>CBDCGH010000020.1:0-271657 GCA_965216615.1 Vicinamibacterales bacterium | reverse complement strand
ATGACGATGTCGCCTGGCTGCAGAGTCGGCACCAGGATCTGTTCGATGTAAGCGCGGGAAGCTCTCGCCATCGATTGCGCCGTCGAAGACCCCCGGTGCGGTCAGCCCTGTGACCCGCAACGCGGCGAGAAACGTGCTGGTCTGCCGGCGCCCCGCAGGGGGCGTGGTCGTGGACGCGCGCGCCACGCGGTGCCCGGCCGTACCAGGCCGAAGCAGATTGTTGGTGATGCCGGTTTCGTCCAGAAACACGAGGTGGGCGACGTCCCAGGTCGGCGCCGCCGCGTGCCACGCGACCCGCGCTGCCGCGACGTCAGGCCGATCGTGTTCGGACGGGCGGACCGTTTTTTTTTAACGGTCAGGCCAAGGGCCCGTACGGCGCGCCAGACCGTCGGCACACTCGCGGGCGTGGCGAGGGCGTCCTTCAGCTCAGCCAGCGTGCGATCCGGTTGCGCCGCAATCAGATCGGCCAAGGTGTGGGTGGCGAATTCGTAGGAATCCGACATCGTTCGATCTTCGGGTCCCGTGAGCCGGGAGTCCCCCGCGACGTTGTCGCGATGGCATGAGTAAGGCGTGCAGCTGACGCACGGCCCTGCTGTGTCGCGATAGACGTCGAACGCGGGCGCGTCGACCCGCTCGCCACCGTCTTCGCTGGTCAGATGTCACGCCGCGATCGGCGTCTGATAGAGACCACGGCCATGCGCGGCCCAGCGGTAGCGGTCGAGCCGGGCGACATCCTTTCGTATCGGGACGGGCGTCCGCCCGTCCAACGACGCATGGGCCCGATGCGCATTGTAGAAGTCCTGGAAGGCCACCAGTGTGTCTGCCAAGTCCGACGCAGACCAGAACAGCAGCTGATCCACGCATTCTCGTCGCAGCGTGCCGATCAACCGTTCGACAAAACGGATGCGACAGCGGCACAGACGGCACACTCTGTCACCTCGGTCACCTGCAGCACCCGCAGGTTGGCGCGCCATTGGTGAAACCGATACAGCGGGTCGTGGTCGGAGCTGAGGCGCGTCGGACGCGAGCGCCCTCGAATCGCATGGTTGAACATACGGCACAGGGCCCGGCCATCCACGGTTCCAGCATGGATGCCACAGCCGACGATCCGCCGCGTGTAGTGGGCCATCACTACCAGCACCCAATGGCTGCGCAGGATCGCCGACTCGCACCGGAACAGGTCGATGCTCCACAGGCGATCCTTCGCATGCCCCAGGAACGTCAGCCAGGACGGACCACCCGAGTGGGGGGCCGGTCGAGAGTGCGTAGCGAGCACTCGGCGCACCACGTCCTTGTCGATGTCGACCGCAAAGGCGAGCGCGATCTGTTGGGCGATCCGCGGACAGCCCCACCGGGGGTTGCGCCGCTTCATGTCGACGATGGCATCGACCAGTGCTTTGGACGGTCCTTGGGGGCCGGTGCGACGGCGCGTGGGTGAAAACAGCCAGCGGTACTTGCGGGTGCGCAGAGCCCGATGGAACTCCAGGATCGTCGACGGTCTCAGCACGATCGCTGAGCGAATCACCCGGGCCGGGCGCATGAACAGTGCACACACGCCGGCGAGGATCCGATCCGACGCGCAGAGATTCGGCGCCCGGTGCCGCGAGCGAGTCAGAATGAGCCGTTGCTGCTTGACCAAGACCGATTCAGCCACGACAGACCGCAGGCCGCCGGGGCCCATCAGCCGGGCCAGGGTGGCGATCAGGTGCACCAGCAGGATGATCGGGTCGCGCATCGGAACATCCTAGCGACCACTCCCCAGGATCACCAAACTTGATAATCTCAACGGATTGCGGGCTGAGTAGTAATTCGCCACCCACAGGTTGATTTTCAGGACGCCTTCATCCGACACAACGTCCTTGTGGGGGACGACCAAAGCGTCAAAGCGTCAAACCCCTTATAAAGATTGGGCCAATAAACACAGCCCATTGACACTTTGACACTTCGGTCCACGATCCCTAAAGCGCTTTTCATAACCGTGTGGCGTTCGAGTAGCCGCAATGCCGAAAATAGTTACGGCATTCGGCGGGACTGAAGCGTTGCAGGCATTCCCCGAGTAACGGCCAGAGCGTGTCGATACTGCGACAGCGGGCCGCGCGGACGATCGCCTTCAGCTTGGCGAAGCAGAGTTCGATGGGGTTAAGGTCGGGACTGTATGGCGGCAGATACCACAGGGTCGCGTCGGCCTGCTCGATGGCGCGGCGGACGCTGGCGATCTTGTGCACGCTGAGGTTATCGGCGATGACGATGTCGCCCGGCTGCAGCGTGGGCACCAGGATCTGTTCGATGTAGGCCAGGAAGCTGGCGCCGTCGATCGCGCCATCGAAGACGCCCGGCGCGGTCAGGCCGGTGACGCGGAGGGCGGCGAGGAACGTACTGGTCTGCCACCGGCCCCCCGGGGTGTGGTCGTGGACCCGCGCGCCGCGCACGGCGCGACCGTAGCGCCGGAGCAGATTGGTGGTGACGCCGGTTTCGTCCAAAAACACGAGGTGCGCCGGGTCCCAGTTCGGCGCCGCGACGCGCCAGTCCGTGCGCGCGCGGGCGACGTCAGGCCGATCGTGCTCGGACGGCCGCACCGTTTTTTTAACGGTGATGTCCAGAGCCTGCACGGCGCGCCAGATCGTCGCCAGACTGGCCGGCGTGCCAAGCCCGTCCTGCAGCTCCACGAGCGTGCGATCCGGTTGCTCCGCGATCAACGCGGCCAAGGTGTGCAGGTGCGGCTCAAGCATGGGGCGTCGCCCGTGCCGCTGGACGCGGGGCGCCACCTCGCCGGTTTCACGCCGCCGCTGTTTCAACAGCCGCACCCACGACCCACTCACGCGGTACTTCGCCGCGACGTCCGCAGCCTTCATCCCGGCATCGCTGTCGAGCAAGACTCGTTCTCGCAGATCCATCGAATAGGCACGCATCGGTTCCTCCTGCATCAGTGCGCGCAGAAATACCACAACCGCCCCAGGTAGTACAAGGCCTATTTGAAAAGCGCTTTAGCCAAAACAAGAGCTAGAGTGTCACCGGTGTCTTAAGACACTACAGGCCTGTCACCTAACAAGCGCTTGCAACTGACGGCGCTGGCGCGCCGCAGTTGATGCATGACGTTAACCCTCGCGGCGAACATCGAGCTACTCAATGAATGTTCTCGGAGTCGATCTGGCGGGGCCGGCAGGAGCCCTGAACACGGGCGTGGTGAGGTTTCAGGTCATCGACGACCGACTCAGTTTTGTCGATGAGCTCTACGACGGATCGGATCAAGAGTTGTTAATCGAGAAGATCGAGATTTGAGAGGGTTATAGCCTCAGCACGCCAGACGCGTCACCGGCGGCCGGCGACGAAGTCGTTGACGATTTGCGTATAGATCGACCTGTTTACCTCTGTGAAATCAAAGAGGGCAAACAGGGGCGCCGTCAGTTCGATGACCTTGTCAACGAGCTGGCCTTCGAATTCGTCGAGACTCCCTGTTGTCTCGAGGTCGATGATGTCCTCGTCGGCGACGGGTCGATAAATCGGAGGAAAACGATCAGTGGCCGATTCCCAGCGGCGTCCTCGAAGCCCCCCGTAGCGCATGGCGACACTCAGTCTGGCAGACCGGTTGACCCCGAGCTGCGAGTACAGGCTAATGCAATACAGAATTGCCTCTGTCGCGCGAATTGTTCTCGTGTCGAAGAAGAAGAGTTGACCGGCCTGACCTGGCTGCCGCTCGTCCTCAAATAGCGATCCCAGAAAGTAGAAGTCTCCGTTCGTTCGAATTGACCAGTAGTCAAAAGACTCTTTCGTGTCTGGCTGAATAGATGCAACGATTTCGTCGGCGCGCGATCGTGGCCGGAATTCGTCAGTGTCCACGTAGATAGCGATGGGCCACCCGGTCTCTATTGGTGCGGCGCGGGCCGCTCGATTGAGATCGGCCTGCTTCTTCAATGGCTTCGGCGGGTGAATTGCTGCACGTACCTCCATGTGTCCCTGTCGCCCTAGTCCATGAAGCTTCTGAAGCGCGGCCGCGCGATGGGCGTCGAGCCAAGCCTGATCCCAGACGAAAGTAGGCGCCAGAGGCTGCCCCTGAGCCAGGATTGCCTGTCGTCGCCGAATTTGTGTCTCTAGCTCGCCCCGAAACGCGCCCTGCTCGTGCGGACTCCATTTCAGAATGTCATAGCCGGCGAGGTCGAAATGGATCTTCGGTCCGCCGCTGGCGTGGCTCGGGCTGTCTGGAAAATGATCTTCTCGGACGGTCAAAATCAAATTGCGGAATTTGTCGACGCCCATTGCGTACCCGACCTCGAGGTAGACATTTGGGCGCTCGTTTGTGAGGTCCGCAATGAGGATATCCGACTCCTGAATGAATCGAATTATCTCGCTCTTGAGCAAGCCCCCTTCGTTATGTCGATCAACCCGCCGTGGCTCTAGGCCGCAGGCACGAATCGATGGGAATATTGCCTTTTTGCAGAGCTCTTCCAACTCTGGGTTGCCAATCTGCATGATGACGAACGCGTGAGGCATTGTCGTGCTCTTGTCCGGCTAACGATCGCGCTCAGCGTAATCCTTCAAGTAAGCCCTTCCGTCCATCGTCATCGCGGTTCGGTCGTTGTCAGTCCTCCGTACTGAGGGTACCGACACGATTCGTGCAGAAATACACGCTAAGGGCTCGGCTTGAGCCCTCGGGTTCTCATGAAGCTGTAGACCGGGATTTCCGTTTTGCCTGCCCCGGATGGCCATTTATACACCCGAGAGCCGCCGAGCCCACGAGATTGTGTTCGTCGCACCATCGTCCAGGTCCGAATGCCGTCACCCCAGCCCGCGCTGACGTGTCGCGGGCTGGAGGTCCGTGCTTCCAGGGGATTCCTTCGACACCGCTCCTCATTTGTGTCCTCGCTTTGCCAAGCCGGCGTCCTTGCACTCGCCGCGCGTCAGCCTGCCGGGACCGGTAGCGCCCAGATCCGCTGGAGCATCGCCCCGAACAGGCGTCGGGTCAGGTGACTCTCCGCCAGGAACAGCCAGTAGTAGCGCGCGTGTTTTACCAACCGCCCGCCCGTCTTGACCAGGCGCTGCTGCAGGCTGGTCAATGACCAGCGCTCGATGCGCGTGGGCAGGACCAGCCGCCGCCACAGATTCCCCAAGTTGTACGCGAGTACGCTCAGCTGCAGCCGGACCTCGTTCGCTCGAAATCGATGGCACGACAGCCGCGTCCAGTGCGTGGCCTGCTTGCCTTCCTTGATCCATTGCTCGGCGGTGCCGCGCTTGTTGTAGAACCGCACGACGGCGCGATTGTGGATCGGGAGATTCGTCACGATGAAGCCGACGCGCGGGAACAGCTCGCCGACGTGGTGCTCGACTTTTGCCACGACCCGCCTGGGCGTGGTCCAACTGTCCGCCTGGTACTGGAAGCTCTTGTACCGAATGAGCGGCTTGAGGCTGGGCCGTCCCGGTGCCCGAAACAGGAGGTCTTCGATCGCCAGCTCCAAGTTCTTGTTTGCCGGTATCCGGATCGCGTACTGGACGCCGCGCGCCTCCAGCGCTTCGTAGATCGCCGGCCGCGCGAAGGCGGCGTCGGCCCGGAACGCGACGCGCTGTCCCTCGGCCTGCTGGCGGTCGATCTCGGGCACGAGCCGTTCCTCCCAGTCGTCCGCGCTGGAGACGTTGCCGGGTCGCAGCTTCGCCGCCACGCAGTCACCGTGATCGGTGAACAGAAACAGCGGGTGGTAGCAGACCGACGCGAAGTGCCCGTTGTAGGCGCTGCCTGCTTGCTGCCCATGCACCGGGCTCTCGCTGGAATCCATGTCGAGCACGATGCGGTCGGCTCGGTCGAACGTCTCCGCCTGTCCGATCAGGTCGCGGTTCACCGCCATCAACCCATCGAGGTTGTCATCACGGGGCAGTAGCTCGGTCTCGAACCAATGCAGAGTGGACGTCAGGGCTGCACGCCGGTCCAACCGCGTCGGCGACCCGATCAGACGAAAGGTCGGATCGGTCGAGAGACGCTGCGCGTCGTTGAGGTCTTCGTAGCCCGCCAAGCGGCTGTACACCGACTGCCGCAGGAGATCGGGCAACCGGAACTGCGTGTTCCGTCCGTGGCGAGCGTCGTGCAGGTGCGCGGCGATGATCCCCGCAAGGCCAAGGCGTTCATCCAACTCACGCACCAGGATCAGGCCGGCGTCGGAGGTGATGCGCGACCCCTGAAACGCGACCTTCAGAAATCCGTTGAACGTGAACTGAAAGGGCTCGGTCTGTAATTCACCCACTGGGTGTCACCCTCCGTGGCCTGCTTTTTCTCTGGAAACCCGCGACAATCAAGGCGTGACGACTGATCGGATGGCCAAAAGTACCACAGCCAAATCTGAAATCCGGGGTTAAAGCTGGCGGAGCGTCTCTCGAGCGAGGCCCCCTTGGTAGTTGGCTTGGACGCGCCACTTTCTTACCAGCCAGGGGGCGGGGATCGTGCTCGGGATGCCGAGCTACGTCGCGCGATCATCAAAGTGGGCATGCATCCTGGTTCGGTGATGGCGCCCACGGCAACGCGAATGGTGTACTTGACGCTTCGTGGCGTAACTGTGGCTGCCCATTTTCGGGGGCTCAATGCGCGCCACTCGGTCGACGTTGTCGAAGTACATCCAGGCGCCACAATGGGTCTTCGGGGCGCTCCACTAGAGTCGGTGAAAACATACAAAGATAGCGCCGCAGCTCGCATCGAACTCCTGGGGTGGCTTGGATCCGCGGGCCTGGCAAAACTTGTGGCGCCACACGACTGCAGCAGCCATTTTGTCTCTGCCTGTTCCTGCGCCCTAGGGTTTTCTTGGACACTTGATTGCGAGAGAGTGCTCGCAGGAGGAGTGTCGAGATGAGGAAACACGATCAGGGGTCGGCGGCCGCCGCGCGTGACCGGAAGGGGCGGTGTTCAGCCCGGCGTCAACGCGCGACGGTACTCCGCCTGCTGCGCGGGGAGGATCTCGAGTCGGTGTCGCGGGAGTTGGGGGTCACGGCGGCACGGGCCTCGCAGTGGCGTGATCAGTTTCTTGCCGCGGGCCAGGCGGGGCTGAAGAGCCGCGCGCCGGATGCCCGGGATGAGGAGCACCAGCGGCTGCACGCCAAGGTCGGCGAGTTGCTGATGGAGAACGAGCTGCTCTACGCGAAGGTGGACCACCTGGAGGCCGGCGTCCCTTTGGCCCGGCGGAGGTCGACGCGATGAAGGGCGCCCAGTCGATCTCCACCCGTCGGGCGTATGGTGTGCAGCGGATTTGCCGCGTGTGGGGACGGGCGCGGTCGAGTGTATATGCGCGGCGGCAGGCACCGCGGGACTGCGCGCGCGGGCATCGCCGCGGGCCCGTCGGCGCGGCCCCGGACGATGTCCTGGTGGGCCACATCCGCCGGGTGCTCGAAGCCTCACCGTTTCATGGCGAGGGGTACCGGAAAGCGTGGGCGAAGCTGCGGGTCGCGGGGATCCGCACCTCGAAGGAGCGGGTGCGGCGGTTCATGCGGGAGCACGACCTCCAGGCCCCGCACCGCGTGGGCCACGCGCACGGCCCGAAGGCACACGACGGCACGATCACCACGGAGGCCCCCGATACGATGTGGGGAACGGACATGACGGCCACGGTGACCATCGGTGAGGGGTCGGCGTGTGTGTTCGTGGCGGTCGATCACTGTACGACCGAGTGCATCGGCCGCCATGCGGCCAAGAGCGGAAGCCGGTTCGAGGCCCTGGAGCCGATCCGTCAGGGCGTCCGCGAACGCTTCGGCGCCATTGGCCAAGGCGTGGCCCATGGGCTGCGTCTCCGTCACGACCACGGGTCGACCTATCTGGCCGACGATTTTCAACAGGAGGTCGCGTTCTTCGGCATCGAAAGCTCCCCGAGCTTCGTGCGGGAGCCCGAAGGTAACGGCGTCGCGGAGCGCGTCATCCGCACGCTGAAGGAGAATGTCTTGTGGGTGCGGAGCTTCGACACGATCGAGGAGCTCCGCCTGGCCGTGCTCGAGTTCAAGCGGACGTACAACGAGCACTGGATGCTGGAGAGGTACGACTACCGAAGCCCCGCGCAGGTGCGACGCGACCTCGTCGGGCTGGACGCGGCCGCGTAGATGCGAATACCGTCAAACCACTGTCCAAGAACCCTGAGGCGGTACACTGTGCAGCAGCACTCGCCGCTTGGAACTGGCGTCAGCGCCTGAGCGCGTGGATAGTTCCGGCGGAAGAACCGTGGCACTCCTACGACTTCAGCTGTTAAACGTTGGTCTCTACTTCACCTTCTCACATGCAGCACTGGCAGCAATGTTTTCAGCTGCGGTCAGTAGCGGCTCTCTGGAACGGAGAAAGCTCTCAGCTGGCTATGCGGGAGTGATCCCGAGAATTCTCGCGACCAGTCTCGCCCGAGCGTAGAACGCCCGCGATGTACTGCCGTGACCAGGTCCTTTCGTGCGCGGTTGAACGACCACGCCCATTGATCCGCTGAGGTGGTGGAAACCGCGCCTGCGGATTACGTCGCGGACTAGATCGTAGTCAGCGCGCACCTGGCCGTAAAGATCACTGTCGCCGAGATCGAACTCGGCCACCATGCGGCAAAGCGACCGGGTTTCTGCCTGGCTCTCGAAGACCCTCGCAACGACGATCATTCGTTGCAGTTTCAGGAAGAGGTGACTGTCTCGGAACTCCTTTGCGGCGACCTCGGTCGGGTTGATCATCGTGATCGCCATTGTCTCCTTGACCTTGATGGTGCCATCAGGCAGTCGTCGAACAGGGACGACCTTCAATTCCCAAGAACCGAAGTTAGGCGATCGGGACGAGTTTAGAGGCAAGCCAAGGTACCGCTCTATCGTGTGGCCGGCCCAGCCCTTGTTGATGCGTTCGCCCTTCCAAATTGTGACACCGGACCGGCTGCCAAGATCGACAAGGGCTGAATCGTACCGGGTTTCTCGGAGGGCTCATTCCTTGAGAGGATGGAGCCCATGGCAAGACCGAGGAAGTATTCACCTGAGGTACGAGAGCGGGCTATTAGGATGGTCCGCGAGCATGGCCCCGAGCATCCGTCGCAGTGGGCGGCGATCACGTCGATCGCGAGCAAGTTCGGCTGTGCGGCTGAGACGCTGCGGAATTGGGTGCGACAGGCCGAGCGCGACACGGGTCAGCGCAGCGGCTTGACGACCGACGAGCGCCAGCGCTTGAAGGAGCTGGAGCGCGACAATCGCGAGCTGAAACGCGCAAACGACATCTTGCGCAAGGCGTCCGCGTATTTTGCCCAGGCGGAGCTCGACCGCCGAGTGAAGTGATGGTCCGGTTTATTGATGACCACCGGGCGACGTATGGGGTTGAGCCGATCTGCGCGGTGTTGCCGATCGCCCCGTCGACCTACTTTCTGCACCACGCGCGGCAGGGGAATCCGACACAGCGGCCTGCGCGCGCCAAGCGCGACGACGAATTGCGGATCGACATTCAGCGGGTCTGGGACGCAAATTATCAGGTCTATGGACCGCGGAAGGTCTGGCAGCAACTGGGCCGCGAAGACGTCGAGGTCGCCCGGTGTACGGTCGAGCGGTTGATGGGCGCGATGGGCTTGGCCGGCGCCGTGCGCGGCCGCGCGTGGATCACGACCACTGACTCGGCGTCCGCCGTCTCGCATCCGCCGGATCTGGTGGATCGCGAATTCGCCGCAACACGGCCGAACCAGCTCTGGGTCTCAGACTGCACCTACGTCGCGACCTGGCGGGGTTTCGTCTATGTGGCCTTCGTGATCGATGTCTTTGCTCGACGCATCGTCGGCTGGCGCGTATCGGCATCACTGCGCACGGACTTCGTACTCGACGCGCTCGAGCAAGCGGTCTGCGAACGAGGCGCCGGTCGCGCCAGCGGCCTGGTTCATCACAGTGACCGAGGCACGCAGTACCTGTCGATGTGGTACACGGACCGACTCCTGGACGCAGGCATCGCCCCGTCGGTCGGCAGCCGCGGCGACTCGTATGACAATGCTCTCGCCGAGTCGGTGATTGGGCTCTTCAAGACGGAGGTGATTCGGCGGCAAGGTCCCTGGCGGAATCTGGAGATGGTTGAATTCGCCACCTTGGCGTGGGTCGATTGGTTCAACACGCGCCGGCTGCTCGAGCCGATCGGCTACGTGCCGCCAGCGGAATTCGAAGCGCGCTACTATGAGCAGGCCGCAGTGGCCTGACTCAATTAATTTGCCCTCCGGGATTCCCGGTACGATTCACAAACGAGTGAAAGGTAAATCCGGGGACGAGGAGAGTAAGCCTGTATCAGATTATGCCCCTTGTTCCCGCGGAAAAAAGCCCCGCCGGTGGTAGCGACAAAAGGGAAATCGCCAAACATGGCCACGGCGCTGTTCACGGTGTCGCGCCCATCGTTCTTAGTTAATACTACGTCGCGACTTGGCACCTGGTTGCACGCAGAGGAACCGGGGAGAATGAGAATACCGTTGCTTCCCTGAATGCGGTTCTGCTCGACCAGGACTGACCTGCCCCCCCCTGGTCGAGCCAGTTCTCATGAGAGAGCTGGACTCATTTCTAAGCTCCCAAGCGTCGCCGGCATGATGTTTCCGGGGCTGGTGGACGGTAGCCCAGCGCACTGTGGGGCCGCACCGTGTTGTACTCCCGCCGCCATCGTTCGATCAAGATCTTCGCTTCCGCCAACGTGAAGAAGATCTCGCGGTCCAACAGTTCATCGCGTAGCTTGCCGTTGAACGATTCCACATAGCCGTTTTCCCACGGACTGCCGGGTTCGATGAATAATGTCTCGACGTCCAGAGCCTCGAGCCACAGCCGCACGAGTGTCGCCGTGAACTCAGGACCGTTATCCGAGCGGATGTGCGCCGGGACTCCGTGGGTCACAAAGAGTCCCGCCAACGTCTCGAGCACGTCGATCGACCGCAGCCGTCGCGCCACCACCAGCGCCAGACACTCGCGCGAATACTCATCTACGACCGCCAAGATCTTCAACGGCCGGCCGTCATGGGTCCGCTCCGCGACAAAGTCATAGGCCCAGACGTGATGCCGATACGTCGGGCGTCTTCGTACGCAGAACCCATCAGCCAGCCACAGCCGCCCGCGCTTCGGCTGTTTCTGCGGCACCTTCAGCCCTTCCCGTCGCCACAGCCGCTCCACCCGTTTGTGATTCACGAGCCAGCCCTCCCCCCGCAGCAGCCCCGTAATCCGCCGATAGCCATACCGCCCATACATTGTCGCCAACTCGATCATCCGATCCACCAACCGCGGTTCATCCGCCGGCACCGCGCCCGCATGCCGGTGCGTCGACCGCGCGTGGCCAATCACGCGACAGGCCCGCCTCTCCGAGACCGGAAACCGGCGGCGGACGTACGCCACCGCCTGCCGGCGTCGGGACGGGCTCAGAAGTTTCCCGAGGCCACCTCTTTGAGAATCATGTTGTCGAGGGCCTGGTCCGCGACCAGCTTCTTCAGCCGCCCATTCTCCCGCTCAAGCTCCTTCAACCGCTTCGCCTGGTCGAGGCGCAAGCCGCCGTATTCTTTCCGCCAGCGATAGTACGTTTGCTCGCTGATCCCCAGCTTCTTGCACATCTCCGGCGTGCGCAGGCCGCGCCCGAGCTCCACCTCAGCCTGCCGCAGCTTCGTGACAATCTGTTCCGTGCTGTACCGCTTCCGTGGCATCCTGCCTCCTGTCCCACCGCCCGAATTCTAACGTTCGGGCTGGTTCGGTTTCAGGGGGCAAGGTCACTCCTCGTAGTTTTCGAGGGCGGACTAAATCTCTGAATGTGAAGAACTAAAGGGAGAAACGTCGATCCTGATGACCGACAGGGGAGAACTTAGAGTCCTGTGGAGCTAACGCTCCGTGTGGGTTCGATCCCCACCCTCGGCACTTCGTCGTGCTCGTAACTATGGCGTGCCCGTCGAACTGGACCGGCGACACCGGCATGTCTAGATCCCAGATTCTCAGAACGGTGGACCTACGTCGACGGCAGCGGGCAGGCGGGGCCAGCGATCGACGGTTCCGCGCCTACGGGGCGAAGACCGGGCTGCCGGGCTACAGCTCGCCATGAGCGCGAGCAAGACTCCGGACGTCGGTCTCCGTTACCATAGGCTGTCCGGACAGGACACGGGCCGTCGTGCGCCGCGGCAATCCGGCGCGCCATGTGCCATGATACGGAGGTTCAGATGACGGGTTCACTCTTCGGCCGTGCACTCTTGGTCGTCGTCGGCAGTCTGCTTCTCGCATCGTCCGCGGCGGCACAGGCGGTGCCCCAGCTCGATTCCTACGACGGGGTGGCCGTGCGGATCCTGCAGAGCAACAACGCGGGCACCATCCAGCACGTCATCGACCCCGAGCTGAACGAGGTCGTAGGGCTGATCAGGGGTTGTCCGCATCCGCACAACCTGACGATGCATCCCGACGCGCTCTACTATTACTGCGCGAACGAGCAGGACCATACGGTCGACGTGTTCGACACGAAGACGCTCGAGCTGGTCGAGCAGATCGAGCTGTCGCAGCGACCGAACAAGGTCGCGGTCAACAAGAAGCACCGGAAGATCTATGCCGGGATCGCACGCCGGTCGACCAATCCGCTTGGCCCCGGGGTCGAGGTCGACCCGAACCGGAGGGCGCTGGCGCTCATCGACGTCATCGACATCGATACGCACGAGATCGTCAAGAGCATCGAGGTCCACTACCGGGTGCACAACGTCTTCATGACGCCTGACGAGCGGTGGGTTGTGGCTGGTCTCTCAGGCGAGGCAGGCCCGGATGATCCTACGATCCAGGTGATCGACCCCGAGACCGACACGGTGGCCTGGTCGTTCGGGCTGAGTGGTTACGAGCAATACGGCCGGACGCACCACACGGTGCGACCGATGGCCTTCGAGGCGAATGACGACGGGTCGACCAAACGGATCTTTGCCCAGGCGACCGGGATCAACGCCGTGTGGGTCATCGACTGGGAGAGCCGTGAGGTTGTCGACATGCTGCGGCCGCCCGAGCTGCCTTTGTGGGAGAAGAACGCCGACGGGATTCAGACCGGTGACATGCACGGTCTCGAGGTGCTGCCGGATCGCTCCGCCGTGTGGGCCTCGAGCCGGCTCGACAGCCGCATCTACGGCTGGAGTCTGCCCGACCTCGAGTACATCGGGGGCGTCAAGGTGGGTCCGAGTGCCAACTGGATAACGTCGACACCCGATAGCAAGTACATGTATGTCGCGGTGTCCGGGACTGACCAGACGCTCGCGGTCGATCTGGAGAAGCTCGAGGTGGTCGCCAGCATCACGACCGGATCGCGCCCGGCCCGCATCAGTACTGTCATCCTGCCCCCCGACCGCGTGAATCCCAAGGGCACCAACATGCGGTCGTCGGAGGAGTAGGCGTTATGGTGACGAAAGTCGGACTGGGGTTGATCTGCTGTCTGGCCGCGGTGGCGGCCGCGGCGCCGCTCCTCCCGCCAGGCAGTGTCGCGCCGGTCGCCGCCCAGACCCTAGGCACTGGCGAGTTGGAGACGTATCGCGGCACCGTCGAGAGCGTCTTCATGGAGGACCGCGGGGGCACGACTCGAGGCTATGCGTCGTGCGTGATGTGTCACACGTGGCAGACGAGCGTGCGCTTCAGCCTGGAGACCCCGAACTCCAATGCCGGCTGGAGCAGCGAGCAGTCGATGCGCAACTTTGAGGTGGTGAGCCAGCTCATCAATACGGCCGACCCCGAGAGCAGCCGGCTGCTCTTGAAGCCGCTGTCACCCGATGCGGGCGGGCTGACTCACACTGGGGGGGCCTACTGGACCTCCACGGACGATCCCGAGTACGTCGCGTTGCTCGACTGGATTCGAAGCATGCCGGATGACGCCTTCGTCCCTCCACCGGAGCCCGAGCTCGACTTCGCGTTCTTCCGCGCGTGCGTTCAGCCCGTCTTCGCGAATCCGCGCGAAGGGCAGCTCCGCTGCAGCAACTGCCATTCCGGCGGTCTCATCGGCTTCGCGCCGGCCCCCGGACGTGGCGATGGGTGGAGCGACGAGGAGGCCCAGCGAGCCTATCGACTGATCACCCGTGTGATCACGCCGGGCAACCCGGAGCAGAGTCGGTTTCTGCTGAAGCCCCTTCATCCCGACGGCGGCGGCGCCTACACGCACAACGGGCCGCGTCGCTGGCAGAGTCGTGACGACCCGGAATGGCAGATGCTGGCCGGGTGGGTTCGCGGGGAGCGAACTGGGTCCGCCTGTTCCTAGAGCCTGTTAGCGGGGACACCGACGCGCGTCCGAGGCTTGGTGCGCCGGGATCATACTCGACGGCTGCCCTTAAACTGTCCCTATCGGGACCTCGCTCTTCGTATTCCAGCGCACTCCTCATAGTTCTGGAGGACGAGCGAAATCTCTGAATGTGAAGAACTAAAGGGAAAACGTCGATCCTGATGATCGACAGGGGAGAACCTAAAATCCTGTCCCACATTCCGATGCAGATGCGCCGACGCGGCTTCATTGTCCCGATGCGGAGGCAAGGTGTGACGCAAGAAGGTCAGGAGTCCCCGCTCGAACCAGGTTCTCTTTTCATCGAGGTCCGGGTTCTGGACCGCAACCGTGTTCATCAGGATGAATCTGGTGGGCGTGGGAGGGCCGTTCTGTTCGATCGCGTCACATAGGCGCCGCGTCGCATCGGTGCAAAGCCTTTTGGGTTCGCCAAACATCCCCTTGAAATCCATGACATGTCCGAGGCACGAGACGACTACATCGCAGTCCCTGACGTGCTCGGCCATCTCTTGATCAGTCAAGTTGAGAACGCTGGTCTCGATGAGTGCCGGTGTTGGGGCTCTCGCGAACCTCGGGGGGGAGTCGGTGAGACGAGCGGACGACGACGCGAACCAGGTGATTCTTGGCCAGCAGCTGTTCTACCACCAGCCGCCCTGTCTTGCCTGTGGCTCCAACCACCAGAATGGTCATCCGAACAATTGACGGCGACTGTCCCAAACTGTCCCTACCATGACCGCAGTCCTCGTGTTTCTGGCGAGAGTCCGCCTCTAGGTTGCGAAGAGCTTCATCAGCGCAAAGAGATGTGCGAGTGCGAACAGAGGCACGGTGAAATTAGGGGCCAGAACCATAGGAAACCGAAACACGATCGAAGTGTCTGGTTTCCGGCGAGGCGACACCGGTCTACTCCAGGTAGCCCAGGGCTTTGAGCTGATCTTTGAGCTCTTCTCCGACGGTGTCGAAATGGGACTCGTACTCGAGTCCGTGCACAGAGGCAGCAGCGTCGAGGGCGCTCTGGGCCCCGGGCGGGAGGGATTCGAGAGGGTTCAGCTCCCGAGGATCGCGTTCCACGTCGTAGCCGTGGATCCCCTTGACGACGTGAGTACCTGGCTCGAAGTGCCGAATGACCTTCGTGCCCGCTGCGTAGATGGCATCCGAATGAAACCCGAACGCGGACATGCGCGAGTAGATGGCGCGCGGTGGTACGTCGGCGGCGTGGCCGCCCACGCTTCGTCGGATCGCCGGATACAGGTTCTTGCCCGGTCCCTCGTAGTCGAGGGGCAGATCTAGCCACGCCATGAGGGTGGGTACGACGTCGATGTGGCTCGTCGGCTCCTCGACGGCTCCGCGAAACTCCAGGCGCTTACTGGGTAGAACGGCGAAGGGAATTCGCAGGTTGAAGTCGTGCACGGTGTTCTTGTTCGAACGCCAGGCGCTGCCCAGCCCCACCTCTTCGTCATCCCTCAGCGCTCTGCCATGGTCGCTGGTGATGATGAACAGGACATCGCTGTCGTATCGTCTCAGAAAGTACTCATAGATCTCTACGATGCGGTCATCCATGTATCGAACGGACGCTTCATAGCGGTCGCGAAACAGGGTGTTGATGATGCTCCAGAATGGTGCCCTTTCCCACGGTCCGTGCACATCGATATAGTGAATGTAGGTGAACTCGGAGCGCTCATGGGGCGTATTATCGAAGTGTTCGACGACTTTCCCGTTGACGGTGTCGGCGAACATATCCTTCGTCCACACGACATCACCATGTCCGCGTCGGTTGCCCTGGCTGTTGATGAAGCTGACGTCGAACGTGTCGAATCCGCGGTGAAACGGATTCCACGTGTGCAGGAACGGATTGGTGACGAAGGCGGCGGTGCTCCAACCCTGGGACCGAAGCAATGCAGGGAGCAACGGTAGGTCCTCGGCAAAGGTAGACAACATGTCTCCCTGGTCATTGCCGCCGGCACCATGCTGTTGCGGATAGAGGCCGGACATGAGGGAGATGACCGAGGGGTAGGTCCAGGGAGCGGATGATCGCATTTGATCGAACACGAGCCCCTTGGATGCGAGCGCGTTGAGGCGTGACGCCTCCGCCTCGAAAGTGTCCTTGCGGAGCTGATCGACCAGGACTAGAACCACACTGGGCCCTGCTGCCGCGCCCTCGCGGGTCGAGTCTCTGGCAGGAACCGCGTCCGCGGTGGGCTCGCGCTGGCTGAGAACCACGCCCACGACGACGAGGAGCGCGCCAACGACCAGAACCCAGAGGCGCATGGGTGTCATCAGCACCCGCCTCCTCCGAGCAAAGGAATCACCACCTGCTGCCCCTTCACCGCACGGAAGCGAAGCCTATCAGCTATGGCGGTTGACGCAGCCGGCCCCGTCCGGAAGCCCATTCGCAGCCGGCTCCCTGCGCTGACCATCGACTACGACTCTATTATCTCACGCGCCGCGTGGCGAGAACAAGGCTGGTTCTCGCCGCAGGATCCAGCACGCCGTGTCCGACGCACCCTCATTGACTGTCACGAGCGAGGTTCCGCTGTTCGAACCATCAAACAGCCCACTGAAGACCCGCGGCAGATTCTTGAACCCGCTGCGTACGTCCTCACGATGGATGGGCTGGCCCGCTTCATACCAGGCCCTCGGCCTGAGCATCGTCGTCGTAGCTCGAAGTCTGTCCGCACAACACGATGCGGCCGAATGGCGCCATGTTGTTGACGTCAGCCTGCAGGATGTCGCCGCCGACATTGTCGAACAATACGTTGATGCCGGGCAGGTGCTCTGGGAAACGATTCTGGGCAGCCAGATTACCGGCTATCCGGTGACATACGCCGTCGACGGTCGGCAGTACCTCACGGTGCCGGTGGGCGGCGTAGGCAATCGGCTGGCGCGCTACGCGCCCGAACTGAAAGCGCCGACTGGCAGCAACATGCTCGTGACGTTTACGTTGCCTGAGTGAATCGATTTGAACCCATGTTGAACGCGCTTGGGTCAGATTCGGCAGATGGCGGTGCCGGCGATCGAACTCGCGGCAGGAGTGGTTCTTGAATTGATCGACCTCACCGTCCTTTATGCTGAAGAGGAATTGCGACCGCCTATTCTCCCAATCAAGACCAGGCTTCCAATTACTCCGATCCAAAAACACAAGGTTGTCAAATAGAGGAGGGCTTCTATGGAACCTTCAAGATCCTGATCACCTTCAAGCCTAAACTGTAGCGCCCTAGGATTCTTGGACAGTGGTTTGACAGTATTCGCATCTACGCTGCCGCGTCCAGCCCGACGAGGTCACGTCGCACCTGGGCGGGGCTTCGATAGTGGTACTTTTCCAGCATCCACTGCTCGTTGTACGTCCGCTTGAACTCGAGCAAGGCCAGGCGGAGCTCCTCGATCGTCGCGAAGCTTCGCACCCACAACACGTTCTCCTTCAGCGTGCGGATGAAACGCTCCGCGACGCCGTTGCCTTCGGGCTCCCGGACAAAACTCGGCGAGCTCTCGATGCCGAAGAACGCGACCTCTTGTTGAAAGTCGTCCGCGAGGTAGTTCGACCCGTGGTCGTGCCGAAGACGCAGCCCGCGGGCGACGCCTTCACCAATCTCCCCGAAGCGTTCGCGGACGCCCTGGCGAATCGGCTCTAGCGCTTCGAACCGCGTCCCACGCTTGGCCGCATGGAGACCGATGCACTCGGTCGTGCCGTGATCGACGGCCACGAAGACGAACGCCGCTCCCTCGCCCACGGTCAGCGTGGCGGTCATGTCCGTGCCCCACATCACGTCAGGCGCCTCGGTCGTGATCGTGCCGTCGTGTGCCTTCGGGCCGTGCGCCTGGCCCACCCGGTGCGGGGCCTGGAGGTCGTGCTCCCGCATCAGCCGTCGCACCCGCTCCTTCGCGGTGCGGATCCCCGCGACCCGCAGCTTCGCCCAGGCTTTCCGGTACCCTTCGCCGTGAAACGGCGAGGCTTCGAGCACCCGGCGGATGTGGCCGACCAGAACGTCATCCGGGGCGGCACCGATCGGCCCGCGGCGCCGACACCTCCCCGGCGACGTCGCCTGCCGCCGCGCGTAGACGCTGGAGCGGGCGCAGTGCCACACGCGGCAGACCCGCTGCACGCCATACGCCCGACGCATGGAGATCGAGTGGGCGCCCCTCATCGCCTCGACCTCCGTCGGGCCAAAGGGCCGCCCGCCTCCAACTGGTCCACCTTCGCGTAGAGCAGCTCGTTCTCCATCAGCAGCTCACCGATCTTGGCCTGCAGCCGAGGATTGGCGTCGTCCCGGGCATCCGGCGCGCGGCTCTTCAGCCCGGCCTGGCCGGCGACCAGAAACTGATCACGCCACTGCGACGCCCGCGCCGCCGTGATCCCCACCGCCCGCGACACGGACTCAAGAGCTTCCCCGCGTAACAGACGCAGCACCACCTCGCGCTTCCGACCGACTGAAAATCGGCCCGCCCCGGCGGCGTCTCCGGTCGCCCTCCGGGCTCCCTCCGCCGCCGCCGAATCCTGATCTGGTTTCCCCATCTCGACACGCCTCCTGCGAGTACTCTCTCGCAATCAAGTGTCCAAGAAAACCCTGGGGCGCAGGAAAACCACTCATAGCCGACAAAGAATACGAGCAGCAGTGTTGTAGAAATTCCTGTCAGAAATAAACCTGAATCGTACCGGGAATCCCGGAGGGCAAATTAATTGAGTCAGGCCACTGCGGCCTGCTCATAGTAGCGCGCTTCGAATTCCGCTGGCGGCACGTAGCCGATCGGCTCGAGCAGCCGGCGCGTGTTGAACCAATCGACCCACGCCAAGGTGGCGAATTCAACCATCTCCAGATTCCGCCAGGGACCTTGCCGCCGAATCACCTCCGTCTTGAAGAGCCCAATCACCGACTCGGCGAGAGCATTGAAGCCCCTATGTGTCAAGAGTGCTCCATGGCCACTTGTCAGGCAGCGGAGGTGAGGGCCTCACGGGAGCGGTGGTCTGCGATCAGGGCGTTGTAGATCTCGCGGGCGACGAAGCGCTTCAGACAGCGGATGATGTCCTTCTTGGTCAGCCCCTGGGCCGTCCGTCGCTCGACATAGTCGAGGGTCGGCTGGTGCCAGCGCATGCGGACGGTCACGATGCGGTAGATCGCCGCGTTGGCTTGACGGTGACCGCCACGAAAGAGCCGATGCCGATGCGTCACCCCGCTCGATGCCGGAATCGGACATGCGCCGCAGAGCTTCGCGAAGGCCGCCTCGGAACGCACCCGCGTCGGGTTGTCACCCGCGACGATCATCATCTCGGCAGCGGAGTCCGCACCGATGCCAAACGCTTCACGGAGTGTCGGTGCGGCTGTGTGCGTGATCGCGTCGAGGACGTCGTCGTGTGTCCGGATTTCCGCTGCCAGGGTGAGCCAACGCCTAGCGAGCGCCCGGAGCGAGTGCTTCGCCGAGGCCGTGGGGTCGAGGATGTCACCGGGTACGAGCGCCGCGCAACGGTCGATGAGTTTCTTGTCCGTCAGCGGGTCGAGTGATTCGCGGAGTGCGTCAGAGGCGTTGACGATCAGCGACTTGAGCGTGATGATGGCGGCACTGCGGGCTTTTACGGCGGTATCTCGGGCGATTTTGATCTGGCGCACCATCTCTGCGGCGCCGTCGGCGGTCTTCGGGATGGCTGTCGCGATCCCCGACAGCACCGAGCGGGCGGCCGTCTCGGCATCGATCGTATCGCTCTTGCCGTTGTTGCGTCGCTTTCGCCGGTCGCAATGGCTGACCTCGACCACGCGGATGGCGTGTCGGCGCACGAAGCTCGCGAGGCCCGCACCGTAGGAGCCGGTCCCTTCGATGCCGAACGCCTCCACGATGCCGAGGGCGCGCGCCCACGCCACGAGCTCCATGTAGCCGCCGCGGTCTGCCGACGCACTGCAGGTGGCGAGTCTGGCGCCAAGGGCATCGAGTGCCACCGCCACGTGAATGTGTTTATGCGTGTCGACGCCGACGATGACGGTGCGCGGCAGCTCGACGATCTCGTTCCTGTGCGACATGCGGCAAACCTCTCTTCCACAGGCTGGCGACATGGTCTGACCGAGCGGGCGGACAGGACTGTGATGGGTCGCTTCGGCCAGGCCCCTATTGGGTCACTGCCCACCCGATCAAACCGCATCTGGGTGAGTGCTGCCCGACCCAGGCCGACAGATCAATGCAAGGACACGAGGTCACTCATACGCAGGGGTCAAACCTGCTCGGACAGCAACACCATCATGCTCACAGTCATACGAGTCGCCGCGGCTGCCGACCGACGGGGCGATGCCTGCGTCCAGGAGTCGGTCCGTGTACCACATCGACAGGTACTGCGTGCCTCGGTCACTGTGATGAACCAGGCCGCTGGCGCGACCGGCGCCTCGTTCGCAGACCGCTTGCTCGAGCGCGTCGAGTACGAAGTCCGTGCGCAGTGATGCCGATACGCGCCAGCCGACGATGCGTCGAGCAAAGACATCGATCACGAAGGCCACATAGACGAAACCCCGCCAGGTCGCGACGTAGGTGAAGTCTGAGACCCAGAGCTGGTTCGGCCGTGTTGCGGCGAATTCGCGATCCACCAGATCCGGCGGATGCGAGACGGCGGACGCCGAGTCAGTGGTCGTGATCCACGCGCGGCCGCGCACGGCGCCGGCCAAGCCCATCGCGCCCATCAACCGCTCGACCGTACACCGGGCGACCTCGACGTCTTCGCGGCCCAGTTGCTGCCAGACCTTCCGCGGTCCATAGACCTGATAATTTGCGTCCCAGACCCGCTGAATGTCGATCCGCAATTCGTCGTCGCGCTTGGCGCGCGCAGGCCGCTGTGTCGGATTCCCCTGCCGCGCGTGGTGCAGAAAGTAGGTCGACGGGGCGATCGGCAACACCGCGCAGATCGGCTCAACCCCATACGTCGCCCGGTGGTCATCAATAAACCGGACCATCACTTCACTCGGCGGTCGAGCTCCGCCTGGGCAAAATACGCGGACGCCTTGCGCAAGATGTCGTTTGCGCGTTTCAGCTCGCGATTGTCGCGCTCCAGCTCCTTCAAGCGCTGGCGCTCGTCGGTCGTCAAGCCGCTGCGCTGACCCGTGTCGCGCTCGGCCTGTCGCACCCAATTCCGCAGCGTCTCAGCCGTACAGCCGAACTTGCTCGCGATCGACGTGATCGCCGCCCACTGCGACGGATGCTCGGGGCCGTGCTCGCGGACCATCCTAATAGCCCGCTCTCGTACCTCAGGTGAATACTTCCTCGGTCTTGCCATGGGCTCCATCCTCTCAAGGAATGAGCCCTCCGAGAAACCCGGTACGATTCAAGCCCCCCTTGTCATTCCAATTGCTCTTGATTTGACAGTCACACGCATCAATACAATCCCTCCTATAAACGAAAGGGAAAAGAAAACGTAATTGAAAAATTGTATTGTGTGGCCTGCAAAAAACCGCTCAAGAAAGTCCGCGGAAGGGTCCGACGCGGCGATGTTCGAGGTTGCGCAAGCGGAAGAAGCGACCGGCGATCACGGGGATGCCGTCGGCGACCCAGAGCGGCGCGCCGCCGACGTGATCGGGATGGGCGTGCGTCAGGATCACGTACTTTACGGGCTGGTCGCTCACGCCGAGGAGCAGCTCGCGCATCCGTTCCGCATGTGTGGCGAGTCGGGTATCGATCACCACGGCGCCGTCGGGTGTGTCGATGCGGAAGGCGCTCCCGTTACCTGAGGCGACGTGGATGCCCGGCCGCACCTCGCTGAGCGTGACCGGACGCCGCCGTCCCAGCCGGGACAGAAAGGTCCGGTCTTCGTCGGCAGCGACGGCGAGGCGTTCGCTGTCGATCTCGCCGGGAATGCCACGCTCGGCCAGCCACAGGCCGACGAGGCTGAACAGGATCAGGCCGGCCAAGAGGCCGGCGGCAACGAAGAATTTGCGCATGGGAAGAGGGCCCTCCTTGAAGCCACCGATGACTAACGGACCGCCCGCTACGGCCATCCCACGACCGGGTTGGCGGAACGACCCGTCTCCGAAGAGAGCGCTCGGTGTTAATAACGAACCTCGGGTGGCGATTCGCAGTGTAGGACTAGGCTCCGTCCCGGTCAACGGGATGCCAAGTCTGGCCTCGACCATGAGAGTCGGCGAAAGCCTCGTGTGGGTTCGAATCCCGACCCTCGGCACTTTCTGTTCAGTGGGACCGGACCCGCCTAGACATCGAACGAATGCGTGCGCACAGGCGCGATTCACGACACGAAAAACGGCGCTTGACTAGGTCTGCCGAGGGGCGTAGCCCCCAGACACCTACCGTAATCAGCGTTCGACGGCGGCGTCCGTTCCTCGTTCCCGGAGGGAGTCGGATATGCGACGGTCGCACTCTTCAGCCGTTCCTTCCAGTCCCGATTGGAGAAAGCCATGAAAAGTTTTACCCTCCGAATGGCACTTGCTCTAGTGGCCGCATTGGCCATCGCGGCCTGTAGCGACGATTCACCCACCAGTCCGACGGCGTCCTCGGGTGCTGGTCCATCCGCCCTTGCGGATGGCAACGGAAGCCAACTGGAGGGTGCACATCATAGGCCCGGACACGGCGGTGGCGGTGGCCCAGGGGAAGACCCGCCCGACCCGGTCTACACCGTCACGGCCATCGGCGACGTCACCATGAGCGCAGATGCCGGTGGCTCGGGCGGCACGGTGAACATCAGGGCGACGGACACGCTCGCGTTCAGTGGAGGGTTTATTGACCAGGGCGCTTTCACAAATGGCGCGGCTTGTTTCCCCTCGCAAACCCTCGAGGTTTCGGGAGGAATCATGAACCCAAGCACGCATGTTGCCGGAGCGGCGGCGGGCGTTCAGATCTACTTCACGGCGACTAATACCGCCACCCCGCCTGTGGACGTCAAGTACTCGTTCCTGGGGGAGGTAGGATTTCCCCCGGGTTGTACTTTGGCCGATGACGTTACACCCTGCAGTTTTCCCCCTCCTCCTACTGAGACAGTGACCACGGAGTGGATTGGCTCGGGCAGGATGGGTGCTGAGAGAAAATTTAAGAAAGGTAAGAACGCGACCACGGTCTGCGACAGCGATGACGTCGTTGTTAACGGCTCCATCACCGTGGGCCCACCGCCACCGGCCGGCCCCTGACCTTGAAACCGGCCCGAGTCTCGGCAGGGTGTGAGTAATCCAAGGGCGACCTCTAGGGGTCGCCCTTCGTGTGTCTGGACTGTCCCTAAACTGTCCCTATCAGGACCACACTCCTGTGTTTCAGCGCCCTCCTCGTAGTCTTCGCGGAAGAGTTATCTGACTGAATGTGAAGAACTAAAGGGAAAAACGTCGATCCTGATGACCGACAGGGGAGAACTTGAAATCCTGTGGAGCGCAAGCTCCGTGTGGGTTTGATCCCCACCCTCGGCACTCTGTTCCTAACAGGCTAGAGTGATGCGGCGGGGAGTGGTCGCGGTGTGAGTCGCCGTTGGATGACCGGAGGATGCGCTTCATTCCGACCACGCCCAATAGAAGAGAGCTTCAAGAGCTATGAGACACTTGATTGCCTCACTCATCGTTGTGTCAGTTAGCGCAGGGTTTTGCCAATCAGCGACGGCCGAGGGCAAACACCTATTCATTCTGTCCGGCCAATCTAACATGCAAGGTCATCGACCCGATGAGGCATTTACGCCGGCCGTTGAAGAGGCTTTCGGAAGAGACAATGTAGTGGTCGTTCAAGATGCCCTCGGGGGTCAGCCGATTCAGCGTTGGTACCGCGACTGGAAAGCTCCTGATGGAACCGGCCCTGAGAAGACAGGCGACCTCTACGATCGACTCATGACAAAGCTGAAGCCAGCCATGGAGGGAAAGGAATTTGACTCGGTCACTTTCTTCTGAATGCAGGGCGAACGGGACGCCAGGATGAGTTGGGGCGAGGTCTATGAGAAGAGCCTCGTCGGCCTGCACGAGCAACTAAGCAAAGACCTCGGTCGCAACGACGTCGTCTTCGTCATCGGACGACTCAGTGACTTCGATATGGACGATAAGAAGTATCCCCATTGGACCATGATTCGCGACATCCAAGTCAAAGTCGCAGGGTCCAATCCTCGTTTCGCTTGGGTAGATACCGACGACCTCAACGACGGTAAGAACCGCGGAGGGAAAGACATTGCGGATGACTTGCACTATTCGGGCGAGGGCTACAGGGAATTTGGACGACGCATGGCGGAGGCCGCCATGAAAATAATCACGGCATCGCAATGAACCGTTCATAGCGAGTCGTCTCGGCGTCGGTCGTCGATCCACGGTAGAACTAAAGGCCTGAGAATGAAGATGGACGTCTATCAAGCACTAAGAGATCACTTTGCTGGCGACTCTCGCGTTACTGTGAATGCCGGTAAAGGTGCGGAAGGCATCAAAGCTAGAGTCAAGAACAAAGACAAGATGATCATCATGTTTTCCAAAGGAGATTTGCTGCTGCAAATGCCTCCGGTAACGATTCAAGAATTGATTGGTAAGAATAGAGGTCTGCCTTATGAGGTCAGCCCCGGCCGGGTTATGAAGGACCGAATCCTAATACCGGCAGCAAAGAAGCGTTCTTGGACATTGTTGTGCGAACGCGCTATCGAGGAATCTTCATGTCTATAGACTGACACACCGCGTCGAGCAGGATTCGACCGATCCTGGAGGTGACTTGTGACCCGCGATGGAGTGCCCAGGTATGTGCGAACGATCCTCATTGCGATCGCCGTGTTGGCAGGGGTGGCGGTGGCGCATCGCGGCGAGCTCGCTGCTCAAACTGCGACCGACCAAGCACTGAAGGAGCGCGTTGACGCCGTGCTTGAACGTGCCTCCGACACGGTCACTGCGACCGAGGGGGTTGTGACACTGGAGGGCTCGCTGTACTGCCCGGACTGCGGTGGCATGCGAACACCGGGCGGGACGAATACCGTGCAGCAGAGTCTGGGTGCGATTGTGCGAGCGGTGCCCGGTGTAACGAAGGTCGTCTTCGATCTGGCGGAGCAGGCGCAGGGATTCGAGTCTGTGACCGACGAGATGTTGTTGGACCCCGATCCGGAGGACTGGTTGATGGTGCATCGGACGTACGACTTTCAGGCGTATAGTCCGCTGGACCAGATCAACCGCGAGAACGTTGCCCAGCTACAGTTGGCCTGGATGCGAGCCATGGACGAGGGGCCGCAGGAGATCCGACCGCTCGTCCACGATGGCGTGATGTACATCGCACATCCCGGCAGTGATCATCTTCAAGCCCTGGACGCCACGACGGGAGACCTCATCTGGGATTACGAACGCACCGTGCCGGAGGACTGACGGGAGTACGCGACACTCGGAAGTCGCACGCGGCACCTGGCGATCTACGGCGACCACATTTTTCACCTAACGGCAGATGCGTACCTGATCGCGCTGGACGCCCGCACCGGTGAGTTGGCCTGGGAGCGGCAGATGTCCGACTACCGCGACGGCATCACGCATTCCTCTGGTGCGATGATCATCAAGGGGAAAGTGCTCAGTGGACGCACGTGTAGCCCAAGCAGTCTGAAGGCGCGGTGCTTCATTGCTGCGCACGACGCAGACACGGGCGATGAGCTGTGGCGTACCTACACGGCGGCCGGCGCAGACGACCCTGGCGGGGAGACATGGGGAAATCTGCCCACGGCCCGTCGGGTCCACGTGTCACCCTGGGGGGTGCCGGGCAGCTACGATCCGGAGCTGGATCTCATCTACTGGGGTGTCGCCGTTCCGTTGCCGTACCCACGCATCGTCCGTCGTGGAACCTGGGATGTTGGCGATCGCACCCCGTGCGAGCTGTACTCGAACTCGACCCTGGCCCTGGCTGCGGACACCGGCGAGATCACCTGGTATTACCAATACCTGCCGTGTGATGACTGGGATCAGGACTTCGTTCAGGATCGAACACTCATCGACACGGTGGTGAATCCTGATCCGGACGCGGTGATGTGGATCAACCCGAAGCTTGCGGGTACGGCAGAAGAGCGCAAGATTGTGGTGACCATGGGGGAACCGGGAGGGCTGTTTGTCAACGACCGCGAGACGGGAGAGTTTCTGTGGGCGTCGCCGCTGCCCTATACCAGCACGGAGCGGTTTGTGATTCGGGAT
This sequence comes from Vicinamibacterales bacterium, assembly GCA_965216615.1. GTDB lineage: Bacteria > Acidobacteriota > Vicinamibacteria > Vicinamibacterales > UBA8438 > CAUZIB01. The sequence continues at coordinate 245,395 of CBDCGH010000020.1, read as the reverse complement.
ATCGACGTGGAGACCGGCGCTGTCCATATCAACATGGATCTGGTGGCGAAGGAGCTGGGCCAACGGTTTGTGATCTGTGGGCACAACGTCAAGGGTTGGTGGTCGTGGTCGTACAGTCCGGTGACGGGGCTGCTCTATATTCCGATCAATCGATCCTGTTTGGATCAGACAGCGAACGAACAGACGATCTCGGGCGCGAGCCCGAGGTTTTCGATTCCCGAACCAGGGTTCGAGGAAGACGGTGATCTGACCGAGGTCAGGGCCATCGACATGTCCACGGGTCGCGAACGGTGGCGCTATAGCCAGCGTGCCCCGAACGCCGGGTCGACGCTCGCGACCGGCGGCAACGTCGTCTTCTTTGGCGACCTGAACCGTCGGTTCCGCGCCTTTGATGCGGAGACCGGGCAGGTGGCTCTGGGAAACGATTCTGGGCAGCCAGATTACCGACTATCCGGTGACATACGCCGTCGACGGTCGGCAGTACCTCACGGTGCCGGTGGGCGGCGTAGGCAATCGGCTGGCGCGCTACGCGCCCGAACTGAAAGCGCCGACTGGCAGCAATATGCTCGTGACCTTTACGTTGCCTGAGTGAACCCATGTTGAACGCACTTGGGTCAGATTCGGCAGATGGTGGTGCCGGCGATCGAACTCGCGGCAGGAGTGGTTCTTGAATTGATCGACCTCACCGTCCTTTATGCTGAAGAGGAATCACGACCGCCTATTCTCCCAATCAACACCAGGCTTCCTATCACTCCGATCCTCAAAAATATGGTTAGCCAATAGATCTGAGAATCAACAGAGGACTGAGTTGTCTCATGCGGGAAGACACAGAGCGCGTCGAGGTCTTCTCGACTCTGTTCGGTTCGGTCGCCGCGTCGTTCTCCCGCTGACAGACTCACCGTTGGTGCGGCGACGCTGTAGACACCGGGGCCATGGTGGGGATGCCTGTCGTGCCGGCTATCGAGGTATGTCCAGCCCGTAGTGATCTCTTTCGCCCAAGTCTCGCTTGAGTGGCTCGAATCTCTGTCTGAACGCTTCGATCACCGGATCCTGTATGGGGGGCGCCAGCACACGGCCCAGGAAGCGCAATGCTTCCCGAAAACGGCGCCCAACGGTCGCGCCTATGTGATCCGCACCCCGAACCAGGTGGTACTCGTGTGGGATCTTGGCGTTCCACAGGACCTGGTGAAGGAACTCCGCCCCTTCGTAGAGCCACAGCCCGTCGAGGTCTCCAGCTTCAAAGTAGATCTGCAAGGCTGAATCACGGATCCCGTCTGGGTCGGAGTGGACAATCGACGCTGGGTTATTCGCCGCCCAGTGCTCCGAATCGACTGGCGAACCGTGCAGCTGCCCGAGGGACTCGGGGGGGTAGAAGAAAAGATGCTTTGGCTTGACCTCGCCCCAGGTCAGACCTGGGACGATCGCCGGCTCGAGCGCGGCCAAAGCAACAAAACGCTCGGCGTGCTTGAATCCGAGAAGGAGTGACCCCTTGCCGCCCATCGAGATCCCGGTGAGCAGTGTCCCGTCTCGATCCGTTCGGACTCGGAAGGTCTCTTGAACATGCGGCAGGAATTCGTCGAGAACGAAATCTTCCCACCGCTCGGTGCCGCTTTGGTTGTTCATGTACCAGGAGTTTCCGACGGACGGCGTGGCAACGACCACCGAAGCTAACGAGCCGTCTGCCCAGAGCTGGTCAAAGAGCGGTCGCATCTGAGCAAGAAAGCCACGGTCGGCGCCGCCGCCGTGAAGGTTGAGGACCAGCGGGAGTGGGTCACTGTCCTCACTGTACCCATCAGGCAATAGGACCGCGTACTCGACGGGACCAGGGACAAGGTCCGTCTCCAACGAGGCTTCCACGACCCGGCTTTGGGCCAGAGCGGTTGGTGGAGTGGTCAGCGCGAACACGAGCGCCACGACCGCTAACACAGACTTCATTGCAGACTTCTTCCGATGCCGGTTAGGGCTCCGAGCAGAGTTCAGAACACGTCGGACGCGTGTCCGTCTGTTGACGGAAGTCAAATTGTAGCTGTTTTGAGCCGGTCGCGGTCGTGGGGACTAGCAGGCTGTTGCGACTGAGTGGCGGCTCTCGATTCGTCGAAGCGAGCCACGTCGTGGCGGCGTTCGGGCTAGGTGCCGCAGAACGTTTCGTAGACAATCTCTTCCGGCCGCGGTGCCGCTTCGAGGTCGCCATACTCGACCCGGTCGCTATAGGGTGCGGCTAGTGCATCGACGAGACGGTGAAACGGGGCAAAGTCGTCACCATAGGCGCTCTGGATCGCTTGCTCGACCCGGTGGTTGCGAGGGATTCGGACCGGGTTGGCAGCGCGCATGTCGCCGAGGTGCTCGGCGGGATCGGCTTCGCGACGCCATTTCGCGAACCATTGTTCGAAAGGTTCACCGCTGGAAAACATCGTGGCCAGTGTTCCGGAATCCTCTCCGCCGGCGACGCGTGTGAGGTGACGGAAAAAGAGGGAGAAATCGACCTCTTGGGCGCCCAGTAGATCGAGACACTCCGTGATGAGCTCGACTGGTGCGTTCGGCGGGAGACCCAGTTTTGCACGAAAGCGGGCGATGTACTGGCCGCCGAATCGCTCCGCATATCCGGAGAGGACGCCTTCGGCGATCTTGGTCGCCTTGCCAGAATCCTCAGACAGCAATGGCAGCAGGGTTTCCGCGAAACGGGTGAGGTTCCAGAGGCCGATGTCGGGCTGCTTGCCCCAGGCATAGCGGCCACCCGAGTCGATGGAGCTGAAGACGCACTGCGAATGGAAGGCGTCCATGAATGCGCACGGGCCATAGTCGATCGTCTCTCCAGAGATGGCCGTATTGTCCGTGTTCATCACACCGTGTATGAAGCCGAGAGACATCCACTGGGCAATCAGATCCGCTTGGGCCGCCGTGACCGACTCTAACAACGCGACATAAGGATCCGGTGCTTTGGCAACGGCCGAGTAGTGCCGAGCAATGGCATGATCGGCGAGCAAGCGCAGGGCATTAATATCCTTTCGTGCGAGAAAATACTGAAACGTCCCGACGCGAATATGACTTGCTGCAACGCGGGTGAACACAGCGCCGGGGAGCGGCCCTTCTTGGCGCATGACACGTTCACCGGTGGTCACCGCCGCGAGCGCTCGGGTCGTGGGAACCCCCAGCGCGGCCATGGCTTCGCTGACAATGTATTCGCGAATTACCGGGCCGAGCGCAGATTTGCCGTCGCCGCCGCGCGAGAAGGGCGTGCGCCCCGAGCCCTTCAACTGCACATCGTGACGTGCGCCGTCGGTGTCGAGAACTTCGCCGAGTAGGATGGCGCGGCCGTCGCCGAGTTGCGGCACGAATCCGCCAAACTGGTGGCCAGCGTAGGCCTGTGCAATCGGATCGGCCCCCTCGGGAATCGAGTTGCCTGCGAGCATGGCAACGCCGTCAGCTGATTCTAGCCAGTCGGGGTCGATCGAGAGCTTTGCCGCTAGTTCGCGGTTAAGACGGATAAGCTGCGGTTCCGGAACACAGGCAGGTTCCAGCTTGGCGAAGAAACGCTCAGGCAACTGGGCGTAGGTGTTGTCGAAGGGAACGTTCATTTAACGGCGTATCTCATGCCGAAATGGTACCACGTGACCCACCCTGGGCTCCGTGTCCTCGAGAAGTCTCACGAGGTTTCGCACAGGACAACGCTGGTCGTCTCTGACTATCCTTCCGTTGGTGCGTGGCCTTCGCGGAAGGTCCGATCGCCAGTCCGGATCCGTTGGGGGCGTCTAGTGAGAGGTATAGCCATAGCAGTGCTGGCGGTCGGGCTCGTGTGCGACGTGAGTGGCCAGGAGCAAACGGGCACGGTTCGAGTCGAGGTTGTTACCAGCACCGGTGAACCTGTCGCGGCCGCGGAGGTTGTCGCGACTGGAATCACACAGCGAACTGACGAGCTCGGGGTCGCGGTGCTCAGCGTGCCAGTGGGCAGCGTGCAGGTGACCGTCGTGCACGAGGAGTTCCTTCCGATCACCGTTCCCATAGATGTTGTGTTGGGACAGGAACGGCGGGTCGTCATTGAGCTTGTGCCGGAGCCGACGGTCGAGGAGGAGATTACTGTCGTTGCCAGCACACGAACCGAACGGCGCATTGAAGATCAGGCGATGCGGGTTGAGGTTCTGAACCGTGAAGAAGTTGAGGAAAAGATGTTGATGACACCGGGCGACATCGGCATGGTGCTCAACGAAACGGGGGGGGTCCGGGTGCAAACCACCTCGCCCTCGCTTGGTGCGGCAAGCGTGCGGATTCAAGGAATGCGCGGGCGCTACACTCGGTTCCTCTCCGATGGTCTGCCGGTCTTTGGCAGTCAGCCCAGCGGTCTTGGGCTGCTCCAGATACCGCCGATGGACCTGGGTCAGATCGAAGTGATCAAAGGCGTGGCTTCCGCGCTGTATGGTGCGGGCGCTCTGGGTGGTGTTGTCAACCTTATCTCTCGTCGTCCAGGCGATGAAGCCGAGCGGGAGTTTCTCGTAAACCAGTCCACCCGGGGCGGGACGGACGGCATACTGTGGCTGTCTGCACCCTTGGCTGACCGATGGGGTATCACCTTTCTTGGCGGCGGCCATTTCCAGGACCAGACCGACGTCGATGGGGACGGGTGGGCCGACATGGCACACTACGAGCGCGGCGTGGTGCGGCCGCGACTGTTCTGGGACGATGGGCAGGGCCAGTCGTTCTTCATGACCGTGGGCACGACCCTGGAAAACAGAAACGGCGGAACACAGCCAGGATCTGTCCTGCCGGAAACCGGGCTGCGTTATCGGGAAGCCCTCCAAACACGACGTTTTGACGTCGGCGTGTTGTGGCAGACGCTGGTGGGCCGGCGCTATGTGTTGACCACTCGGACCACTGTGGCCCGTCAGTGGCACGACCACCAGTTCGGTGAAGTTCGTGAACGCGATCGTCACAGCACGGACTTCGCTGAGGTCACGCTTCGAGGCTCAAGCGGAGCGCACACGTGGGTGGGCGGTCTCGCGCTTGAACAAGATGCCTACGACCCGACCGATGTGCCACGCTTTGGATACACATATACGACACCAGGCGTCTTTATCCAGGACGACATCGACATCAGGCCCTGGCTTGCGCTGTCGATGAGCGGTCGTGTGGACCACCACAGTGAGTACGGCACGTTCTTCAGTCCGCGCGTGTCGGCACTTCTCCGGTCGGGCGAATGGTCGACTCGTATCTCGACGGGAAGTGGCTTCTTCGGCCCCTCTCCGCTCACCGACGAAACAGAAGCGGCTGGACTGACCCGGCTGAGGGTGGAAGGTCCACTGCAGGCGGAACGAGGGCGAAGTGTTTCGGTCGACCTTACACGCGCGCATGGACCGTTTTCGTATACCGCCACTCTCTTCGGGTCGCGCATTGCCCACCCTATGAAGGTCGAACGACAGTCCTACGTACTCCATACCCTGGCCGAGCCGACCACGAATATGGGCGTGGAGCTACTCGGCCTGTTTCGGCGATCACCACTCGCCATCACAGCCAGCTACACATACGTTCGCGCTCGCGAGACAGAGCAGCATCTGACGCGCGACGTGGAGTTAACACCGCGCCACAGCGTCGGTCTCGTGGCTATGCTGGAGGACGAAGACGGACGTATTGGCTTTGAGTGGTACTTCACAGGCCGCCAGCGACTTGAGGACAATTCATATCGCGAGACGAGTGAGCCGTACAGCCTCGTCGGCCTGCTGGTCGAGCGGCGAGTGGGTCCGCTTCGTCTCTTCATCAACGGCGAGAATCTGACCGACACACGACAAACACGGTGGGACGACCCGTTTCTTCGCCGAGCGCGAGCCGCCGATGGCCGTTGGACCGTCGATGCCTGGGCACCCCTTGACGGTCGAGTCATTAATGGTGGCGTGAGGATCGCTTTCTAGCCCATCCAAGACTGCTGGACTGAGCTCAGGGCTTGAGCGTGGCTTCGACGAGCCCGATCGCGTCACTGGGCATGTTGTCGAAGAGGGAAGACGCGACCAGATAGTCGCAGACATCACCGCGCGACGTTTCGGCCCTCTTCTCGTAATCGCATCCAACGCAATACGGCCGGTCGTCGCCGTCTGCCTCGCTCCACTGGGCGCCGCGCGAGAAATGGTCCCGCGCAAACTGGTACTTGCGCGTGTTGAAGGGGTCGGAACCGGCACCAATCTGACCGAAGACCTGGTCGCCGTTGGCATACGGCGGACAGCAACACGGAATCACGCGGCGATGCGCGTCGATGCCAGCGCTCTCGTACAGCCATGGGCACAGTTCAGGGCTCTCGCTGACTGGCGGCTCGCGCGTGGTCGGAGTCGGCCACGCCCCGTCGAACGCGCGTGCAATCTCCGCTTCCGACAGCGCAACGGTGCTGTGGTCGAGTGCCGTCCGGCGGCAGGGCTCCTCGGGCCGAAAGGTGACACGGTGGTAACGGACGTTCCGAGCGACCTGTACCTCCGGCGCGTGGTCGCCTACGGCATACGGCCTGGCAAACTCGACCGCATCGAGCCCCAAGTCCTCAGCCATCTTCGTCGCGATCGTGATTTCGTGCTTGTTGTGCTCGAACACCAGGAAGATCCAGACGAGATATGGTGTCGCGCTTCGCAGCTTTCGGCGGGCCTCGACGAGAGCTCGCATGTTCGCGATGATGAGAGCGAAATTGCCTCTCCGCCGGTAGACGGGGAGGGTCTCCCTGCTGGCTCCGTCAACACACATCCGGATTGAGCTCAGACCAGACGCGACGAGGGCCTCAAAGTCGACGTGCTCGACCGACATGCTCGTTGCCATCCGCGTGTGAAGGAGGTAACGCCGCGCCATCTCGATCAATCGCGGGGTCTTCGGATTGAGCAGAGGCTCTCCGCTCAGGTACATGTTGATATGTGTGGCGAACGGACCGAACTGCGCCAGGAACGCGGCAAAGGTCTCCTCTCGCAAGAACCCGGACATCCGACGGCCAGGACATCTCTTCTCGAAAGGGACTCAGATGAATGCAGCCTGGGCAGCGAAGGTTGCAGCTGTTCGATGGATCGACCAAAAGCCCAAATGATCGGGCGACCAGATGGCTATTCCTTGCCTCCGTTTGGTGGCGCAGCACCAGGAGGTTGCAGAGCTTGAGAACTGCGAGCTGCTGCTGCGCGCAGGTCAAATCGCTCCGGTGGAGGTGCCGAATGAGCGCATCGGACAGGCCGCGGATCGCAGTCAGGAACTGGTCGAGGGGCGCTCGGCCGAAGACATGCTCGACCTCCTGGAGGGTGCTTGCGACCGCAGCGCTCGGAGCCGTCGTCCTGAGAGTTGGAATCATCCTTGAGAGCCCTGAGGTGCGACCTGTGTGCACATGCCGTCTACGGAGTGTACCAAACTGACTGGACCGACGATCTGCATGCTCGGCACCCGAAAAGCACTGTCCGTTGGACCTTTGGCGCTTGACAGTCACGCTAAACTATTCTAGTACTAGGATAGTGAAGCCAAAAGACCTCACGGATGCTGAATCGCTGGTGCTGGGCCTGGTCGCCGAAATGCCCCGCCATGGCTATGAACTTGAACAGCTCATTGAGCAACGCGGCATGCGTGAATGGACCCAGATCGGTTTCTCCTCAATCTATTTTGTTCTAGGCAAACTGGAGAAGATGCGGTTGGTCAAGGCCAAGAAACCAGCCGAGCCCAAGACGAAAAAGACGTATACCGTGACGGACAAGGGGCGTAGGACCTTGGTAACACAGACAATCGCCGCGCTCGAGAACGTTCGTCCGACCTATTCCTCTGTTCTGTTGGGGATGATCCATTGGCCGGTACTGACACGGGACATGGCGTTAGGGACCTTGCAGGCACGGAGCGGGGCGGTTGAAGCGGAGATGGCGCGTCTAGGGAAGATCCAGATTGATCAACAACCGCTGCCGGATTTTGTTGAGGCGCTTTTTGATTTCTCAACCGGCCAACTACGAGCCGAGTCGGAATGGATCGCGCGGACGTTGGACTATATGAAATGCAAACCCTGGGATACGCAGGAGTAGAGCGATGAAGACGAAAGACGCGACGATAGTCGGCATTCATCCGGCGGGCGTCGACCTCGGAAGACTAAAGGAGCTGTATCTTCCATCCGACAAGGACTTCACCCTGGTAGACGTGCCTGAGATGCAATTTGTGATGCTTGATGGTGAAGGAAGCCCCCGTGGCGAGGCCTATACTCACGCGATGCGATGGTTGTTTTCAGTCGTATACCCGATCAAGCTCATCGCGAAGGAACGAATGGGTAAGCGGTTTGTCGAGCCGCCCATGGAAGGTCTCTACTGGGCCGACGACATGGCGGATTTCATCGCCGGGGACCAAGACAAGTTCAAGTGGCGAGTGATGATTGTGACCGCAGACTGGGTCGGCCACGAAATGTTTAAGGAGGCCGTATCCAAGACGGAGGAAAGGCTGGGTGAGGTTCCCAGAAGTTTACAGTTGGGGACCTATGACGAAGGGACAAGTGTGCAGATCATGCATATCGGTCCCCCTGGGGAGCTAGGAGTCTGCGCCGCAGAAACGGTGCGACAATTGTAGGCGAGCCGAGGAGGAAAGGACCTGATGTCGACGACGTTCCGTCCCTACGCACCGGATCAGATGCTGCTGTTGCCGGCGGACCTGCGGGCGTGGTTGCCGGAGGGCCACTTGGCGCACCACGTCAGCGACCTGGGGGACGGTGTGGATTTGACGGCGTTCTACGCGCCGTATGCGGGGGACGGTCGGCGCAACGCGCCCGATGCACCGCGGATGATGGTGAAGGTGCTGCTGTATGCGTATGCGACGGGGGTGTTCTCGTCGCGCGGGATCGCGCGGAAGCTGGAAGAGGACGGGGCGTTCCGGGTTCTGGGGGCGGGCAACTTCCCGCAACATCGGACGCTGTGCGAGTTCCGGCGGCGGCACGTGTCGGACTTCAAGGAGCTGTTTGTAGCGGTGGTGCGTCTGGCGCGGGAATTGGGTCTGGCGCGCTTCGGGAAGCTGTCGATTGACGGCACGAAGGTGCGGGCGAACGCGAGCAAACGGAAGGCGATGAGCGACGGGCGGATGGCACAGGAGGAGCGGCGGCTGCGGGGGGAGATTGAGGCGCGGCTGGCGGCGGCGGGCGCGGCCGACGCGGCCGAGGACGCGCGGGTGGGGGCGGCCGTGCGGGGCGACGAGTTGCCGGCGGAGTGGCGCCGCCGGGAAGACCGTCTGGCGGCGATCCGGGCGGCGAAGTCGCGGGTGGAGGCGCAGCAGCGGGCAGCGGACGACGCCCGCGGTCGGCAGCCGGACCAAGACCGGAACCCGAAGGGCGGGCCGCCCTACACGCGGTCGTATGGCGAGCCGGACGCGAAGGCGCAGAGCAACGTCACGGACCCGGAGAGCGGGATCATGAAGACGAGCAACGACGGGTTCCAGCAGTGCGACAACGCGCAGGTGGCGGTCGATGGTGCGCACCAGTTGGTGGTGGCGACGGAGGTGACGGCGAACGCGAGCGACCAGGGTGGTGTGCCGGCGCTGCTCGACGCGCTGGCGGAGACGGTCGGCGAGCAGCCGGAGACGGTGCTGGCGGACGCCGGCTACAGCAACGAGCGGGACTTGGCGGACCTGGAAACGCGAGGCATCGACGGGTATGTGTCCTTGGGCCGGGAGGGGAAGGCGGCCAGGCCCCGCGACCCGGAGAAGTATCCCGCGACGAGTCGCATGGCCGAGAAGCTGTCGAGGCCGGCGGGCCGTGCGGCGTATGCAGAACGCACGTGGCTGTCGGAGGCTCCCAACGGCTGGCTCAAGCACGTGCTGGGATTCCGACGCTTCAGCCTGCGGGGGCTGGCGACGGTGCAGGGCGAGTGGGACTTGGTGTGCCTGGCGTTGAACACCAAGCGCCTGCACGCCCTGCTGGCGGCGTAACACGCGGGGAATGAGGCTCGCAACGACGACCGATCGGCGCGCATCGGGCTCTGTGGCGGGCCAGGCGGCCCCTCAAGGCCGAATCTTGCTATCTGCTTCGCCCTTCGCCGAGGAGCTCCCTCGTCGGCCGACCGCCGAAGTCGCTCCGGCACAATGACGCACAGCATGGGCCGACGACCCATTTCACGCCGCCGCACCTCCTGCGGCGCAGACTCCTAGAGCGAATCTACCTTTGGACCGGTGGGTTGGTAGCCTGCCTCGTTGCCGCGGCGGCGACATTCACACTTGGCGGCGGCATGCTCGCGAGGCTCGCGGTGGTGGCCCTGTCATTTGGCCTCTTCGTTGCCGCTCACCACCGTGTGCGACGGGCACTCATAGACTGTGACCGGACCTGTTCGGACGACCATCTTCTGGAGAGCCGACAGTAACCGCCATCCGTTTCGGGCTGGTCAGACTTTCTCCTACCGCGAAGAGACCGTTCTCCGGGCGATAGATCCCGAAGATGCGAAGATAGCCGACCGTGAGCACCGCGCTCCAGGTCAGGGTGAGCACGTATGCCGCTGGGAACACCATCCACGCGGGGAGCCGAGAGGGAAGTTGCACGAGCGCCGTACACCAGATCACGACCGTCGTCACCCCGATGGGTAGACCGGCCAGCAGCTGCCGCGCCGCCGTCGGCCCGTTCGTGACGTGCGTTGACACGGCCATCTCGAAGGTCATTCTGGGAAGGGTTCCCAGCAGGGCCAAGACGACCAGCGCGACCGGCACAGGGAACGATCGGGAAGCGAGCAGCAGGCCGACCATGAAGATCACAATCGCCACACGGGCGAACAGCGTCATGGGCGTCGGTATCGCCGAAACGGGCACGCGCTCATCGACCGGCAGCCGCAAGAGAAGGGCAGCCAGGAGCAGGATTCCGATGACTCCCACCAGTTGGGCAGCTGGGCGCGTCGTGAGCGGCGTCCACCAAGGACGGTAGGCCTCCTGAATCAGAAATGCGGCGACGGTTGACGCAATGGACGAGGCCACCATCTCCTCCTGACGGCTCGATAGTCTCCCGTCAAACCAGCGGCAGAAATGGAAGTAGGGGATGGCCCAGCAAAAGAGCATCGGTACGCTTAGCATGCTGAGGCGGGCTGCGCTCGACGCGGCGTCGAGGTCGGCGGAGAGGTACCGGCCGGTGTGAAGCACCATCACTGAGAGCGGGGGCAGCAACATGAACATGGCTCGAGCGCCAAGTTTTGCGCCAACCCACGAGACCAAGATCGATCCGAGTGGCAGCGTCCACAAGAGCGAGAAGTCTTGGAGCAGCCTCATGACAGATCCGTCATACCTCGTTCATCGACATGTTTAGCTGGTTCTTGATTGGCTTCTGGATATGATCAGGCGGTCGGACCAGCGACATGACCGTAGACGCACAGCTCAACGTCTGAAATCTTGCAGCCATGCGGCGGCAGCCGCCTCGTGCGTTCGAGAGTCTTCGCGTCGACCCGAACAACGATTGCAATGTCCACTGCGTCTACTGTCACAATCAGCGTTCCAAGGACATCGTCGGCGCGGACGAGCTCTCCGCGTTCTTTCAGGAGAACGTCGTGAGTGCTGAGAACCTTCAGTTTGGTTGCGTGATGGAGCCCACACTCGACGGCCGGCTGACCGACATGCTGCTCCTTGCGGCGCACTCGAACGCAAAGCCTACCGGGGAGTTCGTGCTACAGACGAACGGCATCCTCCTGCACAAACATAGTTGGGGGAAGATGCAAGCGGCGGGAGTGAATCGGCTTGCCATCTCGATCGACTCACAGGTTCCCGAGACGCTCAAACTGCTCCGGGGTGGCACGAGCATCAGACGAATCGCCAAGAACGTCACGGACTTTCGGGCCGCGTGTCCGGAGGTCGGCGTCGCGTTCATCGTGACGGTTACGACGGCAAACGTGAACGAGATGGAATCACTTGTCGGCTACGGCGCGGAGCTTGGGGTGAGCCGATTTGTGCTGCGCGAGATGTTCTACCATCCGGAGAGCGACATCGTCGATCACTCCAGGATGCCTGCGCTCGTTCTAGAACCGGGTGCCTTCGGGCGAATGAAAGAGCGGGTCCTAGCCAACTTCGGCAATCGCGCCGACTTCGTGTTCGCCGACTGCTCGTCACTCTCTCATTCAAGCGAGAGGATGAAGGCCGATTCTTACCGTGTTGCCTGAACCATCGCAGGCTCTGGCGTCATAGCTTCAGTCCCGGGCTGGCGCCGCTACCAGCTTGCGTACCCACCCGTCGGCTTTGGTGAGCAAATACAGCTCACCGGCCGTGTCGATACCCAGGTGCAGATCGACCCTGTTGCCGCGGTCATAAGTATTGGGAAAGCTGGCCACGTCGATCAAATCGCGCTCACGGCCGCCGAACTGCAAGCGGAGCTCTTTGATTTCGGCGAGGCGATCGGAATCTAGATCGTCGGCGTCGATGTAGAAGACTCGGCCAAGCGGAAAGTCGGCAAAGATGTACTTGCCTTGTAGCTCGGGGATGCCGTCGCCCCGATAGACGAACCCGCCACCGACGGCGTTGCCCTCATCGTGGTCATACTGGGCCACGGGATAGACCAGCGCGGCATCGTCCTGAGGGGGGCGTGGGTACACCAATCCCGGCCGCGCAGCTCCGACGGCGGCAGAGGTAGCGAACGTTCCCTCGCGGAGGCGCCATCCATAGTTGGCGCCCGGCACGCCAAGATTGATTTCCTCAACGTGGCCTTGGCCGATGTCTCCAATGAACATCCTGCCGTCCGTATCCCAGGAGAACTGCTGAGGATGGCGCAGACCGTGCGCCCAGATTTCCGGGGCTACCCCAGCATCGCCCACGAACGGATTATCCGGCGGGATTCCGTAGGCCTTGTTCCCGTCGCCCTTAAGTGGGTCGATGCGGATGATGGCTCCATGGGGCTCGGCCAGTGATTGGCCGTTGTCCCGGGGATCATTGCCGCCGCCTCCATCGCCGAGGCAGGCATAGAGGATGCCGTAGTCCGAGGAGCCGTTCTCAGCGCTGGGATTGAATGCGATCGTTCCGATGTTGTGATTCGGGGCAAACTGGCCGATGCGGAAGACCTCACGTGACGTGCCGCGGAACACGTTCGCGCTCGGATCATCGGCCGTCCATTCTCGAATCACGCTATTATGACTTTCCGCATCGTCGTCGAGATAGTCAGCGATGCCGCTGTCCGGCCGGGCGCTGTAGGCGGTGTAGAACTTGCCGAACCCGGCCGACCCTTCGTCGGCAAACTCGGGGTGAAACGCGACGCTGACGAGGCCGGTTTCATTCGGAAACATGGAGTCGTCGAAGCCGACATCTTGATCGCGAATATCCAGGTAGGTGGTTGGAACCTCGCCGCTTGCATCGGTCATGTACACCAGCCCGCGCAGGTCGTTCAGGACCAGCCGATTGGAGCCATCTCCGACGGGCATCAGGTACTGGATGCGTGCGTAGGCCGTGTTGATGACGCCGCCCTCGCTCGAATCCGACGTCTGCGGCGCGCGAAGAAAGTCGGCGGCGCCAACGACAAGATCGCCTTTCTGGATCTTTTCAGGAATCGGATCAGGTAGGGGTTCCAACTGGACCCCGACCACGTGGATGGCGGGTAGAACGGCTAGCGCCGCGGCTAGCCTGAGCGATCCTCTGAGGGGCATCGGGCGACGGGCAGACCTACCCTTGTGGCAGCAGAAACTGCCAGCCTTCGTCGAGGCGCCGCTGGTGAAGCTCCCGCGCATACGCCGCGCCGCAATAGACCCTGTCTTGTGCTTTGCACGCTTCGAGCACCCGCTGGTACATCTCCTCGACCTCTGGATGGCTCTCAATGTCACCGTAGGGTCCGAGGCCCAGGGAGATGCTCGTATCGCTATGCACCATCAGTATTGCGCTGATGGGCGCCGCGAGGATGTCGTTGATGTTCTCGACGGCTTCGACCGACTCGATCATCGCCACCGCGAACAGCTCGCCGCTGGGGTTGAGCGGCCACACGTCAGCCTTGCTGTGGTATTCCACGTCGTCTGCCAGTCCCCATAGGCGAGTAGCCCGCCCAGGTCCCCAGCCTCGTTCACCGGGTGGTTCGGGATACGCGGAGTCGAGCGTCTGGGGGTAGCGCATCGCGCGCACGAACCTCCAGGCCTCTTCTCCAGTGTCGACGTGCGTGAGTGCAACGCCCTGCACGCCCTGGTCCAAGACCTGCTTGATGGCCCACCTGAAGTCCTCGTCGCCTTCCTGTGGAATGCGGACCACGGGTGCGACGCTGAGACGCCCGTCGGGATCGCGGTTCTCTCCCATTTCGGCGAGCATCTCAGACAACCGCACGGGGTTGAAGGGCTGATGCTCCATGTCGATGAACTGCCAGTCCTCACCCTCAATCGCAGGTCGCCCTTCATCGAGCGCAGCGACGATCTTGTTAAGGCGAGGGCGCGCGGGTGACTCCGACCCCGGACCTGCTCCGCAGCCCGTTAGCACCAGAGTGAGAACGACGGCCGGTGCTACGTGAGTCCCCACGCCAAATCGCCGCGGTATCAAACTGTTCATCGGTACTCCTTTGGTCTCAGAGGTGCCGTCAGTATACCTATTGCGGCCCTGACTCAAAACCCGCTCATCGATGTGTCTGTTGCTGGGCGAACAGCTCCTCGAGCTCGCGGACGTGCTCGAGCGAGGAGCGGTACTGCCTGCGGTTGGTGAGATAGCAGTAGAGGCAGTTTTTCTCGTCCACCGGTGGGACGGCAGTTGGAAGACCGCGATCCTGCATGGTTTGACGTAAAACATCTGCCGTTTCCGGCGACTTGAGGAGGCCCGTGATGTAGTACACCCCACTGGCGACAGCGAGCGGGCTGAGACCCCGACTGTCGACAACGTCGAGCCTCGAGCCGTTGGCGATCAAATACTCGGCAACCTCTGGAGCGCCTCGATAGGCCGCGCCGTGAAGCGCCGTGTCCCCCGCGCTGTTCACCGCATTGACCTCGTTACCGAGATCGCGACACATCCTGACGGACGCGAGAATGTCAGCCACCTTCCCCCGCTCCTTGAAGCGACGGTAACTGCCACGGTAGGTATAGAGTCCAGACGCGACCATCAAGGGTGTGGTGCCATCGAACGTCGGTATCGTCGGATCGGCCCCAGCAGCCAGTAGCGTATCCATTAGCTCGAGGTCGGCTTCTTTCGCCGCCAGCAGGAACGCGGTCGCCCCCACGTGAACGAGTACGTCCCGATTGTTCAGGAAGCGCTGCTCCTTCAGGGCGTCTTTCGACATCCGTGCGTTGACATCCACGCCCTTGGTAACCATCTTCTTGACTAGGTCGAGGATGATATCGACTGAGCCGATCGGAATCTCGATGTCCGCGCTGAAGACCAGACCGGCGACGATCGGTCGGAGGACGGTGAGGCGATGAAGGGCGGTATATCCGGCGTCCGAGTGATTGGGATCGGCGCCGTGATCCAGCAGCGTGTCGGCGAGGCTCCACTGAGAGTTCACCAGTGCGACTTCGAGGACCGTCTCGCCAGTTGTCAGCGTCCCATTCACATCCGCGCCGGCCGCGATCAGACCTTCTGTTGCTGCAACGCGTCCGCCGCGTACCGCAAACATGAGGGCGTCGAGGCCGGCTTCGGTTCGAAGATGTAAGTCGGCGCCGCGGGCGACCAAGGCTGCAACAGCGCCGGGGTTATTGGCAGCGGCCGCCCACATCAGCGCGCTCTGGCCTTGTGCGTCTGTGGTGTTGACGCGGGCACCCGCCGCGAGCAGGACCTGAATCGCCTCGGGATCCCCCGTTCGCGCGGCGGTCATCAGCGGCGTTTCCCCGCCAGGAAGCAGCGTATTCGGATCCGCGCCGGCAGCAATGAGGTGGGACAGCACGACGGCGCTGCCGTTCACAGCCGCGAAGGAAATCGGGGGAAAGCCGTAGCGGTTCGGCGTCGCGACATCCGCCCGAGCACCGATTAACAGTTCGACCAGCGCCGCATCATCACGATTGACCGCCCAGTGGAGGGCCGTGGTGCCGTCCGGCCCGACCTGATGCACCGAGGTCGGGTCGCTTTTTAGGAGCGCTTCGACCGTTGCGTGGTCCCCTGACTTGGCCGCGTCAACAAGCGGCGCGTTACGTGGGGGCGCGGCCGACAGCGGGGCGGTGCCGGCGAGCAACGTGAACATGACGACGCCGGCGATGCCAATCCGTGCCGGACAACTCATTGCGGAAGCCCTTCGACTCGGGATGCTCACAGATCGCTCAACCGCCCCGTACTATCACCGATGCTGCCGAGGTGCACCCCAACCTTGTCGAGCAGGGTCAAGCCGGCGTTCATCAGCGGTGTGTCCGATGGGTACGTCAGGTGCCGACCACCCCTGAGCTGACCGGCGCCCCCTCCGGCGATCACGAGAGGCAGGCCGCTAAAGCTATGGATGTTGCCGTCACCGAGGCCGCCTCCGTAGACCAAGATCGAGTGGTCGAGCAAGGACCCATCGCCGTCGGGCGTGTCGCGCATCTTCTCGATGAAATCCCGGAAGAGCGACACGTGGTAGGTGTCGATCTTGACCTGGCTCGCGATCTTCTCCGGGTCGTGCCCATGATGGGTGATGCCATGGTGCCCGCTGTTGACGCCGATCCAGGGATATGTCCTGGCGCCGTTTTCTCGGCCAATCTGGGTGCAGCTCACGCGAGTGATATCACCCTGGTACGCGATCCAGAGCAGGTCAAAGAGGAGGCTGATGTGCTCCCGGAAGTCGTCCGGAATTCCAACCGGCTGCGTCATATCTGCAACGACCGCGCTTGTCTGGTTCTTTTCGATCTTCTGAATCCGCAGCTCGACGTCGCGAATCGAGCTCATGTAATCGTCGACCATCCGCTGGTCCCCGATCCCCAGTCGTCGCTGCAGGCGGCTCATCTCTTCGCCGACAGAATCGAGAATGCTTCGATCGTTCGCGAGCTCACGCGCGCGGGCTGACGGGGTCGCCTCGCTTCCAAAAAGGCGCTCGAACACTAGGCGCGGGTTGTTTTCATGGGGAAGGGGCGTGGTAGGTGTCAGCCACGACGTTGAATTCCGGTAGGTGCAGCTGTATCCGAATTCGCAGAGACCGGCGACGATGCTCGATTCGGTCGTAAGCTCCAGCGAGCGAAGAATGGTCGTAGCCCCGAGCGTATCGGCCGCATACTGGTCAAGCGTCTTGCCTGCCCGGATATCGGAGCCTTCCGTCTTTTTCGAGGGTGCGCCGTTTAGCCAACCCGAATGAGCGCTTGAGTGACCACCGCCACCTTTGGCCGTCGCCAGATTGCTGAGGCCGGTTAGGATGTTGACATGCTGGCGGACCGGTTCGAGTGGCGCCAGCACGGGTGAAAGGGCGAACTGGGTGCCGCCGTCGCCGGCCGGGTGCCAGCTCGGCGGATAGATCCCGTTCGGCACATAGAAAAACCCGAGGCGCTGAACGGGCTTCGAGGTGGTCACGGCGCCCAGAGCCGGGACCATCGCGTCCAAAAATGGTAGGGCGATCGTTGCGCCCACACCCCTCAGAAACGTCCGACGCTCGAGTGATTTCTTCGTGATGACCATCAATCAGCTCCTGCCTTGCGAGGCGCAGTGCCCGACGAATCACCTGACGCGTCATGTGCGCCAGCTGGTCCCAGCGCGGCACCGTGTCGGGTGACAAACGGATAGCTTTGCGCGACCTTCACAATCAATGACTGAAATTGGTACCCGTCCTTCTCGGAATCTGAGACGATCCTTCGAACGCTCGGCGCATCGTAATGCTCCAGACCGCGACCCAGCGCGTAGGTGAGCAACCTCTCTGTCACTGTGGTCGCGAAGCGCTCCGGTTTGCGAACGAGCGCCGCCTTGAGCCCCTCGACGCCCTGGACCTCCGATCCATCCGGCAACACCGCGGCGCTATCGATCGTGTTCCAGGAATCATCTCGATCACGCCACCGCCCGATCGCGTCGAAGTGCTCCAGGGCAAATCCCGCTGGGTCGATCAGGGTATGGCAGCTCGCGCAGACCGGGTTGGCCCGGTGGGCGCTCATTTGCTCGCGAAGGGTCGGCGCCTTCGTCCCCGGCTTCTCATCCTCCAGGGCTGGAACATTGGGCGGCGGTGGCGGCGGGGGAGTGCCCAACAGGTTTGCCAACACCCACTTGCCGCGAAGTACGGGCGAGGTTCGATCGGGATGGGATGTGATGGCGAGAAGACTCCCGTGCCCGAGGAGACCGCCGCGCGGACTGTCCGCCGGCAAATCGACACGCCGCAGATCGGGATGCTGGGCGCCGGAGATACCGTAGTGGTCTGCCAGCCGCTTGTTGAGGAAGGTGTACCGTGCCGTGATGAGCTCGGACACCGGTCGGTTCTCTCGAATCACATGGTCTATGAACAGTTCGGTCTCGCGCTGGAGGCTGTCCCGAAGCTCCTCGTCGTAGTAGAAGCTGAGCGGCTCGGTCGGCTTGTAGAACGCAAGGCCACGAAGCTCAAGCCATTGGCTCGCGAAGTTCGAGGTCAACGCGCGCGAACGCGAGTCGGCCAGCATGCGCCGGACCTGCTGCTCGATCCCCGCCCGAGTTCGTAGCTGGCCCTGCTCGGCCGCCGCGAGTAGTTGCTCGTCCGGAATGCTGCTCCACAGGAAGAACGAGAGCCGCGACGCCAACTCGACATCCCTGACGCGCCGTGGACCGCGCAGCGGTGACGAATCAGCCTCGATTCGAAAGAGGAAGTTCGGGCTGACAAGCAGCCGGCGAAGGGCGAATTCGATGCCGTCTTCGAACGTGCCACCGCCGGACCGTACATCGGCGTACGACTCCACCACCGCCCGCACGTCCTCGTCGGCTGCTGTGCCGCGGAAAGCGCGGTACGCCAGCCGCGCAACGATCGTCTCTGCACAGGCGGCTTCCTGAGCGGTGGTTGCCGGCTCGCAGACGAAGAGCGCGCGGCGACTCCGCGTGTCGCCGGGGCCGCCCGGACCAAACGGACCTGCGACGACGAGCGACGATAGGCGCGGGAGCGAGCCGCTCGATCCGGGGATATCGCCCTCTCCGCGCTCGCTCATGAGGGGCTCACGGAGGCCGTCTACCAGGTCCAGGGGAAGCTTGTAGAAGCGTGCGGCGATGTGATGTTCGCCGGCGGCGACCGGGACGCGAACATGAAACGTCGGTGGCCCTTTTGCTCCGCGTTCGGGCTTCCCGACGGTGAAGCGCGCGACCTGGATGCCGTCAATAGCGACCTCCAACTGTCGATCGACTTGCGCGGCGGTGGTACGCATGGCGCCCGGCCGGTTCGTTCGCTGGAGGGAGACGGTGAGATCGTACTCTCCATCTCGGGGGAAGTAGTGACGGATCTCGGTGCCTCCTTCGGCACCCAGCGGAATCTCACCGGTCCGAACCCGACGTTCCGCCTCGGTTCCGATGTAATACGTTCGGCTGTCGAACGACGTGTCGCTGCCAACCGCGAGCCGGCTGATGGCTTTGGCGGCGGCCAGATACCGCTCCATGAGCAGAGACGAGACGCGGAGCGTGCCGGCCATGTTGTCGAAGCCATGGCTTGAATCGTCGGCCGGGAGAAAGCGTGCGACGTCGACGTTGACCGCCAGAAGGTCGCGAACGGCGTTCTGGTACTCGTTGCGATTGAGGCGATGGAAGACTGGATTCGGCCCGGGATTTGGGTGCTCGGCTGCGGCCCGATCAAGTTCGCTCGTGAGCCACGTTCGGAACCCGTCGTAAGAGGCGGAATCGGGCTTGCGCGCGCCGACCGGTGGCATGAGGCCCGTGCGCATCTTCGTGACCACCTTTTCCCACACAGGGGCGTGGGGGCCAACATTGGACAGGTCGAGATTGGCCAGGGAAAGCCCACCGCGCCGTAGCCGCTCACTGTGGCAGCCAGCACAGTAGCGCTTGACGAATATCTGGGCGTCGGATGCGGATTGGAGGGAAGCGGTCTTGGGGTCTTGGGCGGAGAGGAACACGCCGCCGGACCAACTCAGAAACACGGCGATCACACCCAGGAGTGCTCTATTCACGCACTTAGTATGATACCGCAGGTCCTTCATTCGCCCCGGGTAGGCCGGTTTGGTTAGACTCTTTTCTGGCCTTGTGGCCGAGCTTGCTTCTCAAGGAGGGGACTTCATGATCCGGCGATATCTTTTGGGCTCGTTGGCGGCGGCAATCCTCACGACCTTGGTGCCAGATCCAGCTAGCGCACAGGACAAAGGGCCACGAACTGCTTGGGGGACACCGGACCTACAGGGAGTGTGGGACTACGCGACGATGACGCCCCTGAACCGCCCGAAAGACCTGGCAGACCGGGAGTTCTTAACCGAGGAAGAGGCGCAGGCGATGGAGGAGGGCCGCCGGGACCGTCAGGCAGAGATCAACGCTCGGCCCTCGCGGCGCACTGAGGCGGACCCCAGCGGCAACGTCGACCGGGGCGTCGAGGGAGGGCCAGGCTCCTTCAACCGTCACTGGTTCGACTGGCGGAACTTCGTGTCCCCTACCCGACGTACCTCGCTCGTCGTCGACCCACCGAACGGACGAATGCCCCCAATGAATCCCGTGGCCAGGGCGAAATGGGATGCGGAGAACATGCTGCGCAAGGACCTGGGCCTCCAGGAGCACGAACCCACGCCAGGCGGCTGGGTGGAAGACATGGGACACAACAGCCTGCAGGCGCGATGTATTACGGGGTTCAACGCCGGCCCCCCGATGCTGGCCGGTGGGTACAACAACAACTTTCAGCTGTTTCAGACCGAAGACGTCGTGGTGATTTACAACGAGATGGTCCACGACGCGCGCATCGTGCCGCTGAACGGGAGGGCGCACGTCGGTGTCCGACAGTTGTCCGGTCACTCTCTAGGCTACTGGGATGGGGATACTCTCGTCGTCAACACCACCGGCTTCCGTCGTGAGACGACCTTTATGGGAGGACGGACGACCCCGGAGCTGCGGGTGACCGAACGGTTCTCATTTTTCTCGCCGGACGTCCTGCTCTATCGTGCAACGGTCGACGATCCGGGCATGTGGACCCGACCTTGGACGTACGAGCTGGCGATGAAGCGGAACGACAATCTCGTCTATGAGTTCGCGTGCCATGAGGGGAACTACAGCATACCGACGATCCTTAGAGCGGCGGCGATCAGAGATGTCCGTGCGGCGGACGAAGATGGTTCCCGTTAGTGGCGTACGCCGCGCTCTTCGTAGGCTTCCACCTCTCCCGGGCAGACTAGCTCGAACGGTGTAAGCGCCGTTCGGATCTGAAATCGCTGCCGAACATCTTTGTGTTCTTCCCCCGCGGATGGAGAGCCTCGAGTCGCGCTCTCGCAGCCCTTGGATCTTGTAACCCCTCATCCGACGGAGGGTTACCGGTGTCCTCGGAACACAGCCGCCTTGGCATTTCCATTGCTATTGAGACATTGGATATGGGCACTAAAGCGCTTTTCATGACCGTGTGGCGGCCGAGTGACCCGCAGTGCCGAAAATAGTTGCGGCATTCGTCAGGGCTGAAGTGCGCCAAGCACTCGCCGAGGAACGGCCAGAGCGTCTCGGTGCTGCGACAGCGAGCGGTGCGAACGAGGGCCTTGAGCCAGGCTTCGCGAAGCAGAGCTCGATGGGATTGAGGTCCGGGCTGTCGGGTGGCCAGTACCCGAGGGTGGCCCGTCGGCGGCCTGGATGAAGCGCGTTGGATGCCGGCGACCTTGTGGGCCCCGAGATTGTCGGCCATGACGATGTCGCCGGGCTGCAGGGTCGGCACCAGGATCTGTTCGATGGAGGCGCGGAAGCGCTCGCCATCGATCGCGCCGTCGAAGACCCCCGGTGCGGTCAGCCCCGTGACCCGCAACGCGGCGAGAAACGTGCGGGTCTGTTTCAGCGCCCGCAGGGGGCGTGGTCGTGGCCGCGCGCGCCGCGCGGTGCCCGGCCGTACCGCCGAAGCAGATTGGTGGTGATGCCGGTTTCGTCCAGAAACACGAGGTGGGCGACATTCCAGGTCGGCGCCGCCGCGTGCCACGCGACCCGCGCGGCCGCGACGTCAGGCCGATCGTGTTCGGACGGCCGGACCGGTTTTTTTAACGGTCAGGCCGAGGGCCCGCACGGCGCGCCAGACCGTCGGCACACGCGCGGCCGTGGCGAGGGCGTCCTTCAGCTCAGCCAGCGTGCGATCCGGGGAACTGCGCCGCCATCAGCGCGGCCACAGTGTGTAGGTGCGGCTCAAGCATGCCGCGCCGTCCCTGTCGCTGGACGCGAGGCTTCCACCTCGCCCGTGTCAGCTAGCTCGAACGGTGTTTCAAGCGCCGCACCCACGACCTGCTCACGCGGTACTGCCGCCACATCTTTGCCGTTCTTCCCCCGCGGATCGCTGTCGAGCCTCGAGTCGCCCGCTCTCGCAGCCCTTGAGACATTGGATACCGGTGTCCTCAGGAACACAGCCGCCTTGGCATGGGCGACATTGGATATGGGCGCTAGTCCGCACGGAGACCGATGACCAACGAGAAGCCAGAGTCACAGAACGACACCCCGGCAACGGGTCTGGTTCTCGTAGCTGCGGGTGACTCCGGGCTCCGTTCGGCGGCTCGGGTCGAGCTCGAGCTGGATGGGCATGAAGTCCTGCTGGCCGGAGATGGGGCAGAGGCTTGTCGCCTGTTCGCCAACCGTGTTCCCGATCTGGCCCTGCTGGACGTAGGCATTTCCGTTGTGGGTGGGGTCGCGACCTGCGCAAGGTTGCGCGGCAGCGTGGGTGGGGAGCGCACTCCGATCGTCATGTTGACTAGCTCGGACGACTCACAGGCTGTGGGTCAAGCCTACGACGCTGGTGCAACCGACTTTCAGGCTAAACCTCTGAACTGGCGTGTACTCCGCGAACGCATCAAATATATGCTGCGGGCCAAACGAGACGCCGATGCGCTGGCGCAGCTCGCCCACTACGACAGTCTCACCGGATTGCCGAACCGGACGACGTTTCGCCGCCAACTCCAGCGCGGGCTACTCAGCGCTGAGGAGCTCGACGGCCTGCTCGCCGTCATCTTCCTCGATCTCGACGGGTTCAAGGAGATCAACGACACGTTCGGTCACGGCTTCGGTGACCAGATTCTCAAGCTAGCTGCCGAACGACTCGGCCACGGGCTTCGTTCACATGACGCAAAATCCTCTAATCGGCTCGACACGTTGACGGTCGCCGGACGCTTCGGTGGCGATGAGTTCACGGTCTGCGCCTCTGGCATTCCCGACGTCGAGGCGGCGACAGCCGTTGCAGAACGCATCCACACGGCGTTCGCCCTGCCGTTCAACGTTGACGGGCGTGAGGTGTTCGTCACGGCCAGCACTGGTGTGAGCGTCTATCCCTTCGATGGCCGCGACGCCGACACTCTCCTGAAGCACGCCGATGCGGCGATGTACGACGCGAAGGCGCTTGGTCGGAACAATCACGCGCCCTACGAGCCGTCCATGAGCGCCCGTTCCTCTGAGCGGATTTCGCTGGCCGGCGAGCTCCGGCGGGCGGTGACCCGCGAGGAGTTCCGTGTGCATCTTCAGCCGAAGGTCGAAATTCGGACGGGACGTGTCGTGGGCGCGGAGGCACTGATTCGGTGGCACCATCCGAAACGAGGTCTGCTTGCTCCGTCGGAGTTCATGGGGTTCGCCGAGGAAATCGGACTCGGACCCCAGATCGGAGATTGGCTGCTGCGAACCAGCCTGTCTTACTGCCAGCGGCGAAAGCAGCACGGTGGTCGAGTCCTACCGATTGCCTTGAACGTTTCCAATTCCCAATTCCGCGTGGCCGGATTCTTGGGTCGAGTCACGGAAGCCATTTCGACTCGAGGGCTCGAGCCGAGCTGCCTCGAGCTAGAAATCACAGAGGACGTCGTGATTCGCAACCGCCTGGCGGCGCGTGAGTTATTGGCGGGGTTCCGGCGCGTGGGCATCAAGATCGCCATCGACGATTTCGGGACTGGGCAAAGTGCGCTGGGGACGCTCAGGGGTCTCCCGATCGATGGGCTGAAGATCGATCGCTCGTTTGTCAGCGAGCTGAGCAGAAGTGAAAGCGACCGGGCCATCACGGCGAGTATCGTCGACATCGGCCACCATTTGGGCATGACCGTCATCGCCGAGGGTGTTGAGACGGAGGAACAGCTGGACATGCTGAGTGGAATGGGGTGCGACCAGGCCCAGGGGTTCCTGTTTAGCCGGGGCCTGCCAACGGAGGAGTTTGAGCGGTTCGCGAGCGAAACTGGCCGACAGACGAACGGCGCGCCCGAGTCTCTCCCCCTGGCGATCGCCTAACGAGCGCCCAGCCATCTGCACGTTCGGGATGCTTGCCGATTCCGTAGCGTTTCGATGCTACGGCTCGGCCGGATGCGACGACCGCCACTCGCGCGCGCGCCGCCCTGCCTCGGCCCGCTGACTCTCGGTCAGCCGCTGCGATAAGAGGTCTCTGGCGGCAATGGCGTCGTTCTTGACGTCACTCGCCTGCGAGGCCGCCAGGTCGAACCATACGTGCGCGATCACATCCTCCTGGGCGACGCCTCGGCCCTCCGCATACAGGGCTCCCAGGTTGAACTGGGCGCGGGGGTTGCCCTGGTCCGCCGCCCGGCGGAACCACTCGATGGCCTCTAAATCATCCTGCGATACCCCTCGGCCCTCGAGGTACATCAGTGCGAAATTAGTCTGCGCGATGGCATTCCCGTCTTCGGCTGCGAGGCGAGTCCACGAGGCTGCCTCCTCCTCATCCTCGGGGATGGCGCGGCCTTCGCGGAACATCCCTTGGAGGTTGTACTCTGCGATCGAGTCGCCCTGGTCGACTGCGAGGCGCAGCCACCGGACAGCCTCCGTGTCATCGCGCGGCACGCCTCGGCCCTGGGCGTACATGAACCCGAGGTCACCCTGCGCAACGGCATCGCCCTGCTCGGCCCCTAGGCGATACCAGCGGACGGCCTCGGCGTCATCGCGTGAGACGCCACGGCCCTCGGCATACATGCCACCGAGACTCGCCTGGGCCCGGGGGAACCCTTGCTCCGCTGCGAGCCGCACCCACCGAATCGCCTGCGCATCGTCCACCGGCACGCCTCGGCCCTCAACGTACATGCTGGCCAAGCTTGTCTGCGCCGCCGCGTCCCCCAGTTCCGCTGCGAGTCGGTACCAGCGCACCGCTTCCGCATCGTCCTGCTCGACGCCACGGCCATCAAAGTACATTCCGCCGAGACTGAACTGCGCAAACGGGTTTCCCTGCTCGGCCGCAAGCAGAAACAAACGAACCGCCTCGGTGTCGTCTGGTGCAACGCCACGACCGTCGCGGTACAGAACTCCGAGGCTCGCCTGCGAAACGGGGTTGCCCTGCTCGGCCGCCAGCCGATGCCATCGAGCCGCTGCCTCATCGTCTTGTGCGACACCGCGGCCATCGGCGTACATCGTCGCGAGACTCGTCTGGGCCGCAGCGTTTCCCTGCTCCGCGGCGAGCTGATACCACAGAGCGGCCTCGGTGTGGTCCTGGTCGACCCCTTGCCCCCCGAGGTACAGGTAGCCAAGACTGAGCTGCGCGAGCGGATCGCCTTGATCACCCGCAAGTTCAAGCCACCGGACAGCCTCCGCGGGGTCGCTCTCGACCCCTCGCCCCTGCGCATATCTGATCCCGAGTAACCGCTGTGCCACGGCGTTGCCCTGCCCAGCAGCAGCGCGGATCCGTCGCAACAGCTCAGCCTCGTTCAGCGGAGCACCCGACGACTCGGGAGGCGCGTCTTCCAAACTCGCACGCGCAGTGGCATCGCCTTGATCCGCAGCAAGACGAAGCCAGCGCGTGGCTTCCTCGTCATCCTGCGCAACGCCACGGCCCTGGCGGTACATCAGACCGAGGCTCGTCTGCGCGGGCGCGTATCCCTGATCCGCCGCGAGCCGAAGCCAGCGGACAGCCTCTTCGTTATCCCGAGCCACTCCGCGGCCCTGCGCATGTAGCCCGGCAAGGCTGTACTGCGCCGTGACTTCACCTTGATCCGCGGCCAAGCGATACCAGCGAACGGCCTCCGCTTCGTCCTGCGGCACGCCACGGCCCTCGGCGTACAACCCCCCGAAGATCGCCTGAGCGACCGAGTCGTTTTGATCCGCCGCCAGGTGAAGCCAGCGCACCGCCTGCGCGTCGTCCTGGTCCACGCCGCGGCCATCGAGGTACATTCCAGCGAGGTTTATTTGCGCGGGGACGTAGCCTTGATCGGCCGCGCGACGGTACCACTGTGCAGCCTCTGGAAAGTCCTGGACGGCACCGGCCACGGCCATCTCGTACAGGGTGCCGAGACGCCACTGACTCACCGCGTCACCCTGTTCCGCCTGCGCGCGAAGAGCGGTGACGTCGATCGGCGCCTCGGTGGGCGCTGGGTCTTGCGCAATCGCGACGGCGAGCCATCCCAAGAGTCCGAGGCTAGTCGCCAGCACCCTGCTCATGGTCCGACGAGCATACCGCACTCCGTCACGCGAAGACCGTCGACGCCGGCTCGGGCGGCGGTGATGGGTATAATGCCCGCTCCCATGCCTCGTGCCACTCGCGGAGCGTTCAGGGCAGTGCTCGTCACCGTACTCGCAACCCACCTCAGCGCCGCTTCGGCTCCGGCGCAGGAACGGGTGAGGTTACGGACCAATGCGACGCTGTACGGGGACAACACCGAGTTCTTCAATCCCTTCCGAGACGGTGAGACGCTGCTCGGCACCGCGGCCACGATGGCCCTCGACGTCGATCTGAACGAGAAAGTGACGTTTTCCGGTGGCCTGTTCGTGAACCATCGCTTTGGGTCTGAGGACTTCGCAGAGACGGTCCGGCCGGTCTTCGCGCTACGATTGCGGGGCGACCACCAGGAGTTTGTCTTTGGCACCCTGGACACGAATGACCGCCTTGCGGATCTCGGACTCGATGAAACGGGGCCGCATGGCTTGTTGGCACCACTGCAGAACGAGACGGTGGCGTTCACCCGGCCGTACGAGGCGGGTCTCCAGTGGACGGCGAACTATCCGGGATTCCGCCAGGACTGGTGGATCAATTGGCAGGACCTGAACACCTCAGAGCATCGTGAACGGTTTGATGTGGGGCTGAACGGGCGGGTGGCCCTTGGCGCCAGCTCGGCGCTGTCCCTCGCGTATCAGCTTCACGTTGTGCACGAGGGCGGGCAGCTGTTCGCAAGTGGTCCGGTCAGTGACAGTTGGGCGGCGGGTCCCGGGCTGGTCTTCGAGCCGTCGCTGCCCTTCTTCGACCGAACCGTCATCGAGGGCTACGCGATGCTTTCGCGTTACGTCCCGAGGCGGGACGACCTCAACGATGCGCGGCACGGGCACGGCGTGTTCGCGCGTCTCTCAGGTGAGAAGAACGGCTGGCGGGGCCATTTCATCTTCTGGGGCGCGTGCGACTGGGTCAAGGACGAGGGAGACGAGAACTATGGCTCTCTCAGAGAAGACGGCACGCTCTTCAGAAACACCCGACACTACGGTGAGCTCGGGCTCACGAAGCGCTTCTACACGGCGGACGGCGTCGAAGTGGAGGGGTCCGCGCGCATGCACCGGGTCGAGCAGGACTACGACTACTCGTATCGGGTGCTCGCCCGAGTGGGATTCGACTTCCTGGTCTGGCAACGCCGATAGGCGTCAGCGCCGCCGCCTACGAGCCCGGGCGCGTCGTCGCCGAATGGCGTCGCTCTCGGCGGACTGATTCTGAGAGGCATCGTCATCGTCAGTCGTGCGGGGTGCCGTCGCGCCTGGGCGGTACTGGACTACGCTCTCCAGCGCTTCCGCCCGTTGCTCATCGAAATCCACCCGCCCCTCGAGCGATTCGATCCGCATCCTCTGGTTCTGGGTTTCGATCGCGAGCCGGGTTGTTTCGACAACGAGATTGTGGAAGAGCTCATAGCGGAGAGCTAGGTGTCTGGCGAGCATCCGAGCGTGATAGCGATTGATCTTGCTCTGCCTTTCGAGAACATCGAAGAGTAATCCGGAGTTGAAGAAAATCTTGATCAGCGGTCGGGCTAGTCGGCGGCAGAGGGAGATTATTCGGCTCCGAGCGCCCGGCGGGGCCGCGTAGACCATCTCTTCGTTGAAGTCGAAGTACTGCGGCGTGGATTCAGAAGGACTATCTGGCTGCAGCCTCCGGTAGTGCTCGAGGAGGTCAGACCGGACCTGCTTGGGATCGAGGAAGCGCGCCAGCGTCACCGATGCGAGTTCGCGGATCTCGGCCTCGGTGTAGTCGACCCCCCGCTTTTCCTGAAGCTTGGCTCGGATCTCCGCCATGAGCTTCGTGACGTCTACGGCGTCAGATTGAACGGTGAAATCTGTCATGAACCGGAAGGGCGAAGCGAGAGCTATGCATCCTGCCATCGGCTCTAGCAAGATGTCAACCATCGCTATCCTCGGCCGTCGTTGGCCTCGAAGACGATCCAGTCGTCGTCTCGGTAACGCGCGAGCCAGCCATCGTCTTTCAGGCGCTCCGCGAGCACTTCGTCGGTTGGTCGGACCAGGGCACACCGAATCTGGTATCGCTCGAAGGTGTCCGTGTACTCGCCGTGATGTCGGGCTCTGATATCCCTCATGACGAGGTCGACCGGGTAGGGGTCCTGGCGGCTGTCGAGAAACACCTGCCGCTCCGGCATGAACCAGATCAGATACCCGCCGTCGTTGTAGCTGTTGTACAGGCGACCCTCGCATGCGTGGATGGCGCCCATGGCATCGGGTGGCAACGGCTCCCAGTGGAGCTTTTCCCACGCTGTCGCCCAGGCCCCGCCGGCCACCGTCAGAGCGGCAATGACCGCGGTTCCGAGTATGCCGGCGTACACCCGTGTGCGTGCCGGCGCTTCAATGGCCCGCTCAGGCAGGCCCATGGGTAGCGCCCGGGTGATCGCCGGGAGGGCGAGCACGAGAAAGGGCGTGACACTGCGAACGTAGCTAAGTGCGAACGGGAGGAAGACAAACGCGGCCACCACTACCAGCCGGTCGTCTGCCTTGGCGAGAATCTCGGGCGAGCGGTCGTGACTGAACCGTGGAGCGAGGGGTGGCGAGTCTGCCACTCGGAAATCTCCTCAATCGCCAACGGCGAGCGGTCGCGATGACGAGGACCGGCAGAGCAATCCAGAACGCGTGGAGCGAGGGGTTGTCCAGCGTCGGAGTCTGCCACTCGGAAATCTGGCGAGCGACCCGGGCAATTCGGCATAGTCGGCATAGGTCCACCCGAGCGGAGTGACGAGACTGGCGATGAGGCAACAACCCAGTAGGACGAGTCGGCGCTGGACGGCAACCCTCCCGTCTGGCACAGCGGCAACCACCGATGCACCCACGAGGGCGATGCCCATAGTGAAGCCACCGTGAAGGTTGGCCCAGATGACAAAGATCAGCGGCAGCCACCACGACCGGTTCGACAGCAGCAGCTTCGCGGTTAGGCCGAGCAGCAGCATCGTGAAGATGTACGGCCGTGGCGACCATCCTCGCGCGAACGTCAAGATCGAGAGGGCGATGAGTCCAAGCCGAATCATCCTTGGGCCACTCATCAGCGACCAGGTGAGCACGAGGGCGCCGGTGCACACGGTGGCGGCCGCGGCGGTCAATAGAGGGAGTCCACCAATCGAGTACAGGCCATAGAAGACCGCGTGGGTCAGCCACTCGTGGTTCATCCAGAACCGGCCGTTGACGGTGTGTGAGTAGCTCTCGACGAGGGGCACAGCTCCGTTACGCCAGAAGTCCTGGCCAGCCCTGAGCTGCCACCATGTGTCGCTCTGCGGGGACATCAGCGCCGCGGACGTCCAGACCAGGACGAAGAACAGGCACACCAGGAGCCGCTCGGGCGTCAGGGCGTCGAGCCACTCGGATCGCGAGAATCTGAGGGTTACTCGGTTTTGCACAGCAGAAGGCTTCTCGTACCCATATATCGAACGAATCTAGAGCCGACTGCAGCCCAGGGGGTCCAGCCGTCACGCCGGTCGGACTAGCGCGGACCGCAGTAGGCCGCTGGCTTTCCGGAGTGTCGATCCAGAGTTTCGTTCAGAGCTTTCAGGCGACGCGAGAGCGGCGTCTCCGGGGGCCGCTCGTCGATCGTGCTGTGGGTGGGTTGGCCCTGGCAGATTGGGCAAAGACTCTTTGACGTGGTCTGCGAACTCGAACTACGTCCGCACCCAGCACATACCGAACTCATATCCGCTCACTTTCAGACCGTGCCGACTGGCCACGGAACGCCGGGGAGGCCCAGATCGTCCGTGCAATCTTCACGCCGCCAGTGTTCACGAAACGCTGAGCAAGATTGAGAGAGGAACCGCGACTCAGAACGCGTCCGGCCAAAGGAACGGACCGAACGTGGAGGACGCCTTACGAATGTGTGGTTGGTGAGCTCGCACGGTGGAGGTGTAACCATCGCACGTCGACCGCGAACGAATAGACGACTGTCGCCAGCCCCAGGGCTGCAGCGCACGACGCGATCAGGTCGGGGATCACCGGTCCCAGACACACGAGCAGGACGATCCCTTGAATCACGCACGCCGTCTTTCGCCGAAAACTGGGTGGCAAGGCACCACGAAGCCAGGTCCACGCGTAGCCGGCCGCGACGAACGCGTATCGCATCGAGCCAAGGAGGACGACCCACGGACCGACCTTGGCAGTGCGCCACACGAGGAGGGCGAGGATGAACATCAGCAGAGTGTCCAACTCCATGTCGAAGCGCGCGCCAAAAGGGGTGCCCGACCCGGTTCGCCGCGCGAGCCATCCGTCCACCCCGTCCAAAATCATCGCCGTCGTTCCCAACGCGACGATTAACCAGAATCCGGCCGCCGTCAGCGCATCTGTGTGCCACACGAGCGGCGCCAGCGGCAAGATGAGGCTGGCGCGAACGAGGGTGACTCGGTTTGCCGGACCCAAGCCGAAACCGCGAGTCACTGGAGGTTTTGCCGCGACGACGACGACTGCCAGGACCCCGTACAGGCACAGTGCCGAGAGCGGATAGATCGGAGGTAACAGCAGGAGCCAGGCCGTGCTCATGCTCACCGCGAATAGCAGGGCGCCTCCCGCAAGTAGGTCGAGGGCCGCCACGCGCCAGTCGGTTGTGTCCCGGTTGCCCCTGTTGTGAGTCGCTGGGGTCATGAGTTATGGTCCGTCACCGGCAACCATGCTCAGCCATCGAGGACATCTCTGTGTCGACAGCCCTCTCCGCCCGCCAGTTCTGGATTGACGCGCCGGGTCGGGGCCGCATCCTGGACGCGACCTTGGGCGAGCGACAGGAGGATGAGGTGCTCGTGCGCACGTTGTACTCCGGCATCAGCCGTGGCACCGAGTCCCTCGTCTTCAGGGGAGAGGTGCCGCCGTCGCAGTATCAGGTGATGCGAGCGCCGTTTCAAGAAGGACAGTTTCCCGCACCGGTGAAATATGGCTACATGAGTGTCGGACGAGTCGAGGCCGGGGCCGACGCGCTGCTTGGAAAGACCGTATTCTGCCTGTACCCGCACCAGGATGTGTACCACGTTCCCGCCGCTGCCGTAGCCGTCGTACCGGACGAAGTACCGCCAGACCGAGCGGTTCTGGCGGCGAATATGGAAACCGCCGTCAACGCGGTGTGGGACGGACGGGCAACGGTCGGCGACCGGATTGCGGTCATCGGTGGAGGTGTTCTTGGTCTGCTCGTGGCGTGGCTGTGTCATCGAGTTCCCGCCACTTCGGTGTCGGTCATCGACCCTAACCCCGCGCGGCAACTCGCCGCCGAGACCCTGGGCCTGGATCTGCGCGTCGACACCGCAGGCATGGAGGAGTCCGACGTGGTCTTTCACGCGAGTGGCCACCCGGAAGGGCTACGGGCGGCCCTTGAAATCGCAGGACAAGAGAGCGTCGTCGTCGAGCTGAGCTGGTATGGGCGTCGAACGGTTCCGCTGCCGCTGGGGGAGCGCTTCCACCCGGCACGTCTCACGATCAAGAGTAGCCAGGTCGGAACGGTGCCACCCGACCGGGCACCTCGATGGGATCGGGCACGCCGATTGGCCGTGGCGCTGGAGCTACTCAAGGACGACGCGCTCTCGGTGCTGGTGAGCGCGATGAGTGACTTCGATGAGTTGCCCAATGTCCTTGAGCGCCTGAGCCGCGAGTCCGCTGACACATTGTGCCATTGCATTCGGTATACCCGGCCGTGAGAGGGACGGGAAGAGGGAGGCGATCGTGTACAGCCTAACCGTTCGCGACCACGTCATGATCGCGCACAGTCTGACCGGAGACGCGTTTGGTCCCGCACAGCGTCTGCATGGTGCCACCTACGTGGTCGACGCCAGCTTCTTTCGCGAGGAGCTCGACCCTGACGGCCTCGTCGTCGATATCGGCCGCGCAAGCGATGGCCTGAAGGCGCAGCTCGAATCGCTCAACTACAGAAATCTCGATGCAGAGCCTGCCTTCGCCGGCAAGAACACGACGACCGAGTTTCTGGCGCGGGAGATCTTCAATCGGCTCGCTGAGTCAATCCGTCGGGGCGAGCTGGGGGCGAATGCGCGGGGGGTCGGGGAGATCGAGGTCACACTGCGGGAGTCCCATATCGCGTGGGGAAGCTACAAAGGCCGCGTGTGAGTCCCCCA
Organism: Vicinamibacterales bacterium; assembly: GCA_965216615.1. Lineage (GTDB taxonomy): Bacteria > Acidobacteriota > Vicinamibacteria > Vicinamibacterales > UBA8438 > CAUZIB01. The sequence goes on along the minus strand of CBDCGH010000020.1, from coordinate 212,993 downwards.
TGTGTGCATATCGTGGTTCCCGGGGCCATTGCCCAGCGGACCGGGGGGTTTATCTACGACGCCCGGATGGCGAATGAACTGCGGGAGCTCGGGTGGCGGGTGACTATCCACGAGCTCGAGGGTCAGTTTCCGAATGCGGACGAACGGGCGACCGCCAGTTTCCGCCAGACCCTTGCTGCGCTGCCCCAGGGAGCACGAGTCGTCCTGGACGGCCTTGCGATGGGAGGGCTCCCCGGCGTGGTCACGGAGCACGGGCGTCGGCTTCGGTTGGTAGCGCTGGTCCACCACGCCCTAGCAGACGAAACCGGTCTCGAGAGCCACGCCATGGCTCGCTTCGAGGCCCTCGAGCGCCAGGCGCTTGCGGCGTGTCGAGGTGTCATCGTCACAAGCGCGTTTACCGCTGAACGATTGGCTCGCTTCGGCGTCACCCCGGAACGCATTAGTGCGGTCCCGCCAGGCGTCGACCCGGCTCCTCTCGCCAGTGGCGTTCCCGACGGAGGGCCGCCGCAGTTGCTGTGCGTGGGGTCGGTGACGCCTCGGAAAGGGCAGGAGATTCTCGTCAACGCCTTGGCGCAGCTCCGCGAGGTCGACTGGCGGTGCGTCTGCGCCGGCAGTCTCTGCCGGGCGCCCGCGTACGCGCAGGAGGTCCAGCGAAGGGTTGACGAGCTCGCGCTGTCTGGCAGATTTGATTTTCCGGGAGAGTGTGATGGCCCGGGAATCAATGCGTTGTATGCGACGAGCACGGTGTTCGTGCTGCCCTCATTCTTCGAGGGCTACGGGATGGCGCTCACGGAAGCGCTGGCGCGAGGCCTCCCGATCGTCAGCACCACGGGCGGGGCGATACCGTTCACGGTGCCAGCTGACGCCGGAGTTCTGGTTGCCCCAGGCGACGAGGTCGCGTTGACCGCCGCGATCGGAAGCCTGCTGACTGACCCATCGCGTCTAGGTCGACTTCGAGACGCCGCACGGCGGCATGCGGCGAGCCTTCCGCGGTGGGACGCCGTCGCCGCGGATTTCGGAAAGGCCGTGGACGTCCTTGCCGCCGCACCGCAGGCCACCCGATAAGTTGTCGTGTCTAGGCGCCTCCTGACGGTTTCGCTCCGGCTGACGGTCAGCGTTGGTCTGCTCCTCTATGTGGGCTGGGCGTTCGAGGCCCAGTCGTTCTTATCGCGCATCAAGGACCTACAGGCCGGCTGGGTTGCGGCCGCGCTCGGTGTGTCGGCTGTCCAGGTCGTGGTCTCAGCGTGGCGATGGCGCTACACCGCGCGGCTCCTTGGAATTGAGCTTCCCCTCTCGGAAGCGGTCGGAGAGTACTACCTCGCCATGTTTATCACGCAGCTGATACCGGGCGGCGTGACGGGTGACGTGGGGCGCGCGTGGCGCCACGCGCATCAACAACGAGGCACGCCGGAACTCGTCGGACGAGCAGTCCGCGCAGTCGTGATTGAGAGGGCGTCCGGACAAGTCGTCATGACGCTGGTCGCGATCGGATCGTCGCTTGTGATCGCGGCGTCGCTTGGCGTCTCTACGGCGATTGTCGCACTCGCTGGTGTGGGCATCGTCGTGGTTGCTGGACTCGGCGTTCGCTGGGTTCGGCGCCGCGGGACCGCACGGACCTCGATGTGGGGGGCGCTCTGGAACGAGTCGCGAACCGCACTGTTTTCAAGGTCGGCGTTCTCCCGACAAATGAGCAGCTCACTCGCCGTGGTGACGACGTACATCGCAGTCTACCTACTTGCCGCGAAGGCGGTGGGTGTCGAGACTCCGGTGGTCCAAATACTGCCGCTCGTGGCGCCCGTGCTCGTGACGATGCTGATTCCCGTGACCCTCGCCGGATGGGGAGTCCGGGAGGCCGGCGCCGCGATGATCTGGCCGGCGGTGGGGCTTGCCTCAGAAGACGGTATCGTCGCGTCGGTCACCTATGGCCTGTTCGTGCTGCTCTCGACCTTGCCGGGCGGTCTGATACTGGCTTGGAACCTCTTGCGGGGTCCGACGGTTTGGAGGTCGAGATCGAAGAGCACGTCGTTGCCGAGATGAAACACACGATGCGGAGGTCGGAGTGCGTCGGTGAGCGAGTCAATTGGGCTCAGGGTCAGCGATGGGCGTCCCGAGCCGATGAGCATCGGAGCGACCGTCAGGTGGAGGCGGTCCAGAACGCCGGCCTCGAGAAACCGCGAGACCGTGACGCCGCCGCCCTCCACGAGGATTCGCGCGAGCCCTTGACGCCTCAGCGCGGTGATGAGCGCGGCCGGGTCAATGGTCCCTTGGTCAGTCACCGGCAGGAACAGCATGTCGGTGTTGGATGGGAGCTCTGGCGCCACGTCATCTGATGCGAGGCGTCGGACTTCGATCGTTCGCACGGCGCCATCGGAGAAGACGTGTCGCGTCCGCTCCAGTTGGCCATCTGGGTCGATGACGACACGAACTGGATTGTCGCCCTCGGCCTCGCGCACGGTCAGCCTTGGATTATCGGCGGCGACGGTCCCGGCGCCGACGATGACGGCGTCGACGAGCGCCCGCACCCGGTGCAGTCGACGGATGTCGGCCTCGCCGGTGACATAGTGCGAATGGCCGGTTTCCGTCGCTATGCGACCATCGAGGCTCTGGCCAATCTGGCCGATCGTCAGCGCGGCGCTCGTTTGGATTGGCAGAAAAATGTCGAAGATATCGCGCGCCCCTTCACTGGGGGAGGGCGACGCCGACCACAGACCCGACGGATGGACTTGCAACCAGACATCCGGCCTGGGATGATGATGGACGCGAACAGGGGGGTCCTCAGCCCCGGGGCGCTGCGGAACAGTGCGAACCAGGTCCCAGGCTGTGCGTTCATCGATGTGAGCGGTCACGTCGGCTTCCTTTGGACACGCTGAACATTCAGCGACACTAGCATGCACCACGCAGAGCGCGGGTTGTTCGATTTGCAGCGTGGTCGCCCGGTCTGTGTGGCAGACGATTCCGGGTCGACCAGGGCACTGCTCGCCGCAGTGGAGGGGCTGACGCCTCAGACCCTCGATATGTTGCGTCGTGTCGGTAGCGCGGAGCTGTGGCTCACCGTCACCGATCACAGGGCCCGCGTCTTGGGATTATCCCACCACGGGGACGGCGCGACAGGCGTGAGTCTCACGCTGCCCAAAGACACCGACCCGGAGAAGGTGCTCGAGCTGGCCTGCTCGGCCTCCAGTCGTGTTGGGTCGGCACGACATGCGCGCACGGCGACCACTGCGGAGGCCGGTGGGTTGACCATTGCCCGGCTGGCGCGGCTCCTCCCGGCCGTCGTCACGGTCGACGTCGGAGCTTCCCATCTGGAAGTCGACGGGATGATCGCCGCCGGCGAGGTGCTGTGCGTCCGAGCTACGGGAATCAACGCGTTGGCGCTTGATGGGCGTCTCGAAGTGACGCATGTGAGCGAGGGACCTGTCCCGCTGGTCGACGCGGAAGATGCGCAGTTCATGTCGTTTCGCGAGGGGAGCGGAATGCTTGAGCATGTCGCCATCCTGACGGGCAACCGCGCAAAGTGGCCCGCCCCCGTGCCGGTGCGCATTCACTCGGCCTGTCTCACGGGCGATCTGTTCGGCAGCCTGCGATGCGACTGCGGGGAACAGCTCAGGGGCAGTCTTCGGGTGTTTGCGGCTCGCGGCGGCGGGGTGCTGTTGTACCTGTCGCAGGAAGGGAGGGGGATTGGCTTTGGTAACAAGCTCCGGGCGTATTCCTTGCAGCAGCAGGGACTGGATACGGTCGACGCCGATTGCACCCTCGGCTTTGGCGCCGACGAACGGCGCTACGATGCTGCGGTCGCGATGCTCCGGTACCTCAAGGTCGACCGTGTGCAGCTCTTGACCAATAACCCCGAGAAGGTTCGGGCACTGCGCGAGGCGAGTATCGAAGTCATCGACCGGCAGCCCCTCTACGGAACCCTCAACCCCCACAACGTGCGCTACGTACGGGCCAAGGTTCAGCGCGCCGGCCATTGGCTCGGCGAGATGCTATCGGGCGCTGTGCCCGGCAAGTAGCCTCACTGCACTAGCCGCTCAAGGGGAAAGTCCTTCGCGTCCTGAATGGCGTCGGCGAGAATCCGGCTGTAGTGGTCGACGAGCCGGGCTCCAACGTCCGCCGTCGCCAGTTTGGCGTTGCCCGCCACGCCAGTTCGGCTGAGGTCGCCCGCGAGCCAGGAGAACGCGGTTCCAGCCTCTTCGGGGCCCACTCTTCTCAGTGAGCGCTCGAGGTCTTCCCCAAGCGATCGTGTCGCGCGAACGTCATCTCGCCGCACTTGCTCAGGGTGCAAGTGCAGCATCATGGCTGTCTCGACAGCGCCGCCGTGCAGACCGTGGCGCCACTCAGACGACGGCCAATCGACGTCGCCCGGAGGGTCGGACAGAAAGTAACTCGTCTTAACCACGAGCTGTCCCAGCTGGTCCCGAAGGGCAAGGCCTGCGGCATCAATCGCTGGGAGGTTGCCCCCATGGGTGTTGCAAAGAAGGAGACGTTTGATGCCTGCGCGGGCGACGGAGGCACCCAGAGCCACGACGAGCTCCGTCAGCGCGCCGTGATCGAGATGGAGCGTTCCGACGAAGCGTGCATGCTCCAGGGAGGCGCCGACGGCCTGGGGCGGCAGCACGACTGCGGGTGGGTCTTCCGGGAGATAACGAGTCGCGCCTTCGATCAAGCCGAGCGCAATATCGAGATCAGTCGACAGCGGCAGATGGGGTCCGTGCTGCTCGATGGCGCCCACCGGCAGGATAGCGACCGGATCCCGATGCGCAAGGTGCTGTACCTCGACGGTGGTCAGCGACTGCCAGCGAGGTAGAGACATGGTCGACGTTCTGCCTTCCCAGGTGTCAGCGCCCACCGCCTGCGGGCCGCCTCCGTCGAACGGGCGGCCAAATACGTGACATGACCGCTTCTCGCTCGATCAAGAGTTGATGCGCCACCGCGCCGACATGAGCCGCAATGAGGGCGGTCAGCACAAAGGCGCCGAACTTGTGGACGGCTCGCATCATCCGAGCCATCTCCGGCATGTCGGACACCAGTGGTGGAATACCGAGGGCGTCCAAGAGCTCAATCGGGAAGTTATCACCGACGGTGCGGAGATAGCCACTCATCGCCATGCCCAGAAGGACCAGGTAGAGCAGCCCGTGCACGAACCCCGCGATCTGGCGCTGCAGTGCGGGCATGTGAGGTGCGAGAGCTGGCACAGGATGAGCGAGCCGCCAGAGCAGCCTTGCGGTCACGAGGAGGAGGAACACGCTGCCGAGCCCCTTGTGGAGAACGAAGAGGGCATCGCCATACGCGGGGAACGCTTCGCTGGTCATCGCGATGCCGGCTGGAATCTGAACCAGCACCATGAGAACGAACCCCCAGTGAAACAATCGCGCAACCGTGTCGTAGCCGTCGGAACCGTCGCGCGACCTCGCCGATCCGGTCATCTCATCCACTGAAGGTTCTCACGAACCAGTCTCGAAACGCGTCCATCCTGCGCACCGTCCCGGTCGGGTTGGGAAAAGCCCCGGGCCGGAATCCCCATTCGGCGAAGGGACGCACCAGGGTCGCGTCCCCGCTGATGACATGGACGGGCACGGCACGGCTGGCGTCGTCCCCGGTGATGAGCGGGGCGGGTTGGTGATCACCCAGGACGATGAGCAGGGTGTTGTCGTCCATAAAGCGCTCGGCGTAGGCCGTCATCGTTGCGACCGCGTAGTCGACCGACTGGGCGAAGTGCTCACGAACCCGATCATTGTTCCGCCACAGCTCTGCTGGACGCTTGCCCGCGTTCTCCCATCTCGCGAATATGGACCCGTCCCGAACGCTGTCCCAATCGTCAATCACAGGAAGGATCGGCGTCCACGGCGCGTGGCTACTGATCAAGCCAATTTCGGCAAACACCGGTCGGCGGTCGAAGCGGGTTTTCGTCCGAACCGTGTGCTGCCAGTACGACCAGGTGAACTGATCTGGCATGGTGACCCAGTTTAGAGGAGGTCCGGAGTAATCGATGTTCTCGAGGGCGAGAATCTGGTCGTACCCCAACCGATCGCCCTCAGGCCAGGCCATCGTGATGGCGGGCATCAATGCGACGGTTCGGTGGCCGGCTCGGCGAAAATCATCGATCAGCGTCTCTCGTCCGCTCGCCAGGAGCAAGTCGTAGCGAAGTTGATTGTCGAGCCACGCCCCACTGAGCAGCGAGCCATGGGAGAACCACGATTGCCCGCCTTGGGTCGGTGCCACCAGGCTCCCGCTCGCCAAGTGCAAACCGGCCGTCACCATGCGACCCTCTAGCTCATCCAAGCGTGGTCGGAGGACCGGGGCGTATCGAGGATCGTCGAGAACCGTCATACCATAAGATTCGATGAACGCCAGGACGACATCGCGGCCTCGGAGACGACCCAATAGGCCTGGCACGTCCGCGTAGCTCGGCGGCTGTCGCTCCAGCTCTGAGAGAAACACCTCTCGCTCTCTCAGCATCCGGACGAGATGCCGGGTTTGTTCGGTTGCGACGGTGACCGCTGGCAGCGCTGTCCGACGGGCAAGCTCCGGCATATCGGTGCGGGTGGATCGCAGGCCGAAGAATAGGGCGAAACAGGCGACGAGCGCTATCCCCGGCACGCGGACCTTCAGCCCGCTCTCCCGGGCGGCCACGCGGCGAAGAAGGGAGGCCGTGAGCCAAGTCAAGAGTCCTCCCGCGACCACAGCGCCGACCGCGACGAGACCAGTAGCCACCGGACCGAGGGTTCCGCTGAGCAGCTTGAGAACGGAATCGAGGAGATGAACGTCGAGGTAGAGATTCAATGGACGGGCGAGAATCTGCCTGACCGCCGCGTCGGCCACCGCCGCGGTAGCGAGCAGTGCGATGGCGCCGGCGACGAGAGCTGAGGTGACCCCAGTCCAACGGCGCCGAGGCAGAAGGGCGAGCACCCCGACGATAAGCGGGACTTCGAGAGCCAGCCAGGTGGGGCCGACGGTGCCACTACGTAACCATTCTGATGACACGAGGAGCGCATTGACAAGACAGAGTGCCATGAGCAGACTGATGATCCCCGCTGGAAGTGCCACTCTCATGACGTCGCTTCGTGCTATCGCACTCGTGTTGCTCGTGCCCCTCATCGCCGTGGGCTGCGACTCTGGGGGAATGACGTCTCCGCCACCCCCTGATCCGACTCGGCATGCCGGGACGCCGGTCGCCGAGCCCGAGGTCGCGTCGGACCATGTCCTGTTCGACTACGTCACGGAACGCGCACGACACCTGGCCCGATCGAGCTATGTGCCCGGCGGGGTGGCTATGCCGTCCAGCCTCACCAACCTCGACTACGACCAGTACCGGGCGATCAGGTTTCGTCCTGAGGCCGCGTTCTGGCGTGACGAGTCAGATTTCGAAGTCCAGCTCTTCCACCCGGGCTACCTCTACGACGAGCCAGTCCGCATCCACCTTGTGCGTAACGAAAAGATTGCAGAACTCGGTTTCGACCCGAGCCTGTTCCGCTACGACGGCCCCGCCGCGCCGGTCGCCGCGCTAGTCTCACCAGGGTTAGGGTATGCCGGATTCCGGATACACTACCCGCTCAACGACGCCACCATCAAGGACGAGGTGATCGTCTTTCTGGGCGCCTCGTACTTCAGACTGGTGGGACGCGGACATGTGTACGGCCTCTCGTCACGAGGGCTTGCGGTAGACGTGGGCCTGGAGAAGCCGGAGGAATTCCCCGACTTCCGGGAGTTCTGGCTCGTCCAGCCGGAACCCGAGGCAACGTCGTTGACCATGTATGCTCTGCTGGACAGCCCGTCCGTCACCGGCGCCTATCGCTTTGAGCTTCAGCCGGGCACCGATACCACCCTGATGGTCGACGCTCGGATTCGTGCGCGGCGGGATATCGCGAAGCTCGGCATTGCACCGATGAGCAGCATGTTTCTCTTTGATCAGAACCGGCAGCCCTACTTCGACGACTTTCGCGCCCAGGTGCACGACTCGGACGGCGCGTCGGTGCATTCGGCGGAGGGGGAGTGGATCTGGCGCCCGCTCAACAACGGTCCCGGGACCCACGTGACGTCGTTGAGCCGTGGATCCCCGCGTGGGTTCGGCCTGTTCCAACGGGATCGGACTTTTGAGAGCTATCTCGACCTCGAAGCCGCCTACGAGCGCCGCCCGAGCGAGTGGGTCGACGTGCAGGACTCCGGCTGGGGAGACGGAAGGGTCGAGCTTCTGACGTTCGAAACGCGTAACGAGTTCGCCGACAACGTCGCGCTCTACTGGGTTCCCTCGCGTCAGCTGGAGGCCGGTGACGAGCGGTCTTTTCGGTACCGATTGACCACGTTCGACGAACGCCAGCCAGAGCAGGCCCTCGGATACGTGGCGCGAACTCGGATCGGCCTTGACGATCTCACGCGCGTCACGACCGGTGACGAAGCAAGTCCGCGCCGAGTTGTCGTCGACTTCGTCGGTGGCAGCCTGTCGGCTATCGATGAGGTCGCGCCGGTCGCGGTCGTCGATGCGGCTAGGGGGACAACGTCTGATCTGAACACGCAGCCCCTGCCAAACAACGAAGGCTGGCGGGCTTCATTCCAGCTGGCCCCGCGACGTGATGAGCCGAGCGACCTGCGGCTTCACCTTGAGGCGGACGGTGTGCCGGTGACAGAAACCTGGAGCTATACGTGGCATCCCCGGTGAACCCGATACGTCTGCCACTTGCTCGGCTCCGGCCTTGGTTGTTCTTCGGGCTGGTCGGGGTCACAACGCTGATTGGCGTCGCCCTGATGCTCAACATCGTCGGGTCCCGCGGCGTCACCGTGCTGGAGGTGCTGATCCTAGGCCTGTTTGGGGCAACGTTTTTCTGGATCTCGATGTCGTTCTGGAATGCTGTGATCGGTTTCGCACTCATGACGCTGCGTCGAGACCCGCTGTCGCTCGAGCGCCCCCTGGTGTCGGGGCCGCCGGACGATCCCGTCACGAGCCGAACCGCGTTGGTCATGCCCGTCCACAACGAGGACCCGACGCAGACGGCGGGCGGGCTGGCGGCAATGCTGCGATCGTTGGCCCAGACGGGGTTTGCTGATCGGTTCGACGTGTTTCTCCTGAGTGACACGAGCGACGCGGAGATTGCCGAGGCCGAAGAAGCGTCGGTACGAGCGTTACGCGATCAGATCGATCGCGCGGACGGCGTTTGCTACCGGCGGCGCACGCAAAACATTGGCAGGAAGGCTGGGAACATCGACGACTTCTGTCGTCGCTGGGGCGATGACTACGACTTCATGGTCGTGCTCGACGCGGACAGCATCATGACCGGGTCGACGCTGGTTGAGCTCGTGCGGGCCATGCAGGCGAATCCCGGGGCGGGACTGATCCAGACCGTGCCAGTTCCTGCTCGGCGACGGACGCTCTTCGGTCGTCTTCTGCAGTTCGCCGCCCGGCTTTACAGTCCGATTCTGGCGACCGGGCAAAGTTTCTGGCAAACCGATGCCGCGAACTACTGGGGGCACAATGCCATCATTCGGTTGGCGGCGTTCACCGCGCACTGTCGACTGCCCGTCCTCCCTGGGCGCCCGCCCCTCGGGGGGGCGATCCTGAGTCATGACTTCGTCGAGGCCGCCTTGCTGCGTCGTGCCGGCTGGCACGTATACCTCTTCCCTCAGATCAGCGGGAGCTTCGAAGAGGTACCGGGCAACGTCTTCGACTACGCGAAGCGCGATCGTCGCTGGAGTCAGGGCAGCCTCCAACATTTGCGGCTGTTGCCGATGAGGGGGTTGCATTGGTTGAGCCGCGTGCACTTCCTCCAGGGAGCGATGGGCTATGTCTCGTCGGCTCTGTGGCTTCTCCTGCTGCTAGCGAGCACCGCCTACGTGATTCTGCCCCAGCTCACCGAGTATCCGTACCTGGGGACGGGCCACACCCTCTGGGCGGACCTGCCCGCGCCTTCCTGGACGACGATCAGCCCGAGAGAGTGGCTTCCCTTGCTCGGAGTAACCGGCGGCCTCCTCTTTCTTCCCAAGGTGCTGGCCCTGGGTCTGGCGCTAGTGCGAGAGCGGAAAAAGTTTGGCGGGGGAGGGCGCTTAGTGATCAGCGCGCTACTGGAGATGTTCCTGGCTGTGCTGGTGGCGCCGCTCATGATGATGTACCACACGCGCTTTCTGGTGAGCATCCTCGGCGGACATGATATTGAGTGGGAGCCGCAGGCTCGAGCCGGACGGCTGGTCGCCTGGCACGACGCCTGGTGGCGGACCGCCGGCATCGCGGCCGTCGGCGCTGCCTGGGCGAGTCTCACGATCTCTGTCAGCCCGACTTTCTTCCTGTGGCTCACGCCGATCTTCGTTGGGCTGCTGCTGTCGAGTCCTTTGGTACGCTGGACGAGCAGCCCGTCGCTCGGGGAAGCGACGCGTCGGCTGGGGTTGTTCCTCGTACCGTCGGAAACGGCGCCGCCGCCTGAGTTGCGGCCATCCTTGGGGGCGGGCTGGTCGGTCACCGACGCCGGTGCCGCGAGCGACGTGGTCTCACTGGCCTCCCCGCCGGCCGAGCACGGCCAGGCCGAGGCTTGACGGGAGCCGCGACCGTCGTGCCTCGTGTGGCGCCTGCTGCTTGTCAGGCGGACTGGACCTGGGCGAATATGATGAGTTGGTCTACGGCCGTAGTACGCGCGATTTGTCTGATCTGGAGAGAAGTGATGACGTCTAGATGGTTGCTTACCGCGCTCGTTCTGTTCGGGTCCAGCACGCTCATCGCTGGGACTGGGTTGCCGCAGTCCGAGGACACCCTCGCAGACGAGTCCGCGCCCATGCGTACGCCGCACGGCGATCCCGATATTTCTGGCATCTTCACGTTTCGCACCTTAACCCCATTGAACCGCCCGGCCGCGGTGGGAGATCAGGCCACGCTGTCCGACGAAGAGGCCGCGGCGTTCGAGGCGTCGGAACGCCAGCGGCTCAACCGCGACCTCTTCGACCCGGAGTCGGGCCAGCCAAGTGCCGGCTACCAGTCGCGAGCCGAAGGCGGCGTCCTCTCGTACAACGAGTTTTGGTACGAACGTGGGATCGAGCTGACCAAGGACAACCGCACATCGCTCGTCGTCGACCCGCCCAACGGTCGAGTGCCTTACCGGGAAGAATACGAACGTCAGTCACGGATACGGTACCTAAACCTGCGCAACGGCTTCGGCGACTCGTATACCGACCGGAGCCTTGCTGATCGCTGCCTGATGGGCTTCAACTCGGGTCCGCCGATGAAGTCCGGGTCGTACAACAACAACGTCGTCATCCTGCAGGCCCCCGGCTACGTGGCAATCGTCAACGAGATGGTGCATAACTCACGGATCATCCCGCTGGACGGGCGCTCGCACGGCGACTTGCGGCAATACGCGGGAGTATCGCGTGGGCGCTGGGAAGGCGAGACCCTGGTGGTTGAAACCCGAAACTTCCTGCGGGAGACGAGCCTGGGTGGCACGACCGCCGACACCTACCTCGTCGAGCGTTTCCGCCGTGTCAATTCCGACACGGTCATGTACGAGTTCACGGTCGACGACCCGAATTCGTTTACGCAGCCGTGGACCGCCACTATGCCCTTCCGGCGGACCGACGGACCCTTGTATGAGTATGCGTGCCACGAGGGGAACGTCGGGCTGCCGGAATTCTGGCGGGCGCTCGGAAGCTGAACATCCAGGTTGTGGAATCATCCGAGGAACGCTAGTGCAGTGATTCAGAAATGCCTCGGCGTTCGGCCACCGGCGCATCCCGACTGACTGCGTTGCTCCCCGGTCACAAATACCCGATTTGTTCCCTCGTCGCGCCTTGACAGCTGGGCGCCACGGCGCCCTCAGTGCACGATGCAGTTCTGAGGCACTGCACTAGCTCAGGTCGCGCCTACCGGCGAGCAATCCGATAGAGCTTTGATGCTGTCCGAAGGATGAGGCTGCCGTTGGCGACCGCGGGTGTCGCCAGCGCCATCTCGTTGAGCGAATTCCGTCCCAGCACCTCGAAACCTGGACCGGCCTTGATAACGTACGTATCTCCGTCGTCGCTCAGGGCAAAGATCTTTCCGTTGTAGGCCCACGGCGATGCGGTGAAGAGCGATCCGGCCGAGATCCGCTGCCTTGGGTACACCTCACGTCCAGTTCTGGCGTCACGACACAGGAGAATGCCCCGGTCGAGCAGGGTGTAGTAGTAGTCGCCGTACACCAGGGATGACGGGTTGTACGAGCCGAGCTGGGGGTCCGACCAGACGACGTAGTCGTTGCTTGTGCTGCCCTCGCCCAGCGTGATGTCTCCGCTGGCTCCGGGACGAATCGCGTACACGGGTCGATGCGCATCGGCCACATAGCCCGAGTTGATGTAGAGCAGTCCATCCTCGGCGAACGGGGTCGGGATAACCAGCGACGACATACCGGTCAGCTGCCACAGCAGATCACCATCGAGCGAGTAGGAGCGGACGCCTCGTGTCCCCGCGGTAACGAGCTCGGTCCGAACGTCGTTCTCCCAGACGTAGGGGGTGGCCCAGTTCGCCGGCTCGTCCCGATTCGCGCGCCAGAGCTCACCGCCCGTTGCGATGTCATACGCCGCCACGAACGACTGCTCCTCGTTGTCATTGAGAAAGAACAGCCGGCCATCGTGAACGGCCGGCGAGGCCGCGGGGCCCCATCCGCGGCGGGGCTCCCACTCCAGGGGCACTGCCCAGTCCAACTGGCCCTCGAAATCAACTGCAAACAGGCCGATGTCGCCCAACACGACGTAGATCCGCTGTCCGTCAGTGACCGGGGTCTCCGTTGCGAAGGAGCTCTTCTGGTGGACGCTTCCCGTTGGGAGGCCGGTGTGGAGCGTGGTTTTCCAGCGCACAGTACCAGTGGAAAACTCGATATCGTAGAGGATCCATTGGAGCGATCCCGACGCCGTTTCGACGTCGGCGTTCGTCATGGACCCACCCAGTGATCGTGCCCGATAGCGCTCGACCGGCTGGACCCGGGCGTCTCCGCCCTCAACGTGGGTGACCGCCAAGGCAAACACGTGATCGTCCCACACGATAGGAGAGCTCCAAGACCGTCCAGGCAAGTCGAGAACCCACGCAATGTTCTGGTCGGGCCCCCAGTGCTCAGGTAGCTGCGGATCGTCTGCGGCCACGCCACCCTCCGGGCCGCGGAACTGCGGCCAACGGGCTTGTGACTCCGCAGCGGAGCCGCCAAGCAGGAGCAGCCCTGTGGTGACGCCGGCCACGAATACGGCGTTGATGACGGGGCGACAAGGGTGCGAGTGTGTCGTCATGGCTACCTCAAGATACGGACAACGCCCGAGATCGTCACTCACGCGACCCGCGTAAAGCAAGCGACCCACGAGCCACGCATTTGGCATTCACCGTGCAACTCTTATGGTCGGAACCGGCCGAACCTTGGTAATTCGGACGTTTCCTGTGGCCGGGTACGGATCCGAGTTACGAATCTGTATCCACGGAAGCGAATCACGTCATGATGAAGGTGGAATAGGTGACCAAGAAAACGGAACCAGCGCCCGAGACGACCGAGGTCCTAGACGACCGAGCCACGCCCGAGTGGGTCAGTGGATGGATGCCGAAGCGTCATGTGGAAATCATGGCGGAGATTGAGAAACTGAAGGAAGAAGCGGCGCAAATGGAGTCGCTGGCTCAACTGTTGTGGCAGACCGGCCAGCCTCTCGAGCAGTCCGTCCGCGACATTTTTCGGGCCGTGGGGCTATCAGCAGAGCTGACACCCGGATCAAAGGCCACCGACCTCACCGTTGACGTCGGAGAGGGTAAGCGCCTGCTTATCGTCGTCGCCGGTACCGATGCCGCCATCACCAACAAGTCTCCCAAGATCAAGCAGATATTCGATGCCGCGCAAGAGGTGTCGGAAGAGGGCGAACGCATCGTGATGGTGGCGAACGTTCACCGCCTCCGGCCTCCTGCCGATCGCGAATGGCTTGACCCGCTTACGGGTGAGGCGATGATGATCATCAAGGGGATTGGGGCCGTGTTCGTTACAACGGCCACCCTGTTCGCCGTCTGGAAGCTCTCGCAGGAGAACCCGCAAGGTGCCATCAATCACCTGCTCCAGCTCCAACTTGCCGAGTCTGGTCCCTTTACGCTCGAGACTGGGACCGTCGGTGAGCCGGAGGCCACGGAGGAAGCATCCGAGGAAACGGGTGGTTTCGCGACGCGGTTGGTGAGCGCGCTGAAGAGCTAGCCGCGGTCCTAGCGGACTGACGGCGACGCTGGGAAGAGCTTCGAGCTCCCCCATAGCACGAGAAACAGCGCGACCGACGTGGGAATCACGATCGTGTGGGTGCGACCGCCCGTATAGAACCAGGCCAGCAGCAGGTTCGGTAGGAGGGCGATCGTCAGAAACAGCGACGTCCCGAATACCAAGAATACCAGTCTATTGATCATCGAGGAATCCTCTGCCTCCGAACGGGGTAGCATGGATCGGCGCGCGGCGCCTGTCAAACCAAGGACACGATGATCGACCCCGAACACGTCCGCATGGACCGCATCGAGGTGATGCGCCGTGACGCGATCGAGCACCTTAGCGTCTTCTACGAGCCTCGTGTCATCACGAGCATCGGTGCGTGCATCGTGAAGTACGTGCGTGAGGGACGGGTGGGCGAGGGCATCACGTACGCCGACCTCGTCCGGCAGGCGGGCACGCCATCCTGGCTGGCCCACGCAACGCTCCTAGGTTACGTGTTGACGCTGGTCTCACTTGAGAGCTACGAGCGCGACGGGATTCTCCTGAGCGCCCTGACTTGCACGAAACGGGACCTGCCAGCCCCCTCCTCCGGGTTCTGCGGCTTCCTGGAAAACCTGGGGCTCGTGACGTCTCGACACCAGCGCGAGGAGTGCCTCGAGACGTGGGACTACCACTGGAAAAAGGCCGTGAGTCAGCTCGAGTCAGACGCAAGCGGACCTGCTATTCCGTTTCCTTGACCGCTGCGAGCAGGTCAAGCACGGCCTTCTTTCCATCTCCGAACAGCATGAGGGTGTTGTCGGCCGCGAAGAGCGGGTTGGGGATTCCCGCAAATCCAGGTGACAAGCTGCGCTTGATCACGATGACGCTGGTCGACTTGTCGACGTCGAGGATTGGCATCCCCGCGATCGGACTGGATGGATCCGTGCGGGCATCAGGGTTGACGATGTCGTTTGCCCCGATGACGATTGATACATCGGTCTGACCAAAACTCGGGTTGATCGCATCCATCTCCTTCAGTTTGTCGTAATCGACGTCGGCCTCGGCAAGGAGCACGTTCATGTGGCCAGGCATGCGACCCGCGACAGGATGGATGGCGTATTCGACCTCGACTCCGTGCGATTCCAGTAGGGTCGCCAAGTCGCGGACTTGGTGTTGGGCTTGAGAGACCGCCAACCCGTAGCCTGGGACGATCACGACGCGCTTCGCTGTATCGAGCAGCATCGCAACCTCTTCGGCTGACGTGCGCTTGACCCGACCCTCATAGATGGCGTCCGCATCGCTGGTCGTTGTCTCGCCCGACGCAATGGCGCCGACAAGGACGTTCACCAGCGATCGGTTCATCGCTTTGCACATGATCCGGGTCAGGATGATGCCTGACGCACCGACGAGCGAGCCCGTGATGATGAGAATGTTGTTGCTGAGCACGAAGCCCGTTGAGGCGGCGGCGAGGCCCGAATAGGAATTGAGGAGCGCAATCGCTACCGGCATGTCGGCGCCGCCAATCGAGATCGTCAGGAGCACGCCCAGGATCGATCCGACGACCACGACGCCGGCATACGCCGTGGTGTTGCTGGGGTCGGCCACCAGCCAGGCGCCCAGGGCGAGGGCAACGAGGCCCAGCGCGAGATTGAACGGCTGTTGGCCCGTGAAGGTCACTGGCGAATCCGGGAGCAGCAGGCCCCGCAGCTTGTCAAACGCCACCAGGCTGCCCCAGAACGTGACGGACCCAATCAGACCGGTTGCCACCGTGGCAACGGCCACTTGGGCGGAGGGATCCGTTCCCTCCACAAGCACGGCACCGGCGACGAGGGCCGACGCGCCGCCGCCGAAGGCGTTCAGCAGCGCGACCATCTCCGGCATCGCGGTCATCTGAATCTTCACCGCGAGGGTCGCGCCAATCGCGCCTCCCAGGGCGACGCCCGCGAGGATCACGCCAAATCCGGCGACGCCCGACCCGAACACCTGGCTGTCCAGAAGCGTCGCGACAACGGCGAGCAACATCCCGCTCGCGCCCGTCAGATTGCCGCGCACGGCGGTTCGCGGGTGCGTGAGACCCCGGATACCCAGAATGAAGAGCACCGAGGCCAACAAGTAGATGAGGTCGATGAAGACGTCGTCCACTCGCCCTAGCCCTTCTTCTTGAACATACTGAGCATGCGATTCGTCACCAGAAAGCCGCCCACCACGTTGATCGTCGCCAGGACCAACGCCGCAAATGCCAGTCCGGCGGCAAGACGGCTGTTCGACGTCGCCGAGAGCATGGCGCCGATAATCGTGATGCCGGAGATGGCGTTGCTGCCCGACATCAACGGCGTATGCAGGAGCGGAGGTACCTTCGTGATGATCTCGAAGCCCACAAAGATAGCCAGCAGGAAGATCGTGAGGAGTGGAATGAGCGCTTCCATCGTGTCACTCCTTATGCGTCAAGTCGAAGCACTCATGGCCTCGCGGACGCGCTCGTGGACAACCTGCCCTTCATACGTCACCAGCGTGCCCGATGTGATGTCGTCATCTCGATCAATGGTCAAAGCGCCACCGTCGAGAAGATGCAGGAGGAGCGTCGTGATGTTCTTGGCGTACATTTGACTCGCATGGTACGCGACCGTCGACGGCAGGTTTGTCGGACCGAGAATCGTGACACCGCCGTGGTTTACGGTCTGGTCCGGCTCTGTTGGCTCACAGTTTCCGCCGCGCTCCGCGGCCAGGTCGACGACGACGCTCCCCGGTGCCATGCCTTCGATCATCCGGGAGGTGACCAGTATCGGTGCCGTCTTACCCGGGATGAGGGCCGTCGTAATCACGACGTCACTGCCGGCCACCACAGCTGACATCATCTCGCGTTGCCGCTCGTAGAAGGCGTCGCCCTGCGCTTTGGCGTACCCGCCAGCATCCTCCGCGCCGCCCGTCTCGAGTGGGAGCTCGGCGAATGACGCGCCGAGACTCTCGACCTGCTCTTTCACCGCTGGACGGACGTCGTACGCCTCCACCTTTGCCCCGAGGCGCCGGGCCGTCGCGATCGCCTGGAGCCCCGCGACGCCTGCCCCAACGACGAACACTTTCGCCGGCGTAATGGTCCCGGCAGCCGTCATGAGCATCGGAAACATTCGAGGCAGCCGGTCCGCGGCCATCAGGACGGCTCGGTACCCGGCGACCGTCGCCATCGAGGAAAGTGCGTCCATGCTCTGAGCCCTCGTAATCCGAGGGATCAACTCCATCGAAAACGCGGTGACGCCGCGGTCGGCAAGCCCGCGGGATCGCGCCGGATCGATCAGCGGCTCTAGAAACGCGACAAGCGCCTGACCGGGTCGCATCAGAGGAAGGTCCGCGTCGCCCGATGCACCGGCTGCGCCGGCGGCGCGCACCTGAAGAACGACATCAGCGTCCCGAAACACCGTGAGGCGATCGGGAACAATGCGGACATCCTGATCGACGTAGGTGGTATCGGGAAAACCGGCGGCTGCTCCAGCCTGTGATTCGAGTACGACGCTCAGGCCAGCCTTCGTCAAAGATGGCACCACCGCGGGGACGAGTGCCACGCGGCGCTCTCCTGGAAACGTTTCTTTGGGAATACCGACGATCATGAGTGGTCGGGGGAGTGCCGAGTGCGAGCGTGATGGTACCACACCGGCGTCCGTCCGAGGGAGCTCCAGCCACGGTCGCTCCGTCTGATAGAATCTGTCGGTTCGGCGATCGTCATCTCATCGGAGGGATCTCTGTCGCCGGCTCGTCCTCTTTGATGTCGGATTGGTTTCCAACAGAGTCGTACCCCCCTGACGAGTTCGGCAGTTCGCAGGAGCTGACGTCTGAGACGGACGTTCCACTCCGCGAGGGTTTGCCGCCCGGCTACCGCATGCGTCATGATCGGCACTACGTCGACGAGCTCGACTCGCGCTCACCGGCCGCCCTGGTGCGCATGCTCCCGGCGCGGGATATCTCCGCGCGGATGCCAGTCACGCTCGCCTCGGCCGACTCCCTGGTGGAGTCGGTTCGGAGGGTCGGCATTCTCCAGCCGCTGCTCGTCAGGCGTCGTGAAATCGGGTACGAGCTGATCGCCGGCGTTCGGCGGTTTGCGGCGGCGGCCGCCGCTGGGCTCACCGAGCTGCCCTGTCGCGTCTACAACGTGGACGAGGATGAGGCTCGGCTCTTGGCCGAGGCCGACGATGTCCGCCAGAGCCTGCCGATCGCCGAACGTGTGCGTGAGCCGAAGGAGACCCAGCCCAGCCTCGCCGCGGCGCTGGCAGAGATTTCACGCAGTTTGGGTGCAGTGGGCACGGTCTGGGATCTCTCGAGCGAGGGGCCACCGCGCCCGTACACACGCACGGTTCGAGATGTGACCCGGGCCGAGGTGCAGCGAGCGACCTGGCTCGTGGAAGGCCTCCGCGTACTCGAGTCGTCTCCCGAGGTGTCGCCCGTTCGGATGACCCTCGACAACGCCCTCGATCGCGTGGCTCGCCTCACATGCTCGGAGCGGGAGGGGGCAGAGGTCGCACCGGTTATCGAGGCGAACGGCCGGGAGGCGCAGGTGCGGCGGTGAGCGTGGCGGCCGCACGACGCATCGCCGAGCCTCCACGGCGGTCGGCTCGAGGCCGAACAATTCGCTCCGTTCGGTCTCCGAATCAAATTTCACCTGCCAACCGACTCCTAAAAGCCCGTTTGCGGCCATCCTGAAGTCTGGGTGGCAACAGACAACGGCTTCAGCCGCTGACACTTTTTGGCGAAAAGAGGTCTCTTCCCGCGCCTTTTGAGGAGCGCGAGGATGGTACGAAAGGTGCCTTTACTTGTGTGCTGAGGACAACAGGGACGTGCGTGGCGGCATGCCTGGCCAATGGTGGTCAAAAGGCGTGCAGTATCGTGCAGATGCACGGAGTCCATGCCCGACTGAGCCGATATGATTGCAAAAATGAAATGGCCCGAGAGGACGAGTACCGGTCCCGTCAACATGACGTACCTGCAAGAGCGTCGTGGCCTGTTGCGATGGCAAGAGGTCGTGGCGCTTGGACTCGAGATTGCCGAAGTGTTTGAGCAATCCGGAAAGAGGGCGTTACCCAGGGAGCAGAATCTTGAACTGACCGAGGGCGGAACGGTCAAGCTTCTTCGCGGTCGGACCCACTCGGGGAGCGCTGTCAGCGCGCTTGCGCGCACCTTGAGCTCGATGCTGCCGAAAGACCGACCGAGCCAGCTACGGCTCGTGCTCTCAACGGCTGGGCCAGATTCCGCGTCCTCCAAATCGATGAGCGAGTTCGTGGAGGCGTTGAAGTATTTCGAGCGGCCTGGTCGTCGAGCCGTCCTGGCCGAGGTCCATCAGCGAGCGCTCGAGACCCCCGTCCCCGATGACACCCAAGAGACGGTGGAGGCGGCAACAGACGTACCTCGCACCCGGAAACGACCTCGCTGGCTCGTCCCCGCCGCCGCGGTGCTCGTTCTGGCATCGGTCGGACTGGGATCCGTGTCGATGTTCGAGCAAGTGGCGCCAGGCAAGGTGACCGATCGGCTGAGCGCTCTGCGGGCGGCGGCGACAGGCGCCTGGAGCCGCGTGATGGAAGAGACCGAGTGGATGCGAGAAGCCGCGGCCGAGGATCTGTCGAACGTCGTCGACAAGGTCAAGGCAGTGACGAGCGAGGTGAAAGACGCGGCGAACGAACGCCTTGGAGACGATGGGGACACTCCCTCAGACACGGACCCTGCTGGCGAGGGTCCGCGTGTCTCGAAACGTGACGTCGCTCGCCCGCAACCGCAGGTCATGGCTCGCGCGGATCGGCCCGTGCCAGCGGCGAACAAGAATGCGGCTCCGGATGTGATTCAGACCGAGCCTGCGGTCGACGTGGTTGTCTTCGGGGGCGAAGGGGGTGAAGGCGCCGAGAACGGCAACGCGCACCTCATGGCGTCCGTCCTGTTTGACTCCAGTGACATCAACGTGACACCACCGGTCACACTACGGCTCCAGATGCCAACCGTCGACGCGCGTGCTACCTGGCGTCAAAGCCCCGGGATCGTGGAAGCGATCATCTCGGAATCCGGTGACGTCGAGAAGGTCCGGCTAGTCTCACCGCCGGAAAGCATTCATCAGTCGATGATTCTCAGCGCCATCAAGACATGGCGCTTCCGGCCAGCCCGGAAGGACGGCACGGCCGTGCGATATCGTCAACTAATTCCGGTGGCCATCCCCGGCTAGTCGGCGGTTGCCGTCCCCGCCGAGCCGACGGTCGGCGGCGCATTCACTGCTTATTGCGGAACGCGAGCACAAACAGGATGTGCAGGGTGAAGGCCACCACTCCGGCAATTACGACGGCGAGCCACGGATTCACGTTTCCTCCTTGAACGTTGACGAAGGCTCTATTGTAGCAGCCCGAAAGCGTACATCCATATCCTCTACGACAGGCGCTCGACGGCACTGCCGCACTGCGGCTTCCACCGACCATAGGAAGAGCGTCCACTCGCCATCTCGCCACTCCGTGAGGTTCACGCCATCGCCGACAGGGTAGAGACCAGCCGCCATCGGGACCAAGGTGCGGCGGCTTCCACGGCGTCCGTGAGGCCATTAGGGCGAGTGCCACCTCGTAGATCACGAGACCGGTCACGAAGAGCGTCCACTCGCCATCTCGCCAGAACTCCGTGAGGTTCACGCTCATCGCCGACAGGGTAGAGACCAGCACGAACGCCATCGGGACCAAGGTGTATCGAAGCGGCTTCCCACGGCGAAGAAGGTAGACCGTGATGGCCAGGAGGGTTAGCCCGGCCAGTAATTGATTGGTCGTGCCGAATAGCTGCCACAGCACCAAGCCTGCGAACTCTCCCTCCACCTCGTAGAAGGCGAAGAACCAAATCGCGGTTGCGGCTGCACCGGAGGATAAGTACCGGTTGGCGAGGGCGCTGATGCCGAGAGTTTCGCCGATCTCCGAGACGTTGTATCGCAGGACCCGGGTCGCAGAGTCTAGGGAGGTGAGCGCAAACGACACGACCAGGATGGCCACCAAGGTGGTCGCTACCGATTCGGTGAACCCCAGCGCACCCAAGAAGTGAGCCGTGCCACTGATGAAGGCCGCAACGTTGCCGCCCAAACTATCCGCCGCCTGCCACGTCACGTAGCGCTCGAGCCACGCCTCTCGGGAGACGAACCCAGCTGTACAGGCTAGCACCGCCATGAGACCGAGGACCGACTCGCCAATCATGGCGCCGTAGCCCACGAGGCGAGCGTCGCGCTCGTCATTGAGCTGCTTTGCCGACGTGCCAGACGACACCAGAGCGTGGAATCCACTCGCAGCGCCGCACGCAATCACGATGAATACGAAGGGAAGCATCGCGGGCGCCCCCTCGGGTGCGACGTCGAGCGCCGGCGCGACGAACGATGGGTTGCTCAGGAAGAAGCCGAGATACATGGCGGCCACGCCGACGTACAGCAACAGACTGTTGATGTAGTCGCGCGGCTGCAGCAACAGCCACACTGGCAAGACACTCGCGAGCCATGCGTACCCGAGCAGCAGCCACTTCCACTGCGATACGGAGAGCCCGACAATCGGGTAGCGCACCCCCGCCCAGACAATGAGGCCCAAGACGACGAGTCCCACGAGTGCCAGCTGTCCAGGACCCCAACCGCGTCGCCGCACGACGACCCCTGCGGCGAGCGCAATTCCGACGAGCACGCCGCTGGGAAGGACCGATTCCGGATAGAACGCGGGCGAGAAGAGCGTCGCGATGATGTGCACGAAGACGCCCATTGCCAACGCGATGAGAAAGAAGATGACCACGTGGAACAGCGTCTTGGCTCGGGCCCCCACGAGGCTCTCCGTCACCTTGCCAATAGACATGCCTTGGGCACGAAGAGAGACCGCCAGCGCCCCGAAATCATGGACCGCCCCGACGAAGATTGCACCCACCACCACCCAGAGCGTCGCCGGTAGCCATCCCCAAATGACCGCGATAGCCGGACCGAGCATCGGAGAGAGGCCGGTAATCGACGCATAGTGGTGCCCGAACACTAGAAACCGATGCGTGGGAACGTAGTCGACATCATCCTGAAGCGCATGAGCCGGCGTCGGTCGCACCCCATCGAGCTGGAAGAGTCGGGTCGCAAGATGTCTCGCGTAGTAGCGATACGCGACGACGTACGCGAGCATGGCGCCCGCGGCGACGAACAGGGGAGAGACGGTCACGAGTTAGCCCAGTTCTCCGCCAGGAGCCGACCGATCGACCGGATTGACTCGATGCCGTGCACATCTCGACTCAGCAGCGGCACAACCACCCTGGCGTACGCCGCAAAGACCTCGTCAATCTCCTGTCGGTATTCGCGCTCCTGTCGACGCCGGTCGTGGAGAAACTCGTTCGTCGTTCCCTCGGTGACGTCGGGCGGGAGGACGCGATTCACGACGATGCGGGCGACATCGATCTGGAATCGGTGGAGCAGTTCGACGATCTTGCGGCTTTCGAGGATGGAGAGCTTGTCTGGATTCAACACCAACAGGAAGGCCGTCGTCGACGCGTCGAGCAGGCGGTCCCGCGCGACCAAGAACTTCCGGCGGCGGGTCTGTAGCACGTCATTGAGCCGGCCCGCGACGCCGTCGTCGGGATAGTCCTGGGCCGTATCGATCATCGACAGGTCGTCTCCCTTGACGGCCCCTCCGCCAAGGTGGCGGAGGGCCGCTGACAGCCGAGACGAACGCTGGCGATGTCGGAGGAGGCCGTCGGTCCATGCGCCCATCACTTCGGGCAGCGAAAGAAGGCGGACGGTGTGACCGCTGGGCGCCGTGTCGAAGACAACAAGATCAAAGCGGGAGCCCGCCTCGCCCATGAGCTCGGCGACGCGTTCGAGTAACGCCGCCTCACTCGCACCAGGGGCATGCTTCGCAAGGTCGAGCTGTCGATCGATCTCGTCGTACAACCGAGGGTGCACGAGCGCCTTCATTTGCGCCTTGACCGTGTCGACATGCCGCTCCGCATGGCGGTCCGGGTCAATCTCGAGCGCCCAGAGGCCCGTATCGAGCGCCGTCTCCGTTTCGCCGATGGTCGCGTCGAAGATGTCTCCGAGCGAGTGGGCGGGGTCGGTTGACACGAGCAGGCAGGTGCGTCCTTGGGCCGCCGCCTCAAGGCCCAATCCGGCTGCAACCGTGGTCTTGCCCACGCCGCCCTTACCCCCGACGAAGATCAGATGATGCGCGAAGAGCTCGCGGAGGCTCACCGACACGGCTGGCGTTTCTTGGCTAGCAACAGCGGAAATGGTCGAGCGGTGAGTGCTCCATGCCCATGCGTCGATGCCATTCGTGGAATCTCTCGAGCAAGATCGGCTGCAGCTCAAGCGTGTAGTAGGTCGCCGGGTTGGGCACGCCCATCAACTCGCCGAACACGAACAACATGAAGAGGTCGTCCTCGTCGCGGCGCGCGCGTGCGATGGCCCCGCGATAGGGCGCCACGTAGAACTCTTCGAGGAGTGCCTTCAGACGAGCGAGCCTGCCCTCCGCCTCGGCCATCGTGTCAGGCGCTTGCCCCCGCTTCCGCCATACGCTTCGCGCGCAGGAAGGCCGAGCCGGCTTCTAGCATGACGAAGATCGCGAGCACCACGATCACTAAATCGATCCAGAGTAGCGGGTAGAAGATCCCGCCTTCCTGATAGAGCGTTCTGAGCTGCACGAGCGCCGCGGCCAGGGCCATCGTCGTGATGAAAATCATCGGGATCAGCGTATATCGTGCTGGACGCCCCATCTTGACCAACATGACGCTGATGACCAGCAAGGTGAGTCCGGCGAGAAGCTGATTCGTTGTTCCGAACAGCGGCCAAATCAGCATGCCGCCCTCGCCGCTGGGCCCGCCTGCACCAAAGGCCAGCATGAGACAGGTCGCGACCGCAACCACCGTGGCGACATACCCGTTTTGGAGAACGGGTATCTTGTAGATGACTCCCCATTCCTGCACGATGTAGCGCTGCAACCGAACGCCGGCGTCCATCGTCGTGCCCGCGAAGAGCACCGCCATGACCGTCAGCAGCGTCGCAGCAAACTCGGTCGAGATGCCGACTCCCGAGGCGACGATCGTGGCGCCGCCGGTCACGAAGGCTGCCATTCCGCCGTTGCCGAATTCCGAATACAGCGTTTCCCATTCGCCGAGATTCGCGAATCCGGCGGTGGCAGCAATGATTGCCACAAGGGCCAATGCCCCCTCGCCAGACGACCCCAGGTATCCGACGAATCGTGCGTCGGTTTCCTTGTTGAGTTGCTTGGAAGTCGTTCCCGAGCCCACCAACCCGTGAAAGCCCGAAATGGCACCACAGGCAATAGTCACGAAAAGCAGCGGAATAAGCGGTGGGGCAGACGCCGGAACGTTGGGGTTGATGGCCGGAGCGATAATCGTCGGGTTGGCGATCAGCACCGCACCGTAGAGCAGTCCCAAGCCGACAAAGAGCTGAATGCCGTTGATGTAGTCGCGTGGCTGAAGCAAGAGCCACACGGGAAGCAGCGACGCGATCCCGGCGTACAGGAACAGGATGAGGATCCATTGCGCCCCGACGGGCAGCCCGAATGTCCCCGCTGTGAGCGAGATGGGAACGGCTTCGCCTAGGTAGATCACCGCGTAGAGAATCACCGTGCCGACGATCGTGGGCCACATGATCGGTACGTGCATGCGGTAGATAAGAACGCCGATTGCCACGGCGACGATAACAGCCGTCCAGGCTGGAATGACGCTGCTAGGCGTCCCCTGGAAGGCGTCGGAAATCGCCACCCCGAACACCGCGTTCACCATCATCAGCAAGAAGAAGACGACGATCATGAACAGGGTTCTCGCGCGCGGACTCACCACGTCCTCCGTCAGCGCGCCCACCGATTTCGCCCTGTTGCGTACACTCGCCCAGACGGCTCCGAAGTCGTGAACGCCGGCGAAGAACATTGTGCCGACAATCACCCAGAGAAAGGCGGGCAACCAACCCCAGATGACGGCAATCCCGGGGCCGATGATCGGTGCCGCGCCGGCAACGGCCGTGAAGTGATGTCCCCACAGGACGATGCGTTTAGTCGGGATGTAGTCGATATCGTCCCGCATCGTGTGCGCAGGTGTCTCGAAGTCGGGATCAAGGCGATAGATCTTCTCGGCGATGAACTTGGAGTAGAAGCGGTATCCGATGAAGATCATGGACAAACCGATGAAGGCGAGAATGGCGGCGTTCAGCTTGCACCTCCCTGAAGATCCCGGACGGACGGGCATCCGGGAAGACTGGTCGCGGCTCGGACACCGCGCAGAATGGCCTCCGCGGTTGCGTCAGCCGCGAGTGCGCCGACTCGGAGCAAGCTCACATCCGACGTGATCTCACCGGTGGCGATGGCGAATATCGTGTCGCCGTCATACGGCGTGTGAGCCGGGCGAACGGCGCGAGCGAGCCCATCGTGGGCCATGCGAGCGACGAGTCCGAGCTCGGCCTTCGTGAGGACCGCATTGGTGGCGACGACCCCGATCGTTGTGTTTTCGCTCTTCAGGTTAGGCGGAGGCGACGTCTGCAGAAGTCTGGCCGTGTCGGCAAAGCCGCTACGCCCAGGCGCCCGAGCCCCGGCTACGATCGTGCCCGTGGCGGGGTCGACGACATCGCCGACGGCGTTAACCGCGACCAGAGCCGACACGACCACACCGTCACCCAGCTCGAAGGCGGCGGTTCCGATGCCGCCCCGCACGGCCCGATCCGGTCCCGCGAGCTTGCCGACCGTGGCGCCAGCACCGGCGCCCACACTGCCTTCGGCGACCGGTCCGTCGGTGGCCGCCGCCGCCGCGCGGTACCCGCATTCCGCAGTCGGCCGAACGGACGGATCGTCGCCCACGCCGAGATCATTCAGGATCGCCGCGGGGACGATCGGCACCATTGCCACGCGGGTTGGATACCCGATCCCACGTTCGGCGAGATAGGTGACGACGCCGTCGGCGGCGGCGAGTCCGAACGCGCTACCGCCCGCGAAGACGAGCGCGTGCACCTCTTGCACGGTATTGACCGGATCGAGAAGGGCAGTCTCGCGGGTGCCGGGAGAAGCGCCGCGCACGTCCACGGCGGCCACCGCTCCGGCCTCGACTAATACGACGGTACACCCGGTCGGGCGAGCAGGTAGCGTGTCGTGGCCGACGCGAACTCCGGAAATGGCTGTGAGCCCGGCGGCTTCCCCGGCTGACTGTGCGAGCGCGGTTGACACCCTGCCCTCCCCAGAACAACGGCGCGCAACGATGCCCGGCGAGGCCGTGTCGCCGCACCGGGAGTGGGCGGTGATCGTACTCGAAAACGCTTCGAGCCGCTAGGCACGCGGCGTCCGTGATAGCGTGGACGAATTGCGATGGCGTATCGGCTCCTCGCGGACATGACGGTCGCCTGTCACCTCCTGTTCGTCGCGTTCGTCGTCTGCGGCGGGATCGGTATCTGGCGCTGGCCCTGGGTGGCCTGGCTTCACGTGCCGGCCGTGTGCTGGGCCGTGGGGATTGAATGGATCGGGGGCATCTGCCCCCTCACGCCGCTGGAGTTCTGGCTGCGAACCCAGGGCGGGCTTCCGGTCGGCGATGGCGACTTTCTGGGTCGTTTCGTGCTCCCGATTCTTTATCCGTCTGGGCTCACGCGCAGCGCTCAGGTCATTCTTGGGTCCCTGGCCCTTGCGTTGAACGTCGTCGTGTACGGCGCCTGGTGGCGTGGCCGCCGGCGCGGTGACGTTGCTCTGTAGAATAGGGGACGGCTCATGCGCACTCGGCGGCTTCGACGGCGCGTCCTGCACGCGGTCTACGTTCTTCTACCTGCGGTCCTTGGCGCGGCGTGCGGCGCCCCGTCTGACTCCGGGCTTCCTGAGAGAATCCCCCCGATCGAGCCATGTGCAGATCCGGCTCCTGCGCCCCCGTCTCACCGACCTCAACTCGTCGTGCTCGGTGACTCGCTAACCGCCGGATTGGGACTCCCACCCGATGAGTCGTACCCGGCAGTGCTGCAGCGACGGCTCGACGCAGCGGGCTATTCGCTCGAGGTCGTCAACGCGGGCAGATCGGGGGACACGACAGCTGGTGCCCTCCGCCGTGTGGACTGGTCCATGGAGGGGAACGTGGTTGCCCTCATCATTGCGCTCGGGGGCAACGACGGCCTCCGAGGGCTGCCGGTCGGGCAAATGCGAGATAACCTGGCGGAGATGATCGCGCGCGCGAAGGCGCGAGATGTCGAGGTGATCTTGGCTGAAATGGAGGCGCCGCCAAACTTCGGCGCGGATTACACCGACGACTTTCGAGCGGTGTTCGCGGAGCTCGCGGCCGGACACGGGATCGATTTCGTGCCCTTTCTGTTAGAAGGCGTCGCCGGCGTCCCGGAGCTCAATCAGGCCGACGGCATTCACCCGAACGCAACGGGTGCGACGCAGATCGCGGATCGCGTCTGGCCGGTCCTCGAGGCGGTCGCGGCTCGCGTCACGCAAGGGTCTGCCGGTGGACCCTGACTCTGAGGCGGCCGCACCATGATCGAGCTTCAGGGCGTTTCGAAAACAGTCCGGAGCGGTGGGGAACCGCTGACCATTCTGCACCCACTCGACCTGCAGGTCCCGTCGGGACAGTTTCTGTCCGTGATCGGCCCGTCGGGTAGCGGGAAAACAACCCTCTTGGGCCTGATCGCCGGTCTGGACGCCCCGTCGAGCGGCCGGGTCCTTGTCGACGGCACCGACATCACCGCACTCGACGAAGACGGTCTGGCACGTCTGCGAAGCGCAAAAATCGGGTTCGTATTTCAGTTCTTCCACCTCATACCCTCGCTGAGCGCGCTAGAGAATGTGTTGGTGCCTCTCGAAATCGTGGGCGTGGACGAACCGTCGCGGAAGGCCAACGCTCTCCTGGAGGAAGTTGGGTTAACCCCCCGTGCGCATCACTACCCCTCACAGCTCTCTGGTGGCGAGCAGCAGCGCGTCGCGATCGCGCGTGCGCTTGCCAACGACCCGCCGATTCTCTTGGTTGACGAGCCCACAGGTAATCTCGACTCCAAGAACGGCGAACTGGTTATCGATCTACTTCGCAACGTCCACCAGACGCGAAAGACAACCGTCGTCATGGTGACCCACGACGCTGAGATTGCTAGGCAGAGCGATGTCGTCCTGACGATGCGAGACGGACGCACGGAGCTCGTCTCTCACCTGGCTGAGCCAGGCGCGCACGGCGGATCGAACATATGAAGTTCGTCGTCTCGATGACGTTCCGCGAACTGCGCGCGTCGTGGCGGCGACTCGCGTTCTTCTTTCTGTGCGTTGCGGTTGGCGTCGGTGGCATCGCGGCCTTGCGGTCGCTGATTCAGAACGTCCGGGTCGCCCTGACCGCCGAGGCGCGGACGCTGACCGGCGCGGACGTGTACCTTCGCGCTGACCGTCCGTGGACGGACGAGGTGCTGGAAATCGTCGCGCGTCGGCTCGAGGGTCTTCCAGGATCGGCGACCACCGAAACCGTCGACACCACCACGATGGCTCGACGAGTGGAGGAGAGCAGCACGCTTACCCAGGTGGTCGAGCTGCGAGCCGTTCAGGAGGGATTCCCCTTTTACGGCCGAGTCGTTCTGCGCAGCGGACGTCCGTACTCCTTCGACGTGCTCGCCGATCACGGTGCTGTTGTAGGACCGGAGCTCCTCACCCAGCTCGACCTGAACGTCGGTGACCAGATGGCGATCGGGCAGGTCGCCTTCACGATCCGCGACGTGGTCGAATCGGAGGCTGGCCGACAACTGGGTGCGTTCAGCTTTGGTCCGAGGGTGATGGTCGGATACGACGACGCGGATGAGACCGGTGTGCTCACTGCGACGAGTCGGGCCAGTCGGCAGGTTCTCGTCCGCCTCGCGGAAGAGCGCGAGATCGACCCGCTTGTCGAAGACCTACGAAGTGAGTTGGAGGGTGCCTTCGTGCAGGTCAGCTCGTACCGGCGCACCGAGAACCGAATCGAGCGAAATCTCGGTCGGACGGAAAACTACCTCAGCTTGATTGGGTTCGTCGTGGTCATTCTCGGCGGGATCGGTGTCTGGAGCGTAACCCGCGTTTTTGTGCAACAGCGGTTGAAGAGCGCCGCGATCCTCCGATGCCTCGGAGCCACGACAGGGCGTGTGCTCGCCGTGTACGTCCTGCAGGTGCTCCTGCTTGGTGCAGGCGGGAGTGTCCTCGGCATTCTCCTGGCTCGTCTCGCGCTCGCGATGGTTCCCGAGGAGCTGACTGCCCAGGCGGTCGCGGCGACGGGTATCGCGGAGCTCTCCACAAGTCTGACCGCCTCGGCGGTGGTGCAGGGCATCGTCGTCGGGGTACTCGTTGCGCTCCTTTTCGCCTTGGTCCCGCTGCTCGACATCCGCCACGCCAAGCCGCTCCTCTTGCTTCGTCAGGGCGCAGGGGACGCGACCCGCGGTTTCGACTGGATCCGGGTCGCCGTCACCGTGGCAGTCTGCGGAGCGTTGGTAGTGGTCGCCGGATGGCAGGCATCGTCTCTGGAGGTGGGGCTCTATGTGATCGGCGGATTTGCCGTGATCGCCGTCACGCTCTACCTGATCGGTCGC
This sequence comes from Vicinamibacterales bacterium, assembly GCA_965216615.1. GTDB lineage: Bacteria > Acidobacteriota > Vicinamibacteria > Vicinamibacterales > UBA8438 > CAUZIB01. The sequence goes on along the minus strand of CBDCGH010000020.1, from coordinate 183,332 downwards.
GGGCTTGTGCTGGCAATTCGGCCGCTGCAGGCAGTGCGGTGGTTTCCGCTTCGCCACGCGGCCCTGAGCTTGAGCCGACCGGGCAATCAGACCCGGGTCATCCTTCTCGCGGTTGGGCTCGGGAGCTTCTTCATCATCGGCGTGCAAGCGCTGCAGGCCAACTTGATTCGCAACTTCTCGCTGGAGCTGCGGGACGATACTCCTGACATGTTTCTCATCGACATACAGGAAGACCAACGGTCAGGAGTCGGCGCGGTGATCGAGCGCCATGTCGGTCTCGGTTTCGATCCGATTCCCGTGCTGCGGGCCCGTGTGATCGCGGTCGAAGGAGAACGCGTGCGCTTTGACGACCCGAGAGGCGCACGGCGCGCCGGGCTCGGCCGAGAGTACACGGTGACCTATCGAGCTCAGCTCGAAGCGAACGAACGAGTCGTCGCAGGGACCTTCTGGTCGCCAACCGAGAGTGCAATCCCCGAAGTGTCGATCGAGGAGGGGCTTCACCGCGAGCGCGGTATTCAAGTGGGCGACATGATCACGTTCGATGTGCTCGGCCGGCCAATGATCGCGCGGGTGTCGAGCGTGAGGACGGTGGAATGGGACGACTCACGGAGCGGGGGCTTCATGTTCGTCTTTCGACCTGGCTCGTTCGGAGGCGCGCCCCATAGCTACATCGCGTTTCTGAAGGGCCCCTCGGAGCCAGCCGCTCGGGCCGCGTTGCAGCGCGACGTTGTCGCGCAGCACGCCAACGTGTCGGTGATCGACGGCATGGCGGTCATTCGGACCCTCCGCCGCGTCCTGAGCTACGTCACGATGGCCATCAACGTCGTCGGGAGCATCGCGTTCCTCAGCGGAGGTCTCATCCTGGTCGGCTCCGTCGCGATGACGAAATACCAGCGCTTGTACGAATCGGCAATCCTCAAGACCCTCGGCGCCGACACCCGGCTCCTGGCGACCATGCTGGTGCTGGAGTACGGCGTGCTCGGAGCACTGGCGGGAACCGTGGGGTCACTAGGTGCCATGGGTTTATCCTGGGCGCTGACGCGGCAGGTCTTCGAGATCACATGGTTTCCGGCTCCCATGACGAACGCGCTCGGGGTCCTTGTCACCGCGCTGGTCGTCAGTGTGGTGGGGGTGGTATCGAGCATCGACGTGATCCGGCGTAAACCGCTCGCGACCCTCCGGGCAGAATAGGGTCTCTTCCGCGCGTGGTAAAATGAATGGTTTAGATGGGTGAACAACCGATGGAAGAAGAGCTCTACAAGAAAGCGTTACTGGCGAAGCGGGGTGAAATCCTCGCGGAAGGTGGCGGCAGACAGCTGCAGACTTCGATGGAAACCAACACCCGTCAGGGCGATCTGGCCGACCAGGCGACCGGCACGAGCGAGGTGCATATTCAGCTCAAGGTCAAGCAGACCGACGCCAAGATCCTGCAAGCCATCGAAGAGGCCCTCTGGCGGATGGAGCAAGGCACGTACGGGGCCTGCCGGGACTGCGGTGAGCCGATCGCACCGGCGCGTTTAGAGGCGATCCCCTGGACCCGCGTCTGTATTTCGTGCAAGGAGCAGCAGAGCGCCTGAGGGTATCGCGACGCCCACTCGCCAGGTCGTGGTGGCGCTTGGGAGCAACCTAGGGGACCGCGAGTCACACCTCGAGTACGCGGTCGTAAGGCTGCGAGAGCTGCTCGATCGCCTTCAAGTCTCAGCCTTTGTCGAGACTGAACCCGTAGACGTCCCGCCCCAGCCGAACTTCCTGAACGCCGTGGCCATCGGCCTGTCGGATGCGGAACCCCACGCCATCCTGGAAGGCCTTCGCGCCATTGAGGAGGCACGCGCTCGGCGTCGACCCTTCTCGGGGGCGCCCCGGACACTCGACCTCGATCTCATCCTCGTTGGGGATGACGTAGTCGAGTCGGCGGCGCTCGTCCTTCCGCATCCTCGGTTCAGAGCGCGCCGGTTCGTCCTCGAGCCACTCTGTGAGATCGCCCCTGAGACCCGCGACCCGGTGACGGCACTCTCCGCCCGGGAGCTGCTGCAACGGCTCTAGGGCAGTGGGCTCAGCCTTCCCGACGGTATACGAGTGTCACCTCGAACTCCCCGCGGGGTGTGTTTCGTAGTGACTCAACCGTCATGGTCTGTCCGTCGTCGCTCAAGCTCCGACGCTCCACCAGGTCGATGTCGAAATCACCCCGAGGGGTCGAGATTGATTGTGCCCCTTCGGTGACCAACGTCGTGCCATCCCACATTGACGTGCTCGTCAGGCTGCCCCGTCCCGATTCGCTGGTGGATTCGCTGCCATCGAGCAAGTAGGTGACGGTCTGGCTTCGGTCACCGGCTTGCCGGTTCATGACGAGCTGCTGTCCGTCCTGCGTAATCTCGACGCCGCCAGGCATCCCCCGACCGCCACCACCGCGGCCGCCGCCTCCCCGACCGCCACCACCACCGCCAGGAAACTGCGGAAACTCGCTCGCGTCACGGTCCAGCGTCCACGTTCCTGAGAAGTCGACCGTCTGGGCCTCGAGCGGTAGGCTCACCGCGCCAAGAAGTGCCAGCACACCAACCGCCGTAAAGATACTCTTCATGTAATTTGCCCCCTTACTCGAATCGCAACGACTCGATCGGGTCGAGTCGCGCCGCCTTTCTGGCCGGATAGAAACCGAAGAAGATACCGGTTGCCGCCGCGACGCCAACGGCGATGCCGACCGCGTCGAGCGGGACAGCCGTTGGCCACTGGAGCATACGGGTGAGTGCGTCGGACGCGGCGTATCCGAGCGCCACACCAATCAGGCCACCGACGATGCTGAGCACCACCGCTTCGACGAGAAACTGCATGAGCACGTCGCCGCCCTTCGCGCCTACCGCCATGCGGAGACCGATCTCCCGGGTGCGCTCGGTGACCGATACGAGCATGATGTTCATAATCCCGATGCCCCCAACAAGAAGTGATACGCCAGCGATGCCCGCAAGCAAGCTCCCCATCGTCTCGGCCATACCACCCACGAAGCTGACCATGTCTTCCTGGGTCCGGACCATGAAATCGTCGTCTTCACCCGGCAGGAGCTGGTGCTGGATGCGGAGCACTTCCGAGATCTGCTCTTTCATCTCCTCCATCTGGTCGACCGAGACCGCCGAGATCGAGATCCCCGAGATGTTGGTGCCATCGCGGCCACGCAGCTTCTTTTGCACGGTCGTGTACGGCACGACAACCATGTCGTCTTGATCCTGGCCAAACTGGCCAGCGCCCTTCGATTCCAGCACGCCGATGACTTGAAACGGCTGATCTCGAATCCGCAGGCGTGCGCCGACGGGATCGTGGCCTTCGCCGAACAGGTTGTCGCGAACAATGGAGCCAAGGACGGCTACCTTCGCCGCACCACGCACGTGGGCCTCGGTAAAGAACGTGCCGTACTCGAGATTCCAGTGCCGAATCTGCGGAAACTCGACGTCCGTCCCCTCGATCTGCGCGGACCAGTTCTGGCCGCCGACGACGACCTGGTCACGCGTGTTGACGCTTGCGGCCATGTACATGATGCCGGACACCTCGTTGCGGATGGCCTCGACGTCCTTGACTTTCAGCGTCGGGGCGTTGCCCACGCCGTGGCTGATGCCTCCTCTCCTATAGTTGCCCGCACGCACCGAGACCAGATTGGTTCCCGCCGATTCCGCTTGTTCCGCGATCGACTCCTGGGCGCCGTTACCGAGCGCCACCATCGTGATCACGGCGGCGACACCGATGATCATGCCCAGCATGGTCAGGGCGGTCCGCATCTTGTTCCGAGCCAGGGCCTTGAGCGCGACGCGGAGAATAACGAATAGTGACATGGCGGATCCAGGCGTCAGTTGGTTGAGAGCGGCTAGGCCTCCGAGTTGCTCCCGCGCTCGTCGGCCGACCACGCGGCGAGCTCACGGCTCGGGTCGCGCGGTGCCGTATTGGGTTCGTCCGAGACGACCTTGCCGTCCCGAAAGTGAATGATCCGTGTTCCGTACTGTGCGATGTCGTGATCGTGCGTGATGAGAACGACCGTGATGCCGCTCTCTCGATTCAGCCGGTGAAAGATGTCCAGGACCTCGATGCCGGTTCGGGTGTCGAGGTTTCCCGTGGGCTCGTCCGCCAATACGATCGCGGGGTGGTTGACGAGAGATCGGGCGATCGCGACGCGCTGCTGCTGGCCGCCGGAGAGCTGATTCTGGTGATGATCCATTCGATCGCCAAGACCGACGGCGGTTAGCATCGCTTTGGCGCGGTCGTGTCGGGCTGACGCCCGCAAGCCGCTCCCGTAGAGGAGTGGGAGCTCGACATTATCCAGCGCCGATGTCCTGGCGAGCAGATTGAAGCCCTGGAAGACAAACCCGATCTTGCGGTTGCGAACATTCGCCAATTCGTCCCTCGAAAGCCGAGACACATCGTGCCCGTCGAGCACGTACTGCCCGGAGGTTGGACGGTCGAGACACCCTACGATGTGCATGAAGGTCGATTTACCCGAGCCGGACGGGCCGACCACGCTGACGAACTCCCCCCCGTCGATGGATAGCGTGACACCACGTAGTGCGGGGACTTTGACATCGCCCATGGTGTACACCTTCTCGACGCCTTTGACGGCGATGACGGGCAATGCGTTTACCTTCGGCGCCGCCGCCCGAACTGCGGAAGCAGTGGTGAGCCGGAACCCCGAAAGCCTTCGTCGTTGTCGGGCGTCGACATTCCGATGACCAGCTCGACCCCAGCGGACAGGCTCGCTCCAGACTCTCCACTGTCCAGCAGCTCACTGGCGGTGCCGTCAGTAACTCCCAACCGCACCGGAACGCTCTCGAGCCGGTCACCCTGTAGAATCCACACGAGGCCGGCCGATTCCACTTCCGGAAGCTCTCCGAACAGGGCGTCGATGGTCGTCGCGCCACGTTCCACTGTCGGGACGCGAGGGGTGCGACTAGGCGCCCCGCCGCCTCGCGGCGCTCCCTCACCTCGAGGCGCACCATCCCGAGCTGCGAGACGTTGCTCCCGAAACGCTTCCCGCTCCTCTGGCGACATCTGTGCCAGTCGCTCACGCATCCGACGGCGCCGCTCGGGGTCGGGCGCGCCTGCCCCCCCGAAACCGCGGTTCGCAGTGACATCCCCTGGGCCCGCTCCGGGCGGTCTGGCAGGACGCGCGTCGCCCCCGCTACGAGGCGCCGAAACAGGACGCGTCGACTGGCCGCGTTGCATCGATTCGGGGACTCGTTGGTTCAGGGTGGCGAACATCGCGGGTGTGGGACGAAACCGCAGCGCGCTGGCTGGAATGCGCAGCACGTTCTCTCGGCGGGCGACCTCGAGCGTAATCGTTGCCGTCATTCCCGGCTTGAGGCGAAGGTCTGGATTCGGCGCGTCCACGACGGTCGCGTACGTCACCACATTCTGGGTCACGATAGGCTCGAGTCGGATTTGAGAGACGGTGCCTTCGAACACATCGGCGGGGAACGCGTCAACGGTGAAGGTGACGCGCTGGTTCGGTCGCACGCGGCCCACGTCGGACTCGTCGATGTTGGCAATGACGCGCATCTTGGCGAGGTCGGCCGCGATGACGAACAATTCGGGCGCTTGGAGGCTCGCCGCGACCGTCTGGCCCGCGTCGACGAGGCGTGAGATCACGATGCCGTCGATCGGGGCACGAATCACGGTGTGCTCCAGGTTCACCGCTTCCTGATTCAGGGACGCGGCTGCTTGCGTGACGGCCGCCTCCGCCGACTTGAGCTGCGCCTCGGCAAGGCGTTCCTCAACCTGAGCCGCTTCGAGCTCGGTCTCCGAGATGAGCTCGCGTTCGGCAAGGTCCTGTGAACGAGCAAGCTGTACCCGGGCATCGTCGAGGCTTACGCGTAGTCGTTCGACATCGGCCTCCGCCCGGATGAGGTTCGCACGCGCTTGCTCGACCTGGGTCTCGAAGAGCGATGGGTCAAGGCGCATGATCACGTCGCCTTGGCGGACGATCGAGTTGTAGTCGACCCGGAGGTCTTGAATGATGCCGGACACTTGGCTACCGACGTTGACCGTGGTGACGGCCTCGAGCGCCCCGGTAGCCACGACCGCGTCGACGATGTCGCCCTCGACCACCGCGACTGTCCGGATGTCCGGTACGAACTCGGATGTGTCGTAGGCCAAATATCCGTAGGCGGTTATGCCAACCGCCAGCAGTGCGAGGACGAGCAGTGTCTTCTTCATATGTCTATCGCCCGCCCTAGAAGCCACCCCCGCCAAATCCCCCGCCGCCGGCACCGCCCCCAGCTGCACCCGCTCCGCTACCGGTCGCGCTCCCGCCGACGATGGAGATCCCAGTGTTGCCGAGAGACGTGCGCTGGACCCGCTCGAACTCAATCAGTGCCTTCTGGTAGTCCAGAATGGCCCGAAGCTCGGCGTCACGCGCGGTTGACAGATCGCGCTGCGCCTGGACCACAAAAAAGTTCGTCGACATGCCGACCTCGAACTTGCTCTCTTCGGCTTCGAGCTGTTGCTCAGCCAGCTCACGGGCGGCCTGGGACGCTTCAATCCTTTCGCGAACACTCTCGACCTGAACCGCCGCGGTCGTCACCTCCGTGGCGACAACCAGCTCAAGTTGGCGCAGTTGCGCCTCGGTCTGGCGGACTTGGAGGCGCGCTCGCTCGAGCGCAACGTCGGCCGAGCTTGTTCCGAGCGGATAGCTCAGCTGAATCCCAACGGTCCAGGTGGGGAAATTCGCGTCGATAATATGATTGAGCGCGTCTCCGAAACCGCCGGGGATAACCTGTGTGACCTCACCACCAAAGAAGCCCGCCCTTTCAAGAAGGTTCCCGCCCTGCCCCTGCAGTTGGTACGTGCCCACGAGATCCAGCGAGGGAAGGGTGTTGTTTCTGAGGCCCCGGACATTCAGTCGATTAATGTCTTGCTGCCGGTTGGCACGGGAGAGATCCGAACGCTGGTCCAGCGCGGCGCGGACCGCCTCCTCTAGGTTGATTGGCGGGTAGTCGAGCTCAGGGACATCAACCGGGCTGAGCTGGGCCGTCCACAGCTCATCCTCTGTCCCGCCAACGATGAGGCGTTTGAGTGCAAGCTCCGCGGTTCTCAGGATCTGTCTGGCCTGGGCCAGCTGGTCGCGGCGTGCGGCAGCCTCGGATTGCGCTTGAACGACGTCGATCGGGGCAAGCGTCCCGATCTCAACCCTCGCGCGATTGTCCTGGACGAGCTGCTCGGCGAGGTCGAGAGCCTCTTGCTGTACCCGAACAGCACCCACGGAATAGAGCAGCTCCCAATAGGCGTTTCTGACGTCGGCAACGGTGTTGGTAATGGTCTGGCGGAGGTCGATATCGGAGATGTCGCGGTTGATCCGCGTGACCTGAAGTTGCTGCCGAGTGTTGTCTATCCGGAAGCCGCGCAGGAGCGGCTGGGTGTACGACGCGTTAAACACCGACCGAAAGCTGGGATTGAAGCTCGAGAAGAAGTTCGTCGTCTCGTTGCGATTGTTATTCCAGCCCAGATTGAGATTTCCGCCGCCCCACTGGACCGGCTGTCCAAGCGAGAAATCGAAGGTGCGCGAGTTCGTTTCGGTGACATCACCACCGTCGAGCTGCGTCGACGCTGGGCTTGTCTGAGAGCGGTTGTCCATATTAAAACTTGCGGTTGGTCGATAGAACGACTGTGTCTCCGCAAATGTGAGGTCAAGCAGCTGTGGATTGATTCGCTCGACAGCAATATCCAGGTTTCGCTCGAGCGCGCGTTCGATCGCGTCGTCGAGCGTGAGGTCGAAGGGGCGCGGCGATTGCGCGGCTTGTCTGAGCCAGGTCGGGCCGCCGCCTCGGTCCCAAGCCGAGAACGTCCCCGCCGAATCTTGTGCGACGGCTATCGACCTACAGCCGAGAAGCACGATGAGCCCCAGCACCACGATACGTCCAACCGATACCATTCCGCCTCCCCGCATATAAAGTCCCATTGCCCGTTAAAGACGAGATCGAATCGCCTTCGGTTCGGTGGGCTCAGTGACCGGCCTGCCGCGACGTGCCCACAGCCGCTCGGTCACCGATCGGAAGAACGCCGCTGGCGCCAGCGGCGGCGGCGCTCTTCCTCTAGCTCTGTCAACGTCTCCTGCTGTGCGCCGTTGAGCTCCCGACGCATGTGGTACAGCATCAGGATCCGCTCCTTGCTGAGCGCGCTTCGGGCCGCTTCTACCTTGTCGATCTGAAGAGCGAACTCCCAGTCTGCGACCTCCATACTGACAATGAGCTCCGACAAGGCCGCCTGCTCGGCTTCGAAGGCGGCCATCAACGAGCGCAGGACTGGCTGGGTCGAGCTGTAGATCTCTTCGATGGCCGCAGTCTGGTCCTCCGTGAGACCGAGCGCGATCTTGACCTCGCCAGACTGCCACCACCGATGGCGCTGAGAACGCGTTGACGCCTGGCGAGCGTCGACAGACGCCAGCCAGACGACCGTCAGGCTGGCCACAATGACCAGGAGTATTGGCAGCTTCGACCGGATCATCCGTGCAGTCCCACGAAGAGTATCGGCAGTTCCCACGGCTTTATTGGGTGCAGTTTCTCAATATTCACAGACGGCCGAACAGGAACAAACGTTTACTCTCCGAATACCGTCGAGGACGGACCGTCAGGGATGGGCGAACGTGGCTAACCGGCTGATGACGTCCCCTACGATGCTATCCGGGGTCGAGGCTCCAGCAGTCACGGCAACCGTGACCGTGCCGGTACTGGGCAACCAGCCATGCGAGGTCACCTCGCCCGAACTCGGGTCGCCGGTCGGCCCGGCCGCCGGACGATGCCTGATCTCTGACGGTGACACGAGGCACGCTGGTTCCGCAATGTGAAAGGTCGGCGCGGCGTGAGCGCACATGCGGGCCAGATTCTTCGTATTGCTGCTATTGTATCCGCCGATGACGACAGCCAGATCGAACCGCCGCTCGCCGAGGAGAGCCTGAATCGCATCCTGCCGATCCTGCGTCGCGCTGCAGATGGTCTCGAACGCACGATAGTGATCGAGAAGGGTGTCTTCGCCGTATCGCTCAACCATCGCCTTGCGAATCAGCTCCCCGATCTCCAGCGACTCGGACATCAGCATCGTCGTCTGATTGGCCAGACCAATACGCCGGAGATCCATCTCGGGGTCGAATCCGGGCGAGCATGCGGAGCCCAGCTGCTCCAAGAACCGCTCAGATGTGGCCTGGCCGCGAATCGTGTCGCAAAGGAGCTCGGTCTGTGCATGATCGAGCACGATCAGGAATCGCCCAGCCCCGCTGGCGAGGGCCTGGGACGCCGTCGCGCGCGTCTCCTCGTGGTGAATCTTTCCGTGGATGACCGCGGTGAAGCCGTCGCGCGTGTACTGCCGAACGTTCTTCCAGACATTCAAGACCGAGCCGCAGGTCGTATCAACCAGCGTGCAGCCTCGGTGGGAGAGCTCAGTAAGCTCGTGCACGGTCACACCGAACGCCGGGAGGATGACGACGTCCTTCGAGGTCACGTCGGCTATCGCGTAGTCGGCGTCACTCAAGAACAGTACGCCGGCCGCCCGAAGCTTCGCGTTTACCTGCGGATTGTGAATGATCTCGCCGGTCAAAAAGACCCGCTGGTCGGGGAAACGCGCGCGCGTTTGATACGCATAGTCGACCGCGCGATCAACGCCGTAGCAGAACCCGAACTCCTGGGCGAGATGCACCACAAGACGCCCATTCTCGTATCGAAATCCCGTACCCTTGATGTCGTCCACGAGGCGACTGTGATAGTCACTCGCAAGCGAGCCGGCGACGGCGTGCTTGAGGTCGAGTCCCTTTCGGAACATCGGAACCGCGATCGATGCTTCACCAGCGGTAGACGGCAGTTTCACGGATCCGTGGGGTGATTTCGTCGAGCGACGTGAGCTCGATAATGGGCGGGCTACCTAGGACCTGGTCCAGCTCATCCAGAAAACCATCCTCCGACGTCGAGGTCATCACCAGCGGAAGGTTTGCGAGCACCGTGCGCGACACTGCGGTGGGGGGCACGTCACCGATGAGGGGTCGCGTTTCGGGAGCACGAGCAACCTCCGCAGGCGCCTCGGGATGCACGTGCACCGACTGCCCAACGATGACCCCAAGAAGCAGGCCGGCGACTGCAGCGGCGCCCAGCCACTTGGCCGCTAACCGTACGCGGAGCAACGTCGGCCGACCAACGGCCGGAAACCGAAGTACTCGGCCCCGACGCCCCGGCTCGACCACAAGCCGTATTCTGCGAAGAATGCGATGCTTCTGTCGGTTGAGGCGTTCCGGCGACACCCGATCCCCGATACCCACGTCGTGATCGTCGGAGAGGCCGTCCAGGAAGCGCTCGAGCTTCACGGCTTCCTCGGCACACGCCTCACAGCGGCTGAGGTGCGCGCGGGCACGATCATCCTTGATGTCCGGGACCGCTGGGGGACGCAGGAGGTGCAAGATGTCTTCTTCTCTGAGGTGGGCGCCCGCCCGGAGCATATCCAGGTTGGATGCCCTCGCCGGTCTCGGAAGGAAGCGCGACCACACACTCATGGGGTCGACGCCTCCTGACGAACGTCGGCGGCGGCGAAATCCATGCCTCCCGTCAGTCTCTTGCGAAGCGTTCGAATCGCCCGAAAGAGGTGAACGCGCACGGTGGCGTCACGAAGTCCCAGGATGTGGCTGACCTCGCGAGTTGTATGTCCTTCGAGCTGACTCAAGACGACCACCGAACGCTGCCGATCGGGAAGCATCTCGATGGCGGCCCTCAATTGCTCGCCCACCTCGGCTGCGAGAAGCGTGCTCTCCGCTGAGCGCGCGGGAGAGGGGTATTGCTCCAAGACGTCGAGAGCGTCCTCGCCGGTCGGTAGGAACCAACGAGCGCGGCGCCGCCGGGCCTTCAACCTGTCGATGCACCCGTTGACGAGAATCTTCGTAAGCCACAACTCGAACAGGAGCTCCTCACGAAAAGACGGCAGGTGCACGAATGCCTTCACGAATGCATCCTGCACAGCTTCGTCCACGTCGGCTGGATTCCGAAGATAGTAGTACGCAATTCTTGTGGCCCGGCTCTGGTGGCGATCGACGAGCGCCTCGAACCGATCGCAGGCCGCCGCACGATCGCCGGCGGAGAGCAACGCCTTGACCTCGCCGGCCAACCGAGAGTCGGTCTGCACGCCCGCCGTGTGCACGCCCTGTAACTGAGGTTCCAAATACGGCCTTTCTACCTTCCCTAATAATAGCGCCGGACACTCGTACCTGGGTAGTAGTGCGCCAGGATGTCGTCGGGCGTGTGTCCCTGCTCGGCCCGCGCTCGCGCTCCGCGCTGACAGAGGCCGACGCCATGGCCGAATCCTCGGCCCTCGAACGCGATCACCCCGTCGGACGTACTGACCGTAAAGAGGGTGCTGTCGATCGATCGGGAACCGAAGTGCTCGACGAGGACCGCTCGGAGCTTCGCTCCGCTCACGACCCGTTGCTCCCGGCCCTCGATCGATACATCGACGGCCCGCCCGGCTCCGTCGTAGGTCACGACCCGAACGGCTCGGAGTTTCGCAACCCTGGTCTGGGCGTCAGCGGCCAGCGCCGACTCCACCTCGGTCAGGCTGGTCCGAAATCGCCATGGTACCGGATTATCCAGCGCACAGTAGGTATCGGCGGTTCCTGTGAGATACGACGGTGTGTCGCCTCCCCAGGGGACGGCTGCGTCGCTCGTATGACCACCGCAGTTCGCATGGTAGACAGCGTTGATCGGGCGGCCATCGTGCACGATGACGAGTCCTGCGGTTGCCCGCGCGGCCTGTAGCGTGAGCGCTCCAACCCTCCAATCCGTTCCGCCGTCGGGGTGATAGACCTGGCAGTGGGTGGTCGCGCACAGGTCGAAACCCTCATCGTCATGACGGTCGCGGTTTGCAAGGGCGTAGGTGCGAGCCAGAATGGCCTGGACCCGAGCCACGCGACCTGCCGCGACCGCGTCGAGTCCTCGGAAGTCTGCCTCAGCAACGACCGACCCAACGATATAGTGCTCGAGCCCGAGCTCGATGATCTCTCCGGTCGGCAGCCCGACCCTGATCGCGGGTCCGGGGCCCAACCGGGTGTCGACTAGGGAGCGGGGCTTCGCACACGCGAAGGTTGTGAGCACCACAAGGAGCGCCAGAACAACGTTCGTCACGTGCCGAGGTCCCGCGGATTCCTGCCTGCCCGAAACGCCCATGTTTCACCTATTGTATCGGTGGTTCGCGGCAGGAACCGCGTGTTTGACTTGCCGATCCACGCACCGTACGATCCTGTCCCATGCCAACCGCGTCATCTCTTGCCACCTTGGGCATCACAGACTCTCGTGCCGAGCACTGGAATCTAGGAACGGCAGCGCTGTACGAGGAAGCCCTTCGCCGCGACGAAGGAATCATGGCTGAGAGCGGTCCGCTCGTGTGCCTGACGGGCCAGCACACGGGCCGGTCCCCTAATGACAAGTTTCTGGTGCGCGAGCCCTCCAGCGAGGAGCATGTGTGGTGGGGGGCGGTAAATCGACCGATTCAATCGGATCAGTTTCGCGCCCTCCACGATCGCGTGAAAGCGGGGCTCCAGGGGAAGGACCTCTTTGTCCAAGACTGTTTTGCAGGCGCCGACCCGGAGTACCGACTTCCGGTGCGGGTCATCACCGAGCGCGCTTGGCATAGCCTGTTCGCGCGGACAATGTTCCTACCCAGCCCGCCTGGGACGCCGCCAGGCAGCGAGGACGGCCGGTTCACGGTGATCGACGCGCCCTCGACCCAGGCGGACCCCGCTCAGCATGGAATCAACTCACCAGTCTTTATTCTCGTGAACTTCTCGGAGCGGCTGGTCCTGATCGGCGGCACGAGCTACGCGGGTGAGATCAAAAAGTCGATCTTCAGCATCATGAACTACCTGCTCCCACTGCAGGATGTGCTGCCGATGCACTGTTCGGCCAACGTGGGCAGTGGGGGCGACGTCGCACTGTTCTTCGGGCTCTCCGGCACGGGAAAGACGACGTTGTCGAGCGACCCCAATCGCCAGCTCATCGGCGATGACGAGCACGGCTGGAGCGCGCGTGGTGTCTTCAACTTCGAGGGCGGATGCTACGCGAAAATGATTCGGTTGTCTGCAGAGGCTGAACCGCAAATCTACTCAACGACCCGACGATTCGGAACGGTTCTCGAGAACGTCGTCGTCGACCCCACCACACGAAGCATGGACCTTGATGACGATCGGCTGACCGAGAACACGCGGGGTGCCTACCCGATCTCGTTCATCGACAATTCGGTGCCGAGCGGCCAGGCAGGCCACCCAAAGGTTCTCGTGATGCTGACCGCCGACGCCTTCGGCGTCCTTCCGCCGATTGCGCGGTTGACGCCGGCGGGTGCCATGTATCACTTCCTGTCGGGGTATACCGCGAAGGTCGCGGGCACGGAGAAGGGCGTGACGGAGCCAAAAGCAACGTTCAGCGCCTGCTTCGGCGCACCATTCATGGTCTGGCACCCAACCGTATACGCCAAGCTGCTCGGCCAGCGAATTGCCGAGCACGACACGCGAGTCTGGCTTGTGAACACGGGATGGACGGGCGGCCCATACGGCGTCGGCCACCGGATACCGATCGACCATACCCGCGCGATGATCACGGCTGCGCTGTCGGGGGCTCTGGACACTGTGCGCTGCGAACGCCATCCCGTGTTCAGGCTCGAGACACCAGTTGAGTGTCCTGGCGTGCCCCAGGAAGTTCTGCGTCCTCGCGAGACGTGGAGTAGCGGAGACGAGTACGACGCGCAGGCGCAGAAGCTGGCGGGGATGTTCGCGGACAACTTCTCGGCCTTCGAGGCGGCTGCCGATGAGAACGTCCGCGCGGCCGGCCCACGCGTCGGCTAATGGAATTCGAACCGGTCATCGGTCTCGAGATTCACGCCCAGCTTCGCACCGACACGAAGATATTCTGTGGATGCCGGACGGCGTTCGGCGCCCCTCCGAACACTCAGGTCTGTCCGGTATGTCTCGGTCTGCCGGGCGCCCTACCAGTACTCAACCAACGAGCGGTCGACTACGGTATCCGGGCTGCGTTGGCGCTAGGGTGCCAGGTCCAACCGGTCTCGATATTCGCACGGAAGAACTACTTTTACCCCGACCTACCCAAGGGATATCAGATTTCCCAATACGAGCAACCCCTGGCCACCGACGGGCACGTCAAGTTTGAATCAGCCGGTCGCAGCACGTCCGTTCGAATCATCCGGGTACACCTCGAGGAGGATGCCGGCAAGTCGCTGCATGAGGGGCTCCCGGATTCCGACCACTTCACCCACCTCGACTTCAATCGGAGTGGCGTGCCCTTGATCGAAATCGTGACCCATCCGGATCTGCGGTCACCAGAATCTGCGGCCAACTTTTTTGGCCACCTTCGAGGGGTTCTTCTCGCCGTCGACGTCAACGACGGCAACATGGAGGAGGGCAGTCTGCGCTGCGACGCGAACGTCTCGGTGCGGCCCGTCGGTGCGACGGAGCTCGGCGTCAAGGTCGAGGTCAAGAACATCAACTCGTTTCGGTTCCTGCAGCGGGCGATTCAGTTCGAGTTCGAGCGGCAAGTTCGGGCGGTTTGCGCCGGCCTGCCGATCATTCAGGAAACACGGCTCTGGAATACTGCGTTAGGCGAAACCGCGTCGATGCGAAGCAAGGAAGAGGCCCACGACTACCGCTACTTTCCCGAACCGGACTTGCAGCCGCTACGGGTCTCACCGGAGTGGGTCGACACCGTGCGCGCCGGTCTGCCGGAGCTGCCCGAGCATCGCCGGCACCGGTTCATCGAGGAATATCGGATCCCGGAATACGATGCGGGGGTACTCACCCAGACGACCGATTTGGCGGATTTCTTCGAAGAAACTGCGAAGGTCTCCGAGAATCCGAAGGCCGCGAGCAACTGGGTGATGCGTGAGGTCATGCGGAGTCTGAAGACTCGAGATGTCGACGTCTCAGCCCTGGGCATTTCGGCCGCGTCGCTAGGCGCATTGATCCGGCTTGTTGACGGTGGAAAGGTCAGTGGATCGGCTGCGAAACAGGTCTTTGAACGGATGCAGGAGACCGGTGAGTCGGCTGAGGCGGCTGTCAAAGCTGCTGGGCTGACCCAAATGGATGACGGCGCTGAGCTCGAGGGTCTTGCCCAGTCGGTGATAGCCGAGCAGGCCGAGGCAGTCGCCAGCTATCGGGGTGGCAAGACGGGGACTCTCGGATTCCTGGTGGGCCAAGTCATGCGCAAGACTGGCGGCAAGGCGAACCCAAAACAGGTGAGCGAGATCCTGCGCCGCCTCCTAGCTTGATTCTGGCTTGATACTGCTTGATACAGATTGACACTCTCAAATGCCCAACGGTAGACTACAAAGTTGTAGGCAGGACGTTCTCGACTTCGATGGCGCCCACGAATTCTGACAATTTGCGTATCTTTCCTTCCCGGCCGCGCGCGCCACAGCCTTCTCCTTCTGAGCGCACGACGTTCTATCGCGAGGAGCTCGTCAAGCACGGGCGCTGTCTCGAGCGACAACGTGAGTTCTACTCGGAAAAGGCCATTACCGACGTCAAGGCCGCGCTGAATCGATTGAACGTCGAAATGGATGAGCTGTGTGAGCGCGAGAACGGCGACCAGCTGGTCAGTCGCCTGCTGAGTCGGATTGACGGAGTCACGCGACTCTCCGCGTGGTCCGATCCCAAGAAACACCACTGAGCACCTCTATCCTTCGTCGTCACCTCACACAGATCGTTCAGGCTGGAATTGCCGCGGTTTCGGGTCCCAGGCTTGTTGCGACCGCACTCGATGATCCGGAGGTCCGTTCACGGCTGCACGGGCGCCGGGTCACTCTCGTCTCGGCGGGAAAGGCCGCGGCTCCAATGGCCGTGGCATTCCTGGAGCGCTGGGAGGGAGCCCTGGCGGCCGCAGTGGCGGCCGGAACGGCCGGAGCTGTGGGTGACGAACGTTGCGAGTGGTTCTCAGCGGGTCACCCCGTGCCGACTGAACACAGCGAGCGGGCGGGGCGGCGGGTCCTCGAGCTCGCCGCGAGAACTGAACCGGACGACGTCCTGTTGCTGCTGCTCTCCGGTGGGGCGTCGGCGTGCCTGGCTGTTCCCATCGACAACCTCACATTGGCAGACAAAGTAGCGGCAACGAGAGCCCTGCTGCGCGGGGGCGTACCAATCGACGGGATCAACTGCGTGCGGAAGCATCTCTCAGCAATCAAGGGCGGGCGTCTTGCCCTTGCCACACCCGGGACAGTCCTGACACTGGCAATCTCGGACGTCGTGGGGCCCGTCCCAGACGACCCAGCGGTCATCGGTTCGGGGCCAACGGCGGGGGATCCGACGACGTTCGCAGATGCCATCGCGGTGTCTGAGTGGCCCGCGGTCCGGCCGGACTTTCCAGCGGCGGCGAGACGCGTCCTCGATCGCGGGAGCCGCGGCCAGCTCCGGGAGACCCCTGCGGCCGGCGACCCTGGACTCGCGAACTCGAGCCTTCGAGTGATCGGGAACGGCGCCGTGGCCGTCAAGGGCGCGGCCGACGCGGCGACGAGTCTGGGATACACCGTTGCGACGATAGCGGAGCCGGTCGTCGGCGAAGCACGGACGTCGGCCGTCGCCCATCTAAAGAGGGTTCTCAGGGTAGCGGAGCCGATGCCTCGGCCGGCCTGTGTCATTTCCGCGGGGGAAACGACCGTCGAAGTGACAGGCTCGGGGCAAGGTGGCAGGAACCAGGAGTTTGCGCTGGCCCTTGTTGAGGACATCGCGCACGTCAAAGCCGACGTCGAGATCATCATTGGCAGCGTTGGGACTGACGGCGTCGATGGTCCCACCGATGCAGCAGGAGCCATCGTGGACCGCACGACGCTCGAACGCGCCGCGCGAGAGGGCGTCGGCGCCCCGGCCAGCTATCTGGCTGCGAATGACTCGTACGCGTTCTTTCACCCGCTGGATGACCTCATCCAAACAGGGCCGACGGAGACGAACGTCGGAGACCTCCAGGTATTACTCATTGACGATGCTCACGGCTGAACAGGTACTCGCGGCAATTCGTGAAAAGGTGGACCATCCCGCGACGGTCCGTGAGCTGCTTCAACGACTGCGGCTCCCGCGGGAGCAGCGCGCCATCCTCCGCCGCCGCCTGACTGCGCTCGTCGAGTCCGGTGCGCTAATCAAGGTGCGCGGTAATCGCTACGGACTCCCCGACCGCATGCGGCTCGTGACCGGTCACCTGCAGGTCAACCCCAGGGGGTTTGGGTTCGTCACGCCCGACGAGCCGATCGCGAACGTCGACGGCGACCTGTTCATTGCTGGCACCAACCTCAACGAGGCGATGCATGGCGATCGCGTCGTCGCCCGCGTCGAGCGCCACAGAAGCGACGGTCGCGCCGAGGGTCGCATCGTACGGATCCTGGTCCGATCCACCAACCTATTGGTCGGACGGCTCGAGATCGAAGAATCCGGGCTCGCGTACGTCGTTCCGTTTGATCGACGCTTTCTCACGGATCTGCACATTCCCCCAGGGGACCAACAGAATGCGGCCGCTGGGCAGGTCGTTGTGGCTGAGATCGTCCGGTGGCCGACCGCGACGCGAAGCCCCGTCGGTCGGGTGACGGAGGTGCTCGGTGACATCGAGGATCCGGGTGTCGAGACCCTGCTCATCATCCGCAAGCACGGCATTCCTGACGCGCACCCATCCGACGCGGTCGCCGAGGCGCGGGCGCTTGGCGACCGCATCCATCCGCGTGACGTCACCGCTCGAACCGACTTCAGAGGGCTCACGACGGTCACGATCGACGGCGAGACGGCACGAGACTTCGACGACGCCATCACCCTCGAGCAGCTGCCGAACGAAAACTTTTGGCTCGGCGTGCATATTGCCGACGTGAGCCACTACGTGGTTCAGGGCGGTCCGCTGGACCGTGCGGCATATGACCGTGCCACATCGGTCTATTTCCCGGAGCGGGCGGTGCACATGTTCCCAGAGGAGCTATCGACCGTCCTCTGCAGTCTGAATCCGCACGTCGACCGGCTCGTCCAATCGTGTCTGATGGAGGTCGACAAGACCGGCGCCGTGATCCGGCACGAGATCCACGACGGCGTGATTCACAGCGATGCGCGGATGACCTACACGGACGTGAACGCGATCCTCGAAGATCGGGACCCGACCACTCGCGACCGGTACGCGGAGCTAGTTCCGCTGTTCGAGCTGATGTCCCAAGCGTTCGACGCCCTGCACGCCCGGCGCCGCCGGCGGGGCTCAATCGACTTCGACCTTCCGGCCGCGGAGTTTCTGACTGACGAAGAGGGCCGAGTCGAGGCCATCGTCGCCGCCGAACGTAACATCGCACATCGTCTCATCGAGGAGTTCATGCTCGCGGCGAACGAGACCGTCGCCGCGCATCTGCTGGACCACGACGTACCCGCGCTATACCGGGTGCACGAAAAGCCAGATCCGCTGAAGGTGGAAGAGTTCGAAGCGTTCACGGCATCGCTTGGTCACAGCCTCGGAGCGCCGTCGGATCGCGTCACACCGCAGCACTTCCAGCACCTTCTACGTCGCATTCACGGCACGACCGAAGAACGGGCTGTCGCGCTCCTCATGCTGCGGACGATGCAGCAGGCGCGGTACGAGACGATGAGCCTCGGGCACTTCGGTCTCGCCACCCAGACCTACACCCACTTCACCTCGCCCATCCGGCGCTACCCAGACCTCGTGGTGCACCGTGCCTTGCGCCAATCGAGAGACGCGCGAAAACGGCGCAAGACCAAGAAGCGGGCTGGCGCTAGCCTCCCGGAGATGGCGCGGCACACGTCGGAAATGGAGCGTCGAGCCGAAAGCGCAGAACGCGAGGCCGTACAGTGGAAGAAGGTCCGCTTCATGCGCGACAAGGTGGGCGACGAGTTCACTGGGTGCGTCACCGGTGTGAAGGCGTTCGGGCTGTTCGTCGAGCTAGTCGAGCACTTCGTAGAAGGGCTTGTCCACATCTCAACGATGGCTGATGACTACTACCGCTTCTCGGAGCGCCAACACGAGCTTCGCGGTGAGAACACGCGACGGACCTACAGAATCGGGGACATGGTTCGAATTCAATTGGTGCGAGTCGATCACGAACATCGCCAACTCGAGCTGGCGCTGGTCGACGTCCTCGAGCGCGTGAAGCAGGCCGAGTCAGGGCGCGCACCGAGATCGCGAACGCAGCCGCCGCGCGGCTCCCGACGGCGGAAGCGCCGATGACTCATATCGTGGTCGGGACGGCCGGGCACATCGACCACGGCAAGAGCGCCCTCGTGCGAGCCCTCACGGGCACCGATCCCGACCGACTCCAGGAAGAGAAGGCTCGCGGGATCACCATCGACCTCGGTTTCGCGCAGCATCAGCTCGGCAGCGTCAACGTAGCGTTCGTGGATGTGCCCGGACATGAGCGCTTCGTCCGGAACATGTTGGCTGGCGCGAGCGGCATTGACGCTGTATTGCTCGTTGTAGCCGCCGACGAGTCGATCATGCCCCAAACGCGCGAGCACTTCGACATTTGCCGACTCCTGGGCGTTACGGCTGGCGTCGTGGCGCTCACGAAGAGCGATCTGGTGGATGCCGAGACCATCGAGCTCGTTCGCCTTGAGACCGCCGACCTTGTCCGCGGGTCGTTCCTTGAAGCCGCACACGTCGTTCCAGTGTCGTCAAAGACGGGCGCCGGACTCACCGAGCTCACAGAAGCCCTGTCAGAGCTCGCCGAAGGGGCGCACGCGCCTCAGCACCCAGGCCGTTCGGGCGTCGCGAGACTTCCTATCGATCGCGCATTCACAGTTCGCGGTTTCGGCACCGTCGTCACAGGAACGCTGATCTCCGGACAGCTCGCGGTGGACGATTCGCTCGACGTGCTACCGGCTGGTCGCCGCGTACGCGTCCGCGGCCTTCAAGTGCACGGGGAGGCGCGTCAGGAGGCCGTGGCCGGCCAACGTGTGGCCGTCAATCTCTCCAGTGTGGAAGTCAAGGAGCTTGCGCGGGGTGACTCGCTCGTGGAGACGGACGGCCTCGAGGTCACACGTCGCTTGGATGCGACACTCAGGCTCCTTGGCGCCGCGGCACCCTTGAAGCACGGTGCACGGGTCCGATTTCACGCCGGCACGAGCGAAACAATGGCGCGGATCTCCGTCGCGTCACGCGTAGCCGACGCGCCGGACGCAGAACCAGTCAGTCGCCTTGAGCCCGGCGACGAGGCCTACGTGCGCGTGCGATTGGAACGCCCGGTGGCGCTGACGCGCAATGACCGGTTCGTGCTCAGGGCGTACTCGCCGTCAGTGACCATCGCCGGTGGGCAAGTCCTGGACCCCACACCCGGCAGAGGGCGACTGCGCACGAAGGCCGGGGCGCTGCGTCTTCGACGGCTCGATAGCGCAGATCCTCGGGACACCGTGGCGGCCATGGTGACGGATGCCGGAGCCCGAGGGCTAGCGCTCGGCCGCCTGACGCCGCGCGCCGGTATCGCGCCAGGCGACGCGGCAAGCCTCGCGCGTGCGCTCGTCGAGTCTGAACGCGTTCGCCGCATCGGATCTCGACTGCTCACGCCTGATGCGGTCGCAACCCTTTGCGTTGCCGTACGCGGATGGGTTGACCGCCATCACAAGGAGCACCCGCTGGAGCCTGGCCTACCGAGAGAGGAGGCCCGTGAGCGCTTCGGGCACCTCGCGTCCGCGGCGATCTTCGATGAGATCGTGCGACTGATGGTTGAAGATGGCGCGCTCACCGCTCGGGACCACCTGGCACTTGCAGACCATCATGTGGCCTTATCGCCGGATGAGGAGCGGGCCGCCAGTCTCATTGAGCGTCGCTTTGAGCGAGCGGGGCTGGCCCCGCCGGAGACGGCATCGGTAGCCGAGGAGGACCGAATCGCGCCTGACGTTGCGGAGCGGATGCTCAAGTACTTGGTCCGGAACGGCGTGCTGGTTCGGGTGGAATCCCAGCACTATCATGCGACCTCGCTGGCGGAGCTGAAATCCGATATTGGGGCCAGGAAGCAGGAGAACCCTGGTGCGCGCATCGAGATTGACGTCGCGACGTTCAAGGAACGGTACGGGGTGAGCCGCAAGTACGCGATCCCCTTGCTGGGCTACCTGGATCGTGAGCGGGTGACGCGACGGATGGGCAACATTCGCGTGGTGCTCTGACCTCGGCATGGCCCGCTTTGCCACCAGGGGCAAGCCCCGTTACACTGAAAACATAGGAACTCGAATGAATCTGGGTGCCGCGTGATGTCCGAGATGGATCGACCTTGCTTTACGGTATGTGTATTCCAGGATCCGGCCTGGGCGGACCGCGGTCTCGAGGCGCTCCGAGCCAACGGTTTTGACGGCGACAGCGTGTCGGTGCTTGCGAAGCAATCGGAGGGCGCCGAGGCCTTGTTCAAGAAGCTCTTTACGACGGAGCCGTTGGCACTGAACGTCAAGGGTCTCGGCCCGGTCGTCGGACACGGGCCGTTGATTGGCGCGCTCCAGGGCCCCGACGAGGGTCTGGGTCAGACGGGGGTAGCCGCCACGATCAGACGAGTCGGCTTTCAGGCCCATGATGGCTTCATCTACGAGACGCTGACCGAGAGGGGCGGGGTCCTTGTCGCGGTCGAGAGCGAGCCGCGCGCCGCCGACGCCCTGTCGTTGTTTCATTCGTACGGAGGCGGCAACGCCGCTATCGGAGCGTGGTCGGGCCGCGTCTAGGCGTACTTACGGTCTTGACGTTGGGTCCTACGAACCTCAAGACGCGTCATAACGAGAAGAAGAGCGCCGATCACCACGTCACGTCATGAGCCTAGACCTGCTGGGACGAGTCGCGTTTGGCAAAGGGCACGCTCCGTATGTGTCAGCCCAGCGAGAACGTCGCCGGCAGCGGCGCGAACTCGAAGCCCAGCAGCAGCAGGGCAGTCGAGGGTCGTTCGAATCGCTCACAGCGGCGCCCTCTCAAGGTGCAGAGGGGGATGTTCCGTCGCACATCGGCGAACTCTCCATCTTGCCCGATACCTTTGCGCCGAAGGACATCCTGTTTCAGGTTGGCGAGTCCCGAGACCGCATGGGCGGGTCATTTGCGGCCTCTCTCGGCAGCCACGTTGTCGGCTTCGGACTGCTTGCCCTCCTCATCAGCTTGGCCCCGGAGCGCGCGCTCAATCTCGTGGAGTTCAACCGAGACAACTACGACGGGATCATCTGGATTCCCGAGGAAGGCCCCGGCGGCGGCGGCGGCGGCGGCGGCAATGAATCACTCGAGATCCCACGGCCGGTCCAACTCGAGGGACCCGACGAGACCGCACTCAGTGTCCCAGTCGAGCCAGAGCCTGAGTTTGTCGAGCCAGAGGTCGAACCCGAGACCGTCGATTTGTCCCAGCTCAACATCCCCGCGGTGTCGATGGCCGCGGCCCTTGAGACGCTACCGGGGAGCATGGACGACATCAACGCCGCTAGAGAGTCACTCTCCCAGGGAGCCGGAACGGGCGGGGGCGCCGGAACGGGCACCGGAACCGGAATCGGCCCGGGTGAAGGAGGCGGCCTCGGACCCGGGAAGGGTGGAGGTGTCGGCGGCGGCGTCTATCGTCCGGGGTCGGGCATCGTGAACCCCGTCCCGCTCCATCAGGCAAAGCCGGAGTACACCTCTGAGGCTATGCGAGCGCAGGTCCAAGGCGAGGTGTGGCTGGAGATCGTCGTCTTGCCCGACGGCACCGTCGGTGATGTCGAGATCACGAGATCACTGGATCGGGTCTTCGGCCTGGACGAGGAAGCGATCAAAGCCGCGCGCAAGTGGCGCTTCAAGCCCGCGACACGCTTTGGAGAGCCCGTGGCCGTCCTCGTGGGCATCGCGCTCGAGTTCAACCTCCGCTAGGAGTCTGCGCCGCAGAAACGGTGCGACAATTGTAGGCGAGCCGAGGAGGCAAGGACCTGATGTCGACGACGTTCCGTCCCTACGCACCGGATCAGATGCTGCTGTTGCCGGCGGACCTGCGGGCGTGGTTGCCGGAGGGCCACGTGGCGCACCACGTCAGCGACCTGGGGGACGGTGTGGATTTGACGGCGTTCTACGCGCCGTATGCGGGGGACGGTCGGCGCAACGCGCCCGATGCACCGCGGATGATGGTGAAGGTGCTGCTGTATGCGTATGCGACGGGGGTGTTTTCGTCGCGCGGGATCGCGCGGAAGCTGGAAGAGGACGGGGCGTTCCGGGTGTTGGGGGCGGGCAACTTCCCGCAACATCGGACGCTGTGCGAGTTCCGGCCGGCACGTGTCGGACTTCAAGGAGCTGTTTGTAGCGGTGGTGCGTCTGGCGCGGGAATTGGGTCTGGCGCGCTTCGGGAAGCTGTCGATTGACGGCACGAAGGGGCGGGCGAACGCGAGCAAACGGAAGGCGATGAGCTCCGGGCGGATGGCAAAGGAGGAGCGCCGGCGGGGGGAGTTGGAGGCGCACGACGCCCGCGGTCGGCGCCGGACCAAGACCGGAACCCGAAGGGCGGGCCGCCCTACACGCGGTCGTATGGCGAGCCGGACGCGAAGGCGCAGAGCCACTTCACGGACCCGGAGAGCGGGATCATGAAGACGAGCAACGACGGGTTCCAGCAGTGCGACAACGCGCAGGTGGCGGTCGATGGTGCGCACCAGTTGGTGGTGGCGACGGAGGTGACGGCGAACGCGAGCGACCAGGGTGGTGTGCCGGCGCTGCTCGACGCGCTGGCGGAGACGGTCGGCGAGCAGCCGGAGAGACGGTGCTGGCGGACGCCGGCTACAGCAACGAGCGGGACTTGGCGGACCTGGAAACGCGAGGCATCGACGGGTATGTGTCCTTGGGCCGGGAGGGGAAGGCGGCCAGGCCCCGCGACCCGGAGCAGTATCCCGCGACGAGTCGCATGGCCGAGAAGCTGTCGAGGCCGGCGGGCCGTGCGGCGTATGCAGAACGCACGTGGCTGTCGGAGGCTCCCAACGGCTGGATCAAGCACGTGCTGGGATTCCGACGCTTCAGCCTGCGGGGGCTGGCGACGGTGCAGGGCGAGTGGGACTTGGTGTGCCTGGCGTTGAACACCAAGCGCCTGCACGCCCTGATGCGGCGTAACACGCGGGGAATGAGGCTCGCAACGACGACCGATCGGCGCGCATCGGGCTCTGTGGCGGGCCAGGCGGCCCCTCAAGGCCGAATCTTGCTATCTGCTTCGCCCTTCGCCAAGGAGCTCCCTCGTCGGCCGACCGCCGAAGTCGCTCCGGCACAATGACGCACAGCATGGGCCGACGACCCATTTCACGCCGCCGCACCTCCTGCGGCGCAGACTCCTAGCATCACTTGTAGCGCCCCAGGGTTCTTGGACAGTGGTTTGACGGTATTCGCATCTACGCTGCCGCGTCCAGCCCGACGAGGTCACGTCGCACCTGAGCGGGACTTCGATAGTGGTATTTCTCCAGCATCCACTGCTCGTTGTACGTTCGCTTGAACGCAAGCAGGGCCAGGCGGAGCTCCTCGATGGTGTCGAAGCTCCGCACCCACAACAGATTCTCCTTCAGCGTGCGGATGAAGCGTTCCGCGACGCCGTTGCCTTCGGGTTCCCGCACGAAACTCGGCGAGCTCTCGATGCCGAAGAACGCGACCTCCTGTTGAAAGTCGTCGGCCAGATAGTTCGACCCGTGGTCGTGCCGGAGCCGGAGCCCGCGGGCCACGCCGTCGCCGATCTCACCGAAGCGTTCGCGGACGCCCTGGCGGATCGGCTCCAGGGCCTCAAATCGGGTCCCGCGCTTGGCCGCATGCAGGCCGATGCACTCGGTTGTGCAGTGATCGACGGCCACGAAGACGAAGGCCGCGCCCTCACTCACGGTCACCGTGGTCGTCATGTCCGTGCCCCACATCACATCGGGGGCCTCGGTGGTGATGGTCCCGTCGTGCGCCTTCGGGCCGTGCGCGTGGCCCACGCGGTGCGGGGCCTGGAGGTCGTGCTCCCGCATCAACCGGCGCACCCGTTCCTGGGACGTGCGGATTCCCTCGACCCGAAGCTTCGCCCAGGCTTTCCGGTACCCTTCGCCATGAAACGGCGACGCCTCGAGCATGCGGCCAATATGGCCGACCAGGACGTCGTCCGGGGCGGCGCCGACCGGCCCGCGCCGGCAAGGGGACGTCGTCGCCTGCCGCCGCGCATACACGCTGGAGCGGGCGCGGTGCCACACGCGGCAGACCCGCTGCACGCCGTACGCCCGACGCGTGGAGATCGAGTGGGCGCCCTTCATCGCCTCGACCTCCGCCGGGCCAAAGGGCCGGCCGCCTCCAACTGGTCCACCTTCGCGTAGAGCAGTTCGTTCTCCATCAGTAACTCACCGATCTTGGCTTGCAGCCGACGATTGGCCTCGTCCCGGGCGTCCGGCGCCCGGCTCTTCAGGCTGGCCTGGCCTGCGGCCAGAAACTGATCCCGCCACTGCGAGGCCCGCGCCGCCGTGATCCCCAGCTCCCGCGACACGGACTCAAGATCCTCGCCGCGCAGCAGACGCAGCACCGTCTCGCGCTTGCGCCGGGCCGAAAACCGTCCCCCACGGCCGTTCCCGGCAGCATCTCCGGTCGCCCTCCGGGCTCCCTCCGCCGCCGCACCTTGATCTGGCTTCCCCATTTCGACACTCCTCCTGCGAGTACTCTCTCGCAATCAAGTGTCCAAGGAAACCCTGGGGCGCAGGACACTTGCGCAAAAAAAATGGGCTCGGTGAGCGTCCGCCCACCGAGCCCTCCGAATCATTCTGACTTCTGCCTACTCAGTTTAGTACATCCCGCCCATTCCGGGTGGTCCACCGGGAGCCGCACCGGCCTCCGATTTCTCTTCCGGAATGTCCGCGATCAGTGCCTCGGTCGTCAAGAGGAGAGAGGCAATCGAACCGGCGTTTTGGAGCGCGGTCCGCACGACCTTGGTCGGGTCGATCACTCCAGCGGCCACGAGGTCCTCGTAGACCTCCGTCTGAGCGTTGAAGCCGAAACGGCCTTCGCCCTCTCGGACCTTCTGGACAACGATGGAGCCCTCGAGGCCGGCGTTCTGCGCGATCCAACGCATCGGCTCCTCCAAGGCTCGCTTGATGATGTTCACACCGACCTGCTGATCGCCGGCGACTTCCAGGCTATCCAACGCGGCCGAGCCTCTCAGCAACGCCACACCACCGCCTGAAACGATGCCTTCCTCGACCGCAGCCTTCGTCGCGTGCATGGCGTCCTCGACGCGGGCCTTCTTCTCCTTCATCTCGGTCTCGGTCGCGGCACCAACTTTGATGACGGCCACACCACCGACCAGCTTCGCCAGCCGCTCCTGAAGCTTCTCGCGATCGTAGTCGGACGTCGTTTCCTCGATCTGCGACCGGAGCTGCTTGACGCGGCCCTCGATCGACTGCTGCGAGCCATCGCCCTCGACGATCGTGGTGTTGTCCTTATCGATCGTGATCTTCTTGGCCTTGCCAAGATCCTCGACCTTGATGTTCTCGAGTTTCAGCCCGAGATCCTCGGTGATCGCCTTGCCGTCCGTCAGCACGGCAATATCCTCGAGCATCGCCTTGCGCCGGTCGCCGAAGCCCGGTGCTTTGACGGCGGCCACCTGCAAGGTGCCCCGAAGCTTGTTGACGACGAGCGTCGCCAGGGCTTCGCCCTCGATGTCTTCCGCCACGATCAAGAGAGGACGGCTCAGGCGCGCCACCTGCTCGAGCAGAGGCAGGAGATCCTTCATCGAGCTGATCTTCTTTTCGTGAATCAAGATGACCGGGTTCTCGAGAACGACTTCCATCCGTTCCGGGTCGGTGACGAAGTAGGGCGACAGATAACCGCGGTCGAACTGCATACCCTCGACCACCTCGAGCGAGGTTTCGAGCGTCTTGGCCTCTTCGACCGTGATGACCCCGTCCTTGCCGACCTTGTCCATCGCCTCGGCGATGATGGTCCCGATCGTCGAGTCGTTGTTCGCAGAAATCGTGCCGACCTGCCCGATCATGTTGCCGCTTACCGACTCCGACATGCTCCGGAGTTGCCCAACAACGGCCTCGATTGCCGCCTCGATACCCCGCTTGATTTCCATGGGGTTCGCGCCGGCAACCACATTCTTCGCGCCCTCGCGATAGATCGCCTGGGCCAGCACCGTTGCGGTCGTGGTCCCGTCACCGGCGATGTCGGACGTCTTGCTCGCGACCTCGCGCACCATCTGGGCACCCATGTTCTCGAGCGGATCCTTCAGCTCGATCTCCTTTGCCACTGTCACGCCGTCCTTCGTGATCGTTGGCGACCCGAACTTCTTGTCGAGCACAACGTTGCGCCCTTTGGGACCAAGGGTCACCTTGACGGCGTTCGCCAGCTGGTTCACCCCTTCGATGATCAACTGGCGTGATTTTTCGCCATATACAATCTGCTTAGCCATGTTCTAGAAACTCCATTCGCTGATGCGCAGTGCGTATCAGGCTTCCTTAGCTTTCGACGACGCCGAGGATCTCGTCCTCGCGCATGATCAGGAACTCAGTGCCGTCCAATTTGATCTCTTGGCCGGAGTACTTGCCGAAGAGCACCGTGTCGCCTGGCTTCACATCAAGCGGCGTGATGGTGCCGTCATCCTTGACCTTGCCTTTGCCTGCGGCGATCACTTTCCCCTGCTGGGGCTTCTCTTTCGCGGTGTCGGGGATGATGATTCCGCCAACAACCTGCTCGGATTCCTCGAACCGCTCAACGATGATGCGGTCGTGGAGAGGGCGAACTTTCGTTGCCATGAGCGTCAAACTCCCTTCGAAGTATTAAGTAGACGAGAGATAGGACTACGACGATAGCGTTAGGCAACGGCCGTCTAGCAGTCGCCCAAGCTGACTGCCAAGTATAGCGGAAAGACGTCCACAATCAAACATTCAGGGCGCCAGGGCAGTTCCCGCTACCCGGCCCGCGTGTGGCGTTTGAGCCGGTAGCTCGTCACCTTTCGGGTCAGGGTATTCCGATGAATGCCGAGGAGATCGGCCGCCTGTCCAAGGTTGCCCTTTGATCGCGCCAGCGCTCGAGTGATAAAACGGCGCTCAATTTCTCGTTTCGCGTCGTCGTAGAGGATGCCCTTTTTCAGCATTTCGTCAATGAGTTTGTCGAGCTGCTCGCGCACACGGGTTCCTTCTGACTATGAACAGTGATGACGGCTCAAGGGGCTACTGAAGCTCCGCCGACGTGAGTGTATGAAAGGCTTCGATGTACTTGTCTCGCGTCTTCGCCACGACCTCTGGGGGAAGCTCGGGCACCGGTGGCTGCCGGTTCCACGCGATCTCATCGAGGTAGTCGCGAACGAACTGCTTGTCGAAGCTGGTCTGGCCCTTTCCGGGGACGTATGTCTCCTGTGGCCAGAATCGTGAAGAGTCAGGCGTCAGGACCTCATCGATCAAGACGATGGACGCGTCGCCATCAGCCGCGTCGAGCAGACCGAACTCGAACTTCGTGTCGGCGACGATAATGCCGTGCGCCTCGGCATGCCGCGCCCCATACCCGTAGAGCGCCAACGTCAGGTCTCGCAGCCTGTCGACAAGCGGACGGCCGATCAGGTCGGCAGCATCCGCCTCGCTGATGTTGATGTCATGACCATCAGAAGCCTTCGTCGCCGGCGTGAAGATCGGCTCCGGAAGGCGGTCAGACTCTCGCAACCCGGGCGGCAGCTCGACACCGCACACCCGACCCGATGTCTGGTACTCCTTCCAACCCGATCCCGCCAGGTACCCGCGAGCGACGCATTCGATCAACACTGGCTGCGTTCGAGTCACCAGCATCGACCGACCTGCGAGAAGATCGGCATGCGGCCGAAGCATCTCAGGGTAGGTCGCGGGATCCGTCGAGACCATGTGGTTCGGCACGATGTCGCGCGTTCGCTCAAACCAGAACGCCGACAGCTGCGTGAGCACCTTCCCCTTGTCCGGGATCACGGAACCCAGCACAAAGTCGTACGCAGAAATACGATCCGTCGCGACCATCAACAGATAGTCATCGACTTCGTACATGTCGCGAACTTTGCCGCGGCGGTGCGAGGGAATGTCATCAAGCAGTGTTTCAAAGACAGGAGCTGTTGTGGACATCGCCGAACCTCTCGGGGCCATTAGCTTAGCGAGAAGTCTCGACGCCGGCAAGTGTGAAGTCGGGGCGCCGCGTCGTTCGCGGCGCGCGCTCGTCGGGAGCGTTTGTAGTACATTCGTCCGATCGATGTAAGGCCGCAGTCGATCGCCTCAACGCACGCATGCGACGCTATCTCCAGGTTGGTCTGGTCGTTGTCCTCACGGGAGGTCTGCTCGCCTTCTTCCTTCGCAACGCCAACCTCGCGAGGGTGTGGGAGGTTACGCTACGGGCCCGGCTCGACTTGATCGCGGTTGCGCTGGGGTTGACGGTGGTCTCGTACGGGCTTCGAGTCGAGCGCTGGCGTCGTCTCTTGAACACGATCGGCGGGGCAAGCTTCTCGACCGCTGGGCGAGCGACGGTGATTGGGTTCGCCGCCAACGCACTGGCGCCGGGACGCGTCGGGGAAGTACTCCGCCCTTATTTGGTGTCGAAGCACGAGAGCCTGAGTATGTCTTCGGCTGTCGGCACGGTCGTGCTCGAGCGACTCCTCGACTTGATGGCGATCCTGGTCTGCGTCGCCGGGTCCCTCCTGCTGCTGGAGACGCCTACGAAGGACCCCGAGCTGCTTGGTGTCGTCAGGGCGGGGGCCCTCACGACCGCCGGTGGGGCGCTCGTGGGATGGGCCCTGATCATCGTGCTCGCGCGTCGACCGGAAACGGTGGACCGCCTGGCTCATCGGTTGGCGTATGTGGCGCCGGGCGGTCTGGTGCGCATCGTCACGTCGGTTATCCAGCGGTTTCTGCAGGGTCTCGAGCTCGTGCGACGACCCGGACAGCTCGTCGTTGCGAGCGTGTTCTCCCTGGTGCTGTGGGTCTGCATCGCCGCCACGATCTGGGCTACGTCGGTCGCGTTCGGAATCGACGTCTCGTTGGGAGACAGTGCGATTCTCATGGGCTTGACCGCGATCGGCGTGGCCGTACCGACGCCTGCGGGTGTTGGGGGGTACCATGCCGCCTATGAGCTGGGCGCTACGGCGCTCTACGGTGCCGGGCCGGACGAAGCAGTTGGAGCAGCGCTCGTGAGCCATATCATCGCCTTCGGCCCGATCACGCTCTTGGGCTTGGTGTTTATGGTGCAGGAGGGCCTTCGGTTCACGCGGCTCTCCGAGCTTCGCGACGCATCGGTCGGCCCGTCTGCCGTTCAGGCGTTGGAATCGGAAGACCAGGGGGAAACGTCGTGAAGTGCCCGTTCTGCGGCCACCTGAAGGACAAAGTCGTCGATTCGCGCGAAGGGAAGGAGGGCGAGGTCATTCGGCGCCGCCGGCAGTGCCTCGCCTGCGAACGCCGGTTTACGAGCTACGAGCGGATGGACGAGATCCCGTATATGGTCATCAAGAAGGACGGCTCGCGGGAGCGATTCGAGCGGCAGAAAGTCATTGCCGGCCTGCTAAAAGCTTGTGAGAAGCGTCCGGTTAGTGTCGCGGCGCTCGAGGACGTCGCCGATCGTGTTGAGGTCGCGCTGCAGGACCGAACAGAGAAGGAGATTACGACGGATGAAATCGGGTCGTTTCTCATGGAAGAGCTGAAGCGCCTCGACAAGGTCGCCTACGTCAGGTTTGCGTCGGTCTATCGACACTTCCGAGATATCGGTGAGTTCATGACGGAGCTTCGGGGACTACTCGATGCCACAGACGAGTGAGCGTGAGGCTCACACTGACCCGAAGCCGTCGGCAGGATCATTGCCCGCACCGGACCCGCGTCGCCCGTTTCGGGATAACCCCCTTCTAATCCTCCTCGGCATCGTTGTCTTCCTCGCTGCACTCGCGGGCCTGCTCCGCCTCGCGGACCGGTCGGCTGAGCTCGCACCCGACTATCTCGCGGAGGTCGTCCTGTACGCGCTCTCCGGCGCGTGCATGACGATGCTCGTCGTCCTGGGCTTCATCTTGGCTCGAAACATCGTCAAGCTCTGGGTAGAGCGTCGCCGGGCGGCCCCATTTGCACGATTCCGCGCCAAACTGGTTGCGGCGCTACTGGCCATGACCGTGATTCCGTCTCTGCTCGTCCTGCTGGTCGGGAGCGAGCTGATTCGCAACAGCGCGCAGCGCTGGTTCTCGGCTCCCATTGATGAAGTCTTGACGTCGTCCAATGAGATTGCCCGCCACTACTACGGCAGCCGGCAACGCGTGGTCAGTGACCATGCGCGACGAATCGCCGACATCCTGTCCGGACTATCTCTCAACCCCCGCAACGTGGCCCGCGTCCGTGAGTTGGTCACGCCCCACGTCGCGGCCGGCTTGCTCGGCAACGTCGACGTCTATCGCGTGGTGCGTGGCGCGGACGACAGCGCCCATGTCACGGTCGAGCCCTTGCTCGAAGTGGCCATGCCGACCGGGCCAGAAGGGTACTCTCGCGCCGCCGCAGAACGACTGGCGGAGCGGGTGGCCTCGGGGACCGGTGAAACCCAGCAGACGGAGTCGCTAGCGGGCGGTGCAGAGGTTGTCCGCGCTGGGGCGGCCATCCAGAGCGAGCCCGGAGGCGAGACCGTGGGCGTCGTGGTGGCGAGCGACGCCTTGAGCGGGAGCGTGGCGTTTCACGCTCGACGCATCAGCGGCGCCTACGAAGCCTACAACCAGCTTCGCGTACTGCGGCAGCCTTTGGCCGGTGTCTATCTCTCGTTCTTCGTGATGTTGACGCTCATGATCCTCATCAGCGCCACCTGGTTGGGGGTGTATGTCGCGAAACGTATCACCCGTCCCGTCCAGCTGCTGGCCGAGGGCGCGCGCGAGATTGGCGCCGGCCACCTCGACTATCGACTGGAACCGCAGAACGCGGACGAGTTCGGCTCCTTGGTCGAGGCGTTCAACACGATGGCCGGGGAGCTGTCAACGAGCCAGCAGAGGCTGGAGCGGTCGCGAGGCGCCCTGGAACGCAAGAACCAGGAAGTCGATCAGCGACGGCAGTACATGGAAACGATTCTCGAGCGTATCGCGACCGGTGTCGTGTCAACCGATCCCGAAGGACAGATCACCACGATCAACCCCGCGGGCCGCCGACTACTCTCGCTTGAGCCGTCGGCGATAGGCCAGTCCGCAGCCGGTGTCTTTGCCCGCGAGGACCTTCAGCCCCTGGGCGGGGTCTTGATGCATGCGCGCGGTCCGAGCGGCAGCCGAGCTGCCGAGGAGGTGGCGCTCAGTCAGGACGGACGCGAAGTCCACCTGGCTGTGGCGGCCACAACCCTACCGACCGAGAGTGACGAAGTTGGCGGTACGGTGATGGTGTTTGACGACGTGACGCCGCTGATTAGGGCTCAGCGCGTCGCAACCTGGCGTGACGTGGCCCGACGCCTCGCCCACGAGATCAAGAACCCCCTCACCCCGATCCAATTGTGTGCCGAGCGCATACGCAAGCACTTCACCGGCACGCCGCCTCCAGGCGGGCAGATCGTCGATGACTGCACATCCACGATCGTCGGCGAAGTGGAGGCCTTGAAGGCGCTGGTCGACGAGTTCTCCCAGTTCGCGCGGATGCCGTCGCCGCGCACCGAGACCGCTGACCTGAACATCGTGGTCGATGAGGCCCTCGGCCTGTATGACGGACTGTTTCGTGACATCGAAGTCCGGCACGAGCTGGACTCCTCGCTTCCACCGGCGAAGTTCGATCCTCAGCAAGTTCGGCGCGTCTTGGTCAACCTCGTGGACAATGCCGTCGACGCGCTGCAGGGTTCCCACACGGCCGGCTCGAACGGTGAGAAGGGCCTCGTCGAGGTACGGACCGAACATGATGACGACGGTGACGTCGTTCGCCTGGTGGTGGGAGACAACGGCCCGGGGGTCGCAGAGAGCGATCGGGACAAACTCTTCATGCCCTACTTCTCCACCAAGCGCCGAGGCAGCGGCCTGGGATTGGCCATCGTTCGACGAATCGTCGTCGAGCACGGTGGAAGTATTCGAGTTGCCGAGAACCTGCCGCACGGTACGACCTTCACCGTGGAGCTGCCGTGCTGACGGACGAGGCTGTGTGAGGGGGGTGTCGTGAAGGCCTCGTTTCTCATTGTCGACGACGAAGCCGGTGTGCGTTCGGCCTTGTCCGGCGTGCTCGAAGACGAAGGGTATCGGGTTGAATCAGTCGAGAGCGGCGAAGCCTGTCTCGAACACGTGCGGCGGCATGGATACGACGTCATCGTTCTCGACATCTGGCTCCCCGGACTCGATGGCCTCGCGACGCTCCGAAAGCTCCGTGAACGAAAGATCGATTCCGAAGTCATCATGATCTCCGGTCACGGCAGTATCGAGTCCGCCGTGCGCGCCATCAAGATGGGCGCATTCGACTTCGTTGAGAAGCCACTGTCACTCGACAAGACGGTGCTCGTTGCACGAAACGCCCTGAGACAACGCCGGCTCGAGGCTGAGAATCGTGTGCTTCGGGCGCACGTCGATCGCGGGCTGGTCATGGTGGGCGAGAGCCCGCTCATGGAGAGCCTCCGAGAGCAGATCGCCAAGGCGGCACCTACCACCGGTCGCGTGCTGATTTTCGGGGAGAACGGCACCGGCAAAGAGCTCGTCGCGCGCAGCGTGCACGCGATGAGTCACCGGTCGGGAGGGCCGTTTGTCGAGGTGAACTGTGCGGCGATCCCAGAAGAGCTGATCGAGAGTGAGCTGTTCGGCTACAGCAAGGGCGCGTTTACTGGCGCCGTCAGTGCCCGGGAGGGAAAGTTCGAAACCGCTGACGGCGGAACGCTCTTTCTGGACGAAGTGGGAGACATGAGCCTCAAGACGCAGGCCAAGGTCTTGCGGGTGCTCCAGGAGCAGGTCGTCGAGCGACTCGGCGGTCGGGGCGGGGTCCGGGTCGACGTGCGCGTGTTGGCCGCGACGAACAAGGACTTGCGGCAAGCTATTGAGGACGGGGCATTCCGCGACGATCTCTTCTTCCGCCTGAATGTCGTCCCCATCTTCGTGCCGCCGCTCCGCGAACGACGGACGGACATCGAGCCGTTGGCCGAGTACTTCCTCGCAGAGTTCGCCCGGCAGTATGGCCATCGCACGAAGACGCTCGATGCTGCGGCGCTGACCGCGCTCAGGTCTCACGACTGGCCGGGCAATGTGCGCGAGCTCAGGAACGTCCTCGAACGCGTGGCCATTATGGTGCCCGGTGAGACTATCGGTTCTGACGACCTCGCTTTCTTGCGCGGCGAACGGCGTGCCGAGGACGATGTCGAGTCATCCACGACCGCCTTGACGCTCCAACAGGCTCGCGAGCGGTTTGAACGCGACTACATCGTCAAGGCACTCGTCGCCCAACGGGGCAATATCTCCCGCACGGCAGACGCGCTCGGCGTCGAACGCAGCAATCTCTACCGCAAGATGCGAGCCTTCGGTATCATGGCTCCTCGGAGGGGAGGGACGCGGGTGTCAGCCAGTGCTGGGCGAGGCCGACCTCCAGCACCTGATTCTCCGTGAAATCATCTAGGCGAATGGTTTTCCGCGCTATCCCAGCCAGCGCGGCCGCGGGTAACAACCCCACGACTTCACTCTCCAGTACGCTGACGCCACGCTTTTCCGCCTCCCGCTCAACTCGCGCGAACACTCGCTGAAGCGGGGAACGTTCGTGGTCCGTGACGTTCATGGAGACCTGGACCACTCCCCGGTGGGCGAGTGCGACACCCATGGCCTTGACACCCGGGAGGCCGCCATTTCGCCCTCGTACCGCTGCGGCGATGTCGCGCGCGGCCTCGATGTCATCGCTGTCCAAGTTCACGTTGAACGCGATTAAGAAGGGCCTCGCGCCGATGGCGGACGCGCCGCCTGATGGATGCGGTGTGCTGCTGCCATAGTCTGGCGTCCAGGCGGCGTCGCGCATCTTCGTCGCGAGTCCCTCGAATTCGCCACGCCGGACGTTCTCGAGCGGCCGCCGATCCGCGTGCTGCGCAGCCTCGCCGTACAGGTAAACGGGTACCGCAAAACGCTCGGCGACGGCGGCACCGAGACGCCGCGCAAGTGCTGTGCACTGAGCCATCGTTGCGTTCCCAAGCGGAACAAAGGGCACGACATCGATGGCACCGATCCGTGGGTGGACGCCCCGATGCTCACGCAAGTCGATGCGCTCGAGAGCCACGGCGTAAACGCGGAGTAGCGCATCAAATAGCGGCGCTTCGTCTCCGACCATCGTCAACACTGTCCGGTTGTGGGACGGGTCGCTAGAAGCGTCGAGTAGGAAGGCGTCGCGAGATTGGCCCACGGCGCCGACGATGGTGTCGATGACATCTCGACGTCGACCCTCGCTGATGTTGGGAACGGTCTCGATCACGGCGTAAGACTCACGGCAAATTGTAGGACAAGAGTGAGTTAGGGGATATGACCTGTTGACGCCCGCCTGTTGTTTGTCTGATAATTCGCAGACTTCATGGTCGATCCTGCCCATAGCAAGCATGCCAACGATGACAAGCGTGACACGAACGACGCAAGCGGATCGCAGCAGACCCCATCCAACATTGATAGCAGTCTCAAGATAGAACAACTCCTGCTCTCGGGTCTCGACCACTATTTTAAGGGCCGATTCGAGCGAGCAATTGATGTCTGGAGTCGCGTGCTCTTCCTCGATCGGTCTCATGCCCGGGCTCGGGCGTATATCGACCGCGCACGCGCGGCGGTGGCCGAGCGCCTTCGCGAATCTGAGGAGCTCGTCCATACCGGGGTCGAGGCGTTTGAGCGAGGCGATGTGCGGGAGGCGCGCACTCTCTTACGCTCGGCCGTCGAGCGCGGGGGCGGCCGCGACGATGCCTTGAGTATCCTGGAGCGTCTAGACCGCCTCGAGGCGGCGTCCGGAGTAGAGGTTGAGCCGGGTCGCGGAGCGTCGACCACTCGTTCTGAGCATCATTCACATGCGGCGGGTCCCGCGCCGATTCCAAGCCGTGTGCGCGTTGTCCCTCTCATCGCGTTCGGCGGTGCCGTGCTGGTTATCGCATACCTCGCGGTGTCCGGGACCGTACGGTCGCCATGGTCTCCCACCGCGTCACCCGCTGTCAGACCTGCCGTGATACTTCCGGAGTCGATTCCGGTTCCCGACGTCTTCGAGCTGGACATCGCGAGGGCGCGCCGACTCGCTCAGGCCGGACGCCTCCGCGAGGCCCTTTCGCTACTCGATTCGATTGGCGCCGGCGATTCTCTTGCCGACGAGTCCGACGAACTCCGTGCCCGAATCCAACGGCAGCTGCTCGAGCCGTCTTCTCTCGGTGGCTCGGTGAATTGATGCGCTGCCCGTGCTGCCATCACATCGACCGGGCGGACTCCGTGTCATGTTCGAGGTGCGGATTCGAGTTCCATCAGGTGTCGACACTCCAGGAGAGTGTCGACGTCCGGACGGACCGCGTCCCCGTCGGACCACTGCAGGACTTTGAGCTGCGGCGCCCGATCCTGAATCAGAGGCCTCAGAGCCGAAAACCGAGGCGAACGGCGAAGAGACGGTCAGAAGGGTCGCTGCCCCGATCACGGCCCTTGTCGGTCCGTCGAACCACTCCGGACGTTCCGAAGTTTCGGGCGAGGGACTTGGCGCTGCCCCTCGAGTCTACGCCGGCCTCGGATACCATTCGGAACGGTGCGGTTCACGCGACGACCGTAGCCGGGCCAGCGTCGCGATCCGCGCGCTTGCTCCACCGGCGGTTCGCGGCGGGCCTCCTGGATCTTGTCATTCTTGCGACTCTGAACGCCGCGATCGTCTACCTGACGGTTCGCCTCGCGGATCTCTCGCTTGCGCAGGCGGGCCAGTTGCCCGTCTTGCCGCTGTCGTCTTTTCTGCTGCTGTTCGACGCAACCTACCTCGTCGTCTTGACGGCGTTTGGGGGACAGACCATTGGGAAGATGGCCGCAGGTCTACGCGTAGAGAGGCGCGGGGGTGAAGCGGTATCGGTTGTCGGGGCCCTTGCCCGCACCGCGAGCTACGGAATCTCGGTGATGCCGGGCGGGCTTGGCTTTCTTGGCCTCCTCTTCCGACCGGGACGCGCCTTGCACGATCTTCTGGCTGG
Organism: Vicinamibacterales bacterium; assembly: GCA_965216615.1. Taxonomy (GTDB): domain Bacteria; phylum Acidobacteriota; class Vicinamibacteria; order Vicinamibacterales; family UBA8438; genus CAUZIB01. The sequence continues at coordinate 146,322 of CBDCGH010000020.1, read as the reverse complement.
CACGCGCGTTGTGCGGGTGCCGTAAGCTAGTGTGGTGCGTGCACTAGGTCTACTAATCGCGACCGCGGGCGGGGCGGGATACGCCCCGATTGCACCTGGAACGGCGGGCTCGGCCGTCGGTCTCGTCCTGCTGGTCGGCATCCGGACGTTCCCGGTCGCACTGGAGGTGCCGATACTCATCGGCGTCAGTGTCGTTGGGGTGTGGGCGGCGAGCGTCGGGGAGCGGGAGGCCGGACGCACGGATCCTGGCCTTGTGGTCATCGACGAGGTGGCCGGTATGCTGCTTACGATGCTCTGGGTACCGCTGACCATCTGGACCGCCCTCTTCGGGTTTTTCGCGTTCCGCGCCTTCGACATCGTCAAGCCGTTTCCCGCTGGTGCGGCTGAACGCTTGCCTGGAGGGTGGGGGATCATGGCTGACGACATCGTCGCGGGCGCGTACGCCGCGGTCGTCGTGAACGCGCTGGTGTGGCTTGCGCCCTCGCTGGCAGCGCTGTAGATGAGCAACGCCGCGCCCATACGCCGAGCCGTCATCATCGCGGTCGGCTCTGAGCTCCTGACGTCGACCAAGCTCGACACGAACTCCCTGTTTCTCACGGAGGCGCTCAACGGGCTCGGTGTAACGGTGAAGTACAAGGTCGTTGTCGGAGACGACGAAGAAGGGCTCTCGCAGGTCTTTCTTCGCGCATGCGACGAGGCGGAGCTCATCCTGCTCACGGGTGGACTCGGCGCCACCGATGACGACGTGACGCGTGCCGCCGTCGCACGTGCGCTCGATCTACCGATGCGCGAGGATCCGGCCGTGGTTGCCGCCATTCAGTCGCGCTTCGAAGCCCGCGGTCTCGTGATGCCTGAGCTCAATCGTCGGCAGGCGCTCGTGCCGCGCGGGGCGGACGTGCTTCCGAACCCCCGCGGGACGGCACCAGGTCTCTGGATCCGAACCCCACAAAGTGTGTGCGTACTGCTGCCCGGACCACCCCGCGAGCTCCAACCGATGTTCACCGATCGCGTCCGGTCTCGAATCGCTCCGCTGACCGACGGCGTGCGCGTCTATCGGAAGGTTCTCACCATCGTGGGGCGGACCGAATCCCGCGTTGAGGAGCTCACGTTCCCCGTCTACTCGAAGTGGCGCGAGCCCGGTAGGGAGATCGAGACGACAATTCTCGCTTACCTAGGCCAGATCGAGTTGCATCTCACGACCATCGCCCACGCGGAGCAGGATGGCCGGTCGCGGCTCAACGACGCAGCAGCCGAACTGTCGGGCGTCCTCGGCACCTACGTCATCAGTGTCAATGGCGAGTCGCTCGAACGGGTCGTGGGCCAACTCCTCGAGGCGCGTCAGCGTCGCGTGGCAGTGGCGGAATCTTGCACTGGCGGGCTCATCATGTCGCGCCTCACGGATGTTCCCGGCAGCTCGGCATACGTCTTCGGCGGCTGGACGGTGTACAGCAATCAGGCCAAGATTGAACAGTTGGGCGTACCACCCGGGCTGCTTGAAGAGCACGGGGCGGTCAGCGAGCCCATGGTGCGCGCATTGGCCGAGCGCGCGCGTCGCGTGGCAAAGGTGGACTACGGACTCGGTGTCACCGGCATCGCCGGACCTGATGGCGGCACCGCAGACAAGCCGGTCGGAACGGTATGGTTCGCGCTGGCCGATCCAACCGGAGCCACCAACAGTCGATGCGTTCGGTTTCCTGGAGAGCGTGACCGTGTGAAGTTTCAGGCGTCGCAAACGGCGCTCGACATGTTGCGCCGTTCGATCCTGTCAGAAGACACTTCATCTCGCGCTTCTAGCGGCTCAGATTCATGAACGTTGCCGTCATCCTCGTGGCCTACCTCGTCGGCAGTATTCCGTTTGCGCTCTGGCTCACTCGTCGGCGTGAGGGTGCGGATGTACGGCGCGTCGGAAGCGGGAACATCGGCACGACCAACGTCTGGAGAGTCGCAGGCGCCTCGACAGCACTGGCGGTGCTCGCCCTCGACGTGGGCAAAGGACTCGGCGCCGTGTGGTTCGCCCGCGTGCTTGGATCGGACCCGCCGATCGAGGCGGCCGCCGCCGCCGCGGTCGTGATCGGGCATGTGTTCCCCATCTGGCTGAAGTTCAGGGGTGGTAAGGGGGTAGCCACGTCGGCGGGGGCTTTCTCGATACTGACGCCATGGGCGGTGTTGGTTGCTGCCGGGGTCTTCGTCGCGGTGGTTTTGATGACCCGCTTCGTCTCAGTTGGTTCGCTAGCTGCGGCCGTGTCGCTTGTCCCCTTCGCCCTAATCGGCGGCGCACAGCCGCCGGTCCTGACGAGCCTCTGCGGCGTCATCCTGCTTGTCGTCACGCGTCATCGCTCGAATGTCGCCCGCCTACTGGCGGGGAACGAACGGCGCCTAGGACAACGCGCATGACAACATCGTCCTCGTCTTCCTCGTCCGGTAGCGTGGCCGTCCTTGGGGCAGGTGGATGGGGGACCGCGCTCGCGGTTCATCTCGGTCGGCTCGGGAAAGACGTGCGTCTCTGGGCCCGCGATAGCGACCTGGTTCAGCGCATGAATCGATCGCGGGCGAACGACGCCTATTTGCCAGACATCGAGCTCCCCACGAGCGTACGGCCGACAGCTTCCCTAGAACAGGCCCTGGTCGGCGTTCAGTGCGTCGTGTCTGTCGTCCCATCGCACGGTACGCGCGATGTGCTTCGACGCGCGAGCCAACATGTTCCAGACGACGCTGTCATCGTCAGCGCGACCAAGGGACTCGAGGGTGGAACATTAGCGCGCATGAGTGAGGTCGTGGCGCAGGAGCTCGGTGCGCCGCGCCGCATCACAGTCCTCTCTGGCCCCAGCTTTTCCGAGGAATGTGCGCGCGAGCTTCCCACTGCAGTCTCGATCGCGGGTCAAGACGCTGACACCGTGGCCCGGGTTCAAGAGGAGTTCAGGTCGCGAAGTTTTCGCCTCTACGCCACCGACGACGTGATCGGCGTCGAGATCGGAGGGGCGATGAAGAACGTCATCGCCATCGCGGCCGGCGTCGTCCAGGAACGTCATCGCCATCGCGGCCGGCGTCGTCCAGGAGCTTGGACTCGGCCACAACGCGCTGTCCGCGCTGATAACGCGCGGACTCGCCGAGATCTCTCGGCTGGCCGCAGGCGTCGGCGGACGTCGTGAAACACTGTCGGGCCTCAGTGGCCTCGGTGACTTGGTCCTGACCTGCACCGGCTCGCTCAGCCGGAATCGGCGCGTCGGGGTCGAGCTTGCCCGTGGACGCTCCTTGGAATCAATCCTCTCCGGCATGACCGCGGTCGCCGAGGGTGTGCGAACGACGGAGGCAGCGCTGGAGCTCGGATCCCGTCACGGAATCGAGTTGCCGATCACGGCCATGACGGCTGAGGTCCTGGCGGGTCGCAAGACACCGCAGGTGGCGTTGGAGGAGCTGATGGTCCGCCGTCAGCGTTCCGAAGTCGACACGGCGCCCTAGCCCCATGCCACTGATGACGCATGGGGTGCCGGGCGCTCGAGGTCCCCTACGATGACGCTGCTCGGGCGTCTTCGCGATGGCCTGAGCCGCACGGCGGCGCAGCTCGGGCGGCGTGTGGACGACTTGCTCGCGCCGGCCACCAGCGCACCAGACGCCCGCCCAGCCGCCTCTGGCAAGGACACGTTCGAGGCGCTGGAGGCGCTCCTGCTCCAGGCGGACGTAGGGGTCGCGGCCACCGACCGAATCATCGAAAGGCTGAGGCTGGAGAACACCGGTGGCGACCTACGGCATGGCCTGAAGGTGGCAATCCGAGAGATACTCGCCGGAGCCGACCATGCAGACGACCACGCTCCTCCCTTGCGAGTCGTCCTCGTTGTCGGCGTCAACGGCACGGGCAAGACCACGACGGTCGGGAAGCTCGCCCATCTGTTGACCGAGGAAGGCCGGCGGCCACTCGTCTGCGCCGCCGATACGTTTCGTGCGGCCGCGGTCGAGCAACTGTGCGTCTGGGCCGATCGCGCCCAGGTCGACGTGATCCGGGCGAATCCAGGCGCCGATCCCGCGGCGGTAGTGTTCGACGCGATCGCGGCCGGACGCGCGCGAGAGAAGGACGTCCTCCTCGTCGACACGGCGGGCCGACTGCACACCCGCATCAACCTTATGGCCGAGCTCGAAAAGATACGGCGGGTCGTCGCGCGGGAGGTCGAGGGCGGACCGCACGAGGTGTTGCTGGTGCTCGACGCGACGGTTGGCCAAAATGGCCTCGCTCAGGCGCGTCAATTCCTGGAGAGTGCCGTCGTGACCGGGATCGTGCTGACCAAGCTCGACGGCACCGCGAAAGGCGGTATCGCGATCGCCGTGGCCGAGGAGCTGAAGATTCCCATTCGCTACGTTGGTGTCGGGGAAGGACTTGCCGACCTCCTGCCTTTCTCACCCGAGGAGTACGTCGAGGGCCTCTTCGCCGGCGGGTCGTGACGCACGCCATGGTCGACCGCACGACGGACGAAGCCTACATGGATCGGGCGCTCGAGCTCGCCGAACATGGCCGCGGGCAAACGAGCCCCAATCCAATGGTCGGTGCGCTGCTTGTGGCGTCGGACGGAGGCGTGGTCGGCACGGGGCACCACGAGCGGGCGGGCGAACCCCACGCAGAGATTCGTGCCCTAGAGCGTGCTGGTGCGCGATCCCAGTCGGCGACGCTGTATTGCACTCTTGAACCGTGCAGCCACGTGGGGCGCACGGGACCCTGCGCGCACCGAATCGTGGACGCCGGCGTGCGCCGTGTCGTGGTTGGCCTGATTGACCCGAATCCTCGCGTCGCAGGTTCAGGGATCGAATATCTCCGCGCGCACGGGGTCGAGGTCGACGTGGGCATTCGCCAACACGCAGCCGCCCGTCAGAATGAGGTGTTCGTAACCTGGATGACGTACGCGCGACCCTACGTCATCATGAAGATCGCCGTCAGCCGCGATGGAAAGATCGCGGCACGACCGGGCACCCGGACAGCCCTCACGTCCGACGCCGCGAGTCAGGCGGTGCACGGCTTTCGCGCCGAACTGGACGCGATCGGCGTGGGGTCTGAAACGGTTCTCGTCGACGATCCGCTGCTCACGGCTCGGCTGGTCCCTCGGGCCCGGCCGCTGGTTCGCGTGATCTTCGACAGGCGGCTCCGCACCCCCCCGGACGCTCGAGTCTTCACCACGCTCGAGCACGGACCGGTTCTCATTGTGACGGCGGGTGATACGCTGACGCGAGCACCCGAGAGGGTAGAGGCCCTGCGAGCCGTCGGGGGATCCGTGGAAGCACCTGACGAGAATGGGATCACCTCGGCGCTTCGGCGGCTAGCTGGGCGTGACATCACGTCGCTCCTCCTGGAAGGGGGGGCGACGATTCATCGAGCGGTTTGGGACGCTGGGGTGGTCGACCGCGTGCTGCGATTTGTCGCGCCGGTCGACCTTGGCGACGAGGGCGTCTCGTGGCTCGAGGATGGTTCGTTTGAGGCGCTGCGTGATGTGCGGACCGATCAGCTCGGTCCCGATCTGTTGATTGACGGCTATGTTCACCGGGTTGGTTGAGGCAGTCGGAGAGACACGGGATCTTCAGGTGATTCCGCGAGGGTTGCGGTTCGCGGTCGTGACGGAGCTCGCGTCGGTGTTGGGTCTCGGGGACAGCATCGCTGTGAACGGCGTCTGTCTCACGGTGGTGGAGAAGGACGACTCCTCGTTCACCGCCGAGGTCTCGCCAGAAACCGTACGGGTCACCGCGCTCGCGACTTTGCGAGCTGGTCAAGCCGTGAATCTCGAGCGACCCATGCTGGCCGATGGCAGACTGGGCGGCCACTTCGTGCTCGGCCACGTCGACGGAGTGGGCACGATTTCAGCCATCGAGAAGCAAGCAGACTTCTCACTGGTCAGCGTCGACTATCCGGCGTCGCTGGCCTCCTACATCGTGCCAAAGGGTTCCATCGCTATCGATGGCATCAGCCTGACCGTTGCCGCCCTTGAAGAAGAAGACGAACCAGGCGCTCGTGTCGATGTTCAGATTGTGCCGTATACATGGCTGCACACCAATCTGCGCGACGCCCGTGTCGGCGACCCCGTCAATCTTGAATGCGATATCATCGGGAAATACGTCGTACGCGCCGTACGCGAGAGGACATAGAACGCCATCATGCCGAAGAAAAAGACCAGCCGGCGGACCAACGGCCCTCGGGCGGTGCGACGCCAGGGGCCGTTTGCGCCGATCAGCGGAGCTATCGACGCAATCCGAGCCGGCGAGATGATCATCGTCGTCGACGACGAGGATCGGGAGAATGAGGGCGACCTCACTATTGCCGCGGAGAAGGTCACTCCCGAGGCCATCAACTTCATGGCGCGGTACGGCCGGGGCCTGATTTGCCTCCCGATGACGGGGGAACGCCTCGACGAGCTGCAGATTCCGATGATGGTCGCCGAGAACACCTCTCGATTCGAAACCGCCTTCTCTGTGGCAATCGAAGCCAAGGGGGTCACGAGTACGGGTATCTCGGCACCTGACCGAGCCGCCACCATCCGGGCGGCGATTGATCCAGCAACGACACCGACTGATCTGGCTCGGCCCGGACACATGTTTCCGCTCCGGGCCCGTAGTGGCGGCGTCCTCGTTCGCGCCGGACAGACCGAGGCGGCCGTCGATCTGTCCAGACTGGCGGGACTCTATCCGGCCGGCGTCATCTGCGAGATCATGAATGACGACGGGACAATGGCGCGGGTGAAAGAGCTGACCACGTTTGCGCGCAAGCACCGTCTGCTCATGGTCACCATTGCGGACCTCATCAAGTACCGCATGCAAAACGATCGCCTCGTCAAACGGATCGCCTCGGCGCGCCTGCCGACTGATCACGGACCGTTTCACGTTTACGCGTATGAGAGTCTGATCGATGGAGAAACGCACGTGGCCCTCGTGCGGGGCGACATCGGCAATGGGCAGGACGCCCTCGTCCGGGTTCACTCGCGCTGCCTAACGGGTGACGTGTTCCACTCGGCGAGGTGCGACTGCGGCCGGCAGCTCGACGCGGCCATGGAGCGAATCGCTGCGGAAGACCGAGGCGTGCTCCTGTACCTCAATCAGGAGGGGCGCGGCATTGGGCTGGCCAACAAAATCCGCGCATACGAGCTTCAAGACGACGGGTGTGACACCGTCGAGGCGAACGAGCGCCTGGGATTCAAGCCGGACCAGCGAGACTACGGCATCGGAGCCCAGATCCTCGGCGACCTGGGCGTCCAGACGATGCGCCTGCTCACCAACAACCCGCGCAAGTTCATCGGACTCGACGGCTACGGGCTTTCAGTGGTCGAATCGGTGCCGCTCGAGGTGGCCGCTTCGGATCACTCTCGCACCTACCTGAAGACCAAGAAGGACAAGCTCGGTCACACGCTGAAGTCCGTGTAGGCCGCGTCGCTGCACTTCTCCGGGCACACGAACAAGTCTTCCCCAGACCTGAAACATCTGAACCCTCGCTGCCACCTTTGTCGGCCGGCCGTCCGCCTGGGTGAGCAAAGCCGGGCGGTAACGAGTGAACCGCAACGGAACCATCCTTGCATCGATCAGCACAGTTCGTCCCCTGAATCTGCGGATACGTTGATCGTTCCGATCGCTGGTCGGCTATAAGGGTTTGTTCGTCAGCAACAAGGAGCTGTCATGACTTCACTCAGACGGGGCTATCTGTTCGCCGTTCTCGGATCTCTTTTGGCGGTCGCCGGACATAGTCTTCAGGCGCAGCCCCCTGAGCGGGTTCGTGTCATCATCGGCTTCCAGCAACAGCCCGGTCCAAACGAGCGGGCGCTCGTGCGAGGATTCGGCGGCACGATTGGCCACACCTACTCCTTAGTGCGTGGAATCGCGGCAGAGCTGCCACAGGCGGCGGTCAATGCCCTCCGCAACAATCCAAATGTCACCAGCGTTGATGAAGACGTTCAGGTACACGAGGTCGACGCCGAGCTCAACAACTCCTGGGGCGTGAAGCACATCGGATCAGATACGGAGCATGGCGCCGGCAACAAGGGTAGCGGGGTTACGGTCTGTGTGATCGACTCTGGCGTGGACTACACGCACCCGGACCTGGCTGGGAACTACCTGGCCGTGGGAAAGGACTACGTCAACAACGACAACTTCCCGTTTGACGATCGTGGTCATGGTTCGCACGTGGCGGGCACTATTCTGGCCCTCGACAACAACGTCGACAACAGCGTCGTGGGCGTCGCACCGGAAGCTACGTTGATCGCGTACAAGATTCTCGACCAAAACGGCAACGGCTATATCAGCGATGCAATCGCGGCCCTCCAGGACTGCATTGCTAAGGAAGGTCAGGTCACCAACAGCAGCTTTGGAACGCAATCCAATCCCGGCAGCTTGGTGCAGGCTGCCTATGACAACGCTGAAACCGCGGAACTTGTGAATGTTGCCGCCGCCGGCAACGCGTCGTTTCGACGGTGCAAGAAGATCGCGTATCCAGCCCGCTATGGCTCCGTGATCGCGGTCACCGCGACCGACCCCAACAATCAGATCGCGAGCTTCTCCTGTCGCGGGTCACAGGCAGAGCTTGCCGCTCCAGGCGTAGCCATCAATTCGACCGGTCCGCTCGGCCCATGCGGACTTTGCTCCGCCAGCAACTATCTGCTGCTGAGCGGGACGTCGATGGCGTCCCCGCACGTTGCCGGGGTCGCCGCTCTTGTCATCGCGTCGGGTATCACCGATGACAACTTCAATGGGCGAATTAACGACGAGGTGCGACAGAGACTGCAACAAACGGCTGACAATCTCGGCAGCGCCAACAACTACGGATACGGACTCGTAGACGCAGATGAAGCGGCGGCCTCGAGCGTGCCGCCCGCACCGCCACTGGCGCCGAGCGGTCTCATGGCTACGGCGGTGTCGTCCAGTCAGATCGACCTGAGCTGGTCAGACAACTCGGACAATGAATCTGGCTTCGAGATCGAGCGCTGCGCCGGCTCATGTACCACGCTCACGGTTGGCGAGAATGTCGTGAATTACCCCGATATCGGTCTGACCCCTTCCACCGAGCACACGTACCGGGTTCGAGCGTTCAACACTGGAGGCAACTCCCCTTATTCGCTGCCAGCCATGGCTACGACGAACGATGCCCCGCCGCCTCCGCCCCCCGGCGACATCTTGCTGACGGTTAACGGCTACAAGGTGAAGGGAAGGCAACGGGCCGACCTGACCTGGAGTGGCGGTGCGGCCGGCAATGTGAATATCTTCCGCGACCAGGTTCTGATCGCCACCACGGACAACGACGGGGCCTATACGGACATCATAGGCAAGCGCGGTGGGGGGGACAGCTACACGTACACCGTGTGTGAGGAGGGCGGCGCACCCTGCTCAGACCCAGTCACGATCACCTTCTAGTAGGGTCCCGGTCCTCCAAGGATGGCAATGCTCGTTGCACTCCTTCTGCTGCAGAATCTCGTCTCGTTCGCGACGGTGGCGGAGGGCGCTATCAGCGCCGTCGACGAGCGGCGCCACGTCGTCGTCCGCACGATGGAAGAGTGGCAAGCTCTCTGGAGCAGCCATAACCCGACGGCTCCGGCGCCGGCGATGGATTTCGCCCAATCTGTTGTGGTTGGAGTCTTTCTAGGAGCGAGGCCGACCGACGGCTTCTCCGTCGAGATCACATCAGTCCGCGAGGAAGAAAACGGCCTTCTTGTGGAGTATCGCGGGCGTCGACCCGATCCAGCCGCCCTGGTCGGACAGATCGTGACATCGCCGTTTCATCTCGTAACGATTCCGCGCGAAACCCTTCCGCGCAACGCCGCATCCATCGAGTTCAGACAAGTCAGCCCCTAGCTCGCCTCTGGCTAAGCCTCATCCCGGTCCAGCCTGCCGTACCAAATCCGCTGAGTCCTCGAGACCACTGGGATGTCCAGGGCGCGCAGCAGCGGCCCGGGAGCTCGGTCCTTGACGACGACGCATCGCCGCGCCACACGCCGCGCCTCGGCGATGACGTCCCGACTTGGCGCCCCTCCTGCCCCCAGCATCCGAACCAGATCCAAACCCTTCGCCTCATCGATCGTGGACACGAACATTGGGTCGAAATAGACGACGTCCCACGATCCCGCCGGGAGCAACGGCAAGACGCCTTGGTATTCAGCGTTTATGACGGCCACCCGTCGCATTGCGCGCACCAGGAGCACGAAACCGTCGTCGTAGTGCTTCATCCCGTGGGACACCATTGCCGCCAGCATCGCGGACGACTCGAGGGTGACCACAATGCCGCTCTCGCTAACGGCGTGTGCCGCGACGATCGCGTCCGCACCTAGCCCGCAGGTGCAATCGAGCATGCTGTCACCGGCCCGCAAGCCTGCCACCTTGACCAGTCGGTCGGCGCTACCGGCCCGCAACCCAGAGACCCGAAGCCTGGCCATGCTTGGATGAAAGGCAAACCCGTGTCCGTGGTCGATCAGGCGCACTCCCGCGGGCCCAACGACGAGGGCCGCAAGAGCGCCTTCGCGTCGAGTCAGCGCGGTGATCGTGTCCCTGCGCCTGGCAACGAGCGGGCGTTGGAGAGGGCGAGCGATCGCGGCGGCGGTGGTTTCCACCTCTGGCGACGGCGAACAGGTCGTCGTCACGACGACGTCGGATGCTGACAGACGATGCATGAGCGGGGCATTCTAGCAACGGACATCCAGACGGTAAACGAAAGCCCACCGCGAGGCTGACTTCCGGCACCCTCGCGCCTCAGAATTACATGCTTTGGCGTATCGCTTCCCTCCGAGGGCGCGGACTGCATCTTGCAAAATTGTAATCGCATGTGGAAAAGGCACGCGGCAGAGCCAAAGCCGTCTCGCGTCGAAACACTGCAACGCCTCAAAAGTGTCCTCGTCATCGGGGGTGCCTCGCCCCATGCTCAGCCGGAATCATCAGGCTGGGATGACCTGGAACCGAATCCCTGGCAGGACTCAGATAAGGAAACCCTCTTGACCTTTCCAGCCGAAGAGCCGGTGGGCGAGCAGCTGCAACGTGTAGCGGAGCTCGCGGAGCTGACTAGTGAGCCCACGAAGGAAGATGCCACCAGTGACGAAGCGGGGCTCGACGCCGACAGCGAGACTGGGGATCACGCAGGTTCCCAGGCGGCAGTGGCAGCGTTTCATGTCGCGGTGAGCGAAGCTCGCAAGGATGCCGAAGCGCAGTTGGCCTCGGCGGCTGAGAGGATGAGGAAGAGCGTGGTCGAAGAGCACGCTGCGGAAATTGGTCGACTCGCCGAGCGACATGCGAAGGAGCTGGAGCAGACGCGCGAGACGACGGAGGCCGAGGTGGCGCAGCGGGTTCACGAGGAGGAGTCCCAGCGCCTCGCGCTCGAGATTGCCTACGTCCGCGATGAACTTGAGCAACGATACGCGGATGACCTGCAGCGGGCGCAAGCCGCTGTTGTGGATTCGTTCAAGGGACTGACGAGCAGGATCTCCGGAAGTTTCTAGGGCCGGCCCACGGCGAGCCAAGGGCGACCTCCCGGGGTCGCCCTTGGTGTGTACGGGCCGCACGCTGGCTATAATCCCCGCCAGCTACCATCCTCCTTGAGCCCCTAGACACCAGCGGCATGACTAAAACGGTGGGTCGCATTGAATACTGGACCGAAGGCTTGCCATGCTGCAACGGGCGCTGGGAGGAGGCATACACCCGCTTCGAAACCCCTGAGGAAGAGATTGCGAAGTTTCGCAAGCGGCTAATAGGACTCGGCGTCCGGGCGTGGCGAAGAGATGCCCGCATCGCTGATCTCTTTTGCGGCAGCGGACGCAACCTCGTGTGTCTCGATCAACTCGGGTTTACTGACCTGCGCGGTGTGGACCTCTCACCTCATCTGTTGATGCAGTATCAAGGTCCGGCAAGCTTGTTCGTGGGGGACGCCACCGCCCTGAAGTTCGAGGACGAGAGCCTGGACGCGGTCATCGTGCAGGGAGGCTTACATCATCTACCGAGGGTGCCCGAGGATCTCGAGCAATGTCTCGGAGAAATGCAGCGCGTCCTGGTTCCACGAGGGCGCGTCGTCATCGTGGAACCGTGGCTCACTCCCTTCCTGAGACTTGTCCACTATGGGTGCGGGACCGCGCTCCTAACGGCGCTGTGGCCGAAGCTCGACGCGCTGCGCGTCATGATCGAAGAGGAAAGGGACACCTGCTTGGGATGGCTGTCCAAGCCGAAAGAGATTCAATCTCTGTTTCTCGAGTATTTCGAAGCGGAGACGCTCGTGTGTGAGTGGGGCAAGATCTCGTTCATTGGAAAGAAAGCCTGATGCGCCCGAGCTTCCAGTTCATTAGGCGACGCACCTGGTAGAGGGTGTCCCCGGGCAGTGGCCGAGTGTCCCGAAAGATCTTGGTTGCGGGGGCGGGATTTGAACCCGCGACCTTTGGGTTATGAGCCCAACGAGCTACCGGACTGCTCCACCCCGCGTCAGAGGAACACTGATGCTAGCATGCGGTTTCTCGCGCGGTCAACGAACGCGCAGTGCTAGCGGAGGCGCCGTGGTCCGTCGTTGAACACGAGCACGCGCTCGCCTGGCGCACTGAGCCCGAGCTCGCGCCGCGCGACCTCCGCGACGGCCCGCGGGTCATCGCGGAGACGGCGAGCTCGCTCGCGGAGGAGTTCGTTCTCGGTCTGGAGCCGGTCGATGTCATCGATCAGCTGGCGGTGCTGACGACCGGCCCGTAAGGAATCGACGAGACCATTTTCCCCGATGAGTGCGTTGACGACCAGGACGCATGCGCCGAAAAACGCGACCCGGCTGACCACCCGTTTCACGGTAAAGCTCAGAGGAGGGAAGAAGGGCGGACGTTGGCTCTTGAGCCGCGCGCGCGTCACAAAGGGTTATTCTCGGCACGAGGACCCTAAATGATTAGAGGCAACGACGCCGAAGTCGTCTTGGTGTGCACGACGCTACCGGCTGACAGCGACATCGAAGCGTTCGGTCGGGTGCTGGTCAGCGAACGTCTCGCGGCGTGTGTAGTAGCAGGTGGCGAAGGACCGTCGGTCTACGCGTGGCAAGGAAAGGTCGAGGTGGCCCGCGAGCGACAGATCGCGATCAAGACCACCGCCACGCGCGTCGCCGAGCTCGAGCGCCGCATCGCAGAGCTCCATCCCTACGACGTTCCGGAGTTTCTCGTGCTGTCAGTTCAGGGCGGTAGCGAGAGTTATTTGGACTGGATTCGCGCATCGGTCGCACCCAATCGCGATCATCCGGAGCGCGATACGAACTAGCGCCGGAGTAGCGGGGGTCGGTAGGCTGGACTAGAGATAGCGGAGCAGCACGAAGCCGCCGATGAGCAGCACCAGGAACAAGAGGGCGGCCCGATCGAAGTTCTCTTCCAGTAGCCGGCGGATGTGCGCACCGAAGACTCGAAGAAGCCCCGCGACCAGAAAAAAACGAAGGGCTCGGCCGATGAGACTGACGATCAGAAACGGGCCAAACGGCATCTCGATCGCGCCGGAGGCAATGGTCGCAACCTTGAACGGAATCGGCGTGAACGCTGCGGCGGCCAGGAACCAGGTGCCCCAGGTCTCGGCTAATCCCACGAAACGCTCCCAATGGTGGCCCGCCCCGTAGAAATCAATAATCGGCTGGCCGACCGTGGCCATCAGCCCCGCGCCGATCGCGTATCCGGCTGCGGCGCCAACCAGCGAACCGGCGGAACACGTAGAGGCGGCGAAGAGCCACCGTCTTGGGTTTGCCGCAACGATGGCGATGAGCAGCACATCAGGCGGAATCGGAAAGAAGGACGACTCTGCGAGCGCGATGAGAAAGAGCGCTGCCAACCCTTGAGGCGTGTCGGCCCAGTGCACGGTCCAGTCGTAGCCCTGCCGAAGCCATCGCCGAGGCGCGTCCAACAAGGTCTGTAGGGCGGACATCAGCGGGCGCATCTACAGTGTGGCATCGGCATCACGGGCAGATCCCTGTACGATACATCGAAGATCTGGGCGAAGAAAGGGGCCTCGGCAACGTGACCAACGACGGCGGACTCACCGTGATCCTCCGCACCAATTCCGATATCGAAGCCAGCGTCGTCCGCAGCCTGCTCGAGACTCATGGCATCTACGTCCTGACGGCCTCTGACGTGCCGCACTCGGTGTTTCCCTTAACCATCGACGGGCTCGGCGAGGTTCGACTCTCGGTGCGAGACGATCAGTCCGAGGAGGCGGCGCGCGTCATCGCCGACTATCGCGTTGAGGTCGCCACACGGATGATGAAGAAGACGGAAGACCTCGCCGGGCTCGAATCGACGCTGGGGTACTCCTTCCGCGACAAGGGGCTGCTCGAGCACGCCCTGACGCATCGTTCTCGGGCCCACGAAGACGAGAGCGGGGGAGTCGTGGACAACGAGTCGCTCGAGTTCCTAGGAGATGCGGTCCTCGAGCTCGTCATCTCGGATCGGCTGTTTCGCGAGTTCCCGGACTATGACGAAGGACAGAAGTCGAAGACGCGGGCTCAGCTGGTGTCGGCTCCGACCCTGGCGCACCTCGGCCAACAGATCGACCTGGGTGTGTACTTGATGCTCGGCCGAGGCGAGGAAAAGACCGGCGGACGGTCGAAGCCTTCGCTCCTTGCTGATGGCCTCGAGGCGGTCGTCGCGGCGATCTACTTGGATGGCGGGATGACGGCTGCCGACGCGTTCATCGAACGGCTGTTCCGTCCGGCGCTGAATGACATCCAAGCCGGCCGGGCGATGCAAGGAGGATCGACAGACCATAAGTCGGCACTCCAGGAGTGGCTGCACGCCCACGCACGAACGAGCCCCGAGTACGTGCTGGTGGCCGAATGGGGACCGGACCACGATAAGACCTTCGAGATTGAGGTTCGTACGAGCCAGGAGGCGGTGGGGCGGGCTGAAGGCCGCAGCAAGAAGGAGGCAGAGCAACGCGCCGCCGAGCGCGCACTCGAGGCACTGCGCGCACCGTAAACGGCGCCGCTGCTTTCTCGATGCTCAGTCGATTTCGATGATGCTCCAGGCTTTGCCGTCCTCGACGGCTTCCACCTCGTGCTCTGGCCCGGACGCGACCGGAGCTGGCTCCATGAACGGGAGCCGGGAGACCGCGTACTCTTGCACCTCGCGAGACAGATCGTTGTCGGTCGGCGGAGTAGGCCGGCAGTGCAAACGCACCCACAGCCGGAGCAGCGGGTCGGCAAACGAATAGCGTTTCTGGCGCACGCTCACCAGATCGACGTCTTCGAGCCAGGTCAGGTAATCCTTGGTCGACCCTGGAGTGCGGCTCAATCGATGCGCAATCTCGGTGAGCGTCAACGGCTCTTCCTGAGCCAGCACCTGCAGGATGGCTTTGAGGGCGCCGTAGCCGCGCGCCCGATGCAGTCTGAACTCATACGAGAATCGACACACCAGCCAGAGATGGGCGTCCACTGCAAGCTCACAGGCTAGCGCGCTCACCGGATCGCCGCTGCTGGCACCGTCCATCGCGCGAAGCCCTTCCGAAAGCGCGCGCACGTAGCTGGGCCGACCATCCGTTAAGGCGTGAATCATCCGACCTAGGTCATTGCGCTCGGCATCGTCGCGGCCCACCCCATGCCGTGAGAGTGTCGCGGCGACCTCGACCGGTGAGAGCAACGGAATATGGATGATCTCGAACCGTGCCGATGCGTCCCTGAACAGGCGGTGCGCTCGGCTCGTGTAGCGCGTCGCCAGCACGAACGAATTCTGGCCGTGGCCGAGCGCGTCGATCACCTCACGCAGGATGCCGCGAAGCCCCGGAAAACTCTCGAACGTACGGAGCTCCAGGATTTCGTCAATCAGGAACACCGGCTTGGCATCCGACGGAGCCACCGACTCTTGAAGGAATCGTACCAGCACGTCGAATGCCGTTCGCGCATCGCGCAGCGGCTCCTGGATGCCAGGGGCAGGCTCCGGATCGGACGTACGGTTCAACACGTACGGTGAGTCGCGCATGACGGCGCCACAAAACCCCTCGGGGGTCGACGCCGCGCGCTCGATATCAAAGTACTGACTGTTGCCGTCACCGAGATGTTGAGATACTCGAGCCAGCAGCGAGGTGCGCCCTGTGCCACAACCGCCAAGCAACACCGGAATCCGCGACGGGGTGGCATCAAGAGCGGCGAGGATTCGGCGTTCGATGGCGGGCCGCTCGGGAATCACGTTTGACCTTCGACCTGTGAACGACTGACGTTGCTGTGTTGTGTGCGCCACTCGGCGCTCGCGAAGAACCTAGACGATATGGAAGGGCGCGCAGCTTGTCAATTGCAAACGCGACGTGAAAAAGAAGTTTTTGTTTTGCCACGTTGCGCTTGACTTTGCGCGCGAGAGTTGATCGGTCAGGCGTCGTATCAATCAGATGCAACGATCGATCATCCGGAGCGTGAAACGGAACCCGTACGAGGGTCTGTCGCGTTCTGCTAGAATGCGTGGTTTGAGTCCCGACGAAGTATGTCTCCTGTGAATGTGGCTGTCGTCGGCGTACAGTGGGGCGACGAAGGCAAAGGTAAGATCGTCGACCTTCTCACGCCGGCGTTCTCGATCGTTGCTCGCTATCAAGGTGGCCACAACGCTGGCCACACCGTGTTCATTGACGGTCGCAAGTTCGTCCTGCACCTGATCCCTTCTGGCATTCTGCATCCAGGAGTCACGTGCGTGATCGGCAACGGCGTGGTCGTCGACCCCCTCGCGCTCTTTCGAGAACTTGACGAGCTGGACAGTCTTGGCATCGACACAACCAACCGCGTACTCGTCAGCGAACGCGCCCATGTCATCCTCCCGTATCACCGTGATCTCGAGGCCGCGGCAGAGGCGGCGCGCGGCGATCGGCGTATCGGTACAACATCGCGCGGTATCGGACCGAGCTACGAGGACAAGACCGGTCGACGTGGGATTCGGATCACCGATCTAGCGGACCACCGCAGCGACGGGGCCCTCGCATCGGCGCTCGCTGCGAACGTTGCCGCGCGAAACCAGGCCTGCGGGGGTGACCCAGTCGACTGGCGGGCCCTCCACGCAGAATTGGCGGCGGCGTGGAAGCGCCTGGCGCCGCTAGTGGCCGATGTCTCGCTTTTCCTTGAGAACTCGATGAAGTCGGGTCAGCGCGTCCTGTTCGAGGGAGCGCAGGGCACAATGCTGGACATCGATCACGGCACCTATCCGTTCGTCAGCTCCTCGAACGGCAGCGTCGGTGGCGCATGCACGGGACTGGGCATCGGCCCACGGTGGATTGGGGGTGTGCTCGGGATCGTCAAGGCCTATACCACGCGTGTGGGCGAAGGGCCGCTCCCCACTGAACTGCATGGCGACTTCGGCGACGCGCTTCGGGAATCAGGGCAGGAATACGGCGCCTCAACTGGGCGGCCGCGCCGTGTGGGATGGTTCGACTCAGTCGTTGCGCGATACGCGGTGCGCGTAAACGGCCTCGACACGCTGGCCTTGACCAAACTCGATGTGCTGGATGGCCTCGATGAGATCCACGTGTGCACGGGCTACCAATGCGACAACCGCCGCCTGACCGACCTCCCGTCCGACACTAATGCCTTGGCAAGCGTGACGCCGGAATACGAGACCTGGCCAGGCTGGAAGCAGCCCACGGCCGGGCTCCGAACGTTTGCGGACCTGCCAGCTCAAGCCCGCCGATACGTGGGCCGCCTCGAGGAGCTCAGCGGGGCTCCAATCTCGATCGTGTCGACCGGCTCCGACCGCTCAGACACCATCATTCGCGACGGCTCGATTGTCTCGAGCTGGCTCGAGTAGATCCCATATGCGTCGACGAGCGCCGTCAGTCGTGCTTGCTATTGCGTTCGCGACGCTTCTGGTGGCGTGCACCTACGAGGTTGCGCCAACGGTCGACGACGCACGGCGCTTCCTCGAAGGTGATGGGGTTCACGAAGGCGCGGAAGCTCGGCTCCTGCGCCTGTGGACTGAGGCGGGGCGTGCGTCGTGGATCCAGAACAACTTCATCACGGACGACACCAACGCCGTCGCGGCCTCCGCCAACCGCGACGTGATGGCCGCCACCATTGAGCTGGCGGTAGAGGCGGCGATGTTCAACCATCTCGACCTTCCCCCAGCTCTCGACCGGAAGCTGATGCTCCTCCGAACGTCGCTTGCAGGCATCGCTCCGAGCGATGCGGCACTTCAACAGGAGCTGGCGGAACTGATGACCGAGATGGAGAGCCGGTACGGACAGGGTGAGCACTGCCCCGACGGCGAGGATGAGTGTCTTGACCTGCCCACGATGGAACGTCGGTTCGCCGAGGTCCGTGACACCGATCAGCTCCTCGATATGTGGGTCGGCTGGCGGCAGGTCGCTCCGCCAATGCGCCCGATGTACGGACGCTTTGTCGATGTGGCGAACGCGGGCGCCCGTGAGCTCGGCTTTGTCGACACCGGCGACATGTGGCGTTCCGGGTACGACATGGCACCGGACAACTTTGCCGCTGAGCTCGAGCGCCTCTGGCAAGAGGTGCGACCGCTCTACGAATCGCTCCACTGTCTCGTCCGGTCAGAGTTGTCCGACGCATATGGCTCCGCCGTCGTGGCAGAAGGTGAAGCGATCCCCGCCCATCTACTGGGCAACATGTGGGGCCAGAGTTGGGCCAATCTCTACGACACGGTGAGCCCGCCGCAGGGTAGCGCCGGATATGACCTCACGGAGCTTCTCGAGCGCCGCGGGGTCGATCCCCGAGGAATGGTCCGGTTCGGCGAGCGCTTCTTCGACTCGCTCGGGTTCGAGCCGCTGCCGGCCACGTTCTGGGAGCGCTCGCTCTTCACGAAGCCAGCCGACCGCGACGTCGTCTGCCATGCCAGCGCATGGAACCTGGACTTCGATCGCGACGTCCGCATCAAGATGTGCATCGGCGTCAACGACGAAGACTTCGTCACGATTCACCACGAGCTGGGACACAACTACTACCAGCGCGCCTACCGTGCTCAGGACCCCTTGTTTCGAACGGGCGCGAACGATGGTTTCCACGAAGGTATTGGCGACGCCATTGCGCTCTCGATCACCCCGGAGTACCTCGAACAAGTTGGTCTACTGCGGCAGCCGCCAACCGACGACGACATCGGACATCTCCTGCGACAGGCGCTCGACAAAATCGCGTTTCTCCCCTTCGGATTGGTCGTCGACCAGTGGCGCTGGCGCGTCTTTTCGGGTGAGGTGACGCCGGACCAATACAACGCAGCTTGGTGGGAGCTCCGCGAGAAGTATCAGGGGATCCGTCCTCCCATTCCGCGGAGCGAGGCGGACTTCGATCCCGGCGCCAAGTACCACGTGCCTGCGAATGTCCCGTACACCCGCTATTTCCTCGCGCGCATCCTGCAATTTCAGTTTCACCGAGGGCTATGCGAGGCGGCGGGCTTCGACGGGCCGCTACACCGGTGCTCGATCTTCCAGAGCGAGGAAGCAGGCGAACGGCTGGCCACGATGCTCGAAATGGGCGCCAGTCGACCGTGGCCAGACGCCCTTGAGGCCATCACCGGCACACGTGACATGGACGCCACGGCGATTCTTGATTACTTTGCGCCCTTGGCGTCGTGGCTGGATGACCGAAATAGCGGCCGCGCCTGCGGCTGGTCATAGCGCGAGCGAACGGCGCGCGGTTAGGGCAGACCCGCGTACTCCTGGTCGGTGACGTGGTCAAACCACTGCGTCCGGGAGTCAATATTGAGCGCGAGGTGGGTCATGGCGCCGTCGGGCGTGGCTCCATGCCAATGCCGCTCGCCTGGCTCGATTCGAACAGCCCCCCCGGTGCCGATCTCTCGGATCGGCTCACCGTGCTTCTGCAGCCGGCAGCGCCCCTCAACGACCAGCAGGATCTGGGGCCCTCCCTTGTGAACGTGCCAGGCGGTTCGAGCGCTCGGCGCGAAGGTCACGCGGTACATGTTCACGGCCGGCGAGGCCGTGAGGCCGTCGAACCGGGCCATTGTGGCGGCACCGGTGAAGGTCTTCGGATCGGCCGGCTGCTCGGGGTGCGCGGCTCCGTCAAATAGCTCCATACATCTCCTACGAGCCTTCCGCCGGCGAGCGGCGGCCCTGCGTGACAATGAAGTAGACGGCCACCGCCGCAATCGCCGTCGCGATGATCGATCCCGCGTTGATCGGACCAGTCTGGGAGTACCAGACAATGAGGTATCCGATCGACCCCGGCAGCAGCGCATAGTAAACAAACGGGATGAGGGTCATCCGGATGACCGATCCCTCCTTGCCCAGCAGGCCGACAACGGCCGATGCCGCGACCACGTTGTGGACGCAGATCATGTTGCCTGCGGCTCCGCCCACCGCTTGCAGGGCCACGATCCATGTGGGATCAACGGCAATCCGCTCGCCCATCCCAAACTGGAACAGCGAGAACATCATGTTGCTCACCGTATTGCTCCCCGCCACAGCGGCACCGATGCCGCCAATGAACGGCGAGAACAGCGGCCATGCGGTTCCTGCCAGGGCCGCAATCCCGTCAGCGAGCACGATCGGCATACGGTCGTAGCCGGCCGCTCCGCCAGTACTGTTGAGAAACACCTGCACCATCGGGACCGTGAAGATGAGCGCCACTGAGGCTGACATGGTCACCTTGAGCGAAGTGGTCCATGCCTTCCTGTAGGCGGGCCCCTGGATCTGATGCAGCACGAGCGTAATTAGCGAGGTCGCAATGAATAGCGTGCCCGGCAGATAGAGGGGCTGGACTGCGTTCATGTTGACGCTGCTCCCGAACATGCTTGGCCAGGTGAGCGTCACGGACTGTAGGAAAGCCTTGAACGGATCGACCATGCGAGACGAGAGGAGCAACAGCGCGACCACCACATAGGGCACCCAGGCCTTGAGAATGCCCATCGAGCCACTGTGGTGCGCCACCTCCTGCACTTCGATCGACCCGGTCCAGTCGGCGGGCCAGTTCTCTTTGCGGTCGAAATCCCAGGCGTCCTCGGCTTTCGGGACCAAGAAGCCCGCGCGCGCCGCGGACACGACGATGATCAAACCGACGATGCTCCCGGTGAGCGAGGGGAACTCGGGTCCGAAGAAATACCCGGCGGTGACGTACGGAATCGTCATGGCCAGCGCTGAGAAGATCGCGAACGGCCAGACCTGGAGCCCCTCGGAGAGTGTCTTGTTCCGCCCGAAGAACTTCGTCAGGAACGAAACAAGGATCAGCGGCACGAGCGTGCCGGCGATCGCGTGAAGCACAGCCACCTTCAGGCCGACCAGGGCCAAGAAGTCACTCCACTCCGCATAGCCGATACTCGCGGCGTACTCCGCGATAGCCGGATCGGCTGAAAGGCCCGTATTGACCCCAACCAGAATCGGCGTGCCGAGCGCACCAAAGCTCACCGGCGTGCTCTGGATGATCATGCCCGACATGACGGCCGCCATGCCTGGGAATCCAAGACCAACCAGCAGCGGCACGGCCACGGCGGCGGGAGTGCCAAACCCAGCCGACGCCTCGATGAACGAGCCGAACAGCCAGGCGATGATGATGACCTGCACCCGGCGATCTGGCGAAATGTCCGTGAACCCCTGGCGGATCGTCTTGATGGCGCCGCTCTCCTGCAGCGTGTTCAGGAGCAGGATGGCGCCGAAGATGATGTAGAGCAGCGTCAGCGCCACCACGAGCCCATTGACGGTCGCTGCCGCGATTTGCACGACATCGACCTGCCAGACCAGCAGCGCGAGCAGAAACGCCACCGCATATGACAGAGGCATGGCTCGGCTTGCCGGCCACCTCAGGCCAACGAGAAAGACAGCAACCGTGATGATCGGGAGCAGCGCTAGGATGGTTAGAATCCCTGTATCCATAGTGTCTAGTCCTGGCCTGTAAAACTCGCGATCGCAGCTTCCTCCGTGTCGTAGAGCTCAAACACGGTGTTCAGCTTCGCGATGGTCAAGAGATCCTTGATTCGACCGATGGCGGAGGCGAGCTTCATGACGCCGCCGTTGTTCCGCACGGTGATAAAGGCGCTGACCAGCTCGCCCACGCACGTACTGTCCATGTATTCAACCTGCCGGAGGTTCAGGATGAAGTCCCGGCGCCCTTCTGACAGCAGCTCGGTCACTCTCTGCTTGCACGCCCCGTAGCCGTCGTTTCTCGTCACGTTTCCTTCGAGCTCGAGGATCGTGAGCTCGCCGGACCGACGCTCGGTGATGTTCATGCTTGGGCTGCGATTGTAACCCAGGACTCTCGGCGGAACGCCCAAACGTGCAAATGAGTAGGCATCGAGCACCGCGCCGCTTGGGTTACGATGTGCTCCATGCGGGTCGGCATCCCCACCGAAGTCAAGGAAGACGAGAGCCGGGTGGCCATCACGCCATCGGGCGTGGCCGCCTTCTCGATGGACAACCATGAGGTGTTCGTCCAAAGCGGGGCGGGCACCGGCAGCGCCATCCCCGATTCGGCGTATCGCAAGGCCGGCGCCACGATGGTGGAGTCTGCGGCCGAGGTCTGGGAACAGGCAGACCTCATCCTCAAGGTCAAGGAGCCGCTCGCCGGAGAGCTCGGCCTGGTGCGGTCAGGACAGATCCTTTTCACATATCTGCACTTGGCGGCCTCGAAGGCGCTGACGCAAGGCCTGCTCGACGCGGGTGTCGTCGGCATCGGCTACGAGACCGTCCAGCTCGAAGACGGAACCCTTCCCCTGCTCGTTCCGATGTCGGAGGTGGCTGGCCGGCTCTCGATACAAGCCGGCGCAAAATCGCTGGAAATGATCTCTGGAGGGAAGGGCATCCTGCTCCCGGGCGTTTCGGGCGTCCGCCGAGGGCGCGTCACGATTATCGGTGCTGGCATCGTTGGCCTCAACGCGTGCGTCGTCGGCGTGGGCTTCGGGGCGGATGTCACGATCATCGATATCAATCCGTTGCGGCTCGGATACGTCCGGGACGTCGTTCAGGGCCACGTGACCACGCTCATGTCCAATGCGGCAAACATCGAGGGGTCTGTCGGCGATGCCGATCTCGTCATCTGCGCCGTATTGATTCCCGGCGCCAAGACGCCGCGACTCGTCACGCGCAAGCACCTCAGGAAGATGGAGCCCGGCTCGGCGCTCGTCGACGTCGCCGTCGACCAAGGCGGATGTTCGGAGACGAGTCGCCCAACCACACACCACGCTCCGCGGTTCGTCGAGGAAGGCGTCGTCCACTACTGCGTGTCGAACATGCCGGGTGCGGTGCCGCATACCTCGACCTACGCGCTTACCAACGCCACGATGGCGTATGCGCTCGAGCTCGCGAATCAGGGCTGGCGCGCGGCGGCGACCCAGCACCGCGCCCTCTACAAGGGCATCAACGTGGTCGAGGGCCACGTCGTTCACCCGGCCGTTGCGGACGCCCACGGGCTCGACTTCACCCCGCTCGATCTCGACTGAGGCCCGATGCCACGACTGGTTACCGTCGGCAAAGAGGGAAGTCTAGGCGGGGGCCGCTCGAAGAAGATCTTTTGTGGCGATCACCGCATCGCCGTATTCAACGACGGAGGGACATTGCGCGCCGTCGATGATGCGTGTACCCACGTGGGCGGGTCGCTCTCAGACGGGTCATGCGAAGACGGCGTCGTGACCTGTCCGTGGCATGGCGCGCAGTTTCGCCTCGCTGATGGACAGGGGCTGGGCCCGCCAGCCTACCGGCGCCTCCGAACCTATCCGGTCTCTGTTCAGGACGGCATGATCGTCCTCGAGGTCGATCTCGACCACGATGCCTAACCGGCTATATGCCTAGCCCGGTCGGCCACGCGCTCGCCGGTGTCGCTCTTGGTTGTCTAGCGGCCCGTCGGCCCACTCCGGGCCTGTCGCCAGGGACGAGCGCGCCCACGCTCCTCGAGAATCTACGCACAGACCGACAAATACTGGTCTTTGGTCTCCTCGGTGTTCTTCCCGATATCGACTTCCTGTTCGGTGTGCACTCGATGTACACCCACTCGATCGGCGCAATCACGGTTGTCGGGTTGGTCGCCCTCGCGTCGGATCCGAGAGGGCAGCTTACGACGGCCCTCGCGGCCGCACTGGCGTACGGGTCGCACGCCCTGCTCGACTGGCTCGGCTCCGACAGCGTCGTGCCGATCGGAATCATGGCGCTCTGGCCGCTCACCGACGACTTCTACCTCTCTGACGGCTACTGGTTCATGTCGATCTGCCGGCAGTACTGGCTACCGAGTTGCTGGTCCCACAACGCCTTTGCGCTTGTGCGCGAGCTAGTGGTGCTCGGCACCGTGGCTGCGCTCTGCCTCTATTGGCGGCTACATCCCGGTTCGTCCCAACCTGTCCGATAGCAACCCGCGTCGTCACTGTCGCTGGCCTCGCGTCTCTCCAGCCGGAACCGCACGCCGGACGCCTTTCGGTTCAACCAGTTCCCAGTCCACGGCCAACGTTCGCGAACTGGCGGCCGAACTGCAACAGAGGATGACGGCCCCGCTGAGAGCATCCGGTGCCGTGCCCGACCTCCACTGCAGCCGCTGGTCACAGGCGGGGCCGCCATAGGTCGAGGCGAACGGACGGCCCGGTCCCAGCATTTTCGAGAGGAGGAGGCATGCATTACCTCGTGATGACCACAGCGTTGCTGGTCGCGCTATCAGCTGGTCTATCGCCCGACATCGTCACGGCACAGACCAGTTCCGCAGGCGGGCAAGATGCTCGTACGACCGCCGACCGGGTCGACCTCAACAGCGCCGATCAGGAGGCGCTCGAGGCCTTGCCCGGAGTAGGACCCCGCACCGCGGAGCGCATCATCGCTTACCGCGAGGAGCATGGCGGATTCAAGAAGGTCGAGGAGCTCATGAACATTCGAGGGATTGGCGAGCGGACCTTTCTGAGGCTTCGGGAGCTGGTGCAGATTTCGGCACCGGCCCAAGGGAAGCAGGAGTAGTGATGCCCTGGCGAGTGGGAGCGCCCGGCTGGTTCTCCTGCTCGCCAGGTCCGAGACCGGAGGAGACGCCCAACGATTTGCTCGGCGTGACGCTGCTGGAGTTGCTCGTGGCGACCCTGCTGGGAACCACCTTGTTGGCAATGGCGACACCGGCGTTTCAACGTCTCGCGACCGCCCAGCAAGAGCGCTTAGCCGTGCGATACGTGGTCGCGGAAGTGATGTTGGCGCGAGCACAGGCAGCGCGCCGAGGCACCTCCGTTGGCATCCGATTCGGACGAGACATGCGGGGCTACTACTTCGGAACCTACGTCGACGGTAACGGGAATGGCCTACGCGCGACCGACGTTCGTAGGGGAGTCGATCAACCGATCGGGCCGACCCGTCGCCTCGAGGAAACGTTCCCGGCAGCCCGGTTCGATCTCGACCCCTCGATTCCCCCGATCGGTGGCACCTCAGGCGATGAGGGCGGAGAGGCTGTGCGCCTCGGTGTCGGCCAGACGCTCACCTACTCACCGGCCGGCACGGCGACACCAGGCACTCTGTACGTCCGTTGCGGACCCACACAATACGCCATACGGATCCTCGGGAGCACAGGACGGTTGCGAGTCCTGCGGTACGACCGGACGGAGCGCACCTGGAGCAAGGACTGAGGCATGAGCACGAGTAGGAACTACCCGCGGATATCCGCTAGGCGGCCTTGCCGGTCGACGACCCGAGTAGTCGCTACCTATCGGCGGTCATACGTTGTTTCAGAAGACGACCGCGTTAACGGAAACACCTATTAAACAGGGGATCGACGCCGTGGCACACCGATTGAGTGACGTCTCGACCATGACCACATACTCGTCTACACCTGCCAATTCGCAAGAGGATTCCGCTACCAGAAACCACCTCGGGAACAGCCATCGCCGATGGGCTCGGTCTGGAGAACGCAGGCTTGGACTTTCGAGACTTCTCGCGCAGGGGCTGGAGATCAGCCGATCCGCTCTCCCGCACGGGACGCAACGCGCCCGGTTGGAGCGCGACATCGCGCAACTGCTCAACGCCCATTCCGTCCTGATTCGAGAATCTCATGAAACGTTGAGGGTTCGCGAAGTGCGGGAGCAACCAGGTGTCGTCACAGTTCCGCTGCCACATGGATCGTACGGCCAGGGGGTTCTCGAAGTCAGGTCCCCGACCCACGCGCTTGATGGCTGGGCCCGTCAGAGCCTCATCGACGTCGCACGAATTGTGGCGCTGGTACTCGGTGCCTCCGCACAGACGTCATCGCCGGAGTTCGAGGAAACCGCGGCAAGTGCGTGGGCACCAACGATGGTCGGGAGCGGCCCGGGCATGGTTCGACTGCGACATGAAATCAGCCGAATGGCGCGAACCGACTTTATCGTCCTCATCGAGGGAGAGAGTGGCTCCGGCAAAGAGCTCGTCGCTCGTCTCATCCATGAGGAGAGCGCCCGTCGGACGGGCCCCTTCATCGGCGTCAATTGCGCAGCGCTGGTCGAAACCTTTCTCGAGGCTGAGCTATTCGGAATCGAAGACAGAACGGCCACCGGCGTGAAGGGCCGCCGGGGGAAGTTCGAGCTTGCAACGGATGGCACGTTGTTCCTCGACGAGATCTCCGACCTCTCGCCCGCGGCCCAGGCGAAGCTCCTTCGCGCCATCCAAGAGCTCTCCGTCGAACGCGTCGGAGGCCACGCGACACGATCCATCAACGCGCGCATTCTTGTGGCCACTAACCAGAGCCTGCGAGAGCTCGTTGAACAGGGAAGATTTCGAGCCGATCTTTTCTATCGACTGAGCGGCCTGGAGATTCAAGTGCCGCCACTTCGTGCGCGTCGAGACGACATTATCGCGCTTGCGACACACTTCGTGGCAAAACATCGAGGTGCTCGGGACATCGAGATATCGGCGTCTGCGATGGACGCCCTCGCGGCCCATTCGTGGCCGGGCAACGTGCGTGAGCTGGAACGCGTGGTCGAGCGTGCGGTAACCCTCGCGTCGTCAGCACACGTCACGCTCCAGGACCTACCTCCCCGCATCACCCACGACATCGGAGAGGTCCTGGCACCATCGTTGGACCAAAACGACACCATGCGCGCGTGGGGCAGCCGATACGCGCGCATCGTTCTGGAGCGCTGTCAGCACAACAAGCGCCGAGCCTGTCGCGTCCTGGGAATCAGCTACCACACGCTGCAGGCCTATCTCACCTACACGGGGCGTCGCACGGTCGCATGTTCAACGGGTCCAGAAACCGCCACGGCGACGTCAGGCGACAACAGAAAGACTGCCGAGGCCCCGGCAGATTCGAGAGCTGGGCGGACGAATGAGTCGTGAGGTCGTGGCTCTCCACAACCGGCGTGGGATGCCTCCCACGCCACGAGAGGAGAAGCGATGTTCAAGTTCGGAGTGTGGTTCTGGGTAGCGATGGTGGCTTTGTTGACCGTCATGCCGCCAGCGAGTGCCTCCGTCAGCACCAGCTGCTTCACGAACCTGGCGGAGTGTTTCACGGCGTCCGCGCACGTCGATTCGTTCTGGTACCGAACCTGGCAAGCGCTAGATTGCGAGCTTGCCTTCATCGGCTGTATCCGTCTGGCTATCTTCGGGCGATGACACAGCGAACGCACGCAATAGGCGTGATCGGCGTACTCACGGCGTTAGTGGCGAGCTGCGTCCAGACTCCGCGACACATCGCTCTGAGGCCAGAGGAGCGTGTGATCGGCCGGATCCGACAGACGGGTCGGGTCCGGCTACTCACAACCCAACGTCGCTTGGTAACCATCACGCTGGAGACGGGTGAGGTCGTGCTGCGCGAGCTACACGGCCTCGCGCGCACCGACGAACCTTGGGGCCTTGCGTCTGCCGGCGATCGTGGCATGTTCACCCTACTCGGGGCTGAGGCACTCGGGGAACTCGATCTCACAGGGCGTCTCGTCCGACGACTCAGCCTGTCCGCCAAATATGTAGGCCTCTTCGGCGTTGGATCGGAGTTGCTCGTTCAGCCGACCTCGACGCGACCGGGCGACCAGATCCTGCGGCGACTTGACACTTCGGACTCCACGACCAGTCGCGTCGGGGCTCTGCGAGCAGTACAGTTCGACACGCGAGCCGAGCACCTGACACTGAACCTCGTGAATTGCGGCTCGACTCAGGGTGGTGAGTTGCCCTGTTGGCTCAACCAGGACGTTCGCGTCGACAGGACACGACTGGACGGCGGCAGCCGCCTGGTGGACCTCGTCGGTGCAGGTCTTCGGCCTCGACCGACACGAAGCCTCGAGCGTATGAAAACTCCGGGTCCGGTGCTCGACGCACATATCGATGCGTCGGGACGTCTTTGGGTTTTGATCCACAGACCTGACACAGGAAACCAGTGGCCCTTCGTGCTCGCGCGCTACCTCGAGGATGCGCGCCTGGACGCTATCAGGGTGATACAGGGACGGCCTCGCCTCATCCTGGATGTCGCCAGTGACGAGTGCATCCTCTTGACCGGCGCAGGAAGTCTACGGTCAGTCCGACTGTCATGACACGACGCGCCTTGGGATATCTCTGGATGAGCATTGATCACTTTCGGCAGACGGCCGTGATTATGGGACTCCTGACCGCGTTCGGAATCTGGGCCATTACCGCGCTCCCTGCCGACCGCGGCGCCCCGTATGTACCGATTCTATTCGTGCAGTTTTTCGGGGCGTCTTCGGGGCTGCGACTGGAGTCAAGTCTCGGTCAGTTCGACCGGCTCCTCGTCGACGGAGCGAGCAGGCGGGAGCTCGGACTCTGCCACTACGCGCTCTCGATCGCGCCCGGGTGGTCGGCCTGGCTCGTTAGTTAGTGCGTGGCAGCTCTGGCGCCTCGGCAGCTCGCCCGGGCTGTCCATCGCGCCCCTAGTCGCGATGCTGCTCGTTTCGACGATCGCCTGGGCGGCCACGCTTCCAGCCCCGAGGCTTGCCGGAGGTGCCGCTTGGATTGCCCTCATGCTGGCCGTGGGCTCGTCGGCTCAGGGCGTGGCCTGGATTTCGTGTCGTCGTCGAACAAACGTCGCCGTCCGGTGTGATCGACATCTTGTGGTCGGTCGTTGCCCTGACAGCCGTCCCGTTCCTATTCCTTGTTCCAGCCGCCGCGCCAATCGCGGGTAACTGGTCGGTCATCGGTTGCGTCATGACGGTTGCGTCGGGCGCGCTCCTGGCCGGTTTCTGCTGGATTCAGCGACGTGATTTCCGTGGTCCGATCTGACGCCATGTCAGTTCGCGACAGCTTGGACGTACACGTGCGCGGTGTCACGAAGCGCTACGGAATCCGACCGGTCCTGAGGTCGGCCTCGCTGCACGTCAGGCCAGGCGAGGCGCTCGGGTTGATCGGATCCAATGGTGCAGGGAAGACCACGTTGTTGAGGATTCTGCTTGGACTCGTGCATCCAGACAGCGGCGAAGTGACGATCGGCGGGCTCGACGTAGGCGGAGCTCTCGGTCGACACACAATCGCGTACTTCGGCGGGGTGACAGCGTTGCCGCCAAGTGTGAGAGTAGCGACGTGGTCGCGCTTCTTCCGTTTTCCTCGCAGCTCCGACCTCAATGTCACTCACGCGCAGGCGCGAATCGGACGGCTCTCTCGCGGGCAACGGCGACTGCTCGGCTTGCGCACCGCCATCGGCTCGCGCGAGCCTGGACTCATTATTCTCGACGAGCCCTGGGAGGGACTCGATCTCGGTGCCGCGGGATGGCTGAATCAGCGCCTCCAACACTTGTCGTCGCTTGGCGCCACCATCATCACGTCCTCCCCATCGCCTCTCCGACCTGGCTACGGTGTGCACGCGCTATGCGGTGCTGCATGGGGGACGGATCGTCGAGCTCGATCGACCCGTCGCCCCAGACGGCAAACTGATCAATTGCCTGCTGGGCCAGTACGAAGCAGTCATCTCCACGGCTGGTCAATCGTGACCACCCCGACGCTGGTCGCCGTCCTGGCGGTCGCCACCATTCCGGCACCGTCACCCGCACGCGGTGTCCATCTCGAGCATGGACCGCTCGAGCAGGATCCGCACAGATCGTCCGTAACGCTTCACATCGCCGACACGCTTCTGTCCTGCGAGGACTGGACCGTCGAGGTGCTAGTCCCAGCGTTATAATGGCGTGGTTCCTGGCAGCGCCTCGCAGTGGCTTCGGCACGGATCGACCTGACGCTCGAGGCCACCGGGCTGCCTGGGGCACTCAATCTGCTGATCGCCCACTGCAACGGTCGCCAGGGCTACTCGCTGCACGGACCACTCATGTGGCCGCCCCGCCAGACAGAACGCGTCCTCCATACCCGACTGCGCCGCACTGTTCGCGCGAAAAGCCACGCCCCTAGGATGTTCGCGCTTGGGCCGGGTGGGGCCGAGCGACCGTGGCCGCGCTGTGGCCAGAAACGTGGTGACATGTGGGAATGCCTGGGAGTACCGCTTGAGGAACCGGTTGTGTTGGTCGCGCCCTCAGAAACGGAGGTCGGATGGGCGATCGCCTCTGCGCAGTCTGTGACCAACCAAGAGGTGCATATGACCCGAACGAAGTGGGGTCGTCTGCTGCATGTCATTAACCCAGAGCTCACAGGCGCGGTGGGTGCGATCGTCACTCCATGGAGGGAGGCAAGGAGAGCCGACGAACCCGATCGACTGCGCATTCGACTCAAACCCGACGACAGCGTGTACGTCTATCCGCTGGCAGCTGGGACCTGGTGGATCGCCGGAACGAATGCCGGACCCAACCAAGACCGGTTTCTCGAGGTTAGCAGTCCAACCACGAGCGCGCATCGGGTGCCAGTTTTCGACCTACTCTCGCACCCATTCGACCAGACATACACCGTGGCATTGGAGCCGGGTGCAGTGCTGCAAGGACTGACCCTTGCGGCAGATGGCACCGCGGCTGGTGGCGCGCTCGTCACCCTCTTCGAAACTGTGGCTCCCGACGATTCCCCCCATACCATCGAGACGTCCCCCAAGCGCACGCGCTGGATCGGGGAGACCGTCTCAGACGATCGTGGACGCTTCGAGTTCTCGGGCCTGAGTCGACAACCCTATTCCTTGCTTGCCGTGCACCCCCGACTTGGACGTGTCGAGAAGACACACCCCGGACTTGCGCCGGTCACGCTCCGTCTGGAGCCGTCAGCCAGGGTCGCCGGCCGCGTATGGCTCAACGCGATCCCCGCAGTCGGAGTCTCGATTCGCGTCGTCCCCCAACAAGTCGACTTCACCGAGTCCGCCGATCCCTTTTTGCTCCTGGCTCTCCCCACAACGACGGATCACGAGGGGCGCTTCTCGTTGGGACTACCCCCTCAGGGCAAGGTCGAGCTCGTCGTTGGCGGAGGCTCCGTTCCCACCGTTCGGCGGCGCCTGGGATCAGTCCAGGCCCGCCGCGCTGTCACGGACCTCGGCGACATCACCTTGCCACCGCCAGTCGAGGTATTCGTTCGGCTCGATGCACCCGGATGCACACTCGAGGCAGCTGGCCCTGTCGGCACGCTCGGGCTATCGCGCCTCAGGGCAACGTTCGTCGCGAGTCAAGCCGCTCATCGCTTTGATGTGCCGGAACCCGGCCTCTGGTGGATCGAGGCGACGTGCGGCGGGAGTCCGCGTGGCGTTCTCCCTCCTATCTTTCGTGTCGCCGCTGACCGCGCCTCTCAGGTCCTCGACGCCGAGCTCCTGCCGACCGGCCCCGACGCGCCCTAGGCGAGTCGCTTACTAGAGAACGCACTCACACCGACGCCACACCCCGCGACGGACGATGGGTGCTGCCGGAGCGACGGAAGTTCCACGCGGGGGCGACTCCCTGATCACATTGGCGCCAGGTCACACACCGCTGCACGACGCATCCTTCTTGCAGCGGTACGTAACCGCATGCTTCTGCTGCTGACATTCGTCACCCTGATTCTCTCGGGCGTTATCATGCCGGACGTCTACGCCGATCTCTGGCAGGGTCTCCTCGAAAACCCGGGCTTCGGCGGCGGGCTCTTGGGACTGCTGGTTCTGCTCGGTGTCTGGATGGACAAGCGCTGAGCCCGGACTGCACGCGGCTATCTTGACCCTCTCGACACCCCCATAGTACGGTGGTCCGCTCGCCGGTCGTCTCCTGCCGGTGGCTCCCCAGAACCATGACCCAGCCGCACGCCGTGGACGTCGAGCTCAAGAAGACCCCCCTCCACGCACGGCACCATGCGCTTGGTGCGCGGATGGTTGCGTTCGGAGGGTGGGACATGCCCGTCGAGTATTCGGGCATCACGCAGGAACACGACGCC
Source organism: Vicinamibacterales bacterium (assembly GCA_965216615.1). Taxonomy (GTDB): domain Bacteria; phylum Acidobacteriota; class Vicinamibacteria; order Vicinamibacterales; family UBA8438; genus CAUZIB01. The sequence goes on along the minus strand of CBDCGH010000020.1, from coordinate 114,267 downwards.
GTCCGACAGACCGCGGGACTCTTTGATGTTAGCCACATGGGGGAGCTCGAGATCGGCGGAGCGGACGCCTTGGCAGCTATCCAGCGCATCACGACCAATGACGCCGCTCGGCTCGACGTTGGTCACGTGCAGTACTCCGCGCTGACGACGCACGAAGGTACGGTCGTCGATGACGTCCTCGTGTATCGACTGGCCGAGTCGCACTATTTACTGGTGGTCAACGCGTCGAACATCGCGAAGGACTACGCCTGGATCAAACAAGAGATTGCATCGGTGCAAGATGCCGTGGCCGTGAACGCGAGTAACCGGTACGCACTGCTCGCACTGCAGGGTCCCAAGGCCGCTGAGTTGCTCCAACCCCTCACCGGGGTGGACCTGGACTCGCTTGACTACTATCGGTTCGCGACTGGGGAGGTCGCAAACGTTCGAGCGACAATCTCAAGGACGGGATACACGGGCGAAGATGGGTTCGAGCTGTTCGTGCCACCGCAGTCCGCCGCGCAGGTCTGGGACACGCTCCTCTCGGTGGGCGAACAAGCCGGCGTGAGGCCGGCGGGTCTGGGTGCGCGTGACACGCTGCGGCTGGAAGCCGGTATGCGCTTGTACGGCAACGATATGGACGACACCACGACCATGCTCGAAGCGGGTCTCGGGTGGGTCGTCGCGTGGGACAAGCCGGCGTTCAACGGGAAGGAGGCGTTAGTCCGCCAGCGGGAGACGGGACCGACGCGCAGGTTGGTCGGATTCGAGGTCACGGGACGCGGCATCGCACGGCATGGCTACGCGGTCTATCCGGGCGATAATGACCGCGGGGATGACCAGGTTGGGCAGGTGACGAGTGGCACGATGACGCCGTTCCTGAAGAAGGCCATCGGGATGGCTTACGTGCCGGCCGACCTCCGAGCCCCAGGCACCGAGATCGCAATTGATGTGCGCGGCCGACGGGTTCCGGCGCGCGTGGTAAAAATGCCGTTCTACAAGAGATAGCGGCGATGGAGCGACGCGTGACGTATCCGGCGGACATAAAGTACACGAAGGACCATGAATGGATCCGAGTCACCGGCGATACCGGGGACATCGGCGTGACACAGTATGCCCAGGAGCAACTCGGAGACGTGGTCTTCGTCGAATTGCCGGAAGTGGGGCAGACGTTCCGGCAAGGGGATCAGTTCGGCTCGATCGAGTCGGTCAAGGCCGTGTCCGACCTCTTCTGTCCGGTGTCCGGCGAGATCGTCGCCGTCAATACCGACCTAACCGACAGGCCGGAGTCCGTCAACGCATCTCCTCACGAGAGTTGGATGATTCGAATCCGGCTGTCTGACCCGGGCGAGCTTTCGGCACTTCAGGATGCCGACGCCTACGCCGCGCTCATTGCCTGAGGTCATGGCTCTCGACCTCGACGCTTTCCAGAACCGACATATCGGCCCGCACGCCAAGGATGTGGCCGACATGCTGGTCGCCGTCGGCAGCGAGTCGCTCGACGCGCTGGTCGACGAGGTCGTGCCGTCAGGGATTCGACTCCGAGACAAGCTAGATCTCCCGACAGCACAAAGCGAGGCGGAGTTTCTTGACGCGTTTCGCTCAACCGCCGCGAAGAACGCGCGCTTTCGCTCCTTCATCGGTCTGGGTTACTACGGAACCATCACCCCAAGCGTCATTCTTCGTAACATCCTCGAAAACCCCGGTTGGTACTCGCCCTATACGCCCTACCAGGCAGAGATTGCGCAAGGACGCCTCGAGGCGCTGCTGGTCTTTCAGACCATGGTGGAAGACCTGACCGGCATGGAGGTCGCGAACGCGTCTCTCCTCGATGAGGCCACCGCCGCAGCCGAAGCGATGACGATGATGCACCGGATTCGCGCCAGACGCTCGGGGCGCGCCGATCGCCTCCTGGTCAGCGACTCGTGTTGGCCCCAGACTGTCGAGGTTGTCCGCGGTCGCGCCGAGCCACTTGACATCGAGGTCATCGTGTCGCCGCATGACGAGCTCGCCTTCGACGAGCGGACGTTTGGTGTCTTGCTGCAGTATCCCGACACGTACGGCAGTATTCGGCCCCTCGATGACGTCGCTGCTCACGCCCACGATGCCGGAGCGATGGTGACTGTCGCCACCGACCTGCTCGCGCTCACTATGCTGACACCGCCCGGCGAAGCCGGTGCCGACGTCGTGGTCGGCAACTCCCAGCGCTTCGGCGTGCCGATGGGGTTCGGAGGACCGCACGCGGCGTTCTTTGCGACGCGCAGCGCCTTCGTCCGGCAGATGCCCGGACGCTTGATAGGCGTGTCGCGCGACGTCCATGGCGCCGTGGCGTACCGCATGGCCCTCCAGACCCGCGAGCAGCATATCCGGCGAGAGCGTGCGACCTCGAACATCTGCACCGCACAGGCACTCCTCGCGAATATCGCTGGGATGTTCGCCGTGTACCACGGCCCCGAGGGCCTGCGAGAGATCGGCGAACGCGTCCACGGAATGGCGTGGGAGCTGTCGGAGCGCCTGGAGCAGATCGGCATCCGTCAGATCAACCAATCGTTTTTCGATACGCTGCGTCTCGACGCCGGGTCGCCAGAATCGTGTCGGACCATTCGCAACGCGGCCGAAGCCTCACACCTGAACTTTCGCTACCTGTCCGACTCGGAGATCGGGATCTCCCTTGACGAGACGTCAACGGCGGCGGATGTGGACGCGATCGTCGGTGTCTTCGGCTCGGTGACGGCCCCAGCGAACAGACCGCCCGACGCCACACCCGCACCCGCACCGGCGTTGCCCGACCGTCTTCGACGAACGAGCGACTTCTTGACCCATCCGGTCTTCAGCGAGCATCGGTCCGAGATCGAGATGATGCGGTATCTGAGACAGCTGGAGCGAAAGGACCTTGGACTCGACACCTCCATGATTCCGCTCGGCTCCTGCACGATGAAACTCAACGCGGCGACCGAGATGCTTCCGGTCACGTGGCCGGAATTCGGATCGGTGCATCCCTTCGTTCCGACCGAGCAAGTGTCGGGGTACCACGCCGTATTCGCCGCCCTCGAATCGGCACTCCGGGCAATTACGGGACTCGGAGCGGTCTCCTTGCAGCCCAATTCCGGCGCCCAAGGCGAGTTCGCGGGCCTGATGGTCATTCGCGCGTACCACCGGTCACGCGGAGACCAGGAGCGCGACGTGGTCCTCATTCCGGCGTCGGCCCACGGAACGAATCCCGCAAGCGCCATCTTGGCGGGCATGCGCGTCGTGATTGTCGGTTGCGATGACAGCGGCAACGTGGACGTCAGTGATCTCGCCAGAAAAGCGGCCGAGCACGCCGACCGTCTAAGCGCGCTGATGGTGACCTACCCGTCCACGCACGGCGTCTTCGAAGACGCCATCGTCGAGATCTGCGATGTTGTGCACCAACACGGCGCGCAGGTGTACATGGACGGCGCCAATATGAACGCTCAGGTCGGACTCACGAGCCCGGCCGCGATCGGGGCGGACGTCTGCCACATCAACCTGCATAAGACGTTCGCGATCCCACACGGTGGCGGTGGCCCGGGCATGGGGCCCATTGCGGTCGCGGACCATCTCGCCCGATACCTTCCCGGCCATCCGCTCGTGCCCTGCGGAGGCGAGGCGGCGATCCGGTCAGTCTCCGCGGCGCCCTTCGGCAGCGCCAGCATTCTCGTGATCTCGCACGCGTACATCAGCATGCTCGGCGGCCAAGGACTGACGCAGGCCACACGCATGGCGATTCTCAGCGCGAACTACATCAAGTCTCGCCTCGAACAACACTTCGGCGTGCTGTATACGCGCGACAACGGACGCGTCGCCCACGAGCTGATCTTCGATCTGCGACCGTTTCGCGATGCGGCAGACGTCACCGAGCAGGATGTCGCGAAGCGACTGATGGACTACGGATTCCACGCGCCAACGGTGTCGTTCCCGGTTCCCGGCACCCTCATGGTCGAGCCTACCGAGAGCGAGCCGCGTGCTGAGCTCGATCGCTTCTGCTCGGCGATGATCAGCATTCGACGGGAGATCCAGGCGATTGTCGACGGAACCGCCGATCGAGCGGACAACATGCTCAAGCACGCGCCGCACACAGCAGCGGCTGTGGCCGCGACGGAGTGGTCGCACCCCTACTCGCGTGAAGCCGCCGCATATCCGCTGGCATTCGTGCGGGCGAATAAGTACTGGCCGCCCATTGGTCGGGTTGATGACGCCCACGGCGACCGGCACCTCGCCTGCGCGTGCCCGCCCTTGTCGGCGTATGCGGAGCCTCCTACGGCTAACTTAGCTCCTCAATGAACTGACGAAACTCGGCCGCCAGTTGCCGAGTAATCGGTCCGGGCGTCCCTGACCCGACCACACGGTTTCCCACACGGGTCACGGGCAGCACCTCTCGGGTGGTGCTCGTGATGAAAATCTCGTCTGCCCTTGTGAGATCGTCGGCACCAAGCACCGTCTCCCGAACCGTGACACCGGCCCGCTCCCCGACGTCAAAGAGAAAGTTCCGGGTGACGCCCTCCAGCAGTCCAGACTCCAGCGGGGGCGTATGCACGACGCCCTCCTGCACGAAGAAGACGTTCGACTGGGCACACTCCGAGATTTCACCACGATAGTTGAGCATCACCGCTTCCTGGGCGCCGGCCCGAATGGCCTCCTGCATCGCGAGAGCGTTGTTCAGCAGGTTGTTGGACTTAATCAACGGGCTGATGGCGTTCGGATGATTACGGATCACGGAGGACATGACCACGGTAATGCCCTTGGTGAGCACACCGGGCGGATTTTCCGTGTGCCGTTTGACGATGATCACGATCGTTGGGGCGGGACAGGCTGACGGGTCGTAACTCAGCTCGCCCGGTCCCCTCGTGACCAAGAGCCGAATGTACTGTTCACCCTCGCTCGAGGTGTGCTTCATCGTCGCGTCGATCGCACCGGCCAACTCGACGTCGTCCAGCGGAACAGCGAGTCGAATCGCGGACGCGGACGCACGAAGCCTCCGGAGGTGTCGATCGAGCAGGAACGGGACGCGATGGTATGTGCGCAGTGTCTCGTAGACACCCTCCCCATAGAGAAACCCATGATCAAAGACAGGCACGACTGCAGACGCGGCGTCGGTAATCGTGCCGTTGACATACACGCTCGCGTTCGATGCGGGTTGGTTCACGCGACCATTATCGCCTGCCCGGACATATAATCCGAGCGGCTTCGGACCATTGACAATGAGAGTGCTTGACGCAGCGCAGATGCGCGAGGCAGACCGGCGGACGATCGAGGACATCGGCGTCCCCTCGATCGTGCTGATGGAGAATGCCGGTCGTCAGGTCGTAGCGGCCATGCGTGCCACCTACGACGCCCTCGACGACCGGCGCATTTCGATCCTCTGTGGTCGAGGCAACAACGGAGGGGACGGGCTGGTCGTGGCGCGGGTGCTCTGGCAGCAGGGTGTTCACGTCACGGTCTGTCTGCTCGCACGCGAAGACGACCTGAGCCCGGACGCATTGGCCAACTATCGAATCCTTCGCGGTCTGGGTCTCCCGATCCTCGAGGTTGACGATGCGAGCGGTTGGCGCGAGGCCTCCGGGGACGCGCTTGACAGCGATCTCCTCGTCGATGGCATCCTCGGCACCGGGATAGGACGTCCGCTCGAAGGATTGCTGAAGGCGGTCGTGGCAGATATCAACGCCTCCGGCGTCCCCGTGGTATCGATCGACATGCCCACCGGACTATCAGCGGATCACGCGGCACCGCTGAGTGACGCGGTCGCGGCCGACGTCACGGTGACCCTGGCTGCACCCAAACCGTCACTCCTGCTACCGCCAGCGGATGCCTGGGCAGGCGATCTCGTCATTGCGGACATCGGCATCCCCGACGCCGTCATCGATCGCGTGCCTGGCGCCCGCCTGTCCCTGCTTACCCCCGACGACGTCCGGGAGCTCATACCGGTCCGAGCGCAGGGTACTCACAAGGGACAGTGCGGGCACGTCCTCATTGTCGCGGGAAGTGAGGGGAAGTCCGGCGCGGCTGCGCTCGCCGGGCGCGCCGCGTTACGGTCAGGTGCTGGACTCGTGACCGTCGCCACCCCGGACTGCGTCGCTCCAATCGTCGCGGCGGCGAATCCGGAATGCATGACGCTTCCCTTGCCGAGCACCAGTGACGGCACGCTGTCGGCGGCGGCTCTGGAGCGGTTGCTGGGCTTCGACTGTGACGTCGTTGCTGCCGGCCCCGGACTCGGCACCACCCCTGACGTCAAGTCTGTCGTCCTGGGGCTGCTCACCCGAGGGTCGGCCCCGCTGGTGCTCGACGCCGATGCGCTCAACGTATGTGCCGATGAGCCAGACGCCCTGAAGGGGGATCGGCGCCAGGTCGTCATCACACCACACCCTGGTGAGATGGCTCGACTGGTTGCAAGCTCGGTGGCGGATGTCCAAACGAATCGACTGGCTGTCGCGAGAGCATTTGCGGCCCAACATCGCCTTCATGTGGTGCTCAAGGGCGCGGGAACCATCATTGCGGACCCGGAAGAGAATACCTCGTTGAACCTGACGGGGAATCCGGGCATGGCGACCGCCGGTGTGGGCGACGTTCTCACCGGCGTCGTGAGCGCCTGGCTGGCCCAGACAGTCCGGGCAGAGGCCGCCTGCCAGCTGGGCGTCTACCTCCACGGCCTCGCCGGCGACCTTGCTAGCGACGCGTGCGGCGAGACCGCCCTGATTGCGTCCGATGTCATTGGCGCGCTTGGCCAGGCCGTCACCACGACTCTGGAGTCCGATGTCGCAGACCAGGACGACGCTTCCGGCGCGTCATGACCACCACATACGCACGTTATGAGCGGCGCCGATCAGCGCTACGAGAGTCGGGAAGACGCCGACACGGTTGAGATCGCCAGACAGCTGGGGTCAACACTTGTCGGGGGTTCGACCGTGCTGCTCTTCGGAGACCTGGGCGCCGGCAAAACGACGTTCGTCCGGGGAGTCGTGGAGGGCGCCGGTGGCTCTGCCGACGATGTGTCGAGCCCGACGTTCACCCTCGTTCAGCCGTACGCGGGCAGGCTGACCGTGCAGCACGTTGATCTGTACCGGCTAGCTCCATCCGACGTGGATGACCTCGGACTGGCGGAGCTCTCGACGCCGGCCTCGATTGTCGTCATCGAGTGGGCCGACCGCTTGACGCGTCCCCCGACGGACGCGATCTGCGTGTGGATTGAAGACCTCGGCGACGACAACCGCGCGATACGAATCGCACGCCCTGCCGCTCCCGAGTGACAGCGCTACTCGCTGCGGTAGTTGGGGGCTTCCTTGGTGATGACGACGTCGTGCACGTGACTCTCGCGGACGCCGGCGGGCGTAATGCGAATGAGTTGGGCGCGTTCCTGTAGCTCGCTGACCGACGCGGCGCCGCAGTAGCCCATCCCCGCCCGCAATCCGCCCATGAGCTGATGAATCATCGCTCCGACGGTGCCCTTGTGCGCGACGCGACCTTCGATGCCTTCGGGGACCAGCTTCTGCGTGCTGTCCTCGACCGCAGCGCTCTCCAGATCAAACTCCTCTTGGAAGTACCGATCGCGGCTCCCTCGGCGCATCGCGCCAATCGATCCCATGCCGCGGTACTCCTTGAAGCTCCGTCCCTGATACAGAATGAGCTCGCCGGGGCTCTCGTCCGTGCCTGCGAACAAGCTGCCGATCATCACCGCACTGGCCCCTAACGCCATCGCTTTCGTGATGTCGCCCGAGTAGCGTACGCCTCCGTCGGCGATGATGGGAATGCCGTGAGCCTGGGCGGCGCGCGCGCAGTCCATCACTGCGGTTACCATGGGTATCCCAATCCCCGCAACGATGCGCGTGGTGCAGATCGACCCTGATCCGATGCCGACCTTGACGGCGTCGGCGCCAGCGTCGATCAACGCTCGCGTTCCGTCCGCGGTCGCCACGTTGCCGGCCACGATGTCGACTGACGGAAACTCACGGCGTAGCTGGCTGGCCATGTCGATCACGTTCTGAGAATGCCCATGCGCGCTATCGAGAACCAGCACGTCCACGTGTGCCGCCATCAGTGCCTCGGCGCGCTCGATCGTATCGTGGGCAATTCCAACGGCGGCGCCAACGCGAAGCCGCCCGAGCGAGTCCTTGCTCGCGCGCGGATACTTGATGGCCTTCTGAATGTCCTTCACCGTGATGAGACCGCGCAGGTTGTAGTCCGCATCGACCACGAGCAGCTTCTCCACGCGATGGCGGTGCAGGATCGCCTTCGCCTCGTCCAACGTCGTCCCCGTCGGTACGGTGATCAGCTTGTCGCGGGTCATGACTTCCGAGATGGGGCGGTGCACGTCGCCCTGGAAACGAAGATCACGGTTCGTCAGGATGCCGACGAGCTTGCCTTCGTTCCGGCCGTCTTCGGTGATCGGCACTCCGGAGATGCGGTACTTCTTCATCAGCTCGAGCGCCTGGAAGATGCTGCTCTGCGGTGAGAGCGTGATCGGGTTGACGATCATCCCGCTCTCTGAGCGTTTGACGCGGTCGACCTCGGATGCCTGGTCCGCAATCTCCAGGTTCTTATGGATGATTCCAATGCCGCCGAGCTGCGCCATGGCAATGGCCATTCGAGCCTCGGTCACGGTGTCCATCGCGGCGCTCGCCAGCGGAACGTTCAGGGGGATGTTGCGGGTGAATCGACCCGACACGTCAACGCCACTCGGAAGCACCCGAGAGTGCTGGGGCACCAGCAACACGTCATCGAACGTGAGGGCCATCTCGGGGGACGCCGCGGCTGTACCGGGCGACGATTCTGCTGCGTCAGTCTTGAGTTCCATGATCACGCCCCGTGACACTTCTTGTACTTCTTTCCGCTCCCACATGGACACGGCTCGTTGCGACCGATCTTGGCGACATCGCGGCGAACGGTCTTCACGGTCGCATCATCGCCCCCGGTTCGGGCGGGCCTTGGATCGCCGCCTGCACCTACCGCGGCGCCCGCGCCCACGAGGGCCGACGCCGCGCGAGGTTCGTTGTACGACAGGGGAGTCGCCCGACGAAGCGCCGGTCTGGCGGCCGTTGCGCCGGCCCCCTCCTTCTCCACTGGTCGAAGGCGCCACAGATACTTCACCGACTCTTCGTCGATTCGCTCCTTCATGGCCTGGAACATCGTGAAGCTTTCACGCTTGTACTCGACGAGCGGATCTCGCTGGCCGTACCCGCGCAGGCTGATGCCTTCTTTCAAGTGGTCGAGGCTGTAAAGGTGGTCCTTCCATTGGACATCCACGACCTGGAGCATGACATCCCGCTCGACGCGGCGCAGGAGCGCGTCGTCAATCCCCCCTGCCTTTTCCCGGTACTTCGCAAGGACCACATCCCAGAGGAGCTCGTGAATGTTCTGAACGCCCTCCTCGTCGAGGTTCAAAGGGTCCAGCTGAGCCGGTTCCAGTCCGAAGATGTCCCCGACAGATTTCTTGAGCGCACCAATGTCCCACTCTTCCGGCTCGATCTCTTCGGCGCAGTAGATGCCAACCTGCTGATCGACGAGTCCCTCGCCCAGCTGCATCAAATACTCGCGGCTGTCGACTTCCTCGACCGAGTCGTCCTCCTCGAAACGGATCTTGCCCTCCAGCAGCTCACGACGCAGGGAGTACACGTTCTCACGCTGCTTGTTCATCACATCGTCATACTCGAGCAGATGCTTGCGCACGGCGAAGTGCTGGGCTTCGACTTGCTTCTGGGCCCGCTCGATGGCCCGCGTCACCATCTTGTGCTCGATCGGCACGTCTTCCTCCATGCCGAGACGTTCCATGAGACCCGAGATCCGTTCGGACCCGAAGATCCGCATCAGATCGTCCTCGAGAGAGAGATAGAAACGAGATGAGCCGGGATCGCCTTGGCGCCCAGCGCGGCCGCGCAGCTGATTGTCGATGCGACGCGCCTCGTGGCGCTCCGTGCCGACGATGTGCAAGCCGCCTGCGCCCACGACCTCCGTGTGCTCAGCGTCGGTCTCCTGCTTGAAGTGCGTGAAGACACGCTCCCAGTCCTGCCGAGGCGTGCGATAGTAGCGGTCTTCCTGAGAGAAGTAGACGAACGACTCGTCGTCGACGACCCGAAACTCCTCCTTGGGAACCTCCTCGGCTACCTCTTCCTTCAGCGTCTGCTGGCGGGCCATGTGCTCGGGATTCCCGCCAAGCAGAATGTCCGTGCCCCGGCCGGCCATATTGGTCGCGATCGTGACGTTGCCTTTGCGTCCGGCCTGGGCCACGATTTCGGCCTCGCGCTCGTGATACTTGGCATTCAACACTACGTGGCGAATCCCGCTGCGTTTCAGGATGCCCGAGAGACGCTCCGATTTCTCAATCGATACGGTGCCGCACAGCACCGGGCGACCTTGCTCCTGCTTCTCCCCGATGTCGCGGGCGATCGCGCGGTACTTCTCGTCAGCTGTTCGATAGATGGCGTCGGGCTCCTCGAGCCTCGTCAGGACCCGATTGGTCGGGACGACCAGGACATCGAGGTCGTAGATCTTGGCAAACTCCGGAGCCTCTGTTTCGGCGGTTCCGGTCATGCCCGACAGTTTTTCGTACTTGCGGAAGTAGTTCTGGAACGTGATGGTTGCGAGCGTCTGATTCTCTCTCTCGATCTTGACCTTCTCCTTGGCTTCCACGGCCTGGTGGAGGCCGTCGCTCCACCGTCGGCCCGGCATCAGCCGCCCGGTGAACTCATCGACGATGACGACCTGCCCCTCCTTCACCATGTAGTCCACGTCGAGGCGAAACAGGACATGCGCACGCAACCCCTGGTTGACGTGGTGGAGTAGGGGCATGTTGACCGGGTCATACAGCCCACCGGGCTGGAGGCGCGACGCCAGAAGCTTCTCGGCTTTCGCGATGCCGCTCTCGGTGATACTGACTGTTTTGTGCTTCTCGTCGGTCAGATAGTCCCCGGTCAACTCCAGCGCCTCCCGTTCCTCGGCGGGAACATTGCCTTGCGTGACGGCGCCGGCCTTGAGCTTGGGAATAATGCGATCGACCTCGAAGTACAGCTCGGTCGACTGCTCGGCAGGTCCGGAGATAATCAGCGGCGTTCGCGCCTCGTCAATCAGAATGCTGTCGACCTCGTCCACGATCGCAAAATTGTGGGGACGCTGCACGAACTGCGAGACATCGAACTTCATGTTGTCGCGCAGGTAGTCGAAGCCAAACTCGTTGTTCGTTCCGTAGGTAATGTCGCAAGCGTACGCGGCTTGACGCTCGGCGTCCCGCATGTCGTGCTGAATGACCCCGACGCTCATCCCCAGAAAGCGGTAGATGCGACCCATCCACTCCGAGTCGCGCCGAGCCAGGTAGTCGTTCACCGTGACGACGTGCACCCCCTTGCCAGACAGCGCGTTGAGGTAGGCGGCGAGGGTGGCAACCAGCGTCTTGCCTTCGCCGGTCTTCATCTCGGCGATCTTGCCTCCATGCAAGACCATCCCCCCGAGCAACTGGACATCGAAATGCCGCATCTGCAGCGTGCGCCGTCCAGCCTCACGAACGACCGCGAACGCGTCGGGCAGCACCTCTGCGAGGCTGGCGCCTCGCTCGACTTGTTGACGCAGATCGACCGTCCGTGTCCGAAGCCCGTCATCCGCCAGGGCGCGCACCTCATCCTCGCGCGCGTTGATTTCGGCGACGCCCGGATTGAGTCGCTTGAGTTCTCGCTCGTTCTCGGTGCCGAAGACCTTAGCGAGCAGCGTGTCGAGCATCAGATCGATGTGAAGCCGGTTACCCGAGCATGCCTGCAAACGGGCGCGTCCAGGCGGGCAGTGTCTTGATGCCTGCCTGTTTTACTGCACACACGGTGCATAGGCGGGGCGTCTCTTAATGCAGGTATCCACCGATTCTAGAAAAGCCGTTTCTGCTCCGTCAAGCGAGTACCCGAGGTGGGGAACAGTCAGCGTGGCCCTAGTTAGCGCTCACGTGACGAGGTCGGGCCAAGAGACGCATCGGATTGACGGTCCGATCGTCTGACCAGACCTCGTAGTGCACGTGATAGCCAGTCGCGCGACCAGTCGCTCCCACGTAGCCAATGACGTCGCCTCGGTGCACGGTCTCACCAACGGCGACCGCGTAGTCCGAGAGGTGGCCGTATCGAGTCGTCAGGCCGAATCCATGGTCGATCTCAACGAGCTTTCCGTACGCGCCATTCCTCGCGGCTGACAACACACGACCGGCGGCTGTCGCGTAAACGGGCTGCCCCTTTGCCGTGGAGATGTCGACGGCGGGATGAAAGTCTCGCTCGCCGGTGAACGGATCCGCGCGATAGCCGTATCCGCCCGAGATCCAACCGTCGGCCGGCCATATGACAGGTGTTGCGGCCGCAAGCGCTTCGCGGTACGCGACCCCGCGTCGCACTCGCCCAAGCTCGTCACCGAGCGAGACGAGCAAACTCTGCAGTCGGGCGAAGGTATGGAGCGGCGGTGTAGACCCATCGGTGTCGACGACAGCTCTGGCCCGACCGGCGTGGGGCAGTTTCTCCATCGACTCCACTATCGATGGATCCAGGTCGGCGCGCGCGGCCAGCTCGGCTATCGTGTGCCCCAATGTCGCCATCTCGCCGCTCAACTCGTCGGCGGCGACGTCGTAGCTGTCGTTCTCCAACGCCAGTCTCGCGTTTTCGAACTTGAGATCGTCAAATCCAGCGGCGGACATCACCAGACTGCGGATCCCAAGCGCTCCGCCGGCCACGAGTGCAACCAGGGCCACGCACACGAGCGCGTCCACGCGCAGCGTGAGCCGCCGCATCAAGCCGGTATCACGATTCGCGATGATCAGGGAGTAGCGTCTTGAGGTCATGGGCAGGTGGTGGTCCCGTCCAAGAATTCGGGCACTGTACCACATATCTTGTGGGCTTGGGAAGCAGTCATACACAGTGTGGGCCCAGATCTGGCCGCACTTCGGGATGAACCGCGGCGCTTCTCACGGGCGATCCAGCTCCACGCCGCGGTAGGACAAGGCCTCGGCGAGGTCTTCGGTGCCCATTTCGGTTCGTCCGGCCAGGTCGGCAACAGTTCGGGCAATTCGCCTAGCTCGGTTGAACCCGCGCGCCGTCAGCTTGAATCGTCCGACCGCCTTCCGAAGTAGACGGCCCGCGTCCTTGTTCAGGGCGCAGTACTTCGCCAAGCCGGCTTCGTCGAGATCGGCATTCGTCCGAAGGGGCCCATCGTGCCGGGCGGCCTGCCGTGCGCGCGCCCGGGCCACGCGCTGACAAATGAGATCAGAGGGCTCCGCGGATACCGCAGTGGTTAACGATTCCAGCGGCACCGGCGCAACCGGGACAACAAGATCGAAGCGGTCACGAAGCGGTCCGGAGAGCCTGCGTTGATACTGGCTGATTTGCCGGGGCGTACAACGGCACTCGCGCTCGCGGTCCCCCGCGTAGCCGCACGGGCATGGGTTCATGGCGCCGATGAGCACGAAACGAGCCGGAAAGACAGCCACGCCGGCTGCTCGCGCCACACGGACGACGCCATCTTCAAGAGGCTGCCGTAGCACCTCGAGCACCCGCCGGTCGAACTCCGGGATTTCGTCCAGGAACAGCACACCCTGATGGGCAAGACTCATCTCCCCGGGCCGAGGCTCCCGCCCACCCCCGACCAGGGCGATGTTGGAAATCGTGTGGTGGGGGGCGCGAAATGGACGGCTTCGCAACATCCCGTCCTCGCTCGAGACAAGCCCGACCACCGAGTGCACCATCGTGGCTTCGATCGCTTCATCGTAGGTAGGGGGCGGAAGGATCCCGCGCAGCCGCTTTGCCAGCATCGTTTTGCCGGCACCCGGGGGTCCTACGAGCAGAACGTTGTGCCGACCGGCCGCTGCCACTTCGAGCGCACGACGGGCCAGCGGCTGTCCTCGCACGTCACTCATGTCGCCCTCTGCCGCGCCCGGCAACTCCGGCTCGAAGGCCTTCGAGACCACGACCTCAGCTTGGGCTCGCCCCTGAAGCACCGCTGCGGCCTCGACGAGCGACCTGACGATCCCGATTTCGAGTGCCGGTACAGCCGCAGCCTGCTGGGCGCCACCCGGCGGCGTCAGCAGAGAGAGCTGATGTTCGCGGGCGGCCATCGCCATCGGCAAGACTCCGCGAGTCGCGTGTATGGTGCCGTCGAGCGACAACTCGCCGATCACGAGCACATCCATGAACTCGCGCCGGCTCATGAGACCGCTGGCGGCGACAACGCCGATCGCGATCGCCAGATCGAATGACGTGCCGTGCTTCTGCACGCCGGCGGGCGCCAGGTTAATGGTGATCCGGTGAGCCGGAAACTCGAATCCCGAATTCCGGATGGCACTCCGGACCCGATCTCGGCTTTCTCGAACGGTCGAATCAGGAAGGCCCACCATCGTAAAGGTCGGAAGGCCAAGCGACACGTCGACCTCCACGTCGATGACCGAGGCATGGATGCCGAAGAGCGTCGCCGACCGCAAACGCGCGAGCACCTGGGCGTCGACCGCAAGGACGACGCCAACACCGAAGCGCACTCCGGCCCGGACATCTCGGTATTGGTCAGCCGATGCTGCGAAACCTGCGTACCGTGCCCGTTGGGCACCGTTCACTTTCAGCTTGGCAAGAAGGGCGGCTTCAAGCCAGCTATCTCAAGCACCTGGTGCTCCGATGCTAGGTCTCGCGCCGCGGGTGTCACGATCGTCGCATCATCGATGACGATCACCCGACTGTCCTGGATCGCTCGTCGCACATCATCCTCGCACACGAACTCGACGGGCGACGGTGGTGGGCTGAGCGCGGCCGGCTCGGGTTCGGACTCGCGCAACGCCACGTCAGCCTCTGGTGCCTCGGTCGGTGGCTCCGCAACACCCCGCCGGGCGAGGAAGGCGTCGATTCGAGCCGACAGCGAATCGGCGTTGACGCCTCCATGCGGTGTCGGTCCAGAGGTGATGGCCGGCGGCTCCGGTTTTCGCCCTGTCGCCGCGGGCCGAATCTCATAGGCCAGACGTTTGATGTTGAGTAAGTGCCGGGGCGAAATATTGTCTGACGTGATGTTGCCGCCGTACCCTCCACACCCGAGCGTCATCGCCGGATCAAGTCCGGTCGTCAGGCCGATGGATCCATGAGTCGTTGGCGTATTCACCACGATCCGCGACGCGGGCTTCTTGAGCCCGAACTCCCGAATCACCGCGTCATCGCTCGAGTGGATCGACATAGTGTGGCCCATCCCACCATACTCGAGGATCTCGATGCAACGTTCGCAGCCGGCACGCCAGTCGTCGACGTCGTAGAACGACAAGACAGGGCAGAGCTTCTCGATAGACAGGGGGTATTCGGGGCCCACACCGTCTAGCTCGGCAATCAACACCCGCGTATCGGCGGGAACCTCGAACTCGGCGCGAGCCGCGATCTCCAAGGCCGATTTGCCCACGAGCGCGGGATTCGGCAGTCGCTTGGGGGTGACGAGGGCCTTCGCGAGGGCGTCGCGTTCTCCCGCGGAGAGGAAGTACCCACCACTTGCCGAGAACTCACGCCGCACCTCCGCTCCGATCGACCGGTCGACGACGACGGAGTTCTCCGAGGAGCAGAGGACGCCGTTGTCGAACGTCTTGCCGGTCATCACGTCGCGCACAGACTTGGCGATATCGGCCGTTCGGTCGATATAGGCCGGCGCATTGCCCGGTCCGACGCCGTATGCAGGCTTGCCAGCCGAATACGCCGCCCGGACGAGCTCCATCCCTCCGGTTGCCAGAATGACTGCAATGTCGGGATGCGACATCAACTCTTGGGTGCCCTCGATCGTGACCGTTCGCATCCAGCCGATAGAACCATCTGGCAGCCCGGCGGCAGCCGCGGCCTGACTCATCAACTCCGCAGTTTGTGTGATACAGCGGGCGGCCCGCGGGTGCGGGCTGAGCACGATCGCGCAGCGGGCCTTGATTGCAATCAGAATCTTGTAAATGGCGGTCGACGTTGGATTGGTAGACGGAATGACGGCCGCGACAACGCCGAACGGCTGCGCGATCTCCACAACTCGTCGGTCGTCGAGGGATCGCACGATCCCGACTGTCTTTATGGGCTGGATGAACTCGAAGACCCGCTGCGAGGCAAACAGGTTTTTCTGGACCTTGTCGGCGACGACGCCGTAGCCGGTCTCCTCGACCGCAAGGCTGGCCAGCGCCTCTGCGGCGCCGGTTGCGGCTGAAGCCATCGCCGCGACGGCCGCATCGATCTGCGTCTGAGTCAGTTCGCCCAGTCGAGCCTGAGCAGACTTGGCCTGGCGCGCCGCGTCGCGAGCTTCGCCGACGGAAACGAGGTCGCGATCGGAGGCAGCGGTCGGTTCACTCATGGCCTCACGGCATCAGAACCTACTTCGCGGCGTCTTTGGCCTTCGGCAGGATCCTCTCGACTTCCGCATGTGGGCGCGGAATCACGTGGACCGACACGAGCTCGCCAACACGGCGCGCCGCGGCAGCTCCCGCGTCGGTTGCTGCCTTGACGGCGCCGACGTCGCCACGCACCATGACGGTGACGAATCCGGCGCCGATGTACTCCTTCCCGATGAGAACGACATTCGCGGCCTTCACCATGGCGTCAGCCGCTTCAATCGATCCGATCAGGCCCTTCGTCTCCACCATTCCAAGCGCTTCTAGTGTCATGTGAAGGTGCCTCAGCACGCCCGCGAGCGTCACGGCGGGGTCGGTCGAATGCGCCGGAACTGTAGCATATTGCAGTAGATGCAACAACACGCTAAGATGTCGGGTCGTTCCAGTGGCTGCCCCTATTCAACATGCCCGCCCAGCTTGGAAATGGATGCTGGCGGCGCTTCCGTCTCTACTCATCGCCATCGCGTGCGGCGACCCGCCGCCGGTTGATCCGGTGGCCACGGTCACCGTACAGACCAATCGATCGACCGTGCCGCTCGGCGGCCCGCTCGAGCTGTTGATTCAATTCGTCGCCTCTCCCACGCTCAACCCCATCGACGAGGACCACCGAGTGCTGGTGCATTTCCTCGACAGCGAGGGCGAGATGATGTGGGCCTCCGACCATGAGCCCGTCACGCCAACGACCGAGTGGCAGGCCGGTCAGACGATCTCGTACACACGCCGAATCTACGTTCCGATGTATCCGTATGTGGGAGATTCGGTCGTGGCCGTCGGGCTGTACTCGACGACGACCGGCGCCCGGCTTGCGCTGTCCGGCGAGGATCTCGGTCAACAGGCCTATCGCGGCACGATCGTCGCGATTCAGCCGCAGCAGGAGAGCAGCTGGTTGATGTACGAGGACGGCTGGCACGATGACGAGTTCGACCAGGACGCAAATCGACGATGGCGCTGGACCGACGCGCGCGCAGCCTTGGCGTTTCGCAACCCGCAATCCGACGCCGTGCTCTTCCTGGAGCTCGACGGTCGCCCCGATCTCTTCGAGACCCCACAGCGAGCGGCCATCCGCCTCGGCGACGCGACCTTGGAGGAGCTCATGGTCGACTCGACGGCTCCACAGTTCTACGAGATCGGTATCCAGGCGGAGCAGTTCGGGACGTCCCCCACGGCCACGATCGAGATTGACGTCGACCCGACATTCGTCCCCGCGGATGTACCGGGCGGCTCCCCAGACGATCAGCGAAGTCTTGGTGTACGAGTCTTTTACGCGTTTGTCGAGGCGCGCTAACAAATCGACGTTTGTGCGATTGTGTGAAATCTGCTAGGTTCGTTCGATGGTCGCTGCTAAGGCGATTGGCCTCGCGGGATTGTTTGCTGCCTTCGTTTTTGTCAGCCCCGCGGCCGCGCCGACCTCGCACGAGCTTGTCTATTTCAACTCCGGTGGCGTCATGTCAGTGGCCGGGCACCGCCTCGACCGGGACACCGTGGTCCTGTTGCTTCACGGCGGTGACGAGGTTCGGTGCGACCTTGTTCTGATTGACCGAATCGAGCTCGACCGGCGTCCTCGCTACTCGACCGTCCCGGCCCGAATGGAGTCATATCAGGCCTACGCGGGCACCCGGCTGCTGTCGAGACCCTACGGAGACTTCGTCCAGCAGGCGTCGGAGGCGCACGGGGTCGACCCGTACCTGATTCACGCCGTCATCGAGGTTGAGTCCAGCTACAACGCGACGGCCAAGTCGCATCGCGGCGCCATGGGCCTCATGCAGTTGATGCCGGCCCTGGCCTCCGACTACTCGTTGGAGAACCCCTACGATCCTCGAGCCAACATCGATGCCGGCACCCGTCACCTGGGCCATCTGATCGAGCGTTACGGCATTACCGGCGCCCTGGCAGCCTACAACGCCGGCGAGGGCTCGGTTCGCAAGTTCGGCGGCATCCCCCCGTTTCCGGAGACCCGCCATTACGTCTCCCGGGTTCTGGACCTGGTGGACGCCAATCAGGGCGACTAAGCCCACACCGCTGCTTCATCCTGCCCGCCCTCATGATCCGAGGTTCGGGCCTACATTTTGACACTCTACCTGCCGATAAACTAACGTCGAGTAAGAGCTTGCGCCACGCGCCGGCCGACCGCTCCGATGGAATTCCAGTGCCGTCTCGGAACCCCGTCTGGGGAGATCCTCGAGGGCGTCTACGCCGCCGAGGATGAAACGAAGCTTCGCCGTCAGCTCGAGGACAAGGGCCTCTACATCCTCTCGCTTAGGCCACGCGGCTTTCTGAGCCGTCCTGCGTTCTCCTTACCTCAGCGGCAACGGATCCGCAGCCGCGATTTCATCGTCTTCAATCAAGAGCTTGCAGCCTTGCTCAAAGCCGGCATGCCTCTGGTGCAGTCGCTCGACATCCTGCGCCAACGGGCAGAACACTCGGTGCTCAAGTCCGTCCTGGACGACGTCTATGAGCGCGTGCACGGAGGCACGACGTTGTCTGCGGCTTTCGAGGTTCACGGCCACCTGTTCCCCGGGGTATACACGGCTTCGCTCCTAGCAGGCGAGCAGAGTGGAGACCTCGAAGAGGTGCTACGGCGGTACGTCGCGTACGCGCGGCTGGTCAGCGGAGTCACGCGTCGTACCATTTCCGCCCTCATCTATCCGGCCATCCTTCTTGGACTGTCAGTGATCGTCGTCGCAATCATCGTGCTGAGGGTCACGCCGGAGTTCGCAGCGTTCTACGAAAGCCTCGGCGCTGACCTTCCACTCATTACCCAGCTGATCATGGCGCTCTCAGAGTTCGTCGGACAGCATGCGCTGGGGATTGTCATCACGATCGTCGGCGTTGGCTCGCTGGGATGGATGTGGTTCAAGCAACGGGAACGTGGCGCAGTCATCGACCGCTGGCTGTTGCGGGTGCCCGGCATTGGGCAGATCGTTGCCAAGTTTGCAACGTCCCAACTGGCGCGCACGCTTGCCATGCTTCTAAAGGGCGGCATTCCTCTCGTTAGCGCCCTCGACGTCGCAGCGCGCTCTGTGGGAAACCGCCATGTGGCGACGGCCCTCTCGTCCATATCGCGCGAGGTTCGTGAGGGCCAGTCGCTCTCGGCATCGATGTCCGCGCAGGGCCTCTTTCCGCCAGTCGCTGTCAAGATGGTCGAAGTTGGCGAGTCGACTGGGGCGTTGCAGGACATGCTTGCAAGCCTCGCGGACTTCTTCGACGAGGAGATCGAGACCCTTTTGGCCCGCTTCATGGCCATGATCGAACCGCTGCTCCTCGTCATCATGGGAATCATCATCGCCGGTCTCCTTCTTGCACTGTATATGCCGCTGCTGCAACTGGGGTCGATTGCCTCATGACCGATCCAAAGACGACGTCTTCCACATCCGGACCTAGTCAGGTGCTTGACGGCGCTCAGGTTCAGCCCCCGGCAACGCCGAGCGAGCCTGGTCGCGCTGACGCGCCTCCACTGGACCCGGGGGCAGAGGTCGAACAGGCCCAGCGCCTCGCGGAGCGCTACCGACTCGAGTACGTCGATATGGCTCAGTTCTATATCGACCAAGAGCTGTTTCGGTCGATTCCGGCCGACCTGATGTTGCGATACGGGTTCGTACCCCACCGGCGGGATGGCGATGTCCTGGCGATCGTCGTCTCGGATCCCACTGATGTCCCCAAACTTGACGAGCTGGCCCTCCTCCTCGCGTCTCGCCTCAAGGTGAGCGTCGGCACGGCATCCGCAATCGATTCGATCCTCAAGAAGAACGAGGGTTCACAGCGGGTGCTGGACGAAGCCACTGAGAGCTTCGAACTCGATGTTCTTCACGAAGATGAACAGGCGGAAGGCAATCTCACCGTCGAACGGCTAACGAGCGACCTGAGCCCGATCATTCGGCTCGTCGACTCGATGATCTACTCGGCCATTCAACGCCGTGCCAGCGACATCCACGTGGAGACGCAGGACGACGCCGTATATGTGAAGTACCGCATTGACGGCGTCCTCCAGCCGGCGATGCGGCCGATCGACAAACAGTTCAACGGCCCGATTCTTTCTCGCATCAAGGTCATGTCCGAGCTCGACATCGCGGAGAAGCGAGTACCTCAGGACGGTCGCTTCAAAGTTCGCATGTCCGGCAAGACAATCGATTTCCGCGTCTCCATCATGCCGAGCGTGCATGGCGAGGACGCAGTCATTCGAATTCTCGACAAGGAATCGATTAGTGAGCAGTTCCGTGAGCTCAACCTGGGCATCTTGGGCTTTCCCGAGGACGAGCTGCGCCGGTTTCGGAAGTACATCGCCGAGCCGTATGGGATGGTCTTGGTCACTGGACCGACCGGAAGCGGGAAGACCACGACGTTGTACGCTGCACTGGCAGAAATCAAGTCGCCCGAAGACAAGATCATTACCATTGAAGACCCCGTCGAGTATCAACTCCAGGGCATCACGCAGATTCCAATCAACGAGCGCAAGGGATTGACGTTCGCACGTGGGCTTCGGTCGATCCTTAGACACGATCCTGACAAGATCATGGTTGGTGAGATTCGCGATCCGGAGACCGCGCAAATCGCGATTCAATCGGCACTGACCGGCCACCTGGTCTTTACCACCGTCCACGCCAACAACGTCATCGACGTGCTCGGTCGATTCCTGAACATGGGAGTCGAGGAGTATCAGTTCGTCTCGGCGCTGAACTGCGTGTTAGCGCAGCGGTTGGTTCGGACGATCTGCGCCGGGTGCAAGCGTCCGGCTCACATTACCGCCGAGGAGCTACAGGAAGCCGGCCTCAGTCCGACCCTCATCGAGGAATACGAATTCTTCGAGGGGGGAGGCTGCATCGATTGCGGCGGGACCGGGTACAAGGGACGAACCGCCATCTGCGAGCTTCTGGACCTCAGCGACAAGATTCGTGAACTGATCTTGGCGCGTCGGCCCACGTCAGAGATCAAGAAGGCGGCACACGACGAAGGCATGCGCTTTCTTCGGGAGTCCGCCGTCGAATTCGTCCTGACGGGCGTGACGACGCTTCGCGAGATCAACAAGGTGACCTTCGTCCAATGAGCCTCCTGCAGAGCGCGCGCCAAGCGTTGTCCGCCGCGACCCCGACCGTCGGCATCGACATTGCCCCGGACCGGGTCAGCGCCGTCGCGCTGAGTCGGCATCAGGCCCAAACCAAGTTGCTGGGCCACGCGACGGAGCTGCTGCCCGAGCACGCGATCACGTCGACGGCATCCGAGCCCAACATCGTCGATCGAAAATCTGTCGTTCAGGCCTTGAGTCGCGTCTTAAAGCGTTTGCCACGCCGTCCGGCCCGCGTTGCGCTCACCGTGCCCGACAGCGTTGCCAAAGTGTCTTTCGTCCACTTCGAGACGATACCCGGACGGGCTGCCGATCTCGACCGACTCGTCGCCTGGCAGGTGCGGAAGGCGGCGCCGTTTCGGCTCGAAGATGCGCAGCTCGCCTATACGCCGGGCACGCGCCGCGGGGAGCAGGGCGGGGAGTACGTCGTCGTTCTCGTTCGACGCGACATCGTTCGCGAGTATGAGTCAGTGTGCACGGAGGCCGGCGCGCATGCCGGCCTGGTGGACCTGGCCAGCATGAACCTCATCAACACCGCCATCATGATGACGCCGACACCGTCGGCAGACTGGCTGCTGGTGCACTCGACTCAGACCTCGAGCACGCTGGCTATCATCCGCGGACGGGACTTGATCTTCTTCCGAAACCGCCCCGCCACGACGGAGGGGGACTTTGCGGACTTGGTTCACCAGTCCGCGATGTACTACCAGGACCGTCTCAACGGCGGCGGACTGAAGCGCGCCGTCTTCGTCGACGGGCGTGGAGCCGCCGTCGGCAGTCCGGTCGACGCTATCGGTGAAGCCCTCGAGTACCGGTTGGCGATGCCGATCGAGCGGTTGGGGTCGGAAGGCGCCGCGACCACCCTGGGCGTTGGTCGCGAGGTCTTTGACTCGATTGCCGCGCCGATTGGATTGTTGCTGCGCGAGCACATGCGAGCCGCGTGATCTGATGTTGAGACTCAACCTCGCCACCCGACCGTTTTACAACGAGCGTGCCGTGCATCTCGTCCTGGGCCTCGTGGCTCTGTGTGCCGTGACGGTGGCCGTGCTGGGTGCCCTGCGGCTGGCCTCGCTGTCGAGCGCGTACGCGACGCTGGCGTCCGCAGCGGACAACGACGAGCGCCGCGCCTCGGAGATCCAATCGGATGCGGTGGTGCTGCAGCGACAGACCTCGACCGGTGATCTTGACGCCCTCGCCGATTCGGCTCGCGAAGCCAACCGACTCATCGACCTGCGCGTGTTTTCGTGGACGGAGTTCCTCAATCGCGTGGAGGCGACGCTCCCCGCCGACGTGATGCTGACCTCGCTACGTCCGGATATCAGGGCTGACGGCGTTGGTGTGCGCGTCGGGGTAATTGCCAGGAGCACGGATGCGATCGTGGAGTTCATCGAGCGACTCGAGACGACCGGCGCCTTCGCCGAAGTCCTTGCGCGGGAGGAGGAGATCACCGAAGACGGCACCTACCGCGCAGTCTTGTTCGGGCAGTATCGGCAAGGTGAGGGGGAGCCCAGCCAATGAGCCTCGCCAAACGTATCCTCGACGAGAAGCGCATTGCCGTGATGGCAGTCGGCGCGATGGTCGTGGTGGCGGTGGTGGTCCAGGCGTTCTTCGTCTATCCGCGGAACGGGCAACTTGAACGCACCCGCACGCGACGGGCCCAAGCGGAAACGGGACTCGCCAGCGCCGTTCGCGCGCTCGACGCCGTCCGTGCCACGGCCGACGAACAGTCGCACGCCGACGCAGAGCTGCGAGAGTTTTACGGTGAGATCCTGCCTCGCGACCTGGCAGCGGCTCGTGGCATCACATCTCCGACCCTCGCCGCGCTGGCTCGGCGCCATAACCTCTTACTCCAGCGGCGGAGTAGTGTGCCCGAACAGGACGAGGATAGTCGACTGGCTCGTCTCCGCACCGTGATGCTGCTCGCGGGGAACTGGCGAGACATCCGGCGCTTCATCTACGAGCTCGAAACGTCACCCGAGTTCATCGTGATCGAAGACATCGTCCTCAGCCAGAATGAAGAGGTCGGCTCATCACTAGTGCTCACGCTGGCACTCGCCACGTACTACCAGGCTGAGGAAGAAACGTGACGAACCGGTCTCACCTGCGCGGTCTTTTACTTGGTGTCACTTGCACTGGCTTGATTGGGTGCCAGGGTGTGCAGCCCGGGCCTAGTGCTCCTGCTACTCTTGACTCGAGCGCGAACTCGGCTCCGGCGGCATCCTCTGGGAGTGAGGAAACTCTTGATGTCCGGCTGGAGGCAGTCGGCGAATCGCGTCCCGAGGCGTCGTTGCAGACACGAAACCCATTTCGCTTTGGTTCACCGAGCCCCGGCGGATTGACGGAACTGGAGCCGGCGCCATTAGCCGGGCTGACGCCCGTTCCGCTGGCGGCGCCCCCCGGAGGGCTACCGGCTCTCCAACCGCGCGTGCGCATGATCGGCTTGGTCGAGGCAGAGACCGCCGGGCTTATTGCCGTGTTGACCGACGGCACGGCGGTGTTTCACGGTCGCGCCGGAGACATCGTGGAGGGACAGTACCGCGTGCTCTCAGTGGAACCGACATCAGTTGAGCTCGAGTCACTCTCCGATGGCCGCCGCCAGCTGATCCGACTGTCTTCGAGATGATTGCCACCCTTCGCCATCGCCGCGTCTGGTTGGCGCTCGGCGCCATTACAGCCAGCGTGTGGCTAGGAGCTTGTGCGTCGAGCGGGGCCCTGCGGTTGGGCGACGACGCGGTACGCACGGGCGACTGGGATGCGGCCGTCGAACACTTCCGCCGAGCACTCCAGGAAGACCCGAATGACGCAGTAGCCCAAATCTCACTGGAGCGCGCGATGCAGAACGCCGCGCGTGCGCATGAGACCCTGGCGCGCGAGCTGGAAGCCGAGGGTGAGTTGCCGGGTGCGCTCGCCGAGTACCGTCAGGCCAGCAAATTCGACCCGACCAACGGCAAGTTGATGGCGACGGTCTCGGCACTCCAGCGCCGGATTCGGGACGCGATCGAGGCGGCGCAGCCGCCGTCCCGGATCGAGCAGCTTCAGGCGCAGACCGCGCCAATACTGCCGTTGCTGGACCCAAGTTCGGATGAGCCACTCACGATCGTGTACAGGAACGCCAGCCTACGAGACATCCTCGACGAGATGGGGAACCTCACCGGCATCAACGTGACCTACGATCAGCAATTCCAGGACCGCGCGTACACGGTCGACCTGGACGGCGTCACGCTACAAGAGGCACTCGACCAGCTCCTGACGGCAAACCAGCTCTTCCACAAGGTTCTGAACGCTCGCAGCGTGATCGTTGTGCCAGATACCCCACAGAAGCGCTCGCAGTACGAGGAACAGCTGATCCGCACGTTTTTCATCTCACACGCCGACGTGACCGAGCTGGCCACCCTCCTCACGCAGGTCGTGCGGGCGCCAACGCTCGCGGTGCAGCCGCAAATCGTACCGAACACGACGAACAACACCATCACGGTCCGCGCAACGACGGCCGTGGCGGAAGTGGTCGGACGCGTGATCGCTGCCAACGATACGCCTCCCGCAGAGATCGTCGTCGACGTGGCGATCCTCGAGGTCAACCGAGAGCGCGCCAAGCAATTTGGGCTCAACCTGAGTCAGTACTCGATCAGCGCCTTGTTCTCGCCCTCGAATGCGCCCGGCGCCGATGGCGCAGGCTCGAGCTTCAGCGCGAATCGGCTTTCTCGGAATGTGAGCGCATCGGACTTCTACCTGACGGTTCCGTCGGCGGTCATTGACTTCCTTGAAACGGATGCCGAGACACGGCTGGTGGCGAAGCCCCAATTGCGAGGACAAGAAGGGTCCGAGCTCACCTTGAACCTCGGCGACGACATTCCCGTTCCGTCGACGTCGTTTACGGCGATTGCCACTGGGGGCGTTGCGGTCAATCCGCTCACGTCGTTCGAGTATCGTCCTGTTGGCGTCAACATCACGATGAACCCGCGCGTGACGTTCGACGACGAGATCGTTCTCGATCTCGAGGTCGAGAACAGCACGCTGGGCCCGAACATCAACGTCGCCGGTCAGGCGCTGCCAACGTTCGGAACTCGGCGGGTCGTCACCCGGCTTCGCTTGCGGGACGGCGAATCGAACCTGCTCGCCGGCCTTATCCGAGAGGAAGATCGTCGCTCCTTGCGGGGACTTCCCGGCATCCTGCGACTTCCGGTGATTCGTCACCTTTTTTCCTCCAACGACGAGTCGATCAAACAGACCGATATCATCATGCTCCTCACCCCGCGCATCGTGAGAACCCATGAGCTCACGGCAGACCATGTGAGTCCGATCTATATTGGCACCGCGCAGAACATGGGTGTTTCTGGACCCCCGCCGCTCATCGCACCCGTCGCCCAGCCGGCCGATGGGCCCGAGTCGGATCTTGTGGGGGCGCGTGTCATTCACGATGACGATGACGGTGACGAGGATGCTCCGCGTCTGGGGCAGGCTGGTCCAGCCACGACCGGTGGCTTCCTGGACGGAGCGGTGACGCAGCCGCGTCCCACGTTTCTCCCGGGCGTCAGTGAGCCGGCCTACGGCGCGAGCGTCAACATTGATTTGCTCGATACCGATCTCCTCGTCGGCGACGGGCCCTACACCGTACCCATTTCCATCAGTGGCGCCTCGCAGGTCTCGACCCTCAGTCTGAACCTGAGATTCGATCCAAGCGTGCTCCGCGTACAGGCGATCCGAGAGGGAAGCTTCATGCGCCAGGGCGACGCCGACGTCGTGTTCGTACAGCACGTCGACCTAGTCAACGGCCAGATTGAGCTGGCGCTCACTCGGACTGGCGATCTAACCGGGGCCGCAGGCTCCGGTCTCGTTGCCGCCGTCGTGTTTGAACCGGTTGCCCCGGGCGCCGCGAGACTATCGCCGAGTGGGCTCGGGCTCACCCCCGGCGGTGCTCCGCTCGCCCTGAATTTCGCACCGGCCACCCTGAGCGTCCGGTAGGAAGCGCGTGGAGTTCCTCACGTCGATCGCCGGCAGCACTGGCCGCCGCGACCCCTGCGGGCAGGGCGGGTACTCGTTCATTGAGCTTCTCGTCGTCACCGTCATTCTTCTCATCCTGGCCTCGGCGATCGCGCCCCTGAGTCAGGTCACCATCCAGCGGCAGCGAGAAGTCGAGCTGCGCCGGGCCCTTCGCGAGCTCCGAACAGCCGTCGACGAGTACAAAGATGCCGTCGACCTCGGCGTCATTGGTGGGGCGAATCTCGAATCGGAAAACGAAGGCTACCCCCCAGACCTCCAGACACTGGTCGAGGGCGTCGAAGTTCTCAATGACGCCAGCGGCAAGAAGATTCGTTTCTTGCGACGTATCCCGATTGATCCGTTCAGCAAGAGCGCCGACTGGGGCCTACGTTCGTATCAGGACAGGCCGACCGCGACAACCTGGGGGGGCGACAACGTGTACGACGTCTACTCGAAAGCGCAAGGGACGGCGCTCGACGGAACGAGGTACCGAGAATGGTGATACCCGGGAGGAGGTTCCGTGCCGAGGGATGGACGCTCATCGAGCTGACCATCGTCATTGCGCTCATGACCGTTCTCTCGACGATTGCCTTGGTCGGATATCGCAGCGCCATTACGCGGACTCGCGAGGCGGTCTTGAAAGAAGACCTGTTCCGCATGCGCGACGCAATCGACCAGCACTACGCCGATAAGCAGGAGTATCCAGCGACCCTCGACACGCTGGTCTCGGAGGGGTACCTGCGCACAGTACCCGAGGACCCCCTTACACGCACGCCCGACACGTGGTTGCCGGTGCTTGCCGAGCTCGATCCCGCCGATCCCCTTGCTCAGGGCATCTTCGACGTGAAGTCCGGGGCCGAAGGCACCGCCCTGGACGGCACGCTTTACGCCGACTGGTAGGGCAGCAACGCTAGGGTGGGGATGATTCGATAAAGATGAAGAGCGGGTCCGAAAGTGCGGTGCCAGAAAACGCCGTCACGGTCGCGGTGCCCACAAGGTCGCCGGCGAAAAGACGGACCGACACGCGGCCGTCGTGTGTCGTCCCCTCCTGGCGGTCGAATGTTCCAAGCGTGGTCGAGAAGGTGACGAGCACCCCGTTCTGGACCGGGGTGCCAGCTGGCTCGGTCACGATGGCCGTCACCAACGACTCGTCATTGAGCGAAATGACCGGCTGCTCGGCCACCAGCCTGATGGCCAGCTTCTGTCGAGTCGGTTGGCGCCAGTAAAGGCAGGGTATCGCACGCTGCGAGGCAACCAAGCAGCGCAAGCAGAAGGGGCCACGAGTACACTTGGTGCTTCATGTCACAGACTCTACAGAGACGACGCCGGTCGGAACTAGGATACGCCATGGCAGGTCTCCTCGTGGCTATCGGTGCCATGGGCGTGCTCATGTCGATGATTCTTCCCGTGTGGAGCCAGTCCGCTAAACGCGAGCGCGAGGCAGAGCTGATCTTTCGAGGCGAGCAGTATGCTCGCGCGATCGAGCTCTATCAGCGGCGGTACGTCGGGGCACACCCACCCGACTTGGAAACACTCGTTGATGAACGTTTTTTGCGACGCCTCTACGAGGACCCCATGAGTGAGGACGGCGAGTTCAAGGTGGTTTACCAGTCTGAGGCGGACGAGGTCCAGGCGGGTACGGCGGCGACCGGAAGGGCCGGTGAGCGGGTTGGGATAACTGGCGAGCCCTCGTCATCACCCGACCAGGACGGTTCGTTTTCCAATCCGAACCGGTTTGGTAGTCGTCCGACCGGTGGCGTGGTCGGGGTCGTCAGCACAAGCGACGAGTCATCGCTCCGCATCTACAACGGCCAAGAGAAGTACAGCGAGTGGGCGTTCGTCTACACACCCAGCTCGACCGACCCCGCGGCGGTTGCCGGGTCGGGCAACACCACCGGTACCGGGCGGAGATTCGGCGGCACCGGGGGACGCGGATTTGGCAGCGGCGGCGGGCGCGGGGCAGGCGGTGCATCCGGACAGCGGGGCCGAAGCCGATCAGGCACCAGTCCCAACAGGTCGTTCGGGGGCCAGACCCGAGGCACCCAGTCAGGCGCCACCCGGTAGCATCCGCGCCCGCGACGTGAGCCAGAGCCCGCCCAGGAGGGCGGCCGCGAGCGCCATCGAAACCGTGGTGGTCGATCCGAACAGCACAGCCCACCCCGTCACCAGCAGGCCGTACACGCACGTGCACCCAGCGAGCCAATCCGTCAGGTCGGGCCACAGCGCGGCTGGGGGCGAACCTCCGGACTCCGCCGCCACGCGGCGCCACCCGGGCCCCGCCGGCCGAACACGCGCGTAGAACCGTGCCAAGTGCGCGTGCGGCTCTGCCGGCGTCATCCACATCACCAGCAGCCACCACCAGGTCGTCCACGGAACTAGCACGAGGAGCGAAATCGGGAATCGGATATCCGTCAGCAGATGGATACCCAAAAACCCGAGGGCGGCGGCGGCAAGAGCGGCGATCTCCGACGCGGCGTTCACACGCCACCAGTACCACCGGACGATCAAGACCAGGCCGACCCCAGCACCAGATTCAAGAGCAAACTCCCAGGCCTGACGGATGCTCTCCAGATAGAAGGTCACGACTCCGCTGATGACCATGACGACGAGAGTCGTGATTCGCGACACCCGAACAAGCTCGGTTTCGTGCGCCGCGGTCCGTACGAAGCGTGCGTAGACGTCGTTGATCAAATACGACGTGCCCCAGTTGAGTTGCGTTGACACGGTGGAGACGTACGCCGCGAAGAACGCGCCGACAAGCAGGCCGCGCCATCCGGACGGCAGGTGGTCGCGCATCACGAGCACATACCCCGACTCGGCATCGGCGAGTCCTGGATAGAGAACGAGTGACGAGAGCGCGACGAGCACCCAGGGCCACGGGCGGAGACAGAAGTGGGCCACGGCGAACCACAACATCGCCAAGGTGGCATGACGCTCGTTTCGGGTCGCCATCATGCGCTGGGCGATGTACCCGCCACCGCCAGGCTCTTGTCCCGGGTACCAGCTAGCCCACCACTGCACCCCGAGGTACGCCACGAAAGCGGCAAGGGGCAACGCGAACCGACCCGCCCCCCCATCGTCGGACCCGAGCGCTGGGAGCAGCCGAAATGTCTCGGGTGGAAGCTGTCCGACCAAACCCTCGAGGCCACCGATCTCGGGAAGCGAGACCGCAAACAGGGCGAGGGCAACGGAGCCGGCAGATGCCAGCGCGAACAGCAAGAAGTCGGTCACGACCACGCCCCGAAGTCCGGCCGCGGCGGCGTACAGACCGGTCGCTGCCAGGCCGACGAAGACGGCCGTGAGCCGATCCCAGCCGAGCGTTACGAGGAGGATCTTGGAGAGGGCCAGGTTTACCCAACCAATGATCAGGCAGTTGATGACCAGCCCCAGGTACACCGCACGGAAGCCGCGAAGAAACGCGGCCGGTCGGCCGGAATAGCGCAACTCGGCGAACTCGACGTCGGTGACAATGCCGGCGCGCCGCCACAGTCTGGCAAAGAAGAACACGGTGAGCATGCTGCCCAGCGCCGCGTTCCACCAGATCCAGTTTCCGGCAATGCCGTTGGCTGCCACGAGGCCGGTCACCGCGAGCGGGGTGTCGGCCGCGAACGTCGTTGCCACCATCGATGTGCCCGCGAGCCACCATGGAAGGTCCCGCCCGGATAGGAAGAACTGCCCGACACTCGCTCCGCTGCGTCGGCAGTACCGAATCCCGATGAGGGCTGGCAGGACGAGGACGGCGGCCAACACCAACCAGTCGAGCCCACTCAGCACCATGGTGCGGCAGTCATGATGGCGTCGTGTAACGCCGGCCGAACCGGCAGGATGGCATCGTTGGCGCGCGTCGGATGCACCCGATTGGTGAGGAGCACGACGTAGATGTCGTGGGTCGGATCGATCCACACCGACGTTCCCGTGAAACCGGTGTGCCCGACCGCCTCACGTGACATCTGGGTTCCGCACGATGACGTCCGCAGCATCGTGTCCCATCCGAGGGCCCGAGAGCTTCCGGTCACCGGGCTTCGCGCCCTGAACTGCGCGACCGTCGAGGACGAGGCCAGCGACTCATCGCCCTGAAGCAGCCCGAGTATCGTTCGCGCGAACGTTCCAACCTCACGCGCCGTTCCGAAGATTCCTGCGTGCCCGGCGACACCGCCAAGCGCGAACGTGTTCTCGTCGTGCACTTCACCAACGAGCAAACGTCCGCGCCACGCATCAACTTCGGTCGGCGCTGAGCGCGCTCGCCGCGACGCGTCGGGTCGGAATCCCAAGGCGCCCCAGCTACGGGCAACGCACAAGCTCGAAAACTGTGTATGCAGGGTTGAGCCCGCCGCATCCTCCAAGATGAATCCAAGCAGCATGAAGCCGAGGTCGCTGTAGATCGACTGAGAGCGCGGCGAATACTCGAGGGGTAGCGTGCAGATGGCGCGCTCGAACTCTTGCCGCCCGTGATGGTCTCGGAAAAAGGGGAGATACGCGGTCAGGCCTGAGGCGTGCTCCAGGAGGTCACGTACAGTCACCCGGGCCCGGTCGTCGCTACGCCACTCGGACAGCCGCCTGCCAACCAGGTCCAACACATCAAGCCGCCGGTCGTCGGCGGCCACCATGGCAAGCGTCGTCGTCACGATCACCTTCGTGAGGGATGCAAGATCAAAGACGGTGTCGAGCGTGGCTTCAGCCGCATCAGCCTCGTAGGTCAGTCGCCCGAAAGCCTCCTGCCAGACGACTCCGTCTCGGCGTCCGACCTCGACAACAGCCGCAGGAAACGCCTGTCCCACTGCTTCCAGCAGAATCCGTCGTGCCGCGCCGAACTCAGGCATGATGTGGTCGCGCGCCTCGGTTGGCGAGCCTGCCGGCCAACCATCCTGCCATGAACGTGGTTGCGGCACCGATGAAAACGTACCACTGCCACGAGATCGGAGTGAAAAGGCGCACACCCAGCAGAACCGCTACGCCGGGACCACGATCCCGGTGACGCGGTCGGTGGCCCGGCCATCGCTACCCGCGAGTCGACCCAAGCGTGAGCAGAAACGCGCCCAGCAGCAGCCCACCGGTAAAGGACTGGATGCCCAACCACCTCGTCCCGACGACCCGAGTCGACAACCGCATGGCGACGATCGCCACGAGAACCTGCGCCCACGCACCACCCAACCGTGGCGAGCCTCGAGACCATGAGGGCGTTCGAAGCAGGTCGGCCCTTTCCAGCGGTCGCCGGCAGGTAGAAATCGCCCACGGTCGACGCGGCGGATGAGTTCAACGACGACGAAGCAGGGTCGACATCGCCGCCGCCACGATCGCCGCGACGACAAGTCCGCGGATACCAGTCGGGAGATGGCTCATCATGAACGCCGGAAGCACGCGGTCGGTTGGCACCAGGCCATCGACCAATGAGGAAAATCATCGCCGTCGACCTGCCGACACTCGGGCCGAATCGTCGCTGCCAGACGCTGATAGTACACGTCAACAGCATCACGCCGATGGCAAGCAACCCGGGCATGAGAACAATGGCGACCAACACCTTGACCAGCACGTACCCGAGTGCCAGCTGGAGGAACGTCAGATCGCGCCGAATGCGTACCCCGGAACGCTAAAGCGAATTGCACTTGTACGTAGTACGCGGGCGTGGTACTCCTGTGGCACAGGAGGTAGCTATGGCTGCGTACTCGATGGATCTACGACTCCGGGTGCTGCGCGATGCGTACTCGCGGTCACCGTCGAACGATGCTCGCCCAGAAGTACTCTGTCAGTCGCGCGAAGGTCGATAGGCTGAAGCAGCGTCGAGGTCGAAACCGGCGAAGTGGCAAAGACCCGACCAGCAAACTCGTTCGGCTGCCCGCGGATCCTCCACGCCCAGCTCACGGAGCTTGCGGCCCTGATCCGCGAGCCCGCCGGAATCGCACGACAAGCCGAATCACAGGAGGCCCTGCGCACAACGGCGAGTACTCCACCACGCTGTGCCGCACGATCAAACGGCTCGGCTTTCGGTTTAAAAAAAACGGTCACGCGTCGGAACACGATCACGCTGCCGTCATGCCTCGCCAAGCAGGGTGTAGCGCGAGCGTGCGCCGACGCTCCGATGCCGCAGACGGCCACGTGTTTCACGATGCAGAGTGCGTGTGCGGACCGATCTGATTCAGTGCTATGGCAGCGGGCTGTCCGGCGCCCGGGTCCCCGACCACACGCCGCATGGCCGCTGGCACACCACGACGTTTCTCGAGGCGTTGCACGTGACAGGCCACCGCACCAAGCCGTGTTTGATGGCCCGATCGAAAGCGCCAGTTTTCTGAAAGCGACCGCGTAATGAGGAAAATCATCGCCGTCAACCTGCCGACACTCGGGCCGAATCGTCGCGCCAGACGCTGATAGGCCGTCAACAGCTCCCCGCGGAATCCGAACCCGGGCATGAGAACAATGGCGACCAAAGGCACCTTGCCCGGGAGGTCACTGTGGACCACGAGTGGCGCAGCTGTGCCCGGCTACGATCCAGCCGAATGCCGCAACACTTTCGACATTGCGGCTATTCGGTCGCTACGACCTCATGAAATCCGCTCTAATGAGCGTGACAGTGCTGGTCTCGGTGGCGGCAATCGACCCGAGCAGGGCCCACCAGGGGACGCGTTTAGTGGTGAGGAAGTAGTCCTGAACGTTGGTTTGGCGCCCCGAGTACCTGACGCCAAGGGCCACCACCCCCAGCAGATACACGGCGAGCACGACGACGTCGGTCAGACCCATCCGAGTTTGACTTCCAAATAAACCAAAGGGTATAACCGATTGTCCTGTAGAGTTGTGGTTACCATGTCTTACCGGCACGCCGCCATGCTTGGTCCGACGCGAAGCACCATGACGCGACCAAAGACCATGACCGGTCCGACCAGACCGGGACGTGGCGGGTGATGTAGCCGGAGCGCATTTGTAGCTGACACGGCCATCATCCGCTATCGGGTGATGGCCGTTTTTCTTATGAGCGAGAAGCATACGCCGATCGATGTCGCCATCGTCGGGTTCGGCACCGTCGGCAGATCCGTGGGACGGATCCTCAGCAACGGCACCCATCCGTCGCTGCGCTTGACGCACGTCTGCAACCGCGACGTGGCGCGCAAGCGCGTCGACTGGGTTCCTCGAGACGTCGTCTGGACCGACGATGTCCAGGCGGTGTTGACGTCGGATGTGGATGTCGTCGTCGAGTTGATCGGAGGACTCGACCCGGCTGCCGAGTGGATTCACCAAGCGCTGCAGGCGGGCAAGTCCGTCGTGACCGCCAACAAACAGGTGATCGCCCATCGAGGGCCCGAGCTGATGTCAGTGGCGCAGGCAGCCGGACGTCATCTCCGCTTCGAGGCCGCCGTCGCAGGCGGGATTCCCGTGATTCACGGTCTTCGTGAAGGACTGGCCGGCGACACGCTCTCGAAGATCCAGGGGGTGCTCAACGGCACCTGCAACTACATCCTGACCCGTATGGAGTCCGCGGAGGTGCCGTTTGACGAAGCGCTGAGGGAGGCACAGGAACTCGGCTTTGCCGAGGCCGACCCGACGGCCGACGTCGATGGGTTCGATGCGCAAGCCAAACTTGCGATCCTGTCCGCGGCGGGTCTGAGACGCCAGGTCGACGCCGGGGCGATCCCGCTGCAGACGATTACCACCATCGAGCCAGTGGACTTTCTCTATGCGCGACGACTCTCGTGCACGATTCGACAGATCGCGCAGGCAGAGCTCGACCAGAGCCGAGCCGATGCCATTCGAGCCCAGGTAAAGCCGATGTTGGTGCCGCTTGCGTCCACCCTTGCGCATGTCGAAGGCAGCAAGAACATCGTCGTGGTCGAGGGACAATTCGGCGGAGAGACCGCGTTCTCTGGATTCGGCGCGGGCGGGGACCCCACAGGCACCGCCGTCGTGTCCGACCTCGAGCTGATTGCCAGGCGCGGCGCGGGCGGGACGTCTGACGACCTATCCGGAGCGTCGTCGACGGTCCTTCAGGAGTGCGTGGCTCCCCACTACACTCGATTCGTGGTGAAAGACCGACCCGGTATCATCGCGTCGTTGGCTGACGTCTTCTCGCGCCACCGCGCGAACATCGACTCCGTGTTGCAGGAGCCCGGCTGGTCGAAGGACGAGCTGCCGTTCGTGATCGCCCTCGAGTCCTGCGGATCGACGGCCGTCGACCAGGCCCTGGCCGAGGCAGCGGCTTTCGACTTCAATGTGCGTCCGCCATTGTGGATGCCCGTCTTGACCACGGGAGAACCTCGTCCATGAGCTATTTCGCGGGCCTGCAGTGCTCGATGTGCAACGCGCCGTTTCCGGCTGAGGCGCTCTATGTCTGTGACAAGTGCCTGGGGCCGCTCGAGGCGACGTACGACATCGAGGCCCTCAGCGCGGACGTCTCCCGGCAGCTCATCGAGTCGCGGCCGCAGAATCTGTGGCGCTACCGCGAATTCCTGCCGATCCAGGGTGAGCCCAAGACAGGCTTTCATTCCGGCTTCACCCCGCTAATCCGGGCGGATCGCCTCGCGCGAGAGCTTGGCATGCGGGAGCTCTACATCAAGGACGATTCCGTCAACCATCCTACGTTGTCGTACAAGGATCGCGTCGTCTCGGTCGCCGCCACTCGAGCCGTCGAACTTGGCATCTCCGTGTTCGGATGCGCGTCGACCGGAAACCTGGGCAACAGCGTTGCCGCCCATGCCGCGCGTCTGGGTCTCAAGTGCTACGTTTTCATCCCGCGTACGCTCGAACCGGGGAAGATAGTTGGATCGGCGGTTTCGGGACCACATGTCGTCGCCGTTGACGGCACCTACGACGACGTCAACCGATTGTGTACGCAAGTGGGCGATCGCTACGGATGGGGATTCGCCAAC
The DNA here is from genome assembly GCA_965216615.1 of Vicinamibacterales bacterium. Lineage (GTDB taxonomy): Bacteria > Acidobacteriota > Vicinamibacteria > Vicinamibacterales > UBA8438 > CAUZIB01. Next base: position 79,049 of record CBDCGH010000020.1, on the reverse strand, counting down.
ATCAATCTCCGGAGCTACTACGCGGAGGGGGCCAAGACGTTGGGCTTTGAGATCGTCGAGCAGCTCGGGTGGCGTTTCCCCCAGCACGTGGTCTCGCCGGTCGCGGGCGGCACGCTGCTCCCCAGGATCGGCCGGGGATTTCGCCAGTTCCGCGAGGTGGGCCTCGCCAGCGGAGAGCTCCCGAAGATTCACGCGGCCCAGGCTGCGGGCTGCGCGCCGGTTGTCCAGGCACTCCGACAAGACCTCGAGTATCCCGAACCGGTCAAGCCCAACACGATCGCGAAGTCGATCGCCATCGGGAACCCCGCCGATGGCTATCAAGTACTTCAGACCGTTCGCGCGACAGGCGGCGACGCGGAAAGCGCGACTGACCCAGAGATCCTTGATGCGATTGGGCTGCTCGCGAGCACCGAGGGCGTCTTTACGGAGCCAGCCGGGGGCACCACGCTCGCGTCGACAATCAAGCTGATCCGGCGCGGCATCATTCCACCGGACGAGTCGGTTGTGGTGTGCATCACCGGGAACGGATTCAAGACCACCGACGCCTTGGCGGGAACGGTGCCTGAACCAACCCAGCTTGGGCGCTCGCTTCGTGAATTTCAGGACTTTTTCGCCAGCTGCGTCGAGCAGGTGCCCGGGTCATGACGACCCGCGGCGGCCGGTCAGAGGTGGTGGAGGCCGAGGGACACCTCGTCGACTCCCAGTTTCTCACGCTGATTTTTGACAAGGTCATCGAGCGGGGCGGAAGGTTCGACGTCCTCGAGTTCAAGCTCGGCCGAACCAACGAGGACTTCTCCCATCTCAAGCTGAAGGTTACGGCCAGCGACGACCAGACCCTTCGTCACTTGCTCGAAGACCTTATACCTCTGGGCTGCCACTCGACGCCCCAGGGTGACGCGGCGCTGACACCTGCCGAGTCAGACGGCGTGGCGCCCGATGGTTTCTACTCGACGACGAACCACCAGACCCAGGTCCGATTCGCCGGTCAGTGGCGGGAGGTCGACCGCCAGCGGATGGATGCGGTGATCGTCATTGAGGACGGTCGGGCCACGTGCCGGAAGCTCCGGGACGTCACGCGAGGAGATCTGATCGTCTGCGGCGTCGACGGCATCCGAGTGTCGCCCGAGTTCCAGGAGCGTGATCGGCTTGGCTTCGCGTTTATGACGAACGACGTCTCGACTGAACGGCGGGTCGAAGTCAGTGCGGCCAAAGTGGTGGCGATGATGCGACACGTCAAGTCGTCTGGTGGGCGCATCGGCTTCGTCGCCGGACCGGTCGTGGTGCACAGCGGCGGAGCGGGATACTTTAGCGAGCTGATACGGCGGGGCTATGTCGACGTGCTTCTGGCCGGTAACGCGCTGGCGGTTCATGACGTCGAACGCGCCCTCTTTGGCACATCGCTCGGTGTCGACCTCGAAGACGGCGTCGCGGTCGCAGAAGGCCACCAGAATCACATGCGCGCGATCAACACGGTTCGCCGGGCTGGCGGACTGAGGCCCGCGGTCGCTCAGGGGGTGCTCCGTTCGGGAATCATGCACGATCTGATCGTGCATGACGTACCCTACGTCCTGGCCGGCAGCATTCGCGACGACGGCCCGCTGCCCGATACGTTCATGGACCTCGTTGCGGCCCAAGACGAGTACGCCGCCGCGCTGACGGATGTCTCCATGGTCATCATGCTCTCGACCATGCTCCACAGCATCGGCGTCGGCAACATGCTGCCGTCACGCGTGCGGGTCGTGTGCGTCGACATCAATCCCGCGGTCGTCACGAAACTCGGCGATCGAGGCTCGTCCCAAACGGTTGGTATCGTCACGGACGTCGGACTGTTTCTTCATCAGCTGTCAACGCAGCTCGCTCGGGCAGACGCGGCCGAGCCTGCATCGGCGATTCCGCCCCACATGACCGCGACCGACCGATGATGGCAAGAGAGTCAGCGGCCGCGATCGGTGACCGGCGAATCCCATGTGTCGTGCAGAAATACGGCGGCACGTCGGTTGGCACGCCCGAACGCATCTGTGCGATCGCCGACCGCGTTGCCCGCGAGCGAGACGATGCGACCGGTCTGGTCGTCATCCTGTCGGCGATGGGGAAGACCACCGACCAGCTCGTGGACTTGGCTCACATGGTCGCCAAGCACCCTCGCGGACGGGAAATGGATCATCTGCTCGCTACTGGCGAACAGGTCTCGGTGTCCCTGCTGGCTCTTGCCCTCCAGGACCGCGGTGTTCCTGCGATCTCGCTCACCGCGGCGCAGTGCGGGATTCGTACCGACGATGTGTTCAACCTCGCCCGGATTCAGTCGATCGACACCGATCGCATCGTCAGCGAGCTCAACCACGGCCGGGTCGTTATCATTACGGGTTTTCAGGGGATCACTGACACGCTGGAGGTAACGACCTTGGGGCGCGGGGGCAGCGACATCTCAGGTGCCGCCGTCGCGGTTGCCCTAGGGGCTAGCGCGTGTGAGATCTATACAGACGTCGATGGCGTTTTCACCGCCGACCCCGGCATAGTCCCTGACGCGAGGATGTGGGCTGAGATCAGCTACGAAGAAGCGATTGAGCTGGCATCAAGCGGCGCCAAGGTCCTGCACCCACGCGCCGCGGAAGTGTGTATGGCCTATGGCATTCCGATTCACGTGCGGTCGAGCTTCAAGCCTGGCGAGGGAACGTGGATCCGGGGGAAGAACGAGATGGTGATGGAACAAGCGGCGGTCGTGGGCGTCAGTAGCAACAAGAAGATCGCCAAGGTGACTCTGCTGGATGTCCCGGATCGGCCGGGCCTGGCGGCGCAAGTCTTCCAGGATCTTGCCGCCCGAGACGTCAGCGTACGATTGATCATTCAGAGCGCAAGCTCGGATGGGCGCGGTCGGATTACCTTTGTTCTTGACGAGTCGTATGCGAACCAAGCCGCCGAGCTCGCGGAGCAGTGGAAGGCGCAGGGGATCGCGAGCGAAGCACTGGTCGACCATCACGTCGCGAAGATCTCGATCGTCGGCTCCCGGTTGGCGTCGACGCCGGGGCTCGCTGCCCGCATGTTCCAGGTCTTGGGACGTGAGGGTATCAACATCGATTGCATCAGCTCGTCCGAGATGAAGATCGCCTGCGTGATCGCCGCCGAGCACCTCGAGCGCGCGGTGCAAGCGGTCCATGACGAGTTCTTTCCAGGCACCGAGTCGCCAGACGCCGCCTCAGCCTCAAGCAGCGTCTCCGAGTAGTGGTTCGCGTATGTCACAGATTGATGTTGGAATCCTGGGCGCCACGGGCGCTGTAGGGCAGACGTTCATCTCCCAGCTCGCCTCGCACCCGTGGTTCCGCCTGACGTGGATCGCCGCGAGTAGTCGGTCCGCGGGCCGTCGGTATGCTGACGCGACTCCGTGGCGCCAACCGACACCTTGCCCGGACGGCATTGCCGACATGATCGTCGATGCCGTCACCCCAGGACACGCGCCAAGGGTCGTCTTCTCGGGACTGGACGCCAAGGTCGCCGGAGACGTGGAAGGGGAGTTTGCCCGGGCTGGCCACGTGGTCGTGAGCAATGCTCGCAACTACAGGATGGACGCTGACGTGCCGTTGCTCGTGCCGGAGATCAACGCCGATCACCTGGGCCTGCTGCGCGCGCAGGCGTCCGTGCGGGGATGGTCAGGAAAGATCGTCACCAACCCGAACTGCTCAACGATCATGCTGACAATGGGGCTCGGCCCGCTCCGTCCGTTCGGCCTACGGGCCGTCAACGTCACCACGCTGCAGGCGGTTTCAGGCGCGGGCTATCCCGGGGTCCCGTCGCTGGACATCGTGGGCAATGTGATTCCACACATCGGCGGTGAAGAGGAGAAGATGGAAACCGAGACGAAGAAGATTCTCGGTGTTCTGGAGGAGGGTGGCGTCCAACCTCATCCCGTAATCGTGAGTGCCCACACGACGCGCGTCCCCGTGATTAACGGGCACACGGAAATGGTGTCGGTGGCCTTCGACGACACGCCCGACATCGACGCGCTCATCGAGGCGTTTCGCGGCTTCTCGGGCCGACCGCAAGCGGAGCAGCTGCCGAGCGCCCCCGACCCGCCCGTCGTCTACCTCAGCGACCCGAATCGTCCGCAGCCAAAGCTCGACGTTGACCGGGACGGCGGAATGGCGGTAACGGTGGGACGGTTGCGGCCGTGCAATGTCCTCGACTTCAAGTTTGTGGTGCTCGGCCACAACACCATTCGCGGTGCGGCGGGCGCGGCCCTGCTCAACGCGGAGCTCATGCAGACCGACGGCCTGCTGGATTAGGTTCGCATCAGTTCCCGGCCTTTAGTTGCCCGGCGACGTAGTCCACAGAGAAGCGAATCGGGGCGCGCGCGTCTCCAAGCAATGTTTCGCTGGACCTCCGCTCGGCCGCCGGATCCAACCGCGCCGTCACCTCGAGATGGCTGCCAGCCGGCAGCTCCACCGGTTTGTCGAACCAGAATCGGGTGGGCCATCCGCTATCGGGCTCTCGTAGCCACAACAGCGGCTCGCGGCTCCCGTCAGGTCGAACCGCCTCGATCTGCAGGTCGCTGGATTCGATGTCGACCTCCGGAAGTAGCGAGACGAGGGTGGAGTCTTGCTCAACCACGTGCGTAAACGTCACTTCTCTCCCAGCGATCTCCATCGGCGAGGAGAACAGTGCCGACTGGAGCCCCGCAGCCTCGCCCTCGGCGAGGTGAAGACCAAGCCGACTCCGGTCCGTGAACTCCGTGCCCTCCGTAATCCACGTCTTGCGGTAGTGCACGCGAACGACGATGTCGGCGCCACCCGTCAGCGGGTAGCCGACCTCTGCGTTTAGCACCGATGGCTGTCCGGGCGTCCACACGGCCACGGCCGGATCCGCCGGAAACTCGCTCCCCGCCGTCCCTGCGAACCCCGGACCCGGATCGGCGGCGTCGAGCCGCTGGGCCGTACCCGTTGCGTCGAAGAACACCGCCGCGCCCCGCACGACCGATGGCGCCCCTGGGCGGAACTCAACCCCCGTCACGATACTGTCATCGTCGATGCCCGACGGAATGACGAAGTATCGAACGGCCTCCGCTGTGTCTGCGGTGAGTGTAAACGCCTCTAGCGGCTCGAGTGTGATCGTCGGCGTCCCGAGCGTCCAGTCATCGGCAAGAACTGGCGGCTCCGGGGATTTCGTGCGGGGCCCCTGCGGATACCCGCCAGATGACCACTCGAGGATCTTGTCCATCTCGGCTGCCGCCAGCGCATGGCCGTTCTTGAAATCGCCAAAACCATCCTCAGCCTGCCATGGCGGCATCCGAAGTCCCAGGACCTCTTCGCGAATGGCTTGGGCCCACGGAAATGCCGCCTTGTACTCAACGAGGGACATCGGCGCCACGCCGCCTTCGATATGGCAGCTCCCGCATCGATCGCGGAATATCGGGAACAAGTGCTCGTTGTAGTTCCATCGTGACGCGATCGGAGTGTGGCCGCTTGGTTCGGTGCCAATCCCGATCAGGATGGCGAATCCCATTACCCAAACTCGCGCGAGTCGCATCTGCACATGCCTCCCTTGACCAGAACCCGGACGGCCCTAGGGCTGCGGGGTGTCGTCGGGCTCGCCATGAAAGCGGCGAATTTCAGTGGTCGCAGCGCCAAACACATCGTAGGCCCCGGCAACCTGTTGGCGGTTTCCAAGGTCGCCATACCAGTCCAACAGATAGGCTGCGCGCACAAGGTGCCGCACCGCAATGCGGAGACCGTTGCGCTGACGCGCCGACAAATCGCTGGTGCGCTCAATCAGCGCAAGGCCGAGCTCCTTGGCTTGTAGCGCGGGGATGAAGATCTCAGTAACCGGCCTGCCTCGATGAGTGCTTGCAGCTGCATGTCGCGAGCTGCGATCTCAGCGACAATATCGGCCGGCTTCTCGGGAATCTCAGGGCGAACGCGCTCCGCCAGTGGAACCCTGTCACCGGCACCTGAAGGCGTCGTTGATGCCGCCCCCCGAGCGTCCGCCAGGTCCCCGCTCTCCGTGGTGTACTCGGGAAAGGTGAAGTCGAAGCGCTCTTCCGGAAAATCCTCGACGAACACGACCTTCGCAATGACCTCCGCCGGAATTGCGACATCGTCCATCACGGCCTCGAGGAAGCCACCGTCTGGTGCGGGCACGAGATCGAACGCCAGGACATCGGTGAACTCATCCGTCGTCGCGTCATACGCCTCTTCGAGTACCGCGCGGCCGCTCCAACCGCTCACATCCACTGGGCTACGGTAGTTATCAGTCGCGTACAATCGAAAACGGCCCGACTCCGGATAGACCCCCTCGATGTGATGAAAGCTGTCTGGCGCCATGAAGACCGTGCCCCCGTGGCGTGGGGTGTGGTCCATGTGGGCCCCAGGGGCGGCATCAACGACACCGCAGGTCAGCATGACGGCGCCGTAGTACGGGTTCCGCACGGGTCCGTCAGCCTGCACCCAGTTGGTCCCCCCGTCGTACATCGGACAGTAGGCCCGCGCGTAACCCCGGGGGAGCTCTTTCGCTGCGAGATACTCCGAGAGGGGCTTGAATCGGACGCGCATCGTCTCGATGTCCTCGGCTGACGCCACCGACCGCACGAGCGGCGCGGTCGTCGCATCCGCGACGTTCATCAGGTACTCCGCCGCCGTCATTGCCGCTTCGAACTCGTCCGCAGCCAGCGCAGCCTGGACCTGGACGTACTGCTCTAGCTGGGCTTCGAATGAGGCAGGCGCCAAGGTCTCAACCGGCTGCGCTACCGGCGAGGACTGTCGCGCCGCGCAGCCCGCGACGACCAAAAGGCACGTCGCCATGTCAATCAAACTCGACAACCTCATATAGGACTATCTTACACTCGGCGTTGCGCCTGGTATCCTTCCTGGCGGTGCCCGCTCGCGAGCGTCCACAGCCCACTGCGCTGGATCCGAACGTCGAGGCCTATCTCGAGGACCTGCGTGTCACCCGTCGCCTGGCCCCAAACACACTTGATGGCTACCAGCGCGACCTGTCCAAACTGTTACGCTTCACAGTCGACCGGGATCGCCATCTGCGCGACCTGACGCGTGCTGACCTCGAAGCTCACGTCCGGGAGCAAATGGGATCCGGACTCTCGCCACGGTCCGTTGCGCGCAGTGTGGCGAGCGTGCGCGGCTTGTTCCGATTCTTGGTTCGGGAAGGGGAGCTAGATAGCGATCCCGCCAACGAGCTGCGGGCGCCGCGCGCCTGGCCGAGCCTGCCGAAGTGCCTCTCGTGCGATGAAGTCGATCGTTTGCTGGACGAACCTGACACGTCGACGTCGCTTGGCCTTCGCGACCGGGCGCTCATCGAGCTGCTGTACGCCACTGGCATGCGCGTCTCGGAGCTGGTCGGCGTGCGACCGAACGACCTGAATCTGGGCGCTGGGTACCTGACCTGTCTCGGCAAGGGATCGAAAGAACGGCTGGTGCCGATCGGCCGCACCGCGACGGAGTGGGTTGCGCGCTACAACCAAGATGCGCGTCCCTTGCTCGCGAGGGGATCGTCACCCTGGGTCTTCGTGAACGCCCGGGGCGGACCGCTCAGCCGTGTTGGCTTCTGGAAGATTCTCAAGAAGTACGCCAGTCGGGCCAACCTGCCTCGGGATCTCAGTCCTCATGTCCTACGGCACTCGTTCGCCACGCACCTCCTAGAGCGCGGAGCGGATCTCCGCTCCATCCAGGTGTTGCTCGGTCACGCCGACCTGACGACTACCCAGATCTACACGCACATCCTCGAGGCACGGCTGAAGGCGGTCTACGACGAGTTTCACCCGCGGCCCTAGTCACGACACTAGGTTTGACCCACCCGCCTACCTTTGCTACCGTTAGCCGGATCTGAAGTGATCCGCGTGGCCCACAGGGCGGCCACGGTCCGAGACAACAACCTGGCGGGCGAATGTGTGAGGCCCGCCGCATCACCTGCGCGCGCTCAGCGCGAGAAGGAGTGTTCCCAGCATGCGCCGTACCGGCCGTTACTTGTTTACGTCCGAATCGGTCACCGAAGGCCATCCGGACAAGATTGCCGATCAGGTATCCGACGCCGTGCTTGACGCCGTGCTGACGAACGACCCGAACTCCCGCGTCGCGTGTGAGACGCTGCTCACGACGGGACTCATCGTTCTGGCCGGCGAGATCACGACCACACGACATCCCGACTACGCCGAGGTGGCTCGCCAGGCCGTCCGCGACGTTGGGTACACCCGCGCGAAGTACGGCTTCGACGCCGACACCTGTGCGGTGGTCTCGGCTCTGCACGGACAGTCGCCCGACATCGCCATGGGCGTTGATCCCGGCGGTGCGGGCGACCAGGGTCTGATGTTCGGCTACGCCTGCTCGGAGACCGCCGAGTTGATGCCGCTGCCGATTATGATGGCGCACCGCCTCGTGCGGAAGCTCTCAGAGACGCGACGTTCCGGAACGCTGGACTACCTTCGGCCAGATGGGAAGTCGCAGGTGTCCGTGGAGTACGACGGTGACACGCCGAAGCGTATCGACGCAGTCGTCGTGTCATCGCAGCACAGGGCCGATGTCTCGACCGAGCAGCTGCGCGACGACATCGTCACCCATGTCATCAAAGAGGTTGTGCCCCCTGAGTTGCTCGACGACAAGACGAACTTCTACGTTAATCCCACCGGCCGGTTTGTGACCGGCGGACCCCACGGCGACGCGGGATTGACCGGGCGCAAGATCATCGTCGACACCTACGGCGGCATGGCGCCGCATGGTGGCGGCGCATTCTCTGGCAAGGATCCCACCAAGGTCGACCGCTCGGCGTCGTACATGGCGCGTTACGTTGCGAAGAACTGCGTGGCCGCCGGTCTCGCCGACCGCGTACAGGTTCAGCTGGCCTATGCCATTGGCGTCGCCGATCCCGTGTCTGTGCTCGTGGAGACGTTCGGCACGGGCAAGACCGACGAGGCGACGATCGCGAGTTTGGTGAGGGAGCACTTCTCCCTCACACCGAAAGGGATCATTGAATCGCTCGATCTGCGCCGGCCCATCTATCAGCAGACCGCAGCCTTCGGTCATTTCGGTCGAACCGAACCCGACTGCACCTGGGAACTCACCGACAAAGCCGACGCACTGCGGGCGGCGACCGGTTTGTAGCTGGCGGCGCCCGTGCGATGCGCAGCCCGGGACGAGCAATCGCGACCGCGACCGTCGTTGCCGCGTTTGTCACCGGCGGCGTACTGCTGACACTTCCGGCTCCGTCAGCGACCCTCGATGTGCCCGCCGAACGGGAAGCCTCAGACGCGAGACCCGTGGCCGGCGCGTTCCACCTGCACACCGATCGCTCGGATGGCCGTGCGACATCCGCTGAGATCGCCGAGGCGGCGGCCCAAGCGGGTCTGCAATTCGTCATCCTGACTGATCACGGTGACGCAACACGCCGGTCAGATCCTCCACGCTACCACTCGGGTGTCTTGACGCTCGATGCTGTCGAGATCAGCACGAGCGGCGGGCACTACGTCGCCGTCGGCGTCGCGCGTGCCCCATATCCGCTCGGCGGATCAGCAGCGAGCGTCGTGGAGGACGTGCGGCGTCTCGGCGGCTTCGGTGTCATCGCCCATCCCACGTCGCCCAAGGATGGACTGGCCTGGCTCGATCTGACCCTCGAGGCCGATGGGATCGAATGGCTCAACGGAGACAGTGCATGGCGTGATGAGTCTGTCCCGCGCCTCGTGCTCACGGCCGGGCACTACCTATTCAGACCGCGTGAGGCGCTGGCGACCTTGCTGGATCGTCCGACCGATGCCCTGGCCGCGTGGGATCGCGCTGCGGCTACGAGGTCGGTCGTTGGCCTCGCCGGCGCCGACGCCCACACGCTCGCGGGCAACGAAGCGCTACTGGGGATGTTCACTCTTCGGGTCGAACCGACACGCGCGTGGACGGGCGACGCCGAGCGCGACGCCGATGCGCTGGTGTCGGCGCTTCGGGCCGGACGGGTGTATACCGCGGTAGACGCCGTCGCCGCTCCGCCGCGCCTTACCTTCGAGGGACGCTTGGGGCCACAGACGATTCGAATGGGGGACCGGGTTGTGTCTCCGACGGGGCTCGAGCTCCGCGCATCAACCATCGCGCCGGCAGGCAGCCAGTTGACGTTGATGGCCAACGGAAACCCGGTACTGACCGTCTCCGAACCCGAGCTCCGTTATGTGGTGCCCGCCCAGCCAGCTGCGTACCGCGTCGAGGTGCAGTCTCCTGCCGCACCCGGCTCGCCGGCGATCCCCTGGATCGTCAGCAACCCGATCTACGTGGGCCCCGCGCCGTCGACGGCGCGTCGCGCTGCGCCGACAACGACCGACGTGCACCCTCTCGGACGCGAGGATGGCAGCCTGTGGGCCGCGGAGCACCACCCCGACAGCTCGGCGACCGTGACGGAAACCGCCGGCCGCGTGACCTTTGACTATCACCTCGCCGACATCGACTCGAGCCAGTTCGTGGCAGCGGTGCGCCAGGTCACACCTGGCTTGCTCAGTGCGTACGATGGGGTTGCATTCAACGTCGAGGGCAATCGCCCCGCCCGAGTCTTTCTTCAACTCCGATCGGGAACGGCACCGGGAATGCCCCGCTGGCAGAGGTCGTTCTACGCCGACACCACTCGGCGACGCATCGTCATTCCGTTCTCCGACCTCGAGTCGGTCCACTCGAGCTTTCCGCCTGTCGTCGACGTCGCGGGGAGCAACGCCGTTCTGCTCGTGGTCGACCGCACGCACGCCCGGCCCGGTGACGAGGCCACCATCGTCATCGATTCCCCACAGCTCGAGCGCTGGAGATAGGGCCGTGCCGTCGGACCGGCGACGTGTCAGGTCCGGACCGTGAGAAGCAGGTAGGTCGCCGATGCGCCAAATAGCAGGTTGGGAGCCCACGCAGCGAGGATCGGCGCCAGCAGACCGGCGCTTCCAATCGCGCCAAACACGCTCAGAATGATCCAATACGAGCAGGCAATCGCGATGCCGACTCCCACACCGTAGAGTGCCCCGCGAGGCCCCATGGTCACGGCGAACGGGACGGCAATCAATGTCAGGATCAGGGTCACGAACGGAAACGACACCTTCCGGTGCAGCGCGACCACGAGCTGGACGACATCGAATCCACTCGCGCTCAACTCGTCAACGTAGCCGTCGAGCTCGCGAAAACTCATCAGCTCCGCATCGGGGCGCTCGGTCTCAAAGAAGTCTGGGGGCTCGAGAAATGGTAAACGTCGCGTGTCGGCGCTGAGTAGCACCTTGTCCTCCGCGGACGTAGATGAGAGGTCCCGCACCCAGGTGCCGTGGCCTTCCCACTCACCATCCTCGGCATTGAACGCAGCGTGCTCGACATACGTACGACGTTCGAGACTCCACGGGCTCCCGCTGAAATCGTACACGCTCAAATTGCCAAACTCGTCGAGCTCTGGATCGAAGGACAGGTAGTGATAGATTGATCCCGCCTCCCCGACGACCCAGCGTCGATGCATGACGTCAGCCGTGCGTGCCACGCCGGTGCGGATCTCTCGGTTGAGCGCCTCAGCTCGCCGGTTGGCTCGCGCCAGTATCGTCTCGCTCATGCCGAAGAGGACGCCACTCCAGACCAGACTGATCAGGAAGATCGGCAGCGCCGCGCGATAGAGGCTGATGCCGCACGCCTTCATGACTGTGAGCTCGCTGCTCTTCGTCAGGAGCCCGATTGTCACGAGGCTCGCCACGAGCGCCGAGATCGGGAGCACGTAGTACACGAACTGGGGTGTCGCGTACCAGAAGTACTCCAACAACCGCAAACCGGTCGTCTGTCCCTTGAATAGCTTGTCGGACAGGTCGATGAACGTCGAGATGTAGAAGATGCCGAGCAGCCCCACGAACGAGAGTAGGGCAGTGCCGAAGTAGACCCGTGAGACGTACCAATCGAGCAGATTCCCGAACCGGGGCGCCTTCACTGACCTGAATACAAACTTTGCTTTTTCTTCGCCTATCGTCTCTCCGTCCGCCCCGCTCGGAGGCGGGACAGCCGCCCCACGAGTGAGAAACGGGATTGTGATTCGCCGCTCGACAGAGCTTGACCGCCACACCAGCAGCGCGACTCCGAAAACCCCCAGTACGATGTTGGGAATCCACATCGCCAGATGCGGCGACACAACTGCCGCCTTCGCCATCGCCTCACCGCCGCCGTACATCAGGACGTAGTACGCGAAGACCACGCCAATCCCGAGCGCAAAGCTCGCGAGCTTCCCGTCCTTTCGACTGGTGACACCGAGCGCGAGGCCGATCAAGGCAAAGATCAAACACGCCACTGGAATGGAGAACTTCCGGTGAATCTCCATGATCGGGCGATGCGGGGAGACCCCCGCATTGGCCATCCGGTCGGCCTCTTCGCGAAGCTGTGCGATCGGCAACTCGCGCATCCCGCGCTGCGGGCCGCTCCGGGGGAACACGGAGTCCGCATCGACCTGAAGCACCATCTCCTCGAAGTCGTGCACCTCGTACGTATCCGGCTGTGAGGGATCAACAACGTGACCTGTGCCGCCGGTTAGGACGATCTCGACGCGCCGAGCTTCGCGGTCGAGGAGAATCTGGCCACGCTCAGCGACGTAGACATCGGGCTGGTTCGAATCGCGGAGGTCAGCCAGAAAGACCTCCGACCACCCGCCACCGCTCGTCGACACCTCCCGCACGTAGAGCACGACACGAGAAAAATACTCGTCAAAGACTCGCGGCTTGACTTCACCCTCGGCCCGGTTTGCGAGCACCCGAAACGTGATCTCGCGATAGGCCTGATTCGCGTCCGGCAGCGCGACAATCAGAATATAGGCGGTCGCTAGACTCGCAAGAACGGCGAGCAGCACGACAGGGTAGAGCATTCGATACAAGCTGACGCCGCACGCCTGGATGGCGACCGATTCCCGATCACTCGACAGCCGTCCCAGGCCCATGAGCACACCCAGTAGCAACGCAATGGGGATCGTCAGGCCGAGACCCTGTGGAATCAGCGTCACCATCAACCGCATGATCGTGACGCTGTCCACGCCCTTCGCAATCAATTCTTCGGCAACCTCCATGATGGGAGGAATCATCAGGAGGAATGTAAAGACCAGCAACCCAAGCATGAAGGGTGGAATGATCTCTCGCAGGATGTATCGATCGATGATCCGCAGCATCATGCCAGTGTGGGGACGCGACGACCCATCTTACCGTGTCCCTGCAACGGATATCGGCCAGACGGAGGGAGCAGGCTACAGAGCCAGGAGGACGTTTCGGGCTAAACAGCGCCCACAACCTGCCGGGGAGATCCTCGAGAACTAGGAGTCCTATCCTCGAAACCGAGTGAGTCCTATAAGGAGTCTTATGTTAACCTACGGCAACTAAACCCTAAGATCTTCCAGAATTTCCTCGAGAGCTGCGATGAGCTCCCCCTTGCTCACCCGGGTCTTCCGGAAGTTCAGTTGAAGCCTGAATGACTTGGATGGCGCCGCATACTTAAACACGTAGGCCTTTGGACGACCGATACTTCTAGGCTTCGACGCTCGCTGCTCGCTTCGAGCTTCCGCGCGAGTCAAGCCGCCGGCGCGGGCGATCCGCTCGACCAGGCCAACCATTGCTTCCTCGTCCGGCTGCCGCGCCACCTGCAACAGCAAAGACTTTGAGGTGATCTCAGCCAGCCGGCACAAACTCTTAACCTGGTCAGGAATTCCGTTCAGCGACAACGACTCGGTGATCGACGTTCTGGACTTCCCGAGCTTGCGAGCAAGCTCCTCATGGGTGTGCCCGAAGGCCGCGCCTAGCGACTGAATGGCCTCAGACTCCTCGAATGGAGTCAGATCCTTCCTTTGGATGTTTTCGATGAGCGCGATCTCGACGACTTCGCCGTCATCAACATCGCGAATCACGACCGGCACTTCGGTCAAGCCAATCTGCACGGCTGCCTGATAGCGCCGTTCGCCAGCAATGATCTGGAAACGCCGACCTTGCTGCCGAACGATCAGGGGCTCGATAATCCCTTTTTCGGCAATCGACGCCATCAACTCAGACAGATCACCCATGACCTGACGCGGCTGGTCTGGATTAGGATCGAGATCCTCAATCGGAACAAACCGGCCCACTGGGGAGCCGGAGGACGCGGCCAGCGCGTCCACATAGTGCACATCGTGACGCATCTTTGCCGGCTGTGGCAGACCTCGCCTAGGCACGATCCATGACCTCCTCACACAGGCTGTAGTAATCAGCCGCTCCTCTGGAATCCGGTGCAAAGCTAAAAATCGACTCCCTGTACGCTGGACTCTCTTCAAGTCGGACGTTCTTGGAGATGACCGTCCTGAAGACCTTCGATCCAAAGACCTTCTGTATCTGTTTCTGAATGTCCCGTCCAAGCGACGTCCTTCTGTCGTGCATCGTGATCAGCACACCAAGAATCTGGAGCGCCGTGTTGGCTCGAGACCGGACGCGCTCGATCGTCTCCAGCAAGTCGTCGGTACCCTCGAGCGCGAAGTACGACGATTGAATTGGAATCAGCAAATGCGTGGCCGCAACCAGCGCGTTGACTGTCAAGAGCCCCAAGGTCGGCGGGCAATCGATGACGACGCATTGAAACCGCTCCCTGAGCGGCTCGATGCGATCCTTGAGGCGGAAATGGGAATCGAGCTCTCCAACCAAGCGCGCCTCGAGCTTAGCCATCGAAATCCTCGACGGAGCAACCCACAGGTTCTCTTGGTTGGCGGCCGGCTGAATCACTTCAGACAGCGGACAGTCCGACTCAGCAATCGCGTCGTAGACGCTACGAGAAAGATTGGTTCGTTCGAGAAACGACAGCGTACTGTTCGCCTGGGGGTCGAGGTCAATCAGCAGGGTCGAGTTACCACGGAGCGCGAGCCCTGACGCCAGATTGATCGCGGTCGTGGTCTTTCCGACGCCACCCTTCTGATTTGCGATTGCAACGATCATCTGCAGGCCGAGAGACGCAGTTTCCGGCAATGGACCAAGCGGTTCGAACCCAGAAGCTCAGGCGAGAACAGCGCTATTCTAGGAATGGGTGTGCAGCGTGTCAAGCAGGAAGAGCGCCGAACTTGCCTCCTCGCCTGCCGGAACTAGGGAGAAACAGTTGGAGACAAGCCTAAGTAACTGAAAAAGTGCTGGTTACTTCAATTGTCGGCCGGCCGACAATTACATCTTGTACTTGCCCAGATCATCTGGATCGAGGCTCTCTAGCCACTTGGCAAGCCGCTCAGAGTCAGCCTTGTCCGGTGCGAAATCTAGACTCTTGGCGTTGTCGATGACGGACTCCTCTACGAGGATGGGAGCCCGTACCCTCAAGGCGAGGGCGATCGCATCGCTGGGTCGCGCATCAATTGCAACGGCTTCGTCGCCAACTCGAAGATGAATCAGCGCGA
Organism: Vicinamibacterales bacterium; assembly: GCA_965216615.1. GTDB lineage: Bacteria > Acidobacteriota > Vicinamibacteria > Vicinamibacterales > UBA8438 > CAUZIB01. The sequence continues at coordinate 63,698 of CBDCGH010000020.1, read as the reverse complement.
AGAACGTATTGTCCTTCAAGTCGGCAACCACAATCTTCTCGACGTTCGCGTTGAGGTCTCCAATCACGTTTCGAAGCAGGTCGTGGGTCATGGGTCGTGGCGTTTCGATGTTCTCGATCTGAAGGGCAATCGCGTTTGCCTCAAAGATCCCAACCCAGATCGGAAGCGTACGCTGCCCTTCTTCGTCGCGGAGGATGACGATCGGCATGTTCGTGATCGGGTCCACCATGAGACCCTTGATTGTCATTTCAATCAGCATGGATCTTCCGCTACGAGTCGCTCGCTCGCGCCTCTCCCCACAGGCTATTGGGTCCGGCCCGACGAACACGCACCGGCACGACCTGCCCAATCCAATCGGCACCTCCAACCAGATTGACTACGGTGTTCCCCGTCGTTCGCCCCGACATTTCATTGCCACGTCGGCGGCTCTTCGAATCCACCATGACGTCCACGGTCTTGTTGAGGTAACCAGCCAACAGCTGAGATTGAATACCCTTTTGAACCTGCTGAAGCACAGCGAGACGTCGGCTCTTCTCCTCCTCCGGAACCGAATCGTGCAGACGCCGCCTGGCTAGCGTATTCGGGCGTTCCGAGTACTTGAACGAGAACATACTGTGATACCGAACCCGCTCGGTCAAAGAGACCGTCTCGCGGAACTGATCCTCGGACTCGCCGGGGAATCCAACGATCATATCGGTCGAAAGAGCAATGTTCGGGATGGCTGCACGCACCTTTTCGACGAGCTCCAGGTAGTCCTCCCGCGTATGGCGACGGCGCATCGCGCCCAGCACGGCGGTCGAGCCGGATTGGACCGGCAAATGAAGGTGCTTGCAAACCTTCGGGAGGTCTCGCATCGCTTCGATCATTCGCTGGGTGACGTGCCTCGGATGCGGGCTGGCAAATCGGATTCGCTCGACACCCGGAATCGCGTGAAGGCGATGCAGGAGACCGGTGAAGTCGCAGTCGGGATCGTCTGGCGCTCGGTAGTGATTCACGATCTGACCGAGCAGGTGCACCTCAGGATGACCGCTGTCGGCAGCAAGTTCGACCTCTCTGACGATCTCCGCCGCCGGCCTCATTCGCTCGTGACCGCGCGTATGTGGAACAACGCAGAAGGCGCAATGGTCATTACACCCTTCGATGATGGTCACATATGCCTTCACGGGGTCATGCCGTGCCGCGAGCCCCAGAGGAAAGGACACGTCCTCGTAGGGATTGATATCAACCTGCGGCTGGCCCGAGTGTTCCGCCTCGGCCACCAGCACGGGCAGTCGTCGTAGAGCCTGGGTGCCAAGCACTACGTCAACCGTGCGTGAGCGCTTGAGGATCGCCCCGCCCTCCTGCTGAGCAAGACATCCCGTGATCGCGACCAGAGGGCGCGAGTTCGGATCGGAGGACGTCGGTCTCCCGATTTCTCCGAGCCTCGAGAACAGCTTGTCTTCCGCCTTCTCGCGAACGCTGCAGGTGTTGAGTACGACGAGATCAGCGGCATCGGCGTCCTCCACGATCTCGTACCCGGCTTGCTCGAGCAGGCCGGCCATCCGCTCGGAGTCATGGACGTTCATCTGGCAGCCAAACGTCTCAATGCAAGCTCTCTTGGACACGGTGTTCTGTCTATCCTTTCGCCTTTAACTTTCGCTTTCGCTTTAGGCTTTCGCCTTTCGTGTTTTCTTTGCCTGTAATCAACTCGCGCGCACCCGCCCGCGCTGCTGCGGAATGACCCCCAGTCATCAACCGGGCGATCTCGCAAACCCTCTCCTCTTCCGAGAGCGCGGCGATTCGCGTCACGGTGCGACCGTCTTGCGTCAGCTTTGACACATGATAATGAGATGTGGCGTAGGCTGCGATCTGCGGGAGGTGTGTCACGCACAGCACCTGGTGGCCCCGACTTACCTGACGCAGCATCTCACCGACACGGTCTGCCGCTGCCCCGCCGATGCCGGCGTCGACCTCATCGAAGACGAGGGTTTTCCCGATCCGATCCGATGACGCGAGTGTCTTCAGACCGAGCATTACGCGCGACAGCTCCCCACCCGACGCGACCCTCGCCAGCGGTCGCAACGATTCGCCGAGGTTCGCCGAGAAGAAAAACTCGGCTGTGTCAGTTCCACGCTCGGTCCAGTTTTCATCCGTGAGCGGCTCCGACTGGAAGCGTGCTTCAAATTTCGCATGCGGCATAGCCAAGTCATGCAGGACGCGCTCAAGCGCAATGCTCAGCCGCCCCGCGCCTTCGCGCCGAATCAGGCCGAGGTCGGCCGAGAGCCGCACAAACACCGACCTGGCCTCGGCCTCGGCAGAGACGAGCGCGTCCACCTGTTCGCTCGTTGCGGCGAGTGCGTCGAGCTCCGAGCTGACCTGATCACGATGCCGTCTCACCTCGACCAGCGACGGTCCGTATTTCCGCTTCAGTCGTTCGAGCTCGGCCAGCCGCTCCTCGACGGCCGAGAGCTCCGCGGGCGAGGTCTCGATCTTGGCGCGGTAGGAACGCAGAAAGAATGCGAGATCCTCCAGCTGCGCCGTGACGCCCGGCCGACCATCCAAGTAGGCGCCAAACACCTCATCGAACTCCCCGAGCTCCGCGACCTGGCGCCAAACCTCGGCGAGCTCGCCTAGGATCGCGTCATCTCGCTCGTACAGCGCCCCGTACGCCTCCGAACACAAGGCCATGAGACGCTCCGCGTTGGCCAGCCGCGCACGCTTCGCTTCGAGGGCGACGTCTTCCTCTTCGATCGGCTGCACGGCGTCTATGTCGTCCCGTTGAAAACTCAACTGGTCGATACGCTGCGCCTTGTCTCGACCAGTTCGCTGCGCCTGTTCGAGGCTCGATCGAACAGCTCGCCACTTCCGAAACTGCGCGGCGACGGCGGCGCCCTCCGCCTCGAGCCCCGCGTAGGTGTCGAGCAACGAGAGATGCGCCGCGGCGTCCAGCAGTGTCTGATGATCATGCTGGCCGTGCAAATCCACGAGCCGGCGCCCGATCTGTTGAAGGGTCCCGGCCGTCGTGAGCGCGTCGTCGACGAATGCGCGGCTCCGGCCCTGCACGGTGACCTCTCGGCGCAAGATACGTTCGCTCCCGTCGTCGTCCTCAATCGTGGCCTGCACCCGGGCACGGGGCTCGCCGGACCGCACGAGATCACCTGTGGCACGGCCCCCGACCAAGAGCGCGAGTGCTCCCAGCACGATGGACTTCCCCGCTCCGGTTTCCCCGGTGAGCACGGTCAACCCTGGGCTCAACTCGAGATCGATTGCGTCGACGACAGCGAGATTCTGAATGCTCAAGAATCGGATCATCGGGAGTCGTTCAGGGTCGGTGGCACGGTGATCTCAGCAGCAGCGGCGTCCCGACCCGCGGGAAGGCAAAAAACGAAGAAACTCTATCGTATCATATATTTGACAGCGTCACGAGGCCATGTTATCTTCACAAAATTGCGCTATCCCAGCGGCGCCCCAGTGTTTTTTCGGAGGGTCGGTTTGCGTACTTTTTTCGTTGGCATGTACGCCCTCCTTCAGACGCCAGGTGTCGCCGAAGCGTCGGAGGAGGGTTTCGGTGGCGGGATTCTGGGATTGATCGCGCGGTCCTCCCTGCCATCACAGATCGTCCTCGCTATCTTGGTTGTCTTCTCTGTCCTGTCCTGGGCTGTCATCCTGCTGAAGCTCCGGCAGTTCCGCTCAGTCGCCACCCAGACTTCGAGCTTTATCGACGTGTTCCGGCGCAGCACGAAGTTCTCGGAAGTGCAGTCGGTGTGCAAGTCGCTTCCACACAGCCCACTGGCCGGAGTGTTCCAAGCGGGCTACGTCGAGCTTAATGCGCAGCTCCGCCAACCGGAGTCGGCGCATCCGCCGCAGCCGCCCAGTGAGACGGCGACTCGTCCCACGCTCAGGAGCTTCAACGCGTTGGACCGCGCGCTGCTTCGCGCGTCGACGATCGAAGTCGGCAAGCTCGAGCAGCGGGTGCCGTTCCTCGCCACCACGGCGAGCATCACCCCGTTCATCGGCCTACTAGGCACGGTGTGGGGCATCATCATCGCCTTTCAAGGCATCGGTGAGACAGGGTCGACGAACCTCGCCGTCGTAGCGCCGGGTATCGCCGAAGCGCTGATCGCAACGGCCGCCGGCCTCTTCGCGGCCATCCCAGCTGTGTATTTCTACAATCACCTGACCCAGCGCGTGAGAGAGTTGGCATCGGCGATGGATGACTTCTCACTCGAGTTCCTCAACATCGCAGAGCGAAACTTCACATAGCCGGAGCCATGCCACACATCGAGGTACATGAAGGGCAGCAGGAGGGTGGGCGCCGGCATCACCGAGGGCCGCGTGTGGCCACCGCGCTCTCAGAGATCAACGTCGTGCCGTTGGTCGATGTGATGCTCGTGTTGCTCGTCATCTTCATGGTGACCGCTCCGATGATGCAGCGCGGGATCGAAGTCGATCTGCCCGAGGCTCGGCGGTCGGACCAGATCATCTCCGAGCGGGTCTTTGTGACGATTCCGTTGAGCTTTCGTACGGATCAAGTCCTCCAGATAGATGATGAGGCCGTTCGGCTCGAGTTCTTGAGCGCGCGGATCAGCCAGATCGTCGAGACCCAGCAAGACCGCCAAGTGTTCGTGCGAGGCGACGGCGGGATCACATACCAAGAGCTCGTTCAAGTCATGGACGAGCTCAAGGCTGGCGGCGTTCAGAACGTTGGACTCGTCACCGACATTCTGCAAAGTGATGACCGGTAGCCGTGAGAGAAGCTGCCTCCCAGGGTTTGTCGGAGCGTGCCGAGACCGGCGACGGGTTACAGCGTCACGTGGTGGTGTCGCTGGCCGCGCACGGGCTCGCCCTCGCGGCACTACTTTTCGGACCGACCACCTGGGTGCAAGGGGACGACTCTGAGGTGCTCAACGTCATGAGCATTCGTCTGGGTGGGCCCGAGGGTCCGGGCGAAGGCGGATTGACGGCGCTTGGCGCACGACCGATTCAGGAGGTCATTACGATGCCGGAGGCGACGCGCCCGCAGTGGATTCAGCCGCCTGCTGACACCGCTCCGGAGGTCGTCGTCCCCACCGAGGCCACGGATGTGCCCCGCCTCGAACCGGAGTCCGAAGTTGAAACGGCTCCGGAAGAGGCGCGCGGGCGCCAGCTGACGCGAGGCCCACGACTCCAAGATGGGACAGCTATGGCCGACACCGGAGCCGAAGGGATGGGCGTTGGGCTCTCGGCCGGTGGCCTGGGTGGTACGGGAACGGAGATTAGCGTTGCCGACTTTTGCTGCCCGGAGTATCTGGCTACGATGATGTCGCTCATCCGCGAACGGTGGGACCGCCAGCAGCGCGCAACCGGCGCCACCGTCGTTCGCTTCACGGTTCATCGTGATGGCGCAATCGCGGGAGTGGACGTCGATCGGTCGAGCGGCTATACGGCGCTCGACCTCAGCGCTAGGCGCGCCGTCCTGATGACGCAGCAGCTACCGCCGCTACCCTCTGCATTCACCGAAGACAGCCTCACCATCCGCCTGACGTTCGAGTATCGCCCCTGATGACAATCCAACCGTTTGACCGCATCGCGTTCACGCTACTCAGCTGCGCCGCACTCGGCGGCGGGGCCTTGGTTCTTGCGCAGGAACCCGACGAGGCGGCGGCACAGCGCCCGCGGCAACAGTCCGAGATTGACCTCGTCATCGGAGATCGCATCGGAGCCCAGCCCCGTCTCGCGGTTCCCGATTGCATCGCGGTCACGCGCGACGACGAATCGAAAGCTGCCGCCACGACCATTGCGAAGGTTCTCTGGGACGACCTCGACTTCGAGCGTGAGTTCCGGATGCTACCGCGCGACACGTACGCGTCCATCCCCACTCCGAGATCGGTGGAGACCCCGCGCATCGTCGCCTGGAGAGAGCTCGGTGCCGACGGTGTGGTCAGCTGCGCCGTGGAGCGTATCCGCGAAGATCAAATCCGGGTGACAGCCCGGCTCTTCAATGCCCGCTCACAAAACTCGACGTTCGGAGTCGAGTACACAGGTGCCCTGACCAACGGCCGCGCCTACGCGCACCAGCTCTCCGACGAAATCCATCGCAACCAACGCGGCCTGCGGGGGGTTGCTCGCTCCAAGATCGCCTTCATCTCAGACCGGGACAGCAAGTCTGTCTTGGGCTTGGTCGAAGACCGCTCGACCAAGGAGGTCTACTTCGCCGATTACGACGGCGTGAACGTGCGCCGCGTGACGATCACCCGCACCCTGAACAACAACCCGGCCTGGGCCCCGAACGGCCGCGCGATCGCATACACGGCGTGGCGTCCGTACATGGATGTTGTCGTGTCACACATCTACGAGGGGCGCCTGGAAACCCCGGCCAATGGCTCATTCGACACCCAGAACTGGCTGCCGGCATGGTCGTCCGACGGCTCACAGCTCGCCTTTACGTCCAACCGCGACGGACAGCCCGAGCTCTACGTCATGAATGCGGACGGCAGCGGTGCTCGACGGTTGACCAACCATCCGGGCATCGATACCAGCCCGACCTGGTCGCCTCAGGGTCATCAGCTTGCATTTGTCTCCGACCGATCTGGTGCGCCGCAAATCTACGTCGTCGGTGTCGATGGCACCGGGCTGAGGCGCATCACGTTCGAGTCACATTGCGACCGACCGACCTGGTCGCCTGCCCCCTACAACGAAATCGCTTACACGTCGCGCACCGGACCGGGCCACGATATCAAGGTGGTAGATCTGGCGACCAATGAGGTGCGGCAGCTCACCTTTGGGCTGGGCACCAACGAAAGCCCGAGCTATTCGCCAAACGGACGCCACCTCGCGTTTTCGTCGACACGCGGGAGTGGCAATAAACAGATCTGGGTCGTCGGACGTGATGGGCGCGGCCTGCGAAGAATCACCAACACCGGCAACAACGAGATGCCCAGCTGGTCCCCGTGACCTGAGGAACATCAGACATGCGTGTGAAGAGATGGAAAACCGCCGTCCGCCTTTTTGGCGTGGTGCTGACTGCCACGCTGCTGGCATCCTGCGTCCGGAATCCGCCTCCGGAGACGCTTGACACGCCGCCTCCGCCGCCCGCCACCGACACATCGGCGGCGCGACCGGCTCCAGCACCTCCTGCACCGCCACCCCCAGCTCCACCCTCGCCCCCAGCAATCGGGCCAGACGATGACTTTTCGTCCCGCAGCCTCGAGGAGCTGAACCGCGACTCTCCGCTCGAGGCGGTGTTCTTCGATTACGACAGTTCCGAGCTCAGCGCGGAGGGGCGCTCCGTCTTGGATGGGAACGCCACGGTGTTGCAGCGATACTCGACGTGGGTCATCACGATCGAGGGGCACTGCGACGAACGCGGGACGCCTGAGTACAATCTGGGACTTGGGGAGCGCCGAGCGCTCGTTGCCCGTGAGCATCTCCTCACCCGCGGGCTTGATGCGGAGCGGATTCGCACGGTGAGCTACGGTAAAGAGTTTCCATTCGATCCGGAACAAACCGAAGAAGCGTGGGCAAAGAACCGCCGAGCGCATTTCGTCATCACCGAGCGCTAGCCGGGTGAGTGCGATACGGGGCGCCAGACTTTCCGAGACTCGTTCCTTTGCAGTACGCTGAGTCAAGCCCCCCCAGGACTGACACACGATGAACCGCTACGCCATCGGCGCCTGCCTTGGACTCCTGACCATGATGGCGCTGCCATCGGCAGTGCACGCTCAGAATCGTGAGCGTCAGCAGATCATGGCCGAGGTCAGGATGCTGCACGAGCAAACGATGCGTCTTCAGCTGCTTATTGCAGCCCTGGACAAGACCCTTGACGCACTGTCGGCGCAGCTTGACGAACAGGCAGGTGCGACCGTGAGAGCATTTGCAGATCAGCGGCTTCAGACCGACAGTGTCGCCGGCGACGTTCGCATACTGCGGGAGAAGCTCGACGACACCAACGTTCGAATCTCGTCAATGTCGCAAGAAGTCGAAGCCCTGCGCGTCGCGATTCCTCCGGTGACGTATCCAGTCCCCGTGCTTCTCACCGACCCGGAAACCGGGCTTCCAATCACCCCTCCTGCAACAGCCGTCAACACGGCACCGCTGGCCGCCGGGGCCTCGCCCCAGCGGATGTACGACACCGCGTGGGCGGACTATACGAGTGGCCAGTGGGAGCTCGCGGTGGAGGGGTTCGAAGCCTACCTCAACATGTTTCCCGGCTCTGAGCTCGCAGACGATGCGCAGTTCTATGTAGGAGAGACGCACTACGCGGATGGGCGTTTCGACGAGGCCATCCAGGCCTTTGAGAACGTCCTGCTGAATCATCCCGATGGCGACGTGGTTTCCGAAGCCTCCTACAAGCGTGGGCTGGCCCTCGATCGCCTGGGCGAGACCGACCGCGCACGGCAAGCGTTCGAATTGCTTATTGAGAACTACCCAGACAGCGCGATGGCCACGCTTGCGCAGCAGGCCCTCGATCGACTCAGTCAATTGGAGCGCTGAACGTTCAGCGCAGGAAGGTAAACGCAGCGCCATGGGCAGCGTGAACAAGGTCATACTGGTTGGCAACCTCGGCCGCGATGCAGAGGTGCGTTACACGTCCGGCGGCACTGCGGTCGCGACGCTCAGCCTCGCGACGACCGATGTTTGGAACGATAAGGCGGGCCAGCGCCAAGAGAAGACCGAGTGGCATCGGGTCGTACTGTGGGGGAAAACGGCGGAGACGCTCCGGGAGTATCTGCTCAAAGGGCGCCAAATCTTCGTCGAGGGGCGCCTCCAGACCCGCCAATGGGACGACCGCGACGGCAACAAGCGCTATACCACCGAGACTCGCGCAGACCGCGTGGTGCTCCTTGGAGGCCGCGGCGGTGGCGGCGCGCCGGCACGTGGGGACCAGGGCGGGCACGAGATGGCGCCCGGACCCGCCGAACCGGTCGAGCTCACCGAGGACGACATCCCCTTCTAGGTCGCGTCCGCGCGACCGTATCGGTCCTCGAGCCGGACAACATCGTCCAGCTCGGGTGTAGACACCTCCATGATGTCGCAATCTTCGATGGCCGTCATGCGGTGCACCGTCTTCGGGGCAACGTGCACGTGGTCGCCGGGATTCATGTCGAACACGTCGATCGCGTCCCCTCGTTTAATCTCAAACCGCAACTTGCCATGCCATAGCAGGATCGTCTCATCCTTGACGTTGTGGTACTGCAAACTGAGTGCGTGGCCGGCATTCACATGGATCACCTTGCCGACATACCGGTCAGTCTTCGCCCAGTGCAGCTCGTAGCCCCATGGCTTTTCTACACGCGTCGCTGACTCGTCCGCCAACAAAACCCCTCCGCCCTTTTATGCTTCCAGAAAGATGTCCCGATGTTTGGTGCGTAAACGGACGCCATCCATTCTCGTCAGCCGCCGCCGCAGGCGCTCGGCGACAAACACCGAGCGGTGGCGACCGCCCGTGCATCCTACCGCAAGCGTCAAATAGCTCTTCCCTTCGGCCGCATACTGCGGGATAAGGAAGCGCATCAGCTCGCTGGTCTTCGTGAGAAACGTCTCGGTTGCCGCGTGCTTCTCCAGGAACTCCTGAACTCCCTTGTCTCTCCCGGAGAGCGCCCTCAGCGCCGGTACGAAGTGGGGGTTTGGGAGAAAGCGCACATCCAGCATCAGGTCAGCCTCAAGCGGCACCCCATGCTTGTATCCGAAACTCAACAGGGTCACCACAAGCTGCTTCGCTGGACCGCCGCGCGACAGGTCCGTGAACATGCGACGCAACTCGTGGACGGTGAGGTCGGACGTATCGAGTACCTTGTCAGCCAGCTGCTTGATCGGTTCAAGTCGCTGACGCTCCTCCAGAATCCCCTCGAGCAGCGGCTGGTCGGCGGCCATCGGATGTGGGCGCCGCGTTTCCGAGAATCGACGCACCAGCACCGCATCGCTCGCCTCAAGAAAGATCGTCACCGCTCCGAGCCGCTTGCGACGTCTCAGCTTCTTCAAGACCGCGGGGAACCCGTCGAGGAACTCGGGATCGCGCATGTCCACCACGACTGCGGCACGGGAGATCGCGCCTTCAGCCGAGCCGGTCAGGTCGGCAAAGGTTGGAATGAGAGAGGTAGGCAGATTGTCGACGCAGAAGTACCCGAGGTCTTCAAGCGCCCGAATAGCCTGAGACTTCCCCGAACCAGACAGGCCTGTGAGAACGACGAATCGAGCTTCCCCGCCGATCAGCACCGTTTCGCGACGGCCGGTCGTCATGATGGCTGGGGCGCGCGCCGTGACGGCCTCGCGGAGTCGCGCCTACCCGTCCGGGCGCGTTCGGCGCCGACGGTCCTCCCACTTTCCCTTCAGCGTCTGCGCCTGGTGTTCGACCTTGTCGACCGCAATGCCGACCGCTTCCACCCAACTCGATCCGCCACCGTCACCATGCAGTACGTGATCCCCGCGGGCGTGCAGCACCAATTCGGTGGAGCATTCACTCGAACGCTGACTGAGCACGACCTGTGCGGACACCGCGCTGTCATGCAACAGGCGTGTGAGCTTCTCGAGCTTGTGATCGATGAGGGCCTGAATTTCGGGGGTGATCTCGACGTGCCGACCGGTAACGCTCGTCTTCATCCGATTCCCTAGTACAACACCTTTCGCTGACTCGACGTTGGGATCTTGAGTTCTTCCCGGTATTTCGCGATCGTCCGTCGAGCCAGAATCAGACCCTCTTCCTGCAACATGCCGACGATTCGCGAGTCACTCAGTGGCTTCTGCGGATCCTCGCTTTCGACAATCTTCTTAATGCGCTGCTTGATGGTGACGGACGACACGCTCTCACCATACGCACTATGGATGCCGCTGTGGAAGAAGTACTTCATCTCGAACACCCCCTGGGGGGTGTGCATGTACTTGTTGTTGACAACCCGGCTCACCGTCGACTCGTGCATCCCGATATCGTTCGCCACATCCCGGAGCACGAGCGGCCGCAATTGCTCGATTCCGTGATCGAGAAACTCCCGTTGAAAATTGATGATGCTCGTCGCGACCTTATGGATGGTCTTCTGGCGCTGGTCGACCGACTTGATGAGCCACAGTGCCGAGCGGAACTTCTCCTTCACATACGAACGAGTCTCGTCGCTGTTCTTGCTGTTCTTGTCCAACATGCGACGATACACGGGGCTGATCCGCAACTGCGGCAGTCCCTCTTCGTTGAGCATGGCCACATACTGATCTTCGACCTTGACGATGTATACGTCGGGAATCACGTACTGTGACTGCGCGGGATTGTGGCGCAGGCCTGGCTTCGGATCGAGATGGCGAATGATCTCAATGTGCTGCTTGACGTCGTCCATCGACATCGCCAAGCATCGCGCAAGCTCGGGCAACTGGTGTCGCTGTAGCAATGCGATGTGATCCCGCACGATGGTCGCAGTCGGCGTCTCGTCCAGCCCAAGATGGTTGAGCTGCAACAAGAGGCACTCCCGGAGATCTCGCGCCGCCACCCCGACCGGATCGAACGCCTGCACGATGGCCAGCACACGCTCAACCTCCGTGTCTGGCCAGTCACCCATCTCAGCAATCTCTTCGATGGAGGCCACGAGATACCCATCGTCATCGAGATTACCCACGATGGCCGTGCCTATCTCCCGCACCAGCGTGTCGTCGCTGTGGAGCGACAGCTGCCACGTCACATGATCGGCGAGGGATGTCGCGGTGGAGAGGGTGTTCTCAATCGGAGGAAGCTCTTTGATCTCACGCGGAGCGCGCGGCCGATACCCTTCGTCGAGGTAGTCTCCGAAGAAGTACTCGTAGTCGGCGTCGTCCCAGGTGTCCTGCTTCTCGGCGGCCGGCTCCGGATCGGCCTTCTCGACCTGCGCATTCGCGTCGGCCTCTTGAATCTCCTCGGTCGTCACTTCTTCGAGCAGCGGGTTCTCAACCACTTCCTGATTGAGCATGTCGACTAGCTCCAGCGTAGTCATGGGCAGGAGCTTGATCGCCTGCTGCAACGAGGGCGTCAGGATCAGCTTTTGCGAAAGCTTGGTCTGTAATCTCTGTGTAATCGCCATTACAGGTCCGCCGACCGGTTTCGCCCTAGCAATCGACCACTTGGGGCGCGTGCTTAAATCTTAGTCAAAGCTCTAGTCCAAACGAAAATCTGTGCCCAGATAGATGCGCTTGACTTCTTCGTCGTTTGCGAGATCGCCGGGTGTCCCACTACGAAAAACTGCACCATCGTGCACGATGTAGGCGCGGTCGGTGATCTTCAACGTCTCGCGAACGTTGTGGTCCGTGATCAACACGCCGATTCCTCGCTCCTTGAGATGAAAAATAATCGCCTGGATATCGGTGACCGCGATCGGATCGATGCCCGCAAACGGCTCATCCAGAAGGATGAACGAGGGTGAGATCACTAGCGCCCGAGTAATCTCGACCCGCCGCCGTTCGCCTCCGGAAAGGGTGTGAGCCGGCGACGTCGCGAGTGGTGTCAGCTTGAGCTCTTCAAGCAACTCGTTGACGCGCGCTCTCCGCTTGGCCCTGCTGAGATTCAACGTCTCGAGGATCGCGAGGATGTTCTGTTCGACCGTCAGCCCTCGAAAGATGGAGGGCTCCTGAGGAAGATACCCGATCCCTTTTCGAGCCCGCAGGTACATCGGGTCGTTGGTCACGTCCTCGCCGTCGAGCAGCACCGACCCCGAATCGGGCGATGTCAGGCCCACGGTCATATAGAACGTCGTCGTCTTGCCGGCTCCATTCGGACCCAGCAGGCCGACGACCTCGCCGGAGGCGACGTCGAGGCTCACGCCCCGCACCACGGTGCGGCCGCTATACGACTTGACGAGCTCCTTGGTGCGAAGGGTGGCCATGCCCGTGGGTTAGTACTCCAGCTCCGGGCAATCCCCTGTGATCGCTGCTGTTCGGAGTGCGGATTCACCGTCCACGGAGACCGCTTCTTCGGTCATGAAGAAGATCAGACTCAGGCCTGTCGTATCCCGGCAACCATCCTCGACTTCCTCTGTGAGACGAACCGGCGTCCCGTCCATCTCGTATCGGCCATCTGCGTCGTAGTAGACGAGCGACTCGCCCGTCACCCGCCGGCCGGGCATCAGGAGCTCGACGCTCCCGGACGCCTCGATCCGCTCCAGGGTTCGACTGTCCGCCTGCAGAAACAGCGTGATCAGATCCGCCCTCAGATCTCCCGTCGGACTCTCCAACCTGGCGCCCTCTGTATAGGTGGCGTGATGCAGCGACTCGTCATAAGCGAATTGCTCGGCCTCACCCCTGGTGACCTGCTCCTCATACAGTCCTGTTTCGTCGTCGATCGCGTTGATGAGGGAGCGCGTCTGGACCTCGCCCGCGGCACTAATGTTCCCGTTCGTCTCATCCAGCGTGATCTCGCCGCCGGCAAAGGACGCGTCCGTCTGCCACAGGCGTGCCCCACCAGAATACGTGGCGATGGCCGTGTCGCGGTCGTAGACGACCCGACCGGCAACAACGCTCACTTCCTCGTTCGCATCCAAGAGACCGGGCCGTCGTGCCGTCGTTGTCGATGACTCATCGGTCTTCGTGAGCACGCTCTTCACATCGTCGGTTGCCTCGATCCGACCGCCGTCGAGCTGCAGCATGACCGTCGTCGCCTGGACCGACCCACGATGATCGAGAACCCGCGGTACCCGCATGCCGGGCCCACGTGTCAGCAGGGTCACGCTCCCGAAGGCCACTGAGTACAACGCTTCATCCGATTCACCCACCCGATCGCCATCGTCGAATCGAACCCGGCCGATGAAACGCGCCTCGTCGAGGTCCGTGAGGCCCGGAGCGAGAGCGGCTTCCATCCGCTCGGCTTCCGTGCGGCGTGACCCGGCTCGACCATTCGGTTCGACGGTCGCCTCAGCGTAGGACACATCTCCCTCAAACAGGGCGACATCCAGGCCCTGGCTTCCGCTTCCTGTCGCGGTCAAGGTGTTCGCCGTGACCACCTGCGCGGCGGTCGAGTCCTTGGGGGACAATCGGAACTCCACCTGATTCTCGGCGACCAGTCCGCGCAATGCCCCGTCGTCTGCAAACTCGAGCTGCATCGACTGGGCGCTGATCTCGCTGCCGGACGAGCCGTCCCCTGACTCGGCTGGCGGCAACGTGAGCTCGATCTCATCGCGCGCGACCAGCCCGCTCAGCGCGCCACCCTCGGTGAACGTCAGGCGCATCGATCGCCCGTTGATCGCACTGCCGAACCCACCGTCTGCTCCGTACACCGCGGCGTGCGCGCCGCCCACCAAGACCGCCCGGTCGAGACGACGTCCGTCCTCGCCCGCCACGTATCCAAGGCTCATCGTCTGGCTGCCAAGATCCTGAAGCCCGCCTGGCGTGGGTTCGATGGCCGAGATGCGTGCATCGTTCTCCAGCTCGAGGCTCTCGAGCTCCGAGCTCTCCGCGACGAGGACGACTCGAGCGCTGTCGGCCGCCATCCGCAGCGTGCCGGCCTCGACCGACACGTCACCCTCGAACTGCATGAACGACTCGGCCTGTGCCAGAGTGGCCGCGTCAGATCGGATACGGGTCCGTTCTCCATCGCCCGTGAGGTCGACCCGAGCCGACGAGTAGAGACGGAGCAGCGTTCGACGTCTATCGTACTCAGCGCGATCCCCTGACGCGTCGAGCCCGACATCGTGGAAGGTCGTCGCCACCGGCATCCGAACGACACCATCGCTATCGGCGTACGTCGCGACTTCGGTCTCGGCCCAGAGGCCATCGCTCGCCTCCATCCGAACTCCGCCCGTTAACTCGACCCCGGTTTGATCCGCACCGAGCGCCGCCTCGTCGCCGGTCAGGACGAAACCGCCGCGGTCGGCCCGATCCGCCACAGTGGCGGTGACCCCCCCGAGGAGATGCAACCGCCCGTCGGGGTACGTCGATTGTCGTTCGGACACGATGCGGAGGTTCTCACCCGCGGCATCGGCCTGGACCAGACGGCTGCCCCTTGTCTGAATGACCGCATCAGGATCCGCGCGCTCGAGAACCGAGGCTCGAGCGGGCTCCACCTCCACCCGATGGCGATACCCGAACAGAACAGCGGCAACCACGCCAAGCACGATGACGATGAGTCCGACACGAAGGGGTTGACGCCAAGCCGCCATACGTCACTTTACATCGGCGATGTTGAGCTCGATGAACGTCTCGCCTCGAAACGTGTTTTCGGTCAGTGAGAACGCCAGGTTCAGGGCCTCCCGGCGCTCGACGAAAAATGACTCGCGCTCGGCGGCCCGCCAGGCCATCGCCCGAAAGCGTCGACGGCCCTGCCGGACCGTCATGCGCAGGTGGCGCGACTTGACGGCATGTGGACCATCGACGATCTCGACTGGATCAGCATGAAACACCGGTCGCCGGTTGCCGGGCCCGAAGGGCTCGAGTGCCGTCAATCCCTCGAGAAGAGCCTCGTCGATCGCCGGCAGCTCGAGCGCCGCGTCGATGCCAAGCCTCGGCACGATGTCTTCCGGGCCAAGCTGCGCATCGCCATATTTGCCAAGCCGGTGACGTAGCTCCGGCAATCGATCGGCGTCGAGCATCACGCCGGCCGCTTGCCGATGTCCACCGAACCGCGTGAAGACGTCCTCGCATGTCTCGAGCGCGGCTAGCAGGTTGAAACCCGGAATACTCCGACCCGAGCCGTACGCGACGTCGCCGTCAACCGACACGACGATTGCGGGCTTGCAAAACCGTTCCACCAGCTTCGAGGCGACGATCCCGATCACGCCTCGATGCCACCCTGCGCCCCACACAACCAGCAGGTTGTGCGCCCCAACCTCCGGATTCGTCTCGATCTGACGGAACGCGGCCGTCGCGATGTCCGCCTCTTCTGCCCGCCGCCGGCCATTCTCCGTGTCGAGCTGCTCGGCCAATCCAGCCGCTTCCGCTGCCTGCGACGGGTCGACCGCAAGCAGCAACCGGGCGGCCAGATCCGGCGTACTCATACGGCCAGCTGCGTTCACGCGGGGAGCCAGCATGAAACCAACCTCGTAGCTTCCGATTGGCTTCCCGTGCAGCCCGCAGGCATCGATGAGCGCCTGCAGTCCGACCGTGTGCGGGCCACGGCTCAACCGGTCGAGACCAAGTCTAGCGATGACCCTGTTCTCCCCCCGCAGTGGTACGACATCGGCGAGAGTCCCGAGCGCCGCCAGCTTCAAGAACCCCGGAAGCCACTGCGTACGCTCCGCTCGCAGACACAGAGCATGCACGAACTTGAAGGCGACGCCCGCACCCGCGAGATCCTTGTCCGGGTAGCCACAATCCGCGCGACGGGGATTGATGACGGCCAAGGCTCTGGGTAGCTGGGCGTCTGGTTCATGATGGTCGGTAATCACGAGATCGATGCCGACCTCCGCTGCGCGGGCGGCTGCCTCTCGACTCCGGATACCGCAGTCGACCGACACGACGACATGGACGCCCATGGCCTTGAGACGATCGATGCCCTCGACCTGGAGCCCGTACCCATCCGTGAGTCGTTCCGGAATGAAGTGAATCACCTCGCCACCAAGCAGCTCGATGATCCGGCGCAACATGACGGTCGAGGTCACGCCGTCGACGTCGTAGTCACCATGAATCGCGATGCGCTCCCGCCGCTCGATCGCCGCCAGCACCCGTTCGACCCCGACCCGAAGATCAGCGGCCAGAAAAGGATCGTGAAGCTGGTCGAGCGAAGGTCTCAGGAAGCGTGCCGCGGCGTCAGGATCGCCCAGTCCCCGCATCACGAGGAGGCGTGCAATGACTGGGTGCAGATTCAGGGCTTCGCAGAGGGTACGAGCCATCGGCTCACGATCGCCGATTGACGCGTGCTCCCACAGTGTAGGAATGCGCATCGGCCTAGTGCGGTGGGGGCACCCCTATGCCTCCAACCACGACACGGCTCCCTTGCCGCACAGCTGCTCGACTTCTTCGAAAAGCGCCTCTGATGGGCGTACGCGGACGTGCGAGAGGTCAGCTTTGACGCGCAGCGGCCGGTCCTCGCGTCGAACATCGATCTCGAGCAGCACCCGACCCTGGCCGTGATGACGTCCTAACACCTCGGCAAGGGCCTCGACCGTCCCGCGATCGTGGGGTGGCGTCGTCAATCGGATCGCCATCGCGTGGCCGACGCTGTGAGAGACCGCCTCGATGGGCTGCACCTCGGCCACGACGAGGCGCGCCGCTTCGTCGTCCTTCTCCAGCTTGCCGCGCACCACCACGACCTTGTCGGCGTCCAACAACGACCGGTATTTCGCGTAGGCCTCCGGGAAGACGACGGCCTCGAGGCTGCCGGCCCGGTCCTCGAGCATCACGACCGCCATGGGGGCGCCTTTGCGAGTCGTGAGAGAGCGAATCTGCGTCACGATACCTGCCACCGCCACTGACGGCTTGCTCGTTACCAAATCCTCGATTCGCTCAACCCCGGCAGCAGCTAAGGCGGACGCGAATCGATCGACAGGGTGACCACTGAGGTACAGCCCCAGCGCCTCCTTCTCGTAAGCGAGCTGCTCGACTTCCGTGAGCGGCTTGGCTGCTGGTAGGCGAATCTCGCCGTCGCCTCCTGGAGCATCCGACTCGCCAAACAGCTGGTGCTGCCCTTGTTCTTTGTCACGCTGCCGCCGATTCCCGAACTCGACGGCCTGGTCGACCGCCGCGAGCAGACGCGCACGACCGTCCGACACCGAGTCAATGGACGCATCGCGCAGCATCGAGTCGAACGCGCCCGCCTTCACCAGACTCTCGAGCACCCGCTTGTTCACCAAGCGGAGGTCAACGTCCTCACAGACGCGATTCAGCGAGGTCAGCCGAGCGTGCCGAACCCGACAGTCAAGAATGGACGCGATCGCGCCCTCCCCAACGTTCTTGATGGCCGCCAGCCCAAACCGAACACCTTCGCCGGTGACCGTGAAGTGCATGTCACTGGCATTGACGTCTGGGGCCAGTATCGGGACGCCCATGTCGCGACATTCCCCCAAATACAACGCGAGCTTGTCGGTGTTCTGTCGCTCGATCGTCAGCAGTGCAGCCATGAAATGCCAGGGGTAGTTGGCCTTCAGGTACCCTGTTTGATACGCCAAGAGCGCGTAAGCCGTGGAGTGGCTCTTGTTGAACCCGTACCCGGCGAAATACTCGATCAAATCGAAGATCTTCTCTGCCTTCTTCCGCTGGATCTTTCGCTCGACTGCGCCGTTAACGAACCGGTCGCGCTGCGCCTCCATGACAGCCGCATCCTTCTTCCCCATCGCCTTGCGGAGGACGTCGGCCTCCCCCATCGTGAACCCCGCGAGGTCACTCGCGATTCGCATGACCTGCTCTTGGTAGGCGATCACGCCGTACGATTCCTCGAGAATCGGCTGCAGCTCAGGGAGCTCGTACGAAATTTCGACCTTCCCATGTCGGCGGCCAATGAAGTCGTCGACGACCCCGCCACGCAATGGACCGGGTCGGTAGAGGGCGTTCAGGGCGATCAGGTCCTCGAATCGCTGCGGCTTGGCCTTACGCAAGGTCTCGCGCATACCGGAGCTCTCGAACTGAAAGACGCCCAGTGTGTGTCCGCCTCCAAAGAGCTCGTACGTCTTCTTGTCGTCGAGCGGGATCTTCTCGAGGTTGAGGTCCTCGCCAGTCGTCGCCTTGATCTGGGTCACGGCGTCGTGCAGCAACGTCAGCGTGCTCAGACCCAAGAAGTCCATTTTGAGCAGACCGACGCGCTCGATCTGCTTCATGGCCCATTGGGTGGTGATCTCGTCTTTCTGGCTCTTGTACAGCGGTGCAAACTCGGTGATCGGGCGCGGCGCGATGACGACCCCCGCCGCGTGAACCGAGGCGTGCCGCGTCACCCCCTCGAGGCGCTTTGCGACGTCAACCAGCTCCTTGACCCGCTCGTCACGCTGCCACATCTCCTTCAGGGTCGGGTTCTCCGCAATCGCCTTGTCCAGCGTCATATCGAGCGCAGGCGGAATCTGCTTGGCTACTCGGTCGACGTCGGCGTAGGACATGCCAAGCGTGCGGCCGACATCGCGGACGACCGCCCGGGCCTTCATCGTCCCGAACGTAATGATCTGGGCGACGTTTTCACGCCCGTACTTGCGGGTCACATACTCGATAACTTCTCCGCGCCGCCGTTCGCAAAAGTCGATGTCGATATCCGGCAGCGACACGCGCTCCGGGTTCAAGAACCGCTCGAAGATCAGGCCGAATTCCAAGGGATCGACGTCGGTGATCCGCAGGCAATACGCAACGAGGCTCCCGGCCGCCGACCCGCGGCCCGGACCCACGGGGATCCCGCGCTCCCGGGCGTATCGAATAAAGTCCCACACGATCAAGAAGTAGCCTGGGTACTTCATTCGCGTGATCACGTCGATCTCGTACGACAGCCGCGCTTCGTACGCCTCGATCGGATGTTGCAACGCTCCCCGGTCTTCAAGGGCGCGCAGTCGAGTCATCCGATCATTGAACCCTTCACGCACCACCTGCTCGAAGTACCCATTGAGGGTGAGCCCGTCCGGAACCTCAAAATTTGGCAGGTGATTCTCGGTTCCCGACAGATCGACGTCACATCGCTCCGCAATGCGCAGCGTGTTCTGGATCGCGTCAGGAAACTCACCGAACACGGCGGCCATCTCCGCAGCGTTCTTCAAGAAGAACTGGTCACCGTGATACCGAAGCCGCTGCTCATCCTCCACGTTCTTGCCCGTGCCGATGCACAGGAGGACGTCATGCGGTCGGTGATCGGTTTGACGAAGGTAGTGGACGTCGTTCGTGCAGACGAGCGGGATGCCCAGGTCCTTGGCGATGGGCGACAAGCCGGTGTTGACGACCTTCTGCTCATCGATGCCCTGATACTGCATCTCCAGAAAGAAGTTGTCGTCGCCCAGAATGTCGCGGAAACTCGCCGCGGCGGCGCGCGCCTTCCGAGCCTGCTCGCGCCGCAGGTTCGTCGCGACCTCACCCTTCAGGCAGCTACTCAATCCAATGAGCCCAGCCGCGTGTTCGGCGAGCAAATCTTTGTCGATTCGAGGTTTATAGTAAAAGCCCTCGGTGTAGCCGGCAGAGACCAGCTTGATGAGGTTTTGAAACCCTTGCCGCGAGCTCGCCAGGAGCACGAGGTGATTGGCCGTCTCTCCGGGAACCCCGCTCTTGGTCAGTCGACTACCGTTCGCGACGTAGACTTCGCAGCCAAGAATCGGTTTGATGCCGCGCTTACGGGCCTCGTCATGAAACGTGACGGCCGAGAACATGTTGCCGTGCTCGGTCACGGCAACGGCCGGCATCTCGAGGTGTGCGACCTGATCGAGAAGCTCGCCGATGCGGCAGGCGCCGTCAAGCAGCGAGAACTCCGTGTGGAGATGGAGATGAACGAAGTCCTGACTCATTCCCACTCGATCGTTGATGGCGGCTTCGAGCTGATGTCGTAGACGACTCGATTGATGCCCTGGACCTCGTTGACGATCCGGGACGACATGACGGCAAGCAACTCATGCGGCAGGCGCGCCCAGTCGGCGGTCATGCCGTCTCGACTTTCAATCGCCCGGATGGCAATGGTGTACTCATACGTGCGCTCGTCGCCCATGACCCCGACGCTCTGCACAGGCAGGAGCACCGCAAACGATTGCCAGAGCTGCCGATACAGGCCCGCACCCTTAATCTCCTCCGCGACGATCGCGTCCGCGCGTTGGAGTAGCGCGATCCGATCATGGCTGACCTCACCAACAATTCGCACGGCAAGACCAGGCCCCGGGAACGGCTGTCGCCACACCAGCTCAGCGTCGATGCCAAGCTCCTCGCCAAGCACCCGGACCTCGTCTTTGAACAGCTCTCGAAGCGGCTCGATGAGCGAAAACCGTAGGTGCTCTGGCAGGCCACCAACATTGTGATGGCTCTTGATCGCCGCCGAGGGACCGACGACCGAGACCGACTCAATGACGTCCGGATACAACGTGCCTTGCGCGAGAAAGTCAACCTGCCCCAGGGACTCGGACACGCGCTCGAATACTTCGATGAACGTTCCACCAATCAACTTGCGCTTCTGCTCCGGGTCGGTCACCCCAACTAGACGCTCCAGGAACAGCTCGCTGGCATCCTCGACCACGACCGGCAAGTGCAGTTTTTCGGCGTAGCGACGTCGAATCTGATCGGCTTCGTCGAGTCGCAAGACGCCATTGTCGACGAAGATACAGGTGAGCCGGTCGGCGATGGCGCGATGCACGAGCACCGCCGTCACGGTCGAGTCCACGCCGCCGCTCAACCCGCATACGACCCGACCTGTTGCGCCGACGGTCGAGCGAATTCGGTCGGTCGCTTCCGCCACAAACGACGCCATCGTCCAGTCGCCCGTGCATCCGCAGACCTGGTACGTAAAGGCTCGCAAGATCTCGGCGCCGCGTTCGGTGTGTGCGACTTCGGGATGAAACAGGAGGGCGTACAGGCGACGCGATGAATCTTCCATGGCCGCCACCGGCGCATTCGCGCTGGTAGCCCGAACCGTAAAGCCTGGCGGTGGAGACTCGACGAGGTCCCCGTGACTCGCCCAGACCCGAATCTCGTGCGGCCCCCCAGGCAAGAGTTGGCTCCCCGCGTCAATCGAGACCGACGCGTGGCCGTACTCTCGCTCCGGAGCGCGGCCGACGGTGCCTCCGAGCGAGGCCGTCATGATCTGCATGCCGTAGCAGATGCCCAGTACCGGTAAGCCCAGATCGAACAACGCCGCGTCGCACTGTGGTGCGCCCTTATCCGAAACGCTCGCGGGTCCGCCAGACAGAATGATTCCCGAGACGTCCTGCGCGCGAATGACGTCTACCGGGGTGTTGAAAGGAAGAATCTCGGAGTACACCGAACACTCGCGCAGTCGTCGCGCGATCAGCTGGGTGTACTGCGAACCAAAGTCCAGAACAAGAATCGTCTGATGGGCCACCGGTGACCGAGTGCTCGTGATTGAGGAGGGATCGGAATGCGGAGCTACCCCGATCAAATGCAGCTATTATAAGGTGTGAGCGTTCACGACACCACAACATCTTGTAGGAACACCTTGGCCATTGTGGTGATCGTGCTCGCTGGCTCGGTCTGTCGCCTCCCAGCGTCGGACATCGTACCCTCGCCGTTTTTCCCTCTCCAAACACGCTGGATCGCGGAACTGGAGGCGCCACTCGCGGCGGCGCCCGCGTTCGACCAGGAACACGTATACGTGGCGCTCCGAGACGGCATGGTGACCGCGGTTCGCCTCGTCGACGGAGAGGTGAGCTGGTCAACCGAATACGCAAGTCGATTCTCACCCGCGGTGTCCGACGGCGTGCTTGCCGTCGCGACCGCTCAGATATTGGTTGGCATCCGATCCGCCGACGGGCTCACACTCTGGACATCCGATGTCGGGGCCACGATCTCCGCGCCACCGGTGTTGAAGTCCGGATGGGTGGTCGTCGTGCTGGAGAGCGGTGACATCGTTGCGCTTCGCGCCGAGGACGGCACGGAGATCTGGCGGCGGCACTTGTCGGGGACACTGCGGGTCGAACCGACCGTCAGCGGTCCACATGTATTCATACCCGTCGCCGATGGTCGGGTTGTCGCGCTGGACATCGTCACGGGCGCTCCCATCTGGGAGCACACTGTGGGTGGGAGCCCGCAGGAGATCCTAGCAGCGGGCGATCTCTTCGTTGGATCGACGGACAACTTCTTCTATCGACTGTCCCGAGATGACGGCAGCTGGTTGTGGCGTTGGCGAACTGGCGGCGACATCGTCGGGCGTCCCGCAGCCGACGCCAGTCAAGTTCTGTTCGTCTCGCTCGACAACGTGCTGCGCGCGCTCGACAAGAAGAGCGGCGTCCAGCAGTGGAGGCGCCCGCTGCCCGGACGCCCGACGGCCGGACCGACCATCGTGGGTGAGTTGGCGCTGGTAGCAGGCGTAACTCCAGAGATCCTCGCGTTCGACACCAAGACAGGCTTTCCTGCCGGAACGCTCAAAGGGCCGGCCGAGTTCGCCTTTCCACCATACGTCATCGATCCTACGTCGCCCGAGGCCCCAGGGGTCGTCGCCGCGACGGGGGACGGACGATTGCTGGCCATGCTCAGCCCAATCGGCCCGCCCCCACTGTCGATTGTCTTTCCACCGCCACCGCTCCTGCCAGAGCCGGAGCGCTTCGCGCCCGCCGACGTGCTGCCCTTCGAGCCACTACCGCCTCAACCCGAGCGCGTCGCGCCAGCCGACGTCTTGCCCTTCGAGCCGCTGCCAGATGTCGTGCCGCCAAACGGGGGGCAGCCGAGCTGAGGGCGCACGCCCACTGCCGTTCTAAGCGCTGACACCGGCACCATGACCAACACTTTCGACCAGGTGCGGCGGGTCGCCAAGATCGCGCTCGTCGGCGGCGTGTCAATCATGGTCGCCGGGTGGGCGGCCGAGATGTGGTGGTTCGGTCGGACTGACGACTCCTCGTTTGCCCGTGTCGAGCGGGCGGTGCGTCGGTCATTTGACGATCGCGCGTTGGCCCTGCTCGAAACGACTCGCGCAGTGGCGAGCCACCCTGACATTTCCGCCGACCTCACCCAGCCGGCCGCACGCCTCCGCCTCTTCGAGCTGAGTCGAGCGGCCGTGGACCGGTTCGCGGATGCCGGTCTGTCGATCACGGTCTATGACGACGCCGGCCTCGCGCGCGCCTGGGCCGGACGGCCGTCCGAGATTCCAGACGAACGGATTCTGGGCGACCGCGCGTACTTCGTTGCGCCAGGCCCACTCGGACTGCGCCTCGTCTACGTTGAGCCCATTCTGGTCGGTTCAGACGCGAACATGCGCCGGGTGGGGGCGGTTGCGGGTGAACGCGTCCTCTCGCCAGCCCTCGGGCTCCAGGATCAATCTCCGAACAGCTACCAGCTGACCGCATCGATCGCCAACGCGCGCCTTCGCACGTTGTATGAGGGGGCTGGCACGATTCCAGGAACGTTGACGTTCCCGCTTCAATCGCCCGACGGCGATCTTCTCTTGGAGGCCGACGTCCTCGAAGGCGATCTCGTCGCCGCCCGAAACACCTGGCGGCGCTCCGTATTGTTCGTGACCATGATCGGTCTCGCGTTCGCGCTCGTCGTCGGCTGCGCGACGTTGCTTGCGCGTCCCCGTCGCGGATATCCCGCCAGCGACGTCATGGCTCCGGGACTCGCGAGTGCTACGGGATGTGTGCTCGCGTACGGGCTCGTGCGCGGCGCCTTCAGTCTGGACGTTGGGTCGCCGTCGATCTTCGACCCATCGGCGTATCAGTCCGGACTCTGGCCCGGACTACTTCGCATGCCCGCCGACGTTGTGTCGCTCGGCCTCCTCTCCGGCGGACTGGTTCTGGTGTCTGCGTTTGTCGTTGACCAAGTTCGCGTCGGTGGGCACGCGAGGCGAAGGCTGCCGAGCGGGCTCCTTGACGGGCGTCTACTCGCGTGGCGCATCGCTGGCGGCGCAGGCCTGGCGAGCATCGTGCTCCTCTTCGACGCCTTCACCAGGGACGCGTTTCAGCAGTCAAGCGTGGACCTCCTCCACCTCTCGCTGCAACCATGGAGTGCCGCCCGGATCACGATGCAAGTTGGGCTTCTTCTCCTCGGCGCTGCCGCGTTGTGGGGCGGCGTCACCGTACTGGTTGCATCGCAGATTGGGTGGCAACTCAGTCACCGGCGCGTCTCGTTCACGGTCATCGCTGCTGTCACGTGGCTGGCCCCGGGTAGCCTGGTCCCCTTCCTACGACCGGTATCGGATGTCGGATACCTGGTTCTGCTGGGGGGATCCGTGGCCGTCGCGATCGCCATGCCGTTTGTCCGGCCGCGTTTTCGGCACGCGTCGCATGCCACACGCATGCTGACGATGTTTCTGGCCATCCTGTGCCCGGCTCTGCTGGTATACCCGTCGCTCCTGTACTACGGAGAGGCCACCAAACGAGACTTCGTCGAGGACCAAGCCCCGCTCGCTGCGACGCACCCCGAGCAACTCCAGCAGGTGCTCGCGCGCGCACTCGAGCAGATCGACGGCCTACAGAGCATGATCGCCTTGGAGACCGGACCGGACGCCGCACCCGACACCGACCGTGCCTTTCTCATCTGGCGACAGACCGACCTTGCCCGGCTTCGTGCCACGTCGGCGGTGGAGCTGTACGGAGAAGACGGACGCCTTGTGAGTCGCTTTGCCTTGAACTTCCCTGAGTACTCCGCCATTCCTCTCGATCGGGGGGTCACCCCCTGTCAGTGGGAAATCTTCGGTGAGATCCTGCCTTTTGGGTCTGATGAAAGACGCGTCCTCCACGCGGAACGCGCCCTGTGCCCGGCGGAAGGAGCCCACGTCGAGCCGGGACACGCACCCCGTGCTTCCGTCATCGTTCATGTGGCCTTCGACTACAACACCCTACCGTTCATCTCGTCCCAGAACCCCTACACGGAACTCCTGCGTTCGCCGCCGCTGGCCCGCGAACCGGGCAGTACGGGCCGAGACGTCGAAATGGTCATCTACGGGTGGGGCCTCCAACCGGTGTTCTCCTCGGGGCACGGCGCATGGTCCTTGTCTGACGCCCTCTTCGAACGGATCTACGCGTCACGGGAGCCGTTCTGGACCACAATGCATCAGGGAGACCTCGAGTACTCGACCTACCTCGTCAACAATCGTGAGGGAATCTACGCGCTCGGGTTCCCCGTCTTCAATCTCTTTGACCACCTGGTTCATCTCGCCGAGGTGTCGACCATTGCTGGTCTGCTCTTCGTCCTTTTGACGGTTACCACCGGGGTCGGCAGCTGGCTGACACCCAATCGTCATCGGTTTGGTCGAGCACTCCTGCGCGAGGTTCGCACCAGCTTCTACCGACGACTGCTCCTCGCGTTCATCGCCGCCACTGTCATTCCGGTGCTGGCCCTCGCATTCGTCATCCGCGGGTACTTCGCGACCGAGCTGAGAGCCGGAGTGGAAGCTGGGGCAGCGCGTACCGCTGCGGTCGCCCAGCGCGTGATCGAAGACTTGCTCGTGCTGCAGCAAGTCGGCGAAGAGCGCACGACGCTGATCAACGACGACCTCCTCGTGGTAATCAGCCAGATCCTCGATCAGGACGTCAATATTTTCCGCGGGTCGCAGCTCGTGGCCACCAGCGAGCGGGACCTGTTTGCGTCAGGCGTCTTGCCCACCCGCACTCCCGACGCGGTCTTTTCGTCGGTCGTGCTCGAGCGGCAACCGAGTTACGTCATGGAGGACCTTGCAGGAGCGCTCCGTTACCTCGTGGCGGCGACGCCGATTCGGGCGGCCGGAGCCGACGCCGTACTCACGGTTCCGCTCGCCTCCCAGCAGCAGGACATCGAGCGTCAAATCGAAGACCTCGACCGCGGCATCCTCTTGGGGGTCGCCCTGTTCATCCTGATCGGCGGAGCCGGAGGACTGTACATGGCAGAGCGAATTGCCGATCCGGTCCAACGCCTGACGCGCGCCACTGGCCAGATCGCACGCGGTGACTTCGACGCCCAGGTGGCCGTGCGCTCCGCCGACGAATTCCAGCGGCTCGTCGCGTCGTTCAACAAGATGGCCGTCGACTTGAAGCGTCAACAGGGACAGCTCGAAAAGACCCATCGCCTGGAGGCCTGGGCGGACATGGCACGGCAGGTCGCCCACGAGATCAAGAACCCGCTGACTCCGGTTCAGCTGTCTGCGGAACATCTGCTGCAGGTGCACGCAGACCGCGGCGAGCCGCTCGGGCCGGTGCTGCGAAGCTGCGTGGACACGATCCTCACGCAGGTCCGACTTCTCCGCCAGATCTCGTCAGAGTTCTCGAGCTACGCCACCTCGCCAAGAGTCACGCTCAAGCCCACCTCCGTCCGTGATCTCGTCACCGGCGTGGTCGACCCGTATCTCGTGGGTCTGGAGAACCGGATCGCCTTCGCAGTGGACGTGGCCGACTCACTGCCCGCACTATCGATGGACCAGACCCTCGTGGGACGCGCGCTCACCAACATCCTCGAAAACGCCCTCCACGCGATGCCCGGCAGCGGCGCGCTGACGGTGCGAGCGGTCGAGTCCGCCGGCCTCATGACCCTCACCGTCACCGACACCGGTGTCGGGCTCGATCGCGAGACACTCCAGCGAATCTTCGAGCCCTACTTCTCGACCAAGGTCACGGGCACCGGGCTTGGGATGGCGATTGCCAAACGCAACGTGGAGCTCAACGGTGGCACGATTGCTGTTGAGAGTGAGCCGGGGGTCGGCACGACCGTCTCACTCGCCTTCCCGTGTCAGACCGGCTAGACGGCGCGTGGACCGGCCTATCGGAGGGCGGTTAGGCGGAGCGCTCGGTCGTTCCCTTACCGTCGTCTGTTCCGTCTCCGGTATCTGGGCCGATGTCCGAGACGGAGCGCCGGCGCAACCTGGAAACACCGACTCCGACCAGCCCCGACGCCAGATAGATGTAGGCCATGCCGAGGAGGACGCCTTCGGGGTGCACCGCCACGCCAGCGATGACACTGGCGATGACGAAGAGATTCAGTGATGATCGGCGGCCCTCCGGAATCATCGAAGTAATACTGCGGAACTTGATGCGGCTCACCATGAGCGCGGCCGGCACCAGCACCACGAGTAGGGCCAAGAGCGCGTCGCGGCCGCTCCTGAGGCCGACGGGGTAGGCAAAGACCGACGCCGCCAAGACGCCGGCCGCCGGCGGACTAGGCAGCCCGGCGAAGAAGCGCTTGTCCCCGCCCTTGCCGTGAATGTTGTAGCGCGCGAGCCGCATGGCGGTCGCGGTGATGTAGAGAAACGCCGCTGCCCAGCCGAGTCGCCCCAACGGCTGGAGCCCCCACGCGAACACCAACGTGGCCGGCGCGACCCCAAACGAGATGACGTCCGCCAGAGAATCGATCTGCTTCCCGAATTCGCTGGTCGCTCCAGCCAGCCGGGCAATGCGTCCGTCGAACATATCGAGCACCATCGCGAAGCCAACGAGTGGAGCCGCAATCGCGTACTCGCCCCGCATGGAGTAGACGATGCATCCCCAGCCACAGAACATGTTGGCCACGGTGAGCAGACTGGGAAGCAGATAGATGCCACGCCGGAGCGGACGCCGGGGTCGCTGCTGCCGGAAGGCCGAAAGCACTCGTGGCATCGTCACTTTTCTCCCTGCACCGATTCTGTCGGTGACGGCAGCTCGGCGATGACGGTCTCGCCACCCCGGACCCGCTCGTGCACGCGTACTCGCAGCACCGCGTCGGTCGGAAGGAACACGTCCATACGGGATCCAAACTTCATGATACCCAAACGGTCGCCCCGCTGGACATCCATGCCCGGACGCAGTCGACACACCACGCGCCTCGCCAACACGCCTACAACCTGCCGCACAATGACGGTCCGGCCCGCATCGACAATCTGAATCTGGCTTCGCTCGTTCTCACCCGCCGACTCGGCTCGGTAGGCCGGCAGGAAACGCCCAGGGCGATACTCAACCGCCATGACTCGCCCGCCGACGGGCGTCCGGTTGACGTGCACGTCCAGCGGAGAGAGGAAGACGCTCACCTGCAGCCACTCGCCGTCAGGCGCCGCCAACGGGTCAGCCGGGCCGGCATGCATGACCCGCCCGTCGGCCGGTGCGACAACCAGGCGAGCGTCATCCGGGACAACCCGATGCGGGTCGCGGAAGAAGAGCGCCAGCGCACACGCGAGCGCGACGAACGGCAACGCCCAACCGGGAATGCGCAATGTCACCAACGCCACAGCTGGGGCTAGCGCTGCCAAGACGAACGGGTAGCCAGCGCGATCAATCTTCATCAACTATGAGCGAAAGAAGCGAATCAGCCGCGTGTCTGTGGCTGCAGCCCCGATGCGGGCTGCCCTTCCGCCAACGACCGGTGACGGCGGAGCATGTCCTCCATCCGGTCTTTCAGTTGGAGCTTGCGCTTCTTGAGCGTCGCCCGCTCCCCTTCTTCGCTCGTAGACCGGTACAGCTGACGGGACAGTTCGGCGAGGCGGTTCTTCAACCCCTCATGTTCCTCGACGAGTTGACGAAACTCGTCGTCTGAATGCAGCAAACTCTCGCGCAACTGGTCGGAATAGCTCATTCCGCCTCCTCGATGGTGTCTGCAGGGATTGTGGCTGAGGTGCGAGTCCGGGGAGGATACATCGCGGACATCCGACCCGACCGTATCACACAGGGTGAGGCGATTCAAGATCCCGCCACAGGATCAGCGCGTCCTCAACCGGCCTCGAATAGTACCTCGGACGCGTCGCGGTGACGACGAAGCCCATGGCCTCGTAGAGTTGTCGAGCCGCCACGTTCGAGGTGCGCACCTCGAGCGTGGCCCGCCGAGCTCCAAGCCGATGTGCCATGACCAGGACCCGCGCAAGCAGCGCCCGTCCGGCGCCCCGCCGTCGCCAGCGGCGAGCAATGGCGAAACTATTGACATGCAGCTCGTCGACGATCATCCAGGTTACGCAGAACCCCACGACGGCCGCCCCGGCGACCCGAATCACATAGATTCGGCTCAGCGGATACTTGCGCAGTTCCCGCGCAAACGCGGCAGCGGTCCACGGCTGGAAGAACGACTCCCGGTCGATCGCCTGAATTTCCTCGAGATCCCGTCTGGGATCGACGAGCTCCACCGCCCACTCGCCCTCATCTCTGGCGTCGCTGTCGCTCACGGGCTAGCTCTGCGTCCGGGCGCCGAACGTAAACGGGCTGGACGCCATGCGGGCTGGCCGCTGCTCGCCGCCCCCTCTCCTCGGCGAGTCGCGTCACCGCTGGCGCAAGGAGGGGCATTTCCGCGACGAGTCGAGCTTGTTCCAAACTGGTCTCGAGAAGCCCTCGGGTGTCTTCTACGGCATCGCCGATAACCATGACAAGACTCGACTGGTCAGCGTCACCGGCATCAAGGTCGCGGAGCACCGCTTCTGGTGAGCCGACCACCGGCGGACGACGCTCCTCGAGCTGGTCCCCCGCGCTTGCCTCGTAAACGGCACTGAACACTTCGTTGCGATGCGCGTTCAGCCAGGGGATGACCAGCGTCGGCGCTACGTCATCGGCTGCGGTCGACCAGAGCCCGGCATGCGCCATCGCCTCGAGGGTCGGGATGGCAGCAACAGCACGCTGCAGGCTGAGCGCGAGACCCTGCACAGTCGCCAGACCCACGCGCAGTCCGGTAAACGACCCGGGTCCAGACGCCACGGCAAAGAGATCGACGTCAGCCAACGCGACCTGTGCGTCCTCCAGCGCCGCCAGGAGGTCTCCGGGCAGCCGTTCACCGTGTGTCCGCGTCGGATCGCCAGACCGGCCAATGAGAAGCTGACCGCCGCGCCGAACCGCCACGCTACCCGCTCGTGTCGTCGTGTCGAGACCTAGAATCACCACGCGATAGCCGTCGAACGCCGTGCGTTGTGGCTAGTGTATCCTCACCGTCAACGTGGTCCCACCATCACAGAGCCCTGCGCTCGATCAATCGTCGGTGACTCCCGCCATGCGTCAGTATCTCGACGCCAAGCGTGCGCACCCCGACGCGATCGTCTTCTTTCGCATGGGTGATTTCTACGAAATGTTCTACGAAGACGCACTCACGGCAGCGCGCATCTTGGAACTCACACTGACCTCGCGCTCGAAGGACGCGGGCGGAAGCCCAATCCCGATGTGTGGCCTGCCCCACCACGCCGCTGAAGGATATCTGACTCGCCTGGTCAAGCGCGGCTTTCGGGTTGCCCTCTGCGAGCAAGTCGAGGATGCGCGCCAGGTGAAGAGCAAGAAGCTGCTCCGACGTGAAGTCGTTCGGATCGTGTCGCCGGGCACGTTGACGACGGCCGGCTACCTCGACGCGAAGGAGCCCACTTTCCTCATGGCGCTCACCCGGCAAGATGAGGGGCTCGGCGTGGCCCTCATCGACGTGTCAACCGGAGAGTTCAGCGCTGCCGAATTCTCCGGGTCCGAGGGAACGCAGGCGCTCGCCGATGAGCTGGCCCTGCTGCGTCCCCGGGAGATTGTCGTCGCCGAGGGCACGGCACCGGATGGCCTGCTTGATCGGGCTGACGATCCGCCCACCATCACCCCAGTGGACCAGTGGGCGTTTGGGCTCGACCACGCCACTCGCGTGCTCTGCGAGCAGTTCCGTTCGGCGTCACTCGAGGGCTTTGGTCTTGCGGACCGACCGCTCGCCACCATGGCGGCAGGCGGGCTCCTACAGTACCTCCGCGACACCCAAAAGGTCGTCCTCGAGCATGTTCGAGCCATTGCCTACCGGTCTCTGGCGGACCACGTCCTCATCGACCCCTCAACCTTTGCCCACCTCGAGATCGTCGAGGGTGCCACCGGGGGGCCGAGTGGGTCCCTACTCCGTGAGATCGATCGAACGGTAACGTCGATGGGCGGTCGCCGACTTCGAGATTGGCTTCAGCGTCCGCTGCATGCGATCGAGCGGATTCACGATCGCCTCGATGCCGTCGAGGAGTTGGCGTTTCGGACGACCGAACGAGCGAAGCTCCAGGATGCCCTCAAGGGCGTGCAGGACCTCGAGCGATTGATCGCGCGGGTGTCTCTCGGGCGTGCGGGTCCACGGGACCTGGTCGGGCTCAAAGCATCCCTGGGGGTCGTGCCTCGGATCCGCGGACTGCTCGCCGATCTCCGCGCTCCGCTGGTGCGAAGCCTCGTCTCGGAGCTCGACGACGTGGCTGACGTATGGGACGAAATCGAACGGAGTCTCGTTGACGAGCCACCAGCGACGGTTCGGGAGGGCGGCTACATCCGTGACGGCTGCGACAACGAGATCGACGAGCTGCGTTCGATCAGTCGGAATGCCAAGCAGCACATCGCCGAAATGGAGCAGGCCGAGCGAGCACGGACGGGAATCACCTCCCTCAAAGTGCGATACAACCGAGTCTTCGGCTACTACATCGAAGTATCGAAGTCGAACTTGCACGCCGTGCCGGACGATTATCTGCGCAAGCAAACCGTCGCCAGCGGCGAACGGTTCATCACGCCGGCGCTCAAGGAGTACGAGCAGAAGGCCCTCGGCGCCGACGAGAAGATGCTCGATCGAGAGGCCCAGCTCTTCGAGTCGTTGCGGAACGCGGTGGCAAGCGAGGCCCCTCGCATTCAGGCGACCGCCCGCGCCTTGGCAAGTCTCGATGTTCTTGGTGCCTTCGCCGACTCGGCGGGAACCCTCAACTACACCAAGCCGCAGATACACGACGGTGACGAGCTGACTATTTCAGAGGGTCGCCACCCCGTCGTCGAACGACACTGCACCGAGTCGTTCGTCCCCAATGACACTGTCCTCAACGGCAGCTCCCAGCAAGTGGTCATCCTCACGGGCCCGAACATGGGCGGAAAGTCGACCTACCTGCGGCAGGTCGCGCTCATCACCCTGCTCGCGCACGTAGGGTCCTTCGTCCCGGCCAGGCGCGCCAAGATCCCGATCGTCGACCGTCTGTTCGCCCGAGTCGGGGCCAGTGACAACATCGCGCGCGGTCAGTCGACCTTCATGCTTGAAATGCAAGAAACCGCGAAGATCCTGCACCTCGCGACGTCTCGCAGCCTCGTCATCTTGGATGAGATCGGCCGAGGCACGGCAACATTCGATGGCCTCAGCATCGCTTGGGCTGTGGCTGAGTCAATTGCGACCAACCCTGATGCCCGTCCCAAGACCCTCTTCGCGACCCACTATCACGAGCTGACCGACCTCGCCGATTCGATGCCAGGCGTCGCGAACTACCACGTGGTGGCGCGCGAATGGAAAGATGACATCGTCTTCCTCCGCAAGGTCGAGCCGGGGCGATCAGACCGGAGCTACGGGATTCAGGTGGCCCGGTTGGCCGGGCTCCCGGCGCGCACCGTGCAGCGCGCCAAGGACATCCTTGGCGGGCTGGAGAGCGACGAGCTCTCGCGAGGCGGCCGGCCATCGTTCAGCGGCGAGCCCATTGCCCCCGCAGACGATGACTCCGTGCAGCTCGGACTCTTTCGGCCAGGGCTCTCCCAGCACACCCGGCTCGTCGAGCGGCTCCAGTCCATCGACCTCGACCGCCTCACGCCCCTGGAGGCGCTGACGCTTTTGGCCGAGCTCAAGAAGGAACTCGATCTCCCCGAGTCGTAACCAGTCCCCCGAATCCAATGACGAAGAAGTCGGACTACTTGAAGACCCCTGTGGAGCCATTCCGCGTCGAGCCCGATGCGACGGCCGATCAGATTCTTCAGCGAATGGAGCACATCTCCTTCCAGGGGCGCAATCTCGGCATCGCCCATCGCGTGTGGAACCAGATGCTCGCTGATGACGTGGTGATCTTTCTCGGTGTTGCCGGCGCGCTGAGTGCTGGGGGGCTCCGTTTGGTCCTCGCTCACCTGATCTCGAACCGGTTCGTCGACTGCCTTGTTTCGACCGGCGCGAACCTGTACCACGACCTGCATGAAACGCGCGGCCGGAGACACTTCATCGGATCGCACCAGACCGACGACCGGGACCTTCAGGCTCACCATATCGACCGCGTCTACGACACGCTCGTCGATGAGACGGAGTTCATCGATAACGATGCCTGGATCGCTGAGTTCGTCACCTCACTCGAATCGCGGCCTTACTCCAGCCGGGAGTTCCTGTACCTGTTGGGCGGGCACTTGTGGAAGGACACCGGTCGCGATGGCATCCTGACCGCCGCGTATCGCGCCAAGGTGCCGATCTTCTGCCCAGCGATCGCAGATTCGTCGATCGGAATGGGACTCTCGCAAGCGCGGATGCACGATCCCGCACGGGGCCACATCGACGTCATCAGCGACATCATCGAGTCATCCAACCTGGTCATCCACCGACCGGAAACCGCGTCGGTCGTGCTGGGCGGCGGCACTCCGAAGAACTTCATCAACCAGGCGAGTGTGCAGGCCGATTTCTACAGCCCCGGCGCGGGCGGGCACCGCTACGCGATCCAGATCGTGGCCGATGTTCCACACTTCGGGGGCGCGTCGGGATCGACGCTGGCCGAAGCACAGAGCTGGGGCAAGCTGTCCGCGGACGCCCCTTCCGTCACGGTTCACGCCGACGCAACTGTCGCGTTGCCACTGCTAGCGAGCGGCCTGGCCCGCAGCGCCGGCTCGACCCTCGGCAAGCGCCGCCTCCCGAGGTTTCAGCTCGATGGCCCTCGGATGTCGGTCGACGGCACGCTCTTTCCCGAGTCCGGGTACGCCGTCTCCGACGATCAGTAGTCGGCCTTCAAGCTTCACCCGATCTCTCCGATTCCCTGAGGTAGGAGGCCTTGAGCGCCAAGACCGGTGCGCAGGTTTGCGCACGGCTGTACATGAAGATCCTCACGTTCATCCGGTAGCGTTCGTTCGCACGCTACATCATGGTCGACCTGACCTCGGCCGCCCGTGGTCTCGGGTGTCCCGTTCGCTGGCTCGACCTGGAGGGCACGCTTCACGCCAACGCCGCTGTCTCGGACGGTACCAAGGCACAGGTCATCGCCGATACGATCGTCGGTATCGAACGATTCAATCCAGACCTCGTCTTCTCATACGGTCTCGAGTACCTCGAACCCATGTTCGCGGACTACCTGGAAGGCGTGGACGAATCGTTCCAGGACATGCTGCGCCGACCGGCCGTCTACTTCCTGTGTGATTTCGGCCACCCATTTGACGCTGATCCCAGCGACGTGCCGGCTCGGTACCTCGCGCCTCTGCAGCACTTCGACAGTCTGGTGCTCTGTTGGGACCGAGTCGCCACGTCAGCGCTCCACGCCGCCGGCGTGACTCGAGCCATCCTCTGGCCTCTCGCCGTCAGTGCGGACATCTTCCACGACCGACGTTCTGCCGCTGACGACCCAGGTGAACCGAATCCGATCGTCTTCCTGGGCGGTCCTACCGAGCAGCGCATCCAGATGCTCGAACCGTTGAGCAACCTCGGACTCGTGATCTACGGCTACGACTCAGAAGGCTGGCACACCAGTCCCGCGCTCGCTCGCTGCTACGCGGGAGAGCTCCTCGACCGCGACCGAGGGCGGGCTGCGTACCAGCGCGCGAAGATTAGCGGGAACGTCACCCGACCCCACGGCCGATCGAGTCTCAACATGCGTGTCTTCGAAGCCATGGCGTGCGGCAGTCTCGTGCTTACCGACGACCGCAGCGATGCCAGCACCTACTTCACGGACGGCCGGGACCTCGTCATCTACCGGAACGCCGAGGATCTCCGCGACA
The DNA here is from genome assembly GCA_965216615.1 of Vicinamibacterales bacterium. Lineage (GTDB taxonomy): Bacteria > Acidobacteriota > Vicinamibacteria > Vicinamibacterales > UBA8438 > CAUZIB01. Next base: position 28,647 of record CBDCGH010000020.1, on the reverse strand, counting down.
AGGCCCGGTACTATCTCACCCACGAGCGAGAGCGACAGGCCATTGCGCAGGCCGGCATGCGGAAGGTGCGGGCACAGCACACCTACGACGCACGACTGCAGTCAGTGAGGCCGACGCTTCACCGGTTTCTTCGCGAATCACGCGGTCTGCGCCGGATGCGCGAGTTCGTTGGACAGGACCCAGCCAAGGCCCTGCGATTTGGCCACTACCTCGAACAGGAGCAGGTCGTACGCGCGGACCACGAGGATCTCGCGCTGCTCAAAGTCAACGCCTTCCTCGCACTCCGCGAGCATGGTCGGGCGCGCAATCTGCTCGGGGCCATCCGCGAGGCAAGTCCCCGACATCTTGCGGCGATGGCTACCGATCAGCGCATCAGCCCGGCAGCTTAGTGTGGTTCTTGCTGCGTCACGCAGTGTACGGCTCCCAACCCCAACACCAAGTCTGCCGCGTGGATGCCAACGACCTCGCGTCCTGGGAACACCCGACTCAGACGACCCAAGGCGACGCGATCGCTCGGGTCGTTGAAGGTCGGCACCAACACGCGCCGGTTGCCGATGTAGAAGTTCAAGTAGCTGGCAGGTAGCCGCTGACCCTCGAAATACACCGCCCGAGGCATCGGCAGCTTCACAACGGCCAGTGGCCGCCCCGAGAGATCACGCATCGAGCGTACGCGGGCGATGTTCTCTCGGAGGACCTCGAAGTTCGCGTCGGTTCGATCCGACTCTGTCGCAACCGCCACGGTCGTCGCAGACACAAACCGCGCGACGTCGTCGACATGTCCGTGCGTGTCGTCGCCCGCAACACCTCCGGCCAACCACAACACTCGTCGGACACCCAGATTCGCCGCGAAGACTTCCTCGATCTCGGCCTTCGACAACCCCGGATTGCGAGCTTGAATCGGGCTCAGCTGACACTCCTCTGTCGTCAGCAGGAGGCCTCGGCCGTTGACGTCGATGCTTCCTCCCTCGAGCACGATTCGGCGCCGCGGGGGACCACCGTGACGAACGGCAAACCGACGCAGGCCGAGACGTCGCGCAAGCCGCGTCGGCACGGCATCATCGTGCTGCCACGCGCGATATCGTGCCCACCCGTTGAAGTGCCAGTCGGTCACCGCGACCTCCGACCGCCACCGATCACGCCGGATGACGAAGATCGGGCCGGAATCGCGGATCCACGATCTGTTGGTTCGCACGCGGTGGGCTTCAACAGCCGAGCGCTCAACGCCGGCTTGGGTGAGCGCGCGAATCGCCCGACGCTCAGTGCGGGCATCCTGAAAGAGGATCGCCACGCGCTCGCCGTCGGCCAACAGCCTCACGATCTCGGCGAAGCACCAGTCGATCGCAGCCGTCTTGACTTCCCAGTCAGCCCGATTGTGGGGCCATACGAGCCAGGTCGCTCGGTGCGGCTCCCACTCGGCCGGCATGCGAAATCCAAGCGACGTGGGTGACGCATCGCGTCGTATACCGGTCATCCAGACGTCGGACCGCCGTCGACGTCCGAGTCGAGGTATCGTTGCGTCATCTTCGCGTAGCTGTCGATACGCCGGTCACGAAGAAACGGCCAGCTGCGCCGCTGCTCCTCCAGCACCCCTCGATCACACGAGGCGACCACGACCTCGTCGGTCACGTCCGACGCCTCCGCAAGAACGCGCCCCTGTGGGTCGCACACGAAGGACCGCCCCCAGAACTGCAGTCCGCCGGAAGGGCCAGGCTCCTGCCCGACCCGATTCACCGCTGCTACATACACGCCATTCGTGATCGCGTGCCCGCGCTGCACGGTCAGCCACGCGTCGTGCTGGGCCGAACCGACAGTTCCGCGATCCTCGGAGAGCCAACCGATGGCTGTCGGGTAACAGATCACTTCGGCGCCAGCGAGCGCCGTGAGCCGGGCGGCCTCCGGGTACCACTGGTCCCAGCAGATCAGTACACCGACCCGTGCGAAACGGGTATTGAACACGCGATAGCCGAGATCGCCGGGAGCGAAGTAGAACTTCTCGTGGTACTGAGGATCGTCGGGGATATGCATCTTGCGATAGACCCCCAAGAGCGACCCATCAGCGTCGATGACTGCTGCCGAGTTGTGAAAAAGACCTGGGGCCCGGCGCTCGAACACCGGCACGATCAGCACGATGGCAAGCTCCGCCGCCAGCGCCGAAAATCGGTCAGTCGACGGCCCCGGAACCGTCTCGGCAAGGTCGAAGTTTTGGGAGTCTTCGATCTGACAAAAGTAGGGGGTTCGAAACAGCTCTTGGAGGCACACGACCTGGGCGCCGCGCTCAGCGGCTTTACGTACGCCGGCAATCGTCGCCTGGTCGTTCGCCCCTGAATCCGGAGTGCAGCGGGACTGCACGAGGCCGACCGTGAACGTCGCCTCGGTGTTCATGGACCGAGCGACTTCGTCATCCCTCACCCTGGCGCAGGGCGTCAGCCTGCACCTGGGCGTCAGGGAAATACACAGAGGCGGGAAACTCTTCGGTCACCCGCGTGAAGACGGCAAGCGCATCGGCAGGTTGACCCGCGGCCTGGTACGCGTGCCCGAGTCGCATCAGCACCGCGTCGACCGGCACGATAGACTCGACCGCGCTCGTTTGCGGTTCCAAGACGGCGATGGCCTCCGCGTAACGACCGGCCCGCAGGTGTGCTTCCGCCAACCCCAGCCGGCCCACCTGGCCATATAGCTCATCACCGGCCACATCGACGACTCGCTGGTACTCAGGCACCGCCTCGTCCGGGCGACCGAGGCCTACCAGTGTGGCCGCCGCCTGATAGCGCGCCGCCAACCCCTGGGACGTCTCTGGATAGGCGTCCGCGACTTCTTGGAGCTTTGGCACCGCCGCCTCGAATTTCGCCTGCCACGACGGATAGGTCTCGCCGGACTGAGTCTCCGCCGGTTCCTCGCCTGGCGGCACCACGTCGGCTTCGAGCACCCTCAAGGCTCCCGCCAAAAGGTCACCCGCCCGCTGCCGCTGCGTCTCCTGCCAGACGGAGTAACCTCCGGCCGCAGCGGCGGCCAGAACTAGGAGACCGCCAGCGACAGCGATCGTACGCCCGTGCTCGCTGAGCGTTTCCTGCAGGCCAGCCAAGAACGCCGCAAGGGCGTTCTCCTTGAGATGATGACGCTCTTCTCTGCGCATGTTCTAACCCACAAGTGTACCAGACCCAGAATCGGTCATGGCACGACCCGCCTTTCACTGCCTGACCGCGGCCTGATCGCGTGCTCAACTGGCGCGCGTGGCAGGATTCGAACCTGCGGCCTACGGCTTAGGAGGCCGTCGCTCTATCCAACTGAGCTACACGCGCTCTGGGGAAACTCAGCTACTCAGCTCGATATTTGGTTCAATCAGTCGCGAGATGCCTCGCGACCACGGCTTCGTTTAGCTCGACACCCAAACCCGGCCCGGTTGGCGGGGTGATGAACCCTCTTTCCATGACGAGTGGCTCGACAAAGATATCGCTGTGAAGGCTGTTGGTGTTGAACTCCTGAACAAGGAAGTTGGGTGTGCAGGTGTCGAGCTGTATCGCCGCCGACGCCGCGATCGGCCCGCAGTACATGTGCGGCGCGATCGTCGCGTAGGATGCCTCGGCCATAGCCGCGATCTTCTTCGACTCCAGAATCCCCCCACACTGCCCGACGTCGAGCTGAATGATCCCGGCCGCCTGCTGCCTCAGCACCTCTGCGAAGTCGTACTTCGTCACCAGGCGCTCGCCGGTCGCAATCGGAATACTCGTCTGCGCCGCCACCCGGGCCATCTCGCTGATGTTCTCCGGTGATACCGGCTCCTCGAAGAAGAACGGATTGAACTCCTCGAGGATGCTCGCCACGCGAATCGCCCCGCTCGTAGTGAACTGGCCGTGGGTGCCAATCCCGATCTCGAGCTGATCACCTACGGCATCACGCATGGCGCGAAAGATCCTCGCTACGCGATTGATCGTCGCGAGTGGGTAGTCGCGCATGCCCGTGATCGGCTGGAACGGGTCCAGCTTGCAGACTCCGATGCCTCGTGCGATCAGGTCGGCGGCTCTCTCTCCGGCCAGCTCCGGATTCTCCCAGACGCCGGCCATATCCAAATAGGCGTAGGCCCGCAGCTGATCGCGAAACTTGCCTCCCAGCAGGTTGTAGATCGGTTGTCCCGTCGCCTTGCCCACGATGTCCCAGAGGGCCATCTCGATAGCGGAGAGCGCCGGAGTCGACGTGAGGCTCGGACTGCGGTAGTCGTGAGGCTGCGTGTAGATCTTGTGCCAAATGCTCTCGATATCGAACGGGCTACTCCCGACGACGGCCTGGTCACACATCTCGTTAATCAGGGATACCTGCGACTGCAAAGCCCCAGTCTGTCCACTGACCCGCTCGCCCAATCCCACAATGCCCGCATCGGTGAAAAGCTGGAGGAAGATCCAATGCCTCGCTCCGATCGGCGGATCGATGTTGTTGATGACGCGGACCTTGTACCCGGTGATCTTGATGTTCCGAGTAGAGGAATCCTGGGCCATCGCCGACACCGGCCGCGACGCTGCGGCCATACCGGCACCGATACCGGCGATGCCGGCGGCTGCTGCGCCAGAACGATGAAGAAAGCCGCGTCGATTGATGCTCATGGTGAACTCTCCTCCTAGGCCGTCGTCACAGGAAGCTCTTCTTCTGAGGTGGCAACGATAGCACTAATTGAGGCCTCTCAGGCTAACGAAAGCGGCCCTTCCCAGTTCGTGCGAGAAAATCCGTTTCCCGCAAGACTCTTGGCGATTTGTGCTCGGACTCGTCGGCTCGAACGAAGGCCTTGAATCGGCTAAGTCGTTATCTGGTAACGGCTTCTCATATGGACCTGCTGTTGCAACGCATGGAGGGCAGGTAAAGACCCGATGGCCTCGACTCCGTATTTCATCCTCAGTCCCAGTACCTTGCTGAGCCTCGTGGGACTGTTCCGCGGCCCGGACAAGACGGTGCCAACACCGGCCGAAGACTGGCGCCAGGCCACCGTCGATGTCGTCATTCCCGCGTTCAACGAAGAGCGCCACATCGTTCGATCGCTGGCTTCGCTGCTTAACCAGACGTTCAAACCGCGGCAGATCATTCTGGTTGACGACGGAAGTGCCGACGAGACCATCGACCGTGCAAGGGCATTCTGCGCGCACGCCGGCGTCAAGCTCATCGCCATCAAACGCAGGGATCCGATTGGCAAGACCCCCACGTTGAAGCGGCAAGCGCGCGACTACGACTCCGACGTCGAGTTCGTGCTCGATGGCGACACCTTTCTCGAGTCCGACAACTACATCGAGCGCACCGTCCAGGAGCTGTACCAGGCGGTCGGTATCGCGAGCGCATGCGGCACAATCCTGCCGATGCGGCGACGTGACCGCAGGGCGATAGACCGTACGCCAACGATTCGTGCCTTCAACAAGACCCATCCGCGCCACGATACGACGAACGGGACCAATTGGATTCGCGATACGGCGACCGACATCACCAACCTCTATCGCGAAGTGCTCTATCTGTTTCTCCAGCGAGTCATCTATCGCGGCCAGATGGCGTTCTTCGGAACCATCAGCAATCCGGTTGGATGTGCTGTGGCGTACCGCCGGAGGTACGTGAATGCGATGTTCAACTACTACACCCCCAAGCTTGGCGACGACCTGACGACTTCCGAGGACATCTTCATCGGTCACGCGATGCTCAACGAGGGCTATCGCAATATCCAGCTCGACGATGTGTACGCAAGAACGGTCGAGCCTGAGTTCCAGCGCCTCCCCCGGCAGATCCACTTGTGGACGTCGTCCTTCCTCCAGTCGCTGTGGTACTTCGACGCCTTGGCAAAAAGCCCGCTCAAGGCGCTCAAGCGACGGACCAAGCGCAGTCGCCCCGCGCGCAAAGAGGGCGAGGCCACGGGTGCGAAACTGCCCTTGGAGCGCGGCGAAGACCGGCGCCGAATTCGTGAGCCCTACCGCCAGGCGTTCGGTCGGTCGCGAACACAGCAGTATGGGCGACCAGCTGGATGGATTCTCCTCATGGGTGCGGTTGAGAAGATCGGCTTCCCCACTGGCATGGCCATCATGATCCTGCTGGCCAACTGGTACGGACTCCTGCTCACGATGGCGTTCGACACGCTGTTCTGCATCGCGACGCTTGCGTACGCCATGAAGGGACAACGGATTGAGTACATCTTCAAGGGCCTGGCCGTCACGCCGGTACGATACGCCGCCCTCGGCGTCGATCTCTTTAGCTTCGGTCGCTTCTGGTTCGATCTCTGGCTGACGACCGGGCGGAGGTGGCGCAAGTGACCCGTCGGCTGATCGGTGCGACGGCGCTGTTCTTGACAATGGCTGCTCCTGTGCTGGCTCAGCCGAGCCTGCCCGTGGCAGGGCTCGTTGCCGAAGAGGCGGGGCGCTGGACGGAAGCGCTCGACATCTATCAGGCGCTGCTCAAAAGCGATGCCGGCCGAGCCGACATCTGGGCCCGTGTCTCCGACATCGAGGCTCACCTGGGTCACACCGACGCGAGCGTGGCGGCGCTGGTCCAGGCCACGCGCGCCGCGCCTGACGACGCAACTCTGCACCAGAAGCTGTCGCAGGCCTATGCCGCAGATGGTGAGGCGACCGCCGCCCTTCAGGCGATAGAAGCTGCGTACGCGCTCGACCCAACCAACCTCGACTACGTGCGTGCGAGAGCCGTACTGGCGACCTGGGCCGGAGAGTATCTCCTCGCTGCCGACTCCTATCGTCGCATTGACGCCGTCGAACCTGATCCAGAGACGACGCTGTGGCTCGCCCGCGTCAGTGCGTGGTCTGGGGACACTGACGAGGCGGTCGAGCACTATCGGCGATATCTCTCGTCACGCGACGACGAGGCCGACGTGTGGGTCGAACTGGCCACCACTGAGCGATGGCGCGGAAACTACGGCGCAAGCTACGACGCGTTGGAGGCCTATCGCGCCCAGTACGGCGAGACGCGCGAGTACCGGCAGCAATTGGCGTCCGTCTTTGCCGAGGGAGGCAAGCCTTCGAAGGCGCTGGAGCTGCTCGACACGCTCCTCGCTGAAGAGCCCGACGACTTCGATCTCAACTTCAGTCGGACCGTCGCCTACACGATGAAGCCGCGTCCATCCGAAGCGCGCGAGTCGCTGGACAGGCTGAGGCAACTTGATTCGGATGAAGCGCGGACGGATACCGCCGGCCGCATTCTGAGAGCCGCGCTCGGCTCGTCTCTCGGACCCCACGTCAGCACCTACCGTGACTCCGATGACCTGGAGATCCAACGCTATGCGGCCGAGGCGGAGTTCGCGTTGTCCACAGGTACCGATCTTCGCGCCGGGTTCGCGCGCCACGACCTGCAGGCGCGAGTGGGGAGCGGCCTGGAACAGCTGTCCGGCACGACCGATGCCATGCACGAAGAGGGGTGGCTCGGCGTGTCCCAGCGGGTCAAGGCCGTGGTCTTGGAAGGCCGCGCCGGCCGGGCATCAACCACCGGGCACGACCTGAACGCGTACGCGGTCGGCCTACACGCGCGACCAGCCGACGCGCTGAACCTGTCGGTCGAACGGCGGCTCGGTTTCTTCGTCGTATCGCCGCGGGCGGTCGGCTTGGGCATCACTCGCCTGACCCACCAGGCCGTGATCGACTGGAGCCCCGGCCTGAACAATCACATTTCGGTTCAGGCGGCCTACCACGATCTGTCGGACACCAACGAGTTGATCGAGTTCAGCGTTGCGCCGAGACGTCGCGTCGCCCGGACCGAAGCTCTGAATCTCGACCTCGGGTTTTTCGGCTACCAGTATCGTGCCCGGCACGATCTCGGCAATGGCTACTACGACCCGCGCAAATACGAGTTCTATGGTGCGACGGCATACCCGTACTGGAAGGCCAACGAGAACATTGGCGTGAGCGTGCTGCTCATGGCCGGCATTCAGCGCGACGACGAATCGCCTGACTTCTCGGCCGGCGGCAATGCTGCCGTCCGCGCGATCATTGGAATCTACGGACCGCTGGTACTCGACGCCAGCGTCTCGGCGACGTTCAATCAGCGACTAGAGAGTGGGGCCTTTCGCGGACTGCGCGCAGAAGCGTCCCTGGCATACCGTTTCTAGGCAGAGCGTCCGGCCGTCACCATAGGCCGATCAGCTTCCACCACAGCCCGCCGACTAGCAGCCAGACGAGGATGTTGATCAGGCTCAACAGCCCGCCGAGTCTCCACCACGCTCCCATTTCGAGGTAACCCGATCCGAAGAACACCGGAGCCGGGCCGGTCCCGTAGTGGGTCAACCCCGCGAACAGGTTGCTGAAGAAGGCGAAGACCAGCGCGGCCAACGTCGGTGGGGCGCCCGCGGCGATGGCGATCGTCAGGAACGCCGCATACATCGCGACGACATGGGCCGTGTTGCTCGCGAAGAAGTAGTGGCTATAGAAGTAGACCACGATCAGGATTACGAAAGCCCGTTCCCACCTGATCCCCTCAACCACGCCTCCCATCGTCGTGGCAAACCACGCAACCAGTCCCAGCTCGTTGAGGTAGTTCGCCATCATGATGAGGGTCGAGATCCAGACGAGCGTGTTCCAGGCGCCCTTCTCTTGCAGAATGTCGTCCCACGTCAGTGTGCCGCTGAGCAGCAGCACGGCGAGGCCGACGAACGCTGCGGTGGTTCCGGTCCCGTCCAGCCCAAACCGCGCCCCGAAAATCCACAAGATCAGAAGCAGGATGAACGTGGCGAGCATCGTCCACTCGCTCGCCGTCAGCTTCCCCATCTCTCGAAGCTGGTCTCGAGCGATTTGCCTCGCGCCCGGCGTTTCCCGGATGTCCGGCGGGTATACCTTGTACAACACCCACGGCATCAGCGTGAGGCTCACGAGACCGGGCACGATGGCCGCCAGTGCCCAGCTGCCCCACGTGATCGGCACACCGGCGTCGCCGGCCAGCCTCGCGATGATTGGATTCGCCGCCATCGCCGTGAGAAACATCGCGCTCGTGATCACCGTGCCTTGATAGGCGGTCTTGATCAGAAAGGCGCCGATCCGTCGCGCCGTTTTGTCGTCCGGATGACTGCCGTACGACCTGGCTATCGAGCACACAATCGGAAAAATCACACCGCCCGCGCGCGCGGTGTTACTGGGCATGGCCGGCGCGAGCGTCAAATCCGCCGCAACCAAGCTATAGGCCAACCCCAGTGACGTCTGCCCCACCGCGGCCATGAACAGGTACGCAATCCGAGCTCCCAAACCTGTCTTGATGAAGCCTCGAGAGATGAAGAACGCGATCACGATGAGCCAGATCACCCGCTGACCAAAGCCACTCACGGACTGTTCGATCGTGAGCGTCCCGGTCAGGCTGGTCGCCGCGATGCCAAACATCGCGACCGCTCCCATCGGAAATGGGCTCGTGATGATCCCGACAATCGTCGCGACAAAGATCGCGAGGAGGTGCCACGCCTGAATGTCGACACCGTCGGGCGGCGGGATGTACCAGAGGAGGACGCCGACGGCGAGCGTGCCTACCAATCGCAGCAGCTTGGTCTGGTCCAAGGTCTCGGCCTATTGTGGTAGCGGTCGCAGTCTATCAAAGCAGTGATAAAGACGTATGATCGGCAGCGAACCGGAGGAGACATGAAGCCGAACTGGGGTCGAACAGTTGGAATCGCCGCCACGCTGGCGCTCGTGGGAGGCACCACCGCATCGGCGCAAATCACGCGCATCGACATCAAGGTCGTGGAATCACGCACGCTCGACGGTCGGCGTTTCGGGCAGATCGGCGCATACGAGCGACTGCGCGGAGTCGCCTACGGAGAGGTTGATCCTGCTGATGCGCGCCACCAGGGAATCGTCAATCTCGAACACTCCCCGCGCAACGAGGCTGGACGAGTCGAATACAGCACGACCGTTGAGCTCTACCGGCCCATCGACATGACGCGATGGAACCGCGGTATCTACCACACGGTCCCAAACCGTGGACGCGTTGGCGACATCGATTCAGCCTTGCTCGAGCGTGGGCTCGTTCTCGTCTGGGTTGGGTGGCAGGGAGACATCGCGTCGACCGACCGCAACATCGTCGCGTCCCTTCCCATCGCGACTCGGTCGGACGGCTCACCCATCACGGGTCAATCGCTGGAGGAGTTCATCTTCAACGATTCCGCCTCGGTATCCCAAGGGGCGCTGACGTACCCGGCGGCGTCGCGCGACCCAGCTCAAGCGACGCTAACCGTACGGCGCGGCCAGACGGCTCCGCGGCTGACACCGCCGGACCTCACATGGAACTACGTTGGCCCAGCCGAGATTGAAATCACCCGCCCGGCCAAGTACGACGGCGGCGCCATCTACGAGTTCGTCTACCAGGCGAAGGACCCCATGGTCATGGGATTGGGATTTGCCGCCATGCGCGACACGATTTCCTTTCTGCGCTACGCGAAAGCCGACAGCGTGGGCAGCCCGAACCCTCTGAATTTCGACGGCTTGCCCGATACGGCGATCTCTTTGGGGATCTCTCAAAGTGGCCGCATGCTCCGAGACTTCCTCTATCAGGGATTCAACGAAGACCTGCAGGGTCGGATGGTGTTCGATGGGTTGCACCCGAACATCGCCGGGTCCCGGAAGACGTTCACAAATTACCTGTTCGGCCAGCCGGGCCGCTTTCAGAGGCAGCACGCAGATCACGTCTACCCCGGCGACCAGTTCCCATTTGCCTACGCGAGCCTAACGGATCCGATCAGTGCTCGAACCGACGGCTTGCTCGTCCGGTGCTCGGCATCAAATACCTGCCCGAAGATCATCCACAGCGACGGCGAGGCCGAGCTCTGGCAGGCACGGGCGTCGCTCGTGGTGACCGACTCGGTCGGTCACCCCATCGACCTTCCCGAGAATGTCCGCGCCTACTTGATCGCGGGGACGAAGCACGGCGGTGGAATCGGCGTCCACGCCGGGACACCGGCCCGTGGAATCTGTCAGAACCTCGACAATCCTCTGTCCCTCGCTGGTATTCGAAGCGCGCTGAGCGTGGCACTCTATGAGTGGGTCGCAGAAGGTCGACTACCACCACCCAGCCGCTACCCGACCGTGGCCAATGGCGGCCTCGTACGCCCCTCCGACGCGCGGTTCCCTGACATCCCGGGTGGGACCTACTCGGGACTCTACAACCCCGTTCGGCTTCACGATCACACGAGGGTTCCGCCCACAGCGGGCAAGGCGTATGCGGTACTGCTGCCAGCGGTCGACGCCGATGGCAACATGACGGCCGGCGTCAGACACCCGAATCTCCAGGTCCCAATCGGCACACACACCGGCTGGAACCTCCGGCGAGTCGGCTCTAGCGAAGGCGCCCTGTGCGGCAGCGCCGGCTCGTTTCTCCCGTTCCCGATGAACGCCGACGATCGCGAAACCTCTGGCGACCCACGGCGTTCAATCGCCGAACGTTACCCGAGCCATGACGTGTACGTTGATGCCGTCTCGGCAGCTGCGAGCCGACTGGTCAAAGACCGCTTCTTGCTCCCAGCCGACGCCAAGAGCATCGTCAAGCGCGCCCGCGCCAGCCGAATCGGCAAGCCGGACTAGCTGCTAGCGCACCGCCCTGTCTGCTTCGGCCAGCCGCGCTGCGGTGAGCATGCCAACCAAGGAGCGATTGCCCTCATGGCACGCGTATTCGTAGATCGGCTGGTTGGCCCGACTGAGCAGAGTTTCGGCGGTCCAGGGCGTCTCCCAGGTGTCGGGATCGGTGAACCGCATCCGATGGGTCAGCTTGTCCTCGGCGGTCCGCGTGAACCACTCGACGAGACCTAACGCGCGGCTCGATCCCATGAAGTAGCTCCCTAGAGCAAAGTTGCTCGTTTCAATAACGAGCGACTCGCCGGTCCACCGCCCGCGCGAGTCTCCATTCCACTGTTGAATCGATTCGGGAAGATGTCGACGCTCGTCGAGCGGAATGAGTCGCACATCGTGAAAGGCCTCCATGATGAATGCGACGTGATCCGCCGACTGAACGATCTGGTAATAGCTGTAAGGCCCCGCACCGAAGTTTCCGCCGAGCCGAGGGACGCCAGTCGTAATGCACCGATGGTTGCTGCTGAAGTCTTCCGGGCCAGTCTTGTATCGCCACCCATCAGCGACCACAGCCTGCCTCCGCCGCGCCTCGGGCGTCATGGCGGGGACCCGTCCGTCAGGGGGATCGACGACCAGTGAAGTGCGATTGTAGAAGACCCGATCAATCATGCCGATCGAGCTGCTCGTCGACTGGGCTTCAAACGTATCGACGTTCTCGAGCGCCGCGTGGAACGCGGAATCGCCAGCGGCAAAGGCGCTACGTCCGTTCCCGAAGATGCGATTGGCGCGATCTTGGAGTGTCGCGACCTCCGCGTCCGTCAACTCCCCGCGATCCGCCAGCGCGCTCGGCCGCTCTAGAGGCGTGGCACTATTGGCGACCCACACGCCTTGGAGATCGGGTTGGTTGTCGCGGGTTCGCGGAGGCGTCCAGGCGTCGGACGGATCTTGCCCGACCGCCAATGGGAGAGTCGCGAAGAACGCGAGGCTCGCGGCCACGAGTATCGCGGCGAGAGGCTGTCGGCCCGTGAGGCCTCTCGGCTTCAGCTTCGGCGTCATTCTGCGCAGCGCCCCCATTGTATGCTACTGACCGGCTCGGGCTGCTCCTGCGCCGCGTTGTCACCGTATCAAGACTCCATGGAGTGGAAAGACAGCCTGGCCAGCGCCGTCGCCGAGAGCCAGGTGCGCGAGCTGGTCGTCTACTTGCTCGGCAACGTGCCTGGCCTTCCGCCGATCGTGCAATCGTTGCACATCTTTGGAATCGCCGTAGTGATGGGTTCGATCGTGATGATCGATCTGCGGTTCCTGGGTATGGCCGTACCGAGCCAGAGCATCAGCGAGATGATTCGTCGTCTGATGCCGTGGACGTGGTGGGCGCTTCTGCTGAATGCGGCAACGGGTTCGGTGTTCGTCGTCGCCCGTCCGCTCCGCTACTTCTACAATCCCATCTTTGGATGGAAGTTCACGTTTCTCGTGCCCGCTGTCGCGCTGGTCTTCGTGGTTCACCGACTCAGCGTGCGGGAGCAGGGGTACTGGGACCAGTCGTTAGGCCGTCGCGTCTTCGGGCGACTCACCGCCGGGGTCTCACTCCTCCTGTGGATTGGCGTCGTCATGGCCGGGCGGTGGATCGCGTACTCTGACTACCTGTACTACTATGAATGAGCAGCCCTCGGTGCCCTTCGTCGAGCTCTGGGAACGGTTGCAGGACCACCCGACGTCTCAGTACATTGGCTTCACCGGCTGGTTCCCCTTTCTGGAGTCCATGCACGTCCTGGCGATCGGCCTGGTCGTCGGGACGATTCTGATGGTCGACCTCAGGCTGCTCGGGGTGAGCGCTCTCAGCTACCCGGTCAGTCGAATGGTCCGGGAACTCACACCCTGGACGTGGGGCGCGGTGGTGGTCGCGATGGTCACCGGTGTCGGGATGTTCGTGACAAGAGCCCCCGCGTATGTGGAAAACCCCGCGTTTCAGCTGAAGCTTGTATTCCTGCTGCTCGCCTTCGTCAACATGACGTTTTTTCAGTTCCGAACCTATCGGCGGGTGCAGGCGTGGGATCGCACGGCGCCCATGCCGCCTCAGGCCAAGGCCGCCGGCGCCGCGTCTCTAGTCCTCTGGGCCGCCATCATCGTGGCCGGCCGCTGGACAGGACACATCATCTAAATCGGATCACGGCGCCGCCGCTCTCTCTTCGGCCCGGGTACCGCTAAGGATTCCGACGATTCCATAGTTTCCCTCGTGGCAGGAGTACTCGTAGATCCTGTAGTCCGGCAGTCTCGGCATCGGACGAATCGCCGTCCACGGCTGCGTGTAGACGTCCGGATCGTCAATCGTGAACTGGTAGTCGATTTGGGCGTCGCTGATCCTCGTGAAACGCTCGACCGCTCGCGTGTTCGGTGACGACGGAAATCGAAGCTGCGTCTGGTCGCTGTAATTCGCCGTCTCGACCACCAGCGTATCGCCGTCCCAGTGCGCACGCGAGTCGCCGTTCCACTGGCGAATGCGGTCGGGCAGACGCGGACGCCCGTCCAGCGGGATAATCCGAACATCGTGGATATTCTCGACGAGGATAGCCACGTAATCCTCAGTCTGCACGATGTGGTACGTGTTGTTGTAACCAGTCGACAGCGGGGGCACGCCGTGGTAGGTGATGCACCGGTCCCAATTCGTCAGATCGAGCCATGAGTCCGCGGGATGGTCCCCCCGGTACGTACGCTGCGTCTCCTGCTGCTCCCGTGCGGCCGCCGTGAACGGAAGCCTGCCATTCGGGGGATCGACGATGAGTGAGGTGCGCAAGTCCTCGGAGACTTGCCCTCGGTCGAACCAATGGATGTTGTAGCTGCCGACGTTTCCGGGTTGAGCCGGGCGTTCCCGGAGCACGGACTCGTTTCGCTCCGCCGCCTCTTCCGGCGTGTAGTGCTCCCGCTCGCCCATCGAGGCGGGTCGCTGAAGCGGCGTTAAGCTCGCGTATGACCACACCCCTCGGAGGTCGGGATCGCCCCACTGCGTGCGTGGCGAACCACCTTCACCCTGGGCGCTTGCGGGTACGGCAATCAGGCCCACAAAACCAGTCAGCACGATCGACCGAATCGCGATCATTGTGTTCTCCCCTCCGCCCGCGGGTGCGTCCGCATGCGTGCGCCGTCCTTTTCATTCTGAGGGAACCGGGTACCCGGTGCAAGAACGGCGCACCTGATTTCATCCGGTGGGTCACCCAATTGGCACCTGCGCCGCACCCAAGACATGACGACTCTGCTGCTCCTGGATAAACGCCACCAACCGCAAGCTCGACCGTCGCCACTCCGCTTCGATCGCGAGGTCCGCCAACACGGCGAAGTGGTCTGGAACCGGGACGTGGCGTGTCGCGACCGACAAGAGGCGCCGCACCACGGCCGCGTGTCGAAGGCGGCGACGAGCATTCTCCCCGAGCCCCACGTCGGTCTCGAGCCCGTCCTCGGTAATCGCAATCCACAGGTCGATATCGCTGCGAGGTGTCACCCGTGAGATCCCAGACACCTCGACGTGAACCTCAACTCGCTCCGTTGGGCTTGGTCCAACCACCAGGGTGATGGTCGCTTTCGGCATCGTCGCCGTATGCGCAATCGCGTGCTCTGCCAGCATCCGTTGACTGCCGACGAATTGCCGCCGGCCGTCCACCACCATCTCGGGCGTGTAGAGCATGCGCGACCCGAGAACGCCGTGGTAGCGCCGCTGTCGTTCCGTGAACACGCTCGAAGAGAACGGATCCCGCCAGCGTCCGTTCCAGTATGCAACGTGCTCACTGAGCGGAATCACCAACGCACCTGGCACGAACTGTTCCTGATCGAGCGCAATCAGGAGCTCATCCGCGGGCGGACAACTCGCGCACCCTTGCGAGGTGAACAGCTCCACCAGCACTGGAACTCGCGGAGTCTCCACCGCCCGACGATGGATGACCAGTGTCGCCAGCCACAGCAGCACCAGACCACCGATGCCTGCTGCGCCGACGACCAGCCAGCGCTTGCCGTTCCTCATCCCAGTCATGTGTCCGCTACGAACGGGTGGACCGAGCGACGATGACCGCTTCCCAGAGCGTGAAGCACAGCTTGTTCTCGACCGAGCGCGGTGCCAGCATCGGTGCGAGGGCGTCCGGTACCCTCTCCAACATATCGATCAAATGAGCCTTCTCTCGCGTTGAGACACGCTGGCGGTCGGCCCAACCGTCGAACTCGATCTCCTTGCTCAGCCGGCGCGTGGCGTCAACCTCGAAACCTGCGGCCGTCGTGAGCTGCTCGAGCCCATTCACGGAATGCACGTGGTAGTGCGAGGGATCGCGGATTCTCTCGAAGGTGTTGTAGTACTCGGCCGCCGCAGGTTCGTCGACGGTGATGTTATCCGCCAAGCCGAGAATTCCTCCTGGCTTGAGCACGCGCCAGACCTCGGCCAGGGCCGAGGCCTGATTCTGGAAGTGATGGAAGGCGAGGCGGCACGTCACCAGATCGATCGATCCTTTGGCAAACGGAAGGCACGCAGCGTCGGCAGCCACCACGCTGAGATTCGTCAAGCCTCGCGCCGCGCCACCGTTCAAGGCTTGATGCAGCATCGCTTCTGTGACATCGACAGCGATCACCTGTTCGACATGCTCAGCGAAGATGAAACCCGCATGGCCGGCGCCTGTTGCCACATCCACCACGGTCCAGGTTGGCCGCGGCCGCACCTCCTCGAGCAAAGCCTGTAGGCTGGCACCGCTCGCGTGGATCTCGCTGGTAGCGTACTGCTCCGCGACTTCACCGAATCGGGCCTGCACCGTCGCCGTGTGTGAATCGGACGACCGGGAACGCATGACGCCCATCCTCGCCGAAGGTCAGGCGAAAGGCAACCGGTCAGATTAGTGGCGAGGAGTCGACTAGTGCAACCGGAATGTGACGTTGACCGTCACGAGGAAATGGGCTGCCACGTCATTCACTCGAAGCGGCGAGTAGCGCCACTGCATGACCGCGTTGATCGCGGCTTGATCCAGTGCCCCGAGTGAGCGAAGAATCTTCACGTCGCGCACGCGCCCCTGATCGTCGACGGTCGCTTCCACGACGACCGTCCCTTCGAGGCGGGCCGCCACCGCGTCAGGCGGGTAGGTTGGCTCGACACGGTGCACCAGCTCAGGTGTAGAGATCGCTCCACCCACCCGCACGGGCTCCGTGCCGGGCTGAGACAGGCTGCTGCCAAAGCCAACGCCTCCTTCGACCCCGAACCCCGAACCAGCCGCGGACCCCCAACCATTGCCGCCAAGACCATTGCTCACTTGCGGCGCCGCGGCCAGCCTGAGCTCGGGACGCTCCTCCGGCGGTAGCGTCGGGAGGTCGAGCGGAGCCGTCACCATTGGAATCTCGCGAATCCTGTTCACCATCGCTTCCGGCCGCGTGTCCGACGTCGCCGCCGCGGGTGCCGCTGGCGCCGCCGCGGTTGCCGGCGGAGGCGGCGGTGGTGGGGCCGCCACCAACATCGCAACCAGACGTGACGATTGGTTCGGGTTCGGCAGAATGATCTGCTCAGACCACATGAGGAGCACCACCCCCAACGCGGCAAGCGTCGCTTGCGCCGCCGAGGAGAGGAGCGGGACACTGGACCGCTGACTCAGGGGCCGATTCGTCTGGCCCGCAACGAACGCGAACATCGGTGGCGCCCCTGCCGCCGCGCCGCTCGGCCGCTTCACGGGCGCGACGACTTCGCGCGGCTGCCGCCGGCGTCTGTCGGGTGGTCTGTACGAGAGATGGGACGCTGGAAACGCAATTTGCCCCAGATTCAGCCCATCGCCCATATCGGTCGGTCGAAGTGCAAGAGCGCGGCCACGCACGACTAGTCACGACTGCACACCAATGCACGCCAAAGAGCGCATTTGGTAGAAAAGTTGCCGTCCACCGGCTGACAGTTCCGTAACTGTTCTTCGGGAGATGTAAGCGGGAAACGGAAGCCTGGAATATGATGACGGCGACGTGACGAGACGTCTCGCATGCGTAGAAGCCTCCGCGTGTTGGCGCTGATCGCGCTCAGCGTGACAGCGGCCTCCGCCCAGCCATCGTGGCGCGGGTGGGGCCAACCCGACCACTCCTACGACGGCCGGCTCACCTTCGCGCGCCTCCGTTGGACGGATGGATCGTACGGCGCTCCCGTCGCCGGGAGGGGCGTCAACTTCTGGCTTCATGAGTTCCCCCGGGCCGAGCAGAATCTCGTAGCGGTCGTCGACGACTTCACTCACATCAACGTAAAAACCGACGGCAGCCTGGTGCTGACGCTCGACGACTCGGAGCTCTTTAAGCACCCGATCGTCACCATGTGGGAACCGGGATTCTGGCTGATGACCGACGGCCAAGCCGCACGCCTGCGGGCCTACCTACTCAAAGGGGGGTTCGTCATTTTCAATGACTTTGAAGGCAACCAATGGGACAACTTCGAAGCGCAGATGAAGCGGGTCCTCCCTGCGGCCCGATGGGTGCCGCTGGACCACGCGCATCCCATCTTCCACGCATTCTTCAGCGTCGACGGCCTCGACACCCCCAATCCGATGCCCCATCACCTCTACGGCCGACGGCCCGAGTACTTCGGTCTCTTCGAAGACAACGACCCCACCGAACGGCTCATGGCCATTGCGAACTACAACACAAACCTTGGTGAGTACTGGCAGGCGGGGGGGCTAGACCTGTTCCCCTTTGACTCACTCAGCCGGGGTTTCAGGCTGGGCGTGAACTACATGATGTACGGACTGACGCACTAGTGGCCGACCGAGCCTATCCGCTCGACTGCTCCAGCTTTCCGATCGCCTTGCCGACTCGCACGTACTCTTCGTAGCGTGCCTGGTACCGCTGGAGCTTCTCTTGCTCGATCTCTCGAAGTCGTGCTTCCAGCAGCCGGGCTTGCTCGCCCGCCGTCTGCGAAAGCGCAGCTTCGACCTCGCTTGCGAGTCGCTTGTACGTCAGGTCGTGTTCCCGCTCCCAGGCCAGCCACACTGTGGTCCAGCGTGCGTGAGCGCTTTCGATCAGCGCGGGCGGAAAGGGAAACGGACCGTCGCCAGCGGCGTCAAGTCGAGCGAAGGCTTCCGGGAAAAGCGTTCGTGCGGTTCCGGCAACGCCAGCCCAGGCCGGCAGCGATCGGGGCTCGCGCTGTACCTGCTCGACGCCGGGCCCGAAGATCCCGATGAGCGTGAGGGCGGTCGCGTCACGGTCGCGACGTCGCATGGCTTGCAGGAGCAGCGCCACGCCGCCAGCCACGACCAGGGCGATGACGGCGAGTCCCGTTGTCATCGTCTCATCGTCTCATCGTACTGCTGACGTGTCAGCGCCCTCAGTACTGAAGGACCGCATGAACGTGCTCGCCGTCGAGCTTCGCGCGACCTGCGAGTTCGACCAGCTCGATGAGGACCGCCACACCGACGACCTCTGCCCCGCTCTGCCTAATCAAGCCCACCGTGGCCTTCGCCGTCCCGCCGGTGGCGATGAGGTCGTCAACAACCAACACGCGCTCACCGCGCTGGACCGCATCGTGGTGCATTTCGATTGAATCGACGCCGTATTCGAGCTCGTACGACGCACTCACGGTCTCCGAGGGGAGCTTCCCCGGCTTGCGCACCGGAACGAAGCCCGCGCCGAGACGATCGGCCACCGCCGCGCCAAAAATGAAACCACGCGACTCGATCCCGACGACCACGTCGACACGTGATTCCCTAAACGGATCGGCCACAGCCTCGACCGCACGCCTGAAGCCCGCCCCATCCTTCAAGAGCGTCGTGATGTCGTAGAAGAGGATGCCGGGCTTCGGATAATCGGGGACGTGTCGAATCAGCGTCTTCAGCTCTTCATCTGTCATGTGTCAAGGCACTCGTCATGTGTTCTCGAGATCACGCGAGGATGCGGAAGGTCGTCACAGACCCCTGAGGCAATCGGTCTTCGGCCTCGACCCGCTCGATCCGTGAAAGTGGCGGCCCGGAGTGGAGCGCCCGCTCGAAGCGCCGTACCGCGTCCTCCTCGCCTTCGGCCATAACTTCCAAGCGGCCGTCGTCCAGGTTGCGCACGAAGCCGCCGAGCCCTTCCAGGCGCGCGGCATCCTCTGCAAAGAAACGGAATCCAACCCCCTGGACCCGACCATGGACAAGAAACCGTCGAGCGACGATCACCGGGACGGCCTCACGGGAGCGCTGATTATAGCCGAGTGATATCCTCCCATGTCTCGTGGCACGAAAGAGCGGCCCGATCGCCAGGATGCGCCGCCGTGTCAGCACGGCGAGTGGCTGTGTGCTTGCGGCTGTCGTTCTCGGTGTCGGTGCGCTGATTGGCATCGGTCTGACGTCGGCTGTGGTTGGCGCGATCGTCGGCTTCATCACCGTCGCCGACGACATCTTCATCCGGCCCGTGCTGACCGTCGAACAGACGATCATCGCGTTGTCGCCGGCACCCCGCCTCTTGTATTTCGGGGTGTGGCTCCTGCTGACCCTTGGTTCCGCACTGACGCTGCTGTATCTACTGGCGCGCACACGCCCGAGCGATGCGATCGTGGTCATCCTTGCCGCCTCGCTTGGATCCGTGTTGCTGTCGGTCTCGCTCACGGCGTGGTTGATGATGGCGGTGTTGGGGATACCGATCGGGCAGTAGAGTTGGCGGGGGGCAAGACCGGCGAAGAAGGCCCGCCCCGGTGTCGTGTCGCTACCGGGGCGGGTTAGAGAGCGGTATTGGTGCGGGCGGCGCGGTGCCTACCCAAGCTGCTCGAGCTCCGCTGTGACCTCAGCCGGCAAGCGCAGCTCGTTGGTCACCGAGAACGCGTCGAACTGACGGGCCAGCGTATTGGCCAGCGCCCGATCGACCTCGCTCTGCACGACGCCCGTGAGGGTGACGTGACCCCGGTTCACGACGATGTGAATCGGCGGGTTCAACCGCGCGGCATCGCCCCAGAAGTGCGGGTTCGAATAGATGGCGCGCGCCACCTTGTACCGTAGTCGGTCATCGAACGTGGACGCGGGCAGCAATCTGAGATCGTTCGTCACGGACGTCACACCAGCAATCGCCGCGACGCGCTTCTCGAGATTCACCCGCTTGTGGTCGCCTGTCACACTCCCGATCAGCGTGACGGCGCCCTCATCTCCGATGACTGTGCTGACGTCATCGAACACCGTGAAGAAGGGGTACTGCAGGACGACCTTCTGGACTTGCTTGAAGAGGTCGTACTTCGCTTGGTCGGCTGCACTCGCGGCGGATGCCGCGAACGTAAGCAGTGCCAAGGCGATGGCCACTCGCGTGGTTTTCGGAATACTGAAACTTGCAAAGCGGGCTGACATGGGAGGTCTCCTTTCCCCGTTGTCGAACGCTGAGGAACGACTCATTCGCTCCTCGTGTCTCTCTAGCCTTCGTAAAGGCAACCCGCGTGCCAGACGCGCGTAGCGCGGCAACGCCCTAATATCAGGGGTTTCTTGAAAACTGTTCGGAGCCGATGTCCTCGGCAGAGGTCAACCTAGGGATACTGGAGGTCGCTGTGGCCATGTCAGTCGACAACCACCGGCGAGAGCATGGCTCGAGGATGCTGCGAACCCGACGCGGGCCAGAACAAGAACACGCCCATCGAGTACGTTCCGGCTTGAAGCGCCGTGGGCTCGAGCTCGATCGCGAACGAGCCGTTCACGCCCACCGACGCGCGGTAGCGAAGCGCATCGTCGCTGCCTCCGGCGTACTTCCAGAATCGGACAAGCACGGTATCGACTGGGTGACTCGTATCGGTCACGTGCCCCGAGAGCCGTACTGACTTTCCGGAGCCGTACCGAGTCGGCACAGGTGAATCGAACGCCACTCCTGGCCAATCGCTGGGTCCGAACGGGGGAAAGTCCACCGAGAGAGGCTGATCAAGTGGGTCGTCCCGTCGGGGAACGACGTCAGTCTGCAGGTCGACGAGGTTACCGGTCAGCGCATCGAATGACGGATACCCATCGTAGCTCGCCACACCGGTTCGGTTCGGGTCGCCCACACGCTGAGCAAAGAAGTTCCAGTAGTCCATCTCGGTCTGCGACAGCAATCCGTCGGTCGAAATGACGACCGTCGCTCGCCGCCACGTCGTCGGACGTAGTCCTCGACGCAGTCCATGATGCGCAATGATTCCGGTCCTCGACGCAGTCCATGATGCGCAATGATTCCGTCCATTGTTACCCGGTTCGTACGACCCCCAACCGACTCGCCGGGTGCCGGTCGCCGGCTCTGGAACTGGCCCTGATCGCTGAACACTAGAACGTCTGGTACCGCCGAGGCCGGCAGGAGGCCCATCCGATACATCTGCAGCGGATGGAACCGCAGGAAACCCGTCGTGCGTTCGATCTCGAAACTGGCGGGCTCCACATTCCTGACGCGGCGCGATCCGTTGAGCACCGCGCCAATCAGAGTTGCCCCGCGATATAAGAGGGGTGTGTGCGACGACGGGTGCCAACCGTCACGATCAATGCCGCCGATCGTGGTCCAATCGAATCCGTCGCCCCACTGATGGGCAATCTCGTGACTCGAGTCCTCGTTGGTCGCGAACTGCCCCTGTGCGAACACCTCGACCGACTGCAGTCGCCCGGCGCTGCCGTACGCGTGCGACTGGTCAAGCAACGGCTTTCCGATGCCTGCGACCTCGTTCTTGACGTTGCGATGAAAAGCCCCGAACGGAGCCATGTGCGATCGCTGCGGTATGAAGGCGATGCTGTCGTAGTCATCCGCAAAGTGCGCGAAGAAGGCGTGCGCGGCGGTCTGCAGATCGAACCCGTAGGTCCCAGACGACACCCGGGAGTCGCCGAAGTCAGGCATGACCAGATTGACGACATGACTCGCGTATTGGACGTCGGGCGCGATCTGGCGAACATGAGACGTTGGAATCCCAGTCGACCCGACACGTAGATACAACGAACGCGTCTCCGGCGGCGCCGCCGGGTCGCCGTTCGCAGACGGCACCACGACGCGCCCCCAGAAGACATAGGGCCGGTCGAACCCGAACCGTTCATGCCGCAAACGCTCCGACCAGACCTGACGGGACCAGCGCGGCTGGAACACGCTCACAGACTGACCACTCACAGTAGCGGTGCCGATGCGTTCCCACGTTTCAACGACCACAGCGGTTGCCGCGTTCGGGTCTTCCCGCTCGAAGACCAGCGTCGGGTAGTCGCCAACCAGCACGAACTCTGTGAGACCGACCGACCCCAAATGGTCAGGCCGGAGGATCGCGGGATCTTGCAGGAACGACAGCGGCTCACCGTAGGACATTCCGGTTCCGGTGCCGCTCAAGCCTTGTCGCCCGACCCGGCGACCGTCTAGGTCACAGAGCGGAGCCTCGTCCGCATATTTCAGGGGCGGAAGGTCGCGGTCGCGATGACGAGGAGGTATTGTCAAAAGTTATGGATCAGCGATCGGCATGATCAGGCGGCTTCCTTCCGATTCTTCTCCTTGGTATCGCGTTCCTGCTGCAGACCATCGATGAACGGCACGCCGGCGCGCACGAGCGGCAGCAAGTGTGCGCTGTTGAGACGGCGCCACCGACGTTGTGCCATGTCCAGCAGCTTGTAGGCCATCAGTAAGCCCTTCGTCCGCGAGCCCGCGCCTTTGGTCACGCGCTGGCGCAGTCGAACCGTAGCGAAGGGCGATTCGATCACGTTCGTCGTACGAAGGGCGTCCAGTGTTCCGCCGGGAAGGCGAAGAAGGTGAATAGCCGCTCGCGGTCGTCGGCCAGACACGCCGCCGCCTGGGGGTACTTCGCCTCGTACGTCGCGACGAAGGCCGCCAGCTGTTCGTCCGCCTGCTCTCGGGTGTCGGCGTCCATGATCTCGTGAAGTGCTCGTTTCGCCTTGGGCTGGAGCCGCTTGGGCAACTTGTCGAGCACATTCCCCAGCTTGTGGACCCAGTCGCGCTGCGCGGCCGTCGCCGGCCAGACCTCCCGTACCGCGGCCCAGAAGCCCAAGGCCCCATCGCCGACCGCTACCATCGGGGCTCGCATCCCCTGCCGCTTCAGGGCCCGGAGGACCATCGCCCAGCTGTCGGTGCTTTCGCGGTAGCCGTCCTCAAGCGCGACGAGCTCTTTCGTCCCGTTGGGACGGGCCCCAATCATCACCAGCGTGCAGAGCCGGTCGTCCTCGAGACGAATGTTGAAGTGGATCCCGTCGACCCACACATACACGTAATCGCGGTCGGCCAAGTCCCGCTGCCGAAACTGCCGATACTCCTCGTCCCAGACGGCCGTCAGCCGCGCGATGTTGGTCGCGCTGAGCCCCGCGGCATCGTCGCCGAGCAACACCGGCAGCGCTTCGCGGAAGTCACCCGTCGACAATCCACGCAGATACAGAATCGGCAGCACCTCGGCGACCTTGGGAGACCGACGCATGTAGGGGGGCAGGATCCGACTCGTGAACCGCTCGCGCTGGCCCGCCGCGTCAACCCGCTTGTCGTTCACCCGAGGGGCCCGCACCTCCAGGGTGCCTGCCCCACAGGTCACCTTCCGTGCCTGGGCCTGCCCGTTGCGCACGACGAGGCGACGGCCATGCTCGTCCCGTTCCGCGCCGTGTTCCTCGACGTATTGAGTGATCTCGACCGCCAGGGCCTTCATCAGCATCCGGCGGGCTCCTTCACGCGCCAGCTCGTCAAGGGTCGAATCCTCATCCTGCTCTTCCGCGTTCGCCGGCTTGTCGTGTACCTTCAGCATGGGTGCGTCTCCTTTCCCCCGGCCGGCCAGCCAGGGTTCTTGCGTTTGATTCACGCGAAAGGTTACGCCGCCTCTTTCACACCACCGATCCACAACTTTCGGTTATATCTCGATGACGAGCGCGCTCAAGCCTGGGTGTCTGCGCCGCAACTGTCGTCGCGGCATAGACGAGCGCAGCAACAACGGAAAAGGCCGTAAGACTAACTCGCACAGGTGGCATTTCTGACTGGGGAGTTGCCACCCTAATGAGCAACGGTCGTTCCCTTTGTAAGCTATTGAAAATACGGGGTCTTCTTCGATGCAACCCGAAAAAGTCCGAGCCTAGCCGGACAACGCGCGGGCCAGCCTCGGACATTCGATTCCTAGAGAGACTTCTCAGTAGGAGGGCTTAGATGACCGGAAAACTGACAACCGCCACGGTCGACGTACTTGTCGCCCCCGCCGGGAATAGCGGGAAGAAGACATTGACCTCGGTTACCCCTGACCCAGGAATCGTCACCACGTCGGAGAACGAGACCGTCCCGCTGCCGCGTTCCACCGTTCTGTCCTGGAGAGGGTCGCGCGGAATCGCTTGAATGATGCTGTCCGTCTGATCCTGAATGACCATGCGGATCAAGCCGGTATCGATTGTGCCAAGCTCGTAGCTCACCATCGCCTCGAACGTGACCTCCTGACCCGGCCGTAGCCTGGTTCCACCGACCGGTGTGATGCTGGCGACACTGATGGTGTCTTCCGTCACCGTGTGTTGGGTCGAAAGCGAGGGTGATGTGGGCGTTTCCCCGTCACATCCCGCAAGGGCCAGGAGGGTTCCTAGCACCAGGTAGCTAACCCAAGGCGCTAACCTAGCGTTGCTGCGTATCGTTTGGTCGCTGCTGAGCATTTCCGACTTCTCTGGCGTCCGCGATCGCGTCGTCTAGGTAATCGGCTCGCTGATCGTTTCATCCAGCATTCAGCAGCCAGCAGGCAGCATTGACGGGTCGGTCTTACAGGGGTCGCGGGCGGGGCAACCGCGCGAGCTCAGTCGTCGAGACTCAGCCGAAGCTCGGTGGGGGCCAAATCCAGGGTGGGGCAACCGGTACGGCCGACTGCCGTTGAGGCGACTCAGCATTCATCGGCACGTGAGCGAGACCAGGGTCGCCATCGCCCAGAAGCATTCGGAAGGACTCGGCGGAGCTTCCGTTAGCGCGAACCTGCGTGTTCACGTCCCAACCCGCCGTGCGTGCGCCGCATCGGCCACAGTGGAGATACACATGACCGTCCCCCCTGCGGACGCGGTAGCTGAACCGTACCGGGTTTCTCGGAGACCTCATTGCTTGGGAGGATGGGGTCTATGGGACGTCCAAGTCGGTTTTCTCCGGAAGTGCGCGAACGTGCCGTCCGGATGGTCGAGGAGCACCGGGAGGCCCACGCCTCAGCGTGGGCGGTGCTGCAGTCGGTGGCGCCGAAGCTCGGCTGCACGGCGGAGACGCGGCGGACGTGGGTGCGGCAGGCGCAGCGTGATGCTGGGCATCGGCCGGGCCTGACGACGAGCGAGCGGGAGCGGTTGAAGGAGCTGGAGCGCGAGGTCCGTGAGCTGAAGCGGGCGAATGAGATCCTGCGGAAAGCGTTCGCGTATGTCGCCCAGGCGGAGCTCGACCGCCGGAGGACGTCGCCACGATGGTCCAGTTCATCGCCGACCATCGCGCCGTGTTCGGGGTCGAGCCGATCTGCGCCGTGCTGCCGATCGCCCCGTCGACGGACTCATCGCCATCGGCACCAGCGGACACATCCGACGCGCCGGTCCGCACGGGCGCAGCGCGACGATCAGCTCCGCGTCGAGATTCAGCGGGTCTATGACGCGCACCAGCAGGTCTACGGCCCCCGGAACGTCTGGCAGCCGCTGCGGCGGGACGGCGTCCGCGTGGCGCGCGGCACCGTGGCGCGCCTGATGCGCGCGATGGGCCTTGCCGGGGCCGTCCGGGGCCGGGCCTGGGTCACCACGACCCACGCCGGTGAGGGCGGTCGCCCGGTGGACCTCGTTGACCGCCGATTCGTGGCCACCCGTCCGAATCAGCGCTGGGTCCTCCGATTTCACGTACGTCGCAACCTGGGGCGGCTGTGTCTACGTCGCGTTCGTCATCGACGTGTTTGCGCGACGCAGTGTGGGCTGGCGGGTGTCGGCCTCCATGCGCACGGACTGTGTGCTGGATGCGTTGGAGCAGGCGATCGACGCCCGCCGGGGCGACGCCCTCACCGGCCTCGTACATCACAGTGATGCCGGGTCGCAATATCTCTCGATGCGGTACACGGATCGCCTCGTGGACGCCGGCATCGCGCCGTCGGTCGGCAGCCAAGGCGATGCCTATGACAATGCCCTCGCCGAATCGGTGATCGGCGTGTACAAGACGGAGGTGATTCGACGGAAGGGCCCGTGGCGCACCCTCGAGGCCGTGGAGTTCGCCACCTTGACGTGGGTGGACTGGTTCAACACACGACGACTGTTGGGGCCGCTCGGGGACATTCCACCAGCAGAGTTCGAGGCGCAGTACTATGAGCAGGCTGAGGTGGCCTGATTCAACGAATTCGGTCTCCGAGAAACCCGGTACGATTCAGTAGCTGTGCTTTCGCCGAACGAAACAAATAAGGCGGTCGAACATCCCCTACCGAGTCAGGTAGCAAGGACTGCACCATTTGGCACGGTTTGCGGCACGACGACACAGCGCAATCGGTGTATCGAGAAGTCGTATCAGTCGCGCTGGATGGAGGCTTTCGTTGGCCCTAGACACACCAAAGGCGACCCCGAGAGGTCGCCCTTGGATAGTTTCAGTCGGTCAGCTTCCCATCCTATGGAAGCACGAAATTGTCCAGTGTTTCCTTTTCAAATGAGACCCGGAGTGGAGGAAGGAACAAGAAATCGGCCGGAACGCCTGCCGTGTCGACCTCCCGAACGGTCAACTTTATCTTCGCAGGCAGGCCCCCGCTGTTGGTCCGTTCTACCTCAAGGCCAAACCTCGAGACGCAGTCTAAACCGCCAAGGAACTGCAAAGAGAGTTTGTTCCGTGCCTGTTGCCGATCACGGCGATTCTGATTCTCCCTCCCGGCGCACTTTCCCATCTCCCAATCAACGCTGATTCGCGTTCGCCGGTTCGAGAAGCGTGACCATGGTCACATTGCCTAAGGAGTCCAGGTTCATCGCTAGGGTTCCGGAGCCAGCGTAGGATTCAGATCGGGAAAATCGATCGTCCCGACGTATAGCCCGTCTTTCGGCTGGGCAGCGACGGATACAGCACTCAAGATTTCCGGACAGAGGTATCTGGAATTACTCGAACAAGAACCGATCAACGATTGCCGTTCAGAGCTTTCGCCAGATGGCACTCTGCCGCGTGCAACTCGGCTCGATAGTGTCCGCAGAGGGGGCATCTGGAGTTGTTCGCGGCGCCGCGCCATTCCACGTCGCGTAGCACAGATCGTAGGTAATCCCGGGCGCGGTCGGCGTGCTGCAACTCAGTGCGGAGCTCCTGGACGCGGGTCATCGACACGTGATCAGTCGCGGGGTTCACGGCTATTCTCCATCGGCACTCACGCTGCCGCCTGGCTTGGCCTGCGGGCGGTTGTCTTCCTCACTAACCGCAGTCCAACACTTCACGTAGGGTGCCACGGCGCCGGTGGGCGTAAACACCTACAGAGAGGGAGATCTGCGGGCCGGGGCCTTCTTTGAATCACCGGAGGTCTGGCCCCAGCCAGACGCTCGTCGGGCGGATAGGCGGACATCTCCACTGACTCGCCCGTACCGGCGCGACTCAAGCGGACACGTTGTTCGACCATGCGGGCGGCGGTCACTCGGGCGGGCCGTAGGTCTTGGTCTCCTTTGTAAGCGGCATGAGGGATGGAAAGGAATGAACGAGTTGCCTGCTCCAACCCCCTGAGTAGTTACGGAACCCTGCCCTGCTTGTGAGTGAATCACGAATTCGACATTCGTAATGGGTTCCTGTTGGGAACCGTGAGAACCCATAAGGGAGACCTTGTTAAGGTAAGGAAAGAAGTGGTCGGGGCGAGAGGATTTGAACCTCCGACCCCTCGGTCCCGAACCGAGTGCTCTACCAGGCTGAGCCACGCCCCGACAGCTCGCCATTTTACCTTAAACGCTATATGCACTCGGGTGTCGGCGCCGCGCGCGTGAGAACCCGTCGAGCCGTCGAGGTAAAGCGTTTGCCTGAATCCAATTGACGGCTGAAAGGATCGCCCAGGCACACCGAAGTCAGCCTGCCGCACGACTCGGCACCGTTTGCAGCCGCCAAGTCTGCGACTTGCACCCCGGGACCGCCCGTGAATCCGCGCGTCGTCTCTGGCCCGCATCTTGCTCCCTCCCAGAGGGAGTAGAGAGCCATGAGAGACATCGCGCAGAGAGTCCTGAAAGAGCTCGGTCTCGACTATCTGATCACGATGGTTTCAGGTGGCGGAAGCGGGAACTGCGAGGTGGTGATGTGGGACCGG
>CBDCGH010000019.1:0-264683 GCA_965216615.1 Vicinamibacterales bacterium | reverse complement strand
GCGTCGAGCGGACCTGTTTCCTGGATCGCGCCATTTTCGAGGACGGCTGCCTGGTGGCACAACGCCCGGGCCTCGAGCGGGTCGTGGGCGACGAGAATGAGCGTCAGCCCGAAGGCTGCGCAGAGCTCCTGTATCTGCTTCTGCAGTCGTTTCTTGATTGTCAGATCAAGGCCGGAGAACGGTTCGTCCAGCAACAGCACCCTGGGCCTCACAGCTAAGGCTCGCGCCAGGGCGACCCGTTGCTGTTGCCCACCGGACAATGAATCCGGTCGTCGGCTTGCCAGGTCCCGAATTCCGCAGGCTTCGAGCGCTTCCGTCGCTCGTCGCCGGCGTTCCGCGGACGGCAGATCTGATCCGGAAAGTCCGAGCACGACATTCTGGAGAGCCAACAGATTGGGCCAGAGCGCGAGATCCTGAAAGACCATCGCCATGTCACGCCGATGCGGCGGAACGAGCACGCGTTTTGGTGAGGATGCGAGACGGCCCTCAATCCACACCTCACCCTCAGTTGGCACGGCAAGGCCTGTCAAGATGCGTAGGACCGTAGACTTCCCGCACCCGGACGGCCCCAGCAATGCCAGGTGCTCGCCGCGGCGAATCGTGAGTGAGATGCGTTGAAAGACGCGCAGCCGACCATAGGACATTGAGACGTTCTTGATGTCCACGAGCTGCGTCATTCGAGCCCCGGAGGATGCGAGGGTGGAACCGAGCCGCGCCAAGTCCACCCCGCCATGAGTAAGGACGTCGCCCCGAGGACGTAGATGACACACAACGATGCCACGAGTGACTCGGGGGCGTTGGCCATGACCGTGAAGATCGTGACCGAGAGCGACGACTGGCCAGGCGGCTGGACCAGTAGGACGGTTCCAACGTCTGCCGTGGCGAGGAGCGCGACCAATCCGAGGGTCAGCATCGCCGCGGGACGCAGGGTCGGCGCAAGGACCCGCGCGACATAGGTCGACAAAGGCACCCCGTGGACGGCCGCAACCTGGGCCCACGACGGCGACACTGTGCCGAGGCTTCTCATCGCCAGGAGGGTTGCCACCGGAAGGAAGCGCAGGGCCAGCAGCCCGCCAACGGTCAACCGGCTTCGCAGGAAGGGGTCGGACCATGGCGGAGCCATGCTCGCCACCTGCACGAGGCCAAGAGCTCCGAGCGACGGCGGCAGGGAAAAGAGCACGATCACGCCAGCCAGTAGCACCCCGCGAAGCCGGATGTCCCGGCCGGCACACATGGCAAGTGCTGTCCCCAACGCCGCCGCGACGAGGCCCGCGGTCATCGCGTAGATCAACGTGCTCACCGCCGTCCGTGACACTTCCGACCAGGCGCGGGTGAACGCGAAGCCTTCAATAGCTGGAGTGGTTAGGCCGGCTAGCGGCAGGAGCGACGTGAGCGCAATGATGGAGAGGAACACCACCGGCCCGACGGCAGCGGCGACTCTGGTCGCGCGTAACGGAGCGTGCGACGCGTCCCTCGCCAACAAGCCCGATGCCAATCGGGGAGCGGCCAGCCACGCAACGGGAACGGTGATCAGTAGGACGATCCCGGCCAGCGCGAGCGCCTGACGCGCGACCAAACCAAAGTCGTACAGGGCCGAAAAGCTCGTCAGCACCTGAGTGGCAACCCCCGGGTAGCCGAGAACCTGGCCAGGACCCGGATCAGAGAGAGCCACCACGCCGGCAAGCATCGCGGCCAGCGCGGAGACACCAAGCGCGCTTCGGGAGGCGTATCGAACAAGTACCCGTTCCCCCCCGGCCACCCTCACAGCGTCGACCTGGCCCTTTGACAGCATGCGCGTCGCGGCGAAGCTTGCATACACGACGAGTGGCAGACCCAAAGACGAAAACGCCAGCATGCATCCGGTTGCACCAGACAAGACACTGTTGGGGGAGAGCCCGAGGCGGATCCGCAGCATCGACAAGCCAATCGCCCAGAGAAAAGAAGGGACGAGGAGGGGAAGGGCCAGAGCGCCGAGCAGCAGCCGTCTCGCCGGGAACTCGTAGAGACCCGCAAAGACCCCCGTTGGTAGCCCAATCACTAACGAGAGACCAGCCGCGCCCGCGGCGACGAGTAGACTACGCGCCAGCGCGTTGCCGAAACCGGAACCGAGAGCGTTCGTAGATTCAGGAGAGCCGGCGAGGAACGCAGGCCACAGAAGTGCGACAGCGGGGGCGACAGCCAACGCCAGACCGAAGGCGATCCCGGCGGCGCGCCAACGGCCTGGGCGTTCCAGAACGGCGGGCGAGATCATCAGCTGTTCGCGTCGACCCAGTCTTTCAAGAAGGCTCTGATGAGTTGGTCCAGTCGCTCAGCCAACTTCTCGTAGTCAACTCGCATGGCGGTAATGAATTCCAGTGGCCGGACGTGATCTGGAAGCTCGACCCCAGGCCGAACCGGCATCTGTGCGGCTGCGCTCTCAGCCAGTGCCCGCTCGGTCTCTGGCTCGAGCAGGTAATCGATGAATCGTCGCGCAACGACAGGGTTCGGTCCGCCCTCTATCAGAACGACCGCGTTCGGGACGATCAGCGTGCCCATTGTCTCCTGGTCAGGGTAGGCCACTCCGACGGGCTTCCCTTCTTGCAGGGCAACGTTGGCATCGTCCGTGTCCGTGAGTCCCAGGGCACAATCACCAGCAGCAACGCGTCGCCGCACTTCCCCATTGGACGAAACGATACGGCCCCCGTTTTCGATGAGTTGGTCGAAGAACCCTCGGGCGCGCTCATCTCCAAGCACTTCGAAGAGCGCTGCTGCGTGCATCGACGTGGTCCCGAAAAGCGGATTGGCGACGCAGGCCTGACCCTCGAACCGCGGTTCCAGCAGGTCCATGATCGACGACGGTTCTTCACCATCAGGGACCAACTCTCGGTTGTAGATCAGCACCCGCGCACGGGCCGAAAACCCGGTCCAGTGCCCCTCGGGATCGTTGTATTGTGCCGGCAACCCCTCCGCATTGGGTGACCTATACGATGCACTCACTCCTTGTCGCTTCAGCAACGCGGCACGCACTGGGTCTCCGCTCCAAAACACATCAGCACGCGGGCGGTCCTTTTCGGCGATCAGGCGATTGACCAAGCCCGTACTCTTCGTCTCTTCGGTGTCCGGCACGAGACGGACCACAATGCCGGTCTTCTGTTGGAAGCGCTCCGCAACGGGACGGGCGAAGATGTCATCGACAGAGGTGTAGACAATGACCTCCTCGGATGATGTGCTCCTGCAGCCCATCATCAATGGGAGGACTGCGAGGACGGCGAGGGATGCGAAACGCACGGGACGCGATCCGGCCATTGTCAGGTGCTCCGCTACACGGGGATCGTACTCGGACTGGAGGTCCAGGGTGCCGTAGAAACTGCCCTCTGCGCTCGCTCCCCAACCATCCTGTCGAGGAAGCTGCCACAGTTTTGCCTCCCGAGGTGTGCGGTGGGTCAGAAACAAGTGTTTCTGACCCACGACTTCGGCTAAGACGAGAATCTCTGGTTCCGCCAGGAATCGAAGGGGGAGCCGCTGGAGGTTCTTCAAACAGAATCTCATCTGTTGGCCTGTCCCGTCTCTTGCCGGGCTTTCTCCCAGCGAGTAATCGCGCTCGATGCGTCACGCAGGCGGCCCACGACGGAACCCACCGCGATCGAGGCATTCATGGCATGAGAGACCTTCACTGGGCCGAGCAGTTGCTTCTCGGCCACACCACCGACTATGGCCGTGGCCGCACATCCGCATCGTGTGCAGTCGGGTGAGCCGCCGAACACGCAGGGTTCGACGCGAGTCTTGAAATCCGCCGAGTAGTTGGCCGACATTTTCGCGAACGTGCATTGGGCCGGGCTCTTCGGCGGAGCCCGAAACCCGCGCAGCATTTCTTCATTCAACACGAGCGCAGGGAATCTCTTCTTGAGTCCCGGTAGTTGTCTGACAAGTTCAGCCCTGGCCTCGCTGGATAGTACCTCGTCACTGCGCTCGCCAACTTGCGGCGTGTAGATGCTCAGCGCGACCCGGTCGATCTCAGGGCGTGCCGTCCAAAAGGCAAGATACTGGTCCAGATATCCCGGACGCCGCATCATGGGCTGTGTAATCACCCAGCTGATGTCGACTCGCCGGCCTTGGATGTTCTGCAGGATTCGCTCGTAGGTGGCCGGGCGCCGTCGCACGTCATGGTGCTCGGGGAGTCCGTCTACTGACACGCCCACGCGAAGCCGGGAGATCTGACGCCATGCCTGCGGAATCGGAATCACGGCACTGGTTACGACGAGCGTATGCACCCGCATCGCACTAAGACGAGGAAGAACTCTGCTGAGTTCACGGTGGCGCACGAGCGGCTCGCCACCAACAAGAGAGACCTGCACCGGCTGGTGTCGCTGGACAAGGGTGACAATCCCCTCGACGAGCGCATCACCGCTCAAATCGCTGAGCTGGCGCAGGGTGACACCGCCTCCCAGGTGTGCATCGCCGTATGCGTAGCATCCGGGGCAACTGAGAGGGCACTCGCGGGTGATTTCGATTGAGAGAATCGGGGCGCGCCCACTCAATACTCTTGTCCATGCGTTCAAGACGCTCGTGACCCTCATGCCGCTCCTCAGCTTCAGTCAGCGCAACTATTAATTAAATAGGATATACGATACGTGGAAGCGTTGGCAGCGTCAACTAAATATTCAATACATAAACCGTGGCGTTCAGCTGTTCAAAAACGACTGCCTGAGCCGGCTTCGGCCATTCTGTTGAAGAGTCCGGTCAGTATTCGCCTCGACGGGAGCACTGTGTCGAAATGGAGGGTTTCTGAGACACGTTCAAGAGGGATAGTCAATCGCCACGGCCGGCGCGGACGGCACGGCAACGAGATAAGTGTGGCGATTGGGAGTGGGCTCGTCTGACGTAGTACCCTGCCGCAAGGTCATCGAACGAGACGGGCATGGGATTCCTGCTCTGGGCTGGGTTTGGAGCCGTGGTCGGTTTTATCGCGGCGCACCGTCGCGGCTTCTCACCGGTCTCCGGTGTTGTGGCGGGGCTGATGTTGGGCCCCTTGGCCGGTCTGCTGTTCGTTGTCCCCCTCCCGGGCTCGCGTCCCGTGCAACAGCCGCAGAAGTGCCCCTATTGCGCGGGCCGGGTCAGCTCTGACACGCGCGTCTGCCACCACTGCGGCGCGATCCTGGCGAGCAGATAGAGGTAAGACCCCTGGGGCGCCCCCTCGCTGAGCCAGTCGGGTATTTCGGCTCGCCTGACGTGAGCGTCTCGGGAGCCACTGGCATGAACCGGCGTGCTCCGCACACGGGGAATGCGCGGCCATTGGTCCCCCGCCGTGTGGAGACCGTCATGACCCCAGGCCGCCTCTACTGTCATCCCGTCGTCGACGACGATGACGATCTGCGGCAGGGGGTGATGGACAGCCTCCAAGGGAACCAGTCCTGGGTCCTCGGCGCGCGGAACCGTGAGGAGGCGTTGGGCCTGGTCAGCGCGCACGGGCCGATCATGAGCCTGCTGCTGACCGAGGTCGTCCTGCCGGGCATGGACGGGCTTGCGTTGGCCGCTCGTGCCCGCGACGTAACTCCGGACCTCCCAGTGCTGTACCTCGCCGACAACGACCAGCGGTCAGAGGCCGTGCGTCAGGGTGTGGCGGATCCCCGTAACTCCCGTCTGATGAAGCCCTTCGAACGAGTACCTGCTCGTGAAGGTGCGAGCGGCGTTGAGGGGCTGAACGTGTTCCCCGTGCGGAACTCCAGACGCTGCGTGAAATCACGGGCAGGCCGCGCGTATGCTTCATCAGTCGATGACGCGCCGCCGCCACACCGGCCCCGTCGAGATTGGTGCCCGACACCCGCGTGCTAACCGACGTCCATGATCGACCTTGGGATCGTCGTCACGTACTTCGCCATCATTTTTGTCATCGGCCTGCGTGCGCGCGCCGATGCCGGCGTCGGTCCCGAGGAGTATTTCCTCAGCTCGCGCTCCCTGCGGTGGCCGTCCATCGCGATGTCCACGATCGCGACCAACATCGAGGCCGGCCATTTGCTCTCGGTGACCGGCGCAGCCTACGTCGGTGGACTGGCGCAGGGCAACTTCGAGCTCAACGCCATCTTCGGCATTGTGATCGCCGCCTTCTTTTTCGTGCCCCTCTATCTCCGACTCAAGGTCGTCACGATCAGCCAGTTTTTCGAGCAGCGCTTCGGGCCGCGGGTCGCGTTGGCGTACGCCCTGCTGATGATCGTGCTCTATGCGCTGCTCTACCTCGGCACGGCGTTGTTCTGGGCCGCCTACGCGCTCGATGGCATCTTCAACGAGATGGTGGCGTGGATTAGCGACCGCGAAGCGGTACGGCTCGCGGTCCTGATCGTGGTCCTTGGGGTGTTCTCGGCCGTCTACACCTATCTTGGCGGGTTGCGCGCCGTGGTACGGACCGACATCGCACAATTCGTCTTGCTCCTCGGGGGAGGACTCATCACGGTCACGGTCGCCGTCCATCACCTGGGCGGCTGGTCGGAGCTCTTCGGTACGACGGGACACCTCATGCACCTGCACCTGCCCCGGAACCACCCGACCGTGCCGTGGACCGCGCTCATCGGGATGAACCTGCTGAACCTGAATTACTGGGGTGCGAACCAGGTCATCCTGCAGCGGGCCCTGGCGGCGAAGAGTCTGCGGCACGCCCAGGTCGGACTGTTAGTGGGCGGGGTCCTCAAGTACGTCACGCTGCTCATCATTGTCATCCCCGGGATCGCCCTGGCCGGCATCCTGGCCGACGCGCCCCTCGACAACCCGGACACGGCGTACATGACCCTCGTCACCCGGTTCCTCCCGGCCGGCCTCCGTGGCCTCATCGTCTGCGGGCTCTTCGCCTCCCTGATGAGCACGGTCGACTCCATCTTTCATTCCGTATCCACGCTGTGGTCCATCGACATCTACAAGCGATACCTACGGCCGGACGCGTCCCCCGAGGACGTCGTCCGCATGGGGAAATCGGCCATCGTGGGCGCCCTTCTGACCGGACTGCTCTTTGCCTTCCTGGTCGTTTCCCTCAAAACGGGCCGTCTTCAGGAGGATCCGCTGACGCACTGGTTCAACGAGCTGTCCTACTACGTGAAGAACGGGTTCGTGGTGCTCGTCAGCGCCGCGGTCTTTCTCATCCGGCCGTCACGGCGTCTCGTCCTCGGAGCTGTGGTCGCCAGCATGGTCATGTACTTCGGGTTCGCGCTGGTCTGGCCGGAGATGAGCTATCTCGTGCGGTCCGGGTGGGTCATCGTGCTCAGCTTCACCGCGGTGGCCGTGCCCACGATGCGGCGCAACGGATGGCGCATCCCGTTGCGCGACCTGATCGCGACCCCCGATAGGGGCGTGGTACGGTTCGGCGCGGGGCTCCTCGCCTCACTGGTTGTGACCCACATCCTGCTCCACTGAGCGCGCGGGCGACGCGTCCGCGGCGCCACCCCGTCCCAGCCGCGGCCAGCTGGCGTCGTTGACAGATCACCAGAGGCGTGTCAGAGTGTCGATGCTCCCTGTCGTTGACCGCCTCGCATCGACCTCCCCGTCAGGTCGGGCGTTCCGCAGACAACTTATGGCCACCTCATCCACTCCGGGATGGACTGTCGAGATCGCCCCTGGGACGGACGATCGGGAGAAACGCGACCGCACGACGCGATTGAGCGACCATTTCGTGAAGGTGTCGGCACGGTATCGGACGCTGCGCGAGCTGGATCTCGAGGCCGTACGCCTCATCAGCGAGGGGGTGGCGCGCACCGCAGACCCGGGGAGACCCGTGCGGCTCCTGGACGTCGCCACGGGCTCGGGGCGATACCTGGACGCGGTCAGTCACTTCTTAACCTCATTACGCGCCATGGAGGTCGTGCCCATCGGCCTGGATCTGAGTCCCGCGATGCTCACGCAAGCGCGCATCCGCAACGGACACGCGGGTCTTCGCGCCCGGCATCTGGTCGGGGCCGTCGAAACGCTCCCGTTTCGGACCTCCAGCTGTGACGTGATGACCTGCTTCAACGCGGTGCATCACGTCGACCTCGCCCGGTTTGCGGGCGAGGCGTCTCGGGTGCTCACCCCATCCGGCCAGCTCGTCGTCTACACGCGCACGCCAGCGCAGAACCGGCGCACGATCTGGGGTCGCCACTTTCCGGAGTTCGCCGTGCGGGAAACAAGACTCCATGGGGTCGAGGATCTGCGAGCGGCCCTCCTGGCCACCGGGGCCTTCGCGTCAGTTCGTGCGCAGACGGTTCCGTGGAGGGTCACCACCTCGTTGGCTCGACTCGTTGAACAAGCCACCCACTATCATTATTCAACCTTCAGACTGTATGCAGACGGCGCGCTCCGCGCGGCGATCGAAACGTTCCGCCAGCGCGTGGGCCAAGTGTTCCGCGACGTGGCGCGCATCACGCATGACAATGACCACCTGCTGGTGATGGCTCAGCGTGGTCCCCTGAATCACGGGTGAAGGGGTCGGACCCACGTTCCCCCCCATCCGAGTCGAAGGCGTGACCGATACGCGAGAGGTACGCGCACGTTGGGCGACGCGGCCACGTCTCGCAGGCCGCCTCGTCTCTGGTCGACGGGTCGTGGGGCTTGGGTCCAACGAGTTTCCATCGCGGGCGTCATCCGCCATGCCTGAGGGCCCCGTGAACTCACGACCCGGCGCCGGCAGGCGTCTCAGTCGACGCCGCGTTAGCCTAACGTCGAGACGATGACTTCACAAGCAGACCGGGCGTCGGTGTCGACGGGCGAGCAGGCCAAGACCATCCGCCAGCTCATCGTCGTCGGAGAGGAGAAGGGATACCTCCTCCGCGAGGAAATCGACACGGTCTTGCCGCCAGAGGTCACGGCGTCGTCGGTGATGGACGACCTGCTCAGCCAGTGTCAGGCCGCCGGCGTTGACGTCGACTCGGAGTCGCTCGAGCGAGACAGGACACGCCACAGTCCACCGGTCGAGGACACGAACGAACTCGATCTGACCCCGAGCCGGCGCGACACGTCCAGAGATGTCGTGCAAGTGTACCTCGCGGAGATGAGCCGGGTTCCGCTCTTGACGCGCGAAAAAGAAGTCGCGCTGGCGAAACAGATCGAACGTGGCCATCGGACGGTCATGGTGGCGATTTCGCACACGCCGAGCCTCGTGCAGCAGATCATGCGACTGGCCGACGCGCTGAAGGAGGACGAGCGCCTCATTCGGCGGCTCGTCACCCATCGCCATGGGGACGTGACCGCCGCACGGCTCAAGAGACGAGCCCGACAGGTGCGGGTGCAGATCGAGGCGGTCGAGGCCGCCTGGGCCGACGCCCAGACACGTCATGCGGCTTGGCAGCGGGTGCCCACACGACATCGGCACATCGCCCAGCGGGCCCAGTGGAAAGCGCGGCGTGCGCACGTGCGTGTGGCCCAGCTCATGCGCCGCATCGCGTTCAGTCACGCGACCCAGTGCGACCTCGTCGAGGGGTTTCGGGCCTCGGCGGCCAAGGTCTCGTCGGCGCGGCGGGAGGTCGCCGTCATCGAGCAACGACTAGGTCATCGGACCGCGGGCAAGCGGCTGACGGGAACCCCGCGCCGGCGCGTGCTGCGGCAGTTGCACGAGGCCAGGGCCGTGCTGGCCCATCTGACGGAGTCGCTCCAGCAGACCCCCGCGGCGGTGCGGCGGACGCTCGAGAAGATCGTCCGCGGCGAGGCGCAGGCCCAACAGGCGAAGAACGCGCTGGTTGAAGCCAACCTTCGTCTGGTCGTGGCGATCGCCAAGAAGTACACACACCCCGGTTTGTCTTTTCTCGACCTCGTTCAGGAAGGCAACATCGGGCTGATGCGGGCCGTGGATAAATTTGAGTATCGGCGAGGCTACAAGTTTTCCACCTATGCCACGTGGTGGATCCGGCAGGCCGTCACCCGGGTTATTGCCGACCGCGCGCGCACCATCCGGGTCCCTGTCCACATGTTCGATCGAATCGGCAAGCTGAGCCGGGCCTCCCAGACATTGGTCCAGGAATGGGGCCGCGAGCCCACCCCCGTCGAAGTGGGCCAGGAGCTGGGCCTCTCGGGCGCACAGGTCCATGAAGCCCGGCAAATCGCGCAGTTCACGATCTCGCTTGAGACGCCCCTCGGAGACGAGGGTGATCGCACACTCGAGGACACCCTCACGGATCAGGAGGCGAGATCGCCGTTTGACGTGGCGAGCAGCGTCGAGACGCAGGAGCAAACCGAGGCACTCTTGCATACGCTCACGACCAGAGAAGCGGAGATTCTTCGGCGACGATGCGGGATGGCGGATGGGCACGAGCGAACCCTCGAGGAGGTCGGGCAGGCCTTTGGGCTCACCCGCGAACGGATTCGGCAGGTGCAAGCCAAAGCCATGCGGAAGCTGAGGTCTCCGTCACGCACGGGCGGTCGGGAACTCCGAGCGTTGTTGGACGGATGAGCCAGTCATCAAGCGCCCCCGTGTTGCACGAGCCCTGACTGAGAGTGAGACCAATGACGACCGCTGATCAGGTGCGCAGCCTCATTGCCGAGCATCTCGGCATCGATGCAGCAAGCCTCACCGACGACGCCCGCTTCCGGGACGACCTGGGCGCCGATTCGCTGGATGCCTTTGAGTTGCTGATGGCGTTTGAGGAGACGTTCGGCATCGAGATCCCGGAAGACGACGAGGCGGACCCGATGCAGCGCGTCAGCGACGCCGTGACCTACATTGAGACGCGGGTGGCGTCGCGTCCACGCCCGCCGGTGGGCCGGACGACGGACCCCTCGACAGAGAACGCACGGTCCTGAGTGTGCCGACCATGACAAAGGCACAGAAGTTGAGGACGCTCCTCGCGATTGTCGAATGTGCACCCGCGGCCAGCGCGATGACCGTGTTCGAGAGCGCGGCGCGCCGCGGAGGCCTCTCAGCCTTTGACTGAGCGCTCCCCCCCGTCACGCGAGCCGAGAGATCACGTGTCCAAAGACGAGAGCGTCGACAACGGCGGGAGTCAGAGTGCTGTTCACGTCGTCGTGGTGGACGAAGCCGGCGATCCTGTGACAGGGCAAGACGTCGCGGTCCGCTTCTCCGACGCCGGGGCGCCGGGCACGGTGAGCCATCAGTACACAGATACTAAGGGGCATGCCGAGTTCTTGCTCGAGCACGCCGCCGAGCCACTGCACGTGAAGATCGTCGTTCGAGGACAGTCGTTTGGGCCGTATGCGGTACAGAATGGGGCGGACTACACGGTCGAGCTCTCCCGTGAGTGACGGGCAGCGCCGTTGTCCTGCTTGTGCTCTCCTCGCACACCGTGATCGAAGAGTCCGAGAAGGCCACGGTCGCTGAAGAGGCGACGGAACCGTCACTCAACATGTCCGCCCACCTCTGCCATGCCGTTTCTAGATACCGAGTGTCAAAAACCCACTAGTTTCGCCAGTCAGTCGCAAGCCCTTCGGTCCGAATGTAGTCAACTTTCGCCAGATCCACGTCGCGTCTCAAAATGGAGGGTTTCTGACCGAGGTTCCAGCCCGCAGACGATTCGGATAGGAGAGCAGCGAACGCGGCAAGCGCAACCCGTTCCGGATGCCGGGGTGCGTTCCCGGAGACCAGCCGACTTCGGAGCGGCGCGATCTGCAGTTCATGAAGCCGGGCCGGAGGGAGCGTCGATTTCGAGCACGACGTCCGTAGGCTGCTCGATGGCCGGCCGCTTAGGACTCGCGCGAGCAGTCGTCTGAGAAATCGGCGCGGACGGAGGCCACGGCTTCCCGCGTCGTCTCCGCGGAGGCGGTCTCCGGGAACGCAGGCTGACGTTCGGAACTGGCGCGGGGCGGATACGACGCGCTACCCCGAATTCCGCGTGGGCACTCGAAGCCGCTGTCCGATCCGGATCGTGGTCTTACGTCCCAGTTTGTTCGCAGCCTGAATCGCCCGGACGCTCGTGCCGTACTTGCTGGCAAGGCCCAGCAGCGTATCGCCGCTTTTCACGCGGTGGGTGACGTAGGTCGGCTTGGGCGGCGTCGGTCTCACCTTGAGCACCGTGCCCGGCCGAAGCGTCTCGTCCCAGAACAGGTTGTTGTCGCGGATGATCCGCCACGGTTGAGACTTCATCACCTTCGCCACCGATCCCAGCGTGTCGCCGGGCTTGGTTTCGTATTCGTTGTACTTCGCCTTCCACGTCAGCGGTATCTTCAGCACCTGGTCGGCGGGAAGCGTCTGCAGGCGCCAGAGCCCGTTCTGATCGCGTAGCGCGTCGCGGTCCACATCGAGCACGAACGACAGAAGCAGGTAGTTGTCGCCGTGGCGGGTGCGATACTCGAGGCCCTCGCCACTCGGCACGAACAGATCCGTGCGCGGCGCCGGCGGATACGCGACGAGTTGGCCAACTTTCAGCGCCCGGGTTGCCAGAAACGGATTGTGCATCCGGAGCTGCAACACCGACACATCGAGCCGTTCGGAGATCGCCCACCAATCGTCGTCCTCGCGGACCTCGTCGAGCTGCATCTGGGACGCGTAGTGTCGGACCGACGGCTCGTGCAGCTTCAAGACGTTGCGATACTGGCCGACGAACAGGATGTATTGCAGGGTTTCGAGCGGGGGACGCCCGCGCGCGATCCGTCCCGGCCCCCCGTTGTACGCGCCAAGCGCGTAGTCCTCACGGTCGAACCGACGAATCATCTGCGACAGGTACTTGATGCCTGCCTCGATGTTCGTCTTGACCTTCAGCGCCTTGAAGGTCGACGGCATGACTTGGAAGTAGCCCTTCGCGCCCGCCCACGAGTTCAAGTTCGCGTTGCCCCCAGATTCCTGGATGCACAGCGCCCGCGCCAGCGTCAGGTCGACGTCGTACTTCGTGGCGTACTTGGCGATCTCGTCCTCGATCTCCATGACCTTGCGATACATGCCAAGGAATCCAGGCGACAAGTCGTCGACCGGCAACACACCGTCGGGCGGCTGTGGCGTCTCGGCGTGGAGTGGAGTGAGTAGGAACGTCGCGGCGACGAGGGCCACGACGACGCTCCGGATGGTGTGGGTCGGCGCATGCAGCATCAGAATCTCCCTATCTGCACTATCGAACGTTCCCACTCTTCACATTAAAGCATAATGATCGCCATGTCGAAGCTCGCGACAGCTCAGCGCACACACGGCTTCACAGAGTCGGTCATTCGAGAGATGACCCGGCTCTGTCACGCCCACGACGGGGTCAACTTGTCCCAGGGTTTTCCGGATTTTCCCGCTCCTGAGGCCGTCAAGCGCGCTGCATGTGAGGCCGTCGGCGACGACATCAACCAATACGCGGTCACATGGGGTGCCTCCGATCTGCGCCAGGCCATCGCGCGAGAGTTCACCCGTCGCTACGATGTGCCGGTCGACCCGGACGAGCATGTCACTGTCTGCTGCGGGGCGACCGAAGCGATGATGTCGACCCTGCTTGCGGCGGTGGACCCCGGCGACGAGGTCGTCGTCTTCGAGCCCTTCTACGAAAACTACGGGCCGGACGCGATCCTGTCCGGCGCCACGCCGCGATACGTCACGCTCCACGAGCCCGATTGGACGTTCGATCTCGATCAGCTGGCGGGGGCGTTCAACGCGCGCACCAAGGCCGTCATTATCAACACGCCCAACAATCCGACAGGCAAGGTATTCACGGCCGATGAGCTGCGCCTGATCGCCGACCAGTGCCAGCGCTGGGGCGCGCTCGCCATCGCCGATGAGATTTACGAGCACATCATCTACGACGGCGCCGACCATGTGCCGATGGCGTCGATCGAGGGGATGGCCGATCAGACCGTGACGATCAACAGCCTCTCGAAGACGTATAGCGTGACCGGCTGGCGCGTTGGCTGGGCGATCGCACCGGGCTGGCTCACCGGAGCGATTCGCAAGGTCCACGACTTCCTCACCGTTGGTGCGGCGGCGCCGCTTCAGGCGGCTGGTGCCGCGGCGCTCTCGCTCCCTGACAGCTACTACGCGAGACTCGCGGCGGAATACGGGCGGCGACGCGACGTGCTACTGGCGATCCTGGAACGGCATCAGTTCCGGTGCTATCGGCCGCGGGGGGCGTATTACATCATGACCGACATCAACCACTTTGGTATGGGTGATGACGTGGCGTTCGCGCGTCGTCTCGTGGAGGAGGTCGGTGTGGCCGTCGTGCCGGCGAGCAGCTTTTACCACGATCCTGCGCTCGGGAGCACGAAGGTCAGGTTCTGCTTCTGCAAGCGCGATGAGACGCTGCAGGAGGCGGACCGCCGGTTCGGTCAGAATCTAAAGGCGCCCGAGAAATAGATGCCCTCGACGCGCAGGTCGCCGGCGTCGCGATCGAAGATGTAGCTCAGGTCCATCGATCGGTACCCAACGTTGACCCCGAAGGCCTCGGTCACGTTGTAGGTGCCGTAGACGTCGATGTCGACCAGTCGCGCGTTGTAGTCCTGGACCAAGTCGTCCGGCATCTTGAAGGCCGTGAACTCAAACGTGATCGGCGTGTTGCGCATGACGTAGACGCGACCGATGGCGCCAAGCGCCGGTATCGGTGCCCGTGCGCGGACATACTCGTTGGCGACGGCGCTCTGCAAATCGACTTGGAGGTCGGTGTACTTCGCTTCGATGAGCAGGCCCACGTATCCGCGCTTAAACGTTACGACGTCCAGCTCGTACCCAAAGCGCCACGTGTCCCAGGTGAAGGACGAATCGACCGGAAGACCAATGTCGTAGCGGATGCCCTGAAAAACGAGGGTCCGCTCGAGCAGACCAGACTGCTGGTACCGCATGGGCAAGTAGTGCAACCGGAGCTTGTGACGGCGCCCGGGCTTGAACGTCATGCGAAACTCACCGTGCCGCTGCTGGACCAGGCCCAAGTCGTTCTGGAAATCGATCATGGATCCGACGATTCCAAACTGCTCACTTGATGCCGAGATCGCGGGAGCCGGGCTCCAGAGCCCAGCCGTGAGCTCCAGGGTGTAGTTCTCCCCAACGGCCCACGCCCTGTCCTCGGTTGGGAGGAAGTGCGGCGGAGCGATCGGACCCGGCAGGCCCTGCGGCGCCTGCGCGGCGGTTGGCAGCGCGATTCCCAGTATGGCAACCATCGTCACGATCGTGACCATCGTCGCTCGGGCGCAAGTCAGTCGGAATGGCATGATTGCTTCAATGTGATTGCACAGGTCGTACCATCGATTGGTGGCTCAGGCGGGTCAGGGCCGGTCGTCGGTCTCGATCACTCGTCGGCCCAGCCCCCACAACCGCGTAACACTGGATACAGAACTGTTATTCTGATCCCTCGGTCCTCTCGTCGCCTCTCCGGCGCTTCCTCGACGCCGGGCTTGTTTCCTATCTGTCGGTCTACCGTCGGCGTCTCGCCGGCGGATTTGCCGCGCTCGTCTGCACGACCTCGATCCAGCTGCTCTCACCCTGGGTCCTGAAGCATGCCATCGACGACCTGACGCTCGGCGTCACGAGCACGAAGCTCGCGGCCTATGCGGGCTTGCTCGTCATCATCGCCATCGCCGCCGGCATCTTCCGGTTCCTCATGCGCCGCATCATCATCGGCGTGTCGCGGAACGTCGAGTACGACTTGCGGAACGATTTCTTCGCGCACCTGCAGCGGCTGCCAGTCGGCTATTTCCAGCACCACCGAACGGGCGACTTGATGTCACGGGCGACGAACGACCTCGCGGCCGTTCGCATGATGGTCGGCCCGGCCATTATGTACGCGTCGACGACGTCCATCGTCTTCACGGTGGCGGTGGCGCTGATGGTGTCGATCTCACCGTGGCTGACGCTGTGGGCGTTGATGCCGCTGCCCGTCGTGACGCTGCTCGTCAAGGGATTCGGCCGGGCGATCTATCACCGCTCGGAGCAGATTCAGGCGCAGCTCGCGGACCTTAGCGCGATCGCCCAGGAGGCCCTTGCTGGCGTGCGAGTCGTGCGCGCCTACGCCCGGGAGGTCGTCGAAACGGAGCGGTTTCGATTAGCGAACGTCGAGTACGTGGCGCGGAGTCGCCGCATGATTCAGCTGCAGGGGCTGTTCTATCCGAGCATGGCGCTGTTCCTCGGCATCTCCGGACTCGTCGTGTTGTGGTTGGGGAGTCGCCTGGTTGTCGAGGGCCAGATGACCCTGGGGGAGTTCGTCGCGTTCAACGCCTATCTGGTCATGCTGAGCTGGCCGGTGATCGCGTTCGGCTGGGTGGCCAACATGCTTCAGCGCGGTGCGGCCGCGTGGGACCGGATGCGCGAGGTCATCGAAACCGTCCCGGCGATTCGAAGTCCAGCCCATCACCCACAGTTCGCCACGCCGGCCGACGTCATCGGAAAAGTCGAGTTCCGCCACCTCACGTTCGCGTACAACGGGCGCCCGGTGTTAACGGATGTTTCGGCGACCGTCCAAC
Organism: Vicinamibacterales bacterium; assembly: GCA_965216615.1. Classification (GTDB taxonomy): domain Bacteria; phylum Acidobacteriota; class Vicinamibacteria; order Vicinamibacterales; family UBA8438; genus CAUZIB01. The sequence continues at coordinate 248,381 of CBDCGH010000019.1, read as the reverse complement.
CCGGGCAGATGCTGGCACTCGTTGGGCCAACCGGGTCGGGCAAAACGACGCTCGTTGACCTGCTGCCGAGGCTCTTCGATCCCCCCGCCGCGTCCGTGCTCATCGACGACGTCGACATTCGAGAGATCCCGCTACCGGTGCTGCGCGGCGCCATCGGGTACGTTCCGCAGGAGCCATTTCTGTTCTCCGACACGATTGCCCAGAACGTCGCGTTCGGAGTCAGTGGCGCGGCCTTGGCCACTGGTGGCGACCCCGTTCCAGATGGCGGCATCGACGTGACTGCGGCCGTCGCCGTCGCTCGGCTCGACAAGGACGTTGAGGGGTTTCCGCGCGGACTGGACACCGAGGTGGGAGAGCGGGGGATCACGCTCTCGGGCGGGCAGAAGCAGCGCACGGCGATTGCACGGGCGCTGATGGTCGATCCACGCGTCCTCATTCTGGATGACGCGCTGTCGGCCGTCGACACCCAGACCGAGGAGGAGATCCTCCATCGCCTTCGCGAGGTCCGAGAGCAGCGCACCACGATCGTCGTCTCACATCGCATCTCGGCTGTCCGCGACGCCGATCTCATCCTTGTACTCGACGGCGGCGGGGTCGTGGAGCGCGGGACCCACGACGATCTCGTGGCGGCCGATGGGCTCTATGCCGGCCTGTACCGCAAGCAGCTGCTGGAACGGGAGTTGGAGGACTCGTGAGCGACGAGGTGCTCGGCAAGGCCTACGACGGTCGGCTGATGCGGCGGCTCCTCGGCTATCTGCGTCCGCATCGTCGGGCGGTCGGCGTCTCGCTCGCCGCGATCGTAGGTCACGCTCTCATGCAGTTGGCGCAGCCTTGGCTGACGAAGCTCGCGATCGACCGGCACATCTTGACCGGCAACCTCGACGGGCTCGACCAGATCGTCGTCGCGTTTCTCGGCATCCTGCTCACGTCGTTCGTCCTCGAGTACGTCGAGACCTACTCGATGCAGATGATGGGGCAGCGGATCATGTTCGACATCCGGATGGAGGTCTACGCGCACTTGCAGCGGCTCGACGTGGCGTTCTACGACCGCAACCCGGTGGGCCGGCTCATGACCCGAGTGACGACCGACGTCGATGCTCTCAACGACCTGTTCGCCTCTGGCGTCGTCGCGGTGTTTCGGGACGTGTTCACGCTGGTGGGCATCATGGCCATCCTGGTCTTCATGGACTGGCGTCTGGCCCTCATCACGTTCTCCGTGCTTCCGTTGATCGCGATCGTCACGCATTGGTTCCGGACGCACGCCCGCGAGTCGTACCGGGCGGTGCGGGGGTGGATCGCCCGCATCAACGCGACGCTCCAGGAGAACATCACCGGCATGTCGACCGTGCAGCTCTTCCGGTCTGAGGCACGCCGGTTCGAGCACTTCGACACGATCAACCGCGGCCACAGGGACGCGAACATCGATTCGATCTTCTACTACGCCACCTTCTATCCGGCGATCGAGTTCACCGGGGCGCTGGCGACGGCTTTCATCATCTGGTTCGGTGGTGGCTGGACGCTCGAGGACACGTTGACCCTCGGGTCGCTCGTGGCGTTCATTCAGTATTCGCAGCGTTTCTTCCGGCCCATCAGTGATCTCTCGGACAAGTTCAACATCCTGCAGGCCGCCATGGCGTCGTCGGAGCGCATCTTCGGGTTGCTCGACACCCAGGTCGCGATTGCCAGTCCAGCTGGCGCGACGGCGCTGACCACGCCGATCCGGGGGAGCAATCACGCTCCCGGCCGGATCGTCTTCGACCACGTGTCGTTCGCGTACCGTGACGACGACGAGGTCTTGCGCGACGTGTCGTTCTCGGTTGAGCCGGGCGAGCGGGTCGGCATCGTTGGGGCGACCGGCGCGGGCAAGACGACGCTCATCAATCTTCTGCTTCGGTTTTACGACGTCAACCGGGGGCGGATCACGGTCGATGGCGTGGATGTGCGCGCGATGCGCCTTGAGGAGCTGCGTCGTCGATTCGGGCTCGTGCTGCAGGATGTGTATCTGTTCTCGGGGACCGTTCGTGAGAACATCGCGATGGGACACCCAGAGATCACCGATGAGACCGTCGGGCGCGTGGCTAGCCTCGTACACGCGGATCGGTTCGTCACGCAGCTACCCGACGGTCTCGAGAGCGCGGTGGCGGAGCGCGGCGCGACCTTCTCGGTTGGGCAAAAGCAGCTCCTGTCGTTCGCCCGCGCGCTGGCGGCCGAGCCCGAGGTGTTGATCTTGGACGAGGCCACCTCGAGCGTCGACACCGACACGGAGCGCCTAATCCGTGACGCGCTGCACACGATCATGCAGGGACGCACCACGCTGGCGATCGCACATCGGCTATCGACCGTGCAGGACATGGATCGGACTCTCGTGTTTCACAGAGGCGAGCTCCGGGAATCCGGAACCCACGACGAGCTCATCAGGTTGGGGGGGATATATCAGAGGTTGTATGAGTTGCAGTGGAGTTCGTAGGAGCTTCGACCGCCTACCTCCTAGGCGTTCTCCCGAAAGTGTTCAAACCCTTCAGGCAGCGCCTCATCCCGTTCCGCCCGCCGCAACACGAGCGCCGGGTCCTTGGTGATCTGCCCGATGCGGGTCACGGCCAGCCCACCGGCGTGCCGGCGGGCTGCGGCGATTCGTCGGCCGAACGACGATGGCGCGGCGAATAGGAGTTCGTAGTCCTCGCCGCCCGCGACCGCGGCTGCAATCGGATCGCTTCCTGACGCCTCGAAGTACCGTGTCACCTCGGCCGCGATCGGCAGCAGCTCGGCATCGAGCACGGCACCCACCGAGCTGCCGGCCGCCAGCTGCCGAACACCGTCGGCCAGCCCGTCGCTCAGGTCGATGCACGCGCGCGCCGCGCGGTTGCGCCCCAGCTGCGTCCCGAGTCTGACCCTGGGTTGGGGCCGGAGGAATCGTCCTCGGCTGTCGGGACAGGGCTCCCCCTCGGATCCCGTTCGTAACCAGGCCAGCCCGGCCGCGCCGCCGCCGATCTCGCCGCTCACGTACAGGTTGTCACCAGGCCGCGCACCCTGTCGTGTCAGGATGCGGCGCGGCTTGACGCTGCCTATTAGGGTGACCTCGACGAACAGCGAGTGCGGCGAGCGAGTGACGTTGCCGCCCACGACATCGACGCGATGCGCGAGTCCGAGACCAAGGAGGCCGTCGAGCAGCAAATCGAGGTCGCTCACGACCAGAGACTGAGGCAGGGCCAGCGAGATCAACGCGTGTCGCGGGACTCCGCCCATCGCGGCTACATCGCTCAAACTGATCGCCAACGCCTTGTGCCCGACGGCATCCATCGGTGTAAAGGCACGGTCGAAATGCACGCCTTCGACGAGCACGTCGGTGGTGACGACCGTCAGCGTGTTGCGGTCCGGCTGCAGGATCGCGGCGTCATCGCCAATTCCGAGCTTCACCTCGGCCGACACGGCCGGGACGCGGCTCCGAACCTTTTCGATGATGGCGTGCTCGCCGAGATCGGCGACGGTGTGGTCTGTCACGAGACTGGAAATGAACGGCGAGGTCTATCGTGCGTAGTCGATCGAGCGGGTTTCGCGGATGACGGTCACCTTGATCTGGCCCGGATACTCCAGCTCACTCTCAATCCGTTTCGCGATGTCCTTCGAGAGCCACACGGCCTCCTCGTCGGACACCTGCTCGCTCTCGACCATGATCCGGATTTCTCGGCCGGCTTGCAGCGCGAACGCCTTCGAGACACCGTTGAAGGAGTCCGCGATTCCTTCGAGCTTCTCCAGCCGCTTGACGTACGACTCGAGGATGTCGCGGCGCGCTCCCGGGCGGGCCGCCGAGATGGCATCGGCCGCTTGCACCAGCATCGCCTCGAGCGACGGCCAGTCGATGTCCATGTGATGGGCGGCCATGGCATCGACCACGGCGTCGCTTTCGCCGTGGCGTCGGAGAAACTCGATGCCCAGCTCGAGATGGGTGCCCTGCAGCTCCCGGTCCATCGCCTTGCCGATGTCATGAACGAAGGCCGCGCGGACCGAGACGTGCGCGTCGAGCTCGAGCTCGCGCGCCATGATCCCAGCGAGGTAGGCGACTTCTTTGGAGTGAGAAAGCACGTTCTGGCCGTAGCTGGTTCGGAACTTGAGCCGTCCCATCATGCGATAGATCTCGGGATGCATGTCGTGCAGTCCCAGCTCGAAGCCCGCCGCCTCACCCTCCTTCAGCGTCGCCTCGTCGACCTCGGCGCGAACCCGCTCGACCACCTCATCGATACGGGCCGGGTGAATCCGACCGTCAGCGACCAGTTGTTCAATGGCTTGTTTGGCCACGGCGCGGCGATACGGATCGAAGCTTGACAGAATGACGGCGCCAGGCGTGTCGTCGATGATCAGCTCCACACCGGTGGCCGTTTCGAGCGCTCGAATGTTCCGCCCCTCGCGTCCGATGATGCGGCCCTTGAGATCGTCGCTGGGCAAGTGCACGACCGACACGGTCGTTTCGATCGCGTGCTCGGGCGCGCTGCGCTGAATGGCCTGCACGATGATGTGTTTCGCCTTATCGGCGGCGGTCTCTCGCGCCTCGTGCTCGAGTCGCTTCACAAGGTTGGCGGCGTCGTGGCGAGCATCGTTCTCCATGTGGCGGAGCAGGACGTCTTTGGCCTCGTCCGCCGTCATGCCGGAAACGCGGGTGAGCTCGCGCGTGTGGTCGGCGACCAGTTCCTGGTACCGGGCCATTTGGTCGGCGACCTTGGCTTCCTGTTTGGCGAGCGAGGCATCCCTGCCCTTGAGCCCACCCTCATCTCGCTCGATCGCCGTCTCGCGCTCGCCAAGCGCGCGTTGCTGCTGGTCGGTCTGCTTTTCGAGCGCTGCGAGCTCTGTGTGTCGCGCGCGCATCTGCTCTTCGGCCTGACGGTTGACCTCGTGCGCTTCCTCTTTTGCGGCGAGCACGACTTCCTTGCGCTTGGCGTCCGCCTCACGCTGGGCTTCTTGGAGGATGCGCTGGGCCTGTTCCTCGGCGCGACCGACGGTCTTCGCGGCGAGGCGCTTGCGCGAGGCGATCCAGATAAGGAAGATGATCACCCCCACGATGAGGGCGGACACGAAGCCGGCCGAGTCGCCGAAGACCTGACTCATGAGCGAGACCTGACACTGATGCGGCGGTGCCTACAGTCCCGCGAGGGGAGGACGTGACAATCAAACCCCGCGTTGCCGTGTGGCGGAGGTCGTATGAACCTGCTTTAGCAGGTGGAGCCGCTAGGAGAGCTTCGCTTCAGGCTTCCTCACTCGAAGGCATGCACACCACGAAGCATCGCAGCTCACTTCGACATCACGTTGGCTCAAACGAGCCTCCAAACCATCACGCGCATTGCAGGGAAACGTCACGTCACTCGTCCGAACCGTCCCCTGCGAGGACGACTCAAGACAGCTTCAGACACACACCAGAAACACTACGTACACAATCTTAGCGCAAAACGGCTGGTCCGCTACTGGGCCCGATGGGGAGCGCGGGTTTAAGCCGGTTCGGGCCCATCTGAGAGGGCCCGGTCGACGAGCTGTTCCAGCTCGAGGGTGATGTGCGTGACATTCCGAGTGGTTCGGCCGCCCGCGCGTCGGTACCGGTAGTACTCGTCGGCAATGTTGAGCGCTGCGAGGACCGCGATGCGCACCGAGTCACCCCCCGCGGTGCTGTCGGAGGCGGTCTGCATCTTCTGGTCGACGTACGTGGCTAGCTCGTTCACATACGTCGCATCGAGCGTGCTCCGGATTGGATAGCGCTGCCCGAAGATCTCGACGGTGACGACGGCACCGGCCTCTCCGCTCATCGTGGCGCTAGACCTGGAGTCCCTCGAGCTGCTCGAGCATCTCGGTGACGCGGGAGCGAATCTGTGCGCGCTCGGCCTGGAGTCCCTCGAGCTGCTCGAGCATCTCGGTGACGCGGGAGCGAATCTGTGCGCGCTCGGCCTGGAGCTCCGAGAGATCCTCGCCGGTTTGCTCGGCGTCTGCGAGCTGGCCTCGGAGGCGCTCGATCTCCTGGTTCAGCCGTCGATTGTCCTCGATGGTCTGGGTGAGCTCGCCGCGGGTCCGGTCCAGCAAAGCGATGAGCCCCTTGACCTTTTCGGCGAGGCGTTCGGTGGGTTCTACGTCGGTGGCGTGGGCGGACATGGCGACCTCCGAACTGCGTTACCGTAACGTGGCGCCGTGCTGCTGTTCCAAGACGGTGACGATCTTGTCCACAGCCGTCTGCACTTCGGCGTCGGTCAGCGTGCGATCAGCCGCGCGGAACGTGAGGTGCAGCGCCAGGCTGACGTGCCCGTCTGGCACTCCCTGTCCCTCATACCGATCGAACTCACGCACACGCACGAGCGTCTCTGACGCGGCGCCCTGGATCGTGTCACGAACCGTAGCAGCAGGCAAGGTGGCGTCAACGAGCAGCGCCAGATCCCGGACGATCGATGGGTGCCGCGGCACCGGGATGGCCGTGAACTGCCGTCGATCGACAGCGACCTGTGCGAGTACCGAGAGATTCAGCTCAGCGACGTACACGGCGTCGCCGGCAGCGGGCAGTCCACGCGCCTCGGCGTGGGTTGGCGACAGCTGTCCCACGTAACCCAGCTCATGTCCCCCGGCCGAGACGACGGCCGTTCGTCCCTCGACCAATGCGGGGTGCGCCGCATGGTCTGCCTGGTCAACCTGCTGAACCGGCGTGATGACCGGCGTGACCCCGAGCGCGTCACAGGCTCGCTCCACGACACCCGTGAGATCGAACAGGTCGACGCCCCGATCTGGCGCGCTCCAATGTTCCGGCAGTCCGGACCCGGTGAGGGCAATCGCCACGCCCTCAGTTTCGCCGAGGTGACGGTCGAACCGTCGGCCGATTTCGAACAGCCGCACATCGCCGTGCTCGCGCCGCCGATTTCGGATCAGCGAGTCAACGAGGCCAGGAATCAGCGATGGCCTCAGCACGGTGTACCTTTCCGAGAGCGGGTTGGCGATGGCGACCAGGTCGCGAGCGAAGGGCGCGGCTGCTTCACGTTCGATGAAGCCGTACGTGATGGCCTCCGAGCACCCGGCCGCGGTCAGCACCCGTCGAAGCAAGGCCTGTCGCCGGTGCCACGCGCCTTGAGGTGCGGGCGCATGCAGAAGCGGTGGAAAGGCCGACGGTAGTCGGTCGTAGCCGAAGTGTCGGGCAACCTCTTCGATAAGGTCGATCTCACGACTGACGTCGACACGAAACGACGGGATCGTCATGTTCCACTGACCGCCGTCGCCGGTGACCTCGAAGCCAAGGCGATCGAGCGTGCGGGAGACAAACGCGCCGTCGATTGAAACGCCGAGCATGCGGCCGATTCGCGCGTGGCGAAGCGTGACCGTCCGGCGCTCCACCGGACTGGGATATCGATCGAGGATTCCGCCCGCGACCTGGCCGGCGCCGGTCTGGGCGAGCAACGTCAGCGCACGTCGCATGGCCACCGGAGGCGCCTCGATATCGGTGCCACGCTCGAAACGGTAGGAGGCATCAGTCGACAGCGCTAGGCGCTTCCCAGTGCTGCGAACCGAGGTCGGACGGAAGTACGCGCTCTCCAGCGCGATCCGGCGGGACTCACTGGTGACTTCCGATTCGGCGCCGCCCATCACGCCCGCGACGGCCTGCGGGCGCTTGGCATCGGCAATCACGAGCATGTCGGACTTGAGGGCTCGATCCTGACCGTCCAACGTGCGAACGATTTCGCCTTCGGCGGCCCGGCGAATCCGTAGTGTGGATTCGGCGAGCGCGGCAAGATCGAACGCGTGCATCGGATGGCCCAGCTCGAGCATCACGTAGTTCGTGATGTCGACGACGTTGTTGATCGGTCGAACCCCGGCTGCGTCGAGGCGCGCGGCCAGCCAGGCCGGGGACGGCCCCAGCGTGACGTCGGCCACGGCCGCCACATATCGGGGGCACAAATCCGGGTCGTCGACCACGACCGCCACATCGGTCTGACCGGTGTCACCGTTCGCCGCTGACAACGATGACGGCGACAGAAGCTCCGGGAATCGCAGATCGGCGTCGTATACCGTCGAAATCTCGCGCGCGACGCCGAACACCCCCAGGCAGTCGGGGCGGTTGGTGGTGATCTCCAGGTCGAGGACGGCGTCGTCGGCATGGTCGGCGCTGTCACCACGACCCTGGACCGCGGCAGGCGGGGGCTCGATAGCCGACACCTCGAATCCACGCATCGTGAGCACGTCGGCGAGCTCCTGCACGCCGGCATCGACCGTTACGAAATCACGAAGCCAAGAAACAAGGATTCTCAAAAGGGGAACTGCTCCAGGAGGCGGAGGTCGTTGTCATAGAACAAACGGATGTCCTCGACCTGATACTTCAGCAGCGCGACACGGTCGATGCCGACGCCGAACGCCCAGCCGGTATAGCGCTCGGGGTCATAGCCGACCGACTCGAAGACGGCCGGGTGCACCATGCCGCAACCAAGAATCTCGAGCCACCCGGTCTTCTTGCACAGGGGGCATCCATCCCCCGTGCAGAAGACACAGGTGATGAACACTTCGGCGCTTGGTTCGGTATACGGGAAGAAGCTCGGCCGAAACATCACCTCGATGTCGGGGGCGAACAGCTGACGGAGGAAGTACTCGAGTGTCCCCTTCAGGTGAGCCATCGAGATGTCCTCACCCACGAGCAGTCCCTCTACCTGCTGAAACATCGGCGAGTGCGTGAGGTCCGGTGTGTCACGCCGGTACACGACGCCGGGCGCGATGATCCGCACGGGCGGCTCGTGCTGCTCCATGTACCGGATCTGCATGCCCGACGTATGCGTGCGCAGGAGCGTCGCGGGACGCCCGTCGCCGTCCGCCACGGGGAGTCCCTCCTCGAGGTACAACGTGTCCTGCATGTCGCGAGCCGGATGCTCGGCTGGCATGTTGAGTGCTTCGAAGTTGTGGTAGTCGTCTTCGGCTTCGGGGCCTTGCAGAATCTCGAAGCCGATTGATGCGAAGATCGACTCGATCTCTTCGCGCAGTGACGTCAGTGGGTGCCGGTGCCCGAGTGGGACAGGGCGGCCGGGGAGCGTCACGTCCACGGCGCCGGCGGGTCCACGACGGGCCGCCTGCGCCTCACGCCGGTCGGCTAGCGCCTGTTCGATCTCCTTCTTGAGGGTGTTGGCGGCTTGTCCCAGCGCGCGCCGTTGGTCGGGTGGCGCGCTCGCGACCTGCTTGAGCAGAGCGGCCACCGCCCCGCGCTTGCGACCCACATAGCGGTCGCGGAGATCCTGGAGGTCGCGGTCGCTCGAGATGGCGTCGAGCTCCGCGAGGAAGCCGGCGCGGAGCCGATCGATCTGTGGGGAGTCAGTCATCGCGAAGGATCGCGATGGACGTCAGCTCGCCCCCGCCTCTTTGGCCTGTGTGGCCAGATGGGCGAACGCGTTCGGTTCATGCACGGCGAGGTCAGCCAATGATTTTCGATCGAGACCAACACCGGCCCGCTTGAGCCCGTTCATGAGCTGGCTGTAGCTCAGTCCGTTCTCGCGCGCCGCTGCATTGATCCGGACGATCCACAGTCGGCGGAAGTCTCGCTTCTTGAGGCGACGACCCACATAGGCGTAGGCCAACGAGGTATCGACCGCCTCCTTGGCTGCGCGATACAGCTTGCTCTTTGTCTGATAAAAACCCTTCGCTCGCGCCAACAGACGACGCCGCTTCCGTCGTCGCAAAGGGCCGCGTTTTACTCGAGGCATCGTTACTCCTACTTATACGGAATCATCTTCTCGAGCCGCGGCTGGTCCGCGGCGGAGACGACCGTGGTGCCACGCAGGTCTCTCAGCCGCTTCGTCGTCTTGCTCGTGAGGATATGTTGCTTGAACGCTTTGGCGCGGGTGATCTTTCCAGTGCCGGTCTTGTTGAACCGCTTCGCCGCGCCACGATGAGTCTTGATCTTGGGCATCGCCTAATGTCCCTTCTTCGCCACGGTCTTGCTCGACAAGATCGTGTGCATCTGATTGCCTTCCATGCGCGGCATGGTTTCCTGTGTCGCCACTTCGCCGAGTTCCTCGACGAGTCGGTCCAGGATGTGACGCCCGAACTCGGGGTGGGCCATCTCGCGCCCCCGGAAGAAGATCGTGGCCTTCACCTTGTCGCCGTTGGCAAGAAACCGCTCGATATGCTTCTTCTTGAAGTTGTAGTCGTGCTCGTCGACCTTCGGCCTGAACTTGATCTCCTTGATCTCGATCGTCTTCTGGTGCTTCTTGGCCTGCCGGGTTCGCTTCTGCTCCTGATACTGGTACCGCCCGTAGTCCGTGATGCGACACACCGGCGGCTGCGCCGTAGGGGACACTTCGACGAGATCCAGTCCCTTTTCCCGTGCGATTGACAGGCCTTGCTGGGGCGACATCACACCGAGCTGCTCCCCGTCGTCATCGATGACCCGAACTTCTCGGACGCGAATGCGCTCGTTGGTGCGCGTCCGGCTCTGGCGAAAGTCTCTACGTGGTCCTCTAAAAGCGATAATCCAGCCTCCTGGAACGTTGTCTACGCGACCGACGACTCCGATGTCGCCCGGCTTGTCCCGCTAAATCGACCCTTTAGTCTACCCTGACGCGGGGGCGCCCTTCCGCCGAACTTCGTCGAGGGCTGCCGCGACGAAGTCGTCGACGGCCTGCGCGCCTTGGTCTCCCTCCGCTCCGCTCCGGACGGCGACGCGGTTTTCGGCCACTTCTCGGTCGCCCACGACGAGCATGTAGGGCACTTTCTGCAGTTGGGCCTCGCGAATCTTATACCCGATCTTCTCCTGGCGTCCGTCCACGCTGACCCGCAAGCCCGCCTCGGTCAGCTGGGCCTCGACCTGCATTGCGTAGTCCACGTGGCGGTCAGCAATCGGGAGAATGGTTGCCTGATCGGGTGCCAACCAGAGCGGGAATCTGCCAGCGTAGTGCTCGATCAGCAAGGCAATGAATCGCTCGAAACTGCCGAAAATCGCGCGGTGGATGACGATCGGGCAGTGCTCGGCGTTGTCGGCGCCGATGTACTTCAGCTTGAACCGCTGCGGCAGCTGATAGTCGAGCTGGACCGTGGCACACTGCCACTTCCGCCCGATGGCGTCCATCACGTGGCAGTCGATCTTCGGACCGTAGAAGTTCCCCTCGCCCTCTGTGACCGCGAACGGCTGGCCGGTGGCGACGAGGGCCTGGTTGAGTTGCGACTCCGCATGATCCCAGGTTTCGACCGTTCCGAGGAAATCCTCGGGCCGGGTGGAGAGCTCCAGCGTGTACGCGAGGCCGAAGTCGTCGTACACGCGGCCGATGAGTCGCAGCAGGCGCTCGACTTCTTCGCCGATCTGGTCCTCGGTCACGAAGCAGTGGGCGTCGTCCTGGGCGAACTGGCGGACGCGTGTGAGCCCGGACAGGACCCCCGATGCCTCGTTGCGGTGCAGGACGCCTTGGTCGTGAAAGCGAAGCGGGAGATCCCGGTAGCTCCGAATCTCACTCGCGAACACCAGCATGTGTCCCGGGCAGTTCATCGCCTTGAGTCCGAACGGTTCGCCTTCGGACTCGACCAGGAACATGTTCTCGCGGTAGTGCTCCCAGTGCCCCGATGTGTCCCAGAGTTTCCGATTGAAGACCAGGGGGGTGCGAAGCTCGACGTAGCCCTCCGGGTACAGGATGTCGCGCATGTAGGCTGAGAGGAGGTTGTAGAGCGTGGTTCCGTTCTTTAGCCAGAACGGGGCGCCGGGGGCCCACTGGTGGAACGTGAATAGCCCGAGCTCCTTCCCGAGCTTGCGGTGGTCGCGCTTCTTCGCCTCCTCGAGGCGAGCCAGATGCTCCTTGAGGACAGAGTCCTTGAAGAAGGCCGTCCCGTAGATTCGCTGCATCGGCTGGTTCTGGGCATCGCCCTTCCAGTAGGCGTTCGAGCTGGTGAGGACCTTGAACGCTTTGAGATGCTTGGTCGACGGCACATGCGGACCGGTGCAGAAGTCGATGAACACATCGTCGATCGTGTAGCAGGAGACGACGGGGCCGCCCTTTTCCTCGATGAGCTGCACCTTCAGCGGTTCGCCCCGGTCCGCGAAGAACGCCTTCGCCTCGTCCTTCGGCAGCATCTTGCGTTCGTACTGAAGGTTCTGCGAAGCCAGCTCCTTCATCTTCTTTTCGATCGCGACCAGATCCTCCGGGACAAACGGGCGGTCGACCACGAAGTCGTAGAAGAAGCCCTCGTCGGTCGGCGGTCCGATTCCGCACTGTGCCTCCGGAAACAGGGCGGTCACCGCGGCGGCCAGTAGATGCGCCGTGGAATGCCGGTAGAGATGGAGGGCCTCCGGCGATTCCGGGGTGACGATCTGAACCGCCGAGTCGGACTCGAGTCGGTGCGACAAGTCGACGATCTGATCGTTCACGACGGCTGCCAGCGCCTTCTTGGTAAGTCGCGACGAGATCCCCTCGGCCACGTCCGACAATGGTGTTCCGGCCTCTACCTGACGGGTCGACCCATCGGGAAGGGTGACGGTAATCTCGCTCATGTTCAGATTCGAATCGAAGTGGTAAGGCGGAACATGGTAGGCACGGGCGGACTTGAACCGCCGACCTCCTGCATGTCAAGCAGGCGCTCTAACCAACTGAGCTACGCGCCTATCTCCTTTACGTGTTCGAGCCCGCGATCGAAGATCGGGTCGTCGGGAGGGGCCGGCTCGCCAAGCTCGACGCGGGGAACGTCGACCTCGACGGTCGGGGAAATGCCAGACCGATGGATCGCATCGCCGGACGCCTGCACGTAGCGCGCCCACGAGAGCCAGATTCCGGTGCCGTCCGGGAGTCTCACGAGTCTCTGCTGGCTGGCGCGCCCGGCCGTGCGTTGGCCGACCGTGTCGGCGCGCTCGGTGCCGCGCAGCGCGGCGACGAACAGCTCCGCCGCCTGGGCGGTGCCAAAGTTGGTGAGCAAGGTGACGGGCGTTGTGATGGCGGCGTCGCCAGCGTTTGCCTCGATCATCGTCTCCACATCGCCCTGCTCGGTCTTTCGTAGCAGGGTGCCCGATGCGACGAAGAGCCGAGCGGCGTCGATGCCCGCTTCGAACTCGCCGCCTGCCGTGCTTCGAACATCGATCAACAGCCGGGTCGCTCCGGCGCCACGCAGCTGTTCGGACGCCGACGCCAGTTTGTCGGCGACGTTCGTGCCGAACGCCGGAATGCGAATGTACCCGACATCGCCATCCACGACCCGGTGACTGATCGAGGGTACCTCGAGCTGCTCACGCGTCAGCTCGATGTCATAGGGTTCTTGCGTCGTGCCGCGGAGCAGTGACAGGGTGACCGTCGAGCCGGGTTCGCCTCGCAACAGTCGCTCGCCGGCAATGCCAGAGACCAGTCGCGTCGTCTGCCCATCGATCGCTCGGATGTAGTCTCCTGGGCGGATCCCTGCGCGATCGGCGGGCGTACCGTCGGTGACGCCGATGACCTGCACGTAATACTGACCCGCCACTTCGACGCCGAGTGCGCCGGCAGGCAGAGAGCCTCCCGATTCAATGCGCGCAACGTCGTCGGCCGTCAAGAAGGTGCTCTCGGAGTCGAGACCATCCGCGAGGCCTCGCAGCGCGCCCTTCATCACGGCATCCAGGTCGACTTCCTCAACATACTTGCTGGAGATTTGGGCGACCACGTCCTCGAAAATCCGGAGGTGGCGATACGCGTCTTCGCGCGCGACCGCTCGGCCGAGAAAGCCCCCCACAATCGTGAACGCGACGATGGGGATCGTCGCGACGAGGATGACCGTACGGGTCTTTCGGCCCATGAAGGGCATTATAGTAGAAGCGTGCGCCTCCTCGGCGTCGACGTCGGCGCCCGCCGAATCGGATTGGCCATCAGCGACGTGACGGCAACCCTCGCGACTCCGCTCCGGACCATCAACATATCGGGCTCGGTCGTCGCGGCGGCCGCTGCCGTTGCCCGAGAGGTGGCCACGCTGGAACACGACCCCGACGGTCTGGCAGCGGTCGTCGTGGGGCTCCCGACGTCTCTTGACGGCCAACCGCATGCGCAGACCGAGGTCGTACGGTCGTTCGTCGCGGCCCTACGGACGTGCACGGATCTGCCCGTCGAGACGCAAGACGAGCGCTTGACGAGCCGTGAGGCGGAAGAGCGTCTCGCGATTCGCGAGAAGAGCTGGCGCCTGAGGAAGGCGCGGTTAGACGCGGCGGCGGCGGCGATCTTCCTACAGGACTACTTGGACCAGCGGAAGCACGGGCCACGATCATGATGCGGAGACTGCTCCTCGCGGCCGCGTCGATCGGCCTACTGACTGCTCTCGGAGCGGCGATCGCCGTACACCAGCTGCGTGATCGGATCGCCGCCGCCTACCAAGGCTACCCGGGTGACGAGGTCTTCATCGACGTCGACCTGGGCGATTCAACCCGTGTGATCGCGGAGCGGCTAGTGGCTGCGGGCGTCGTACCAGACAACTGGACGTTTCGGCTCGCCGTCTGGCAGAGCGGGCGCGAACGCGACCTGCAGGCCGGGGAGTACCAGTTCAACAGCCCGGCGTCACCGCTCGACGTCGTGGAGAAGATCGCCACCGGGCAAGTCGTGCTTCGCACCATCACGTTCCCGGAGGGGTTAACGATCCGCGAGATGGCCGACATCTTCGGGGCGAGTGACTTTGGGACGCGCGATCAATTCATGGCCGAGGCAGTACGGGCCGAGCTGATCCGTGACCTCGATCCGGCTGCGACCGACCTCGAGGGCTATCTCTTCCCGGAGACGTACTCACTCCCCCGGGACGCCACGGCACGCGACCTCGTGGAATCGATGATCGCGCAGTTCCGGCACGCCTTCGACGCCGTCCTGCAAGAAGAGGCCGAACGCCAGGACCGGACGGTTCGTGAGGTCGTGACGCTCGCGTCGTTGATTCAGAAGGAGACCGGATCCGACTCGGAGCACGCGGTCGTCTCAGCGGTCTACAACAACCGACTGCGGATCGGGATGGGACTGCAGTGCGACCCCACGGTCATCTACGCGCTCGAGCGCGACGGGTTGTACGACGGCAATCTGACGCGTGAGAATCTTCAGTACGATTCGCCGTACAACACCTATCGGTACCCGGGCTTGCCGCCCGGCCCGATCGCCTCACCCGGCCGGGCTGTGCTGGAGGCGGCGCTACACCCCGCCGATGAGTCGTTCCTGTATTTCGTGAGCCGCAACGATGGCACGCACGAGTTCGCCAACACGCTCAGGCAGCACAACCGCAATGTTCGGCGGTATCAGGTGGAGTATTTTCGCGCCCGGAGACAGGCGGGACAGGGCTAGCGCCTTCCGCCTTCTAAATTCTGATCCTGCCTCTCCTCCAACCACCCCGCCCATCCTTCCACCTCCGTATAGAACAGCGCGGTGGCGTCGCGGCCGCTCTCAATATTGTTGCGGATGACATTGCCGGGGGTGTGATGGGCGGTGATCACTTCGATGCGATCGAAGAGGATCCCTCCGAATGCGAGATAGGCGGCGAGCAGGGTGAGGACCAGATTGAACGTCTGCCCGACCACGTAGAGCTGAATGGGGCGTCCGCCTGTCAGCTGGTGGCCGAGCTCGCGGAAGCTCGACTCGAGCCCGATGCTGACGAACGCCAAGCAGAACAGCCACCCACGAAAATCCGATGTCACGTCGAGCAACGCCCCGACCCGGGCGGGGCCGAGGGCCGGCGTCAGCACGAAGGAGAACACTAACGACGCCGCAACGAAGCCAAGAATGAATTTCGGGAACCGATACCAGACCTCCATCGCGCTCGGGGTCGCCCGATCGTCCTGTGCCTCCACCCGTGTGACCCAGTAGACGGCAATGAGGAAGGCAACGACCCCAATGAGGGTGTTCTGAATCATCTTGACGACGGCGGCAATCTGTTCCGCTTGTTCCCCCAGGATCGCGCCCGCGGCGACCACGGCACCGGTTGCGTCAACGGTTCCGCCGATCCAGGCGGCTCCCACCACCGGGTCCATGCCGACGGCCCTGATCGCGAGGGGCATCACGACCATCATCAGGACGGTGAAGATCAGCGACATCCCGACTGCGAGGGTGAGCTCTTCCTTCTTGGCTCGCGCAGCAGCAGCCGCGGCAATCGCGGCCGACACGCCGCAGACCGATGTTGCCGCAGCGATGATGATGACGAGCGAACGGCTCTTGATCTTGAGCACGCGCGTGCCGAGTTGGTACATGAACACGATGACCGTCGGCGTGACGACCCACGCCACGAATAGCCCGGGCAGCCCTAGTCGCATGATGTTCCCGAACAGAATCTCGGCGCCGAGGAGGACCAGTCCCGACTTGATGTAGAGCTCGCTCTTGAGTGCGGGCTTGATCCAGGCTGGCGTGCCGAAGGAATTGGCGATCGCGAGGCCAATTCCCAACGCCCAGAACGCGTACCCAAAACCGGCCGCCCGAATCGTGGTCTGCTGGGCGATCGCGTAGGCGAGGACCGCGAGCCCGAAGATCGCAAGGAAGCCACGGAGATGGCGCCCCGCCGAGTGCCCCATGACCCTGATCGCCAGCACCGTGAGCAGACTCAGGCCGCCGCCGAGCGCGATGAGGCCCGCGAGTCGGCCCCCGCCAAAGGCCTCGACAGGAGATCCTGCCCAGCGCCCGACGCTGGGAACGGTAGTCACCGCGCCGGTCAGGGCGGCCACGATCAGCAGCCCACCCAACCAGATGGCCCACCAGTCTTCGTGGGCGACAAGAGGATTCCGTGAGTGGGACTCGGCGGGGGACATTGGGTTGATTGGTAGACGCCGAGCCATATAATGCCACCGAATCGTACCGGCAGACGAATCGCCGAGCGCGAAACACAGCCAGGAGGGCATATGAGGTCACGATTAACGCTGGTTATTTCTGGAGCCGCCATGGCGGCGGCGGCCGCGATTGTCGCGGTGACGGTCCTCGCGACACCCGCCTTTGCCCAGCTCGACGACACCGCGACGTTCTTGGCCGATGTATCGAACGCCTACCGCGTGGTGCCGAACGTGACGTATCACGTCGCGAGCGGTCACGAGAACAAGCTCGATCTCTACCTGCCCAACAACCCGGCTGGCCCAACGCCCGTGCTGCTATACATCCACGGCGGCGGCTGGGTCGGGGGGACTAAAGAGGGGAACATCCTCCGCACCCTGCCGTACCTCAAGCGGGGGTGGGCAGTGGTGAACGTCGAGTATCGACTGGGTCAGGTCGCGCGCGCACCGGCCGCCGTCGAGGACTGCCTCTGTGCCCTGCGGTGGGTAGGGCAAAACGCGGAGCGGTACAACCTCGATACCTCACGGATCGTCACGAGCGGGCACTCCGCGGGCGGACACCTGTCCCTCACGACCGCGATGATCCCGGCGTCGGCTGGCCTCAACCACGAGTGTCCCGGTGAGGCGCCCAGCGTTGCTGCGATCGTCAATTGGTATGGCATCACCGACGTCGGTGATCTGATCGACGGGGTCAACATGAAGACCTATGCGGTCCGATGGCTGGGGAGTCTCGCCGATCGCTTCGAGGTTGCGAAGCGCGTGTCGCCTCTGACCTACGTGCGGCGCGGGTTGCCGCCGGTGCTGACGATCCATGGTGACGCCGACTCGATCGTGCCCTATCAGCATGCGCTCAAGATGCACGAAGGGCTCGCCGCGGCGGGTGTCACCAACAAGCTGCATACGGTGCCGGGCGGCGATCACGGTCGCTTCAACACCATCCAGACAATGGCCATCTTCGAGACGATCGACCGCTTCTTGGCCAGCCACGGTCTCGAGCCGACCCCGGTACCTCCGCGATAAGGGGCTACTCCGGCGGCACCGTCTTGGCTTCGCCAGCCTTCACGCGACCCACTCGCCGGAGTGCGTCGCGCAGGACGAACTCGATCTGCCCGTTGAGGCTGCGCAGATCGTCGTTCGCCCAGCGCTGGAGCGCTTGCAAGACCTCCGGGTCTATTCGCAGTAGAAACGGTTTCCGCTGCGGCATCGTGATATTCCTGGAAGACGATTCCTCTATTGGTGGATCGTGCCGGCGTTGACGACCGGCTGGGTTCCCCGGTCACCACACAGCACCACGAGGAGATTGCTCACCATGTTGGCCTTGCGCTCCTCGTCGAGGTCGACGATTTGTCCGCTCGCCAGTTTGTCGAGCGCCATCTCGACCATGCCGACGGCACCCTCCACGATGCGCTGCCTCGCCGCGATGATTGCGCCGGCCTGCTGACGCTGCAGCATCGCGGATGCGATTTCCGGGGCGTAGGCCAGATGGGTGATGCGCGCCTCGATCGTCTCGACGCCGGCCTTGTTCAGACGGGCCTGGATCTCGGTCTTGAGATGGTCGGCGATGGCGGCCGTGTCGCCCCGCAGCGAGAGGTCGTGGTCCTCATGGGTGTCGTACGGATACCGCGTCGCGAGGTCTCGAACTGCCGCCTCGCTCTGCACGTGGACGTAGTGCTCGTAGTCGTCCACCTCGAACATGGCTTCCGCCGTGTCGACCACCTTCCAGACGACGACCGCCGCGATCTCGATCGGATTGCCGTCGGTGTCATTGACCTTGCTGCGCTCCGTCTCGAAGTTGCGAACCCGAAGCGACACGGATCGCTTGGAGTAGAACGGGTTTGCCCACCGCAGGCCCGGGTCGCGCACGGTGCCCACGTACTTGCCGAAGAGCTGCAGCACTCGACCCTGATTCGGGTTGACGACGAAGAGGCCGACCAGGCCGATGATGGCGCCGGTCCCGACGAGGATGGTGAACACGACAACCGGGGCGAGGGGCACGCTGTGCGAGGTAACGCCGCGAATGAACACGATAACGCTGAGTATCAAGGCGGAGAGCAAGATTCCGAGCATCAGCCAACCGGAAGCGACGGTGCGCGTCTGTTCTTTGATCATCCTTCCTCCTTTGTTTATGATTTCATAATGATATCATAATGAAATCTACCCAGAGAGGCAAGTGGACCTCGACGGCAGGTGGAGGTCCAGCCCCCCGAGATGGTTGGCAGGCGGTGTGGCGTGAGGAGATCGCAGGAGGGTGGCGAAACGGTCCGAATGTTCGGTCAGCCGACCACGTCGCCGATCGCGGCCGCCAGTATGTCGACGGTGCGGTCCAGCTGTTCGTCGGTGATGACAATCGGCGGAGCCAGCAGGTACGAGTCGCCCTTCACGCGACTGAACAGCCCCCGGTCGAGCGCGTGGCGGTGCACCCGCGGTCCGATCTTGTCGGCGGCCGGGAATGACTGCTTTGAATCTCCGTCTTGCACGAGCTCCACGGCGCACATGAGTCCCTTGCCCCGGATGTTGCCGACGTGTGCGTGCTCACCCAGTGCGGCGACGAGGCGGTCCATGAGCCTCTGGCCCTTCGCGGCAGCCTGTTCCGGGAAGTCCTCGTCTTCGATGATCCGCAGCGTGCGAAGGGCAACCGCGCATCCGACGGGATGTGCGCTGTACGTGTAGGCGTGCATCCAGGGACGGCCGTCGTCGTCGAGTGCCGCCTTGATCGCATCGCTGATTCCGATGCCGCCGAAGGGGAAATACCCGGACGTGATCGCTTTGGCGAACTGCACGATGTCCGGCTCGATGCCCCAGTGCTCGAGGGCGAACATCCGCCCCGTGCGCCCGAAACCGGTGATGACCTCGTCGGCGACGAGCAGCACCTCGTACTGGTCGCAGATTTCCCGCACCCGACCGAAGTAGTCGTCCTGCGGGACGATCACGCCGCCCGCGCCCTGCACGGGCTCAGCGATGAACATCGCGACCGTGTCGGCGCCTTCGCGCAGAATCGCCTGCTCGAGCTCGTTGGCCGCGGCAACGCCCTGACTTATCCCCGCCGGGGCCTCGTATCGATAGGGATAGGGCGACGGGATGTGTGTGAAGCCCGGCACGCGTGGCTCGAATAGGGGCCAGTAGGCGCTCAGCCCCGTCGCGCTCATGGCCGCCAACGTGACCCCGTGATACCCCTCAATCCGAGAGATCACTTTGGTCTTGTCCGGCTTGCCGCGGAGCTTCCAGTACGCACGAGCCATCTTGATGCTGCTTTCGGTTGCTTCGCCCCCGCCGCATGTGAAGAAGAAATGGCTGATGGACGGGTAGCAGATGTCGGACAGCCGCTCGGCAAGCTCGATGGCGCGCACGTTGGAGCTTCCGCTGTAGCCCGAGACGTACGCGAGCGCCCCCGCCTGCTCCGCCATGGCGTCGGCGAGCTCACGTCGCCCGTGACCGGCGGTGACGTTCCAGAGGCCGGCCAATCCGTCGATGCACTCGCGACCCTCGGAATCGGTCAGCATGGCGCCGGCGCCCGAGACCCACACCCGGCCGTCCGCGTGGTCGCTCGATTGGTGGAGCGGGTGGATAAGGTGCGCGAGATCGCGGTCAATCAGGGGGGGCGTCGTCACGTCTCCTCGCAGGATAGCACGCGAAACCGACCGCATCGCTAGCTCGAACCTCGTGCTATAGTCCCGCGTACTTACGGTCTCAACAAGCAGGGAGAGCACAATGCGAACCATTCTGATCTGGACGGCTGTGGCCGTTCTTACCGTTACCGCCGCCTTCGCGCAGGATGTCACCAAGTACGTCCGCTACGAGTACAACGGCAACGTGTCATATGGCGTGCTCGAGGGCGAGACGATCCATCCACTACGCGGCGACATCTTTGAATCGGTCGAGCGAACCGGTGGCACCGTCGGGCTGGGCATGGTGCGGCTCCTTCCGCCGACGGCCCCGAAAAAGGTCATCGCGATCGGATTCAACTACGGCAGCCATTTGGGCGACGCCGAACCGGCCGGCGAGCCCGGGGTGTTCGACAAACATCCGACATCGCTGATTCCGCACGACGCAGAGATCACCTATTACGCCGACGCGAATAACATTCACTACGAGGGCGAGATGGTCCTCATCATCGGTCGAACGGCCAAGAACGTGCCGGTCGAGGAGGCGGACGGCTACATCTTCGCGGTAGCCCCCGGCAACGACGTCAGCGAGCGGGACTGGCAGGCTAACGACCTTCAGTGGTTCCGCGCCAAGGGCGCCGATACGTTCGGGCCGGTGGGTCCAGTCATGGCGGCCGGCGTGAACTACAACGACATCCTGCTGGAGACGCGTGTGAACGGCGAGGTCAAGCAGTCGCAGCGGACCCAGGACCTGATCTTCAACCCTGCCCGAATCGTCAGCTACGTCTCGCGCTACGTTACGCTCGAGGCTGGTGACATGATCTTCACCGGGACGCCAGGGACGACCAGCGCGATCGAGCCGGGCGACGTGGTTGAGATCGAGCTCGAGGGTGTCGGCGTGTTGCGGAACACTGTGGGTCCGAAGCAGTCGCGCTAAGCAGGCGCTGCCCACTTACTATGAACGGAGGTTGTGATGTTTGAAGGGAAGGTAGCTCTGGTCACCGGAGGCTGCCGTGGTATCGGCGCCGCGATCACCGAGTGCCTGGCTGAGGCTGGCGCCCACGTCGCCGCCGGTTACAACCGAGACAAAGACACCGCCGAAGCGCTTGCCGCCGAGCTGCGGTCCAAGGGAAGCTCCGTCTCGGTGCACCAGGGCAACGTTGCGGAACCGGAGTCGTGCACCCGCGTCGTGCAGGAAGTCTTGGAGCAGTCCGCGTCAACGGTATGGTGGTGCGCGTCTTGGAGGGTGACCCGAGCCGGGATTCTTTCAAGGCCGTGTGCACCATCTGCCCGCACGAGCAGTGCGAGGTCGACTTCATGCCAGACCCCACCAAGCTCGATCCGCTCGTGCTGGCCGAGATCGGCGAGGTCGACGAGCCGGTCTACCTCTGTCCCTGCCACAACAGCACGTTCACGATATCCGACGGTGATCGGCTCGGCGGGCCGGCACCTCGCGGCCTCTATCGCTTTCGCGTGACTGCCGTTACCGACACCGCCGTCGAGATCGGTGAGGTCGAAGAGGACGTGCTGCTGTTCTTCGCCGACTAGAGCGGATTTCATGAGGTCGTAGCGACCGAATCCGCAATGTCGAAAGTAGTTGCGGCATTCGGCTGGATCATAGCCGGGCACGGCGGCGCCAATTGTGTTCCACAGGACCTCCCGTGTGCGACAGCGGGCCTTGCGCAAGATCGCCTTCAGCTTCGCAAACGCCAGCTCGGATTGAAGTCAGGACTGTATTTCGGCAGAAACCAGAGTTGCGCGCCGACGGCTTCGACGCTCGTCGCACCGCGGGGCTCTTGTGACACGAGAGGTTGTCCATGATGACGATGTCGCCAGGCGCGAGCGTTGGCGTCAGGACCTGCTCGATGTAGGCCAGAAAACTGGCGCCGTCGATCGGGCCATCCGGCCGGCGCGGTGAGGCGGCGCAACGCCCCGAGAAACGTCGTGGTGTGCCATCCGGCGTGTGGTCGGGGACCCGGGCCCGGACACCTAGCGCGGCCCGCACACCACTCTATCGAGAAACACGAGGCGCGCGGGATCGAGCGTCGGCGCCGAGGCGCGCCAGACCGTGCGGGCGAGGCGGACGTCAGCGCGACGTGCCGACGCGTGTACCGTTTTTTTTAAACCGAAAGCCGAGCCGTTTGATCGTGCGGCACAGCGTGGGGAGACTCGCCGGCGTGCGCAGGGCCTCGTCATTCGGCCAGCGTGCGATCCGGACAGGGCCGCCAGCTCCGCTGGGCGTGGAGGATCCGCGGGCGCCAGCGAGTTTGCTTGCGGGGCGCCACCTCGCCGGTTTCGCGTCGACGCTGCTTCAGTCGACCCACGCGCGGATACAGTTCGTCCGACGGTAACCCCGCGTCCGCAGCAGCTCGATGTCGAAGACGAGCGTTGCGCCGCCCCGGAATGTCGAAGACCGCGCCCCCCGGAATCCCAAAACCTTGCGGCCCGTAACCGAGGTCCGACGGAATCCAGAAGCGCCGCTTCTCGCCGACGACCATCAGCTGCACGCCTTCGGTCCAGCCATCAATTACGCCGTCGAGTGGGAACTCGATCGGCTGGCCGCGGGATACGGAGCTGTCGAACATCGTCCCGTTGGTGAGCCAACCGGTGTAATGCACCCGGACATTGCTAGTGGCAGTCGGGTGGGCCGACCCGGTGCCGGCCTGAATCACTTTTGACGCCAAACCGGAGCCGGTGACGTCGGCGTCGCCTGGCGCTGCCGCAACGTCGTCGGGTGCCGGAATCTGCGCGGCCGCCGCGACGACACCGAAGGCCAAGACCGTAATTGTGAGCGAGGAGCCGAGCATCTGCGGGATCAACAACTTAAGCATCCGCCTATCCTACCATCGGCCCTGGCCCGCGTACCGAGTCGCCCCCCGGACACCGGGGCTATAATCGGCTCTCGCGATCAATGCGGATCACTTACATCACGGCCGGCGCCGGCGGCATGTACTGCGGAAGCTGCATCCGCGACAATGCCCTGGCGACCGCACTGATGGCCGAGGGGCACGAGGTGCTGCTCCTGCCGATGTACACGCCCACCCGGACCGACGAGACGAACGTCAGCGCACCGCGCATCTTCTACGGCGGCGTGAGCGTCTACCTCGAACAGTATCTCTCGGTATTTCGACACACGCCGTGGTTGCTCGACCGGCTGTGGGATGCGCCGTGGGTGCTGCGCACGGTCACGGGACGAGGCGTCCACACCCAACCCGAGCGGCTTGGGGGACTGACGGTGTCGGTGTTGGCCGGTCCCGATGGACACCAGGCGAAGGAGATCGACAAGCTGGTTCACTGGCTCAAAGGCGAGCCGCGGCCCGATGTCATTGATCTCTCCAACTCCATGCTGATCGGATTGGCTCGACCCCTCAAGGAGGCGCTGGGGGTGCCGGTGTGTTGCACCCTGCAGGGCGAGGACATTTTTCTTGACCATCTCGACGAGCCCTATCGCGGGCAGGCGCTTCGCCTGATTCAGGCGGCCACCGTTCACGTCGACCGATTCCTTGCCGTGAGCGACTACTACGCCGCGCACATGTGCCGGTACTTGGGGATCCCCGGGGCCAAGATTGACGTGGTCCCGCTCGGAATCAACGAGGCCGGCTATGACCGGCGACCCAAACCTCCGACCAACGGTCTCGTCCTCGGGCACTTTGGACGGATCGCACCGGAGAAGGGCACGCACGTACTGTGCGAGGCGCTCAAGCGTCTCCGAGACAGCGGACACGACGGGGTGTCACTTCGAATCGCTGGGTATCTCGCTCCCGAGCACGAGGCGTATTTGGCCTCGATGCTCGATCGCGCGAAGGCGTGGGGCCTTGCGGACTATGTCGAGTATGTCGGCGTGCTCGACCGGGAGCAGAAGGTCGCGTTCCTGCAGAGCTTGGACGTGTTTGCCGTGCCGGCAGCGTACGACGATCCCAAAGGGATGGCATTGCTCGAAGCCATGGCCTGCGGCGTGCCGGTCGTGGTGCCGAGGCGCGGGACCTACACTGAAATGATCGAGCGAACTGGCGGCGGGCTGCTGGTGCCGCCGAACGACCTCGACGCGCTGGTCAACGCGCTGGCGGAGCTCGGGCGAGATCGGTCACACCGGCATGAGCTCGGCACACGAGGCGCGGCCGGCGTTCGCGCTCACTACACGGCTCGCGACATGGCTCGCCGGGCCCTGGACGTGTACGCGGGTCTCACAAAGTCGGTTTCGCATGTCGCCTAGGGCCAAGGAGGAGACGAGCAAAGGATGACGCGATACGGTGGCGCGCTAGTTCTGTGTCTTGTGCTGGTGGTGGTAGCGTGCAGTGCGCCTGAGCCGGCGCCAGAGGTCGACGCGATGCCAGAGGCGACGACTGATCACGGAGCCGGTTCGATCCTCCGCGTCGATCCGCGACTGGACGCGCTCGTGCCCGCCGACGCGCGCATCGAGAAGCTTGCGGACGGGTTCACCTTTACCGAGGGGCCCGTGTGGCGCCGGTCTGATTCCCGTTTGTTCTTCTCGGACGTGCGAGATAACACACTCTATCAATGGACAGAGTCCGAAGGGGCCACGCCGTTCTTGCAGCCGGTCTTCGAGGGCGACATGACGGGGCGAGGGTCCGTGGGCTCGAATGGGTTGACGATCGATGCGGAAGGCCGGTTGATCCTGTGCGAGCACGGCTATCGCCAGGTGTCGCGCATCGGGGCCGACGGCAGCCGGACGGTGCTCGTCGACAACTTCGAGGGTGGACAGCTCAATAGTCCTAACGATGCGGTCTATAGCTCGGACGGCTGGTTGTACTTTACCGACCCCCCATACGGTTTCGCCGAGCAAGAAGAATCGCCGCTTCGCGAGCTGGACGTCAACGGTATTTACCGCTTGAGCCCAGACGGGGAGCTGGAACTGCTGTACCGGGACCAGACACGACCAAACGGCATCGCCTTGTCGCCCGACGAAACCACTCTGTACGTTGCCAACTCGGACGCGAGCCAGAAGGTGTGGATGGCCTATGACATCGGCGCGGATGGGGTGTCGAACCCACGGGTCTTCTACGACGTGACGTCCGAGCAGGCCGAGGGCTCGCCGGATGGCCTGAAGGTCGATCACGCGGGCAACCTGTTCGCGACCGGGCCAGGTGGGGTGTGGGTGATCGCGCCGGATGGGACGCACTTGGGAACGATTCAGCCTGACGAGGTGCCTGCAAACGTCGGGTGGGGCGACGATGGTCGGACGCTGTACATGACCGCGCGTACCGGGCTGTATCGTGTCAGGCTGACGACCGAAGGCACCATCCCTGGACCGTGATCCGAGACCTTAGATCTTCGTCGGGCCTTATTCCGGTAGGGCGGCCTTGGCAGCTGCCGCACGTTCTCGCTCCACCAGCTGCCGTCTAAGGATCTTGCCCGACGGGACCTTCGGAATCGCGTCGATGAACTCGACGCGCCGAATCTTTTTCTGCGGGCTCACTCGCTCGGCGACGAAGGCCATCACTTCTTCAGCCGTCGTCTCGGCGCCGGGCTTCACGACCACGAACGCTTTGGGTACCTCGCCCGCCTCTTCATCGGGGCTGGGCACGACCGCCACGTCGGCGACGGCCGGGTGCGCCTGCACGATCGCCTCGAGCTCGGCCGGTGCAACCTGAAGGCCCTTGTATTTGATGAGCTCCTTCAGGCGATCGACCACGTACAGATACCCGTCGGCATCGGCCCGGCCGATGTCACCGGTATGGAGCCACCCGTCCGAGTCGATCATCGCCTGCGTTGCCTCCGGATTGTGCAGGTAACCCTTCATGATCTGCGGTCCGCGTACCCATACCTCGCCGAGGTCGCCGGTCGGCGCATCCTGGCCGCTCGACAGGTCGACGATCCGGAACTCGGTGTTGGCGATCGGCGGACCGACTGACGTGATCTTGATCGCCATGTCCTTCGGGTTGGTGTGGGTCACTGGGCTGGTCTCGGTCAAGCCGTAGCCCTGACGTACGAGCACGTTGTTGCGGGTCGCACAGGCGGTGGCGACTGGTTCGGGCAGGGGCGCTGCACCCGACATGATGTTCGTCAGCGATGACAGATCGTAGTTGTCGACCGATGGATGTTTGGCGAGCGCCAGGACGACCGGCGGGACGAGATACGCCGTCGTCACGCTGTGCTGCTGGATGAGACCCAGAAACTGCTCGATTTCGAATCGGGGCATGGTGACGATTGTTGCTCCAGATCGAACGGCGGCGCCCATGATCACCGTCATGCCGTAGATGTGATAGAAGGGCAGGATCCCGATCAGCACTTCGCTGGACGTGAGCTTCTCGACGGCAAGCGACTGGGCGATGTTCGCGACCATGTTGGAGTGGGTCAGCATGACGCCCTTTGGGAGGCCGGTCGTGCCGCTCGAATAGGGGAGGGCTACCAGATCCTCCCGAGGGTCCAGCGTCACCGCTGGGGGCTCGGCATCACTGGGCGAGAGCAGCGATGCAAACGACGTCGCACCGTCTGCCGCCTCGCCAAACACGAAGATTTCCCGGACGGCAGTGCCCTCGATGGCAGTCTTCGCGGTCTCGAGAAACGGTGGAATGGTCAGAAGATACCGCGCGCCGGAATCCTTGAGCTGGGCTGTGAGCTCTCTGGCCGTGTAGAGCGGGTTGATCGTCGTGGTCACGCCGCCAGCCGTGGCCACGCCAAAGAACGCCGCCGCGTATTCCGGCAGGTTCGGACTGTAGATGGCGAACACATCGCCCTTGCCGAACCCACGCGTGGACAGGCCGGCGGCGACGCGGCCGATCGCGCCGCGAAGCTGTCCGTACGTCAGGGTGCGCCCCGTGGGACCATCGACGAGCGCTGGCTTGTCGGGCCACTCGTCGGCATGCTCGAGCAGATACGCGTGGAGGGGGAGTGCCGGGATGGTGATGTCGGGAACCGCGCTGCGATAGATCATTGAAGCGCCGCTTCCACTCTAGTTGACGCCGGTTCCCCCGTCGACGGGAATAACGGTCCCATTGGTGAAGGCCCCCGCCCGCGAGGCCAGGTAGATGGCCACACCCGCCATCTCTTCAGGCTGTCCAATTCGACCGAGGGGACACGCGGCCTCCATCGCCTCGCGGTGCTCCTGGATCACGACCGCCGTCATCTTGCTCTGGAAATAGCCTGGCGCGACCGCGTTGACCGTGATGTGTCGCGGGGCGAGCTCGACGGCGAGCGTGCGCGTCAGATGATGCACGGCGGCCTTGCTGGCCGAGTAGGCGTACGTGCCTCCCGGCAAAATCTTCGGGACGCGGATTCCGTCCATCGACCCGATGTTGATCACCCGGGCGGGATCATCGGGGCGTCCCGCGCGCTCGAGCATCGGCGTCACATCGCGGGTCAAGAGGAACAGCGCGTTGAGGTTTAGATTGGTGACTTTCTCGAATCCCTTTTCCGGGTAGTCTTCGTAGTTCGCAGCCCACGTGGTCCCGGCGTTGTTCACGAGAATGTGCAGGTGCGGCTCTCTGGCGCCGAGAACCTCGACCAGCGCCGCACGCCCGTCGGCGGTGGACACGTCGGCGGGGACAGAGATGCATTCCCCAAAGGCCGACAGTTCCGCGGCCGCCGTGTCGCAGGCGTCCGCGTGCCGAGCCGTGATGTACACCCTGGCGCCGGCTTGCAGGTACCCCTCGGCGATCATCCGGCCGATCCCGCGCGAGCCGCCGGTCACGAGCGCGACCTTTCCCCGGAGCGAAAACAAGGTTCCAACATCGATGTCTGACATGGGCGCGGCCCATTGTAGAACAGGTATCATTCGACCGCAGATCATGAAGAGATGGCGGTGGTCGTGTGCTCGCTGGGTCGGGGTTGGTCTGGCGGTCCTGGGTCAGACGACGGCAGAGTCCCAGCCGTCACAGGCCGAACCGCGAATCGCCCCGATCGCGCAGTCGCCAACGGCGTGGCCCGACGATGTGCGGGACGGGGTCCGAACGTTCGGCGTCGAACCGGAAGCGGCGACGCCGCTGATACGGACACTGGCCAGACATCCGGCGGCGCTCCACGGGATCGGCCCCTTGGCCGGCTACATTCGAAGCCGAGCCATGGCGACAGCCGTCGACCAGGTGCTCCTTGGGCTGCGCACCGCGTGGCTCTGCAGGTCGGAGGCCGTATGGGTCGATCAGGTGAAGGAGGCCAGGGCCCTGGGGATCAGTGAGGCGGAGATTCTTCGGGTGGCCGAGGGGCCTGATGCCGGCTGGGGCGGCAGCGACGTGACGGTGATCAGAGCGGCCGACGAGATCTACCGGGACGGTTTTCTCGGCGACCAAACATGGGAGCTTCTTTCCACCCGATACAACGCGCAGCAGCTGATCGACGTCATCTTCACCGGAGCCGAATACACGATGCTGTCGATGCTAGCCAACAGCTTCGGTGTGCAGCCTGACCTCGAGTCGACTATTCGTATGCCTCGAGACGTCGCGACGGACTCGAGCTCCAGTCGTGTGCGTCATCCGTCGGTTCGGTTGAAGACGGCGCGCTTGGAACCGATCCCGATGACAGAGTGGACAGCGGTGCAACGCGATCTGCTCGATCCGGATGGGACGGGCGGCCCGACACTCAATCTCTACACGACGTTGGCACGCCACCCGGTCTTCTATCGGCCACGCGCGATTCAATCGCGTTACATTCGCACCGGATCAACGCTGTCGGGCCGGGTTCGAGAGATGCTGATTCTGCGGACCGGCTGGTTGTGCGGCGCCGAATACGAATGGGCGCAGCACGTCAAGATCGCGCGCCGCGAGGGTCTCACGGACGACGAGATCGCCGATATCGCGCGCGGACCACGCGCACCTGGGTGGGAGCCGCTCGAGGCCGCGCTGCTGACGGCAGCCGATGAGCTGCACCGCGATGACACGATCTCGGACGAGACGTGGGGCGTGCTGTCGGCGGCGTTTGATGAACCCGAGTTGATCGATGTCGTGATCACCGTGGCCGGATACCAGATGGTGTCGATTGCGTTGAACTCGCTCGGCGTCCAGCTGGAACCCGGTCTCACGGGGTTTCCAGAAGCCGGTCGACCCTAAACGGCTGCTAGTTACGTCAGGTGATACAGTAGCCCCTGACGAACGAGGACAGACCCCATGTTGAACCTGAGTGTGCGAACAACCGTTGTCGTCGGGTTGATCGGCCTGGGATGCGGTCTGGCGTTCGACGTCCGCGCTCAGGAATCGGGCGCGGTCGACTGGATGCGCGTGGACGTCGTGAACGTCGTGCCCCAGCGCCTCGACGACTATATCGAGCTACAGCTCGAAGAGGTCAATCCAGCCTTGCAGCGCGCTGGTGTGCCCTGGCGCGCGGTCTGGAGAACAGGCGAATTCGGTCCCACCTATGAGCTTCGGACGGTCACACCCATTACCAATCTCACAGACTATGACACCGGGGGACCGGTAGCCCGCGTGATGCGACCGGATCGGTTCAGTAACCTCCTGGACCGGGTCCGCTCGTACACCGCATCGCGGGATAGTTTCGTCATACGCTATCGTCCGGAGCTCAGCGCTGAGGTCGATGATGGCCGGGAGACGTATCTGTCGCAGAATCTGTACCTGGAAATCGCGCCCGGTCGAGAAGCGGAATGGGTGGGATTCCTCCGGCGGAGCGTCCCCCGGTTCAAGAGCGCCAACGCGGTGGTCGGGGTCTACCAGCCGTTGTTCGGGCCAGGGCCTCTCCGATGGCTTGTCGTCCAACGTCTCACCAGTTTTGCGGAGCTAGCCCAGCCAAGCCTTCTTGAACGGGCGTTCGGGGCGCAGGCGGGGGGCGTTGCCGCAGAGTTGACGGGGGTTGTTCTATCGATCGAGCACACCGTGCTGAGGTACGACGCGGAATTGAGCTACTCGACGCCTGCCGAGCAATAGGGCCGTCGGTTGGAAACGGTGAAACGATGAGCATACAGCTATACCAGATTCTCCACTTCTTCGCGGTCATCATGCTGGCGGCCGTCACGTTCAGCGCTCTGGCATCGCCTCGCCCAGAGAATCGCCGGCGCGCGTTGATGTGGTCGGGCATCCTGGCGTTGCTGGCCCTGGTCAGTGGCTTCGGTCTGCTGGCGCGATTGGGATACGGCTTTGCGGGGTGGGTCGTCGTCAAGCTGGCGTGCTGGTTGGGTCTTACGGCCTTGACGGGGCTCGCGTTCCGGCGACAGGGACAGATTCGTTCGCTGACGATCTTGGCCATGATCGCGGTGTTTCTGGCGGTGGGCATGGCGGTACTGAAGCCGTTCTAGTGGATCCGCGCCGTCGTGCCGGGTTGAAGGCTCAGGCTCCGTAAACCGGGCAGACGGTTTGCTTCTCGGAAACCTGGCTGCCGCGCCGTCCCGAGCGCAGCTCCGAAAACCGGGCAGACGGTTTTCTACGTGCGCTCGGGTCACCGCGACACCCAGACCAAGACCCTGGAGGTTTTGTGGATGCGGGTGATCAATGGTCTCGACGAGCTCGAGGCGCTGGTGGGCACGGAGCTTGGAACGAGCGAGTGGGTGCAGGTGACCCAGGAGATGGTCAGCACCTTCTCCGATGTCACGGGTGACCATCAGTGGATTCACCTGGACGCCGAGCGGGCCCGACGCGAGCTCCCGTTTGGGGGGCCAATCGTGCAGGGACTGCTGACCCTGTCTCTCATCGTCAAATTTCGAAACGAGATCGCCGAGATCCGCGGCGTGACGCGCGTCATCAACTACGGCCTGAACCGGGTGCGGTTTCCGGCGCCGGTTCCGGTGGGCACGCGGCTGCGAGGCACCCAGACGCTGGTGGCGCTCGAGCGGCGGACGCCGACTACCTTGCGGGTGACCAACTCGATCGCGGTCGAGGCCGAGGGGATCGAGAAGCCGGCGTGCGTCGCGGAGTCGCTGTCGCTGTTGTACGCCTGACGAAGCCCTAACTCAGATAGGGGATCGTTTGAGGCCCCTCGGGCAGCACACAGAGGCGCGCGTCGGGGCCTCGCCGCTCAAGCTGGTCTCGGGCCGCCGCGCCGACATCGTCAATCGGAATCAGGTGCGCCGCGCGGACCTCATCGTCGGTTAGGCCATCCGTCTTGAGCAGTACGTCTGCGCGGCGTTGGATCTGAGCCTGGACCTGCACCTCCCACTGGTCGTGACGGTTGTGTCCGGGGGCGCGGATCATGTCCAGCAGCTCCTCTGGTGTCTCCCGTTCAGTCAGGAGCTTGCCGAACTCGCCGTGCGCCGGAATGCCGTCCGAACACTCCGATGCGCAGACGATCGCACCGCCGTCCTTGACGACCTGGGCGGCAGCCGAGACTCCCTTCACAGTTTGGTAGAGGTTCTGGTCCAGCGGATATCCGCTATTGGTCGTGACCACGACGTCGAACGGTGCCTCGAAGGCCCGCATCGCCGATGTTGTGACGATGCGGCACATGGCTTCGTGAACGGCGAATAGCTCACCCGCCCGGACGGCAGTGATCTGACGCCGACGGTTGATGGCCACGTCGACGCTGAAATCCACGCCGCTCGCACGCGCAATGCGCCGGATCGCATCGTGGATCGGGTTGCCGACGGTCACGCCCCATCGAGCATTCGGGTCGCCGATCATCTCTGCGTCGTGGAGGCGCATCGTCGTGTCGAAGCCGGCAAGACCGGGCGCGACCATCTTGGGACCGCCGCTAAAGCCGGCGAAGAAGTGCGGTTCCACGAAGCCGGTCGTGATCCGGCGGTCGGCCTCGACCCACGCTCGGCACAGCGAGACCGGGACGTCGGGGGGCACCGCGGGCAGTTCCGCGAGCGTGGCGCGATCGAAGGCGTCGTGGTTGACGACCCGATAGCGGTCGACGATATCGGCGCCCAGCATTTCAACGAGCTCCGTTCGCGTGGTGGGCCGGTGTGCCCCGGTGGCCACGAGAATCACGACGTCATCGGGCCCGACATGCGACTGTGTGGACAGCTCCTCGAGAAGAACCGGGAGGACCGTGTGGCTCGGCATCGGTCGTGTGGAGTCGCATACCGAGATAGCGACGGTTTCTCCGGCCTTGACGATGTCACCAAGCGCGGGGGTGTCGACTGGTGTCCGCATGGCGTCTCGGACCGCGGCGTCCTGTTCGGGCAGCGCGTCGACGTAGGTCGGCTCCAGTACGGTGGTCCGCTCGTCAGGGAAGTCGACCGCGAGGCTCCCTCGGCCGTAGGCCAGGTTGACCTTCATGGCATCAAGACCTGCTCGATCTGCGACACGGCTTCGCGCGCCCGCGCGGTGATCTCCTGTGCTGACAACGTGCTGACCGGATGGGTCACCATGACCGGCACCAACTCGGATGCGCCCAGTGCCTCGAGCTGGGTGCGCGCCTCATCGGCAAACCTCTCGGTCACGATCACGGCGGTAGGGCAGCCAGCGTCCTCCAGCGCGACCGCGTCGTGCACACTGCACGACGTGCACGAGCCTCAATCACCGACCGCGGTGACCACCGCCTGGTTCTCGGCGGCGATCTGTGCCAGAAGGTCTGTGGGCGCCACTCTCGAGAAGCTCGGCTTCGTGTAGACGGTGACCTTCGCGAAGGAATGGTGCGCGGAGAGCTGGGAGACGACCTGCCGCAACAGTTTCGACGCGTTCCACTTCGAGTTGTCCAGGACGCCCAGCTTCAGACCATCCAGCGTCGCAACCCGAGCCGCAAGCGTCGTCGCCCGTGGCGAGACCGCCCCGCGGGGATCAAAGAGGACCTGCCCCGACGGGAGCGTCGTTGTGGCTGTGAATCGTGTCGGCATCGGTACCGCGACAGTTTATCGCCTCGTTCGGGGATCGGCCAGACCGGCGCTTGCGAGGCGATCTCCGGCAACTCAACTGCCGCCCGGGTCTACAACTCACAGGTGCCGTCCACGCACGAGCCCGTCCCTGGCGGGCGGCCATCCACGGCCCGCAGCACCGGCGCCGACATATGCCCCCAGCCGGGCAGGAACGCCGAGAATCGCCCGGCCGCGCCTCCCGCGACGAAGAGATGGATGTCGTCTGGCGTGGGCACGATAGGAATCTTGGCCCCCGGCTCTCGGCGATACGTCTTCGGCCAGTTCTGGTTGTAGATCGTGCCGTATCGCCCGTTGAACGTCAGCTCGTCGTACGTATTGGCGGTGTGCTCCCAGAGATAGCGCCGCACATCGCCACGCGTCCACTGCCTGGCCCCGATTGTTGCGGCATGCTCGGGACCGATCACGACCATGCACGACCCACTGCTGACGGCATTGTTGTGCGCGATGGTTCGCATCGCCGAGGCTATCGAATCGAGGATGCCTTCTGGGTCGTCCGAGATGTGGTTGGTGACGCTGTGGGGCGCCTCGGCCGCGATACAGAACACCGTGCTGTCCTCTGCCCCGTATCCCTTGTCGACGTGATAGGCGGGCCACGGGCTGGCTTCCTCGTGCTCGGCGATGCAGAAGGTGTACTTGCCGGGATGTCCGAGAGTGCTCTGGTCGAGGACGCCCGGAACGCCACCGCCGACGTTGTGCAGCACGAGGCGGATGGCGCGTCCGATTGTCGCGTTTGCCCGATTGCCGGGACCGAAGACGCTGCAGCCCATGTTCATGTCGAGCGTGTGCCGCAGCGGACCGTTCACGACGACCAGCGGGGCCGCCATATGGGTCGTGGCCTGAATACCATTCAGATTGAAGTGGTCACGGCCCATCGCCACCAGCGCGGCGCGCACGACCGGCGCATACTCGGCCTGGCATCCAGCCATGACGGCGTTGATCGCGAGGACCTCGCGCGTGAGGTCTGCCCGGCGAGGGGGGATCCGGGCCTCCACGTAGCTCGGATCGCCGCCGAGTGCCTCGACCATCGCCGAGATCTTCTCCGGCGTTGGAGGTGCGACGGGGAGGCCGTCGGTCCACCCCTGCTCGAAGTACCGCTCAACGAGGTCTTCGTCCTGGGGCGGCTGGGCCATGACTTGTGGACTAACGGTGCGTGACGAGGAGTCGAGTTCAGAGGTCCCCGAAGCCTCTTCCCGATCGCGCGAGATCGGCCAGAAGCGGCGCTGGCTCCAGCCAATCGCCGTGGATATCGTAGAGCCGCTGCATCGCCTCGTAGATCGTCGAGAGGCCGATTTGGTAGGCCCAGTACATCGGGCCGCCGCGATAGCGGGGAAATCCATAGCCGTTCAGCCACACCACATCGATATCGCTGGCGCGGCGTGCCACGCCCTCGGCCAGGATCTTTGCACCTTCGTTGACAAGCGGATACAGGCAGCGGGGAACGATCGCAGCATCGTCGATGGGTCGCCTCGCAATCCCCAGCTCGGCCGAGACGCCGACGATGAGATCGGCGACGATCGCATCCGGGATCGGCGTTCGATCACCTGGCGTGTACTGATACCACCCCGCGCCCGTCTTCTGTCCGAAGCGGCCCAGCTCGCAGATCCGGTCGGCGATCGGCGAGTACCGCAAGTTGGCGGGGCGGGTCGCGGCCTGTCGCTGTCGAACTCGCCAGCTGATGTCCAAACCTGCCAGATCGGACATCTGGTAGGGCCCCATCGGCATCCCGAAGTCGTAGATGACCTGGTCGATCTGTTGAGGAAGGGCGCCCTCCTCCAGCAGGAAATCGGCCTGCCGCTTGTATGCGTAGAGCATGCGATTGCCGACGAAGCCGTCGCAGACACCGACCAGGACCCCGACCTTTCCCAGTCGCTTCGACAGCTGCATGACCGTCGCGATCGTTTCGGCCGACGTCTTTGCGCCGCGCACGTTCTCCATCAGCTTCATCACGTTGGCCGGGCTGAAAAAGTGTGTCCCGATCACGCGGTCGGGTCTGTGGGTCACCGCCGCGATCTCGTCGACATCGAGCGTCGAGGTGTTCGTGGCCAGTATCGCGTCCGGCCGGCAGGTGACGTCGAGCGTCCGGAAGACCTGCTGCTTGGCCTCCATCTCCTCGAACACCGCCTCGACGACGATGTCGGCGTCGGCGACGTCACCATACTGGTCCGTCGATGAGATCAGCGACAGTCGCGTGTCCATCTCCGCGCTCGCCAAGCGTCCCTTCGCAACCGTGGCCTCGTAGTTCTTGCGAATGACCGCCATGCCTCGATCGAGGGCGTCTCGCGAGACCTCGAGCACAGTGACGGGAATACCGGCGTTGGCGAAGGTCATCGCGATCCCGCCTCCCATCGTCCCGCAGCCAATCACGGCCCCGGTGCGTATCGGTCGCGTCGGCGTCGCCTTTGGTACATCGGGAATCTTGGATACCTGGCGTTCGGCGAAGAAGACGTGCCGCAGCGCCTTCGACTGATCGGACGCGACCAGCGTTCGGAACAGCTCGCGCTCCTTGGCGAGACCGTCCTCGAACGGGAGCTCGACTGCGAACTGGACGGCGTCCACGCAGGCGTACGGTGCGACGAATCCACGCGCGCGCTTGGCCATTTGCCGGCGGAAGTCGTCGAATATCGACGGGTTTCGACGTGCGTCCTCCAGACCGTCCTGCATGTCTCGCATCTTCCGAATGGCCTCAGGGCGGCCCACAAGACCGCGGGCGAACGCGATGGCCATCGGCACCAGCTCGTTATCCTTGACGACGATCTGGTCGACGATACCGAGGGCGTGAGCGCGCTCGACTGACAGCAGGGCGCCGCCGACGATCACCTCGAGGGCGTTCTGGACGCCAATGAGGCGCGGGAGCCGTTGGGTGCCGCCCGCGCCGGGCACGAAACCGAGCGTCACCTCCGGAAGCCCGAGGCGAGTGCCAGGCGACGCGAGGCGGTAGTGGCATCCCAAGGCCACCTCCAACCCGCCGCCGGCGGCCACGCCATGAATGGCGGCGACGACCGGTCTGGGCGAGTCCTCGATCTGGGTGATGACGCGTGGGAGATGCGGCGTGCCAGGCGGGATCGGTGTGCCGTGCTCTCGGATATCAGCCCCCGCGCAGAACATCGTCCCCGCGCCGGTGATGACGATCGCCTCGATGCCGTCGGCCGCGATGGCCTCGTCGACGCAGTTCGCAAGCCCCTGCCGAACGGCAAAGCTGAGCCCGTTGACTGGCGGGTTGTTCAGCGTGATGATCCCGACGTTCGCGTCGCGCGTGAAGGTGACGGATGACATCGAATTACGCCGTGAGTGCGCCGATGACAGCTTCGACCGCTGCGTCGGCTTTGGCCCGCACCTCGTCGTCGGTGGCGTCCTGTATCGGATGCGGAACGAACACAGCTCGCTCAGCGATATCCGGCATGCCGAGTGCCGCAGACTGTTGCACTGCCGCGCGCACGAACTCGCTCGAGGCCACCATCACAGTCGGGATCCCGCGCGTTTCGTAGTCGACCAGGTCGTGCACACTGCACGACGTGCATGACCCTCAATCGGCCAGCGCCTGGATGACGGCGTCGCACCGCTCGGCCACTTCCTGGCGGAGGTCCGCCGGCGCCGGCTTCGTGAACGTCGGCTTACGAAGCCGCACAACGTCGACCCCTGGGTACCGTTCGGTAAGGACGTGCTCGAGCTGATCGCAAAAGACGTCTCCCCGTGGTTTGGAGATGTCCACGATGCCGACGCGCGCGCCGAGCTCAGCGGGCCGCACGGCAGGACGACGACCGATCGGCTCCTGTTCGTCAGATGGGTCGAGTATGACAAGCGGGTCTCTCATGATCACATCCTCTCTGTTTCGATATCGCCGCCGTTGTCGTCATTGTCACCATCACCATCGTCGTCGGATGATCCATCGGGCACAAGGCCATCGGCGGCCTCTCGATAGGCGAGGGACTCCTCGGCGAACGTCAGCAGGCGTTCTTCAACACCCCGGTTGACGGTGCCCTCGGGGAACGCGCCGCTCTCGTCTCGGTCCCCCGCAGGATGCCCGGTCAGGAGCTCGATGCCTTGATCGACCGTCTCGATCGCGTAGACGCTGAATTGCCCGGATCGGACGGCCTCGACGACGTCGGCCCGTAGCATGAGGTGTTTGACGTTTGCGCTCGGAATGACGACGCCTTCTTCGCCTGTCAGCCCGCGCACGCGACAGATGTCAAAGAAGCCCTCGATCTTCTCGTTGACGCCGCCGATGGCCTGGACCTGACCTTGCTGACTGACTGCACCCGTGACGGCGAGCGACTGTCGGATAGGGAGTTCAGCCAGTGCGGATAGGAGCGCGTAGATCTCGGCCGACGAGGCGCTGTCGCCATCGACGCCACCGTAGTTCTGCTCGAACACAAGACTGGCAGCCAGCGAGAGTGGGCGATCGGTGAGATACCGCCCGGCAAGGTAGCCAGACAGGATCAGTACGCCCTTCGAGTGGAGCGGCCCGCCGAGCTTGACCTCGCGCTCGATGTCGACGACGCTGCCAGTTCCGAGACGGACCCGAGCGGTGATCCGATTCGGCTGCCCGAACACGAAGCCGCCAGCCTGCAGCACCGACAGGCCGTTGACCTGCCCGACGGACTCGCCGGACGTTTCGATCAGGATCGTACCGCGCTCGATCTCGGCGTACAACCGTTCGCGGACGCGGTCCAGGCGCCGGGTCTTCGCGTCCAGCGCGTGTTGCACATGGGACGCCTCCACGACGTCGGCGCCAGCGTCGTCGGCCCAGTAGTCCGATTCCTTGAGGATCTCGACGAGCTCGCGGAGGCTGGCCGACAACCGCTCGGCGTCGCCGGCCAGTCGCGCGGTGTGTTCGAGGATGCGGCCGACGCCGGCGGCCGAGAACGGTCGAAGCGAGTGGTTGCGCGCGACCGTCGCGATGACGCGAGCGTACCGGCGGTCGTTCTCTTGGGTACGATCGCTCGCATCGTCAAAATCGGCGACGACTTTGAACAGCTCTCCGAAGTCGGGGTCGTACTGACAGAGCGCGTAGTACAGGTGTCGTTCGCCGACGAGCACGATCTTGATGTTGAGCGCGATCGGCTCGGGGTCGAGCGACACCGTGTTGAGCCGGCCGGTCAGGCGGTCCGCTGATTCGATGACGATCTGGCGCGTCTGCAGGGCTCGTTTGATGCCATTCCAAGCCAGTGGCTGGGTGAGCAGGCGCCCCGCGTCAATGACCAGGTAGCCGCCGTTGGCGCGATGTAGCGCGCCCGGCTTGATCAAGGTGAAATCGGTGATCAGGGTGCCCCCGTACGACTGGTACTCGACGCGGCCGAACAGGTTCTGAAAGGTCGGGTTGGTTTCGTAGATAACCGCTGCGCCCGATTCACCCGGCCGGTCGTCTAGGGCGTTCACGGCATAGCGTCGCGCCCACGTCGCGAACTCGTCGGGATTCTCCTGGCTCTTCCGAAACTGTCCCGTGTTTTCGATCACATCCTGCTCGACTGCGTGAAGATGGGTCACCACAGCATGCTGGGTCTCGTACTTCCGGAACAGCTCCTCGATGAGCACCCGCACCGTGGAGCGCGTGGCCGTCTGCGCGAGGTCGCGGAGCTTGCGGTCGGTCTCGCGTCGCCATAGGGGCACCTGCTCGGGGATGCGTGCGAGGTCACGCTCGAGCTCCTTGATCGCCGCGCGGACCGTCGCCTGCTCCTCCTTGCTCGATTGCTTGAACGTCTCGGGGTCGACGACCTTACCGTCCTTCGTCGGCGCGACGGCGATCCCCGCAGCGGCCCGAACCACGGCGAGTCCCCTGGTTTCAGCCCGCGTCTGAACATCGGTGAGGGCGGCTTCCTGTTTCGATGCAAACTGCTGTTCGAGCTCGGCGTGGCGCCGACGGTACTCCTGGGTCTCGAAGGTCGCCACGATCGCACTTTCGAGATCATCGACGAGGCGACGCATGTCGGTGCGCAGCTCCCGGACCTGCCCGCGTGGCAGCGCGAGAGCCAGCGGTCTGTGGCCTTGCTCAAAGTTGTGGACGTAGCACCAATCGGTGTCGGTCGTCGTCTTTCTCGCCTCGCGCTCGAGGTAGGTCTGAACCAGCGAGTGGCGCCCGCTCCCGGCCGACCCCACGGCGAACAGGTTGTAGCCCTCGTGGCGGATGCCGATCCCAAACTCGATTGCCTCGATCGCCCGCTCCTGCCCGGGAAACCCCTCGAGGCTCTCGAGGGCGTCGGTCGTGTCGAAGCCGAGCTCGTCGGCGCCCGAGGGAGTGAAGAGCTTCGATGGGTCAAGTGGGGCTATTGGCATGAAGTCTCGGTCGACTCTCGTCGCTCTCGGTCAGCTGGTGATTCGGGTTGTGACAGCGGTCGAGCTGGTCCCGCCCGACGCCCACCCCCCAACGACCGCTGAGAACTTTCCCGCCGAGCCACCGGCAACCACGATGAGGATGTCGTCGTCTCGGCGAAACTTCGGGAGACGACGGTCGAGTGCCTCGGGCAGCGGCTGGCCCGTCGAATCCAGCCAGTCCGGCGGCAAGGTACGGGGCAGCAAGCCCTTCTCGCACGCGTCGTTCGGCAGCAGCTCGCGGAGCGGCCGCGATGTGGTCGCCTGGATCTGGGCGCGCACATCATTCTTCGAAAAGCCATCGCGTTCGAGCGTCCGTACGTGTTCGGGCGAGATGACCAACATGGCCTCGCTCATCCGGTGAAGCTTGACGTGGGCGACGCCCTCCAGCGAGAGGCCGAAGCTCGTTGCGAGCGACGCCGCGCTCCTCGATAGCTGGTCGCGGATGGCGCGTGGGGCCTCACCGGCCAAAAGCGTCACCGTGCTGTCGCTCGCCGCGTAGCCTCGCTCGACATGGAGCGGTTCCCAGCAGCTCGCCTCTTCGTTTTCGCCGATGCAGCAGGTGAACTTTCCCGGTTGTCCGAGCGTCGACATGTCGACTTCTCCCGGCCGGCCGCCACCGACGTTGCGCACGATCAGCTGCAGGGCACGACCGATGGCGGCATTGGCGCGTGAGCCCTGCCCGAACGCGTTGCCACCAGAGTTGATCCCGATCGCGTGCCGGATCGGACCGTTGACCACAATCACTGGGCCGACGAAATAGGTGGTGGCCAGCACGCCGTGAAGATTGAACGCGCTCGTGCACGCTGCTTCGACTGCGGCAAGTACGACCGGGAGGTAGTCGGGAAGACATCCAGCCATGACCGCGTTGATCGCCACCTTCTCGACCGTCACTGGCGCAAGGTTGGGAGGGACGTGCGCGACGACCTCGCTTGGCGCGCGTGATGTGCCGTCGAGAATTCTCAGGACGCGGTCCTCGGTCGGGGGGATGACCGGCAGACCATCGGTCAGTCCTTGATCGAAGAGGAACTCGAAGGGGTCGTCGTCTACCGGGATCTGCACCCGTCGCGACCCGAGCGTGAGAGCTCCGCGCACAACGGCAAGCCGTCGCGCGACGTCCGGGTCGTGCGCACGCGAGCCACACCCGGGACGGGCACTTGGCAAGTCTTCAACGATCGCCGCCACGTCGGACAGCGCGACGTCGGGGTCAGCACCGTCAAGGCCACAGGCGTCCGCGGCGCGACGCACCAAGTCGACCCAGTCGGCCTTGACCCAGCCTTCGAACCGCGCGAGCACGGTTCCGTCGGGTTGGGTCAGGACCAGTGTGGGCACCGCGTCGAAACCGTATGTGGACGAGATCTCTAAGGTGTCGTCCCGCACGATCGGCGGCGTGAGGCGGGCGTGGGCGGCAAACGCGCGCGTGTCGTCCAGATCGTCCTGCGAGACCCCGAGGACGCGCAGTCGCGCCGGTCCGAGCGCGCGATACAGCGCTTCAACCGCCGGGGCGACGAGCTGGCATGTCTCGCAGTCGTGCTTGAAGAAGAAGAGCAACTGCACCGCTCCCGTCTCCGACCCCGGGAACAGTTGTTCCTCAGATCGGAGATCGGCGAGCGCGAATGGCGCGGCGAGCGTGCCTGGTTCTGGAAGGCTCGACACAGGGGTCTCAGGCTACTCGGGAAGCCGGAGCGCGATCAACGCCGGAACGCCTGCCCCCCCCACGGTGAGGGCGATGTGCTGGCGTCCGTCGAGCAGGTAGGTCATCGGCGTGCCGATGGCCCCGCCCGGAAGGTCGACCGACGCGATTTCCTGGCCTGTCGCCTTGTTCATGGCGACCAGACGCGGGCCGTCGTCGGTCCCGCCTGTGGTCAGGGCGTAAATCAGCAGCGTCTTGGTGACGAGCGGACCGGAACGGGTGCTGTCCCCGCCGAGCGGCGGCAGATCGAGGTCACGGAGCATGGGGAGGTTGCGTATCCGGTCACCATTCCCCATCGGTTTCATCCACACGTGCTCGCCGCTCTTGAGGTCGATGGCGGTCATGCGCGAATAGGGCGGCTTGAACAGCGGCAGTCCCTGCGGCAACTGAGGACGATGTGTGAGCGCACCCCTGGCTTCGATGACGTCGAGTGTTGCGTTCTCTCCTGACTCCGGCTGCCGGAAGTGTTTGACGGAAAACGCATTGCTCGAGGGTACGTAGAGGATGCCTGTCTCCGGGTCGAAACCGGCCCCCGACCAGCTGCCACCGCCCGCAACGCTCGGCCGCTGAATCGTCCCCTGCATGGTCTGCGGCGTGAAGAGCGGACCGAGGCGATAGGGCTGCACAGCCTCGATCGCTAGCTGGCGGATCTCCGGAGTGAAATCGGCCAGGTCGTCGATCTGGACGCCTTGGTATTCGAACGGAGCCGGCTTGGTCGGGAACGGCTGCGTCGGCGCCGGCTGCTCCCCGGGGACGTCGGTATCGGTGGGCACCGGCCGCTCTTCGATTGGCCAAATCGGCTCGCCCGTCTCTCGGTCGAAGACGTAGGTGAAGCCTTGCTTGCTGATCTGGGCCAGCGCCTTGATCGGACCCCGACCCTCCACCTCTACATCCACCAGGTTCGGCGGGGTCGGAAAGTCGTAATCCCACAGCCCGTGGTGCACCGCCTGGAAGTGCCAGGCCCGTTCCCCGGTTTCGAGGTCGAGCGCCACGATGCTTTCGGCAAACAGGTTGTCGCCGGGCCGCTGGCCACCGTAGAAGTCGGGAGCGGCGGTGTTCGTCGGCAGGTACAGGTACCCCAACTCGGGATCGGCGCTCATCATCGACCACACACCCACCTTGCCGGTCACCCGCCACGAGTCGCCGCCCCATGTGTCGTTGCCGAACTCATCCCCTTGGGGAATCGTATGAAACGTCCATTTGGTCGCACCCGTGCGCGCGTCGAACCCGCGCATCCAGCCGGGCGGGGCTTCCTTCGTGATGTTGAAGGAGGAGATCGACGACGGGGTCACGATGGTGTCGTTGACGACAAATGGTGGTGATTGCACCGAGTAGAGCAATGCGTTCAGCCAGTCGCGCTGGCCGCGCTCGGCCCTGGGGATATCGCGAATGAGATCAACGCGGCCACTCACACCAAAGTTTGGACAGGGCCGTCCGGTTTTTGCGTCGACGCAGAGGAGATAGCCGTTTCCGGTCCCGAAGAAGATACGCTCGTCGTTGCGGTCCGGGCCGTCCGACCAGTACCCGACGCCACGCTGCACCCAGCGCGCCGTCATCGTCGTCGTGCCCGATTCGTAGGATTTCGGGTTGTAGACCCACAGCGTGTCACCCGTTCGGGCGTCGAGTGCGGCGGCCTGCGAGGTCGGCAGATTGATGAACAGGCGCCCCCCGACCATTAGCGGCGTTGCCTTGAAGTTGTTGATGGTCGGCGGCGCACCCTCGCGCCAGCGGGCCGGGTCGCGCCGGTTCAGCTCGTCGAAAATCAGCTCTGAGTGGGCCCACCACTCGCCGCCACGTGGCGTGTCTATGCTCAGGAAGCGGTCCGCCGACTGCCAGACCCAGGCGATCTCGAGCGCACCGAAGTTGCTGGCGTCGATCTGGTCGAGCGGGGAGTATTTCGTGGCGCCGAGGTCACCGCCGTAGGTCGGCCATTCGCCGTTGGCCGGAGCCCCGTGTTGGGCCTGGATCGAGCCGCCGCTGATCGCGAGCGACATGACTAATGCGCAGACGTGTCGTGTCGACCCCCTCATGCAGCCTGAGATCTTAGCGCACTCACCACTGCAGACGGCACTGCTACAATGGCGGCACATGGGGCGCGCGGCATTGGCGGCGCTGGGCCTGGCGGTCGTCGTCGCGGCATTTCAACCGCCTGGGTCCGCGCAGTCGAGACCCAGACCCGATCCCGACACCTACCACTGGGTGCTCCCGACACATCTCCCCGGCGTCGACGTTGCGCTGTTGCACCCGAACGACTGCTACGTGGTGCAAGAGGCACGCGGGACCGCCTACTTCGGTGAGTTGCCCCCGGCGCTGGCTGAGCTTCAGCGCCAGTTGACGCGTCCCTACACGCACGTCGTCGATACCCACACACCGCACGTCGAATGTCAGGCGCCGGCGTGCGTTCGCGTAGCGGCGCT
The DNA here is from genome assembly GCA_965216615.1 of Vicinamibacterales bacterium. Classification (GTDB taxonomy): domain Bacteria; phylum Acidobacteriota; class Vicinamibacteria; order Vicinamibacterales; family UBA8438; genus CAUZIB01. Next base: position 204,940 of record CBDCGH010000019.1, on the reverse strand, counting down.
TACTGCGGCGATCGAGCGAGAGCTGGCGCGCCTCGACCAGTCGCGACTATTGCGGGGCGTGAATCATCGACCATCACCCGTCGACGCGTGGTTTGGCGGCGCCTACACAGACGTGGGGTCTGAGGACCGGCGCACCTATCGCGATACCCCGGAACAGCAGACGGTGTTTCGACATCTGGGCGCCGGCTCGCGCGGCAACTGTTACGAAGCCAAAGCGCCTCGGACGCTCTCGATCCACGTGCGCGACCAACAGATCGATCGATCGCGAGCGGGCGTCTACAGCGGATTTCTGTATATTGAGCACCACCACCCGGTCACGGTGGGTGAGCAGATCGCCGGAGAGTGAGGACAGCGATGTCAGCAATGCCAGGGATGCCACGTGTACTACTCGTCGTCGCGACTGTGATGGCCGCCGTCGGGTCTGGAGTCGTGCTCGGTCCTACGGTTGGACCGGTCGAGCTTGGGGCCGCGCAGACGACGCGTCCGAACCCGAATCAGCCCGCGTATCGGTTTGAAGAGCTGGCCGAGGGCGTGCACTTCGCGATCGGCACCGGGGCGATGACCGTGATGAGTAACTCACTGGTGATCATCAACAACGATCACGTCATGCTGGTGGACACGAGCGTGACACCGGCGGCGGCACGCGCGCTGGTCGGTCAGATCAAGGCCGATCTCACGGCGAAGCCGATTCGCTACGTCTTCAACTCGCACTACCATTTCGACCACGCGCACGGGAATCAGATTTTTGGAGACGGTGTCGAGATCATCGGGCACGAATACGTGCGCATGATGCATCTGAGCAACGCACTCGAGCAGCGCACCAACCGGAGCTTCAATTCGGTCATCCCTGACCAGATTGCCGAGCTTAAAGGCGAGATCGCGCAGACGACCGACCCGGCAGCGCGCGAGCCGCTCGAGATGGACCTCCGGGTGCGCGAGGCGCACTGGAACGCGCTGAAGGAAACCGTGCTGACGCCGCCGAACGTGACCTACCGCGACGCGTTGACCCTGCACAAGGGTGGGCGCGAGGTCCAGCTGCGCTTCGTCGGCCGAGGGCACACGGGCGGCGACACGATGGTGTTTCTCCCGGCCGAGCGCATTGTCTTCACGGGCGACTTCTTTCTTGGGGCCCCCGGCGGCCCGAGACTGCCCTTTATGGGCGACGCCTATGCCGACGAGTGGCCGCAAAGCATCGAGCGGCTCAAAGGCCTCGACTTCGACGTGATTGTGCCGGGTCACGGCACGCCGTTCCGCGAGAGGGAGCAGCTTACGTACCTCCAGCACTACCTGCGCGATCTCTGGTCGCAGGTTGCGAGCTTCCGCAACCAGGGGCTGTCGGTCGAGCAGGCGACCGAGCGCGTCGACATGAGTCGGCATGCGGTCCACTATGGTGACCGGGTATCGAGCGTCGACCCACGGGCGATCACGCGCATTTACGAGCTCCTCCAGGTCCGCGGGGCGATTTAGGCCCGGGGTTGTCGTCCCACGTCGGCGCTGCCATCGGATCGTTGACACCCTTGATACTCGGGCAGCTGCAGGATACGGGCATGACCCTCACCGGCGCGATGCAGTTCTCCATCGTCGTGTCCGGGCTCGGTGTTGCCAGCATTATCTGAAGGAGAAAACATGATGCTTCGAAGAATGCTCCCAGTGATTGGGATGATGCTCCTGTCGTTGGTTGGTGGCGTCCTCGGGGGCGCGCTGGCGGAAACCTGGGTCGCCGGGCGTGTCTCGGCGGCGGAGGTCGCCGGCGTGCAAGCCTCCGACGTCGTGACCACGCGTCAAATCAACCTCGTCGACGCGTCTGGCGCCTTGCGAGCGATTCTCAGCGCCCGCGACGAGCGGGGCATGGCGTCGCTGGCGTTCTACGACTTCGAGGGGCAGGTTCGGAGCGTCGTTGGGCTTGAGAACACCGGTCGGCCATTCTTGCGTTTCCTGACGAGCGATGGACGGCGGCGGTTGCAGGCCACCTTGGAGAACGACGATGCCCTCGTGATTGCGGGTGACGAGTCCGACCGCGCAGGGATGTTCGGGACCATCGGCGGCAGCCCAGTCATGAACTTCGGTGTGGCCGGGGCGAACCGTCTCCGGCTCCAGCTCAACCGGGCCGGACAGCCGAACCTGGGGCTCTTCGACGCCGAAGGGCGCCGCGGGGCGACGCTGGTGCTCGATGAGACCGAAGCGCCGCTGCTCACGCTCTACCAGCAGGGGCTTCCCCGGGCCACGCTCGGCGTCGTACAGGACACGACGGTGTTCAACATGGGGAACGCCACCCAAACGCGTCTCGTCATGGGAGTCAATGCCGACGGGTTCCCAAGCTTGAGCTTCTATGACGATGAAGGACAGCTCTTCGAGCAGCTTCCGGTCAGCCGGTAGGCGCGGATCACTATGTTATTCTGACGCGATGATTCGCTATCCCACGAACGGCACCACCGGCAGCGGGTACCTGGCAACCCCGGCCAACGGGTCTGGACCGGGCGTCATCGTGATCCAGGAATGGTGGGGCCTTGTCGATCACATCAAGAACGTCGCCGACCGGTTCGCCGCGGCCGGGTTCGTGGCGCTGGCACCGGACATGTACGACGGGCGGACGACCGACAGCCCCGATGAGGCCGGTAAGCTGATGATGGCGCTGGAAATTGACAAGCAGGAACGGAACCTCCGTGGTGCCATCGATTACGTGTTGTCTCAGGATGAGGTCGAGGGCTCGACGGTCGGGACGGTCGGCTTTTGCATGGGGGGGCAGCTGTCGCTCTACGCAGCCTGTGCGAACCCGAAGGTCGGTGCGTGTGTCGACTTCTACGGTATCCACCCCAACGTGAGCCCAGATCTCGCGAGTCTCGAGGCCCCAGTTCTGGGCTTCTTCGCCGAGAACGATGATTTTGTGACCCCTGACGCTGCGCGCCAGCTCGAAGCCGATCTTGCGGCGGCGGGGAAAGACGTCGAGATCACGATCTTCGAGGGTGCCGACCACGCGTTCTTTAACGACACGCGCCACGAGGTGTACCACGCGACCTACGCCGAGCAGTGTTGGAGTCGGATGGTGTCGTTCTTCAACCAGCACCTGCAAAAGGGGGCCCAGTAGCGGCCCGCAGGCGTGTGGAAACTCCTGAGCGGACTTCGGTCGTGGCAGCTGTTCGTGCTCACCGTCGTCCTGTTCGTCGTCGACCTGCTCGTTCCCGATCCCGTTCCCATGATCGACGAGATCTTGCTTGGGGTGTTGGCGTTGCTCCTGGGTCGATGGAAGCGTCCACCCGATGAACGGCTAACGCCGCAACCAGATGGCCGGGAATAGTTTCGGACAGGCCTTTCGCATTACCACGGCTGGGGAAGCCCACGGGCCAGGCAATCTCGTCATCATCGACGGCTGCCCCGCCGGGTTGCCCTTGAGCGAAGACGATCTGCGTCCAGACTTGGCCCGCCGCCGCCCCGGGCAAAGCAAGATCGTGACGCAGCGCGACGAGCCGGACGAGCCCGAGATCCTCTCTGGCGTGTTCGAGGGACGAACCACCGGAACCAGCATCGCGATCTTGGTCCGGAACCGTGACCAGCGGAGCCGCGACTATCAGGCGATCAAAGACAAGTATCGCCCGGGCCACGCGGACTACACGTTCGACGCCAAGTTCGGCGCCCGAGACTACCGCGGGGGCGGTCGATCAAGCGCCCGTGAGACGACGGTGCGCGTGGCGGCTGGCGCAGTTGCCAAGAAGCTGATTGCGGACCAGTTCGGGGGGCGCGTCGTCGGCTACGTCACGCAGGTCGGGCACGTCACCGCCGACGTGTCCGATCCAGCTCAAGTGTCGCTCGAGGATGTCGAGCGCCTTCCCGACGGAGAGCCGAACATCGTGCGCTGTCCGGATCCGGAGAAAGCCGCGGAGATGGTGGCGTTGATCGAAGAGGTAAGAGGGGCCCAGAACTCGATCGGGGGTGTTGCCGAAGTGGTGGCGACCGGAGTGCCGGCCGGGCTGGGAGAACCAGTGTTCGACAAGCTGAAAGCGGACCTGGGCAAAGCGCTCTTTAGCTTGCCCGCCGTGCTGGGCGTCGAGTACGGGATCGGGTTTGGGTGCGCCGCGTTGCAGGGTACCGAGAACAACGACGTGTTCTATGCCGATCAGCCGGGCGACGATCTCAAGATTATGACGCGGACGAATCGCCACGGCGGCATGCTCGGCGGCATCTCGAGCGGGATGCCGATCATCTTGCGTGCGGCCGTCAAGCCCACGAGCTCGGTTCCAACCGTCCAGGACACGGTCACCTCGCGTGGTGAGCCCACGACGATCAGCACTATAGGGCGCCACGATCCATGCCTCCTCCCGCGCTTCGTGCCGATGGCCGAAGCCATGGTGGCGTTGGTTCTCGCCGACCATTGGCTTCGATGGCGGTCGGACGGTCAGGTGCGCGTGCCGGAGGCGAGGTAGCCGATATGCTGCGACTGTTGGGAGCGGGGGGCGTTCTCGTCTTGCTGGTGCTTGCGTACGCGGGCGGCTGGATTGTGGCGAGGAGCGGGATGGGTCAGGGTATCGATCCGGCGTCGCTCACCGATCTGGAACGCGCGTTTGCCGAGCGGATGCAGAACGTCACCCTCGTCGGATCCTTCACCATCGAAGGACGCGAGGACGATACGCGCCTTCCCGAACGATACGAGATCGCGTCGGTTGCGAAGGTCAACGATTCGAACTGGCGGTTCGATGCGCGCATCACATACGGCAGGACCGATGTCACGCTGCCGGTCACGGTCCCGATCGTGTGGGCTGGAGACACCCCGATGATCGCGATTACCGACTTCGCGATTCCCACACTCGGCACGTTCACCGTTCGGCTCATCTTCTATGCTGATCGCTATGCGGGCAGTTGGCAGCATGGCGACGTCGGCGGATTGATGTTTGGACGCTCGACGATTGAACGCTGACCGCGGGCTAGAAACTCCGTTCGTAGCGCCACCCGGTGTCGACCATCCACAGGCGATGACGCGGTCCCTGCTGGTGTACCCGCCCCGTCTCGTAGGCGGCGTCCTGCGCGTACAGCGCGACTTGCCCACCGTCCACGTTGTGCAGGCGACCGAGCAATCGTTCGTCGGGCCATGCCGAGACGGCCGCCAGTGCGCTGTTGACTTCGCGCTGCTCAAGGAGGCGAGTCGTTAACGCGAAGGTCGGCGCGGCGAGAGCGTCCCGCGGGCTGAGCCACCGATGATCGATGATCTCCCCCCGGTCGATCGTGACCGCAGCGTCCGGGGCCTGAGCCATGAAGAACCAGGTGGCAAAACGAATCGGGCTGGGAGTGGGCGTGGTCCAATGGACGGCAAAGACGAGCGATGATTCGGAGACGTCTAGCCCCGCCTCCTCAGAGGCCTCGCGAACCGCGGCGCGTTTCGCTGCCGGGGCTGCGTCGAGTGTTTCGGAGCCATGCGCATCGCTCGGATCGATCCGACCACCGGGAAAGACCCAGTAGCCGCCCTGGAATCGCAGCGCGGGATTCCGCTGGAGGTACAGGATCTCAATGCCGCTCGGGGCCGATCGCAGCAACGCAACGGTCGAGGCGACGCCAGGCTCGACCGGCGTTGTCGGCGGGCCTGTCACAACCCCAGTCTACCCGCTCCTTGGAGGCGAATCTCCATGACGTGGCTTGATGTGCTGATCGCGAGTCTCATCGTTTTGGTCGGGTCGACGCTACAGAGCTCGATCGGCTTTGGGATGGGGCTCCTGGGTTCGCCAATCCTCATCCTGATCGACCCGCGGTTCGTGCCGGGGCCGATTCTTCTCTCAACGCTCGTGCTGACCACGCTGCTCACCTGGCGAGAGAGTCACGCGATCGACCTGCGTGGATTGCGTTGGGCCATCGCGGGCCGTGTTGCGGGGACGGCCGGAGCGGGCACGTTGCTCGCGGTGTTGCCCGCCAGCCGGATGGCCATTGTGTTTGGTGGCTTGGTCCTGCTCGGCGTGGGCATGAGTGTTTCGGGGCTTCGGCTGAGGGTGCGGCCAAGGGCGCTCATGGGGGCCGGTGCACTATCCGGCATCATGGGCACGATCGCCGCGGTAGGTGGACCTCCGATGGCGCTCCTCTATCAGGATGCCAAGGGCCCCCGGCTTCGCGCGACGCTGTCGAGCTTCTTCTGGATTGGCACGATCATGTCGCTCATCGTCTTGCGCATGATTGGGCGGTTCGGCTGGTATGAGGTGCGGCTCACGCTGCTCCTGCTCCCGGGCTTGCTGCTCGGGTACGCGACCTCACGGTGGACGGTCTCGATCGTCGATCGGGGTTACACGCGAAAGGCAGTACTCGCCGTCGCCGCGAGCGCCGGGCTTGCGGTGATCGTGCGCCAACTCGTGTGAATCCCTAGAAGGACACCGGGAGCTGTGAGACGAACAAGCTGACCAAACCGGCCAAGCGATAGAACGCGGCAGCGATGATCTCCGGCCGGAACACCATAACGGAGAAGAAAGCCGTGACCATCGCGTAGGCGATCGGACCGTATCCGTCTTCCTCCCGAACGAGCCGCCGAATGAGCCCAGTCATCACTTGGTCTATCGCACGTACTGTGCCACGACCGGACACTGGGGTTGGGGCCCGTAAATGGGGGGTTCGTCTGAGACGGGTCCAGGCAACGACCTGGTCAACACTGACAGAAATGGCAGTGGAGAGCACCGTCCGGTAATCGCGGGCAGCCCGGAGGCGCCGACTCCTACGCCGCCGAGGTCAGTCGAATCGTTTGGCGTCCAATGGATGCGTAGGTGGCCATGCTGCGGTCCAGCGTCACGGTGTCTTCCAGGGCGTCAACGACGGCATCCAGGCGAGATGCGGGAATCGCGCACGTCATCTCTTCCGATTTCATGCCGGTCCGCGACCGACTCAGCGCGCATCCGACGCTGGCCGCGACCGTCCCCCGCTCCTTCGCCATGGCGACGATGTGACATTGAGGTTTTCCCTCGATCACCAGATCGGGGAGTGCGCTCTTGAGCGACATCAGACCCAGGCCATTGATCCGTACGAGGATGACGTCTGGCGGCGTGGGGCTCTCGGCGAGCGGGCTGTAGACGATCGAGGCTGGACGGCTCACCACGCGGGGCAGCGCCGCCACCGAGGCCTCATCGACCCATCCCGATTCGAGGACGGCTCCCACATCGTCTTTGGTCGCCGCTTCCTCGACGGTCAAGAAACCGTGGGTCAGACTGCCTACGCTGCAGTTCGCGTGATCAGGTGCGGTCGTGTTGAACGCTTCGTGCGCGCCGGCGATCCAGAAGACGCAGCCTGCCGGCACCTGCCCGGTGCGACCGTGTTCGTTCGGTTCAGCGTACGCCACGTCGCGGCTGGGCACCGGCGCGGGATCGTCCTCCGAGAGAAACGAGATCGCCACCGGAGCCGCGAACGGTTTGAGCGCCGCCACGAGGCGGTTGTTGTTCGAATGTGACGGTCGGCAAGTGGCGGCAGCGGTTTACGACAGGTCGCGTGGATGCGCTGTATGACGAGCCCAAGCCCGGAGCCCCCCGGACACTGTCCGATGCGGATGTCGAGTCGATCCTCGTCGCCACGTTGGAAAGTAAGCCGAAGGGGCGGACCCACTGGAGCACCCGCAAGATGGCGGAGCGCGCTGGCGTCAGTGCCTCCACCGTGGGCCGCATCTGGCGCACCTTCGGGTTGCAGCCGCATGTCGTGGAATCCTTCAAGATCTCCGACGACCCGCTGTTCATCGAGAAGGTGCGGGACATTGTCGGCCTCTACCTGAATCCACCCGACCACGCCGTTGTCTTGTCATTCGACGAAAAGCCTCAGATTCAAGCCCTCGAGCGAGCGCAGCCGATCCTGCCGATGGACATGGGTCGGCCCGAACGCCAGACGCACAACTACATCCGCCATGGCACGGTGGACCTCTTCGCGGCGCTCAACGTCGCGACCGGCCAGGTCGTGGCGCAAACCAAGAAGCAGCATCGGTCGAGGGATTTCGCAGTGATTGCCAGTCCGTAGACTCTATGTCGTGCTGGTCTGCCATTGAGTTATGCCTTCTCTTTCTAGTCGAGCGCCTCGGGCATCCGGCACGCGAAGCTTGCGGCGTCATCAGTGTTCCCGCTGCCCTGGTAGACCGCCAGTTGCGGATACGGACAGAGGGGTCGTGTGCGATCTACCTGACCGTCCGTCCGGTGCTCGGCGATAACAGCGTCGGGCGCTGTGCCCTCCTCGACCCAGTCTTCGAGCACGGTCAGCATGTCGAAGCTGTTGGGCCCAGCCCCCCCTCCGCAGTGACCCATCCCGGGCGCCATGAACAGACGATACGAGTCGTGGACCGTGTCGACGTCGCCAACCGTATCGACCACGCGCTGGAAATACTGCGTCGCGTTGCCCGGCGAGATCTGCGGATCGCTCCATCCGTGGAACTGAATCAGCTTGCCACCCTGATCGAAGAAGGGCTGCAAGTCAGGGTCGAGCGCGTTCAGTGTGTCGTCGTCCGTCTCTTCGGCCTTGGCGATATCGGTGTCGAAGTCGAATCGGTCGATGGTCCATTCCGGATCCTGATAGACGAGGTAGCGGTAGTGCTCGAGACCGGTGGTCCGCGCGGATTGCGTCCACCCGAGGTCGGTCCATCCAAGCTCGCTACCGGGAAACAGGCCCGTGATCGCGCGACCGCTCTCCGGATTGAGCGGTGACGAATACAGCATCCGGACGGTGTCGACCTGCGCGGCCGTCAAGCACGCCGCGGACTTGGCGCCGGTGCACTGCAGCACGGCCGGATCGAACTCGCAGCGCTCCGGATCGCTGATCACACCGTCTTCCACTCCGTCCGCCGCATCACAGGCCTCGAGCGCGGCGGCATGGACGAGCCGGCGGTCCGCCTCAAGCAGCCGGGCCTCCTCGTGTGCTTCCAGATACGTGGCGAGGCGCAGTGACCCTGCAGCGCGACCGGTCCAGTCCAGCCCAGGGGCGCCGGCGATGATGCCGTCGAAGTCAGCCGGGAACCGCTGCGCCTCCTTCATGGCTTGCCGACCGCCGGCCGAGCACCCATTCCAGTAGGAGAAGCGCGGCGCCTCGCCGTAGCGAGCCGCGATGAGGTCCTTTGCCGCCTCGGCCGTCCGGTGCACCGACCGCCAGCCGAAGTCGATGACCTTTTCGGGGTGACCGAGTCCGAAGCTGGCGGTGTTGCCAAGGTGCCCTGTGTCGGTCGAGCTGGTCGCGTAGCCTCGTCCGAGCGCCGTCGCCATATTCCCGTAGCGGATGGACCCCGTGAAGGCGCCGTTACCCACCGCCTGGTATTTGCCGTTCGAGTCGGCTGCCGGCATCCAGACTTCGATCTTGATGTCGGAATCGTCAGACGGCCTCAAGGTGGCGGCGACGCGGCAGAACGCCGGCAACCCTCCGTACTGTGCGGCGATCGCCTCCGCAGACTGCGGTCGGGCGCCCTCCTGAACTGGCGGGACGAACGCTCCGGCCGCTACCGACTCGGCGACGGTGATGGTCGCGTTGGGGACGTCGATTGAGGAAAGGGCGTCGCAGGCGAGTGGTGAGGCCGCGATGGCGCCACCCGGCTCGCCGGCCGGCGAGCCGGCGCAGCCCGTGGTAAGGGAGACGACGGAGATGGCAATCATGCCGAATACGATAGTGAACGGGTCTTTCATAGTTGGTTACCTTAGTCCGCGCCCGCCGCGTTTTCAATCGTTGTTACAATGCACGCTTGCTAATGAGAACGATGGTTGCCGTCTCCGGATCACTGTTGGCCGTCTGTCTCGCTCAGGGTGCGTGCACCCAGCCGGCGGAGGTGACGCCGCCGGACGGGGATTGGCCAATGTACCGCCACGACCTCGCCGGAACCGGGCACTCGCCGCTCGCAGCGATCACGGTCGACAATGTCGACCAGCTGACGTCGGCCTGGTCTTATAGCCTCGCCCGCGAGGCGGGCACCGAAGGACCTGGACCGAATTCGCAGGCGACGCCGATCGTCGTCGACGGTGTCATGTACCTCCCTGCTGCGGACCGCGTGGTCGCGCTTGATCCGACGACCGGCGAGGAGCGGTGGCGTCACCCGGTGACCTCTCCGTCCAGACGCGGCGTCTCGTACTGGGCGGGCGACGCGGAGGCGCCACCGCGCATCATCGTTACTGCGGGACCACGCTTGTTGGCGCTCGACGCGGCAACGGGTGAGCCCGTGTCGGCGTTCGGCGCTGACGGCGAAGTCGACATGGTGATTCCGTACAACTCGGTGCCACTCGTGTACGAAAACATCATCGTGGTGGGCGCCAATACGCCGCGCGGGACGATCGGCGGTATCGGGAACGCGCGGGCGTTCGACGCGCGGTCCGGCGTCCCCGTGTGGGAGTTCAGCTCCGTTCCGCAGCCTGGCTCGGTCGGACATGACACGTGGGAAGGGGACAGTTGGCGCGGGCGACTCGGGGCGAACGCCTGGCCCTTCTACTTCGCGCTGGATGATGAGCGTGGCCTCTTGTACGTGCCGCTGGCCTCACCGATTCCGGGCGCCTACGGCGGCGACCGCGCGGGCGCGAACCTGTTTGGTAACTCAGTCGTGGCCGTCGATATCCAGAGTGGGGAGTATGTCTGGCACTTCCAGACGATTCACCATGATCTCTGGGACGCCGATCCACCCGCGCCACCCGTGTTGTTCGACATCACAAGTGAGAGTGGGGCAGTGCCGGCCCTGGGCGTAACGACGAAGTCAGGTTATCTCTACATCTTGAATCGCGAAACCGGTGAACCGATCTATGGCGTCGAGGAGCGCCCGGTCCCCGAGAGCGACGTGCCGGGTGAGTCGGTCTTTCCGACGCAGCCGTTTCCCGAAAAGCCGCCGCCGATGGCGCGGGTCAGCTACGAGCCGGGCGACCTCGTGACGGCGGAGGACACCAGCGAAGCCCACGCGACCGCGTGCGCCGACCTGGTCGCGAGCCTGGGCGAGGTGACGAGTGCAGGTCCCTTCACGCCATGGGTGTTTCGCGCACCGGACGGCCCGGCGAGAACCACGCTGAACTTCCCAGGTGGCGTGGGTGGTCCGAATTGGGGTGGCGCCGCCTACGATCCCACGTCGGGCAACCTCGTGCTGTTCAGCATGGACGTCGGAGCGCTTGGCTGGATGGTGAAGTCGACCGACGACGACGCACTCGTGCCCTACGAGAAAAACGCACCCCGTCCAGCGAGCTTCGAGGTTAGCGTCAACGACGTCCGCATGCCCTGCCAGCGCCCTCCGTGGGGACGCTTGACGGCGGTCGATGGGTCGACTGGGGACATCGCCTGGCAGCACCCGCTGGGGGTGACGGAGCACTTGCCAGCCGATCGGCAGCATACCGGTCGTCCCGGACGTGCGGCGGCTATCGTCACCGGGTCTGGTCTGCTCTTTATCGCGTCAACCGACGACAATCGGTTCCGGGCGCTCGAGGCAGCGACCGGCCGCGAGCTGTGGGTCGACGATCTCGAACAGCGCGGAAACGCCAACCCGATGACGTACCGTGGAGGCGACGGCGGGCAGTACGTGGCGATCGCCGCGACCGACACGCTGGTCGTCTATCGGCTGCCCTCGCCATAGGGCACCCGGGAGCGTATCGATGGCGATCCACCGCTGGGACGCGGACCGCGACGGACCGGTCAGCGAGACCGCACTGCGGAGCCGTCTCGAATCGCGCGGCTACGTCGTATCTCGATACACCTATCCCCCCGGCACCGAGTTTCCCGACCACACGCACGGCGTCGACAAGGTCGACGCGGTGCTCTCGGGGACGTTTCAGATCGTGCTCGAAGGCGACGAGGTCGTCCTGCGCCCCGGCGATGCGGTTGAGGTGCCTCGGGGCGCGGTGCATCGGGCTGCTGTGGTGGGCGACGAGCCGGTGGTCAGCCTGGACGCGGTCCGCCGCGCGAGATGTCCGAGCGGCTGAGTCGCCGGCGACCCGCCTCCGCGGAGTCGACGCAATCCGCCGCGCGAGCCCGAACGGCAGGAGTGAGTCGTCGGAGTCAGTCTCCGCGGAGTCGCCGCGCGAAGCCGCGGCCTTCGTCCGCGCCGATTTCACCGACGACTCATCGCACGAGTTCTAAGCGGCCAGCCATACCCTTGCCTACGAACGTCGCGCTCGAAATCAGCGCTGCCTTTGGCCCGGCTTCATGAAATTGTGAGCGCATCGCTCCGAGTCGACCGACTCCGTCGACTCACCCCTGCCGCCCGGACCAGGGTCGGGCGGACTATAGGGCGCTGAGCGGATCGACTGGCAATCGCCCGGTTGAGCTACCGAGCGCGTCGATCGGGATCCCCATCTTGTCGAGCAGGCTCAGATGAAGATTCGCGAACGGGGTGTCCTCGGGGTACCGGATGTGGCGGTCGCCCGATCCGGCTCCGCCGCCAGCCAGCAGGATGGGCAGATCCTCCGACGCGTGCGCGTTGCTGTCCGCCATCCCCGCGCCGTAGATGATCATCGAGTGATCGAGGAGGGAGCCGTCGCCGTCGGGCGTCGAGCTCAGCCGCTCGAGGAAATCCGCGAACAGCGTCGTGTGGAACTCGTTGATCTTGGACAGCTTCTCGAGCTTGATCGGATCCTTCTGATGGTGGGAGATCGGATGATGCGCATCCGGCACGCCGATCTCTGCGTAGGTGCGTCCGGTGATCTCGCGCCCCATCATGAACGTGACCACGCGCGTGAGATCGGTCTCGTACGCCAGCGCGAGCAGGTCGAACATCAGTTTCGCGTGTTCGCCCATCGTGCTTGGAATTCCGGCCGGCTGCGCGATGACCGGAAGCTCGCGATCGATCTGTGACTCGGCCATTTGGATCCGTCGCTCGATGTCACGGACGGCTTCGAGATACTGGCTCAGCTTTGCCTGATCGCTCGATCCGAGCTTGCGCGAAAGATCACCTGCCCGCGACATGACCGAATCGAGCAGGCTGGCATCCCTCCGGAGCCGCCCCCGCCGGATAGCTTTGTCGGTGGTGCCGCTGTCGCCGAACAGCTGCTCGAACACGACACGCGGGTTGTTCTCCATCGGCAGCGGCGTCGTATCGTTCGCCCACGAGATCGTGTTCGTATAGGCACAGCTGAACCCGTCGTCGCATGAGCCGGCGAAGTCCCGACCGTCGATGGCGAGCTCGAGCGTGGCGAGCTGCGTCTCTCGACCAAGCACCCGCCCCGCGATTTGATCCATCGACGGACCGGCGCGCAAGTTCGACCCGTTGTCGGGCTGGGCCGAGACGCCCGTGAGAAAGCGGGTCGCCGAACGCGCGTGGGGGCCCTGTCCGGGGACGCCACGCATACCCGAGAGCACGCGGATCGAGCTCCGGTACGGCTCCAGCGGCTTGAGGATCCGCGGGAAGTCGAAGCCGCTCCCCTCGGTCGTCGGCGTCCAGTGATTCATCATCATCCCGTTCGGGACGTAGACGACGGCGAGACGACGGACCAGATTCGCCGCGGTGTTGCGGGTTGCGGCTAGCGCCGGGACCATTCCGTCGAGCAGTGGCAGCGCGAGTGACGCGCCAAGACCGCGGAGCACGGTTCGACGGGGAATCGCTCTTTTTGTGATGATCATGACGCTGACCTCCGCATGCGGAACGGCGTGCTCTTCACGATACCTACGATGATAGACGACCAGCGGTAGTTTTCCGAGGCCGATCCGCCGACAATCGCCCTGACAGCTGGGCGATCGTAGTATTCCGGCCCCCGGCCCAGCGCGTAGGCCAGGAGCTTTTCGGTAACCGTGCCCACAAACTGATCGTGCCGCTCCAGCAGCAGCGTGCGGAGACCGGTCGGACCGTGAAAGCTCGTGCCATCGGGAAGGTTCCCAGAGGCGTCAATCGGGAGGCCGGCTTCGCCCGAAGTACGCCAGGTGCCAATCGCGTCGTAGTTCTCCAGCGCGAGCCCAAGCGGGTCCATCGGCGCGTGGCAGGCCGAGCAGACTGGGCTCTCTCGATGACGCTGTAGCCGGTCCCGAACTGTCGCGGCCCGGCCGTCCTCGCCTCGGTCCGGGAGATCGGGGACATCGGCTGGCGGCGGCGGCGGCGGTGTCCCGAGGATGTTGGTTAGTACCCATTTTCCGCGCAGCACCGGCGATGTCCTGTTCGGATACGACGTGGCGGTGAGCAGGCTCCCATGCCCGAAGATCCCTCCACGGCGCTCGGCCAGCTCGCGCCCCAGCTCCACGCGCCGATAGTGATTGCCGTACACGTTCGGAATCCCGTAGTGCTGGGCGAGCCGCTCGTTGGCAAAGGTGTAGTCGGCTCCCAGGAGATCGAGGACGCTGCGGTCGTCGCGTATGAGGCTCTCGACGAACAGCTCCGTCTCGCGCCCGAATGCCTCGCGCAGGTTCTCGTCGAACTCCGGGAAGGCTTCTGCGTCGGGCACGACGCCTGCTAGGTTACGCAGGTACAGCCACTGACCGGCAAAGTTCTGCACGAGCGCGCTCGCCCGTGGGTCGGCCAGCAGCCTTTGGGCTTCCGCCTCGAGCACGACGGGGTCCTGCAGCTGCCCGCGTTCGGCCAGGTCGAGCAGCCGCGCGTCAGGGATGCTGCTCCAGAGGAAGAACGACAGGCGCGACGCGAGCTCGAGGTCGGTGAGCGCATACGGAGTGCCGGGTTCGACGTCTGCGGGGTCGCGCTCGATTCTGAACAAAAAGTCGGGAGAGACCAGTAGCCGCTCGAGCGCAAGCTGGATGCCGGTGTCGAAGCCTCCGTCTTGCCGACCTGTTCGATAGAACGCCATGAGCGTGTCGAGGTCCGCGGACTCGAGCGGGCGTCGATAGGCGCGACGCGCCAGTGACGACAGGATCTCGCGCGCGCACGCGTCTTCTTCTTCGGAAGCCGCTGCGCGGCTTACGGGTTCGCACGTGAAGACGGCGTTCCGGCTCGGCGTGTCGCCAGCACCCAGACTCACGATGGGGCCGCGGATCGCGACCTGCTCAACGGCCGCGTCGCCGTCTCGCATGTCGTCCGCCGCCGCCGCGAATGCCGTTTGTCGCGGCTGGAGTACCCCTTCGGGTTCCGTGAATCGCCTGACAAACGACACGCTGACGACCCGGGGGCCAGCCTTGGCTGAGAGCCGAATCCGCATGTTGGCATCCGCGTAGAGCATGTACTCTTCCCACGCCGGATCGCCGAACTGATTGCCGGCGTAGCTGGCTGGCGCCTGAACGCCTTCCGGTTCCTCGCCGCCAACCGTGAACGTTCGGACGAGCGTGCCGTCGAGCCGAACCTCCAGCTCGTGACGCGATCCCATGCCCCGCACGTAGTTGACGTAGTTTCGGTGCAGACGGATGTCGAGCTCGTATTCCCCATCGACCAGGAAGTAGTGGCGGATGCCAATGCCGCCCCGCGAACCGAACGGCATGTCGTCGCTCATCCGGTCGCCCTGCGTGAGAAGAATGGGCACGCGATAGGTTTCCGTGGTCGGGCCGAGCGGAACTTGGCCGACCACAAGGCGGGCGATCTTCCGAGCAGCCGAGAGGTAGCGCGCCATCAAGCTCGGAGAGACGGTGAGCACATCGGCGATGTTGTCGAAGCCGTGCTCGTCGATGTTGTCGCCTGGGAGCAGCGCCGTCGCGTCGATGTCGAGACTCAGCAGATCACGAATGGCGTTCTGATACTCGGCGCGATTGAGCCGATGGAACGCTTCGGTTCGTCCCGGATCCGGATGGGTAACCGTAAATCGATCGATCTCGGATTCGAGCCATCCGGCAAGCGATTCGTAGGTGTCATGAGATGGGCGCGGTCGACCGGCCGGCGGCATGGACCGGGCGCGCAGCTTGGCGATGACCTTCTCCCATACCTCGGAGTGCTCCCCGATCGCGGTCGGGTCGAGACCCTCGAGTGCGAGGTCGGCCGTTCGGATGCGGTCGCTGTGGCAGGTGAGGCAGTAGCTCGACAGGGTTGTCTCGAGCAGCTCAACCCCGGACGGTGCCTGGGCCCGAACAGCGTCGGTGCCCGACGCGGCTGAGAGCAGGACCGCCGCACAAGCGCCCGCAACCGTCACGCGCCCGAGCGACTGGCTGATCGGGCGCCTCGACGCCTTCGGTGCCTCGCCGAAAGTCCTGAAACCGGTCCTCGCCACGGACTGTCAGCAGTTTGGCGAAACCAATCAGGAGTGTCAATCTGCGGTACGATATAAGGAGGCGGAGCGCCACATGACACACAGGATCCGCACTCTTCACGTCCCCGGCACGGTCGGGCTCTTTGCAGCACTCTTGCTTGGCCAGGCGGCGTGGCATCCGTGCGCGTTCGCACAATCCCTGCCGCAGCCCATTGAGGTAGTCCAGAGCGGGGACCATCAGGCCCTTCGCGATCTCATTCGGTCAGGGGCGGACATCGACGCGCCGCACGGCGACGGGACGACTGCCCTCCATTGGGCCGCGCATCGCGGCGACGCTGTCGCTGCTGATCTGCTGCTCGAGGCCGGAGCGGCTCCCGACGCGGCCAACGATCTCGGCGCGACGCCGCTCTGGGTGGCCGCGAGCAGCAGCAGCGTCGCGGTCGTCAACCGGCTGCTCGCTGCTGGCGCCGACCCGAACGCCTCGCTCAGGTTGGGGGAGACCTCCGTCATGGTGGCGGCGCGGTCTGGCAGTGTGTCGGTGGTCGAGTCGTTGCTCGAGCATGGCGCCAACGCGAACGCCGCGGAGCTCGGGCGAGGGCAAACCGCGTTGATGTGGGCAGCCGCGCAGCGACATGCCGACGTCGTGCGAGTGTTGGTTGCGGCGGGCTCGGACGTGCACGTGCGCTCCAAGGTCTGGCACCAGCTCGAGAACACCGCCGGCAACACCAACCCCAGTGGGAACTTCCGGATGGCCCATGGTGGGTCGACCCCACTCCTGTTCGCCGCGCGCACCGGTGACGTCGATACGGCTCGCGCCCTTGTCGACGCCGGCGCTGACGTCAACGACATCGCGGCAGCCGGCACCAGCGCCCTGGTGATCGCGGCACACAGCGGGCACTCGGCGCTAGCGATCTACTTGGTCGAGCGGGGTGCGGATCCGAACGCGGCCGACGCGGGCTACACGGCCCTGCACGCGGCCATTCTCCGCAGCGACGTCGCACTGGTGCGGGCGCTGCTCCGGCACGGCGCGAATCCCGATGCGGTGGTCGAGCATGGGACTCCCGGCCGGCGGTTTGGGGCCGACTACAGCATTCGCCACCAAGCTGTCGGCGCGAACGCGTTCTGGCTCGCTTCGATGTATGGCGAGCTGGAAATCCTACGCGTGCTCGCGGAGCACGGAGCCGACCCGCTCGTGACGCCGGCCACCGGCGCGTCGTCGCTTCAAGCCGCGCTCGGAGTGCCCATGATGGCTCGGGAGAACCGTCGCAACCGGGTCGGAGCTCCGCCGACTGATACTGCCGACGAGGAGCGCCGTTCGCTCGAGATCGTGCGCCTCGTCCTCGACCGCGGTGTGGATGTCAACGCGAGTGATGCTCGCGGCAACACGGCGCTTCACGATGCGGTGCGCAGGCGCTTTACTTCGGTCGTCGAGTTCCTTGCGGAGAACGGTGCCGACCTGGACGCGGGGAACAAGGACGGCTCCACGCCGTTGATGCTGGCCGAGAGCCAGCAGCCGCTCTACGGCACCAACGGCCTGAGTGGCACGCGCGGCGACATGGCCGATCTGCTTCGGCGCCTTGGCGCGAGCGAGCCTCAATAGCGACCGCGCTCCCTGGCGTATCGACTGCTTCTCTCCGGCACTATCCCCGCCTCATAGATCACGACTCGTGGCATGAGTGTTGCTCGCCTTCACGCCCGTGATGGTTGTGCTCGATCAGGCGCCACCACGGTTCCCGTCATTGCCGTGGCGGTGGCGGCCGTGGTGGTCTGGCCGGCAGAGGTCCAGGCGCAGTGTGCGATGTGCCGCGCCGCATTGGGGTCCGAGGAGGGGCGTCAGCTTATCGCCGCGTTCCAATCCGGGATCCTATTCTTGCTCGCGGCTCCGTTCACGGCCTTTGGCGTGGTGGCAACCCTCGCCGTTCGGTCGCGTCGTCGGTCTCGTCCCTTGCCCAAGTCGTCTGGCGACCGCTACGATGTGCGTGAGCCATGAGCCTCTCCGACTCGAATCCGATGCTTCGTGATGAGTCCGCGGCTCGCTGGCACTGGCTCGAAGATGAGCCCGACGCGTGCATCGTCGTATCCGAGCGCATGGAGCTCGTCTACCTCAATGCGGCCGGCCGAGCGCTCGTCCCAGACGGATGGTTCGGCAAGCGGTGTTTCGAGGTGTTGCCCGTCGTCGATGAGACATGTGCGTTCCACTGTCCGAAAATCCGCGATGTGAACGAGTCGCACGAGATCGTCTACTGCGAAGAGATGGTGCGGTCGGTAGGGGCGTCCCAAGACACATTCGGCGTAGGGCTTATTCCGCTCGGACCGCGCGGGGATGATCGCGCCCAGGCTGTACTGCTCATGCGCCGGAAAGACGGCGTGCGCGGCGAGCATGACGAGCAGGCGTTTCAGCGCGACCTGCTGCGCGACTCCGAACAGGTGCGCCGGCGCATCGAGACCTGCCTCGACCCTTCAGCCTGACCGCGGCGGTGTCCGGCCCAGCCTCGCGCGTCTAGCACGGCGACCGCCCTCCCTGTCGAGCACCTCGACGGTCCGTGCGTACAGATGCTCCGCCCGTTTGAGGTCAGCGGCAATGCACAGCATCCCGATCTTGCCGTAACGCTCCAGCGCACCAATAAGGTGGAAGACCACGCCCTCGTGGCTAGCGGCGTGGTAGTGGAGCCCCTGCTCGACGGCAATGGCCACGAGGTCGTCAGGATTCAGGCCCACATACCGTTGCTGCTGCAGATTGTCCGTGGCGATGTAGCTGAGGGCCTGGCCGGACCGCGTGCGATGCGTACCAGTCCGACGATCGTACGCGCCGTTCGTGAGGAAGTCGAGCATGAGAAACGGATGCGTCGTGCCACCCTTTCGAAGATTGACCTCGATGGCGTCGCAACGCCACCGCGTCCCACGCCGCACGGCGACAAAATCGACGGAGAAGCGACCAAGCACGCCGCGGTCACGGAGCACGCGTGCGACGCATTCCGCGTCGTCCTGGAGGCGAGCCCGGTAGGTGTTGCGGGCGGGGAACTCGCACCCCACGAATACTTGACCTGAACGCCCACCCAAGCGCTGTTCGTGCGTGGACACGACTTCGATGTGTCCCCTTGGGTCGATCCGGCACTGCGCGGACGGCGAGCGAACCTCGTCTCCGATGAGTCGCGCCTCGACGATGCCTCCCATCGACGCAAACTTGTCCCGGAAGCGATCCCACGTTTCGTCATGTGCTTCGAAAGCCAGCCGTGACCCGAGCCGCTTGGTCAGGCGCGCCTCGAGGTCGCTCCCGCGATCGCTTTGACGATACCGAAAGCAGGCGTTGCCCTCTCCGGAGAAGCCGTCGTTGAGCTTTACGACAGCGCTATCGAGGTCCGGGCATCGCTGCTTGAGCGCAACCAGCGCGGCCGCGATGTCTTGGGGGGTGTGCAGATCCTCGAACCCCTCGGGCATCCGAATGCCAGCTTCTCGAAACACGCGCCGCGACCCGCTCTTCGAGCCGAGATGCGCCAGGGACCGGTCGCACCCATAGAGCGGGATGCCAAGCCGAACCGCCAGCGTGCGCTCCAGGCCGGTCGTATTGAAGCAGGCCATGTGCGCGAGCGCCGGGTCACCAATAGCCGAGCGCAGCCGTCGCATCAGCGTCGGCTTCGCCAGGATCTTGGCTGAGAGCGGAGCCATCGACGGGTCGTTGGCGCTGAGGAGGGTCAGCCGACGACGGGCGTGAGTATGGGGCACGCCGGCTAGGAGGTGGAGGTAGTAGTCGGTGATTGTCGGGTGAATCGGAACGCTCGTGACATAGACCACATGGGTCCGGGCCATTCGCAAGAGGAGCAGCAGACACAGCATACGCTCCTCGTAGTGAGGCGCGCCGGAGATCCTGGCGGCCGTGCCGCCCGACCTCGACGTCCACCTGATCCTCGACAACTACAGCACCCACAAAACGCCGCTGATCCACCGGTGGTTGGCCATGATACGCATCGGAGCGTGCGGCGGTTGGAGGCCGCCATCTGGGAGTCGGGGTCGAGGCTCAGGCTCGGCACGACGACCACGGTACGGGGCGCGAGGGGATCGGAGAAGACCCGGCGGTACAATCGGAGAGCCGAGCGCAGGCCTCAGTCGCTGCTGAAGCTCAGCGAACCGCCGCTGCTCTTTCTCTGATCCGGGCCGGGGTTGGCTCATGACGCGTTGCAGTCGGCTGGGACGGTATGCGACGCGCCGATTCTACCTCTTCATCAGTTGCCAATCGACTCGAGGTACGCCATCACGTCTAGCAGCTGTCGCACGGTCATCGCGTGACTGTAGTCGCCCATGGGCGAGAGAACGCCCTCGAGCGTGGCCTTGACGTCGTCACTTGTGTTGATGCTGGCGTGCAGGCCGACAGTAATCCGACTCAACATTGATACGGCGCCTCCGCTGTCACCGAAGACGCAAGATTGGTGCCCGCGCGGCGACGCCGGTCTGCTCCGATTCACGGCGGCAACCGTCGGTAGGAGGAGGGAATTCTCCGCGGTGCCCGGAAAAAGTCATTGGCTGGCGGCGACGGGGCTGCGTGACGTTAACCCGTACGAGGTTCTTGAGGTTGGCAGGTGCCTTGCTCTCGATCGGTACGTTGGAGCGTTACTAATGGAGAGCGTCAAGACCATCCTCGTGCCAACCGACTTCAGTCCTGGGTCCACGAAGGCGCTCGATTACGCGATTTCGCTCGCGAAGGGCCTTCGGGCCGGGCTACATGTCCTGCACGTCGTGGAGAACCCACACCTCGCGGTCGGCGGAGTTCAGGTTTGGAGCGTTACGTCGCGTGAGCTTGTTGGCCGACTCGAAGACGCCGCTGAGAAGCGGATGTCCGAGCTCACGTTGGAGCACGCGTCGGGGCTCGACGTCGAGCGTGCCGCGCGCGTCGGCGTGTCGTACGCGGAGATTCTCCGCTACGCGTCCGACAACAGCATAGACCTGATCGTGATGGGCACCCACGGCCGCGGAGCGGTTCCGCATCTGTTGCTGGGTAGTGTTGCAGAGCGGGTGGTGCGCCGCGCCCCATGCCCGGTGCTCACCGTCCGCCAGAGCGATAGCGAGACCTTCCTGATCTAGTCTGGTCGAGTGACGCGAGCGGTCCTGCGTACTGACGACTTCGTTCCGGCACGGCAGCTCCCGATCCTCTATCTAGGCTTTGCTCACGCGTCGTTGCTGATGGCGGCGGCCGTCGCGGCTATCGATCCCACGTCGATTACTGGCTTCTACTACCACCCGCGCATGATCGGGCTCGTCCACCTGGTGACGCTCGGGTGGATGACTGGGTCGATCATCGGGTCGTTCTTCATCGTCGGTCCGTTGGCGCTTCGGACGCCGATGCCGGCTCGGCGGCTCGACTACTGGGCTTTCGCGTTCTTCAGCATCGGTGTGGCAGGCTTGGTCTCGCACTTCTGGATCGAGGAGTTCAGTGGGATGGCCTGGTCGGCCGGAATGGTGCTCGCCGCGTTCGTGCAGTTTTCAGTGCGGGTGTTCTCTCAGCTGCGGGTCGGCAAGCTCCCGAACGCTGTTGCGCTGCACATACGGTTCGCTCTCGTGAATCTGGTCGTGGCCGCGGCCATTGGTGTGCTCATGGGAGCCGATCGCGAGGCTGACGTCATGCCCGGCACCACGCTGGGCAATGTCTACGGGCACGCTCACCTGGCTGCGATTGGGTGGGCGGTGATGATGGTGGTCGGCGTGGGCTATCGGATGCTGCCGATGGTGTTGCCATCGGCCATGCCGAGTGGGGTTCGCGTGTCGGTGAGTGCGTGGCTGATCGAGGTTGGTGTGGCGGGACTCCTGGTGGCGCTCCTTCTCGCGCGCGACGTCGCCGTCTTCGCGCTGATCGTGAGCGGCGGGTTCGTCGCGTTTCTGATGAATGTCGGATGGATGGCCCGTCATCGGACGGCGCGCCCTAACCGGAGCGCGCTCTCTGGACCAGACTGGGGTGGGCGCCAGGTCGTGCAGTCGCTTGTCTATTTCGGACTGGCGATCGGGTTCGGGCTCTGGATCGCGCTCACCCCGACCTCAGCCTCGACCGCTCGACTGGCGATGCTCTACGGTGTGCTCGGGCTGTTGGGGTTTTTGTCCCAGTTGATCGTCGGCATTGAGGCGCGGGTGCTGAGAACCGCGTGGCATCGAGCAGGCATCTTCTGGCTGTGGGCTGCGGCCGTCCCGTCCCTTGCTACGGGGTTGACCCTCGAGGACGCAACATGGGTTCGTGCCGGCGGGGCGCTTCTGGTGGTCGCGGAAGTCCTGCACGGGCTGAGCCTGGGGCTCGCGCTGCGGTTCTCGAGGGACTCTTGAAGCGGGAAGAGCTACAATGGCCGGTAGCGGTTCCTCGGTACCGGACACCTGAGTTGTACCAGAGGTGGTCGCACCGGAGGGAAAAACATGCTCGCTCGTCACGCGTCGCTTCCGCTGTGTGTTTTCGCACTCACCATACCGCTCGCCCTAGCCAGTCCAACAGGGGCTGAGGCGCAGGCCCCGCAAAAGGGCGGCGCAGTCGATTTCCAGCGCGATGTGCGGCCCATCCTGTCGGACAACTGTTTCAGTTGCCATGGTCCGGACGAAAGTACCAGGAGAGTCCGTCTTCGACTGGACACCGAGGATGGAGCATTCGCCGAGCGACCGAACGGACACGCCATTGTCGCCGGCGACACCGAGGCAAGCCTCGTCTACCAGCGCATCACGCACGACGATGAGGGGCGGCGAATGCCACCTCCGGCGCTGTCGAACAAGACTCTCTCCGAGGATCAGATCGACATTCTCCGACGCTGGATCGAGTCGGGCGCGTCATGGGACCAGCATTGGGCCTTCAAGACGGTCCAACGGCACGAGCCTCCAGCCGTGACCAACGAGGGGTGGGTTCGGACGCCCATTGATCGGTTCGTCCTCAAGCGGCTCGAAGCCGATGGGCTCGCGCCGGCGCCGGAGGCTGACCGGCGAACGCTGGCGCGGCGCGTGGCTCTTGATCTGACCGGCTTGCCCCCAGACCCCGGAACGTTGGAGGGCTTCTTGAACGACGGGTCGGACGGCGCGTACGAGAAGCTGGTCGACCGGCTGCTCGACTCGAAGCACTGGGGCGAGCATCGCGCCCGCTATTGGCTGGACGCGGCCCGGTACGGCGACACCCACGGCATCCACATCGACAACTATCGCGAGATCTATCCCTATCGAGACTGGGTCATCAACGCGTTCAACCGGAATGAACCGTTCGATGACTTCACGATCGCGCAACTGGCGGGGGACCTGCTTCCCGAGCCGACGATCGACCAGTTGGTCGCCACCGGGTTTCACCGGAACAACATCACGACGAACGAAGGCGGGGTCATTCCCGAGGAGTACGCCGCGATCTACGCGAAGGATCGCGCCGAGACGACGGCTGGGGTGTTCCTGGGACTGACCGTGGGCTGTGCCACCTGCCACGACCACAAGTTCGATCCGATTCAGCAGCGCGAGTTCTACGCGATGACGGCGTTCTTTCGCAACACGACGCAGTACGTCATGGATGGCAACATTGCCGATCCGCCGCCTATCCTCGTCGTGCCGAACGATGAGGATCGTGACCGTTGGTATGAACTGCGCGAAGAGGCCGTGGCGAATACTGACGGCATCACGCGTCACACCGCCGGCGTTGATGACATGTTCGAGGAGTGGTTGACCACCGGAGAGCACCGGACGCTGGAGACCCCGCTCGAGGCATCAGCGGAGCTGATGCGGCTGGACCTCGATGACCCCGCCGCGCCGACGGTCGAGCTGGAGGGGCGTCGTGAGGCGGTCGCCCTCCGCGCCGGCGCGAAGGTCGAGGCCGGTCCCGACGGTCGGCCCGCAGTGATGTTTGGCGAGGAGTCGTGGGCGGAGCTCCCGTCGTTGCCGATCGACAGCGATACCCCGTTTGCGATTGCGCTGTGGATGTATCACCCCGAGGGTGATGGCGACCGAGGGTACGTCGTGGCCGGGCAGTACGACGCCGAGAACAACGACCGTGGCTGGAACTTCAGGATCGGCGCCCGGCAACTCAGCTTCCGGATGACGGGTGAACAGGGTGGGGTCGCGCGAATCGGTCCGGCCAACACCCAGCGCATCGCGGCAGACGAGTGGACCCACATTGTGGTCACGCACGACGGCTCTGGCGAGCGGGCGGGGATGCATCTCTACCTGAACGGCGAGCTCGTCCAGGAATATGGCAGTACGTTCTTCGCGAAGCCCAGTGGCAGCATGCGAGTCGATCGCCCGCTCGTCCTCGGTCGAGGGATGACCACCGGACGAAACGACCGCGACGAGCTGAGGATGCGGTACTTCTCCGGGGGCGGTATCGCCGACCTGCGGGTGTTCAATCGTCCAGTCACGGTCGAGGAGGCGAGGGTCATCGCGAACTGGGCGACGTTGCAGGGTGCACGGGAGAAGGCTCCGGCGGAGCTCGACGCCGAGGAGCGAGACCTCCTGCGCCTGTATTACCTCAGCATCAAGGATGCCGCCTATCAACAGCTCCTGGCTCGCGACCGGGAGCTTGAGCGGGAGTGGCGCGAGATCAGACGCCGCGGCGGCGTCACCCACGTCATGCAGGAGGTTGCCGATCAGGAGCCGTTTGCTCACGTGCTCAATCGGGGGATGTACGACGACAAGCGCGAGCGGGTGATCGCCGGGACGCCGTCGGCGTTGCCGCCGATGGCCGATTCGCTGCCACGCAACCGATTGGGGCTGGCGAAGTGGCTTGTCGACGACGCACACCCGCTCACGAGCCGGGTAACCGTCAACCGCTTCTGGCAGCAAGTCTTCGGGGCAGGGCTGGTGCCGTCCACCGAGGACTTCGGGGCGCAAGGCAACCTGCCGTCGCACCCCGAGCTGCTCGACTGGCTCGCGCTCGGGTTCCGCGAGTCGGACTGGGACGTCAAGCAGTTCTTTCGTACGGTGGTGACGTCGGCGACCTACCGCCAGGCGGCGCTGATGACTCCGGAAAAGCACGAGAAGGATCCCCAGAATCGGCTGTTGTCTCGCGGACCGCGCTTTCGGATGGACGCCGAGATGATCCGCGACCATGCCCTGGCGTCGAGCGGGCTCCTGGTTCGCACGATCGGCGGCCCGAGTGTCAAGCCATATCAGCCCGAAGGGGTTTGGGAGAGGGTGGCCATGGGAGGCAACACCAGCGTCTACGAGCAGGCCACCGGAGACGACTTGTATCGCCGCAGCCTCTACACCTTCTGGAAGCGCTCGGCGCCGCCCCCATCGATGGATATCTTCAACGCACCGACCCGGGAACACTTCACGGTGCGTCGTGAACGGACCAACACGCCGCTGCAGGCTCTGGCCACCATGAACGACACGCAGTACGTCGAGGCGTCACGTCGTCTGGCGCAGCGGGCGATGCGCGAGGCGGGGAACGATTTCGACCGGCGTCTCGACTACGTGACGACGCGCCTGATTGCGCGCACGTTTGATGACCGCGAGCGCGCGGTCGCGAAAGACACGTATCGCGGCCTCGAGGCGCTCTACGGCACCGACGACGACGAAGCCCGCCGCCTGCTCGAGGTTGGCGAGTCGGGGTACGACGAAGCCCTGCCGCAGACCGAATCAGCGGCCTGGACGCTGTTGACCAGCCAGCTCATGAACTTGGACGAAGTGCTCAACAAGTAGTTTCGCTGAGAGGGATTTCCGATGCATCCAGCCAAAGAAACCATCCTCGCGGAAACTCGGCGCCAGTTTTTCGGCCGCATGGCCAAGGGTATCGGTGGGCTTGCACTCGCCAATATGTTCGCGGAGGACGCGTTGGCGTTGCCTCAGAGCGCCGACGCGATAGGCGGACTGCCGTCGCTCCCGCACTTCGCCCCGAAGGCAAAGCGGTGCATCTACCTCCACATGATGGGCGCGCCGCCTCAGATGGACCTACTCGACTACAAGCCGAAG
This sequence comes from Vicinamibacterales bacterium, assembly GCA_965216615.1. GTDB lineage: Bacteria > Acidobacteriota > Vicinamibacteria > Vicinamibacterales > UBA8438 > CAUZIB01. The sequence goes on along the minus strand of CBDCGH010000019.1, from coordinate 179,048 downwards.
ATGAAGGATTGGTACGACAAGGACCTACCGGAATCAATCCGTCAGGGACAGCGTCTCACGACCATGACGGCGGGGCAGGCCCGTTTCCCGATTGCCCCGTCCATTTTCGAGTTCAGCCAGCATGGTCAGAGCGGCGCCTGGATCTCGGAGCTTTTGCCTTACACGGCGCGGATGGCCGATGACATCGCCATCGTGCGTTCGATGCATACCGAGGCGATCAACCACGAGCCGGCGATCACGTTTATCCAGACTGGGCAGCAGATTCCCGGTCGACCATGTATCGGGTCGTGGTTCTCCTATGGGCTCGGCAGCATGAACGAAGACCTGCCGACGTTTGTCGTGATGAACGCGGAGAAGAGCCATCCGAAGTCGGGCGTCCAGGCGATCTCGGCGAAGCTATGGAGCGCCGGCTTTCTGTCGCCCAAGTACGCCGGCGTCGGGCTGCGCGCCGGCGCAGACCCGGTCCTCTATCTTCGCGACCCGAACGGTGTCTCGCGCGACGTGCGGCGTCAAGTGCTGGACGGCCTCGGTGAGCTGAATCGACTCAAGCACGAAGAGGTCGGAGACCTGGAGACGCTCGCGCGAATCGAGCAGTACGAGATGGCGTTCCGGATGCAGTCGTCTGTGCCGGAGATGGCCGATCTCTCCAGTGAGCCCGACAGCACGTTCGAGCGATGGGGCGAAGAGGCGAAGCAACCGGGCAAGTTCCAGAACGCCGCGCTCATGGCGCGACGCCTGGTGGAGCGGGGCGTCCGGTTCGTGCAGATCTATCACCGAGGCTGGGACGTGCACTCGTTCGCGACCGAAGTGCTGCCAGCGCAGGCGGCGGACGTCGACCGGGCGGCTTGGGCGTTGATTCAGGATCTCAAGGAACGCGGCCTCTTCGATGAGACGCTGGTCATCTGGGGTGGAGAATTTGGTCGAACCATCTACTCACAGGGGCAGCTGACGCCCACGCTCTACGGCCGTGACCACCACCCGAAGTGCTTCACCGTTTGGATGGCTGGCGGCGGCGTCAAGGGTGGCGTCACCTACGGCGAGACCGACGACTTTTCCTACAACATCGTGAAGGACCCGGTACACATCCGGGACCTCCAGGCCACCGTCCTCCACCTGTTCGGGATCGACCACATGCGCTTCACGGAGAAGTTTCGTGGTCTGGATGCCAGGCTGACAGGGGTGGTGCCCGCGACGGTCGTCAAAGAGCTGCTGGCGTAGGGGGGGAGCCCCCAGGCCGGCACGCCGGCTCCGAAAATCGGGCAGACGATTTTCTCCGTGCGTTCCGGACGACCCGAGAGCCGCGTATACACTCCGGCCCGAGATCTCAACCGGGACCGCGTCAGGAAGAAGAGAAGCTCTCGACCGCTGCGGTGTCTGAGTCGAAGACTTCGAACACCGAATCGAGTTTCACCGTTCTGAGCAGTACCGCGGTGTGCCCACCGACGCCAGCGAGCTTCAACGCGCCTCCCTGTTTCCGGGTCTTGAGAAAGGCGCTGACAAGCTCGCCCACGCAGGTGCTATCCATGTAGGGGACTTGACGCAGGTTCAGCACGAGGTCGCGTCGTCCCCCCGCCAGCAACGCATCGACTCGATTCAGGATGGCCCGGTGGCCCTCGTTGGCCGTCAGGCGCCCGTTTGCATCGAGTACGGTGACGTCAGCAACCACCCGTTCAGCAATCTGCATCGCGCTCAGCGCCTAGTATGCCATCTTGCTCATGCATCGCGTAGAGCTGTCAAATCAGGTCGAGGAGGCCTGCCGTAGCGAGGCAGTGGAGCGCGCCCTAGAGGAGCGAGTGTATGGCGACCGTCCTCGTCGTGGACGACTCGGCGGCCGATCGCGAGCTTGCAGGCCGCTTGGTCAAGGCGCAAGGGTGGACCGTGCGCCACGCTGTGGACGGCAAGCAAGCGTTGGCCGAGATGCAGGCGCATGCCGTGGGTCTCGTGCTCACTGACTTGGTGATGCCGGAGCTGGACGGACTTGCCCTGGTGGAACAGGTCAAGTCCACCCACCCTGGCGTGCCGATTGTCCTCATGACGGCCAAGGGCAGTGAAGAAATCGCCGTGCGAGCTCTCGAGAGCGGCGCGGCCAGCTACGTTCCCAAGAAATCACTCGTTCGCGAGCTCGCTGAGACGGTCACGCGAATTCTCAGCGCATCCCAGGAGCACCGGAGCTACAAACGTCTGCTCACTCGGTTGCGGAGCGCGTCGTTCGTGCTGGAAAACGACGTCGAGCTCATTTCCTCGCTCGTGAGCTACCTCACTCAGGTGCTTCGCGACTCTGAGCTGTTCGAAGAGGCGGATTGCCACCGGATCGCGACAGCGCTCGATGAGGCCTTAACCAATGCCTGCTATCACGGGAATCTCGAGGTCAGATCCGATGTTCGTGAGCACGATTCTCGAGCGTATCGCGAGCTGGCGAACAAGCGCCGCGCGCTGGAGCCATACCGGGACCGGAGGATCCAGGTCAGCGCGAACCTCACCTCTGGAGAGGCATGCTTCGTGATCAAGGACGACGGAAAGGGGTTCGACGCGGGCGAGATTCCAGATCCGACTCGCCCGGAGAATCTCGAGTCCGCTGCCGGTCGCGGCATCTTTCTCATGAGGACGTTCATGGACGACGTCTCCTACAACGAGTCGGGGAATGAGGTGACGCTCCTCAAGCGGCGACCCGGTGGGCGCCCCGCGCACCCGGCTTGGCCACTACGACGTAGATCATGCGCGCTGGATGCCCTCGGCGTTGATCCGACCTGCCAGTTTGTGCTGGCAGTCCCGGCAGACCCAGACGGCCTCGGTCTCGTCGGTGTTCGCCACACGGAGCAGGGTGCCACACGCGCGTGCTTTTCCACACGCGGCACAGTCATGCAGGGCGGAACCTGGCGCAACCCGGGCAAAGCGCCCATCTCTGGTGCGCTCCAAGAAGCCCGACGCTTGAAGCCCGTGCAGTAGGCCACGAGCGGTCGATGGATCGACGTTCAGGATTCGCGCAACTTCACCGAGTGTGAGAGAGAGCCTGGGCGTGGCCAAGTACTCAGACCAGAGGCGCTTCATCGAGTCCTCGATACGGAGTGGTGGCATCGGGACCTCCTGTCAGGGTGTATTACCCACGTTACGCCGATCCCTTCAAACCCGCAAGCGGATTCCAACGGAGGAGGATCGTGCGTCCGGTCCAGCCGTGACCCGGCGCGCCGACGCGTCAGGAAGCGTGTGTGAGGCGGTCGGCGCGCTCGACGAAGCTCGAGGCCGTCACATCGAAGCGCGCCGTGTCGCCCGGGTCCTCGCCCCTGCCTGGGCCAAACTCCTCCGGCCTGAACACGTACGCAGTCCTCAAGCCGGCGGCGCGCGCGCCGTCGACATCGTAGGCGTGCGCCGCGACCATCATGATGTCCGTCGGCTCGGCGTCGAGCATCTTCACAGCACCGAGATAGACCTCGGGATTGGGCTTGTACGTCCCGAACATCCCGGACGAGAGGACGCAGTCCCAGGGCAGTCCGCCGTGCTTGGCTAGATCCACGAGGAGTGACAGGTTGCCGTTCGAGAGCGTCCCGATCACGTGGTCCTGCTTGAGACGGGTCAGTCCTTCGAGGGTATCGGGCCAGGGGTTGAGCCGATGCCAGGCCCGATTCAGATCGGCCACCGCCGATTCGGCGATGCTGGTCGCACCCAGGTCTCGGAGAAGTCCGTCCAATACCTCGCGATGGATCTGATCCATTGTGATCCAGGGCCGCTCGCCGCGAGCGAGCTTGCCTTGGAGGTCGCGGAATCCGGCGCGCCATCGGTCAGCCACCGTGTCCCACTCGGCGGACATCTCGTGCGCCTGGCCAAAGGTCTCGAGCTCAGTGGCGATCGACGATCGCCAATCAACCGTCGTCCCGAATACATCGAAGAGCAAGACCGTCGTGGACACGGGGAGATTTTATGGGAGGGCGAGCGCGACGTATTCGCTAGGCATGTCGTCCCAGCCGATCGTCACCACGATGTGCTGCTTGCCTCCGGCCATGTAGGTGATGGGAGTGGCCGTCACGCCCCCCGGGAGCTCGGTCTCCCAAATGATCTGTCCGGTTGCCTTATCGAACGCGCGGAACATCTTGCCCCCACTGTGCGGCGGCAGGAAGGCCGCGCCGACGTTCGCACCCTCGCCAAGAAAGACCAGCGTCTTGGTGATGAGTGGCGCAGCCCGTCCGCTCTGTCCCAGTGGCGGGAGATCCAGATGCGCGATCGCCGGGTGGTCGCGTGGACCGTCACCGTTGGCGACCGACCAGAGGATCTCGCCGGCGTTGAGGTCGATCGCCACGAGGCGGCCGTAGGGGGGTTTGAAGAGCGGCAGTCCTTGCGGGCCAGGGATATGCTTCTCCTCCTTCATGACCCAGTCGACGTCGGACCGCGGGTGTTCCGATCGCGCTAGCCCGATCACGCTGCCGCTGTGTGCGGACGGGACGTAGAGCACGCCGGTCTCCGGATCGGCGCCGGCGCCGTTCCAGTCGGTGCCGCCAACTAAGCCAGGCACCGACATCGTGCCCTTGGTGCCTTCGGGACGGTCGTCGATCAACGTTGGCGGCGTAAACATCGGGCCCCATACATAGGTGTCGAGAATCGCGAGCGCCTCTGCGCGAAGCTCGGGTGTGAAATCGATCAAGTCGTCGACCGTGACGCCCTGCTGGTCGTACGCGGGAGGCTTGGTGGGGAAAGGCTGGGTCGGCGCATACCATTCGCCCGGCACGTTCCCCGCCGGTACCGGGCGCTCCTCGATCGGCCACACTGGCTCGCCCGTGACTCGGTCGAACACGTACGTGAACGCTTGTTTACTCGGGACGGCCACCGCCTTGATGTCGCGGCCGTCGACCGTGATGTCCAGGAGTATCGGCGCCGAGGCGAAGTCGTAGTCCCAGATGCCATGGTGGACCGCTTGGAAATACCAGACCAGCTTCCCGGTTCTGGCCTCCACGCAAACGAGGCTTTCGGCGAAGAGGTTGTCGCCGGGCCGGTGTCCGCCGTAGTAGTCGCTTGTGGGTGTCGATAGCGGCAGGTAGACGTAGCCCAGCTCCGCGTCACCGCTCGGCGACGCCCACATGTTGGTGTTGCCGGAGTATTCCCACGACGCTCGGTCCTCGTCTGGGGGGGTGAGCCACGTCTCGTTTCCAGGTTCGCCCTCGCGCGCGATCGTGTGGAAGATCCACAGCTGCTCGCCCGTGCGCACGTCGAAGCCGCGGACGTCTCCGGGCGGCATCTCTTTGAGCGCCGGCATCGTGGCGCTGATGATGTCGCCGATCGCTGACCCGATGATGACGACGTCGTTGACGACGACCGGGGCGGATCGCCACCGAAAGCTCTCGACCGTCCGATCGTCGAAGCCCTGGGTGAGGTCGACTTCACCGCCGTTTCCGAAATCCGGGTAGCGGTCGCCGGTCTTCGCGTTCAGCGCGATGAGCTTCGATCCGATGACGGCAATGACCCGGGCGTCGTCAGCGTCGGCCCAGAAAGCGACGCCTCGGGTCGCAAACCCTCGTTGCGCGGAACCGTCGTCGGCCACGGGGAGGGGGTCGAACCACACGAGGTCACCTGTCGCGGCATCGAGTGCCGCCACGTTTCCAAAGCCGGTGCTAATGAAGAGCAACCCGCCCGCCATGAGCGGTGTGTTCTGCGACCCGCTCGGCGCATCGATCGTGTTTCCCTGCCGGGTGGCGTCCGGGACGGTTGATTGTCGCCACACGACCTCGAGGTCGTGCACGTTGTCGGCGTTGATCTCATCGAGCGGCGAGTACTTGGTCGCGGCCTGGTCGGCGGAAAACGAGCGCCATTCGGCGGTCTGACCGACCGCGAGGGACGCCACGCGCAATACGATCAGCAGCGCGAAGGCCGTGACGCTCAAGGCACGCGGAACGATGAGCTCGAGCATGGTGGCGCGGGGCCTCCGAGAGACGCCCCGCACCATTCTACACAGCGAGGGTGCTCCGCCGACCTACACGATCCGCTGGATCACGATGCGGGCGACCGGGTTCTTCCAATCGCGAACATTGGCGTCGAAGTCACCGACACCCTGGATGCCTTGGTGAATGAAGATCACGCCCTCGCCACCGCCCACCGTGCCGCCGCCTCCCGGGCCACCGCACTCCGCGTAGGGAGGACCAGGAATGGACGAGCACAATTCGTCGTTCTGTTCCGTACCCGCGTCGTACGCGTAGGCGTAGACGACCTTGATCTCGCCGAAGCCGTCGGGCAGCTCTGTTTGGATGCCAACGAACGCGTCGTTGGTGGGGATGAGCATCGCAGCCAGACTCAACTGGCTGATCGCACTCGAGGTCGAGCCCATGATCTCGAGCTCGCTCGTGACCCCCCGGGTCAAGAGTCCGGCGGTCGACTGGATGTCCATCACTCCGGAGGTTGCGGCAAGCATGGTCATCAGCGGCGCAACGTCTCCGAACTCCGCCAGCGCCTGTAGCTGGGATGATGCCCGCGTGCCTTCCACGAACATGCTGACCCCATACCTATGTGTCGCAGCCAGAATGGGCGTAAAGCTTTGTGCGTTCGCGAGGTTCGTGATCCGCACGCGATATCGTGGCCCTCCCTGCGCGTCAACCGGCTGATCGCTCGCGGAGTGACCAACGATCAGGCCGAGAGTCAAGAGAGTCGCTATGATGGTTCGTTGCATTTGTTTCCTCCTTAAAAGGACGGGGGCTTCGTGCCCGGCATGCGTGATGTCACCCGACAAGTCGCAGAGGTCGTGATAATCCCCCTCGTGTATTTCGCACAGGACGGTCCAAGAGGGGGAAGCGCGCGCGCCGAACGACCTCTTAGGCAGATGCAGACGTCCGAGCACGGGCCGCTTTCGATCGGATCGGGCCCGACACCTCCGGTGGGAGTACCGCCGGACCCGCCAAACAGCGAAGCGGTGCTCGTGGCGGCGATCTTAAGAAATGACCGAAAGGCAGCGGCCGAGTTCGTTGATCGCTACGCCGATTGCCTGTATGGCTATGTGAGACAGCGGCTTGCGCCGAGCACCGACCTCGTTGACGACATTGTTCAGGATGTCTTCATGGCGGCGCTGCGCGGGCTCGACCGTTTCTCTGGGCAGTCCGCACTGCGGTCGTGGCTGCTGGGCATCGCCCGGCACAAGGTCGAGGACCACTACCGTCGTCGGCTGCGCGAGATGGTCAGCCCCCTCGAGTTCGATGACGCGGCAGTTCCCACGCTGGCGCGGGAGCCCGGCCCGGTATCGAGGAGCGGATTGACCGCGACCGGCTCAAGGATAGGACTCACCGGGTGCTGGCGCAGCTTCCCGAGCCTTATGGGTTGGTGCTGCTCTGGCGCTACTGGGAGAAACGAAGCGCACGAGAGATGGCAGAGCAGACCGGTCGAACCGAAAAGGCGATAGAGCGCCTGTTGGCGCGCGCTCGGACGCAATTCAGATCGCTGTGGGACGCTGACTGAGGTGGAGACGGTGGAATCAGATTCCTTCTTCGAGAAGCTCGCCGCCGAGACCGACGCTCGCGAGTCCGAGTCCGATCGGGCTCCGGCGCGGTTGAAGTCGAACATCTATTCCGCGCTGGTCACCCAGCTCGCGGCGACCGGCCCCCTGTTGAGCCTGTCGGCCACGAAGAAGGAAGGGCGGCCGCTGTGCGTGTTCGAGGCCGCGCTGACCGTCGCTCCGGTGAGCGAGCGGGTCGAATCAAAGAACCCCTGCCGGGTCTGTCATGCTCGGATCCTGGGCGAGCACATGGACTCGGCCCCGATCTTTTGGCCGCACTGCCCCTACGCCCAATTCCATCACCCCTAGGAGCCTCGCTGCACCCGGGTGTGGTGGGTATAATCAGGGCTCCCAAAGCGAGGGTCCATCAATGAAACGACCGCCCATCCTTCGATTGTCGAGCGTCGTCTGGACACTGCTCGTTGCTAGCGTTCCGTCCGCTAGGGCGCAGGACCATCCCGGCCAGCAGGTGTTCACCGAGACGTGCGCAATCTGCCACGGCCAGACGGGTGCCGGCGATCTCGGGCCACCAATTGTGCCTCTTGCGTATGACGCGCAGCAGTTGCTGAGCGTCGTCCGGGAGGGCCCCGGCCAGATGATGGCGTTCTCGACCGCTGACATCAGCGACGCAGATGTCGGGCTCGTCGCAGGCTACCTCGCTCAGCTCTCCGGCGCGCCGGGCTCGGCTGGCCCGTCAATAACCGGGGGGATCGTCGAGTGGCCGTACGTGGGTGGAGACCAGTGGAACCGACGGCATTCCGAAGCCGACGACATCACGCGTGACAACGTCGACCAGTTGCAGGTTGCCTGGACGTGGCAACCCGGAGAACGGATACGCACCGAATTCGGTACCGTGCCCGGCAACTTCACGACCACGCCGCTGATGATTGACGACGTGCTGTACCTGAGCACGAACTACAACCGGGTCGCCGCGCTCGACGCCGATTCAGGGGGCGTCAAGTGGGTCTTCGATCCGCGTGCGTACGAAGCCGGGATGCCCGCGCTCGGTGGGGGATTTCGTCATCGTGGGGTCACCGTCTATCGCGACAACGACGACTTGCGCATCTTTCTGGGAAGCCGGCACAACATGTACTGCCTGGATGCGGAGACGGGGGAGCTGGTGTCGTCGTTCGGTGACGACGGCGTGCTCGATCTCAGCAAGGATCTCCTGTGGCCGATCGACCCCGCCCACCTCGAGCAGAATGCGGCTCCGGTCATCTACAAGGATCTCCTGATCGTCGGGAGCTCCATCGGCGACCGCCTCACCTACCGGAAGATTCCGCCCGGTGATGTGCGTGCCTTCGACGCACGCACCGGGAAGCTGGTCTGGACGTTTCATCCCGTTCCCCAGGAGGGGGAATTTGGCACCGACACGTGGGAGAACGAGGCGTGGCGATACAGCGGTGCGACCAATGTGTGGGGTGGTCTCACGGTCGACGACGAACGCGAGCTCGTGTTCCTGCCGATTGGCAACGCGACCAATGTGTACTACGGAGGGTCGCGGCTCGGGGACAACCTGTATGCGCAGAGCATCGTGGCGCTCGACGCGAATTCGGGTGACCGCGAATGGTACTTCCAGATCGTGCACCACGGGATCTGGGACTACGACCTGGCGACCCAGCCGATCCTGATGCCCATCACCGTGGACGGCAAACCCATCGACGCCGTCGTTCAGCTCACGAAACAGGCGCTGGCGTTCGTGTTCGACCGCGTAACGGGTGAGCCAGTGTGGCCGATCGAAGAGGTCGAGGTGCCGCAGAGTGACGTCCCGGGTGAGCGGACCTCTCCGACGCAGCCGATCCCAACCCGTCCCCCGCCGCTCACCGGAACGACCGGCATGACGGCCGATGACGTGTTCGATCTCACGCCGGAACTGAAGGCGAAGGCGCTGGAACGGCTTGCCGAGTTCCGGTCGGGTCCGCTCTTTACGCCGCCCAGCCTCGAGGGCACCCTGACGCGGCCGAGTCCCGCGGGGGGCGTCAACTGGGGTGGCGGTGCGTACGACGGCGAGACCGGCTACCTCTACACCAAGGTCTCGAACAATGTGAACGTCCTGAAAGTGGCGAAGTTCGATCCAGAGACGACGGTGAACCCGTTTGCCGACAAGGACGAGCCCGACTTTGTCGGCTACGACGCCGTCCTCGGCGTCTCGTCGTCGTTCGAGAACGGCCTTCCGCTGAACAAGCCGCCGTACGCATTCCTCGTGGCCGTGGATCTGTCCACCGGCGACATCGCATGGCGCGTGCCCTTCGGCCGAGGGAGTGACGGGCTGCGCCGACACGCGGCGCTGCAGGGAGTCGAGCTCCCGGAGCGACTCGGTACCTCGGGGGTTCCGGGCTCGATCGTGACGAACGGCGGCCTGGTCTTCGTGGGTGGCGGTGAAGATCGGCTGTACGCCTTCGACAAGCGCACTGGCGAAGAGGTGTGGTTTGGGGAGCTCAACCAGCGGTCGACCGGAACCCCGATGACCTACCGGTCGAGCAGCGGGCGCCAGTTCGTGGTGATTGCAACCGGCTCCGGCACCAGCCAAGAGCTCGTTGCTTTTACCCTCCCCGAGTAGCCAGCTGGGCGGCTAGCCAAGAAAGCCGAGGAACCGCGATTCGTCGAGTTCGTGGTCCGGGAAGATGCTCTCGGGTTGTCGAACGCCGAGATGGCGGACGACGATCTCACCGAACACGTCACGAAAATCGGTCGTGACCGCGAGGTCGCGCCGTTCGAATCGCTCATCCAGCTCGAGCCCAGGCCAGCGGCCATAGACCTGGCCGCCCCGAACGTCACCACCGAGCACCAGCATCGCGTTGCCGTGCCCGTGGTCTGTCCCGCGATTGCCGTTCTCTTCGACGGCCCGGCCGAATTCCGACATGCTCAGGATGACGACGTCCGCCATCCGGTCACCGAGGTCGGTCGCCAGCGCCGCGATGCCTCCCGCGAAGTCGGTCAGCCGGTTCGCCAGGATGCCAGTCGACCCACCTTCGTTGATGTGGTGGTCCCAGTTTCCTGACTCGGCAAACGCAATCTCGAGCCCGACATCCGCCTTGATCAGCTGACTGATCTGCTTGAGCGACTCGCCAAAGGGCGAGCGGGGATACTGCGCGCCGTGGGCTGGTTCGTGTCGGCTGGGATCGGCGTCGGCCAGCATCTTCACCGCATCGAACGCCTCGCGGCCGGTACGTCCCAGAATCTGATCGGACGCCGCCGCGTACTCCGCTTCGAATGAGGCTTCGATCAGATTGGTGGCCTGGCCGGCCCGAATCCCGAAGCTACTGAGGCGACGCATCGCCACCGCCGGCGCGGTGCCTTGGAGCGCACGCGGCATCTGCGGCGTGAGTGACACCGCTCTGAACGACGTCGAGGCGTCCTCGCGTCGCGCCTGCAGATACCGGTTGAGCCAGCCGTCCCGCGTGCCCTTGCGTCCAGGCGTCGCACTCTCTAAGTAGTCTTGGGCGTCGAAGTGTGACCGGGTGCCGTGGTGCGAGCCGGTGGCGTGAACGATCGCCAGCTCTCCCGACTCGAACCAGGGATTGAGTGGCGCCATCCGCGGATGGAGCCCGAAGAAGCCGTCGAGATCGATGGCTCCCCCGTCAGCGCTGCCCGGCGTGGGCACCGCAATCGTGGGCCGGGCTGCGTAGTATGCCCGTTCCCCGAACGGGACGACCATATTGAGTCCGTCGAGCGCCCCGCTGAAAGATCGCGATCAAGATCTTGCGGCGGTTGCCCTCCGCCGCCAGTGCGCGGCCGAGGAACGCGGGCGCGAAGCCGAGGCTCAAGAGCGCTATGCCACCGTCCTTCATGAAGATGCGACGTGAGATCATCATCGGCTCCTGTTCTCGCTACTGCCGCTGAAACTCCGGCGATCCCAGGGCGAGTGCAGCGAGCTGTTCCGGCGCCACAGGGGGATGTCCCTCTAGCTGTTGAAATTTAAAGCGGCGGCTCCCTGCTGGTCGTGATAGACGGCCGGTGGGAAAACCTGGGGCTGAAGCCCCCAGAAAGGAGCCGCCATGAAGAAGTTTGGCACAGGCATTCGTGGGCGCCAATCAGCATTGCCGGCACCACGGCACCTTCCATTGGTCGACATCCTGGTCGATGCACAGGCCGAGCTCCAAGAGCTGGTCGTCGCGTCGGGCCTGAAGGTCCTCGCGGCGATGTTGGAAGAGGATCGCGTGGCCGTGTGCGGTCCGCGGTATGCGCATCAGCCCGCGCGGCGGGCGTCTCGGGCGGGCCATGCGCCCAGCGAAGTCGTGCTGGGGGGCCGCAAGGTCGCCCTGCGTCGGCCGCGGGTGCGGCGCGACGGCCAGGAGGTCGCGCTGCCATCCGTCCAGGCCTTTCCGAACACGGATCCGCTCACCAGGCGCGTGGTCGAACAGATGCTCATCGGCGTGGCCACGCGCCAGTATGGCCGGAGTCTAGAACCGCTGGGGGCCGACGTCCGCACGCGGGGCACAAGCAAGAGTGCCGTGAGTCGGCGGTTTGTGGCGCAGACGCAGGCGCAACTCGATGCGTGGCGGGCGACGCCGCTCGACGACCTCGAGCTGGTGGCGCTACTGATCGATGGGGTCCACGTCGGCGGCCACTGCATCGTCGTGGCGCTGGGCCTCGATAAAACGGGCGCCACACACCCTCTTGGCCTCTGGGAAGGGTCAGCGGAGAACACGACCGTGTGTCAGGGCTTGCTGACCAATCTGCAGAGCCGCGGGCTGCGGACCGACCGCAGTCTGCTCGTCATCCTCGATGGAGCGCAAGCGCTCCACACTGCGGTGACGCAGACCTTCGGCCCCGCAGCCCTGGTACAACGATGCCAGGTGCATAAACGGCGCAACGTGCTCGAGTATCTGCCCGAGGCCCAGCGTCCGTGGGTGAAGGCGACCCTCACGCGCGCTTATACGCACACCGACATCAAGGCGGCCCGGCGCTTGTTGCAGGACCTGGCCCGGCGGTTGGACGTCGATTATCCGAGTGCAGCCGCCAGCATACGGGAAGGGCTCGATGAGACGCTCACCGTAGTCGAGTTGCAGCTCTCGGAGCGGCTCCGCCGATCGCTGGCGACGACCAACGCCATCGAGAGCCTCCTGAGCCGGACACGCCACGTGAAGCGGAACGTGAAACGCTGGCGCGGGGGTACGATGGTGCTCCGCTGGGTCGCTGCCGGTGTGCTGGAAGCGGCCAAAGGATTCCGGCGGGTGAAGGGGTGTAAGGACATGCCCGTGCTGGTCGCCGCGTTGCGAGCACGTGACGCTCAGCTGGGGCTCGATGCATCGTCGGGGATGGTTGCGTAGTCGTCACCCGAGCCGCCGCTGAATTTCAACAGCGGATGGGACAAGCCCCACCACAGCATCGTCGAGCGTGCCACGCGTGGTGTCAGAGGCATGGGCTCGCACCAGGTGATCCAGCAGATCGTCGATCGCCGCGCTCGCCGAACTGTCGAGGGACGGCAGACCCACCTCGACACCCGGCATGTGGTTGCTGACTAGTGCTAGTGCGACGTTCATGCGCGTCAGCAGCGAGCCGGTGTTGACCCAGGCGTCGGCCCTGTCCGAGTAGCCGGTGGGCGGCGCGCATCGATAGGGCGGCATGCCGAGCTCGCCGAGCGACAGAGCGAGCGATCGCCCTCGGGTCACGGTGCCATCCAGCGCCCGAATGCTGCTGACCACGAACTCCAGCGGCGTCTTGATCTTTCCGCGGTGCGCATCGGGTGCGAGAAACTCGGGTGCGGTGAGGATCGCTCTCACGACCTCCCGGAGGTCGCCGCCAGTTTCCAAGAATCGGTCGGCCGTGCGCTCGACGAGCGACGCCGGCGGATCGTCGGCGACGAAGCGGGTTGCGAGCTTGGTTGCGATGAAGCGGGCCGTGGATGGGTGGTTGGCCAAGAGGTCGAGGACCGCTTCGCCGTCGCGCTTCCCGCCCCGGTCAATCGTCGCCCCGAGAACCTGCTTGTCGCCGTCGACGTGCAGCAGAGACGAGAAGCTAAACCCGCCGCCTCGACGATAGGGTGCGAGCGTCCACCCGGTCAGCGCCCGGGCCGTTTCGACGATGTCTTGCTGCGTATACCCATCGTCGACCTCTAAAGCGCTTTTCATGACCGTGTGGCGGCCGAGTACCTGCAGTGCCGAAAATAGTTGCGGCATTCGTCAGGGCTGAAGTGCGCCAAGCACTCGCCGAGGAACGGCCAGAGCGTCTCGGTGCTGCGACAGCGAGCGGTGCGAACGAGGGCCTTGAGCTTCGCGAAGCAGAGCTCGATGGGATTGAGGTCCGGGCTGTCGGGTGGCCAGTACCAGAGGGTGGCCCCGGCGGCCTGGATGGCGCGTTGGATGCCGGCGACCTTGTGGGCCCCGAGATTGTCGGCCATGACGATGTCGCCGGGCTGCAGGGTCGGCACCAGGATCTGTTCGATGGAGGCGCGGAAGCGCTCGCCATCGATCGCGCCGTCGAAGACCCCCGGTGCGGTCAGCCCCGTGACCCGCAACGCGGCGAGAAACGTGCGGGTCTGCCAGCGCCCGCAGGGGGCGTGGTCGTGGACGCGCGCGCCGCGCGGTGCCCGGCCGTACCGCCGAAGCAGATTGGTGGTGATGCCGGTTTCGTCCAGAAACACGAGGTGGGCGACATCCCAGGTCGGCGCCGCCGCGTGCCACGCGACCCGCGCGGCCGCGACGTCAGGCCGATCGTGTTCGGACGGCCGGACCGGTTTTTTTAACGGTCAGGCCGAGGGCCCGCACGGCGCGCCAGACCGTCGGCACACGCGCGGCCGTGGCGAGGGCGTCCTTCAGCTCAGCCAGCGTGCGATCCGGGTGCGCCGCCATCAGCGCGGCCAAGGTGTGTAGGTGCGGCTCAAGCATGCCGCGCCGTCCCTGTCGCTGGACGCGAGGCGCCACCTCGCCCGTGTCGCGCCGCCGCTGTTTCAAGAGCCGCACCCACGACCCGCTCACGCGGTACTTCGCCGCCATATCGGCCGCCTTCATCCCGGCATCGCTGTCGAGTAGCGCCCGCTCTCGCAGATCCATCGAATAGGCACGCATCGGTCCTCCTGCATCGGTGCGCGCAGAAGTACCACGACCGCCCCAGGTAGTACAAGGCCTATTTGAAAAGCGCTTTAGCGTGTGAAGCTCGAGCAACTCACGGGCGTAGTTTTCGTTCAGCCCATTCCGTGGACCCCCTTGAACGGTGTCGGCCAGCTGTCGCCAGCTCCGCCGCTGCGACCGATCGAGGTGCCGCCAGTTGCCCGGCGTACCACCGCCGCGCGTCATGTCGTCCCGTCGCGCGATTGCCTCCTGTGTGAAGGGGTGCTCTGCGTCGGGATCGCTGCTGAGCCAGTTGTCGAGGTAGATCAGCATCGCCGGGCTTTCAGCCACGGCGCCAAGCAGGTCTCGGAAATTCCCGAGCACATGTGGGCGAAGTACATCGCGTTCGTACTCGATCAAGTAGGGGTGTATCTGCAGACCCTTGCGTGCGGAGACGTTGAAGTGGTTGAACCAGAAATCGACGAGCACTTCCTGAAGCTGCCGTTCGCTCGAGACCGCTCGGATCAGTTTCTGTTCAGTGAGCTCGATCACGGGCTGCCGGCTCTGTCGCACCTCCGGCGGTAGGTCCTGACCGGGACGGCGCGGCGGTTCGTCGGTTGGCGTGTCGGCCATCGCCGCCCGTCGCCGATCGCGCAGGGCCATGAAGGCAGGGAGGTGATACCGCTCGATGAGGTCCGCGGTGTCGAGCTCGAGGGTCTCGAAGCCGGACAGCTGCCGCTCCAGCGCTCCGTCATCGATCGCAGCCGGCTGCAGCTGCTCTTCAATGAACGCCGCGATGCCCATCTCGGCAACTCGCTCGATGTCTCCCGGGCGCGGGCCGAACGTGATCCGATTCAAGACATGGGCAGCCAGCGAGGCATCGCCGTCTTCCGGGGGCTCGGCGCCGGCGCCGCTCAGTGACAAGCTGATCACCAGGGCCAGTCCCGTGGCAATTCGGCGGGTCATTATCTTGGTTTTGGTCTTCGGAGCTGTCATCGTTGTCCTCGTCTCTTAAGACCGGATCCAAGGGGTTAAGGTTTACTCCGAAGTGATACCCTTATGGCCGTCAACTAATCTCAGGGCCGACGGCCGAGACGTGGCCGTGCTCGCAACACAGAGGACGATCCGATGAAGAAAAGCCTAGCACTCGTGTTTGTCGCCGGTTGCGCGCTCGTCAGCGTCACCGCCTCGTCTGTCGAGGCTCAGAAGTTCAAGGCCGAGGATTTCGAGCGGGGGCCGCGCTTCAGGCTGCCTGACGGGCAGGAGGCCGAGATCTGGAATCCGGCGAAGAAGAAGCTACTCGAGGGTGGTCCGTTGGTGGGCGGCACCGTCCGTGTTCCCGACGCGCGCACCTATTGCGCCATGGCCTCCGCGGGTTACGACTTCGTCTGGGTCGAGATGCAGCACGAGGCCAGTTCTTGGGAGAACGTCGCGCGCTCGTGGCGCACCTGTCCGGGGCCGGCAGCGCCTGGCGCCCGCATCGCGTATGCGGACGAGCGCGAGATCCAGCACGCGACCGACATGGGCGCGCTCGTCATCGTGGTACCGACGGTCGATTCGGTCGAGGAGGCTCAGGAAGCGATCGACTGGACCTACTTCCCGCCTGTCGGGCGGCGCAGCTCGGGTGGCGGCCAGGGTCCCAGCGAGATGTGGAACGACGTGCCTGGCGGGTACCGCCAGACCTGGAACGAGAACGTCGTGCTCATCCTCATGATTGAGACGCTCGAAGGGGTCGAGGACGCGCGCGAAATCGCCAAGTTGCCGGGGGTGACCGCCATCTTCGCCGCGTCGGGGGACCTTGGCAACTTCTCAGGTTTTGGTGAGGGCGATGCGGAGTACGAAGCCCTGATTACCGAGGTTGAGGTCGCGGCCCGCGAGGCCGGCATCCATGCCTGCGCGCCGCTTCGGTGGGCCGACCGGTCGGGTTTCACCTGCTTCCAGGCCGGCAGCGAGTCCAGCGTCATCCGCCGCGGTGCCCAGGCCGAGCTCCAGCAAGCCAACGAGCGCTTCACCAGCACCGGTGGAGGGACATCGACCCAGCCGTCTGCAGCAGCCCAGCTCCTGCCAGATCTGACGGCAGAGTGTGGCTCGATCACCTACGAAGCGGATTGCTATGCCTCGGTGCGGCGGGCCGCGGGCACCGCGGCGACGCTGCCTGCGGCGGATCGGGCCCAAGTTGGCGAGAAGCTGCAGGAGATCATTGCCGCGAACCCGAGTCACGCCGATCGGATTCGCGAGATTGCCACGCGCGCGGGCCTGGTTTTGCCGTGATACGGGTAGAGAGTCGTTGACAGGCCGCGAGACCCCAGGCTACGATAACTGATTGTGCCGCAGGCGCTTACCCCATCGGGGGATGCCGCCGTAGGCCCTCGAGACCATGTTCGATTCCCTCACGACGCGGTTCCAGGAGATCTTCGACGATCTCCGCGGTGAGACCCGCCTGACGCCGGAAACGGTCGAAGTCGCGCTCAAGCAGATTCGCATGGCGCTGCTCGAGGCCGACGTCAATTTTCAGGTCGTCAAGGCGTTTGTCGACCGGGTCCGCGACCGTGCAATCGATCAGGCGGTTCTCGACAGCCTGACGCCGGCGCAGCAAGTCGTTGGCATCGTTCGCGACGAGATACTCAAGCTGCTGGGCGACGAGGCTGGCGGGCTGAGCAAGACAGCGGATCGGCCACAGGTCGTCGTGGTGCTGGGGCTGCAAGGGTCGGGCAAGACGACGACGTCGGCGAAGCTCGGTCGATGGTTGGTGCGCAACGGACGCCACCCGCTGCTGGTCTCAACCGACGTCAGGCGACCCGCCGCGATCTCGCAGCTGACAGTATTGTGCGAGCAGGCCGGCCTGCGTGTACACGATCCGGACTCGGAGTTGGATCCGACGGCACGGGCGACGACGGCGGTCGCGAGCGCGAAGGAGCTCGGATTCGACACGGTCATCATCGACACCGCCGGCCGACTTCACATCGACGACGATCTCATGGCCGAGTTGGATGCGATCCGTGCGGCCGTCAATCCGTCGGACGTGCTGTACGTCGCCGACGCCATGACCGGACAGGACGCGATCAAGAGCGCGGGCGAGTTCCACCGGCGGAATCAGGTTACCGGCTTGATCTTGAGCAAGATGGACGGCGATGCGCGCGGTGGCGCTGCGCTGTCGGTCGTGTCGGTCGTGGGCGTCCCGATCGTCTTCTCGGGCATCGGCGAGCGACTCGAGGACCTGGAGCTCTTCCAGCCTGATCGGCTGGTCTCCCGCATGCTTGGGATGGGCGACATCTTGACGCTCGTCGAGCGCGCCGAGCAGGCTGTCGATCGCGACGATGCCGAGCGGCTGGCTGAGAAGATTCGACGCCAGGAGTTCACGCTCGAAGATCTTCGCGGGCAGATGGGTGCGATCACCAAGATGGGACCGCTCGATCAGCTGGTGGGAATGATTCCGGGGTTGAGCGGTCGGAAGGCCGCGGGGGCGGCTGGGGATGTGGATCCCGCGAAGCTGGCACGGACCGCGGCGATCATCGACTCCATGACCCTGGGCGAAAGACGCAACGCGTCGGTCATCAACGGCAGTCGGCGCAAGCGCATTGCGCGAGGGAGCGGGACCACGGTTCAGGATGTCAATCAGCTGCTCAAGCAGTTCATGCAGATGCGCAAGATGATGAAGGTTGCGACGGGTATGGCCGGGAAACCCGGCAAACGACGCGGCAAGGGGCGCCGCCGCGGTCGTCTAGGGCTTGTGGGAGCCCGCCAAGGGGTTCGGTAGGGGATAGAAACGGGAGAGCAACAATGCTAGCCATTCGATTGAGACGCCTGGGTTCGAAGAAACGACCGTTCTTTCGTGTCGTGGTCATCGATTCCCACGCGGCACGAGACGGACGATCGGTCGAGGTGCTGGGGTACTACAACCCCACCTCACAGCCGGAGACGCTCGAGCTGAAGCGTGAGCGCCTGGAGCACTGGTTGTCACGAGGTGCCCAGCTGAGCGACACCGTCCGGACGCTCTTGCGCCGGAATCCAGCTGAGGCTCCGCTGGCTGAGGCTCCGCTCGCTGAGACGCCGCTGGCTCAGGCTCAGACGGCTGAAGCCTCGACAGGCGAGGCGGCAGCCGAAAGCCCGTCATGAGTCGGGCCAAGGACGTCGTCGAGACGATTGCACGGGCTCTCGTCGACCACCCCGACGCCGTCAGCGTCACCGAAACCGAACGGCGCGGGGACGTGCACATTGAGCTCAGAACGGCCGATGGCGATTTGGGAAAGATGATTGGTCGGCAGGGGCGTACGGCAGCGGCGGTTCGGGCCCTCGCCAATGTGACGACCGAGATGGACGGGCAACGGGCGACCGTCGACTTCGTCGATGACGTCTCGTGACGCGCGGCGGGAGAGTTGGGACACGATGGTAGCGGTTGGTCGCGTAGCGCGCCCGCACGGTCTTCGAGGGGAGGTCGTCGTCAATCCTGAGACGGACTTCCCGGAGCAGCGGTTCAGTCCGGGTGGTGTCGTCTACGCCCAGCGCGGCGAGTGCGTCGAAGCCCTGTCCATCGAAGCCATTCGGTTCCACAAGGGGCGGCCCATCGTGAAGTTTGGGGGCGTCGACGACATCGATTTGGCGGAGTCGCTTGCAACCTGCGAGCTAAGGGTCCCGGCGTCTGCGCAGCAAGCGCTGCCTCATGACCAGTTCTATGTGCATGCGCTGGTCGGGTGCTCGGTTCGGACGGTTGATGGCGCGCGAGTGGGCTCAGTGGTCGACGTGCAGGGTGTGCCGGGAGCCAATCGGCTCATCGTCCGGCGCGTCGACACCGAGGATGAGGTGGACATCCCGTTGGCAGACTCGATCTGCGTGAACGTCGACGTGCATCGAAAGGTCGTCGTGATCAGTCCGCCGGATGGACTCCTCGAACTCAACGGCTAGGATTGGTCCAGTGAAGTTCGACGTCATCACGATCTTTCCGAAGATGGTCCAGTCGTTTCTCGCCGAGGGTGTCATTGGGCGAGCGGTTGAGCAAAGGATCCTCGACGTCGCGGTGCATGACTTGCGCGGCTTTACGACGGACCGACACCGGACGGTCGACGATGTGCCGTATGGCGGCGGACCAGGCATGGTGATGAAGGCAGAGCCGTTCTGCCAGGCGGTGGATCACGTGTCCTCCGATCGAGGGGCGCCCGATGCGGTCATTCTGACGTCACCACAGGGCACACCGCTTACCCATCAAACGGCGCAGCGGTTCAGCCAGCTTGGGCACGTCGTCGTGCTGTGCGGGCGGTACGAAGCGGTGGATGAGCGCGTCCGCGAGTCTGTCGTCACCGATGAGGTCTCGATCGGAGACTATGTCGTCACCGGCGGTGAGCTGCCGGCGATGGTCATTCTCGATGCCGTGGGTCGTCTGGTCCCGGGCGTCGTGGGCGACGCGGCGTCGGTTGAGGGCGATTCGTTCGTCCATGGCCTGCTGGACCATCCGCATTACACGCGTCCAGCCGAGTTCGATGGACGACGGGTTCCCGACGTGTTGCTTTCTGGGAATCACGGAGCCGTACGCGCGTGGCGCAAGCGGCGCGCGATCGAGCGCACGTTGGAGCGACGGCCGGACCTGTTGGCGCGGGAGGGTCTGCGCCTTGATCAAGAGGAGCGGGAGATCCTCGAGCAATTGCGTGGCGGACAGGATTCGCCAGGAGCGGGAGCAGGAGCATGAAGGCAATCGAAGAAATCGAACGGACCCAACTGACCGAGCGTCCCGAGATGCGGTCGGGGGATACGGTCCGTGTCCATGTCAAAGTCCGCGAGGGTGAGAAAGAGCGTATACAGGTTTTCGAGGGCCTCGTGATTGGGCAACATCGCGGCGGGTCCAGGGCCACGTTCACCGTCCGCAAGGTCTCATTCGGACAGGGTGTCGAACGGGTCTTTCCGCTGCACTCCCCGGTGATCGATAAGATCGAGATCGTGCGGTCGGCGCGGGTGCGTCGAGCCAAGCTGTATTTCCTCAGAGACCTGCGCGGGAAGGCCGCTCGATTGCGCGAACGGCGTCGGCGATAACACGGGGGACCGGGGCAGTGCCGCGGCGAACGGCCTCACGAGCGGTCGAGAACGCGGTGCGCCGACTAGGCTTCGCTCGCGTCGCGGGCGTCGATGAAGTCGGACGCGGCTGTTTGGCCGGTCCCGTCGTTGTCGCGGCTGTCGTGCTCGACCCGGGCAGACCGATTCGCGGTATTCGCGACTCCAAACTGCTATCTGCCAAAGCCCGCGAGCGGTTCTACGACCAGATTCTGGACCGGGCCCTCGCGTGGTCGTTGGCGGTGGCTGAACCCTCAGAGGTCGACCGGGTCAACGTGCATCAGGCATCGCTGGGCGCGATGCGTGACGCGGTGAACCAGCTGATTCCCCTTCCTGATTTCGTCCTCGTCGACGGCTTTCCCATCCCTGATCTCATGGTGCCCCAGCGCGCGATCGTTGGGGGCGATCGGCGATGCGCGTCGATTGCGGCGGCGTCCATCGTGGCCAAAGTCAGCCGAGACCGCGACATGTGTGCCCTGCACGCGCGCGATCCCAGATACGGCTTCGATCGGCACAAGGGGTACGCCACCGCTCAGCATCTGGCCGCGGTAGCGGAGTTCGGGTATTCGGCCGTGCACCGGCGGTCGTTTCGGCCCCAGTCGCTCTTTGATACGATCGAGGACGTGGACGGTCCCGAGTTCGATGGGCGCCGGGGGAGGGTGAGATCAGCGGGCTGAGCCGAGCACTCGTGGTCCTCTACTTCGTCGAAGTGGGATTGGCTCTCATCATTGCTCCGTGGACCCAGTTCTGGGACCGGAACTACTTCGTCGAAGCTTGGCCGATGACCGAGGGGGCATTGACCAGTCCGGCAGTACGCGGCGCGGTCACGGGTGTTGGATTGGTCAGTCTGTGGGCTGCGGTCATGGAAACGGCGGAGCTCCTGCGACGAAGGTGGGAGCTGTCAACGGCAACCGTCACCGTGACCGGCGGCGGACCACCGCCCGCAAACCCGCCCACCCGGAAGCTTCACAGCGAGACCTTACGGCCGTCGTCCTGACGATGGGGCTGACGCCACCCGTCGTGTGTCTCGTCACGGACGGCTCTCGTCTCGAGAGTCGCGACCCAGAGGCCACCGAGCTCGCCGATCTCCTTGCGCTCATCGCGACTGCCGCCCGGGCCGGAGTCGACCTGATCCAAGTGCGCGAGCCGGATCTCGATGACCGCGTCCTGTGCAGGCTTGTGAGCGAGGCCGTGTCGGCGACGGTCGGGACACCGGCTCGGATCATCGTCAACGATCGCCCCGACGTCGCACTAGCCTCGGGAGCGGCGGGTGTGCATCTAAAGGCAGGGTCGAGTCCAGCTGCCCGCGTCAGGTCGCTGGCTCCGCCCGACTGGCTGATCGGACGGTCGGTACACAGCGCCGAGGAGGCGGACCAGGCGGCCGCGTCCGGTGGTCTCGACTACCTGTTCCTGGGCACGGTCTTCGAAACGGCTTCGAAGCCGGGGCAGGCCCCGGTCGGCGAGGCCGTGCTCCGAGAGGCGGTTCGGCGGGTGGATCTTCCTGTGCTCGCGATCGGAGGCGTGACACGAGACACGGCAACAGCGGTGGGGCAGACCGGCGCGGCGGGCTTGGCGGCTATCGGTCCATTCGCCCTTGCAGCGGGGAAATCGGCGCGCGCATGGAGCCGCCTCGTCGCCGACCTCCGACAGAGATTTGACACGGGCCGCCATTCAACCCTATAGATTGCATCGGTGTCAGGCTCAGCGGCGGAGTCCTTTGGGGCGTATCTGCGCGAGGCGCGAGAGCGACGCGGGCTCACGCTCCAGCAGATTGCCGCATCCACGAAGATCTCGACGACCGTTCTTCGGGCGCTCGAGGCCGGTAAGACCGAGGACGTGCCGGGCGGGATATTCGCGCGCGCCTTCGTCAAGGCCTACGCACAGGAGGTCGGACTCGATCCTGACGACGCGGTCAATCAATTCCTCGACGCATGCGGTGACGCGCGTCCCAAGGCGCGGACCCACTCGCTGGATCCGGAGCGCCCCATGCGCACGGCAATATCACCAAGCCCTGCGGCGGTCTGGCTCACGGTGGCTGGCGTGTCGGTCGTCGCGCTGTTGTTAATCTTCAGCCTGCTGTCCGGGGGAACGCCCGAGCTCGAAGTCTCGGAGCCCGCCGCGGCAGCCCGAGGCGAGGCTGCGCGATCGGCGCTCGCCGCTAGTACCGGTCTGCTAACGGTCGAGATACATCCCACGGAGCCCTGCTGGGTATCGCTGACGGTCGACGGGAATCGTGTGTTTTCCCGTGTCCTGCAACGCGGCGAGCGTGAGGTCCACGAGGCGACGGAGGAGGTGGTCATCATCGTGGGGGACACCGACGCGTTTGCCTTCTCAATCAACGGGCAGCCGGGGCGGTTGCCTGACCAACCTGGTCAGGTGGCGACCGTCACGATCGACCGGGACAACTTCCGGCGCTACGTCGCGCCGTAGTTACTTCGGCCGCGGCTTCACGTTGGACTTCTTCCGCTGGCGCCCGGCCTTTGGTTTCTCGAGCCGCCACTCGGATCGCAGCAGGGAGAGGCCGTCCATGTACACGGCCGCACGCGCCCGGCTGTCTTCATCGGGAAACGTTTTTAGGATGTCGATCGCCGCACGGAGATCCTTTTCGACGGTGGTACGGGTCGTCTGCTCGTAGAGGCGCCGAATCGCGGCGACTTTCCGTTGGCTCATCGGGTGGCTCCTTCGGTCCGGTTCCGGCGCAAGCGCGAGCGAAACACCTCCACCGGCAGCGTATTCAGCACATCGTCGGGTTGGAGCCAGGCCCGTCGTGCGACAAGCACACCCCAGTCGAGCAGTCCGAATCCGGCCGGCGCGTGGGCGTCGGTCGAGATCATCAGCTTGACCCCCCGATCCCGCGCGAGCTTGGCGTGGGTGTCGTTCAGATCCAGACGATGGACCTGACTGTTGATTTCGAGCGCGACGCCGTGCCGCGCAGCCGCGTCGACGACGGTCTCGATGTCGACGCGGTACGGCTCACGGCGCAACAGCAGCCGACCGGTTGGATGCCCCACCACGTCGACGTAGGGCGATTCCAGCACGCGAAGGATCCGGTCGGTCATTTGTGAGGCTTCCTGCGAGAACGCGGAATGCACCGACGCGACGACGATGTCGAGCTGGGCCAGGCAATCTTCGGCGAGGTCGAGCGATCCGTCGGACAGGATGTCGCACTCGATGCCGGCCAGCAGGGTGATGTCGGGGAGCCGCGCATCCACGTCCCGAATTGCGGCGGCGTGAGCGAGCGCTCGGGTTTCGTCGAGCCCATTGGCCATCGCGAGTGCCTGGCTGTGGTCGGTGATCGCCAAATACTCGAGTCCGGCCGCGCTCGCGGCACGCGCCATCGTCTCGATGTCGGCCTGCCCGTCGGTTGCCGTCGTGTGGGAGTGCACGTCCCCGCGGATCGCCGATCGTTCGATGAGGACAGGCAGCGCGTCAGTTTCGGCCGCATCGATCTCGCCACGATTCTCGCGAAGCTCGGGCGGAATGAAGCGGAGCCCCAGCGCCTCGTAGATCGCCTCCTCGGTATCACCCGCCACAAGGCCGTCGTCCTCGATGCGGTACAGCCCGTACTCGTTCAGTTTCAATCCTCGCTGGATCGCCCGGTCGCGCAACGCGACGTTATGCGCCTTCGAACCGGTGAAGTACTGTAGCGCGGCGCCCTCACTCGAGCCGGGGACCAAGCGCAGGTCGAGCTGCAAGCCGTCGCGCAGCAGAACGCTCGACTTGGTCGCGCCCTGCCCCAGCACGCGTTCAACTCCGGGAAACCCAACGAACCGGTCATGGGCCTCAGGGTCTACGTCGATAGCCAAGACGTCGACGTCACCGCAGGTTTCGCATCCCCGCCTCAGACTGCCGACGGCGTGAAAGCGCCCATCGGGATAGGCGCTGCGGAGGTGATCGATCATCGCGGCGGCAGCCGCCTGCGCATCGGCAATCAGGTGGCGGCCCGAGCGTCGACGTCGCTCTGCGATCGCCCTCAGGATCAGCTCCTGCTTCTTGGGCCCGAGGCCGCGGATCCCGTCCAGCTCTCCAGCCTTCGCGGCAGCCTCGAGCTCATCGATCGTTTTGATGTCCTTTGTGGCGAACAGCAGCGCGACGGTCTTCGGACCGAGGCCCTGGAGTTGGAGCAGATCGAGCAACGATGCCGGGTACGACTCCAGCAGCTCTTCGTGATACGTGAGTCGTCCGGTGTCCGCGAGCTCGCGGATGCGCGCGGCCAGGTCCTTCCCGATGCCCGGGATCGCCAGGAGGGCGTCGACCGGGAGCTCGCTGACGCGCTCGGCTGTCGTGGACAGTGTGTCCGCAGCGTTTCGGTACGCACGAATCTTGAACGGGTTGGCGCCCTTGATCTCGAGGAGACTGGCGATCTCTTCGAACACGCGGGCAATGTCGTCGTTATCCATCCGAGTCGGAAGCGGTGACGCGGAGCCCCTCCGGCTCCAGCCGCGCATCGAGCAGCGTCGCGTCGCCGTGCGCGACGGCTTCGCGGACTGACGAAATCGCATCGGGTTCGGCGAAAAAGAGCACGCACCCGCCGCCGCCGGCACCGCATACCTTGGCGGCCTGCGCGCCGGCGTTGTGGGCGCGCGCGACCAGCTGCTCGATGGCCGGCGTGGTGACCCCGGGCGCCAGCCGCTTTCGCAGGTCCCATTCGCGGCGAATCTGCTCGCCGACTGCAGTCCAGTCGCCACGTTCGAGCGCGCCGCGCATCGTCTGTGCCACGTCGGCAATTTCTTCGAACAATCCGATGACGACCCGGTCGCCGTCGATGTGGCGTTTGGTCACCTCCCAGTTGTTCACGCCGGAGTCTCTGGATTGCCCGGTGTAAACCAGGACGATCCGAGCCTCCAAGTCGGCGAGGGGTACCGGCAGCGGCTGTCGGTTGACTCCGGCCGGGCCCATCTCGATCGCAGCGATACCGCCGTACACCGCCGGCCGATAGTCCTGGGCTCCCGTGGGGACCCCGATGACTTGCGCCTCGAGGTTGAGAGCGATCGTGATCAGTGCTTCCGGGGTGCAAGCTCGGTCGGTGTGACGGGCCAGCGCCGCACACAGCGCGATATTGAGCGCTGACGATCCGGCCAGGCCAGCGCCCACTGGTGATCCCGAGCGCGTGACCACGGTAACCGGGTCGGGCTGAAAGAAGCGGAGCAGCTGGAGGACGAGTCGGTGTTCGGGATGCGCCTGCGGCTCCGACAGCGTCGTAAGAGTCAGCTCGGCACCGGTGTCCTCGGATCGCAGATGCCAGCGATCGTCGGTCCGCGTACGCACGTCGCACGCCGCCCTGATGCTCAGTGCGACGTTGAGCGTCTGTGCGTGCTCGTGAAACAAATAGAGCGGCCAGATGTCGAGGGTCCCACCCGCGAGGTCGAGACGAGTGGGTGCAGACGAGTGGACCTGCACCTGCGCATTATAATGGGAGCCGCGATCGCGACGTGACCCACCGAGTTCGGTGTGCGAATCCCACCCGAGATCGAGCGTGAATGTCCAGATACCTTCAACGCCGAGTCGGCCAGCTGATCATGGCGGGCTTTTCGGGTTCGACCGTGCCGGCCGAAGTGGGTGAGCTGTCGCGCGCGTTCGGTCTTGGTGGCGTCATTCTCTTCGCCCGTAATATCGAAGCACCCCAGCAGGTCGCCGAGCTCGCCCACGATGTCCAGATGCTCTCGGACGACCTTCCCTTGTGGGTCAGCGTCGATCAGGAGGGTGGACGTGTGGCCCGGCTTCGCGAGCCCTTTACCATCTGGCCCCCGATGCAGACGCTGGGTCGGTGCGGCGATCTCACCCTGGCCACGCGATTCGGCGAGGCACTGGCGCGCGAGCTGTCATCAGTTGGGATCTCGCTGGACTACGCACCCGTCCTGGATGTCAACACGAACGCGGACAACCCCGTCATCGGCGACCGCGCGCTGTCGGACGATGCCGTCGAGGTTGGGCGGATCGGCGCGGCGATCATCGAGGGGCTCCAAGCGGGCGGCGTTGCGGCGTGCGGGAAGCATTTCCCAGGACATGGCGATACCACGGTCGACTCGCACCAAGCCCTACCCGTCGTGGATCATGCTCCGGACCGGCTCCGTGAGGTCGAGCTCGTGCCGTTTCGGGCTGCGGTGGCGAGTGACGTCGCGATGCTCATGACCGCGCATGTGCTGTACCCGGCGCTCGACGACACGCATCCGGCGACGCTGTCGCCCGAGATCGTGACGGGTCTGCTCCGTCAGGAGATCGGCTTCGCCGGTGTGATTGCGACGGACGACATGAGCATGCAGGCCATCGCGAAAGACTGGACCGTCGAGCAGGCGACGGTGGCGGCGGTGGCCGCCGGATGTGATCTCGTGCTCCTGTGCGAGCCCGATGCCGAGGCGCAGCTCCGGGCGCTCGAAGCGCTCATCTACGCCGTTGAAGACGGGACGCTTCCCGAGCGCCGGATCGAGGACGCCCTCGCGCGGTTGCGAGGCGCGAAGGAGCGGTTTCTGGGCGGAGCCGGCGAGTGGCGTCCGCCGCCGAACCGCGAGCTTCAGGCGGCGTTGGGCCCAGACGAGCACCAAAGGCTTGCCGAGGAAATGGGCCGACACGCGTAGCGTCCCGACATGAAGAAGCCACGCGCACTCCAATCGGGTGACCGGGTTGCGGTCGTCGCACCGGCGAGTCCGTTCGATCGCGCAGTCTTCGACGCGGGGGTCGCAGAGCTGACGCGGCTCGGGTTCAGTCCGTCATTCGACGAGCGCGTGTTTGCGGAGGACCAGTACCTGGCGGGTCCGGCATCGGTCCGGGCGGCGGCGCTTATGGCGGCGTGGGGCGACCCCGAGATCGCCGCGGTCTTCGCGGTACGCGGCGGCTACGGGAGCGCCCAGCTGCTGCCGCTTCTGGATCTCGAGCGGCTCCGCGCGACGGCGAAGGTCTTCGTCGGGTGCTCCGATCTAACCGCCATGCTCGGGTATCTCACGGACTCCTGCGGAACGGTCGGGTTTCATGGTCCGATGCTCGTCAACCTGGCGCCGGGTGACGAGGGCTACGATCGTCGCTCACTTCTAGGGGCCGTCGCGACCGCGGAGCCGCTCGGTGAGCTGGCGCCGAGCGGCGTGGCGGTCCTGCGACCTGGCGAAGCGCGCGGCCGCTTACTCGGGGGAACGCTAACACAGTTGCTGGCCTCTCTGGGAACGCCGTTTGCCTTCTCTCCACCCGACGGCTACGTGCTGCTGCTCGACGATGTGGGCGAGCGGCCCTATCGCATCGATCGCA
Organism: Vicinamibacterales bacterium; assembly: GCA_965216615.1. GTDB lineage: Bacteria > Acidobacteriota > Vicinamibacteria > Vicinamibacterales > UBA8438 > CAUZIB01. The sequence goes on along the minus strand of CBDCGH010000019.1, from coordinate 151,319 downwards.
TGTTGACGCAGCTCATCCAGAGTGGCCTGTTGCGCAAAGCGTCCGCGGTCATTTGCGCCGAGTTCCCAGACTGTTGTGACGACAAGGGGCGCGACGCACGGTCGGTCATCTCGACGATGTTGCGAGACTTCGACGGTCCTGTGATCTTCGGCTTTCCAACCGGCCACACCGCCGGGGCCGTGTGGACGCTCCCGCTTGGCGTGGACGCGACCGTCTCGACCCAACCCGCGCCGCGGGTCGTCATCGAGGAGGCGGCGGTCTCGTGAAGGTGCATCTCATTGGCGTCTGCGGGACCGCGATGGCATCGCTGGCCATCTTGTTGAAGCAGCGCGGGGCGGAGGTCATCGGATCGGACGAGCACGTGTACCCGCCGATGAGCAGTCTACTGGCTCGGGAGGGGATCACGCTTCTCGAGGGCTATCAGGCCGAGCACATCACGACCGATCTCGACGTCGTGGTGATCGGAAACGCGGTTTCTCGCGGCAATCCCGAAGTCGAGGCGGTGTTGGACCGTCGAGTGCGCTACGTTTCGCTGCCCGAGATGATCCGAAACGAGTTTCTCTGGGAGCATCGGTCAGCCGTGGTCGCGGGCACCCACGGGAAGACGACGACATCGTTCATGGTGGCGTGGATACTCGCCGAGGCGGGACTCGACCCGTCGTTCCTAGTCGGTGGCATCTCCAAGAACCTCGAGACCAGCGCCAGGCTTGGGACGGGCGATCAGTTCGTCATCGAGGGCGACGAGTACGACAGCGCCTTTTTCGACAAGACGGCGAAGTTCCTTAAATACCTGCCGGACGTCGTCGTTGTGAACAACCTCGAGTTCGACCATGCCGACATCTATCGAGACCTGGATGCGCTGCGGCTCGCGTTCCAGCGTCTCGTCCGATTGATTCCCCAGTCGGGGCGGCTCATTCTCAATGCTGACGACCCTGAGACCGTGGCCCTCGCCGCCGAAGCACGATGTCCCGTCGACACGTTCGGACTCGGCGAAGCTGATTGGTCGGCGGACAAGATCACGTACCATCCAGAGGGCACACGTTTCGATGTCGTGCACGGAGACGCACGGACCTCTGTGGACACGACACTGTTGGGAGCGTTCAACGTCCGAAACGCGCTGGGCGCGATGGCCTGTGCCGCGGCAGTGGGTGTCGCAGCGCCGGACGCGGCCATCGGCCTCGGAAGCTTTCGCGGTGTGACCCGTCGGTTCGAGGCTCGCGGCCGAGCCCGCGACGTCACCGTGTATGACGACTTTGCCCACCATCCCACGGCCATTCGGGAAACGTTGAGCGGCGTACGGGCCGCGGGGTTTACCGGCAAGATCTGGGCGCTGTTCGAGCCCCGCTCGGCAACGGCGTGCCGGCGCATATTCCAGGAAGACTTCGCCAAGGCGCTTCAGCTCGCGGACGAGGTCATCGTGACCGCCGTGCACCGATCCTCCATTCCTGCCGCGGAGCGGCTGTCCGAGCAGCAACTGGTCGATGACCTCGCGACCGCGGGCGTGTCGGCGCAGTTCCTGCCGACTATTGACGCCGTGGTCGCGGCGGTGGCTGAGTCGGCCAAACCGGGGGATCGCGTCATTGCGATGTCGAACGGTGGTTTCGGTGGCATTCACGAAAAGCTGCTGGCTGCGCTCGAGGCGCGGTGAATGGCAAGCAGGCCCGAACGATCGTGCGACGTCCGGCGAATGGGCGACTCGGCGTTGGTCGTGTCGTTCGAGGAGCGGATCGCACCGGCCGTCAACGCTCAGGCGGTGGAGCTGGCTTCGTCGCTTCGACGCAAACGCCCGGCCGGCGTGCGCGACATCGTCGAGAGTTATTGTGCAGTCACGCTGCACGTCGACCCGCTCACGGTCGACCTCGACCACCTGACATCGGTGCTCGAGGTGGAGGCGGAGCGCGCGGCGCTGTCGCCGCGTGGTGTCGAAGAGGGGCGCGAGATCAACGTTCCGGTGTGCTACGACGGCGAGTATGCCCCGGATCTCTCGGCGGTGGCGGCGGCGGCTGGATGCGGTGAGGCGGACGTCGTGCGTCGGCACAGCGCGTTGACGTATCGCGTCTACATGCTGGGGTTCCTCCCGGGGTTTGCCTACATGGCGTCAGTCGACCCCACCATCGCGGTTCCACGTCGATCATCACCGCGACTGCGTGTCCCCGCCGGGTCGGTAGGCATCGCGGGTCCCCAGACCGGTGTCTATCCATTCAGCGCACCCGGGGGATGGCAGCTCATCGGCCGTACGCCGCTCTCGACGTTCGATCTCGATCGTCCGGATCCGTTCTTGTTTCACCCGGGCGACTCCGTGCGGTTCGAACCGGTGAACGCCGCGACCTTCGCGGAGCTGTCTAGCTCCAGGTAGCCGGGTGGGCATCGTCGTTCAGAGCCCAGGGCTGCTCACGACCGTTCAAGATACGGGTCGCTGGGGTTATCAGCATCTCGGCGTACCGGTGTCTGGCCCCATGGACCTGGCGTCCCACCGGCTCGCGAATCGGCTGGTAGGCAACGACGATCGGGCAGCCGGTCTCGAGGTCACGGTGTTGGGCCCGGAGCTGCTCTTCGAGGAGTCGGGTGTGGTGGCCGTGACCGGGGCCGAGTTCGTCGTGCAGCTGGATGGCGTCGACGTGCCGATGAACACGAGCTGCTTCGTCCAAGGCGGGCAGACGCTCGCGTTTGGTGCACGCGCAAACGGGACGCGGGCGTATCTGGCGTTCGCCGGCGGCATCGATGTCCCGGAGGTGCTTGGGAGTCGCGCCACCCATGTGGCCAGCGGCGTCGGCGGCGTATCTGGCCGGGCACTCGGGGCGGGTGACCGGCTATCGACCGGGGAAGTCGGCGACGCGACGTACGCAGGACGATCGGTACGGCCCGTCACACCGCTACCGAAGGACGGGGCTCGAGTGCGGTGTGTCTCGGGACCTGACGCCGCGCGCTTTGATGGTGATCAACGTTCCTCATTCGAGCACACTCGCTTTCGAATCACCACGGACTCGGATCGAATGGGTTATCGTCTGGAGGGCGGCGCGGTGGTCGCTCGCGATGGGGGCGAGCTCATCTCGAGAGCCGTGGCCCGAGGGACGGTGCAGGTGCCGCCCAGCGGGAACCCGATCGTGCTGATGGCCGACCACCAGACGGCGGGCGGGTATCCGAGCATCGCCGTTGTGATCTCGGCCGACTTGCCGGTCATCGGCCAGCTATCTGCGGGTCAGTGGATCGAGTTTGCGCCATGCACGCACACAGCGGCAGTGGGCGCGCTCGCCGAGCTTGAACGCCAGATCATGGCGTGGTGAGTATCCCGGAATCATGACGCACGCGTTCGAATCCTCGGGGTGGCATGACGCTCGAGTCGAGCAGGCATTCGCCGACATCATCGGCGTCGCACGCGTAGCGCGTGACGTGCCGCTGGCACCGCGCACGACCTTCAAGACCGGCGGCGCTGCCGACTGGTTTCTGGAGACCGCGGATCGCAGCGACGTCGCCCGGGCCGTCCTCGCGACGCGTGAGCTCGGTCTCCCGTTGACGATTCTCGGCGGTGGCTCGAACGTCCTAGTTGGCGCGCACGGCGTCCGTGGTCTGACCGTGTGTCTGCGACATGGGGCGATCGCGCAGCCGGCTCCTGACGTCATTCGAGCCGACGCGGGCGTCTCGGTTAATGCGCTCGTGCGGTGGAGCGTCGGACGAGGGCTTGCCGGAGTCGAGACATGGGCTGGGACCCCAGGAACGGTTGGTGGGGCCGTTGCCGGCAACGCGCACTTTCAAGCGGAGCTCATCGGGGATCGGATACGCGCTGTCGGCATCGTGGATCGCGACGGGCAGCTTCAGCGTGTGGACACGGCTCAGATGGGTTTCGGTTACGACGAAAGCCGCCTCCAGCACACCGGCGAGGTGGCCGTGTGGGCGGAGTTCCCAGTCGCGAACGACGATCCGGTTCGCCTCAGAGCGTCCGCGCGCGAATCACTACGGTTCCGAAAGCAGACACAGCCCCTGGCTGAGCCCAGCGCCGGATGCATCTTTCGCAATCCGGATCCAGACCGTGACTCGTTGCCGCCAGACCTGCCCGCGTCGGCGGGCGCGCTCGTCGACGCCGCGGGGCTCAAGAACCACTCTGTTGGTCGTGCCCACGTGTCCGAGAGGCACGCCAACTTCATTGTGACCGACGGGACCGCGCGCGCGACCGATATCCGGACGCTGATCGAGGAGTGCCGGATGGCGGTGCACGAGCGCTTCGGCGTCGCCCTGCGCGACGAGATCGTGTATGTGGGGGAGTTTTGACGGATCAATTGAACCTTCAAGGAAAACCGAGCACGGGTGCGTTCTCGAGGGCCCTGGTTGTCGACGGAGGCCACCGCCTCTCGGGGACGCTTAGCGTCGAAGGGAACAAGAATGCCGCACTCCCTCTTCTCGCGGCGTGTGTGCTGACCGACGAGCCCTGCGAGTTGCAGAACGTCCCCCGGATTACCGATGTCGGGGTCATGATCCAGCTGCTGCGAGGCCTCGGCGCGGACGTTGTCGATGACGGGGGGACGACGCTGCGGGTGTGCTGTCGCGACATTCGAACGGACGAGCCCGATGCTCGGCTTGTCGGGCGGTTGCGTGGGTCCGTGCTACTGGTAGGGCCGCTACTCGCGCGCCGCGGGCGTGTGCGTCTCGCGCCGCCAGGCGGCGACTTTCCCGCGCGCCGCACCATCAACGCCCATCTCCAGGCCTTGCGGGCGATGGGCGCAGTTGAGAGCGGCGACCAGGCTCATGAAATCGACGCACCTGACGGGCTGAAGCCCGCGTCGCTCTACCTGGAAGAGGCCTCCGTGACCGGTACCGAAACCGCGCTGCTGGCGGCCGCGGCGATTGATGGTGAGACGGAGATTCGGCATGCCGCCTGCGAGCCCCACGTCGTCGAGCTTTGCGAATTCCTTGGCGCGATGGGTGCTGAGGTCAGCGGCGCTGGAACGTCGACGATTCGGGTCAACGGCGCGGCCACGCGCGCGGGGGCCTCGCGTCGCCTACGAGGTGACTACATCGAGGCGGGTAGTTGGGCCGTCGCGGTGGCGGTGACGGGAGGCGAGGTCGAGGTCCGCGGGATCGAGCCCGAGGATCTCGAACCGATCCTCGCCATCCTGACCCGGATGCAGGTCGACTGCTATGTCGACGGGGATCGACTCATCGTCCACCGTGCGACTCCGCACGCGATTCGGCAGATTACGACAGCGCCCTGGCCCGGGTTTCCGAGCGACATGGTGAGTCTGGTCTCGGTACTCGCAACCCAGGCCCATGGCGCGACGCTGGTGCACGATTGGATGTACGAGCTGCGGTTGTTCGCGCTCGAACAGCTGAGCGGGATGGGGGCGGATATTTTCCTGTGTGATCCGCACCGCATGATCATCAATGGACCGCGGAAGCTAAAGGGGCGTGTGCTGGACACGCGGGACCTGCGGTCGGGCATGGCGTTGATTGCCGCAGCGCTTGCCGCCGACGGCGTGAGCCGAGTCGGCCCGCTCGAAACAGTCGAGCGCGGCTACGCCAACCTCGTAGAACGGCTCCAGCACCTCGGCGCGCAGGTCAGCGTCGAATCGCCCGGTGCCTAGCGACAGTTGAGTGGTCCGGAATACCGTCTCCGCGGAGACGACGCGTGAAGCCGTGGCCTACGTCCGCGCCGATTCCCCCGATGACCCGTCGCACGAGTCCTATGCGGCCAGCTTTTGAGCAGCCTACGGACATCGCGCTCGGAATCGGCGCTCCCTTCGGCCCGGCTTCATGGGGCGCACGACGCGTCGCTCCGAGTCGGCGGTATTCCGGACCACTCAACTGTCGCTAGCGCGCGACGGGTTCGTCGCGGATGACGTCGGTGTTCGGCGGGATCGTGAAATCGAACAGATCGTCCGACAGTCCCTGGTTCTCGCGCAGCTGCGAGAATCGGTAGGTCGATTGCCCACCTTGGAAGTCGACGGTCGACAGACCGACGATGCTCAGCGTCGAGCGATCAACGACGATCGCGAGCGACTCGTACTCTGCGGCCGAGCGATGCGGCGTCAGCCGCAGCGTCCACGTGCGGACATCGGCGGCCGAGTCCTCGTACGATGCGGCGAAATCGGTCTGCAGGTCTCCCTTGCCTGCCAGGAACAGCGCGGGCATCGACGCGTAATCATCGGCTGGAACCGGCGTGACGATCACTTGGCGATCGATCGGAAAATACGAGTAGAACAATTCGCCGTTCGACACGAACAGTTTTTCGTCTGACGTGTCATACCGCCACCGCATTTTTCCCGGCTTCTTGATCAGCACGGAGCCGTGCTCGGTCACCGACGTGCTCAGCAGACCGCCGGAGTAGGAGTGTTCGAACTCGGCCGAGAAATCAGCCACCGAGTCGTACTTAACCTGGAGATCTCGCAGGAGATCGTCGATCGGTGGTTTGGCCGCCGAAGGCAGCTGGCCGAATAGCGTGGCGGAGAACAGCGTCGCGAGGATCGGCGCGAGGGCCGCGGCCCGGGGCGTCACCCCTTGAGCGCGCCAGCGACCGGAGGCTTCTGCTTTGGCGCCTCTTTGGTCTCGGTGGGAAGCTTGGCTGCCATCCATGCTTCGATGCCTCCACTGAGAGCGCTGGCACGGCAACCGTCACGAATCAACTTGGCCGCCACGTGGACGCTCACGAACTCCTCTGGGTCCGAGTCGTACACGACGACATCGCGGTCGCGAGGCACGCTGGACAGATCGAAGTCGGGCGGCGCGATGCGCACCGCGCCGGGGAGCTTGACCGTGCTGTGTTCGTAGGGGTACTTCAGCCGGACATCGAGAAGCAGAGGAGCAGCGGCCGCCTCGTCCTCGAGCTTGGCCTGCAGGTCTTCCTTGGTGATTCGCGGAACGGCCATCAACTTGAATGATAGCATGGCCCAAACGACGCCCAGAGCTGTGACCGACGATCTGCTTCGCGCCATTCTCACCAGTCGTGTCTACGATGTCGCGCGCGAAACGCCGCTCGATGTCGCCGACCGCCTGTCGGCGCGCATGGGGAACACCGTGCTCTTGAAGCGCGAGGATCTCCAGCCGATCTTCAGCTTCAAGCTGCGAGGCGCGTACAACCGGATCGTCCAGCTGTCCGATGCTGAGCGGGCTCGCGGTGTGATCTGCGCCTCGGCCGGGAACCACGCGCAGGGCGTGGCCTATGCCGCGAAACGACTCGGCATCCCGTCCGTGATCGTGATGCCCCGCACGACGCCGGCCATCAAGGTGGCCGCCGTTCGCACGCTGGGTGGTGAGGTCGTGCTCGAGGGTGACGACTATCCGGCCGCGAGCGCCCACTGCGACGCGATCGCCCCGTCCACCGGCGCGGTGTTCATTCATCCATTCGACGATCCCTTGGTCATTGCGGGCCAGGGCACGATTGGCGACGAGATTGTTCGGCAGTCCTCGAACCACCTGGACGCGGTGTTTGTCCCCGTCGGCGGCGGTGGGCTCATCGCCGGCATCGCGAGCTATATCAAGGCCGTGATGCCCGACGTGCGCGTGATCGGAGTGGAGCCATTCGAGTCTGACGCGCTGTACCAATCGCTTCGCGCGGGTCGACGCGTGACCCTCGACCGTGTGGGCATCTTCGTCGATGGCGTCTCGGTGCGGACCGTTGGCGAGCGGACGTTCGAGCTGGCGCAGCGGACCGTCGATGAGGTCATTTGCGTGTCGAACGATGCCGTGTGCGCGGCCATCCGGGAGATCTTCGAAGACACGCGGAGCGTGATGGAGCCGGCTGGTGCGCTGGCGGTTGCCGGGCTGCGAGCCTATGTGGAGCGAGCGGGCATTCGCGACCAGCGCCTGGCCGCGGTGCTCAGTGGGGCGAACATGAACTTCGATCGCCTCCGTTTTGTGGCCGAACGAGCGCAGCTTGGTGAAGACGCCGAAGCGATCTTCGCGGTCACGATCCCGGAGCGTCCCGGGGCGTTTCGAGAGTTCTGTACCGCAGTGGGGCGTCGGGTGATCACCGAATTCAACTATCGGCTGAGCAGCCGCGACGCGGCGCACATCTTCGTCGGCGTGAGCATCAGCTCTCGGCGCGACGCCGAGGAGCTTGCGGCGCATCTCAACCAGCTGGGCTACGAAACCGTGGACCTATCCGACGACGAGATGGCCAAGTTGCACATCCGCCACATGGTGGGCGGACGCGCAGAAGGCGTGGTCACTGAGCGCGCGTGTCGCTTCGAGTTTCCGGAGCGGCCAGGGGCGCTCATGGCCTTTCTCGATACGCTCGGAGGGCGCTGGAACATCAGCCTCTTCCACTATCGCAACCATGGTGCCGATTTCGGACGCGTGCTCGCCGCGTTCGAGGTGCCCGAAGACGAACGGTCGGAGTTCAACGCATTCCTCGAACGGCTCGGATACCGGTATACCCTGGTGGGCGACAGCCGGGCCTTCTCCTTGTTTCTCGGAGGACGCGCGGCTAGGTCAGCCGATGCGGTCGATCTGCCGAGGTAGCTCGCGCGCCTCAGTTCACGAGTCGTTGACGACCTTTGACACTGTCCGTCTGACGGCGTCGTAGTCGTTCGGTAACTCGTTGGGGAGGTTCGCGTAGGTGGGCGCGATGTCGAGCAGGCGACCCTCATGGTAGCCAAGCTTGAAGTCAGTGAATTTCAGCCCGCTCGCAGTTGAAATGACCACCACGCGCTCGGAGGTATCGATGTCACCGCGGTCTCGCAGCTTGACGAGCACCGCCAGCGCAACGCCCGTGTGCGGGCAGTTGAACATCCCGGTGCGGTCCGCACGAGCGGCAGCGTCGGCCAGCTCAGACTCGGTGGCCTGTTCCACGATCCCGTTGTAACGCTGCAGCGTCCGGATCGCCTTCTGGATGGAAACGGGGTTGCCGATCTGGATGGCGGATGCCTGTGTCGGCTGCGCGGCTACCGGCTCGAACGCCCAGTTGTTTTTGTAGGCGAGATAGAGCGGGTTTGCCGCTGCCGCCTGCGCCACGATGAGGCGCGGACGGCGAGCGATGACCCCAAGCTCCATCATGATCTCGAAGCCAGCCCCGAGGGCGCTGACATTGCCCAGATTACCGCCCGGGATGATCACGACGTCCGGCACTTCCCAGTCGAATTGCTGCACGATCTCGATCGCCACGGTCTTCTGGCCTTCGAGTCGGAGGCTGTTCATCGAGTTGGCGAGGTAGATGCCTTCCTCCATGGCGAGCCGCTTGACGATGGCCATGCACCCGTCGAAATCGGTGTCGAGTGACAGGACCGTTGCGCCGTTCGCAAGTGGCTGGACGAGCTGTGCCGTTGACACCCTTCCCCGGGGCAAGATGACGATGGCGGGAATGCCGCCCGCTGCCGCATAGGCAGCCAGGGAGGCTGACGTATCACCTGTCGAGGCGCAGGCGACCGCGCGAATCGTTCTACCCTCGGTGATCATCTGCCGGACCACCGACACCAGCACGGTCATGCCGAGGTCCTTGAACGAACCGGTGTGGGAATTGCCGCACAGCTTGACCCAGAGCTCGCGCAGACCGAGCTCGCGGCCAAAGCGCTCTGCCCAAAACAGGTTTGTGCCGCCTTCGTCCATCGAGACGATGTTCTCGTCGCTGACAATCGGGCACACCCATTCCTTCTTGCCCCACACCGCCGATCCGTAGGGCCAGGTCGTCCGCTTGTAGCGTTCGTCGAAGAGTCGAACCCACGCGCCGGGCGCACGGTCTCTGAGCCGCGACAGGTCATGGACGACCTCGAGGAGGTTGTCACAGGTCGGGCAGCGGTAGAGCGGATCGAGCAACGAGTGCTCAGCCGGACAGCCGGCGATGCAGCGGAAAGCGGCGCGGTACGGCATGGGCTACCAGTTTACCGCCTTCGCATTCGCACCGGAGACGCGATCCGCGCGCGGCGAGAGCTCCGGGCGGCCGACCCCTACTTTGCGAGGCCGAGGCCAGCCACCCGGTTCCGTCCCTTCGGGGCTGGGACAGAAACCCAAGGTCCCGAACCTAGAACATCACGACTCGAGTCACGCGCTCGGCTCGGTAGAACAGCCCCGCGGCTTGGCGCGGGAAGATGAAGGCGGAGATCGCGAGGAATCCGGCCGTGTATGCAGCCCAGGTCTGGACGCGGCCGGCGTTCAGCGTGCGTCGCGTTGGGTCTATCATGCGGACGGTTACTTCACGTTGAGTGCCGTCTACGCGCGCTTTCGTAAACCATTGTGATACGGGCGGATAGCCCAGACGTGGATAGGCCGAGGTGGCAGGTTATCTAGCTCCGGCCAGAGGCTTGTCCGACCGTGCGGAGGACATCTGCACAAATCGGCGGGCATCGGCCTGCCGTCTCGTGCCGGGCTCGATGAGCTGGGCAAGAAGTGGGGCTAGGGCACGCGTCTGGCATCGAGTGTCACGGCGACACCCAAATAGCGGCCGTCACGCGATCTCGGATCGGCGAGGCGCGGGATGAACCCCTCGCGGGCGGTCACCGACAGCAGATACGCCCAGCTCCGACGCGAGTACACGCCTCGAGGGACCAGCGTCACGGAGGTCCGCGTATTGGCCTCGACGTCGACGTCGCGACGGTCGCCCCCAAGCTCCACAGTCACCTTGTTGGCCACGCGGGAAAGCAAAGTCACCTCCACTTCCTCGAGCGGTCGGTGGTCTGTTCTCACGATGACGTCGGCCCGGCGACCGGCCGTGACCCAGATGCCGGGCGACTCGGGCGGATACGCGTTGTGGTCCAGATAGTAGAGCAGCAGAGTCGGGTCGCGTCCGTACGGCACGCGCGCCCTGGGCGCATCGTTCATGATCGGTAGGTCGTTGACCATCGTCAGCTCGACCGGGAGCGCCCGCAGCAGGCCGCGCTCGACGTTCAGATACGGCTGCTTGGCGGCGACGAACGGATTGATGAGAATGTGAGCCACGAAGAGCGATCCGCCGAGACCGGCCAGCGTCGGCGCGACCATCGAGGTGAGCGGTGGCGTTAAAAAGAACATCGCTGCGTAGACACTGAGGAAGTACCGGTTGCCCGGTGGCCCGCCGCCCCCCGACCAGGTATAGGGCATGTAGATCGCCAAGCCAACAGCGCTCAGAATCGCCGTTCCGAAGATCGCCCACTGCCACGCTCGACGCGATCGCCGATTCCAGAACAAGAGACCGATCGTGACGACGCCCGGAAAGAAGAACGGGATGAAGCCGAAGTGTCGTCCGACCAGGAAATAGCTCATGTTGGTACCGAGTAGGCTCACGAACCCGGTCGGGCTCAGTCGCTCCTCGACGACCACCTCGTTGGTCGCGCGATCCGCCCCCTTTTGCTCAAGCGGTACGTGGGGTGGCGCGAACGGGAACCCGTTCGTCATCCCGGCGTAATACGTCCGGCGGTCCAAGCCACCCTGGTAGTTGAATTCGCCGCTGACACCAGCGTTCACCGCGAATCCGGACGCAGCCACTACGACGGTGATGGCGCCGATCCGTATCCCTGCTCCCCAACGCCGCTGCGTGAGCGCCCACGCCACTGGTGGAGCCAACAGGAAGCCGCTCGGGATCGGTTTCGCGAAGATCGCAAGTCCGAGCAACACCGCTCCGACCACATCCGAGCGGGTGCCAAAGAAAAAGCCGCCCGTCTGCCCGTCCGGACGTGGAGCCACTTCCTTGTAGAACCAGAGAAAGTAGGCGACGAAGACACAGGCGACGAGGAACATCTCCGATGTGAGGAAGATCGAGTACAGCGGCACAATCGACGCGGCAAAGAACGCCACCGTATAGCCGATGGCAGGTCCGCCCGGTGACTGGGCCGCGAGGAATCGGTATCCCAGCCAGATGATCGCGGCAGCGAGCATCACGTGAAACAGCAAGAACCCGTTGAGTCCAGCCAGGCGCACAAAGGGCGCCGCGGCGACGGAGGCGATGAAGGATTTCCCGAAGTACAGGCGGTCGGGACGATCGTCTGGCTCGGTATCCCGGCGAACGAACGGGAATGTCTCTTCGAAACGATAGGTCGCGGCGGCACCCCGTTTCAGGAAGATCCCCTCGGGACCCATTTGGTAGGTCTGATAGAAGCGCTCCAGGTCATGGGCCTCGAACGCGAGGTCGCCGTCGTGTGCCACGCTCAGAGCCATGGCGACGTACGTGGCCTCGTCGCTCTTGATGCCAAACCCCGTCCGGACGACATCAATCGAGAGCGCGGCGTACGCGCCGACGGCGAGGAGGACCACCGCCGCCAGTCTGCCGGGGTCAACGCCGCGTGCGGTCCCCTGCGCTGGGCCGTGTCTGGCGAGCATGAATCGACTACGTGTTGTCGGGGACTCGCGTCCCGTTCAGGATGATTCGGAGATGTGGAGCTCGAACTCCGAAGTGCGTGCTCCCCGTTTTTCGAACCAGAAGTGATGCTCCTTCACCAGGTCGACTCGCGCCACGAACGTACCGGCGGAGAGTGCTCCGGCGGGTACGCGTAGGAGAAGCTCGCGGGTTTCTCCGGGCTGGAGTGGCGGGTCGAAGTAGAGGCGATCGAAATCCCGGGCAACGTGCCCGAGCGCCCCATCGGTCCACCGGATGCCGACACCGACCGGAGCCGGGTTCGAGGCGGACCCGTCAAGCAACTCGCTCGAGTCGTTACTGACGCGGACCTTGAGATCGAACGCCGCCGATCGAGGCACATCCACGGGTGCATGCACAACCTCTACGGCGAATCGATTGGGCTCGGTCTCCGCATCGATCGTGAGATCCAGATGCAACGGCTCAAACCCGAGGTTTTCGAACCAGGTCAGCCCATCCATGATGAGATCCAGCTTTCCGCTCCAGCGCCCGGGTGTGAGAGACGGGGCCACAACAGACAGACGCAGCTCGCGAACCTCTCCGGGGCTAAGCGGTGGTTCGAAGTAGCAACGATGTCCCTCCGCCTCTTGGCCGTCGGCCTCGGAGACCCAGCGGATGCCGACACCGGGGCGATGCATCGCGGCCAAAGACCCATCCAGCGGGTTGGTGAGGTGGCCGTGGACCCGAACCACGACCTCGAACATGTCGCCGGCGCGGACCGTCGCGGGACTCGAGATGAGCTCCAGAATCGGAGGACGCCTTTTCGCGTCACCGATCTCGAAGTCCCGTAGCATCGGCTCGCCTCCAAGCTCCTCGAACCAATAGCGCTCGCCGAAGACGAGATCCACCTTGAGCCGGCCGTGTCCAGGCTTGCCCCCGGCGAACCCGATCATGTTGACATCTACAGTCTCCCCGGGGGGCACGGCACGCGGCAGGGTTCCCACCAGAAAGGGCCGACCGAAAGGTCCGCCACTCGCCGGTTGCATCCGGCCGTAGACTCGTACCGGTCGGGTGGTGTGCTCCGACGCCGAAGGCCAACGGATCTCACCCTCGTTGCGGATGCGCAGACGAGCCGCAAACGCATTGCCGGCCTGGACCTTCGCGGGCAGGTCAATCGCTTCGATGCCAGCGCGCCACCGGATGGCGTTGGGGACATTCCGTCCACCACCAACCAGCCCCGGCCGGATTCGCTCGTAGTCAGCGGAGCCCGGCACGAAGCGGGTCGATGGCATACCGAGCGGCTGGTCGGTCGTCGTCCATGTAAGGCGGTCGACACCCAACTCGATGGCGAGCGAGTGAGCCCGCTCCATCTGCTCGTCGGAGTCGTTCCATCGAAACAGGATGTAGTTCCAGAGGATCCAGGGGCCAGGCGTTCCGCGCCGCTCGCGCTCCTCGACCACGGCCCGGATTCCGTCCAACACCTTGGCGAGGCGACCGTGTTTGCGGTACTGCTCGTAGACCTCCTGGGTCGCGCCGTCGATGCTGAACTGAATCTCGTCGATGCCGGAATCGACCAGTGCTCGGATCTTCTCGGGCGTGTCGAAGTAGTGGCCGTTCGTGGAGGTCCAGATCCAGATCTTGGGGTTGACGTCCTTCGCGTACCGGATCATCTGGCACGCGTCAGGGTGGATGAAGCTCTCACCGTAGTTGTAGAAGACCATGCGCTCGAGATGGGGTCCGACCTCATCGAGCACCTTCTTGTACGTGTCGAACGGCAGCATCCGGATCGAGCGGGTGTCATACACCTCGTCAGGTGCGCAGGCCGGCTGCGGGCATCGAAGATTACAGACGATGGTCGGTTCGACGTAGAGCTCACGCGGGTACGCGTCCGGCACGATCGGCAGGTCGGGGACTTCGAAGTCGGCCGGATGGACCTCCATGAGGCCACAGCGGTCGCAGAAGGGAACGGGATGACCGTCTCGCATGCCGCGCCGCATGCGCTGGAATCCCTCTCCGCGCCAGATGTCTAGCACGCTCTCCTTCCGGGCATCGCCCATCGGGTTCTCGTTGAAGGCGTCGCCGCAGCCGCAAACAATGGTTCCATCGCAGGTCAGGACGACGGTGCGGTGGGGCCAGTCACACCACACCCGCCCCTGTCGAGGATCGGCACCGAAGCGGTTGAGGCTGGATGTCTGGCTGCCGCACGCATCCGAGCTCGTCACGACGCTCAATTCGATTCGATTCGAACCCATTGGTGGTCTTCCAGAATTACCAAGAGACTACGGCAAGTGGGGCGCTGTTTCCAGTTTCGAAGGAGGCGTAGCGGCCCCAGAATCACAGACTCGGCGCCCCGGCGGACTATTGGCGGGGCCACTGGGCCCAGTTGCTGCAGTGGCCGGCGCGATCGGTGCCGAGCAGGGTTCGCTGGGGATCGACGTAGATCCCATTCATCGCAGCCCTGGGTGCAGCCTTGAGGTTCAACTTCCTGTCGAAGAACACCCGGCCGAAGTGCGCTTGGCTGAGCCCGTGGCCGATCTCATGCAGCGCAACCGTTTCGAGGTCGATGTCCCCGACGCCGTCGTCAGTCCAGTCGGCGGACTTGGCGTAGTAGGTCTCTCGGAAAGCGGTATCTATCTTGCCGTCGTTATCGATGTCCGACATCGGAAAGACGAAGGTATAGGTTAGGGCGAGAACGTCTGGGATCTCGAGGTAGCCGAATCCGGCATGTTGAACGTCGGCAAACACGAACGGACTGCCTGCCATCACTCCGATGTCCAGACCGTAGTCGGGATTCCGGACGAGCCCGAGCGTCGAGCATCGCACTGTGTCCCAGGTGTTCGTGGCTCTGACGATTGCCGTGTCGGCTTCCACGGCAGTCAATCCGCCTGACGGCGGCACGGCGTCCACGGTCTGATCGATCGCGTACGTGATCATCGTACCGTTCACCGCGCTCCAGCTCCGCCGCGCATCGCCAGGCACGAAGTCGGTATCGAGCCGTCGGTTACCCACGTCCCTCGCGGTGACGATGTTCCCCATCCCTTGCGGGTCGGTTGTGAGGTACTCGGCTTTGGCCACCCGGTAGTTTGCGCCAGTCGCTTCGAGCTGAGCGTTGGTCGCGTCCATGAGCGCGGCAATCACATCCGCGGCCGACTGTGCCTCATCCGATGCCGGTTGTGTTCGTGTCCCAGCCTCTCCAGGCCGTGCTCTCGGCGCCGCAGCCGCCGCGAACTGTGCCCCAGCCGGGGGCACGAGAGGCGTCGGAGTCAGCAGGATGGCTGTACAGAAAGACAGGACAGTCGCCGTCATGGTTTTCGAGTCTGCCATGCATGAGTTCTTGTCGGCTCATCTCGGCTCGGGCGATAGGCAGGACCGTGCGACCGCGTCGCGCGGCTCTCGTCCCTACTCTGGGAGCGCGAAGACCATCAGCGCGTTGCCGGCGTTCGGCCGTCTGACCTCGGGCGTCATCGCCATGTAGCGGGCGCCCGGTAGCACGGCTCCCACCCCGACGGGCACGGCGACGAACTGACGACCTCTGGCCGCGTAGGTCATCGGAAACCCCTGCCCGCTGGTCTGCACCCTCGTCTGCCACAACACCTCGCCGTTCGCGGTGTCGTAGGCTCGGATGTAGCGATCCGCATCGGCGACGAAGACGAGCCCGCCGGCCGTCGTGAGCGTGGCGGTGGAAAAGTTGGCTCGTTGCACGCCCTCAACAGCCCGGTCCAACGGAGGGTCGGAGCATCTGCTAAGGTGTCCGCCAGTGGTGAACGCACCCGAACCGCCGTGGTATGGGCAGGTGACCCGCCAGCAGTGGAAGGCCTTCCTCGCCACGTTCTTCGGGTGGACGCTCGACGGCTTCGACTTCACCATCCTGACCTTCATCCTGATCGACATCCAGAACAGCTTCACCGTCGACCGCGCGCTGGCCGGAGCGCTTGGCACCGTCACACTGATGTTCCGGCTGGTGGGCGGCTTTAGCTTCGGTCTGATGGCGGATCGGTATGGGCGCAAGCTGCCGCTGATGCTGTCGATCCTCTGGTTCTCAATCTTCGCGTTTCTGAGCGGCTTCTCCACGTCCTACGCGATGTTGTTCGCATTCCGGGCGTTGTTCGGGATCGGGATGGGCGGCGAGTGGGCGGCCGGCATGCCGCTCGCGCTCGAGCATTGGCCGGCGAAGTTCCGCGGTCTCGCCTCGGGACTGCTGCAGGGTGGCTTCTACTGGGGCTACATCCTCTCTGCGCTGACGTTTCATTACGTTTACCCGCTGTTCAACACGATACCGGACCCGTTCAGCGACGCGGCCGGGGCGACACTCGGCTGGCGCGTGATGTTCTGGACTGGCGTCATCCCGGCACTCCTGGTGTTGTGGATTCGGTCGGGCGTCAGCGAGAGTCCGGTCTGGCTCGCCCGCCAGCGACGCCTGAAAGACGCCGGCCCTGAGGCGGTCACCGAGAGGGTCTCGGTGCTGCGCCTCTTCCGGCGAGACCTGTGGTGGGCGACCGTGCAGTCGTCGCTGCTCATGGGCGCCTTCATGTTCTCCTACTACTCGCTCAGCTTCTGGTATCCGACGTTTCTGCGCGAGGCCGGCCTGAGCACGCTCGGGTATCTGATCGCCTTCAACCTCGGGGCGATCGTCGGGATGGCGCTCTGGGGGCGGGCCTCGGAAACGCGACTCGGCCGACGCGGCGCGGTGTCAGCGGGCGCACTGATCGGAGTCGCCGTGCTGCCGGCCTACCTCGGCTCGACAGACCCACTGGTGCTCGTCATCGGTGCCGTCGTCATGGGCGCCTGCGGCGGCGGCGTCTGGGGTATGGCGCCGTCGTATCTGACCGAGCGGTTTCCGACGGAGGTGCGTGGCGTCGGGCCCGGCCTGTCCTACCATCTCGGCGCCGCGCTTGGCTCCGCGACTCCGTTCGTGCTCGGGCGGCTCCAGGATGGCGGGATGACGGTCGGCGGCGCCATGAGCCTCTGCATTGCGGTGTCGGGAGTCCTCGTGGCCACCGTCGTCTGGCTGGGACCGGAAACGCGCGGACGTCAATTCACGGCCTGATAGGCACGCGCGCCCACGTGACCGTGGCCCGCAGCTCGCGTCCCTCATCATCAGTACCGATCGGACGACTCAGCATGAGGTGCGTGTCGGTGAACTCGTAGAACCGCTGGGCGTCGGTTCCACCCTGCCCCGGGTTCGTGTGGCCGATCCGATGATGCACGAGGTAGCGCTCGTCCTCGTGCACCGAGAACGGACCGAAATAGCTGGCGTACGTCCGGGTGCTCCTCAACGCCTCCTCGGCTGTCGGCCTGTCATCCACGTACGGCGCGTGACCTGGCCGCATGAGGTGGACGGCCATGTGGCCGGACGGGGCGTAAATAATGTACCCCTTATCGTAGTCGCCGTACGACAGAGAGTCGCTGCCACCGGTCGCTGGGGAGAACGACTCAATCCGGTAAAAGCCGAACAGACGCCGGTGCGTGTCGGTCAGCTCGGGTTCAGGTAGCGCAGGCAGCCTATCCCAGACGATGAACAGCTTCGAACCATCCTCTCCGGCGGGCGGCTGAAGGGTGAGGCTGTTCTCTGTGAACGTGTAAAAACGCTGGTTGTCCGCGCCCACGCTGCCCGGGTTGACGCTGCCCTCCAGATGGTGCGTGACGTACCCCTCGGCCTCGTTGACGCTGAACGGCCCAAAGTACGACGTGAAGCCTCCCAGCTCCGCAAGCGCCTCTTCCTCGGTCGGTCCGCCTTCCGAGTATGGCTCGCGATCCGGCAGCATCAGCGTGACGGCCATGTACCCGGCGGCGTCATAGATAAGGTAGCCGAGGCGGTCTTCTAGCGGCGGAGCGAGCAGCTCGCCATCAGCGTCCCTTCGCTCCATCCGCGTGAGTGACCAGGCGCCGGCGAACTGGCTCCGCGGGTCGGCCGGCGACAGATCGGCGGCAGCGATCGGGTCCGCGACGGCGTCAGTCGAACCGGACTCACCGCACGCGGACGGCGCAACGAGCGCAAGCACACCAAACAAGGCCATGAACGGTCTGACCATTCCTCCCCCTTTTGATTTCAGACATAATGCCACCTTTTGGGGAAGCGAGCCATGGCCAAGACTGACGACGACGACGCTCCGCCGAGCGCGCCACGCGCGGCGACGGGCGGCGGTGACAAACCGCAGCGCAAGAGCGCGAACGGTCTCACGCGCCGAGACTTCGTCAGGACAGGAGCCGCGGCTGGGCTGGGTGCCGGCGCCCTGCTGGGACCGGACCAAGCGGATGCACAGGGTGCCTCCTCGGGCCCCGACGACACGACGTGGGATTACGAAGTGGATGTCGTTATCGCGGGGGCCGGATGCGCCGGCCTCACGGCCGCCATCCGCGCGCGGGACCTGGGGGCGAGTGTGCTCGTCGTCGATTCCAACTTCGACGCCGGCGGCCGGATGTTGCTCAGCGGAGCGCACGTCTCGCTCGGCGGAGGCGACACGGTCCAGCGTCGGGACAAGACGGGCGAGAGCGACGCCGAAGGCTTTATCACCGTCGATCCGGTCGAGGACCCGGAGGAGCTCGACGACGATGTCGAGCTCCTGTTCGCGGACCTCAACGACTGGTCGGTCCTCGACACCAAAGCCCAGAGCCCGTACCGCTACAACGAGCGCGATGTCGCTCGCTCGTGGGCCGAAAACTGCCCGGCGACCCGGCAGTTCCTGATCGACAACTATGTCCGATTCGCACGAGTCAGCGGTGGGCATCATGGCGGAGGCCTGTCACGCGCGCGGGGGGCACGCTGCTTCCTCCTCCTGGGCGACCGCACCGATATCAAGGCGGGGACGATTACGGCAGAGGACGCCGGCGTCGCCGATCCCGAGCGCACGAGTCCGTTCGCGCCGGTACAGATGAACGACCTGAGTCGCTCTGTTGGATCCCCCGCCGTCGGCAACGGAGTGGCCCTCGCCCGACCCCTGGACTTCTCGGCCCGAGAGAAGGGTGTCGAGTTCATGTTTCATCGGCACTTCGACGAGCTCGTCCGTGAGCAGCCGTTCTCTGGCCGAGTTTTGGGAATCCGAGCCCACTACTCGCCGCGCCATCACCCCGAGACCGGCGAGCTGCTGCAGAGCTACTGGCAGAACGGCAATGTCGAGGAGCAACGCGAAACGGTCAGCATCAGGGCCCGCCGGGCGGTCATCCTGGCCAGCGGGGGCTTCGCGGGCAATCCCGAGGTGCGTGGCATGTTCTATCCCGCCTTGCGGGAACCGGTCTTCCCGACGAGTGGCTATGCCTTCCAGGGCCCGCATGGTCAAGATGGAAGCGCGCTCACAGCAGGATTGAGGGTCGGCGCCAACTTGGCGGGCATGCAGCAGAACCTCAGTTATCCAACGACGTTCCACATCGCGACCCGCCTCGGGACCCGTGACGCGTATACGACCATGATGCCAGGTCATCCGACCTTCGGCTTCCGCCAATCCGCGGGCGTCAACGTCGGTAACGTCGGCTTCGAAGAGTTCATCGCCGTGAATCAGGTCGGGAAGCGCTTCTTCAATGAGGTCCGTCTTCCTCTCAAGCCTTCACGCAGCTCGTATTCGTATCCGGGCGACCGTGGCACCCCGAACCACGGCCTTGAGCACACGCCCCACGACTGGCGGAATTGCCGGAAGGAGTGGGTCGGGGAGATGTACAACTACGACCACGGGCTCGATGCGGCATTGGCGATCAACGAAGGATCGAAGCCTCCCCACTACTACTCCGGACCACTGTGGGCGTCTTCGATCAAGAAGCGGTGGAGCGGACGGGATGGGAGCTCCGTGCCCCCTACGTGACGGACAACGGCTATTTCTTCAAGGCCGACACCATCGAGGAGCTCGCCGAGAAGATCGCTGCCGGTCACGAGTTCCAACGGGTTCCGCTGGCCCACCTCGTCGACACCGTGACGACGTGGAACAGCTACGTCGATGCTGGGGCCGATCCCGACTTCGAGCGTGAAACGGATGCGCCGATGAACCACATCGCGGCCCCACCTTTCTATGCACTCTCTATTATGGTGGTCTGGCACGATTCCTACGGCGGTCTCCGTGTCACCTGCCGCCAGCAGCTTCGATACCATCGCCGCGCTTGTGTTCTCGGCTGCACGTGCTAGCGGCGTCACCCCCTGGTCCTCCGCGGCGTTGGGGTCGGCGCCAGCCTCCAGCAACAGGTCGGCGGTCGCCTGGTCGTCCCAATGCGCCGCCCACAGAAGCGCCGTGACACCGTCCGCTCGCGCGGCAGTGACATCGACACCCTCATTCAGCAACTGCTGTATGCGAGCGGTGTTCTGCTCTTGGACAGCGCTGACGAGGCGGACGTCCTCTTGTGCCGATTGTGCCGAAACACCCGCGACGATCGCGAAGGCGAGGCATGCGGTTACCAAGACGCGCCACCAACCATGCCAACCCTGCCAAACATGACGAGCGGCGGACATAGCCGACCTTTCTGTCGTGGAAACCACTGGTTGCTCTGCTACCGTACTAGAAGGTAACCAACTAGTTATAGGAGTGTCCACTCACCAGCAACACTCCTTCGCGGCAGTCGAACCTGGGCAGAATTCAAAGCAGAACGGAAGACGAGAGCGTGAAAAAGGATGGTGGACCGCAAGGGATTCGAACCCTCGACCTCCGCGTTGCGAACGGGCTCAAGAAGACCAAGTAAC
Organism: Vicinamibacterales bacterium; assembly: GCA_965216615.1. Classification (GTDB taxonomy): domain Bacteria; phylum Acidobacteriota; class Vicinamibacteria; order Vicinamibacterales; family UBA8438; genus CAUZIB01. The sequence continues at coordinate 130,470 of CBDCGH010000019.1, read as the reverse complement.
CTATTGAGCCGTCACGAGAAACGGTCCAAATCGCCAAAACATACGATGATCCATACAACCCGCGTAAACACGCATCTTTCTGCATAGCCCTGCGAGGCGAAGATCCACAAAAGCGGCCACACGGACAGCGCACTAGATCCGTTCGTATTTGGGCGGGGCAGCCCGCTCGTGGTGGCTCCTGCCGCGTACCTGCGTTGGTTCACGGGACTGCTCCAGACGAACAACACGACCCGGATGTTTGGTGTCGCTCTGCTGCTTCTCGGTGGCGCGATGGCGTGGGCGGGCACGACGGAAGAGTCCGCTCTCGCGAGCTTCCTGACGATCGGGGGTGTGGCGGGCCTCGCCGTCGGCACGGCCCTGGTGATCGTGCCCGGTCTGTTCCGCAAGTTTGCCAGCGCGTTTCTTCCAGCCGTCGAAGAAGCACGTCTGCCCGCGTGGCGTGCGCTCGGGATAGTCGTGACGAGCGCCCGTCTTCTGCTGATCTACGTCGGGCGGCGCCACTCCGCCGGCAACTCGTCGCCCCGCAGGTCGCCCCTCACTGCGTCTCGTGCGGGAGGGCGTAGGGACTCACTTTTTGGCCCAAATCCACACCGGGTCGCTGACGTGGTGCGCCAAGTGGCCCTCCGGCAACCACGCCCGCGGTCCGCCGGCAACAGCAGCATCTGATCCGGTGCGTAGGGACGGAACGTCTCACTGGGGGGCGTGCGTCGTGCGGGAAGGTATGGCGTTCCCAACGGGACGCTCACTTTTTGAGGAAGCCGAAAATCAGGGGAAAAGCGCGGGTGGCGGCGTAGCGAAGTGTGAGAGGCTCGGACCACTACTAGGGCTGGTCTATCGGCGTCCACTCTCGGGCGCGGCGCTGGGCCTCGGCGATCTGCTCGGGGGTCATGCGAGCCGCGACGTCGTCTCGCTCCTTGACGTATTCGTCGCGCTCCTCTGCGGAGGCGTGGGCGGTGGCGAGGTTGAGCCACATGTGGGCCTCGACATCGTCCTGCGGGACGCCCTTGCCGCTGCTGTACATCAACCCGAGGTTGAACTGCGCCGAGACGTGTCCTTGGTCGGCCGCGAGCCGGTACCGTCGTGCCGCCTCGGCATCGTCCTGTGGGACGCCTTCGCCTTCGTCGTACGTCACCCCGAGGTTGTACTGCGCTTCGGTAAACCCCTGGTCGGCCGCGAGCTGGTACCACCGTGCGGCCTCGGCATAGTCCTGTGGGACGCCTTTGCCCTCGTCGTACATCACCCCAAAGTTGAACTGCGCCTCGGCGTGTCCTTGGTCGGCCGCAAGGCGAAACCACTGTGCGGCCTCGGCATAGTCCTGTGGGACGCCTTTGCCCTCGTCGTACATCACCCCAAGGTTGAACTGCGCCTCGGCGTGTCCCTGGTCGGCCGCAAGGCGGTACCACCGTGCGGCCTCGGCGGAGTCCTGGGCGACACCTTGGCCGGTGTCATAGGCGACCCCCAGGCTGAACTGGGCCTCAGCGTTGCCTTGCTCGGCAAGGACGCGGGTCAACGGATAGGGCGTTGAGGGCGTTGCTTCGCATGCGCCGAAGCTGAGAAGCAGCCCGCAGGTGACGGCCGAGCGAAGGGTCCGGCCAATCATGGCTGGCATGTTACGTCTCGGTCTTGGAGCGGTCAACGCGAGGTTCCGCCAGAAAGTAGAGTTTTCGTTCGCTCCAAAGGTGACGTGTGTCTCACCCCAACGGGACACGCACTTTTGTGGAAGCTCAAAATACAGGGAAAAGCGCGGGTCGCGGCGTAGCCCAGACATACCGAAGGTACCCCGAGAGGTCGCCCTTGATGGACGTTGTCGGGAACTCGACAGAATCAGGGGAAGGGAACCCCGTTGAGGTTGTCTACGCCGCAGACCAGTCCGATTGGCAGCGGACCAGGGACGTTACCGTCGGCCCAGACGGAGCGACCACGTGACCAGGGCGAAGGTGCCCGTCAGCGTGATGCTGACTACCTCCACGGTCAGCGCGACCGCGGGACCCACGGTCCACTCTGACGCCGATCCGGCGGAAGTCCCGAGCAGGAGGAGCAGAACGATCCCGGCGACCCCTGGACCGAGCCCGAACCGGACCCAGGGAAACGGGAGCGCCTGTGTCGCGTCCGTCTCCTCGCGCACGGATCGCATCACCCGCGCGGCGAACTGCGGCGACGGTTCGAGGGACCGCTCCTCGCGAAGCGCGCGATCGATCCCGCCATCATCGAGGTCGACGTGCATCAGCCTTTCCTTGAGTTCCTGTCCATCATACGTGAGAGGCGATCCTTGAGCAGCGATCGCGCACGATGCAGCCGCGCCTTCACGGTGCCCGTCGGAACCCCCAGCGACCGTGCCGCGCGCGCGACGTCCATGTCGGAGAAGTAGTACAGGACGACCGCGTCTCGATAGCGCCGTGGCAGCGTGCCGACCGTCCGGCGGACGATCGCCGCCTGCTCACTCGCCTCGATTGACGCCAGCACGTCCACGTCGCCAGGCGTCCCGTCGGTCTCCTGTAGCTCGACCTCCTGGGGACGCACCCGCCGCACCTCGGACCGGTAGACGTTGGTCGCCACGGCGAAGAGCCAGGTGGAGAACGCCGCGTCGCCACGCCACTGGCCCAGCCGGCGATAGGCGCGGAGGAACGCCTCCTGCGCCAACTCCTCAGCCCGCGCCGGGTGCCGGCAGAAGCGGAACGCCAAGGTTGCCAGCGGCCCCTGCCAGCGGCGCACGATCCCGGCGAACGCCTCGACGTCACCCGCCAGGACGCGTGCCACGTCGTCGCGATCCTGGTCTGGGGATCTGTCCATCGAGTCAGCGGCGCACGATGTTCCATGATCGTCGTCGAACGTCCATCGAGTCCAAGACGTCGGACGCTGCTGGCGCCGTCCTGGTTGCGTTAACTTTGCCGGTCGCCGTCAGGTCGCAGAAAACGCAACCGCCCGGATCCGCACCGCGTCGAACGGTCCAGGAAGCCGGGAACAGCCCCGGGGCTCCATGATAGAGGAGGACGTATGCCCGCTACCCTCGTTGTCGTCATCGTCACGGCCGTGATCTGCGTGTTCGGCATGATCTCCGTCGTCGTCTGGGCGGAGAACCGCCGGAAGGAACGGGAGTCGTTTCACCAGCATCAGACCTACCAGAAGATGCTCGACTCAGGCTCGAGCGCCGACACCCTCGTCGCCTTCATCCAGGATCAGGAGGATCGACAGCGTCGTGATCAGGAGCGGGAGAAGATCCGCGGTCTCAGGATGGGCGGCGTGATCACGACGGCCGTCGGTGTCGCGTTGACGGCGTTCCTCTTCTTCATCGCCCCGGAAGAACCGGTCTATCTCGTGGGGCTGGTGCCGCTGGGCGTCGGGCTCGTGCTCTGCTACTTCGGGTTCTCCGCGTCGCCGGCCGACGGCGCCTCCCGCGGGACCGACTCGCAGGCCTGAAGCCTCGCGCCACCAGAGGCCGGCCTCCGGACTTTCGGCCCCTGACGAGGCGTTGCAGCAGTGGCAAGGCGTTACCGCTCTTCGTTGCAAGTTCGTTGCAAAGAGGAAGGCAAAAGGTGGTGGACCGCATGGGATTCGAACCCACGACCTCCGCGTTGCGAACGCGGCGCTCTCCCAGCTGAGCTAGCGGCCCCACAGGGATTACAGACTCGGCGCCCCGCGGATCGAGTCGTGAGGCTTCCGAAGGCACATTGTACATGACGCCCTCTGGGGAACTCGCTTCGATGCGAGTCCCGGATCGTCCGCAGTCGACCTCGCTACAGATAGAATCCACAGATGGTCACCCCCACGACACCAACAACCGATGCCGTGTTTCCGCGACGGATCGGATTGCTAACCGGTGGAGGGGATGCGCCGGGATTGAACGCGGTCATTCGAGCGGTGATCAGATCGGCCGTTCGTTGCGGGTGTGAGTGCGTCGGGTTGGAGGACAGTTTTGATGGGCTCATGGCGCCCGATCGCAATCGTGTGCTCACGCGGCGTGACGTCGCCGGTCTTGAACGGGTCGGCGGCACCGTACTCGGCACGACCAATCGGGGCAATCCGTTTGAGTACCCCGGCGAAACGGACGGCGAGTTCCGGGATGTTTCGAGCGAGTGCCTCGCGACGTTCGAGAGTCTCGGTTTGGGCGCGCTGGTCGTCATTGGCGGCGACGGCACGCTGGCCATCGCGTACGAGTTTCACAAGCTCGGGATGCCGCTGGTCGGTGTGCCGAAGACGATCGACAATGACATCGTCGGGACGAACAGTACGTTCGGCTTCGATACGGCCGTTAGCTTTGCGACCGAGGCGATCGATCGGCTGCACACGACGGCCCAGTCCCACTCTCGAATCATGGTCGTCGAGGTCATGGGGCGGAACGCAGGTTGGATCGCCCTGTATGCGGGCGTCGCGGGCGGGGCTGACGTGATCTTGATTCCAGAAATTCCTTTCGAGTTCGAGCGGGCGGCCGAGGCAATCAAAGCGCGCGAGGCGCACGGCGCAAAGTCGAGCATCGTTGTCGTCGCCGAGGGAGCGGCGCCGGCGGGCGGTGACGCCGCGTTCATCGAAGAGGCCGTCGAGGGGCGATTAGGGCGGCTCGGGGGCGTTGGCGTCAGGGTGGCGACCGAGCTCGAGCGCCTGACCGGCAAAGAGGCGCGATCCGTCGTACTTGGACACCTGCAACGCGGAGGGGCACCGACCAGCTTCGACCGGGTGCTGGCGACGCGGTTCGGCGGCAAGGCGTTCGAGCTCATTCAGCGCCGCGTCTTTGGCGTGATGGTCGCCAACCGACCTCCCAACCTGGTCAACGTACCGCTTGCCGATGTAGTGGGTCGGACGAAGTTCGTGCCGCTCGACTTGGACCTCGTTCAAACGGCTCGGGCGATGGGGGTTTCGTTTGGGGACTAGAGGAGCTCGAGGTACTTCAGGGCTCCGCCCGTGTTGAATAGCACCACGCTGTGATCCGGCGTGATGACCCCGCTGGCGACCAGCTCGCGCAGTGCGCACAGGGTTGCCCCGCCTTCGGGTGCCGCGCTGATCCCCTCGAGGGTTCCGAGCGTTCGCATGGCCGCGATCATGTCCTCGTCTGACACGGCGAGGGCCGTGCCGCCACTTTCACGCAAGGCGCGAAGAATAAGAAAGTCACCTACAGCTCGCGGAACTCTGAGGCCGTCGGCAGCGGTCACGGCGTGATCCCACGCCTCCGCTCGTTCGTGGCCCGCCTCAAACGCGCGCACGATCGGCGCACAGCCCTCGGCCTGGACGGAGACGAGCCGGGGTCGAGTCCCGGACACCCAGCCGATACGCTCGAGCTCCTCGAAGGCCTTCCACATCCCGACGATGCCCGTGCCTCCGCCCGTTGGATAGATGAACCAATCGGGCCAGTGCCACTCGAGCTGTTCGCCGACTTCGTACGCGAGCGTCTTCTTGCCCTCGACGCGGAAGGGTTCCTTGAGCGTCGAGATGTCATACCACCCGGCGTCGCGTCCTCGCTCTGACGAGACTCGGCCGGCATCGGTGATCAGCCCGTCGACGAGGGTGACCTCGGCGCCGTACAGCTCGCACTCCCGGATAAACGGCTGTTTGACGTCGCGCGGCATGAACACCTGGGCGCTGAGGCCGGCGTGCGCGGCGTACGCGGCCAGTGCGTTGGCGACGGCACCGAGAGCGTGGTGGCACCGAGCTGTCTGGCGCGCGTCACCGCGACTGAGAGCCCGCGCGCCTTGAATGAGTTGGTGGGGTTGAGCGACTCGTCCTTGATGTAGATCGTCCGGAGCCCGACCGCGTCCTCGAGACGCGTGGCTCGGACAAGTGGCGTCATCCCCTCGCCGAGCGTGACCGGTTGTTCCGAGTCACCGATCGGCAGAACCTCGCGGAACCGCCACAGGGAAGGGGGGCGCGAGGTCAGGTCCGCAGGTCGCCAGGTCCGTGCCAGGCGCTCGAGGTCGTAGCGGGCGAAGAGGGGAGCGCCGCAGTGACAAAGATGGTGTATCTCGTTCGGATCGTACGGGCCGGCTCCGCAGGGGACACTGCAGTCGAGCTGGGTGAGCATGACGTCAGGCTTGGGACAAATCCGCTAGTGCTGCAGCAAGCCTTCGTCCTTGGCCTTCTGGAGGTCGTCGATCTTCCGGATGTGGCCGTCGGTGATCTTCTGGACCTCGTCCAGCGCGCGGTGCTCGTCATCTTCCCCGATCTCGTGGTTCTTGAGCAGCTTCTTCAGCCCGTCGTTCGCATCGCGGCGTACCTGCCGCACGCTGTTTCTGCCCTCCTCGGCAAGCCGGTGGACCAACTTGGACAGCTCCTTGCGGCGTTCGTCCGTCAGCGGAGGCACCGGAATCCGAATGATCTTGCCGTCATTCCCCGGGTTCAGACCGAGATTGGCCGCGCGAATCGCGCTTTCGATGGCGCCCATCTGACTGGGATCGAACGGGCTGGCCACGATCAACGTCGGTTCCGGAATCGACAGCGTCGCGACTTGGTTGAGCGGCAGCACTGAGCCGTACGCCTCTACCTGGACGGAGTCGAGAATGCCGACGGACGCGCGACCGGCCCGGACTCCGGCGAGCTCGGTGCGCACATGCTCGACCGCGACGTCCATGCGCCGATGGCACTCGTCAAAGGCTGTCTGCGGATCGCTGATGTCCATGATGTGTCCTCTCGGTTACCGATTCACGCCGTGACCAGCGAGCCGACATCCTCGCCGCACAGGGCCCGCCGAATGTTTCCGGCGGTCAAGAGGTTGAAGACGACGATCGGAAGCTTGTTCTCCATGCACAACGAGATCGCCGTTGAATCCATCACTCTGAGTTGTTGCTCGAGTACCTCGAGATGTGAGATCGAATCGATGCGCGTCGCGGTGGGGTCAAGGGCTGGGTCGGCCGTGAAGATGCCGTCGACCCGCGTGGCCTTCAGGATGACCTCGGCCTTGATTTCCATGGCTCGAAGTGCGGCCGCGGTGTCGGTGGTGAAATATGGATTGCCGGTGCCTGCCGCGAACAGCACAATTCGCCCCTTCTCGAGGTGTCGTACGGCCCGCCGGCGAATGAAGGGCTCCGCCACCTCGCGCATTTCAATGGCTGTGACGACACGCGTTTCCGCGCCGTGACGTTCAATCGCGTCGGACAGAGCGAGCGCGTTCATCACCGTGGCCAACATGCCCATGTAGTCGGCGGTGGCCCGGTCCATCCCGCTGGCACTTGCGGCCAAGCCCCGAAAGATATTGCCTCCGCCGATCACGATGGCGATCTCGGCGCCTAGGGGCTGGACCTCGGCAATCTCGCTCGCGATCTGGTCCGCGACGACGGAGTCAATCCCGAACGACTGCCCGCCCATGAGGGCTTCCCCGGAGAGCTTGAGCAGGACCCGTTGATACTTGGCTTTTGCCACGGCTAGTGCGCCATCCTCGTACGCGAGCGAGCGCGACAGACGCGTTACTGGTCGCCGGTGTCGCCGACCTTGAATCGAGCGAACCGCGACACGGTGATATTCTCCCCCAACTTGGCGATCGCAGCGGTGACCATCTCTCCGATCGTGACCTTGGGGTCACGGATGGAGGGTTGGTCGAGCAGCACGACCTGTTCGAAGTAGCTGTTCACCTTGCCGTCGACAATCTTGTCTACGACCCCGGGCGGCTTGTTGGAGTCTTTGAACTGGGCTCGGTAGATCTCCCGCTCGCGTTCAAGGTCGGCCTCGGGGACGTCCTCGCGCCGAACGCATGTCGGGTTCGCGGCTGCCACATGCATCGCGATTTCCTTGACGAGCGTCTGAAACACGTCGGTCCGCGCCACGAAATCCGACTCGCAGTCGACCTCGATCAAGACGCCGACCTGCGCGCCGGAATGGATGTAGCTACCGACGAGTCCCTGGGCCGTCGCGCGGCCCGCCCGCTTTTCGGCCTTCGCCTGGCCCCGGGTGCGGAGTATCTTGACCGCCTGGTCGAGATCGCCAGAGGATTCGGTGAGCGCGGCCTTGCACTCCATGAAGCCAGTGCCGGTGATATCGCGTAGCTCTTTGACTTGTGCTGCACTGATGGTCATCGTGTCGTGTTCCTCTGAAACGCTAGACGCTGAACTCTAAACGCTGAACTATTCCGAGTGAGTGAGCGGCAACTCGCTCACCTGGTACCGGGGGACACAACAGCGGCGCCGCACGCGCCGTGGCCGTCAGGCGGAGGCCGGCGACGGCGCCGCTGCCGAGGAGTTCACCGGAGAGCCCGGGATTTCGGCGGCCGACGCGTCGGCTCCGTTTCCGCCCGATTCGGCTGCCTCGCGCAGACCGCGTCCTTCGATGACCGCGTCAGCAACGCGCGTGAGGAACAGTCGAATCGATCGCAATGCATCGTCGTTCCCCGGGATGACGAAATCCACGTCGTCGGGGTCACAGTTGGTATCAACGATGCCAATGATCGGAATCTTGAGCTTGCGAGCTTCGTCGACCGCAATCTTCTCACGCCGCGTGTCGATGATGAACACGGCGTCCGGAAGCCGACTCATGTGTCGAATGCCGTCGAGATTCTTGTGAAGCTTACGCTTCTCCTTCTCGGCCCGGGCGATCTCTTTCTTCGACATCGTCTCGTACCGACCGTCCTCGGCCATCGCTTCAAGCTCGCGAAGGCGACTGATGCTCCGCTGAATGGTCATGAAGTTGGTCAGCAAGCCGCCAAGCCATCGCTGGTTGACGAAGAACATGCCGCATCGCCGGGCTTCCTCGCGGACGAGATCCTGGGCCTGACGCTTGGTGCCGACGAAGAGAATGGTTTGGCCCGCTGCGGCGAGCTGGTTGACGTACTCCTCGGCTTTGCCGAACAGTCTCTCGGTCTTGCTCAGATCGATGATGTAGATGCCGTTGCGCTCTCCGAAGATGAAGGGTTTCATCTTCGGATTCCATCGCTTCTTCTGGTGGCCGAAGTGAACCCCGGCCTCCAGGAGCTGCTCCATCTTGATTGGCGTCAAACTTCCTCCATCTACCGCTTGCTGAACTGGAATCTCTTGCGTGCCCCGGCCAACCCGTACTTCTTGCGCTCCTTGATTCGCGCATCACGTTTCAGGAGGCCGGCCTTTTTTAACTGTGGTCGCAGGTCGGGATTCAACCGCAAGAGCGCGCGGGCGATGCCAAGCCTCAGCGCACCCGCCTGACCGGCGAAACCGCCACCAGATGCGGTTGCGTAGATATCGACGCGCTCGGCGAGCTCGGTCAGCTCGAGCGGTTCGATGATCCGCTTGCGGACAGAGGCCGTCGGAAAATGTCGGTCCAGCGTTACCTGGTTGATGCTGATGGCGCCGGTTCCGGCTCGGACGAAAACACGGGCGGTGGAGCTTTTGCGACGACCAGTGCCGTAGTGGGGACCGGGCGACACGGGCGGTGGAGCTATGGGTTCTGACTCAACCTCGACCTCGACCTCTTCATCAGTACTCACTCTCTACTGTACCTCGCGTTTCGTAGGGCCCTGGGCCGCATGCGGATGGTCCGGTCCCGCGTAGACCTTGAGCTTTCGATACATGGCTCGGCCCAGCTTCGTCTTCGGCAGCATGCCGCGTACCGCCTGCTCGACCATCCGGGTTGGGCGCTCGGACCGAACGGATTTCACGCGGTCTTCCCGGAGGCCACCCGGGTATCCGCTGTGATGCCGATAGACCTTTTGCTCCTCTTTCTGACCCGTCAGCCGGACGCTCTGGGCGTTGACGATGACCACATGATCGCCAAGATCCAAGAACGGCGTGTATTTGGGCTTGTGTTTACCCTGGAGCAGTTTCGCCGCCTGGGTGGCGATCCGGCCCAGTACCTGGGAGTCGGCGTCGATCAGGTGCCAGCGGCGAGTGATGTCATTCTTTGACGGTACAAAGGTTGCCATAACAGAACGGTGACGCACTAGGACTGCCCGCGGCGAACGGCCGCAAACCGCAATCTTAGCAGAGGATTACCGGAACATGTCAAGACGACCTGTGGGTTCGTGTGGTCCCGTCCCTCGCGGCCTACCCCCACATCGTTGCACTTTTCGGCCACCGCGGCGGCTAGGGCTGTTTCCAGGATTGTCGATCTCCAGGGTCCTGACCCGTGGCCTTCGATCGTCCGATACACGAAGGCGGAGGCTCTGCCCCGTCGGCTGGGGTGCGGAGCGGCAACTGTGCTGAGGCGCCGAAAGAAGACACTGGTGGGCCTCGACATCGGGTCGAGTGCCGTCAAAGTAGTCGAGCTGGGCCGTCACGGCGGCCAGCATACGGTCGTCGCGGCCGGCTGCGAGCCGCTGCCCTACGAGGCCATCGTCGACAACGCCATTGCCGACCGCGAGGCTGTCGCCGGGGCGATCCAGCGGGCGTTTCGTGAGCTGGGGGTCAAGAATCGTGAGGTGGCCGTGGCGATGTCAGGGTCCGCGGTTATCGTCAAGAAGATCTCGCTTCCCGCGATGCCCGACGGGGAGCTCGCCGGCACGATCCAGTGGGAGGCCAGGCAGCACATTCCCTACGAGACCCACACCGTCAATCTGGACTTCCATGTACTCGGGCCGTCGACTGACCCGGGAGAAGTGGATGTGCTTCTCGCCGCCGCCAAGAAAGACCGGGTCGACGACTTCACGCGCGTCGTGTCGGAGGCGGGCTGCGTGCCCCGCGTGCTCGATGTCGACGCGTTCGCCTTGCAGAATGCCTATGAGGTGACCCGCGATGCGCGGACCGAGCGTGTCGACGTGTTGGTCAACCTTGGCGCCAGCGTCGTCAATCTGAATGTCGTTCAAGGGAGTCGGTCTGTCTTTACCCGGGACGTCGCGATTGGTGGCAACGCGTACTCGCAGGCAATTCAACAGGAGCTCGGGATTGATTTCGACCGAGCGGATCGTCTGAAGCGCGGTGTGCCGGTGGCCGGATCGGACTTCGAAGACGCCGCGCCAGTGATCCAAACGGTCACCCAGAACCTCTTGCAGGAGGTGAGCAAGACGGTCGACTTCTTCAGAACGACGTCGGTTACCGACCACGTCGACGGCATTGTCCTGGCAGGGGGCACGTCCCGGATCGACGGGTTGGAGACGGCGTTCAGGGAACGCTTCGATACGGAGGTGTCGCTGTTCGACCCCTTCGAGGTCGCGGCAATCGATGCCCGCGCACTGAGTGCCGACCAGCGGCTCGAGCTCGGACCCGTGTCTGCGATCGCCGTCGGGCTCGCTCTGCGCCGGGTGGACGACTCATGATCCGGATCAATCTCCTGTCCGATCGGGTCACGAAGCCGGCGGCACGGTCGGGCGTCGACCTCTCACAACGAGTGACGGTTGCCTGCGTCCTGATCTTCGTGTTCACCGTCGCCGTGATTGGATGGCAGTTCTGGTCGCTCGAGCGGGAGTCGGATGCACTCACGCAAGAGCTGACGGACGCTGATACCGAGCTCGCCCGTCTCACCACGGTACAGGCACAGGTCGAGGCTACCGAAGCCAGGCGGACCCAGCTTGCGCTGCAGCTGGACGTCATTGACGGATTTCGACAGGGCCAGGGCGGACCGGTTCGAATGCTCGACGCCATCAGCCGCGCCATGCCGGACGGGCTCTGGCTGTCGAGCCTTGCGCAGGATGGCGACGCGGTTCTAGTCGGTGGGCAGGCATTGAGCTTGGGCGCCCTGTCGAATCTCGTCGCCAACCTCGAGCTGTCAGGCAACTTCGAGGCGCCGGTTGAAGTTATCGATAGCCAGCTTGAACCTGCGGGCGATGCCGAGATCGAGGTGATGCGGTTCGAGTTGCGCGCCCTGTTTCGCGGGGCAATCCCCTAAAGATCGGGTCAGCGACGACCGACAGATAGAGGACAGGGCATGGAACTCGGGCTGGAGAAACTCCCGTGGTACGGCCAGATCGCGGTATTTCTGGCGGTGGCGCTAACGGGGTTGGTCGTGTTTCAGATGTACTGGGTTCAGCCGGGCGATGTCGAAAACGAGACACGTCGGCTTCAGCTCAATCAGTCGCGTCTCCGCATCGCCGGGTCGCTCGCGGCAGCCAGTCGTCTGCCCGGTTACCAGGCGGAGGTCGTTGAGCTGGAATCGCGGATCGAAGACCTCCGTGCGGTGCTCCCAGAGCGGCCCGATGCCTCGCAGCTCATGAGACGGTTGCAGGAGTTTGCCGCACAGACCGGACTGTCGATTCGTGCGTTCACGCCGCGTGAGGTGGAGGCTCGGGAGGCATACTCGGCGTGGCCGGTTCGGCTGGAGCTGCTCGGCACGTATCACGCGCTCGGGCTCTTCTTCGATCGGGTTGGTGCGTCATCGCAGGTCGTCACCATCAGCGATCTGTCAATCGAGGCGATGGACAGTCCTGAGTCGAACGCGACAATTCGTGTGGCCTGCACGGCAACGACCTACGTCCTGAACGAGGCGCCGGCTGACGCTGCGCCGGAGCCAGCCGCGTGACAGGCGCGGCGAACATGGTGACCGACCAACGTATTCTCCGGCGATCGACGGTGTGGCTGGTCGTGGTGTGGTGCGCGATCGGGACAGCGCCCGGGGACGCCGCTGAGCGCCAGGGCAGCGCCGGCCAGCCGCAACAGGCCGAGTCGGCCGTCGAGTCGGCTCCCTACGCGTACGAATCCGGAGGTCGGCGGGATCCGTTCGTGAGTGTGCTGGGCCAGGACCATGCTGTGGACGGGGCGCCTCGCATTGAGCGCCCGCCCGGGCTCGCAGGGCTCGCCATCGACGAGCTAACGCTTCGGGGACTCGTACGTAGTCGGGGTGAGTATCTCGCGGTGATGGAGACACCGACCGACACGACGTACTTCCTCCGTGGCGACGAGCGGCTGTACGACGGCACAGTGCTGAACGTGTCGGATGCCGGCGTGGTCTTTCTGCAGGACCTCAATGGGTCGTCGTCTCTCGCCAGAGGGCGTGAGGTGCGGCGTTCACTGTCCCGTTCGGAGGAGCCGTCGCGGTGACGTTCCGTCACGTGTGCCATGCACTTGCCCTGATGGTCGGTGTGGGGTGGGCAATAGTCCCCGCGGCCTTCAACGACGACGGTGATGCCGGCCATGCGCATCGATTGAGCGCCATCGAGGTCATCGCCGAGGCCGGAGGGCTGACGTTGACCTTCGCCGGCGACGGCTATCTGCAGCCATCGTCCATCGCCGAGGAGAACGTGTGGCCCCCTCGCCTCGTGGTCGATCTGCCGGGCGTCGCGTCCCACGTCCCCGCGCACATGGACGTCGAGGTCGGTCCGGTCGAGGCCATTCGCGTCGACGCCGATCGCAGCCGTGACGATGACACGATCCTGACCCGCGTCACCGTCGAGCTGAACGAGCGATCGTCGTACCGAGTCAGGCGCGCTGGTCCGTTGGACGAACTGCTTGCGATTTGGTTTCCGCTGGCGGGCGTCGACGTTGGAACCGCTGGGCTACCCGAGCTACCTCGGCCACCTGCACTCGAACTCGCCGCCCCGCTCCTCTCGACGTTGACACCGTCAACTCCGCTCTCGCCCCGCGCGCCGCTACCCGACTCGCCCGTGCAGCGCATTCGCTCAACAGGATCGACCGCGTTCCCAGTCGCGTTCCAACAGGCGACGTCAGGACAAGGCCGAGCGTACAGCGGCGATCCGATCACGATGGACTTTCAGGGCGCCGATCTCCGGGCGGTGCTGAGGACGTTTGCGGAACTCAGCGAGCTGAACATCGTCATCGACCCGCAGGTCGATGGGACCGTCGATGTCGCGCTTCGAGACGTGCCGTGGGACCAGGCGTTCGACATCATCCTGCAGGCGAACCAGCTGGGATACCTCGTCGTCGATACCGTGGTGCGGATCGCTCCGCTGACGGTGCTCGCTGAAGAAGAGGTCCAGCGCCGGGAGCTCGCCGAACAGCGCGCGCTCGCCGGCGAATTGGTGATCCTGACACGGACGCTGAGCTACGCCAGGGCGGAGGAGATGGCCGCGCTGGTCACCTCGTCGGTGCTCTCGAGCCGGGGACAGGTGCAGACGGATGCTCGCACCAACACCTTGATCATTACTGATCTGCAGGGTCGACTCGAAGCCGCCGAGGACCTCCTCGACACGCTCGACCGCGCCGAGCCGCAAGTCGAGATCGAGGCGCGCATCGTCCAGGCCGGTCGGGATTTCGCGCGGGCCATCGGCGTGCAGTGGGGCATCACCGGTCGGCTGGCGCCTGACCTCGGGAACACGACGCCGCTCACATTCCCGAATCGCGGTGGTGTAACAGGGCGGGTCGGCTCCCAAGGCGCGGAAGCGTCCGGTGCTGATGCGCGCGCGCAGGTCACTGAGAACGTCGGGACCGCCGTCAACCTGGCTGCCGCCGGCGCCACGTCGACACTCGGCGTCACGATGGGGTCGGTGGACGGCGCGCTGAATCTTGACGTCGCGATCTCGGCAGCGGAGAGCGAGGGCACGGTCCGCCTGCTGTCTCATCCTCGGGTCACCACCCAGAACAATGTGCTGGCCGAGATCGTTCAGGGCGACCAGATTCCGATTCAGACCGTCGCGAACAACACCATCATCGTGGAGTTTCGGGATGCGGCACTCAGCTTACGCGTGACGCCTCAGATCACCGAGGCTGACACCGTCATCATGGAAATCGAGATCGACAACGACTTCGCCGACTTTGGCCGTCAGATCAACGGCGTGCCGCCGATCGTGACCCAGCGGGCGGCCACGACCGTGCAGGTGGCGAATGGCGATACGACGGTCATCGGCGGAATCTTCGAAAGCGAGCGCTCCGCGCAGGACAATCGGGTGCCGGGGCTGCATCGGATTCCCTTGCTTGGGTGGCTGTTCAAGAGCAAGTCTGAACGCGAGAGCACGGACGAGCTGCTCATCTTCCTCACGCCCCGTGTGATTCGATAGGCGATGGGGTTCCACGACACTCGGCACGTCGTCGCGGTGCTCCTCTTGGCACTTCCGCTGACCTCGTGCGTCAATGATCGGATCACCGAATCACGAAGTAGCTCGCTGCTCATCATCGAGCGGATTGGTGCGGCGCGCGGCGGCACGAGCGACGAGCCGCTCGCGACACTGTTGGAATCCGATGTCGTCACGGACGGCGCCGTCTTCGACGACATCGGTCGCGTGACGACGCGGCTCGCGCTCAAGGATCCTGGCACGCCCCAGAATCCAGCGTCGCCGACCAGTGCCAACTACGTCACCGTCGACCGCTACCGGGTTGAGTACCAGCGATCCGATGGCCGCAACACCCCTGGGGTCGATGTGCCGTACGCCTTCGACGGCGCGCTGACCTTCACGACGGCCACCGGCATTGTGACGGCCGAGTTCGTGCTCGTGCGTGGATCGGCAAAGCTCGAGGCACCGCTCATTTCGCTCTCGGGCGGCGGCGGGGCGATCATCATCAACACGCTGGCGCTCGTGACGTTCTACGGACGCGACCAAACCGGCGCGGAGCTCAGCACGACGGGCACGATCAGCATCAACTTCGCCGATTGGGAAGACGTCTCGTGACGTCGAAACTCGGCCGGCTCAGTGTCGGACTCGCTCTCGCGCTTCTAGCGGCCGGCAGCTGCGTCCAGGAGCGTGTGGAACCCGGTCCATTCAGCGGACCGTCGGAGCTGGGCGTGTCTCTGACCCTTTCGGCGAGCCCGGACCGGCTGCCGCTCGACGGTGCGGCACGCTCGGACATCGGTATTCAGGCGCGCGATTACCGTGGTGAGGCGATTGCCGATCTCGCGCTCGCATTACAGATCGTGGCGAACGGCGAGTTTCAAGATTTCGGACGACTCTCCACCAGACAGGTCGTCACGAGGGCTGATGGACGCGCGAGCGCAATATACACGGCACCAGTGCAGGCAACCGTCGCCGGTTCGTCCTCGGACGGCGGCCAGACGGTCGAGATCTGGGTCACGCCGGTGGGTCAGGACTTTGGCAACGCCGTATCGCGGTCGCTCACGATTCGCCTGGTCCCTCCAGGCAACGTGGTTCCGTCGTTTGGCGCCACGGCAGGGTTTGCCTTCACGCCGGCCACGCCGACGGCCTTCGACTCGGTGCTGTTCACGACGACCTGTCCAGATGCTACGTCGGGCGAGTGCGTGCGCGATCCGGACGGAATCGTGACCGACTATTCCTGGAGCCTCGGAGACGGGACGTTTGGCAGCGGTCGCTCGGTTGGCCATGTGTACAACGCGCCCGGCACGTACCTGGTGACGCTGACCATCCGCGACGGCCTGGGTCGGTCGGCCGACGTCACGCGAGCGGTCGTCGTGATGCCGTCAATGCCGCCCACCGCCGTAATCGCCCTGTCGCCAACTGACCCGGGAATCGGAGACACCGTCTTCTTCAACGCGAGCGGATCGACTGCGGCTCCGCCGCGCACGATTACGTCCTATACGTGGGATTACGGCGATGGCAGCTCCGGAAGCGGCGCGACCAGGACGCATGCGTATGGGAGCGCCGGGACGTATACCGTGCTCTTGACCGTTACCGACGACCGGAGCCAGGTGGGCACGGCCACGGAGACCGTGACGGTCGGTCCGTAGACGACGCCGCGCACACGATGAACCATTTCTCCTCGCGGTGCGATGCGGTGCGGCGCGAATGCGACGAGCGCGCCGTGGACGCCCTTCTCGTCACCCACCTTCCCAATGTCGCGTATCTCACCGGGCTGCACGCGTCAGCCGCCGCGTGTGTTGTAACCCGCGACCGACTCGTCCTCATCACCGACTCCCGCTACGTCACCCAAGCGAACGAACTCATCGCGGCCGAGCGGGTACCGTCCGGTTTGGAGCTCCACCCAGTCAGCGGGTCGTACGACGAGACCATCGCGTCGATGTTGACCGAGTTGGATGTTCCGCGGGTGGCCATCGAGGCCGCACAGGTGACGGTGCAGCGCTGGAATTGGCTGAGCGCGACGCTGGGCGACGCGGTCGCCCTCGTTCCAACAGAGGGTGTCGTTGAAACCGGGCGCCTGATCAAGGACGCCGACGAGATCGAGCACTTCCGGATGGCCGGCGCAATGCTCGCGTCCTGCGTCGCGCCGGTGGTGGCCGCCGTGCGCAATGGACGATCCGAGCGGGACGTGGCCGCAGAGATTGAGACGGTCCTGGCCGGTCAGGGGTTTGAGGACCGTGCGTTTCCCACCATCGTGGCGTCCGGGCCCAACAGTGCGCTACCGCATGCCCGGCCGTCGGCGCGCCGATTGGCAAAGGGAGATCTGGTGGTCCTGGACTTCGGAGGGGTTCACCGCGGGTACTGCGTCGACTTATCACGGACGGTCTGCGTAAGCTTCGTCAGCCCGGAGTCCCAGCGGCTGCACGACGCGGTTCTGGAGGCGCAACGCGCGGCCATCGCAGCTGTCCGGCCTGGACTCACAGCGAGCGCGATCGACGGCGTCGCGCGTTCCGCGCTCGACCGTCGCGATCTTGCCGAGGCGTTCGGTCACAGCACCGGGCATGGGTTGGGTCTCGAGGTTCACGAAGCGCCGCGGATTGGTCGGCCCGGAGAGCCCGGATCCGACCTGCGAATCGCGCCGGGTATGGTCTTTACCAT
This sequence comes from Vicinamibacterales bacterium, assembly GCA_965216615.1. Classification (GTDB taxonomy): domain Bacteria; phylum Acidobacteriota; class Vicinamibacteria; order Vicinamibacterales; family UBA8438; genus CAUZIB01. The sequence continues at coordinate 113,054 of CBDCGH010000019.1, read as the reverse complement.
CGAGCCCGGCGTTTACCTGCCCGGCCTCGGGGGCGTCCGGATCGAGGATGATGTGCTGGTGACCGAGACCGGGTGCGACGTGCTCACCGACGCCCCGCGAGACCTCGCCGTCTGCGGGTCCTGACTGTGGTCCGAGGACTGTACGCCATCATCGATCAACCGACCGCGTCGGAACGTGGTGTCAGCGTCGGCGATCTGGCTGCCGCGTATCTCGAGGGGGGCGCGCGACTGCTTCAGGTTCGGGCACCCGGTGCGGCTGGCGGCGATTACCTCGCGTGGTGCGATGAGGTCGTGCGTCAGGCGACGCCGTTGGGCGCGAAGGTGTTCGTTAACGATCGCCCCGACATCGCCCTCATGAGCGGGGCCGCCGGCGTGCATCTGGGGCAGACCGATCTCCCGCCGCCCGCCGCCCGCCAGCTCCTGCCGCCGCCTCTCCAGATCGGGCTGTCGACCCACACGCGTTCAGAGGTTGACGCGGCAGCCGGTCTGCCGATCGATTACGTCGCGGTGGGCCCGGTCTTTGCGACCACGACCAAGGCGAGGCAGCACGCACCCGTCGGACTCGAACTCGTACGGTACGCGGCGGCACGCCATCCCAGTCGACCAGTGGTCGCCATCGGCGGCATGACGCTCGAGCGGGCTCGCGGTGTTCTGGATGCGGGTGCGGCGGCGGTCGCGGTGATCGGGGATCTCTTGATCGACGACCGACCTGACAGGCGAGTGGCCGACTACGTACGAGTGTGCAGCGACCGCGTGTAGTCCTTGCTCAGCCGGCGAACGGTGCCGATGAGGAAGAGGATGCCGACGAGATTGGGGAACGCCATGAAGCCGTTGAGCAGTGTGCCAACGGCCCACACGAGCTCGACGGACACCAGCGAACCCACCAGGATCAGCGCCGTGAAGAGCAGCCGATAGGGCCGAATCGCCCTCGATCCCATCATGAACTCCACGCATTTCTCGCCGTAGTACGACCAGCCGATCAAGGTCGAGAAACCAAATAAGAACGAGCACAGCGCGACGAGCACCGAGGCCAGGGGAACCGACGTCGCGAACGCAGCGGCCGTGAGGTCTCCGCTCGAGCCCTGATAGGCCGGATCCGTCCACAGTCCGGACGTGAGAATGACAAACGCGGTCATGGAGCAGACGACGATGGTGTCTATGAACACTTCGAACACGCCGACCAAGCCCTGCTCGGCCGGGTGATTGACCTTGGCGATCCCGTGGGCGATCGGCGCGCTCCCCAGGCCGGCCTCGTTGGAGAGGACGCCGCGGCTCACGCCGGCAGCGATCACTTGAGAGAACGACGCTCCGACGAAGCCGCCGACCGCGGCGGCAGGGCTCAAGGCGCTTTTGACGATCAGCGCAAAGACCTCCGGGACCGCCGCGATGTTCACGACGAGATAGACGAGCGCGGTTGCGAAATACAGCACGATCATGCTCGGGACGAGTCGCTCAGCGACCACCGCGATGCGGCGAATGCCGCCGAGTAGCACCAGGCCGACGGAGACCGTGATCAGCAGTCCGGGGACCCACGCTGAGACCTCGTAGCCCAAGCCGCGCGACGCTTCGACGAACGTGCGGGCCACCGTATTCGACTGGGCCATGTTGCCGGTTCCGAGCATCGCCGCTGCGGCGCCAAAGAAGGCAAATGCGAAGCCGAGCGGACGGGCGAGCCAGGGCAGGGGAATGCCGCGTGTGATGTAGTACATCGGGCCGCTGGCCAGCTCGCCTGATTCTCGAGTCACACGGTAGTGCACCCCGAGCACGGCCTCCGCGTACTTCGTCGCCATGCCGACTGCGGCACAGATCCACATCCAGGCAATTGCGCCAGGGCCGCCGACCAGGATGGCCGTGGCGACACCGCCGATATTGCCGTTTCCCACGGTCGAGGCGAGCGCGGTGGACAGCGCCTGAAAGGGTGTGATGGTGCCTTCCCCGGAGGCGGTCCGATGGAGCGCGCCGGCGATGGCCATCCGTACTGCGCTGGGAAACTGCCGGACTTGCACAAACCCCGTCACGATGGTCACGATTCCACCCGCGATGACCAACACGAGCGGCATGGCAAAGGGCTGCCACACCAAGCTGTCCAGGGTTTGGATGTATCCGGTGAGCGTGTCCACGGCTGAGTCTCGACTGTGAGCGGCGCGGGATTCCGCTAGAACATAGCGTAGATTGACGGAATGAGGATGGACAGGATCCCGAGCGGGCACACCCACCGGACGAGAAACGACCAGACTCCAGCCGCAGGAAACCACGCCCCATGTGCACGCAGCTCCTCGAGTGCCCCGTCGATACGCCAGACCCAGCCGACGAAGACCGCGATGAGCAGTCCACCGATCGGCAGCGCAAAATCGTTCCAGATCGTGTTCATGAGCGTGAGAAAGTCGAGATCGAGCCCCGGAAGACTTGCGAAGTACGGCACGGCGCCACCCGAGAGGGCCGACGGCACGGCCAGCGCGAAGACCACGGCGGTCACGGACAGCACCGATGCGCGCCGTGACCACCCCCACGTGTCAACGCAGTGCGCGACTGGCACTTCGAGCAGCGAGATGGTCGACGTCAGCGCCGCCATCGTCAGGAGCAGAAAGAACGCGGCTCCGAACAGCTGCCCGCCTGGCAGCGCGCTGAAGAGCCGCGGCAAGACGGTGAAGATCAGCCCGGGTCCGCTGCTGGTCGGGTCGAATCCCTCGATCGAGAAGCCGGCGGGAAAGATGATGAACCCGGCCAGCAGCGCGATCGACGTATCGAGCACCACGACCCACACCGCCGATCCGGCGATGCCTTGCTGCTTACCGAGATAGCTGCCGTACGTCATCATGGCGCCCATGCCAAGACTGAGCGAGAAGAACGCCTGGCCAAGCGCCGCACGATAGAGGGAGGCGTCAAGGAGTCGGGAGAAGTCCGGCCTCAAATAGTAGGTCAGCCCTTCGGCGGCTCCCGGGAGTGTCGCGGCACGAGCCGCGAGTACGAGCAGCAACAGGATGAGCGCGGGCATCAGTGCCTTCGTGACGCGTTCGATGCCAGACCGCACGCCTCCGATAATCACGCCGGCCGTGACCGCGAGCACGAGGAACGCCAGCGCCACGCTTGTGCCCCCGTCGGCCGTGAAGCCCGTGAAGAACGATCCGATGTCGTTTTGGCTGCCCGCGACCTGGCCAGTCAGCGTGAACCAAATGTAGGCGACCGTCCACCCCGCGATGACGCTGTAAAAGGAAAGAATGCCGGCACCGGCAAGCACGCCGAGCCCGCCGACCAGCCACCAGTGCGAGCCCGGCCGAATGGTTCGGAACGAGCCAACGGGTGACTGCTGCGCGCGCCGGCCGATTGCGATCTCGCTAATCAGAATCGGGGCGCAGATGACGACCACGCAGAGCAGGTAGATGACGACGAACGCCGCTCCGCCGCCCTGACCGACCTGAGTGGGAAAGCCCCAGATGTTGCCGAGACCAACCGCCGAACCCGCTGCCGCTAGAATGAAGCCGGCGCGACTGCCCCACGTGCCACGTTCCGCTGCCATGTGGCTTCTATAATGCCCGCTACGATAGTCAGGAGCAACGAGGAGAATCTGTGACGACTCATGATCGCCCGGGGGCGACCCCGGCCTCTCCAGCCCTCGCTCGGCGCCTCGACGGATCCGCGGTGGCCCGCGACATTCGCGAAGGACTACGAGGTCGGGTCGACGCGTTTCGGCAGGCGGCGGGCCGTTCTCCGACACTCGGCATTCTTCTCGCGGGCAACGATCCCGGCTCGGAGATCTACGTTCGCAACAAGGTGAAGAGCGGCGAGGAGCTCGGTATGGCGAGTGACGTGCAGCGGCTTTCTGCCAGCACAGCGGTCGAAGACGCTCTGCGCATCGTCGACGCCTTCAACCGCAGCGACGTCCACGACGGCATCCTCGTGCAGTCGCCGTTGCCCGCAGGCATGGGCGCCGACGCCGAACAACGGGTCTTCGATGCCATCGACCCGACCAAGGACGTGGACGGGTTTCATCCGGTCAACGTCGGCCGGCTGGTGCAAGGCCGCAGTTCACTCGCGCCCTGCACGCCGTCGGGCATCATCGAGCTGCTCGACCGAGCGGGGATTGAGATCGCCGGATCTCGGGCGGTCGTGATCGGGCGGAGTGACATCGTCGGGAAGCCGATGGCCTTGTTGCTGCTCCATCGACACGCCACCGTGACCATCTGTCACTCGCGCACCCGGAACTTGCCGGAGGTCGCCAGTTCGGCGGACATCCTTGTGGCGGCCGTCGGTCGGGCCGCGTTCGTCACGCGCGACTTTGTCAAGCCCGGGGCGACGGTCATCGACGTTGGCATGAATCGGTTGGACGATGCGGCGCGAGTCGAGCAGCTCTTCGGCGCCGAGTCCAAGAAGATGGCGGCGTTCGGGAAGCGGGGCTCCGTGGTGATGGGCGACGTCCACCCAGAGGTGGAGCAGGTGGCTGGCGCGCTGACGCCCGTGCCCGGCGGCGTGGGTCCGCTGACTATCGCAATGCTCATGTCCAATACGATTCAGGCCGCCGAGGCTCGCCGCGAGCGTTCCAACGCTCGTCCCGAGAACCGGTTCTAGCGACCGTCGGCCTGACGGCTCTCGGCAACGTCCTGCAGCGCGGCGTACACGGTTTCCACCTGTGCGTCGGTCTCCGCGAAGCTGCCGTCGGTCCAGACGACGTAGTCCCCCCGTGACACCTTTTCTGCGGTCGGGAGCTGGGCGTCCATTCGCTTCTGGGCGTCGCTCGGGTGGGCGGCGTCACGTGCGACCAGTCGCTCCCGCTGGCGATCGGGTGCGCAGGCGGTGACCACGACGCGGTCGAATGCCGACTCGCGACCCGTCTCGAAGAGCAGCGGGATGTCGGCCACGGCGAGCGCGGCGGAGAGGCCTGCGAACCACTCGTCGATCGCGATACGCACCCTCGGGTGCACGATCGATTCGAGGACCGTGCGCTCGGCGGAATCATCGAAGACACGCTGCGCGAGACGCGCCCGGTCGACCTCGCCGTTCACATGGAACACGCCGTCGCCAAAGTGGGCGCGGATCTCATCAGAGGCCGGCTGCCCGGCTTGCACGACGTCGCGCGCGATGGTGTCGGCATCGATCGTCTGGACACCCAGTGCCGCGAACCGGCCGAGGACGTACGACTTTCCGGTGGCGATGCCCCCGGTGAGCGCAACTCGCAGCGTCGGCACGTCAGGCCGGCGCTTCCTCGCTCTCCGCGGGCGCGATTCGCTCTTCGACGAAGGTGTTCCATTCATGGCATTGCGGGCACTGCCAGAGGAGCTCCGTGCTCCGATACCGGCATCGCATACAGACGTGTGGGTCCAGGTAGAACACGGCGTCGTGGGTGAGATCGACGTATCGATGCACGAGCGCGGGATCGAACTCCAAGGCCGTCAGCGTGCGCCAGATCGCCTGGTGGACCGCAAGGGCATGTGGGTTGTGGACTAACGATTCAAATAGCAGATCCAATGCCCGCGACGGCTGGCCATGGCCCGCGTGATACTGACCGAGCGCCAGGCGTGCCCGCCAGTCTTGAGGGTTGGCCTCGATGATCTGGCTGCACAGGTCGACGAACCTCGGTGAGTGGTCGGATCGCGAGAACGCGGCCTCGAGTCGTCCGAACGCGAGGTAGCCTCGTTCCGGTGCCACCTTCAGAATCTGTTGCCACGTGTTGATCGCGGCTGGCTCGTCGCCGAGTCTGGTCTGCACGTCGCCGAGATTGAGATAGGCGGGAACCGTCCGCGCATCGAGGTCGATTGCGCGTTCGAAGTGTTTGGTAGCCTGGCTGAGCGCGTCGGCGCGCATCTCCTGCAGGCCTAGCTCGTTTTCCAAAAACGCCAGAATGGCCTGGTTGCCCGGCACCTCAGTGTCGATTGTGGCCTCGGCGATCCGACGTCGGATCACCTGCGCTTCGCGCCACTGATGCTGCTCTTCGTGCAGCTTCTCGAGGTTGAGCAGTGCGTGTTGGTTGCCGGGGTCGAGCCGGACGACCTCGGAGAACGCTTCGAACGCTCGGTCGACGAATCCTCCGCGCTTGAAATCGAGGCCAAGACACAGCAGCACGTAGGCGTGTTCGACCGAGCTCAGACGTGGGCGCTGGAGCAGCGACTGGTGGACCTGGATCGCCCGACTGACTTGTCCCTTCTCCCGATACAGGTTGCCCAGGATCAAATGAATCTCGAGCGCATCGGCATCCAGTCCAGCCGCCTTGGTCAGCTCCTCGATGGCAAGATCGAGCTGGTTCGAGACAAGCAGGTTCAGACCGACGATGTAGTGCGAGGACTCGCGGGCCTTCCGCCGATCGATCCAGCGCCCTTCGCGAAGCTTGTAACGCTCCCACGCCTTGCCCGCCGCAAGGCCAATGAGCAGGGCGACGAGCGGTCCGAGAAACAACAGGGTGTCGGTCATGGGTCCACTGGGGCCGAGCGTCGCTAAAACAGCTCGGTGCGCCACAGGTCGTGCAGGTGCACGACCCCAACGACGCGCTTGTTGTCGGCATTGTCCGCGTCACTGTCAACGACGACGAGTGACGTGATGCGTCGCTTCTCCATGAGATTGAGCGCTTCCACGGCCATGGCCGATGCCGGAATCGTCTGGGGTGATGCGGTCATGAGGTCGCGCGCCGTGCAGTGAGTGAGGATGTCTGGGCTCGTAAGCTGGCGACGTAGGTCACCGTCTGTGATCACGCCAGCGAGCGCATCGTTCGCATCGACCACGCAGGTCATGCCCTTTCCCTTCTCAGAGATCGTTGCGACAATCTCCTCGAGCGGGGCGGTCGGTGACACCCGGGGGAGATCCTCGCCAGCATGCATCAGGCGAGAGACGCGCAGGAGCCGCTTGCCTAGTTGGCCGCCTGGGTGGAGGCTGGCGAAGTCCTCCTCGCGAAATCCCTTCTTGACCAGCAGCGTCATCGCTAGCGCGTCTCCAAGTGCCAGGCTCGCGGTGGTGCTTGCTGTCGGCACGAGGTTCATGGGGCACGCCTCCGTCGACACGTGGCAGTCGAGCGTGACGTCTGCCGCCTGCCCGAGGGCGCTCGACGCCGTCCCCGTAACGGCAATGAGACTGGCACCGAGGCGCTTGATGGTCTCGAGCAGCCGGAGAATCTCCGGCGTCTCACCGCTGTGCGACAACGCGAGCACCAGGTCGTCGGGCCGAATCACCCCGAGGTCACCGTGGACTGCCTCGGCCGGGTGAAGAAAATACGCCGGCGTGCCGGTGCTGCTAAATGTCGCCGCGATCTTGCGCGCGATGATTCCCGACTTACCCATGCCGGTGACAATGACGCGACCGCGGCACGCCGCGAGGAGGTCCAGGGCGGCGATAAAGCCACCATCGAGCGTGTCGCTGAGAGCTGCGATGGCGCCGGCTTCGATGCGCAGCACGCGTCGCGCGCGTTCAAGCGTAGCCTCCGCCGACATCTTCAGAGCGTCGGTCATGTTGGGCGGCCGGCGAGCGTGTCGATGCGGGGCCTGGTCAGCTGGTCGAGCTCCACGAGGTGACGCAGCAGCGGCTCGAGCCGGCTGAGGACGAGGGCGTTCGCCCCGTCGCTCTTGGCTCGGGTCGGATCCTCATGTACTTCCAAGAAGACGCCGTCGACGCCGGCGGCGACCCCGGCGGACGCGAGCGTGGGGATGAACTGGGTCTGGCCGCCGCTTGCCCCATCGCCTCCACCGGGCAGCTGCACGCTGTGGGTGACGTCAAAGACGACGGGATACCCCGTAGCCCGCAACGTGGGGAACGAGCACATATCGACGACGAGGTTGTGATAGCCGAAGCTGGCCCCGCGCTCGGTTAGCAGGATGCGATCATGGCCCGAGGATTCGATCTTCTCGACGATATAGCGGACGTCCTCAGGCGCGAGAAACTGACCCTTCTTGACGTTGATGACCCGACCTGTGTCCGCCGCCGCCACGATCAGGTCGGTCTGACGCGACAAGAAGGCCGGGATCTGGAGGACGTCGGCCACCTGACCGACGATCGCGGCCTGCGCGGGTTCGTGGATATCGGTCAGGATCGGTACTCCAAGCTCATCCTTCACCTTCGCGAGCACCGCCAGCCCGCGGTCGAGGCCCGGGCCTCGAAACGAACGGATCGAGGTGCGATTGGCTTTGTCGAATGAGGCCTTGAAGATGAAGGGAACGCTGCAGCGCGCCGCGATCGCCTGCACCTCGGCCGCCGTATCGATCGCGTGCTGCTCGCTTTCAATGACGCAGGGGCCGGCGATGAGCGAGAGTGGCTGCCCTTCGCCGAGCGTCACGCCACCGACCGCTACCTGACGCACGGCCTCATTCTGAACGGAATGGACTCAGCCCGCAACCGAGTGCGCCTCGGCGGGTGCGGTCTGGGCATGTTGATGGGCCGCCTTGACGAACTCGGCGAACAGCGGATGCGGCCGGAGCGGTTTCGACCGGAACTCGGGATGGAACTGCACCGCGACGAACCACGGGTGGTCGGCGAGCTCGATGACCTCGACGAACTTTCCGTCCGGCGACCGGCCAGAGACCCGGAGGCCGGCTTGCGTCAGCGCGTCCTCGTATTCGCGATTGAACTCATAGCGATGGCGATGGCGCTCAGTGATCTGCGTTTCCCCGTAGACGCGATGCGCGAGTGAGCCAGACTCGAGCTGACAGGGGTAGCCGCCGAGGCGCATCGTGCCGCCAAGGTCGTCCACGCCGAGGAGGTCGCGCAGCTTGTAGATGATCTTGTGCGGCGCGTCCTCACGACACTCGGTCGAGTCGGCGCCCTCGAGCCCGCACACGTGTCGAGCGAACTCGACAGCCGCCCACTGAAAGCCATAGCAAATGCCGAAGTAGGGAATCTGCCGCTCTCGCGCGATTCGAGCGGCCACCATCATGCCTCGACTTCCGCGGTCCCCGAAGCCTCCGGGAACAAGGATCCCGTCCGCGTCACCTAGGAGCCGCTCTCCGCCGTCCATCTCGAGCGCCTCGGCCTCGATCCATTTGATCTTGACGTTCACGTTCTCGGCGAACCCGCCGTGGTACAGCGCTTCGTTCAGGCTCTTGTACGAGTCCTCGTAGCCGACGTACTTGCCGACCACGTGGACCGTCAACTGATCGGCCGGGTGCTTGATCCGTTCGACCAGCGCCTCCCATCGGTCGAGATCGCACGTGGTGTCCTGAGGGAGGGCCAACTGCTTGAGCACGATCGTGTCCAGTCCCTCCTCGCGGAAGACGAGCGGCACCTCGTAGATCGTCTCGACGTCTTTCGCCGTGATGACCGCCTCTTCGTCGACGTCGCAGAACAGGGCGATCTTCCGGCGGAGATCCCGTGGGAGGAATCGATCGGTCCGGCACAGCAGGATGTCCGGTTGGATACCAATCGACCGCAGGTCCTTGACGCTGTGCTGCGTCGGTTTGGTTTTCAGCTCGCCGGCCGTGCCGATGAACGGCACGAGCGTGAGGTGCACATAGAGTGTGTTCTCACGACCGACGTCTCGACGGAACTGGCGGATGGCCTCCAGGTAGGGCTGGCTTTCGATGTCGCCCACCGTGCCGCCGATCTCGACGAGGACGATATCGACGTCCTCGCTGACCGACCGGATGCCGTTCTTGATTTCGTTCGTGATGTGCGGAATGACCTGCACGGTCCGGCCGAGGTAGTCGCCGTGGCGCTCCTTCTGGATGACCGAGAGATAGATCTTGCCGGTCGTCCAGTTGTGGTCCCGGGTCGTGACCGTGTTCGTGAACCGCTCGTAGTGTCCGAGGTCGAGATCCGTTTCGGCCCCATCCTCCGTCACGTACACCTCGCCGTGCTGATAGGGGCTCATCGTGCCGGGATCGACGTTGACGTAGGGATCGAGCTTCTGCAGGGTCACGCGATATCCGTGTCCTTCGAGCAGACAGCCAATCGAGGCCGCGGCGAGGCCCTTCCCGAGAGACGAGACGACGCCCCCAGTAACGAAGATGTACTTGACCGGGCGCGCGGGGGAGGACGAGGTCTGATTCATCGAGAGGCTCCAGCACCAATAATGTGTCGTACCCGTTCGAGGTCGTCCAATGTGTCGACACCGACCGGGTCGTCTGGCGTTTCTTCGGTCGCAATCCGGTAACCGTGTTCGAGCGCTCGAAGCTGTTCGAGGCGCTCGGTCTGCTCTAGCGGCGTGGGTGGCAATGTGGCGAGTCTGAGGAGAAAGTCCCGACGATAGGCGTACAGCCCGATGTGCTTGTACACCGCGGCAGTCGCGTTGAGACCGCTCGCCCGATCGACGTGGGGAATGGCGGCCCGCGAGAAGTAGAGCGCAAACCCTCGCTGGTCGACAACCACCTTGACGACATGCGGATCGTGGGCATCCGACTCCGAGATCAACGGCGTCCGAAGGGTGGACATCGGGACATCGCTGTTGGATTCGAGCGCGCGCAGCACGAGATCGATCAGGCCCGGTTCGACGAGCGGCTCGTCCGCTTGCAGGTTGACGATGAGCTCAGCCGTGAGGTCGCGCGCGACCTCCGCGAGCCGTTCCGTGCCGTTGCGATGCTCCGGGCTGGTCAACCGGACGTCTCCGCCGAATGCCCGCACGGCGTCGCTCACCCGATCATCGTCAGTCGCAACCAGCACCGTCGCGGCCCGCGACGCCGCGACCGCGTGCCGATAGACGTGCTCGATCATCGGACGCCCCGCAATATCCGCGAGCGGTTTACCTGGTAGTCGCGACGAGCGATACCGAGCGGGGATGATGACGACAGCGCGAGAAGGAGAGACGGACGGTGATGAAACGGTTGCGGTGCCCTGGGGCGTAGCCGGGTGCACGGCGAATATTACCACATGGCGCTGTCGGGCCCTGCGAGCGACGGCGAACTAATCAAAGCCGAACGGCGTTCGCTCGGTGCACGGCAGGAATGCGCTGCAGCTCAGCGAGTACGTCCGCGCTGAGCTCTTCGCCATCGCCGCCTGCCTCGACGTTCACCACGCCGACCGCCCCGGTCTCAGCCCGACCGAGCGCGAACGTCACGATATTGATCCCTCGTTTGCCGAGCACCGTACCGACGTCGCCGATGACGCCGGGTTGGTCGGTGTTCTCGATGATGATCATCGTTCCGTCGAGCGCAGCTTCGACGGCGACGCCGTCCAGCAGCACCAAACGTGGCTCGGCCGGCGCGAACACGGCTCCCTCGACCCAACGCTCACCGGCGCTGGTGAGGACCTTCACGGAGATGAGGCTGGTGAAGTTGCGCGGTCGCGTGCTCTGTGATTCGACGACTTCGATGCCTCGCTGGCGTGCGATGGTTCGAGCGTTGACGAGGGTCACGTTCGACGAGAGCACGCCCCGGAACAACCCGACGAGCACGGCGCCGACGAGCATGTCGTGGTTACTGTCTGCCAGCTCGCCGTAGTACCGGACTCCGAGCCCTTCGATGCGCTCCGGTGTCAGCTGCGCGACGAGGCTACCTAACCGTTCGGAGAGTGTCAGGTATGGCTGCAGGCGCCCGAACTCCTCGGGCGACACAGACGGGAAGTTCACGGCGTTTCGGACGACTCCGGACGCCAGGAAGTCGCGGACGCAGCTGGCTGTTTCTACCCCGACGAGCTCCTGCGCCTCTTTGGTTGACGCCGCGATGTGCGGAGTGGCGACCACTTCCGGTCTTGCGATCAGCGCGGTGTCGGTCGGCGGCTCCACCTCGAAGACGTCCAGACCGGCGCCGGCGACACGACCTGATTCGATCGCCTCGGCCAGCGCTTCCTCGTCGATGAGGTCCCCGCGCGCGGTGTTGATGATCCGGACGCCACGCTTGCACTTCGCCAGCCACTCGCGTCCGACGAGCTTGGCGGTGTCGGCGCTCGACGGGATGTGGAAGCTGATGAAATCGGACCGCGCGCACAGGTCATCGAGTGACAACAGCTCGACACCGATGTCCTGGGCGACCTGGGCGCCGATGAACGGGTCGTGACACACCACCGTCATTTCGAATGCCCGCGCGCGCCGGGCGACCTCACGTCCAATTCGTCCGAGACCCACGAGCCCGAGCGTCTTGCCGCGCAGCTCGGCCCCCTGCAGTGACTTCTTCTCCCAACGCCCCGCCTTCATCGAGGCGTCTGCGTGTGCGACCGAGCGAGACAGGGTCAACATCAGCGCGCATGCGTGCTCAGCCACGCTAATGCTATTGGCGCCTGGCGCATTCACGACTAGGATGCCGCGTCGGCTTGCCGCGTCGAGGTCGACGTTGTCGACGCCCGTTCCGGCCCGCGCAACCACCCGAAGCTTGGGTGCTGCATCGATGAGCTCAGCCGTGACCTTGGTGGCGCTCCGTACGATCAGCCCGTCCGCGTCTTCGAGATCCCGGACGAGCTCCTCGAGAGGGCGGCCTGCACGCGCGTCGATCGTCCATCCATCGGTCGCGAGTACATCGGCGGCGGATTGTGGCAAGGCGTCAGCGATCACAATCTTCATAGGGTTAGCCGTAGAGTATAATGACTCGCCGTTCGCGCGACGATGCTGACGATCACCTCTCCCGCACCATGATGGTGCAAACCGCTACAATGGCCCGTTTGAAGCGGTTCGAATTCGTGTAGCGGGACATTTTTCCACAAGGTTTTCCACACTTTCTGTTGAAGATCCTGTGACGCGTCACGGGGACGTGACCTAAAAGACCAAATCGTTTCGAATACGTAGGGCGCGAGGAGTCAACCATCATGAATCGTAAAGTCACCGTGATCGGATCGGGCAACGTTGGAGCGACTGTGGCGCGCAGCATTGCCGACAAGGAGCTCGCGGACGTGGTCCTTTTGGACATCCTCGAGGGTATCCCTCAGGGGAAGGCGCTCGACATGCTCGAGGCCTGTCCGGTGGAGTCCTCCGACGCGCGGGTGCTCGGTACGAACGACTATGCCGACACCGCCGGGTCAGACATCGTGGTGGTGACTGCCGGCTTGGCCCGCAAGCCCGGCATGAGCCGAGACGACTTGCTGCAGAAGAACTACCAGATCATCAAGGCCGTCACCGAGGCGGTGGTCAAGGAATCTCCCGACTGCATCATTGTGCCTGTGACGAATCCGCTGGACGCCATGTGTCAGGTCGTCTACCGCGTGAGCGGCTTCCCGCGCGAGCGCGTCATCGGGATGGCGGGGGTGCTCGACTCGGCGCGGATGCGCACGTTCATTGCGCAAGAGCTCAACGTGTCGGTGGAGAATACCCACGCGTTCGTCCTGGGGGGACATGGCGACACGATGGTGCCCCTGCCGCGCTACTCGACGGTGGCCGGCATCCCGATCACGGAGCTCATGGATGCCGCCGCGGTGGACGCGATCGTGACCCGCACCGCCCAGGGCGGTGCCGAGATCGTCAAGCTGCTCGGAACCGGGAGCGCATACTACGCGCCGGGATCGGCTGTCGTGGAAATGGTCGAAGCCATCCTCAAGGATAAGAAGAAGATTCTGCCGTGCTGTGCGTTTCTCCAAGGTGAGTACGGTATCTCCGATTTGTACGTCGGGGTGCCGGTCAAGCTGGGCGCTCGCGGCATAGAGGAGATCATCCAGATTACGCTCACCGAGTCGGAGGAGGCCGCGCTGGCGAAGTCAGCCGATGCCGTTCGGGAGCTGGTGCAGGTCATCAGCGTCTGAGATCGCCGTGCCCATACAGCCGGAGCCACTCTCCCCGTGAAGATTCACGAGTATCAAGCCAAAGGCCTGTTCTCCGAGTTCGGCGTCCCCGTGCCTCGCGGGGAGGTCGCGTTGTCTCCGGCGGAGGCCCGGGCCATCGCGGAGCGGCTCGGTGGTCGAGTCGTGGTCAAGGCGCAGATCCACGCTGGCGGGCGTGGGAAGGGCGGAGGCATCAAGGTCGTGGATTCAGTCGATGCCGCGGAGACGGCCGCCCGCGAGTTGCTGGGAAGTACGCTGGTTACGCCTCAGACAGGCCCAGACGGCCGCCGCGTATCGCGGGTGTTGGTCGAAGAGCAGCTCGAGATCGCTCGAGAGTTGTACGTTGGCCTCCTCATCGATCGGGCGCTGGCCCGGCCCGTGGTCATGGTGAGCTCGGCGGGAGGGATGGCGATCGAGGAAGTCGCCGCCGAGACCCCGGAGCTGATCCTGCGAGAAACGATCGAAAGCGCCGGCCTGGCGCCGTTCAAAGCACGGCGCCTTGCCTTTGGCCTTGGGCTGGAAGGGCGCGCCGTCAAGGAGGCGGTCGGGGTGATGCAGGCGGCTCATCGCGTCTTCGAGCAGACGGACGCATCGCTCGTCGAGATCAACCCATTGGTCCTCACCGGTGATGGCCGCGTCCTCGCACTCGACGCGAAGATGTCGCTGGACGACAGCGCGCTGTTTCGCCACCCGACGCTGCGAGAGCTGCGGGATCTGACGGAGGAGGAAGAGCTCGAGACCGCCGCGTCCGAGTACTCCCTGAACTACATTCGTCTCGACGGTAGCATCGGATGCATGGTTAACGGTGCAGGGCTAGCCATGGCGACGATGGACATCATCAAGATTGCCGGTGGCGAGCCGGCGAACTTTCTCGATGTCGGCGGCGGCGCGAACGCTGAGCAGATCAGAAACGCCTTCCGTATCTTGATGGCGGACACGCACGTCAAGGCGGTGCTGATTAACATCTTTGGCGGCATTCTTCGATGCGATGTGCTGGCCGAGGGCGTCATCGCCGCGGTCAAGGCCCTTGATGTCGCGGTGCCGGTCGTGATTCGGATGGAGGGCACCAACGTTGCCGAGGGGAAGCGGATGTTGGCTGAGAGTGGCTTGAACTTCGCGACGGCTGACACGATGGGCGAAGCGGCCGAACGGGCGGTCGCACTTGCCGGGCCCGACCCTGTGGCGCCGTGAACGGACGACGATGTCGGTACTCATAGACGAACACACGCGCCTACTCGTGCAGGGATTGACCGGCCGAGAGGGCGGGTTCCATGCTCGGCAAGCGGCGGATTTCGGCACGACCGTGGTCGGCGGTGTGACGCCGGGCAAGGGTGGGACGACGCATGAGGGCTGGCCGGTGTTCAACACCGTGACCGACTGCGTGAGCGAGACGGGGGCGAACGCGTCGTTGATCTTCGTTCCGCCGGCGCTGGCAGCCGATGCCATCATGGAGGCCGCTGACGCCGATTTGTCCCTGGTGGTTTGTATCAGCGAGGGGATCCCCACGCTCGACATGCTTCGGGTGGTGCAGTTCCTCGAGGGACGGCCGACGCGGCTCGTCGGCCCGAATTGCCCGGGCGTCATTTCAGCCGGCAAGGCGAAGGCGGGCATCATCCCAGGCCACATTTGCCGCGAGGGGCGTGTGGGCATCGTTTCGAGGAGTGGCACCCTGACGTATGAGGCGATCCACCAGCTGACCCAGCTAGGTTTGGGACAGACGACCTGCATCGGCATTGGCGGCGATCCGCTGATTGGCACGAACTTCGTCGACGCGCTGTCCCTGTTTCGGGACGACCCGGCGACCGAGGCTGTCGTGCTCATTGGTGAAATCGGAGGCACTGCCGAAGAGGACGCGGCGGCGTTTGTCGCGCGGGAGTTCGAGAAACCCGTGGTGGGCTTTATCGCAGGCCAGACGGCACCACCCGGGCGACGGATGGGACATGCGGGTGCCATCATCTCGGGCGGGCAGGGCACGGCCGCCGAGAAGATGGCCGCGCTCGAATCGGCAGGCGTCACGGTCGTCCGAAGTCCGGCCGACATCGGCGCAGCCGTCGCCACGACGCTCGGATAGCCGCGAAGCGTGGTAAAATCGCCGATCGTGTACTTGATTGATGTTGAGGCCATGAATGGCACCTCCTGAAGCAGCACTCCAAGAGTCCCCCACTGATTCTTCCACCGGTCGACTTGTTAACGATTTCAGCATTCGGGTTGCCACGGTAAACGGCTCGGGAAGCCAAACCGCCAACCTCGTGCTGCTCCGGTCGATCTTCCAAAGCGGCGTGCCGGTCTCGGGGAAGAATCTTTTTCCATCGAATATTGCCGGCCTGCCGACCTGGTTCACCATCCGCGTGAACAAGGACGGATACATCGCCGCCAAGAAGCGTGTCGACTTGCTCGTCGCGATGAATGCCGAGACCGCTCGGGAGGATGTGCTGTCGCTCGAGTCGGGCGCGGCCGTCGTGTACGACGAACCCCTGGCGCTAAATGGCCTGCGCGACGACTTGGTCTACTATCCTGTCCCGTTCGACGCGCTCGTCACTGACATCAGTCGCGATGTCAGGCTCCGGCGGCTTGTGCGCAACATGATCTACGACGGCGTGCTGGCGGGTCTCCTTCAGATCGATCTCAAGCAGATGGAGCAGGGACTGAACAAGCAGCTTGGCCGAAAGCCGAAGGCTGTCGCCCTGAATCGGGAAGCGCTGGAAGCCGGGTTCAAGTACGCGCAAGAGAACCTGGAGAAGCGCGACCCCCTGTACATCGAGACGATGGATCGGACGGACGGCCTCATTCTGATCGAAGGCAACGCGGCGGCCGCCATCGGGTCGTTGATGGCCGGGGTCACGGTGGTCACGTGGTACCCGATCACACCTTCGTCGTCGCTCTGCGAAACACTCATCGGCTACCTGCGCGAACACCGCATCGAGAAGGAGTCCGGGCAGGCGACGTTCGCCGTCGTGCAAGCCGAGGATGAGATCGCGGCAATCGGGATGGCGCTTGGCGCGGGTTGGGCAGGTGCCCGGTCGATGACCGCGACGTCTGGGCCTGGTATCTCGCTGATGGGTGAGTTCGCGGGGCTGGGCTACTACGCCGAGGTGCCTTCCGTCGTGTTTGACATCCAACGCGTCGGTCCGTCAACTGGACTACCCACACGAACGGCGCAAGGGGATGTCCTCACGACTGCCTTTCTGTCCCACGGGGATACCCGGCACCTCCTGTTGTTTCCCGCCTCCGTGGAAGAGTGCTATTCGATGGCCCAAGAGGCCTTCGATCTTGCCGAGCGGTTCCAGACGCCGGTGTTCGTGATGTCGGACCTCGATCTTGGGATGAACACCTGGATGTCCGAGCCATTCGAGTATCCGACAAAACCGCTGGATCGCGGCAAGGTGGTCGACGACGAGGTGCTCGAGCGGATCGGCAAGTTCGGGCGCTATCGCGACGTCGACGGCGACGGCATTCCGTACCGCACGATTCCTGGGGACGCAATGCCGGCCTTCTTCTGTCGCGGCTCGGGCCACAACGAGTGGGCGCAGTATAGCGAGCGGCCGGACGATTATCAGCAGAACGTGGACCGCCTGAGTCGCAAGTTCGAGACCGCGCGCAACTGGATGCCGGCGCCAGTCGTCGAGATCAATCGGAAGGCCTCGATCGGCATCATTGCGTATGGCACGACGCATTGGGCGATCGTCGAGAGCCGTGATCAGCTGCTGGAGGAAGCCGATGTGCAGACCTCCTACTACCGGGTGTGCGCCTATCCGTTCCGAACCGCGCTGGCGTCGTTTGTCGAGCGGCATGATCGTGTCTACATCGTTGAGCAGAATCGGGACGCGCAGATGCTCAGTCTCATGAAGCTCGATCTACCGGTCGAGTTGACTGGCCGACTGCGCAGCGTGCTGCACTACGCGGGTGATCCCATCGATGCACGGACCGTGACCGACAGCGTCCTCATTCAAGAGGGCTATCGGGTACAGAAAGCTGGGGCCGACCAGTCTCGGGCCCCGCGAGACGCCGGCGTTGGCGGCGAGTAGTCGATTCGAGCGTGTAGAGGAGATACCGTGGCAACCGCGACACCTTCACCACCACCAAAAAAAGTAAACCGGATCGGCCTCGAGTCGAAGGGGTACCGGGGAGCAAAAACGACCCTGTGTGCGGGGTGCGGGCACAACGCGATCTCGGAACGCATCATCGGGGCGTGTTACGAGATGGGCGTCGACCCGGACCGCGTGATCAAGCTGTCGGGCATTGGCTGCTCGAGCAAGAGCCCGGCCTATTTTCTCGGGTCGGCCCACGGGTTCAACGCGGTACACGGACGAATGCCGTCCGTAGGGACCGGCGCCATGCTGGCCAACAAAGACTTGATTGCCATTGGGGTCAGCGGCGACGGCGACACCGGCGCGATCGGGATCGGTCAATTCGTGCATCTCATGCGGCGCAATCTGCCGATCGTGTACATCATCGAGGACAACGGCTGCTACGGGCTTACGAAGGGACAGTTTTCTCCGACCGCCGACCTGGGGTCGAAGCTCAAGACCGGGGTGGTGAACGATCTACCGCCGATCGATACCTGTGCGCTGGCCATCGAGTTGGGCGCCACGTTCGTGGCCCGGTCGTTCTCAGGCGACAAGAAGCAGCTATCCGCCGTTCTGAAGGCGGCGATCAGCCACCACGGCACGGCCATGATCGACGTGCTGTCGCCGTGTGTGACCTTCAACGATCACGAGGGTTCGACGAAAAGCTATTCCTACGCCAAGGATCACGATGATCCGCTCGAGGACATCAGCTTCGTGCCGTTCTTCGAAGACATCGCGATTGATCATGAGCCTGGGACGACCCAGGAGATCGAGCTGCACGACGGCTCGAAGCTGTATCTCAAGAAGCTCGACGAGGAGTACAACGCGCTGGACAAGATAAACGCGCTCCAGGTGCTCGATGCGACGCAAGCGCGGGGTGAGTTCGCGACCGGGATCATCTACGTCGAGCCGGGCCGGGACGATTTCTTGACGTTGCTCAATCTTGTCAAAGAGCCCCTCGCCACCCTGTCGCAGGACCGCGTGCGCCCTCCGAAAGCTGCGCTCGACGCAATCATGGAGAGCCTTCGGTAGCATGCAACGGACACTTGCCATCATCAAGCCGGACGCCGTCGACCGACAAGTCGTTGGCGCCATCCTGCAGCGCATCGAGGGCGAGCAGTTTCGGATTCGCGCCATGCGGCTCGTGCACCTGACCGAGGCCGACGCACAAGGGTTTTACGCGGTTCACCAGGACAAGCCGTTTTTCGGGGACCTGACGCACTTCATGTCGTCGGGGCCGGCGGTCGTCATGGTGCTCGAGGCGCCGGACGCGATCGCACGATGGCGGCGCTTGATGGGGGCGACTGACCCCGGGGAAGCCGAGCGCGATACGATTCGCCGAGAGTTTGGCTCTTCGATCGAGCGAAACGCGACCCACGGATCTGATTCACCCGAGACTGCGGCGTTCGAGATCGGCTATTTCTTTCGCGGCGTGGAGCTCGGACGGTAGGGTGAGCATCAAGTCGGACGTGTGGATTCGGCGGATGGCGGCGGAGCACCGCATGATCGAACCCTTCGTCGAAGGGCAAGTGCGGGACTCGGTCGTGTCGTACGGGGTCTCCTCGTACGGCTACGATATCCGCGTTGCCGATGAGTTCAAGGTATTCACCAACATCAACTCCACCGTCATCGACCCGAAGGAGTTCGACCCGCGTTCTTTCGTCGACCTCAAGGCGTCGGTGTGCATCGTGCCGCCCAACTCCTTCGCGCTGGCCCGTACAGTTGAGTATTTCCGGATTCCGCGCGACGTTCTGACGGTGTGTCTCGGTAAGTCAACCTACGCGCGCTGCGGGATCATCGTGAACGTCACGCCGTTCGAGCCCGAGTGGGAAGGCACCGCGACGCTGGAGATCTCCAACACGACGCCGCTGCCAGCGAAGATCTACGCGAACGAAGGGATTGCGCAGGTGCTGTTCTTCCAAAGCGACGAGCCCTGCGAGACGTCCTACGCGGACAAGAAGGGCAAGTACCAGTCTCAGACTGTTGTCACGCTCCCAAGAATTGGCTGACCGGCCGGTCGATGCCTAGCTGGCTCAAGAGGATAGAGGAAGGGTGAGCCTTGACCGGAACATACGATCGTAGTACTCTTCGGCGGTTTTGCTGGTGAGAGTGCAACGGCTTCCGTTGCATGGACCGGGAGGCTCATTCGGGTCTCTCTTAACAGCGAATATCTTCAGAAGTCACGATGTCAAAGCTCGTCGAGCGCGAACCCGCGCCCGGTAGACGCTCGTTCGCTACCGCCCCGGCTCTCGCCGTTCAGTTCTTCCTCATCCCACTCGCGGTGGTCGGAATGATCATCCTCGTCTATGGCGGCTTTCGGATGCTCTTGACGCAGGAGCGCGCACCGGAAGAGTTTCTGCAGGACGTGCAAACCGGCGGTCGCGAGCGACGTTGGCCTGCGGCGTACGAGCTGTCGCGGCTGATGAGCGATCCCGAGGTCGAGTCGAAGCACCCGGGGCTCGGGTCGGCCATTGTGCAGGCGTTCGAGGCCTCCGCCGGCGACGACCCGCGGGTGCGTCGCTACCTGGCGCTGGCGGTCGGACGGCTTGCGAGTCCCCCTCAGCGTGCGGTCGCCGTGCTGGTCGAGGGGCTGGGCGATGAGGACACGGAGACCCAGATTAGCGTCATGTGGGCGCTTGCGGCGCTGGGCGACGCTGCCGTCACTGAGGAAATTGCGTCGATGTACGGGTCGACGGATGCCGGGGTGCGAAAGATGGCGGTCTACGCGCTTGGCGCACTGCCTGCCCACGGGACGCTCCCCACACTCGAACGAGCGCTCGAGGACCCGGTTGCCGACGTTCAGTGGAACGCAGCCGTCTCGCTGGCCAGGCACGGAAACCCAGATGGGGAAGTGGTGTTGGCGCGCATGCTCAATCGGGAGTACGTTGAGCGCAACGTCACGCGAACACCGGCTGTCAGCGCCGCGATCGATCCGGTCTCGGAAGTAATGGTCAGCGGATTGCAGGCGGTCGAGTCTTTGGGCTCGGGACGATTGCGCGACGAGATCGCGCGGCTGAGTCGCGACGACGAGAGCCTGCGCGTGAGAGAGATGGCGATGCGAACGCTCGAGGCGATTGGACCGTCGTAAACGGCGACGACAACAGAGGACGACGAGCAACATGGCTGACGAGCAGAAGACTCCGCCTCCTGCGACTGGCGGCGACGCGCCAGAGGTGGCAAAGCCGGCCGCAAAACCGAAGCCGGCGCCGCCGCCGCCCCTGAATCCGGCGTTGGTCGGGAAGACAACGACCGCCGCGGCGGTGAAAAAGCCGGCGCCGAAGCCCAAGCCTAAGGTGCCGGACGACACCTCGCCGCTGATGTCACGGCGTGGGTGGATGGGGCTGGCCTGGGGCTCGTTCACCGCGGCCACCGCCGGGTGCCTCGCGGCCACCGGGCGATTCATGTTTCCCAACGTGCTCAACGAGCCGCCGCAGCAGTTCACGGCTGGATTCCCGGCGGACTACGGCGAGGGAGTCGATGAGCGCTGGAAAGACCGCTTCGGCGTGTGGCTGATCCGTACGCCGTTCGACATGGCGCACGAGGCTCCGGGCTTTTATGCCCTGCTCGTGACCTGCACGCACTTGGGCTGCACCCCGAACTACCTGTCGGCCGAGGCGAAGTTCAAGTGCCCGTGCCACGGGAGCGGGTTTAGAGAGACCGGCATCAACTTCGAAGGTCCGGCCCCACGCCCGTTGGAGCGCGCGCGCATCGTCCTCGCGGAAGACGGGCAGATTCTGATCGATAAGAGTCGCAAGTTCCAGCAGGAACTGGGGCAGTGGAGTGACCCCGAAGCGTTCTTGGGAGTGTGAGCAACAACTATGGCCGATTCAAAGACCATTCAACCCGAAGAAGGCGCGCTGGTGCGCGCGTGGAACTGGCTGACCGAGACGCAGGTCTGGACGTCGATCTTCCGGCACTCAGCACCGATCAACGACCGGAACCGCGTGCTGGTCATGCTCTCCAACGTCTTCCTGCACCTGCATCCGGTCAGGCTGAAGAAGCACGGGGTGCGGCTGCGCTACACGTGGTGCATGGGCGGCCTGAGCTTCTTTCTCTTTTTGAATCTCACGTTCACCGGGCTGCTCTTGATGTTCTACTACCGCCCGACGCTCGAATACGCGTATTCGGATATCGTGGGGCTCCGGGAGCACGTGCCGCTTGGTATCATGCGTGAAATGCATCGATGGGGTGCCCACGCGATGGTCATCACGGTGTGGCTGCATATGTTCCGCGTCTTCATGACCGGCTCCTACAAGCCACCCAGGGAGTTCAACTGGAACGTCGGGGTCATCATGCTCGTGCTGACCCTGCTGCTCTCGTTCACTGGTTACCTCCTGCCTTGGGACCAGCTGGCCATCTGGGCGATCACAGTTGGATCGAACATGGCCCGCGCCACGCCGTTCCTCGGATATGAAGGTCCTGGCGCCCAGCTGTTGGCGATTGGTGACGTGAAGCTCGTGCATGCTGCCGACGACGCACGGTTTGCGTTGCTGGGCGGCACGTTCGTTGGGGAAGGCGCACTGCTCAGGTTCTACGTGCTGCACTGCGTCGCGCTGCCGCTGGTCATTGGTTTTCTCATGGCGGTTCATTTTTGGCGAGTTCGCAAAGACGGCGGGATTTCCGGCCCGCTCTAGGCCGATTGAACCCATGGCACTGAAGTGAGATATGGACGCGATTAAAGGATTCATCGATCTCTTCGCCGACCCGAGGCTGTTCTTCACGCTGTCGGTGCTTGCGCTGGTGTTCATCGTCTGGAAACGCGATCTCTTCGCGAAGAACTCCGTCGGGTTCGGCCTGATGGCTTTTCTCACGGTCTTCTTCGGGTTTGGTCTAACGGACGAGAACTTCGTGCAGATCATCGCGAAGCCAGACAACGTGCCGATCGTGGCCTTGATCTTCCTGGTGATCTTCTTCACGTGGTACTCGATGCGCGAAGCGGTACTCAACGACCGTCGGATCGCGGCCGGCGACGACCCGATCGAGAAGGAGGAGTCGGAGCGCGTGTGGGTATGGCCCGACCTCGTCTATACCGAGCTGATCGCACTCATCGTCTGTACGGCGGTTATCGTCGTGTGGTCGATCGCGTTGGAGGCGCCGATCGAGCAACCGGCAAACCCGGCGAACACGCCAAATCCGTCGAAGGCGCCCTGGTATTTCCTTGGACTCCAGGAGATGCTCGTTTATTTTGACCCGTGGCTGGCCGGCGTCGTCTTGCCGAGCCTGATCATCGTCGGTCTGATGGCGATTCCGTATGTCGACACCAATCCCAAGGGCAACGGCTACTTTACGTTCGCGGAACGGAAGGCCGAGATCACCATCTTTCTCTTCGGGTTCGTCATCCTGTGGTCGTCGCTGATCGTCCTTGGCACGTTCCTCCGAGGCCCGAACTGGAACTTTTTTGGTCCGTTCGAGTACTGGGACATCCACAAGCTCGAGGCGCTCACCAACGTGCAGCTCTCGGAGGTCATCTGGGTCCAGCTGCTGGGGGGGGCGCTGCCTGACAACTGGTTCATCCGCGAGATCTTCGGGCTGATCATCAGTCTGGTGTACATCACGGTACTGCCAGTCATTCTGGCCAAGACCGTCCTCAAGAGCTACCACGAGAAGCTTGGCGCGTCGCGCTTCTACGTGTCGGTGTTTCTGTTTCTCATGATGCTCTCGCTGCCGGTCAAGATGCTGGCTCGGTGGATATTCAACTTGAAGTACATCGTCTACATCCCTGAGTTCTTCTTCAATATCTAGCGCGTATGGCTGACAAGAAATCCGTTGGGCACGCTTACAACATCGACTTTCTGAACGTCGTTTTCGCGGCGTCCAGTCTGTTCCTGTTCTTCAGCAGTCTGTGGATGGTGTGGGACGACTACGACCGCGAATGGAAGGGCTATCAGCGCCAGTTCGTGCTACTGGAGACCGAGGTCACGCAGGCCGGGTTGGCGGCGGCGCAGGGTCAGGTCGACCAGGCCGAGTTGACGCGCCTGCAGACGGAGCGAGCGGCCGCCGAGGAGGCCATGGCCGGCAGCCAGGCGCAGATCGATGAGCTCCAGGGGCAGTTGGATGAGGTTGAAGCCGAGCTGTACCGCGTCAGCCAGGCTTGGCAGTTCACCAAGGCCAATTACGACGTCGAGCGGTACGCGTTCGAGGAGCGGCAAGACCACGACCCGGGGCATGCCGCCGAAGAGCGGCCCGCGATCGATGCGAGGTATCAGGAGTGGCTCGACCTGGGCTTGCAGGTCGACGCGCTGAACGTGGAGCGCGATGGCATTCGCACGCAGATCAGCGGGTTTACCAGCCAGGTCGGCGAGCTCGACCAGCAGATCCGAGATCTCACGACCGAGACGACCCGCCTCGAGGCGCGTCTAGGGGACCTGGCCCCGAGCATCGTGACTGCCGCCCTAAACGCGCCGCTGCTGGATTTCATGGCGCCGACGATTACGGTGAAGCAAGTCATCACGCCCGATATCGTGGACGACGTCAACTTCACACGAGTGGCCAAGATGGATCGGTGCACGACGTGCCACCTCGCGATCGATCGGGAGGGTTACGAAGAGTATCCGCAGCCATTTACCACCCACCCGAACCTCGAGGCCTATGTCGGAAGTGCGTCGTCGCATCCGGTCGCGCAGTTCGGATGTACGGTCTGCCACGAGGGGATGGGGCAGTCCATCACGTTCGAGTACGCCTCGCATACGCCGAGCAACGCGGATCAGATGGCCGAGTGGGAGGAACAGCACCACTGGGAGGTGCCACATCTGTGGGACTACCCGATGCTGCCCACGAACATGAGCGAGGCGTCGTGCGCGAAGTGTCACCAGGAGACCGTGTTTGTGCCGGAGGGGCCGGAGATCAACCTGGCCTACGGCGTGTACGAGCGCGCCGGATGCTACGCCTGTCATACGACGGCGGGCTTCCAGGGGCTGCGTAAACCGGGACCCAACCTCACCAGGATCGCCGCCAAGCTCGACGAGGAATGGGTGGCGAACTGGATCCGCGATCCGCGAGCCGTGAAACCGAGCACGTGGATGCCACGGGTCTGGTACAACTCGAATAGCAGCGCCCCCGAAGACGCGAAGAGGAATGAGGCCGAGATCGACGCCGTCGTGGCCTACCTGTTCGCGAACTCGAGCGACCACCAGTTTGCGGTCGCGTCACCGCCGAGTGGCAATGCGGTCCGCGGGCAGGCGGTCGTCGAGTCGGTCGGCTGCCTCGCCTGCCATATCAACGACGATATGGACCGCCTGGCCGCTGGACCGAGCCGGACCTTTGGTCAGCCGCTTCAGAACATCGGGAGCAAGACGACGTACGAGTGGCTCTTTGATTGGGTTCGCGACCCCAAGCACTTCAGCCCAGAGACGTACATGCCTGACATGCGGCTCACCGACCAGGAGGTGGCCGATGTCGCCACATATTTGGCGAGCCTGGCCGGGCCAGCCGGCGAGGGCGCCGGCGCGACCTACGACGAGGCGTACGTCGCGGAGGTCTTGACGGACTATCTGGCGTCGATCGTCCCCACAGAGGAAGCCCGAGCGACCGTGGCCGCGATGTCAGCCGATGAGCAGCAGCTCGAGCTGGGCCAGCGGGCCATCGCACGCTACGGCTGCTTCAGCTGCCATGAGATCGCCGGATTCGAAGACACCCAACCCATCGGGATCGAGCTCTCCGAGGAAGGCAGCAAGCTCGTCCAACGGCTGGACTTCGCGTTTGTCCACGACATCCCGCACACGAAGGTCGACTGGTTCAAGCAGAAGCTACAGAACCCTCGGGAGTTCGATCGCAGCCGTGTGCTGCAACCGCTCGAGCGGCTTCGGATGCCGTACTTTGGCTTCAGTGAGGATGAGACCCGGTTGCTGGCGACGGCGATCATGAGCTTTCAGGCCGAAGTGCAGCCAGCGGGCTCAAAGATGCCCGGATCGGCTCGCAACGATGCCCTGACTGAGGGGCGCAACTTCGTCCGCCGCCGGAACTGCGTCGGCTGCCACGAGATCGAGGCCGCCGGCGGGGACTACGTCAGCGTGGTTGGCGACCCAGCGCTGGCACCGCCGATGTTGACGCCAGAGGGCGCGAAGGTGCAGCCAGACTGGCTCTACGCTTTCCTACGCGCGCCGATCACGATACGCCCGTGGCTCGACGTACGCATGCCGTCGTTCGGGCTGGACGATCCGCACTTGAACACCGCGATCGACTACTTCGGGGCGATCTCCGAGACGATCGGACCCTTCCGCACGCACGAGTACGAGACCGACAGGGAGGTCCTTCGTACGGGCGAGGAGCTGTTCGACTTGTTGCGTTGCCAGCAGTGCCACGTCCTCGACGCGATACCTGACGATCAGCCCACTGACAATCTGGCTCCAGACCTACGAATGGCGCACGAGCGGCTACAACCAGATTGGGTATTGGACTGGCTGTTAGTACCGTTCGATATCCAGCCGGGCACCAAGATGCCACAGTTCTGGACCGAGTACCCAGGTTCCTTCTATCCGCAGTTCGACACCGACGCGGTGCAGCAGATCGAAGCCGTCCGCGACCATCTGTATACCTTCCGCGGTGGACCCAGTCCGTTTACTCAGGGGAACTAGATCTCCTCAGAGTTCCTCAGCTCCGCCCCTGCTGCCTGCATGCGGTCGAGGGCGCGGGCTGAGTCGCCGGCCTTTTGGTCGACTCCGGCGATTGCGTCGGTCACGACGGTCACCTGGAACCCGAGTCGGCGGGCGTCCAGCACAGACTGCGCGACGCAGTAGTCGGTCGCGAGCCCCCCCACGATCAGCCGTGCGATCTTGCCGTTGCGGAGCTCTTGTTCGAACGGGACTCCGTGTGCGGTCTGTCCCTCGAACGCCGAGTAGCCGTCCGCCGCGGGCGCCTGCCCCTTGTTCACGATCACGGTTCGCTCGGGCAGTGCGAGCGCGGGATGGAACGCCGCCCCGGCCGTGTCGGCCACGCAGTGGACCGGCCACGGACCTCCGTATGGCTGGAAGTGCGTGGATTGCGGGGGATGCCAGTCGCGTGAGGCGTAGATCGGAACGTCGAGGTGATCCAGGCGCGTCGCCAGAGCATTCAGTGGTGGGATGACTCGATCGCCATCGGGCACGGCGAGCGCTCCGCCCACACAAAAGTCCCGTTGCACATCGACGACGAGCAGCGCCACACCTCGGCCCGAGGCCACGAGTGATACATTACCACCCGATGCCCAGCGCGCTGGCCACCGATCTCTACGAGATGACGATGGCCGCGGGCTATTCCGTGTACGGCGAGGTGGGCCGTGCGTCGTTCGAGCTGTGGGTCCGCGAGCTTCCGCGGTCGCGAAACTATCTTGTTGCGGCCGGTCTGGACCTCGCCCTGGACTATCTCGAGGGTTTGTCGTTTACGGCGGAAGACGTCGAATACCTGCGCCGGTTGCCTGCGCTACGCGACGTGCCCGCTGGTTTCTTCGACGACTACCTGACGACCTTCCGATTCAGTGGTGACGTGTGGGCGGTCCCGGAGGGCACCCCCGTCTTTGCGAACGAGCCGCTCGTCCGGGTCACGGCGTCGCTGCCTGCCGCCCAGCTCGTCGAAACGATGCTGCTGTCGACGCTGCTCTTTCAGACGCTCATTGCGAGTAAGGCCGCACGGCTGGTCGAGGCGGCCGAGGGGTGCTCGGTCATCGAATTCGGTGCGCGACGCGCACATGGGACGGAGGCCGGTGCGCTGGCGGGACGGGCGGCGTTCATCGGCGGGTGCGTCGCGACCTCGGATCTCGAGTCGGGGCGGCGGTTTGGAGTGCCGGTGTCGGGCACGATGGCGCACTCGTGGGTCATGACGCACGACACCGAGGCGGTGGCGTTTCAGCGTTTCTCGGATCTCTACGGCAACCAGTCGGTCCTGTTACTGGATACCTACGACACGCTTACGGCTGCGCGACATATCGTCGAGAGTGGACTTCACCCCCACGCAGTCCGGCTGGACAGCGGTGATCTCTTGTCGCTCAGCCGCGCGGTGCGAGCCCTGTTCGATGCCGGCGGGCTGCATGCGACGCGCATCCTCGCGAGCGGTGATCTCGACGAGCATCGCATTGCGGCATTGCTCGAAGCCGGGGCGCCAATTGACGGGTTTGGCGTCGGCACGGCTCTCAGTACATCGAGCGACGCCCCTGCGCTCGGGGGGGTCTACAAGCTCGTTGAGGTCGAACGGGACGGGGCCATCGTTCCGGTCGCCAAACGCAGTCCCGAGAAGGCGACATACCCCGGCGCGAAACAGGTGTGGCGCGTGTCCCGGGGCGATGGTGACGACACGGCCGACCACGATGTCATCGGGCTCGAGGATGAGGCGCCACCCGATCGCGGCCGTCCGCTCCTACGCTGTGTGATGCGCGACGGGCGCCGGCTGGAGAAGGCAATTCCCATTGCGACCTTGCAGGCGACGTGCAGAGGCGCCTTGGCCGAGCTTCCAGCACACGTGACACGCGTCTCCGATCCGATTCCCTACCCGGTCATCTACAGCGCTGACTTGGAGGCGAGTGCCGACGCGCTGCGCAGGCGATGATTGGAGTTACGTCGACGCCGCCGACCGGGCTTGCTCGACGGTGGCGAGTATCTCCTCCGCCGGACCGTGCAGCGCGAGGTCAACGGCATCCGATGCTGGTGTTGGCTCGAGGTTGATTTCGGCCGTGAAGGCGCCCTGGGCTTTCGCGCGGGCCACGAGCGAGGCGGCGGGGTGCACGAGCGCGGAGGTGCCCACCATGAGGAAGAGGGCGCACACCGTCGCCTCGACGCTTCGCTGCAGGACGTTCGGATCGATCGACTCGCCGAACCAGACGACTCCGGGCCGCGCGAGATCACCACACGACGGGCAGCGTGGGGGGCGTTGGGGCAGGGGGGTCGTCCGGTCCTCCGACCGCGCGGGGCTCCCGTTGCACTTCTGCCAGCACTGCAGTTCCCAGATCGAGCCGTGAAAACGGAGCGTGCGCCCTGTGCCGGCGCGTTCATGGAGACCGTCGACGTTTTGCGTGATCAGCGTGAAGTCTTCGAGGGTGCGGCTCCATGTGGCGATGATCGCGTGCGCCGGATTCGGCTCGCACGTGGCCACGAGCTGACGGCGCCAGTCATACCACTCCCAGACTAGCTCGGGATCCCGCGCGAAGGCCTCCGGTGTCGCGAGGTCTTCGGGTCGATGCTGGCGCCACAACCCCTCGGAGCCCCGAAACGTCGGGACCCCGCTTGCGGCTGATACGCCGGCTCCGGTGAGCACCGTGACCGGACCGCTCGACAGCGTCGCTGCGAGAGTCCGAATGGATGCGTTGCTGGCCATGTCGCCCACACGGCATTCTACCCGTGCGCCCACACGAGTCGAGCGCGAGGTCCCGCGGTGAGGACGCTGATATAGTCTTCCGACTGAGACAACGACGAGACGAGATGGGTCCCGATGAGATGACGTCGCTGCCGGAGGATCTGGCCCAGCCCCTCGCCGCCGAGGTGCGGAGCTGGGAGGATGGGCTGAAGGTTGTGCGGCTGTGGGATCGGGATCCCACGCTGTGGACCGATTCGGACGAGGACCGATGGCTCGGGTGGCTGCAGAGTCCGGAGCACCAGCGTGGGGCGCTCGCCGAGCTCGACGTTGTGGCGCCTTCGGCGCTCGACGGCGCGTTCGATGATGTCGTGGTGCTGGGCATGGGGGGATCGAGTCTGTGCCCTGACGTGCTGCGATTGAGCTTTGGCCAGCAGGACGGAGCCCCACTCCTTCGCGTTCTCGACACGACCGACTCGGCGCAGATCCGGCGCCTCGAGCAGCAGGCCGGCCTGGATCGGACGCTGTTCATCGTGTCCAGCAAGTCGGGCACCACGCTCGAATCGGATCTCCTGCTGCGCTACTTCCTGGACCGTGTAAGGAGCCGGTCATCGGCGGCTACGGCGGCGGCGGGAACGCAGTTCGTGGCGGTGACCGACCCGGGGTCTCAGCTCGAGGAGCTCGCGCAGGAGCAAAAGTTCCGTGCCCTGTTCCGTGGCACCCCGAGCATCGGCGGCCGGTTCTCGGCCCTGTCGCCGTTTGGCCTGGTCCCAGCGTCGGCCATGGGCCTCGATGTTCGTCGGCTGCTCGACGGCGCTGTCGAGATGAGTACCTGCTGCGGACCGACGGCCCCGGTTCGCGAGAATCCAGGCGCACTGCTGGGGCTCCTCTTGGCTGTGGCCGCCCGACGCGGGTGCGACAAGGTCACCCTGGTCGGATCGCCCAGACTCACGAGCCTGGGTACGTGGATCGAGCAGCTGCTCGCGGAATCCACCGGAAAGGGCGGACGCGGCCTCATTCCGGTCGACGGGGAAGCGCTCGCTGCTCCCGAGTCGTACGGGACGGACCGAGTGTTCGTATACATCCGTCACTCGGCGGCGCCGAGCGCCGACCAGGACGCGGCCATGGAGCGCCTCGAGCAGGCCGGGTATCCGGTGGTCCGTCTTTCGGTGGCCGATCCCTATCGGCTGGGGGCGGAATTCTATCGTTGGGAGTTTGCGACGGCGGTCGCTGGCGCGGCGCTGGGTCTTAATCCGTTCGACCAACCGGATGTCGAGGCAAGCAAGATCGAGTCGCGTCGACTCATGGCCGCCTTCGAGCGCGACGGCGCGCTGCCCACCGAGACCCCTGTTGCGGTGGCCGGCAGTGCCGCCAACGATGACGAGGCAGGCCTCCAGCTTTTCGCAGACGCGGTCACGCTACACCGACTCGGTGGCACCGGGTCCGCGCCCGAGACGGCACTCGAGCGACTGGTCGCGGCGCACTGCGCCAGCCTCGCGAAAGGCGACTACGCGGCGATCCTGGCGTACATCGAGATGAGTACCGACCACGCCGCGGCGCTTCACGAGCTCCGGCACGTGCTGCGCGATGCCACGGGAACCGCGACGTGCGTGGGCTTTGGGCCCCGCTTTCTGCATTCGACGGGACAGGTACACAAGGGCGGACCTGATACCGGGGTCTTCTTCGTCATCACCGCTGAGGAAGACGACGGGCACGGTCTGGCGGTGCCGGGTCGACCCTTTACCTTCAGCACCGCCAAGGCCGCTCAAGCCCAGGGCGACCTGGAGGTGCTGCGGGCGAGAGACCGCCGCGTGGTGCGGTTACACATTCTGGGTGACGTCCTCAGTGGGATCGAGCGCCTGACGGACATCGTGCGCCAGGCGGTCGTCGGTCGGTCGTGACGGGCACACTAGCTCCCCGTCCACTTCGGCGGCCGCTTCTCGAGGAAGGCCGAGACCCCCTCTTTGAAGTCGGCGCTGGTGTAGCACGTCACGATCAGGTCGCGTCCGTCAACCGCCGCCATACGCCGCTGCACCTGGATCCGCCTCACCATTTCTTTCGATGCCTTGATCGTGAGCGGTGCGTTGCTCGCCACCGTTTCCGCGAGAGCTTTGACAGTTGCGTCGAGCTCGGACGCGTCGACGACACGGTTGACGAGCCCGACCTGAAGGGCCTCGTCGGCATCGAGCAGCCGACCGGTGTACAGGAGATCCTTGAGGCGAGCCGGGCCGATCAGGTCGAGGAAGCGCGAGTGGTTCGCTGCCGACAAACAGTTGCCCAGCGTTCGCGCGATCGGAACGCCGAATCGCGACGTCGGCGAGCAGACGCGCAAGTCACACGCGGCGGCGAGCGCCGCCCCACCGCCAGTGGCAAATCCGTCGATCTGCGCAATCGTCGGCCGGGCCACGGCCTCGAGCCGGTCCAAGACGTCGTCGAGACGCCGTTCGTACTCGATGCCGTCCTCGGGGGCGCCAAACGACGTGAACTGGCTGATGTCGGTGCCGGACACGAAGGCTTTGCCGCCGGCGCCACGCAGGACGAGGACCCGCACCGACGCATCGGCCTCAACGGCGTCGCACGCCGCAACCACCGCCTCGTACATCTCCCAGGTCATGGCGTTGCGTGCTTCAGGGCGGTTGAAGGTCAGGACGGCGAGGGGGCCGTCCTGTTCATAAAGCGCGTGGGCAGTCGACACGGAATCTCCTTGCGCCGGAAAGGAAGCCCGGCGCGAGGATTATGCTACACACCGAGGTACCCATGCCGCAGGCATTGTCTGGTGTTCGCGTCCTCGATCTAACCCAGGTCATGGCCGGGCCGTTCTGCGCCATGTTGCTCTGCGACATGGGTGCCGACGTCATCAAGGTTGAGCCGCCCGGAGGCGATCCCACTCGGACGTGGGGCAAGCGCGGACAGCTGGACACGCCGGCCTTCAATGCCGTCAATCGTGGAAAGCGCAGCGTTGTGGTCGATCTCAAGCGAGACCAGGGGAAAGCCATCGTGCAGCGCCTGGTAGCTGAGGCAGATGTACTGATTGAAAACTATCGTCCCGGGGTCATGGCTGCCTTCGGGCTCGACTACGCGACCCTGAAAGACCGGCTCCCCGGTCTGATCTACGCGTCGATCTCAGGCTACGGACAGACTGGGCCATCTGGTCGAAAGGGGGGATTCGATCTGGTGGCCCAGGGCGTCTCCGGCATCATGTCGGTCACCGGCGAGCCCGGTCGTCCTCCTGCCAAGGCCGGGATTCCGCTGACGGATCTCGGCGCCGGGTTATTCGCGCTGTCAGGCATCCTGGCGGCGCTGTACAGCCGGACCCAGACTGGACAGGGCCAGTTGATCGATACGTCGCTCGTGGAGGCTGGGGTTGCACTCTCGGTGTGGGAGGCTGCCGAGTTCTTTTCAACCGGCGTTCCGCCACGTCCGTTCGGCTCGGCCCACCGCACCAGCGCGCCGTACCAAGCGATTCGGTGCTCTGACGGCTACATCACGGTTGGCGCCGCGAACGACCGATTGTTCGAGCGTTTGTGCCATCTGCTGGAGCATCCAGAGTGGGTTGCGGATCCAACGTTTGTGACAAACGCCGCGCGCGTCCGGCACCACGAAGAGCTGGCGCAGCGCATCGAAGTGATTACAAGCTTGCGCTCTCGGGCCGACTGGCTCCAGCGTCTCGAGGCCGAAGGGATTCCGTGTGGGCCCATCAACACCTACGCGGAGGTCTTCGCCGACGAGCACATGATCGCCAGAGAGATGGTGGTCGAGACGGATCACCCGACGCTCGGTCGGATTCGGACGCTCGGCACGCCCCTGAAGCTCTCGCGGACGCCGCTCGAACCCGGCCGCCCGGCCCCCACGCTGGGACAGCACACCGACGTGGTGCTGTCGGATGCCGGCTTCCCGGCCGACGAGATCACCGCGCTTCGAGACGCGGGTGTTGTTTCTTAGTTCGCCGTTGCTCGCAGGGGCCCACAGCCCTGCTCCGCTCCGGCGGGGCCACGCGGTGCGCGGCCCTCTCGCGCGTGAAGCCCCGCTCGTCTCGCGCCGTAGGGGCCCACAGCCCTGCTCCGCTCCGGCGGGGCCACGCGGTGCGCGGCCTTCTCGCCTATAGCGTGAAGCCCCGCTCGTTGTGGAGTGCGATGTCCAGGCCCTCAGCTTCAGCCTCGGGGCTCGCCCGCAGACCGATCGTGGCGTCGACGATCTTGGCGATGACAAACGTGCCAATACCGCTGTAGACGATCGTTGCGCCCGCGCCCACGAACTGGAGCCAGACTTGGGCTCCAATGCCATTGTCGAGACCCGATCCACCGAACGCCGACGCGGCGAACACCCCGGTCAAGATGGCCCCCACGAACCCGCCGACCCCGTGGACGCCGAAGACGTCGAGGGAGTCGTCGTATCCCAGGGCATGCTTCACGCTCGTCGCGGCGTAGAAGCAGCACACGCCGGAGACGAAGCCGATCCCGATGGCCCCAAGCGGGCCGACGAATCCCGACGCCGGCGTGATGGCGACAAGTCCGGCCACCGCGCCGGTGGCGATACCCAGCGCGCTCGGCTTGCCGTGGCGAGACCATTCGATGAACATCCAGGTCATGGCCGCCATGGCCGTCGCGATGTGTGTGACGGTCATGGCCATTCCGGCAACTCCGTCTGCCGCGAGCTGGCTGCCCGCGTTGAAGCCGAACCATCCGACCCACAACATCGACGCGCCCACGACGGTCAAGACCAGGCTATTCGGCGTGACGGGCGTGGTGGGATACCCGTGACGCGGTCCGAGCACGATGCACAAGACGAGCGCCGCGATGCCGGCGTTGATATGGACGACGGTGCCCCCCGCGAAGTCAAGCACGCCCATCTCGCCCAGCCACCCGCCGCCCCACACCCAGTGCGCCACTGGGGCGTAGACGACCGTGACCCAGATCGCCATGAACCAAAGCATGGCCGAGAACTTCATCCGTTCCGCAAACGCGCCAACGATGAGAGCTGGCGTGATGATCGCGAAGGTGAGCTGGAACATCTGGAAAACGCTCTCCGGAATTGTCCCGCTCACGGTGTCGACCCCGACGTTGGCGAGCATGATGTTCCCCATGCCGACAAAGCTGTTCAGGCTGCCGCCGTCGCCGAAGGCCAGTCCGTAGACGTAGACGGTCCAGAGAAGCGTGACCATGCACGTGATCGCGAAGCACTGCATCATCACCGAGAGCACGTTCTTGGCGCGAACCAGCCCGGCATAGAACAGTGACAGCCCCGGAATGGTCATGAAGAGGACCAACAAACTCGAGGTCAGCATCCAGGCGGTATCGCCCGAGTTCAGCTCGTCCTGCGCCCAGGCATTCTCGGGGAAGCCCGCCAGCACACCCATCAGCACGCCGGCCACGAACAACTTGCTCCTGAACAGTCTCATCGGTCTTGTCCCCCTCGTGTGCCTAGAGCGCGTCCTCTCCGGCTTCGCTGGTTCGGATTCGTATCGCCTGCTCCATGTCGCTGACGAACACCTTCCCGTCGCCGATTTGCCCAGTGCGCGCGGTCTCCTTGATGCCTTCGACCACCGCGTCGGTCCGATCGTCAGACACGACGATCTCGATCTTGACCTTCGGCACGAAGTCCACGGTGTACTCTGCGCCGCGATAGACCTCGGTATGACCCTTCTGGCGGCCGAACCCCTTGACCTCGGTGGCGGTCAACCCGGTCACGCCGAGTCGTGACAGGCTGTCTCGAACGTCGTCGAGCATGTGGGGCTTGATGATCGCGGTGACCAGCTTCATGCGTTGTCTCCTTCTTCACGCGAGGATTGCGCTATCGTCTGCGTTCCGCAGAAGGGCGACACTATACACCACCAGTGTCGATCGAGCCATAAAACTGTGAAAAGGCTCGGGGATACGACCTAGGCTTGATCTCGGGCAGGATTAGACGGGCTCGAGCGGGATGACGCCGATCTTCTCTCGCCATTCTCGGGGGCCGGACAGATGGGCGGAGTTGCCCTCGGAATCCACGGCGACCGTCACCGGCATGTCCCTGACTTCGAACTCGCGAATCGCCTCCATCCCGAGGTCCTCGAACGCCACCATGCGGGTCTTGCGAATCGCTTTCGAGACCAGGTAGGCTGCCCCCCCGACCGCAATCAGGGACACCGCCTTGTGGCAACGACGACCGATCTGCGTATGGACTCGATCGCCGCGGGGCCTCGTTCCCCCTTGCCGATCATTCCCAGAATGCCGGTCTCTTCCAGCATCATCTCGGTGAAGCCGTCCATCCGAGTAGCGGTGGTCGGGCCGGCTGGTCCCACCACTTCGTTCCCGACCGGATCCACTGGGCCGACGTAGTAGATGAAGCGGTTTCGCAAATCCACGCCCTCAGGTAGGCCCTCTCTCGCGTCGAAGCGGTCGCGGAGCCGCTTGTGAGCGGCATCGCGTCCGGTCAATAGCCGGCCGGAGAGAAGGAGTCTCTCGCCTTGCTTCCAGGTGGCGACCTCCTCGGCCGTGACCGTGTCCAGATCGACCCGCCTCGCGGTTGATCCCGCCTCCCAGATGACATCGGGCCAGTCCTCAAGCGCGGGAACCGGCAGCTCCGCCACCCCAGACCCATCGAGCCTGAAGTGGGCATGGCGGTTGGCTGCGCAATTGGGAATCATCGCAACCGGCAGATTGGCCGCATGCGTGGGGTAGTCGAGCACCTTCACGTCCAGAACGGTGGTAAGCCCACCGAGGCCCTGGGCCCCGATCCCCAGCGCGTTGACCCTGTCATAGAGTTCCAGTCGAAGCTCCTCCGCCCGGTTCGCGGGGACGCGGGCCTGCAGCTCGTGGATGTCGATCGGATCC
Organism: Vicinamibacterales bacterium; assembly: GCA_965216615.1. Lineage (GTDB taxonomy): Bacteria > Acidobacteriota > Vicinamibacteria > Vicinamibacterales > UBA8438 > CAUZIB01. The sequence continues at coordinate 77,332 of CBDCGH010000019.1, read as the reverse complement.
ATGAGGGATCGCTTCGCCAGCAGCATGGCCTTCTCGGCCGTGCCTCCGATTCCAATCCCCAGCACCCCGGGCGGACACCATCCGCCCCCCATTCCAGGAACCGTCTTGACCACCCAGTCCACGACGCTGTCGGCAGGGTTCAGCATGGTGAACCGCGCCTTGTACTCGGATCCGCCACCCTTGGCCGCGACGCGGACGTCGACGGTGTTGCCCCGCACCAGTTCCACGTGGGTCACCGCCGGCGTGTTGTCGCCGGTGTTCACGCGGCGACCGGCCGGGTCGGCGAGCACCGATGCCCGCAGTACGTTGTCGTGATGCCGGTACGCGCGGCGCACACCTTCGTTGATCATCTCTTCAAGAGAGAGGTCGCCTTCGAAGGTCACGCGCTGGCCGACGCTCATAAACACGTTCACGATACCCGTGTCCTGGCACACGGGTCGGTGGCCCTCGGCGCACATCCGGGAGTTCATGAGGATCTGGGCCATCGCGTCCTTCGCGGCCGGTGATTCCTCACGCTCCCAGGCCGCCGACATTGCCCTGAGAAAGTCAGGCGGGTGGTAGTACGAGATGTACTGCAACGCGTCCTGGACGCTCTGGATCAGATCATCCTGTTTGATGGTCGTCATACCGTAGCGTCGGGACGGGTCGGATTAAAGCTCTTCGACGTCGATTCTGCGGAATTCCAGCAATCCCAGCTCGCCTTGGATGCCCACGTGCCCAGTCAGGTTCTTGATGCTGGTGGCAGTCGTGATCACGGTGCCGTTCAGTTTGACCTCTAGCGTCTCGCCTTGGGCCGTGATCTCGTAGGTCTGCCATTCACCGGTCGGGTTGTAGGCTTCCTGCAGCGCCTCAATGTTGAACTCATGCTCAAACGGCGGCGCCCCATAATCAATCATGTTGCCGAGTGGTGTGTCGCCGGTGATGATGTCCATGCACTGGATCTGGTATCCGTTGTCAGGGTAACCCTTCTCGTCGTCGTGACTGGTCGGCCCGGTTCGGACGAAGATCCCGCTGTTGGCTTCCTCCTCCAAGAACCGGAATTCCATTGTCATCACGAAATCGCCGAACGTGTCGCTGGAACGCAGCCACCCGGTTCCCCGGTTGAGCTTCAGCACGCCATCTTCGACCAAGAACTGGCCGTCGTTCACGATCTCCCATCCGTCTAGATTCTCGCCGTTGAAGAGCTGAACCACCGAGCCAGCAGTGTCCTCCATCGGCGGTTCGGCGGTGTCTTCCATGGACGGCTCGGGATCAGGCTCAGGCGCCGGCTGACAGCCGATTAGTAGAACGCCACCGAGTAGAACGCTCAGCGTGGCTCGTAGCATGTCTTTTCCCCCGTTCTAGTTCGTCTTGAAGGTTACGCGCGATTATCGCCGCTTTGGCGATCGTGTCAAGGCGGAGACCGTTCTGAGGGGAGGGAGACTTCGGCGCCGGTCCGAGGTCAGTCGGGTTCGTCGAGGTCCACATCGACCACGTGCCAGCCAGACGATTCAAGCTGGCTCTGTAGCCTGCTAGCCCGGTCGACGAGTGACTCGACGTTCGTGTGTACCTCAGACATCGACGTGCGGGGCATGCCCGGCGCGTGAACCGTCAACGTCAGATCCCCGGTCAGATCGCAGACGGAGCACCACAACTGCTCGTCAGGTGACCGACGAAGGCGCCAGAGGATGAGACCGCGGGTCGCGAGTATAACTGGTAGGAGGTGTGTGAAAGTGGCGGCGTCGCGCTACGCGTCGAATCAAACGCAAGAACCCTGGCTGGCCGGCCGGGCGGCGAGACGCACCCATGATGACAGGTAACGAGCAAGCTGCGGCTATACGAACGCGGAAGAGCAGGATCTGAGGATTCGACCCTTGACGAGCTGGCGCGTGAAGGAGCCCGCCGGACGCTGATGAAGGCCCTGGCGGTCGAGATCACTCAATACGTCGAGGAACACGGTGGGAACGGGACGAGCATGGCCGTCGCCTCGTCGTGCGCAACGGGCAGGCTGACGAGGAGGCACGAAGGTGACCTGTGGGGCAGGCACCCTGGAGGTGCGGGCATCCTCGGGTGAACGACAAGCGGGTTGACGCGGCGGGCCAGCGCGAGCGGTTCACGAGTCGGATCCTGCCGGCCGACATGCGTCGGTCTCCCAAGGTCGCCGAGGTGCTGCCGATTCTGTATCTGCGTGGATTGTCGACGGGTGACTTCCGCGAAGCGCCGCCGGTGTTGCTCGGCGACGATGCCGCGGGGCTCAGCGCGACCAACATCGCGCGGCTGACGGCCGTCTGGGAGCGAGGAGTATCGGCAGTTTCGGCAGCGGGACTTGGCCGACCGCGATTACGTGTATGTGTGGGTCGACGGGATCCACTTCAACATTCGCTCGGGACGGTCCGGCTCTGCACGCTGGTGGATTGGGGCCCGTCCCAACGGGACGAAAGAGCTCGTCGCGCTTGGGACGGCTACCGCGAAAGCACCGACCGCTGGGCGATCCTGGTCCTCCGGGCCCTGAAGCGGCGGGGATGCAGCCCCGATGGTAGCGGTCGGCGACCTGGCCTCGGGCTTCGACCGCTCGGTCGGGCAGGTCTGGGGAGACGGCCGCGCTCCGCGACTGGGAACCGACAAGCTCGGGCGCTGGCTCGACAAGTTGCCCAAGCGGCCCAGCCGCATCAGGCGAAACGAGCACTTCACGAGATCATGCGACGCCGACTCCCGAGCGCAGGCGGACGAACAGCTGGCGGCCTTCGCCGCGATCGTACGAACGGCGAAGTACCCCCAGGCGGCGGCGTGTCCGGCCGACGACCTCGAGCGGCTATTCACCTCTTCGCCTTCCCGGCGTAACACTGGACGCACCTTCGTACGATGCGAACTGATCGAGATCGCCCTTCGCTACGGTTCGACGATGCGCCAGTCGCGTGACCAAAGGCCGAAGGCTCGCGGACAACTGATGGCCTACAAGCCTGCTGGACATGGCACAACGCTCGCCGACCTTCGTCTCGCAGCGCACACTCTGCCGCTCGCGAGACGCCGACGCGTGCCGTTCATCGATGGTGGCAGCAGGAACGCGATCCAAGAGAAGACGTCCACAAGGAAGCCGCCTGATCTTGCTTCGATCCTGATCCACAACTTTTGACAATCAGGACCGGGTCGCGAGTTCTGGTAGGAGGGTCGTCACGTGCGTGTCGCTCGCGCTACGCGTCGTCCGACCCGACGCGGGCCCGGCGGCGCATCAGATACAGAACGAGCAACACTGCGGCTATACCATAAAGAAGAGTATTCATCTGTCGTTGCCCCTAACGACGACGAGTAAGTTATCTGACGATATGCGCCGCCAACCGATGCCGGCGCACGGGGCGTCCCTAGTGCAAGAACGATACGCAAGGCAGGCACGTGCAGCTAGCTGCTGATTTGACCTGGGAGTCGCGCTGGGCGCCGGCTTTTAGTTCGCCGTTGGGGAGCCTCTTCCAAAAACGGACGCGGCTATCGATCGCCGACGCCTTTCTCACCATCGTCGGAAGGGGCCAGGTAGCTCCGTCGGGCTCTGGCGGTCTCGCCTCGATCGCCGACGCGCACCTCTAGACGATGCACCTTTCCGTCGCGCACGGTTGGCGCGAACCCGAGGACGTACTGGCTGTGAAGCTCCTTCGCGACTCGGGTGAACGTGGGGCCAAGCTCGTCGGTCCGGCGGAGCTCGAAATACCCTCCGCCGGTTTCTTCGGCGAACTTCTTGAGATTCCGATCCGGGCGGCTACGCACCTGCCGGAAGCCGTTGAAGTAGTTGCTCTCGAGCCCGATGGCATAAATCATCACCTCATCCAACACAGCTCGTTCGAGCACATTGCCCCAATCAGCACTGCTGTTCGTGTCGTCACCATCGGTGAACACGACAATGACCTTTCGCCCTTCGACCCCTTCTAGCGCATTGAGGCTTTCGCCGACGGCATCATAGAGGCGCGTCGGGTTGCCGAAGTCCAGCGAGTGCAGGGAGTCGATGAGCGTATCACGATCGCCGGTGAACTCGGGGGGGGCGATCTGGATCTTGTCATTGAAGGCGCCCACGCGCCCCCGGTCGTCAGGGAGCAATCGAATCAGAAACTGCTCGGCGCCGGCATTGAGCAGGTCCAGGTTGGGGGCCATGCTGGCGCTCGTGTCGAGCATCACGACCACCGTGATCGGGCGTACGGTGTTGTCGAAGAGGGCGATTTCTTGGCTTTCGCCTTCATCGAAGATGGCGAAGTCCTCCTGGAGCAAGCTTGGGACCAGTCGGCCACTGCGGTCAGTAACCGTGACGTAGAGGTCGACCAGCTCCGTGCCGCCCCGAAACAGAGGCTGCGGCTGTCCGTGCAACAGGTCGCCCGATGTTACCCACAGTGCGAGAACGCTCACCACGAGAGTCGCCCGGACGCCGTGTCTCATACCCATGTGCATCGACTTCACCTATTCTTTCAGACGCCACCGACCGACGATTGGTTCCGCTACACGCACGCCGCGAACTCACGCATTTCGGCCTGGCTGCCGACAACCAACGGCGTGCGCTGGTGGATCTCGGTGGGCTCGATCTCCAGAATACGCCGATGCCCGTCTGTCGCGGCTCCACCGGCCTGTTCGGCGATGAACGCAATTGGATTCGCCTCGTATAGGAGCCTCAGCTTCCCGTTGGGGTTCTTGGCCGTCGGGGGGTAGAGGAAGATGCCGCCCTTGAGGAGCGTGCGGTGGAAATCGGCAACGAAGGAGCCGATGTAGCGCAGCGCGTAGTGGCGCCCGGTCTTGCCGGAGCGCAGGTGCGACAGGAAGTGTCGATACCGCTCGGGGAACGTGTCCCAGTAAGCGTCGTTCGAGGAGTACTGGGTTCCGTGTTCGGGCATGCGGATGTCCTCGTGGCTCAGCACAAAGGCTCCGACCGTGGGATCGAGCGTGAAGCCGTGGACACCGTGCCCCGCCGTATAGACGAAAATCGTCGATGACCCGTAGACGACGTAGCCCGCGGCCACCTGCTCAACCCCGCGCTGCAGCACGGCTTTTTCTGCGGAGCCTTCAGGGATTTCGCCGTCCGGCAGCCTCAGAATCGAGAAGATCGTACCGACACTCACGTTGACGTCGATATTCGACGAGCCGTCGAGGGGGTCGAACAGCACGACGTACCGTCCGCTTCCCGAGCGCCCGTGGTACGTGATCGCCTGCTCGTTCTCCTCCGACGCAATCACCGCGACGTTCTCGCGAACGCCGAGGCAGTGCACGAGTGCCTCGTCGGCATACAGGTCGAGCTTCTGCTGCACTTCGCCCTGAACGTTCACGTCGCCGGCCGACCCGATGACGTCGAGGAGTCCAGCGCGCCGAACCTTCGATTGGATCATCTTCGTCGCGAGGGTGATGCCAGACAAGAGCCAGGAGAAGGCCCCGGTGGCATGGGGTGAGCGCCGTCGCTGCTCATCCAACAAGTGCTGCTGGACGGTCACAATCACCGCTTCGCTTCGGGACGTCCTGCTTTCTGTCATTGAGGGTCATTATCCCCTAGACCCGGCACGTGCGGACACTGGGCCCGCGAAACGCCGACGTCGCCAGTGTGGTCTAATACCGCCTCAGTGCGTCGCACCAAGATCATCGCCACCCTCGGGCCGGCCAGCGACAGCCAAGGCGGGGTCGATGCCTTGATCGCCGCCGGCGTCGACATCTTTCGGCTCAATTTCTCGCACGGGTCTCACGACACCCACAAAGCGGTCTACTCGCGGATCCGGTCGGCGTCGAGCCGGGCGGGTCGGCAGGTCGCCGTCATGCAAGACCTCGCCGGGACCAAAATCCGGATCGGTCGGCTCGAGGCGGGAGCGGCCGCCACCCTGATTCCCGGTGCCACATTCCGTCTCGCCACCGGCGACTTCGTGGGAGACGATGAGCGCGTGTCGACGACGTTTGCCGGCCTGGCGCGGTCGGTCGTTCCGGGCAACCGTCTCCTCCTCGACGACGGGCGAATCGAGCTCCGCGTGGTCGAAACCGATGGGACGGAGATCGTCACCGAAGTGGTGCACGGGGGGGGGCTCGGCGAGCGCAAGGGCATCAACGCGCCGGATGTGCAGTTCACTGAGAGCGGGCTCACCGGGAAGGATGTCAAGGATCTGAAGTTTGGCCTCGCGCTCGGCGTCGATCTCGTGGCGGTCAGCTTCGTCCAGGCCGCCTCCGATCTCGTTGACGCGCGAGCGATTGTCGACGAGTCGGGTGCCTCGGTCTGGCTCGTCGCCAAGATCGAGCGGCCACAGGCCGTAACCGATATAGACGCGATCCTCGAGGTCAGTGACGCGATCATGGTCGCGCGTGGGGACCTCGGACTGGAGATTCCGCTCGAACATGTGCCGCGTGTGCAGAAGCACCTGACCCGGTCGGCGCGTGTACACGGCGTCCCGGTGATCATCGCGACCCAAGTCCTGGACACGATGCGGGTCGAGCCGCGCCCGACGCGGGCCGAAGTCAGCGACGCTGCCAACGCCGTCGACGACGGTGTCGATGCGATCCTGTTGACCGGCGAGACCGCAGCCGGTCAGTTTCCGACCGAGTCCGTTGAGGCCCTCGACCGGATCATTCGCGATGCCGAGTCGATTGCCCTTCCGCCGCTGGGGGCGGAGGTTCTGCCCAACGAGCGCCGGCACGGCCGCGCGCTGTGTCAGTCGGCGGTCACCCTGGCCGATACCTCAAACGCCTCCGCGATCGTCGCCGCCACGCATCATGGAACGACCGCGCGACACCTGGCGGCGCTTCGCCCACGGATCCCAATCTACGCCGCGACTGAGAGCGAGGCGACGGAACGACAGCTGACGCTCTGCTGGGGGGTCGTGCCGTTCACGGTTGCGCGCGATACTTTGGCGCTGCCTACCATGCCGATGTCGCTCGTCGAGGCTGGTGCCGTCGACGCAGGAGCCACCGTCGTCGTCGTGCGCATTCACAGCGACCTGACTCGCGAGAACGCCAACTTCGTGTCGCTCCGGACATTGGTAGCCATCTGACACGCGTTGTGGCCTCGTTCTTGAACTCGGAACGAAGATGCGAATTCCGCGACTGCTATCGACCGTCGTACTTGCCCTGATCGGCCTCACGCTCGTGGCCAGCGCGCAGGAACCGCTCCACAGGGGACAAAAGTCAACTAAACGGGGGAGTGGCTCGGTCCAGAGCTTGGCGACGTTCACGCGGACGATCACGTTCGCTGATCACCAGTGGCTGGTGAAGGACGGCTTCTCCGGGCCGGGGCCCAACTACTTCTCGGACAGCTCGAAGAACGTGTGGGTCGACCAGCAGGGTCGTCTTCACTTGCGGATCAGGCGTCAGCGCGGACGGTGGTATACCGCCGAAGTCGTCCTGGCCGAAACCCTCGGATACGGCACCTACCGATTCGTCGTCGACAGTCCCGTCGCCGACCTCGACTTGAACGCGGTGCTCGGATTGTTCACGTGGTGCACGAACCCGCCGGCTGCCAACTGCGAGATCGACATCGAGTTCTCCCGATGGGGCGATGAGCTGAATCAGAACGGCTCGTACGTGGTGCAGCCGTACTACCAGTCCGGTCACGTCTACCCGTTCGAATTGCCGTCCGACTCGCCGACGACCCACAGTTTCACGTGGAGGCCCGACAGTGTCTTCTTTCAGAGTCTGCGCGGGCTCTACGATCCGTCCGGGCAGAATGACGAGATCCAGAGTTGGGATTTTGTTCAGAGCGTTCCGCCTTCGACCGGGGCCAATGCTCGGATGAACCTGTGGCTGCGGGGCGGATTGCGACCGGCCCGGAAGAAGACCAAGTCGATCGAAGTCGTGGTGTCGAGCTTCGCGTTCGAGCCGCTGCCGTGAGCTGACAGCGCACCGCGGCCGCCCGTTTATCAGCCGCAGCCCTGCGACCGATTAGTAGAACTTCCGCGAGATATTGAAGCCGATGAACCAGTTGTTCCGGTCCACGCCCCCGGCGATCTGTGCCGGCGTATTGCCCAGTCCGTTCGACACGTTCACCTGAAAGAGGTGGCCGCCCGCTCGCTTTTCAATGCCAAAACTGATGTAGTCGTCTCCGCTGGAGAAGCCGTTTACCCGCGGCACGTATTCGCCGACGAGGTAGACCCCTGCGCTCGCACGGATGCGCGTGCCGAGACCCAGCAGAAAGGAATCATCGCGATCCGAGACGAAGCCAAGCTCCGGGTGAATCAGCGGCTTGTTCGAATTGCCGACCCAGATGGGCTCGATGTAGACGGCTGCACGGTCAGTGAAGCGCTTCGACAACACAAAGCCGAACGCCGGCGACTGTTCGTCGCGAAGGTTGTTCAAACCCTCGACAGACACATAGGCGTCCAGTCCGACTCCGCGCTCGTCGCCCTGCCAGAGGATGTTGTACTTCCCGAAGATTTGGATGTTGCGATTGTTGTTTCGGTAGATCCCGATCTGGGTGCCGGGTGCAATGCCGTACCTCAGCTCCAGACCGATGAACGCGGTTGAGTCGAATCCGAAAAAGTCCTCGGCGAAGTTGCCGTAGCCTGGCCCACCGTCGAGCGGCCGAGAGAACCGGTGGGTCAGGCGAAAGGCGAAATCTCCGTGTGGGAGCCGAAGGGTCGTTGGCAACGATATGAGGTTGAAGTCGGGCTCGACCACGTCGACGGCCTGGTCGCTGACTCGATCCGGCCCCTCGCCGGGTGCGAGACCTGACGCTGGGACGACGGTCAGGACACCTGTCATTCGGCCGTGGCCGGCGCCACAGAAGACGGCGCAGGCAAACTGAAACCGGCCAGGGGTGTCGGCGTGAAACTCGACGACGGCCGGCTCTCCGCCGGGCCTCGCCACCACGCTGATGCCCAGATCGGCGATGGCGATGCCGTGCGGAACATCGACCGCCTCGACGGCTAATCGAATGGTTTCTCCCTCTGTGACCTCGATTTCGCTCGGCGTGAACACGAACTGTTCGGCGCGAATCGCAATCTCGCGGACTGTGGCCTGCACCGCCGGCGCGTCGTCCGATGCCTGCACCCCAGCAGCTCCGGTAAGGCATAGCGCCACACCGGCGACCAAACGTGCGAGAGCCCCGTGGGGTGGCATCGGTGTACGTCTACTCATATTTGCCTGTTAGTTGTTGAACGTGACGGTGTGATCGTGCGCAGCCTCGACCGACGACGTCTTCGACACAGACTCTCCGTTTTCAATGTGGGCTTGATCCGGTCAGGCGGACATCTTCCGAAAGGGGAATACGATGTCGACCATGGCGGACACGAAGGGCAGGCGGCGGCGGCGGAGCTTCACGGATGACGACAAGACGGGGGCGGTATGACTGGACATCCTCGACCCGAGGGCAAGACGGTCGCGTCCGCGGCGCGCGATCTGGGCGTGACGGAGTCGTCGCTCCGCAACTGGGTCGCCAGCGTTTCAGGCCCGCGCGGATCGGACGATCGGCAGGGCAAGACCGGCCTCACGACGGCGGAGCGTGAGGAGCTGGCGCGGCTGCGCAAGGACGTGCGCGAGCTGCGCATGGAGCGCCAGACGTCCTAAAAAAAGCCGCGGCCTTCTTCGCGAGGGACCACCTGTGAAATTCGCGTGGATCGCAGACGGAGAAGGCCAGCTATCCCCTCACGAAACTGTGTCGCTGGCTGGGCGTCACGCCGAGTGGCTTCTACGCCTGGCGGCAGCGCCCAGCATCGACGCACGCGCGGGAGGACCGCCGCCTGAAGGTGCGGGTCCAGGCGTCATTCGCCGAGAGCAAGCAGCGGTATGGCAGTCCCCGTATTCACGCGGATCTGATCGAGCAAGACGAGCAGGTCAGCCGGAAGCGCGTGATCCGGTTGATGCAGGAAGACGGCCTGAAGGCGCGCACCCGCAAACGGTTCACGTTGACCACGATGCGCGATCACGACCAGCCGGTGGCCGCGAATCTCCTCGACCGGCAGTTTGAAGCCGCCGCGCCGAATCAGCGCTGGGTCGGGGACACGACCGAGTGTGTCATCGGCTCGAGCGGCACGCTCTCTCTCGCCGTCGTCCTCGACCTGTTCTCGCGGTTTGTGGTCGGCTGGGCCGTGAGCGCCGTCAACGATCGCCACCTGACCATCAAGGCGCTGGAGATGGCGCTGAAACGACGGTGCCCGGAGATCGGCCTGTTGCACCACTCCGACCAGGGCTGCACGTACGCGAGCGCGGACGACCAGGCGCTCCTGGATGCGCGCGGGATCGTCTGCAGCATGAGCCGCCGGGGTAACTGCCATGACAACGCCGTCATGGAGAGCTGCTTCTCCACCGTGAAGAGTGAGCTCGCCAATCGGTTCGACACGTACGGAGACGCGAAGATGGAGTTGTTCGACTACATCGAAGTGTTCTATAACCAACGACGCCGGCACTCGACGCTTGGCCAGATCAGTCCAGCGGCATTTGAACGACGCGCGAACGAAGAGGGCGTGGAGCCTATGGAAAACCGCCAAGGACGCGGTTTCCCACAGGCTACACACCCGTTGTCTTTTTCAATGAGAAAAGAACAGACAACGAAGAACGATCAGCTCAACGAAACCGTCCACTGAATCGGATCATGGCCAATGTTCATCACATCGTCCATGGTGAGCTCGACCGTGTGCGGATGGTCCGCTGTGCCTGTAATGTCGAGCGAGAGAGCATTCCCGGCAGTGAGCTCAGCGGCCGTTATCTCTGCGGTGTGCCCATGGTTTGCCGAGACGGTTCCGGTCCCGCTGCCACCTCCTGGGCCTGGGTTTGGGGTTGGCGCCGTTGGGCTGTCGCTGTCGCACCCGCTGATAGTAATCGTCGTTCCCGCGAGAACCGCGAGTGCGGATTTCAGCGTGAAGTCGCGACGGCTAAGAATCGTTGAATCTCCCATAAAGTCCTCCTGAATTATGCACATTCCCGACGCGTTTGCGCCGAGTCTGTTGGTCGGCCCACCGCGCAGCGGCGGCGGACCGTGTCATGGCAGGCGCTGAAAGTCACTCTAAAGCAAGGTGTGTTCCATACGGTTGCTGTGGCGAAGTGGCGAAAAACCTCTGCTGCCGGGAGTAGTTCGTGAATCTCGCTTACGTCAAACGAAAGGCCTTACGAATCTCGAAAGGCGGCACGTTTGGCAAGCGTGTTCAGCTCCAGCCGGAAGAGCAAAATACTTTGACAAGTCACGCGATCACGCTGCACGACCGCCGTCTGATCGCAGTAGACTGCCTGAGTTGTACCTTTCTGACGATAGCATGCACGAGGCCGAGCGCGCTTCATTCGACCTTCACCGCGGGAGACCGCTACTTGTATCGGAGCCACCGGGCGCCGCTCCTGCGGCGGCCGTGGTCGCATCCGCCGAGGGACTCACACCATCCACACTCGACAAGCTGCGCGCGATCGCCCCTGGCGTCGTGCGCCTCACCGTCGCGAGACCCCGGCTCAGTACTACGATCCGTGGGTCGAGTGGAGGTCACGGCCATCGGCAGCACGCGATGAGCCTGCCCGTTGGCGGCGACGTGGGGCCTGCGGAGCTTTGGAAACTTGCGGGTGGCACCGGAAGTGGATCCGTCTTCGCGCAGGGCGCGCAAATGGCCTCAGCGCCCGAGACTGCTGGTCTGACGTTGGCGCGCTGGGGATGTCTTTTGCCGGCGGTCGTTGGCGTCAGGATTGATGACCAGGAGCGAAGCCCATTGCGCCCGCAACTGGAGAGCGGCGCGATCCTGAGAGTCACAACTCAGCAGGTCGAGGCCATGGTACGTGCCGAGCATCCCAAGCTCACGGAGGTCAGCGCCGGTCCTGTTCCCCTGGTGGGCGCCGAGTACGCCCGTTTCATGTCCTTTCGCGAGGCGAATGGCATGCTCCAACACGTGGCGGTGTTGATCGGGAGCCGGGAGCAGTGGCCCGATCCCGTGCCCGTTCGTATTCACTCGGCGTGTCCGGTCGGCGATCTGTTCGGCGGTCTTCGCTGTGACTGTGGTGACCAACTGCGCCAGAGCCTGCGCGTGTTCGCGACCAGCGGCGGCGGTGTGCTGCTTTATCTCGGACAGGAGGGATGGGGGATCGGGTTGGGGAACCGACTGCGCGCCTACTCGATGCAACATGCTGGACTGGACGGCCGGCCCGCGGACTGCACGTTCGGTTCGGGCGGGTCAGACCGTCGTCACAAGGCGGCTGTGGAGATGCTTCGCCACCTGGGCGTGACACGCGTACAGTTGCTCACGAATAGCCCTGACAAGGTTCAGAGCGTGCGCGACGGCGGCCTTCGAGTGATCGATCGGCGGCCTGTTCTTGGCACCCTCAATCGCCACAACGCGCGATACATTCGTTCAAAGATCGACCGCGCCGGACACTGGCTCGGCGACATGCTCGCCGAACCCGCCCCTTCGGACTAGTACGCTACCAGGTCGGCACAGTTGGTATGGCCATACCTGTCGGGCTGTAGTCCAAGGCGGCGCCATCCTCCGTCGACAGGAGACTCACTACGAACGAGTAGAGCGCTTCGATACGGAACGTCTCCGCGGCGGACACCCACGGCGTGTCACCACCAGCGGCGAAACCCGCCGCGGTGAGAGGTCCCGTCAGGGCGAGGATGTCCGTCACGACATGTAACGCGACATCGTGGTCACCCTGGCCGTCGGTGATGAACGGCGGCTGGTGATCGCCGAAGATCACGGCGATGAATTCTGGTTCCAGACGATGCCGAAACGTCTCGAGCAGCAGCTCCCACTCGTAGGCGACGGTGACGAAGAAGTTTCGTTTCAGACCCTGAGGCACCGTTAGCGCGAGCTCCACGTAGTCTGGCCGGGTTTCTAGGAACGAGGGTTGCGGCTCTTCCAGCTCCGTCACGTTTTCGGTGATCCGGGGCGGGGGCTCCCACGCGAAGTGCGTGGACACGCCCGAGAAATGAAACAATCGAGGGCGCGGGTGGTGGTCCCAGTCGTCGGTCAGCGCATGTTCGAGTGACCACTGGTCTGGGATATGACCGAACCCGTAAAAGGGACCGTCCCACGAGAAGTCAGGTCGAACGAGCACCTGGTCGTAATCGTAGAGGCCCGCATTGAACAGCGAGCCAGGTTGAATGGCGAGCGTGTAGTAGCCGAGCTGCTTCAGGTAGGTGACCAAATGAGGATACCGACTGGCGAGCTGCTTCCAGGCCAGGTAGGTCGAGTGTGCCTCGATCTTCATCCCACTGAGTGCGGACGCGGTGCTCATCCAGGACCCGCCGCCATACGCGGGAGAGGTCGCGAACCGCGTGAACATCGGGAGTTGTAGGTCGTCCAGCTCGCGCTCCACGTGCCGCATCAGTCCCTGGCGCGCTACCGCATAGTCGTCGTCCGCCCATAAGTTCGCGCCATACGACTCGACCTCAAAGAGAAAGATATCCGGCCGGCGTGCGGGCACCGTCTTGGCCAAGCGAGCCGCGGCCTGCACCGAAGAACCGTTCAGCGCCTCGACCGTGGCCAGTACGTTCTGGGACCGTTGCCAGTTGCGGTGCACCTCCTTGGCCTGGAGCTGAATGAGCGGATCGTCTCGCATGATGCCGAACCACGAGAGAGACAGCGCGCAGTACGCGCTGATGGCGATCGACCAGAGCATCACGTGCCGCACATTGAGGCCAGCGCCCCAGTGCCACGCGCGATTCAGATATCGCACGACGAGCATGCCGAACCCTACGGTCGCGGCCAGTAGGACGGCGCCCAAGAGCACGTCCATCCAGTCCCACGTGTCGCGCAGGAAGATCCACGCACTCTCGAGGAGCAGGATATCGTCGAGCACTGCGCCCGGCCGGCCGAGGAGGTCCTCAAAGAGCGCGCTGTACGTCAGGAAACCCAGCAGGACGGCGTACGCGAGCGATGCGACCGCCACCGCAATCGTTCGCCACCTCTTGGCAAATTGGCTCGTGAGCATCAACGCGGAGAAGATGAAGACCCAGTCCGTGCTCACCCGAAAGATGTCTTTATTGTGGCGTCGGACGAACAACTGCATCACGTACTCGTACGTGCTGCGCCCGAGTCCCGACCATCCCCAGTCGTACGGCCCTCGGGGATGTCCCAACGGGAAGAACGGCCAGAAGTCGTTCTCGTGGGCATAGAGCAGGTACAGCGGGACGAACAGCAACAGATTCAGGGCGAAGAACCCCGCTCCGATGCCCACGCCTGTCGGCAGGGTCCGCGTGTACGTCAAGAGCCGGCGGTAAAGCGAGTGGATTTCAGGAACGGGTGACCTCCCTCCGAGTGTGCATCCGAGCCGCGACTTCTATTAGGCTAGCAGCCTGTCGGACTTGGGCGTGGCAAACGCGCGCGGAAGCGACTTGGCACCTGTGTGAACGACGCCCTGTGTCTCTGTGCCGGGAGGGCCGCTTCGACCGAAACGGGGACTGTATCCTGGCCATCGGTCGCTGACGGCGCCTGGAGGCCTTTCTGACGCCTCTGGTGGGTCGCGAACACGCCGAGTTCCGCTCCTTATAGCCCCGTCATGCCAGCCTGAGGTTGTGCAAGCGTCGGCAGTTATACGCCAGCGTTACCAAGGCCCATTCGCCCTCCACCTTCTCGAGACCCCGCAGCAGAAACTGCCGGAAGCCCATCGCCTGCTTCACGATCCCGAACACCGGCTCCACCGCTTGCGCAAACGGTAATGCGCCCGGTGCTCCGGCAGTGCGCTGCATCGACTTGACCCAGTCCGCCTGCGGCTCCTTCGCCAGCTGGTGCGGCGGCTCCGGTCGGAAGTCGTGCTGGCGCCGTTGGCCTTCCGCCCCCGTCGCCACCAACACCTCCACACCGCGACCTGCCAGTTGGCCTCGCTGCCCGTCGCGTAGCCGCTGTCCGCCAGTACCCGATCCGCCGCGCCCAACGCCGCCGGGATCGCATCCACATCCGCCATCGTTGCGGTCGCTCGCGCACACGCTCACCCGAGCCCCCAACACCAACTGACTGCCGTCGGCATCCACCGCCGCCTGCGCGTTGTACGCCTGGCGGTACTCATGGCGCCGGCTCTTGCGCATCAGCGCACTGTCCGCGTCCGTCAGGTTGATCTGCTCCTTCGCCTCCGGCGCTTCCGTCGGCGGCTTGTGCCGACCCTTGCGCGATCCCGTACGCCGCTCCCGCGCCGCCACCTTGCGCTCGTACTCCGCCCGCTCCGATGCGCACGCCGTTCCAACTCGCGCACGCACGGTCCAGCTTCACCCGCAGCTTGTCCCGCCGCGAGGCAGACCCTGCGGGTCCGCTCGCGTCGTCCGTGTCGACACGCGTGCTCCGCCTGATCCAACAACCCCTCGATCTCGCGCAACTGCTCGCGCAACGCCCCCGCCCGGTCGGGAGGCTGTTGCGCTTATTCGCGTTCGCGTCCACCTTCGTCCCGTCCACGCTCACCGTCCCAACACGCAGCAGCTGCAGCTCCTTCGCCAGCAGCAGTACCTGCAGGAACGCCTCCGCTACCGCATCGAAGTTGCTGCGCCGGAACGTGCAGATCGTGTCGTGGTCCGGGTGACAGTTCGCCGCCACGTACCGAACGCCAATGTCCCGATACGTCGCCCGCTCGATCCGACGCGAGCCGAAGATCCCGTTCGCGTAGCAGTACACCAGCAACGCCAGCATCATCCGCGGGTGATACTGCGCCGATCCGGTGCCCCGTTCGTTCACCTGGAACCGCTCCAGCGGCACCCGTTCCACCGCCTCAACGCGCCAGATCGTCCTCCGGCAGCCAATCGCGCAGGTCCGGCGGCAGCAAATACAGCTGCGACTGGTGCCGCTGTACGAACTTCGGCATCTACTTCGCCCTCCTCAACTCGACAAGCCCTATTATAAAACCCGGGCCTAAGTCCGACAGGCTGCTAGCACAAAGAATTCGAGTGCTCGCTTGCTGCGTCGCTTCGCTAGTCAAGACACGACGGTCGGGCTGCTTCGCAGGAAGGCGATGCTCGCGGGCGTCACCCATCTGTGCATCTGCGTGGCCTGGATCGCTATCGCCAGCGCGCGTAGCGTGCCGCTCTGGTTCCTCGGTGCGGTCGCGGTTGCCGCGTATTTCGTCGGGCTCATAGCGAGACGCCCCACGGACAGCGAGCTCCATGCGGCGGGCGCCGTGCCCCAGCGGCTCGGTATCGGAACGGCGGTCACCCTAGTCCGGGTCTCGGCCCTGTCGCTCCTCTCGGGGTATCTGTTCTCGCCACCCAGTTCGAGTCAGCTGTGGCACCTTGCCGGCCTCTACGCCGTGATTGGCGCAGGAGATTGGCTGGACGGCTTTCTCGCCCGTCGCACAGGGTACGAAACTCGCCTCGGCGAACTGCTGGACATGCGGGTCGACATCGTCGGTATGCTGGTGGCCCCCGCGGTGGCCGTCTCGGTCGGACGGCTGCCTCCGTGGTATCTCCTGTTGGGCGTCGCCCCCTTCGTCTTCTTCGGGGGGCTTGCCCTGCGGCGGGCGTTGGGTGCTCCCGGATACGAAGAACGACTACGTCCGAGCGCCCATACACGCACCTACGCCGGCTATCAGATGGCCCTGATTGCCGCGGCCTTCGTGCCGCTGTTTCACGCCAACGTGGTTCGTGTGGTGTCGACGCTGTTCATGGTGCCGCCCCTGGTGGCGTTCGTCCGAGATTGGCTCGTGGCCACGGGCTGGCTGGTGCCAGACACGCCGGGCTACCGTCGCTTCATCGCGCTGACACTGGTCGGTGTCCGCAAGGTGACTCCGGTGTTGCTACGTCCGCTCTTCGCGATGTCCGCAATCTGGTTGCTTCCCACTCATCAACCGCTCGGCGCGCTCTGGGCCGCGTGCGCCGCCGCGGTTCTCCTGGGACTCGTGCCGCGGCTGTCCGTCTGCCTGTGGTTGGTGACGGTCGGACTTTCGCCGTCGGGAACGGCCGCGGAGCTCGCGTTGGTCGCGGCCGGCAGCAGTGTTCTGTTACTCGGCGGGGGCTACTTCTCGCTGTACGAACCTGAGGAGCACTGGGTTTTTGGTCGTCACGGCGGTTACGTCGCGGTCCAGACCACGAAACGATACTGAACCAGCCCGCTGCGCAGGCAGCGTTGCAGCGCGTTGCCGCCCAGCATGGCCTGGAAGTACTTGCTTTTCCCCCACGCCCGCTTGCCGAGGCGCACGAACGGTGCGACCGCCCGGTCGCGCAGCCTGCCGAGTTCGAGGTGCGGGCTGAGATCCGTATCACTGGTGAGCTCGAGTCCATGCTGCCGCGCGATCTGATCGACGGCGTCGACCGTCTCAACGGTCCCAGCGTGCCAGCCGTCCTTGAACTCCTGGAGCAGCACGCGCTCGGCTGGCCCTGCCTCAAGGGCTTTGGCGGCCAGGAAATCGTCACACACGACGAGCCGGCCGCCGGGTCTCAGGACCTTGGCGACCTCGCCCATGAACCGGTTCGGGTCTGAACAGTGGAGGAACGATTCGACGGCCGTGGCGAGATCGACCGGATCCATGGGCGGCAAGTTCTCGAAATTACCCTCGCGAAACTCAACCACGGACACGCCGGGGTGTGCCGCGACACGCTCTTGCGCAAGCTCCACCTGCAACGGACTCACGGTGATGCCGAGACCCTGCATGTCCAGACGCTCGGCGAGGTAGAGCAGACAGGCTCCGACCCCACAACCGAGGTCGAGGATACGCAGCGGGCCGGGCAGCGCGTTCGCCTCACGCAGTATCAACTCGTGGACGAAGTGAAAGGCGGCGCGTCGCTCCGTGACGCCTTTTCCCCACACGGCCCGATGAATCGCACCCTCGCCGCCCCCTTGACCGCGGGTCAGGAACCGGCGGGTGTTCTGCTCGTAGTATTCTCTGACCTCGTCGACGTGCACTGACGCCCTCCCGCGCTACGATCAATGACGAATGGAGAAATGACGCAACCGACCGGTGACGAGCGTAAATCGACCGGAGGGCATGAGACAAGCACGATATCCGGGACGCAGTCATGGGGCTGTTGAGCACATACGGGGTGGCCCGCTCGTTGCTGACGTATTACGGACCGATCTGGAGACGCGGGCGGATTTCGCGTTTCTACCAGCAGTTCATCGCGCAGGGCGATCTCTGTTTCGATCTCGGCGCCCATGTTGGAAACCGGGTGCGGGCCTGGCGCCGGCTAGGCGCGCGGGTCATTGCGGTCGAGCCGCAACCGAATTGCCTCACAGTGCTAAGACGCCTCTACGGCCGTGACGCGGGTGTCGAGATCGTCGCGTCCGCCGTCGGCACCTCCACAGGCCGCACCACCTTGTACGCCAGTAGCGCAACACCTACGCTATCGAGCACCTCCGCGGACTGGGTCGAAGAAGTCAAGGTTGGCGATCGCCGCTTTGCGTCGATCAACTGGGACACGCGGGTCGAGGTCGACGTCACTACGCTCGATGACTTGATCGCGCGTTACGGCGAGCCGACGTTCTGCAAGATCGACGTCGAGGGATCTGAGCTGCAGGTGTTACGTGGCCTCAGCCACGCGCTCCCGGCGCTGTCGTTCGAGTTCCTCCCGGTGTCTCTGGATCGGGCGCACGCCTGTATCGATCGCCTGGCGGCACTGGGCGCCTATCGCTTTCGCTGGTCAGAGGCCGAGACGACGCGATGGTCCTGCCCGAGCTGGCTCGACGGGAACGGCATGAAGGAGATCCTCTCCGCGCAGCCGGCGGAGGGCTACTCAGGCGACGTCTACGCACTGCGCGCG
This sequence comes from Vicinamibacterales bacterium, assembly GCA_965216615.1. Lineage (GTDB taxonomy): Bacteria > Acidobacteriota > Vicinamibacteria > Vicinamibacterales > UBA8438 > CAUZIB01. The sequence continues at coordinate 58,770 of CBDCGH010000019.1, read as the reverse complement.
GGATGATGCGAGATGGATGATTTCCTCGCCCGCTGGCTGCGGCTGCGCGAACCCGCCGACACGCGGGCTCGGTCGGAAGACCTGACCAACGCCGTTGCCGAAGCGATCGGAGCTGCCCAGCGTGACCCCGTGCAGGTGCTCGATCTCGGTACCGGCACGGGTTCGAATTTTCGCTATCTTTCGGGCCGGCTTCCCGCTCGTCAGTCTTGGCTGGTCGTCGACCGCGATCCGACGTTACTCGCGCGGGTGCCTGCACGGACGACGAGCTGGGGCGTATCACAGGACTATGAGGTCCGGACCGAAGTGAATGGCTGTGTCGTCCGCGGCCCACGATTGGACTGCCGCGTCGAGACGCGCCAAATGGATCTTGGATCCCTCGACACGGCCGACGTCTTTGCCGGCCGGGATTTGGTCACGGCGTCCGCGTTGCTCGACCTGGTATCGGAGGAATGGCTACGCGCGCTCGCTGCGCGGAGTCGAGACGCCGGCGCCGCGGCGCTGTTCGCCTTGAATTATGACGGGCGTTCGTCCTGCTCACCGGCGGAACCGGAAGACGACATGATCCGCGATCTCCTGAACCGGCATCAGAAGGGGGATAAGGGATTGGGCGGACCCGCCGCGGGACCAGACGCCGCGGCGTGCGCCGAACGGTGTTTCGCGGACGTCGGATACCAGGTTCGAAGCGAGCGCAGTGATTGGGTACTGGGCTCAGCTGAACGCGAGCTTCAACGACGGCTGATCGAGGGCTGGGCGGAGGCCGCAACGGAGATGGCGCCGGCCGATGCTGCTGCCATCGAACGCTGGTGTGCGAGGCGGCTCGGGCATGTCGACGCAGACCGCTCGCACGTCGAAGTGGGCCACGTTGATCTGGCCGCCTCGTTGCCTGGCACTCCGACGTCCCTCCGAGCATGATCGACGCCAGAGCAGTCTTGGTTCTGATCGGGTACGGCTGGCTGCTGGTCGAGCTGCTGCGTCTCCCGGTGCCGAGCGAAGCATCCGTGTATCAGCTGATGCTCGAAACCGGCGACGAAACCGACAACCACACGCCCTTGGCGCAGGCGCGCGTTCAATCGCCGGGGAGGAAGCTGGTCGTCTATTTTCTGCCCACCGCCCTCGGGGTCGCGCTGTTCCTGATACCAGTGGTTGCCGCATTCTGGCGGCCCCTGATCGACTATCTCATCCCGTTGCACGGGCTCGATACGACCTTGGCGTTTTGGGTGGGAGCCGGATTGCTGCTGGGCGGGCGGATCCTGACGTTCGTATCGGTGCTGCAGTTGCGCCCGCACAAGGTCCGAGCCGAGCCCCAGTACTACGGCTTGTTCCGGTGGTCACGCAACCCGGGTCTTCTCGGCATGTACGCGTTCTATCTCGGCCTTTGTTTCTTGTTCCCGTGCGTCGTGCTGTTCATCGGTCTGATTCCCTATGTGTGGAATATGCACAGTCGCGTTTTGCTGGAGGAAAGCCATCTCTCCTCCCGGTTGGGCGCGCCGTACGCGAATTACGTGAAGCGTGTCCCGCGGTACTTGGGGTTCTGAGGCCCCGGTGAGATCTACGAGCTCTGCGCGGAATGATGCGCCGACAAAAAAGTTGCGACTCGGGCCCCGGTCGAGTCCCAACTAGGATGTTCTAGTGCGCGTGCGTGGGCTGCCTGCCCGATGGTGGACAACAGATGTGGGTCGGCGAACACTCGTTGCAGGGTAGCTGCGAAAGCCCGGTGGTCCGTGGGATCGACGAGAAGTCCCTGCTCCTCATGTTCGATGAGCTCTGGCGCGGCGCCCTCGCTGGAGGCAATCACAGGAAGACCGTAGCGCATCGCCTCCAAGCAGACGATGCCAAACCCCTCTCGGGGTGATGCGAGCACCATGAGATCTGCACGCGAGTAGGCGGCGCGTAACGCAGCCCCGCGCAGCTCGCCTTTGATCGCAACCCTGTCCGCGAGTCCGAGCGTTTGGATCTGATTCTCGATCGAGTGCGTGTACTGTTCATCGTGTTTCGTGCTGCCTACGAGCTCCAGCGTCCACGGATAATCATCAAGGGTGGCCAGCGCCGTGAGTAAATGGTGCACGCCCTTTACCGCAGAGAGATTCGCGACCGACAGCAGACGCGTTGGCCTGCCGTTCGACCCCATCCGTGGCCCTTGACCGTCGGCGAGCTGGAGATCGGGCCCGACCGATGGATAGGCCACGACGCTGGGCGGCATGCTGCCGACCAGCGCTTCGATCTCTCGCAACGTGAATTGACTGTTCGCGACGCAGCCGTGCACCCCCCGAAGGAACTCCTGTTCGCTTTTTCTACACTGTTCACCCACGTCGCCGCCGCCGGCGCGGTAGCCGAGGTTGTGGACGATCGCGATGCGTAGGGGACGACGGCGTGACCCCAGCGCAGCGTTGATCGTGTTGAGCGCAGGATGGCACAGTTCATCCTCCAGGAGAACGTCGAGCTCCTCGGCGTCGATGCGAGCCAGAATCTCGGCGACGCTTGCGCCCGTACCGGACGAGGCGCGTGGGTCGCGCAAATCCAACAGCGTCCAGGTGGCGCCGAAAGTCGAGAGGCTGCGCAACAGCTCGCGATCGTAGATGTTGCCACCGGTGCGGCGTTCGATGTCGCCGTAGACGACGAGACCGATCCGCATGCCGGCCAACGAAATAGGCGGCTGCGCAGCCGTCGAGGTTGCACTCAGACTCTTCATGCGGCGCAATGCGACTCAAACGCCGCCGGGTTGACTCGCCGAGGCGGAGTTCCAAGTCGTGCCCATTATGCCTAACCTTGCCGGTGAGGCCGGCGCACGGCGGAGGCGGCCCATGTTCCCTTCCGTGATGATAGGATGAGTGGGTAGATGCTCCTCACTAGGTGTGTGCGGCAATTCGGGCCAGGAATCGCCTCGGCCACCCTGGTCTTCCAGTGCCTGGCCGTGTTTGCGCTGCCCGCCGCTCTGTGCTGCTGCGTGGAGATGACCTTGGCGACGGCGACCCATGACACGGCGCATGGCGCTGACCACGGCGCTGCGTCCGAAACGCCAGGTGTCGACGAAGCCTGTCCGCATCACAACCTCGCCACTCCCGCTGGCGGGGAGCGCGACTCCGGCAACCGCGACGACTCCGGTTGCGATCGGCTGGACCAACTGGTCCTCTCCCTCGCAGGACTCATCGGTGTCAGTGAAGCGAGTCCGCCAACGGTTGAACCCCTGTCCGCCCTCGGCGCCGTACCTCCTTCGACGGTCGGAGCTGCCGACGCGGTGTTTTCCGTCGAATCTCCGCCGCCTCGCGCCTGACCTCCGCTCGTTCGTTCCATCACTCTAATTCTGGTAATGGCGTGCAGCGTCGAGGCGCTGCCCGATCCCTCGGTGACGCTATCGAGGGAGTCGCGCCCGGAAGGACATCTCCAATGGCAAGGCGGACGATCTATCTGGCAGCTACTGTTCTCTTGATGGTGACCTCGGCGGTGGCGCAGGAGGCTGCCGTCGAAGGGCATGTCCTAGCCGCCGACGGCGCCGCACTCGGTACGGCGCGCGTGGCGCTATACCACCAGACCGGCGCGCTCTACGAGGCCATCGCCGACCGGGACGGTGCCTTCAGCCTTCCAGCCGTCGCGGCTGGAGAGTATCGCCTCGCGGTATCGCTCGACGGGTACCACACAGTCGAGCAGGCGCTAGTCCTGCGGCCCAGACAACCGATACGTCTCACCATCGAGCTGCAGCCTCAGACTGCGGTCGTCGAACAGGTCGAGGTCTCGGCAAGGCCACGAACTGTCGACGCACAGTCGACGGGCAGCTCGCGAGTGCTCACACGGCGGGCGTTGGACGCGCTGAACGCACCGATGGCGGTGGATGTGCCGACGCTGGCCGAGTATCAGCTGCCTGGCGCCGTAATCGGCCACGACAACTTCGTCCATGTTCGCGGTAACGAGTTGTCGCTTCACCAGTTCATCAACGGCGTATCGTTTCTTGACAACTCGCACCGTCACTTCACGCCTGGCTTCAGTCCGCAAATCTTTGAGACAGTCAGCATCATGTCGGGCGGTTTTCCGGCAGAGTTCGGCAATCGGTACGGAGGCATTCTGGACGTGACCACCCGGTCGGGCCGCGCGCTCGACGGAGGGGGGAGCGCCACACTCGGATTAGGTACGGTCGAGAGTCGTGACGGCGCGTTCGACTACGGTGGCAGCGCCGGTCGCTGGGGATACTACGTCTACGGTGGGGCGTCCAATTCTGACCGATTCCTAAACCCGCCCGAGCCTGAAGAGCGCCACGCCTCGGGACGGAGCACGCGGGCGGTGGCGCAAATCGATTACCAAGGCGACACGAACCTCGTGAAGCTGTTCGTCTCCGGAGGCGACAGCCGCTTCGATCTCCCAAACACGTTGGCCGAGGACGAGGAGGGCCGGGATGCCCGGCGCGAGCTTCAATCGTTGACCGGCATCCTCAGCTGGAGCCACATCGTATCGTCACGCACGCTCTTGACGGGGTCGCTCTACGCCCGCAACGTCTCGGACGATCTCATGCCGACGCCGGAGCCGCACACGACGTTCGCGGACGGCTCCCGCCAGACTCGAACCCTCGGCGGAAAGCTCGATTGGTTTCAGTCAGTCGGCGGACACCGCCTCAAGGCTGGTGTGGATGTCAGCGGCTACCGACTGCGCGAAGCGTTTGCGTTCGATTCGCGTCTCTCGGAGGCCGAGGAACACGGTGATGAAGGCGAAGAGCATCACGACGAGGGCCTCGGTGCGCTCGAAGATCAGCACCATGAGGAGGAAGACGGTGCGCACGGCGGCGCGCTGTCTGCGTTCGCGTTCTCTGGCCGCCAGAACAACGAGCTCGTGGCCGCGTATGTGCAAGATCGATTCAACCCCATAGAGAATCTGACGGTCGATCTCGGCGTTCGCCTCGACCATCTGAATATGGTCGAGTCCTATACCGAGCTCAGTCCTCGCGTCGCACTGGCCTACCAGTTCCCGCGGACCGGTTCCGTCTTGCGCGCCGCGTACAATCGGTTGTTCACGCCCCCCCGATCGAGTACCTCCTGCTCGCCAACTTTCTCGGTAACGCGGCAGAGGACGCACACGACCGCGTCGGGAACGTGAAACCCTATCGGCAGCACCATTTCGAAGTCGGGCTGAGCCAGCAAGTACACGATGACGTGGTCGTCGACGTTGGCGGCTATCGGCATGACGGTGACCATGCGTTCGAGACCTCGGAGATCTCGAACACTCGTCTTTTCGTCCCGACCAACTTTCAAGACGCCCAGGCGTATGGTTTGGAGCTGGGGCTCGACTTTCGGCCGCTCGCCGCGAGCGGCATCAGTGCGCGTGCGCAATATGCACTCGCCAAGGTGGAGTTCGTTGGCCCCGTGTCGGGAGGGTTCGCGGCGGAGGCACATGGGGCCGGCGAGGTGATTCCACCCGCGTTCGATCAGCGGCACACCTTCTCGTCGAACATCGTCTATCGTCAGCCGTGGCGTAGCTTCCAGGCGGGGGCGATTGCTCGATACGGTAGCGGCACTCCCAGCGAGCAGCATCACGATGGTGGCCCGGCGGTCTTTCTGTACCTCCCGGACCACTGGACCGTTGATCTCAACGCTCGGCTGAATCTGTGGACCGAGGGCAGGCACAAGGTCGATCTCGAGTTCGATGTCACGAACCTGACCGACAACGTCTACGCGATTGCGAAGGAGAGCGAGGCGACGCCATTGCAATACGCGATGTGTCGGGTCGTAGGGGGCCGCCTACGTGTGTCGTTCTGACGAGTCTCTCCCCCGGGACACGTTTCCATGATTGACTGCATGATTGACTGAGTGAATGTCGGCGGCACGATGATCGGCTGGCGTCGGGTGATCGCGTATACCCACCGTTGGCTTGGCATAGCCGGCGGTGTCCTGTTCATCGCCTGGTTCGTCTCTGGCATCGTCCTCATGTACGTGGGGATGCCAAGCCTGTCGTCTGATGAACGCCTTGCTAGCGCTCCCGTCCTCGATCTCTCGACCGTCGCGCTGACGCCTGCCGAGGCTGCGACACGCGTGGGTGCCGCCCCGGACCAGATGCGGGTCGGGATGCTGAGCGGGCGTCCGGTCTATCGGTTTTTCGCGTCGCGGCCGGCTGACGACGGTGTACGCGGACAGTGGGGAGGTGCTGTCCTCGTTGGGCGTTGGTGACGTTCTGTCGATCGCCCGCGAGTTTGCCCCGCAGCACACCTCGACGCTCGCATACGACCAGAAGCTCGCCGATACAGACCAGTGGAGTGACCGTGGAGGGCCTGCGGGACGCGGAGGCCGCGATCGCGGTCACGTTTTCGCCGCGCGAGCTCGAGCTCGTGCAGTTCAAGGGGCACATGTTCGCACGGGCACGACATCCGGAAACTACTACGATCGGGACGGCGCGATGCCGCTGCCGGTCCTGCGCGTTCGGTACGACGATTCGCAGGAGACCTGGCTGTATTTCGATCCGTCTGGCGGCACCATTGCGCGCAAGGAAGAACGGCTAACGCGGCTGAATCGGTGGCTCTACCACGGGCTGCACAGCCTCGACTTCCCGTTCTTGTACTACCGCCGGCCTGTGTGGGATGTCGTCGTCATTGGTCTGAGCCTCGGCGGCATCGCGCTGAGCGCGACGACATTAGTGCCTGCGTGGCGTCGGCTCCGACGTCACGCGCGGCGCTGGACTACATCGCTACTCCTCCGCGTCCAGGTAAGTGATGGCGAGTAGAAGCTCGTCGTCCTTCGCTGGAGCACCTCCTCTGAAGCGCTTTACTCGGTTACGAATCGTCTCGGCAGATTGTTCGACCGACTCATGCGCTGACTCCGCGACGTACTGCGCCAAGCCTTCCACGCCTAAATCGGATCCGCCGGGAGCTACGGACTCGGTGATGCCATCCGTGTAGAGCACCAAGCGGTCACCGGGCAGAAAGGGCTGCTTTAGCATTGAGTAGGTTCGCGAGAGCTCTTCGAACATGCCGATGGGCAAGTTGTCTGAGTCGAGTCGTCGAATGATCCCGGCGTGCCTCGAGAAGTGCAGTACAGGAGGGTGTCCGCATCCGGCGCCAACGACGGTTTCTTCCTTGATGTCGATGAAGAGGGAAAAGAACGTCAGGTACAGACCCGTGTCGTGGAACGTGTGAAATACGAAATCGTTGAGCGCCTCGACGAGTTGACACGGGTGGTGCACGTGTGGTGCCTGAGTCAGCACAAAGCTATTCACGCGATTTGCCAGGAGGGCCGAAGCCACGCCGTGACCGGACACATCGCAGATCCCCACGACGATGTGGTGCTCGTCCTGAAAATAGACGGAGGCATAGTCGCCGCCGATGCCGATCGAGGGTCGGAAGTCGCAGGCGACTTCGATCCTCCCACGCCGCTGATTCTCTGGAATCATGCTGCGGTGGACGAGTTCCGCAACGCGCAGGTCGCGCTCAAGACGCCGTTGCACATCTGACTGTGTCATTGGCTTTCCGGTTGTTCTGATCCTAATAGTTAGGACGCGTTTCGCGGCCCGTCCGATGCAACCGGAAACCCTCGTCGCGGTCGGTACTGTAGTGTAGGCTGTTCCGTCTGGGGCCATCAGCTTGAGGAGGATGCCGTGAAGCGCACATGGATCTTGCAGACCGTTGCCGTGCTGTCGATCGCGTGTGGTCCTGGTGCGGCCCCGGAGAGTCCGCCGGCATCGACAGAGTCAACCACACCGGAACCGATGCCCAACGCCGGCAGCATCGAGCGTGTGGATCCAGGCCTGGATGACCTGATCAGCGCCGACGCGGTGATCGAGCACCTCGCCAACGGGTTCGCGTTCGCCGAGGGGCCCGTCTGGGTGACATTGGGTGGTCCGTTTCTGCTGTTTAGTGACATCCCGGGAAACAGGATCGTCAAGTGGGCACCGGACGGGACGGTGTCGGACTTCCTGAATCCCGTCTTCGATGGTGAGAGTACGAGGAGGGAAGTTTCGTCGGGTCAAACGGTATCACGGTCGGGCCGAATGGCGACATCGTGATCGCCGAGCACTTCGGACGCCGCGTCTCTCGGATCGCATCCGATGGCACCCGCTCGGTTGTTGTCGACAGCTACGATGGACGTCGCCTGAACAGCCCGAACGACATAGCCTACAAGTCGGATGGGTCGCTGTACTTCACGGACCCGCCGTATGGACTGCCGAGTCAGGACGACCGCGAGATCGAGGGTAATGGTATCTATCGGCTCGGGACGGATGGAACGCTGACACACTTCGGCGACCAGACCGGCCCCAACGGGATCGGGTTCTCGCCAGACGAGTCGCGGCTCTACGTCGCCGATAGCGTGGAGAACACCTGGATGGTGTACGAGGTCGGGGAGGACGGCACGCTGGACGAGGGGACGCTGTTCTTCGATGCCAGCCAGTCGGACGAGTCTGGAGCCGCCGACGGATTGAAGCTCGATGACCTGGGCAACGTGTGGGCCACGGGGCCAGGCGGAGTCTGGGTGTTCGCACCTGACGGCCGTCACCTTGGCACGATCCGACCGGCCGAAGTCCCCGCCAATGTTGCGTGGGGTGATGACGGTCGCACGCTCTACATGACCGCACGAACCGGCCTGTATCGTGTTCGCACACTTGTGTCGGGGCCGATTCCCTGAGGCGCCTCGCGCGCGCCGGGTTCCTCAGCCGGACGTCGGGTCACAATGCCGTCCGTGACGACCGGAGCGTCCTGGTGAGATCACGGCGACGTAAGGCGTGGGAGCTACTTGGGCAGGCGGTGACGCCGGACGGCAGCGACGTGCGTCTGACCGTGCGAGACGACGAGTTCGTCATCCTGGTGAACGGCGACACCCTGATGTCGAGCCGCACGCATGGCTCGGAGGAGGCACTGGCCACAGTCGCGTGCGGGCGCGTGCAGTCATCAGAGCGGCCCCGCGTACTCGTGGGCGGGCTCGGCATGGGGTTCACGCTCCGTGCCACACTGGATCTGCTTCCGCCGGGCGCGATTGTGACGGTCGCGGAGCTTCTCGCCTCTGTGGTCGAGTGGAACCGAGGGCCGCTCGGGGCGCTTGCGGGATACCCGCTGAACGATCCACGCGTGCGGATAAAGGTAAGGGAAGACGTCGGCGACACGCTCCGCAGGAACCCAGGCCGATTCGACGCGATACTACTGGATGTCGACAACGGTCCAGCCGCGTTTACCGAGTCTGCAAATCACGGTCTCTACGACAACGCGGGGGTCGCTGCTGCATACGCGGCGCTGAGGGTCGGGGGCACGCTGGCCGTGTGGTCTGCCTGGGAGGATCGTAAGTTCGAACAACGCCTGCGCTTCCACGGTTTCGTCCCACAGGTAGAGCGCGTGCGAGCTCGCCTCAAGAGAGGTGGTCGCTGGCACACCATCTTCCTGGGCGTGAAGCACAGTTAACTGGTCGATTCCTGAATACAGTCGAGCAGGGCTTTGCTGACGACGGCGAATCGCCAACCCTGAAACTCGTTCGGAATATCGCGGCCGTTCTCTAGCACACTGACCAAGAGCGCGTTGATCGCACGCCGACTGGCGAGCAGCTCCGGAGGCATGCTGCGCGTGGCGGCCTCGATCCGGACGACCTCTTTCAAACGCGTAATGAGTCGTGCGTAGGGTCGAAGGTTAACCGGAAGATCGGCATCAGCGGGCCCTCGTGTTCGTGCCGCATCGATGCACGTCAGAATCACCGGCCCGTATCGCGTTCGAGCGCGTGGGGATAGCCCCTCGACGTTCTCCAACGACGCCGCGTCGAGTGCGGGTTCAGACGCGAGTGTCAGCAGCACCTCGTCAGTCAACACGTGCCGGCGGGGGATGTCGCGTGACATGGCCTCGACCTCGCGCCACTGGCACAGCGCTCGCAGAACCCCATGCTGCTCGGGGGGCAGAGCTCCACGCCTTCGCACCTTCAAGTAGGCTGCGTCCGGCTGTCTCCCGACAGTCGACGCCCGGCGCCGGTGTTCACTTTCTTCTTCGAGCCAGGCCGTTCGGCCGAGCGTCGCCAGTTCTCGCGAGAGCCGCTCGTGCACGCGCGGGAGGTATACGACGTCCATCGCGGCGTAGTGAAGCTGCGACGCCGAGAGTGGGCGCTGGAGCCAGTCGGAACGTGTGAGGCCCTTGTCCAGGACCACCTCCAGCAACACATCCACCAGGCCGGCATAGCTGGATGAGAAACCGTAGCCCGCGAATGCGCCGGCCAGTTGGGTATCGAAGATGTTGATTGGCGTGACACGAATCAGTGGTTCTAGTACGTCCAGATCCTCGTCGCAGGCGTGCATCACCGTAGTGACCACGGGGTCTGTCAGTAGACAGATGAGCGGCCCGAAATCGGAGATCCCGAGAGGGTCGACCATCGCCACAGTCTCGCCGTCCGACAACTGGATCAGCCCCGGCTGCGAATAGTAGGTGCGCTCGCGCACGAATTCGGTATCGAGGCCGATCACGCCGGCTGCCGACAAGCGTTCGCACGTAGCCGCGAGACCCGCGTCGTCGACAATCAGCGACGAAAAGCGGACGGATGCTGAATCCGACATGTCTGATACGCTTCCGTACAAATGACCGACGATGCCCACGCCCGGCCATCGGGCGACGCGCCAGAACCCTTGTATGACGTTAACATCCCGACACCGAACCATGCCGAACGGGCTCGAACCCTGGTTGCTCAGATCAAGACCGGAACCCTCTGCACTCTGGCGGCCGAGCCAGAGGGCTACCCCTACGGCTCCTTGGTAACCGTTGCCTTCGATGTTGGCAACCCGGTGTTTCTCGTCAGCACGATGGCCGAGCACACGAGAAACCTGCAGCGGGACTCGCGGGCGTCGCTTTTGGTGGCCGAGAGCAGCTCCGACGACCCGCTTGCGAACGGGCGCGTGACCCTGCTTGGCCCCTGCGCGCAGGTCGAGGGCGACGCGGGCCGCGCGAGGGCCGCGTTTCTCGAAACGCACCCAAACGCCGCGTACTACGTGAACTTCGGCGACTTTGCGTTCTGGAAGATGGACGTGGAGTCGATCCGCTACATCGGAGGCTACGGGCGGATGTCCTGGGTGGACGCGGCGGACTGGCATGCTGCCGAGTCGGACCCGCTGGCCGAGGCCGTCCCCGGCGTCATCGCGCACATGAACGACGACCACGCCGATGCGATGGTGCTGTACTGCAAGGCGTTTTCGAAGGCGACCGACATCGACGCCGCCAGTATGACGGGCGTTGACCGCTACGGCTTCGAGATGTCGGCTGTGACCGCGGAAGGACCGCGACCTGTCCGCCTGGCGTTTCCTACGCCTGTCCGCACACCGGAGGAAGCCCGCGCCGCGTTCGTCAAGATGTTAAACGACGCTCGGGCCAAGCTCGGGTAAGACAAAACCCTCCATGGACACTCGACCGGCGCCCGCGTTTACGTGGCGCGTGCTCAATCTCGAGATGCGCCTTGACGAACCTGAGAGCGTGTTGCGTGATCGCGCCGCCTCGGCCGCCGGCATCGACCCTGAACGAGTTCGCGGATTACGCATCGCCCATAGGTCCGTTGACGCTCGTCGGCACGGAAAGACGCGACGCCTGCGCTTCATCGTGCATGCCGATCTGATCGTCGACACGACGGACCTCGGTGCTCTTTTCGACGCCGCGGTGCGATCGGGAAAGGTCGTCGAAGCTCCACGGGCTGGTAGCTTCCGAGTCGTAGAGCAAGGAAGAGAACGTCGCAGAGGGCACGTCGTAGTCGTCGGGGCCGGCCCTGCCGGTATGTATGCGGCACTGGTGCTGGCCACCAACGGCGTCGCTGTCGACCTGATCGATCGCGGCGCTGAGTTAGGAAACCGGGCTAAGGACGTCGTGCGCTTCCACCAGAGCCGCGTACCGAACGTCGAGTCCAACCTCTTGTTCGGCGAGGGAGGCGCCGGGACATACTCCGACGGAAAGCTGTACACACGCGTGGACGATCCCCTGGAAGTACCGTGCCTGGAGGAGTTGGTCGCCTGCGGCGCAATGTCCGACATTCTGTACGATTCGCGGGCTCACATCGGCACCGACCGACTCCATCGGATCCTTCCTGTTATGCGAGGTCGCATGGAATCACTCGGCGTGCGGTTCCACTGGAACACACGGCTCGACGGTCTTGTCCTGGAATCGGTAACACCGCGACGGGTGCGGGCGATCCGCACGTCCGCCGGCGAGATACCCTGTGACGCGTTGCTCTTGGCGCTTGGCCACAGCGCGCGAGACAGCGTACGGACGCTCCACGGTCAGGGCGTGCAGGTTGCCGCCAAACCGTTCCAACTGGGCGTGCGGATCGAACACCCCCAGGAGCTCATTGATCGAGGCCGCTACGGCGAGGAAGCCGAAGCCGCGATGCTTGGTCCTGCGTACTACAACCTGGTGTGCAAGGCGAGCAAAGGCATACCGTCCAGCTACTCGTTCTGCATGTGCCCCGGCGGCACGATTGTCGCCAGCACGAACGCGCCCGGGTTGTTGTGCACCAACGGTATGAGCAACTCAAGACACTCGTCGCCGTGGGCCAGTGCCGCGCTGGTCACCACCTTCGGCCCAGAGGAGTACGGTTTGGGTCCGTTCGCAGGTGTGGAGTTCCAGGAGACCCTTGAGCGGCGCTTCTTCGAAGCCGGCGGCGGCGACTACACAGCGCCCGCACAACGCGCCGACGATTTCCTTGCGCGTCGGCACACGGCGAGCCCCCGGCACTCAACCTACACGTTCGGCACTTGCCCTGGGCGGATCGACGAGTTGTTGCCGAGCGTGGCGCGAGACGCGATCGCCCGCTCGCTCTTGAAGTACGAGCGCCAGATTTCCGGTTTCAGTTCCGCAGAGGGCCTGCTGGTCGGACTGGAGTCGCGCAGTTCAGGCCCGGTCCGCCTGCCACGTGACCGCGACACCTTGGTGGCCGACGGCTTTGACAATCTGTACCCCATCGGCGAGGGCGCCGGCTACGCCGGCGGCATCATGAGCGCTGCCATCGATGGGGCGAGGGCAGCCCTCCGCTACCTTCAGCGGTAGGCTGTATTCATGTCGCACGTTAAGTGGTGGGCCGCCCGCGGAGAGGGTGAGCGAAACTTAGTTGGAAATTGAAACGGCTCCCACACCCTGTGGTTTGATGACGTTGAGAGACGGACATCACCCCACGAGAGACAGGAGCCGAGATGAGCAGTGTCCTACGTTCGGTCAGGAAGCGCAAGAAGGGTCGCACGCTGGGTCGGGTCGAGATCATCCGCCGCGAGGACTACCCCGACCTGGAGCTCGACGCCAAGGTGGAGCTCATCCGGTCCTTGGTCCCGCTGGGCTTGATGCACGTGGAGGAGTTGCTCGACGAGGAGGTGACGGCGCTGGCGGGCGAACGCTACGCCCGCAAGGACGTGTCGGTCGGCGGGCGCCGTCATGGCAGCAATCCCGGGACGGTCGGGCTGGCCGGCCAGCGCGTGGCGATTCGCGTGCCGCGGATTCGCCATGTCGCGGGGAGCGAGCTGCCGCTGCGGTCGTACGAGGCGTTGCATGGCGATCGCGCGGTCAACGACGTGCTGCTGAAGCGCGTGCTGTACGGGATCTCGTGCCGTAACTACGAAGCCGCCGCCGAAGCGATTCCGGGGGCCATCGGGCTGTCGGGGGCGACGGTGTCCCGGGGGTTCATCCAGGCCAGCGCGGCGCAGCTCCGGGAGTTCCAAGAACGGGACCTGGCCGGTGAGGACGTCGTGGCCATCGTGCTGGACGGCAAGACGTTCGCCGATGCCACGCTGGTCATCGCGCTGGGCATCACGCTTTCTGGGGAGAAACGCTTCCTCGGCTTCGTGGAGACGGACACGGAAAACGCGCAGGTGCTCACGCCGTTCCTGCGGTCGTTGGTCGAGCGGGGCCTCGACGTCGCGCAGGGCGTGCTGGTGATCCTCGACGGCGGCAAGGGGCTGCGTGCGGCCGTCCGGAAGGCCTTCCACGACCGCGCCCTGGTCCACCGGTGCCAGTGGCACAAGCGCGAGAACGTGGTGCGTTACCTGGCCAAGAGTGAGCAGGCCTCATGGCGCCAGCGCCTCCAGCGCGCCTACAACCGCCCGACGTACACCGAGGCGCTGGGTGCGCTCGAGACGCTCCACCGCGAGCTGGAGGACCGGAACCAATCCGCGGCCGGCAGTCTGGCGGAAGGGCTGGACGAAACCCTGACGCTGCATCGCCTCGGGCTGTACGGGGTGCTGGGCCGATCGTTGAAGACGACGAACTGTCTCGAGTCCATCAATGCGCTCGTCGAGGAACGCTGTGCGAAGGTCGATCACTGGCAGAACTCGAGCCAACGGCACCGCTGGCTGGCAACCGCGCTCCTGGACATCGAACCGCGCTTGCGGAAGGTGATGGGCTACCGTCACCTGCCCGCGCTCCGGGCCGCGCTGAAGCGAGAACTGAAGATCGACACGACGACGTCGAAGAAGAAAGTCGCGTGATGAATCAGGAGCCGTAGAGAGTTTCAACTAAGAATGGGCTTGACTCCCCGCGGATCGAACGCGGGACACCCTGATTAAAAGTTGGACCGAGGCCCGTCCGCCCGTATCCGTAGACATTCAGACTCTTAGCCTGCAGGGCTTCTTGTGACCGGCTGGTTACGATGAGTCCGCTCACGTCCAGCCGTTAGTGTGTCAGTTAGTGTGTCACCCCCACCACCCCCTACAACCCCTCTGAGGGTGGTCCCCCGGGGTTAGATTTGGTCTTGTTTCGCTTGCTGGCGTATTTTCGTGACCATGAAGACCAGGATCGCAGGGGCGACAAGAACGAAGGCAGTTCCATCTTTCGGCCGGAGGGTGGCCTTGTTGGTTACAACCGCACGCAGGGAAAGGCGTTCACACTTCCGGACACCTCCTTCGCCTCGACAGCAAGCCAGAAAGATATCTTCGTGTTCTGCATGAGCCGGTCACTCACAGACGAGCTTCGTGAAGAGTTCGAAGCAGTCGTGTGGGCATTGTCAAGTGGCCTATGGCATGAGTCCTGGGCCTGGTTTCGAGAAGGACCTATGTTACCTCGCTACTGACGCTGAGCCCCTTCTGTCATACGCTGGTTCGCCATGAGCGCCGGTGCTGCCACCGCCACCGACCCTGCGGTCCTCCCGTGGCGCAGGTTCGGACCGATTCTTGCGGTGCACCTCTTTGGCTCGCTCGGGTTTTCGTTGGCCATCCCGTTCCTGGTGTTCATCGTGGATGACCTGGGTGGGGCTCCCTGGACGTATGGTCTGCTCGGGGCGACGTACTCGGCGTTTCAGCTCGTTGGCGCACCGGTGTTGGGTCGCTGGTCCGATCGGACTGGCCGTCGGCCGGTGCTTGTCGCCAGCCAGGGGGGGACGCTGGCCGCCTGGGTGCTGTTCCTCGTGGTGCTTTCCCTACCCGTCCAGGGCATTGTCACGATCGCCGGGGCTACGCTGACCGTGCCGTTGCTTCTGGTGTTTGCGGCCCGGGCCCTCGACGGCGCCACCGGCGGCAATATCTCGGTCGCCAACGCCTATGTGGCCGATCTCACCCGAAACACACCCCAACTACGCCAGGTTGCGTTCGGACGTATGGGCATGGCGGCGAGTGTGGGTTTCGTCATAGGTCCGGCGGCGGCTGGATTGCTGGGTGGCACGGGGTCCGAAGGCACCCACAGCCCTCGAGGCCGGGTTGAACCAGCAGGCCAAGCCATGCGACCAGGCCCCAGCCCCGACAATCTCACTGGTCACGCTGCGCCGTGGCCCGGTGGTTGCGATTCTCGTCGCAACCTTCGTCATCTTTCTTGGCTTCAACTTCTTCTATGCGAGCTTCCCGGTGCACGCCATGCAATCCTACGGCTGGGATACGGGGCAGCTCGGGATCTTTTTTGCGGTGCTCAGCGGGATGATGATCGTGGCCCAGGGCCCGTTGCTCACCTTTGCCTCCAAGCACCTCAGCCGGCGGATCGTGTTCGGTGTGGGTATGGGATGCCTGATGCTCGCGCTGATCTCCTTGGTGCTCCCGCCTGGGTCCCTTACCTATGCGGGCGCGGCGCTGTTCGCGGTGGGCAATGGGCTGTCCTGGCCAACGTTTCAGGCGAGGGTGGCGGAGGTGGCCGGTGACTCACAGGGCACCATCCAGGGCGCCGCGACCAGCGCCAGCAGCCTCGCGAGCATCTCCGGGCTGGTCGCCGGTGGTGTGCTGTATCCCGTGCTGCAGAGTGGGCTGTTCTACGTGGCCGCGGCACTCTTTGCGGTGGTGCTGGTGCTCACCCCCGTCTGGTTCCCGCGCGCCCAGCCCGCGTCGTAGCCGATCGTTTCTTCGAGGTACCTATTATGCGCATGGCCCGCCTCGGGAGGCTCGTCGCGCTGGGGGGCGAGAGATATAACCGAAAGTTGTGGATCGGTGGTGTGAAAGAGGCGGCGTAACCTTTCGCGTGAATCAAACGCAAGAACCCTGGCTGGCCGGCCGGGGGAAAGGAGACGCACCCATGCTGAAGGTACACGACAAGCCGGCGAACGCGGAAGAGCAGGATGAGGATTCGACCCTTGACGAGCTGGCGCGTGAAGGAGCCCGCCGGATGCTGATGAAGGCCCTGGCGGTCGAGATCACTCAATACGTCGAGGAACACGGCGCGGAACGGGACGAGCATGGCCGTCGCCTCGTCGTGCGCAACGGGCAGGCCCAGGCACGGAAGGTGACCTGTGGGGCAGGCACCCTGGAGGTGCGGGCCCCTCGGGTGAACGACAAGCGGGTTGACGCGGCGGGCCAGCGCGAGCGGTTCACGAGTCGGATCCTGCCCCCCTACATGCGTCGGTCTCCCAAGGTCGCCGAGGTGCTGCCGATTCTGTATCTGCGTGGATTGTCGACGGGTGACTTCCGCGAAGCGCTGCCGGTGTTGCTCGGCGACGATGCCGCGGGGCTCAGCGCGACCAACATCGCGCGGCTGACGGCCGTCTGGGACGAGGAGTATCGGCAGTTTCGGCAGCGGGACTTGGCCGACCGCGATTACGTGTATGTGTGGGTCGACGGGATCCACTTCAACATTCGTCTCGAGGACGACCGGCTCTGCACGCTGGTGATGATTGGGGCCCGTCCCAACGGGACGAAAGAGCTCGTCGCGCTTGAGGACGGCTACCGCGAAAGCACCGACAGCTGGGCGATGGTCCTCCGGGCCCTGAAGCGGCAGGGGATGCGAGCCCCGATGGTAGCGGTCGGCGATGGGGCCTTGGGCTTCTGGGCCGCGGTACGGGAGGTCTGGCCGGAGACGGCCGCGCAGCGCGACTGGTTCCACAAGCTGGGGAATGTGCTCGACAAGTTGCCCAAGCGGCTCCAGCCCAAGGCGAAACGAGCACTTCACGAGATCATGGACGCCGACACCCGAGAGCAGGCGGACGAACAGCTGGCGGCCTTCGTCGCGACGTACGAGGCGAAGTACCCCCAGGCGGCGGCGTGTCTGGCCGACGACCGCGAGCGGCTATTCACCTTCTTCGCCTTCCCGGCGGAACACTGGACGCACCTTCGTACGACGAACGTGATCGAATCGCCCTTCGCTACGGTTCGACTGCGCCAGCGCGTGACCAAAGGCGCGGGCTCGCGGACGAAGGGCTTACTGATGGCCTACAAGCTGCTGGACATGGCACAACGTCGGTGGCGCCGTCTCAACAGCGCACACTTGCTGCCGCTCGTGCGCGCCGGCGTGCCGTTCATCGATGGTCTGCAGCAGGAACGCGATACCAAGGAGAAGAATCGGAAGGAAGCCGCCTGATCATGCCGATCGCTGATCCATAACTTTTGACAATACCTCTGGGGGCGATCCGATTCAGTCTTGGACGCCACACGACCAGAGACGAGATCGAGTCTGTGGTGGAGATGCTGAGGGATGGCATTTGAGGGCTGAGGAACTGGCCGCGAAGGTGTATGGTGGCCCCAGCAAAGGGGGAGGTTGGAGATGAGTCATCGACGTCTGACCTGGGAGTCACGCGGGCTAGTCCTGGCCCT
This sequence comes from Vicinamibacterales bacterium, assembly GCA_965216615.1. Lineage (GTDB taxonomy): Bacteria > Acidobacteriota > Vicinamibacteria > Vicinamibacterales > UBA8438 > CAUZIB01. The sequence continues at coordinate 40,875 of CBDCGH010000019.1, read as the reverse complement.
GGTCGCAACCGTCAGTCTGGTTGCGCCCCCGGCCAGCGCGCAAACGGACGGCGCGTCACCGCGCATGGAGTGGGGAGACCCCGACCTACAGGGGGTGTGGAACAACTCCACGCTGACACCCTTCCAGCGGCCTGAATCGCTGGGGGACAAGGAGTTCCTGACCGAAGAGGAAGCAGCCAACATCGCCCAGGCGGAGGCGGACCGGAACGCAGCCCTCGCGCGTCGCCCGGCCAGTCGGACCCTGGCCGACCCCACCGGGAACGTCGACCGAGGAGTGGACGGGGCACCAGGCTCCTACAACAACTTCTGGATGGAACGCGGCACCGCGGTCGTTCCGACCAGGCGCACATCGGTGATTGTGCTCCCGCCCAACGGCAGGCTGCCGGCGGTGACCGCCCAGACCCACGCACGCATGACCTCGCCCGAGGCGGCGCGTCTTGCCGATGTCCGGCGCGGACGGCTTCCCGCCGATTCCTACGAGCAGCTCGATCTGGGTGACCGATGTATCTGGTATCGCGGGGTCCCGTCATTCCCCACGGCGTACAACAACAACTATCAGGTCGTGCAGAATCCCGACTTCGTCGCCATTGTGCAGGAGCACATCCACGACGTCCGGTTCATCCCGCTGGATGGCCGCTCGCATGTTCCCGAGTTCATCCGCCAGTATGGAGGAGATTCGCGCGGCCACTGGGAGGGCGAGACGCTGGTCGTCGAGACGACCAACTTCAATAGCCGAGCCTTCATCAGGAATTTCAATAGCAACCTGACCGAGGCGCTGCACGTCGTCGAGCGCTTCACGCGTATTGGACCGGACACGCTGGACTACGAGTTCACCGTCAACGACCCCAACATCTGGACCAGCGAGTGGAGCGGCTCGCTTCCGATGACCCGCATCGACCAACCGCTCTACGAGTACGCCTGTCACGAGGGCAACTACGGGTTGACGGGCATCCTCGCGGGATCGCGCGCCGACGAGAAGGCGGGGAGGTAGAGCCTACCCATGCGAAACCGGCTCACGGTGCTGACGACGACCGCGATTGCCATGGTCGCGGTGGTGCTGGGGCTGCCTTCAGGCGAACCTGCCGCGCTCGCCCAGGAGTATCGGGCCCCACGAGCCCCCGACGGCCGTCCCGACCTGAACGGCATCTGGCAAGCGATCAACTCAGCCCACTGGGATGTCGAACCCCACCCCGCTGGACCCGGCGTGGTGCGGGACCTTGGTGCCCTAGCGGCCACCCCCGGTGGACTTGGGGTGGTCGAGGGCGGCGAGATCCCCTACCGGTCGGACGCACTGGCCACCCGTCGCGAGAACTTCGAGAATCGGCTGGGCCGAGATCCGGCCAGAAAGTGCTACCTCCCCGGGGTGCCACGCGCGACGTATATGCCCTTTCCGTTTCAGATTATCCAGAGCCAGGACCACGTCATGGTCGTCCACGAGTTCGCCGGGGCCGTTCGTACCATCTATATGAACGATCACGTGCCGGCTCCCGCGCCGACCTGGATGGGATGGTCGAATGGTCACTGGGAGGGCGATACGCTGGTGGTCGACACGAGCGGGTTCAACGGCATGACCTGGTTCGACCGGTCTGGCAACTATCACAGCGACGGGCTGCATGTCGTGGAGCGGTTCACCGCCCGTAGTCCGGAGACCCTGACCTACGAGGTTACGATCGAGGACCCCAACGTGTTCACGCGGCCCTGGAATATGCGCATGCCTCTCTATCGTCGCGTTGACGCCGACGTGCGGATCTTGGAGTTCCGGTGCGTCGAGTTCGTCGAGGACCTGATCTACGGGCACCTCAGAAAGAAGACCGTTCCGTAGGCACCGAGACGTCGGAGGACTTCGGATGATCGAGAGCGGACGAAGGGCGATGACGATGGGCGTGGCCCTGTTGGCGGTCTCGCTGGTGACGACCGCGACGGGGGCTGGGCAGGAGACGACTTATCGCGATCCCCGAACTCCCGATGGCCAGCCCGACCTGCAGGGGTTCTGGACCAACCAGACATACACGCGTCTCGAGCGGCCCGACGGTGTCACCAAGGAGTTCTATACGCCGGAGGAGGTGGCCGCCCTCGAGAGTAGCGCGGCCCAGAGGGAAACCTCCCAGACCGAGCCGGGGACCATCCCGGACGTTCACTACGACTTCACCCAGTTTGGACTCGACCGGAGTCAGTCCGTGTTCGCCAGCAGTCTGCGGACCTCGTTGATCGTCGACCCGCCGGACGGGCGGCTTCCCCCCGTCACCCCCGAGGGACAACAGCGAGCCGCCGCGCGTGCGGCCGACCAGGAGCGACGGGGCGGGCGCTGGGACTCTGCCGAGAGCAACCAGCTCGATGACCGGTGCATCATCATGCGAGGTGCCGGACCGCCGATGCTCAATGCGGGCTACAACAGCAACTACCACATCGTGCAGGCTCCCGGCTACGTGATGATTCTCGTCGAGATGATTCACGACGCCCGCGTGATTCCGCTGGATGGGCGTGGTCAGCCGCCCTCAGCCCTGCGACAGTGGATGGGTGCCTCGACTGGCCGTTGGGACGGCGAGACCCTCGTGGTGGAAACGACTAACTTCAACGGGAAGAACCCGATCCAGGGCTCGAGCGACCAGATGCGGGTAACTGAACGTTTCACGCGGGTGGCGGACGACGCGATCCGGTACGAGTTCACGGTGGACGACGCCCCCACCTGGGAGCGACCGTGGACGGCAGAGATGGCGATGAAGAAGTCGGTCGGTCCGATATTCGAGCACGCCTGCCACGAGGGCAACTACGGCCTCTACAACACCCTTGTGGGCGCCCGGCTCGAGGAGCGGCTGGCCGCCGAGGCGGCGGAAAGGGCGCGCGACTGAACTGGGCATGGACATCTGAGTTGTTCAGTCAAGCGAAATCCTTGACGAGTGGCGAGCCGTTCCGGCGGAGCGCGGCGAGGTAGGTGGCCTCGTCGTAGGGTGTCCGATCCTGCCAGCACCGAAAGAGAATCCGGATCCATTTGAAGGCCAGCGCGCGGAGGGCGGCGTGGTGGCTGTTGCCCCGTCCGCGCTGTTGGTCGTAGTAGCGCCGGGCCCAGGTCGAGAAGCGGATGGATTGACCGGCGTATTCGTGAAACGTCTGCTTCAGGAACTTCGGACAGGCGAAGCGGTGATGCACCCAGCAGGTCTTGCCGCTGCGTACGGTGCCCGGGGCGATGCCGGCGTGGGTTTGGAGCGCACTGGCGGCCTGCCAGCGGGTGCGGTCGGTCCCGAAGGCGGCCGCCAAGCGGGGCGCGCACACCGGACCCGCCCCCGGCAGACTCACGAAGAGGTCGTGGTCGGGGTGATCCGCGAAGACCGTGGCGATGGCGGCATCAAAGGTCCGGAACGCGTCGAGGAGCGTGCGCAGTTGCGTGGCGTAGGTCTGGACGGCGAGGCTGAGGGTGTCGACGATCGCGGGGTCGGTGGTCAGCGGCTGGGCCGTGGCGATCTGCGCGAGCCGGTCGTCGATGACGGCGGCCCGGCGACAGTTGTGCTGCTGATAGAACCGTCGCATCGTGGTGGGGCGCGCCCGCTGGACGGCGGCCAGCGTCGACCACTTCCGCAGGAAGTCGCAACCTTGGCGCGAGTCGAGGGTGCCGACCCAGTCGAGGGCCTGGGGAAAATACTGCTTGAGCAGGCTGGTGAGCCGGTTGGTGAGGGCGACACGGTGCTGGACAAGCTTCCGGCGCTGCTCGCACAACAGCTGCAGTTTGCGGGCGGCGACGGTCTCCGGTCGCCAGGGCCGGAGCTGGGCTCGGTGGGTCTGGACCAGGTCGAGTAACAATGCTGCGTCGGTCGGGTCGTCCTTCGCCCCACTGGGGTGGAAAGCTTCGCGATAGCGCGCGAGCGCTTTGGGATTGACCGGGTAGAGCACGAGAAACTCGTACTGCATCAGCGCGTGGACCACGGCGCCTCTGCGTTGTTCGATGGCAATCCCCACGGGTCGGCCGTCAAACCGCCGCCGGAGCTCTGCGACCCAGGCATGCAGGACGTCAGGGCGCTGGGCGAGGTCGATCTGTTCGACCGGCCCACCGCCGGCTGGCTGTAGCTGCACCGCGTGTTGTTGATCGCCCCAATCCAAGCCGGCATACGCGGCCATCTCCTCGTCGAGTCGCATCGGTTCTCCTTTCGCGGAGCACGCTTGGCGAGGTCCAGCGCAAGCCCTATAGTAGAGTCCTGAGTGCACCACACTCGGACGACATCTGAGGATGCGATGTCAAACCCCGCGCGACGTCTTCGCTCGAAGGTCCATGCCGAACCGTTGGGGCGGTTGGGGAGGTTGATTCGTAGCGGAGACGTTGCGCCCTCTCCGACTGGTTCACTTTCTTGTTGCAGAGTTTTCCACGCGGCACAACTAGTAGGAGGGAGGGGCGATGCGAATAGATTCCAGATTTCTGGCCGTGGCCGCCGTCGGAGGACCGCTGGTCGCCGCATCGGTGGGGGTCGGAGCGCATCATGCGTTTTCGGCCGAGTTCGATGTCAACAAGCCGCTGGAGTTACAGGGCACGCTCGTGAAGTGGGAGATGATCAATCCCCATTCGTGGTTTCATCTCGACGTCGACGAGCCGGATGGTGCAACGGTGAGGTGGCTGGTCGAGGGCGGGAGCCCCAATGAGCTGATCCGGCAGGGCGTTACCATGAACACTGTTCCGATCGGTACGGAGCTCACAATCGAGGGCTATCTGGCGAAGGATGGCACCCCCAAGGCGGTGGGACGAAACTTCATCCTCTCAGATGGCAGTCGATTGTTTCTGGGAGGGTCGGCGAACAACATCGTGGAGGAGCGATGACGATGAGGCTGACGCTTTCTAAAGCGAATTGCACTTGTACGTAGTACGCGGGCGTGGTACTCCTGTGGCACAGGAGGTAGCTATGGCCGCGTACTCGATGGATCTACGACTCCGGGTGCTGCGCGATGCGGACGCGGGGTTACCGTCGGACGAACTCGCCGAGAAGTACTCCGTCAGTCGCGCGTGGGTCGATCGGCTGAAGCAGCGTCGACGCGAAACCGGCGAGGTGGCGCCCCGCAAGCAAACTCGCTGGCGCCCGCGGATCCTCCACGCCCAGCTCACGGAGCTGGCGGCCCTGATCCGCGAGCGGCCGGATCGCACGCTGGCCGAATGACAGGAGGCCCTGCGCACGCCGGCGAGTCTCCCCACGCTGTGCCGCACGATCAAACGGCTCGGCTTTCGGTTTAAAAAAAACGGTACACGCGTCGGAACACGATCGCGCTGACGTCCGCCTCGCCCGCACGGTCTGGCGCGCCTCGGCGCCGACGCTCGATCCCGCGCGCCTCGTGTTTCTCGATGAGAGTGGTGTGCGGACCGATCTGATTCGCCGCTATGGCCGCGGGCTGTCCGGCGCCCGGGTCCCCGACCACACGCCGGATGGCCGCTGGCACACCACGACGTTTCTCGGGGCGTTGCGCGTGACAGGCCTCACCGCGCCGGCCGTGTTTGATGGCCCGATCGACGGCGCCAGTTTTCTGGCCTACATCGAGCAGGTCCTGACGCCAACGCTCGCGCCTGGCGACATCGTCATCATGGACAACCTCTCGTGTCACAAGAGCCCCGCGGTGCGACGAGCGATCGAAGCCGTCGGCGCGCAACTCTGGTTTCTGCCGAAATACAGTCCTGACTTCAATCCGATTGAGCTGGCGTTTGCGAAGCTGAAGGCGATCTTGCGCAAGGCCCGCTGTCGCACACGGGAGGTCCTGTGGAACACAATTGGCGCCGCCGTGCCCGGCTATGATCCAGCCGAATGCCGCAACTACTTTCGACATTGCGGCTATTCGGTCGCTACGACCTCATGAAATCCGCTCTAGAACCCTCATGCGGGTGAGAAAAGGGTGACCGTTCCGCCACCCCCACACGGTTGAAACGGTCCGTCGACGGTGTCTCCCGCGCGCCTCTCTTCGGAGGAGGATTGACCGCCAGCGCGTCGCTCCGTGGAGGATGGTTACGGGCCGGCGGTCGTTCGAAGGCGACAGAGTCATCGCCGGGCCCTTCGGCTTCAGGCACTCTCCCGTTCGGCGGTCTCTGGCTCGACGACGTGCGGTTGTGCCTACCAAAAACCTCGTCCTCATTATGTACAGTGGGCATTATTGAGGATCTCGCGTCGGCCTGGTAGCCTGGCAGGCCATGCGGACCGTCTGTCTCGTCCTGCTCACCGCGTTGGGCTCGGGCCTCCGGAGCCACGCGGCGCTCCAAATCGAGAACGCCACGCTGCGTCATCAGTTGGCGGTCCTGCAGCGACAGGCGCGCGGGCGCCCACGGTTGCGGCCCGTCGATCGGCTGTTCTGGACGTGGCTCCGCCGCCTGTGGCCCGGCTGGCGACACACACTCGTCATCGTCAAGCCCGACACCGTGCTCCGGTGGCATCGACGAGGCTTTCGGCTCTACTGGCGCTGGAAGAGTCGGCTGCGTGGGCCCGGTCGGCCGCGCATCCCGCTCGCCGTCCAGGCGCTCATCCGCCAGATGTGCCGCGCCAACCCGACCTGGGGCGCCCCGCGCATCCACGGCGAGCTGCTGAAGCTCGGCATCGCGATCGCCGAGACCACGGTCGGGCACTACATGGTGCGTCGTCGGCCCACGCCGTCCCAAACCTGGCGCACCTTCCTCACGAATCACGTCAGCCAACTGGTCTCGGTCGACTTCTTCGTGGTCCCGACGCTCACGTTTCGGGTGCTATTTGTCTTCGTTGTGCTGGCCCACGATCGACGCCAGATCCTCCATGTCAATGTGACCGGGCACCCCACGGCCGCGTGGACGGCCCAACAGATCCGCAACACGTTCCCGTGGGACACGGCGCCACGGTTTCTGCTGCGGGATCGAGACGGGACCTACGGCCAAGAGTGTCGGGCGTGTCTCGACGCGATGGGGATCGACGAGGTCCTGACGGCGCCCCAGAGTCCCTGGCAGAATCCCTATGTCGAACGCCTGATCGGCTCGATGTGTCGAGAGTGCGTCGACCACGTGGTTGTGCTCAACGAGCGATCACTGCAACGCATCCTGCGATCGTACGTTGACTACTACCATCACTGGCGCACGCATCTCGCGTTGGGCAAGGATCCACCCGTGAGTCGGGCCGTTGAGCCGGCTGACCCGGGCGAGGTCATCGCGCGGCCGCACGTCGGCGGGTTGCACCACAGCTACCATCGCCACGCGGCCTGACGACCGCCACGGATGGCCGGCTCCAGAAGACCGTGCACGCTGACGCGGCGGCCGGAGGAACGTCCGACGTACGCCAACCGACCGTCGACTTCCACAGAGCGCACGTCTGCCCTGCGTACGCTGGCGATCGTTCGGCCCACGACCGCGCGCTCGGTCACGCGAACCGTGCGTATGAGGTTTTTGGTAGGCACAGGTCTCGTACGAGACGGTGACGCCCCGCTGCGCGAGGAGATCTTCCACATCTCGGAAGCTCAAGCAGAAACGGTGATACAGTCAAACGGCGTGACTGATGATCTCAGGTGGGAATCGGTATCCGTGGTAGCAGCACGCGTAGGGGTTCATCATCCTACACTGTCAGCTGCCCCCTCAACTTGACAATACCGGTACGACGGCTGCCCCTTACGCGAGCAGCTCTTTGATGACGCGCGCCTCCTCGACGCCCGTCAACCTCGCGTCCAGACCGCGGTACTTGACCGTGTAGCGCTGGTGGTCGATCCCGAACAGATGCAGGATGGTCGCTTGAAGGTCCCGGATGTGTACCGGGTCCTTCACGATGTTGTAGGAAAAGTCGTCGGTCTCGCCGTAGGTGACGCCACCCTTGACGCCGCCGCCAGCCATCCAAACGGTGAAGCACTTCGGGTGGTGGTCACGGCCGTAGAGCGTGGGCGTCAGCTGCCCCTGTGAGTAGATGGTTCGACCAAATTCTCCACCCCAGATGACCAGCGTCTCATCGAAGAGGCCGCGTTCCTTGAGATCCTGAATCAGGGCCCAGGCCGCACGGTCGACGTTCGCCGCCTGCGCGGGAAGCACCTCAGTCGCGAACGAGTGCACGTCCCAGCCTCGATGGTAGATCTGGACGAAACGGACACCCCGCTCCACCAGGCGGCGCGCCATGAGCGCGGCGTTCTGGAACTTGCCCGGTTGCTTCGCCTCTTCGCCCCATCGCTCGAACGTGCTGTCGGGCTCACTGGAGAGATCGGCCATCTCCGGCACAGACGACTGCATCCGGAACGCCATCTCGTACTGCTCGATTCGCGCGAGCGTCTCCAGGTCTCCGACCTCTTCGTGCTTGAGTCGATTCAGCTCACCGAGGCCGTCCAGCACTTGACGCCGCACGTCGCGCGAGACACCGTTCGGGTCGCGAAGATAGAGGACCGGGTCTGCGCCGGCGCGCAGCCCGACGCCGGCGTACTTGGGCGACAGAAAGCCGGCGCTCCATAGCTTCGCCGAAATCGCCTGGACGCCCGACTTCGGATGGCTCTTCTCCGCGTTCATCACGACAAACGTCGGCAGGTCTTCGTTCATGCTGCCGAGCCCATAGGAGAACCACGACCCGATACATGGTCGACCGGGAATCTGCTGCCCAGTCTGGATAAACGTGATCGCCGGCTCGTGGTTGATCGCCTCGGTATGCATCGAACGCACGATGGCGATGTCATCGGCCATCCGCGCCGTGTAAGGCAAAAGCTCCGAGATCCAGGCGCCGCTCTGACCATGCTGGCTGAACTCGAAAATGGACGGGGCAATCGGGAAACGGGCCTGCCCCGCCGTCATGGTCGTGAGACGCTGTCCCTGACGGATTGATTCCGGTAGGTCCTTGTCGTACCAATCCTTCATCTTCGGCTTGTAGTCGAGTAGGTCCATCTGAGGCGGCGCGCCCATCATGTGGAGGTAGATGCACCGCTTTGCCTTCGGGGCGAAGTGCGGGAGCGACGGCAGTCCGCCTATCGCGTCGGCGCTCTGAGGCAACGCCAACGCGTCCTCCGCGAACATATTGGCGAGTGCAAGCCCACCGATACCCTTGGCCATGCGGCCGAAAAACTGGCGCCGAGTTTCCGCGAGGATGGTTTCTTTGGCTGGATGCATCGGAAATCCCTCTCAGCGAAACTACTTGTTGAGCACTTCGTCCAAGTTCATGAGCTGGCTGGTCAACAGCGTCCAGGCCGCTGATTCGGTCTGCGGCAGGGCTTCGTCGTACCCCGACTCGCCAACCTCGAGCAGACGGCGGGCTTCGTCGTCGTCGGCGCCGTAGAGCGCCTCGAGGCCGCGATACGTGTCTTTCGCGACCGCGCGCTCGCGGTCATCAAACGTGCGCGCAATCAGGCGCGTCGTCACGTAGTCGAGACGCCGGTCGAAATCGTTCCCCGCCTCGCGCATCGCCCGCTGCGCCAGACGACGTGACGCCTCGACGTACTGCGTGTCGTTCATGGTGGCCAGAGCCTGCAGCGGCGTGTTGGTCCGTTCACGACGCACCGTGAAGTGCAACCGGGTCGGTGCGTTGAAGATGTCCATCGACGCGGGCGGCGCCGAGCGCTTCCAGAACGTATAGAGGCTCCGCCGATACAGGTCGTCGCCAGTGTCCTGCTCGTAGACACTGGTGTTGCTCTGGGGCATCGCGATTGTCTCCCAGACGCCCTCCGGCTGGTGCGGCTTCACGCTCGGTCCACCGATCGTGCGGACCAGGAGACCGCTCGCTGCCAGGGCTTGGTCGCGAATCATCTCGGCGTCCATCCGAAAACGCGGTCCGCGAGAGAGTAGCCGATTCTGGGGATCCTTCTCCCGCTTCTCCGGTGCCATCAGCGACGCCTGACGATAGGTCGACGACGTGACGAGCGTACGGAAGAACTGCTTGACGTCCCAATCCGACTCGCGGAACTCGACCGCCAGCCAGTCGAGTAGCTCGGGGTGCGACGGCAGGTTCCCCTGTGCCCCAAAGTCCTCAGTCGATGGCACCAACCCTGCGCCGAAGACTTGCTGCCAGAAGCGGTTGACGGTTACCCGGCTCGTGAGCGGATTCGCGTCGTCAACGATCCACTTGGCCAGTCCGAGTCGGTTGCGGGGCAGCGATTTGGCCATCGGCGGCAGCGTCGAGGTCCCAGCCGCAGCAGCTCCGCCGATGCCTCCAGTGGCGTCTCCAGCGTCCGGTGCGCTCCGCTGGTCAGCCACTCCTCGAACGCGTCATCGACACCGGCGGTGTGACGCGTGATCCCGTCGGCATTCGCCGCCGCTTCTTTGCGGAGTTCGTACCAGCGGTCGCGATCCGCATCCTTCGGCACGACGAGGATGGGCGGCGAATCGGCGATGTTGCCGTCCATAACGTACTGCGTCGTGTTGCGGAAGAACGCCGTCATCGCGTAGAACTCGCGTTGCTGAATCGGATCGAACTTGTGGTCGTGGCATGTAGCGCACCCGACGGTGAGTCCCAGGAAGACTCCGGCCGTCGTCTCGGCGCGGTCCTTGGCGTAAACCGCGGCGTACTCCTCCGGAATGACCCCGCCCTCGTTCGTCGTGATGTTGTTGCGATGGAACCCGGTGGCGACGAGTTGCTCAATTGTCGGTTCCGGAAGCAGGTCCCCCGCGAGCTGCTCAACCGTGAAGTCGTCGACGGGTTTGTTCTCGTTGAACGCGTTGATGACCCAATCTCGATAGGGGTAGATCTCGCGATAGTGGTCGATGTGGATGCCGTGGGTGTCGCCGTACCGGGCCGCGTCTAACCAATACCGCGCGCGGTGCTCGCCCCAGTGCTTCGAGTCGAGCAGCCGGTCGACCAGCTTCTCGTACGCGCCTTCCGACCCATCGTTCAAGAAGCTAGCCAGCGTTCCGGGATCAGGGGGCAAGCCGGTCAGATCAAGGGCCACCCGCCGCGCCAGCGTTCGCCGGTCGGCCTCTGGCGCCGGCGCGAGCCCCTCAGCCTCGAGCCGCTGCAGCACGAACCGATCGATCGGCGTTCGAACCCACACCTCGTTGGCCACGGTCGGTGGGTCGCGCACCTCCACCGTCTTGAACGACCAATGCTGGTCCCACGACGCGCCCGACTCAATCCAGCGTCGGAGTACGTCAACCTGATCGTCCGAGAGGGTCTTGTTCGACAGCGCCGGAGGCGGCATTCGCAGCCGATCGTCGACCTGGGTGATGCGCTGGTAGACGAGGCTTGCCTCGGGGTCACCGGCGACGATGGCGTGTCCGTTCGGTCGCTCGGCGAATATGCCATCCTGGGTGTCGAGTCGAAGACGGACTCTCCGGGAACTTTCGTCCGGACCGTGGCAGCTGAAGCAGTTGTCCGACAGGATGGGCCGCACGTCTCGCTGGAAATCGACCGCGCCGCCCGTTTGCGGGGCCTGCGCCTCAGCCCGTGTGGGAAAGGCGAGGGCGAGCGGTATCGTCAGCGCGAAAGCCAACAGCGGAAGCGACGAGTGAGCGAGCATCTGGCTGCCTCCGAGGATGCGTTAGTTGGCCGGGGCCTAGCAGCCCGTGGCAGAAACGCGTCCTTTCTATGCGGCCTCCGGGATGAGTGATCGATCGTGATCGCCGACCCACATCGTAGAAAGTGCGGGGTACGCGGTCTCACGAACCGTCCAGACACGCACGATGCGCAGCCAGCAGCAAGAAAAGACCGTCACTCCGGCGACACGGCGCCCCTGCAGGCTGCGGGGCGTGCCGACCCCGATCAGATGACGGAACAGCACGCCGAGGTTGAAGCCTGCGATGTGAATCAAGAGGCGCTTCAAGATATTCCGATGCCCGCGGAGATGCGTGCGCCGCAGGCCGCCGGTCTCGTAGGCGTGCGCAAACGATCGCTCGATCAGTTCGCCCCGGCGGCGCAGCAAGCGCTTGCCACGGTTTCCCCGAATACGCCGGCGATTCGCATAGACCGGCGCTTGGGCCTCCGGCGCCTTGGACCAATCGCGGTGGCCCCGGTCCGGCTCGGACACATACGCCCGCACGCCGACGGCCTGCAGATCCACCAGCACCTCGTTACTGTGATAGCCCTTGTCCGCGACGATCTCGCGTACCTCCGGGGGCTCGTCGGCCGTGGGCTGGCTCGCTTCGACCTGCTCAGCGGCCGCGGTCACCGTTTCGATCAGCGTCGTCGTATCGCCGGTATCGGCGCCCTGCACCGTCACAGCGACGATCGCGCCCGAATCGAGATCGACCGCATGCTCGGCTTTGTGGGCCAAGTGTGTCCGCCCGTCCTTCATCTTCGTCACCTTCGCGTCGGGGTCCGCCGGACTCGTCCAGTCCGTGTTCGACGTCTTCTTCTTCCGTGTCCGATCCAGGCGGGCGAGCTCGGCGCGGGTCGGGGTCGTGATACCCGACGCCTCCGCCAAGCCGGTCAAATAGGCCTGGTAGCCCTCACCGGTGTCCCGGCGCACGATGCTCCGCCTCGCTGCGTTCGCCTCCAGCGTCGTGGCGTCAATACCGATCGTGGCGCCCGTGAGCAGCCCCGACGTCGCGAGGCGCTGTTGCACCCAGGTGAACACCGCGCGATGCGTCTCGACGTCGATCAAGCGCCGGGTCCGGGAGATGGTCGAGTGGTCCGGCGCCGCCTCGTCCACGGCGATGCGCAGAAAGCTCCGGATCGCCAGCGAGTCCCCCGCGCGCCAGGCAATCCCCCGCTCCGAGTCAATCCCCTCAAAGTACCCGACCAACAACGCGCGGAAATAGATCCCCGGGGCGAGACTCGACCGCCCACGCGTGGCGGCGTAGAACCGTTGGCACAGCCGTTCGACGAACGCATCGAACCCGTGTTCGTCCAGCAGCGTGTTCACCCGGCGATAGAACGGGTGGGCGACCGTCTGTGGCAAGTCGGTCGTGGCGACCCACAGTGCGTGTTGTCGTCGTCGTTTGCGACGTGTACCCATCGACATGCGAACGAGTGTACAGACCACGATCGATTCTGACGATCGATCTAATCGAACGTGTTACCGACTTTCACCACAGGCTGCTAGTCCCTTGTGTCTGAAAAAGCTTTAAGAAGTGTGCCGGGTGTGATGTATTGGGCGGCATGGCAAGAACAGGTCGGCCCAAAGCGAGATTGGAAGTCACCGCCGTGGAGCGAGGAGAACTTGAGCGGCTCGCCAGGCGCGCCAGAACGAATCGGCATGTGGCCTTGCGGGCGAAGATCGTCCTGAGGTGCGCGCATGGCGAATCGAACGTGGCGGTCGCGGCGAAACTGCGCTGTTCGAATGTGACGGTCGGCAAGTGGCGGCAGCGGTTTACGACAGGTCGCGTGGATGCGCTGTATGACGAGCCCAAGCCCGGAGCCCCCCGGACACTGTCCGATGCGGATGTCGAGTCGATCCTCGTCGCCACGTTGGAAAGTAAGCCGAAGGGGCGGACCCACTGGAGCACCCGCAAGATGGCGGAGCGCGCTGGCGTCAGTGCCTCCACCGTGGGCCGCATCTGGCGCACCTTCGGGTTGCAGCCGCATGTCGTGGAATCCTTCAAGATCTCCGACGACCCGCTGTTCATCGAGAAGGTGCGGGACATTGTCGGCCTCTACCTGAATCCACCCGACCACGCCGTTGTCTTGTCATTCGACGAAAAGCCTCAGATTCAAGCCCTCGAGCGAGCGCAGCCGATCCTGCCGATGGACATGGGTCGGCCCGAACGCCAGACGCACAACTACATCCGCCATGGCACGGTGGACCTCTTCGCGGCGCTCAACGTCGCGACCGGCCAGGTCGTGGCGCAAACCAAGAAGCAGCATCGGTCGAGGGATTTCGTGAGCTTTCTGCGCGAGATCGACGAGCGGGTGGACCCCACCCTCACCGTCCACGTGATCCTCGACAATCTCTCGGCGCATAAGTCCCCGCTGGTCAAACGATGGGTGGCCCGCCACCCGCGCTTCCAGTTCCACTTTACGCCAACCTACTCCGCCTGGCTCAACCTCGTCGAGCGGTTCTTTGGCCTCCTCACCGAACACGCCCTCAAGCGCGGCTCACATTCCAGCACGCACGCGCTGCGCCACGCCATCTCCGCCTACGTGGATGCCCACAATGACGAGGGCAAGCCTTTCAAGTGGACGAAAACAGCCGACGAGATCCTCGCGAAGGTGAAGCGGTTCGGACAGCGCACCGTTCAAGTCCACGGTGGCCCCAGATGACCAACGACTTTTTGAAGAAATCAAAGATCAAGGGGACTAGGGCCACGTTTGCCTATAGCTTACGACATTGGGTCCACTTGTTGAGCACTTCGTCCAAGTTCATGAGCTGGCTCGTTAGCATCGTCCAGGCGGCTGACTCCGCGTGGGGCAGGGCTTCGTCATACCCCGACTCGCCAACGTCGAGCAGGCGGCGGGCTTCGTCTGTGTCCGTGCCGTAGAGCGCCTCGAGACCGCTGCAGGTTGCTTTCGCGACCGCACGCTCTCGGTCATCGAAACTGCGCGCAATCAGCCGCGTCGTCACATAGTCGAGACGTCGGTCGAAGTCGTCTCCCGCCTCGCGCATCGCCCGCTGCGCCAGATACCGCGACGTCTCGACGTACCGCGTGTCGTTCATCGTCGCCAGCGCCTGCAGCGGTGTGTTGGTCCGTTCACGTCGCACCGTGAAGTGCTCCCGAGTCGGCGCGTTGAAGATGTCCATCGACGGGGGCGGTGCCGCGCGCTTCAAGAAGGTGTAGAGGCTCCGCCGATACAGGTCGTCGCCGGTGTCCTGCTCGTAGACACTCGTGTTGCCCCCGGGCATCGCCACCCTCTCCCAGACGCCTTCCGGCTGATACGGCTTGACGCTCGGGCCGCCGATTGAGCGAACCAGGAGTCCGCTTGCCGCCAGGGCATGGTCGCGAATCATCTCGGCGTCCATCCGAAAACGCGGTCCGCGGGACAGTAATCGATTGTGCGGGTCCTTCTCGCGCTTCTCCGGGGTCGTCAGCACCGCCTGGCGATAGGTCGACGACGTCACCACCGCGCGGAAGAACTGCTTGACGTCCCAATCCGACTCGCGGAACTCGACCGCCAGCCAGTCGAGTAGCTCAGGGTGCGACGGCAGGTTCCCCTGTGCCCAAAGTCCTCAGTCGATGGCACCAAGCCCATCCCAAACACTTGCTGCCAGAAGCGGTTAACGGTCACGCGGCTCGTGAGCGGGTTCGCGTCGTCGACGAGCCACTTGGCCAGCCCGAGTCGGTTGCGCGGCAGCGATTCGGCCATCGGCGGCAGCGCCGACGGCGTACCGGCGATCACCCGCTCGCGCTTTGTCGTAGTACATCCCTCGATTCAGAACGTGGGCAAACGGCTCCTGATCGGAAACCTCTTGCATGACGTAGGTGACACCGCCACGACGTCGGATCTCTCGCCACTCGCGCTCGAGGTCCCGGTTGCGAGTCAGGAGCTGCTGATAGGTGGCATCCTTGATGCTGAGGTAGTACAAACGCAGGAGGTCCCGCTCCTCGGCGTCGAGCTCCGCGGGAGCCTTCTCCCGCGCCCGCTGCAGCGTCGGCCAGTTCGCAATGACCCGGGCCTCCTCCACCGTGACCGGACGATTCTCTCTCGGGAGGGAGGTCAATCGCTAGATGTCAGGAAACAACGTAATATGTTACCGAGCACGCCTGGAGTCCTAGTGACCACGAAAGGAAGCCCGTGGTGAACTCTCTGAAACGGTGGATTCCTGCTTGGCTGATGGGTTTATTGGCGGCCGGCGGCCTGATTTGCGCGCTGGAGGCGCAGCAGCCGGCCCCGCAGCCGGCCCCGCATCGTCTTCTCGTCAATCAATACTGCACCAACTGTCACAACGACAGGCTAAAAACGGCTGAGCTGGCCCTGGATAAGCTGATTGCCGGCCGGCTGGAAGACCATGCCGAGACCTGGGAGAAGGTGGTGCGCAAGCTTCGCGCGCGCCAGATGCCTCCCGTGGGGCTGCCGCGGCCCGATGAGGCAACTTATGACGCGGTGGTGGCTTCGCTGGAAACCAGCCTGGACCGTGCGGCTGAAGCTCACCCCGACCCAGGTCGAACCGATACCTTCCGGCGGCTGACCCGGACCGAATACCGCAATGCCATCCGCGATCTGCTGGCGCTGGAGCTGGATCTGTCCGACCTGCTGCCGCGCGATGAATCCAGCCAAGGGTTTGACAACATCACGGTGACGGATCTGTCGCCGACCCTGCTGGAGAAGTATGTGTCGGCGGCGGACAAGATCAGCCGGCTGGCGGTGGGACGGCCTGTCTCGTCTCCTGCAATGGAGACGGTCAAGATGAAGCCGGACCTTACCCAGGAGTGGCATGTCGAAGATCTGCCGGTGGGCACCCGCGGCGGAACCCTGATGAACTACACCTTTCCGCTCGACGGTGACTACGAGATCGTGATCCGGCTCACGCGGGACCGCGACGAGCAGGTCGAAGGACTGAGAGAGTCCCATCAGGTGGAGCTGCTTCTGGACAGGGAACGGGTCAGCCTGTTCACCGTGGTGCCACCCCGCCATATCGGGGATCATTCCGATGTCGACAAGCACCTCAAGGTCCGCCTGCCCGTGGCGGCCGGGCCCCACGCGATCGGAGTCACCTTTCTGAAACAGCCCTGGGCCGTGCTGGAGACGGACAGGATGCCCTATGACGTTCATTTCAACGTCTATCGTCATCCCCGGGTTCAGCCGGGAGTCTATGAAATCTCGATCACCGGTCCTTTTGACGCCAAGGGTCCCGGAGATACGCCCAGCCGCAACCGGATTTTCGTGTGCCGGCCCACGGTCGAGCAGGAGGAAGAAGCGTGTGCCGGACAGATCGTCGACACGCTGATGCGCAGGGCCTATCGGCGGCCCGTCACCGACCGCGACCGGGAAGAGGCGCTGGAGTTCTACCGGCAGGGACGATCCGAAGGCTTTGAAGCCGGCATCGAGATGGCCCTGTCCTCGATCCTGATCAGTCCCGAGTTTCTGTTCCGGGTGGAGCGCGACCCGGCCGAGATTACCCCCGAAACCCCCTACCGGATCAGCGATCTGGAGCTGGCCTCGCGGCTTTCCTTTTTCCTGTGGAGCAGCATTTCGGATGACGAGCTACTGGATCTGGCCACGGAGGGCAAGCTGAGCCGGCCCGAGGTGCTAGAGCAGCAGGTGAGGCGCATGCTGGCAGATGAGCGTTCCCGCACCCTGCTGACCAACTTTGTGGGTCAGTGGCTGCACCTGCGCAATCTGGAGTCGGCCACTCCCGACATGCGTCTGTTCCCGGACTTCGACGACAATCTGCGGCAGGCGATGCGCGAGGAGACTGAGCTGTTTCTGGAGAACATCATCCGGGAGGACCGGAGCGTCTTGGAGCTGCTGAGTGCCGACTACACCTTTTTGAACCAACGCCTGGCCAAGCACTACCAGATCCCGCACGTGTACGGGAGCTGGTTCCGGCGGGTGAAGCTGGATGAGGAGAGCCGGCGGGGCGGACTGCTTCGCCAGGGAAGCATTCTGACGGTGACGTCCTACAACACGCGCACCTCGCCGGTGATTCGGGGGCACTGGGTGCTGGAGAATCTACTGGGGGTGCCGCCGCGCCCGCCGCCGGCCAATGTGCCGGCGCTGGAGGACAAGACGGTGGATGGGAGTCTGTCGGTGCGGGAGCGGCTGATCGAGCACCGGGCCAATCCGCCCTGCTCGGGTTGCCACAGTCTGATGGACCCGGTGGGGTTTTCGTTGGAGAACTTTGACGCCATCGGACGCTGGCGAAATTCCGAAGACGGGCAGAGGATTGACGCCACCGGAAGCTTTCCGGACGGTGCGGAGTTTGACGGGGTCTCGGGACTGGAGCAGGCGCTGCTGGAGCGCTCGGACATGTTCGTGGGGACCCTGGTGGAGAAGCTGATGACCTATTCGCTGGGCCGCGGCGTGGAGCATTTCGATGCCCCGGCGGTCCGCAGGATCGTGCGCGATTCGCGCGGCAAGGATTTTTGTTTTTCTTCTCTGATTCTCGGAATCGTCAGAAGCCAACCGTTTCAGATGAGGAGATCATCATGATGATCACCAAGAAAGCTCTTCCGCGGCGAACCTTCCTTCGAGGAATGGGAGTGACGGTGGCGTTGCCGCTGCTGGACGCGATGGTTCCGGCCATGACGGTCATGGCGGCGACACCGGCCAGTCCGGTGCGGCGTCTGGGTTATATCTTCATTCCGATGGGCTCGGACATCAATCGATGGACGCCGCCCCGGGAGGGGACGTTCACGGAGCTCTCGCCCATCCTGCAGTCGCTCGAGCCGGTGAAGGATCACATCACAGTGCTGACGAACATGGAGCTGCGCAACGCCTATCCGGGCACCCATGCGACCTCCAACTCGACCTACCTGAGCTGTGCCAAGGCGAAGCTGACGGAGAGCACGGATTACTATCTGGGCACGACGGTGGATCAGATCGCGGCCCGGGAGATTGGCCAGGACACGCAGCTGCCCTCGCTGGAGCTGGGGATGGACCTGCTGGAGCTCGTGGGGCAGTGCGATGACGGGTATGCGTGCGTGTACCAGAACAATCTGTCCTGGTCCTCACCCACCACGCCGCTACCCTATGAGGCGCATCCTCGGCTGGTGTTTGAGCGCCTATTCGGAGAGGGAGGCAGCGCGGAGGAGCGCAGCTGGACGCTCAAGAAGAAGGCCAGCATGCTGGACCGGGTGAGGCGGGACATCCAGCGGCTGCAGAGGGAGCTGGGATCGAGCGACCGGACCAAGGTGGATCAGTATCTGGAGAGCGTGCGGGAAGTGGAGCGGCGGATCCAGGGAGCAGAGGAAGGGGCGGCGGAGAATCCGATGCCGGATATGGACCGTCCCATCGGGGTGCCGGCCTCCTACGCGGATCATGCCCGGCTGATGTTTGATCTTCAGGTGCTGGCGCTGCAGGCGGATATCACGCGGGTGATCACGTTCCAGCTGGCGCGGGAGACGAGCACGCGCAGCTACAACGAGATCGGCGTGTCCGAGCCGCACCATCCGCTCACGCATCACGGAAACGATGCGGAGAAGATTGCCAAGATGGCGAAGATCAACCAGTTCCACGTTTCTCTGTTCGCCTATCTGGTGGAGAAGCTCAAGGAGACGCCTGACGGGGATGGCTGCCTACTGGATCATTCGATGTACCTGTATGGCAGCGGCATGGGGAACCCGAACGCGCACGATCATATCAACCTGCCGATCATGGTGGCAGGCGGAGGCGCCGGCAGGATGAAGGGCGGACGGCACGTCCGTTACGCGGAGCCGACGCCGCTGGCCAATCTGCACCTGACGCTGCTGGAGAAGGTGGGCGTGCGGATGGATTCCTTTGCCGACAGCCAGGGGAAGGTGGAGGAACTGCTCAACATCTGATTGCGGGGACACGAGGAGACGAGCGCCATGTCTGCGAAACAGATGAGCGTGTTGGGAATGTCGTTGCTGCTGACGGCGGCGAGTTTGCTGGGGGCGGCGGACGCGCCGCTGGCGGATGCGGTAGAAAAGATGGACCAGACGCGCATTCAGAGCCTGCTCGAGCAGTCGGTGGATGTGAACGCCTCGCAGGTGGATGGCATGACGGCGCTGCACTGGGCGGCGCTGCACGATGATCTGGAGACGGCGCGGCTGTTGGTGAAGGCGGGAGCGGATACCAATGCGGCCAACCGCTATGGCGTGACGCCGCTGACGCTGGCCTGTACCAATGGCAATGGGCCACTGGTCGAGCTGCTGCTGGAGGCGGGAGCGGACCCCGACACCACACTGCCGGGAGGAGAGACGGCCCTGATGACCGCCTCGCGGACGGGACGGCTGGGCCCGGTCAAGGCACTGCTGGCCCGCGGAGCTGACGTCCACGCCAAAGTGCAGGGAATGGGACGCCAGGATGGAGCTGGTGCCAACGCCTTTCTGGCCCGCATGGCCGATCCCACTATCTTTGACTTCGAAGCGAAAACCGAACAGACGGCCCTGGTGTGGGCGGCCGCAGAGGGACATGCCGACGTGGTGGCCGCACTCATCCAGGCCGGCGCCGAATTCCAGATGACTCTGGAGTCTGGGTTTACGCCGCTTCTCTTTGCCGTCAGGCAAGGCCACACCGACGTGGTGCGGACCCTGGTGAAGGCGGGCGTGGACGTGAATCAGTTCATCGAGCCGGGACTGGCGTGGCAGCATCCCGGCCATGAGGCGCTGCTCAGGCCTGGCGCCACTCCGCTACACGTGGCAGTCGAGAATGGCCACTTTGAGCTGGCCACCTACCTGCTGGAGGTGGGCGCAGATCCCAATGCCGCCGACCCGACCGGCTACACCGCCCTGCACGCCATCGCAGGGACGCGCAGGGTACCTCTTGGCGATGCCAATCCTCCTCCTGAAGGCTCGGGCAGCATGACCAGTCTGGATTTCGTCACGGAGATGGCCGCCCGCGACGCAAACCTGAACGCGAGAATGCGAATAGGGGAACCCCCCCACCTTGATCCCAATGGACCGGGAACGACGCCATTCCTGATGGCGGTCCAGACGGCCGACGTCGAGTTGATGAAGACATTCGCCAAACTGGGGGCCGATCCGCTGGTCAGAAGCGTGGACAACGCCACGCCGTTAATGCTGGGTGGCCGGAGAACCGGAACGGAGGAAGAAGTCGTACAGACCATGGAAATGCTCCTGGAGCTGGGCATCGATATCAATGCAGTCGACAGCAATGGTGAAACGGCCATGCACATGGCCGCCTACAGCAATCGGGCTGACGCCATCAGGTTCCTGGCCAGGAAAGGCGCCAATATTGAAGTCTGGAATCAGCAGAATAGGTATGGATGGACGCCTTTAGCCATCGCCGTTGGATACAGAAGGGGAACGTTCCGGCCCAACCCCGAAGCCGAGGCCGCGGTTCGTGAGGTGATGATGGCCGAGGGGATCACTCCACCGGAGAAAGTCACTCCCAAGACTCACGACAACTACCAAGGACTTCGATCGAAATAAAGTTGCCAACTTCACCGCGGATGTAGTTGGTAGTTCCACTCGCCATGGAAGCGGTCTGAGATCAGTGCGATCTCGTCCATTTGCGATCGGGTGACTTTCGCGCCGGTGGGGTAGCGGCTTGGGTCGAGTCGCGCCTGGACGCGCAGGCCCGTGGCTGTCCGCGCAGCTGTCTGCCACGACACTCTGGACTTTTGCGCGCGAGTTCTCGCCATTCTCGGCAGCCGGGCTGCACGCCGCCATCTGTACGTACGGAGGTGGGGCCAGTGGTCGGTCGCTCCCGAATATCTAAACAGATAGTTCTGGCGCGAGGTTTGAATCTCACCCAACTCGCTGAAAATAGGCAAGATACGTATCTTTAGAACTCACAAGAATAGAAACTGTTAGATATTGATAGAAACCGGGCTGAAAGCGGACGGCTGCTGCCCTCGAAATCAGCTCCCGGACCCTCCAAAACACCGCCCGTAGACCCCCATAAACAGGGGCCAAATTCACCCCGAAATCGAAGTTCGGCTACCCCCCCCTACCTGACAGCTACCTTCTTGTGCAAATTCATTAGCCTTTTCGCACATTGCAGACATCGTTCAGATCGGTTGGGTGGAAGCTCCTTCTTGCAGCGGTCACATTTCTTGGGTTTGGCCCAACTCATTCGTGGCACTGTGCAGAGCGACCTCTTGACAGGCGGTTTGGAGGGCAAGCGACCCCACAGCTGCCCACACCCGAAGCACCTGATCACCGGGATCACCCTACTGTGAATCCGTGGCCCATCGCAGCCGGGGCACTGGCTGATGGTGTGGCCCCGCTTCATGGCCAGACCCACTAGGTCTACTAGGCGCTGGTCGAATGGCCGCGTGTCGGTGTCGCCAGCTTTCGGCGGTCTACGAGGCACCGAGATCGCCCTGCCGGTGCGTAACGTAACGCTTGTGTAAGTAGTACGTGTCAAGGGCGGAGTAAAACTAGACCACGGGCTTCACACCGTCGCGCTGTGGTCTATTTTTGCTCCGCCGTTCTCAAGCGTGTTAGTGGTGGGCCGCCTTGGGATCGAACCAAGGACGCCCTGATTAAAAGTCAGGTGCTCTACCACTGAGCTAGCGACCCATAGTCTTTATTATCAATCACTTACATATTCCTTGAAGTACTGCCAGCCGGTTCTACCAGCCAAAACCGATGCGCCAGCGGCGGCGGCGAGGTGCTTGGCGAGTTGAGGCGGGGCGTAAATCATCGTCGTTTCTGGCCGTGTGTGGCCATAGAGATCCTGGATGTCGGCCACGTCAGATCCGGTGCGTCGGAGTCCCGTGGCGAACGAGTGGCGAATCTGATACACCGTGAAGGGTGTCCGGCCGGATCGCCGCGCCGCGCGGAGGAGGGCTCTGTTCGCACTGCCACGAGACCAGGGGCCAAACGCCTGCGCGGCGAGAAAGGCCCGCGCCGCGGCGATCCCGTCGGCTACCAACGGCACGGCCGCCAGCCGCCCGCCCTTCCCGCGCGGCACCGCGACGTAGGGAATGGGGTCCTCTAGTCGAAAGTCCTCCGCTCGCAACCGGCCCATCTGGGATGGGCGCATGCCCGTCCACTGCATCAACTGTAACCGCACCTGCGTCTTCGACCCCGGCGTGAGGTGTCCCAGGACATCGGCGATGTGTCGGCGATCAATCCATCGAGGCTCTGAGGGGGTCGGCGCGAATCGTGCGAGATCAATTAACGTGACGGCGGTGTGTCGGCCATACAGCACGCGCACGAGATTCGTCAGGGCATGTCGTCGATGGTTACAGCTCGCAGCGGAGAGCGTGCGCCGCCAGTCGTGGAGCTGCGCGTTCAGCGCGGCCAGATGCGACGGCAGCGCGAGGGTGCGGAGGTGGCCAAACCGTGGGAGCCATGCCTGGAGATCCCGAGCGCGATCCTTGAAGCTGACGAGCGTGCTCTCGATCTGATCCAGATACCGCCCGGCGTCATGCGCCAGGGTGTGCCGCGCGCCGTGTGGCAGCGTCCGCAAGCTCGCCCGCAGCTCGTCCCGCCGCGCCCGGATCGTCTTGAGCGACGTGCCAGGCGGGAAGCGGACCTCGCGCTGGACGCCGTGCACCTTGACGGTGGCGGCCAGGCCATACCTGTCCTTGTAGACACCTTCGGCGACGCGGGTACGGCGGCGCGTGGGGCGATCCGAGACGGGTGACATCGTGTGTAACGGTCAGTCCTCAGTCAGCGTCTCGACCTCGAACCCTGCCGCGCCCAACGCCGCCCGGAGCTGCCGCTGGTTCTTCTTGTCCAACCGCATGTACGCGTAGCCACCGTCCTACTCAATCGTGAGCCAGTGCTTCTTGCCGGGGGAGAACAAGGCCAGCGGCGACAGGAAGATGGCGCTCTTCAGCCGCGGCGACTTCGCCCGCTCGTAGAGGACGCTGGTGACATCGGCGAACGGCACCACGGCGTAGGAGGCCTTCTCTGCGCCGTTCTTCTCGTCCACGATCGCGATCGTCTGGGCCTCGCGGTCGATCTCCAGGCGGGCGTCGCGTTTCTCTTCGTCTTGTTCGCCGTTGTCCTTGGTCGCGACTTCGAAGTAGTCGACCTTCCGAAACTCCACCACGTCTGCGGCCAGCACCGGCACGGACACCAGCACCAGCAGCAGGCCGCTCCACATCATGCGTGTCATATCAGAACCCCTCCCTCTTTCCGTTCGAGAAAACAACGTGTTTCGCGTCGGCTGGACATGCTAGCGTCACAGCGTCCTCCCTGTCCACATCACCTGCCCGAGCACGACGGCCTCGTCTGGCCACGGCACGGGCTTGTACGCCGTGTTGTCGCTGACGAGCTGCCTTTACCATCCGCGTGCCGGAGCCGCTTGACCGCCCCACGCGGCGGGTCCGGCGCAGTTCACGGAGCCGGTAGCGGTGCAGAGGCTTCCGTAAACACTGATTCATGAAGGAGCGTCTGCGAGTCACCTTCTTGCACGTACGTCGCCAAACGAGCTAGGCACTCCTGCACGCGATTCATGGTGCTGAGGGCCTGATGTTCGTCATAGGTGGCTGTCGGCCGCGCGTGCATCACCAGATTCCGAACGCTGTCCTTGAGGGCGCGATAATCAGCCACGGTTGCCTGAAAGAAATCCAGGCCGAGTCCCTTCGCCGGTTGTGACCACGATCCGATACCGGCGTTTTTGATCCGCGCCTCGGCTTGTTCGAGTAACCGTTGCCACTGCTGGTATTCCAATGGAGACGCGGTAGTCTGCACACCAACGGCAACGGCAAACGCTCGCAGGCCATGTTCCGCCGCGCGCATGAGATGAAACACGCAGGCGGTGTTGTTCTCCGTCGCGTAGCAATCAAACGCCGCCGTCAGTTCGGGGACCGCTGACGGAAACGCGCGCATGATGGATGCGTCAATGGTTCGCTTCTCCCAGGAGGCATCGGCATCGATCACGGCGGAGTGGTAACGGGCTTTCGCCGCGGAGACATTCAAGAAGACGGCGTCCTTGAACACGTCCACCATCCGGTTGTGAATCGAATCAATGGCGGCCCGCGCCTTGGATTGCGAGACACGCCCCACGGTCCGCATTTTCAGTTCTAGAATCAACCGCTCAATTTCGGATCCGATAAAGGGAAGTTCCAGGCCGTCGCACTGATCCTTCAACTCAGCCAATTTCTTCAGAAGGATGCGCGCATGCATGTCAGGAATGGGGGCAATGGAGTCCTTAAGTAACCCATTTCGGATGGAGAACAGCAATTGCACATTGGTGAGCAATCTGTCGGCAATGAACTGGCGCAACTCAAGTAGTCTCCAGAGTTTGCGGCCAGACAGCCATCGATGTTCGAGCACACCCCATTATGCCCCCCTCATAGCGTCCGCCCCGTCCACATGACCTGCCCCAGCACCACGGCCTCGTCTGGCCAGGGCACCGGCTTGTACGCCGTGTTGTCGCTTAAACAATCTGCCAGCGGGAGCAGGACGCGGCGCACCCGCGAAAGCCATAGGCGCCAAGTCCCAAGTTCATATTTCGGAATCGTCTTCCGGCCACAGTGGAATTACGTCCTGAAGGCCCACTAGATCGTCCAACGCCGCCACGAACTGGCCCTGTTTGGCGTCAAGTACTTCTGCCGCTCAACGTCAACTATTCTTGCCGGTTTCGGACGGCTGCTCGTTCGACGACGCACCGTTCGGTGGGCGTTGCTGCGGGTTCTGAAGACGCAGAAGACCAAACGGCGTGAACGTCCGCTTGGGGACGTTCACGGAGTGCGGTAGCCGAGCGCGCGGCTTCCGAAGGGAGGGGCTGGTGGTTGCTACGCGAGCCCGCGAGAAGATGTGCGCCGTGAACGTCTCGGTCGAAGCCGTGAACGCGTCCGGACCGGAGACGCTCAGGAGCTCGCAGGTCGGCGACGCCGCGGCAACAGCGGCCGGCCGCGAGGCACGGGCGGTGGCGATGGCGGTGACGTTGGGCGCGACGGATCCGTTCGAAAGCTCGGCACGTCGAACTCGAGCACCACGGCGTGGTGCACCAGGCGGTCGATCGCCGCGGCCGTGGCCATCTGGTCGCGGAAGATCCGGTCCCACTGGCTGAAGACCAGATTGCTGGTCACCATCACCGAGCGACGCTCATAGCGCTCGGCGAGCAGCGTGAACAGCACCTCGGCTTCGTCGGGGCTCTGCTGCACGTAGCCCAGATCGTCGAGCAGGATCACCTCGAAGAGGTCGAGCTTGCGGAGGGCCCGCGGCAGGTCGAGGTCACGTTTGGCGCCGAGCAATTCCTGCACCAGGGCGTAGGCCGGGACGCACAACACGCTGCGGCCGGCCTCGACCAGCGCGTGCCCGACGGCGCACAACCCGTGGCTTTTGCCCACGCCGGGCAGACCGAAGGCGAGCACATTGGTCGCCGTCTCGAGGAACGCCCCGCTGGCAAGCGTCTTCAACTGCTGCACCAGCGGGCCCGGCAACCGACCCGTGTCGAGCGTCTCGAACGTCTTGCCGGGCGGCAGACGCGAAGCCCGTCGCAGCCGGGCAATTCGGCGCTGGCGGCGCGCCTCGGCTTCGGCCTCGAAGACTTCCAGCAACACCGGCAGCGCGTCGTGGTGGCCGGCCTGCGTCAATCGCGGCACCAGCTCTTCGGACGCCGTCGTCAGGTTGAACTGCGTCAGCAGCGTCGTCACCTGCGTGCTCGGCACCGTCATCCGTGGAGACCTCCGGTCAACAAAGCGTCGTACTGCGCCAGATCCGGGCGGGGTATATGTACTACCGGCACGGTTGGGACTGGTGGCCGCACTTCGGCCTGGACGCTGGCGTACGCGCACGTGTCGCCAGCGTCGAGCCGAGCCCGAAGCGTCGCCTCGACCTGACGCTCACTGGTCGTCGCCGCCAAGTGCAGCAGGCGCACGTACTCGACGTCGGCCCGCTCGCCGTGCGTTCGCCCCAGCGCGTCATAGGCGGCCCGGAACGTCAGCGACGGGAACAGCTCTTCCCGGAAGCGATACCGGGCAAACGCGCCCGGCTTGCGGACCAGGCTACCGATGATGTGGCGGTAATCGATCCGGTGGTCCGCCGCACCCCGCAGCCGCGGCATCGTGCACAGCACCCGGCCGCCGTAGAGAACCTCGACCGTCGACGGATGCTGCCGCGCCTCGACCGTGTGGCCGATCAACCGCGACGGCACCGAGTAGATCCGGCTGCCGATCCGAATCGTGCTCCACTTGCGCACCCGGCACTGGAACGTCGTGTACTCGGGGATGCGAGCCGTCGGCAACGGCTGCAGATACAAACGCTCCTCGGCCAACCGTGCCGCCGCCGGCCTATTCCGCTCCTCGTCGAGGACCGCCCGCACGAAGCGCAGGTACGCCGACTCGTCCGCGAACTCTCTGTCGCCCCGCAGCAGCAACGCTTGCTCGATGGCCGTCTTCGTCCGGACGTGTGCCTGCTCGGCCACGCCGTTCTCGTGCGGTTTCCCCGGCTGGATCCGCGACGAGCGCAGCCCGTAGTGGTCCATCACCTGCTGAAACCGCGCCGTCAGCTGGCGCCCACCGCTACGCTTCAGCTCGTGCGTCGCCGCCGACAGGTTGTCGTGTCGCAGCACTGCCGGGACCGCGCCCAGCATCCACAACGCGCCCTGCAGGCCCGACACCAACGCCTCGAACGTCTCGCTCAGCGCCAGCCCCACATACGTCCACGTGCTGTAGCTCAGCACCCACTCGAACAGCAGATGCGGGAACGCCACGCTCCGTATCGTCACGCCCAGGTCGCTCGCGTCGGTGCAGTCGAACGCCGCTTCCCGACCCGGAACCGCCACCTGCTCGAAGTACACCTCGCGGTCCGGGCCGTACTGCACCCGCCAATCGCGGACCCGCCGCTGTAGCGTCCGTCGCTGCCCCGCCTGAAAGCGACCCGGATGCCGCCGGCACAGCACTGTGAACAGCGTCAGCACCTGCAGCCGGCCGTCGGTATCGGCCACCAGCTGTGGCACGACCTCCGACTGCCACACATCGGCGAACGGGTCCTCCCGCGTCCGCCACGTCCGCGGCGCCTTCGCCGTCGACGGCAACGCCCCGCGCTGCCACGTGCGCGCCGTCCGCTCGCTCATCCCGGCCGCCGCCGCCGCTGCCGCCAATGTCTTTCCGGACATCCGATTCTCGCGCAATCGCCGAACCTGTGCATTCGTGACCAACCCGTCCTCCGCAAGGAAAACGGGCAGTCTCACACGCTGCCGCCATCACCCATGAACCGGCCAATCCCGTCCTCGGCGACCGGCAAAAATAATTGTCGTTGATCAGGCGGCCGCGGATGGCGATTCGTTGAATCCAGCTGCGGCTGCCGGAGGGCTGAACGTCTAGGTACAAACCCTGCCCGTCGCAATACCTGCCCGCCTGGGCAACAGTCCGGACGAAGGCGGACGAGAGGGCGTGCTCGGTTCGTGTCGCGCGCGCTCCCGTGGTGGCCCGAGGGATGTTCGGCCCCCCCTACCGGATTCAGGCTGGCGTCGTCGCATGGGGGCTTCACACCCCATTGCGGGTGCGGGGGATGCGATCAATCACCCCCGGACGCCCTGCCACCGCAGGGTGTTGTTGTACTCAATGTGGTAGCTATACGGTAGCTACGTCAACAACAAGTTCCTGCGAAATGCGCCGCAAGTCATTGAAAATATTGGAGCCGACGCGCGGACTCGAACCGCGGACCTGCTGATTACGAATCCGCACAACCTCCGTCCAGCGGGGTCCATCCGAGGCCGTTTTGTTCGGAAAAATGGACTGGTCCACCGGTTCCTCGTCCGCCCGCGTCCATCCGACGCCGACCGTGTGGCTCTCCGGTTGGCTCTCAGCGAGGGGGTGTGCCGTCCCCCCACAACAGGGCATTCATTCGGTGCGCCGCCTCCGTCTGGAGGCTGGGGAGCACGTGCGCGTAGGTGTTCATGGTCAGGCTGATCTGCGAGTGCCCGAGGATCTCCATCACGACGCGCGGGGTCACGCCTTGGGCCAGCAGGAAGCTGGCGCACGAGTGCCGCAGGTCGTGAAACCGGAGCGGGGGCAGGCCGGCCTTCGCCAGGAGTCGCTTGAAGTCTCTCGTGACGTTGCCGCCGTCGAGCGGCCGCCCG
Organism: Vicinamibacterales bacterium; assembly: GCA_965216615.1. Lineage (GTDB taxonomy): Bacteria > Acidobacteriota > Vicinamibacteria > Vicinamibacterales > UBA8438 > CAUZIB01. Next base: position 12,493 of record CBDCGH010000019.1, on the reverse strand, counting down.
TGGCGGGTGGTGAACACGAACCCGGCCTCGTGCCACTGGGAACCGGCCGCCAGCCGGCACTCAAGTTGGCGCGTCCGATGATCGCGGAGCAGCGTGACGATCTCTGCCGGGAGCGTGATCGTGCGTCGGCTGCGCGCGGTCTTGAGCTCCACGAGGTGGCGGTCGCCGCCGACCGTCTGGAGCGCGTGCCGCACGTGGAGCCGGCCGTGCTCGAGGTCGACGCCATCCGCCCATCGCAGTCCCAACGCCTCGCCTTGGCGCAGGCCACAACTCAGCGCCACCGCGATGAGCGGAAACAGCCGATGGTGGGCGATCATGCCGAGAAAGTCGCGGGCCTGCTGCGGCGTGAGTGGCTGGACCTCCTGTCGGGTGACGCGCGGCGGGGTCACCAGGGCCGCGACATTGCGCGGGACCATGCCCCAGCGCGTCGCCTGGTTGAGCGCCCGCCGGAGCACGGCATGGATGTACTGGACCGTGCGCGGCGTCAGGGTCCGCGGGTGATCCTTGTCCTGATACGGCTTGAGGATCCGTCCGCCGTGGTGCTGGTCGTTGAGAAATGTCTGTACCTGTTGTGGGGTCAGTTTCGTGAGGAGATGACGGCCCAGGCCGGGCTTCAGGTGGAGATCGACCATCTGCTGGTAGCTGCGATACGTCTTGGGTCGGACGGACGGCTTGACCGAGTCCTCCAGCCACCGCGTCAGAAACGTGCCGACCGTCTGACGAGTCCGGGGCGACGGGCAGGCCGTGCTGGTGGTCGTGCAGCGCCTGGGTCAGCCGTGCGGCGACCTCGCTCCGGGTGGCGCCGAAGAATTTCTTGCGGCGGCGGCGGCCGTTCCGGTAGCCGACCGTGATCGCGGCGACCCAGCGGTTGTCGTTCTGTTGTCGATAGATCGATCCCTCACGTCGTGCGCGTCTGGCCATCCGGTCCTTCTCCCTGCGCTCACGGTCAATCAGACACTCTCACTCAGCATCGTCACCGTCGTTCATCCTTACCTTGAATCCCTCCGTGTTTCCAAGGCCAATCAGCCGCTTGAGTGCGGTGTCCGCATCGCGCACGAAGCGTTTGAGCTGCTGATATTGCCAGGTTCTTTTTCGCTGCTGGGCCACCTCCGCGTTCCAGGCGTCCAGCTGTGCGCGCGCAGGGCGGTCGTCCGGCTGTTCCACTCGAAACGCGGCCAGCGCCGCATGCTTCGCACTCAGCCGGCGAAGGCGACCGTATGCTTGACGTCTTACAGACCGATACGCGTCCGCCACCTCTGCGGGCGTGCACGTGGGATCGATCGTCAGCGTCATCCGCGACAGACAGGGATATTTCCAGTTGTCATGAACATCCGCTCGCAGCGGATCCACCCACGGCACAAAGTCTTCGACGATCACGAACAGTGTGGCCTGCGCCGGGACCCAGTTGGACACTCGTCCCAAATACTCGGAGATGACGCGTAAGCGGTCGAGCACGCCTCCGGAGCGCGTCTCCACGTAGCTGGACCACTCGTCCTCGGGCTTGGCATAGGCGAGCAGCTGAACCTTCGCTTTCGTATCCCTCGCTCCTGAACCTTTTGTCGGGGGTTTCGTGGATGTTTCATCCTCGTGGGCCTTCGCCTGGATCCAGTCCTCCACGTCTTCGATCTGGAGCAAGTGGTCGTTTAAGACGTCTCGGCGGAACGTCTGGACGCCGCGCTTCGGGCCAATGACTCGTTCGGCGCGCACGGCCATGATCCTTGAGATCGCGTCGGCATGCCACTCCATGGTGACGTCGCGCGACACCGGTCCCGCTGGGCTGTTCCCCTTCGTGCCTGTGGCCTGCGATGAGGCACGGCGCGACTCTCCGTACGTGCGCCGTATCTTTCGGATGGCGTCCGCGGCTTGGTTCAAGCCGTCAGGGTGTCTCTCCCGGATCGGCTGCAGGAGACCGAAGTCATCGAGCAACACCCACTCGTCATCGGTCAGCGCCTTGGAAAGTCCGTTCGCCGCCAGTATCTGATTGAGTGCCGTCCTAATCTGGAAGTTATTTGACAAGTTCATGTTAGTGACTAGGTAACATTGTGAGTCCTAAGAGTATCCTATCTTCATGAACAAAGTTCGTCCAGGCGGTTTGGACATGCCGAACACGGCGCTGCGACTTCTGCTTCGTCCCGCCGAAGTGGCCGAAGCACTCGGCATCGGCCGGTCGAAGGTCTATGAGCTGATTCACTCCGGGCAGCTTCCTTCCATTCGCATTGGAGGCAGTCTCAGGGTGCCGATCGACCAACTCACGCACTGGATCGAGCAGCAGGGCGCGCCCGGGCACGCTGACCGCCCACCCGACCCAGTCTGATGGTCTTGACGAGGCCATCAGGGACGACGCGCGGTGGGCCTAGCGCTGGGCACATGCCCCACGCCCACGTCGGCTCAGTGACGGGGCGGGTGGCTGGACTCCCGCGTCGTCGCGCGGACGGAGCGGTCCGGAAGGGGAGACGTCTGGGGAACGAGGGAGTGACACGGCCCTCGACGCGAGCGAGAGGCCCCGGTGGATTGCCATTTCTAAGGATATGCTGCCATGTCTCCGACACGCTCCGGACGGTCGTGCCTAACCGATACCCGGGTGGACGACTCCGTGACTCTGAAGAAGCGGCCCACCGGATGGCGAGACAGTGAGGCCGGTCACGCCGACGGGGTCGGGATCGTGCTCAGCACGATGCCCGCTCAGCCAACGCTGACGGGGGTCGACATCGATCACGGTCGGAACCCGCAGAGCGGTCGCCGCACGATCTGGGTGGTGACCCCCGGGACGGGGACACCCTCCGAATCCAGCGCACGGTTGGTCCTGCGTTATCGGTGTGATTCCGAGGCCGGCGGTCAGCAAGGCGACGGGCGCCAACGCTGGCGACGAGGTTGCCGCTGGAACACGCACACCGCTCGCAACCCGCGTGTCTCGAACAGGCACGCACCGTCTGGCAGCGTCGAACCGACCGGGTCCGTCACCCACAAAGCCGCCCGTCAGAGAGCGGCCACCATCTCCGGCGACTTCGCCCTCTTGCACGAGGAGGCGTCTCGCGACGACCACATAGGTGGTGCTCGATCGGAGGTGCGCCATGACGGCTGAGGGTATCGCTCGTGGTCTCGGTGCCCGGAAGGTTGGGGCCGGTTGGCTGGCCAGATGCCCTGCCCACGCTGACCACACGCCGAGCCTGGCGATTGACGAGAGTGTCGAGGGACGAGTCCTGCTGTGTTGCCACGCAGGATGTGAGCAAGCCGCCGTCATCGACGCGCTGCGAGTGCAAGATCTCTGGTCCGGTGCGTCTCGCCGCCGCGCGCTCGAGCGTCCGCCACGGGTGGCGCGTGCCACCACCCGCGGCGGTGACAGCCAGAGACGGACTGACGCGGCCCTCTCGATCTGGCGCGACGCACGGCCCGCCATCCACACACCGGTCTCCACCTACCTCTTGTCCAGGGGTCTCCATGTGCCACCGCCGGACGTCTTGGCCTATCACGCGCACTTGAAGCACTCCACGGGTGGCACCTGGCCAGCGATGGTCGCGCTCGTCACGGGAGGGACGGACAACGAGCCCCTGGGGATTCACCGCACCTTCTTGACGAACGACGGCACGGCCAAGGCCCCCGTGGCACCGCAGAAGATGATGCTCGGCCCCTGCCGCGGTGGGGCCGTGCGTCTCGCCGCCGCGACCGACATCGTGATGGTGGGTGAAGGCATCGAGACCTGCCTGGCCGTCATGCAAGCCACCAGTCAGCCGGCCTGGGCGGCCTTGTCCACCGCTGGCCTCCGGTCACTTCAGCTGCCGGATGGCATCGGCCGCGTCGTCGTGCTCGCCGATGCCGATCCAGCGGGCGAGGCCGCAGCTCAACAGGCGGCCCGCCGGTGGCGGCGCGAAGGTCGACAGGTGCGCGTCGCGAGGCCACCCGCGGGGCTCGATTTCAACGACCTGCTGCTCGACCACGATCCTCGGAACGAAGATGTGACGGCATGACCACACGCGCCGATTCCCTGATCCAGATCGCGATCAACGATGCCGAGGAGGTCCAAGACCCGTTCGACGAGCTGGTGACCACGTCCGGCAAGGATCCCGGTGCCCCGTTCGCCCCGGACATGCTGGCGGCTCTGACTGATCTGCAACAGAATGACCGCCGCACTTTCGAAAGTGTGCGGGCGAGACTCAAGGAGGCCGGAGTGCGTGTGACAGCACTCGACGAGGCCCTCGCCGGCACGGGCGGCGAGTCCTCAGGGCGCCGGCCGAAGCAGGCGGACATCCTGGTGGCGCTCGCCCGCCCGGCGGCGCTATTCCGCACGCCCGATGGCACGGGCTATGCCGATCTGGAAGTTGACGGCCATCGCGAAACGTGGCCGATCCGCAGCACGGGATTCCGACGGTGGCTCACGCGGGCGTACTTCGAGCACACCGATGGAGCCCCGAACTCCGAGGCACGGCAGTCCGCCCTGAACGTCATCGAAGCCAACGCTCACTGCCGGGGGGAGGAACGGGACATCAACGTGCGGGTCGCGGGGCACGACGGTCGCCTCTACGTCGACCTGGCGGACGCCCACTGGCAGGCGGTTGAAGTCGCTGTCACCGGCTGGCGGATCGTGGAGCGCCCGCCGGTGCGCTTTCGGCGCGCGGCGGGCACGCAGGCGTTGCCCACACCCGAGACGGGAGGCTCCATCGAGTTGCTGCGCCGCTACCTCAACGTGCAGACAGACGCCGACTTCACACTCGTCGTCTCCTGGATGCTCGCTGTGCTCCGGGCTCGAGGTCCCTACCCGATCCTGGTGCTCTCCGGCGAGCAGGGTTCAGCGAAATCAACGTTCTCGAACATCCTTCGCGCCCTCCTCGACCCGAACGCCGCGCCGCTCCGGGCCTTGCCCCGCGAGGACCGTGACGTGTTCATCGCCGCCACGAATAGCCACGTCCTGGCGTTCGACAATGTCTCGGGCCTACCCGCCTGGATCTCCGACACGCTCTGCCGATTGGCCACCGGCGGGGGCTTCGCCGTCCGCCAGCTCTACACGGACCAGGACGAGGTGCTCTTCAACGCCACGCGGCCTGTGGTCCTGAACGGCATCGAGGACATCGTCACCAGACCTGACCTCTCGGACCGCGGCCTGTTCCTGCAGCTGCAGCCTATTCCGGAGGCTGCACGGAGGCCCGAGGACGATCTGTGGCGCGCATTCCGGCAGGATCGCGCACAGATCCTCGGGGCGCTCCTCGGGGCCCTCGTCCACGGACTGCGCCGGTTACCAGACACGCAGCTCGAGCAGCACCCGCGCATGGCCGACTTCGCACTCTGGGCGACAGCCTGCGAAACAGCGTTCTGGCCCGCGGGAACGTTCCTGGCGGCCTACATGGGGAATCGCGACGCCACCGTGGAGAGCGTCATCGAGGCCGATCCCGTGGCGTCAACACTCCAGTCCTGGATTGCCGGTCCATCCGAATGGTCCGGGACGGCGACAGACCTCCAGGCCGCGCTCGCCCGACACGCCAGTGACGCCGTGAAGAACGGGAAGACGTGGCCATTCACTCCGAGAACCCTGTCGGGCCGTCTCCGGCGGGCCGCCACGTTCCTTCGCACGGTCGGTATCCACATCGACTTCGACACGAAGGTGGGTCGCAGCCGGACCCGGATGATCACCATTTCCACAGCGCCAGATCGCCAGGCGCAGGTATCGTCCGCAGCGTCCGCACCGCCCGCGTCCCCATCGTCATCGGTGATGTCCGAGGCGTTCGGCAGCTCGCCCACGCGGACGGTGGACGACCGCGCGGACGCAGCGGACGCAGACATGGGGCTCGATTCTGCGTGCGGGAGGGGCGGGCGATGATCGCCCCTGACGCCCTCCGTAGGGCGGGGGCACGCGGTGTGTCCGTCTCAGTCGACGACGGCAACGAGCTGATTCTCAAGGCCGACACCCCACCTGCCCAGGTGCTGCCGGGCGGCACTCGCACAGCCGACCTCGGGCATCCTGGCCTTTCTGGGCACAGGAGACCGGGACGGGAGCCCGACGGAGTGGCACGACGACTTCAGAGAACGCGCCGGCGATTGGCGAGTCGACGGTGGCCTGTTCCGAAACGGTCGTGTTCCGAACGGTGTGCACAACCGCTTGAGCAAGACGAGTGGTCATGGCAAGCGGGTGAGTGTCCACATCGTCGACCTCACGCACAAGGAGGCAGACCTGGACCACGCCTCGCTCGGTCCGGCGACCCCGATTATTTCTGAGGACCTCGGGGCGAGTGGGTCCCGTCGGCGACCATGCGGTCGATCTGTCGACGCCGTCTGGGGGTGGGCCGTCTGTCAGATGACGGCTCCGCCGCGATGTCGCCGACCGGCAGCGCCTTTCAGAGTGCCCCCCCACCCCCAAATCTCACCGGGACACGCGCCCTGACCGTCCGCCTACCCTTCACGCACAAATTCGCGAAATTCGATTTTGAAATTTCCGGGACGACACCCTATGAACATTGACGAAAAGTGCTCGAGATCCCGGACATGGCGATCGCCACGTGGCCCGAAACCACGCTCATTTCGCGCAAAACGATGACCGCGCGCCACCTCCGTCGACGCCGCGCTGAGGCCCGCGCGCGCTGGCCGATGAATCTGGCCGACGTCGCCTACCGGATCGAACGCCTGCCGCCGCCCAGGCGTGCGACACCGACGGACCTGGGCCGAGGTCGCCCGAGACAATTTCCTCGCCAGCTTCCCCCCGGGGATTCCGCCCTGGGCCTGTGAGGCCCTGAAACCCGAGTTTCGCCCGCGCACCATGACGCTCGCGGAGCTGCTCGCCCCGTACACGGAGGATGAACTTGCCGCCTACTACTACTGATCCTGACCTCAAGGAAATGCAACGCACGCACAAAACCGTCGAAGCCGTCGCCACGCTCTTCACCGCGATCGCCGCACACAGCGCCACCGTCGCGCTCAGTGCGGAGATCGCCGTCAAAAGCAACGACCTCCGGGCGATCCATAGCCTGACCAGGCTGCTGGAGGCGATGACGACGACCCTCCAGGGCCGCAAGCCGCAGCTCCCCCTACCTCGGCCGCGGAGGCTGGACTCATGAGCGGCCCAGGGAAGATGGACATCGGAGCGTTCGTCCCCGAGGGCATCCTGGCTACCGATCACATCCACGCGCCCGCCTACGACGAGACCTGCAGCCGCTGCCGCCGACCGATCCCGGACGAGGAGGTCCCACTCCTCCTCTGGCTCCCGCCCGACCAGGTCGGGATGCTCGCCTACTGCGATCGCTGTCAGGTTCCTGAGAGCGACTCATGAGCGGCCGCCGACACAAGGCGCGCCGCGCCCGCGAGTGCCGGGACTACGTGCAACGGTTCATGGCGCGCTACATCGCCGAGCTGCGCCAGATCCTGCAGCGCGCCTGGCCCGCCTACGCGCGCCGCCATCCGGACACGCCCGGCCCCTGCCACACCTGCGCGTTCAATCTCTAGGAAAATCAAAATCTCATTTCTGAGGTGCCTCGGGCCACGTTGTTCTCGTCGGCGAACATGCGGCCGAACTGGTCAGAAACGAAACGACCTCGACGCCCGCCGCGGCCGCGAGTGTGGAGGTATCGACACCAACGGCTCGGCGTGCGCCGTACCCCCCCCCACCCCCGAATCTCGTCCGGATGAGCCGCGTGACCGTTCGCCTACCTTTGCGCGCAGTTTCGCAAAATTCGATTCTGCTATTTTTCGGCCGACCCCTATGAACATTGACGAAAAGTGCTTCACCCGGGCCACATCGATACGGATCTGGCCGGAAACGACGGTCATTTCGCGCAAAACGATCCCCGAGCGGACCCTCCGCCGCCGTCGCGTCGCGGCCCGCGAGAAGTGGCCGATGTATCTGCCCGACGTGGCCTACCGCATCGAAGGCCTCCCACAACCGAAACGCCGGTACGGCCGCAGCTGGAAAGAGCTCGCCCGCGACAACTTTCTGACCAGCTTTCCTCCTGGTACCGGTATTCCGCCCTGGGCCTGTGAAGCGCTCAAACCCAAACATCGACCGCAGACCCTCACCCGCGCCGAGCAGCTCGCCGGCCATGATTGACGCGCAGATCAAGAAAATACAGGCGCGATAGATGACCACGAACGCGGCGCCGTCGCCGCCGATATCCGGGCGTCGTTGCGCGCGCGCATCGACGCCGTCCGCCGTTCCGCCGTCGGGGGCGGGTCCTCTGGTGCTCGGGCTGGTGCTGGCCGGATACGATCCGGGGTCCGACGTCCACGTCTGGCACCAAGATCCGACAGGAGCGAAGGGCTCGGGATCAGGACGGCGCTCAAGCGGTTGCGCGACTCGGCCGCGTTCGAGGAGGCGCCCGCCGTCGTCGACGCCTTCAACGCCGACCCGGGCATCGACGGCATCCGCGTGTAGTCGTCCCTGCCCGAGGGTGTGAGACACGACGCGGAGCGGCGGGTCTTCGAGGTCGATCGACCCCTTCAGGGGCGTCGACGAGTGCCCTCCCTGCAGGGTGCGCGGCACGGGTCGGCGTGCGGTCGTCAGGAGGCGCCGTCAGCCAGCGCGATGCAGAGCGCAGGACTGTCACACCTGCACTCCTGGCGGCATCGCTCAGTCACGATCAAACTCCACCCGCCGATGAGTCAGTGAGATCCATTGTCGTCGAAGCCCGGGGGAAACGACCGCCGGGGCATCCGCCCGTTCGGGCCGGGGGAACGGGATCGCCGACGCGCGGACCATCAGAACGTGTACCGCATGGCCAAGCTGACGCCCACGAACGAGAGCGCGCCGTCAGTGCGGATGCGGAACGTCACCGGCTCGCTCCCGTCGAGACGCAGTTGCGACGGGTGGCTCCGGAGGCGCTCCCATTCGATGTCTTCGGCGGTGAAGCGGCCGAAGCGGACCCAGCGGACCTTGACGCCGAGCGATACCGCATCCGACATGGCGTAGTCCACGCCGCCCAGCCCCTGGTACCCGGTCAGTCGGTCGTGCAGCTCCGCCTGTTTGCTCGTGGTGGTGGCCGCGAGGGTCCGGCGGATCTCCGCCTCGTTCGGGAGGCCCGCGGCCGTGCCGATCGCGGCGGGGTCGGGGTTCCGCGCCCACAGGTCGCCGTAGTCCAGTTCGGTCAGGCCGATGCCGACCCCGACCCCGACGTACGGCGTCAGACGGCTCCGACCGGGGAAATCGACGTACACGTTGGCGAAGACGTGCTGCGACGAGAGGCTGCCGATCCGGTCCTCAGCCCGCTGGATCTCACCGTCCAGCTTCGCGAAGGTGTCGCCGGTCGCGCTCGCCACCGGCGAGGTCTGGTCGTACGCCGACTCCCGATGGAACCACTCGGCCTCGACGCGCAGTCGCCCGCCGAACCGGTAGCCGGCCGACAGCCCCGCCAGAATGCCGGCGGCGCGGTCGTAGGTGGTCTTCCACCCCGCACCCGACCCGCGGTCTGGATCGGTGCAGCCGGGGATTTCCGCGAAACGGGGGTTGATGAACTCGTCGCAGCGGCTGGCCCGGTCGTTGCTGTTGCCCAGCAGCTCCACTGCCGGCACCAAGTTGAGTCCGATCTCCTGGCTCAGATAGAAGCCCGACGCCGGCTGCGCCGAGGCCGTGCCGGTGATCAGTCCGGCACCGGCGAGAGCCAGCGCGCACGCGCCAAAGAGCGACCTCGGTGGCGCGTCGTGGTCATGTCCGTCTCGTCGTCCGCTGTCAGGGCCCGTGCCCTGTATTCCCCGCCGAATCTACCGGATTGCAGGGGGACATTACCAGCACACGCGGCGCTCCAGACAGCCGGTCGTTCCACGGACGGCTCCCGTGGTCCATGGAATCCCATCCAGAACGCTCCGACCCGTACCCGTCAGGAGGCCATCAGATATCGTAACGTGGAGCGCCAGACTGTCACCCGACGCCGTCGCGGAGTTGCCCGACGACGACCGGCCGTTGCGCGACGGCGGGCACGGGCGCGTTGCGCTACCACCGGGGCCGACCGGCCAACCCGGGCCGTCGGCACAGTCAGCCTGCTGGACACCCCGGTCACCGGCACGCTCCTCGGCGTTCAAGTGCTGGCCAGCGTGGATTACGCCGTCGGGGAACGAACCTCGATGGGACTCACCGCGCACTGGGCTCGTTTCGGGGAACTGACAGAAGACGTCGTGTGGTCGATCATCCGCAGCCACGCACCGGTGCGGGCGGACGGCGTGACCCCGTTCTCGGGCGAGCTGACGTTCGACAGCGTCGCATATTGGGCGGTGACGCTTGGGCTGAAGTACCACTTCTGAGGCGAAACCCCACATCCGTGCCTGTCTCTCGTTCGCACCCGCGACCCGTATCGGAGGACACGAAACACTCTGGAAAACACACGGCCTGCGAAGGTCCGATCAACACACCCATCACACGCGGCGGCGATGTCTACTCACTCGGGGCGGATTCTACGTGGGCGTCGATCTGGAGCTTGAGACCAACACCCTCACCTCTCGGCACCCGACGGCGCCGCCTTGGCCGAGGGGCAGCGGGTCTTGAAGCCCGGGTGGGCATCCTCTCCAGCCGGGAACTGATTGGCGCCTCGGCATTTTTCGAGCCCGACCTCGACACCTTCGGCGAGGTGTGGACGACGTTCTTGCAACTGCTCAAGGCCAACGGGGGCCACCCCCAGATGGGGAAGACGCTGACGCGGATGTTTCTCAAGGCCGGGTTCTCGGACATCCATGCGAGCGCGTCATTCGATTCCTACAGCACGACCGGGGACATCGACGTCCTGCACGGGGTCGCCAACGGCTGGTTCTTCTCCCCCGAGACCGTGGCAGCGGCCACGAGAAACACGGGCTGGCACGTCACGAACAGTTCGATGCCTGGCGCCGGATGCTCGACCCGTGGAAGGACACCCCGGGGCATTCGCCGCCATCGCCTGGGGAGAGGCGATCGGACGCAAGCCGTCGCCTCTCCTGTGTCGGGCGCTGTGGTGAGGTGCCATGTTCCAGTGGGGGCGACGACGAGCCTCAAGGCGGAGAGGAACCCGGTCGGTCTTCCGTTTCGACCGGATGACGGTCGCCTCGTGCGATGACCCCGTGTGACCCCCGAACTGACCCCCCACAGGATGGACGCAAGGCGAAGGTTCTAGACACCAGTAGACACGAATCCTCAGAACCATGTGTAAAAGCGTCCAGATGCATCCATCCGTGTCCACAGACTTTCGCCTGCCGATAATTGGTCATCAGCAGGTCCGCGGTTCGAGTCCGCGCGTCGGCTCCAATTGTTTCAATGACTTACGATGCCTCTCGCACGAATCTGGTATTGACGTAGCTACCGTATAGCTACCACTTGCGCATAACAACACCCTGCGGTGGCGGCGCGTCCGGGGTGATTGATCGCATCCCCCGCCACAAGAATAGGGGTGTGAAGACCCCATGCGTCGACGCCAGCCTGAATCCGCTGAGGCCAACATCCCTCGGGCCACCACGGGAGCGCAACGCGACACGAACGCTCGATGGACGCATCCGGGGCTCACGCGGCACACGGTCGGCGCGGTCAGGGGCGTGGCCTGGCTGCGCCGAGAGCTCGGCCGAATTCGATGGTTTCACGCTACCTCCGTAGATGACTCGACAGCGCTGTACCGCATCAGAACCGAATGCGTCAGCGAGACTGTGTGGCGTCAAACCATTTGGGCCGCTTGAGGCTGTGAGATAAGAGAGGCTTTGCTGCCTGGGGAGGAGGGCCCCATGAGTCATGCAAAGTCACCGGAGAAGGTCGTTCAGGAGATTCGCCGGAAGACCCGCCGGCAGTTCTCGGCGGAAGAGAAGATTCGGATAATCCTCGAGGGCTTGCGGGGCGAAGAGAGCATCGCGGCGCGAAGGGCTGAACCCGAATCTCTACTACCGGTGGAGCAAGGAGTTTCTCGAAGCCGGGAAGAAGCGGCTGGTCGGCGACACGACCCGCGAGGCGACGTCGACGGAAGTGACAGACCTGCGATCCGAGAATGGCCGGCTCAAGCACGTGGTGGCCGAGCTGGTCCTTGAGAATCGGCTGTTAAAAAAGGGGGGCACGGCCTCCGACTCGGAGAGCGGTACGTGAGACGCACCGCGGCCGAGAAATACGCGCTCATCCGGCTGGTCCGAGGAGTCGGAGTTGCCCGTGCGCCGGACGTTGCGGGAACTGCGGATCAATCGGTCCACGTTCTACACGTGGTAGCACCGCTACCTCCAGCGCGGGCGCGCCGGTCTCAAGCCCAACCCGTCGGCGGCCTGCCGGTACTGGAACCGGATTCCGCCACGGGTGCGGCAGCGGGTCGTCGATGCGGCGCTGGCGGATCCCGAACGGTCACCGCGGGAGCTGGCGTGGCAACTGACGGATTGGGAGGGCCATTTTCTCTCGAAATCGAGTGTCTATCGCATTCTCAGGGTGTATGACCTGATGCCGAGTCCAGCCTTTATCGTGCTGTCAGCCGGGAAGACGTTCCAGCATCCGACCCATCGGCCGAACGAACTCTGGCAGACCGATTTCACTTATCTGCAGGTCGTCGGCTGGGGCTGGTACTACCTGTCCACGGTACTGGATGATGACTCGCGC
>CBDCGH010000018.1:0-223775 GCA_965216615.1 Vicinamibacterales bacterium | reverse complement strand
CCATTTTCGTCTTGGTAACGCGGAGTGGGGAACGAAGCGGCTCGATGCCCTGAGACAATGCCTCGAGCTCTATCCCGCGTTCCCCTTCGCCCACTTTCAGATGGCGATGGTGTATGTCGCGCGCCGGGACTTCGAGACCGCATCGCAGGTGCTCGAAGAAGGCATCGCCGTGTTGGAGGGAGAGGAAGCCGCTCGCAGTCGGTTTCCCGCGAACGGCCTCTACTGGCTAGTCGGGACGATCCGTCTTGCCCAGGGCGATGTGGCCGGCGCCCGCGCGGCTTTCGAGTCAGAGCTCAAGGCGGGCAGCCGCATGCTCTACGCCAGCGAGTTCTCAGTGTCCGCTCTCAACGGGATGGGCTTCGCGTGCCTGCACGCCGACCGACTGGAGGACGCTGAACAGGCCTTCCGTCGATCGCTCTCTGCCCATCAGGAACAGGCGCGTGCCCATCTAGGCTTGGTGATCGTCGCCCAACGCCGACACGACACGACAGCGGAGACCGAGGCGTTTTCGCACGCAGCCGACTCGACCGCCCAACTACGTCGAGGCGGCCGGGCCATCGAAGCGGCGCTCATGGCCGCTGGCGAGAAGTTTGTCGCGGCTCGGTTCGAGGAAGCAGTCACAGCACTGGACCGCATGCTGACGGACATGTCCGTCAGGGCCGGCTGGGTGGAGTATCCCGATCGACCCACTCTTCCAGCTCCGTGGAATGACCGCGGAAGCGACCTTCGCGGACGTCGTGCGAGAGTTGGCCAGACGCGCCGCGTGAAGTAGGTCTCATGAACGTTCTATTCGATCCCCGCCTCCACCGCCCTTGTGGAACGCAGCGAGAGCTCGGCCGCGTAATTCCCCTCGTGGCAGGCATACTCGTAGATGACGCCCGTGCCAGGAGCCGGCCGCAAGAAGATGCGCGCGGTCCATGGCTGCGTCCAGGTTGACGGGTCGTCCAGGGTGTAGTCGTACTGCAGCATCTCGGGGCCAACGCGGCTGAACCGCTCGGTCACGCGGACGCCTGGCGTCGAACCGTCCACCCCGCGCAAGAAGTTGGTGGTTTCGACCACGAGTGTGTCTCCCTCCCAGTGCCCGCGCGAGCTGCCCATGACGCTCGGTGTCCCGACCTGACTCGGCGCCGCGTCGCCGATTGGAATCAGCCGAGTTTCATGATGCATCTCGAGCTGGATGCCAACGTGGTCGGTGCCTTGGAAGATCTGGTAGTTGCTGTTGTAGCCACGGCCGCTCAGCAGAGGCCTCCCGCCCCGACAACGGACCCCGGGGTCCAGACGGTCCAGCTCTTGGGAGACCGTCTCTGGCCCAGCGGGCGGTCCTGCGCGCCGCGCCTCCCGCTGCCGCTTGGTACGCGCGTCCGCCTCGGCGATCCGCGCCGGCAGGCGTCCGTTCGGAGGATCGATAATCAAGGACGTGCGATTGTCAAACCAGCGGTTGCCCATCCACTGCTGGCTGTAGCTCCAGAACGGCGGTTTCTCGGCCGGAGGCTGGTCCTTGTCGGCCTTCAGCGAGGCCAGCGCCTTCAGAAACACCGCGTCGCCGAACACCGCGTCGCCTCCCTCACCGAGCGCTTCGGAGGAGTACGTCTTCAGCGCCTCCACCTCCTCATCGGTGAGCGTCGTTCGGTCGCCCAGCGCTTCCGGCCGCTGCATTGGTGTGGCCGAGTCATTGGCCCAGATGCCCTGGAGATCGGGCCGACCGTCCGCGGTGCGCGGGACCGTCCAACCCTCCGGAGCCTGTCCCTCTACAACCACGGGCAACGCCGCCATGACTGCTACCAGTGTTGCGAACGCCGCGATGTCTTGCCTACGCATGTGCCACCCCTCTCCGATTCACGTCTCACCACACTAGCCGATGCTGACCAGGGAGAACGGGCCGCGACGGCCGGTCTGCGATTGGACGTCACCGAACGGCTGCCATGACCCGTTGCCTGCGCGTATGGTGTGATACAGCCCGCCGTCGATCGTGACCACGGCGACGTGCAAGTCGCCCTGTACCACCCCGGCGGCAGCTCGAGCGACCGGCCCGACGTCACCAGTCTGCTGCTTGACGTCACCGAACGTCTGCCACCGTCCGCTGCGATCCCGGACCGTGTGCCCGACGCGTCCCTCGCGCGTCACCACGACCGCGTGCAGCTGATTACGATCCGCTGCGCAATCAACGTCAACAATATCCCGGACCGCTCCCGCCTGCGCGCCCACATCGCCAAACGCTTGTCATGTGCCCCGACGGTCGCGAACCGTGTGCCGGAGCGTGCCCGCCGTATCGACGACGCACGCATGCAGCTCACCATCGCTCGCGCCACAGCCAACCGCCGACACGGGCGGGAGACGGCCAGCCTGTTGCTCGATGTCACCAAAGCCCTGCCACGAACCATTCCCCCGACGAACGGTGTGACGCAGATCGCCAGCCACGGTGACACCGCACACGTGAAGGTCACGGCCCACGGCCGCCACGCCAACCGCGGCAAACCCACCCTGGTCCCCGGCCTGCTGCTCGACATCGCCGAAGCGTTGCCACACCCCGTTTGGCTGTCGAATGCTATGCAACAGCCGTTGCGACCCGCCGACCGCGCACACATGGCGTCCCCCATCGCCGTCCACGATATCCACGTCGACGGTTGTCGCCAGGTCGCCGGTCCCTCCTGCCACGTCGCTCAGCCTTGTCCAGTCGCCCCCACGGTGGCGGATCGTGTGCAACAAATGACCGTCGGCGGTGACGGCCGCAGTGTGCATACTGCCGCGCTGCATGGATGCTGCGAACAGCGTGCTGACCGACGGCGCGGCTATCCACCCCGCGGTTGCCGATCCCACCCTGGCGACGAACGCTCGTCTCGTCAGTCCGTCTGTCATAAATCGCATCGAATGGCGTCGTGGAAGGAAACGCGATCCTACTGTAGCTGGGCGATCAGGGCCGACAGCATCCGCGAGTACTGCTTCTCGGCACTCATCGCTGCCTGCGTGTAGTCATCATTCGACAGCGTCCCACCGCTTTGCTTGCCATCCAGAAGCAACACGCCCGATCCGTCGTCAAGCAGGTCGATGGCAAAGTTGCCCGCGCCCGGTCCCCCGACGGCCATACCGTCGGCACCCGAATCGGTAACGAGGACCTTGGTGTCGGCGATGGATGCGGTGTTCAGGTCGATATACACGTCTCGATATTGCTCGCTGGCGATCTTCTGGTGAATAAGGACGGGAGCTTCGTACCGAGCGGAAACCACCAGGAGCTGGCTTGGGTAGGCGAGCACGGCGACGAAGCGATCCTCGTCGAGCGTGTCCTTGGCGGCAAAGGCGTCTAGCTGCCGGCCGCCCAGGAGCTCGGTGAGCTGCGAGGCTAGGGGCGCCGATTCCTGCGCATTGGCCGGTATGGCAAAGCAGGTGAGCCCAACCGCACCAATGCCCACCCACTGCATGAATGTTGTCCTCGACATGGCGTTCCCCCTTCCAGTCTCCGTCACCGCCCGACTCCCCGGCGGTCTTCGAGACTCGTGGTGAGGCTACGCTCATCTAGAGGGATCTGCAAGTGGTGGCGTCCGCGCCCGTCGGTGCAACGGGTGACTCTTCGGAACAGGCGATCATAGTGACCAGCGCTGGCGTTGACACCTGTCGTCTTCGGTCTATAGGCTCCCCCGCGTGACCAACAGCTCCCACTCGCTCAGAGCCGTCGTCCTCTGCCTTGTGTTCGCCACGTCGGTGGCCGCCCAGAACGAAGACTGGAGTGGCTTCCCGGCCGGCGAATGGCCGCTCGCGGGCGGTCACTTCGGGCAGACCCGGCACTCGTCGTTGACGCAGATCACCCCGGAGAACATCGACCAGCTCGGCGGCGCCTGGATAACCGATCTGGAGGGCGGCGAAGCGTCGCGCTCGACACTGGTCATGCGAAACGGCCTGGTGTTTTTCCAGACGGGCCGCAGCATTCGCGCCCTCGACGCAACCACCGGCGAAGAGCGGTGGCAACATGCCGCGCCAATCGGGCGGATGAACAAGGGCGTGGCGCTCGGCGCCGGACTCGTGTTCGCCGGGCTCAACGACTCGCGGCTGATCGCGCTCGACCAGCAAACCGGTGAGCGGGTCTGGGAGCACCTGGTCGGCGTGGAGGGGCAGGTTGGGCAGTGGATCTCCTCCCCGGCCACCTACGCGGACGGCCTCGTCATCGTCGGCATGGCCAACGGCGACAGTTATCTCCGAGGGCGCATTGTGGCGGTCGACGCCCGCATCGGGGAGCGGCGGTGGCTCTTCGACATCATTCCAGAACCCGGCAAGCTTGGGTCCGAGACCTGGCCGGTCGACAGCGACGTCTGGCGATTTGGCGGCGGCGGCGTCTGGATGACCCCGAGCGTCGACGTCGACCTCGGCATGTTCTACGTCGGCTCGGGAAACGCGGTCCCGATGTGGGGTGGCGAGCTGCGGCCCGGCAATAACCTGTTCACGTCCTCGGTCGTGGCACTCGACCTCCACACGGGTGAGTACAAGTGGCACCAGCAGCTCGTGCACCACGACATCTGGGAGCACGACCTGGCCACGCCCCTGATTCTCTACGACGCAACGGTGAACGGAGAGACCCAGAAGGCAGTCGCGGCCATGCGGACCGACGGCTATCTCTTCATGTTGGATGCGGAGACGGGCGAGCCGATCTTCCCCATCGAGGAGCGGCCGGTGCCCCAGAACGACTTCTTGAAGACCTCCGCCACGCAACCGTACCCAGCCGGCGCCGACAAGATCGGCCCGACCTGCGTCGATCCGGCCATGATCCCAGAGGGGTTCGAGGCCGGCTGCTACTACGACCCGATCGGGCCCGACCTACCGAACAAGTTCATTCCATATATGACCATGCGGTTTGCGCCGATGTCGTACAGCCCAGTCACCGGGTACTTCTACGGCATGTCGTGCGTGTATCCGAGATGGATCAAGCGTCCCGAGAACGGGTGGTTCTTCACCAGTACCACGGTTCGCGCGCCGGGTCTGAAACAGTACGGCCTCCACGTGGCCATCGACAGTCGGACCAACAAGATCGCCTGGCAGCACCGGGTGCCGTACTCCGACTGCAACAGCAGCGGCGCCATGACCACAGCGAGCGGTCTGATGTTCCACACCGAACCCGACGGCAACCTCGGCGCCTACGACCAGCGCACGGGCGATCTACTCTGGCAGTTCCAGACCGGCCAGATCGGGATATTCGGCTCGAACGGACACGGGGGCGGGCCGGTCGTGACCTACGAGGTCGATGGCGAGCAGTACGTGGCGCTGACGATGAACCGCGTGCTCTGGGGATTCAAGCTCGGTGGCACGCTGACGTCGCGACCGGCACAGGAGCCACCATTCACGGTGCTCCCGCATCAAGGCCAGGTCGTCGACGCCGACACGATTGAGTTGAAGCGCCTGATCACGCAGAGCAACCAGAACACCGGGCGGAACGACGAGTGGCACGACGAGTACGGACTGACGCCAACCCGCGCCTCCGTGGCCGCCGGGACCAGCGTGACCTGGACGAACCCGACGGATCTGAGCCATACCGTCTCGGCTCGTGATGGCTCGTGGACGACCGGCCCGATTGCGCCGGGCGGGTCAGGCTCGGCGGTAATCGACGACAAGGGCGAGCAGGAGTACATCTGCACCGAACACCCGTGGACGATCGGGCAACTGGTGGTCGAGTAGCGCGCTACCGCGACCCTGGCGTCGCGTCCGCGACGGCCTCTGCCTTCCGCGCCCCGCCGAGGATGTTCGGGAGCGCGTAGTTTCCCTCGTGGCAGGCGTACTCGTAGATCACGTAGTTGGGCTCGGACGTGAGGGGCATGGACATCGTCCAGGGCTGCGTGTAGACATTCGGATCGTCGACCGTCACCGTCCACATGATCGTGGTCTCTGACACGCGCTCATATCGCTCGACGACGTGAAGTCGCTCACTCGTCGGAATCCCTTTCAGACGCCCGCCGGCAAAGCTCGACGCGATCCAGCCGCGGTTGTGAAAGTTCTTCGTCTCCACCACCAGGACGTCGCCCTCCCAGTGCGCGCGCGCATCACCCATCCACAGCGTGATGCCGTCATCGACGTGGGCGCGATCGGACAAGGGAATGATTCGCAGGTCGTGGATCATCTCGTGCTGAAGCGCGATGTGATCGCGCGTCTGCACGATGCGATGGGTGTTGTGGTACCCCGCGGGAAGCATCGAGCCGGGTACCCCTCGTGACAGGCACCTATCCAAGACACTTAGGTGTCGATAGTGATCACCTTCGTGCGCGAGATTGTACGCCTTGGCCTCCAGCGCCCAGGGTTGTATCGGCGCCTGGCCGTCTGGCGGATCAACAATCAGCGAGGTCTGCCCGGTCGACAGCACGGTGTCGCCCGAGTCAAGCCAGTAGCTCCCATAGCCGCCAACATTCTCGCCGGCCTTGGTTCGTTGCGGCGGCGCGTCGTCCTGCGCTTGACGGGACAGGACCCGTTGCTGATGGGCCGCCGCCATCTCTTCATCCGTCAGGAAGGCTCTGCCTTCCGAAGAGTCTCGACGTTCCATCGGTGTGATCGTCTTGTTGCCCCAGAGGCCCTGAAGGTCCGGCTGGCCGTCGGCGGTGCGCGGCGTCGTCCAATTGGGATCGGCGACCCGCTCGACCTGGGCCGCGGCTGAGCGTGCCCCAACCAGCGCGCACGCCAGAACGATGACGGCCGTCGTGAATGGTGCAATACGTGGCATGGACCCCCTCCTTTCTACAGCGAGCACTCCTCGAACGAACCAAACGCCGCAAGGCGGTGGAAGTCGGGCTGCGGACCGCGCGTCGGTTTCCACGCTAAGTATCGCCGATCTGGCTCGCTGCCATGAATGGCGAACGCGTTCAGCCGATCTGTCTCGACCGGTAACCAGTCGAGAGGGATGCGCGCAACGCCCTGCCAGCGTCCTCCATCGATGTGAGCGTGATAGTCGAGGGCGGTGCCCCGATCGACGACGTGACGCTCGCCGCGCAGAAACAACACGAGCGACTGACCGCACGGCGACAGTTCCACTTCCAGATACGTGTCGTCCGCCCCCACCAGCATCAACTCCACGACCTCGTGCTTCCACAAATCGTCCGACTCGGGCGGCGGATCGCCGTGGAACGGCGCATCGATCCGCACGGTGAGCTCGAGCTCGGCCCGTTCGATGATCACCGTCACCGCTTCGTCCTCTCCCACGGCCTCGCCATCCCAGGTGTGCTGAACCGTGAGCGCCCAGCGTGTGCCGGCCAGTGCGGGCAGATGCGACATGGACGCGTGGATCATATGCTCTGCGGATGGACACACCAGAACCCAGACACACCGTCGCCAGCCAGCTTCGCCGAAGCCACGCTCATGCCGGCCTCTCCGCTGCCCTCGAGAGCTTCCCTATCGCACTCGCAGGCCAACAGATCGCCGGCCACCGGCATACCGCCTGGCAGCAGGTCGAGCACATGCGGTTGGCGGCGGAAGACTTGGTCACCTACTGCACGGATCCCGAATACATGTCGTTGAAGTGGCCCGACGGCTACTGGCCGGACGGCTTGGCGCCGCCCTCGGCCGAAGCGTGGTCAACGAGCGGCCGACGTCTCCTCGACGCCACCGAGCAGATGGCGCGAATCGTCGAGAATCCCGATGTCGACCTCTATGCGAAGGTGCCCGCGGCGGAGAAGGCACATCATCACGCGCTACGGGCAGCGCTCATCCTGCTCGACCACAACGGCTATCACGCCGCTCAGCTCATTGCGCTGCGTCAGGCCCTGGATGCCTGGCCTCCGAGCTAGACATCACCAACTCGGTGAACTCGAGCTCGAGCCCCCCGGTGAAACCAACGATGACGTTGTAGAGCGCGGCCGTGATCAATCCACCGATGAACCCCATTGCGCCGTAGAACAATGGCAGGGCCACGATCGCGGCCACGCCAAAGAACACGCCGAGAAAGGCCTCGGGCGAGTCGCCGCCGCCGCTGCCGATGGCGGCACCTACGATAGACACGAGCGACACGATCGCGCCGACAAGGAGGCCGATGAAGGCATACAGGACGCCCAAGACCTTCCCTAAAGACAGCGCTCCAATTCTTCTCAGAACCATTTCACACCCTCCTCAGCGGCCGGGTCGCCGCATGTAGCCGGAACCAGAGCCAGACACCCACGCCACCGATGACGGGTGAAGTCGCCAGCCCGGGAAATACGCCTCCGATGTGATCGCCAAGAGCGGATGCGCGATGCCGTTGAACATCCCTGCAAAGGCAACCTCGAGAGCACGGCCAGAACATCACTAGAACATGGCGATCGGGTTCGCCGGACTGCCCGTCCCTCGCGCGACCTTCAATGGCAGCACCATGAACATGAAAGCGTAGCGCCCTTCTTCGGCGCACGCCTCAGCAATCGGTTCGAGGAGCGCATTGTCGAGAAGCGCGACACCGTAGTTGAAGAGCACGCCGTGGACAGGAAATGCCAGGCCATACGGATCAGGCCGCGCGTCCATCATGTCCCAGCCGAGGAGTGATACGTCGTGATCGCGGATGAACTTGGAGCACGTGACACTCAACCCTGGGCGCGCGCCGCCACCGTAGCTGCCGCCCGCTTCAACGAACGCGTCCTTGCCGCTATACACCAGCAGCGCGTCTCCAGGCTCGACATCGACCCCCTGGGCGCGAGCGATCTCGTCGATCTCCCACCCGTGCACCGGCGTGTCGGGTGTCACGTGCGACACACCGCGGTGGCGTGGGACGTCGATCAGGACGCCGCGCGTGATGATCCCGTCTGCCCAGGCATCGATGGAGCCAAAGGACGCCCCCCCAGTAGTGATCTCGACGTCCGGGTCGCGGCCCTGCCACATGCCGTCCCTGTCCCACATGTGACAGAGCGCATCGACATGCGTGATGGTCTGGCCGTGATAGATGAAGCCGTAGTAGTCCACCACCGAGCCCCCACCCGCCTCACGGGGATTCTTGCGCATGAAGTGCTGCTCGGGCTCGAAGACCCGACTCATGGACACCTTCCGACCGGTTCGCACGAGCCCGGCGGCAGCCGCGCTCTTCGCGGGAGTGATGAGGTTGATGGCGCCTTTCTGGTCGTTCGCGCCCCAGCGCCCCCAGTTGCGGCGGTCGGTGTACCACGATTCGACCTCCGCCGGCGTTGGCATCCGAGGATCGGACTGGGTCTGGCCAGTGGTCTGCGCGGCAGCAACCGCCTCGGCTGCGTGCTCCGTCAGCAGCGCCGACGCGGGTCTCCCGAGCGACCCCACACCGCCGGCCGCCACGCTTAACGTCGTCAGAAACTGCCGTCTCGAGGTCGCCATTTAGGCCTCCTATTCAATAACGAAACCCTGCTGCTCGCGACGCCTCGCGCCGATAGGCTCTCCAGACATGCATCGGATGGGAGGCACAGCCATGCTGCTCGGCATCGATCCCCTACTCCTCGCCGCCATTGCCGTGGGCCTCGTACTGCTCGCTGTTCTCTACCGCAGAATGAGAGCCATCAAGCAGCGACGCATTCTCCTGGCGCGCCTGGACCGCCTCGTGCAGCGACGCTAGAGCGGATTTCATGAGGTCGTAGCGACCGAATAGCCGCAATGTCGAAAGTAGTTGCGGCATTCGGCTGGATCATAGCCGGGCACGGCGGCGCCAATTGTGTTCCACAGGACCTCCCGTGTGCGACAGCGGGCCTTGCGCAAGATCGCCTTCAGCTTCGCAAACGCCAGCTCAATCGGATTGAAGTCAGGACTGTATTTCGGCAGAAACCAGAGTTGCGCGCCGACGGCTTCGATCGCTCGTCGCACCGCGGGGCTCTTGTGACACGAGAGGTTGTCCATGATGACGATGTCGCCAGGCGCGAGCGTTGGCGTCAGGACCTGCTCGATGTAGGCCAGAAAACTGGCGCCGTCGATCGGGCCATCAAACACGGCCGGCGCGGTGAGGCCTGTCACGCGCAACGCCCCGAGAAACGTCGTGGTGTGCCAGCGGCCATCCGGCGTGTGGTCGGGGACCCGGGCGCCGGACAGCCCGCGGCCATAGCGGCGAATCAGATCGGTCCGCACACCACTCTCATCGAGAAACACGAGGCGCGCGGGATCGAGCGTCGGCGCCGAGGCGCGCCAGACCGTGCGGGCGAGGCGGACGTCAGCGCGATCGTGTTCCGACGCGTGTACCGTTTTTTTTAAACCGAAAGCCGAGCCGTTTGATCGTGCGGCACAGCGTGGGGAGACTCGCCGGCGTGCGCAGGGCCTCCTGTCATTCGGCCAGCGTGCGATCCGGCCGCTCGCGGATCAGGGCCGCCAGCTCCGTGAGCTGGGCGTGGAGGATCCGCGGGCGCCAGCGAGTTTGCTTGCGGGGCGCCACCTCGCCGGTTTCGCGTCGACGCTGCTTCAGCCGATCGACCCACGCGCGACTGACGGAGTACTTCTCGGCGAGTTCGTCCGACGGTAACCCCGCGTCCGCATCGCGCAGCACCCGGAGTCGTAGATCCATCGAGTACGCGGCCATAGCTACCTCCTGTGCCACAGAAGTACCACGCCCGCGTACTACGTACAAGTGCAATTCGCTTTAGTGGTCGGCATCGGCATCGCAGGGATGGTGTTGCGGATGGACACACATGTTCGTGATCACGGCGAACGTCTGGCCAGAGTGGAAGGCTTACTTGAAGGGCTACTCAGTGCCGTGTCAGGACGAAACGGAGAGACGCCATGACGAAGAAACCAGGCCGCCCCGTGACGAATCGGATCGTGAACACGATCCCGGCCACCGGTGAAGAGATCGCCGCCGCGATTTGCAGGGACGCGACGATCAGGCAGTCTTTGGGGCAGGGCCAGCCGTCAGCAGCTTCCAGGGCATCAGCTTCCCGTCCAGGCCGCGGGCGAGGCAAGCCATCTGCGTGATCGTATCTTCGTTCCGGACGTTCTTTCGTCCGGCGAACTCGGTGACGTAGCGGTGCAGGTGCTTCGGGCTGAGCTTGTGGAACGTGCCCATGTGCGCCCGCTTCAGCAAACTCCAGAAGCTCTCGATCTCGTTCGTGTGGGCTTGCCCTCGGACGTACTCGCCGACGCTGTGTCTGACCGCTTGATGGATGTAGGTGCCGTCGGCGTCCGTGTAGGACGCGCTCCCGTCGGTGTAGATCGTCGACTGCGGTGACACCGTCTCAGCGACAAACCCCATCAGCGTGGCTTCGTCGGTGTTCGGGATCGGCTTGGCGACGACCTTCCCGCCTCGCTGGATGGCACCCACGACCGCGACCTTCCCGACCGGCCCACGTCCATCGTGCTGGCGCTTCGCGCGGTGCTTGTTCCGTTCCTTCCCGCCGATGTAGGTTTCGTCGATCTCGACGATGCCAGACAGCTTCGCACCAGACTTCCACCCTTCGCGGATCTTCTGCGCCATCATCCAGGCCGTCTTCTGTGTGATGCCGAGGTCCCGGTGAAGCTTCATGCTGGCGACGCCTTTCTGAACCGTACCGGGTTTCTCGGAGACCTCATTGCTTGGGAGGATGGGGTCTATGGGACGTCCAAGTCGGTTTTCTCCGGAAGTGCGCGAACGTGCCGTCCGGATGGTCGAGGAGCACCGGGAGGCCCACGCCTCAGAGTGGGCGGTGCTGCAGTCGGTGGCGCCGAAGCTCGGCTGCACGGCGGACGTGGGTGCGGCAGGCGCAGCGTGATGCTGGGCATCGGCCGGGCCTGGCGACGAGCGAGCGGGAGCGGTTGAAGGAGCTGGAGCGCGAGGTCCGTGAGCTGAAGCGGGCGAATGAGATCCTGCGGAAAGCGTTCGCGTATGTCGCCCAGGCGGAGCTCGACCGCCGGAGGACGTCGCCACGATGGTCCAGTTCATCGCCGACCATCGCGCCGTGTTCGGGGTCGAGCCGATCTGCGCCGTGCTGCCGATTGTCAAGGGCGGACCAAAACTAGACCAGAGTGGCGGAGGAAAATTAGACCATCCGGCCGCCCGGTGGCGTGTTTGAAGGTGGCTGTGCGGGTGGGCTGAAGCGGAGTCGCCCGCCCCCGGGGCGGGCCCGGACGCAATGGAGGCCCGGCTGCACAGCCAGCGGCGTTGCAGGGGGAGGGGTCAGGACGCCGGGGCGGCAGCGTCTTTGCGAGCGTGCTTACTGTGTGCGAGGCGATAGCTGTCGCCGTTCAGCTCGAGGATGTGGACGTGATGGGTCAGCCGGTCGAGCAGCGCGCCGGTGAGCCGTTCAGAGCCAAAGATATCTCGGTCCATTCGTTGAAGGGCAGATTCGAGGTCACCAGCGTCGACGCTTGCTCGTAGCGCTGGGAGAAGATCTCGAACAGCAGCTCGGCGCCGGTCTTCGCCAACGGCACGTAGCCGAGCTCGTCCACGATCAACAAATCCTGCTTGGCCAACTGTTTCTGGAAGCGGAGCAGGCGCTTGTCATCCCGAGCTTCGAGCAGCTCGTTCACCAGCGCGGCGGCGGTGGTGAAGCGCACCCGATAGCCTTTCTGACAGGCGGTCAACCCCAAGGCCAGCGCCAGATGCGTCTTGCCTGTGCCGGAGTTGCCCAACGCTAAGACGTTCTCTCGCCGGTCGAGATACTCCGCGCGGGTCAGCTCGAGCACGAGCCGTTTGTTCAACGACGGGATCGCGCGGAACGCGAAGGTCTCGAGACTCTTCACGACCGGGAACGTGGCGGCCTTGATGCGGCGTTCGATGGCGCGCTGCTCGCGGTCGAGCAGCTCCAGCTCGCAGAGGCGGAACAGGTCGCGTGGACAGTCCAGCCCTTCCTGCGCGCAGTGCCGCGCCACCTTGTCGTACTCGCGCAGGAAGGTCGGCAAGCGGAGGGCCTTGAGATGGGCGTCGAGCAGCAGGGTCGACTTGGCCATCACTCGGCCCCTGCCCCCAGCAGCATCACGTAGTCGGCCACCATGGTCGTCGTCACCCGCGGGGCCGGGAGATGCGGATACTGCGCCAGGTCGAGGCGGGGCGGCCGGTGGTCGAGGCGGCACAGAACGAGATGCGTGACGGCGTCGAACCCGATCGCGCCCAGTCGCAGGGCGTCCTGGATAGCGCCGCGGACGTGGGCCAGCCGAACGTCCTCGAGGAGCCGCAAGACCTGCACATACTCGCGGGTCCCGGCTTTGCCCAGCCGGGTCTCCAAGAGCCGCCGCAGCCGGAGAAACTCGTCTGGCAGCGCCCACCCGGTCAGCGGCGCCGCTTGATCGAGCGCGCCCGTCTTGCGCTCCAACAAAGCCACGTCGTGCAGCGGATCGAAGATCAGCTCCTCACGCCCGTCGCTGCGACGATGACGGGCGATCTCCTCACTCCCGCAGACGATCACGACGACGTCCACGTAGCCCTTCACCACCACGTCGCGGTGGCCGTAGGCGGTTGGCACCGAGTCGTCGTTGCGGCGGTCGCGCACCAGCGACAACGACGTGACCCGCGTCGGGCGCGTGTCGCAGGCGTCATACGGGACCGGCGGCAACGGCAACAACGCGGCGCGGTCGCGCGCGAAGCGCTCCCCGATCGTCTCGGTGTGCCGCCGTCACCGCTGCCCGCGCCGCGCGCGGCACTGGCGCGCCAAGTCGGCGTTCAACGCGTCCCAACTAGCGACGCGCGGGACCGGCACGAAGAAGTTGCGGCGGGCGTAGCCGACCAGCCCTTCCACCGTGCCTTTGTCGTTGCCCTTCCCCGGCCGTCCGAAGCGATCGTCGAACACGTCGTGCGAGTGGAGCTCGCTGAAGCTCTGCGTTCGCTGCCGCGTGCCGTCCCCGAGAATCTTCGCCACCGCCAGCGTGGTGTTGTCGTAGACGATGCCACGCGGCACGCCGCCGAAGTAGCGGAACGCGGCGTTGTGTCCTTCGCAAAACGCCTCCGTCGTCTCGGCCGGCAACGCCTGCACGAACGCGTCGTCGCTGTGCGGCAGATCCACGACCAAGTAGTGCGCCTTGCATTCGACGCCGTCGATGACCACCAGGGCTTCGCCGACGTCGGCCTGGGCGTCGCCCGGCGGATGCGCGAGCGGCACGAACATCTCTTGCCCGCCCAGCTTCTGCCTGCGCACGTAGTCTTTGACAATCGTGTCGCCGCCCGTGAAGGCGTGCTCGACGCATAAGCGCTCCCAGATGCGCTTGGCCGTGTGCCGTTGTTTCTTCGGGCGCTGCTGATCGTCGGTGAGGATTTGATCAATGACCCCGGTGAAGGCGTCCAGTTTCGGACACCGGATCGGTTTCGCCCGACGATACCCGGGCGGCAGGCGGTAGCGCAGCATCTTGCGCACCGTCTCCCGGGCCAGCCCGAAGCGCCGGGCCGCCGCCCGCTCGCTCAATCCCTCCACATAGACGCTGCGCCGCACCGCCGCATAGAACTCCACTCGATACATCCCTCCTGTGTTCCACAGAACACCGTCGGCATGCTCGGTGGACCACTCGAGCGGTCTGGTTTTCCGCCGCCCGCAGGCAGCTTCACACCGCCGCGCTGTGGTCTGTTTTTGCTCCGCCGTTCTCACCGTTTGATGAGAATCGAGAATTGACGCCCGTCTAGCGGGTGTTATGAAGCCCGACCGTAAGCGTGGTCGCACACGCAAGCGATCCTAACCCCGTCAACCGATAGCGC
Source organism: Vicinamibacterales bacterium (assembly GCA_965216615.1). Classification (GTDB taxonomy): domain Bacteria; phylum Acidobacteriota; class Vicinamibacteria; order Vicinamibacterales; family UBA8438; genus CAUZIB01. The sequence goes on along the minus strand of CBDCGH010000018.1, from coordinate 209,248 downwards.
CGGTCGATAGGGCTGCCTCATTCTAACGGCCCATTCACCGGCCTCCAGCCGGGAGGCAAATCATGAAAGCTGCGCTCAACGCTCGTCCGTCCGCCGCTGAACCCGCCATAACAGCAACAGCACTCGCCCATCGGTTGGCTACTCAGCCGGCAGTAGCCCGGGCCCTCCGCCGGACCACACATATGACCCCGGACCCGATCACGGTCCTCACTCGGAAACTTGACCTCGCCACGTATCGGGCAGTCCTGGCTCATCCCTGGTGGTCGTTGATTCGCCAGGCCATCATCGACACCCGGTCGTATGATCGCGGACTCGACGCAGGCCTGCGGCTGCTCAGCCACACCGACACCTATCGCGGCGACCTGGCCCCACGGGAGCTCGAGGCCCACGTCACGACGCTCAGCCTCTTTGTGTTGGAGATGCTCGACCGCCTCGACAACTGGGACGGGTACCTCGCCACGTGGCACCTGCTGCGCACCCACGCCGCATGCAGCCTGACGTATGAGCGTGCCGCGCGGTTCACGCATGGCCCCCGCATGGCACCGTTCATTCTCGGCGAGGACGAGGCGGGCCTCCGGGTGCACGTTCTCTACCTCAGCCTGCATCGCCAGGCGGTCATCGAGCGGAAGCTCGACCGGCAGCGGCGCGGTGCCAAACTCGGCAACCTCTGGCACGCCACCCAGGACGAGCTGTCTGATGAGGAGATTCGTGAACGGTTGGAGGCGGTGGCGCAGCTCGCCCGGGAGGCCGCCCGGCAGCAGTAGGTGTGCCACCGGCGGCAAGCGCCGCCTGCATCCCGTGATTCGAGAGGGGCGGTGATCCCGATGGTTCGACCCCCACCCGACGACGACGGCGGGTCGACGATGATTGGCGATGAGAAGAAAGGACGGTGAGGCATGCGCATGCGGATCATGGAGGTGCTCTACGACATCCCCCGCCAGACCTGCGTGAGTGAACGCTGGCACATCTGCCCCGAGGACGTGGACTTGACGACCGTGCAGTCCTATCTGTCGCAGCGACTCGGTGATCCGATCAGGATCGCGATGACCTCGACGCCGGAAGACTCCGAGTCCCTGATCGGGTGGGTCTTTCGTGCGCCCGACGACTGGCCGGTCGACGGGGACCGGACCCACCACGAGCTGGTGGCGATTCCGGTCGTGTGCCACCCGGACATGCCGTGGACGCCCGCGTTTCAATTGCAACGCGACGAACGGCAGCGGTTCGAGGCCCTCGCGAAGACGTACGGGACCGAGCTCCAGGTCGAGTACGTGCCGCAGTCGCCCTGGACACCACGGTGAGCTGAGATCGTAAGAAGCATTGCCCGCCCTGATGCCCTGGCGCCGGCAGCGGGGACCGATAGCCGGTCGACTGGCCAACGTCGAAACCGGCCTATGGATTTGGTGTAGCCGCCGAAATGGGCCTCGATCGCCGTAGCCTGCGAGCGCGGCCCCGTGGGCGTTGTCTCGGGCGAGTCGGGAAGAAATCGAGGATTCTGTCCGCCCGACACCCGTCCGCCGTTATCGGACCGTTTTGCACCGGAGGGGGGACTGGCTTTGTGGTGGACCCACTCACCGTTTTGCGGAAATCGAAAAATCGGCGTCGCGCGGACTTCGCGGCTGTGACGGCCAAGTGAAGCAGAGTGAGCAGGAGGTCCTTCATGCGCGAGACAGGGTAGGTCAAAACTCAGCGCCACGCAATGTTGTCCCGGGTCTTGATTTAGCCAGAGAATTGGCAAATCGAGACCCACAGGCGGACCAAACGTCAAGCCGGCGTGTATCTGGTGTATTCGCGCAAACGTTGAACGTCTGGCAGAAGCGCCGATTGAATCTCGGCACGGTATTGCTCATTACCCAGTCCGCGCTCTTTCATGATCGCCTCTCGCCTCGCGAATTCGCGCTTCTCCAGGTGGCCGAGAAACTCGAGCAGGTGTCCGCTCTGGTAGCCCACTTCATTCCGCCACTGCGCTTCCTCATCCTTCCACAGCGGGACGGCGTGAAAGTGAACATGTTCGACGTGTCCGCGTAACGATGCGAATAGGACACGCTTCGGCTGATAAAAGGCCATCAGAGCCGAGGACACGTCAGCAAGGGCGGTATCGAGCCCGGAAAGAATGTCACTGTTAATCTCCGTTGGACAGCCGGCGCCACCCGCTTTCACCGCCACAATCGCGTGGCCCTTGGTAATGTGTGGTGCGGCCAGGAGCGAGCACCATCTTCCATGGTCACGAAAGACGCGTCCGGCGATCTTTCTTTGATCGCAGAAGGGACATGACTTCGCCATCAGAAATCCCTCATAGTCGCGGAAAGGATTCGCCACGAACCAGTACAAGCCTACCCTCCGTATGGTAGCTCTTCTCCTCCTCAGGGCTCTAGAACGCAGAGCATTTTTTGCCTGGCGGCGCGGCGCATGAGTCGAGCGGGTCCTGACCCGCATCACAACCCCGCCGTCCCCACCGACGCTCAGTTCAGCCAGGAGCCTGCTCTGTCCGGCCGTCTGGCGGTTCGCTTGTCGCGCTCCAGTAACGACGCTTCAGCCAGCAGTTTTAGGGGGCAGCATGCCGGCGTGCTCCTCATGAGCTGATGGTGTGGGCGAGCGGTGGGGCGCCGTCATGACGCCCTCGCCCCTTCGCGCACCGGCTTCCGCGTTCCGCTGTCGCCCTGCCTCCAGCAGGCGCGATGTTTCGCGGCGAAAAGACGCGTGCGTTGCTGTCAAGTTGAGGTTAACGCGAGGCGCGCCGATTTCAGTACCAGGGGCTGATCATGAAGTCATTAAATACGGCCCGTGCCGTGTGAGTGAGCCGCTTCGCCACATTTTCTTCGAGCTTCTCGAGACCTCTGAGGCTCACCACGGGAGGGTTGGCACTTGGACGATCTCAGCGATGTCCCGCGCCTCGGGAAACTCACGCCGCATTGCGCTGTCGAGAAGAGCGGCAAGCTGCTCGGGCCGCTTCGATGGGCTGCTCGCATCGATCGGGAAACCCAAACTGGGCGGCGCGTCCCGGTTCTCTACCATTCGCTCAGCGTTCTCACGCTACTAGTCGGCGAAGTACTGCGCGTCGATGTCGATGTAGTTCGTCCACTTGTCAGGTACCTCGTCGTTCGCGAAGATCGCCTCAACCGGACACGCCGGCACACAGGCACCGCAATCAATGCATTCATCCGGATGGATATAGAGCTTCTCCGCGGACTCAAACTCGTCTTCGTCCTTGCGGGGATGGATGCAATCGACCGGGCAGACGTCAACACACGCGGTGTCTTTGGTGCTAATACAAGGCTCACAGATCGTGTACGCCATTGAGTCCTCCGCGATCAGCCCGTTCCGCAGACTGGGACAGCCGCCTTGTCACCTCATGCGGTGACAGCGGCAGACGTGCCCGGCAAATAGCCCAGACGCATCGAGATCAGGCGCGCGAGTTCCCACGCGCCCCGGTTGTGTTCGGTCAGAATCGACCCGTCGTCCGGCGCGTGCTCGAAGAGGCCGACCCGAGCGACCTCCTGACCCGTGAAATCCCGCACGGGTGCACACGTGCAGATCAGGCGCTGCGCCCCTTCCCACTGCTCGCACCTCCCGGACAGACGGGTCACGACCTCGGCACTACCGGCGACGTCACTGGGCTTGACCAGACGCAGGCAACTCAGTCGTCTCGCGTGGGCCTCGTTGAAGTACAGCTCGCAGTGACCCGGCATTTCTTTGCCGTAGGCCGTATGCATCGCAACCTCGTCGGGCCCAACGCCCCAGATATAGGTGACCTCTCCCCCCGCCGGCGCCGCGATAAAGCAGCGCGCCCTCGTGCGGAGCGTGTATTCGCGGAGCAGCGGATACGCGTGCAGCTTCAGCTCTGAGCGTCCCAAGAGTCGAAACCCGAGCTCCAGGACCTGCAGCGTCAGCCGGTAGTGTGCGGTCTCATCGTCCTGTCGTACATACCCGCGACGCTTCAGCAATGAGAGCAGTCGGTGCACCGTCGGCGGTGGCATGTCAAGTGAGCGAGCCAGGTCGCTCAAGCTGAGGCCGGTGGCCCGGCCGCTCAGCGCTTCACAAATCTCCAGGGCCTTGTCGACCGATGTGGAACCCGAAACGGCCGCCTGTGCGCCCTTCCCACTCATGATTCAACGACCTTGACCAGGATCGCTCACCAGAGATATTCTCGCGAGTACCGATTAGCTGAATTATATTCCAACATATGGAACCGATTGCACGGCCGGTTGGGATCAGAGACCAAACTGGTCGCTTGTCCTTTGATGAGGATTCACATGTCGTATCCAGAGTTCGTCGTCGCACCGATGAGGCAGGAGCTGACCCAGCTTGGTGTCAAGGAACTGCAAACCGCTGCTGCGGTTGACGAGTCGATTCGGGAGACACCAGGGACGCTCATGATCGTGGTGAACTCAGTCTGCGGCTGTGCCGCTGGGAGGGCCCGACCTGGTGTCGCGCTCGCGCTCCAGCACGCCGTGAAGCCGGATGTCGTGGCGACCGTGTTTGCGGGCGCTGACGTCGAGGCCACCGAGCGGGCCCGCGGCTACTTCACCGGATATCCGCCCTCGTCCCCCGCGATTGCGCTCCTGCGCGGCGGGAAGCTGATCTACATGATGGAGCGGCATCAGATCGAGAACCAGGAAGCCCAGGATATCGCCGCACAGTTGACGGCGGCGTTCGACACGCATTGCCTCAAGACGGCAGTCGCCGGCTAATCGCGGGGCGTTAAGAGCGCAGAATGGCCGTCGAACACGTGGATGTGAAGGAGGCATACCGTCTCCAGGCCGGAGAAGAGTATGCGTACATCGACGTACGGTCGGTCCCAGAGTACGAGGGGAGTCACCCGGCGGGTGCACACAACGTCCCACTGCTCCATGCCGACGCGCAGACGGGTCACAAGAGTCCCAATCCGGAGTTTCTCGCGGTCATGGAAGCCAACTATGCCCGCGACGCAAAGGTGCTCGTCGGCTGCCAGGTCGGCGGCCGGTCTACCCAGGCAGATGATAGCTTCGCGCGGGTATCAGCACGTCATAAACGTGCGGGCGGGTTCGGGGGCGCTCGCGATCCGGTGACCGGTGCACTGGTCGACGAGGGATGGTCGATGGCCGGATTGCCGGTCGAGACCACAGCCCCGCTTGGCGGTAGCTACGAAGAGTTACGCAAGAACCTCACCTAGTCCCGCAACGCCGAGTGAGGCCGGCCAGAAGAAAGCTGTGCTCTTGCCTCAATTAAGGAAACCCAATGATCGATCAAGTCAAACAGCTCATTGCGGTTGCGTCGGGCAAGGGCGGCGTGGGTAAGTCGACCGTGGCGTCGAATCTGGCGTTGGTCTTGGCGGAATCGGCAGCGACAGTCGGATTGCTGGATGGGGACATTTATGGTCCCAGCGTGCCGACCATGTTTGCTGTTAAAGATGCCGAACTTGAACGGGGAACCACCCAACAGTCATTCTTGCCGATCGAGGCGTTAGGGTTAAAGCTGATGTCCATCGGTTTCTTGATGCCGCAGGAAAAAGCCGCCATTGTGCGTGGGCCGATGGTGCACAAGTACTTGAAGGCCATGTTGGACCAATGTGAGTGGGGTGAGTTGGACTACTTGGTGATCGATCTGCCACCCGGTACCGGCGACGCCCAGTTGACATTGTGTCAGGAGACACCATTGACCGGTGGTGTGGTGGTCACCACGCCGCAGGATGTCAGCTTGATCGACGCCCGCAAAGGTTTGCAGATGTTTCGCAACCTAAACGTCCCGGTTCTTGGCTTGGTCGAGAACATGAGCTTCTTCGAATGCCCCAACTGCCAGCATCGTACGGAGGTGTTCCGTCACGGTGGCGGCAAGAACACTGCTGAGCAGCTGGAAGTACCGTTTTTGGGCCACGTCCCGCTGGATCCGGCCGTGGTGTTGGGCGGCGACGAGGGCCTGCCGGTGGTTAAGCGCGACCCCGAATCAGCGGCGGCCAAAGCCTTGGTGGAAGTGGCTTGTAGAGCCCGCGAGCAGGCTGCCGGTCATGAATCCTCAAAGATTCCCGGGATGACGTTTTGATGGATTTGCTGAGGCCTCTCAAACTTGAAAAATGGGAAACCCAGGGCATCAAGATCCACTGGAACGACGGCCACATCAGCCAATACCGATCCGGTTGGCTCCGCGCCCGCTGTCCCTGCGCTTCGTGTCAAGAGGAGGCGAACAAGCCCGTCGCGCAACCGACCGGCCTCAACCTCTTGCCGGTCTTCGACCCTTCCAGCGAACAACTCGCCAGCCTGAAACCAACGGGGCAATATGCCTACAACATCGCCTTTAAGGACGGCCACGCTACAGGGATTTTCGCATTCGAGTATTTGCGATCGATTTGCGAGTGTGATGAGTGCCGGCCGAAGGCTCCATGACACCGTTCGGCACTGTCAACTTAACGACTCGCGCCAGATCGAGGGCGCGTTAACGAGAGATCAGCCTGCTGTCACCGCGGTCCAGATTGTGAGAGCTCGCGCCCGCAACATTCGATGGTGAACCGCTCTCAGGTGGTGCCGCCCCACTCGAAACAGATTCTGAATGACGCCGTGCACGTGCAGAAACACTGAGCGTGGTCGCATGACTTGAAGCCTCGCATCTGACGCTCCCGTTGTCGTGTGGGTTGGTGCGATGCTTCGACGCGATTGTTGGCGTATCGGTTCGTGTCGTGGGTAACCAGGGGCATGATGTCCCGATGGGCGACCCGGTAGCTGCCCAGCTTGTCGGTCACGAGACGGCCCGGTTCCCGTTGCTGGCTCTTGAGGAGTTTTCGGAAGAATCGGCGCGCCGCACGCCCGTCCCGGCGGGGTTGCACGAGGATATCGATCAGGTCACCATCTTGATCCACCGCGCGCCAAAGATACTGGCGCTCACCATGGATCCTCACGAAGACTTCGTCCAGGAACCACGTATCTCCGAGTCGACCTTGACGTCGCTTCAACCGCCGAGCGTAGTCGGGGCCGAACTTTCTGCACCACTGTCGAATGGTTTCGTACGACACGACGATGCCTCGTTCGGCTAGGAGATCTTCGACATCTCGGAAGCTCAAGCAGTATCTGTGGTAGACCCGCACGGCGTCTTGATGTCGATGGTAGCGGGATCGACCTCGTTCGGCTAGGAGATCTTCGACATCTCGGAAGCTCAAGCAGTATCTGTGGTAGCCGCACGGCGTGGCTGATGATGTCAGGCGGAAAGCGATGTCTCAGGTAGCGGGATCGACGAGTTGGCATTCCGACATTGTCCCGGGCAGAGAGTTAACCTGACAAAGCCGCCGGGAGAGCGTCGTGTGATCGGGTGACGGCAGGTCGAGGCCCATCAGCCGGAACAGGGACGTCAGAAAGCCCTCGGCCTGGCGGAGCGGGAGGTGGAAGATGAGGCGCAGCGTCAAGGCTGTTTCGATGGCGACATCTGAGTACTTCCGCTGCCCACCCCGTCGGCCGCCGGTGTCAGGCTCCCACGCGGCAATGGCGGCTGGGGACAGCCACACCGTGACGTCGCCTCGGCGGACCAGGGCCCGCTCGTAAACGGCCCAGTTGCGAACGTGGTACTTGGTTTTGTGCTTCGGATGGACCCGCGACTTCATATGTTGATTGTGTGCCGCCCGCCGTCCACGAGGCGAGTCGACCAACGGGCTCTTCCAGGCATGGAGGAACAACCGTGCACCAACGCCTCGCCTCAGCAAAAGCGCACGCACGCCACGTGAACGACGGCCCTCCCGGCGGCACCGATGCGTCGTGCCAAAGCCCGTCAGCTCATTCGTCGCATCGAAGCGGCGCGCCGTTAGAATCATGTAGTGTGGTGTGTGAAGACAATCTCGGTGGTGATTCTATCGCTGCTGGGCGCCGCAATCGCGATCGAGGGAGCCGGACCACGGGTGGCACCCACCCGGGAGACCCTGCGCCGCTACCTCACCGACCAGATTGGCTACTCCGACCGGGACTGGCGTGATGTCCTGGCCGGCCGAGCCGTGGCGAGGAAACTCGAAACCCCCGAAGCCGTGGACGTGTCGATCTTCGGCGCCGTGCGGGTTCGGGGCCGGGCTCGCGACCTCGTGGAACAAATCCGGGAGATCGACGTCTTCGAACGCAAGCTCAACGTCATCAGCGTAGGCAAGTTCAACGATCCGCCGCGACTCAGTGACCTAGATGCGCTCGAACTACTCGAGTCGGACGTCCAGGACCTCCGCCACTGCCGGCCGGGCAATTGCGAATTCCAGCTCTCCGAGAAAGCCATGGCGCGGTTCGACGCGCTCGTGGACTGGGACAGCGCGGATGCTCCGGCCCAGGTCACTCGAATCTACAGGGAGATGATCTTCGACGCGCTCCGTACCTATCGGATCGGTGGCGTCGACACACTGGGCACATACGCAGACCGCAACCCGGCGCTGTCGATCTCCGAAGAGGTTCACGGCCTGGCGAACTCGCTCGACACGCCGATGCCGGTCCCGGAACTGATGCAGTTCCTGCGGGAGTACCCTCAATCGAGCCTTCCGGGCGCCGACGATTTCTTCTACTGGAACATGGGCGAGTTCGGCATGAAGCCGACGACCCGGCTCAACCAGGTGGTCATCCAGCCCTTCACGACCGGCGTGGCAAGCCTGCCCGGCCTGCGCTACGTCATTGCCACGCGCCAGATCTACGCCAACCACTACTTCAGCGCAACGCTGGAACTGCGAACGCTCGTCGACGACGACGGCGAGGACGACGGGTTCTTCCTGCTCTACGCCACCCGGTCGCGGGTCACGGGCTTGTCGGGTTTCTTCAAGGGCCTGCTGCGCGCGATCGTCAAGCGGCGCGCACGGTCGGGGATGGAACGGTACCTGACGAACACGCAAGCCGTCATCGAAGGTCGTTCCCCCGGCGGCCGCTGACGCCACCACTCACCGGCACCCACCAGTGTCGCCGAGCGACCCCGACAGGCGGGAGAATGATGCTCACAGTCAACTTAACGAGTGCGGGCGAGGATGAGGCGAGTTAAGCGGTGCTTCCACCATCAAGTGTTGCTGAGAAGAGCTTAAGTGCCAATCGTGCAAGCACTTACAGTCTATTGCTGCACCCACAACCTCTTTCGTTGCCGAAACGGGGCGTAAGCGCCTTCGTTTGAATGAGATAGGGGCGAGACAGCAACAGTTGATGGCGGAAGCACCACCCATCGGGGAGGGTCATACGATTATGAATCCCAACAGGAAGACGGTTAAGTGTGAGCTTTGCGGGAGCGATGCCGAATTACTGGTTGTCCTCGGATGGCTTCGATGATGCCCCGACGAGCTTCGCGGTTACGCGAACGTGTAGCGGTCCATGCAAAAAGAGGTACTGGCCAATGACGACGCAGGAGATGCACGAGAGAACAGGGCTCCCGCTTACAGGCTGGTCCTAAGAGCTATCCCGTAAGGTGCGTTTAATCGACCGACCTACTCACGCGGCCTCTCGATAGTAGAAGCTGAGCAGTCCGCCCAGGCGCTTACGTCGCCGAACGTCGGCGTCCGGGCTAATAACCGGCGGTGGCGGTCGTTGCAGGAGCTGGTTGTCGAGTCCCTGATGGTTTCTCTCGCGCTGGTAGTGTTCGACGTACTCGCGGACGAGACGACGCAGATGCGCCTCGCCGAGCGGGACCACGCGAGTGAGGCACTCCTCTTTGATCGAGCGGACGAACCGCTCGGCATAGGCGCTGAGATTGGGACTCTTGGGCGGGAGCCGAATCGGCTGAACACCAGCGCTCGTCAGGATCTCGCCAAAGACTCGCGTGTAGAGGGGATCGCGGTCGTGAATCAGATAGCGGGCACTCCGCAGACAGCCATCGACCGGGTCGGTTAGATTTCGGGCCAGCTGCTCCATCCACGCGCCGCCCGGCTGCGGGTGGATCCCGGCGATGGTCACACGGCGGGACTGCAGCGCGATCACGAAGAAGACTAGATACCGCCGGAGCCCCGCCAGCGTCAGCACCTCGACGGTGAACAGGTCGCAGGCCGCCAAGCCGTCCCAGTGCGCCTGCAGGAACGTCTTCCAGGGTATACGTCGGCTCCGTTCAGGCGCCGGATCGATCCCGTGGTCGTACAGGATCCGCTTCACCGTGGTCCGGGCGATCTCGTGGCCGAGGTTCGACAGCGCGCCGCGGATACGTGTGTAGCCCCACTGCGGATTGTCGACCGCCATCCTGACCACGAGGTCGGCGACTTCCCGGCGCGTCATCGGCCGGCCTCGACAGCGCTGGGAGCTGCCGTCGTATTTCTTGGCGATCAGTCTCCGGTACCAGCGCAGGATCGTGTCCGGGGTGACGATGCCCGCCACCTGCGTCAAGGCCCGCCGTCCGAGTTGCTGGCCGCGCACGGCAAGTCGACGGCGTTGGGCGTCGGTCAGGCGAAGCGGTCGAGGGCCCAGGTGCTCCCGGAGGACCCGATTCTCCTCTCGGAGATACTCGATCAGATCGTCTTGGTGGCGGTTCACCCAGCCAGCAAACGTGAGGACGAGGAACTGCAGCGCAGGCGGCATGGCCTGACACTACTTGCTAGACTCGACCCGCACCGTGGGCTTGATCCGGTTTGGCGGACATCTTCCGAAAGGGGAATACGATGTCGACCATGGCGGACACGAAGGGCAGGCGGGGGCGGCGGAGCTTCACGGATGACGACAAGACGGGGGCGGTATGACTGGTCCTCGAAGAGGGCAAGACGGTCGCGTCCGCGGCGCGCGATCTGGGCGTGACGGAGTCGTCGCTCCGCAACTGGGTCGCGCAGGCCCGCGCGGATCGGACGAAGGGCAAGACCGGCCTCACGACGGCGGAGCGTGAGGAGCTGGCGCGGCTGCGCAAGGACGTGCGCGAGTTGCGCATGGAGCGCGACGTCCTAAAAAAAGCCGCGGCCTTCTTCGCGAGGGACCACCTGTGAAATTCGCGTGGATCCAGACGGAGAAGGCCAGCTATCCCCTCACGAAACTGTGTCGCTGGCTGGGCGTCACGCCGAGTGGCTTCTACGCCTGGCGGCAGCGCCCAGCATCGACGCACGCGCGGGAGGACCGCCGCCTGAAGGTGCGGGTCCAGGCGTCATTCGCCGAGAGCCAGCAGCGGTATGGCAGTCCCCGTATTCACGCGGATCTGATCGAGCAAGACGAGCAGGTCAGCCGGAAGCGCGTGATCCGGTTGATGCAGGAAGACGGCCTGAAGGCGCGCACCCGCAAACGGTTCACGTTGACCACGATGCGCGATCACGACCAGCCGGTGGCCGCGAATCTCCTCGACCGGCAGTTTGAAGCCGCCGCGCCGAATCAGCGCTGGGTCGGGGACACGACCGAGTGTGTCATCGGCTCGAGCGGCACGCTCTCTCTCGCCGTCGTCCTCGACCTGTTCTCGCGGTTTGTGGTCGGCTGGGCCGTGAGCGCCGTCAACGATCGCCACCTGACCATCAAGGCGCTGGAGATGGCGCTGAAACGACGGTGCCCGGAGATCGGCCTGTTGCACCACTCCGACCAGGGCTGCACGTACGCGAGCGCGGACGACCAGGCGCTCCTGGATGCGCGCGGGATCGTCTGCAGCATGAGCCGCCGGGGTAACTGCCATGACAACGCCGTCATGGAGAGCTGCTTCTCCACCGTGAAGAGTGAGCTCGCCAATCGGTTCGACACGTACGGAGACGCGAAGATGGAGTTGTTCGACTACATCGAAGTGTTCTATAACCAACGACGCCGGCACTCGACGCTTGGCCAGATCAGTCCAGCGGCATTTGAACGACGCGCGAACGAAGAGGGCGTGGAGCCTATGGAAAACCGCCAAGGACGCGGTTTCCCACAGGCTACACACCCGTTGTCTTTTTCAATGAGAAAAGAACAGACAACGAAGAACGATCAACTCAACGAAACCGTCCACTGAATCGGATCATGGCCACACGACTCATCGGCATCCGCTGGTCGCACATCTCCCGGCGCCCGCACGCGGCATCAGCGCGACCTCCCGTGTACGGTGACGCGGACCGACGACGAAACGGTGCCGCGAGGACCAGCTCTCAGAGGCCGTGTGTCGGGGTGCGGCGGATCCCCGCAATTCGTACGTGCGAAGGCCCTTCGACTACGACGACCCGCTCGTGAAGGGGCGGGCGGCATTGAAGGGCTGAACGTGTTCCCCGTGCGGAACTTCAGACGCTGCATGAAATCGCGCGCGGACCGAGCGTATGCTTCAGCAGTCGATGACGCGCGGCTGCCACACCGGTCCCATTGAGATCGGTTCCCCAACACCCGCGCGCTAACCGACGTCCATGATCGACCTTGGGATCGTCGTCGCGTACTTCGCCATTATCTTCGTCATTGGCCTGCGTGTGCGCGCCGATGCCGGCGTCGGTCCCGAGGAGTATTTCCTCAGCTCGCGCTCCCTGCGGTGGCCGTCCATCGCGATGTCCACGATCGCGACCAACATCTCGGCCGGCCACTTCCTCTCGGTGACGGGCGCGGCCTATGTCGACGGACTGGCGCAGGGGAACTTCGAGGTCGCGAGCAAGGCTCCGCGTCGCCACCCCGTCCCAGCAGCGGCCAGCTAGCGTCGTTGACAGATCACCAGAGGCGTGCCAGAGTGTCGATGCTCACTGTCGTTGACCGCCCAGCATCGACCTCCCCTCGGGTCCGGCGTTCCGCAGACAACTTATGGCCACCTCATCCACTCCGGGATGGACTGTCGAGATCGCCCCTGGGGCGGACGACCGGGGGGGGCGCGACCGTACGGCGCGATTGAGCGATCACTTCGCGAAGGTGTCGGCACGGTATCGGACGCTGCGCGAGCTGGATCTCGATGCCGTACGTCTCATCAGCGAACGGGTGGCGCGCACGGCGGACTCGGGGCGACCCGTGCGGCTCCTGGACGTTGCCACGGGCTCGGGACGGTACCTGGGCGCGGTCAGTCATTGCCTCGTCTCCGTACTCGCCATGGAGGTGGTGCCCATCGGCTTGGATCTGAGTCCCGCGATGCTCGCGCAAGCGCGCATCCGCCACGGGCACGCGGGTCCGCGTGCGCGGCACCTGGTCGGAGCCGTCGAAACGCTCCCGTTCCGGACCGCCAGCTGTGACGTGATGACTTGCTTCAACGCGGTGCATCACGTCGACCTCGCCCGATTTGTGGACGAGGCGTCTCGGGTGCTCACCCCATCCGGCCAGCTCGTCGTGTACACGCGCACGCCAGCGCAAAACCGCCGCACGATCTGGGGTCGCCACTTTCCGGAGTTCGCCGTGCGGGAAACAAGGCTCCATGGGGTCGAGGATCTGCGAGCGGCCCTCCTGGCCACCGGGACCTTCGCGTCGGTTCGTGCGCAGACGGTTCCGTGGAGGGTCACCACCTCGTTGGCTCGACTGGTCGAACAAGCCACGCACTATCATTATTCGACCTTCAGACTGTATGCAGATGACGCCCTCCGCGCCGCGATCGCCACCTTCCGCCAGCGCGTGGGTGAGGCGTTCCTGGACGTGACGCGCATCACGCATGACAATGACCACGTGCTCGTGATGGCGCAGCGTGGCCAGCTGCATCCCAGGTGAACGGCTACCGCCGAATTTGTGGCAGGCTATTCAGGCGCCGCGTCAGTTCGGCCCGTGCGTCTTCCAGGGTGTCGAACCAGCGATCGGTGACACTCTTCGGTGGCAGCGCGTCGTCGCGTGTCCAGTCATCCGGAAGCTCGACCACACACCATTGGTTACTCGCCGCCCCTCGGTAGAGCGCGTACCCAGCTGCCATCAGTCTGCTCCCCAGGACGTTTCGTGGCGGTCCACACGTCGTCTCGACCGTTCCGCGACGCCACCCGCTGGGCGTCGCCCGTCACGGGTGACCACTTACTGTGGCCGTGCCGCCGGCGACGAGGCGGTTCGCACCTCGGCCATGACCACGGTCTCACCATTACGAAGACTCAGCTCCAACACGCTCACGAACTGGCCTTCGAGTGACTTCGTAATGGCCGACGGGATGTCTTGGGACCCGTGATAGTCGTAGGACACCCCGTCCAATGGGATGAGCGCCTCGCACGCCGTCCCCGTGATCGACAGCGCCGAGTCGGACAGCTCGGTCACCCGGCCCGTCAACCGAAACCCCGACCCTTCACTGGCCCACGTGCAACGAAGCTCGGCGCCTTCGTCTTGCCAATGTCGGATGAGGTTGCGGGCGTCTTTGCCCATGGCCTTCATGCTGCCTGACCCTCCTCACGTGCCGTGGCCCTGACGAGGTCGCGGACCGTCCTCCGACCTACCGCATTACCTATGCCGTACCGACCCCGGTGGTCAGCCGCTCTGATCCGCCGAGTGTCTCTGCGCCCGGGTGGCGCGCACGCACGACCGACCACTCCCCGTGAGTGGCGGCGCAGCATGCGCCTCAGTCGATGGCCGCAACAGTGCTAGCATACGCTGGCATGAGGTCTTCACGAGCACACCGGGCCAACCCCGTGGGGACCGGCGCGCACGACGACGTCATCCGCCGGCTCATCGCCAGCGGAGAGAAGAACGGGTACCTCCTCCGCGAGGAGATCGACGCCGTGCTGCCGGTAGACGGCACCGCGTCGTCAGTGCTGGACGACGTGCGCAGCCAGTGTGGCGAGGCCGGCATCGACGTCGAAACGGAGTCGCTCGAGCGAGCGGATACCCAGCACGCAGGAATACACGAGGACGACCTGACACCGAGCCGGGCCGACACGTCCGGCGACGTCGTGCGACTGTATCTTACTGACGTGAGCCGGGTTCCGCTCTTGACACGCCACGGAGAAGTCGCGCTGGCAAAGCAGATCGAACGTGGCCACCGGACGGTCATGGTGGCGATCTCGCACACACCCAGTCTCGTGGAGCAGGTCATGCGACTGGCCGACGCGTTGAGGGAGGACGACCGCGTCATTCGACGCCTCGTCACGCATCGATTTGGGGAGGTGACCGCCACACGGCTCAAGACCCGAGCCCGCCGCGTGCGCGTGCAGATCGAGGCGGTCAGGGACGCCTGGGCCGAGGCTGAGGTGCGTCACGTGGCCTGGCAGCGGGTACCCAGACGATATCGGCACATCGCCCAGCGGGCGCATTGGCAGCTGCGGCGCGCGCGCGGACGGGTGGCTCAGCGGCTGCGCCGCATCGCGTTCAGTGACGCCGCCCGGCGCGACCTCATCGAGCGGTTCCAGGCCTCCGCGGCCGTCGTCGAGGCGGCGCAGCGAGAGGTCGACGTGATCGAGCGACGCCTGCGCCAAGCACCCACGGGGACACGGCTGACGGGCACGCCGCGCCGGCGCGCACGTCGGGAACTGTCAAAGGCCAGAGCCGCGCTGGCCGAGCTGACGGAGCCGCTCCAGCAGACCCCTGCGGCCGTTCGGCGGACGCTCGAGAAGATCGCCCGCGGAGAGGCCGAGGCCCAGCGGGCGAAGGACGCCCTGGTTGAGGCGAACCTCCGTCTGGTCGTGTCCATCGCGAAAAAGTACACGCACCGCGGTCTGTCCTTCCTTGACCTCGTGCAGGAAGGCAACATCGGACTGATGCGGGCCGTGGACACGTTTGAGTATCGCCGGGGCTACAAGTTCTCGACGTATGCCACGTGGTGGATTCGCCAGGCCGTCACCCGGGCCGTCGCCGACCGCGCCCGCACCATCCGAGTCCCCGTCCACATGTTCGATCGGATCGGCAGGCTGAGCCGGGCCTCCCAGGTCTTGGTCCAGGAGTCGAGCCGCGAACCCAGCCCTGCGGAGCTGGGCCGGGAACTGGGGCTCTCCGTCGCACAGGTCCTCGAGGCCCGGCAAATCGCGCAGTCCACGATCTCGCTCCAGACGCCCATCTGGGAGGAGGGCGACCACCCGCTCGGGGACACCCTCACGAATCAGGAGGCAGACTCGCCGTTCGACGTGGCGAGCGCCGAGGAGACGCGGGAACGGACCGAGGCGGTCTTGCAGACGCTCACGCGCAGAGAAGCCGAGATTGTTCGGCAGCGATGCGGGATGGTGGATGGGCACGAGCGAACCCTCGAGGAGGTCGGGCAGGCCTTCGGGCTCACGCGCGAACGGATTCGGCAGGTGGAGGCCAAAGCCATGCAGAAGCTCAGGTCTCCTTCACACACACGCAGTCGGGAACTGCGCGCGTTGTGGGACGGATAAGCTGCCGCACCACGCCGCCCGTCTCGTACTGGCGTCTGAGGTGGCCTGAATGCAAATGACGAGTGCTGACCAGGTTCGGACCCTTATCGCGCAGCATCTCGGCATCGAGGCAGACCGCGTCAGCGACGAGGCCCGCTTTCGTGACGACCTGGGGGCCGATTCCCTGGATGCGTTCGAGCTGCTGCTGGCCTTTGAGGAGACGTTCGGCATCGAGATCCCGGACGACGCGGCCGAGCCCATGCAGCGCGTCGGCAACGCCGTGACGTATATCGAGGCGCGGGTGGCGTCGGGCCATCCACCCCGGGCGGGCGATCGGGCGACGGATTCGTCGACGGAGAACGCGCGGTCGTAAGGTCGCCGGGCGACCATGACGAAGACGCAGCAGCTGCGGACACTCCTCGCGATTGTGGACTGTGTGCCAGCGGCCCGGGCGACGACGGGATTTGAAAGCGCAGTCCGGCGCGGAGACCTGTCAGCGTTTTGGGACCACTACCAGGAGGTGTTGGGGCGTCGACACCCAAAAGGGAAGCTCAACGTCGCATCGAAGGGAGCGGTCTCCTTCGAGATGATCGAGCCGGCCATGCAGGCCGTGTATGACCTGCCCACCCGTGACTGAGCGCTCCGCCGGCCCTGACGGGAGACTCTTCTGCGGCCCAGGTTTCACGCGCCCCGGACACCGTGAACGCGTAGTCATCTCCGTCCTACCCACAAGCCCCCGAGGAGACTCGGCTGCGTCCGCGTCCTGTCCCCGGAGCTCCTCGGCGTGGCGATGAACGGTCTTACGAACGCCCGCGCTTGGGGTCCTGGTCTAGTGTGAAGGTGAAGACAGCGACGACGCACGGCTCGTCACGATCGACGGTTCCGATCCAGAGGCCGAGACGCGGGATTCACCCGCGACGTGCTTGGGCTACGACGTGAAGACAGGCGCAGGCAGCCCAAACCCAAAGCACGTCAGTACGAGCGATGTGGAAGGCCAGAATCTGACGATGCGACGGAGCATGCGCCGGTTCACGAGATTGACAAATGCCTTTGGCAAGAACGTCGAGATGCGCGCGCACTCCGTGGCGCCCCACGTCATGTATGACAAACGTCGCAAAGATTCATCAAAGCGTGAGGACGACGCCGGCACAGGCAGCAGGTGTCAGGGTCGGCTGTGGGAGACTGCTGACATCGTTGAGCGGCTCGAAGCGAGGTAGCCATGAATCGCATCGAAATAGCGGACTGTGCGGGTATCACGCTTCATGACCTCACCATGCTCTTGCAGGGTACGGCGACCGCGACCGTGGCGGACCAGCTCGGGGTCACCATGGCTGACGTGGAGGCATTCATCAATGGGGCAGACAGTGCCGCGATGACGCATCGGCTTGGCCTCCACACCCTGGCGGCCACGGTTGAACTGGGCACCGCTGCAGGTAGGAACGGAGCGATTGGCGTCATCGTGGGACTGCTGCTCTCAGACTGACCCCATTGTCAAACTCGACCACGACCCCCTTGGAGACGACCTGGAGGATTGGGGGACTCGGACCGATAGCCTACCCAGCAGGCTGAACCGTGTCTGGGCCCCGGAACGTCTAAGGAAACAGGAGACCTCACGCGTGACCAGACAGATGGTCGCGCCTCCCGATCACGTGCGACCGAGTCATGCTCACGTCCCGTCGGTGCACCTCAATCTGAACGTCCGGGGGTTGTCGCCATCGGCCGCGCTGGGCGTCAACGAGCGCAGCGCAGAGCTCATCCGACACGGCCGAGAGATCTTCAAGCTTGGCCTGGGCCAGTCTCCGTTTCCAGTGCCCGAGCCCGTGGAGGAGGCCCTTCGCCAGAACGCCTGCCGAAGGGACTACTTGCCGGTGGCCGGGCGCACCCGCCGGACGCCTGACCCGCCGTTGAGCGCCACTTCGATCGGGAAGGTGACGAGCGACTCCATGTCAGTTGGCGTCATCCCATGCCCCTCGACCAGCACGGTCACGGTTGGGGCGGTGAGGTCTGACAAGACGTCCACCGGCATCCCCGCGGTCACGTAGCCGCCCCAGACGAGGAACGCAGCCGCGACCGCGAGCACGACCAGACGGTTTCGCAGCGACCAGCTGAATCAGTACATCGAGCATGTGCGACCTCGCCAGGAAGCTCTCATCCTCAGTGCGTGTGTCCATGGGCCGGCACCTGTGGTGACAGCGCCGCCAACCGAATGAGCGGTGCACCCCGGGTGACGATCCGCTCCCGGGGCTCGATGTCGCCGGTTATCTGCACAAGACCCGCTTCGCGATTACCGAGCTGAACCGCGCGTCGCTGGAAGCTTTCGCCACCCACCTGCACGAACACGACCGGCTGCCCTGCGTCGTCGACGATCGCGCTGTCGGGTACCGCGACCGCCTCGGTCGCCGCCGCCACAAAGATCCGGAGGGAGACAGCCTGGCCAATGACGAGCCGCCGGTCCGGATCGCGCAGCTCGTAGATGATCGGGACGGTGCGGGTTTGCCGGTCGAGCACCCGACCGACCGCGACGAGACGGTCGAGCGTGACCGGTGGAAGCCCCGGCACCTCAAGCTCGGCGCCCACGAGCTTGTCGATGCGAGCCAGCGCCGCTTCCGGTAACGAGCCGACCACGTGGAGCCGATCGAGGGCCACGATCTCGAAGAGCCGCGCGCCTTCTTCCACACTCGCGCCAGCCGTTGCATCCGATTGAGAGACGACACCGCTCATTGGGTCGCGCAACACGAACCGAATGTCCAGGGCTCGTTGTCCCTCACCGGTTCGCGTCGCGTCGAGTTGCGCCAAATGTGCCTCGGCCGCCGTCAGGCGCGCCTCGGCCGTATGCTGGGCGAGCTGTACCTCGAGCTCACGCCTGGCCGGCAGAGCCCCGGTCGCTACCAATCTTTCAACCCTGGCCCGCTGGGCCCGGGCGAGCTCCAGAGAGTCACGGGCTTCGGCCACGTCGAGCTCGAGCGCTGGGCGGTCCTCGCCATGCCCGCTGTGGGGGGTGATCTCGGCCAGCGTCGTGCCACGAACAACCACCGATCCGATCGGCCGTACTGGAAGGTCGCTCGCCAGCCGTCCTGCCACGGGCGTCGTGACGTCGACGTGACCACCGGTGCGTGGCTCGATCTCGGCGGCAATGACGAGACTCCCGGCCATTTCGCGCTGCTGGGCCGGCGTCGTCGCAAAGTCCAGGACCCATTGCTGTTCCTTGAGGAACGGAATCGCCTCGTCCTCCGGCTCCTCAGCCAGCATGAGTGTGTCGGCCTCGTCCGCCGTCATCACGGTGACCTCTCCCAGGTCGTGCCGGTCGTTGAGCCCTGGTGCGTCGAGAATCAACTCGAGCCGATACTGCCCCGATGTCTCCGGAGTGACGTCCACCCCGAAGATACCGGGTTGCCCTGGTGCATCGACCGAGAATTCGCTCTTCTCGGTACCGTCCAACCGAACCACAGCTCGGCCAGCCCGAACGGGTTCGAACGTCGAGAGGTCGGTGAAGTGGATCGCGAACCGGCTCGTGACGCCTTCAACCAACGGCGGGTACTCCACGAAGAGTTCGGTGAGCGCGGTCCAGCGGGTTTCGACGACCGGTGGGGTTTCGGTCGCCCGAGTGGGGTCTGCTATCTCCACGTCGGGGCTGCGGCACGCGGCGAGCAGAAGGACCGTCAGAAGACCGATTCGTCCAATACGCCGAAGCGGTCGATGGTGACGCATCATGGTCCGAGTCAGAGTCAGGGTCATGGAGCGGTCTCTCCTCCAACGGCGTGGTTGAGTTCGATCACGGCGCGGCGTGCCTCCGCCGAGAGGTCGAGAAGCCGCCGCTCTGCGCCGAGCTTCACACGATGGGCGTCAAGCAGCTCGAGAATGCCGTACTCACCCTCTTCGTACGCTGCCGTGGCGATGGCGACGAGCTCGCTCGCTCGCTCAACGGACTCAGCTCGATACCGAGCGGTCAGGTCCGTATACCTCCTGGCCGTGGTGCGGGCTGCCCGAACCTGACTCTCGATTCGTGCGCCGAGGACCGACCGCTCAGCATCCACTCTCGCCCGCGCCGCCTCGGCTCTGGCCACTTGGTTCTGCCCGCGATTAAAGAGAGGAACCGCCACCGTGGCCGTCACGGCGTAACCCGAGTCTCTTCGTGTCGCAGAGCCCGACCGTTTGAGCCCAGCCGTCAATGAGGTCTCCGAAAATCGCAGCCGCTGGGCGGCTTGCCGCTCGGTTGCCCAGCGTGTTTCCAGGTGGGCCAGGGCACGGTAGTCCGCGCGGTGTTCCAACGCCAGCGTCAGCAGTGATGCGAGGTCGGCGATGTTCCCTCCCTGGATGAGCGCTCCGACCGCCCGCAGCGCGGTAGGATCTGAGCCTGGCGTCAAGAAGGATGCGAGTCGAGGAACTCCCCCCGAGACCGACGGATGAATCGTCCGAACGGCACGGTTCACGGACCAAACGTCACGATTTCGTCGAAACGGTACACAGGTCCGTTTTTCGGGGTTGAATCGGTGATTTTGAGCACCGTTTCGTCAGGATCGGTTTCTCAGCCCGACAACGACGGGGGGCAAGTAGAGAAAAACAGCGCCACGTCTAGGCGTTCCACACTAGCGATATCCCGGCAGATCTGCTCTCGGTGCTCGTTCCGCCGAGAGAGCGACCGAACGACAACATGTCCCTCGGTCCTCCCCGATTTGGAGACCTTGCTGCGGTAGATGACCGCGTAATTTGGAGTCGGCGGTGCCGGTGGTGTTTGAAGCAGCCACACCAGCGATAAGGCTGTCACGAGGATGAGGGCGGCAAGCACGACATAGCGAACCTGGTGGGTCATTGGGCGCCTCCGCCTTTGGGTTTGACGAACTACAGTATCGCTGAATTCCCGCGACCTATTAGTAGCGCCGTCACTCGATTGCTCAAAAGGATTCACCTGTGAGACCCTGCGGAGTGCACTTCGAGCTCGGCTACCAAAAACAACGCTCGAAGGACGCGGTACCCCCACCTGGTTGACGGGGAGGACTCGGGCCGATAGCCTCGGTGTGCGCGCGATACGCGGGCCACGGTGCGGCTTACAATGGATCGAATGGCACACGCCACGTCCCATCACGCGAACCGGAGCGCGTCACCGTCTGGAGACGAACGCGTCGATGAACCCGCGAGCACGAGCTCTGTCCACGTGTTCGTGGTGGACGAAGACGGCCATCCTGTAACAGGGTAAGACGTCACGGCCCACTGCGCCTATGCTCGGGGACCGAACACGGTGCGCCATCAGTACACCGATGTGGCGGGGCACGCCGAGTTCTTGGGCGAGCACACCGCCAACCCGCTGAACGTGGCGATCGTCGTTCGAGGTCAGTCGTGTGGGCCGTACACGGTAGAAGACGGGGCGAGATACACGGTCACCCTCTCCCGGGCGTGACAGACCCCGTGGAAGGCGGCCCGACGAGCGTCCAGCCTGATCCCCTTCGACGGGACGCGCCCCGCAGACCCCCTTGCTCCACGATTCCTACCTGGAAGGCACGCCTTCGGGGTGTACCATGCGCGTGCGCTGCATATACTCACAGGAACGAGGGACACCCCGTGGAGCGAGACGTGCGAAGGGCGTGCCCCTGGCTGGGAGGCTGACGACCTCCAGCTCACGTCCGATTCCCGCCGTCCGGTACCGATCCCGCCGTGCCGTCACTGATCTTTCGCAAGGGACTCGATCTCACGCACGCGGTCGCCGCCGAGGTGGCGGCAGACTACCACAGTGCGCTGGTCGACCGGATCAGAGACTCGACCCACCGGTACACATCCGGGCGGTTGACCGTCTACCTCGCGCGGGAGTTCGGGTTCTGCTATGGCGTGGATCGGGTGGTTGACTACGCCTACCAGACACGCCGGCGATTTCCGCATCGCCCCGTCTACCTCACCGGCGAAATCATTCACAACCCCCACGTGAATGGGAAGCTGCGCGCCGCGGGCATCCGGTTCTTGAGCGACCCGGCGGAGCATGCCGTCCAGCTGGGTCCTGATGCCGTCGTGATTCTCCCCGCGTTCGGCGTCACGGTCGCGGAGCTCGAGCAGTACGTGCGCCTGGGATGTACGGTGATCGATACCACCTGTGGATCGGTGCTCAACGTGTGGAACCGGGTGAGGCAGTACGCACGGGACGGGTTCACGGCCATCATTCATGGGAAAGGTCACCACGAGGAGACGCGCGCCACGGCCTCCCAGACGCTGACGGTTCCACAGGGGCGCTATCTGGTCGTGCTCGATCGCAGAGCAGCGATGATCGTCTGCGATTATATCCGCCACGGCGGCGAGGCACGAGCGTGGCTGGCGCGTTTCGGGCAGGCGGTGTCGGGGGGCTTCGATCCGGACCGTGACCTCCAACGCATCGGCTTGGCGAACCAGACGACCATGCTGATGGCGGAATCGCTCGAGATCGGCGACATGTTCCGCCAGGCGATGGTCGATCGCTACGGCGAAACCGACCTGTCCAGGCACTACCGTGCCTTTGACACCATCTGTCAGCGCGACACAGGACCGTCAGGATGCAGGTCACGGCACTGCTCGACGAGCACCGCCTCGACGTGATGTTCGTGGTCGGCGGATATAACAGTAGTAACACGTGCAACCTCGCGCGGATCTGCGCCGACAGCGGCAACGCGTGCGGACCCTTCATATCGTCGACGCGGCCTGTCTGGTGTCGCCGGACGAGGTGCGTCATCGCCCGGTGAGCGCCGGTGGCGAGGTCGCGCCTGCGCATGGCCACCAGCATGATGAGGTCAGCGCGCGTGACTGGCTGCCGCGACGGGGTCCCCTCTCGATCGGCCTCACGGCCGGAGCCTCGACGCCCACGAACCTCATTGGGCGCGTCGTCGAAACGCTGGCAGCGTTTGCGGCACACGCATGAGTCCACGACGAGCGCGTCTAAGCCATGTATAGGCTACGGCGCTCTGTCGCGAGGTGAGCTGCGCCGTACTTGGCCGATGCACACCAAGCGACAGCGGCAGGCCCATGAGGCCAGAGACACTGGAGACACGTGGGTGAGGCCGTTGAGCTCACCACCGACCGTCAAATGGGGTCAGGCTATGACGACGAGCGGCGGCGGAACCCGTCCGTTCAACGTCAACTTGACAGCCAACTCACGCGCCCTTTGGTCGCGAAACATCGCGAAGAAACCGTCCCGGAAGGGTACGTTTTCTCAGGAGTGCCCATCTATCGTCTCTTGTTTCCCGACTGGTCCACCAAGGTCAGAACCCCTACACCCTTGCCTACCTCAGTCTCGCGTGAGGCGGTCGGCCCTCGCCACACCCACTACTGCAACGCCTGTTATACACGCGAATACCCGGTCGAGCCGCCGCCCGACGCAGAGGCGGACACGCACATGGTGTTCACACGTCCGAACAGCGGCGATTCGATCGCGTCATGACCAGTGCGTGATCGCCGCGCTGGTTCTGGCTCCCATGTCCACGCCCGGCCTGGCCAGATCGCGCAGAACAGCTCCGGCAGTTGCGTTACCCAGCTCGGCGATGTCGACTCTCTGGTCCCCGAAGCATCACGCGCGGTGCGGTGAGCCACGCCTAGAGATCGCGGTTCCGGTGCGGTCTCGAGGCGGTGCGGCAGCGGGTTAGGACAAGTCACCCTGAATCAGCGGACGTCGCCTGTCCGATGAGCTAGGCTCAGGAATAGCGGCTCCACGGTGAGCGGCAGCGACCCCGGGCCGAGGGAGCCAGAGAGAGGCACCGATGGCGATCGAAAGACCGTGCGACAGATGCGGACGCCTCATGGAAGACGTTGGCCTCGAGGACCAGCGGACGCGCAAAACCGAACACGTCCAGCCAGCCGATCGGCGGCGGCGGTTCAGGTGCCCACAATGCGGCGCGGAAGAGACGGTGACCGAGACCGCCCCCGAGGATGAGGTTGAGTCCTGGGAGAACGAAGGCGGAAGTGCCTGGGGGAAAGACGAGGGCCCGTGGGAAGGATAGACGCGACGGCGGAGTGGACCCTCGACCGTGGGCCGCCATCTTCTTCGTGCTTGGGACCCCCTCCTCCAGGACAGCACATCGCATCAGAAAGCGGGTGGAGCGAAGGGAGTTGGTGGCGGTGGGTCAGCCAATTAGAAGAAGGCACGCGCGTGCCACGAGTTGGCCAGTCGTGTCTCCCACCGACCCGCCCGGACATCGCCGACGCACGTCAGCGTGTTGTCAAAGACCGTCGTCTCGAGACCCACCGTCCCCGCGGCGACGAGCTCGGCGAACTGGTCGCGTGGCACCCGCTCGATGGCCGATCCCTGCCGAAACACGACTGGTGCGTGGTTGACCAACTCGATGCCGATCTCCTGCTCCAAGGCTTTTGTCTGACGGACCAGCGCGTCGATCGAACAACCAGACGGCCCGGCCTTTCGCTGGTCGACGGCCACGAATAAGAACCGGTCGTATCGCAACTCCCGCCCCGCTGTCAGCGGCACGTCGTGCGCCCCCCACTGACCGATAAACCGGTCGACCTCCGTCAACAACTGCGCCTGCTCTGCGTCGCTCAGAGACCGCTCTGCTGTAAAGATCCACAGCCGGGCATCATCGGGAAGCTGATCGAAGTCGACTCGCGGCATGGGTTGACCCTCCCGTTTGCGCTCGTTGCCTCTCGCATGATGGTGTGGCTTGCACTGCACCATAGAATACCCTCGTAACGACCGCGCTGAAAGCGTCAGGCGGCCAGCGCGGATCGGACGCGCACGACTTCAAGAGCTGCGATGTGCCAGCGTGCATGCCGCAGGCTGGAACCCGTCCTCCTTCCCGCTCCAGGTCTTGCAGTGATATGTCTGAACCACGACGATGTCCTCAAGGCCAGGGTGGATGGTAGCGGCGCCACAGACGTTTAGGCAGTGGTATCACAACGTCGGCTCGTCGTCTGCGTTGAGCGCCAGCGTCTCGGCTCCGGTTCCGCGGTGGCCCGACGAGGAGACCGGTCTCTCCGCCCGCAGCTCGATCGCGAGCTGTGGGATGGATCAGCCATCTGGCGATTGCCGGAGCCTCTCGTTCGAGTCCGGCATGGAGCATGAGCGCACCGCAACACCCCTGTCCCGCAGGGGCGACGACGACGCACCCTTCGAGCGCCCGCACCCGAGCGGTGGCGGTGTTGATGTCAGCGAAACAATGCACGAACTGGGCGGCCCAGCTGAGCCACGAGCGCTCCTGGTGTGGAAGGCCTCGCTAGTCCGTCACAGTTACTCTACTGGAGCCTACTTCTCAAAAAGTACCGCCCCTCCTGGAACTCGCCGCAAAGCGCGGTGATCAAGGGGTGTGTGATCGGCTGACCGCGTTCGGCGGACTCGAGATGGCGCTCAGCCACGTAGGTCGGGTACTCGACCCCGTCGACGAGCACGTGATACCACGGCATGTGTTTCGGCGGACGAGATCGCGCCGCTAACTCGTACCACTCGTCGGTTCCCTGAAAGGTCGCATCGACATCGAAGACGACGCCACGGTAGTCGAATTTCTTGTGATGGACGATCTGGCCCACGAAGAACTTGGCCGTGTGCTCCACGGGACCAGCATAGCTGAGTCAGACTGGAGAAACTCAAGGCAACGCGTCCCGACCCCGTGACGACTCACTTCTGAAGCAGGATCGCTGCCCTGCCAGTGGATTGGCAGTGAGATGGCAATGGTCGCACCTACGCAACAGTCCTGAGCTTTGCGAAGTGTCTCCTAATACCAGGGACTCGTCATGAAGTCGTTGAATACTCCCCGGGCTCTGTGGGCGAGGTCTTTGGCGGTCGGCTCGTCGAGCTTCTCCAGGTTTCTGACGCTGACGAGCGGGTTCCCCGGTGCGTGCACGATGTCAATGATCTCCAGTGCCCCGGGAAACTCCTGTCCCAGGGCCCGTTCCAGTAGAATGACAAGTTGTTCGGGCCGCTTCGATGGACTGCTCGGATCAAGGTGGAAATCCAGACTGGGCGGCGTGTCCTGGCGGTGTGCCATGCAGAACCTCTGATCCTTGCTCGCCCTTGGGACAAGGACCGACTTGCGCTAGTCTAGCGCGGAACTCGTCACAGTTGAGTCCGACCGCGGATCTGGTCTGCCTCTGCGCCAGCTGTCATCACGCGCGCCTGATCACCAGCGGCACGGGCGGCACGTACTATCTGTGTGACCTGTCGGCCGGCCATGAGGGCTATCCGAAGTATCCCCTCCTCTCCGTGCTCAGCTGCGCGGGTTACATCGCGACAGGTGGTTGGACCTGCTCCACAAAGCGCTGCCATGCTTCCTCGGCCCGTTCGAGAAAGGACTCGTCTGGGTAGTAGACGACCAGCTTCACAGCCTGGACATTCTAGCGGTTGGAGAATCTCGAAGCGTCCACACTGAGCCGCCGCCACGTTGTCGCCGAGACGCCAAGTATTTTGCAGCACTCCGGCTCGACAAGACCGCCGTTCATTCAAGGTCTGGACGGCACGATGGCCACGCGGCCGTCAGCCCGTTCGATTCTCGGCGCCGACGGCCTCCTTCACCCGACCTGCCCATGCCTGAACGTGAGGGATCACACTGAGCCATCCTCCCACGACCAGCGCAGTCGAGTCTTCTTGGTTAACACCCGGCCGGAACACCAAGAAGTATCCATTGGGATCCTTGACGTCGAACAGGAAGGAGTACTTGCGACTGGAGTGAAACAGCCGTGGCACCCGCGTCTCGGAACGCTCCAGGCTCTCGACCAGTTCCCAATCGAAAGCATACGGATTCAGATGAACCGCAATGATCGCTTGAAGGACTTGGGTTTCCTGAGTCCGTCGCAGAGCGCGTGAAATCACTTCGGTTGCAGCCCTCTCCTCAGCACTCAATTTCGATCCTGCCGTCCGTGACCCGCACCGGGTACGAGGCAACGCTCTCGTGAGCCGGGGGGGCTTGCACTTGACCATCGCGCACACAGAAACGGGCGCGGTGCAACGGGCAGGTCACGACATCGTTTTCGAGGGTGCCTTCCGAGAGAGGCCCGCCACGATGGGTGCAGGTGTCGCTGATCGCATAGCAGGTCCCGTCTACGTTGAAGAGCGCAACTCGCTGGTCTCCGGCATTGACCAACTTGGCCTGCCCGGGCTGCAGCTCATCGGTGTTCGCGACTTTGACATACGCCGCCATGAGGTCCTCCTTGGAGAGTCTGTGGGTTCAATGCTGCTGGCCTGCTAACGCGCGCCGTCACGCCCCAGTCCCGCATCCGGTCCGGGGGCCAGGAACGCCACGCGCCCGCAGGTGGTGCACTGCCACGCCGCTTCGTATCTCCGCGGGATCGCGTACGGCTTTCGCTGAGCGTTCGGAGTGAAAAGCCTCGACGGGTTCCCACATTTCGGACACGGATCTGGCCTGATGTCACCGCCGAGCATTTCGCTCTCTTGGCTCTGCATCCTCGGTCAGGTGCCACGCACCACGCAGCCGTACAACTGTCGCGCAACGCGCACTCCACGGCCATGGAGGCGGTTCCGGCCGATCTCGATGCTTCGCGACGCATAGTACGCAGGGAGCCGGGCCGAGTCAACGCACAGAGAGGCCTGAGCGTGTCCGGTGACGAAGACCCAGGAACGGCCCGAAGGTCCGTAGGCGGATGCTACCCTCCGATGAGAGAACCAGGGGGGTCCCACGCGGCAGATGCGGAGACCTTACTTTACGAAGTTAGCTCGCTCAACGTACCCGCAAGTGAGAGGTGGACACGACGAAGGGTCGTCGGACGGCTCAACTCGACGGTCGACTACGCTACCCCCTCTTCACCGCATGCCGCTCGGCTGGGCACCATGAGGGCTCCGCGCTAGAATGGGGCTCGTGGGTGATGTCGACCTTCAGATGCGCTGCCAACGTTGCGGCGCGCTCATGGACCTCACAGACCCAGGTCCCGGGGAAGCCTGGAAGCCGGACCAGTTCTGGATCTGCCTGGAGTGCGGCCGCCACTTTTGGACGACGCATCCCTCGCCGAAAACGGCCTATGCGATCCTCCGGCCCAACGGCGTGAGGGAACGCTACCCTCGCGGCGACACCTAAGGCATCGTGTTTTGAAGACAATCCGGATCTTCTCTTCGGCCGAAAATCGCCGGCGCGTCTTCCACCGGATTTCCTGAACGACCTTCTCCGCTGAATGTACTTGGCTCATGGGGACCTCCTCCCCGGGCAGCCAAGTCTCTCTTATCTCACACCCTCAAACGGTCCACAATGGTTTGCTTCCGCACAGGTTCGCTCCCCAGGGTGGCATCCAGAGCGCCTGTGGGCATCGTTATGGTCTGGATCCTGCGTGAAAAAGCTGGTTCTCCAGATACTCGATTCACCCTGTCAAGGGCGGAGTAAAACTAGACCACGGTGGCGGAGGAAAACTAGACTATCCGGCAGCGGGTCGAAGTTCCTGACAGCGGCGTGGCGGGGGGAGACTTCAGGAAGTCGGAGCGGCAGGGTGTTGGCGGGCTTTCTTGCTGTGTTCGAGGCGAGAGCTGTCGCCGTTCAGCTCGAGGATGTGGACGTGCTGGGTCAGCCGGTCGAGCCGCGCGCCAGTCAACCGTTCGGAGCCGAAGATCTCGGTCCATTCGTTGAAGGGCAGATTCGAGGGCACGCGCGTCGATGCTTGCTCGTCGCGCTGGGAGAAGATCTCGACCAGCAGCTCGGCGCTGGTCTTCGACAACGGGACGTAGCCGAGCTCGTCCACGATCAATACATCCTGCGTGACGAGCGGCGTCTGCACGCGCAGCAGGCGCTTGTCATCCCGGGCCTCGAGCAGGTCGTTCACCACCGCGGCGGCGGTGGTGACGCGCACCCGAGAGCCTTTCTGACAGGCCGCCAGCCCCACCGCCAGCGCCAGATGCGTCTTGCCCGTGCCGGAGTTGCCCAACGCCAACACGTTCTCTCTCCGGTCGAGATACGCTGAGCGGGCCAGCTCCAGCACCAGGCTCTTGTTCAACGACGGGATCGCGCGGACCTCAAACGTCTCGAGACTCTTCACGACCGGACACGTGGCGGCCTTGATGCGGCGCTCGGTGGCGCGCGGCGCGCGGTGGCGCAGCTCTCGCGCGCAGAGGCGGAACAGGGAGCGCGGACAGTCCAGCCCTTCGTGGGCGCATTGCCGCGCCCCGTTGTCGTACTCGCGCAAGAAGGTCGGCAGGCGCAGGGCCTTGCGATGCGCGTCGAGCAGCAGTGTCGATGTCGCCATCACTCGGTGCCCGCCCCCAGCAGCGCCAGGTCGTCCGCCGCCGCGGTCGTCGCCACGCGCGCGGCCGGCAGATGCGGAGACTGCGCCAGATCGAGCTGGGGTGGCCGGTGTTCGATGCGGCACAGCGTCCGATGCTTGACGGCGTCGAAGCCGACCACGCCCAGGGTGAGGGCGTCCCGGACGGCGCCGCGGACGTGGGCGAGCCGAACGTCCTCGAGCCGCCGCAACACCTGCACGTCCTCGCGCGTGCCCGGCTGACCCAGTCGCGCCTCCACGAGCCGCCGCCGCCGAAGAAACTCCTCCGGCAGCGCCCACCCGACCAGGGGCGCCGCTGGGTCGAGCGCCCCGGTCTTGCGCTCCAACAAGGCCACGGAATGCCGCGGATCGCAGATCAACACGTCACGGTCATCGCTGCGACGATGGCGGGCGATCTCCTCACTGCCACACACGATCACGACCTCGTCCACGTCGCCTTTCACCACCACCGCGCGGTGACCGGAGGCGGTCGGCACCGAGGAGTCGTTGCGGCGGTCGCGCACCAGCGACAGCGACGTGACCCGCGTCGAGCGCTGGTCGCACGCGTCATACGGGACCGGCGGCAACGGGAACAACGCCTGGCGGTCGCGCGCGACGCGCGCCCCGATCGTCTCGGTGTGCCGCCGTACCCGGCGCCCGCGCCGCGCGCGGCACGTGTTCGCCAAGTTGAGGTTCAACGCGTCCCAACTGGCGACGCGTGGGACCGGCACGAAGCAGTTCCGGCGCGCGGAGCCGACCAGCCCTTCCACCGTGCCGTTGTCGGTGCCCTTCCCTGGCCGCCCGAAGCGATCGTCGAACACGTCGTGCGACTGGAGCTCGCTGAAGACGCGCGTCCGCTGGCGGGTGCCGTCACCGAGCATCCGCGCGACCGCCAGCGTGGTGTTGTCGGAGACGATGCGACGCGGCACGCCGCCGACGTCGTGGAACGCCGCGTTGTGCCCATCGCAGAACGCCTCCGTCGGCTCCGCCGGCAAGGCCTTCACGAACGCGTCGTCGCTGTGCGGCAGATCCACGACCAGGTCGTGCGCCTTGCGTTCGACGCCGTCGATGACCACCAGCGCTTCGCCGACGTCGACCTGGGCGTCGCCCGGTGGATGCGCGAGCGGCACAAACATCGCTTGCCCGCCCAGCTTCTGCTCGCGCACGTAGGCTTTGACGATCGTGTCGCCGCCCGTGCAGGCGTGCGCCGCGCGTCAGCGCTCGCCGAGGCGCGTGGCCGGGTGGCGTTGCGTCTTCGGCCGGTGCTGATCGTCACGGAGGATCTGATCGATGACCCCCGTGAAGGCCTCCAGCTTCGGACACCGGATCGGCTGCTGCCGACGATACCCCGGCGGCAGGCGGGAGCGCAGCATCGTGCGCACCGTCTCTCGGGCCAGCCCGACGCGGCGCGCCGCCGCGCGCGCGCTCCACCCCTCCACAGACACGCGGCGCCGCACCGCCGCATAGCGCTCCACTCGATACATCCCTCCGGTGTTCCACACAACACCCTCGGAATGCTCGGTGGACCACTCGAGCGGTCTGGGTTTCCGCCGCCCTCAGGCGGCTTCACACCGTCGCGCTGTGGTCTATTTTTGCTCCGCCGTTCTCATCACCACGGATCATCGTCTGCAAGGACGACCCTGGGACGTGTGAAGTAGGTCGTTGTCATGGCGTTGTACTCACCGCCTCTCGATCAGTTGCTTCCCACAATGCACGCAGTAGTCCTTCCGCTGGCGTCTGTTGGTGGCAACTGTAAATTTCCCATTTGTGGCAACCGAAAACCGCACACGTTAGTGGTGGGCGGGCTCTGCCCTGCGTTCCACGATGTTGGCGAATCCAACAGCGAGGGAGCGGGGGGCAAATGCACGGATGGGAGACGAGGATGCTGCTGAGGCACTCTCTGCAACGGGGTGTCTCGAAGGCCGCGTTGGCGAGACGCTTCGGGGTGAGCCGCCGGACGATCCACGAATGGGTCGAGACGGGTCAGTTGGACCGGGACCTGTCGTCAGGGGGTGCGCGCTACGCGCCACGTCCAGCCGTGCCCCACAAGCTGGCTCCCGACACCGGGATCATCGAGGCACGTCTCGAGGAGTTCCCCGGTCTGTCGGCGACGCGTCTGTTCGACGAGGTCCGCGCGGCGGGCTCCCCCGGTGGCTACAGCCGTGTGCGGGACGACGTCCGCGCGGTACGCCCGCGCGAGCCGGTCGAGGCGGTGGTGCGGTTCGAGACGCCGCCGGGGCGTCAGGGCCAGGTGGACGTCGCGACGTTCACGCTGCCCTGGGGCCGCCGGCCCGCCCTGGTGGTGGTGCTGAGCCACTCCCGGCTGCTGTGGCTGCGCTTCTACCGTCGGCAGACGATGGCCGTGCTGACCGAGGGGCTGGAGCGCGCGTTCGCGCGGTTCGGCGGTGTCCCGACGGCGCTCGTGTTCGACCAGATGCGCGCGGTCGTGCTGTCGGACGGCCGCGTGGGCGGCGGCGAGCTGGTGTTGAACGCGGAGTGTCTGCGCGTTGCCGCGCCCTGGGGGTTCCACCCGCGCGCGTGCCGGCCGTATCGGGCGCAGACGAAGGGCCAGGTGGAGCGGCCGATCCGCTACATCCGTGACAGCTTCTTCGACGGGCGCGCGTTCGCGAACGACGAGGACCTCAACGAGCAGGCGTCGCGCTGGCTGGAGGGCCCGGCCACTGTGCGCCGGCACGCCACGACGGGCGAGCGCCCGGGGGACCGCGTCGAGCGGGACGAGCGTGAGGCCCTCGGTCCGTTGGCACGCCGTCCCTACCAGCGTGTTGGCGTCCAGCCCGCCACCGAGCCGACCCGCCGGCGGCGTGCCCGACACCGGCAAGGTGGAGCGCCGGTCGTTGCGGGTCTATGCGGACGCGGCGGGATGACGGCACCGGCGCGTGACCGGCGCGACCGGCTGCGGGCGATGCTGGCGGACCTGAAGATGCCCGGCGCGCTGGAAGCGGTCGACGGCGGGCTGGCCAAGGGCGACAGCGGGGCGGTGACGGCGGGCGACGCGATCGAGCAGGTGCTGGGCGCCCAGATCGCGCTGCGCAACAACCGTCGCCGGCAGGCCGCGATGCGCGCCTCGCGCCTGCCGGCCGTCAAGACGCTGGCGCAGGTTGATTTCACCTTCCAGCCGAGCCTCAAGCGCGAGCAGATCGAGAGCCTGCACGAGCTGGGATTCCTCGACCGCCGCGAGAACGTTATCCTGCTCGGCCCGCCTGGGGTGGGCAAGACGCATCTGGCGATCAGCCTGGCGATCGCGGCCGCCGAGGCCGGCCGACGCGTCTACGACGGGACGTTGGCGGGATTGATCGACTCGCTCACCGACGCCAGGGCCGCGGGCGCGCTGTCCCGGCGGCTGCGCGTGCTGACGCATCCCGCGCTGCTCGTGGTCGACGAGATCGGCGACCTGCCGGTCAGCCAGGACGGCGCCGTGCTCTTCTTCCAACTGATCAACGCCCGGCACGAGCGGGCGTCGACGGTGCTGACCTCGAACAAGGGCTTCGAGGAATGGGGACACGTGCTTGGAGATGAGGGCATGGCGGCGGCGCTCATCGACCGGCTGCTGCACCATTGCCACATCGTCAACATCCGGGGCAACAGCTACCGGATGCGGGAGCATCAGCACTGGCTGAGGACAGCGTCGGACGAACAGCGTGAGGGAGTCGCCACGTGACCGCCGGCTCCGCAGCGTCGCGGCGCGTGTTGGCCAGGACTCCGGTCGCTCCGCTCCCGGCGTCCAGCCCAACACGCCCGGTGGGCATCACCGGGAGAACGTCCGCTCCGCCCGACAGCTCTCTCCCCGAAGTGTGCAGTTTTCAGTTGCCATTGACACGGCCGCCGGGCGCGGCCGTGGGGGACGGTTTTCGGCCCGGCGCAAGCGCGAGACGGTGCTGCGTCTGCTGCGTGGAGAGGATCTCGAGTCCGTGTCGCGGGAGCTGGGGATCACGGCGGCGCGGGCGTCGCAGTGGCGTGATCAGTTTCTGGTCGCGGGCCAGGCGGGGTTAAAGAGTCGCGCGACGGAGGCCCGGGACGAAGACAATCGTCGGCTGCAGGCCAAGATCGGCGAGCTGCTGATGGAGAACGAACTGCTCTACGCGAAAGTGGACCAACTGGAGGCCGGCGTCCCTTTGGCCCAGCGGAGGTCGACGCGATGAGTGACGCCCATTCGATCTCCACCCGTCGGGCGTACGGCGTGCAGCGGGTCTGCCGCGTGTGGCACTGCGCTCGCTCTAGCGTGTATGCGCGGCGGCAGGCGACCCTGTCCTCGGCGCCGTGTCGTCGCCGCGGTCCGATCGGCGCCGCCCCCGACGACGTCCTGGTCGGCCACATTCGTCGAGTGCTCGAGGCCTCGCCGTTTCATGGCGAAGGGTACCGGAAAGCCTGGGCGAAGCTGCGGGTCGCGGGGATCCGCACCGCGAAGGAGCGGGTGCGACGGCTGATGCGGGAGCACGATCTTCAGGCCGCGCACCGCGTGGGCCACACGCACGGGCCGACGGCGCACGACGGGACCATCACCACCGAGGCGCCCGACGTCATGTGGGGGACGGACATGACGGCCACTGTGACCGTCGCCGAGGGGGCGGCCTGCGTTTTCGTGGCCGTCGATCACTGTACGACCGAGTGCATCGGGCTGCATGCGGCCAAGAGGGGCAACCGCTTCGAGGCCCTGGAGCCGATCCGCCAGGGCGTTCGCGAGCGCTTCGGGGGCATCGGCGACGGCGTCGCCCGCGGGTTGCGACTGCGGCACGACCACGGGTCCAACTACCTGGCTGATGACTTCCAACAGGAGATCGCCTTCTTCGGCATCGAGAGCTCCCCGAGCTTCGTGCGGGAGCCCGAAGGGAACGGCGTCGCGGAGCGCTTCATCCGCACGCTGAAGGAGAATGTGTTGTGGGTGCGAAGCTTCGAGACGATCGAGGCACTCCGCCTCGCCTTGCTCGAGTTCAAGCGGACGTACAACGAGCAGTGGATGCTGGAGAAGTACCGCTATCGAAGCCCAGCCCAGGTGCGACACGACCTCGTACGGCTGGACGCGGTAGCGTAGGAGCGAATACCGTCAAACCACTGTCCAAGAACCCCGGGGCGATACAGTGACTCACACCCGCCCACTCACCAACGAGTCCACCACTCCGGGGTCAGCCAGCGTCGAGGTGTCGCCCAGGTCGTGCACATCCCCCTCGGCGATCTTGCGCAAGATGCGGCGCATGATCTTGCCGGAACGGGTCTTTGGCAAGCCATCCGTGAATTGGATCTTCTCCGGCGTGGCGTGCGGACCGATGTCACCGCGGACCGCTTTGACGATCTCGCTCTTCATCTCGTCGGTGGGCGTCTGGCCGGTCTTGAGCGTGACATAGGCGTAGATCGCGTTGCCCTTGATCTCGTGCGGGTACCCGACCACCGCCGCCTCCGCGACCGCCGGATACCGACCGATGGCGCCCTCGATCTCAGCCGTGCCCAGGTTGTGCCCAGACACGATAATGACGTCGTCGACCCGTCCGGTGATCCAGTAGTAGCCGTCCTTGTCGCGCAGACAGCCGTCGCCAGGAAAATACCTACCGGGGAACCGCGCGAAATAGGTATCGAAAAACCGTTGTTTGTCGCCGTAGACGCCCCGCATCTGACCGGGCCACGACTCCAGAATGCAGAGGTTGCCGCGTACGCCGTTGCCCTCGAGGAGGTTCCCCGCGTCATCGACCAAGGCTGGCTTGATGCCGAAGAGCGGGAACGTCGCCGAGCCCGGCTTAGTGGGCGTCGCGCCCGGCAGTGGCGAAATGAGGATCCCGCCGGTTTCCGTCTGCCACCAGGTGTCGACGATCGGGCATCGCTCCTTGCCGATCACCGTGTGGTACCACGTCCACTCCGGCGACTTGATCGGCTCGCCCACGGTGCCGAGCAGACGCAAGCTGCTCAGGTCGTATTTCGCCGGATAGCCGTCGCCTTCCTTCATCAGGGCGCGGAGGGCGGTCGGGGCTGTATAGATCGTGTTGACCTTATGCTTCTCGCAGATCTCCCAGAACCGGCCCCAGTCGGGGTAGTTCGGCACGCCCTCGTACATCATCGTCACCGCGCCGTTGGCCAGGGGACCGTAGGTGATGTAACTGTGGCCAGTAACCCACCCGATGTCGGCGGTGCACCAATAGATGTCGCCCGGCTGGTAGTCGAAGACGTAGTTGAACGTGGTCGCGACGTAGGTCAGATACCCCCCGGTCGTGTGCAGCACCCCCTTGGGCTTGCCGGTCGATCCGGACGTGTAGAGGATGAAGAGCGGGTCTTCGGCATCCATCGGCTCAGGGGCGCACGTCGGGTCAGCCGCCGCAAGCGCGTCGTGCCACCAGACGTCGCGGCCATCGGCCATGTCGACCGGCGCGTCGGTGCGTTGCACGACGAGGATCTTCTCGATGCTGGGCGTGTCTTCGACAGCCTTGTCCGCGTTCGCCTTCATCGGGATGTCCTGCTTGAGGCCACGCACGCCCGTGTTCTGCGTGACGATCGCCTTGCACTGCGAATCGTTGATCCGGGTCACGAGGCTGTCCGCCGTGAACGCCCCGAACACGATGGAATGCACCGCGCCGATCCGCGCGCAGGCCAGCATCGCGATCACCAGCTCCGGGATCATCTGCATGTAAATGCAGACCCGGTCGCCCTTGACGATGCCCAGGTTCTTAAGCGCGCTCCCAGCCTTTTGCACCTCGGTCTGAAGCTCGGCGTAGGTGAAGGTCTTGCTTTCGGTCGGGTCGTTGCCTTCCCAAACCAGCGCGGTATCGTTGCCGCGGCCGGCTTCAACGTGCCGGTCGACGCAGTTGTAGCAGGCGTTGAGCTTGCCCCCGAGATACCATGCGATCTCGGCCTTGTGGTAGTCACACTGTCGGACGGTGTGCCACTTCTCGATCCAGGTAATCCGCTGCTCAGCTTGCTCGGCCCAGAAGCCCTCGGGGTCGGCAACCGAGCGCTCGTACATCGTGCGGTACTCGTCGAGTGACTTGACCTGGGCCTTGGCGGCAAACCCTGCTGGGGGGTTGTAGACGGGTGCTTTATCGAAGGTTTCAGGCTTGTTTGCCACAGTCTCTTCTCCTATCAGATGCTCCCATCGCCCAAACACACTCGAGTGTTCTCGGCGGCGGTCCAACAGCATACCCCGGAAGCCGCGGCGGCTGAACACCCGCCTCGACGACACCAGGGAGTCAAGAGCCGAATCATGCCGCGGGCCGAGAATCAGCCGGCTGTCATCGAAGAACGCACCGCACGCATTGTGGACACTACTCGGCGGCAGGACTGCGCCTTTGCCGGGATCCCAAAGGCAAGAATCTACTTGTGCGTGCCATGTATCGACGGTATTCGTCGCCGAAGTGCGACATGAGCACTTTTTCTTCGTGCGGCACACGGACAATGGCGATGAAGACGATGAAGCCAGCAAAAGCCGAGCCTATGACCCAATTGTCCGTGAAAAGGAGCCAAGTGATGCTCCAGCAGAAGAAGCCCGAGTACATGGGATGGCGCGCCATGGCGTAGGGGCCGTTCGTCGCCAGCTTCATGGCGTCGAACGTGACAATAGTCTTCGCTCCGGCGGTCCCGATGGTCTTGAAAACCCAGACGAGGAACGCACCGGATGCGAACGAGGTGATTAAGCCCACCCACCGGACGAAATAGGGCAAACCCAGATACATCCACGGGAGGTCGGTGGCGGAAAGATAGACGACGGTCGCCCAGACCCAGCCGACCATGAAGGGGATGCCGCCGATCATGTAGGCGGGTGACTCCTGCCACTTGCGCCCCCTCTCTTCGCCGAGTTGCAGACCGCATGCGAAGAGAGGACGAATTCCGAGAACGACAAAGAGCTCGATGACGAAAGCCGCTCGCATCAACTGATCCATGTCGATCGACACCGCCTCATCACCCCGGATTTGGAAGGCAAGACTCAACCGGCAGAGTCTTGGCCGCCAGTGTTGCCGTTGGACGGACGGTCGAAGGCGGTGAGACCGCCCAACGCCCCCAGGCCCATGGTCTCCACGGCGGAGGAAGGCACGATGATCATCGAGCCTTTTTGACGCAACCCCTCGTAGACCATGTTCATCGCTCGGAGGTGCAGGGCCACTGGGTTGTCCCGATAATGCTCCGAAGCGCGAGCGAACTTCTCGGCGATCTCGGTTTCGGCGGTGCCCAGAATGATGCGGCTCTGCCGTTCGCGTTCGGCTTGGGCCTGCCGCGACATGGCGTCCTCCAGTCCCTTGGGGATAATGATGTCGCGGATTTCTACCGACTGCGTAGTGACGCCCCACGCGCTGGTCTTCTCATCCAGAACCCTCTGAATTTCCTTTCCCAGTTCGTCACGTTCAGAGAGGAGCTCAGCGAGGTTGTGCTTGCCGATGGCGTTCCGAAGTGCGGTCTGGGCTGACAGGATGACCGCGTTCGCGAACGCATCGACCTCAAGCACCGCTTTCTGTGCGTCCCAGACCATCCAGAAGGCGATGGCGTCTACGTTCACTGGCACTGTGTCGGCGGTCAGAGTGGTCTCGGCACTGAAGTCACTGACCCGGATCCGTTGGTCCACGAACTGCGCCACCTTGTCCATGACGGGCGTGACGAGAAAGAGACCAGACGCCTTGAGCGACCGAAACCTGCCAAAGCGCAGCAGCACCGCCCTTTCCCACTGGTAGGCAATCTGCAGTGAGCAAGACATGAGAAGGCCTACCAACACGGCGGCCAGCAGGATCCCGCTTTGCGGCCGTAGCTGGAGGTAGATGAGCAGGCAGTCGGCGGTTCCGAGGAGCACCACTGCCTCCCAGACCTGAGCCAAGTGCAAAAGAATCGCAAGTACCAAGGCCGACCCCAGCGCTAGCGCCACCGCGTCCACACTGAACGAGTAAACCGACAGGTGGACCGCCAACCCGAGAACCATGATCCCCACCAGAACCAAGGCGTTCAGGGGAGCGAATCGGAAGTCGGCCCGCGCCGTGGTAGCGAATCTCTCCAAGGCTCCGAGTCCGGAGGAAGCGAGCTTGTCTGTCATGGGGAAGCCTCCTTGCGCTGGGACAGGCCCTGGAGGATGTCGTCTAGCGAGAATCCGTAAGACGAGCCCCGAGCCATTAGGTCGGTGATGATCTGGTCCAACATGCGCTGTCGCTCAGCCAGATCGATAGGCGGACGTTTGCCGCTGACGAAGGTGCCAGAACCCTGCTGAGTCCTCAGCAGCTGTTCGGTCTCGAGCTGTCGATAGGCGCGTACTACCGTATTCGGATTGATGGCGAGGTCCACTGCGAGCTGACGCACCGTCGGCAATTGATCTCCAGGGGCGAGTTGGCCTCGGGCGATCCCGAACTTCACCTGTTCGACCACTTGCCGGTAGTACGGAACGCCGCTCTGCGTGTCGAGATGGAAACTGAAGGTCTGGCCCGCCATGTGTTCTAATAAACTATTATACTATAACAAGGGTACATTGGCGGACCTGATGCGCGTTTCTCTCATCGTGATCACCGTGTGTCCCATAAGCATCAATGAACGCATCGTGAATTATGATTGAACACGTCCTAGACCACCCGCCCTCTTCCTAGCATGAAATGTATGCATCGTGTACTTGGAATGTACTTTTGATCCCGACCGTCACGAAGCAGTCGATTCGGGAACAGAACGTAATCGACCTAGCCACAATTACTTGCAGTCATTGACGTTGACTGGTACA
This sequence comes from Vicinamibacterales bacterium, assembly GCA_965216615.1. Classification (GTDB taxonomy): domain Bacteria; phylum Acidobacteriota; class Vicinamibacteria; order Vicinamibacterales; family UBA8438; genus CAUZIB01. The sequence continues at coordinate 170,381 of CBDCGH010000018.1, read as the reverse complement.
GATCGCGCAGAGTCTAACGATGGACCGATTCGAAGAGACAGGAAGCCGTAGTGATGACTTTTTCAGCAAGACCCTGCTTGATTGGACTGCTCCTGGCGCTGTGCGCGACGTACACGGGTGACGCCCAGGAGGGCGAGCCGCCCGCTCCGCAGTTCACTTTCGAGCAATACGATGTCGTCACCGGCTCCGCGGAACGCCAGACGCTCTTGACGGGCTTCTTTCTCGGTGGCGCCATGTCGGAGCTGGCCGTGGTGTACATCGATGGGAACGAGGACCGGCGCCTGCGCCTGTTTTCGTTCGACGACGGTACCTGGGTGCCGAATCTTGATGCCACGCTTGGCCCAGAGGTGTCCTTCGTAGACGTGGCCACCATCGGTGGACGAGACCGGTTGGTCACCTACGAACCCGGTCACCTGAACTGGTTCGATCCCGGGTCCGCAACCGAGCGTGTCTTAGTGCCGGTTACCTCCAGCTTCGACCCGCCTCGCAGCGCGGAGATTCCCCACGTCGACGTTACTCGGGACATCAACGACGACGATCGCGACGACTTGCTGGTGCCGGACGTCGATGGCTTCTGGGTATTCATCCAGACGATCGATGGTGAGTTCGCCAATCCGGTGAAGATCGGCCCGCCCACCGACTTGACTCGGATCTACGGAGCTGACGGATATCGATACGAGCCCTGGGCAGAGAGCCGCGTGCATGCGGTCGATTACAACCAGGATGGCCGTCGCGACCTCGCGTTCTGGAGCGAGGACCACTTTGAGGTGCATACCCAGAACGAGGATGGGCTGTTTGGCTCCGTGGGCACGACCTTCACTACGGACGTGGTATTCGATGCTGACCAGCTCTCATCGCTTGCCAGCGGACGCATGCAGGGCAGAGTGCTCCAATCGTTGACCGATTTCAACGGCGACGGCGTCGCCGACCTCGTGGCTGTCTCGTTGGAAGGCGAGCGCCCGTCGAGTAAGCAATCTACCTACGAGGTGCATTTCGGCACACCCACACCCGATGGCCGCACGGTATACGCACCAGGCGTGGACGCCGCGATCACGTCGGACGACCGCGTCCAGCTCGGGATGGACCGACACGACTTCGATCGCGACGGCCTCGTCGACCTGATGATCACCGCCATCGAAGGCAAGTTCCTCGAAAACAGCCTCTGGAAGAGAATCAAAGGCTTCATGGGTGATGACGTCTGGCTAGAGCTGGAGTTCTACCGCAACGAAGGCGGCGTGTACCCTGATGCACCCAACGCCGTCCGAAGAATCGCACTGGACGGCGCGCCCAGCCATCGTGAGCCAGGGTGGGTACCGCTGGACATCGTGCTTCGCGGCGGGAAGCACGAACGCCGCAAGACGCAAGAACATTACCCGCGCGCGTTCAACCGGACGTTGCTCATGGGGGACGTGACCGGCGACGGCCGCTCAGACCTGCTTATCGAGTCGTCGCCTTGGGACCTGGACGTCTATGCCGGCGTGTCCGGGCCTGACCTGTTCGCCAGGGATCCCCAGAGGATAGCGATCACCGTCCCCAACGACGAGGAATACACGTGGCTGGTGGATCTCAACAAGGACGGCAAGCAGGACATTCTCATGCATTACCCGTTCACGCTACGTGACGCTCACGGGTCTCCGACACACCAACCGGGAACCGAGCCACATCGAGTGACGATGCTGGTCGCCCGATGAGCGAATCCATCCCCGACGTCGACGCTGATGATTCCCGTACGAGGACCCCGAGTAGGACGGCGCCTCAGCCCAGCATGCCGGGAGGAGGCCCAACCGCCCTGCGCACGGCGACGACGAACAGCGCCAACAAGCACAGATAGCCCACCTGCACGCCGGTGCCGACGGCGAGGCTGGTAGCCCCAGGATCGGCGCCGCCCAGGCGATGATGGCGATGGGAATGGCTAGGATCACGAGGTCGTAGTCGAACACATAGGGCGGCGCGAGCGGGGCGCCAGCGACCAGCACGGCTGCCTTGAGTACAGTCGGTGCTTCGCGCATCCATACCCATGCGACAGCCGCGGCGGCGAGCAGGCGCGTAATTGGCGAGGGCGCGAAGCGGTGCACGACCAGCAGGTAGAGCCAGAGACTGGCGCCCGTCCAGGCGAAAAACGCGGCGGAATAGGGCAACAGAGCCAGCGGCAGCACAACGACGAGGAACTGCGGCGGGTAATTCCAGGTGTAGATGCTCCTGTTACCCGGGATCACTTCCTGCTGGACGGCGAGCAGCTGCATCTGATCGAACACCGCCACGAAGTCGCCGCCGAGCGCTATCTTCGAGGCGCTGAAGAAGGCGATGAAGTCGTAGCCGAGCGGCTTGTCCGTAGGGTCGACGAGGCCCTCGCTCGTCGCGATCCAGGCCACGGAGCTGAGGACGTAGACGACGATGATGACGACCGAATAGCCCCGAAGCCGCCCGGCATGGAGCCAATAGCCGCTTTGGTTCCGCGCCGCACGAAAGAACGACTCGATCACGCGTGGGATTCCATATGGTTTTCTTCGGAGCGAGGATGCCCGTCTGCAGTGAGGACGTCAAGGCCGGCGGTGAGCCGAAGACGCACGTCTGGCCTTTTCTTATCGCATCACAAACGGGTTCGGCACGTCGGTGGCGGTGGAGATCCACACGCTCTTGGTCTGCATGTAGTCACGGATCGCGTCCTGTCCGTTTTCGCGACCGAGGCCGCTGCGCTTGTAGCCGCCGAAGGGCGACATGTAGCTGACCGCGCGGTAGGTGTTTACCCATACGGTGCCGGCCTGCAGCCGCTCTGAAATGAGCAAGGCGCGGCGGATGTTCTGGGTCCAGACGCCTGCGGCGAGACCGAAGACCACGTCGTTGCCGATTTCGATGGCCTCTTCATCATCCTTGAACGGGATCACGGAAAGGACAGGCCCGAACACCTCCTCCTGAGCGATGCGCATCTTGTTGTTGACCCCGGTGAATATGGTGGGCTCTACGAACCAGCCGTTGCCGCATTCCGGCCGGCTGGCCTTGCCCCCGCCGAGCACGGTTTCCACGCCCTCGCCCTTGGCCACATCAATGTAGCCGAGCACCTTGTCGTACTGGGGAATGTTGGTGACCGGGCCCACCTGGGTCTGTGTTTCCATGGGATTCCCCATCTTCGCCGTCTTGGCGAAGGCCACCAGCTTGTCGACAAACTCGTCGTGAATCTCTTCCTGAACAAGCAGCCTGGAACCCGCGATGCAGGTTTGGCCGGTGGCAGCAAAGATTCCGGACACCGCGCCTTTGACCGCGTCGTCCATCTCACAGTCGTCGAAGACGATGTTGGGGGACTTTCCGCCCAGCTCGAGGCTTACGCTCTTGAGGCCCTTCGCGGCGGTGGAATAGATGTGTTCGCCGGTTCGATCCGAGCCGGTAAAGGCCACCTTGCGCACCAGCGGGTGCTCCACCAGGGGTCCGCCGCATTCCGGACCGAATCCGGTGACCACATTGATCACGCCCGGCGGAAACCCCGCCTGCTCGACCAGGCGGGCAAATTCCAACGCCGAGGCACTGGTGTATTCGGAGGGCTTGAGCACGATCGTGTTGCCCGCGGCCAGCGCCGGCGCCAGCTTCCAGGTCGCCAGCATCAAGGGTGAGTTCCAGGCCGAGATCGCCGCGCAGACGCCCAGCGGCTCGTGGCGTGTGAAGTTGAACGCGGGCTTGTCTATGGGAATGACGGCGCCTTCAATTTTGTCGGCCAGCCCGCCATAGTAGTAGTACCACTGGGGCAGGTAGTTGACCTGGCCAGCCATTTCGCTGATGAGCTTGCCGTTGTCTCTAACCTCGGTGCGGGCCAGCGCGTCGGCGTTCTCGGCAACGAGGTCGCCAAGCCGTCGCATCAGCATGCCCCGCTGGGTAGGATGGAGTTTCGGCCAGTCACCCGCGGTGAAGGCCGCATGCGCGGCCTGCACGGCGCGGTCCACGTCCTCCGCGTTGGCCTTCGGAATCAGGCACCACGGTTCGGCGGTGTACGGGTCGTAGCTTTCGAAGTATTCGCCGGAGGCCGCTTCGATCCACTCACCGCCTATGAACATCTTGTACTTTTGCAAGTTCCCAGCCTCGGGCATTACGGGTTGCCTCCTCGTTGAATTGGTTGCGATCGTGATCGTGTTGGCCATCGGCTACACGGTCGCCATCTGGCCAGCGTCGTTTCGCTCGACGTCACGCACCGTCGGACTGGAACAGCTCGGTGAGCCTTCGCACATCGCTCACCTCGTCCAAGTGCATAAGCGCCGTCCAGGCGGGCTCGATCGCCGCCTGCGGCATCGATCGCCGCGCGCATCCGTCGAACTTCACGGCGAGTTCTTCGTCGGTCAGGCGGCCGGGGTAACCGCGCGCGCCGTCGGACGACTGGCTGACCGTGCGCCCGTCTCGCAGCCGCACGGTGACGCGAGCTTGCGACAGCGGGGCTGCCGCATCGTAGGCGGGGTTCGCGCGCAGCGTGACCCGCGGCAACAGCGCATGGACGGCCGGCTCCTGGATGCGCTCAACATCGAAGGTCGCGACGTCTAGTCGTCCGTGGACGATGGCCGCCGCCGCGCAGAACGGCATACTGAACTTGGCTTCGAGGCCGGTCGCGGGCCGATCGTAGATGAGCAGTCTGGGCGTCATCGAGTCGACTTCCACGTCGATCGTGTCGACCTGCTCGGGCGTAATGACCTCGCGGCGCGCGAGGTCGATCAGCGCATCGAGCGGCGGATGCGTGGCGGCGCAGCAGGGGTACAGCTTGACGGTGATGCCCGTCTCCAGGATCTCCCATCTGGTGCCCAGATCGGCCACCGCGTCGTCGAGCCCCGCGTTCTGGCTGTCCATGACGGCCAGATAGCCCTGGGGTCCGTCAAGGGCCTGCGCGCTCGCGGTGAATCCCTCTCGCGCGAGCCGGGCAGCCATGACGCCGTTGCGGGCCGCCAGTCCCGCGTGCAGCGGCTTCACCATGGTGCCGAGGTTTTCCTTGAGGCCACAGGCGGACGACGCCGCGATGCCGAGCGCGTGCCCGGTCTGATCGATGTCGAGCCGAAGGATGCGCGCCGCCGCCGCCGCGGCCCCCAGCGTCCCGATCGATGACGTGCAGTGCCAGCCGCGCTCGTGGTAGTGCCGCGGGTTCATGACGTTGCCGAGGCGGCACTCCAGCTCGAAGCCCACGGTGTAGGCGTCGACGATCGCGGAGCCGGACGCCTGCACGAGCTCGGCCGTGGCGAACGCCGCTGGGACGAGGGCGCAGCTCGGGTGGGCGAGCGAGACGAAGCACATATCGTCGAAGTCGAGGGCGTGAGCGGCCACGCCGTTGGCCAGGGCCGCCTCCTCAGGACCGACGAGCTGGGGCGTACCCAGGATGCGGCACTCGCCGCGCCCGCCGGCCAGACCCCGGACGACCCGCGCAGCCGGCTCAACGGCGCCGGCGAGGATGACGCCGGCGGTGTCACGAAAGGCCGCGGCGGCACGCATCCGCGCCGCGTCGGGCGGTACGGCGGCCGCGAGAAATTCGGCCACGCGGATGGTTCCTGTTTCGGTTTCGACGGTCATCAAAGAGCCTCCTCAACAACGAACAACCAACGACTTGCCAGATCATACTGAGCTGCAGGACCAACGGACCCGAGAACACACCAGGTTGCAACTGGATCGTCCCACCGGGCAGCGCTTGAGAAGGTGGCGTTGTCGGAGATGAGTACCCCTACGGGACGGACAAGCGGGCCCACCCTCGGGAATCGAAACGTGACGACAACGTCGATCCGAGACGGGTGGACGATAGCAGCTATTCTGACTTCGCGGCGCGATGTTCGGCCTGGGCTCCGGCGAGGATGTTCGTTAGACCGTAGTTACCTTCGTGGCACGCGTACTCGTACAGGACATTGTCGACCCGCGTCATCGTCATCTCGGCGGTCCACGGCTGCGTAAATGCCGTCGGATCGTCGACGGTGAACGCATACAGCAGTGTGTCGGCATCGAGGCGGCTGAACCGCTCGACGAGATGGAGTTCCGGACCCAACGCCTCGAGGACCTCCATGTTGGGCGAAGGGTGGGCAGTGCCCAGATCCCTGAAGTTCCGGGTCTCGACCACCAGCGTATCCCCGTCCCAGTGCCCGCGCGAGTCGCCCCTCCACTGCTGGATGTCCGCAGGCAGCGGCGGACGGCCGTCCAGCGGGACGATACGCGCGTCGTTCACCATCTCGTTGAACAGCACCACATGTCCTGGCGCCTGGAACAGCTGGAAGAGGTTGTTGTACGCACCGGGCAGCATCGGCGGACCGGAATTGAACCCGAGGATGCACCGCTCGTCGACGTCACGGTCCTCCGGGCCCGCGTTCCGCAGTCGCGCCTCCACGCGGAGCGCCATGCGCGCCTGTCCGTCGGCCTGGTAGGCTGGCAGTTGCCCGTCCGGTGGGTCGACGATCAGCGATGTGCGCCTGGTGCCCACGACCTTCGTGCCGGAGGCAAACCAGAACCGGTTGTAGCCGCCGGGGTCGCCCGGAGGTGGCGGCCGGTCGACCCGCCCCGCGGCCTGTGCTTCCAACGCTGACACATCCTCGTCGGTCAGGAATTCCTTCCCGGCCATTGCGGCAGGTCGTCGCAGCGGTGTCACGGAGGCAAAGTCCCAGACGCCCTGGAGGTCCGGGCGGCCATCCGGCATGCGTGGCACCGATGCCGCGGCGGATGATGATGACGATGATGGCTGCGCGTCGACAGAGACGGGCGCGAGTGATGCAACGGTGGTCAACACGACGAGAATCCGCACGATCGCGACAATCTGGACCTGCATCTGAACCTCCCTATTGACCACCATGGTCGGTAACTCTTTTCCTGCCATCTTAACCCAGCCGAGGCCGGCAGCATGCTGTGCTGCGTCTGCGTGCCCCCGCTGCACGGGTTCGCCTGCCCTCGCAACACCGACACTCGACCGGGATGTGGCGCTCAGTTCAGAGAGCACGCAAGCGTCTTGGTTTGTATCATCTGAGGCGCATGGCAACCGGCCTTTTCCGCGTGGCAGTCGCCGTCCTGATGTCGGTGGTCCCTGTTGGTGTGTGTGCGCAGCCCTCGATCGGTGGCGATTCTGTGCCCCGAACACCCTGGGGGGACCCCGATCTTCAGGGGATGTGGCCGAGTAGCAGCGTCGTGATGGTGCCCTTCGAACGACCGGAGGAACTCGGTACCCGGACATTGTTTACCGCGGAGGAGCACGCGGCCCGAAACGGTGAGATCGCGGCAGCGCTCGACCGACTGTATTCGCGGGCCTGGGTCGAACCAATCTGGGCCAGCGAGGTCGCGAACCCACCCCGACAGGCCTCCCTGGTCGTCGACCCAGAGAACGGTCGGTTGCCACCAATGACGGAGGACGGGCTCCGCCGCGCCGCGGCATGGACGACCAAGTCCCTGCCGACATATTCGTACCCGAGCGCTGCTGACCTCCGACCGTACGACCGATGCATCACGCGCGGTCTCCTCGGGTCGGCGTTCCCAAACTATTACGGGTCGGTCACTGCCATCTTTCAGACGCCGGAGTTCGTCGTCATCCACCACGAGATGATCCACGAGACTCGTGTGATCCCGCTTGACGGGCGCCCCCACTCGGCGCCGGGTATTCGCCAATGGATGGGTGATTCGCGCGGGCGGTGGGACGGTGACACGCTGGTCATCGAAACAACGAGTTTCAACGGGCGCACCGGTTCCTACTGGCGGAATGGCAACGGGAACCCGACGAGCACGGCCCTACGCCTCGAGGAACGGATTCGGTTGCGGACCGCCGAAACGCTCCAGTACGAAGTGACGGTGGAGGATCCCGAAACATGGATTCGGCCCTGGACCGCCGCGTTCTCCCTGCCACGGGACGATGCCTACGTTATCCACGAGTACGCCTGCCACAAAGGGAACTACGCCCTGGCGAACATGCTTAGGGTGGCGAGGCTGGCCGAGTATGCGAGCGGGCACTAGAAACGACTAGTAGGAATGGCGCCCGCTTGCCCTCATCCTCGCGTGGACGTGGCCTTGCCCGATGGGGGGGAATGCAGATGCGGTGGATGAGGCGTGCCCGAACACGATGAGGTGACGTTTACCAAACACATCGTCCCCATCCTGCAGCGCTCCTGTCAGGTCTGTCATCGCGCGGGCGAGATGGCTCCGATGTCGCTGGTTACGTACGAGGAGGTCCGCCCGTGGGCTCGGTCGATCCGTCTCCGAGCCGGCGCCGACCACGGACCAGTGACGTTCGGCCCTGCACGCTCAGGATGCCACGGTGCGAGTTACTTTCGGATGACACCTCTCGGATCGACTGCGTCGCACCACGCTTTCACCTCTGCGCGATCCGTCGCGTTGATGTCGGTCTCGGTATAGCTGTCGAAGGGCGCCGGCATCGGAAGCAACATCAGGTTCATTGAGAACTGGCTGCACTGGGCGCGGTGACAGCTGGTGCAGGTGTTCTCAGGCGCGCCGTCGTGAATCGGTTGCGTAAAGTCCTCGCCAATGATTGTGTAGGGTGACGTGGCGGTCGCCGTGAGGGGGACGAGGGGCTGAGTCGGATCATCCGGGTCTTTGACCTGGTCGATCCAGGGAGAGTGAAGCCAGGGGTCGGCCTGATGACAGCCATGGCAGTTGTCCTCCGCGACCACCTCTGCTGTCTGCCAGTAGATGTTGTAGTCGGGGTCATTGGAGCCCGGGTGCACCTCTTCGTTGTTCGCCGCGTGGCTCATATGAAAGAAGCAGGTTGCGCCGGTTTCACTGTTGTGTCCGATCACGCCCATGCCGCCGTCTCGACAAAAGTTCATGAACGTCACCTCAGGTCTCGGACTCCCGTCGTGGTAGGTGCCGATCGAGTGACCCACCTGTGCGGGCTGGCAGCCGCCTGTCAGCGCCGAGGGCCGGTCGCAGCTGTCGGGCCAACCACTCACAGGCTCACCGTCGACCGTGATGGGGATGTCGAAGGCCTCCGTGCAGCTCATGGCCGGAATTGGACCGAGGTATCGCGCGCAGGTCTGCGCGTGATGAAGCGGCGTGCCGGGCGCAGCCGTCACAGGGGGGGCGTCCGGATCCGAGACCAGCTCGGTAGTTTGGCGGTGTGGTTGAGTTCGTGTCGCTTCTACAAGCGCGATGAGAGAGAGCAGACAGAGCAGGATGGTGGCCTGTCGCATCGTGGGAACTCCTTTTATGCGCTCATCGTACCGGACAGAGAAGCCGTCGTCGACTCTGATCCGTGATCGTCGCGTTGGCACGCCCCGGAAGCTCTATACTCTCGTTCGCGAGACACGTCGTTGAGCATCCTGAAGATGGCATGGCGGAGTATCGGGCGCAACCGGCGCCGCACCGCGGTCACCGTCGCGGCGACGACTCGCGCTGTTTGCCTTGGTCGTCTACGACGTGGCCGTTTCGGTGGGGACCCGAGCGCTCGGCAAGATCGATCCGGCTCGGTTGACTGCCTTGCCGACCCGCAGGGATGCATGCAACAGCGTATCGACGCGTAACCCGCCCAGCAGTCGGTGGCGTCCAACAGCCGCAAGACCCGCCGACGCTGCACATCCGCATTCTTCGCACACAGGTGCGCCGCCGAATTGGCAGGGGCCAATCCGAGTATCGAGGTCGGCGGAAACACACGCCGTCGTCTTCGCAAAGACGCACTCGTCTGGCGAAGCCGGTGGAGCAGCGTAGGCCTCGACCATCGCCTTGGGCATCGCAAGCTTGGGGAATCGCCTTCGGATCGACAGCAAGTCAGCAACGACCCGCGACCGGTCCTCGGCCGTCAGCCGTTCGTCAGACACCTCGCCTGTTTGCGGGGTGTACAGGCTGATGAGAATCTTCTCTACCGCGTCGTGGGCCGACCAGGTGTCCACGAACTCCTCCACGTATCCCACTCGTCTGGCCTGCTGTCGTGTGACAGTGCAATGCACCGTCACGCGGCGACCCGCGATGTGCTTGAGAATGCGGTCGTACGTGGCGGGCTGTCGACGTGCGTCGTGCTCGGGCTGCAAGCCGTCAATCGACACGGACAATTCGAGGTTGGGCAGCGACGCCCACTCGATGGGAATCGGGCGAACGGCGCTGGTCACCACATGAGTGTGGATTCCTTGGGCCGCGAGCCTGGGTAGGATTCGAGACAGCTCACGGTAGCGCACGAGCGGCTCTCCACCCACGATCGACACGTGAAGCGGACGATGCTTATCGACGAGGGCAAAGAAACGGTCTACCAACGCATCCCCGCTGAAATCACTGAGCTGGCGCAAATTGACCGAGTTCCCCAGGTGGTTGCTCGAGTACGCGTAACATCCGGGACACGTCAGGGGACACTCACGGGTAACCTCGACCGACAGCACTGGCAGGTTGCCCTGAAGAATCTTGCCCCACGCACGAAAAACCCCGTCCACGACGATGCCCCCCTTTCCCTAACCGTGAGCTAGCGACTGTACTAGATATTCGCGTGATGGGTACCAGCTTGGGGCCGGTTAGGCGAGCGTCCGAACGGCTGGTAGGTGCTATTCAGCGGCCTTTACGAGGACCGGATCGATCACGGTGGCGCTGGGTGTCGCCGCGCGAGCCTGAGCGTGAGCGATAACAAGAGCCGTTTCGGTTTGTGCCATCTCGCACCAGTACTCCAGCATTGATGAACCCGTAAGAAACGTCCGTGCACTCAGTCGATGCTCGGCGGTCGTGCCCGGACTTTCGAGATCCCGAAATGCCTGAAAAATGACTCGCGCGGCCAGGCGTCGGTGTCCGACGCTCGCCGATGAGAGTGGGTCCGGTAGAGGACTCCACGGCGCACCGAACACTGAGCGACGAAACCCTGTCACCGAGTCGCCTCCCCGCAACCGCAGATAGTCGTACCCATCAGCTCTCGCTCATGCCACCGGCTCACCTAGCTCGGCCCGAAGCTTCTTCATCGTCGTCCGAAGTAGAGGTGTAATCGCACTTGAGCCCACAGTCTTGATGTTGGCCTGGACGTCCACCATCGCACTCGATGCCTCCTGTCCGCCCGAGATGGCCAGGGCGAGCTCCTCCACGCTAGCCCGTAGACGCGCGCATCGTGAGTCTTTCCCCAACCACCCGGCATACCGTTGGAGGTCCTCGAGCAGTTGCTGAACGCGTGCGTTGGTAGCCTGGTCGGAGTCCTGTGTGATGTGTGACATCTCGTATCGAGCACCAGCCATCCGTGGCCGGTCGCGCGCACTGACACGCTCTGTAAATGAAAGGGCTTTGGTGAGGACTGTGGGCTTCCGGCCCGGCAGAACACCGAGGGGCAGTCGGCAGGTCTCAGAAAAGCAGTACCAGGCAACTGTACACCGATCATGCGGCCCATAGGGCGCGTTTCTTTAGAGCCGCTGTTTGATGATCTCCATGTACCGGCGCTTTCGCTTCAGGAACTCGCGCTCGTTGTAAATCTCCCCAAATAGCCCGCGTAGGCCGTCTTCGAGCTGCTCTACGGTCATGTTCCGGGGCTGGAAGTTCACGTCGAACAGGGTGCAGCGGTCCCAGAAACGTTCCTGGAGGAGCCGGCCCTCGCGCCGCAGCCGGTCGTAGAGCGGGGTTCCCGGGAAGGGCGTCTGGACCGTGACCTGTACTTCCAGGAGGCCCGAGCGATCGACGAACTCTTTCACTCGCTCGAAGATCTCCGGTCCGTGATTGTCGAGGCCCACGATGAAGCAGCCGTTGACCGTAATGCCCCGCGACTGAATGTCATCGATCGCCTCGACGTAGCGATCAGCGCGCTTGCGCTTCCAGTTCGCGGGATCGATACCGTCGAGATCCTTCTCCCCAGGACTCTCGAGCCCGATCAGGATCTGCCGACAGCCGCTCTCTGCGAGCAGGTCGAGCAACTCGTCGTCGTCCGCGACCGAGATATCTGTCTCCGTGAACCACTCAATCCCGAGCGGAGTGATCGCCTTGAGGAACTCCTTGCCCCACTTCTTGTTAATGAACGTATTGTCGTCGGCTAAAGCGAATTGCACTTGTACGTAGTACGCGGGCGTGGTACTCCTGTGGCACAGGAGGTAGCTATGGCCGCGTACTCGATGGATCTACGACTCCGGGTGCTGCGCGATGCGGACGCGGGGTTACCGTCGGACGAACTCGCCGAGAAGTACTCCGTCAGTCGCGCGTGGGTCGATCGGCTGAAGCAGCGTCGACGCGAAACCGGCGAGGTGGCGCCCCGCAAGCAAACTCGCTGGCGCCCGCGGATCCTCCACGCCCAGCTCACGGAGCTGGCGGCCCTGATCCGCGAGCGGCCGGATCGCACGCTGGCCGAATGACAGGAGGCCCTGCGCACGCCGGCGAGTCTCCCCACGCTGTGCCGCACGATCAAACGGCTCGGCTTTCGGTTTAAAAAAAACGGTACACGCGTCGGAACACGATCGCGCTGACGTCCGCCTCGCCCGCACGGTCTGGCGCGCCTCGGCGCCGACGCTCGATCCCGCGCGCCTCGTGTTTCTCGATGAGAGTGGTGTGCGGACCGATCTGATTCGCCGCTATGGCCGCGGGCTGTCCGGCGCCCGGGTCCCCGACCACACGCCGGATGGCCGCTGGCACACCACGACGTTTCTCGGGGCGTTGCGCGTGACAGGCCTCACCGCGCCGGCCGTGTTTGATGGCCCGATCGACGGCGCCAGTTTTCTGGCCTACATCGAGCAGGTCCTGACGCCAACGCTCGCGCCTGGCGACATCGTCATCATGGACAACCTCTCGTGTCACAAGAGCCCCGCGGTGCGACGAGCGATCGAAGCCGTCGGCGCGCAACTCTGGTTTCTGCCGAAATACAGTCCTGACTTCAATCCGATTGAGCTGGCGTTTGCGAAGCTGAAGGCGATCTTGCGCAAGGCCCGCTGTCGCACACGGGAGGTCCTGTGGAACACAATTGGCGCCGCCGTGCCCGGCTATGATCCAGCCGAATGCCGCAACTACTTTCGACATTGCGGCTATTCGGTCGCTACGACCTCATGAAATCCGCTCTAGTGAACTCGCGCCGCGGGTGGCCGAGCTCGAGCTCGGCGGGCCTGTCCTCGTGGTCGGGGAGGGGCAGGGTGAGGGTGACAGCGCCCAGCTGGCCTCGCGCCTGGAGGGTGTCATCGACACCGACCCGGTCTACGTCAAGTTCACTTCTGGCTCGACCGGCGTGCCGAAGGGTGTAGCGCTGCCGCATCGTGCGGTCATCGATTATGTCGACTGGGCGCGCGATGAGTTCGAAATCACGGCCGACTCCGTGATCGGCAACCAGGCTCCGTTCCATTTCGACGTCTCGGTGCAGGACATCTATCTCTGCTTCGCCACCGGAGCCCGGCTCGTTCTCATTCCGGACGGACTCTTCATGTTTCCCGTACGGCTACTCGAGTACGTGGCCCAGCAGGGAGTGACCTTCATCTGCTGGGTGCCGTCGATCGTCGTCAACGTTGCCAACTTGAATCTCCTCGGTCGCGCAGACCATGGGCACTTCGAGACTGTCGCCGTGCTCGGTGAGGTCATGCCGACGCGCCAGGCGAACCACTGGATTCGCCACCTGCCGAACGCTCGGTTCTACAACACCTATGGCCCGACCGAGGCGGCGGTGGCATCCACCTTCTTCCCTGTCGACCGGGAGTTTGACGACCGTGAGCCGCTGCCGATCGGCCGGCCCTGCCGCAACACCGGGATCTCGTTGCTGGGGGCCGACGACGCACTGCTCACGGAGCCGGGAGCGGTTGGAGAGATTTGCATTCGCGGCAGCTCTCTAGCCCTCGGGTACTGGAACGCGGCGGACAAGACCAGCGAGGCCTTCGTCGCCAATCCGGCGCGCCAGGAGTATCCCGAGGTCGTCTACCGTACCGGCGATTTGGGGACTTGGAACGATCGGGGCGAGTTGATGTTTGTGGGTCGCAGGGACTCGCAGATCAAGCACATGGGCCACCGAATCGAGCTTGGCGAGATCGAGACCGTAGCGAGTAGCTTGCAGGAGATCGCCGCTTGCTGCGTGCTCTATGACGACTTGAAGAAGGAGATTACGCTGTTCTACGAAGCACCGGACGAGATCGAAGCGGCCATGCTGCGACGTACGCTCGCCAAGCATCTGCCGCAGTACATGCTGCCGCGGACCTTCCGGCGCTTGGATGGGTTCCCCTTGAACCCGAACGGAAAGATCGACCGTCCACAATTGAGAGCGGAGCACCTGGGGTGACCGAAGTACGCGATGCGACCGAGGTGATTCTCGAGCTTCTCTTCGAGATTCGGCCGGAGGCCGACTACCGGACCTCCAAAAACTTCCTGCCTGAGGGCTTGATGAACTCGTTCGACATCGTGACCCTGGTCCACGACCTCGATCTGACCTTCGAGATCTCGATCGATGGCGCGGACATCGTCCCGGATCACTTCACGAGCCTCGAGGCGATCCGGACGTTGCTGCGCAAGAACGGAGTCTGTGGATGAAGCTCTCCTTCGAGAACAAACGGATTTCCGGCCTCCTGACGGTCTTTCCCGCCAACGAGTCGCGATTTGACGATGAACTCGAGAACTACAACTTCTCGGCTAAGAACTCGCGCAAGCTCAAGCGAGTTGTCGGATTCGATCGGCACCGGGTGGTCGAAGACGACAGCGTCTGTGCGTCCGACCTCTGCGCCTTCGGCATGGAGCACCTCTTTGCCGAGGGCCTGCTGGAGAGGGACTCGATCGACGGCCTGGTGCTGGTGACCGAGACGCCGGACTACTTCATGCCGCCGACCAGCAATGTTCTCCAGGCCCGCCTTGGCCTGAAGCCCGACATGTTTTGCCTCGATATCAGCCAGGGTTGCGCCGGCTTCCTGGTCGGGCTGTTACAGGGCTTCATGATGTTGGACCAGCCCGCGATCGAGAAGGTCGTCCTGTTGACGGCAGACACCCTGAGCCGCACGATCAACAAGAAGGACCGCAATGCCTACCCCCTCATCGGTGATGCAGCGGCGATCGCGGTGCTGGAGCGTGATGACAGGGGCGGCACGATTCACGCCAACCTCAAGATGGACGGCGCCCGGCACGAGGCGATCATGATTCCGGCAGGAGCGTTCCGCCATCCCAGCTCCAGCGAAACGGCGCGTGAGCTCGATGCCGGCGACGGTAACATCCGCTCACAGGAGAATTACAACATGGACGGTGTTTCCGTGTTCAACTTCGTGCAAAACGACATTCCACCGTTGGTGGAGGAGAACCTGGCCGAGGCCGGTGCCGAGCTCGAGGACGTGGACTACTTCATGTTTCATCAGCCGAATCGGTTCATCCTCGAGAAGCTCGCGGACCGGATGGGGGTGCCGCGAGAGAAGATGCCGAACGACATCGTCGAGAACTACGGCAACCCGAGCTCCGCCAGCGTACCGGCCACTATCTGTCACAAGCTCGGCTCCAGACTGACGTCCGAGAGCTTCTCGATGTGCCTCGCCGGTTTCGGTGTGGGACTGACCTACAGCACCATGTTACTGCCGGTTGGTGATCTGGACTTCTGTGAGATCCTCGACTTCTAGGAGATCGATGCGTGGAGACTTTTCTCGAGCAACTGGAAGAGGCTCTCGAGGCGGGGGAGCCGCTCTCGAGCGACACACTATGCTCGCCGGCCTGGAGGAATGGGACTCTCTGGGCACTCTTGCCGTCGTCAGCATGATCTTGGAAGACTACGGGGTCACGGTGGCTTCGGAAGAGC
The DNA here is from genome assembly GCA_965216615.1 of Vicinamibacterales bacterium. Lineage (GTDB taxonomy): Bacteria > Acidobacteriota > Vicinamibacteria > Vicinamibacterales > UBA8438 > CAUZIB01. The sequence continues at coordinate 154,765 of CBDCGH010000018.1, read as the reverse complement.
TTACGGCGGTCGTGACGCCCGGCGATTTGTGGCGGTTGGTGGAGAGCAAGAGATAGTCGATGCTGGGCTACACGCTTATCACGGGCGCGTCCTCCGGCATCGGCCGCGGCATCGCCGAGCGGCTTTCGCGAAACGGTCCCCTCCTGCTCTCCGGGCGTGATGCGGAGGCTCTCGAGGTGACCCGTCGGGCGTGCGTCGACGCGGATTCGCATCGGGTCTGGCCCTACGACCTGCTGGAGTGGGCCGAGCTGGAAGTCGCGCTGAGAGAGACCCTCGCCGCTGCGGACGGCTTCGTGGAGCACTTCGTCCACAGCGCCGGCATAGTCGAGATCTTGCCGCTCCGATCCATGACGCCGCCCAAGACGCTCGACCTCATGAGCGTCAATTGCCTGGCCGCTTTCGAGTTGTGCCGGTTGCTGGTCAAGCGCAAGGTCAACCAACGCAAGCCGCGCACGATCACCTTTCTTTCCAGCACCTCGAGCATCGTGGGTGAGAAGGGCGGCAACGTGTACTGCGCGAGCAAGGGTGCTCTCGACGCGTTCATGCGCTCGCTGGCCGTCGAGTTGGCGCCCGACACGCGAGTGAACTCGATCCTGCCCGGAATCGTGGCGACGCAGATGGCGGCGGAGTGGATCGAGCGGCCAGACTACCAGCGTATGCTCGCCGAGCGCGTACCTCTGGGAGCCGGAACGGTGGAGGATGTGGTCAACGCTGTGGACTTCCTGGTATCCGACGGCGCCCGTTGGATCACCGGGCAACAGCTCGTTCTCGACGGGGGACGTTCCATCACCTGAGGTGGCAGCCATGAGAGCCGTTCGCAACGACATCGATTCGGAAGTCCTGGAGGCCCCAGTCTACGAGCTTCGCGACTTCGACGCGGCTGCCGATTTCCCGGCGTTCGAGCGTCAGCTCGGCGGTGGTCCGGACCTGTATTACCTTGGATGCAAGGTCCCGGTCGACGACGTCGGCGCCATTCATACTCTGGAGGCGAACGGATTTCGGTTTCTGGAGGTGCAGTTCCGTTCCACTTTCAAGCTCAGGAAACGGTTCGAGACGTCGTCGTACCCGTACGAATACTCGGTCGTCGAGCCAGCGGATGTCGATGACGTGATGACGATCACCGAGAGCACGTTCGTTCACGACCGCTTCTCGGCCGATCCGGCGCTGCCGGCCGGTGCTGGTGGCTCGCGCTACCGGCGCTTTGTCGAGAAGTCGATCGAGCGGGACGACGAGTTCGCTCTCAAGCTGCGCAACCCCAGCTCAGGTGAGATCGTGGGCTTCCACACCTATGCCCATTCCGGCGGCAAGGACGCGCGCTTCTTCATCGCCGGCGTCAAGGCCGAATACAAGATGTTGGGACTCGGAACCGTTCTGAACTACTTCGCCCTCAACGAGATGTACGATCGAGGGATTCGCAAGATCACGACCCACCAATCGGCCTCCAATTTCGCCATCCTGAACCTCGAGATCGGCTTCTTCGACTTCCGAATCGTGCGGGGATTCGCCGTGCTCCGCAAGCTCTACGGCGACGCTCCGTCAAGGAACGATTGAAGATGAAGACCGGCCTCGCTCCCGACTACTCGATCGTCGTTCCGATATTCAATTCCGAGGAGACGCTACGGTCGCTCCACGAGCGAATTGCAGCCGTCATGGAGAGGCGGGGAGCCTCGTTCGAGACCGTGCTCGTTCACGACGGCGGTACTGTCGAGTCCTGGGCGATAGCCGCGGCTCTCGGGCGTGACGATGACCGCGTGCTGGCGATCCAACTGATGCGCAACTACGGCCAGTCGGCCGCCACGATGTGCGGTCTCGGCTACTCGCGTGGGCGCTTCGTGATCACGATCGACGATAATCTGCAGAACCCACCGGAAGAAATCGACGTCCTGATCGACGCGCTCGAGCAGCGCCCGGACCTCGATGCCGTCTTCGGAGAGCCGATCGAGAAGCACCATGCGATGCATCGTCGCCTCGGCAGCTGGGCCCTCAACAAGCTGAGCGCCGGGCCCATCTTGGGGACGGGTAATCCCGATCTCAAGCTGACTAGCTTCCGCATCATGCGGCGATCGATCGTCGAGTCTCTGCTCGCCGTCAGGACACCTCGCCCAGCGCCGGGGGCGATGCTCTGCGCAATCACCCAGCGGATCGCCAACGTGCCGGTGCGGCACGAGGCGCGATCGCGCGGCCGCGGCGGATATACCCTAGGCAAGCTGCTGGCGATGACGATCGACAAGACGCTCAGCTTTTCGACGCTGCCGCTGCGCACGCTGGCCACGCTGGGCGTCTTGGGCATTGTCGCCAGCCTCGTCCTCGGCGGGATCTACCTGGCGCGATACCTGGTCGGCGGCGTCGGCGTCCCGGGCTGGACGACCACGGTGCTCTTGATGATCGGTATCGCCGGGTTCAACTTCTTCGCCTTTGGCGTGGTCGGCGAGTATTTGCTCCGAATCCTGCAGACGGTGCAAGGCAATCCGCAATACCTGGTCCGCGAGCGGGTAGGTGATGTTCTCGTCGGTGAGGTGATCGGCCGGACCACGGCGGCGCCCCTATCCGCGGTTCCCGAGCACGCGCGGACACGCTCTTGAGCGGCGACCCAACGAGCCTCTTCGTCGGCGGTTGCTATCGATCGGGGACGACCCTGCTCGAGAAGCTTCTGCATCACCATCCCGAGATCTGCGTCACCTCGCAGCCCTTCCAGGATCTGTACTTTTACTGCAAGGAGGCCTTCGACAAGAGCCTGGGTATCGTCCGTCGCTACCCGCTCGGGCACCTCTTTCTCGAGGACGCCTACCGACCCGAGGACCTCGATCGGTTTCTGACCGAGTATCGATTCGGTGATGAGCAGGTAGAGACGGTGCTCTCGCGCATGGCGACCAACCGACTCGGTTTATGGACGCCGGAGATCCTCCGCCACCGAGACCGGGTGCGAGGCGGCACGTTCTGGCAGATCTACCGGCAGTTGAACCAGTTGGCCGGCGAGATCTACTCGGCGCAAAAGCGAACCTACGTCGGCGGCAAGGAGGTCCTTTGCGAGGAGTACGTGCCACATCTTCTGGCCCGCGGTGGAAGAGCGGTCCTGGTAGTCCGTGACCCTCGCGACATGATCTCCTCACTCGACTTCCGGCGCCGAGACAACATGACCGGTGAAGATCGCCCAGTGCTGTTCAGTCTGCGTATCTGGCGCAAGAGCGTGGCCTTCTGTCTGGCGCTCGAAGAGCATCCGGGGTTCTTGTGGCTGCGGTATGAAGATCTAGCCGCCAAGCCGCTCTCGGAACTAGCTCGGGTAAGCGATTTTCTGGCGCTGCCACCCTTCGACCCCGAGTTCTACGCGGACGGCATCCGCCACCAGGACGGCTCGATCTGGTCCGGCAACTCGTCGTTCACCGATCAAGTGGGCGTGGCGACGACATCGATCGGCGGCTTCAAGGAGAGGCTGCCCGCCGAGGCACTGGCCTACGTCGAAGCCTGCTGTCGGCCCGAGATGGAACTGCTGGGCTACGAGCCGCTGACTCGTTCGGACCTCGAGCCGGCAGCGGTCCACGGCTATCGCGATCCTTTCGAACGAATCCATGGAAGCTTTCCCCGAGACTACAGTAGTGATCCGGTGAGAGCTCAGCAGGAGATCGAACGCCAGGCGAAGCTCTCGGCCGACGTGCTGAGCTTGGCTGAGCAGCGTCGGTGGTTCATCTTCGAAAGGGCCTACGAACGATTACGGGCGGCCTGCGCGCGAGGGTGATCCTTCTACCCACCTCATTTGATTTCAGAGATCCGAACAGGCGATCCATCGAGGTGATAGGTCATCCGGTAGAGGCTCCGGCCGGGGAGCCTGCGCCGCAGAACGTCGAGGTCCGCATCTGCATAGGCAAAGATGACATCGTCCCGCAGATATGGATCCGGAGGAGGGAACCAGTGCACCCAGGAGCCAGTTAGTCGCAGGTCAGGGTGACTATGGATCAGCGCGACCGGCTTGTCGCCGATGACTAGGGCGTTGTGAAGATCCGCAGCGGCCACAGCCTCGTAGATTAAGGCGGAGTTAGTTGCTTGGTTTCGCAAGCCGAAGGCGTGGATCACCGAAAACAGGCTGAGCCCACCCAGGACATAGGCCACAATCGCCGTGGTCGGAATGGACGTTGGTACGCCGTAATCACGCAGACCAGAAATGAGGCGCAGGAGTCCCGCCGCGGCAAGTAGAACCAGAACCGGCAGCGTCTCAGAGAAGTGGATGGGCCCCACGGTGTGAATGCCGGTGTCGTTGTACAGCAGCGTAAGAGCTAGCTGCAGTGCCACCCCGAGTGACAACACAATGAACGTGTTCTGCCGCTTGAAACCCAGGGCCACGAGAATAGCCCCGAGAGGTCCCAGGGCCATGACCAGCAAAAGCAGAAAGTTGTGCCCGAAGTTAAATCCGAATCGCGTGAAGACTGTTCCATCTGGGTTGTCTGTCGTGACGTGATGCACGCCTGGCCCCAGTCTGGCTAGGAGGTACCACGCCCCGGTCGTCTCTTGGTTGTACCAGCCGTAGAACGCTACGACAGACAGGCTTGTTACCGCCGCCGCTATCGTGGCCCGGCGCACGTGTGGGTCTCGAAAAGCTGTCATCAGCAGATGCGCCGAGATTGGCAGGAGCACGCAAGCCGCCTCAGGTGTCCGCGTGAGAAAAGCCATTCCACCGGCCAAGGCCAAGAGCGCGCCCCCTGGTGCACCTCGAGACGGCTTCTCCATGAGACGCAGGTAGAGCCAGACCGCCACTGCCAAGAAGCACCGAGACACGAGATGCGAGTGTGTCGTCATGCTCAGCGAGAATGCCATCGGCGAGCAGACCCAGAGGCACGCCGCGACGATGGCTCCCCTCCGCTCGGCTAGGAGGCGACCCGCGGCCGCAACGGCCAGCCCGGTCGCGCCGGCGGCCAGGGCGTATAACGCGGTTCCGAGGCCGGTGGCCAGGCTCACTGCCCGAAACAAAATATCGCCCGGAAACGCCATTGCACTCGTGCGGCCCGCGTGGCGATAGGTGAACGCCTGTGTGAACGCTCCGTCAGGCTCAAGGATCGGGACGCTCAGCTCACCGTTGAGCCACATTTGGGCACCAAACAGGACCGTATTCTCATCGTCCGTGATCGGCAGGTTCAACAGGAACACGCTGCGGCCCGCGACGGCCAACCCAGCGAGAGCTCCGAAGTAGCACAGCCCCACGAGATGCCATTGGCGCGAGGGAAGCGAAAGGAGGCGACGCCACACGTACCGGAACGTGTGGCTGCCTTGGTCCACAGCAATCAGCATGATGCCGGGTGTCGCCAGCATCCAGTGGGCAAGCCAGAAACGGAGCTCGTCTGGCGAAATAAAGTGGAAATTTCTCCCTGCGGTGGACTGATAGGGTTGGATTCCAGATAGCAGGATGTAGATGAGGACCAGCGTCGCGCCCGCGAGCGGTACTACGATAGACCGGTTCCGACCCGCCGGCACCGCCCGATCATACCCGTTCCGCGTTGTACTGAATCGCTTCTCGACCACGGGTTGTCGACGTGATGACGTGTATGGTACGCAGAACGCTCATAGGAGGTCTCGTGAAAAAATCTCTCGCGGTCGTCGCTGCGCTCGCATGCCCCCTATCTGTCTTAATCGGCGCTCAGCAGGAGGAGCGTTACGACTACTGGCAGTTCAACCGCCAGATGGTTCGACATGGGCAACAGGCGCTCTTCATGTGCAATGGGCTCTTCACGTCCAACCGCACGCTGGATCAGGTCTTCAAGCAAGAGTTGGCCTTTCTGCCCGAGCCGGTCGGATCTCCGTCTGGCGGTGACTACGTCGTCGACCGGGATCTGCGGGCGGTTGCGGTGGGGTCCGGTCACGGCGTGCCCACCGTACGGGCGGCGTTTCGGGATGGCGTGGGCTGCGTCATCATGCCTCCGGACCAGACGTTCGCCGATATCGACCGGCTACCTGAATTGAAGCTGGCGCCGCCGCCGGGCGACCCAGCCACGATCCCGTGGCCGGATGGCGACCTCGTGGCCTCGGCTCAATTGCCCGCAACCGTTGATGGCGACGCGCTTCAGGCGGCGTCCGATTGGGCGTTCAACCGCGAGTCACCGGAACAGGTGACTCTGAGCCTGCTCATCGTCCAGGGCGGTCACATTATCCATGAGCGGTATGCCCCGGGCGTCGGCATGACCACCCGGACGCGGACGTGGTCTACGGCCAAGAGCATCGCAGGCACGCTGGTTGGCATGATGGTCGACGAAGGGCGGATGGCGCTCGACGAGCCCCTTGGGGTCACGTGGCTGCCAGCGGCTTCGTCGGCAGACGACGATCCGCGGACTGCGATTGCGCTGCGACATGTCCTCAACATGTCGAGTGGTCTCGACACGGTCGACAACGGTGGGCGCGAGTATGCGACCGGCTCAGGCCTGGCCTATTGGGCCGGCGCGAGCTCCGTTCGGGGCGCGCGCCAGCGCGCGCTGATTCGCAAGCCTGGCACGAACTGGGACTACGAGAACTACGACACCCTCCTGGCCGTCCACGCGATGAAGCGTGTCATCGGCAACGACCAAGCCTACTTGGAGTTTCCACGCCGGCGGTTGCTCGACCGGATCGGGATGCGGAACACGCTGATTGGCGTTGACCGTTTCGGAGACTTCATTCTCAGCAGTCAGGTTTACACGAACGCGCGTGACCTGGCGAGGTTCGGGCTGCTGTATTTGCAAAACGGCACCTGGAACGGCGAGCGGCTCATCTCCGAGTCGTGGATCGACTTCGTGCGAACGCCGGCCCCGGCGACGGCCGCACGGGGGAACGCATACGGCGGACAGTGGTGGCTGGTGCCCGATGGCCGTACCGATGTTCCCAAGGACGCCTACTCGACGTCTGGCAATCGCGGACAGTATGTCCTGGTCGTGCCCTCCCACGATCTCGTCATCGTGCGGCGCGGCCTCGATTTTGGAGGTCAAGGCTTCGATCGCTGGAACTTGTTGCGGGAAGTGCTCATGGCAGTTCAGCCTGTCCAGGCTCGACACTGACGGAGGCGAAGTTGCGAATCGGCGAGTGGGGCACTACGATCGCCCGATTGTCGAGAACGGAGGATGCATGACTGATAAACGATGGTTTGCCTTGCAGTGCGCTGGTCTCGCGCTCGTGGTCGGGATGGTCGCGTGCGGTGGGGGGGCGCCGGCCCCGGAAATGGAGGCCGAGGCGGCAGACACCGGCCTCAGTGCTGACCTGGTGCAGCGGCTTCTCCCGAATCCCACGGGTGAGGTCATCACCCAGTGGGTCGACCTTCCGGACGGTCGAACGTGGGGATCGACCGCTGGGATCGACATCGCTCCAGACGGGCACATCTGGGTGTACGACCGGTGTGGGGCAAACGGGCTCGACGGCGGATGCGAGGCGAACCCCACGGTCGACCCGATCCTGAAGTACGACCGCAACACTGGGGAGCTTCTTGCGAACTTTGGGGCCGGTCTATTCGTACTCCCGCATGGTCTCCACGCAGACAGTGACGGGAACGTGTGGGTGACCGACTCCCAGGGCAACGAGGCTGGCACCAAAGGGCACCAGGTGATCAAGTTCAGTCCCGACGGCGAGGTACTCATGCGTCTCGGCACGGCGGGTCAGCCGGGCAGCGGGCCTGGGCAGCTCAACGAGCCATGCGACGTCATCACCGCCCCGAACGGCGACATCTTCGTCTCAGATGGTCACAGCGGGCAGAGTCCTGATCCGCCCGCGGGCAGGACCGGACGGATCATCAAGTTCGACAGTGAGGGCAACTTCATCAAGGAGTGGGGCGAGATCGGATTCCGACCCGGTCAGTTCCGAACGCCCCACGCGCTTGAGTTCGATTCGCAGGGTCGGTTGTTCGTTGCCGACCGCGGCAACCATCGCATCCAGGTCTTCGATCAGGATGGGAATCTGCTCGACATCTACACCCAGTTCAGCCGTGTCAGCGGTCTGTTCATGACCGCCGACGACACGCTCTACGCGATTGATTCGGAGTCGGCGGAGACGAATCATTTCGGATGGATGAACGGCGTGCGCATCGGACCCGCGGGTGAAGATCGGGTGACGGGCTTCATTCCGCCCCACATCCCGGACGAGGGCCGCATCCTGCAAGGTCTCGCGGGCGAAGGCATCGCCGTCGATGAGGACGGCAACGTGTTCGTGGCCGAAGGGCCGGCCTCACGACCGTTCGCCGGAGGGGGGCTGACGAAGTACGTGAAACGCTAGGGGACCGGGTCACGCCGCGCGCTTGACTGTCGACGGTGTATGGTGGAGAGATGAGTATGGCCAAGGCGCTCTTCGTGAGCGTCGTCGCGCTTGCGATCCTGTCCCAGGTGTCGCTACGACCTCATGAAATCCGCTCTAGGCCTTGGGGGCCAGCAGCCGCTCTTTCGGAGCGGCACCCAGCTGGTCGACCTCTACGTCACGGTTACTGACGACAGGGGGCGTCTGATACCCAACCTTGTTGAGGGCGACTTCGCCATCTTCGACGAAGGGCAGCCGCAGGAGATCGCGCTCTTCGAGAACGAGGTGCGGCCGATTACCGTCGTCGTGATGCTCGACACGAGCATCAGCACGACCAACGTCTTGCCCTTGATCTTGGCTGGCGCCGAGCAGTTTCTGATCAGGATGCTGCCTGACGACCGCGCCCGGATCGGCGCGTTCAACGATAAGGTCGAGATCGACCCCCCCGAATTCATTGGCGATCGCGACCGACTAATTACAGAGCTCGATCACCTCGACTTCGGCAACGAGACGAGGTTGTTCGATGCGCTGTCAACGAGCCTCGACGCGCTCGTGAACGTCGACGGACGGAGGGTCGTCCTGGTGTTGACCGACGGTCAAGACAGCGCCAGTGACCTGGGGTGGAAGGAAGTGCTTGAGCGAGCAGTTGCCGAGGACGTCATGATCTACGCGATCGGACTCGAAGTGGAGTACTTCGACGGCGTTCGCGTTCGTCGGACAAGTCCGGACCGGAGCTTACGGCGCCTGGCTGAGGAAACGGGTGGCGGGTACTTCGAGCTCGAGGAAACGGATGAACTTGGCCCCACGTTCACCAGGGTTTCGCAGGAGCTGCACAGCCAGTACGTGATTGGTTTCGAGCCGCCGGCGAGCGACGGATTGACTCACCGTGTCGATGTGCGGCTCGCGCAGCGGGGAATGGAGGCGCGCGCTCGACGAAGCTATGTCGCGCCGACTGAAGACGGAGTGTAACGCCCGCTACCGACACGTCCGCTGGCTTTGCGGAATCGGCCAGATGCGTACGACGACCCGTCCTTTCACCCTGTTCATAGGCATGTTCGCACTTGTGGCTGTGGCAGTCCAAGTTGTCCCCCTGGTAGGCCAGCAGCCGCTCTTCCGAGGTGGTACCTCGCTGGTCGATCTCTACGTGACGGTGACTGATGAAGAGGGCCGGCTCGTGCCAGGCCTTGTTCGGGACGACTTCGCGATCCACGAGGATGGACAACCGCGCCCGATCCAGCTATTCGAAACCGAGATACGGCCGATCACGGTCGTCATCATGCTCGATACGAGCCGGAGCACCACGGAGAGCCTCAACGCAATGCCCTTGATCGTCGGCGGTGCGCAGTCCTTCTTGAACAGCATGCTGCCGGGCGATCGCGCGCGCGTCGGGTCGTTCAACGATACGGTCAAGATCATTCCCAAGGGGTTCAGCGGTGACGTGTACGGGCTGAACGGGGCGCTGGCCAGGCTGCACTACGGATGGTTCACAAAGCTATTCGATGGGATCTGGGCGGGGCTCGATGCGCTGGCTGAAGTCGAGGGCCGGAGGGTCGTCCTAGCGCTGACCGATGGCCAGGACAGCTACAGTGATGTCGGGTGGCGCGACGTGCTCAAGCGTTCGGTCGCAGACGAGGTCATGATCTACGCGATTGGTCTCGAGGTCGACTATCCCGAAGGGGATCGGTGGGTCCATACCAGTCCGGACCCCAGTCTGCGACGACTGGCCGAAGAGACAGGCGGTGGGTATTTTGAGCTCGAGGAAGCCGATGCGCTCCTCGCGACGTTCAGGCGGGTTTCGCAGGAGCTGCACAGCCAGTACGTGCTTGCCTTCGAGTCGGCTGGCGATGGTGAGAGCCACGAGATCGATATCCGAGTCGTGGGCGACCGCATGAGGGCTCGCGCCCGACGAAGCTACATCGCTTCGACAACAGGCCCGCAGTAACGCTCTAGCGGACGTACCCGAGGCTCCGAAGACGCTGGAGCTCCTCCGGGCTCAATCCCTCCGACGCAGCTTCGTCGGTTGGCAGTGTCCGGGCTTCCATGTAGCGTACCCGCTCAGCGAGCGCCGTCGTGAGCCGCTCGACAATATCGGGGTGGTCGGCTGCGACATCCACCAGGTTCACGGGATCGTCCGTGTGGCTGTAGAGCTCGTACTCCGCGATGCCTCCGGGTGGATCGAGGTTGTGCACCAGCTTCCAGCCGTCGAAGACCACCGACTGTTGGTCGACGTCGAACGGCTTGCGGTCGCTCCGACTCGGGATTCGCCGTCGCTCGCTGAACGCCGGACGGGCTTCCCAGCCGAGTGATGCTGGATCGTCGGTTTCGACCAGCAGTGGCACGAGGCTCTGTCCCTGAGCCTCTTCGGGCACGTGCACACCACTGAGCTCCAACAGCGTCGGCATCAGGCTGATCGACTCGACCGTCTGGTCGACAACCCGGCCCTTGGGGATCACGCCTGGCCACGACAGCACCAACGGGACACTGGTCATCTCGCCGTACACCGTATTGCCATGCCACCCCCAACCATGTTCGAAAAACTCCTCCCCATGGTCGCTCACAAATGCCAGCAAGGTGTCATCGGACACTCCACGCTCGCGCAGCCCTTCGAAGAGTCGCCCGAGCTCGGCATCCATCCCGCGAATCGATCCGTCATACCAATCGAGCAGGTGGTTGCTGTACTGGGCTGGGTCGACGTCGGCCTCCTCGAGCTCCGAGACGTTGGGAAAACGGCCTGCAGGGAAGCGATTCCCGTCGCCCTCGCGCAGGTCGTCCCCGAACGCATCCTTGACCAGTTGGATCCGAGCCTCGTGCTCCTCTTTCCCCGAGGGCGACGCCCACATCAAGTCATAGGGTGCATACGGCTCGTAGGGGTCGTGCGGGTCGAAGACGTGAATGAACGCGTAGAACGGCACGTCGTGATGGTTGTCGAGCCAGGTCAGAAAACGGTCCACGTATGTCCGTGCGGTCTTGGCCCTGCTGTGTCCCAGAGCTTCGTCGTCGATCGAAGCCCGCTCGTGCAGGACCTCCACGCCTTGATGCAGGTTGGTCATCCTGCCTGAGAACGGAACCGAAGACAGATGCAAGGTTGCGTATCCGGCCGAGCGATACGCCTCGGCGAGGGTGGTGGCTGCCGACGACAGTCGGTCGGCAGTGCCGACAATACCGTGAGCCGGCGGGTAGATCGCGCTGAGCAGCGTCGGCACCGAGACCTTCGTCCATGTGCCCTGAGAGATCGTATCGCTGAAGCGAACCCCTCCTGCGGCGAGTTGAGAGAGAAACGGTGCTGTCTTCCGTCGGTATCCATAGGCGTCGAGATGATCGCTCCGCAGCGTGTCAACCAGGACGACGATCACGCCCTGGGGTGCGCCAGCGCCGTCATCTGCGAGTGCCGCACGAGCCGGCGTCGGGGCGCCGTCATCTTGTTCGGGGGCCACGCCGCTCCCGCGAATCACCGGCGCGCCCCAGAATCCCAGCGCGCCGTCTTCGGCTGCGTTCAGCGCTAGGGACACCGTGACGGATCGCCCAGCGAACGACATCAGGTCGATACGCCGGGTCTCCCATCGTCGGGGCGTCGTCACGGTGCGCTGCCAGAACGGCGCGCCATCGACACTGACGACAAAGGTGACTGGGGCATCCTCGATCGTCCCGACTGACAGGTCGAGCCATGGCCGAGACTGCAGATCGACGTCGACCGAAATCCGCTCTGGCGATCGGCTCACAATCGTCTCGCGATGAATCTCGGCGAGGCCGTGCCACCCCGGGCCGGATGCAATCGAACGAAGATGTTCCCGTCGAGAGACAAGTCGGATCGACTCGATCTCGAACTCGGCACCTTCGATGTCGCTTGGCTGGATCAGGATGTGGCGCATTCCTGAGATGGGGAATGATCGGCCGAGGTTGCGCAACGTGTACGTCTGCACGTCGTCGCCAGGTGTCACCTCGGCCGACAGCGGCGGCTCGAATGCTCGGCGAATGCGTCTCAGAAGGCCGTTCCGGTTCAGCTCCTCAGCGCCGTCAAACGTCACGCCGATTCTGGTGCCGTCCGACACTCGCATGGCGATCTCCATCGAGTGGAGGAGGTCGTCTTCGTCGAGCGACCCCGGGCGGGTCGCGTGCAGGAGGGCCAGCTCGCCGGTCGTCCCGGTCAACCGACCGTCCCGAACGGTGAGGTCCGTGACGTCGGCATACGCGTCCCAACCGAATGTGTCGGGTCGTGAATCGCCCCCCACTCCGCTCAAGAGCTCGACGGTTCCCTCGCCGTCAAACCGCCACTCGGTGGACTCCACTGGATCGACCGGTGCCGTCCCCTCCACCGTGGCGGTGTCGAACAGGTCGATGAGGGGCACGGCCGCCGGCTCGTGCGGCGCGCCACACGCGCCACACGCGAGAACGGCGACTAGGAGAAGCGAACGGGGAATCAGACGCAGGTGAGGCATCCTCAATACAATACATTCGTCCATGTCTCAGGCGCCGTATGACGCGATCGTGATCGGAACGGGACAGGCGGGTCCAAGTCTGGCGGTTGACTTGGCGAAGGCTGGACGTCGGGTAGCCGTAATCGAGCGTCGGCGTTTCGGAGGAACCTGCGTGAACACGGGTTGCATTCCCACGAAGGCACTCGTCTCAGGCGCCGTATGACGCGATCGTGATCGGAACGGGACAGGCGGGTCCAAGTCTGGCGGTTGACTTGGCGAAGGCTGGACGTCGGGTAGCCGTAATCGAGCGTCGGCGTTTCGGAGGAACCTGCGTGAACACGGGTTGCATTCCCACGAAGGCACTCGTTGCGAGCGCCCGAGTGGCCCATATGGCGCGTCGGGGTGCCGACTTCGGCGTGGTCACCGACGAGGTGAGTGTCGACATGGCCGCGGTCAAGGCCCGCAAGGACGCCATCGTGCGGCGGTCCAACACGGGTGTCGAGGCCTGGCTCAGGGGAACGAAGAACCTCACGGTGTACGAGGGACACGGTCGGTTCGAAGGCCCGCACCTCGTGCGGGCCGGAGACGATGTGCTTGAGGCCGAGCAGATCTTCGTTGACGTCGGCGGGCGCGCTCACGTGCCACTCGAGACGATGCCCGGCCTCGATGCAGTCGACTTCCTCACGAATTCGAGCATGATGCACGTCGACGTCCTGCCCGAGCACCTGATTGTCGTCGGTGGCAGCTACATCGGGCTCGAGTTTGCGCAGATGTATCGGCGGTTTGGCAGTCGGGTCACGGTCGTGGAGATGGGCGACCGCCTGATTCGTCGCGACGACGACGACGTCTCGCAAGCTGTGAAGGAGATCCTCGAGGCCGATGGCGTGACGGTGCGGCTCAACGCGGAGTGTATTGGTGTGTCCCGCGACGGCGAGCGGATCGCGGTCACGATTGACTGTCGGGACGGGGAGCCTGGAATCATCGGCAGTCACCTGCTGATGGCTGTCGGGCGGCGGCCGAATACTCACGATCTGGGAGTCGAGGCCGCCGACCTCGAGCTCGATGCGAGGGGCTACATCGTGGTCGACGAGCAACTTCGCACGAACGTCGACGGCGTCTGGGCGCTTGGCGATTGCAACGGGCGTGGCGCCTTCACGCACACCTCGTACAACGACTACGAGATTGTGGTGGCCAATCTTCTCCGCGATGATCCGAGACGTGTCACGGATCGAATCTCTGCATATGGCTTGTACGTGGATCCGCCGCTTGGTCGGGTCGGGATGACCGAGGCCGAGGCGCGCGCTTCCGGACGCAGTGTCCTCATCGCCAAGCGACCGATGACGAAAGTCGGACGGGCCATCGAGAAGGGAGAAACGCAGGGCTTCATGAAAATCCTCGTGGACGCCGACACGAGGCAGATTCTTGGAGCGGCCATCCTCGGTGTCGGTGGTGACGAGGTCGTGCACTCGATTCTGGACGTCATGTACGCGAAGGCGCCCTATACGCTCATCCAGCAGGCGGTCCACATCCACCCGACGGTGTCCGAGCTGATCCCGACGATGCTTGGGGACTTGGCGCCCTTGGACTGACCACGACGCGCTGCCAGCAACAATCATGGGCTACCAGTTCCTCGTTGAGACCTACGAAACCGAGCGTCTTAAGGTACTGAGTGTGCGGAGCATGTTTCGGGATGAAGACTGCGATCTCCACAGCAACTATGGACCGACCACCCACTGAACGGCCCTGAAGGGCATGAAGGCGACGGGATAGACGACATGGCATCGCGCAAGGTAGGACAGGTCATCTACAAACACGACCTCTCGCCGGTGCTCATGATCTTTCGCGTGCAACCCGAGGACGGCGCGACGTTCCCTGCCTACAAGGCGGGTCAGTATATTGCCCTCGGTCGCGATGACGCCAAGCTGACCAAGAAGGTCGGCGTCGATCATGACGGTCGCCCAGTGTTCGCACCCGATCTCGACGAATCGGGCAAGCAGCGCGTGGGGCCAGTGATGCACTCCTACAGCATCGCGTCAGCGCCGTGGGAGACCGCCGAGCACGGCTACCTTGAGTTCTACGTCGTGCAGGAGATGTCGGGCGGCGTGGCGGGCCGCCTGAGCACGGTCTTGTTCGGCATGCCGTGTTGCGAAGACCAGCACGTCAACTACGTGGACCGCATCGTTGGGAGCTTCACACTCGAGAAGCTCGCTGACGCCGCCGACCGAATCGTCATGATTGGGACAGGCACCGGTCTGGCCCCTTTTGCGTCGATGGTCAAGCAGTTGCACCACAACGCGTCCAGGCCGGACTTCGTGAAGCGCGCCTACACACTGCTCCATACGAATCGCACCACCTCGGAGCTCGGATTCCACACGACGCTGTGTGAGATCGAGGCCACGGGAGCGTTCGACTTCCTCTACGTGCCGACCGTCAGCCGCCCCTCTGCCCGCGATGACGGAGATCCTACGCTCGGCGCTGGCCGAGCCACCAACGTCCTGAGACTGATCCTCGGCCTGCCGATGAAGGAGGAGGAGGACATCTCGGCGGCAGCCGCCGGGACTCCCGAGCGGGCGGCCGCGGAGGCGGCCCTCGCAAGGACGCCGCGGCCTGGGCTGCCGTCTCGCATCGACCCCTCGATTCTCCGTAACCGTGTGAGCGGTTCTCGTACCCTGATCCTGACGTGTGGCAATCCCGCATCCACGGCGGACATCCAGCGCACGGCTCAGCGCGTCGGCGTTCGAGCAGAAGTCGAGCCGTGGTAGCGAGGGTGGGCGCACGCCTGGCGCTCGTCGCAGCCGGCTCGGCTGCCTGCGCAGGCGTGGTCGCGCAGGAGACAGTCATCCGGCACATGGAAGTGACCGCGACGGCGTACAACTCGCTCGAGGCTCAGACCGATGCGCGCCCCAACGAGGGCGCCTGGGGCGACGAGATCAAGCCTGGTATGAACATTATCGCCGTGTCACCAGACTTGATAGAGGCCGGTCTGGATCGAGGGACGGAGGTACGGATGGATGGCCTGCCCGGAACCTGGACCGTTCTCGATCGGACGCCGTCCCGCTTCCGTGCGCGGATCGACATCTATATGGGCGTCGACGTCGACGCGGCCCTGAAATGGGGCATTCGCAAGGTGACGCTCCGCTGGAACGACTGAGGTTCCGGCCGTACATGAATCCCCGATTGCCCGCCTCGTCGTTGCATCCTTGTCGGTTCGACGTTAATGTCTGGGGCCGGCCGACGGGCGCCGTGAACTTCTGGCCGCGGGCGCTCGTAGTAGGTGGGCTATATGGCGAGTTCCAGACCCTCACTTGACGAACTTCGAATCGACCGTTCTCGGGACGGCGGTTCTCGTCGCTGGCCGCTCATTCTCATCATCTTGTTGCTCGTTGGAGCCGCAAGCGCCGCCGGTTGGCAGTGGTGGAGCACCGCACAGATTCTTCAGGTTGACACGGTCGCCGTCCGCCTCACGACGGCGGGTGACGCCCAACCGGCCGTCCTCAATGCCTCTGGGTACGTCACGGCGCGTCTACAATCGACCGTCTCCTCGAAGGTGACCGGAAAGGTCATCGACGTGCTCGTTGAGGAGGGGATGTCCGTTCGCAAGGGGCAGATTCTCGCGCGTCTGGACGACTCCTCGGAGCGCTCCTATCTCGCGTTGACGGAGGCGCAACTCGGCGCGACCCAGCGCGCGCTCGCGGAGCTTGAGGTTCGGCGGAATGAGGCTGAGTTGACGCTCTCCCGGACCCGCGAGCTGGTTGCTGGGGGCATTACGAGTCAGGCCGAGCTCGACACGGCGCAGGCCGAGTTCGATACGCTCGGGGCGCGCATCGCACATTCGCGCGAGCAGGTCTCGGTGGCTGAGCGAGAAATCGACGTCCGCCGAACGGCGCTGGAGGACACGATCATTCGCGCGCCGTTTGCCGGGGTCGCGATTTCAAAAGACGCGCAGCCAGGCGAGATGATCTCACCCATTACCGCCGGCGGGGGTTTTACCCGGACGGGTATCTCCACGATCGTCGACATGGAGTCACTGGAGATCGAGGTCGACGTGAACGAGAGCTACATCAATCGCGTCTTCGCTGACCAGCGCGTGGTGGCGACGCTTGACGCGTATCCCGACTGGCGCATCCCGGGCAGCGTGATCACGACCGTTCCCGCAGCTGACCGGCAGCGCGCGACGGTCCTCGTCAGGATCGCCTTTGACGAGCTGGATCCGCGTATCCTGCCAGACATGGGTGTCAACGTCGCGTTTCTCGAGAACGACCTGCCGACCGAGGCCGCGCCAGCCTCTCGCTTGTGGGCGCCGGCTTCTGCCGTTCGGCAGGAGAACGACGCGTCAGCGGTGTTTGTCGTGAACGCAGATGTCGTCGAGCGTCGCGCTGTGACAATCGGTCTCGAGGACGCCGGAGACGTTGAACTGCTTGGGGGTGTCCGCCAGGGCGAGGTCGTGGTGGTTGACGTGCCGCCAGACCTGGTTGACGGCGAGACCGTGAGAGTGCGGGAGTCGCAATGACGAACAACGGCAACGACCTCGTTGAGGTCCGAAACCTCCACAAGGAGTTTCGGCGTGGCAGCGAGCGGATTGATGTGCTTCAGGGTGTCGACTTGGAGATTCCGGAAGGTGACTTCCTCGCGCTGATGGGGCCGTCAGGTTCAGGGAAGTCGACCCTGCTCAATCTCATTGGGGGCCTCGACTCACCGACGGACGGCACAATCTCGGTGGCCGGGAGCCGGATCGACCGGCTGTCGAGCGCCAAGCTCGCCCAGTGGCGGGCGCGCCACATCGGCTTCGTCTTCCAGCTGTATAACCTGCTGCCGGTGCTGACGGCTGAGAGGAACGTGGAGCTCCCGTTGCTCCTGACGTCATTGTCGCGGGCCCAACGTCGGAGCCACGTGGAGACCGCGTTGGCCGTCGTAAGCCTGGAAGATCGCGCCAAACACTTCCCTCGTCAGCTCTCCGGCGGACAGGAGCAACGGGTGGGTATTGCCCGCGCCATCGTGACCGACCCGACGCTGCTGCTGTGTGATGAGCCAACGGGTGATCTCGACCGCAAATCTGGAGACGAGATCTTGGAGCTGCTCGTGGCACTGAACGCGGAGCACGGGAAGACGATCATCATGGTGACCCACGATCCCCACGCAGCCACCCGTGCAAAACGGACGCTCCATCTCAATAAGGGGACGCTGACCACGGAGACACCCACATGAAGTTTCTGCCGTTGCTGTGGAAGAACCTCTTCCGGAAGAAGGTCCGGACGCTGTTTACATTGCTGTCGATCATCGTGGCGTTCGTGCTGTTCAGCTATTTGGCGGCCGTGCGGCTCGCCTTCAGCATGGGGGTCGAGGTGGCAGGCGCGGACCGATTGATGTTGATCCACAAGGTGTCGTTCATCCAGCCTCTGCCCGAGAGCTACCAGCAACGGATCGAGGCCGCGAGCGGGATCACCGAGGTCACCCACGCGAGCTGGTTTGGCGGTATCTATCAAGACGTCAGCAACTTCTTCGCACAATTTGCCGTCGAGCCCGATGACTGGCTCAGCATGTATCCCGAGTACGAGCTATCCGACGCGGAACGCCAGGCCTGGTCTAGCAATCGGACGGGAGCCATCGCAGGTCGGCAATTGGCTGACCGATTCGGCTGGAAGGTCGGCGACCGGATTCCCATCCAGGGAACGATTTATCGGACTCGGAGCGGCCCCACGTGGGAGTTCGACCTCGATGGCATCTACGACGGGGAACCTGGCACCGACACAACCCAGTTCTTTTTTCACTATGAGTACCTGGCCGAGGCCAACGACCAGGGCCGTGGGTTTGTGGGCTGGTACGTGATCCGAATCGACGATCCCGCACGGGCGGTCGAGATCGGTGCCGCGCTCGATGATCGCTTCGCGAACTCGCCATACGAAACCAAGACCTCGACCGAGAAGGCATTCGCGCAGTCGTTCGCGAACCAAGTCGGCAACATCGGTGCGATCGTGACTGCGGTTCTTGTCGCGGTGCTCTTCACGATTCTCATCGTAACGGCGAACACGATGGCTCAGTCGATCCGGGAGCGGACGAGCGAATTGGCGGTGATGAAGACGCTGGGCTTTTCCAACTCCGGCATCCTGATGCTGGTGTTGGCGGAGTCATTGCTCCTGGCTGTCGTTGGTGGGGCGCTTGGCCTCGGTCTGGGGCACGTCCTGATTGGACAGGGTGACCCGACAGGCGGGTTTCTTCCCGCGTTCTTCGTTCCGCCGCGCGATCTCGTGCTGGGATGTCTGTTGGTGGTCGCGCTTGGTTTCGCCTCCGGGCTGCTGCCTGCCGTGCAGGCAACCCGTTTGCGGATCGTCGATGCGCTCAGGAAGGCCTAGCGATGCGATTCCTCACTCAGATCATCGCTGTGACCGGCCTCACACTGCGCACGGTGCCGCAGCGGGCTGGCTCTTCGTCCGTGGCCGTCGTCGGGATCGCCGGCGTCGTGATCGTCTTCGTCGCGGTGCTCTCTATTGCGGAGGGATTCAGGGCCGCCCTCGAAGACGCAGGATCTCCAGACACCGCGCTCGTCATGCGTGGCGGCAGTGATTCAGAGATGAGCTCCGCCCTGCCGATGGAGAGCACCCGAATCATCAAGGATGCTCCTGGTGTGCGCGATGATGGCAATGGACCTGTGGCCTCCGCCGAGCTGTTCGTCATGATCAATTTGCCGCAGCGCTCAACTGGCACGGACGCCAACGTGCCGCTGCGGGGCATTCAGCCCGCTGCGTTCGGTGTCCGAGAGGACGTCACGATCGTCGAGGGACGGAGCTTCCGACTTGGCACCAACGAGATCATCGTCGGGCGTAATGCAACGGAGCAGTTCGCGGGCCTCGAGGTGGGTTCGAGCCATCGTTGGGGAGAGAACACCTGGAACGTCGTCGGGATCTTCGAGGCGCAGGGGACGGTGGTCGAGTCGGAGATCTGGTGCGACGCCAGAGTGCTTCAACCGGCCTATCGCCGTGGCGAGACGTTTCAGTCGGTCTTCGCGAAGCTGGACGGTCCCACGTCGTTCCAGCAGTTCAAGGACGCACTGACAGCCGATCCGCGGCTGGATGTGATGGTCGAGCGCGAGACCGACTACTATGCGGCGCAGTCCCAAACCATCCACGGCATTATCACGGGCATCGGATCGGTTATTGCCCTGCTCATGGGGATCGGCGCCGTGTTCGGAGCTGTGAACACGATGTACACGGCTGTTTCCAGCCGAACGCGAGAGATCGCGACGCTGCGCGCGCTGGGCTTCGGTGGTGCGCCTGTCGTGATCTCGGTTCTCTTCGAATCGTTGCTGCTGAGTCTCCTCGGGGGAACGATTGGCGGCGTACTCGCGTACGTTGGCTTCAATGGGTACCAGACCGCGACCATGAACTGGCAGACGTTCAGTCAGGTGGCGTTTGCCTTTTCGGTCACTCCGGAGCTGCTGGTGCAAGGTGTCTCTTACGCGATGGCAATGGGGTTTCTTGGAGGGTTGTTTCCGGCAGTGCGGGCCGCGCGGCTTCCCATCGTCAATGCGTTGCGCGAGTTCTAGGCACTAGAAGAATCGGAGCGAATAGCCGACCTTCACGCCACGGCCGATCTCCGGAGCCAGGTCCTTGATGAACGACGTGTGGTTTCGGTACAGCTCGTTCGTCAGGTTATAGGCCGACACGCTCAGGATATGCGCTATGTGGCGAGTCGGCCAGACGTACGACGCTCTGACATTGAGGACCGAGTACCCATCAGTATCGGTCTCATCGCGAAACACGCGGTCCTGTCGTGCGGCGAAGTTCCATTCTGGAGTGAGCGTAAAGCCCCGGAATGGCAGGTCGAGGCTCAGCTGCCCTCGCAGTGGTGGAATCCTCGGAAGCGACTCGCCCGTCGTCGTGAGCTCTGCGTTCACGAGACCGATGCCGATGTTGGCCCACACGTGTGTGCCCAGGCGAACACTGGCCTTGGCGTCGAACCCGGTGAACCGTCCGTCACCTTGGAGGAAGTTGGCGACCCGTAGGCCGTCGACAATCTCGTCTTGGACATCGAGGAACACGAAGTTGGCGATCTCGTAGAGGTAGACGTTGACGTCGCCCCGCAAGCGGTTCGATTGATGGCGGAGGCTGACGTCGAGCCCAACGGTTGATTCGGCGTCGAGGTTCGGGTTGCCGACCTCGAAGGCCAGGTTTCCGACGTGCGGGCCGAAGGTGTACAGCTCCTCCAGCGCGGGCGCGCGGTGCGACCGCGTCAGGTTCGCGACGACGGCGTTTCCCGGAGCCATCTCGGCCCGAAACCCGATCGATGCGGAACCGCCTGTGAAGCCCCGGTCGCGCACGTCTGGCGGCTCGACGGCCCCTGGGTCCTGGGCTACGTCCTGGCCATTGCCCGCGCGTTCGCCGACCGTGTAGGCGGTCCGTTCGACCCGGCCGCCGAGCTGGACCTGACCGCGTCCCAGGTCGATCTCCTCGTAAGCGAAGGCCGCGAACGACGCCTGCTCAGTGGCCGGCGTGAGCGCTTCCTCCCCGAAGGCCGCGTAGTCGCGAAACTGGGTCCACAGGCCGAATCTGCCTGATAGCAGACCGGTCTGACGCTGATTGATATCGGCGCGAACCACATAGGTCCGATTGTCGAACACGGTCCCGACGCTCTCGATGCTCTGATCGGTTTCAAGCTCGC
Organism: Vicinamibacterales bacterium; assembly: GCA_965216615.1. Taxonomy (GTDB): domain Bacteria; phylum Acidobacteriota; class Vicinamibacteria; order Vicinamibacterales; family UBA8438; genus CAUZIB01. The sequence goes on along the minus strand of CBDCGH010000018.1, from coordinate 133,463 downwards.
GGTGCTGCCAGTCAATCACGTTGAAAACGACCTGAAACGAGTCGACGAGGCGTCCGTCCAGATTGCGCATCCCAGCGTCGAAGCGCCCGACGCGTCTTTGGGAATCGATGTCGACCATAGCCTCTTCATCGTCGTGGAACTCGTCGACGAACGGAATGCCGTAGCGCCCGTCCTCGATCGTGAAGCCGCCACTCGCGAACACCCGGTCGCCCGAGTAGCCGATTCCGGCCCGACCCGTGGAAAGACGAGTCTGGGAGTTCTCGATGGTGCCGTCAGGTGTGTCGTAGTCGCCGGTTCGCCGCGTGCCACCACCGGCCCACACCATTTGGCGGTCGCGGGCGTGCTGGACGGTGGCGAACGTTCCGGCCTGTTCGTTTGCGCTCCCGCCATCGACGCTGACTTGGCCTCGGGTGCCTGCCACCAGCGAGTCCTTGAAGCTTTCATTTGGCGTAATGGCGTTGACGACTCCGCCTACCGCGCTCGATCCGTAGAGTAGGGTGGCCGGCCCTCGCACGACCTCGATTCGATCCAATCCGTTGGGGTCGGTGTTCACGCCGTGGTCGCCCGACTGGCTGGAGAGGTCGCCCGTTCGGATGCCGTCCTCCATGACGAGCACCCGATCGCCGTCGAAGCCACGAATGATCGGCCTTCCCGCTCCAGCTCCGAAGCTTCGTTTGGCGATGCCCGGCTGGTGCTCGAGCGCCTCCGCCAGAGTCCCGACTGGGTTCGTGACCGCATCAAACGAGTCGAGCGTGGTCGTTGAGTTGAACGCTTCGAAGGTGGTGGTCCGGCCACCGGTCGTGGCGGTAACCGTGACGTCTTCATGCACGGGTGAGAGCTCGAGCGCGAAATTCACTGTAGCCGTCTGTCCAGGCTCCACCGTGACGGTCTGCCGAGCCGCGCTGAGGTGCTCCCGCTGCGCGAGCACCTCGTAGGTGCCGGCTGGCACATCCGCGATCGCGAACGCTCCCACTTCGTCCGTCAACGCCACGAGTCCGGGGCCCACGACCAGCACGAGCGCGCCATGCACGGCTCCGCCATCCGCGGTCAGCGTCACGGCACCTTGGACGGTACCCGTCCCCTGCAAGGCCAGCGCGGGTGCCGAGATCATGCCGACTGTCGCTATCACGATCACGAAAGCCTTCATCAGGGCAACCCCATCGAGTGTTCCTTGAAACGCCCGTTGCGAGCCCTCCCCGCGAATCATCACGGGGCGTGCTGCACGAGGGCGATTCCTGCTGGTTGGAGAGCGCGGACATAGGCAACCGCGCGATCTGCGTTCTAACAGTTCAGCGTGCAGGACCGCCGCGAGGCGGCGCGCGAGCGGGGATCCTCGAACCACGGTGGGAGAGGGGCGAGACGATGGTCTGGGTCTGCGAGAGCTGCTGGGGCGAGTCGGACGACGCAATCTGTGGAGTACCCGTCAGCGCCGCGACCGGCTGGTGCCGGAGCTGGCAGATCGCACAATCCCGATCGACGCCGTGATCGGCGTGCATCACGGTCGAAGTCGATGCCGCGCCGAGCAGCACGACCGCCAAGACGACGACCCAGCCTCGACATTTCATCATCTTCAACGTAGCAAGAACGCTGCGGGTGATCAAGCCGGTGCGAAGGGCCAACCCCGTACCGGTCCGCGATAGGGCTGTGTCGTCCCGGATGCTTTAAGATTGAACCCTTTCGGGTATCGCATGTCGAAGAAATACACACTGCCGCGGCGCGGTGCGGACAAACATCGCCTGTATGAGTGGTCGGTTCAAGAGCCCGCGTTCGAAGTCGAGCTCGCCATCGAGCATTATCGCCGCCGTCGCCGCCGCCGACCCTACGTGCTCCGCGAGGACTTCTGCGGGAGCGCCGCGGTCGCGTCGCGCTGGGTCACGGAGCACCGAAAGAACCGCGCGATAGGTTTGGACCTTGACGCTGCGACGCTCGAGTGGGCGCTGGAGCACAACGTGACTCCGCTCGGTGCCGCGTCCGTCCGCGTTGACCTTCGAGAGAAGGACGTCCGAACGGTCACACGCCCACGCGCCGACGTCGTCCAGGCTTTCAACTTCTCGTCGTACCTCTTCCATCCCGCGAGCGAGCTGGTGAACTATCTTCGCTGCGTGCGCCGGAGCCTCGCCCCGGGCGGCATCATCATGCTCGACGGGTACGGTGGATGGGAGAGCCAGCAGCGACTCAGTGAGCCTCGGACCGTCAAGAGCCCAGCCGGGACCTTCGGTTACACGTGGGAGCAAGCCGACTACAATCCGATCGACAGCCTCGCGCTATGCTACATCCACTTTGAATTCAAGCGCGGGAAGAAGCTGAAGCGAGCGTTCACGTATCACTGGCGTCTGTACGCACCGGCCGAGCTTTGCGACGCCCTCCAGGTCGCCGGCTATCGAAACATCGAGGTTCTCTGGGATTCAGAAGACGATGTCGATCGGAGCCATTTCGAGCCGACATCGAAGGCCGACAACTCTCCGGGCTGGCTGTTCTACGTCGTGGCCGACGGCCCGAGCTGACACACCGTTCCTGATCGAGGAGGCTATGACTAGTTTGATGCTCGTCGTCGGAGCCGTGCTCTTGACGTCAGCGATGTGCTCGCTGTTCGAGGCCGTGCTCTATGCGGTACCCAAGAGCCACGTCGAGTTGTTGAAACGGTCTGGACGTCCGGCTGGACGCACGTTGTTTCAGCTCCGAGAGAAGGTCGACCGTCCGATCTCGGCCATCCTGTCGCTCAATACGATTGCCAACACCGGCGGAGGTGCCGTCGCCGGCGCGATGGCCGTTGACGCGCTCGGCTCGTCTCGACTCGGCTATTTCTCGGCGGCGTTCACGCTCGCGATCTTGCTCTTTGCCGAGGTCGTCCCGAAGACGGTGGGCGTCGTGTATGCGCGCCCGCTTTCAGCCTGGATTGCCCGGCCGCTACAGTGGCTGGTTGTGCTCTTTCGTCCGCTCATCACGCTTACCCAGTTTGCGACCAACCTGGTGTGGTCGGGTCACCAGGAGCATCGTGTGTCCGACGAGGAGGTGCTGACGCTGGTGGGCTCCGGGCTAAGGACCGGCGACTTCAAGCCCCATGAGGCGGAAATCATCGCCAACGTCTTGGCGCTCGAGCGCACGATCGTCAAGGATGTGCTGACTCCGCGAACCGTGGTGTTCTCGCTCGACGCGTCGACGCCAGTCAAGGACGCGGCGCAAAATAGCGCGCTCACCAAGCACACGCGCGTCCCGGTCTACGACGGTGATCCCGAGGACGTCGTCGGTCTCGTGCATCGCATGGACATCTTGATGGCCACGGCCCGCGACCGCGCCGATGCGACGATCGAACAGCTGATGCGGCCGATTGATTTCGTGGTCGAGACGACGCCCCTCGACCAGCTGTTGCGGATGTTTCTCGAACGACGCCGTCACATGGTTGCGGTCATCGATGAATTTGGTGGCTGTGCGGGCATCGTCACGCTCGAGGACGTGCTCGAAGAGCTGATCGGTCATGAGATCGTCGACGAGTCAGACCAGATTACCGATCTGCGAGCGTATGCCCATCAGCGACGCGACGCGATCCTCGAGCGCCGCTCGGACCGGCCGAGGCCCTAGTGTGGTGATTGCAATTATTGCGACTGTAGTCGGTGGTCTCTCACCATCGCCTCGGTCAGTGACGTACCGAATCCGGGATCGTCCGACGCGAGGTAGTCACCGTTCTCGAAACGGGGGGTCATCGCGTCAAGGAGCTCCGACCCCGCCGGGAAACTTTCGGCCATGGAGCAGCTGGGCGCGGTCAGCGCGATCGGCATGCCCCAGAGGCTTCCGCCTCGGTGCGGGACGATCTCGAGGCCGGCCCGTTCGACGAGTCGCGCGATCCGTATCCCGGCCGTCAGCCCGCCACACCACGTCATATCGGGCTGCAGCACGTCAGCGGCGTGCAGCCTGATAAGAACGTCGAAGCCGTGTTCGGTGTACTCGTGCTCCCCGCACGCTACACGGGTCCATCCGGGCCCGCGGCTCCCGATGCGGCGATTCAATTCTGCGTATCCAAAGACGTCGTCGGGGGACAGGAGTTCCTCCATGAAGTATAGGTCCGCTGGCCGGAGTCGCTCGGCGAAACCAACGGCCCAATTGACTGTTCCGGTCCTCGAGACGCAGTCGGTCATGAGACGGCCGTCTGGACCTAGGGTGGCGCGCGCATCGAATACCCGCTGCACCGCCCGGTCGAGGTCGCGAGGGGGCGTGAGCGGCCCCACCTGCATCGGGATCTTGAAGTTCCGAATACCTCTCGCTTTGCCGTCCGCGACGCTGCCAGCCGTCTGGTACACGGCGATGCGCTCCCGGGCCATTCCACCGACCAGTTGATTCACCGGTCGCCCGGCGTGCTTGCCCGCGATGTCCCACAGCGCGTTGTCCACTGCGCTTAAGGCCATCGCGAAGATTCCGCGGCGGCCGTAGAAGAGAGCCGACGAGTACATCTGATCCCACAGCTGTTCGACGCGGAGTGGATTGGTGCCGACCAGCAGATGTCGAAGATGGCCGCTGATGATTTCGACCGCAGCGCTTCCGCCGGCACCCATGCCGAACCCTGTGGTGCCGGCGTCGGTCTTGATGATCGCGATGATCGCAGACGGCAGCTGTGAGAAGGCGCCGCCGTAGGTCCATCGCCGAGGGTCGTCGTCTGAGGAGAACGTCGGTGCGTCGAGCAGGTCGTCCGAGCGCTCGTTGATGTACACGGGATAGGCCTCGACCGTCCGAATTGTGTCGGAGCCTTGGGCGGTCCGCCCTGTTGCTTCTGCCGTGACCTCGTGTTCTCCAAGCGATGCCGCAAGCGCGGCCCATCCGCCGATCGTGCGCAAGAAGCGGCGCCGTGACGACTCCTCCATCTCGCCGACAGGGTACAGTATTGCCGACGGCGGAGGCACGCCCCACGATGCAATTGCGGATCAGGCGCTTGGTCGAATCGGCAGAGCTGCCGCGCTACGCGCACAGCGGTGACGCGGGTCTCGATCTCTGCGCGGTGGCAGCGGCGGTCATTGAGCCGGGTTGCACCGCCACGATTCCCACCGGGATCGCGATCGAGCTCCCCGAGGGAACCGAGGCGCAGGTTCGGCCTCGTAGCGGTCTCGCGGGTCGGCATGCGGTGACCGTCCTCAACACGCCCGGCACGATCGATGAGGGCTACCGCGGCGAGATCGGCGTCATCTTGATCAATCACGGCCGCGACGCGTTTACGGTCGAGCCGGGCATGCGGGTGGCGCAGCTCGTGATCCAACGACGCCTCACCGTCGATGTCGTCGAGGTCGAGGCGCTGACCGATACCGACCGGGGCGCTGCGGGCTTCGGTTCGACGGGCGCCTAGGCACCGCGGGGCAGCCGGGGCGGGCGCCGCACGACGCCGAGTATGATTGTCCGGTGACGCGGCCGTTGCATGTCGTGTTCCTTGGATGCGGCTTCATCACCGAGGTACACAGTCGCCATCTGCGAGCGCTTCAGGGCGACGTCATCCCTAGCTATGCCAGCCGTGATGCGGCGAAAGCGGAACGCTTTCGGCAGCGCTATCGCGGGCGGCGTAGCTATGAGGGATACGCGTCGGCCATCGACGACCCCCAGGTGGACGCGGTCGTCGTCGCCGTGCCGCCCCGATTCCATCTCGAGCTCACACTCCAGGCGCTCTCCGCCGGGAAGCACGTGTTGGTCGAGAAGCCAGCGTTTGTGACCACGGCCGAATACGATCAGGCGCGAGCCGCTCGCGATCAGGCCCGCCGGGTGGTGCTCGTCGGGGAGAACGATCACTACAAGCCACTGGCGACCTGTCTGCGTCGTTTACTGAACGACCGTGTGATCGGGGACATGCTGTTTGCGCACTTCACCACACTGGTCAGGCGGCTCAAGACCGAGGACGACTGGCGCAATGACGCGACGATGGCGGGCGGAGATGCGTTTTTCGAGGAGGGCGTGCACTGGCTGCACCTCGCCAACAGTCTGGGGCCACTGATTGTGTCGGCTCGAGGTTACCGCCCGCCCGCGTCACGCCTCGGTGCTGACGCCCGTCACAAGAGCATGATGGTGGCATTTCGATACGACAACGATGCGGTTGGTTCGCTGTTCTATTCCCGCGAGGTGCCGTCGCTGTTCCGTGGAATCAGAATCTCCAAGCTGTTCGGTCGCGATGGGATCATCTCGTTCGAATCCAACGGAGGGTTTGTCGTAGTCCGCGGGCGCGGCCTGCCCCGGGTGGTGCTGCCCGGGCTGCGCGACATCCGCGGGTACCAGGCGATGTATCGAGATTTCGTCGCCGCGATCCGTAATGGCAGTACACCCGAGATGAGCCTGGAAACGGCGATCCGTGACCAGCGTCTCATGGATCAGATCTATGAAGGCATCACGAGCGGTGAGGTTGAACCGAACCGCTGCGCGAGCCAGTGAGTATCCATCCAGACCCGATGGCAGCAACTGATTTCGACATCATCATCATCGGAAGTGGCGCCGGTGGCGGCACGATCGCGCACGCGCTCGCCGGCACACAGGCTCGGGTCCTTATCCTCGAACGGGGCGATTTCGTTCCACAAGAAGCTGAGAACTGGGATCCCGAAGCGGTGTGGAAGCACCTGCGCTACCGCACCACCGAACGATGGCTCGATGAGCAGGGAAACGAGTTTCGCCCCTACACGCACTACTGCGTCGGCGGAAACACCAAGTTCTGGGGCACCGTCCTTTATCGGATGCGACGGGAGGACTTCGAGGCGGTCGAGCACGCCGATGGGGTGTCGCCGGCGTGGCCCATCGATTACGACACGCTGGAACCGTATTACGAGCGGGCTGAGCAGCTCTACGAGGTGCACGGGGAACCCGGAAGTGACCCGACCGAGGAACCCCGCGGGCCGTACCCCTACCCACCCGTACGCCATGCCGAGGGAATGGCGCGTACGGTTGAACGTGTGCGCGAGCTTGGGCTGCGGCCGTCGCCGCTGCCGCTCGGGTTGCGCGGCGTCGGGGAGCCTGACGGCTGCATCCTGTGCGACACGTGCAACTCGTTCCCGTGTCGGCGGCACGCGAAGAGCGATGCCGACGTGTGCTGCGTGCGGCCGTTGCTCGACGCCCCTACGGTCACGCTCTGGACGAAAACCTATGCGCGCCGCCTGTTGACCGATGCGTCGGGCCGACGGGTCGAGGCCGTCGAAGTGGATCGCGGCGGTGAAACGCACGTCGTGCGCGCCCCGCTCGTCATCGCCGCGTGCGGTGCGGTCAACTCCGCCGCGCTGCTCTTGCGGTCGTCCAACGACCAGCACCCTCGCGGGTTGGCGAACTCGTCGGGGTTGGTCGGGCGGCGGTACATGGCGCATTTGGCGACGATGATGCAGGGGTTTCATCCGTTCCGAAAGAACCACGCCGTCTTCCAGAAGACCGTGGCGATCAACGACTTCTATCGCCACGGTCCCGACGGGGGCTATCCCTTGGGGCAGATCCAGTCTCAGGGGCGGACTCACGGCGTCATGGCGCAGACCGCCGTCCCGTGGATCCCGGTGTGGGCCTACGATGCGTGGGTCGCCCGAGGTGTCGACTGGCTGGCTGTGTCGGAGGACTTACCTCGACGGGAGAACCGGGTGACGGTGGAACCGGATGGGCGGACGCGCTTGCACTACCACCCCAACAACCTTGCCGCGCACGCGCGTCTCGTGGAGGAAACCGAGCGTCTTCTCAAGCGTCTTGGGTTCTGGGTGGTCATGACGCACGGCGACTATCCGACGGGTCGAACACTCGAGTTTCAAGGCCGCTTGCTGACAGTCCACGTGAAATCGAACAACACGAGAAACACCACCCATCAGTGCGGCACGCTATGCTTCGGTCGCGACTCTCGCGCGTCGGTGTTGGACCCGTTCTGTCGCGCGCACGATGTGGAGAACCTCTTCGTCGTGGACGCGTCGTTCTTTCCGTCTTCAGCGGCCGTGAACCCGGGACTGACCATCGCGGCGCAAGCGCTTCGCGTCGCCGACCACATCAAGGACGTTGATCTGTAGCGGGGACTCACATCGTGAGAGCACGATCCTTCAGTCACTGCGGCATTACCGTTTCCGACTTTCGAAAGGCCGTGCAGTTCTATTGGGACGTCTTCGGGTGTCCCCTGGTTGGGGTGGCCGATCAACCCTCCGATCGGGTACGCGCGTTCTTCGGTGTCGACGCCGATCAGCCGACGTGCAAGGTCGGGTGGATTCGGGTCCCTGGCGGCGCGGTGATCGAGATCTTCGAGTTCCAGCCGCAGCAGCCGCCGGTCGAAGTGCCATGGAACCGAGTTGGCCTGACCCACATCTCATTCAACGTGCGTAACACGCAGAAGTGGTACGACTATCTTGTGGGCAAGGGTGTTGAGTGCGTCAGCAAGCCAGAACGCTCGCCGCGCGGACACACCTTCTTCTTTGCCAAGGATTTCGATGGCAACCTGATCGAGCTGATGGATCTCGGCTACATGTACTACGTGCTGGGCTGGCTCGGACCGCTTGCCGGCCGTCTGTATCGCCCCTACAAGCAGTACTACTGAAAACTCCAGAACTTTGCATGACTCTTTAGGACATCGCCGACATTCTTCAAGCCGGCTGAACTGTACGGCCGAGAAACTACATCGTAGGGATAGTGCCAGGTCTTCCGCGCATGGAGCAGCACGAAGTATCTACGGGGTGGGACGCCGTTGCCGCCGGAGAAGTCGAGTGGACGAAGCGAATGCTCTTATACCTCGACGACTGGGATCCTGAACCTGCCGATATGCCTGAGCGACGAGCAGCGGCGTTCGCGGACCTCTGTCGGACGCTCGATAGCTACATCGTCGAGCATGGCGAGACGGTGCGGACCATCTTTCGCCGCGCGCTCCACGCAGAGATCCGCAGGCGTTTCAGGCAGCGCCATGGACACGACAGCTGCGACAGTCAGGATGTCGTGATCGCTTTGTACGAGGAGTGCCAACGTCATCCCGACGTGGCATCAGCCGAGTGGGCCGGGCACCCACTTCTGAACCTTCTCGACCGTCGGCTGACAGAGTTGACTTCACTGAAAAAGCCAGCCGACCCCGATCCAGACGTGATGTCTGCGCAGGGTACCAGCGACGTGCAGGCCCTCGTCATGCTCGCCGAGCAGCGTCGAGCGTTGGTCGAGCTTCTGGCTTCCGATTCACATCCCTGACGCCTCGCCGACCGCGCTTTGGTAGTACAGTCCCACCCATGACACGATACGGATTCGCGGCCGCCATCGTCGCGACGTTAGTGATCGTCCTTGCCGACGTCACCATCTCGCAGACGCCGGCCGCACCGCCGCTCGTCACTCAGAGTGAGTACGAGAGCTGGATCGCGGAGTTATCGAATTGGGGTCGGTGGGGGCCGGATGACGAGCTCGGCGCGCTGAACTTGATTACGCCCGCGAAGCGCGCGGAGGCCGCTCGTCTTGTCACCGAGGGGTTTACGGTCTCGCTGGCCTCAATAGCTCAGACGGCACAGACCGTCGACAACCCCTGCCCCGTCGCGTGGGAGATGGTCCGGGCCACGAGGGCGGCTGCCACCGACCGGATTGCCTATCCGTGCATCCACGGACCCGGAACGACTCATCTCGATGCCTTCGCGCACATCTTCTTCGATGGTCGAATGTGGAACGGCTACGACGTCGAAACCCTCGTGACGATGGATGGCGGAGCCGCGAAGAACTCGATTCTCAATCTGAAGGATGGCATCGTGACCCGCGGTGTGCTCTACGACATCGCCCGGCTCAAGGGTGTCGACTATCTGGAGCCCGGCACGCGAATTACCGTGGCAGATCTCGAGGCTTGGGAGCGACAGACCGGCGTGCGTGTGGGACCTGGTGACGCGATGCTGATTCGATGGGGGCGCTGGGCCCGTCAGGAGGCGATCGGCCCGTTCGACACCGGCGCCGAGGCGGCGGGACCCGACAACCGTGTCATTCCGTGGATGAGGGCGCGTGACATCGCGGTCGCGGGGTGGGAGACGCCGGGCTACATGCCGCAGCCGGAAGGCGATCTGCCGAGGCTGGCGCTGCATAACTTCGCGCTCACCATGCTTGGCGTGCATCTTCTTGATCGTGCCGACTTCTTGGCACTGGCCGCCGCCGCCTCTGAACGGAACCGGTGGGAGTTCATGCTAACCATCGCGCCGCTGCCGATCCCGAACGGAACGGGGTCGCCGGTCAATCCGCTGGCAATCTTCTGAGAGTATCGGCGGCTCCGACTGCAAAGCATCGAACCTGGGTCAGCGGCTCGGTGGTTGCCAATGCCGAGACGTAATCGGTGACAGGCGGGAGGTCGATGATCTGCCACACCGACCGCGGGTCGTCAACCGTTGCAACGAGGGGCGGTGCCGGCTCGTCCGGCGACACGTCGATCGATGACAGGGGCATTGCGAGGCCTCGACCCACAGCCTTGAGCACCGCTTCTTTTCTGACCCATGTGGTGAAGAAGTGGCGGAAGCGCGTATCGTCGTCGGCGTTTTCGATCTGCCGCGATTCGGTCGTCGTGAAAAACCGTTCAGCGATCGACCGGATTTCGAGATTGGGGCGGATCCGTTCGACGTCGATACCCACGGCACCCTCCCGCCGAAACCCGAACAGCCCCAGATCGGACGCGTGAGACATGTTGAAGGCGAGGGGTGCATCGCCTTCGAGGGCGGGCTTCCCGCCGTCCAAGCGAACGATCGGGACGGATATCGCGGCGCCATGTCAAGGTAGCGTCCCAAGAGACGCCGGAGCGTGACATGAGCCACGATGTAGCGTTCGCGGTCGCGATCGAACCTGAACTTCGCAGCACGCTCCAGTTCGTGGCCGGTGAGCTCGGACGATGGGTCGACGTCGTCAGGAAGGGTTGTGTCGAGCCGCGCGAGCCACGTGTGGACCACACCCACTGGCAAGTCGAGGTGCGTCGGAGGCTCGGACCAAACAGTCTCGACCTGGAGATCGGACAATTGGGCGCTCACGACTCGATCAAACCTGGCTCCTGTCTAGAACATGCCGTCCATTCCGCCCATGCCACCCATGTCATGGGGGTCAGGACCGGCGGCCGGCGCCTTCTCTGGGATCTCAGACACGAGCGCTTCGGTTGTCAGCAGTAACGAAGCAATTGAGCTGGCGTTCTGAATCGCCGTGCGCACGACCTTCGCCGGGTCGATTACTCCCGCGTCAACGAGATTCTCGTAGGTCTCGGTCAGCGCGTTGAAACCGTCATCGCCGGTGCTCACATCGCGCACTCGCTGAACGACAATCGAGCCTTCGTGACCGGCATTCTGGGCGATCCATCGCAAGGGCTCTTCGATGGCGCGTTTCACGATGTCCACGCCGAGCTGCTGATCGCCGTCGAGTTGGAGCGCCTCCAGCGCGCGTGCGCTCCGAAGCAACGCCACACCGCCCCCAGGGACGATCCCTTCCTCGACGGCGGCCTTCGTGGCGTGCATGGCGTCCTCCACCCTGGCCTTCTTTTCCTTCATCTCGGTCTCGGTCGCCGCACCAACCTGAATGACGGCGACGCCACCGACGAGCTTGGCCAGCCGTTCCTGCAGCTTCTCGCGATCGTAGTCGGAGGTCGTGTCCTCGACCTGCGCGCGGAGCTGCTTGACGCGACCCTCGATGGCCTCCGTCGAACCGCCACCTTCGACGATCGTGGTGTTGTCCTTGTCGATCGTGATCGTTTTGGCGGTGCCCAGGTCCTCAACAGTCAAGTTCTCGAGTTTCAACCCGAGGTCTTCGGTCAGCGCCTTCGCGTTCGTCAACACCGCGACATCTTCGAGCATGGCCTTCCGGCGATCGCCAAACCCTGGCGCCTTGACCGCAGCGACGTTCAACGTCCCACGCAGCTTGTTGACCACCAAAGTGGCCAACGCCTCGCCCTCGATGTCCTCCGCGATGATCAGCAGGGGACGGCTGAGCTTCGCGACCTGCTCCAGCAGCGGCAGCAAGTCTTTCATTGCGCTGATCTTCTTTTCGTGCACGAGCACGAGCGGGTTCTCCAGCACGACTTCCATCCGCTCAGCGTCGGTCACAAAATAGGGGGACAGGTAGCCCCGATCGAACTGCATGCCCTCGACGACGTCGAGTGTCGTTTCCAGCGTCTTGGCCTCTTCGACCGTGATGACGCCGTCCTTGCCGACTTTGTCCATCGCCTCCGCGATAATCGTCCCGATCGTTCGATCGTTGTTTGCCGATATCGTCCCGACCTGAGCGATCATATGTCCCGCCACGGGTTTGGACATCCCGCGGAGCTCCCCGACCAGGGTGTCGACGGCCTTCTCGATACCGCGCTTAAGCTCCATGGGGTTCGCGCCCGCGACGACGTTCTTGGCGCCCTGCGCGTAGATGGCTTGCGCCAGGACCGTCGCGGTGGTCGTGCCATCACCGGCGATGTCGGAGGTTTTGCTCGCGACTTCTCGCACCATCTGCGCGCCCATGTTCTCGTCGGGGTTCTTGAGCTCGATTTCCTTGGCCACCGTGACGCCATCCTTCGTGATCGTCGGCGGCCCAAACGAACGGTCGATCACGACGTTGCGTCCCTTTGGACCTAGCGTCACCTTGACCGCATCGGTCAGTTGATTGATGCCCGCCATCGTGTGCTGACGGGCCTGCTCACCATATGTAATGTTCTTTGCCATTGTCCGGAAGCTCTCCTCGCTCGGCCGCGCTTGTCCGGCGACCGTAACCTACGATTATAGTTGGGCTGGGGCGATGAGGGATCATGTAGGTGGACCCCGAGGGTCCAGACCTTCGAATCACGTGGAGCCGGACGGGCTCTACGAGACAGCGCAGCACTACGTGGGAGACCTCGTCTACGGGGCGAACGACGGCATTCTCACGTCGTTTGCGGTCGTGGCCGGCGTCACCGGCGGGGCGCTGTCGGCCGGAACGGTCGTCATCGTCGGCGTGGCGAACCTGCTGGCGGACGGGTTGTCGATGGGCGTCGGCAACTATCTCAGCATTCGAGCTCGCGAAGGCGCGCTCGAGAGCCAGCGACGCCCGGTCGAGGAAGCCAGCCCGTTCCCGTCGACTTCAGCGACACGTCCGACCGAGCGATTGCGTACGCCCAGGCGCTTGCCAAGCCGTTCGGCGCGAAGATCGACTTGATCGTGATGGGGACCCATGGGCGGGGAGCGCTCGAGCACATGCTGCTTGGGAGCGTGGCCGAGAAGATCGTCCGGACGTCACCCTGTCCGGTAACCACCGTACGAGCCGCGTCGGCGTCCGAGTAGCGTCAGCGCATCGCGAGAACGGGTACGACGGAGAATCGGCACACCCGTTCCGTCACGCTGCCTACCAACAGGTGCTCGACGGCTGTCAGACCCTTCGTGCTCATCACGATCAGATCGGCATGGAGTGTCTCCGAGAGACGCGCGATCTCGAGGGCCGGATTTCCTTCTGTGATGTGGGTTTTCGACTGCGGGACGTCGCCGGCCCAGGTCTTGAGGTTCGCCTCAACTCGTGCGAAACGCACCGTCTGACGGAACTGGAGCGTCCGCTTTCACGGTGAGCACGTGACAAGACGCGTGGCGCAGCACTTTCTCGGCCGTGCTTCCCATCAGCAGCCGGCTAAGCCCGGCGTGGCCATGGGTGCCGATGACGATCAGCTCAGGCTGGTACTCGTCTGCAGCGCGCATGATTGCCACGAACGGGAGGACGGCTCTCCCCGTGATCACCTCGACCTTCGGCGTATCACCTGGTCGGAGATGCCCGACGCGCTCGCGCGCCATGGCTGCAGCGGAGTCCAAGTTTCCCAGGTCGTGATCCAGGCCTTCGCCGTGCAGGGTCTCGGCGTGAAACAGATACAGCGTCGCGTCGTGCGCCGCCGCGAGGTCGGCCGCTAGCTGCAGGGCGCGAGCTGCGCTGTCCGAGAAGTCGGTCGGGTGAAAGATCCGGCTGAGGTCGACGATCGGTTCCTCTCGATTGGGTCACGATAAGTATGCCACCTCGAATCCACCTGTTGTAACCTCTTTGAATGCTTCGAGGAATGAACAGCCGACATGCATGAGCCGGTCGACGAGCCGCGCGAGATCGGTGCAGCCGCAGTTCAGGAGTGGCTGGAGTCGCTCGACGCCGTCATCGATCACCACGGTCTCACCGAGGCCGGCCGGCTTCTGCAGCGGCTTACGCGCCGGGCCGAGCGTGCCGGCGTGCACTTGCCGTTCACGGCGAACACCCCCTACGTCAACACGATACCCCCCGAGGAGGAGCGGTCCTATCCTGGGGACCGGGACGTCGAGCAACAGATCAAGAGCCTCGTGAGGTGGAATGCGCTCGCGATGGTCGTACGCGCAAATCACCGCGAGGGAGGGATCGGCGGTCACATCTCGACCTACGCGTCGGCGGCGACCCTGTACGAAGTTGGGTTCAATCATTTTTTCCGGGCCACGAGTGATGAGTCCGAGGGCGACCTCGTCTACTTTCAGGGTCATGCCGCTCCAGGCGTCTATGCGCGAGCATTCATCGAAGGGCGGTTGACCGCCGATCACCTCGAGAACTTCCGGCGGGAGCTCGCGCCGGGCGGGGGGCTGTCGTCCTACCCACACCCATGGCTGATGCCGGAGTTCTGGGAGTTCCCCACGGTGTCGATGGGGCTCGGCCCGATCATGGCCATCTATCAGGCTCGGTTCCAGCGATACCTCGAGGACCGGGGCCTCAAGCCCGTGTCGAGCGCAAAGGTGTGGGCGTTCCTGGGCGACGGTGAGACCGACGAGCCAGAGTCGCTCGGCGCGATCACGCTCGCGGCCCGCGAGCAGCTGGACAATTTGATCTTCGTCGTCAACTGCAACCTGCAGCGGCTCGATGGTCCGGTCCGGGGCAACGGGCAGATCATCCAGGAGCTCGAGGCCGCGTTTCGTGGCGCCGGATGGAACGTCATCAAGGTGATCTGGGGGCGCGACTGGGATCCATTGCTGGCGAAGGACAGCGAGGGTGCGCTGATACGCCGCATGAGCGAGACGGTGGACGGGCAGTATCAGAAGTACGCCGTCGAGTCGGGTGCCTACGTGCGCGAGCATTTCTGGGGCCGATCACCTCAGCTCCTCGACCTCGTGAGCCATCTCACCGATTCGGAGCTCAAGAAGCTGCGCCTCGGTGGCCACGATCCGGCCAAGGTCTACACGGCCTTCAGAGCCGCCGTTGCGCATAAGGGGTCGCCGACCGTCATCTTGGCCCGTACGATCAAGGGCTACGGCCTGGGAGAAGCGGGTGAGGGGCGGAACATCACCCACCAACAGAAGAAACTGAACGACGAAGAGCTCAAGCTCTTTCGCACGCGGTTTGCCATTCCGCTGTCAGACGAACAGGTTGTCGAGATTCCCTTCTACCGTCCGGACGCCGACAGCACGGCGGTGAGTTACCTACAGGAGCGTCGGCGCGAGCTTGGCGGGTACGTGCCTCAGCGGGTCGTGCGCGCCCAGCCACTGAGTCCGGTGCAGCCCGAGGCGTTTCAGGAGCTACATCAAGGCACCGACGATCGAGCTGTGTCCACGACGATGGCGTTCGTGCGATTGCTCGGGCGTCTGCTCCGGGACCCTGAGATCGGCAAGTTGATCATCCCCATCGTGCCCGATGAGGCACGGACGTTCGGGATGGAGGCGCTCTTTCGACAAGTCGGCATCTACGCGCACGCTGGGCAGCTCTACGAGCCCGTCGATCACGGCACGCTCTTGTACTACAAGGAAGCCGAGAACGGACAAATTCTCGAAGAGGGGATTACCGAGGCAGGCTCTCTCTCTTCGTTCATCGCCGCAGGTACGGCATACGCGAATCGTGGCATCAACACCATTCCGTTCTTCATCTTCTACTCCATGTTTGGGTTTCAGCGGGTCGGCGATCTCATCTGGGCGGCCGCCGATTCGAGGTGCCGCGGCTTTCTGATCGGTGGCACGGCGGGACGCACGACGCTGGCCGGCGAGGGCTTACAGCACCAGGATGGTCAGAGCCACCTGCTCGCGTATCCGGTGCCGAACCTCCGCGCGTATGACCCCGCGTTTGCCTACGAGATCGCAGTCATCGTCGAGGACGGCATTCAACGCATGTACGTCGAGCAGGAGAGCGTCTTCTACTATCTCACCGTCGAGAACGAGCCCTATCCCATGCCCGCGATGCCCGACGGATGCCGTGACGGTATTCTTCGTGGGATGTATCGGTTCAAGCGATCAGAGTCGTCGGGGCTGACGCACCGTGCCCAGCTGCTTGGCAGCGGACCGATCCTGCTCGAAGTGATCAAGGCGCAGGCCATGCTGGAGCGGTACGACGTCTCGGCCGACGTGTGGAGCGTTACGAGCTGGGGCCAGCTCTATCGGGACGGACACGACTGCGACCGATGGAACATGCTGCACCCACTCGAGTCGCCGCGCGCACCGTACGTGACACAGTGTCTTGGCGGCGAGGCTGGTGTTGTCGTTGCAGCCAGCGATTATGTCCGGGCGTTGCCTGATTCGCTCAGCCAGTGGCTGGACACGCCCTTGGTGGCACTCGGGACGGATGGGTTCGGGCGAAGCGAGAGCCGGGCGGAGCTCCGCAATTTCTTTGAAGTGGACGCGCGTTTCATCACCCTCGCGGCGCTTCGTGCGCTAGCCCGAGACGGTGTTGTGACACCGAGCGTGGTGGCTCAGGCCATTCGCGACCTGGCGATCGATCCCGACAAGCGTGCGCCGATGATGTCGTGATCCGATCGGACGACGAGGACCTACGTGCCTATTGAATTTGCGCTTCCGGAACTCGGTGAAAACATCGAGACCGGCGATGTGGTTCGAGTGCTCGTCGCGGCGGGGGACACCATTGCCGCAGACCAGCCGGTGGTCGAGCTCGAAACCGACAAGGCCACCATCGAAGTGCCGTCCCCCGCGGCTGGGTCCGTGTCTCGCGTTGCCGTGAAGGAGGGCGACACCGTTGCCGTTGGTCAGCTGCTCCTCGTCATTATCGAGCCGGAGGCAGAGGCAGGCGCAGACGTAGAGGCAGAAGCGGTTCCGACGGTCGAGGCGCCTATGGCTGCATCATCTCCGGCCGCAGCGCGACCGCAGGCTCCCGCGAGACCGCGAGCGGCCACGGAAACATTTGTGCCGGCCCCGGACGCGTCGATCCCTCCGGCGCCTTCTGGCGGTCGCACCGTCCTGGCCGCCCCCTCGGTCAGACGCCTCGCGCGCGAGTTCGGCGTCGAAATCGGCGACGTGCCAGGGTCAGGGGCGCGTGGGCGGGTGGTCGCCGATGACATCAAGGCCTACGCCAAGCGGGCCCTGCAACAGGTGCGACAGGGGCGCGTGCCAGCGACGGAGCCGGAGCTCCCGGATTTCTCAAAGTGGGGTACGGTCAAGCGGACGCGCATGCGGAGCGTGCGGCGCGCCACGGCGCGCCACATGAGTACCGCCTGGCGCACGGTGCCGCACGTCACCCAACACGACCGTGCGGATCTCACTCGTTTTGAGTCGACCCGCCAGCAGCTCAAGAAGGAGTCGCCGGACACCCCGCTCACCGTCACGGCGTTCACCGTCAAGGTGCTTGCGGCGGCACTCAAGGAGTTTCCTGAATTCAACGCGTCGATCGACGTTGCGAATGACGAGGTCGTGTACAAGCAGTACATCAACATAGGCGTTGCCGTTGACACTGATCGCGGATTGCTGGTCCCGGTTGTGCAGCACGCCGACGAGAAGACCCTGGTTCAGGTGTCCGAGGAGATCTCGGCCCTGGCAGAGAAGGCTCGCTCGAAAGCGGCGACCCTCGACGATTTGCAAGGTGGCACGTTCACGTTGACGAACCTAGGTGGGCTCGGAGGCACGTCGTTCACACCGATCATCAATTACCCGGAGGTCGCGATCCTGGGCCTGTCACGTTCGAGCTACGAGCCGGTCCTCGTCGACCAGGCATTCGAGCCCAGACTGATGATGCCCCTGTCGCTGTCGTACGATCACCGTTTGATTGATGGCGCCGACGCGGTGCGGTTCCTGCGATGGGTCGCCGTGCGGCTGGAGCAGCCTCTCCGGCTCAGCCTGAATCAGGTTTAGTCCGCGCGGAGGCTAAGCACCAGGCCCGCGGCGCGCACAGCGTGCCGCGCGCGGGGGGTTCGGGGGCGCAGCCCCCGTCTAGCTATGACACGTTGACGCGAACGTGGGCTGAGGTCCAGCAACACTGGAAGCCGCTACCCCCCACCCCGGTCTCGTCGAGAGCAACAACGCGGAGGATGTACTCGCCGGACTCACTAAAGGTCGCTGTCGTCCTGGGATTCTGCTCAGACGATTCGTCGAATTCCTGCAACGGTTCAATAATGTCCACGTCACCAGGGCCGCGGAGCACGTGCCACCTGAGAACTAGCGCAGGCCGTCGGCGCCTGGGATCCCTCCAGGTATCGTTGGTCGGCTTAACGTCGGTCGTCCAGACGACGAGGTCCACGGGCGTGCCGACCGATGCGGTCAGCGTTCGGGCGATGCCGATCGGAGGACCGGTGAGGCCGGGGCCGCCATCCGAGAACCGGATTGTCGGTGGCTCGTTGCCATTCGATTGGTCTTTCAGAGGCTCGATGACGTACTGCGGGTCGAGGTGCATCGGAACCGACACCGTCCGGTCGTTACTGGACAGCGTCCAGGTGACACGACCATGACCGAAGTCGGCAGGCACTTGGATCGAGAAGATACCCCACCCCCGACCCGGCCTGAATCGCGTGGGCTGTCCCCGATCCTGCGGACCCGGCGAGACGTGATTGCTCTCACCGATTGAGACCTCGATGTGCTCCTCCAGGTTGGGATTGAAGTAGCCCGCCAGCAGGGTGTAGCTCCCGTCCGGATTCTGATACCAGCCCTCGTAGGCCGGATAGACAGGCTGGCCGGAGTTCTCCAAGGTGCGGGGCACCTGCGCCAACAGGAGCTCAGCGCCAAGCGCACCAGACGCCACGATCGCGATGCCTAATGCGAGTGCTGTCGCAATGAACCGCCGCATTCCCGTCAATCGTTGCTCTTTGCGGCGTGCCGCGCCTGCCGCTCGTCGATCGCTGCTTTGAAGTCCGCGTCGTCGAGGTACGTCACGTTGACCCAGGCGTGGCCCATCTCGTCGACCGTCCGATCACCATATCCGACCCACTGGTCCGGATCGGGATTGGATGGGTTGGCCCGCGTGTTGTCGTACCACGACTTGAGATGCAGCACGGTACCCTTCGGCAGCAGCGGGGCCGCGTCACGCGCATAGACGTAGTTGTTGTGCCAGTTGAAGTTGAAGTTGCTGACGCGGCTCAGAACGCGCGTCCGACCATTCGGCAGGATGGCCGTCATCTGCATGCCAATCCCGCGGAGATGCATGTGGGGCTGGTAGTTCTCGACCCGACCGTTCTGCTTGAGCACGTGGAACCGTTCGGTCACCGTGATTTGATTTGGCGGAATGGACAGATGGTTGGGGCCACCCTCAATCGTACTGAACGCAGAGAGTACTTGGCGGTGCTTGGGGGGCTGGTCCTTCGGGTACAGGTACAGCCCGAGCTCCACGGAGTCGGTGATCTCCTCGCCAACCGCGTGGTAGTGAATGTCCCACGCGATACTCGAGCCGGCCTTCAGGAGCTTTCCGCTGTCCTCGCGCATGATCTCGCCCTGCTTGCCAACGGCCCACTCCATCAACAGGCCCGGTCCGACGTCGGACGCCGCGCCGAGATCCTCCGCGTCTTCTTCCTGCTGAAGCCGGGCAAGCGCGTGGTGAGTAATGCGGCGGCCGTCGACCGTCGACGGGCGGATTTCAATCGCTCGGATCCACCTGTCTTCAGTCAGCCCGGTCGGTACCTCGTGTTTCCACCAGCGATCCTGCGCGAGCGCCGGTACCGTGTACGGCCTCGAGTAGATCACGATGTCCGGCGGTCCACCGAACCGGTCGGCGAAGTTCCAGACGTCGTCATTGGCGAATTCTGCGGGCGGAGGGAAATCCTTCGGGTTGCCGCGGGGCGCGCCTGCGTCGACCCAACGTGACACCAACGCGATCTCTGCGTCGCTCAGCGACCGATCGTTCTCAAAGTCCTGTATGCCGACGGTCTTGTCGATGTGCCAGGGTGGCATCTGGCGCTTTTCAATACGGTTCTTGATAGAGCGAGCCCAAGGACGCACTTCCTTGTAGGTCTGCAGCGACATCGGCGCGATATAGCCCGGTCGGTGGCAAGCCTCGCACTTTGCCCGGAAGATGGGCGCGATGTCGGCTGCGTAGGTCGGTCCGTCCTCTGCCTGCGCGCGACCTGGTGCACACAGCACCCAGACGGCCGCGACCAATGTGGCCACGAATCCCGCCAGACGTTGCATTCCTTACCCCTTCTCGAATTGATACGAGCCGTACGAACAGAAACCGGCCGATCGGACGGACCGGTCGATCATAGCAAAGCGTGGAGAGGACGCCCCAGCGACCCGATGATGGTCTAGACTAGCGGCGTGCCAAGAACCCAATATGCGGCCAGAGGTCTTTGTCTGTGGGTTTCGCTCGCTGCCGGTGTCGCGCTTCTGGCGCCGGTTGTTGCGGGTCAGCAAGGGCCCGTCTATTCACCGGTCACCGACCAACTTCTGCGGAATCCGCCGCCAGAGGACTGGCTCATGTACCGGCGAACCTACGACAGCTGGGGGTATAGCCCGCTCGATCAGATCACGACCGCCAATGTCCAGCAGCTCGTGCCTGCGTGGACGTTTTCGACTGGGGTCAACTCGGGGCACCAGGCGCCGGTGCAGGTTCACGACGGCGTTATGTTCGTGTCGACGCCCGGGAACCAGGTGCTTGCGCTCGATGCACGGACTGGCGATTTGCTCTGGCGCTACATACGGGAAGTACCGGACGGGTGCTGCGGCCATCGGACCAACCGTGGCGTCGGCCTGTACGACGATCTGGTCTTCGTGACCACTCAGGATGCGCACGTTGTCGCGCTTGACGCGCTGACGGGAAACGTCGAATGGGAAACGCCGCTGGAGGACCACCGCACGGGGTACTACATGACGATGGCACCCCTAGTGGCCAACGGAAAGGTGATGGTTGGCGTGTCGGGCGGCGAACGCGGAATCCGCGGATTTGTCGCGGCGCTCGACGCCGGTAATGGCGAAGAGCTCTGGCGGGCGTTCACTGTACCCGGTCCCGACGAGCCGGGCAGCGACACGTGGCCCGGCGAGACGTGGCGGACCGGCGGGGCCGCGGTCTGGGTCACGGGCTCCTTCGATCCAGAGCTCAACCTCACCTACTGGGGCACCGGGAATCCGGGTCCGTGGATCGGCGACATGCGGCCGGGAGACAACCTCTATACGAACTCGGTAATCGCCCTCGACGCGGACACGGGTGAGCTGAAGGGGTACCACCAGTACCACTGGAACGGTTCGTGGGACTGGGATGAAGTGTCAGCGCCGCTTCTCATCGACGTCAATCGCAACGGCCGAACGATTCCCAGCCTTGTCCACCCGGCGCGGAACGGCTACTTGTGGGTGCTCGAACGCGCGGCGAATGCGATCACCTTCGTCGGTGCTCAGCCGTACGTGTATCAGAACGTGTTTACGAGCGTGGATAGCGTGACCGGACGTCCGTCGTACGATCCCGACCGGAAGCCCGGAACTGGGAAGCGCGCGGAATTCTGTCCGTCGCTCTGGGGTGGGAAGGACTGGCCGCCTGCGGCGTTCAGTCCCGTCACGGGGTACTTGTATATTCCGGCCAACGAGGGGTTTTGCTCGGCTATCGAAGGCGTCCCGGTCGAGTACGAGCCGGGCAAGGGATACACCGGGGCAGTCATGGAGACGTTCGTTCGCGAGGGCGTCGACCACCTGGGCGAGCTGCAGGCCTGGGATCTTGATGCGGGCGAAGAGGTGTGGACGCACGAGTTCGCGTCGCACAATTGGGGGCCCGTGTTAACGACTGGCGGCGGGCTCGTGTTCGCCGGGGGGACGAACGATCGGTACTTTCGAGCTTTCGACGCGGCAACCGGCGGCGTCTTGTGGCAGCAACGGACCAACTCTGGTGTGACCGGCGTGCCGTCTAGCTATGCGATCGACGGCGTCCAGTACGTCGCGGTGCAATCTGGGTACGGTGTGGACGCGCAGTCGATGCAGGGGGAGGTCAACCGCAGTCGCGGCGAGGACGTCCAGGTGCCCCAAGGCGGTGTCATCTGGGTGTTCGCGCTTCGGAACTGACGCCCGGCGATACTGCGCTGTCTTGACCAGGGTGACACCTCTCTGCAGACGCGCGTTTCAGACAGACCGCGACGTACCTCCGGCCGTTCGTATTCGGATCGGAGTTGTCGGAGGTAGACAGGTAGATCGCAGGTCCCCAATGCGAGTACCGTCCCCCGCCTTGCTCCCAAATCTCCGCGTGCGGGGTATGTGCGGGACCAAGCAGGTGACCGTCTTCGAGTAGTAGGGTCGAGACGTCCTGAAAGGTCTCGGTGTCTCCGAGAGGCACGTCCGCCGGAAGGCGATATGTCCAGCAATGGCCGCGCTCGTGCCGATACGGCCCGCTGAGCTCGCGCACGTCCCCCTCGCCTGCCCGCGTCATCAAGTCGACCAGGATGTCAGTCGCGTGACGGTACTGGGGCTCCATGAACTTTCGGGCTCGCATCTCGGCGAGCTCCCGATAGGGCTCGATCCCGACGTAGGGGATGTAGCTCGACTCGCGTGACACGCCCTCCGACTCCGTCCGCCATCCGGCCAGCAACATGTACTGTTCGCAATGGAGCGGTTCCGGGATGTGTCGCCGGACTAGGTCGCGCCACGGCCCGTAGGAATTGAGCGCGATCTCGAACCCGGCGGCCTTCAGCGTCGTCAGGAGTTCGGCCAGCCCTTGGTACTTGTCTTGGTCGGTGATGTGGACTTCGACAAGCACGTTCTTCACACGTTCGAGACGATCACCGAGGCGTGGCACGATCTCGAACTCCGCGCCCTCCACGTCGAGCTTCAGTAGGTCGATGTCCTGATCGAGGTAGGCGGCCAGGTCCACGGTTCGCACGTCCGTAGGCGCTGTTGGCACTGTCGCGCAGGTGGCCGCGAGCCGGGAACCGTCTTTCCGTTCGGTCACCCATGCGGCACGGCCGGGCGCGGTCCACGCCGCCGCATCGACCACAGCCACGTCAGCCGCGTCGTTACGCTGGAGGTTTCGGCGCAGCAGCGGCAAGAATACGGGGTCCGGCTCGAAGGCGGTGATCTGCGCGCCTGGGAGCTGCCGCTTGTAGTGCAGGGTCGTGTATCCGATATTGGCCCCGCAATCGAGAATCACCGGGTGGTCGTTGTCGGGGATGAAGTCGTTCATTCGGCGAAACAGGATCTGGTCCACGCACGCGAGCAGGCTTTCGGGTGACGGGTACTCGAGGTCCCATCCGAGCACGCTCACGCGCCCGCGGCCGTCGTGCTGACTCGACACGAGAGACTGCAGCCGCCGGTGCTCCTCGAACAACAGTTTGTCCCCGTAGTCGTTCATTGTCGCGTGTGGCTATTTCGCGAACGCGATTTGATACGTTCGCTGGTTCGTGTTCGGATTCGAGTTGTCTGACGTCGAGAGAATCAACCGGTCCTTCCAATGCGAGTACGCGCCTAGGCCTCGCGTGCGGATCTCGTGGTGTGCCGCGTGACGCAGCCAGAGCGGGTTGCCGTTTTCCAGCAGAACGACCCGCGAACGACGGGGGGCCTCGAGGTCGTCGGCTTCCTCAGCAAGCCCCGGTAGTGGTACCTGCCACGCGACGCCCACCTCCGGCTCGAACGGAGCTGGGACCCGCTGAAGACTCTCGGGATCGAACTCGACCGGATTCGGCACTCGGGTCCCGTGGTCGTCGAACGTCGGCTGAGCAAAGCCGCGTTTGATCCCGTACACGTGGTACGCGACCGGTTCCGGTTCCGATGCATTCAACGTGACGACACCGCCGAAGCCCTGGCGGCGGAACCAATGATGAACCGTCTCTTCCTCGATGACCCAGTTGTAAAAGGGGTTGAGCATGTCCATATAGTTGATGGCGTTGGCCGCATCCTCGGCGATCGCATACACGTACTGAAGCTTTTCGTCCGCTGAAGTAAGCTGCGTGTGATAGGCGCGGCGGTGTCGGAGTACATCGGGGCTGTTGTGGTACGTGGGGGCATAGACCATGACGTACAGCCCGCCTCCCGGTCGCACGGTGCGCGCGGCGTTCTCAAAGGCGACGGCCGGATCGTGGGTTGACATGGCGACGCCCCAGAGCAGGGTGAAGTCGAACTGTTCGTGAAGGTCCGATCGCCCAGCGATGTCGAAGAGGCTCACACGATCGACGTCGTCGTTGAAGCGTCGCACGGAGGCCAAGGCGTGCTCGGACACGTCGATTGACTTGACGCGTCCTCCGAGCGCCTGCAGCGCTCTCGTCCATCGGCCAGCCCCACAAGCGATATCGAGGCAGCGCTTACCTTTGAAGTAGTCGGCCCCGAAACGAAGGTCGAGGTTCTGTCGCCCGCCAACGTTTCGCTGGGCAGACGTGTCGCCGCTGACGAGCACTCCGCGCTGTCCGGTGAGATCGTAGATGCGATCATCGATCCAGGCGTCGTCGGTCTCGACACCGGTGTGCGCCGTGAACCCAGGCTGCTTCTCGAGAAACAGCTTCCACTGCCCATCGAACTGCGTGCTGTAGTCGATGGGGGGGTACTGTCCACTGTAGTCGTCTTTCCAGATGACTCGGTCGTGGTCGAAGTGAGGATTGGTCACGCTGCTACTCCGGTGTGATCGTGGGGCCGGTGCGTCATCAGTGCCGTTGCTCTGGATGGGCTCGCCGCGGATACAGTCATCCCATAACGCCGGCCGTTCTTGTTCGGGTCGCTATTGTCGCTCGTTGAAAAGATGACGACGTCGTTCCAGTGTGACAACCTTCCGCCGCCGAGGTCGCGGATGTCATCGTGCGGAGCGTGCAGGCCACCGAGGAGTACGTCGTCTTCAGTCACGCGCAGCATCGACCTCCGCGGACATCCCAGATCGTCGGCAAAGCGCGATGCGGCCGGCAGGGACGCAGTCCACGCGAAGCCACCGTTGTGGGTGAACGGCGGCGACAGACTCCGTTCAGCTGGAATTAGACCCAGGATCGTCGGGCCTCTCTCGACGGTCGACTCTTTGTCCCCGAGGAAGCCATACGTGTCGAATGCGTCGTGCTCGGCATCTGCGAGGGCTTGACGCAGCTCCCTTGAGAGGTCCACCTTCGCTGGCGCGCCGACGTTCGCGTGCGGGCGGCGCCGAAGGCCGGCCGCGTCAAACTCCACGCCTAGCAGCGTCAGCACGGCAATGAGGTCTTCAGCCAGGTGCTCCTGACGTCCGACGAAATGCGCGTCTGCCGCGTAGAAGCGATACAAGCGGGCGAGGAAGCCCGGCCGATGGCGGAGCACGTTTTCGATAAAGCGATCAAAAGTTGAGGCTCCCAGCCCGTTCAGCTCCACAGACGGATTCCAGGCGTCCTCATCCACGGCCCATTCAGGCCAGCCGCGGTCCACGTTCATCCGATACCAGGACTCGTACCAGCTCAAGGGGTGCCGGACGAAACAGAACCTGAATGAGGCCCGGTTCGGTCGGTCGTACCTTCGGGGTATCTCGAGCAGGTGCTCGAGCGGCGCCAGTTGTGCAGGTCCCGCGTGCTTGCCTGCGACATGCGCGAACACGAGCTCGTTGGACTCAAGTACCTCTGTGACCCAGTTGCCACCCGTCTTGGGGACATGAAGGAAGAGTCCGCCGGACTTGAGAAGAATCGCCATGGTTAGTGCGAACTCGATGACGCGGGCCGCACAGCGGCCGCCAGGGCCGCGGGCAAGTAAAGCAGCAGACCCAGAACGGCTAGAACACCGCACGAACATGCTGCGCGCAGCAGCTCGCGCGTGACCTGCGACGTAGTGTGGCGTGGCACGATCGTTCCGTCTGGCGTGATGGCGTCGAAGCCGCGAGGGGCCACCAGTAGTGCCGACCTGTCGACATTGGATTGACCTGTGCCCGTTCGGTCTGGCCACAGGACGGCGACCCGGTCGAAACGCTGCCTCCACAGACTGAGTACGAGACCGCTCCGCAGGAGCGCCATCGGCTCGAACCGGGGACGTGAGTCGTAGATGAGGAGGCGCCGCACCCGTTCGTCCGCCTCTACAGCGGCCCGTTCGATGCCGGGCGTCGCTAGCACGGTGACTCGACAGCCCGGAGACGCCGTCGCCAACGCGCCCAGCGCGACACCCAAGTGGCGTCCGGACCGGATCAGCAAGACGGATTCAGGCTGCGCGGGCATACGCGATCTCCCCAGTTGCGTCGAGTACGCTGGTGGCCCAGCTCTCGAGGATAAAGAGCGTCCAGACCTTTCTCCAGACCGTATCGTCGCCGGCATAGAAACGCGCAACGAGCGCGTCGGTCGCCTTTGCATCCAATACCCCGCGACGTTTGATCTGCGACGGGTTGAGCACGTCCCGGATGTGGTCTCGGAGCGTTCGCCGCATCCAAATGTTGTACGGAAGCCCGAACCCCATCTTGCGCCTGAACAGAATCTCGTCAGGCAGGAGGTCCCGCAGCGCCTGCTTCAGGATCCACTTGCCGGTGCCGTCGCGGTACTTCATCGTCCACGGGATGCGGGCCAGGTCGGCCGCGAAATCGAGATCGAGGAATGGCACGCGCACTTCGAGTGAGTGGGCCATCGACATTGCGTCGATGTCTCGCAGGAGTACGTACGACAGATAGGCTCGCTGCTCGAGTCTGGCGATCCAATCTCCCGGCCGCGCGAGGTCCGCGGGAACGTCGGCTTGTAGATAGGACGTCGAAGGCACGAATCCGCCGTACCGAGCCCAGAGGCTCTCCGAGACCGTCGTCCTCAGCTCCGACTCGTCGAAGATCCCGATCGTGTGAGGTGACACGAACTCGCGGTCGAGACACGCAAACGTTCGCGCCGCGGTCCACAATCCTGCGGCGCGGTTCCACATCGACGCATCTCGATCGACGACCCGATCCAGCCACCCGACGACGCGCCGAACGTAGGCGGCGGGAAGAGACCGGAGGAGACCGGCAGTCGTCGCATGGTCGAGGAGATGTGCGTCTCGCTCGTACCCCAGGAACAACTCGTCGCCCCCAGTGCCTGATAGGGCCACCGTGACGTGCTCGGATGCGGCGCGCGACACCCAGTAGGAGTTGATGCCGTCCGAAGTGGGTTGGTCCATCGCCCACACGGCATGGGGCAGCGACTCGCGAAACATGTCCTCCGTCAGTACGAGCTCATGGTGATCGGTCCCGTAGCGCTCTGCGACGATTCGCGCCCAGGGCCATTCGCTCAGCACGGCCTCGTCTGGCCCGACGAAGCCGACCGAGAACGTCTTGAGCGGCTGAGAGGCCTGACCTGACGCGAGGGCGACGAGCGCGCTCGAATCGACACCGCCCGACAGAAACACGCCGAGCGGACGCTCGCTCATCATCTGACGTCGGACCGCTGCCTCGAGGCCGCCACGCACGATCTCAGTGGCCTCTGCGACTGAGGTCACCGCATGTCGGTGCTGGCGCGGTGGTAACCAGTAGGTCCGCTGCGTCGTTTCCCGCTCGCTGTGTTGGAGCAATCGCCCTGGTTCCAGCTGCTGAACGTCGGCCACCATCGACAGCGGAGGTGGGACGGCCTGGTACTGGAGATACTGACCGACGGCTTCCGGGTCGAGCGCACGGGAGACCCGCCCGCTTGCGAGGATGGCTTTGAGCTCGGACGCGAACAGAAGCGTGCCGTGCCGGGCGGTCCAATAGAGAGGCTTGACCCCGTGTGGATCGCGGGCGAGGAGTAGTCGACCTGAGCGCTGGTCCCACAAGGCGAACGCGAAGATCCCGTTCAGGTCGTCCACCGCTCGGGGCCCATACTCCTCATAGAGATGGACGATCACTTCACCGTCGCTGCCGGTCCGAAAACAGTGCCCGCGGTCCTCGAGGTCCTGTCGCAAGTCGCGGTGGTTGTAGATCTCTCCGTTAAAAACGAGCTGGATGGTCTGGTCCTCGTTCCCTAGCGGCTGGTGGCCGCCGGCTACGTCGATGATGGACAGCCGGCGAAAGCCGAGGGCCACGGTGTCGTCAACGAAGTAGCCCGCATCGTCCGGTCCGCGATGCACCAGTGCGTCGGACATGCGCTCCACGACCGCTCGGTCGGGATCGCCAAACATGCCGCAAATACCACACATGTTGATGCTAGGCAGCCGTCGCTCGAATGAGCGGAAGCGCGGTGTTGGTGACGAACTCGAGCGTGCCAAATTCGCGTTTTGCCACCAGGCCTGCCGCGAGCAGCTGGTCTGAGATCGCGGCTCTTCCCGGCAGTGACGCCACGATCACGAAGTCGTAGTCGTTTCGGTCGAGCTGGTCGAACCGTTGAACGGTATGGCCCGCAAATGCCGTCCCCCGCTTGGCAGGCGAGTTGTCGCAGACGGCGACGACACGATCCGTAAGGTCGAGAGACTCAAGACGCTGAATGGTCGCCAGCCCCGCGGCGCCCGCACCGAAGACCACGAATCGGGTCGCGTCTGCCGCTGGCAGCACCGATCGCAGTACCGGCAGTGTGTGCGCGTCGTCTCGGCGGCCGCGGACGGAGGTCGGGAAGTCCAGCAACTCGAGGCCGCGAAGTCCGGCCTCGGAGAACCAGCGAATGACCCGTGCTGGCGAACAGCTTTTGTCTTGAAACCTCGGCGTGTACCAATCGAAGGTATCCAGCACACGTGGAACGCCAGAAGTCCGACGCGAGGTTGTAGAGCTGATCGGTGTAGTAGTACAGTGACGCTGCAGACGGCAATGGCGCCACCGTCCTTGAGGTGGCGCGGTAGCTGCAGGAACGCTTGGCGTGTGTCTTTGGTGTGATGCAGCACGCCGATTGAGAAGATGACGTCGAACACGTCATCCTTGAATGGGAGTGCGAAGACGTCCGCCTGAACGACGTCGACGTGACGCTGCCTGCCCAATGTGTGTTGTGCCGCTTCGACCGCGAACGAGTAGTCGATGCCAACCACTCGTCCGCCCCACCGGTTTACCACGTCAGCGAACCGTCCGGCACCACATCCGACGTCCAGCACTAGCTTGCCACGGACGTCTTCGGGTCGTAAGCCGGTCTTCTCGATGAACGTTTCCTCGGATTCGGCGCGGCCGTTGACGACATCCAGTTGCACGTCGTTCCATCGGTTCCATTCGTAGGAGAAGCTCTTCACGTAGCCATCGGATTCGACGAAGCGAGGCACGCCCCGGACGATCGGGTAGGACCGGCGGCAGGAGTCGCAGCCAAGGCTCCCGCTTTCTACACCGCCGGCCTGCTCGGCCTCGACAGATAGCGTGAGGTCCGCGCGACAAGCTGGGCAGCACAGGTGTTCGACGAGGTCTCTCTTCATGCCCTTGGCTCCAGTGGCGTCGTGAGTCACACCGACACGGGTGTCGGTCATCCGTCAGGCGTCGGGTGCCCGGTCGTGGCCGCACATCCGCGAAATCAGGGCGCGGCAAGTCACCCCTCCGCCCGACAGCCTGTTATTGGCAAGCCCCGTGCCATGGCACCAGGCTTGCTGTCTGTCCGTTTCATATGCCGAAGCCCTGCCGTCGACCATCTCCGCGGCAACCTTGCGGCGCTTGGACCGACCGTCAGCGATGCTCTGACGGGCCGAGACGAAGCCGTCGCCGTGGAGGCCCGGTCTGACTCGGACGATGTCCTTCGACTGCGATCGTCCGGCGGGCGGCTAGTCGCGTGTCACAGCCGCCGTGATCCCCACAAGGAGGCGGCGCGGTGGCTGGACACGGCCCTGGACGGGCAGGAGGTACCGCCTCTCGTTTTTGGAGTTGGCCTGAGTCTCGGGTTCTTGCTCGATGAGATTGACCGGCGCTCCAAGACTGCCCGAGTCGTCGCCTTGGAACCCGAGCCGGAAGCCGTCCGCAGCTTGCTGTCCCGCCGCGATTGGCGTGAGTGGTTGGTGTCGGGTCGCCTGACTCTTCTCCTCGGTCCAGACTACGAGGGTGCGGGGCTGGCGTGGCGCACGTTCGACCAATCCTCTGCTGACCCACCGGTTATCGTGCATCCGGTGCTAGCGCGCGAGCGCCCGGACGATGTAGCGAAGGCTCAACGGGTGGCCCGGCGCATTACGTTCGACGCGCGTGCCAATGGTGAGGCCCGCCAGCGTTTGGGTGCTACCTACCTGCTCAATACGCTTGCCAACCTCCAGGCGATCGTGCGCGAGGGCGACGTCGAGGCCCTCGCCGGTCGATTCATGGGTATGCCGGTGGTGCTGGTTGGGGCTGGGCCGTCGCTCAATCAGAACTTGGAGGCACTTGCCGAGGTGGGCGACCGCGCGCTGGTGGTGGCTGCCGACACCGCGCTTCGGCCGCTGATCGCGCATGGGATTCGCCCTCACCTGGTCGTGGCCGCCGACCCGAGCGAAGAGAACGGTCGGCACCTCAGCGCCGTTGACGACGTCGAGCAGGTCTGGCTCGTGTCGGAAGGGAGTATCGATCCATACTCCTTCGGCCCGTTCGACGGCCGAACATTTACCTTTCGCCTGTCGGATCATCGCCCCTGGCCATGGCTATGGTCGTTGGGCTTCGACCGGGGCCACCTGCGAAGCTGGGGTTCGGTGCTCACGAGTGCCCTCGATCTGGCGCTGAAGGCTGGATGTGATCCGATCGTGTTTGTTGGGAGCGACCTCGCGTACACGAACGGCCAGCCATATTGCCGCGACACATCCTTTGAGAGGCAGTTGCCCCGCGGGGTCGAGCGCAATGCCGCGCTCCAGACTCTCTGGCGAGACATGAAAGAGGGATTCTCCCGCGTGACGCTTGATGACATCGCCGGCCGCCCTACCGAAAGCGCCCGGCACCTGCTGGCGTTTCGTGACTGGATCGTCGAGCAGACGAACACCAACGATGATCGCCACTTCATCAACGCGACGGGTGCTGGCGTCCTCGTGGGAGACCGCATCACGCAAGCGACCTTGACCGAGGCTCTAGCAAGCTCCTCGGGATCGATCGCGATTCGTGACGTTCTTCGTGATGCCCACCAAGCGTCGCTCGCCTCGCTCTCGGTCCGGGAGCAGATACTGGCGGCGACGCGAGCTGAGGTGACCAGTGTGGTCACGCAGGAATGGGTGGAGACGACGCAAGGGCGGGCCGGCCCAGCGGAGCTGCGAACGGCGATGCATCGCTGGAGCGACGCCGTCTCGGGACGCCGTAGAAAGATCGAGGTGAGCGAAGCGGTCTGGCAGAGCCTGTCCCCCCGCGAGCTGGAGGCGTTCTGTGAATCCATTGGCCACGTGGCCACCCAGCCGGCTGCCGGTCAGGCCGACCACTCTGCGATGGTGGAGGATGCCGCGCTCGACGGGGATTTTCGAAACTCAGTCGTCGTGCGATGCGGACCGAGACCGGATGATGCCGCGTGCGGCGAGCCAAAAATCCGTTACCTGTTGAGTCCGGAGCACATCGTTCCCGACAGCGGGCTGAGCTTCCGGTTTCGTTTCACGACGGCGGCCGGCCAGCTGTTTACGTATCACCCGATGTACGCTCGGCTCCAACTATTTGAAGATGGGCGTCCGCTTTCAAGACCGGGCGCCCGCCACTCCGACATCCGGGCTCTGGGCCGTGGCCGGTACTCGATGTGGCACGGCGCGATCTACTTCTCGTCGACCGACGGGATCAACCCGAGGCAGAGCGGACACGTGTACCACATCCTCGTACCTCGGCATCTCTACTTTCTCGAGCAGCTGCCCGTTACCGCCGCGGAGAAGCTGGGACTATGACACGTTGACGTCCGCGCGTCTGTTTCGTCGCGCTTCAGGCGCTGCCACTCTTCGATGCACGCGTGAGCACACCGTTCGGCGGGATGGAGACTCGTGCCTGGTTGTTCGCGAGGGGACTCGCGCGGCAAGGCCGGTTCGATGTGTGGTTCGTCATCAGGGACGATCGCCGATCGCATTGCCAGCAGGTCGACGGGATCACGGTCGTGCCTTTCGAGGAGCATCCGCGTGGGGTCCAGTCGTTCAGGCCGCGTGTGAACCCGTTCTACGAAGGCGTCGACGCGGACGTGTATGTGCCGTTCGGCGTCAATGGAGTCACCGCGGAGGTCGTGCGGACGGCTGAGCACGTCGGAGCCAGCTCCGTGGTCTGCATCGCCTCGGATTCGGACCTGTCGAACGAGTACCGAGCCGGCTCGAGATCTCGTAATCAGTTTCGGGAGTACGGCAATGCGTGTCACTACGCGCTGACCCGAGGCGATGCACTGGTCGTGCAGACTTGTCATCAACAGCAGCTGGCCAGCGAGCGCTTCGGCATCGAGGCCCACCGCGTGCTCAACCCGATCGAGCTGCCCACCCGTCGGCGCTCGGCGCCGCCCGAACCCCGGCGACGCTACGTGCTCTGGGTCGGTCGCTCCGACACCTTCCACAAGCGGCCCGAGCTGTGTCTCGAGGTGGCTCGCCGATGTCCCGACGTGCCATTTGTGCTCGTCATGAATCGGTTCGATGCTCGCACCCACGATCGGGTCGAGCGCAATCTGTCCGGGAACGTCGTCCTCATCGACGACCTGCCCTTTGACGCCATGCAGCGTTGGTTTCGCGACGCAGCGGCGTTCGTGAGCACGTCATCGTCGGCGTACGAGGGGTTTCCCAACGTCTTTCTTCAGGCCGGCTCCCATGGTGTGCCGGTCCTCTCGCTCGAAGCCGATCCTGATGGTCTCTTACGCGGGGGTGCCGGATGGGTCGCCGACGGCGATGTGGCGGGCCTGTCGAGGACGGTGACGAAAGCCTGGCGAGAACCGGCCTCGACTCACGCGTCGATTCAGCGCATGTGGGACTACGTGTGGTCTCACCACAGCCTCGAAGATCGGGCCGCCGAGCTGGGTCAGCTCATCGAGGGAACTCGATGTGAAGCGGACCTGCGAGTTGCAGCATGACTGACGGTTGCATGCGCGGATCGCGAGTGGCGATTGTCGTCGATGATGATCAGACGAGACGACACATCGAATCGGCGGTGTCGCTGTCCGAGCACCTCGTGCGCGTCGAGCGGGCCGTGCCGATCGTGATGAGCTCACCGTTATCGGACGCGCAGTCACGCTGTCGTAGGGCAGGCGTACGCTGGCGGTCGCTGCCCCAACCGTGGATGGACGGCACGTTTGGAAGCTGGCTCTTTTTTCGCTCTCTCGCGGCCAAGCTACGCAGGGTCCAACCCGACTACATCGTTGGGATTGGTCCCCACACGAGCGTCGGATGCGCGCTGCTGTGGCGTCTGGCCGGTGCCCGAGGGTTCTTGTGGTACCAGCCCGCCGGCGGACCGACCGATGGGCTCGATCCGCGAGGCGTCGCGCTCGCCCGGGCCCGGACGCTGCGATGTGCGGCACGCAACTCCGCCGCTGCCGCCGGACGACCCGGTTGGCAGAGGTTGGTGGATGTGCTGCGCGAAGAACGCCCTCCCGTCGCATCGTTCGACCTCCCGGTCGTGATGCGCTCGGTCTTTCCAAGGTTCGTCCAGCTGCACGAATGGGCGCTGGCAACGGTTCGGGCGGTTCGCCGATCGGGCATTCGTCGGGTTGCTATCGTGGGCGACGGACTCCGCGCTCGCACGGCCATCGCGGCGTTCCGCGACCGCGCAATCGCCGTCACCCACCTCATTGGGTCAGATTCGACTGCGTTGGGTCGCCCTCTGGATGGGGTCCGCTGAGTCCGGCTGAGCGACGCACTGGCGGAGGGTGTTCGGTGTGTCGTGTTTGTCGGCCCCACTCGGCTGTCGGCGCAAACCGTGCGTCGCCGAGCCCGCCGCGCCTCGGTCGACGTTCGGGTCTTCGGGGACGACGGCGACAGCTTCGCGCTGGCATGCGATCAGGTCGCGCCGCGAGTCAGCACAGAACTCGATCGACGGGCGGCTCGGACGGTTGCGGCGCTGCCGGATGCTGGCGTTCGGGCCATTCAGATCTACGGAGCATCCGAGGTTGGTCGCCTCTTGCTTCGCCATGCCCGGAAGCGACGGATCGATGTGGCAGCGTTCGCCGACGGCAACCGTGCACTGTGGGGAGAGGTTGTCGATGGGGTCGAGGTGGTTCCGCTCGCGCACTTAACGGGGGGAACGAATCATCGGTATGTCATCGGCTCACTTGGCAGCGTCGACGGCATTCAGACGGCGCTTTGCCATGCGTACCGTGAGACGCAGACGGTGCCCCAGGTATTCACGCTATGACGACGCGGGTGCTCCACGTTCTCGACTCGCTGGACGCAGGAGGGATTGAGAAGACATTCCTCCACGTGCTAGGCGAGCTGGGAGACCGGGGCACTCGGGACGAGCGGACTGTACACGAGGTGCTCGCGCTTTCCGCCGGTCCCCTCGAGCGTGCGTATCGCGAGACGGCGGATGCGGTGCACGTGGTCCGGAGACCGGCCGAGATCGACGCCGTGATCGACCGCGGGTTTGACATCGTGCACGCCCTTCTTGAGCGCGCTGCGCACCGGGTGTTGCCCCGGGTCATGGTCCGCAGCGAGGCGTCGACCCTGTACGGCAAGGGATACGACCTGGCGGCGCTCTATGAGATGGAGACCGCATTCGACTCGGCGGCCGATCGCGCACTCCTGAATGCCTGTGATGCAGTGACGTTCACGACGGACGCGCTAGCGGCACGATACAGGTTGTCAGCCAGGCGAGCGACGGTGCTCGGGAAGGCCGTCGCCCTGAATGACTACGTGGCGATTCCAGATCCTGCGGAGGACGCGCCCGATCGGATCGTGTGTGTCGCCAATCTGCATCTCGGCAAGCGGGTGCGAGATCTGATCTTCGCATTGCACGCTGTCCGCGGCCGAGTCCCAACGGCCAGGCTGTCTATCGTCGGCGGCGACCGTGTGGGTGAGGCGGACAGACTTCGATCACTCGCCGCGCGCCTCGGCCTGGACGAAGCCGTCGAGGTCCATGGTACGAATCTCCGTGTGCCCGTCCACATCGAACGGTCGCGTGTGCTGGCGTTGGCCTCAGAGCGGGAGGGTGTCCCAACTGTGCTCCTAGAGGCCATGGCGGCGGGACGTCCGGTCGTGGCCACGAGAGTTGGGCATGTAGAAAGTATCGTCGACGACGGATCCGAGGGGTACCTCGTGGAGCCTGGCGATGTTCCGGGCCTTGCGGACCGTCTCGTCAGATTGCTCTCCGACCGTGCGCTGGCTGCCCGGATGGGAGCGGCTGGACGCGAGCGGGCCAGCGCCCATGACGTGGGGAGCGTCGCGTCTCGGTGGTGTGACCTGGTGGCCCAGTTGGTTGCTCAGCGTTGGGAGGCCGCGCATGCCTGAGCTGAGGACCGCGCTCGACCTGTTCGAGCGCATCGGCGCTGACCGCTGTGTTGACGTGCGCGAGGTGTCTGCCGGGGAGTCGCCGTTCGCCGGTCGTGCCTGGTCGGTTTACGAGTCGGAGTTCGGCTGTTACACGGGCGCCACGAGTGACGCGGCGTTTCGGCGTTTGGACCATCCTGCGCTCCAAACGGGACGGCCGACGATCTGGGCCGATCCCCCGGTGCTGGTCGTGGGCACGGGTCCGTCACTTGACGCGGGTGCCGAAGCG
The DNA here is from genome assembly GCA_965216615.1 of Vicinamibacterales bacterium. Taxonomy (GTDB): domain Bacteria; phylum Acidobacteriota; class Vicinamibacteria; order Vicinamibacterales; family UBA8438; genus CAUZIB01. The sequence goes on along the minus strand of CBDCGH010000018.1, from coordinate 98,042 downwards.
TTGCGCGGACTGCGCGGCGAGCTGGTGATCGTGACCTCGCTTCGCGGAGCACGCGCATTGTGGGACCTCGGCATCATCCCGGACCTCGTGCTGTTGACGGAAGCCTCGCCCTTGGAGGCGACGCTCACGCTCGTCAATAGTCGCGCAGCGGGCAGCATCGACATCCTTGCGGAGGCCCCGCTGGTCGCCGCCGACACGCAGACGCCCGCAGAGCTCATCCACGGGGTCAGCCCCGACCGGCTCTTCATTCCGTCCTACTGTCCGTCATGGACGTGGTGGCCTGCGGCGGCCGCCGCAATGGCGGTCGACGGCGGAGCGCGGCACATCGGCCTGCTGGGCATCGATCTGGGTTCGCCCCACGGTACCGATCCGAGCTATCAGCCCCTCCTGGCTCTTCTGGAGCTGCTGGCGACACTACCCGAGGTCCGGTGTCTGGACTGCGGTCGTGGTGCGCCGAAGTTGGGGTAGGAGTCTTGCAGGCTCGAGGACCTCGCCTCGGGGCGAACGACCGATGGTTTCGTGCTTAATTCACGGGTGCGACCGCACCTGCTAGCCCGTTGGGCAGACGAGCACCAGATGCTCGAGCGTGTCACAGGCGCGGTAGCCGGCGCTCGAGAGCTTTACCAGACTCAACGCGCGTCTGCCAGGTCCGCGTGGCAACCGGAGGCGCTGCGCGTCGTGCACGACGAGGTGCTTCGGTGGCGGGGGCAGCCATGGCTCCGGCAAGCGCTTCAGGAGCGTCTGGGCCTCGTGTTTCTTCCCACGCTCTGGCGTCTCGACGCGTTCACTCGCGGCGAGCCTCGGGCGCAGGCGCTCGCGCTTGGCGAGCTCTCCGAGCAGTGTGACCGACTGGAGGCCAAGCTCGCCACGGCGCAGCCAGCCGCGGAGGCCGCGTGACCGCCACGCCGTCTGGCGGCCGGAGTGTATCGGTCGTCGTTCCCTGCCTCAATCGTGCCGCGCACGTTGATCGACTACTCGAGTCGCTGAGCTGGTCCAGTTTGCCCCGGGACCGCTTTGAGGTGATCGTCTGCGACGACGGTGGGTCGGACCATACCCGATCGGTCGCGGAGGCGTGGAGTCGGCGAGGGCTGCCGACCAGATACCACCGCGTGAGACCTCCAGGACGCCCGCGCAACAACGCCGTCGCCAGAAACGCCGGTCTTGCGCTTGTCGCGCCATCCAATCGTGCTCAACACCGACTCCGACAGCGTCTTCGTGACTGACGTAATGGCCGAAGTGGTTGAGGCGATGGTAGACGGAGCGTTTTGCTCGTGCGGGTCGTATCGCGCCCTCACCCGCGCAGCGTCCGCCGAGCTGGACGCCCTCCGGCGAGAGCGGCGCCTGACCCCGGACGACTATGCACGGCGTGCCAACGGACGACCTGACCACGTAGACAGCCCAGACGGAGTCAGGGCCCTGCATGGAGCCTTTGGGTGTTGGCGAGCCGCGCTGATTGAGATTGACGGCTACGACGAGCGGTACTCCGAGTGGGGATGGGAAGACCGAGATCTACTGACGCGGCTCGAGGCAGGCCTTGGCCTGAAGCGACGTTTCGTCGAGCGTGCCTCGGTCGTGCATGTGTGGCACCCTCCCCAAAAGGGGGGCGACCGAAGCGTAGATTTCGCGCGTCGCGGTGAGATTTCTGCCCGAGCGCTTCAGACGCACATGCAGCGGCTTTGGGCCCAGGATCTGAGCGCCGTCCGCTGGCGCCATGCCGGGCCATGGAGTCTCAACGCCGGCGATTCCGACGGCGGCTTCGCCCCATCGGCCTACCGAGCGTCGATGATGAGGGACCGACTGGGGTGGCCCGAGACCGCGCAGAAGGTCTTCCGCGCGCAAGTGGCCGAGGCCGAGATTGTGCGTCGCCTCGGGTTTCCGAGCCTGGCGCGGCGCTTCCTTACTCTTCACCGCGACTCGCGCGTGGGAGCAGGCGCCCCGACCACCGCGGTGGCAGGACGCGGTGCCCCAAGCGCTGGATGATGCGGTCGCGCGCATGCCGAGCGAGTATCCAGTTGCCGACCTTCTGGAATCGCTTGCCGAATGTGAGCTCGATCTGGGCGATGCTGGTGGCGCAGCGCTCGCCTTGGCCGCGCTCGCGTCATGCAGGGATGGTGGAGTTCGGGCTGCGGTCGTCCGGACTCGACGGCTCATCATGGCTGGAGACCCTGCCTCGCTTTCGCTTGCACACGACACGTTGCATCCGGTATCGGTGGCACCATTCGCTGCGGTTCGGGCGCAGGCCATCGAGCTCGCGGTGCTGTCCGGTGCAGACGACCGCGCGTTCGATGTGACCCGAACAACCCTGTCCCGGCTGCCACCCAATCTGGACGAGTTCGACGCGATTCTGTTTCACGCCTACCTCGAGCTGCTGACCAATCGCTCGGGTACGCATCGTCGCGTACCGCCCGACCTGGTAGCGGAACATGTTCGATGGACGTCGAATGTGAGCGAGCATCTGTTTTCGGTCGCGATACGCGCAATGCGCTCGGGTCTGTATCACGCCGCGGTCCTACTCCTCGATCGCTTTCTGACCGGCGGGGCCCCGGCCGATGAGCGCCTGTTCGTCGAGAGTCGTGCCCATCACGCGCATCTGTGCGAATGGCTCGAGGGGAGGGGTTCGCAGGCGGCCTAGTGATAGAGTGGGCCAATGCGGCTGACGCTAGGGTTGGTTGCGTTGGTGGTCGCACTCACGGCCATCAGCGGGGTCACGGCAGTGGGGCAGCGCGGCGGTGCGTTTCGCGCATCGCGTGATCACCCCGCCATCCGGTATTCCTCCGGGCCGACGGACAATGTCGTCGTAGCGCTCAACCGAGCTCTTCGCGAGGGCGCGGCGAGCCTGGCTTTCGCTGGACGGAGCGGGTACCTGGCGTCGGTCCTCGACGCACTCGACATTTCTGTCGCGTCGCAGGTCACCGTTTTCTCGAAGACCAGCTTTCAGGCGTCGGAGATTAGCTCTCGGAACCCGCGCGCGCTGTTCTTCACTGACACCGTCGCCGTGGCGTGGGTGCGCGACGCCGAATTCCTGGAGCTGGCGACGCAGGATCGTGGCCAGGGCGCAGTGTTCTACACCCTCAGACAGGAGCCGTCCGACACGCCGCAGTTCGTCAGAGAGGAACACTGTCTCGCTTGTCATCTGTCGTGGAACACGCTTGGCGTGCCGGGCTTGCAGGTACTCAGCACGGCGCCCCTGTCATCCGATCCGAACGCGTACGTGACCGGTTTCGTGTCCGACCATCGGAGCCCCCTTTTCGAACGGTGGGGCGGCTACTACGTGACCGGCTCCACGGCTGGGGTTGCGCACATGGGGAACATTGAGGTGACCGACGTCGACGACCCGCCACCGCCGGGCACCGTCCCGCCAGCGTTGGACTCGATCCAGGGGTTGTTCGATGCCGAGGGGTACCCGTCATCGCACAGTGACGTCGTGGCGCTCATGGTGCTCGAGCATCAGGCGCACATGACCAACCTCATCACGCGGCTCGGGTGGGAGGCTCGTCGCGTCAGCTTCCGGGAGTCCGCGGCCGAGACCGGTTTCGACGAGTTGATCCGAGACGCAGCGAGCGAGCTCGTCGACTACCTCCTGTTTGTTGACGAGGCCCCACTTCCAGGACCGATCACGGGGACCTCTGGTTTTACCGAGTGGTTCTCGAACCGCAAGCCCAGGGACTCGCGGGGACGGTCACTTCGCGAGCTTGATCTGGAGCGATGGCTCTTCCGTCATCCTTGCAGCTACATGATCTACACGCCGGCGTTCGAGGCGCTGCCAGAGCTGGCCAAGGACGCCGTGTATTCGCGCCTGTGGGAGGTGCTCTCGGGCCGAGAGACGGACGAGCGGTACGCGCGGCTATCGCCCTCCGACCGACGTACAGTCGTCGACATCCTGCGGGACACCAAATCGAACCTCCCCCCCTATTTCCAGGCCCTGACCCCGTAGCGACCTGGGGAACTGGACGCGACGGTTGAGATGACCGTGGTCATCGGCTGGTGGCGATGATCGGGCGCCGCGAGATAAGGTTGAAAGGATGACCGGCTACCTTCGGACGATCGTCGTCGCCGGGCTTGCCCTTCTCGTCTGGGGACTCGGGAGCGGCGCGAGCGATGCCCACCCGATGGACGAGCAGAACGCCGCGTTCGTGCAGGCGGTGGATGGGCCCGCCATCTTCCCGTTTCTCTATCTCGGGGCCAAGCACATGGTCACGGGATATGACCACTTGCTGTTCCTGGTCGGTGTCATCTTCTTTCTCTACAAGTTGCGCGATGTCGTGCTCTACGTGAGCCTCTTCACCGTCGGCCATAGCGCGACGCTACTTCTTGGCGTCCTTGCCGATATCGGCGCCAACGCGTACATCGTCGATGCGATCATCGGGCTATCAGTCGCGTACAAGGCATTCGACAATATGGGAGGGTTCCAGCGTCTGTTCGGCGTGCGTCCCGACCCCAAGGCATCGGTGCTCGTTTTTGGTCTCTTTCACGGGTTTGGCCTCGCGACGAAGGTGCAGGAGTTCACACTGTCCGAAGCCGGGCTCATGACGAACATGCTGAGCTTCAACGTGGGTGTGGAAGTTGGGCAAATCCTCGCGCTGTCGATCGTGCTCATGTTGTTCACCTACTGGCGCAGCCGCCAGAGCTTCCTCCGACACGCGTTCGTGACGAACGCGTGGCTGATGACCGCTGGGTTCGTGCTGGCGGGTTATCAGATGCTGGGCTTCTGGCTGTTGTCCTAGATGAGCGCGCGGCTCAGGATCACCAGAGGGATGGACAAAAGCGGACAGATTCAAGCGGCACCGTCCGGCAAGAAAATCGCGGTCGCTAGCGGCACGGCACTGCTCGTCGCGCTTGTCGTGGTCTTTGCAGCGGTTCTGCCTGCGGAGTACGGTCTCGATCCGCTCGGAACCGGCCGCACGTTCGGCTTGCTCGCGCTCTCGCAGGTACAACCGATCGGGGCCTCCGAGACGGCGTACAAGACCGACATGGTCGAGTTGAACCTGGCGCCGACCGAATGGGTCGAATCGACATATCGCTTGCAGGAAGGCGCCAGTATGGTGTTTTCCTGGGAGTCGAACGGAGTCGTCAGCTACAACTTCCACAGCGCACCGGATGGCGCGCCGCCGGGTTTTGCGCAGAGCTTCGACGCCCAAGAGTCCAGCAGCGCGCACGGCAGCTATACGGCCCCGTTCACGGGTGTCCACGGCTGGTACTGGGAGAACCTTGGGCCCGACTACGTGACGATCACGCTGACGACTGCCGGCTTCTACGACAGCGCACACGAGGCGCGCGATCGCGTCTCGGGTAATCGCCCGCTCACCGACCCACGCGGCCGTCCGCTCCCGTCGCCTGAGTGAGCTGACGACCCGCCCAGACCCTCTAGTGGATGACTTCGTTCGTGACGTCGTGCTCGTCCAGGAGCTCGAGGTGGGGAATCTCAAGGGCACGAACCGCGTTGATCACGAGTGCCATGATGTCCTCGGCCTCCGTGACCTGCTGTTGACGCCGCAGTCCTTGGCGTGTTGCCCGCAGGACACGTAGCACCTGCGCCCGATCGAATCGCTGGCCTTCACAGTGTTCGCAGAAGCTCATGGCTACCTAATTCCTTCCCGACCACGAGAACTCCGAGAAGAGTCCGTGCGTCCGTTGGGTGTCGAAACCGAGGCGATCATCGGTGCAGGTCGTGTTCCCCCGAGCCAGCACGTGAGTGGCACCGTGAATCACATTGTAGAGGTTCGAGAGCACAGCGTGCCCGATTCCGTCCTGTCCTCGAATCGCGGTGACAGTCGTGCTAAACACGTCGGGAATCCGCATCCGTTTCTCATCGCCCGCGTCCTCGAAACTCACGGGCGCGAAACGTGTGTCCAGCCGCGTCGCCACGAATTGGCCCAGTGTTTCCCAGGGGCCACCGGCGCGGCCAGCGAAGATCGCTTCCAGCGATTTCCGTTCCGGCCCGCTTGCCCCGCTCGTCGATATACAGGCGCTGGATCCAATCCCCTTCGTACATCTGGACCGATGACTCGAAGACGACGGCCACATTCCGGTCCTCGAGTGCGACGCTGCCAAACTGGCCCTCGTTGATGTGAACGGCCCAGTGTCCGATACACCGGTCGTTCTCGCACCGCTGCTTGAAGGATACGTGGGCCGGGCAGACCAGCTGACAGCTACAGTTCTCGAAGAGAAGGCCACGAGCCCACCAGTCATTCCCCATGCTGCCTTCTGAATCCGACTAGAACACGTCGAGGTCGCGGCCGTAGATGACCTGCCCGTCGAACACCGAGCGCACCTCTTCGACCAGTTGATCCGGTGTCTCACCGCCAAGATGCAGCTGGTGATACAGCACGACCATGCCGACCCCGGCCGCGGCGGCGAGCTCCCCTACCTTCGTCGCCGACGTATGAAACGTGCCGTGGTACCGCTGCGTGGACGGAGCACGCCGTGCGAACCCGGCGCTGCCATATACCTCGTGGACGAGGACGTCAGCGCCCCTGGCGATCTCCACCAGCCCATCGAAGGGGCCGGTGTCGCCAGAGATCACCACGACTCGATCAGCGGATGTGAACTTGTATCCGAACGCGTGGTTCCAGGTCCCGTGCGGAACCCCGAACGCCTCCACTGCGACGAGGTCATCGCGGTAAACGAGGCCCTCCTCGATCTCGTGTGCGTCGACTCCCGCCGTTTCAAGCGATAGCTGCTCAGGCCCCGTCGTTCGGATACGTATGTCCTCCCGGTAGGCTTCGAGCAACGCTTCGGTCATCGCGCTGAGTCCGGACGGCCCGTAGACCTGGAGCCGCTGAGGGCGGCCGAGCACCCAGGGTGCCAGGATCAAGTCGGCGTAGCCGGTTGTGTGGTCTGAGTGGAGGTGGGTGAAGAACGCGATGCGGAGGTTGGAAACGCGGAGTGGGGCGATTCCCTTCGTCTGCGCGGCCTTCGACGCCTGTCGCACGACACCCGGCCCGGCGTCCACGAGGTATGCCGTGTCGTTCACGATGACAGCAGTGGCGGGTCCGGCGCGGTCTGGCTCGGCTCCGGGAGTCCCGGTGCCGAGCAGCACGACTCGGGTTTCGGTCTGGCGTATCTGGCTGGTGGCTGCCGCAATCCAGCAACACCCGACGATGACGGCGGCCATGGCAGGTCCGTACGTGCCGCTTCTTCGGGGAAGTGTGGACATCGGCTCGGGCGAATTATAGTATCCGGGCCTAGCACGGCCGCGCTCGCGGATCTGCGAAGGGATTGGAATCATGAAGCTCATTGCCACGATGTCACTGATATGGATGTTTGTATTCGCAGGCGCGAGCACCGCGTCAGCTCAGCTTAATGCTGCGAAGGAGGGCCCGGTGGTCTATGGGCATCATCATCTGAACGTCACGAGCGCCGACGAGCACTTGAAGTTCTGGGTTGACACCCTTGGTGGTACGGCCGTTCCACTCGGTGAGCGGAAGATGGCCAAGTTCCTGAATGTATTGGTCGCCTTCACGGAGAAGGCGCCCACGGGCGGAACCAAGGGCACGACGGTGAACCACCTCGGCTTCTGGGTCCCGAGTGTGCGCGACGCACTCGCGACGGTTCGTGCCGCTGGATATCCGATCGTCACGCGCGAAGAGTTGCCGCCGTCGCTTGAGGTCAAGGACGACATGGCGCACATCGCTGACCAGGACACCTACATCGCGTTCGTGATGGCCCCGGACGACGTCAAGGTCGAGCTTCTCGAGAATCGGACCCAGACTGAGCCGATCGCGCTGCACCACATTCATTTCGCAGCCCAAGACGTCGACGCGATGAAGGCGTGGTATGTGAAGGCCTTTGACGCCGTGCCCGGTATGCGCGGCTCGTTCGAGGCTGCCGATCTCCCTGGTGTCAACCTGACCTATTCTCCATCTGCCGATCCCCTCGAGGGAACGCGAGGCCGCAGCCTCGACCACATCGGGTTTGAGATCGACGGATTGGAGGCGTTCTGCAAGCGCCTCGAAGCGATGGGCGTCACGTTTGACCGCCCGTACCAGGAAATCGAGTCGCTTGGTCTCGCCGTCGCGTTCTTTACGGATCCCTTCGGGACCTACGTCGAGCTGACCGAAGGTTTGGATAAGTACTAGAGGCGCTCGAGGTCCGGGGGCGGTGATGCTTGCACGAGAATCGTGTCTCAGACGCGTCGCGCAACTGGCCTTTGTCACCGTCGTCTTTGTCGCGCCGGCCGCCGCGCAGGAGCCCTCGGTTTCCCTGGCGGGCATCATCGACTTCCACGCTCATGCCGGACCTGACTCGAGACCGCGGTCGCTGAACGACATCGAAGCCGCGCAGCTCATGAAGGAGGCCGGCCTGCGCGGCATGGTCTTGAAGAACCACTTCACCATGACCGCTGACCGCGCAGCGCTCGCGATGGCGCAGGTGGCAGGCCTTGAGATTTTTGGCGGCGTCGCGTTGAACCTGGCCGTCGGGGGCATCAACCCCGAGGCGGTTCGGCAGATGGTGGCATTTGATGGCGGGCGGGGAAAGGTCGTCTGGCTCCCGACGTTCGATGCCGAGTTCTACGTCACCAGAGCGGGTGGTGCGCAGCCGTTCGTTCGGATCGTTGAAAACGGGGCTCCCGTGCCGCCGCTCGTAGAGGTGCTCTCGCTGGTCGCTGAGCACGACCTCGTGCTGGCGATGGGCCATTCGTCACCGGAGGAGGTACTCGTGCTCATTCCGGTGGCCAAGCGCCAGGGCGTTCGGCACATTTTGGTCACGCACGTGTTCAGTCAGGACGCGACGCGTGACCAGATGCGTGAGATGGCCTCGGAGGGTGCCGTGATGGAGCTCGATTGGCTCGCGGTTCACACCGGGGGGCAATCGATCGACAACTACGCGCACGCCATTCGCGAGATCGGCGCCGAGCACTTCTTGATCTCGTCCGACTTCGGCCAGGCGGTGAACCCGCCGCACGCCGAGGGCCTTAGCAGATTCATCCGCGCCCTCCTCGATGCCGGAGTGACCGAGGCGCAAATCAACCTCATGGCGCGGAGAAATCCGGCGAAGCTGCTCGGGTTGGACTGAGTCTCCGCTACGCGACAATCTGCGGGATCGGCACCCCGTGGACGTCGGTCAACCGCATGTCTCGGCCGTTGTAGAGATACGTCAGCTTCTCGTGATCCATGCCAAGCAAGTGGAGCATCGTCGCATGGAGATCATGCGCTGATACGCGTTGCTCCGCCGCCTTGTAGCCGAACTCGTCGGTGGCGCCGATCGCCTGTCCGCCCTGAATACCGGCGCCCGCCATCCACGCGGTCATCGCCCCCGGGTTGTGATCGCGCCCAACACCACGCTGCGAGATCGGCATCCGTCCAAACTCGGCGTGCCACACGATCAGGGTCGAGTCGAGCATGCCACGCGACTTGAGGTCGGTCATGAGACCGGCAATCGGCTGATCGATCTCCGCGGCGTGCTGTGAGTGGTTCTCTTTGAGGTTGGAATGCGCGTCCCAGGTGTCGGTGTTCTGGTTGCCGAGGCCGCCGTGGAACAGCTGCACGAAGCGGACGCCTCGTTCCACGAGACGACGGGCCATGAGGCACTGACGTCCGAACGGCTCGGTGATCGGGTTCTCCAGGCCGTAGAGCTTCTGCGTGGCGGCTGACTCCGCGGTTGTGTCGACGGCCTCGGGCGCACATCCCTGCATCCGGTACGCGAGTTCGTACGACGAGATCCGGGCCGCAAGCTCCGAATTACCAGGGTTCTTTGCCAGGTCCATCTCGTTCAGCTTGGCCAAGGTGTCTAACCGGGCGCGCTGCTGGTCTCCGGTCAGTCCCTCCGGGGGCTGCAGGTCGACGATCGGATCACCGACGGCTCGAAACAGCGTGCCCTGATAGGAGGCCGGCATGAACCCGGCGCTCCAATCGACTGGGCCGCCGAGCGGCCCGCCCCGATGGTCGTTCATCACAACGAAAGCCGGGAGGCTCGAGCTTTCCGAGCCAAGCCCATAGGTCACCCACGAGCCCACGCTCGGGAAGCCCATCCGGATCTGACCCGTCTGCATCTCGTAGGTTGCCTGAATGTGATCGTTCGACCGGCCGTACAGCGACCGGATGAACGCCATCTCATCGACTTTCTTCGCCAGCTCCGGGAAGATGTCCGATATCTCGATGCCGCTCTCTCCGTGGGCCCTGAAGCCGAACGGGCTCGGCATGAGCGGTCCCGGATGCCCCTGACGCACGACGACCGACTCGGCCATCGGCTGCCCCGCGTATTTGACGAGCGCCGGCTTCGGGTCGAAGGTGTCGACCTGGCTCACGCCGCCGCTCATGAAGAGCGAGATGACCGCCTTTGCCCGCGGCCCGAAGTGCGGTGCCTTCGGGGCGAAGGGGTTCCCCGGAATCGGCGCCTCGCACGTATCCGACTGCGCCGCCAAGAGTCCTTGCTGATCGAGCATGTGAGCGAGCGCGATGCCCGCGATACCGCCCCCCGACTGAAACATAAAATCGCGACGCGACCAAAACGTCCGCTTCTTGCAGTGATGGTGGTCGTGCATGGTTCCTACCTCAAATATAGAAACTCGTTCAGGTTCAACAGTACATGCGTCAGGTCGACGAGCGACTGATCGGTGGCGAGCGCGACAGCGGTTTCGGTTTCTGCCACCGTCGGCTCGCGGGTCAGGGCCAGGCGATACGCCAATGCGATCTGCGCGTCCAGGTCGTTCGGCGCGGCCGCCTCCAGCCGCTCGGCAAACAGCTCGGCTTGCCGGAGGACAAACGGGTTGTTCAACAGCGTGAGTGCCTGGGTGGCGACGGTCGACACGTTGCGTGCAGCAGCCGTCTGATTCTGGTCTGGCAGGTCGAACGTGTCGAAGAAGGGGAAGCCGAGCGAGCGGCGCCGGTAGACGTACACGCTCCGGCGCCAGACGGCCGGTCCATCCTCCTGATTGTCCCAACGGCCATATTTGGCCTGGGTCTTGAGAACGCTCTCAGGGATGTAGGGGAAGACCGGCGGACCGCCCACGGTCAGGTCGATCGCGCCGCTCACGGTCGTGATGGCGTCTCGCACGATCTCCGCTTCGAGTCGCTGCGGGCGATAGCGCCACACCAGCTCGTTCTCGGGGTCGGCCGCGTCGTTCGAATCGTTCTGATAGGACGAGGCCATCTGATAGGCCGACGACGTCATCAGCAGGCGGTGCATGTCCTTGATGCTCCAACCCCGGTCCATGAACTCTACCGCGAGCCAATCCAGCAGCTTGGGGTTCGTCGGGTTCCCGCCCATCTTGCCCAGGTTGTCCAGCGTGCTCACGATGCCGCGCCCGAAGTGGTGATGCCAGATCCGGTTGACGATGACACGCGCCGTCAGCGGGTTGTCGCGCGAGGCGATCCAGTTCCCGAGCGCCAACCGCCGTCCAGAGGTCCGACCGTCTGGGCGCGGGATTTCCGTCGGCGGGTCGCCGTAGGTGGCGACGGTCAGGAAGCCCGGTCGCATTGCCGATCCCGGGCTCTGGGGGTCGCCTCGGATCAGGAAGTAGTTGGGCGGCGTTTCGTAGGGCGGCATTCCCTCCTCGTGCACGAACGAGCCCGGTTCATCCATCGTGAAACGGCACTCCGGGCAACCGATGACCTCGTCGCCCGGCCCGTCGGGGGCATATCGGTAGTCACCGTCGGTCGTAATATCGGCCAGAGCCGCGACGGGACGTTCGGCGTCGATGGCCTTGACCTGGTCAAGCAGCTCCTGCCGCCGCTCGGCGTCTTCGGGGGTCAGCGCAGTCTCGACCTCCGCTGCGGGAATCGTGATCGAAAGTACCTGCGCCGCCAGCAGCAGCTCTCCCGGCGTACGTTCGTCTTCGGGCGTGCGGACGGCCTGCTGGACGTTGTCGGGGAAGTCGGCGAGCATTTCCTCCTGAAGCTCGGCGCGGTACGGGGCCTCGATTTCCCCGATCTCGTCCCGCAAGGGCTGCAGCCGTGCATCGACCTCCGCGTGCTGGTTGCGATACTCGTCGGCGGCTTCACGATCGAGCAGTGGCCAGTCGGTCTCGACGTAGCCGAAGATCGAGGCCTGCATGCTGTAGTAGTCCTTCTGCAGGATCGGGTCGAACTTGTGGTCGTGGCAACGCGCGCAATGAACGGTCATCCCGAGCACGCCGCGCCCGAGTGTCGCCAGAACGTCGTCCAGGTAGTCGTGGCGGCGCTCCGGGTTGTCCTTTTCCCGGAAGTTCACCCGGGGGCCGGCACGCAGGAAGCCGGTCGCGATGATAGTCTCATCGGTGACATAGTCCAGCTCGTCGCCCGCGATCTGCTCGCGCAGGAATTGGTTGTACGGCTTGTCGCGATTGAACGCGCTGATGACGTAATCCCGGTAGCGCCAGGCGTTCGGCCGGTCGAAGTCCATCTCGAAGCCGCCCGAATCCGCGTATCGCGCGACGTCCAGCCAGTGACGACCCCAGCGCTCGCCGTAGTGCGGCGACGCGAGAAGCCGTTCGATCAGCCGCTCCCAGGCGCCGCGCTCCGTGTCCGCCAAGAACGCGTCGATCTCCTCTTGAGTGGGGGGGAGGCCTGTGAGATCCAGCGACGCTCGACGCAAGAGAGTCAGCCGATCGGCCCGAGGAGCTGGCATGACGCCTGCCTCCTGGCGCGCCTGATCGAGGATCCGATCGATCGGATGGGCAAACGTGTCGGACATCGGGACCGGGAACTTCGTCGGCAGCTGGAACGCCCAGTAGTCGCGCGCCCCCGGCGGCAGATCGCTGTTCTCGAGCGCCGAAAGCGCCGCGTCGGCCGACGTTACACCTCCCTCATCCCAGTGGGCGCCGTCATCGATCCACGTTCGGATCGCTGTCAGCTCGGTATCGCTCAGCGGGCCGCCGGTCATCGGCATCGGCGGTTCACTGAGCCCGGCCACCATCCGGTAGAGCCGGCTTTCCTCAGCATGGCCGGGCACGATCGCCGGACCCCGTGTCCCACCTTTGAGGGCCGTCTCGCGGTTGCTCAGGTCCAGCTGCGACAGCTTCGCTGCCTCACCGTGACAGTTCCAGCAGCTCCGCTCCATGATCGGGCGAATGTCGTCAGTAAACGAGACCCCATTAGATGCCGCGGGCTCTTGGGTTTGAGCCTCCAATGACGACCCGAGACCCGCCACGAGGGCAAGGCCCACCACCCCGATTGCGGTTGCAGCGATGCTTCGCGTCATCTAACGTCCTCCTGTACCAGGGTTGTTACCCAGGATACACGCCCTTCCAGCCTGAATACTACCTGTTAAGGGGGTCCAAATGGCCCAACCCCAGCCCACGTGCGACAATCGCCCCGTTCGTTCGGGGAGGAACCCGGTCAGTGGACCGTTTAGGAGGAGCAACGAGATGGTGAAGTTGACGCTGAGCGCGGGTGCCGGCTGCCTGGTCCTTGGTGGGCTTGTCGCAGCCGGTTGCGACGTGGAGGCGCAGGGCGACGAGCGGATGGAAGCGGTCGAGGACTACACGCGAGCAATGGAAACCCTCTCGAATTGGGGGTGGTGGGGCGACGACGATGAGCTGGGCGCGGCGAATCTGATCACGCCCGACAAGCGGCCCGTCGCCCTGGCGGTCGCCGGACGTGCCCGCACGCCGAGCGCCCAGGGCCGCTCAATCTGGGACGGCATCTATAGCGAAGCCCAGGCCCAGCGCGGCGAGGGGCTGTACCGTGACGGTTGTGCCGAATGTCATGGGGAGGGTCTGGAGGGCGGGGAGATGGAGCCAGCTTTGGTAGGTGGCGAGTTCATGTGGGGCTGGAGCGGACAGTCGGTTGGCGAACTGTTCGAGCGGATCAGGGTTTCGATGCCGCCTGGACAGCCCTCGGCCGTCAGCCGAGAGGAAAAAGCCGACGTGCTGGCGTTCCTCCTAGCGCAGAACGGCGTGCCGCCAGGCGAGGTCGATCTGACCGGCCGGACCAGCGCGCTCCGTGGGATCACATTCCAGGCCGAACCGCCGCGATAGGCATCGCGCCGGAGCGTTAGCGAAGGCGCCTATTGATCTGACGACGAGTCTGCGGTCGCGTAAAGCAACATCTTCTGCACCCGCCAGTTATTCAGGTCGGCGACGTAGATGGTGTCTTCTGACCGACACGACAGGCCGTGCGCCCAGTTGAACTGTCCCAGCCGCCGCCCCGATTCACCGAACATCCCCAAGATCTTGCCGTCCAGCGTCATCTTGTTGTATACACGGCCCGGCTCCTCGTCCGCAGCGAACAAGAACTGGGTCGGCCCGTCCGAAATGCACAGCGTCCACGGGGCCGTGTTGTCGGGGCGATTCGGGTTGAGGTTGCCCAGGACAGGGTGCCGAGTCTTGTCGTAGGGAGCATTCAGATAGAGGATGCGCAGCAGGTTGCCGTCTGAATCGAATACCTGGATGCGCCGGTTCCCTCGGTCGGCCACGTACACGTTGCCGTCCCGATCGACCTGCATGTTGTGGGGCAACCGAAGCTGGCCAGGTTCCGACCCGTACGTTCCCCAGGACTTGATCCAGTCGCCATGTTTATTGAACTTGGCGATCCGTGAGTTGGAGTAGCCGTCGCTGACATAAATGTTGTCGTCGGCGTCCCACCCGATATCGGTCGGGCCGTTGAAATAGCCGTCGGCAGGCCGGGCGTCCTCAGGACTGATGTGCTCGTGCGGCTCATAGCCTTCCGGACGCCGGCCGAGGTTCAAGACGACGTAACCGGCCGGATCGAACTTCACCACTGCATTGGTGCCCTTGTCGACGACCCACAAGTTGTCATGTCTGTCGAATCGGACGGCGTGCGAGTACCCGAGTCCGTACACGCCTTTGCCGATCTCACGTAAGAAATGGCCGCGGTCGTCGAACTCGAGGAGCTGGGTCGTGGCGTTGCCGTAGAGAGGTCCGGACGTGGCGGTGCCCGGATGGTTCAGCACGACGAGATGGCCTTTCGAGTTCTCCGCAACCCCCAAGATTTCTCCGAGATTCATCTCGGACGAGTATTTCAGGTAGCCCGGCACCGAGACGACCGAAATGACTGGGGCATTGCTGTTGTCCGGCTGCTGGGCAAAGGCCGGGGACGCGGTGACCAGCGCGAGAGCGACGATAGCGGCGGCCAACGGGCCGATGAGTGGGCGTTTCACGACGGACCTCCTTTTGAGCGTGCCGTAAGGCTACCATGGAGACCTCAGGGGTGAGACCGCTCTCAGGCACACGATCCTAGACTTACAGTTACATATTTGAATGACTTTACCCGCCCTGGCTGGTGATAACGCGGACAAGTGTGGACCCAATTGGTCTGACCGCTGTTGGTCTTCTGTATCTTCCGTAAACGTCGTCTGTTCAAAACCAGACTTCTGAGGGCGGCCGCGCGGCGTTCACCGTCACTCTTTCCCATATTCGCACTTGCTGGCCGGCATCTGGCGCTTGGCACGGGACGTGCTGCTAGAGATGCAGAACGAGGCTGGCTGGGCCGGCTTCAGAATGCAGGAGGTAGTCAGGTGAAGAAGCTTTTTAAGAGTTTGGTAAGAGATGAGAGTGGCCAGGATCTGATCGAGTACGCGTTGCTTGCGGGTTTCATCTCGCTCGTGGCCGTGACCATGATCACCAACCTGGGATCGGGTGTGAACGTTGTGTACGGCAGCATCAACTCCCAGGTCAACGCGATCCCGTAAGGTCACGTATCTCGCAGCGGGTCGTCTCGTCAGGGGCTGCGTGCCCCAGCGGGCGACCCGTTTTCGTTTTTCTCCTTTCCAGTAAGGCAAGCGGTTTCGGGGACGATGTCGACTCTTGAGCACGCGGGTGAGCTCTCACCTCCAGATAGCGTTCAAGTAGCGACAGGCGACACTGCCCGAACACTGCACGTGCCACGATTCGGCAGGCCCTTCTTCAACCCGGCAGTTGACCTGCTCCTCGTGTGCGGCGGGCTCTCGATTCCGCTGCTGATGTTCGAGGGGCTGGATCCATCGACCGTCTCGATTAGCGGCAGCAGCAAAATAGCGATTTTCCTTCTCTTTAACTTCGCGCACTTTGCCTCGTCGACCGTCCGGCTGTACACCAAGCCCGGCGCCTCTTCGAGGCACAGGTTTCTCGCGTACGGTTTTCCTCTGGTTGCACTGCTCATCACGTTGTGCGCCATCGCCTTTCCAGAAGCGATCGGGCGTCAGCTGATCGCGCTTATGCTCACCTGGTCTCCGTATCACTACGCTGCCCAGGCCTATGGCTTGGCGCTCATGTACGGGTATCAGTCAGGGCTGAGGTTTTCCCCGCTGGAGAAGCGGTGGCTGTTCTGGATTTGCCTCCTGCCGTTCACCCGAGCGTTCCTGAATGTGGACGACACATCGGTGACTGCGATCATGGGTGTGAGCGGCGTCTTCTGGCTGGCCCCAGATTCGCTCGTCGCGAGTGGGACCCTTCTCGGCGACGGGCTCCGGCTCTTGGTGAGCGCGCTCACGCCGCTCGTGTTCGTCATGCCTGTGGCGTTCGCATGTGTCGGGCGCGCGCGCTTGCCGCTGCTGGCGCTGGTGCTCGTGTTGATGAATGCCCTCTGGCTAACCGCGTTCACGCTGTTCGACGCGATCGTGTGGGCTTCTGTCGCGCACTCGGTTCAGTACCTGCTCGTCGTGACCCGGGCCCATGCGCAGGACCGCGCCCGACTCGCGACGGCCAATGGTGAGGCCGGCGGACATATGGCCTTCTTCTACTTCGCCTCGATCGTCGTGGGCGGCTTCTTGTTCCTCGGCGTCCCCGCCATGATTCAACAGGCTTCGGTGTTCCTTGGGCTCGGTTGGGAGGCGCGCTTCGGGAAGCCGATTGACGGCACGAAGGGGCGGGCGAACGCGAGCCAACGGAAGGCGATGAGCTCCGGGCGCGGATGGCAAAGGAGGAGCGGCGGCTGCGGGGGGAGATGGCCGGCTGGCGGCGGCTGGCGCGGCCGACGCGGCCGAGGACGTCACGCGCCGCCGGGAAGACCGTCTGGCGGCGATCCGGGCGGCGAAGTCGCGGTTGGAGGCGCAGCAGCGGGCAGCGGACGACGCCCGCGGTCGCCTTCACGG
Organism: Vicinamibacterales bacterium; assembly: GCA_965216615.1. GTDB lineage: Bacteria > Acidobacteriota > Vicinamibacteria > Vicinamibacterales > UBA8438 > CAUZIB01. Next base: position 81,092 of record CBDCGH010000018.1, on the reverse strand, counting down.
ACCCGGAGAGCGGGATCATGAAGACGAGCAACGACGGGTTCCAGCAGTGCGACAACGCGCAGGTTCGATGGTGCGTGGCCGCGATCCGGCGCTGCTCGAAGACGGTCTGCATCAGCTTGGCGGATCGTCGATGGCTACGGCCATCTGCATGAAAGGCGCCGTGCCAAGAATTCAGCGGCCAGCCTGCCAGCCGCAGCCTAGGGCGTTACCTCCAAGACGGTCCATCGCTCGTCACGGAATCGCACCAGCCAGCCGTCGGCCTGAAGTCGGCGGTCGAGCGGGACGCCTGACCGAACGAACGCGCACCGGATGCCGTGCTGTTCGAACATCTCTCGATAGCGTCCCTCGAACTGCGCGCGTATGTCCTGCTGGATCAGCTCGACGGGGTATGGGTCCTGACGGCTGTCCAGGAAGACCTTCCGGTCCGGTAGGAACCAGACCAGATAGCCGCCGTCGTCATAGCTGTTGTACAGCGGTCCCTCACAGTCAGCAATCGCGGAGGTCGCTGCCTCTGACACTGGGTTCCAACCGAGGCGCGCCAGGGGAATGGTCCACGCGATGGCGACCACCGTGACGGCGATCACGCCGGCACAGGCCAAGATGCCCACGTGCACCCTGGCTTGGGCGGTTGACAACCTCGGAACCGCCGGTGGCATGGACGCGCGCAGGGCGCGGCTGACGACGGGGAGGCTCAGCACGAGAAACGGAGGCACGTTCCGTAGGGAGGTCAGCGCCAGCGGCACGAACAACAGACTGGCAATGGTCAACAGCCGATCTGCCGGGTCGGCAAGAAGCGTCCGCCCCCGCTGGTACACGAAGTAGCCGAGTCCTCCCAACACGCACCAGAACGGCAGGACGCTCACGTCCGTCAGCGCCGGACCTTGCCACTCCTGAACCTCGTACGCCTGAAGGCGCGACAGCGACGCCGGAAGCTCGTACCAGAACGAAAACCCCAGAGGCGTCGCAAGCGTCATGAGCAGACACGCGATCACGAGCACACTGCGCGTAGCGATCGTCGTCCATCCGTAGCTGAGGCCCGCCAGCCAGAACGCGCCGAGGAGCCCGACGCCGAGCGTGAAACCGCCGTGCAAGTTGGCCCACACCAGAAAGACTACCGGCAGCCACCACTGTCGCCTGGCGACGAGCGCGGCCGTCGTCACCGCGACGAGGAAGAGCGTGAACACGTGCGGACGGGGGGTCCACGCGATGCTCGTGACGCCGAGCGTGAGGCCGGCCAGCGCCAAGCGGATGAGCGTCGGTCCGCGCATGAGCGACCACGTGATGCCGACACTCACCGTGGCTGCGACCACCGCAAGCATGATGAGCAGCGGCAATCCGCCCGTCCGATACACGGCGTAGAAGATGGCCTCGCTCAGCCACTCGTGGTTCATCCAGAAGCGCCCGTTGGCGGTATGCGAGTACGTCTCCTCCAGCGGCACGCTGCCGGTCTGCCAGAACTCTTGTCCCGCGCGCAGCTGCCACCACGTGTCGCTCTGAATCGGCATCAGGCAGGCCACCGTGGCTACCACGATGAAGAACAAGGCCGTGGCTAGGCGATCGAAGGTGAGTGTCGTGAAAAGGTCGGTGGGCTTCGGCACGGAACACCGCGATGATAGCCGACCCGCGATGTTTCTCCGCGTCATCGCCGCCGCCGCGTTCGCAGGCGGGCTAGCGGGTTATGCTCTACGTTGCCTCAATCGATCACGGTGCACACGACGACAGGAGGGGCGCCATGCCGAAGTATCTGTTCGAGGTCTCATACACGCCCGCCGGGATTGCCGGCGTCCTCAAGGACGGCGGAACAAAACGCCGGGCAGCCGCACAATCGCTCATGGAAGGTCTCGGTGGTAGGCTCGAGGCCATGTACTTCGCTTTTGGTGCGACCGACGCCATCGCGCTTGTCGAGCTGCCCGACAACGTTGCGGCGGCCTCCGCATCGCTCGCAACCGGCGGGTCGGGTGCCATGAACAGCAGGGTGACGGTCCTCCTGACGCCCGAGGAGGTCGACGCCGCCAGCCAGCGCGATATGACCTACACACCGCCGGGGCAGTAGTGGTCCCCGAGTCGCGCGCTTCCGGGGCGCCCGCTGCGCTCGAGGTGCATGCGCTGTCTGTCTCGTTTCCCGTCGCAGACCACCACGGGCGCGACCAGCCCGATCGACTCCGGCCCGTCAACAACGTCAGCCTCACCTTAAAGCCTGGCGAATCGCTCGGTCTGATTGGAGAGAGCGGCTGCGGGAAGACGATGACCGCTCTGGCCATTCTCAAGCTCGTGCCGTATCCGGGCCGTCAGCAGGCCGCGCGGATCGCGCTGACGCAGCGCGACGGGGCGTGCGCCGATCTCGCGCCGCTCGATCCGTCGGGCGAGGTGATGCGCCGGGTCCGCGGCGGTCAGATCGGATTCGTCTTTCAGGATGCGGCCCGTAGCTTGTCTCCAGTTCGGACCATCGGGTCCCAACTGCGGGAAGCGATTCGGGCGCACCGCCCGGTCGGCCGCCACGACGCGGATCGGCTCGCGCTTGACCTGCTCAGAGAGGTTGGGCTGCCGGACCCAGCGCGTTGCGCGGCCGAGTACGTCCACGAGCTGTCCGGCGGGATGAGTCAGCGTGTGGCGATTGCGCTGGCCTTGTGCGGGGACCCCCGAGTACTGATCGCCGACGAGCCGACCACCGCGCTGGATCCGGTTGGGCAACAACAGCTCGTCGGCCTGCTCCGGCAGCTCCAGCGTCGATTCCAACTAGCCGTCCTCTTCATCAGCCACGACCTCGGGCTCGTCGAGGAAGCCTGCGACGAGGTCGCGGTCATGTACTTGGGACGGATCGTCGAATACGGCGCCACTAACGCCGTTCTCGGGCGGCCACTCCATCCATACACCATGAGGTTGCTCGAGTCGATGCCAAGACTCGGTGAGCGCCGCGGGCGGCTGCCCACCCTACCAGGATCGGTTCCGACGCCGCTCGACCGGGGGGCGTGTAATTTCGTCGCCCGCTGTGATCGCAGCGAGACATCGTGTCACGAGGCGGTGCCAGCGCTTGTCGACATGAGCCCACAACACCAGGTTCGCTGCTTCCTTCACAGTCCCACGCGGGAACGCGACGTCAGTGGCGGCGGCTCATGACACGCTGTCTGGAATGTGGCAAGATTGGCAGGGAACAACGGCTCGTACTCATACTCTGAAGGAGAATTCGTCGATGGCTCTGTATACGTGTGGAAAGTGTGGGATGAGCGTCGGAACCATGACGTGCGGTCAGTGCGGCAAGGAGCTCGTGCACGACACGTTGACGCTCGACGGTGGTGCCAGGGTGGTGGATATCGCGAAGTGTCCAGAGGGCCACGGCAAGGTCAAGTCGCCTCAGTGCTGTGGTGAAGACATGAGCTGCTCGCTCTGAGCGCGCCGCCCGCCGCGTCCCGAGCCTGAGTGTGGTACTTGGGCTCGGCGCGCGATCTCTCGACCCATTCGCTGGTCCTACTCGCCCCGGAGCGCTCCCGGAGCTTCACATATACTCGTGGCCCATGAGCGGTCCACCGGTTGTTGCAATTGTCAGCTGTTCCTTGAACACCGCGAGTCGGTCCCACCGGCTTGCGCTCGCGGCCGCCTCGTCGATTCAGACGATCGGTGCCGAAGCCGACCTGATCGACCTCAAGGAGTGGAACCTGCCGGTATGTGATGGTGGCGGCAGCTTTGACCACCCGTCGATCAAGCCGCTGTCCGCCAGGTTGACCGCCGCTTCAGCGATTTTGGTGGCCTCACCTGTGTACAACTACGACCTGAACGCCGCCGCCAAGAATGTCGTGGAGATGACTGGGGCGGCATGGAAGGAGAAGCCGGTTGGCTTCCTGTGCGCCGCCGGGGGCGAACGAAGCTACATGTCGCCGATTGGTTTCGCGAACAGCTTGATGCTGGATTTTCGCAGCCTGATTATCCCGCGCTTCGTCTACTGCACGAAGGCTGATTTCGATGCCGATGGCGCACTCGGCGCCGCGCTTCACGAGCGCGTCGATGAGCTCGGCCGCGCGGCCGTCGATCTGGCGAGGGGACTGGACTGGGCCCGGTCGAACAAAGGAATCCGATGAGCTCGAGCGCCACCGCACGAATGGCTGACTTCGATCTGACAGATGTCCAACGCCAGGTGCGCGCGGCCGTCCGTGAGTTCGCAGAGCGCGAGCTGCTGCCGTACGTCGAGGAGCACGAGCAGGCAGGGCGCTACCCGATCGAGCGTGTCCGGACGCTCATTTCACAGGGGTATCTGACGCCGCTCGTCCCGGAGGCCTACGGCGGGTCCGGAGTCGATGTCGTCACGTACGGGCTGATCTGCGAGGAGCTGGCGCGGGTCGATTGGGTCATGGCGTCGGTCGTATCGGTGACGAATTCGCTGGTGGCCGGTTCTATTCTTCGCTTCGGCGATGACGACCAGCGCCAGCGGTGGCTACCCGCGATCTGCGATGGTTCGGTCCTGACGTCGGCGTGTCTGACGGAGCCGGATGGCGGCACCGACTTGTCGGCGTTGCGCACCCGCGCTGTTCCGACGGACGGCGGCTGGCGCCTCACCGGGTCCAAGGTCTTCATCTCGCATGCCGCACATGCCGGGCTCCTGCTCGTTGCCGCCACGGTTGATCCGAGTCTGAAGCATGCTGGGGTGACGGTGTTTCTCGTCGACGCCACCACATCCGGCATCGGCATCACCGAAATCCCGATGCGCACGCTGCAGCGCGACAACCTGGCGGAGGTGCATTTCGACGATGTGCACCTGCCGCCCGAGGCCGTGCTTGGCACGCCTGGCGGTGGGTTTCCCATTCTCGGCGCGGCTCTCGACTTGGGCCGGTTCTCGGTCGCCGCGCGATGCGTCGGACAGGCTCAACGCTGCATCGACCTCGCGTTGCCCTACGCCGCCGAGCGAGAGGCATTTGGTCAGCCCATCGGGCGGTTTCAGATGATCCAGCAGAAGATCGCGGACATGATCAGCCGAACCGAAGCGGCGCGTGCCCTCGTCTATCGTCTTGGTCGGATGAAACAAGCTGATCTGCGGTGCTCAATGGAGGCGTCGATGGCGAAGCTGCTTGCCAGCGAAGCCGCGACGGCGAATGCCCTTGACGCGATCCAGATTCACGGCGGCTACGGGTTTGCCCAGGAGTTCGAGATTGGCCGCCTGTTGCTCGAGGCGAAGACGCTCGAGGTTGGCGAAGGGACGAGTGAGCTTCACCGAAAGCTCATCGCCGAGTACGCGCTCGGCTGGCGCCACCAGTAGCTCGGGGACTCGCCAGGCTACTCGAACGTGATGCTTTGAAGGAGGGTGGTGAACCGAGAGTCCCAGGTGGCCACCGTGCGCGCCGGCCCGGTGAGCTTGAAGAAGTACGGACCTTCCGGTGATTCGACAACCGCGGCCTTCAGGTGAAAGCCGCGCTTGAAGTAGCGCATACCCGATCCGGGTTGGACCTCAGCCGCGTAGATGCCCGGGACATCCAGGACCGTGACCGGTAGGTTCGAGACTTCGAATCCGGTCGTTGTGGCAACCTCCGCGGACGGACGGCCATCGGATTGGACCATCTGGTCAGTCCAGCGCTCCAGATTGGCTGCGACGGTCCCGCCGTCTCCGCCGAAATAGTAGACGACGAGCTCGGCGTCTTCTGGATCTCCCTCCGCTCTCGGGAGGCCGAACTGCGCGACTCTGAAGGCGGAGTTTCCATCGACCCGAACCCAGTCGACTGGTGCGGCGAAGCGGAGAGAGGGCTGGGCGGCCACCGCGACCGACACGGCCGACACCAGCGTTGCGATCACGACGCATTTGGGACCTGACAACCTCTACATCTTAGTCGAACGAGATCCGGGGGCACGCCAGCATCGGCTACAATGGCGTTCCCGCCGAGCGGCGCGGGCGCAGGCCACCTGCGCCCGGCAATGCTCGGCCCGTCGCGATGAACATCGGCTACGAGATGCAGACGTTGGGCAACGGGCTCGACGTGATCGTCCACGCCGACCCCCCGTGCCCGATCGTGGCGGTGAACCTCTGGTATCACGTCGGGTCGAAGAACGAGCGTCCCGGACACACGGGATTCGCTCATTTGTTCGAGCACCTGATGTTCGAGGGTTCCGAGCACCACGACCGTGGGTTCTTTCACCCGCTCCAGGCAGCCGGGGGTCAGCTGAACGGTTCGACAAATGCCGATCGAACCAACTACTGGGAAGTGGTGCCGACCAACGCCGTCGACCTCGCTCTATGGATGGAGTCCGACCGCATGGGCTTCCTCTTGCCGGCGTTGACGAACGAGAGATTCGACACGCAACGTCGGGTGGTGCTCAACGAACGTCGCCAGAATTATGAGAACCGCCCTTACGGTTTGGCGCCGATGGCGCTGATGCCGGCGCTCTTTCCGGTTGGGCACCCGTATCGTTGGACCACCATCGGAGATCCCGCAGACCTGCGTGCGGCCGATCTGGACGATGTCCACGAGTTCTTCCGGACGTACTACCATCCTGGCAACGCGTCACTGACGCTGGCCGGCGACATCGACAGCGCGCGGGGGTTCGAGCTGGCCGAGCGCTACTTCGGCGAGATACCCGCTGGTCCCAGTCCGCCGCCAGTCGAGATCAACGGCGCTCTGCCGAATCTGCCCGTTCGGCTCGTGCTCGAGGACAAGGTCGAGCTCCCTCGACTCTACCTGGCCTGGCGCACGCCGCGTCTGTTCGATCCCGGAGACGCAGAGCTCGATCTGCTCGCCACTATTCTTGCCGGCGGGAAGTCGTCGCGCTTGTATCGCGAGCTGGTGCACGATCGGCAGATCGCTACCGATGTTTCGGTGGCACAGGGGTCGCGCGAGATTGCGTCGACCTTCAGCATTGTGGCGACGGCGGCGCCGGGACACTCATTGCGTGAGGTCGACGCGGTCATTACGGACCAGCTCGTGCAGGTCATTCATGACACGCCCTCCGCGGACGAACTCGGTCGGGCGCAGACGACGGCCGAGGTCGACTTCGCCTATCGGCTCCAGACAGTCGGAGGTTTCGGCGGACGGTCCGATCAGTTGAATGCCTACAATGTCTACGTTGGTGACCCGGGATACTTCCCGTCCGATCTAAAGCGGTACCTCGATGTCGAGCGTTCCCCGGTCTCGGACGCCGGACAGCGGTTCCTCACCGCCGAGAAACGGGTCGCACTCAGCGTCGTCCCGACGGGCCAGCGCTCACTCGCTCTGCCCGACTCGACTCAGGCGGACGCATCCTGATGGCGGTCGATCGCAGCGGCCTTCCCGGACTCGGCCGCGAGCCAGTCTTTCGGCCCCCGGAGTTCCATGAGGTCACGTCGTCCCAGGGGGGCCGGATTCTGACGGCTGCGCATCATCGGGCACCGGTGCTCACCTTCCGGCTGTTGATTCCCGTCGGATCGTCCGACGATCCTCCCGGTCGCGCGGGTCTTGCGGGACTCACGGGTGATCTGCTCGACGACGGCACACGCGATCTGAACGATGTGGAGCTGCACGAATCGCTGATGCGTATCGGCGGCCATCTGGGGATAGCCGTGTCGAGCGATGCGACGACGGTATCGCTGACCACCCTTCCACGCCACATGGAGGAGGCAGCGGCCCTCTTGCTCGACGTGGTCGCGCGTCCTCGGTTTGATCACGACGAGGTGCGTCGCGTACGCGACCTTCGACTGACCCGCTTGTCGCAAATGCGGCACGTCCCGTCCGCTGAGGCCGACCGCGTCTTTCTCGAAACGGTCTATGCGGCGCATCCCTACGGCCACCTGGCCGTCGGAACGCCCTCCACGCTTCAGGAACTCGAGCCGGCGGATGTCACGGCGTTTCACCGGCGCTGGTATGGGCCGTCGAACTGGACGATCGTGGCGGTGGGTGCCGCGCCGGACGACGAGATGCGTTCGGCCGTCGAGGCCGCGCTTGACGGCGTGTCCGATGCTTCGGCTTCCGTTGTCGACGCGTCCGCCGGTCGGGTTCCCGAGCCCACGCAGCCGAATCACCGGCTGGTGGTCGTGAAGCGGGCGGAGGCCGTCCAGTCGGAGATTCGCCTGGGCCATGCTGGCGTGGCGCGCCGGTCACCTGATTATCACGCGCTGCTCGTGCTCAACATGGTCCTGGGCGGGCAGTTCGTCAGTCGCGTCAACCTGAACCTTCGCGAGGACAAGGGCTACACGTACGGGGCTCGAACCGGTTTTGATGCGCGTGTGGGGCGGGGGCCGTTCTCCCTTGGCGCTAGCGTCCAGCGCGAAGCCACCGCGGACGCGATTCTCGAGGCGTTTCGGGAGATCTCCGACATTCGGGGCGAGCGACCCGTCACGACCTCAGAGCTTGAGACGGCGCGCGCGGCGCTTACCCGTGGATACCCGGGAGGCTTCGAGACGGCAACGCAGCTCGCGCGTGCGGGAACGACGCTGGCGCTTCATGGTCTCCCTCTGGATGAGCCGTCTCGGTTCGTCGACCGTATCGCGTCGGTTGGCGCTGCGGATGTCACCCGGGTCGCGGACACCCACCTGCGTCCCGATCGACTCGTCGCGGTCGTGGTGGGGCCACCAGACGAAGTCGACTCCCGCCTGGACCCGCTTGGCCTCGGGCCACCCTCACTGGTCGACTGACGTCACATTAACGCAGCTGCTGCCGCAGGAAGCGCACGAGCGCATACCCGTCGAGCCAGCTGAACGGCGCGATGCCCGTGCTGTAGTGACCGCACGGCAGCACGAACACGTCGTGCGGGATGTCTCGGTGCTCGAAGGCGTCAATCAGCTGTCGCGACAGTCGAGGTGGGAACGACAGATCGTAGCGAGCGTAGACCAGCAGCACCTGCTTGCCGCGCATACGCTCGATGAAGGGCTCGGGGCTGATCGGCATCCAGAGACGTCGTAGCTGATCGAGGTCGACCGCGCCGTCGAGCCCCGCCCGAACATGGGTCGTCGACAACCCCTCCCAGACCACGTCGGCAAAGTACGGTGATATGTGGTTGAGCGCGGCCGCGGTCACGCGCGGCTCGTGGGCTGCCGTCAGCATCGCGAGGCACGAGCCGAGACTCGTCCCGAGGATGCCAATTCGCTCGTACCCCTGGCGGTCGAGCCAGTGGACGGCGCGCCGGGTATCGAGGACAGCCTGGCGGCAGACCTGCAGCGTGCGCCCGACGTTGGCACTGACGATGTAGTCGGCTCGGGTAAGCTCGGGCGGCATACGCCGATCGTGGTAGGGGAGGCTCAGCCGAAGGGCGCTGACGCCTACGCGCGCCAGCAAACGGCACAGCGCCATGTGCCCGTCTGGGTCGGCGTTCCACTGTGGCAGCACCACCACCGCCGATCGGGTGTGTCGATCGGCTGACGGATGAAACCTGGCATGGACCGTATTGTTGTCTGCGTGTGGCGTCACCAGGGCACTCGGGAAGCTCAATGCGTCGCCATCGAGTCGGTAGTTATCGGTCGGTGGCGTATCAAAGAACCGATCGGTGTCGCCCATGACGCCCGCCGACCACGCGTCCACAGCCTCGCCCGGGCTGTCCGCCATGGTGGCATCCGATTCGAGCCAGTCGACGCCCCACTCGAAGCCGCGCACGACGCGATCGGTCGTGACGGCCGCAAGTTGTCGCTCCCACGCGTGAAACAAACGAGTGATCATGTCATGCGCCGATGGGGTTCGACCGCCAAGGCGAATTCAGACGGGTCGACCGGCAATGCTACTATGGAAGCCGTTCCGGGTTTCGGAGGTTCAATCGATGGGTCTCAAGAACGTTGACGTGAGGACCGCGCACCAACTTCAAAACGAAGGCGACCACGCCTATGTCGATGTCCGATCGGTTCCCGAGTACGAGAACGGGCATCCGGCCGGGGCGCGGAACGTGCCCCTTCTGCACCTCGACCCGCAGTCTGGCAGCATGCAACCCAACCCGGATTTTGTCGCCGTCATCCGCGCCAGTTTCGAGCCCGGTGCCAAGCTGCTCATCGGCTGCCAAATGGGGGGGCGCTCAGCGCAGGCCGGCCAGGTGCTGCTAGCGGCTGGCTATGAGGATGTGACGAATGTCCTCGGTGGCTATGGCGGAGCACGTGATCGCGTGACCGGCCAGCCCATCAACGAGGGCTGGGTCGATGCCGGTCTACCGACCGAGCGCGAGACGCCTACTGGGCGTGGATACGACGAGCTGCGCGAGAAGGTCACCAGCTCCTGATCTCGTCCTCACAGCGGAGCGCGGCACCGAGGAGCTCCGGGGTGTCTCCGCTGCCACCGACCAACTGCACTCCGCATGGCAGCCCATCATCGGTTTCGCCGCATGGCAGCGTGATGGCCGGGTGTCCGGTGAGATCAAATAGCTGCGTCAGGCGGAGTGTGAGCCCACGAATGTCGTACACCGCCTTCCCGATGGTGATGTCTGCCGTGCCGAAAAGTGGCGCCGCGACCGGCAGCGTCGGCAGGATGAGAGCGTCGCACTGCTCGATCGCGGCGTCGACTTCCTGGGTGAGCACGATCCGGCGGCGTTGGGCGTCGTGGTAGTCGTCAGCCGTTACCTCGAAGCCGGCACGCAGCCGCTTGAGGACGCCGGCCGTGTAGTCCTGAGGCTGGGCCTCGAGCATCGGCGCGTGCACCTGCAGCGCTTCGTAGAGAACGGTGTACCGGTAGACCTCTGCGATCGTTTCCGCGTGAGGGATCCGCACTTCGTGGATCGCGTGGCCGACTCGGCCCAGACGATCAACCGTGTTCTCGAACGCCACTCTGACCTGGTCATCCATCACGTCCAGGAAATAGTCGCGCAGGAGGCCCAGGCGCAGCCGTGCAGGGGCGTTCGGTGTTGATGCGCTTGGCATGTCGAGCCGGCTCCCAGCCATGGCTCGATACCCGATCTCAACGTCGCCGACGGTGGGTCCGATCGGGCCGACGTGGTCGAGGGTTGCTCCAAGCGGGACGACGCCCAGGCAGCTCAGCTCGCCAAACGTTGGTTTGAGACCGACCACGCCGCACGCGGCGGCCGGAATCCGGATCGAGCCTCCGGTATCTGTTCCCACCGAGAACGCCGCCATGCCGGTGGCAACGGAGACGGCCGATCCGCTGCTCGATCCACCGGGAATGCGACCGGGCGCATGCGGATTGCACGTGGGGCCAAAGGCGGAGTCCTCGCCAGTCGTACCAAACGCAAACTCGTGAAGATTGCATTTCCCCACGAACACGGCGCCGCGCGCCCGCAGCTGAGCGAGAACCGGCGCGTCCGCGTGAGCCCGGTGGCCCGATCGGACCCGCGAGGCGGCCGTGGTCGGCACGCCGTTCAGATCGATGAGGTCCTTCACCGAGACCGGAATCCCATGAAGCGCACCGAGGTCGTGGCCTCGAGCAAGCTCGCGGTCGGCCGCAGCCGCACGGGCCCGTGCCGATTCCGTCAGGACGGTGATGAATGCGTTGAGCTGAGGGTCGTGCGTCGCGATGCGGTCGAGGCATTCCTCGAGCAGAGCCGCGGCTGTGGTTTGACCCTGCCGCAACCTGGCGGCGAGCTCTGAGATCGGTCGGAGGGGGGGTGGCGTCATGCGATCCACGCGTTCTCCTCCTAGATCATCGCCTCGTCCTGAAACGGTTGGCCTCGGCTGAAGCGAGCGACATCAAACGGGCTGATGTCGATCGCTTCGGCCCGACCACCGACCAGGAGCGCCGAGACTGCATGTCCAACAGCAGGTGCCATCATCAGCCCATGCCCGCTGAATCCGGCGGCAACAAAAAACCCGCTCAAGGACGGGTGCTCGCCGATCAGCGGGTTGTGATCATCGGTCATTTCGTAGAGCCCCGCCCATCCCTCCTCTAGCTCGATCTTCTGGAGCGCCGGGATCCGCGCGACTAGCGGTTCACGGAATTCCGGCATCCACCGGGCATCATCGCACGTGAAGTTCTCACCCGGCGGTTCGTCTGGCTTCGTCCGCGCCACGACGATACGGTCGGGTTCATCCGGTGTTTTGGGGTCCTGATGGCGCCAATGCACGCCGGTCGGATCGACCACGACCGGGAAGCGATACGGCCAGACCTTTGGAAGTGTGCATCGAAACAGCTGCTGGCGCACGGGCCGAATCGGTACGTCCACACCGGCCATGCGTCCGACGGCCGCCGAGAAGGCCCCCGCCGCGCACACGACGATATCCGTGGCGATGCGTTGGCCGGACCCGAGCGCGATCCCTCGGACGCCGCCGCCGGTCAGCTCGATGCCCACGACGTCGTCGGTGACAAAGCGCGCCCCGGTGGCCGCGGCGGCGTGTCGGAAACCCGAGAGGACGGCCCGAGGGTCGGCGTATCCGTCCTGGGGGCCGAAGACGCCGAACTGGATATCGTCGAGCACGAGATCCGGAACCAATCGGCGAATCTGTCCGACCTCGAGACGAGCCACACGGGCACCCAGGCTCTGTTGAAGCGACACCCGGGCGTCAAAACGCGCGGACATGTCGTCGTTGACGAGGAATAGGTATCCACGCGGCTGAAAGTTGGCGCGCGCCGCCTGGAGCCGACCGAAGCGGGTATCGAACTGCCGGTAGAAACGAATGCTGTGCTGCGCGAGGCGCACGTTGGCACGCGAGCTGAACTGTTGCCGAATGCCGCCCATGGCGAGCTGCGATGAGGCGCGGCGGTACGTCGGGTCCCGTTCGATCACGATTACCTCGGCTGCCGAATCGCGGGATCCGATGTGAAGGGCAATGCTCGACCCGATGACGCCTCCCCCGATGATGACGACGCGCATCACCGGGACATCGGGTCGATGCCGCGGGCGGGAAGCCGGGGCTCGGCGCCCTGCTCCAGGTACACCTTCAAGGCTTGAAGCGACTCGGTCCAGCCGGCCGTCACCAGCTCGCCGTATCGGCTCCAGCGCTCGCCAACGCCCGACGACGTTTGGCGAACACGGACCTCGGTACAGGGGCCGACGACATGACAGCTGACCTCGAGCGCCATTGGCCCCATGGCCTCACTGTGGGGCGGGAGCCAGTACGCGTTCGCGACCAAGAACGCTCGGCCATGATGGAACTCCATCACGGTGCCATAAAAGGCACCTCCGAGCGGGCCGAGCACGTCGTCGCTGAGACGCGTCGGGTCCCACTCGATGGCATAGATGCCGAGCGGACGCGGCGTGGTCACCGACCCGGCGGCGTTCCACCAGATTGCGAGTGCCTCCGGGTCGAAGAAGGCGGCCATGGCCTGAGTCGGCGCCGCCGTTACCTCGGTCGTTCCGTCGAATAGAAGCCCGCGCCGTCGCGACATCGTCGTCTCGTGGACTACGCGCTCAATCGTAGATGAGGTAGCGCTGCCGGATCGGCGCGAACTCGGTCAGGTCGCTTTTCCAGGCTGCGGCCATCGCGGCCGGTGAGTGGTCTGTCGCTACCTGGTCCCGCAGCGTATCGGAACCCCAAAGAATGTCGATGGGGAGCTTCTCCGTTTCGTACTCGTAGGGCGGCTGACGCCATCCAAACGCGCGCGGCGCAAGCGCGTGGGTCGCCTGCATGATCGCGACGGCAGCCACGATCGGCTCGAACACGTCGCGCTCAACAACGTGAAGCTGACAGCCGCCGCATGTGTGCCCCGCGTGCTTCTGAAAGGTTGGCTCGAAGTGGACCGGACGAAAGACGACGCCCGGCAGTTCCAGATCGGCCAGGGTCTGGGTCAGGACGGCGGCGTCGAGCCCGGGGGCTCCGATCAGCTCGAAGGGGCGCGCCGTGCCCCGGCCCTCGGAAAGCGTCGTGCCCTCGAACAGAACCGAGCCGGGGTAGACGATGGCGCTGTCCAGTGTTGGAAGATTTGGCGATGGCATGATCCACGGCAAGTTGGTGTCGTCGAAGAACATGGAGCGCGACCAGCCGGTCATAGGCGCGATGTCCAGGTCCGCGCCGATCCCAAAGTGCGTGTTGAACAGGCGAGCCAGCTCTCCGACGGTCATCCCGTGGCGCAGCGGAATGGGGAACTGGCCCACGAATGATTCGAAGCCCTTCCGCAGGACGGGGCCCTCCACAGCGACGCCCGCAATCGGATTGGGTCGGTCACACACGACGACGGGAAGGCCCTGTTTCTGCGCGGCGCGAAGGCAGTTGGCCATCGTATAGACGTAGGTGTAGACGCGCGTTCCGACGTCTTGAAGGTCGATCACCAGGAGCTCGAGGTCGGCCAGCATCTCGGTCGTGGGCTCGCGGGTATCGCTGTAGAGCGAGTACACCGGGACGCCGTACTTGAGGTGGCGCCCATGCGGCGTCTCTATCATGTTGTCCTGGACGCCCGCGTCGAAGCCATGTTGGGGGCCGAAGATCGCCGCCAGCGTTGCCCCCGAGGCCGCCACTTGATCGAGTGTGTGCTGGAAGTCGGCGTTCACAGAGGCGGTATTGCAGACGAGTCCGACCCGGCGCCCCGAAAGCTGACCTGACGCAAGCAGGTTGTCCGAACCGAGGAGCACCCGTGTGCCACTCATCAGAAGTGCCGGGTTGCGAGTACTTCGCGGGCGGGTCGTCGCTCGCCGGTACAGCTGATCGTCCGCGGGGCTTCGAGAAAGGAGAGTGAGAATCCGAGGCCATCGTAGAGCTCGACGATTCGGTCGGTCGCCTGGTTGGTCAGCACGACCGGTCCCGGGTGGCGCGCCAGCCACTCGGCCGTTCTGACCTGCGCGGCCCAATCGAATCCGCCGCTCGCATAGTGGGTGAAGGGCACGTCGTACGGCGGATCGGCGTAGATGAAATCGTCGTCCAGAATGGCGACGCGCTCGACGTCAGTGCTGGTAAACGACCAATTCGAGAGCACGCGCCGGTAGGCCGAGAAGTCTCGAACGTAGTTGATGGTCGCGTGGCGACCAAACGGCACGTTGAACCGGCCACGTCGATTGAATCGGCACAGTCCGTTGTAGCCGGTTCGGTTCAGATAGTAAAAGAGCGATGCGGCCTCCGTGCTCGACTCGCGACCGGCGTCCAGTAGTGCGTTGAAGCGATGACGATGGCCGTAGAACGCCTCGGCGTCGTTCTCCAAGGGAATCGTGATCGTCAGACCCTCTTGCACGCGCCGATAGAAGTGGATCAGGTGCGGGTTGAGATCGTTGAGCAACGCCCGCTCTGGGCCGAGACCGAGCGTGACCGCCAGTCCTCCGCAGAATGGTTCCACGAGACGTCGATGGCGGTGCGACGCCCACAGAGGCTCCAGGTGAGGAATCTGCCACCGCTTGCCGCCCGCCCACTTGAGCGGCGGCTTGACGATGGCTCCGGCGGTGCCGTCCGCGAGCGTGATCGTCCGGATTCGTTCGGTCAACACAGCGGCTAGTGGATCATTGGTACAATCTCTAGAGTCTACACGGTGACCCACCACGTGCAGGGGCGCCCTTCGGAAGGAATACGTGACCGTCTCGGCCCCAGAGTTTCATCACGATCTCCGACAGGCTGTCGGTGATCTCTGTCGGCGCTTCCCGGATACCTATTGGCGAGAGCTCGACGCAGCGCTCGCATACCCCGATGAATTCGTCCGGACCTTGACCGAGGCGGGCTACCTGGCCGCGCTGATCCCAGAGGAGTACGGCGGCTCCGGGCTCGGCGTGACCGAGGCGTCCATCATTCTCGAGGAGATCAATCGGGCCGGTGGAAACGCTGGTGCGTGTCATGCCCAGATGTACATCATGGGCACGTTGCTTCGACACGGGTCAGACGAGCAGAAGCAGGCCTATCTGCCCCGGATCGCCAGCGGCGAGCTGAGGCTGCAGGCATTCGGCGTCACGGAACCCACCACGGGGACCGACACGACGCAGCTCAAGACGATGGCGGTGCGGCGAAGCGACCGCTATGTCATCAACGGACAGAAGGTCTTTATCTCACGGGCCGAGCACTCTGACCTGATGCTGCTGGTGGCACGCACGACGCCGCTGGCGGATGTCGCGAAGAAGACAGACGGGTTGTCCGTCTTTCTCATCGATATCAAGAGCGCCGTTGGAAATGGCCTGACCATTCGCCCGCTGCGAACGATGATGAACCACGCGACCACCGAGATGTTCTTGGACGATCTCGAGGTTCCGGTCGAAAGCCTCGTCGGAGAGGAGGGGCGTGGTTTCCGCTACTTGATCGACGGGTTGAACGCCGAACGGATCCTCATCGCCGCGGAGTGCGTCGGGGACGGTCGATGGTTCATCGACCGGTCGTGTACCTACGGCAAGGACCGCGTGGTCTTCAATCGTCCGATTGCCAAGAACCAAGGTGTCCAGTTTCCTATTGCGCGCGCACACGTCAACATCGAGGCTGCCGATCTCATGCGGTTCCGGGCCGCCGAGCTTTTTGATGCGGGTCGGCCGTGCGGCGGTGAAGCGAACATGGCCAAGCTCCTAGCAGCTGATGCATCGTGGGAGGCGGCCAACGTCGCGGTGCAGACGTTCGGTGGGTTCGGGTTCGCGGAGGACTACGACGTGGAGCGAAAGTTCCGCGAGACCCGACTCTACCAGGTCGCGCCCGTATCGACGAATCTCATCCTGTCGTACATCGCTGAGCACGTTCTCGGTTTGCCCCGATCGTTCTGATGTTGCCACTCGACGGCATGACGGTGATCGCGCTCGAGCAGGCGGTGGCAGCGCCATTTACGACTCGCCACCTTGCGGACATGGGCGCTCGGGTCATCAAGATCGAGCGGCCCGGCGTCGGCGATTTTGCTCGGCACTACGACGAGACCGTGCACGGGATGGCGAGTCACTTCGTGTGGCTGAACCGCTCCAAGGAATCGCTCACGCTCGACCTCAAGCGGCCCGAAGCCCGCGAGGTGTTGGCCCGCTTGCTGGATCGGGCCGATGTATTCGTGCAGAACCTCGCTCCCGGCGCCACCGATCGGCTGGGCTTCGGAGCGAAGACCCTCCGTGATCAGAATCCCGCTCTAATCGTTTGCAGTATTTCGGGCTATGGCGCATCCGGGCCCTATCGCGACAAGAAGGCGTACGACCTTCTCGTTCAGGCAGAGTCAGGTCTTATTTCTATCAACGGTTCCGAGGACGCACCAGCGAAGGCGGCGATTTCTGTCGCCGACATCGCGGCGGGGATGTACGGCCTGACCTCGATACTCTCGGCGTTGGTCTCCCGCGGCAAGTCGGGTGCTGGCGCCACTATCGATCTCTCCATGCTGGAGGCGCTCGGTGAATGGATGGGCTACCCGATGTACTACACGACGTACGGTGGTCGTGACTTGCCGAGAACAGGGACGCGTCACGCCGCCGTCGCGCCGTATGGTCCGTTCGAGACCCAAGGTGGCGACGAGGTCTATCTGGGAATCCAGAACGAACGCGAATGGGCGATATTCTGCGAGCAGGTACTCGAGCGTCCGGAGCTTTCGAGCGACCCCAGGTTCGCGTCGAACTCGGCACGGGTGGACAATTTGCCTGACCTGCACTCGGCGATTGACGGGGTATTCGCAGGGCTCGTGGCGTCCGAGGTGATCGATCGCCTCGAGTCCGCGTCGATAGCCCATGCCCATCTGAACGACGTGGCGCAGTTCGCGGAGCATCCGCAGCTAAAAGCACGCCAGCGTTGGCGGGACGTGGACTCCCCGGTTGGAGCCCTGCGCGCGCTGCTCCCGCCGGGGACGCCGGATGGCGTCGAGCCACGCATGGATCCGATTCCAGCGGTCGGCGCCAACACGGATGCGATTCTGACTGAACTAGGCTACGATCCGCCGACCGTCAGCGCTTGGCGCTCGGCCGGGATCGTGTGAGAGAGGGAGGCACGTGGCAATCAAGGAAGGGTGGACCGGTCGCGTCTACGAGGACTTCGAAGTCGGCGATGTGTATCGGCATCCGCTAGGTCGCACGGTCATCGACACCGACAACATCTGGTTCACGCTGCTGACACAGAACAGCAACCCGATTCATTTCGATCGCGCCTATGCGGCGAAGACCGAATTTGGGAAGCCTCTCGTCGACTCGACCTTCACGCTCGCGCTGGTGACCGGACAGTCGGTCATCGACCTGAGTTTGAACGTCATGGCCAACCTTGGCTGGGACGACGTGCGGTTGCCAAATCCGGTGTTCGAGGGCGACACGATCTACTCGCAGAGTGAAGTGCTCTCGACCCGCGAATCGAAGTCTCGCCCCAACGTTGGGATCGTGTCGGTGAAGACGATTGGTTTCAATCAGGACGGAACTGTCGTCATCGAGTTCAAGCGCACGTTCATGGTGTTTCGTCGTGGCCACGTACCCGAGCGAGCTCAGGTCGTGCCGCGCGTGTCCGATACGTAGGCATTTCTCCGATGACACGAGGTCGCGTGACGCGGTCAATCGGGGTGGTCGGGTGCACGGTGATCACCCTCGCGTGCGGTGGGCCCGACATGCTGGTCAACGGTGACATCGCGTTCGTCGATGTCACTGTCCTGCCCATGGACCGGGAGCAGGTGCTGGAGGAGCAGACCGTCATCATTGACGATGGTCGCATCGCCGCGATCGGGAGCTCCGACGAGATCGGCCCCGAGGATGGGGTCCAGGTCATCGAGGCTGACGGCGGCTATCTCATGCCCGGTTTGACCGAGATGCACGCGCATCTCCCGGGACCAAGAATGTCCGACATGGACATCGCGAACCTGCTGTTCCTGTACATCGCGAACGGCGTCACCACCGTTCGTGGTATGCAGGGTGACGCTTCTCAGTTTGGCCTTCGAGATCAGATCGACCGCGGGCTCGTCGTGGGGCCGTCACTGTACCTGGCGAGCGTTCCGATGAGCGGAGCGAGTATTGACGCGCCAGAGAAGGCCGAACAGCGGGTGCGCGAGTACAAGGTCGCGGGCTACGACCTGGTCAAACTGACAGAGGGCCTGACGGTCGACGTATTCGACGCCCTGGCCAGGACGTCTGCGGAGGTCGATCTTCCGTTTGCCGGACACGTTTCCGACGAGGTGGGGATCAGACACGCCCTGGCGTCGGGCCAGGCATCGGTCGACCACCTGGACAACTATCTGCAGGGGCTCGTTCCGGCTGACCAGCAACCTGACGAAGCGCCCGGTCTCGACGGCGTCGGGGCACTGATGGATCGGATCGACGAGACGCTCATGCCGGATCTGGTCCGCGCGACCGTCGATGCCGGCACCTGGATCGTGCCTACGATGGTCTTGTGGGAGACGGCGTTCTATGGTGACCGGAGTGCTGCCGACGTGGAGTCGGAACGTCCCGAGGTCGTCTATATGCCTCCAGAGACCCTCGAGCGGTGGCGCCAAGCCGTCGACGGTCGGCGACGCGGGACCGACGCAGCGTCCAATCGTCAGGTCGCCGGCCTGCGACGTCGCGTGCTCGGGGCGCTGTACCGCGGTGGCGCAAAGATTGCGCTCGGAACTGACTCCCCACAGATCTTCAGCGTTCCGGGGTTCTCGGTGCATCGCGAGATGGCGGTCTACATCGACGCGGGGATGACGCCCTACGACGTGCTCGAAATAGGGACGCGAAGGCCCGCCGAGTACTTCGATGCGACGGACGAGTTCGGCACGGTTGCCGTCGGGAGGCGCGCGGACTTGATTCTGCTGACCGAGAATCCGCTCGACGACATCGGAAACGTCGCCCGACGAGCCGGCGTCATGCTTCGCGGCCGCTGGTTTTCAGAAGACGACATTCAGGGTCGGCTCCAGGACATTGCCCAGTTCTATGGGAACTAGTCTCGGCCGCAGGTTCCGCAATCGGCGCAGTCTCTTGTTCGTGCCCGCCGTGCGTCCCGACCGCTTTCCAAAGGCGCTCGCAACCGGTACGGACGCCGTGTGCATCGACCTCGAAGATGGTGTCAGCTTCACTGCCAAGGATGAGGCGCGTGAGGCGGCCTTGGCGCTCTTCGCCAACCAACCGCCGTGCGACGCCGAAGTCAGCCTTCGCATCAACGATCCGACGCAGGAGCTTGGGCAGCGGGATCTGGACGCCATTGTTCGGAGTGGCATTCGACCGGACGCAATCATGGTGCCCAAAGTGGCCGGCCCCGACGACGTCGTCGCCATCGATGCCGCGCTCGCCAGCGCGGACCCGCCGTTCCCGCTGATCATTCAGCTCGAGACCGCACGCGGTATCGCCGCGGCACACGAGATCGGGGTGGCGTCCCTGAACGTGGTGGTGTTGTTCTTTGGCGCGATCGACCTGTCGGCCGATGTTGGGTGCGCCGTCGAGTGGGACGCCCTCTTGTATGCCCGCTCCCGGGTCGTGCTGGCCTCGGCACTGTCCGGCGTGACCGCGCTGGACTCGCCATTCATGGATGTACCGGCCGTGGACGCGCTTGCCGAGGAGAGCCACCGGGCTCGACAACTGGGGTTTGTCGGCAAGGCGGCCATCCACCCGACGCAGGTCGCCGTGATTCAAGCAGCGTACACACCTACCGATGACGAGGTGGCGTGGGCGAGGAAGGTCGTCGCGACGTACGAGGCGAATGAAGGAGGGGTCTTGCTGGTTGACGGGAAGCTGATCGAGCGACCGGTTGTGCTCGCAGCGCAGCGGACACTTCGGCGCGCCGGCCTCGACGACGCGAGTGCTGATGCCTAGGTCGTTGCAACGAAGTCGTTTAGACTGCTTGTGCAGGGGACACGTCAGACTTGGCTGCGATCGCGCGATCGACCGATGCGTACGACAACGTGTCGGAGCGATGGCGCCGCATCTCCTCCGAGCGTTCAGCGGCCAGCAGGTTCTGGATGAGCGGTAGATAGAACACGCCGTCACCCTGAAGTGAGACGCGCTCCGCATCGATCTGGACCCACCCCAGCTGTTCGAGTGTCTGCCAAATAGTGCTGAAGTCTGGCACGACATCTCGACCGAACAGCGCTTGATGGTTAGCCCGATCAATCGAAAGGCCCTGCAGCTCTTGGAACAGGAGGTGGATGCGCAGGTCCGTTTCCGAATAATGAAACCCGCGCATCACCGGAAACTGCCCATTGTCGATATCACGGAAGTAGTCGTCGACGTGAACCTGATTGATATACGCCCACCCGGGTGACGCTGGTGTGCCGAAGAAGAATGAAATGCCCGCAAACCCCCAGCCCCAGGCGTCGAAACCCAGCCGCGCGTCGTGATCGTGCCGAAACGGACGGCGAAAGAGCTCCTCGTAGACGTAGCTGCTCGACCGGTCTTCGGCGCGGCGCTCGAAATCGTACGGGGTGACCTGTTGAAAGCCGCGTGACTCCAGGAACTGCTTCCCGGCCCGATACATCTCGAGGTTCTCGACCGTCGAGGGCAGCTCAGCTCGACGGTGCCTCGAGAAGTCGGTGCGCCCGGCAACGTTCAGCTCGTAGCTAGTGATGTGGTCGACGCCTGCCTCCGCGACAGCCTCGAGATCACGCAGCATGTGGTCGACCGTTTGGTTCGGCCATCCAAAGATAAGATCAAGGCTCAGCGGCAGGTTTAGCTGTCGACACCACTCGATTGCGTGGTAAACTTGCTCAGCCTTTTGCTTTCGACCGCTCGCTTTGATGAGCTCGTCGTCGAGCTGCTGCACACCCATGCTGATGCGGTTGATTCCGCACGCTTTCATGGCGCTCAGCTTTTCGAGACTAAAGGTCTGGGGAATACCCTCGAGCGTGACCTCGATGTCGGGCGGCACCTCGAAGACCCCTCGGATGATATCCATCAGTACTGCGTACTGCTCCGGCTTGTACAGGTTTGACGTTCCGCCGCCCAGGTACACGCTCGCGAGCTCGACGTTCCCCAGGTACGGGCGAAACATCTCGCCTTCCTGCTTCAAGTATTCGAGATAGGTGTCGAGCTGACGGCTTTCCCGATACACCTCACTCGGGAAGAGACAGAAGCCGCACCGGTCGGGCTCGGTGGGGAGACAGTACGGTGTGCCGACATAGAGATTCAGGCGCTTGGTCATCGTCGTCGCGCTTTCGGCGCGATTCTTCATGACCTCGGGAATGGAGATCTGGGTGTCTTGCCAGAAGACCGGCGACGGATGGCCGTGCAAGACCTTGTTGCTCTGCCGGCGCACGCGATGCTTGTCGATGTAGGACCGTACGGCGGCAGGGTCGAGCATCAGCTGCTGGCTACGTAAAAGGAACAAGGCGTTCGACGGATTCGAAATACCCGTTTGCGTGTGCGCTGCGATTGTCGGACGTCGACGTTCTGGATGTCAAGACGGTCGCACTGTTCTTCATCCGTCGTGCTACTTGACGCGGGCAAGCACCCCATGGTGGAAGTTGAACTCGATGTCGGACGGTTTCGCTGGGAGAGAGATCGCGACGTCCACCGATGGCGCGTCTACCCAGACGCGGTGAGTCTCCGGCGGCCGGTCGTCGAAGTGGATGCGAATCGGCACGGGCATGCGAAAGCCGTTGGGGACATCTTCCTGCGAAATGGTCCCGTGCAGAAGGAAGGGATCGCGCTGGTCGGCCACCCGACTGACGTCGAGTTTAGGTCGGTACGTGGGTACGTCGGTGCCGTACACCCACTGGTCGAAGAACCAGTTCATCGGTTCACTAAACGTGGCTGAGACGGTCTGTTCGAACGCCTCGGTTGTCGCAGGGACGTCACGATGTCCGGAGACGAACGCGCGCATGAGGCTGCGGTACTCCGCATCGTCTCCCGACGAAAAGTCGGTCAGCATCATACGCAGCATGTGTAGGATGAACGCACCCTTTTCGTAGGCGACGATGTAGTAATCGAGTGGAGACTCAACGCTACTCAGGCGATACCCGACCACGACTGGTCCGGCTTCATGACCATCGCTTCGTCGGATCTGTTCCGGCCTGAAGCCGTACCTCAGTCCCAGACCCTGTCCGACGTTGACTTCGGCCAGAACGTTGAGGCGCCATGACTCCAGCATCCTGAGGTACTCGTCTTCCTTGCCGATGCCGTTCTGGGCGTACACAGCAGCGGCGTACTGAGCGAATCCCTCGGAGATCCACTGATCCCGGTAGCTGTCCCAGTCCACTTCGGCTCCCCACCATTGGTGCGCGATTTCGTGAGCACGCAAGAACTCGGCTTCGCCCGTATGCAGCTCTCCAAAAGCACGAGTCGAGAGGAGAACCAGGCCAGGAAACGCCTGGCCCATGTTCCACGGCGCTTCGGTCAGGCGGAGCGAGCTAAACGGGTACGGGCCGAAGTAGTCCTGAAACAGTCGAAGCGTGCCAATGAGATCGTTGACGGCCCGCTCGCGGCTGCCGGCGGCGAATCCCCGGCGATTATCGTCTTGGTAGACAAAGACGTCCGGGAGATCGGCAGCGTCGATGTCGGTTGCGCTGAACTGGCCGAAGTTGAAGGACATGCTTCGTACTGGCGTGTCGCACACCCATCGCATGACACGCGTGTCCTCGCTGACACGCTCCTCGAGCAACGTCGTGCCGCTTGCGATCTCGAATCGATCGGGTAGCCGAAACGTGAGACCGAGGCGGCTTCGGCGGTTGTCGGAATGATTCGGCATCCAGTCGATCGTGTCCTTCAGCATGTAGCGGCTGTCGGACCGAAGATTCTGGACAAGCGGTCCTTCATAGGCGAGCTCGACGATGAAACGCGTACCAGCCGGGACCGTCTCCGGCAGCACAATGGTGACCTGCGGCTCGTACAGGTCGTCTTCCAGCCGTCGAGGGTGGCGCGCCTTTACGTAGTGCAACTGATCGCCTGTCAACTCGACCGGTTCGTCCGGGGCGTCCGAGAATCCGCCCAAGAGCGGCACGGTGCGCACGTCATTGAGATTGACATCGTTCGGGACGGTCGGCCGCCACCGGACGTCCGTCACTTCGACGAATCGTGACAACTGAAGACGAAGCGCAGCAAGGGGCTGTCGGGCCTCGATGAGGAGCGCCGCCCGCCCCTGGACATCGCCGCTCGCCTCGAGCGCCAGGTCGACGTCGGTCCTAGGGACCTGCACCCGGGCTGCCCAGTCTTCTCGACCGGGCGTGGCGGGCCTGAGGTCCAGTCCAAGGTCTCGGGCGCTCCAATCGTCGTCGTCGTCGTCGTTCTCCTCGATCTTGCCTTCGGTCTCAGGGTCGCGAGGGAACCCGGCGAACGCCGAATTCCGGTCCGCCGCATCGAGATCCCAGAGCGCATGAAACTCCATCCACACGTCGACGCGATCGCGCCGCTCGTCGTATCGAAACAGGCGCAGCTCCTCCGGTTTGTGGGGCTCCTGCTCGAGCGTCAGCCAGCCCTCGTCGTCGGTGTCGACCAGGACGTACAGGAAGGGACGGTCGATCGGTGACGCCCCGCCTTCTAGCAGATCGACTAGCAGGCGGCTGTCCGGATTCGCGAGCTGCTCCTCGAGCAGGTTCGCGCGCCGGTCTTCAAGCAGATCGTTGGCGTCGTCGACATCGCGACCCGGAACATCGTCGGCAAGCGCCCGCAGCCGATCTCCTGTGTCATCGGCGAACCACAGAACGAGTCGGTCGAACGACTCCTCGACGAAGTCTTCGTTGTCGATGAATCTTTCGAGCTGATGGTGCTCGATGCCGTCAGGCGGGTAGGCCCGCATCACGCCGTCGCCGAGGAAGACGGCGACGGCCGGACGATCATCGTCTAGCGTGAGGAGGTAGAGATCTCCGGCGGACAGGTCGAACGCGAAGCGGTCGATTTCGATCTGCCCGTTACGGATGTGGCCCGCTGGTTCGACACGGCCCGAGCGCAACTCCTCATAGAGAGGAAGGGGACCTAGCCCTTCCGCGTTGGTGTCGTCGTCCTGAGATGCAATGGCCGCAGAGGCGACGGCCAGCCCAATGCACGCCGACAAGAGAAGGCACGTTCTGCGAGTCACCCTACCACCTAGTGTACTTGTGACGGCAGTCGCGCGGTCTCGGTCTTCAACCGCGGCCCTCGGGAGCCAATGAGATAATGTTGAGGTCAGACACAGATCCCGCGCCCTTTCGGTACAGTCTCGCGGGCGGATGACGCGCCATGCCCAACCTGTCGCTCACGCTAGTCGTTCCCTGCTTCAACGAGGAGGCACGTCTCGACGCAAAGGCCTTCGTCGAATGGGTCTGCGCACGCGCCTCCCGACACCTTCTCTTCGTCGACGACGCCAGCACAGACCAGACCGCTGGCCTACTCGAACGTCTTCAAGGCGAGTACCAGCAGATCTCGTCCTATCCGATTATTGGCCCGCAACGGATCTGGAGTTACCCCCAGGTGATCTCAGCTACACGAGTTCGATCAGTTCACCATCGAGATGCAGATCCTCGACCACCGGACACATCTGAACGTCGAACCACTCCTGAAACATGGTGCGGGTTCGATGCTTCCGCCACTGCCGCTCGTCGGTCAGCCACCCGGCCAGCATGGCCTCGAACAGCGACGGCCAGTAGTCCTCTAAGACCGCGTCGCCCGACTCGGCGTCCTCATGCTCCCGCACGAGATACACGTGAGGCTCACGGCGCAGTGTCTCAAAGCCGCGCTCCGCGACACCCGTGGTGTCATCCTGCTTGGCCCAGTCGAGGTAGGGTTGCCGCGGGGTGATGACGACGGCCGACCGACTGAGCACGCCCATCGTCACGCCGCCCGGCCGTAGTGCTTGAGGAGGCCACCGAGCCGCTCCGTGCACCGGATCGTCCCGTTCGTCACCCGGGGCGTGACGTCGAGCGTCTCATTCTCGAGCCCCTGGTGCGGCCGCTCCGTCTGATAGTGGTGTAAATATTCTCGAACGGCCCGGCGCAACGACGCTTCGCCGAAAAGCAGCATCCGGTTCAGACACTCGGACTTGATCGACAGCACAAACCGCTCCGCGTACGCGTTGCAGTTCGGGGCCTGCCGGGGTGTCCGGATCACCTCGATGCCGGCGACCTGCAGGATGGACCGGAACTGTGGGGCAAACTTGGCGTCGCGGTCGCAGATGACAAACCGGTGCCCGCGGAGGAAGCCGTCTACCGGGTCGGTCAGGTTCCTGGCGATCTGCGCCATGAAGACCGCGTCGGGTGTCGTCGTGATGCCCGCTACGTGAGCACGCCGGGTCTGCAGGTCGATAAGAAACAGGACGTAGTACGTCGTAAGCCCGCGCGGCGTCCACACTTCCGTCGTGAAGAAGTCCATGCCGGCCACCTCGCCCCAATGCGCCCGCAAGAACGTCCGCCACGAGGTCGGCCGCTCCGGCGCCGGCCGGATGCCGTGGGCCTTCAGCACCTTACCGATCGTGCTCGCCGCCACGCGATGCCCGAGCTTCTTCAGTTCACCTTGAATGCGGCAGTAGCCCCAGCGCTCGTTCTCCTGAGCCATCCGGACGATGAGGGCAGCGATCGCCCGTCTCAAACCGGGCCGACCGACCCGCGTGTGTGCGTAGGTCCACTTCCAGGCGATCAGCCGACGATGCCATCGCATCAGCGTGTCCGGTGTGACGAGCGTCGCGACGGCGTCGAGCGCCCGCCGGCCGAGGCGCTTGGCCTTCGCCGCCAGGCGACGACGTTGGTGGTCCGTCAGCCGGAGCGTCCGGCCCTGCAGCTGCTCCTTGAGCACCCGATTTTCCTCGACGAGGTAGGCGATGACATCCTGCTGATGCCGATTGACCCAGCCGGACACGGTGAGGAGAAGCAGCTGAAGCGGGAGGGTGGCGGCCGTCATCGGCCTATTGTAGGCTTCTGCTCGACACGCCTCGCGAGTTGATCGATAACGACTCACGGCTGATTCCCGGCGACGGCATCGCGCCGGTGGTCCGCATTATCCAGAAGCTGGCCGAGAAACAGTACGCCGGGGCGCTTTCGGTCGAGCTGTTCCGGTCGGAGTTTGTGGAGGGGGATCCATTCCAGGTTGCCACCGAAATCCGCCAGAAGTGCGAAGTGGTGATGCGCCAGGCGCGGGTCTTGTAGACGAGCTGGACCCCCTTGTCCTCCTGACCATCGGACGACCCACGGCGAGATACGCCATCCTTAATTCGTAATAGTCAGCATCGGCGCGATCACGTGCGCCGTGCCGGCCCAATTGCCGACCGCCCCGGTCGGGGACGAGCTTCTGGCCGCCTGAGTAACAGTTGATGGCGGAAGCACCCACGAGCGTGGCCTGCGCCAGCCCCTCAACCGCGATTCGCAGCGCGCGTGGCGCGTCGTCCGGCGTGAATGCCGAGTCTGCGAGAATCTCAACCTCCAACTCTCGACGCGCGTCCCGCTGCTCCAGCCAAAACCGGCGACTGTGGGCTCCCGCGATCAATGCAGCCTGATTACCTCTGACGAAGCGTCCGGTCTTCGAATCGCGACCCGTCTCGTGTCCAACGTGGCCAGACGGGCGTGAGTCCTCCATGTGACGGGCTTCGACCGGCTCCGACGACGTATCCGCGCGGCTCGCGGCTAGCGTCACGTTCTGCGTTCATTTCGCTGGTTTACCCCCGGTTTCCTTGGTCGATCTCCGAGCCTCGGTGGTGTCGCCCAGGGGACACGCCCGAAGACGAGATCGCCGGGATGGCAACGTCGCGCGAATCGAGGTGCGCGGCCCGAATCGCGGATTCCGCTTCCGCGAAGCGCTGCGTGCGTGTTGACGCGGCCAGGCGGCGTTCGTCGCCCTCAAGTGCGTTGCAATGTCACCGCGTCGAAGCCGACCTGGAATTGCCACGCCCCGTCTCCGCTAGCCCGGGGCCTGACCTTGGAGCAGCACTGGCCGCCCGCGGTGCCGAGTACCTCGCAACGGCAATCGTGTCGCCGTCGCACGAGATCAGCCTCAATCCAGACGATGAGCTTGTGCATGACGTCGACGGGCTGACGTCGCCAATGGGCGACATCACCCGGGCCATGACGGTTCGGCAACTCGTCGATCTGATTGCGTTCCTCGAATCGCTGGGAGACTGAGTGCGCCATACGTCTGAGCGCCGGACTCACCCTCGCTGGAGCGATAGTGGTCGACGCGGAGCACCGCCTGAGGTGTACCATGAAGCCTTCGAGAGTCACTAAGAAGGAGGGGCGTGAGGACACGAATCGTCGGCGCAACGGTTCTGATGCTGGTGCTCGTCGCGATCTCGTCGCACTGGGTTGACGAGTCGCGCGCTCAGGAAGAATTGACGGCGAAGAAGATCGCAGCCGCGGGTGTCGCGGCCGTGGGCGCGCCAGCCGGCTCCGCACAAACCCCTGCACCCAACCCCTCGCGAAACGCCTACTTCGGCGATTTCCACGTGCACACGAACTGGTCGCTGGATGCGTTCATCATGGGGGGCAATCTCGAGGATCCGACCGTCGCCTACCGATATGGTCGCGGCGATCCGATCACCACGTCCGACGGCCGCGAGTTCCGCTTGCGCGTCCCACTGGACTTCATGGCCGTCACCGACCACGACAGCGCCCTCGGCGAAATGCATCTGTGTCAAGACGTCAGCGATCCGGCCTACGACACGCGGACATGTCGCGAGATCCGGGACAGCCAGATCATCTTGCGCGACAGCACGTTCGGTGAGCGCGTCGAGGCGTTCATGCGGCACTACCGTCCGCACCACGCCAGAGGACGGCGACCGGCCGAGATCTGCGGGGAGAGCGGCATCGGTCCGCAGAACCGGTGCTACGAGCGCGCCCGGCATCTGTGGCACGAAATCCAGCAGCACGCCGATGACTTCTATGAACCGGGGCGGTTCACCACCTTCCCGGGCTACGAGTGGTCGGCGAGTCCTCCCGGCTACGGCATGCACCATCGGAACGTGATCTTCGAGGGGAAGGCCGTTCCCGAGTGGGGGGGGTCGACGGTCGAGATGCAGAACCGGCCGGAACGGCTGTGGGAATGGCTTGAGACGGTCTGCACCGGGGAGTGCCGGGTCGTCGCCATCCCGCACAATCCCAACCTGAGCGGCGGTCTCGCCTTTGCCGAGTCTGGCTGGACGCCGTATACACCAGAGATCCTGGCGCGCCGGGCGTGGGCCGAGCCGCTGGTCGAGATCCACCAGATCAAGGGTAACTCCGAGTGCTACCTGGGCTTGGGCACAACCGACGAAGAGTGCAATTTCGAACCGTATCGCCCGATCTGCACGCCCGAGCAACTGGCGGAGCCAGACCGTCGCAACTGCACCCATGCAACCGGTTATGTCAGAAATGCGCTGAAGACCGGCTTGCGCCTGGAAGCCGAGTACGGCGTGAACCCGTTCAAGTTCGGCTTCATCGCCAGTACCGATGACCACCAGAGCATGGGAGGGGCCACCGACGAGAACGACTACACCGACAAGCCGTTGGCTATGGCGGCGGGCGGCGTGAGAGGCGGAAGCCCCGCGAACCCTGGCGGACTCGTGGGTGTGTGGTCCGAAGAGAACACCCGCGAATCGATCTTCGACGCGCTCCGTCGCAAGGAGACCTTCGGGACCAGCGGCACCCGGATCCGCGTACGCTTCTTTGCAGGATGGCAATTTCCCGCGGACCTCCATGCGAGCCGGACCCTGGTCAACGATGCCTACCGCAGCGGCGTCACAATGGGGGCGGACCTACCGATCGCCCCTTCGAATGATGCTGAACCGCGTTTTGTGGTGTGGGCCACGAAGGACGCGGCGAGCGCGAACCTGCAAAAGCTCCAAATCGTCAAAGGCTGGGCCGACGCCGACGGGCAAACGTTCGAACAGGTCTATGACGTCGTTTGCACTGACGGGTTGGAGCCGGATCCGCAGACCCGCCGCTGCGCCGACAACGGCGCGCGGGTCGACCTCACCAGCTGCAGCTATTCCCGTGACATCGGCGCCGAGGAACTGAGCACCACCTGGAGCGATCCGAGTTTCAATCGCTCCCAACGTGCCTTCTACTACGTCCGCGTGTTGGAGAACCCCACCTGCCGTTGGTCGACCCATTGGGCGCTGGCCCAGGACACCTCGATCCCAGATCCGCCGCTGATCAAGGAGCGCGCGTGGAGCTCTCCGATCTGGTACACGCCGCAATGACATGATTGAAGGAACGTTAGTCAGGGCCTACGTGATCCCAAGAAACTGGATTGGACGATGTTGAGCCCCTTGCAGAGCGCTGCGCGTCGCCTGATTCTTGCCGTAGATTGCGTATAGCGGATACGACCTCAGCTTGTGCCTCGTGATTCAATCTGTGGCCGGCCCCGTCCAGGATACGTACTTCGCCCTGAGACGACCGTCAGAGGCCGAAGCCCAGCCTGTGATGACGCGTCATGATGGGCGAGGGCGCGTTCATCACGAACTGTTTGCCGATCTGATCAATAGCCGTCGTACGGGTCTGCCGCATGACCATCCTGAACTCGTCGAGGATGATCTCGTGCACTTTGTCGACGCCCTCCTGGCCGAACGCGCCGAGGCCCCACACGTAAGGACGACCCGTCCCCACCGCGTCGGCGCCGAGGGCTAGGGCTTTGAAGATATCTGCGCCCCGGCGGACGCCACTGTCGATGAGCACCGGGACCCGCCCCGCCACGCCCTCCACGACCTCGGGCAGCGCGTCAATCGTGCCGCGGAGCTGGTTCACGGCCCGGCCACCGTGGTTGGACACGTAGATGCCGTCCGCGCCGTACTCGACGGCCATTTCGGCTTCCTCACGCGTGACGATGCCCTTCACGAGCACCTTCATCGACGTGTAGTCCTTGAGCCGCGTGAGGTAGTCCCAGTCGTACGGCGGGCGCTCCCCTTCAGGCCCCTCCAAGCCACGCCGCATCGGCCGCTGATAGCCCGGCTTGTGATTGTGGCAGTTCTGGCAGAACTCTCCGCTCTTACTAGAGAACGTCTCCGAGCGCCTCGTCAGCTCCCGATTGCTGCCGCCAAGCAAATCGATGGTCCACACCATGACCTGACAGCCCGCTGCCTCGACCCTGTCGATCGATCGCTTGACGACGTTCCAGTCGGGTCTGATGTAGAGTTGGAACCAGTGCGGCTCGCCCGCCGCCTCGGCGATCTCTTCGTATGACATCGAGCTCCCGTGCGACTGGACTGTAAAGACCCCTCTCGCCCGAGACGCCCGGGCCGCCCCCACCTCGCCCTGTGTGTGAAAGGCCTGCAGAGACCCCACCGGACAGGTGAACAGCGGAGTTTCGTACCGTTTCCCGTACAGCTCGATCGAGGTGTCCAGATTGTCCGTAGGCTGTCCGAGCCGCCTCGGCCGCAGGATGAGCCGGTTGAAGCCCTCCCTGTTCGCCACTCTCGTCTCGAAGTCGTCGACACCCAAGTGAAGGTACGCCCAGTGCTCGGGCAGAAGGTTCGCATGGTTGGTCATTTCCATGTCCCACACGTTAGTCGCTTCTTCCGGTGACGAGACGACTTGACCCGCAAGCTGCCCCTCCAAGAACCGGTTGCGATCCGGTGGGGCGGCGCTGGTCTGCTCGGCTGCGAAGGGACGCGTGGCGACACTCGTCGGGAAGACCATCTCCTGTCCGCAATCGGGGCAGGGGACCCCGGTCGGCCGCGGTCCAGTCGTCGCACCGCGCTGCGCTTCGCGCGCAACCGCCTCCTGCCAGGCTGGCGGCAGAGCTGGAAGAAGCGTCGGCGACTCTCCCGCACACCCGACGCACCCGCGTTCCCTCGTTTCTCAGACATACTCGACTCTCCTCACACGAAGGTATGTATTGGGTAAAGGTACCTGTGCCGGAATCCTCTCACGGACGTAAGGCCGAAGCAACGAAGACAGGCGGGGCAGGCAAAGCAGTCCGGTAAACCCTAGATCCGACCTGCCCCCATCCAGGCGTCCTCCTCCTACGTACGCGTGGGGACAGCCGTTGGTACGAACGTCAGGCTGAGGTATGAACCTGTCCTGACCGGCCGTGCCCGTGTGGGGGGATGAACCACATGCGCCACGACGAATTCAGGAGACCCCGCCGGGAGGCCGGTATCCTCGGGGCGCGAACTCGATCGCGTCGAGGACATGGACGTCCCGCGGGCCAGGACAGCTGTCGCAGCCATGAAGAGGAGGCCGGAGGGTGTCGCCGAGGGGAGGCGGGCGACCTCCCGCTGGCGGCCGACCAGGGTGCAGCATCAATCAGCTGCGCGGGCAGCTGAAACCGCTCCAGCGCGCGACCCGCCGCGCATGGTCAACTACGGGGAACGTGCGCTCATCGCGGCGGACACGGAAGGCGGGAATACGTGGCGACGGACACCCGTCTCACAGCCGATCACGATCGAGCGGCGGCCGTCGAGGTTCGCAGCCGGTGGCGCAGCATGACCACGTCGAGGTTACTCACGCTACGGAGGCGGTCGTTGCCGACGTCTCTGAGTGCAACAACTGGTAGATCTCCTCGTTCGCGTCGTTCCATCGCTTGAGCTCCGCGTCGCTGAACCGACTGATCTTTTCTTCCTCCTCGAGGGTGAGCCCGCTGGCCTCCTCGAGGCGCATCTGGTCGTTCAACTGCCCCAGGTGCTTCATGAGGAGCCCTATCGCCCGCAGCCGGTTCTCGAACGTCACGTGAACCGTGCCGTCCTTCCGTTTCTCGTAGTGGCGAACCAGGAGCTGCTGGTGGGCGTCAAGCTCCCGCATGTCTTTGAAGGTCGAGCCGTGCGCGTTCCCGGGGCTCGGTTTGAAGAGCTCGGTGATGTCCCCAAAGGCCACGGCGCGGACGCGGTTGAGGAGCGCGACCGCGCTGAGCTCGGCCCTCTCCTTGATGGGCGCGGCCAGTTTCGCGAGCTCGGCTTGCACCTTGGAATTCTTGAGGTTCTTCGACGCCTCGACATGCGCGCCCTTCTTGCTGTACCCCGCGCGGATGGCGGCCTGTGTCCCGTTGTGGTCGACGAGAAACTCGCGGGCGAACGCCTGCTGCCGGTGGGTGACCGTGCGAGGGCGGTGTCGACCGATGGGCAAAAAGGCTGCACCGCTGACCGTCACACTGTTTCTGGTCGCCCTGCAGCCTTGGCAAAGGCGCGGAGCCTACTAGTGCCGAAAGGTCGGATTTTCCTCTTGGATCGGGACAGTGGCGAGTGGGCAGAACTGTCGAACTGACCGACGTGTGTGACAGCCAAGCGGGGCTATACTCCAGCGGTCCTTGACCACGTCTCTCAGCCCAGGCACCACCCTCGGTTCCTACTCCGTCACCGCCAAGATCGGCGAAGGCGGGATGGGGGAGGTGTATCGAGCCAGAGATACCAAGCTGGACCGTGACCACAAGGGGGGCCGCCCGCACCTTTGACATCGCTTTCTCATGGCCGGCCGAGTGCCGCCTGTCGAAGGCAGGAGCCGACAACGCCTCGTCGTAACCCTGAACTGGCCCGTGGAGCTTCAGCGGATGGCGGACGAGGAGTAGATCCCGAGTCCAGCCCTCGGTATCGGTTCTAACGGCTGAGCCTGACAAACGCGAGCGCGTAGTTGGGGTTCATCGGAATGACCAGCTGGTTCTGCGTCGAGTCGTAGCACATGGACGCCGCGCTCGGGATGCCGGTGGCGATCAGCTCCGCCTCCTCACCGGGACGGATGCGGGACACGCTGCCATACCGCACACTGCTCACATACTTCGTTCCGTCGGCGGTGATGACGACGCCATCGCTGCCTCCCTCGACGGCATGCTCGGTCTGAACGACCATACCGTCTCGGTCGTAGGTGATGACGGCGTTGTCACCGATGTTGACCACGACGATATTCCCATCCTGGTCGATGGCCACGCCGTTGGGTTCGCTCAGTGGTGGGCCTTCCGCGAATAGCGACACGTCACCACTTGCCGTGACCCTCCAGAGCTGGCTTGCAGGCCGTGTGTTCGACGCGTAGATCGTCCCGTCATCTGCCACGGCGATGCCATTCAGGAACGTCGAACCGGGCACGGGAATGGAGCGCTGGGGTCGACCTGAGGCGAGATCGAAGAGGCGGACATGCCCCGAATCGACGGTATAGAGCACGCCGTTGCTGATCGCGCTCCCCAGAGGATCATGCAGTTCCAGCTCGTCTCGCGTGGCGCCGATCCATTTCGGCGTATGCACGCTCCCATCCGGATTGATGAGGGATACGTAACCGTCATTGTTGCCGGGGGTCTCCCGATTCCCGGCATTCATGGCCAAGATCAGGTTCCGGTCGGCGTCGAACGTGCAGCTCTCGGCAAAGTGAAAGCTCCCATAGACCGTGACGTTGTCCGACATCGGTCGCCACTCTCCCGCCTCACTGCGAGCGCCGATGGGCTCGCCAGCTACAAACTCCTGGGCGGCACTCGGGGCTGCCAGAACAACGACGCCAAGAACTGCCGTGATGATTCGCCGACTTACGAGGCTGATCAGTGGTGCGTACATGAATTGATGACCTCTCTGTTCTCTGCCGAGCGTGGTCGAACCTGGTCGACTCGACGGCGTATTATAACATTGGCTCTCTTCGCAGGCGTACGCATGCCTTCCAGCATCCATTCCGTCAGGCTGCTGGACAAACCAGCGCGGGGGCATACAATGCCCTCGATCCTGACAGCCCATGGCTCTCGAAGTCGGCTCCCGACTCGGCTCGTATGCCGTCACTGCCAAGATCGGCGAAGGCGGCATGGACATCTGAGTTGTTCAGTCAAGCGAAATCCTTGACGAGTGGCGAGCCGTTCCGGCGGAGCGCGGCGAGGTAGGTGGCCTCGTCGTAGGGTGTCCGATCCTGCCAGCACCGAAAGAGAATCCGGATCCATTTGAAGGCCAGCGCGCGGAGGGCGGCGTGGTGGCTGTTGCCCCGTCCGCGCTGTTGGTCGTAGTAGCGCCGGGCCCAGGTCGAGAAGCGGATGGATTGACCGGCGTATTCGTGAAACGTCTGCTTCAGGAACTTCGGACAGGCGAAGCGGTGATGCACCCAGCAGGTCTTGCCGCTGCGTACGGTGACCGGGGCGATGCCGGCGTGGGTTTGGAGCGCACTGGCGGCCTGCCAGCGGGTGCGGTCGGTCCCGAAGGCGGCCGCCAAGCGGGGCGCGCACACCGGACCCGCCCCCGGCAGACTCACGAAGAGGTCGTGGTCGGGGTGATCCGCGAAGACCGTGGCGATGGCGGCATCAAAGGTCCGGATCGCGTCGAGGAGCGTGCGCAGTTGCGTGGCGTAGGTCTGGACGGCGAGGCTGAGGGTGTCGACGATCGCGGGGTCGGTGGTCAGCGGCTGGGCCGTGGCGATCTGCGCGAGCCGGTCGTCGATGACGGCGGCCCGGCGACAGTTGTGCTGCTGATAGAACCGTCGCATCGTGGTGGGGCGCGCCCGCTGGACGGCGGCCAGCGTCGGCCACTTCCGCAGGAAGTCGCAACCTTGGCGCGAGTCGAGGGTGCCGACCCAGTCGAGGGCCTGGGGAAAATACTGCTTGAGCAGGCTGGTGAGCCGGTTGGTGAGGGCGACACGGTGCTGGACAAGCTTCCGGCGCTGCTCGCACAACAGCTGCAGTTTGCGGGCGGCGACGGTCTCCGGTCGCCAGGGCCGGAGCTGGGCTCGGTGGGTCTGGACCAGGTCGAGTAACAATGCTGCGTCGGTCGGGTCGTCCTTCGCCCCACTGGGGTGGAAAGCTTCGCGATAGCGCGCGAGCGCTTTGGGATTGACCGGGTAGAGCACGAGAAACTCGTACTGCATCAGCGCGTGGACCACGGCGCCTCTGCGTTGTTCGATGGCAATCCCCACGGGTCGGCCGTCAAACCGCCGCCGGAGCTCTGCGACCCAGGCATGCAGGACGTCAGGGCGCTGGGCGAGGTCGATCTGTTCGACCGGCCCACCGCCGGCTGGCTGTAGCTGCACCGCGTGTTGTTGATCGCCCCAATCCAAGCCGGCATACGCGGCCATCTCCTCGTCGAGTCGCATCGGTTCTCCTTTCGCGGAGCACGCTTGGCGAGGTCCAGCGCAAGCCCTATAGTAGAGTCCTGAGTGCACCACACTCGGACGACATCTGAGGATGCGATGTCAAACCCCGCGCGACGTCTTCGCTCGAAGGTCCATGCCGAACCGTTGGGGCGGTTGGGGAGGTTGATTCGTAGCGGAGACGTTGCGCCCTCTCCGACTGGTTCACTTTCTTGTTGCAGAGTTTTCCACGCGGCACAACTATAGGGGGAGGTGTATCGGGCCACCGATACCAG
This sequence comes from Vicinamibacterales bacterium, assembly GCA_965216615.1. Classification (GTDB taxonomy): domain Bacteria; phylum Acidobacteriota; class Vicinamibacteria; order Vicinamibacterales; family UBA8438; genus CAUZIB01. The sequence goes on along the minus strand of CBDCGH010000018.1, from coordinate 45,349 downwards.
GCTCGATCTTCGCAATTGGCGATAGAGTAGGGGCCATGCTCACTAGACGAACCTTCCTTCTGGCGCCGTTGGCGGCTCCCCTGGCGGCGGTGGTTCACGCGCAATCTGCGGCTCCCGGCAAGATGCTGCTTAGCATCCACCAGAACACATCGCGGGCGGCTGGATACCTCGGATCACTCGAGGGCTGGGCGAAGGCCGGGATCCAGTACGTCGAGCTGAGTGACAACCTGCTCGAGGGATTCCTTGAGCACGACACGTTACCCGCCGCAAGACGCGTTCTGACCGATCTCGGACTGACACCAGTTTCTGCCGCCGCGGTCCTGCCGGATATCTGGATTCCGGGTCCGGCACGCGCGGCGTCGCTGGAAACGTGGAGAAGGCGGTGCGATCAGTTCGCGACCCTTGGCTTGGAGAAGGTCTACGCCCCGTCGATAACGAACCGGAAAGTCACCGCAGAAGACTTCGCGGCAACCCCGGACTGCATCCGCGAAGCAGGAGCGATCGCCCGAGAGTACAACCTCACAGCGATGATCGAATTCATCCGCACGTCAACCCATCTGGCAACGCTGACCTCATCACTGAAAGTGATTCGCGAGGCGGCGCATCCCAATGTCCGGCCCATGCTCGACTTCTTCCACTTCTGGTCGGGCCTGAGCAAGTTCGAAGATCTCGACTTGCTCCAGCCGGGCGAACTCGCCCACGCGCATTTTCAGGATTTGCTTGAGACGCCTCGCGAGTTGATCGACAACGACTCACGGCTGATTCCCGGCGACGGCATCGCGCCGGTGGTCCGCATTATCCAGAAGCTGGCCGAGAAACAGTACGCGGGGGCGCTGTCGGTCGAGCTGTTCCGGGCGGAATTTGTCCAGGGGGATCCCTTCCAGGTGGCCACCGAGATCCGACACAAGTGCGAAGCGATCATGCGCCAGGCGCGGGTGTTGTAGACGGCCGGGACCCCCTTGTCCTCCTGACCATTGGACGACCCACGGCGAACACGGCGGGCGACACGTCGCCCTCAACTAGTTCCAGGAACTCACCGAGCGCGTGCCCGTGAACTGAAGCCCGCTTCACATTTGTCCGGTGCGACACGTTGCACCGCCGAAGCGTACGAACGCCTTCTGCCGCCCTCTGACCTGACCAGACGATCCTGACCACCCGCACTGCCGCTGAAGCCCCCCAGAATGCGTATCTGGACTCCTCTGTCAAGAGTTCGTTCACGTTGAGACGGCACGGGGATCAGACTGCAGTCGTATCTTCGGCCCCTCAATGGAGCGCTGTGTGCTCCGGGCCACGATGGAAGTCGCGCGCGGGGATGCCAATCGTGCGCACGGCCCTATTGGCCACGCATTCTGCGGCGTGTCCCCGCGCCGGTCCGACCGGTGTGCCATCCATGTGCTCGGCAGTCCTCCTGGGATGAGCTTCTCCTGATGGGTGTGCCGCTGCTAGGCCGCCACCGGCCCTTCAGCGACGAAGTCGCGATCGTCTCGCCAGACCCGCCACACCATGCGCGCCAGACGGTTCGCAATCGCGGCGATCGCGATGTTCGACCCGCGCCGCTCGGCAACGCTGCGCGCCCACGCGCGGAAGGGCGTGGGCTTCGTCGGATGCAGGCTGTGCGAGAGGGTGCCTCGTGCGGCGTGCATCAAGAGCGTGCGGAGATACCGGTCCCCTTGTTTGCTGATCGCCCCCAGGTGTCGACGCCCCCCGCTGGAGTGTTCCCGCGGCGTGAGCCCCAGATAGCTGGCAAAGTGCCGGCCCGACGGAAAGCGCCGCACATCACCGACGCACGCCACCAACGCCGTGGCATTCAGCAACCCGATGCCGGGGATGGTGCGGAGCTGCGCGACGTGGGGGATCTGGTCCGCCAGCGCCGCCAGCTGGTGGTCGAGGTCCCGGAGGCGCTGCTCGAGCGCGCGGATCTCTTCGCACATCGCCGTCAAGCTCGCGCGGAGACTCCCCGGGACGGCGGCCTCCGCGTCTTCGAGCACGCCATAGACCTGGGGCACCACATGGCGCGCGCCGACGGGAATCGTCACGCCAAACTCGCGGAGCAGCCCGCGAAGCGTGTTGAGGCGCGCCGTCCGGGTGCGGAGCCACGTCGTGCGAATGCGGTGGAGGGACACGACGGCCTGCTGCGTCGGTGACTTCACGGGCACCGCGTGGATGTCCTCGTTCCGCGCGGCTTCGAGCAACGCCTTTGCATCGGCGCGGTCGGTCTTGTTCCGGCGCACATACCGGCGCACCTCATGGGGGGACAACAGCCGCACGGTATGGCCGAGCCGTTCGATCGCCCGCCCCCAATGGTGGGCGGAGCCACAGGCTTCGAGCAGCACGGTCGCCGTGGGACGGTCGGCGAAGAACGACAAGAACCGTGCACGGCTCAACCGATGCTCTTCGTCCACCCGTCCTGGGTGGTGCGAGATGGCGACCTGAAAGACCGACTTGGCGAGATCAACGGCGATGGTCGTATGCTGCACGCGGACTCCTCCTTAGCTGTGGCCCTCGAGGCCGTTTCACTATTGACACGATGATGCCGCATAGCGGGAGGAGTCCATCCCATCATGCGCACGCATTGTCGAGGCCGTTCCGTGCATGCCGCTGGACAAACCAGGGCAGAGGCATACAATGCCCTCGATCTCAGCCTGATCGTCCTATTGTTGAACAGCTAACCGTCCGGCGTTTAGGATGCCCGCAACGACTTACGCCAGTCGAACGCGACCGGACGTTCGCCGCAGGGGCCTGATCTAGCTCCCAGGAGGGGAACCGATGTCACTTGCCCGGATGCGCTGGATGCTGTGCATCGTTGCGCTCTCGTGCGCCCCTGTCCACGCACAATTGGCCGACGACCTCGAGTGGACGACCTACGGCGGCGACCTCGCGAGCACCCGTTATTCGCCGGCGGACCAGATCAACGCCAACAACTTCAATGATCTGGAAGTCGCCTGGCGCCTTAAGACCGACAACTTCGGCCCGACGCCGGAGTACAACTTCCAATCGACCCCGCTGATGGTCGGTGGCGTCCTGTACACCACGGCCGGACTGCGACGCGCGGTCGTCGCCGCCGATGCACGCACGGGCGAGCTGCTCTGGATGCACCGCCTCGACGAAGGGGAGCGTGGCGCGAACGCGCCCCGGCGCCGCTCCGGACGCGGCCTTACCTATCGAGATGATGGTGGCTCGGGGCAGATCTTCTACGTCACCCCGGGGTATCAGCTCGTCGCGCTCGACGCCGCCACCGGCCAGCGGCTCTCGAGCTTCGGCAACAACGGCATCGTCGACCTCAAGCAGAACATGGGTCAGGACATCGATCTGCTCACTGGCGAGGTCGGCCTGCACGCTGCGCCGATCGTCGCCGGCGACACGATCCTGATCGGCGCCGCGCATCTGCCGGGCAGCGCGCCGCGGACCCTGGAGAACGTCAAGGGACACATCCGCGGGTTCGACGCGCGCACCGGAGAGCGGAAATGGATCTTTCACACGGTTCCGAGCGCCGACGAGCTCGGCAACGACACGTGGCTCAACGAATCGTGGCGCTACACGGGCAACACCGGGGTCTGGGGGCAGATGACCGTCGACACCGAGCTGGGCATCGCCTACTTTGCCACCGAGATGCCGACCAACGACTACTATGGCGGACATCGGCACGGCGACAACCTGTACTCCGACAGCCTCGTCGCGGTCGATCTCGAGACCGGCGAGCGGCTGTGGTATTACCAGTTCATCCACCACGACGTCTGGGACTGGGACCTGCCGTGCGCGCCGATCCTGGTCGACATCACGGTCAACGGCCGCGAGATCAAGGCGATCGCGCAGCCGAGCAAGCAGACCTGGCTCTATGTGTTCGACCGTGAGACGGGAGAGCCGGTCTGGCCGATCGAGGAGCGGGCCGTCGAAGCCTCGAACGTGCCAGGCGAGTTGCTGTCGCAGACCCAGCCGTTCCCGACGAAGCCGCCGGCCTACGACCGGCAGGGCATGGGCATCGACGACCTGGTCGATTTCACCCCGGAGCTACGAGCGGAGGCTGAGCGGATCGTCTCGAACTACAAGATCGGACCGATCTTCACGCCACCGACGGTGTCTGTTCCGGAGGGTCCGTGGGGCACCCTGATGCTGCCGTCGCAGGCGGGGGGCACCAACTGGGCGGGCGGCTCTCTCGACCCGGAGACCGGCATTATCTATCTGTATACCTACACGCAGGTCGTGTCGTTGGGACTCATCAACGATCCCGAGCGGTCGGAGATGGACTTTATCCGCGGCCGCGCCGCGGAGGTCACCGCTGGCGAGGCGTCGCTGTCGATCGACGGCATCCCGATCATCAAGCCGCCCTGGGGCCGCATCACGGCCATCGACTTGAACCAGGGCGAGATCCTGTGGCAGGTACCCCACGGCGAGACGCCGGACAACATCCGCGATCACCCCCGTCTGCAAGGCATCGACATCCCGCGGACCGGCCGGGTCGGACGTATCGGCACGCTCAACACCAAGACGCTCGTCATCGCCGGCGAGGGCGGGACGTTCACGACCCCGTCTGGTGAGCGGGGCGCCATGCTCCGCGCCTACGACAAGATGACCGGCGAGGACGTGGGTGAGGTCTACATGCCGGCGGCACAGTCCGGTTCACCGATGACTTATGTGCTCGATGGCGTCCAATACATCGTCGTGGCCGTCAGCGGCGGCGGTGTGGCGGGGGAGCTGATCGCGTATCGCTTACCGCCAGAGTAAGTGGCGGTGTCGAGGGTCCCGTAGGTGCGTTTAATCGGCCGACCACTCATGCGGCCTCCCGATGGTAGAAATTGAGCAGTCCGCCGAGACGCTCCCGCCGCCGAACGTCGGCGGCCAGGCTGACCGGCGGTGGCGGTCGTTGCGCAGGTGGGGCAGGGGCTGGCTGAGGCGCATGGGGCGGGCATCGTGCATCGGGACATCAAGCCCGCCAACTTGCTGGTCACCAAAGACCGGCGTGGTGAAGATCCTCGACCTTGGCTCGGCCAGCTCGCGGGGTCTGAGGGTGTGCTCACGAGCGGGGTCAGGGGTATGATCGGCCTATGCTCACAGGGTCACGAGACGGGCTTCTCCGCAAGATCCAGCCGATCAGCATTCACGGCCAGATCTCGTGGGACGTCTACTACACCGATGCCGACGATCCCGAGGGGCAGGTGGCGACGGCGCGCGTGGGCCCCGAGTCGATGGACCGCGGTCTCGAGCCCGGCGACCGGATCCGGTTGCACTTCGTGCTCGGTGCAGTGACGGACGTCACCCGGGCCGACGAGCCCGCCGCTTGAAGCCCGCTGAGGCCTTTAGCGTTCCCAACAGGATCGCCCCGGCTGCTCCTGTGGGACAATCCCGACACGCCTTTGTGACGGGCCAGAGCCGAATGATCGCGTAGTTCGTCCACACTTATCCAAGGAGCGTCAGTGTCGCTTGGCGCGAGGTGTACCGGGCGCGTGACACCAATCTGGACCGGGATGTGGCGCGGAAGGTGCTGCCGAGCCACTCGTGGCAGGCACCTGCTTGAGATAACGCATGGCTGAAAGACCTACTGACATTCCGCCCGGCACTCGCGCTCCTGGCTACGAGCGCGCCCCCGCGCACCGAGTGGCGTATGTCCCGGGTCGCGCGCTTGTGACCGTCTGCGCCGAGGGCATGCAGATTGCCACCACCGCGGACGTGGTTGCGGTGGAGGAGAGCGGGTAACCGACTCGGTACTACCTGGCTCGCGATGGCGTCGACATGGCCCACGTGGAGAAGACCGAGAAGATGACCCATTGTCCTTTCAAGGGGCTCGCCACCTACTATGTGATCCGTGGGAGGCAGGGCGAGATCCGTGACGCGGTCGCACACCATCTTGCGCGCCAGGTCCGTCGCACGATCGAAGTCGTTCCCGGCACCCGTCGTGATGTCGTCCTGAGTCAACTCCTCAGCAATCCGACCGTTCCGCAATCGTGAGGGGCGCGCACAACATCTGATTCGAGCCGGGCGGCGGATACCGCGTGGCTTCGGCTACTTGTACAGACGACGCGTTGTCTTGACTCGCGGTGCCGCAAGATGCCGCAAGTAGGGCCGCGAGCACAACTATGTTCACCTTCATGGCGTCCCCCTGTGGGCGCATGGGCGCCTGCCGCCTCGAGAGCTTTCGGCCGACTACCGTCCTGCGGCGGCGGCCTCACTGGCCCGGTTGCCAGCGAGGATGTTAGCGAGGCCGTAGTTACCCTCGTGACAGGCGAACTCGTAGACCGGTAGCTCCTGGCGCTGCATCGGTAGCTCGGCCGTCCACGCGCTCTCCCAGGTGTCCGGATCATTCACCGTGAATCGGTAGAGTAGGGTGTCCGCATCGACGCGAGAGAAGCGCTCCACCAGTTTCATGTTCTGACTGGTGCTCCGCCACGTGGTCTGCACGGTGTGGTCGTTGAAGTTCGCCGTCTCGATGACCAGCGTATCGCCCTCCCAGTAGCCCCGCGAGTCTCCCGTAAACTGGCGAACATCGGGGGTCAGACCAGGACGCCCGTCGAGCGGAATGATACGAACGGTGTGAATCATCTCGTTGAGAATGGCGACGTAGTCTGGTGTCTGAAACAACTGCATGTTGTTGTTGTACACACCCGGAATCATGGGTGGCCCAGCGTTGCCGCTCATCAGGCATCGATCGGAATTGTTAAGCTCCAGATGTGACTCGGCGATGGTGTCGCTGAAGGACGAACGAGCGCCCATGGTTTTTGCCCTCGCCTGCCCAGCCTCCGTCTTGGCGGGCAGCTTGCCATTCGGCGGATCCACGATCAGCGACGTGCGCCTTGTCCCGACGACGGTCGTGCCCCAATCGAACCAGAAGTAGTTGTAGGAGCCCGGTGCCGTCTTGAGGCTTGGATGATCCGGCTCGTCCAGCCATCGGCCGCGGCGGGCACTGGCATCGGGGATCACCTCGGTTCGCTGAGCGGGCTGGCTCGCCCAACGTGTGGTCCGCTCAATCTCTCCCCGTTCGATCTCGGCTGCCTCTTCTTCAGTCAAAAACTCTCTATCGCCGTACTGTTCGGGCCGTTCCAACCGCGTGCGCGTTTTGAACTCCCAGACGCCCCCGAGATCCGGCTGGCCCCATGCCGTGCGGGGCGGCGGTTCCTGCGTCGCTTGCGCAGCGGCAGGCCTTGGCGTCAGCCCCACGACTAGGGTCACGACAAACATAACTGTTAGACATCGATGGATCATCTGATCCTCCTCAATGGAAAGATTGACGCGACTAGCGTAGCGCAGGGCGGCAGGCCGTTCAACGCGGACGGATGGCTGCGATGCCTGGGTGGTTCAGTGAGGCCAGGACTTTGGCTTCCTGCTGGAACCGCGCCAGGCGATCCGGGTCAGACGCAAACGCCTCGGGAAGGATCTTGAGCGCCACCTGTCGGTTCAGCTTGGTATCGGTGGCCTGATACACCTCCTGTGGCTACCGAAAACCTCATCCGCACAGGTTGAGTGCCCGATCGGCGCTGGCCAGTGCTTCAATCGGTAGACGTCGCCGGCCGAGCCCCACATCTTCACGGCTGTGAGCCGACGAGCTCTGCCATTCGTGCGCCTGACAGCAGGTTCACCATGCCGTAGTTGCCCTCGTGGCAGGCGTACTCGAAGAGCGGGACCTCCCCTTTCTGCATCTGTAGGACCCCGGTGATCGATTGGGTGAACGTTTCAGGGTCATCGACGGTAAACTCGTAGCGCAGCGTCTCCTCGTCTACCCTCGTGAAGCGCTCGGTCAGGTGCAGCGTCGTACCGGTGCCAAGTGCGACAAAGAATCCGGCGTTGAAGCTCGGCACCAGATCATTGAAGTTCGTCGTCTCGACGACCAACGTGTCGCCATCCCAGTAGCCACGGCCGTCTCCCAGCCACTGGCGCACGGTGCCCGCGAGGTGCGGACGTCCATCCAGTGGGATGATTCGTGTCTCGTGAACCATCTCGGTCAGGATGGCCACATGGTCTCGCGTCTGAAACAGCTGGAGGTTCTGATTGTAGGCACCTGGCAGGATCGGCGGACCGGAATTGAACCCAAGAATACAGCGCGCGGCCACCCCGCGATCCTCGGGACCGTCGGCGCCGATGCCGCCGGTCCGGTAGCGGACCGGACGCTCGCCAGGCAGGTCCTCTTGCAGTGAGCCGACCTGCCTGAGCGCGCCCGGCTGCAAATCGGGGACACGTCCGCTCGATGGGTCCACGATCAACGACGTGCGACGATCCTCGACGACCCCGCCGCCGCGATCGATCCAGAACCTGTTGTAGCCGCCCACGGGCTCACCGGCTGGCAGCGGCTCGATCCGCACCTCGCTGGGGGCGTCCGCCTGCACCACCCGTTCGGCGGCCCGTCGCTCGAGCTCGGTGACCTCCTCTTCCGTTAGTACGGCATTCTCCTGGTCCTCGGGCCGCTGTAATGGCGTCATCGTACGGAAATCCCAGACGCCCGATAGATCGGGCTGGTCGTCCGCTGTGCGTGGCACCGTCCAACCGTCCGTCCTGCTCTGGGCCGCGGTGTTCGTCGGGTCGAACGCGATGCCCAGCACGAGGACCGCTAACGCGACATGTCGTATATCCATTCCGCAGCGCCTTCTGTCGCCAAAGATATTGCCTCACCGACATGCCACCCCCTATATAGAAGAGGGGTGGCAGCCTCCTCGCCAAACGGGGTGTCACCGCGTCGTGCGAAGCGATTCGGCAGTGGTGTCAGACGGTCGGGTTCAGAGTTCCACCAAGTAGATCTCACCCCCGCTGTTGAAGAGGACTCCCGCTCCGTTTTCAAGAAACCGCGGGTGTGGATGGAAGCGCGTGGTTTGGAATACGCCGTCACGGGGAGCGAACCAGTCTGCAGCCATTTTGCAGAGGAACTGTGGTTCCGGTGAGCCTTTCCGAGAAAACCAAAGAGAGCTTGTGTCGGTCAATAGCTCATCCACGACGAAACGGTCTTCCTCCGGACTCGCACATCCATGTGCGATGCTTGCGCCGGCCAAAACACACCGTTCACTACTGCCGTCCATGTTGGCGGCCCAGAGTCCTTCGGGTTGACGACCGCCGCAACAGGATACAAATACCGTTCTGCCGCTGGCTCCCCAAAACTCGTGACCTATGCCTTCACCTTGGCTCTGGCGAAAAATAATACGGTGATCTGTTCCATCTGCGTTAATGAGCCACGGCCGCTGAACCTCAGCCCAGTGCAAATGAACCGAATAAAGGACGAGATTGCTCCCAGTAGGACGAAACGCGACGTGACCGAGCGCAGAGTTCCCATTGATAAGCGGGTGCGTTTCCCCAGTATCCGTGCGGATGATTATCAACCCATCACGCGTCACGCCGCGACCGAAATTGTAGCCCATCTTCCCTCTGATGGACTCCATATGTGCGGCGGAGATCAGTTGCCGGCTGTCAGACGAAATGGTGAGAGCGTGATTGATTCTGATCGGTGCCTTGAACCCGCAAACCTCACGTTCCTTCAGCGATTCCAGGTCGATGGCGCGCACCGAGTTGTTCTCGTTATAGAACACGTGCTTGCCGTCGCGAGAGATCTCGGGCGTGTCCTCCACGATCGCCCCCGATTCGGTCAGCTGAATACTTTCACCGGTACTTAGATCCATCTTGAACAGGTTGAGCCCGTTCGGAGCGCTGCCGCGGTCGGACTGGTAAACCATCCACCTGCTGTCGGGCGTAACGGCACGGTTTGTATAATAGAACTTGAGTGTGCGTCTCTTCGCATTAGTGAGTTGCCAAACCGTGTGTCCGCTACGGGGATCCGCAAACTTGCGGCGTTCGTCACGATACGTCTTGCCCTTGCGTCCTTCCTCCTGCGAGGCCGCCTGTTGAGGCTGTTGTGCAAATAGGGCACGCGCCCCGGACAGCGCGGCACCGATAGCCGCGGATTTTGATACGAATTGCCGCCGCGTCAATCGTGGTACCTGAAACTTCATAACTTGCCTCCATTTCGGTGTCGACGCCGATGCACACATCGCCTGAGCTGTGGTTGAGGCTTACAGCCTAACGGTCTGGCCGGGGTTTGTCGTGGCGTAGCCCGGGCACCTCGGCCCGGACCTCCGGAGTCCGTCGTGCGGTGTGCCTCGCCTGGCATTTGTGGCTTGCTTTCGAGGAAGAGCTGGGCTTCCTCAACGAGCTACCGCGCGACCTCAGTGGTCACGCGACGCGCCGGCGCGTCGTGACGCCGAACCAGACTTCATGGTCTCCAAACGGCTCCCGCGAGCTGGTAGAACCCCACGATGATTCCCAGGATCAACCCCGTCAGGAGGAACCACGGGGACGTCCCTTGGTGCTTCCGCCATCAACTGTTACTCAGGCGGCGAGAATCTCGTCCCTGACCGGGGCGGTCGGCAACCGGCTCGGCACGGCGCAGGTGATCGTGCCGATGCTGACTACTAGTAAAAAGGATGGCGGCGGACACACGAATACCTCCCGGAACGTGAGGCGCCGCGTGGCGAGTCCGGCCTGCATCGCCGGAGTCCGGACCTCACGCCCGAACGTCAGCGCACCGTGTGGGCGGACGAAGTTGTAGTGGCAGCGCAGGAGCTCGAGATGTCCGTCGAGCTTGTCCGCCGAGCGCGCATGGGAGAGCGTTCGTCGAGACAGATAGGCTGAGCCCTGGCGGATGGTCAGATTCAGCCGTTCGATGAACGACGTGTTCAATGTCGACGAGTCCTCGGAGTTGGTAAGCGCTTCTTCGAACCGCCACGGCGCGCCCATTCGCGCTCGTCGTTCGACCTGAACGATGCGATCGTGTCTTCGCGTCTTGAGCACCTGGCCGTAGAGAACCGCTGGACCAAAGACGCGACGGACGACCTTCGCGTAGAACTCAAATCCGTCGGTGACGATCAAGGGCAGTCGCTCGACCTCCATGCGGTTCGCGATGTCGCGCAGAAGCGCGAGCGCGTTGCGGTAGCTTCGTCGTCCGGTCACCGTCGACGGCCAGAGCCGCGACCACACCTCGATGGCGACGAAGATCCACGTTGGCTGCGTCTTGCCGCCGACGAAGGAGCGAATTTCATCGGCCTGGAGCGCCCGTTCCGACTTCTGCCTTCGGTTTTCTGACTTCCAGGTCTACAACAACCCCACCTGTAGCTTCGCCGCGTCGGACATCTTGCTCATGTCCCACGTCGGTTCCCACACCACGTCGACCCAAGCGTCGCTGACACCGGGCACCGTCTTTGCCTTGGCCTTGACCTCGCCCGGCAGGGTCTGGGCCCGGACATCGAGACGCGTTGTAGCTGACCGTCCGCGTAGAATCCGAGCCAGCGGCCGTCTGGCGACAAAAACGGCGCCGTAGCCCCGTCAGTTCCGTCAACGACCGTCGCATCATAGCTGTCGAGTGGCCTTCGGTAGAGCTGAGTGCGGCCACCGGCGGCGCTGGCAACGTAGACCAACGTGGTTCCGTCGGGCGAGATCGCAACCGGCGGAACACGACTATCCTCCAGCCGCTGATCTGGCGGAAGCAGGGGCTCCAAGTCGGTCGCACGTCGGCGCGGGCTCAGGTGACGACCTCTGGAGCTGAACGATTGTGCGACGAACGAAGTTTTTGTGCGATCGGCGGCGATCGGGTGTATAACGGGGCCATCCGGCGCAGGCAAAACGGAAATCCCAGGTAAGGAGAGTTCTTTTGATGGCTCACGAGTTGCCACCCCTACCGTATGATTTCAGCGCTCTCGAACCACACATCGATGAGCAAACGATGCAGATTCACCACGGGAAGCACCATGCTGCCTACGTGGCAAAGCTGAACGCCGCACTGGCGAAGCATCCCGAGCTCGAGAGCAAGAGCATCGAGGAGCTGGTTGCTGACCTCAAGGCCGTTCCGGAAGACATTCGCGGGGCAGTCCGCAACAATGGCGGAGGTCATGCGAACCATTCGATGTTCTGGCAGGTGATGGGTCCCGGCGGGGCCGGCGCACCGACCGGCAAGATTGCTGACGCGATCAGCGCGTTCGGGTCGTACGATACCTTCAAGGAGCAACTCAGTAACGCCGGCGCGACTCGCTTCGGCAGCGGGTGGGCCTGGCTCGTCGAGGCCGGCGGGAGCCTCGAGATCGTCAGCACACCCAATCAGGACACACCGCTCACAGATGGGAAGCGGCCGATACTCGGCGTCGACGTCTGGGAGCACGCGTACTATCTCAAGTACCAGAATCGCCGACCCGACTACCTCGCCGCCTGGTTCAACACGATCAACTGGGATGAGGTAAATCGGCGGTTGGGATAGTTGTCCTCCGTCCTCTTTCTCTTCTTCGCCTATCTGGGCATCGGGATCGCGGGAACGCTGCTGCTGGTCGGTGATGGGGCGTATGCGCCGGAGCAGTTGGACGGCAAGGAAGCCCACGCGCGGACGGAGTCTTAGAGGAACGTCGCCCGACCGATCGACCGACGCTCCGCCCGGAATAGCGAGCACGGGAAGCGAGAAGGTCCTGCGGCGCCGTTGACAGCTCGCCGAGACGCTGGCTAGACTCGCTCTCGATCCTGCGGAGGTTGCCCTTGGGGACGGAACGCCCTAAAGAAGACGAGTGGTTCGCCAGGAACGAGAAGGAGATGCTCGAACAGGCCCGTGTGACGCGCGCGAAGCGCGAGCACGAGCGAGCCGAGCGCGAGGCGCTCGAGGAGCGCCAGCGAGTCAAGCAGCTCCACTTCATGAAGTGCCCGAAGTGCGGCCATGATCTGGCGGAACGCGACCTAGAAGGCGTCAATGTGGACCAGTGCGGCTTCTGTGAGGGCGTCTTCCTGGACGCAGGCGAGCTGGACTCGTTGTTCCTGAAGCACGACTCAGAGCGCAAGGGAGTGTTGCGAAAGCTGCTGAGGTTCTAACTGGCGAGCGTGCGGCACTCGGCCGCTGCGAGAGAAACAACGGGTTCCAAAACTGGTTCGAGGAACTCAAGCGCCCCGTCCCCACCGAGTAACGCGCACCCAGTTGAAGCCCGCTTCATATCTGAGTGCAACACGTTGCACCGGCGGAAGCGCACGTTCGCATTCTCCCAACCCTTGGTCGTCCTTAACGAACCCCGACACCAACGGCGCTGTTGAGGCTCGCAGGAGGCGTACGTGCGCTTGCAAGCCGCCATTACGTGCAGCAGGTAGACCAGGTCGGTGTCTGTGACTACTATTGGCCCGATCCAGCCATGGTGTGGAGCAGGCCAGGCGGATCATTTCTGGATTCTCAACAAACGGTGTCACGGTGACCGGATAACCGCCCTTTCTTCAGTAGTTTGATCCGTAGCACCGTACCGCCACCCCCTCCGGTAGCAAACGGTCCGTTCACGGTCTGCCGATCTGTCTGGACTCTGAGCGGTGCCCACGCGAGAATCGTGGCCTTGACTTAGGCGCCACGCAACAGCGCTTCTCTAGGATCGCTCAAATCCCACCGGTCTTTTCCAAACGTCGCGGCTCAAGGTTGGTCAGGCGATTCAGCGGCTGAGAAGAAAGGTCCCAGCGAGGATTGCCATCCCGGGCCGAGCCTAGGCAACCCAAGAGGGTCCACCGTTTCGCCGTATACGGTCCGTTTGCTACCGCAGGGGGTGGCCGGAACGGTACAGCGGGACAAACGACTGAAGGCGGGTAGGTTACTCGAGGTCGGAGGCCGTTTGATGAGAATCGAGAATTGACGCCCGTCTAGCTATGTTCCCGCTGATTTGTGGATCGAGCACGACTCCATCCACAACGCTACTCTTAAGAAGTCTCCCGAGTACTACCAGTAGTGCAGGACGGTCCTATGCTATTAGGAGGGCCCTGCGAATCGGCTTGGACCTCATGCGCTGACTGACCCCTCATGGCCCTGACCGTCGGCTCCCGACTTGGCCATTACGACGTGACCGCCCTCATCGGCGAAGGAGAATCGTCATGGAATCACGAACCCGCACAAGAATCCGGCTGTCGCTCGCGGTCGCCACCGTGGCGTTATGCACGTGGGTCGCTCTGGACGATTCGGCCACGGTTGCCGCCCAGAGCAACTTCGTCGGAGGAGAACCCAGCCGTCCCGACTCTTCGGACATCCGAACGCTGCGGCTTCGCTTCGAGCCTGGGTCGCGGTCGAATTGGCACAGCCACTCGAACTGGCAAATCCTCATGGCAGAAGAAGGCCGGGGTCGCACACAGATTCGCGGTGAGGAGATTGTCGAGCTCGTGCCCGGTCGGCCAGTTCACGCAGGTCCGGACGTCGTACATTGGCACGGCGCGGCACCCGACGAGCACATGGTGCAGCTCACGTTTGTCAGCGGTCAGACGAGCTGGTTCGACGCGGTCAGCGACGAGGACTACCTGGGACGATGACCCCAGCTGCAATCAGATGAGATTACAAGGACCCGCACAATGCGCACGTTCGCGTTCTAGCGGCAGTTGCGTGGCAGGCTACTAGACAAACCAGGGCCGCGGCATACGGTGCCCTCGATCTCAGCCCGACAAGCACATGGCTTTAGACGTCGGCTCTCGCCTTGGCCATTACGACGTGACCGCCCTCATTGGCGAGGGGGGGATGGGGCAGGTCTATCGGGCCACCGATACGAAGCTGAATCGGCACACGGGGAGGTAGCACTGTGACCCCAACACCCGTTTGGCAGGTTGACGAATGGAATCTGACAGCCAGCCTCGACAAGATCGAGCAGCAGTGGGCGGCGGTGCGTGAGATTCTCGAGCAAGAGAGTCTGTTTGCGATGCGCGACGACAACGTGTCCGGTTGGAACTGCGGCGAACACGCCGGCCACATAGCGCTTGCTACCCACGGCACAGCGCGTGACATAGCGGATAACCTCCGGGAGCCGCAGCGAAATACGGAGGGCGGATGGACAGAATACACGGCTGAGATTCTCGAGGCTGGAGACTTCCCGAGGGGGATCGCGAAGGCCTCATCCGAGGTGGACCCTGTTGGTCGTCCGCGTGACGAGTTCTTGCGGCTGCTGCCGGACGCCATCGGTGCGTGGCAGTCCCTCCGTGGTCAAGAAGACCAGCTTGCCAAGTGTCCAGCCCGAGCGCAGCACTTCGGACTTGGCTATATGACGAGCGAGGAATGGGTGCGTTTCTGTGCCATCCACACGGCGCATCACCTCGCCGTTGTGCGAGACATCAGAGACGGATCTGCTTAGCAGGAGGATGTCTCTCGAACTTGGCACCGCTCTCGGCCCCTATGCCGTCACCGCCAAGATCGGCGAAGGCGGCATGGACATCTGAGTTGTTCAGTCAAGCGAAATCCTTGACGAGTGGCGAGCCGTTCCGGCGGAGCGCGGCGAGGTAGGTGGCCTCGTCGTAGGGTGTCCGATCCTGCCAGCACCGAAAGAGAATCCGGATCCATTTGAAGGCCAGCGCGCGGAGGGCGGCGTGGTGGCTGTTGCCCCGTCCGCGCTGTTGGTCGTAGTAGCGCCGGGCCCAGGTCGAGAAGCGGATGGATTGACCGGCGTATTCGTGAAACGTCTGCTTCAGGAACTTCGGACAGGCGAAGCGGTGATGCACCCAGCAGGTCTTGCCGCTGCGTACGGTGACCGGGGCGATGCCGGCGTGGGTTTGGAGCGCACTGGCGGCCTGCCAGCGGGTGCGGTCGGTCCCGAAGGCGGCCGCCAAGCGGGGCGCGCACACCGGACCCGCCCCCGGCAGACTCACGAAGAGGTCGTGGTCGGGGTGATCCGCGAAGACCGTGGCGATGGCGGCATCAAAGGTCCGGATCGCGTCGAGGAGCGTGCGCAGTTGCGTGGCGTAGGTCTGGACGGCGAGGCTGAGGGTGTCGACGATCGCGGGGTCGGTGGTCAGCGGCTGGGCCGTGGCGATCTGCGCGAGCCGGTCGTCGATGACGGCGGCCCGGCGACAGTTGTGCTGCTGATAGAACCGTCGCATCGTGGTGGGGCGCGCCCGCTGGACGGCGGCCAGCGTCGGCCACTTCCGCAGGAAGTCGCAACCTTGGCGCGAGTCGAGGGTGCCGACCCAGTCGAGGGCCTGGGGAAAATACTGCTTGAGCAGGCTGGTGAGCCGGTTGGTGAGGGCGACACGGTGCTGGACAAGCTTCCGGCGCTGCTCGCACAACAGCTGCAGTTTGCGGGCGGCGACGGTCTCCGGTCGCCAGGGCCGGAGCTGGGCTCGGTGGGTCTGGACCAGGTCGAGTAACAATGCTGCGTCGGTCGGGTCGTCCTTCGCCCCACTGGGGTGGAAAGCTTCGCGATAGCGCGCGAGCGCTTTGGGATTGACCGGGTAGAGCACGAGAAACTCGTACTGCATCAGCGCGTGGACCACGGCGCCTCTGCGTTGTTCGATGGCAATCCCCACGGGTCGGCCGTCAAACCGCCGCCGGAGCTCTGCGACCCAGGCATGCAGGACGTCAGGGCGCTGGGCGAGGTCGATCTGTTCGACCGGCCCACCGCCGGCTGGCTGTAGCTGCACCGCGTGTTGTTGGTCGCCCCAATCCAAGCCGGCATACGCGGCCATCTCCTCGTCGAGTCGCATCGGTTCTCCTTTCGCGAAGCACGCTTGGCGAGGTCCAGCGCAAGCCCTATAGTAGAGTCCTGAGTGCACCACACTCGGACGACATCTGAGGATGCGATGTCAAACCCCGCGCGACGTCTTCGCTCGAAGGTCCATGCCGAACCGTTGGGGCGGTTGGGGAGGTTGATTCGTAGCGGAGACGTTGCGCCCTCTCCGACTGGTTCACTTTCTTGTTGCAGAGTTTTCCACGCGGCACAACTATAGGGGGAGGTCTACCAGGCCACCGATACCAAGCTGAACCGCCAGGTGGCGTGGACCTGGGGCCGTCCAGATACAATGCGATCACTATGAGCCGCTCGAGCGACGGCGGTCTTGTATCGCCCCGGGGTTCTTGGACAGTGGTTTGACGGTATTCGCTCCTACGCTACCGCGTCCAGCCGTACGAGGTCGTGTCGTACCTGGGCTGGGCTTCGATAGCGGTACTTCTCCAGCATCCACTGCTCGTTGTACGTCCGCTTGAACTCGAGCAAGGCGAGGCGGAGTGCCTCGATCGTCTCGAAGCTTCGCACCCACAACACATTCTCCTTCAGCGTGCGGATGAAGCGCTCCGCGACGCCGTTCCCTTCGGGCTCCCGCACGAAGCTCGGGGAGCTCTCGATGCCGAAGAAGGCGATCTCCTGTTGGAAGTCATCAGCCAGGTAGTTGGACCCGTGGTCGTGCCGCAGTCGCAACCCGCGGGCGACGCCGTCGCCGATGCCCCCGAAGCGCTCGCGAACGCCCTGGCGGATCGGCTCCAGGGCCTCGAAGCGGTTGCCCCTCTTGGCCGCATGCAGCCCGATGCACTCGGTCGTACAGTGATCGACGGCCACGAAAACGCAGGCCGCCCCCTCGGCGACGGTCACAGTGGCCGTCATGTCCGTCCCCCACATGACGTCGGGCGCCTCGGTGGTGATGGTCCCGTCGTGCGCCGTCGGCCCGTGCGTGTGGCCCACGCGGTGCGCGGCCTGAAGATCGTGCTCGAATCGTACCGGGTTTCTCGGAGACCGAATTCGTTGAATCAGGCCACCTCAGCCTGCTCATAGTACTGCGCCTCGAACTCTGCTGGTGGAATGTCCCCGAGCGGCCCCAACAGTCGTCGTGTGTTGAACCAGTCCACCCACGTCAAGGTGGCGAACTCCACGGCCTCGAGGGTGCGCCACGGGCCCTTCCGTCGAATCACCTCCGTCTTGTACACGCCGATCACCGATTCGGCGAGGGCATTGAAGCCCCTATGTGTCAAGAGTGCTCCATGGCCACTTGTCAGGCAGCGGAGGTGAGGGCCTCACGGGAGCGGTGGTCTGCGATCAGGGCGTTGTAGATCTCGCGGGCGACGAAGCGCTTCAGACAGCGGATGATGTCCTTCTTGGTCAGCCCCTGGGCCGTCCGTCGCTCGACATAGTCGAGGGTCGGCTGGTGCCAGCGCATGCGGACGGTCACGATGCGGTAGATCGCCGCGTTGGCTTGACGGTGACCGCCACGAAAGAGCCGATGCCGATGCGTCACCCCGCTCGATGCCGGAATCGGACATGCGCCGCAGAGCTTCGCGAAGGCCGCCTCGGAACGCACCCGCGTCGGGTTGTCACCCGCGACGATCATCATCTCGGCAGCGGAGTCCGCACCGATGCCAAACGCTTCACGGAGTGTCGGTGCGGCTGTGTGCGTGATCGCGTCGAGGACGTCGTCGTGTGTCCGGATTTCCGCTGCCAGGGTGAGCCAACGCCTAGCGAGCGCCCGGAGCGAGTGCTTCGCCGAGGCCGTGGGGTCGAGGATGTCACCGGGTACGAGCGCCGCGCAACGGTCGATGAGTTTCTTGTCCGTCAGCGGGTCGAGTGATTCGCGGAGTGCGTCAGAGGCGTTGACGATCAGCGACTTGAGCGTGATGATGGCGGCACTGCGGGCTTTTACGGCGGTATCTCGGGCGATTTTGATCTGGCGCACCATCTCTGCGGCGCCGTCGGCGGTCTTCGGGATGGCTGTCGCGATCCCCGACAGCACCGAGCGGGCGGCCGTCTCGGCATCGATCGTATCGCTCTTGCCGTTGTTGCGTCGCTTTCGCCGGTCGCAATGGCTGACCTCGACCACGCGGATGGCGTGTCGGCGCACGAAGCTCGCGAGGCCCGCACCGTAGGAGCCGGTCCCTTCGATGCCGAACGCCTCCACGATGCCGAGGGCGCGCGCCCACGCCACGAGCTCCATGTAGCCGCCGCGGTCTGCCGACGCACTGCAGGTGGCGAGTCTGGCGCCAAGGGCATCGAGCGCCACCGCCACGTGAATGTGTTTATGCGTGTCGACGCCGACGATGACGGTGCGCGGCAGCTCGACGATCTCGTTCCTGTGCGACATGCGGCAAACCTCTCTTCCACAGGCTGGCGACATGGTCTGACCGAGCGGGCGGACAGGACTGTGATGGGTCGCTTCGGCCAGGCCCCTATTGGGTCACTGCCCACCCGATCAAACCGCATCTGGGTGAGTGCTGCCCGACCCAGGCCGACAGATCAATGCAAGGACACGAGGTCACTCATACGCAGGGGTCAAACCTGCTCGGACAGCAACACCATCATGCTCACAGTCATAGGCATCGCCTTGGCTGCCGACCGACGGCGCGATGCCGGCGTCCACGAGGCGATCCGTGTACCGCATCGAGAGATATTGCGACCCGGCATCACTGTGATGTACGAGGCCGGTGAGGGCGTCGCCCCGGCGGGCGTCGATCGCCTGCTCCAACGCATCCAGCACACAGTCCGTGCGCATGGAGGCCGACACCCGCCAGCCCACCATGCGTCGCGCACACACGTCGATGACGAACGCGACGTAGACACAGCCGCCCCAGGTTGCGACGCACGTGAAATCGGAGACCCAGCGCTGATTCGGACGGGTGGCCACGAATCGGCGGTCAACGAGGTCCACCGGGCGACCGCCCTCACCTGCGTGGGTCGTGGTGACCCAGGCCCGGCCCCGGACGGCCCCGGCAAGGCCCATCGCGCGCATCAGGCGCGCCACGGTGCCGCGCGCCACGCGGACGCCGTCCCGCCGCAGCGGCTTCCAGACGTTCCCGGGGGCCGTAGACCTGCTGGTGCGCGTCATAGACCCGCTGAATCTCGACGCGGCGCTGATCGTCGCGCTGCGCCCGTGCGGACCGGCGCGTCGGATGTGTCCGCTGGTGCCGATGGCGATGAGTCCGTCGACGGGGCGATCGGCAGCACGGCGCAGATCGGCTCGACCCCGACCACGGCGCGATGGTCGGCGATGAACTGGACCATCGTGGCGACGTCCTCCGGCGGTCGAGCTCCGCCTGGGCGACATACGCGAACGCGTTCCGCAGGATCTCATTCGCCCGCTTCAGCTCACGGACCTCGCGCTCCAGCTCCTTCAACCGCTCCCGCTCGCTCGTCGTCAGGCCCGGCCGATGCCCAGCATCACGCTGCGCCTGCCGCACCCACGTCCGCCGCGTCTCCGCCGTGCAGCCGAGCTTCGGCGCCACCGACTGCCGCACCGCCCACTCTGAGGCGTGGGCCTCCCGGTGCTCCTCGACCATCCGGACGGCACGTTCGCGCACTTCCGGAGAAAACCGACTTGGACGTCCCATAGACCCCATCCTCCCAAGCAATGAGGTCTCCGAGAAACCCGGTACGGTTCAGTCCGCTCCTTCGTCGGCTGAAAAGGTCGCAGTAAAGTTGTTCAGGGCTGGTCGTCGAGATCACGCATCACCGGCCGCTTGGCTGAAAGTCGACATGGGCCAGGTGCGCCCGCTGGTAAGGAGGATAGAAATGCATCTCCGTATCGATATGGACAACGTAAACGAAGTGCTACTCTCGGATGGCCAGTGGCACCGGGTAGAAAACGATTCCTTTGAGGTCGGCGGCTATGAATACTTCCGAGCTAACGAGGTGCAGCAGGTGGCGGTGACGCAGGAGTGCGGCTCGGCGTAGGGGAAGAAGAGGTGCCTCCTGCCCGTGGAGCGAGATGGACGGAGACCAATCCGAACGGTAAGAAGCGCCGCGTATTCTGTCCAATAACGGCGATTCAGGCCCTCTCATATGGCGTCTAGAACGCGCCTATGTTGACCACGTTCTCGCCAGCTGGGCCCTCTAGCCCCTGAAATACATCGAACTCCACCTTCTCGCCTTCATTCGGGCTCTTGAAGCCCCGCCTTGGATGACTGAATGGTGGACGAACACGTCTATGGTCATGCGATTGAGCACATACCCGTGTCCCACGACGAGCAGCACTGCCTAGACCGCCTCGACGCAGAAGTGAGCGTACAGGTTCAGCAGGCACAGGTCACCGCCTCCCACTCGATAAAGGCTCGAGTACGGAGCAGGCGGTGAGCCGAGCGCAGGAGATGTCGGCCGACGCGGAAGAGATTCAGCACGAGACCCTTAACTGACAAGAAAGTATTGTCAAGTTGAGCTGAATCCGGCTGATCGACCCCCAACACACCCAGTTCCTGACATGACCCGAGCCCATCATCTTGGGGGTCGGCCGGCCGAGTTTTCGTTAACTTGACAATGCCGCTCGAGAGGCTACAGGGGGAGCGCCCGCGATAGCACGATCAGGATGGTGAAGGAGCCTCGGGCGGCGGCGGTGAGCAGGTCTTCTTGTGTCGCCAACGCCCCTTGCGCGCACAATCGTGCCCGTCCGCCACCATCGTCCGATTTACAGGTTCGGCTGTTTGGGAGGCGGCGAGGGCGGTACATCGTCGGGCAACGGGTCGTTTCGTTGCGGCTCCGGCTCAGGTTCCGGAGCGGGTGGTGGTGGCGGGTCTCTACGCGGCGGCGGGAGCTGTGTCGTCATCACTCTGAGGGTACAGCATCAGCCACGAACCAACGGACACCTCCGTGTCTCGCCCCTCGCCCCGATCACATACCCAAGCATCGTCCGCGTCGTCGCCAGATGTGTGGACCCACGTAGCAACTTGTTGATCGGCGATCCATCGTGTCACTCGTCGGGGTCGACGGGCAGCCGGTGCCGCACGTCGCGTCATCAGTCCGGACGCGGTCGTTCAGGCTTGGGCGCGATTGCCGAGCTGGACGCCAGGCCCGGTGTCTAGAGCAGCCGTCTGATGAACTGCAGCGCGACCAGCAGCACAAGTGGCGAGAAGTCGAGACCGCCTATTGGTGGAAGCAGGCGGCGAATGGGATTGAGCACCGGCTCAGTCAGCGAGTGCAGGACGATCGCCACCGTGTGCGTCGGCGGGAGCTGGATCCACGAGATGATGACGGCACCCAGCACTAATGAGCGTGTAGAGGTCGATCAGTTGAGCCAGCACTACGAGGCCAGTCTACTGTGGGCACTGTTACGTTGAGAGCAGCGGCAAGAGTCAGCGGAGCCGACGCACCTTCGGCTTCGGGTCGAACAGGTCCTCCTGGTTGCCGTTCCGATCCTCCCCGACCAGCCGGGGACGATCGGAACCAACACTCGCTGTTAACGCTCCGCCTTGGTTCGTCAATCGAAGGAAGGTCCCTGTCGCATCGCGGCCCAGCACCGCCAGTTCCTGATTGGTGTCTGGATCGACCAAGACGAACTTCTGGGCCCGGACCTCCTCAGCCGTTGGCTGTTGCGCGAGCGCCAGTGAACCCAAGGCGACAAGCCCCACGACGAGCAGAGTGATCAAGATGCGATTGGCACGTTCAAGGCGAATGAGGCGCTGTTCCAGGGATGCATGCATAGGGTGGTCTCCTTTGCCTGAGTTAGACGGCAATGCGCGCCGGTTGGTCTGAGCCTGACCCCGTTCCGAAGCCTCGCCGTTCGGATGGGCTTGATCCCGACTTGTCTGGGCGCAAAGCGACGGCCACGACTGAAAGGAAAGAAGATAGATGGTGGAGTCGGCGTCCACCATCTATCGTGGTCCTACGTATTCCCATGGTGTCCAACAATGTTCATATAAAATCTTTAGTAAAACGTGTTAATAACGGTCTGGCGTCTTGACGTGGTGCCACGACGTCCGGTATATTCCTAAATTATTGTGTATAGTTCACTGTATAGCGACAAGCGCGAGAATCGATCGATGCCGGCAACGCCGCCGCGCCGCCTCGCGCACCGCTTGAGCGCCGCCTTTGTGCGTACCGCCGAGCCCGGGTTCTATTGCGATGGCCACGGGCTGAACTTGCGCGTGGATCCGTCCGGGGCGCGGCAGTGGGTGCAACGGCTGGTCATTCGGGGCCGGCCCCGGATGCTCGGGCTCGGCGGTTACCCGCTGGTGTCACTGGCGGAGGCGCGCAACGCGGCGTTCGCCAACCGCCAGCGGGCGCGGGCGAGCGGAGACCCGCGGGCCGAGAAGCGCCACGGCCAGGGCGCGCCCACGGTCGAGGAGGCCGCCGCCGAGGTGTTGGAGCAGCAGCGCCCCGGCTGGCGCAATGCCAAGCACGCGCGGGACTGGCCGCGCAGTCTGCGCGCCTATGCGTTCCCGCGCATCGGGGCGACGCCCGTGTCCGAGGTGACCACGGCCGACGTGCTGGCCATCCTCACCCCGATCTGGCACGACAAGCCCGAGACCGCACGGCGGGTGCGGCAGCGGATCGGTGCCGTGATGAAGTGGGCGGTCGCCATGGGCCACCGGCCGGACAACCCGGCGGGCGATGCCCTCGGGCAGGCGCTCGGGCGGCAGCAGGCCATCGTCCAGCACATGCGGGCGCTGCCCCACGGCGCAGTGGCGGACGCCCTCGCGACCGTGCGAGCCTCCCAGGCCTCGGTCACCACCAAGGATGCGTTCGAGTTCCTGGTGCTGACGGCGGCGCGCTCCGGCGAAATGCGCCTGGCGACGTGGGACGAAATGGACCTGGACGCGGGCGTCTGGACCATCCCCGGCGCGCGCATGAAGGCGAAGCGGGATCACCGCGTCCCGCTCTCGGGGCGGGCGCTCGCGATCCTGCACGACGCACGCGACGGAGCGAGCGCGACAGCGACGGACGGCACCGGCCTCGTGTTCCGCAGTCTGCGCGGGAAGCCACTCTCCAATACGACGCTCTCGAAATTGATCAAGGAACTCGGCCTCGCCGCCGTGCCGCATGGGTTCCGGTCGAGCTTCCGGGACTGGGCCGCGGAACGGACGAACACACCCCGCGAAGTGGTCGAGGCCGCACTCGCCCATACGGTACAAAACCCCACAGAGGCGGCCTACGCCCGCAGTGATCTCTTCGAGCGTCGGCGCCGCCTGATGGACGACTGGGCGGCCTACCTCAGTGAGGCACACAGGCAGACTGTGGCATGACGACGGTAGCCGTACGCCGCAGTAGGCAGGTTTAGGCGGTGACGGGGGCATCCGCCTTCGTTCTCGCACCCTGGAACGCCTCGAACAGCTTCTGCCAGCCGTCGAGTACGCTGCTTTCGATCTGCTTCGGGCCGTCCGCGAGGAGCTGCTGCTTGACGCGCTTGGCGAGTTCGGGCTTCCAGCCGGGTTTCTCCAGCGTGACGCTGTGCCTCTTCGCCCATGCCTCTATTTGGGGGACGATGGCTGTGCCTGGCTTGTACTCGTCCACGAAAGGCACGTTTGCGGCCCGCAGCCACCTGTCGAGCTGTTTGATGATGATCGCCGGAGGAATAATATCTTCGACCTCTGCGTCGACTATGTCGCTGGCAAAAGGCCGGACCTCCAGCACCAAGCCCGGTTCGCCGGCATAAAGATTCTGGCGCAACGACTTGATGATCTCCCGTCCCGCGCTGTCGCTGTCGAAAAAAGCGACGGGCAATACCCCATCCCGCCCGCCGAGGATACTCGATACAGCCCGCACTCCCTTGGTCCCGCCGGTCGGTGGAAATACTAGTTCCCGTCCCGGCTTCAGCCGTCCTGCGCCGATCAACAAACTCTTGATCGCAGTCATGTAGTGCTGATCTGATGGACCTTCAACCGTAACGGGATCACACCCGAGGAGGAGGCTCTCGGCCACGCTGAGGCCAACAGCCGCGAAGACTGCATAAGCCGCGCCGCGCTGCCCAGCGTCTCCCTCCCGCAGATCTGATGTCACCTTACTCGTGCCGGCCGCGTCGAGGTAGACCTTGCGAGCCCGATCCAGTCTGTCAGCATCGATCAGAAACGGGGAATGGCACGTATACAGCAGTTGATTGTCCTTTGCTAACCCCTCAAAAAACACGGACAGGTCTCGCTGCGCGAGGGGGTGCAGTGAGAGTCCCGGTTCGTCCAGCAGCAGGATTGCATCGTCGTGGGCATCGGCACGTTCCACCAGAAAGACCAAGTAGAAGCTAAGGAACCACTGCAGGCCGGTGCTTCGGCCCTCCAGCTCAATCTCTTCCGGTCGTTTGTCGTCAGAGACCCAAATACGGAAGTGGTCGCCGTCAGCCTCGAACCTGAAGCGGTATTCGCCCTGTTTCCACCAATCCCGGAACTGCTGCGTCAATAGCGCAGATGCCGACTGCAGCAGGATGCTCCGTTGCTTCTTCTTGTCAGCTATCGCCGCGATCTCGTCCTCGGTCGGCTGCCGCGCTGGGTCACTCGGATCCCTAAAATCGCGGCCAAGTTCCAGAATCTCTTCTGGCTTGAGCTTCACGAATTCAAACAGCACCTTCAGCGTCCGAACCTTCGCCTGTTCCCTCGCACCGAGATCCTTTCGCGCCATGTTGGCAAGAACGTGGGGCAGATAGATCTCGGAGTCGAGGTTGCCGTAGGTCGAGTAGTAGACGAACTTCGGAAGGCTCTCCAAAACAAGATCTACCGCTGCGTCGACATCTCGCGGATGGGCGCGAGATATCTCGGCGTGGACTGCCCGGATGTCCTCAGACGCCTGTTTATATCGAGGGACGGCGGCGCTCGTCTTCGGCGCAGCTTCGGTCCTCACACCATCGAGCGTCGCCAACACCGAGGCGAGCTCCTCCCTCCCGAGTTCTCCCGGCGGCAGCGCCTCGATTGCTGACCGCACGGAAGATTCGAGCAGTCCCTTCAGATCCTCTTCCGTCTTTAGCGGTGTTAGCGCCACGAGCGCGCGCTCCGCGCTTTCCAGAATCGTGAGGATGCGCTTCTTCTCCACTGTCCGGACGGGCGCTGCATCAGGGAAGTCGACATCGTAATCCCCGTCGAAGCTCTTCTTAACCTCCACGGTCCGGATCGCGTCAACTGGCATCTCGGTCACGCTCGAGAGCTCTTGAGCTAGAGCATCATCGACCTCAAAGACTGTGCGGATAAAAACGGGCTTCTGCTTCTGGTGCCGGAACGTGCTGTACAGCTTCCTCGGGTAATCCGAAGTCGCAACGATCGCCCCTTCCTTGGCCGGGTTGAATTTCCAGAGCGGCAGCAGGATATTCGTCTTTCCGGCTTCGTTCGTCCCGATCAACGCCGTGACATCATCAGTGTCGATCCATTCGCTGTCGGCCACGGACCTGAAGTTCGTCACTTGAAACCGTTTGAGAATCATCATTGCTGGTGCCTTTGTGGATCTGGCGGAAGTGAAACAGGAATTCTAGCAGTGCGACTGCCCCGACGAGCTGCGCGAGGATCTCGATCACCCGACCGGAGCGGATGCCGCCGGCCCCGTCCGCCAGGCATTCGCGGGTCCACTCGTCGACGATCGTCAGGCATTTGAGCGTCTGTCGATTCGCACAGGTGTCGACGCACGCGCGGCGGTCTGACAGACCCGCGTGATCGGGCATACGCGACCTGCTGCCGGCGCACGCGTGCGCCTACCATTGTGTTCGCGTGATCTCCTTGAGGACGTCGATCTCCAGGTCCCGGTCCGACACCATCTTCTTCAGGCGACTGTTTTCCTGTTCGAGCTGGCGCACGCGTTTGACGGCAAACTGTGCCAGGCTGCCACAGTGCTTCCGCCAGCGATAGATCGTCTGGGAGCTGACACCGTGCTCTTTAGCCACATTCGGGACCGGCTCGGTGCCGGCCTCCCGGAGGATCGTGACCCAGCCCGACGGGCGCTGGTGCGGGACATGACCGTCAACGCCTACATCCTCGTTGGCCCACTTCACAACTCCCTGTGCCAATGATCTATGAGACAACGTCCTTATTGAGATTAGTGTCGGGGCGGGGAGGGTTTGATGGATGAATCGCATGCCACCAGCCGTGGAGATGGACGTGGTCGTGGAGCCTTCGGCCCCACGGCTACGTCAGCCGCGACGGCACCCGATCCTGAGGTGCCGGCGAAAGCCCAGCGCCGCCGGTTCACGGCGGCGTATCGGCTCCGCATCCTCAAGCAGTCGGACGCGTGCAAGCGGCTTGGCGAGCTGGGGGCGCTGCTGCGCCGAGAAGGCTTGTATAGCTCGCACTTGGCGAACTGGCGACGGCAGCGTGAGCAGGGCGCCCTGCGGGACATGCGGGGACGTCGGCGCGGCCCGACCCCACGTCCGATCGACCCGCGTGTGAAGCATTTGGAAGCCGAGAACCGCAGGCTCCAGCGGAAGCTGCAGCGGGCCGAGACGATCATCGCCCTCCCAAAAAAGTTGCCGAAATCCTGGAGATCCCCCTGAAGCCCCTCGACACCGAGCTTGGAAGAGAAGGCAGATGGCTCGGCTTCGCCAGCTCCCAGGCGCCGCCACCGGACGAGTACGAAGAGCATTACTATCAGGCGCAGAACGCTCCAGCCATGGTGGCCGGAGTCAACTAATGAGCTCTCCGGGAAACTCGGTACGGTTCAGTCGCCGCGGTCAACGTTTTGTGTTGACGGACGTGCGTGCAGAAGGATACGCTGATTGTGCGCCTAGGTTGAGACGCCATGCGTCTCATGCGGAACCACCGGTTCTGCCCTGAGGCGCAATTTTTTTGCCTTGAGAATCTGCTACCTGGACGAATCCGGAACGCCGGAACTGTCGGCGCAGACTACCCACTTCGTGTTCTTGGGTCTCTCCATTCCGGCTAGCTCCTGGAAGAATAAAGACGCTGAAATCACGGCGGTCAAGCGGCGTTACCAGCTTCAGGGGCAGGAGATCCATACCGCATGGATCGCAAGGCGTTACCAGGAGCAGGAGGTCATACCAGCATTCCAAGATCTGACATACGACGATCGTCGAACTGCGGTCCGAATAGAACGGGATGCGCGCTTAACCCGTCGGGCGGCGATCCGTGGCCCGGAGCGTGTCTCCACGCTCCGCAAGAACTTCGCGAAGACGGAGCCGTACATTCACCTTACGCACACGGAAAGACACGCCTTGCTGTCCGAGTTGGCCGATGCGGTTAACGGCTGGGACGACTGCCGGCTGTTTGCGGAAGTGACCGACAAGACGGCGTTCGGCCGAATCCCGCCCGCGACGCCACCGTTCGAGGAAGGATTTACGCAGGTTGTCAGTCGATTTCACCGATGCCTAGTCGGCGAGCGGCAGACCGGACTACTGGTTCAAGACAACAACCCGACCGTTTCTCGGCGCCTCACGGAACTGATGCGACGCTTTCACGAAGAGGGTACGCGGTGGACGTCGCTACCGAGAATCGTCGAGACCCCGCTCTTCGTTGACAGTCAACTCACCAGTTTGGTTCAGATGGCGGACCTGTGCGCGTATGCTACCCGCAGATACCTTGAGAATCACGAGAGGACGCTGTTCGACAAGATTTCGTCGCGTTTTCACCGGGTACGCGGTCGAATGGTTGGAGCCAGGCACTACATCGGACCGCGGCGCCGGTGCGACTGCGAGTTCTGCCGACACCATTAGCCGGCCACTGGCGGTATGGAAGAAGCGTGCTCGGCGCTCGACAAGGCGGGGAGGGACGGCGCGGACGGCAGTGACCAAGCAGCGCTTGGCTAGATCCTCGAGATATCCGGGCCCCGGAGGCCAGATCGGCGACACCATTCCCGTACTCAGCGGAGAGATCGAGCCCGAGCCTGCCCGCCCGCGGGCCGACCGAGAGTCAACCTCAGTCTGGCGCCCGAGAGAATCAGAGGGACATGCTTGACACGTTGCTCGCCGCAACGGCGCTCGCAGCCATGCTTGCCGCCTTCTTCTCTGCATACTGTGCATTCCTGTCGTATCGTCTATCCAAGAGAATCCAGAACGATTTGAAGAGAGACGAAAGAGTCGTTGTTGGGCAATTGCACAATCCAGACTTGTCCAACGAGAATCACCGCGCCTGTGTTGTTGCTTGTACGCTACTCAACAAGTCTCACCGGAAGGCGTACGTGGACTCTATTCGCGCGCTTGATGAGAATCGAGAAGAGATCGATATCAAGTGGGCGTCGCGCATCGACCATCTCGGAAACCCACAAGAGCCGTTCGGGCTGGTGGGAGTAGTCGATTCGGTCAACTTGTACGTCCGCCGTAGCGACGGGGAGGGAATCAACTACATGTCATTGGAAATCAAGCACTCGTTCCCGGATTCACCGGCAACCATCGAGTACAACCCGGGTGCCGGCTGGCTGTCTTGAGTCGCCAACGTAGACGGCCGGAGGCCCGATCCGGAGGAGTACACGGCGAACAGCGGTGATGTAGGGAGGATTACTGAAGTGTCACCAGAGGTCACTATTGCGGTGATTCAGATCGTGTCGGTGACGGCCATTGGTGTCTTCACTGCACGAATCGCGCGTCAACAGCGCCAGATCCGCCAGCAACAACTGGAGATAGACAAGTACAGGGTCAAGCTCGACTTGTACGACAGGCGTTGGGCGGTGTATGAACGCTTCGCACATTACGTCGGCGTTGCCACGAGGGATCTAAACCCGACGACACAGGACACCTTGGAATTCGAACGGGCGACGCGACAGGCGGAGTTCCTATTCGACGACGACATTAGGGAGTACCGCAAGGCACTGGTGCGGCGTGGCGCGCACCTCCACAAATGGCACGAAATGTACCGCGATTTGAGTCAGAAAGCGCCCCCCGGTTACGATCACGGGGAAGTAGTCAAGGGGCAGGCGGACGAGTCTGAGTGGTTCGCTGCACAGCCTGATGCGATGGTTGAGAAGTTCGGGCCGTACTTGAACCTGTCGCGGCTTTGACGGAAGTGCGAGGACGCCCGAGGAGCATGGAGAAGCCTCGGGGCCACCGTGTCGCGTGTTTGGAGAACGCCAACGCGTCTCGACCGTCTGCGAGGCGGGTGTGTCCGAAGGCGCTTTCGGCGGTTTGAACCGTACCGGGATCGTCGGAGACCGAATTCGTTGAATCAGGCCACCGTGGCCTGAGCACAGTACTGTGCCTCGAACTCCGCCGGTGGGACGCCACCGGGCTCCTCGTCCTTGAGTGGCCAGTCCCGCGCGCCCTCAACTCACTCGATGGCTCACCGCCGTCTAGACTCACCGTTTATCGCGACCTGAAGCGCATTGACGTCCGCCACGACTCTTCCAAGAAATGCTTCCACCTCGTTCGTGAAGCGCCGGCACAGCTCCATGGAGATCCACACTTCATTCCACCAATCCATCGGAGTCTTGTCGACCTCCAAATCTCCTTTGTACTTATCACGAAGTCTGTTCACGGTTTCCTCGTGCTTTTCACTGCTGGTTCCCGCTCGATGCACGATGAGATGCCTGAGTTCGCGCAGATCGGTCAGCGTGGACCAGACTTTGTCGTGCTTCACGTCGGACACCGCGGATTTCGCCAGGTACACAGCGGCGGCCTCGATACCGCGACCTTTGATGTCTTCCGGGCCGAACGGTGACTTAAGCCGGCGCTGGGCACGTCTTGCGCACTCATGAAGCTGGACTTCGAGAACCGTGTGAAGAAGGGTGACGACGGAGTACGCGGCGAACCGCGGCAACCAGAACCTGAACCGGCTGTCGTGGATCTGGAGCTCCGTGTCGTATTCGCTAAAGTCCCAACCCTGTTTTGACGCGAGTTTGCGAAGCTCTGTCCGCTCTCGTTCCTCGTGCTCTAGGACGGCTTTCTCCAACAACTGCAAGAGAGCCCTGACGGCAGCCAGCCGCTCGGCGGACTTTATCTGGAGGGGATCGAAGTGAATCTTCATGGCCGGATCCTCCTTCCGCAGTGGAACCGGTGTCAACCGGCCGTACCGGGTAGCGGCAGTGCGTTTCCCACACCGCTTTGTACGGCGCAAGCGCCGCCCACAGAGAAGGCTGCACCGGCATCATCTTCTTCGATATCGACATCGTATTCCCCTTTCGGAAGATGTCCACCAAACTGGTCAACTCCACGTCATCGAGTTTGAGGGACGCCACAACGACCGCCCAATGGACACCATGAACCGTACCGGGTTTCCTGGAGGCTCCATTTCTTGGGAGGATGGAGTCCGTGGGAAGAGCGAATCGGTATTCACCGGAGGTACGAGAGCGAGCGGTTCGGCTGTACCGTGCTCAAGCCGCGGTGGCCTGAGCCAACCAATCCGGTCTCCATAGTTTCCGGCACGGTTCACCTCGACACAGCGCGCACCGCGCTAAGGATGTTGGAATGGCAAGCGACGGTAACGACAGTCTCGTCGAAAGACTCTCGAAACTGAACGCCTTTGTTGAACGAAGCGGCGAAGTGGTGTTCGACGCACTTCGTCCGTATTCGGTTTGCGTGAAGTTCGCCTTCGGCAGAGCCTTTGGTTTCGCGACTCTCGCTGCGGGGCAGGATCCCGCGACGGCGTTTTTCATTGTGCCGGCCCTGCGGGCGGTCACGGAGGACCTGATCCTGTTCCGGTTCCTGGACAAGACCGGTACGCCGGAAGAACGCGACATGGTCATTAGGAACCTCATGTTGGTCGATGTGCATGAGAAGCTCGACCATCAGAGTCGGTTCTTCGGCAGGTTTAGGCCGTTTCAGCCTGTCCTCTCTCCGCCGGCAGATTCGGCACAACAGATCGAGGACGCCAAGGACGAGTTGGCCGACTACTGGCGAGACCATGGCTGGCGGGGGTTTGCGGGAAACAAGGCCATGCCGCCAATACGGGAGCTGGCAGAGAAATCCGATCCCGGCCTGCTCGAGGTCGTCTACGACTTCGTCTATCGTTTGGCGTCGGGTGAGGTGCACTCCACGCCGCGGACGTTGCTCCGACTCGGCTGGGGAACGTCGGCGAAGCCCGGTGACGCGCCCCTGCAAGCGAAGTTCAGCACGAAAAACCTCGCCCGATACCATCTGGAGGTCGCGCAGATATACAGCGCGTACATAGTTTGTCTTTGGTTCGAGTTGTTCGAAAATAGACTCGACACGACGGAGGACGAGGTGGCAGCGGTGGCGGGCCTCAGGGAGTGCCTGTTGTCGAGGGGTCGCTGGCCCGAAATGGTGACGTATGAGGAGATGAACCTGGGGCTTCCCGACGCGGGCACCGGGAGATGGCCGAACATGCTGATTACCGCTCTTTACAGGGCAATCAGCAGCGATGGTTTCGTCGCGGGAATGGACACGATATTAAACCTCGCGCAAGCGGGCGAGGGGGAGAGAGCGTCGGCCGCAGCGAGGCGGTTGGGCGGCGGGACAGGTGGAGACCGGAAAGGACAAGACGGCGTTTCGCCTCGACAGCCGGGAACATCGCATTCCAATGATATCGCGGCGGACGATGCGCCAGGCGATGAGGGGAGTGACGGGAGCGATGCGTAGTGGTTACCGGTCGAACTATCTCGGCAAGGACGAGTGAGGATGCCACGACGACCAAGGGCACATCGACTTGAGGACGAGTCTCGACAGCATTTTCGTAAGCTCCTACCCGAAGAGTGGGTGTTTCGTGATGAAACTCCAGACTACGGCATCGATGGCGAGGTGGAGATCTTCGACAATGCAGAGAAATCCACAGGATTCCGCTTCCACGTGCAACTGAAAGCGACTGACCGACTCGACAGTTCACTTACGAGCCAAGTTCGCCTTCCTCGGGAAACCGTCGACTACTATCTTTCACTTTCCCGACCGATTCTGCTGGTGTCCTACCACTCGGGTTCCCGGAGGCTCTACTGGCGCTGGTTTCATCTATTGGACCCGTACTACGGAGGGTTCGGCAAAAAGTGGGTTCAGGTTTCCTTCACGAAGGCCGACCTCTGGAACCCTCAGACACCGGCAACCATAGAGACGGACCTGCGGCTACGCCGTTTGGTAGAGGCTGGGCCCTTGCCGCTGCCGGTCACAGTCTCGCTAGCTGTTTCCAGTTCGAGCGCGGTAGGAGCGACGCCAGACGCCCATATAGCTGCGTTTCGGCGACTGATCCGACGTCACCCCACCTTGGTCGAGTGGTTGGCGCCGGCGGCAGACGGCGACGGAAACCCCTGCATCTCGGTCTTTGTTGACTCCGACGCAGCCAGGGCAGTGCTGGGCCGTCGGTTTGCAGCTACGCTTCACTTGAGAAATGCGACGATTCAACCAGGGTTGTTTGCATATGATCTGCTCCTTGTTATCGCGATGGCGTGTTCCGCTGCTGGTCAAGACCTGCTCGGGATCAAGCTTGCGCTGATCGCTGCGGCGCACTCATCACTTGTTTCTAATCCGGACTGCTTCTTTCCTATCGCGGCGCTTCTCGCTCGTAATCATCGAGTCGTGGAGGCGCTTGATCTGGCGGAAACAATCGGCAAACGGGAAGGGCTGCGCTGGGCTGCCGACTCGCTGCAGGTGCAAGCGATGCTGCAGACGCCTTTATCCGATGGAGAGCAAGATTTTCTACGTCAGTACCTTGAACGCCGCGTCGAGTGGGCGGCTGGAGGAAATGACTCTGACATAGCAGTGGCCCACTACAACCTCGCGAATTACTTGAGGGCGAGGGCTGCGTATCGAGAGGCACTGAATCACTATTTGAGTGCAAGAAGATACGACCGTCGATATTTGCGTCGTGACTACTTCTGTCAGGAGATGGCTGGCGTTCTCTTTGAGAGCCGCCGATACAGTTTGTCGGCTCGGCTATACAAGGCGGTACTGGCCGCTGGTCGATCACCAGAGGCAAAACCCCTATTGGCAGATGCTCTAATGTTCAGTGGGAGGTATGCCGAAGCCCGTAGGCATCTAAGAGAGCACCTTCGGAATCGTAGGTCGGTTGACCCAGAGTGGATACTCAAAGACTGGGTCCTGGGCGAGTTCGTCGACCGATTCAAGCAGAAAAAACAACGTCGTCAGCCCGGAGCGGCCATGGATCTCGCCAGTGACCTGCGAAAGTGGGGCACACGGCGTGAGAGCCTCATGAACCGCATTGTGCGGCTGGATGCGTTGTGTGGACTAGCCTGGTTCAACTACGGCAACGCGCTCCTTCAGAGGAATAAGAGGACCAAGGCCGGCATGGCGTTTGCAGTAACTGCTGTGGTGCAACGATGGGACCTAGCCGCATGGGGGAACGCCTTGGCACTCTTGAAGGAAACGCCTCGCTACAGAGAACTAGCCTCGATTGTGATGGCGGCGGCTTGGATGGCACACGGTGAGAGATTTGTTCAGCACTGTTTCCCAACAGCGATGATGGAAGATCGGGATGAACTGGCGGAGTTGCTTCATCGAGAACTAACGGAACTGGCGGAAGAAAAGACATTCACGGTCCGTGTTTTTAATGACAAGGGGGGTTACAAGAGTTTGGAGATCCCACGCAAGAACTTCATCGGAGGTTAGCATCCCTCTTGGAGAGAGATTGTTCTTAAGCTTGAAGACCCGGGCCTCCTACCGGAGATGGTTTATCAATGAATGCGCCCCACAATGGAACGGCTGGGAGACCGCATGAGCCGGCACGGAGTGACCCGCGCTCGCGGCGCGCCGCTGAATCGGGCAGCGCGGGACGGCGAGATACGGCGACGTCTCGCGCTGCGGGCCGTGGCACGGGCGCTGCGGCTTGGCGACCGTGCAGCGGGCGCGGTCGGCGGCATGAGTGAGGGGAGAGCCCTGGACGGTGTACGGTTACGTCCCGGAATCCGGGGACGTGGCGGCGCCGTGACTGTTGCCGCTGTGGCTGCGGCCGGCCCGTTGGAACGGGACCGACGGGCGCTTCACACCTGGCTAACTCAGGAGCACCAGCCAGCGTTAGCGTCGGGTCTCGTCAGAGCACCCGATATGCTCCCGCCGCGCCGCTCACGTTCAAAAGATGGTGCCCGCGCGCACTCTTGCACGACGCCGTGAGCGTGAGCATCGGCGCCCGAATTGCAAGTTCGGCGCATGAGGGAACGTCCGCTCACGCCCGCCGGCGGACTTCTTGGTCCTTTCGTTTGACTTATCCCGAAGGAACGCGCTACCCTACAGGTATAAAAGGGGTAAACATGAAAGATAGAGCATGGATTCGGGGTAGACTTTTCAGTGTTGCTGTAGAAGCTCTTGAGGGAAAGGGCTGGAAGGTAACAAGAGTCAGTGGCTTTGGGAAAAGCAGCGTCCGTCGCATCACGAAAAACGGCAAGAACCAGCTGGTCTCAATCCGAACTACGCAAGACACGTATATCGCGTTCCCGCGCACAAAAGACGGCACGCAGTGGTTGACGCTGTCTGATGTGGACGTAGTTGTGGCCACCTCCGTGGATAACCCCGCGAATCCTAAGTTCGCTCAGGTTCACATGATCGACGCGGACGATATGCGGGACCGCTTCGACCGAGCCTACGGCGCACGCCTTGCTGCCGGTCGCACCATCAAGGATGGGCAGGGTGTGTGGCTTTCGCTCTACGAAGACGAAGGCACGAGTCCGGTGGATCTAGTCGGCGCAGGCGCTGGCATCGCCCATCCGCCGATAGCCGTGGTGCCATTAGGCGAGGCCGATACGCCGGTCGCGCCAACGAAACAACCGAAGTCGGTAAGCGATGCCGACGAACAGTCGCTCACCATCGCGCAGGCAAAGATGAAGTTGGCACGGACGTTTGGTGTCGATCCTTCGAGTATCAAGATCACGGTTGAGGTATAGGAGCTCGCAAGGTGGCACGTGGCGAGCACGGCCGCCAGGTCCGCGGCGCTGAACGGGTGGGCTTGGCCGCGACCGCGGGCGCCGGCCGGGTCCTTCTGACCGGCGAGGCGGGCCCGAAACCGCGCCGCGGCGGCCGGCGTCGTGGTGCTCGCGGCCCAGTGTCAATCCCAGACGCCGAAGCTCTGGCCGCGGCCGACCCGTACCAGTTCCAGTGGTGGGCGCTCGGTTTGGTGGGCGCTCGACCGGCTGAAGGCAAGAAGGGCGCGGACCAGGGCATCGACGGGCGGATCTACTTCCACGATGGCGATACCGCGAAGACGAAACAAATTGTCATCTCGGTCAAGGCCGGAAAGCTGCACGCCCCCTACGTCCGGGATCTGCGTGGCGTGGTCGAACGCGAGCAGGCCGCGCTGGGCGTCCTGCTGACGCTCAACGCACCGACCAAGGCCATGCGAACCGAAGCGGCGTCCGCCGGCTTCTACGCCTCACCGTGGGGCCAGCATCCTCGCGTCCAGATCCTGACCGTGGGAGAACTCCTGGACGGAGAGAAGCTGGACGCGCCGCCGCCGCGCCAAACCAGCCTGACCTACAAGCGGGCACCGAAGGCTCTAAAAAAAGCGGGGAAGCAGGCGGGGATGTTCGGGGACGGTTAATCGAGGCGCGGTGACGACCCCTCAGGAGTGCGCCACCACGTATGGGTAGAATGAG
This sequence comes from Vicinamibacterales bacterium, assembly GCA_965216615.1. GTDB lineage: Bacteria > Acidobacteriota > Vicinamibacteria > Vicinamibacterales > UBA8438 > CAUZIB01. Next base: position 9,545 of record CBDCGH010000018.1, on the reverse strand, counting down.
CCAGTCGCTTCGAAGATGTCTGCATGGAATTCCTGAAGGTTGTCTGGAATCATCCTCTCGCCCCCGTGGGCGGCGCCGTCCTCGGCGCGGTGGTGGTCCAGCTCTGGCGGCAGTACCTGCAGCGCATGGTGACAGTCCGATGGTCCGTGACCCATACAACGCTTGCCGCCGGCGGTGACAATCCAACATGGGGGCGCGTCGACATACTTCACAACGGCATCCCGGCCGGAAATCTGCTCCAGTGGTGCAGAGTCGAGATCGAGAACGAAAGCGGCAGCCGCAACCTGTCGAACGTAGTCGTGAGCCTCCAGTACGATCAACCCGAGCCGGTGATTCTCAGCGGTGGCGGATCCCTTGAAGGCAGCAATCAGTGGTTCTCTTGGACACCCTCGTTTACCGCTGAGGTTGAGCGCTATTTCGCGATACCCGTTGCTGACCGGCCGACAACAACCGACCTCTCTCGCCGCCAGGACTTCGTAATCCCCGTACTGAATCGAGGCGCGAAGGCGATCTTTCTCTTCCTTGTCAGACCAAATGTCTCGAACCCGGCGCTACGCATCTACTGCGATCACCTAAATGTGCTACTCAAGCATCGGCCCGAGCGTCCAATGATCTTCGGCGTGGTTCAAGCACACGCCAGCTGGACCGGACTGGGCGTTGGATACCTGGTCACCGTGGCCCTTGCGATGAATCTCACGAATATCTGGGTTGCCGTGTCCGTGGCGCTACTAGTGGGCTGGTTCGGGCAACTCTTAGGTGTTGCTGTGATCCGCGGGTGGCGACGGCTTGTGCGGGCGATAGGATGAGTGTCGTCTTCGGGTAAGACCGGTCTCTGTGCCACGACACGACAAGATCATCCGCGGAACCGGCTGCTGCAGCCGAGCGGATCTTGCATGCCAGCCTCGCTCACGCTCCCGAAGTCAGACAGGAGGCTTCGCGGATGATACTTGGCGCCCACGGCGTGACACGTCGGCGGCGCGTGAGCAGTTCCAGCTGGTCACCCGCATCGCATGGTCCCCCTGGCTGAGTGGCGCCGTCTTACTCAGACCTGTTCGAGGGCCGCCGCCGGCTGGTGGACGACTGGGCCACCTACCTCAGTCGTGAACGCTAGCATCAAGATGCTGCAGCGGGCGGTTGGCCAAAGTACGGCAGCTTCCAGCTCCGCGTGCTCCCATCTCCATGTGTTGTGAGCATCACCCGGAAATCCTGCCCCGCGAGAGGGCGCCGGCCTATGGATGAGACAAAGTCCGCGACTAGCTGGTGTGAGCCATCTTGTCCCGTATCGAACCGAAGAACGGGCATCGGGTCCTCATATTCGTCCGGGAAGTACGTCTCCGGCAGGCCGATGACGCCGATTAGTGCGTCGGTCAGTTCGTCATGGACGGGTTCGGCATCAACCGAGCTGGCACCAGTTAGCCCCTCAACAGCCCGAGCGAGGCACGCAGATGTCAGAAGAACGTGGCACAGATGGAAGCGGAGGTCGCGGTTAAACGAGAACGCCGTCCATCCGTACTTGTGGATATCAGGATCAGGCCCAACACCCCCTTCGGCGAGACCGACGGCGACGAAGTACCCTGCGAACGAGCGTGCTCCAAGGCGGGCAGTCAGCAGGGTGAGACGGCCCTGTCCGTGCTTGATTCGATTGACTACGTTGCCAATGTGGGATCGGTACTGGTCAACACCCCGACGATACTTCTTCACGTGGCGGCTCCTGTCAAAGTCTCGACGGTCGACTGTGAAGCCCCTCAAGATGTTGATGCAGTCGTCCATGTGCTGCATCAGGCCCTGGAGAAGAGCCTCATGGGACTCAAGCAATGCTTCCGCTGGTTCTCGTGAATCCGTGTGGCCAGCACCCGTCTCAGGCACGACTGTCCGCAGGAGGTTGACAACTCGGGTAATGCGTTTCGCAACTACCGCAACGGAGGTGTTGTAGGTACCGAGGGGATGCCGTAGGCGAAGCTCACCGTGCCGTGACGGAAGCTGTTCGGGAAGCCCGGCGAGGACCGCCCTAGCGGGGAGAACGACATTGCCGTTTGCGTCAGATCGGACAACGGCTGGCATCCTCTCCTCCTCACCGAACGACCGCGTCTTGACGTCGGCTCAACGCACGATTGTGGCACGTAGGATGGAGCGGTGAACAGCGCCAGTCAACGCGCACACGAGACGCACCCGCCCCGCCACTCAGATTGCAGTTATGGGCCTTGCGGGCCGTGTCAACAACTTTGAGACAACCTGATTCAGCATTTACTGTAGCGACTCCACGCTGGTGACGAGCGTGCCCGGGCGATTGTCGATGCGTGGTGGCGGGCGTATGGAGCCTGACTGTGGGTCGCCCGGGGTGACGGTGGTCGTGGCTGGGGCCACTTGGCTGGTGAGGGTCGGCGGCCGATTGATCCAGACCGCCGTGGGCATTGTCTCGGGACGGGGTGGCCCGTGCACGAACCGCTCGGGATGGGCGGCATAGGCGGCCAGGCGCGTGCGGTGACGGGCCGCCAGGACCGTTGCGGCGCGGCCGTAGTGGACGTCGGCGGGCGTCAGATAGCTCAGGCCGCTGTGATGGTGCGCGTCGTTGTACCAAGCAAACAGGTCGCGGCTGACGCCACGCGCGTGTTCGAGCGCGCCGAACCGGTCCGGAAACTCCGGCCGGTACTTCACGGTCCGGAACTGCGCTTCGGAGAACGGATTGTCGTTGCTTACGCGGGGCCGCGAATGACTGGCGGTGATACCCAGGTCCGAGAAGAGCAGCGCGACGAGTGTGCTGCGCATGGGCGCACCGCGGTCCGCGTGAATGGTGAGTTGGTGCGGCGTGATGCCCTGCTTCGCGCAGGTCGCCGCCAGCAGGCGCTCGGCCAGGTGCGCATTCTCGTGGCGCGCGACCATCCAGCCCACGACGTAGCGGCTGAACAGGTCGAGGATCACATAGAGCGAGTAGTAGAGATACGGCACCGGGCCCTTGAGCTTGGTGATATCCCAGGACCAGACCTGCTTCGGGCCCGTCGCGACCAGCTCGGGGGCGGCATAGGCCGGATGCCGGGCCTGGGCGCGCCGCTCGCGCACTTCGTGGGCCGCGGCGAGCACGCGATACATCGTGCGCGGGGAGCAGAGGTACGTCTGCTCCTCGAGCAACGTGGCATGGACCTCGGTGGGCGACTGGTCGACGAACCGCGCGCTGTGCAACACGTCGAGCACCGCCTGGCGCTCGGTCGCGCCCAGCGCGCGCGGCGACCGCGCCCGGTGCCGCGGAGGTGTGGCCGGCGGCGCGGGGCGCCGCCGACGGTAGAGTGACGCCCGGGACACCCCGACGCTCTGACACAGCGCCGCCGTCTCGCCTGGCGTCGTGACGGCCTCGATGGCCTGCATTAGTCGGTCTCGTCGTCGTCGAGGGGTGTCAGGGGGATCCCCAGGATCTCGGCAACTTTTTTTTGGAGCGTGATGATCGTCTCCGCGCGCTGCAACTTCCGCTGCAACCGGCGGTTCTCGGCCTCGAGCTGGGTCACCCGCGGGTCGACGGGGCACGGCGTCGGGCCCCGGCGGCGCCCGCGCATCTCCCGCAGGGCGCCCGCCTCGCGCTGTCGCCGCCAGTTCGTCAGGAGCGACGAATACAACCCCTCGCGACGCAACAGGGCGCCCACCTCGCCGGGTTTCTTGCACGCGTCGACGGCCTTGAGGATGCGGAGCCGATACGCGGCCGAGAAACGCCGCCGTTGGACCGTCGCCGGCACTTCCGGGTCCGGGGCGCGGGCCGGGGTCGTGGTCGCGGGGCCGGGGCCTCCCGTCGCCCTCCGGGCTCCCTCCACCCCCGGCCCCGCGACCACCTCGCTCTCCACCGCGTCTGGCATGCGCGTCATCTCTCCAACCTCTCCCGCCCCTACACTAATCTCACTCGGAAGGTTGTCTCACCGATTATTGGCACAGGGGGTTGCGGCCCCGGCCTGGACGGGGCGTCCCGGCTGACAACGACGATCTCACGAGACACCGCGGACCCCGTCGACCCCGACGACGAGTTGAACCGGTGAAAATAGCTGTCGCGAACCGGCAAAAATAGTTGACGCTGAACAACGGGTTGCCGGTCGTGGTGCTGGTGGTGTCGATGGGGTGCGAGGGCCGGTCGCCTGCGTCGCCGTCGTCTGTGTCGTGTGCGCATCCACAGGATGTGCCGCCCGGCGAGCCGCCGCGCAAGCCGCCGCCGGGCGGGTGGGGCTCATGGCCGGGGTTGCCGGGAGTCGGCGGGGTAGGGTGCTAGAAAGATAGAGAGCGCCATCGCGGCGCTCGGCGACGTAGGCGGCGAGGCTCACGTCATCGAGCGGGCGCCCGTCGAGCCAGGCGTCGAGGCGGCGCAGGGCGCCAGCGTAGGCGCGGCGGGTGTTTGCGCTGACCGACGCGTCGACCAGGCGGCGGCCAGATCGCGGTCTCGGCCGGGGCGATCTGGGCGAGAGAATCCTTACCCATAAGTACCGTTATCGTGAAGGATTCGCTCGCCCAGATCGCCCCGGCCGAGACGGCGATCGGCCCGCCGACGGCGACCTCGATCTAGAGCTTCATGAGCACCCGAGACCGGACGGCCTGACGCAAGAGGGGGCGGCGGTCCCGCTCGGTCTCGTCGGTGGGTTTCAGCGGTCGCGTCCAGGGGACGGCGCCGTCCAGAGGCCGAGTCGGCCGGGTGTGGGCCAGAGTTCACAGGGTTCCGGGTCGGTTACGAGCCACAACCACGGGCCGTCCGCCCAGGGATTGGAGCGGAGAGGATCGCTCCGGTCCAGCTCGTCGAGCCGGCGGCAGTCGGTCAGGGTCATCGAGCCGAGAATGGCCCCTCGTTGATCGTGCTCGCGGTAGTGCTCGAGTGCCTGGCGGTCGTTGCACTTCCAGCCTTGTGCGACGCGGCGTACGGCCGCCTTGACGGCATCGCGGTTTTCGCGTCTGGGTGCGTGAATCCAGATCCGCCCGCGGTAGCGGCGCGCCCACGTTCGGTTCTCGACCGTCTTCCCGCCGTAGAGGAGGGCCCACGCCCAGGGCTGCCGAACGCTGAGCGCCGGCTGCGGCGTCGGGGACGGCGGCGCGCTCACGGCACGCTGGCGTCGTTTCGGCTTGTCGGGGCTTGCCGCTGTTCGACCCATGAGGCGCGCGGCGAGATCCGCCTTCCGCCCTGAGTCATCACGGTCGAACGCACGGCACAGCTCCTTCAAGCGGTCTAGGGAGAGGCCCTGCAGGATTTCATCGAGGGAAGCCCGCCGCGAGTGCACCAGCGCGTCGACGAGCTGCGCGTTGACGCGACGATCCTCGACTTCCAATTTGTAATGGTCAAGTTTGGTGCGGAGCTCGTCCCTGGGCAGTTCGGCGAGAATTGCGCGTTTCGTCGGCATCGGTGCGTATCAATGAGAGGTTGCGTGAGCTTGTGCTGCAGGTAGTCGACCGCGGCCCGCATCTGGGGGCATCCGTGTGGGATCGTAGTCGATAATAGATCGTAGTCGATAAGATCGTGCGCATACGCTTATGCGGGCCGCCTCCGATCGCGGCTGCGGCCAGGGCCAAGACTACGGCGGAAGTTCGTGCTCGGCGGACTCGCCGGCGGCGCTGCGGCCTTGTCGGTGAGCGACGCGCCTGACCGACGCGCGAAGAGCGGCCGCGGTTGGTTATGGTTCACCGAGCAGGTGAGAAGGTGATCTGATGATCAAAATAGTGAACTGGAACGTCGGGAAGCGCGCGAAGCCATGGCACGAGCTGGTGCGGATGGCCCGCAATGGTGACGCGGACTTGGCACTCCTGCAGGAAGCAGGAAGTCCGCCCGGCGACTTGGTCGACTTGGTCGAAGACAAGGACCGGGTTTTCTGGAACCGGCACTTGTACGACCGCTGGTCGCTGGTCGTGAAGCTGTCCGATCAGCTCACGGTCACGCAGTACCGGCAGGTGGCGCCGATCAGCGACCTGGGAGCGGATGCCATTGGCGTCAGTGGCATCGGGACGATCGCCGCTGCGAGGGTGATCCCGCACGAGAGCGAGGAAGAGGCCTTTGTCGCAGTCTCGATGTACGCGCGCTGGTTGAAGCCTCATCCGTCTACCAAGAGCAGTTGGAGTGTCGGCTACTCGGACGCTTCGGCCCATCGGATCATTTCGGACCTGTCGGCATTCATCGGCCACCGCGACCCTGCGAAGCACAGGATTCTGGCGGTGGGGGATCTGAACATGTTCTATGGGGCGACTGGGTACAGGTTGTCACTTCCGGAACGCGACCGCACGGTATGGGATCGCATGCAGGCGCTTGGCCTGGAGTTTCTGGGTCCGCAGGCGCCGCACGGCCGGCGCGCGGAATCTGCGCCAGCCGACGTACCCTCCGACACGAAGAACGTGCCGACCGTCTACTACGCAGGGGGCAGGCCAGAAACCGCTGTGAATCAACTGGACTACGCGTTCGCGTCACGCGGGTTCCACGAGAAGGTGTCGGTACGAGCGATGAACCATGTTGGCGAGTGGGGACCGAGCGATCACTGCCGCCTGATGATCGAGGTTAAGACCAAGGCTGACTGCGGTTGACCGAACGGCCGCGCGTTACCGTTATGGGTAAAGATTCACTCGCCCAGATCGTCCCGGCCATCGGCCGCCCGACCCCGGGGCGGTGGCGATGACCACCCGGGCCTCTACGGCGGGCTGCTGCCGAAGGGTGGAGACGACGCGCCGTACACTCGCATAGCCGGCCGGGAAGCCATGGTCATCGACCAGGTCCTGCCAGATGGCCATGGCGTAGCGGTCTCGCGCACAACGGGAAAAGCCTGGGCTGCGGCGTAGAATTCGGGGGGGGGAGACGACATGAGCAGTGAAGCCGCCATGAACGTGCAGGCCTGGACAAGTGCCGGCGGCGTTCTGGCTACACAGCGGGTGAGTAACCGTGTCTGATCGGCCAGAGATTAAACCCAGAGAGTGGATACATGTCGGCAACCGTGACTGCGTTGTAGTCAGGGTCCGGCCGCCTGGACACGTTTTCGGGGACTGTGAAGTCGTCTTTGACCCGTCGAAACCAACCAATATTGATGTCGTATGGGATGGCGATGAATGGAGATTTTTCGAGAGTGGTGGCTACGGCGGATACGCTGATAGGAATTCAAGCCTGACCGATTACGTTAGCATTCTGAAACGTGGACGCTCGAGATAACAATGCCTTAGACCGGCCGGCCGCAGACACCCCGGCAACAGTCAAAGCGCCGCGCCGGCCCCGTATTCCGGGACGTAACCCGACACCGGCCGGCGCGCTCCCCGCATTCCTCGCGCCGACCGCGCCCGCTGCACGGTAGCCAGGCCGCAGCGCAGCGCCCGCGCCACGGCCCGCACGCTGTCGCCGGCCGCGAGACGCCGCCGTATCTCGCCGTCCCGCGCCGCTCGATTCAGCGCAGCGCCGGTCGCCGGGTCATGCTCTTGATTCCAGCCGGCGCGCTTCCCGCCGGGCCACAAGCGCCCTTCTTCGGCCGGCGGCGCCGTTATCCCGGTTTCCCGGCTTGGGGGGTGCGCACGCCGGCGACCGCCCCCGCCCGCCCCGCGGGGTGTTCGTCGTCCGGCGTCGCCGGGCTGCGGACGCTGCACATCCGGAAGAACAAGAAGCGCGGCGGTCGGCAGGAGGTTCACCTGCCAGCGTGTCGGGGTTTCGGCCCGCTTCAGCAGCGTTATTGGATCTCGCCCGCAATGTAGGTTTCGGTCCTCGTGCTTCCGTCCGCCCAGCGGGTGACAAAACGGCCGTTCGACTTGCCGTCCACGAACGGGCCTTCAAAGACGGTCCCTCTCGCGGTGCGGATCAGCGAGTCAGAACTCCGCCAGTGGCCGGCCGAGGCCGTGGGGGCCCTCAAGGCGCACCGGCTCCTGGTCCGGGCGCGTCCCGCCGCGACCGCGGTCTGTCCGGGCTGCGAAGCCGACTGCGTCATGCCGGTACAGACAATCCCCGCCCGGCCGCGCAGGGCGGCGCTGTTCATCGTGTGCGACAAACGAAGCGACATCAACCGCGTCGCCCTCGCCGCGGCCCACGTGCGGCAGTGGACGTGCGACGGCGAGGCGATCGCGCGGTTTGTCGCGGGGCAACTGAGCCTGCGCCGAAGCCGTCACGGCGCCGACGCCTCCGGGACGTGGCCCCTCGGGCTCGCGGCCGGCGACACGCGGCGCCAGATGCTGAGCCTACGCACGCACGGGGAGGTGGCGCTGGTCGTAGCGGACACGGCGGTGCCGCTGGCGGACCTGCCTGCTCGACTTCGATGACGGAGCCTACACGCTGGACACTGCCGCCATTCGCCAGCTCGTCAACGCGGCGACCACCGCCGACCCGCGTTACACACCGAGCACGACGCGGCGACAAGCCCGCAGGCTCGACACGCAGGCGCGGTACGCGCGCTGGCAGCAGGCGTACCGCGCGCTCAAGAAGCGGCGGCCGCAGATGTCCGACGTGTGGTACGCCCGCCAGATTGCCGGGCAGGCGGTCGCGGCCGGTTGCCGCGCCGACACCATCCGCCGGCACATGACGGGACGGCCGGGAGCCACGGCGCGGCGCGGCTGACGCCACGCCCCACGGGGACGCGATGCCGTTCAATGTGCCCGGGACCACCGGGCGGCCCGCGGGCTTATACGTCGGCAGCGCCTTTGAGCGTGTCCAGATAGTCGGCCCAGACCTGCACCTGGCCGTGATCAGAAAGGTCTGGTGTACATCTTCCGAAAGGGGCATACGCTGTCGAACATGGCGGACACACGATCGAGGCGGCCGCGGCAGCGACCAGAGCGGCCGCAGGCGAGCGCGAAACGTTAGGCGCCTACCCGCACCAGAGTCCTTGGTTGGAGAGTGTGGAGCGCTTGAAGAACATCGACGACCAGGGGCACGAGAGATTCGAGGTGGTTGCTGTTGGCGACCAGAACGACGACGGCGATGGGTAGCGTCTTGAGGTTCTGCTGGAATTCGATGTTTTGGTCGGCGCTGAGGACGGCGTGGAATTCGGCGCCGGCTTGTCGTAGGAGCGCACCGTTGCCCAAGCGGGTCCAGCCCATTTGAGGAACCGTACGAACATCGTGGCCTACGAGCAGGTCAGCCGGCGGCCGAGGCAGCGATTCATCGAGCAGGAGTCGCACGCGACGTCAACAAGTCCTTGGAGATTTCCAGCGCCGCGACCGCTTGTTCCCGCGTGACGGAGGGAAAGTGGTCGATGAAGCGCTCCAAGCTGTCGCCGGCGGCGAGGTAGTCCAGCAGATTCTTGACCGGGACACGCGTGCCCGCAAAAACCGCGGTGCCGCCCAGCACGTCCGGGTCGCATCGCACGACAGATTCAAGCGTGGGCACTCTCGTTCCTGACTCTAGAATCCCATGCTACATCCTGCGGGGTACAGTGCCTAACCCGCGTTGCGCCAGGCGGGAGAACAGGTCCGCGTCGTCGGCCAGCCGGAGCGATTCGAGCTTCGTCGGGCGGCCCGCCGCACCCTCGTCCACCAGCTGACAATGCCCCCCAACGGCCCCAGGGCACCGGCGTCCCCGCTGACGCAGGGCTGCCCAAGTCCCGGGTGTTCCAATCATAAATTGTTGTCATAAATGT
>CBDCGH010000017.1:0-142733 GCA_965216615.1 Vicinamibacterales bacterium | reverse complement strand
ACCACCAGCTCCGCGATGGCGAGTCCGCCCGTCCCGATCCACAGGTCGATCGACACGAGGCGCGCGTCGTTCATCGCGGCCCGTAGGTTCTCGATCGGCGCGCCGTAGTCGACACCGTCGACGACGATCGGCGCGTCGAGGTCGACCGCACTTGCCGAGCTCTGCTGGAACCAACTGAAACGGCCCTCCGGTCCGTCGACCACAAACAGATACCCTCGACTCCCGCCGCCATTTGGAAAATCCTCGGCGACGCCCGCCCGGAGGCCGCCAGTCTGGGGGTCGCGGGTCGGCGGCGCCCTGAGCTCGACCGGGTTGTGCTGCTCGGGGTTCCGCGCCGGATCGCCGCTGTGGTTCCAGCGCACGACGTGCATCGCGACGTCCGCGAGCACGGCGATCCGCTCGCCCCCGAGCACCGCGCGACACGTCTGCCCGTCGGTCTGCTCAGCGACCCCGGGGGGGGCGACGAGCTGAAAGCAGGTGGTGACGGAGCCAACGACCGAAGCGCCAGTCAGCGTCGCCCAGGTCGCGGTGTCGAACGAGTGATCCCAGTGACTGTGCCCGGTCAGCAGCCAGTTGACGGCCGTGGGTCCGCCCAGCGCCGCGAGCACACGAGCGACGCCGTCGCGATTGGCCTGGTACGGCTCCCGGGTGTTGGCCAGGCCGCTGGGACCACCGTAGAACACGTCTTGCGGAATCCGCGTGATATAGCCATCGGTCACGACGCCGACCGATCCGATCTGATAGTGCAGATTGGCCATCGACATCCAGGTGATGTCGACGGACGCGGGCCCAACCGCCGCCATTGGGGCGAGCGCGATGCCGACACCAACCGCGACTCCGACCGCGAGGACGTGCACGCGTGTGCTCATCAGTAGTCTGCCGCATCGAGCGACGCGCGAACGATCTCACGGTCGTTTCGCTGCACGACGTGGCGGTTCGCGTAGGCCGGATGCGGCCAGTTCACCAACCGCTCGGCGATTCGGCCATGCGGCGTTCTCGTTCCCGACCCGCTGGTCGGCTCGATGAGTTTCGTCCGATCCAATTCGACGTACCCCCCCGGCGTGAACCGGGCGATCACCAGGAACCCATCGTCGGTGTTGACGAAGTACCGGTCGCCGTGCTGCACGATGTGGGCACTGCCCCACCGCACCTGAGCGGTCATGTCGGGGCTCATCCACACGCGCGCACCAGTCCGCGCATCCAGCCCGCGCAGCTCGCCGTAGCTGCCGACGCCGTAGATGTGGTCGCCGCTCACGACCGGGGTCGTGACGAGCGCGTGCAAACCCTCCGTTTGGTCTGGCAGCTCACTCCGGCTGTTGCCTTGCCAGAGCATCGTGGCATCGGGACGGTCGCGGTTCAGGCGGACCATCATCGAGCCGTTGAAGAACTGCGAGACGAAGAGGTAGTCGTCGCTCTTGACTGGCGTCGCTACCGTCAGGCCCATGCTCACGTCCCACGGCTGCTGCCAGTACTCGTCGCCGGTTGCCGGATCGAGCGAGGCCAGGGCGGTTGAGTGCCAGATGATCAACTGGCGCACTCCCCCAGCCTCGTAGATCACGGGCTGCGTGTAGCCCATCTCCGCCGCAACCGGCAGCGCCCGCCAGATCTCTTCGCCCGTATGCTTGTCGAATGCGACCACGAGAGCATCGGGCTTCCCGCCGACGACGGTGATCAGGCGATCGCCGTCCACGAGCGGCGCGCTCGTGATGCCCCACGTCGGCACGCTGGTGTCGTACCCCGCCACGAAATCCTTCTGCCAGCGCACGGCACCAGAACCGACATCCAGGCAAAACAGCCGGCCGGTAGCGCCGACAACGTACACCCGGTTCCCGTCAACCGTCGGCGTGGCGCGCGGCCCAATGGCATAGGAGAGCATCAGCATCCGGTAGGACGTCGGCCACTCGTGCGTCCACAACACGTCGCCCGTCTCCTCGTCGAGCGCAAGCGCCCGCTCGAGGCCGTCCAACGTGCGAGACTCGGGATCCTCTCGCCAATCGCTGATGAACACCCGTCCACCAGCCACGGCCGGACCGGAGTATCCAGACCCGAGCGGGGTTCGCCAGGTGAAGACCAACTCGTCAGGCAATTCCTCGACGATGCCAGTCTCACGCCACACGCCGAGGCGGTCTGCACCGCGCCACTGCGACCAATCGTCGGCCAGCACGGGAACGATGGCGCTGGCAATGCCTAGTAACGCCCACAGCGCGAGACAGGGTCGATGCATGCCGCATTATATCGGCGGATGCCGATCGCCTACTCCCACCGGAACACCTTCGCGGACAGCGCCGTGCATACGAGAAACACCACGGCTAGCCCGACCAGGTCGCCGACATGCGCGGACCAAGCTTCGCGCACCCATATCCCCTCCAGAAGCGAGACCGCGTAGGTCAGTGGCACGACCCGAGCAACCCCACGCATGATTGGGGGCAAGTCCGCAAGCGGTACAAAAAGCCCGGAGAGCCCGATCATTGGATAGAGGATGATGCTAGCGATTGGCTGCGCGAGACGAGCGGTCGGAACGATGCTGGCGATCACAAACCCTACGGACAGGATGCTGCACGTGCTGAGGATGAGCGCGACAACGAAGCTCGTGACCGGCGCGTCGACCGCGACCGGATAGAACCGACGACCGGCCAAAGCCATGAGACCCAAGGTCACGACGGTGAGCCCGAGCTTCACCGCGACGTGGGCGACGAGAATCGTTTGTGGCCGGAGAGGCGTCGCGCGAAGCCGCTTGAGGATGCCACTCTCCCGATAAATGGACACGATCGCGACCAGCGAAACGGTTGCGCTGAGCACGATGAGCAGCGCGCCGAAGACTGGCACCTTGACGCCGACGAGGGCGCTGGCGGGCTGTCGTCCCGGACCCATCGAAGGTCCGGCCAAGCACCACGAAAATCAGGACCGGCACGGCGACCGAGGCGAGCAGACCGAGCGGCTCCCGCACGAAGATCTTGGTCTCGAGCCACGCCAGCGTACCCAGGCCTCGAAACATCGTCGTCATACCCGCTATTCCCGTCAGTCCCGAATGTGCCGACCGGTCAGCTTGAGGAAGACGTCTTCCAGATTCGGCAGCACGGTACGGAATTCAGTCACGTTCGCGCGGCACTCGGAAAGACAGCGAACGACGTCCGTGACCAGCTCGTCGCCGACTCCCCTGATCGTCAAGCGTCCATCTGCTTCGCTGACGTCGTCGACGGACGGTACCTCGAGGAATCGCGCCACTATCGATCGGTCGCTTGTTGCCAGCACGACCATCCGTTCGGGACAGTGCCGAGCGACGAGTCCCGACGGGGAATCGATGTCGATGATCCGGCCATGCTCGATGATGGCGACACGGTCACACAAACGCTCGGCTTCTTCCATCAAATGGGTCGTCAGAAACACGGTCTTGCCCCGGTCTCGGATGCCCTGCACGAGTTCCCAGATGGCGCGACGGGCCTGCGGGTCGAGGCCGGTCGTCAGCTCGTCGAGGAACACGAACTCAGGGTCGTTGATGAGGGCCAGGGCGATGAACAGGCGTTGTTTCTGGCCTCCCGACAACGTCATGAACCAGGCGTTCCGCTTGTCGAGCAACCCGAGCTGATCGAGAAGGGCGTCGCCGTCGACCGGGTTGGGGTAGAGCGACGCCCACAGGTGCAGCGCTTCCCACACCCGGATGCGCTTCTGGAGCTGGGCCTCCTGAAGCTGGACGCCAATGCGATCCTGGAGCTGATAGACGTCTCGAAATGGATCGAGCGAGAGGACCGCCACCGTTCCCCGATCCGGTATCCGAAGCCCTTCGACACACTCCATCGTCGTGGTCTTGCCAGCGCCGTTGGGGCCGATGAGGCCGAAGATCTCGCCCTGCCGAACCTCGAAGGAAACATCGTCGACGGCAACCTGCGCGCCGTAGCGCTTGCGGATGCCATCGACCCGGATGACGGGCTGGGGTTTCGGCACTCCAGCAGTGTATCGTGCACATCGGGCGTCGCGCGACGCCCGGGAGGTAGCCGTCAATGGTCATGACATCCCGGAGGCGTCGGTCGGCGGCACCCGCAGCACTGGCTGTGGCGCTCCTCGCGCTTGGCTGCGCCGAGTCGAGCGAACCGCCGGCAGAGACCACAGTCCCGTCGCTCGAAGCGGCACTCTCGGACGGTCACACCGCACCACCGAGCTTCCGCGTCGATCCGTTCTGGCCTCAGGAGCTCCCGAACAACTGGATCCTGGGCCAGGTCTCGGGTTTGTCGGTCGACGCCGAGGACCATGTCTGGATCGTTCACCGCCCGGGGTCGCTTGATTCCCGTCAACGGGGCGAAGAAGGCCTGTGCTGCGTGCCGGCCCCGCCGGTGATCGAGTTCTCTCCTGATGGCACGGTGCTTAGAGCCTGGGGTGGCCCGGGTGACGGCTTCGAGTGGCCCCAGAGTGAGCACGGCATCCACGTCGACCATCAAGGCCACGTGTGGATCGGTGCCAGCGGAGGGAGCGACGCGCACGTTCTCAAGTTCACGAAAGAGGGCGAGTTCCTGCTGCAGATCGGCCGAGCCGGTCAGAGCGGAGGCAGCAACGACACCGAGAACCTCGGCCGTCCAGCTGCTCTCGAGGTCGACCCCGACGCGAACGAGGTCTACATCGCTGATGGATACGGCAACCGGCGGATCATCGTCTTCGATGCCAGCACGGGCGCGTACAAGCGACACTGGGGCGCATACGGAGATCGGCCCGACGACCGCGAGCTCCCGGCGTACGATCCCGAGGCGGAGCCGATCGATCAGTTCCGAAGCCCAGTCCACGACGTCGCCCTCTCCGGCGACGGCTTGGTCTACGTGGCAGACCGGACGAACAACCGGCTGCAGGTCTTCCAGCAGGACGGCACCTTCGTGGCCGAGTCGTTCATCCGCCCCGCGACGCTCGGGAGCGGCGCCGTGTCAGGGATTGTCCTCTCGCCCGATCCGGTTCAGCGATGGCTGTTCGTGCCGGACGGTACGAATAACGTGGTGTGGATCCTCGATCGGTCCTCACTCGGCGTGGTCAGTCGCTTCGGGCGACTCGGCAAGTACGCGGGCCAGTTCTATCGACTGCACAACCTCGCGGTCGACTCGCGCGGGAATCTGTATACGACGGAGGTGTGGGAAGGACAGCGCGTTCAGCGGTTCGATCGCGTCAGCGGCTAGGCACCCGAGTCGCAAGACCTCACGTGTCGTACCGATTGCGCAGTGTCCCAATGCCGTCGATGGCGACCTCGACCGTACAGCCCGGCTTCATGGAACCGACCCCGACCGAGGTACCGCAGCAGATCACGTCACCCGCGTGCAGCGTGACATCCTGCGAAATAGCGCTGACAATCTTCGCGGGTTTGAAGAAGAGGTCGTCGACGGAATAACGCTGGCGCTCCTGACCGTCCAGCGTCGTGCGGATGGACAGCGTCGACGGGTCTAGGTCAGTCGCCACGACCGGACCGAACACGCCGAACGTGTCGAAGCTCTTGGACCGCGTCCACTGAGGAAACGACGCGTCCCTGCCAACGATACCGAACGCCGTGACGTCGTTGATACAGGTATAGCCGAAGATGTGGGCGTCGCTCTCAGACTCCGAGATCGCCCGACACGTCTTACCGATGACGATGCCCAACTCGCCCTCGAACACGACTTTGCCGTCATAGGACGACGGCTTGCGGATCGTTCCGCCGGTTGCCAAGTACGAACCGTTTGCCTTGATGATGTACAGCGGCTCGGACGGCTCTGCCTGGTTCATCTTCTCGGCCATCGCGCGCGAGTTGTTCCATAGCGCCAGCAATTTTCCGGGCACCGTCGGTGTCAGCACCGTGACGTCGTCGACGCCGAGCGTGTCACCGGTCGCCACCGGCGTCTGAAACATGTCGCCCGTGTGTACTGTGATGGTGTCCTGGCTGAGCGTGCCAAACCCGATGGCGTCATCGTGCTCGAAGCGAATCCAGTGCGTCATGCGCTTATGGTACGATACGAACCAGACCGCATGGCCAAGGCAGGCAATAAGCTCGACGAAGCCCTCGCAGACCAACCGCGCTTCGGTGTGATCGGCGAGATGTGGGCGTTTCTCAGCGTGACGAAGAAATGGTGGCTGCTCCCGATCGTCATCGTCTTCGCGTTGCTCGGTGCCCTCATCATGCTGTCGGGAACCGCCGCCGCGCCGTTTATCTATACCCTGTTCTAGGCAGCGCGAAGACAAACAGTGCGTTGCCGGCACGTGGGTTCCGTTTTTCCCGAATCAGATCAAGCGGTATGACGCTTGTCCAGCTTGCGCCGCCCAGTGGCGCTCCGGCCCCAAACGCGATGTACTGGGTGCCGTCGACCGCATACGTAATCGGATAGCCGTTCGCCATCGTGGACAATCGGCTCCGCCACAACGGCTCGCCGCTGCGAACGTCGTATGCAAACACGTACCGGTCCCAATCGCCGATGAACGCCAGCCCGCCGGCGGTCGTCAACGCCGCGGTGTTGTAAGGCGCCCGCTGGCGCTGCTTCCAGAGCGTCTTGCCGGTGCGAATGTCCATCGCCTGGAACTCGCCCAGCTGGTCCGGCGCATCGGGATGAAAGTGGTTCTTCCGTCCCCGGACACCGCCGGACCCGCCGCCGCCTTCGCGCTTCTCGACTGGGCCGAACTCCGCGGTCTCGCATTGGAGATTGATCGGCACGTAGAACGCCTCGGTTTCCGGGTGGTACGCCATCGCGCGAAGGCTCTTGAAGCCGCCCGTGCTTGGGCAGAAGAAGAGCTCCTCGCCCACATCGACAACCATCCCTTCGCGATAGGTCAGCTGCCCAGTCTTGGCGTCGAGGTCCGCGATGTTCTGGTAGCCGAGATCCGAGGCGTTCACGTATGCGCCCGTCGCCCGGTCGTTCTCCCAAAGAATTCCCAATTTCCCCATTGAGAACACCGACTGGCGATCGTCGTAGTCGATCAGGATCCGCTCGAACGTCTCGTCCATGTCGTGCGTATCGCCCGGGACATGCTGGAAGTACCACTTCATCTCGCCTGTCACCGGGTCGAGCGCGAGCGTCGAGTTACTGTAGAGTGCGTCGCCGTCGGTGCCGCGCGCGTCGCGGGTCCAGGGCTTTGCCTGCGCCGTGCCGTAGTAGATGAGTCGGTTCACCGGGTCGTAGCTGCCTGGGATCCAGGCATCGCTCCCAGCTCGAAACATCACCGGCAGATCGCCCCAGGTGTCGCCGCCAGGCTCGCCGGGCCGAGCCACCGTCGAGGTCCGCCACGCCACCTGACCGGTGCGCGCGTCCAACCCGACGATGTAGCAGGTGTCATCCCGATACCGCCCGCAGCCGGTCAGACCCGATACGATGATGCCATCGGTCACGATGGGCCCACTCGTGAACCTGTAGCCATCGTGATCAGGCATGACCCGCGTATCCCAGCGCAGCTCGCCGGTACGCGCGTCGATTCCCACGACATGCGCATCATGAGTGTTCATGATGATGAGGTCGTGGTAGATAGCGAGGCTGCGCATCTGCGCACCCGGACGCTGGCTCTCGTCCATTGCGTGGCGATACTCCCAGATGAAGTCGCCGGTGCGCGCGTCGAGCGCGTGGATGACGTGACCGGGATTCGAGACGTACAGGATGCCGTCGTGCACGATCGGCGTCGTCTGCGAGACGCCCGGCTCGAGTCCCCAGGACCACGCCAACTGCAACTCCCCGACATTCGACCGGTCGATCTGATCAAGGGGACTGTATCCCCTGCCGTCGAGGGTCCGCCGCCAGTTCAGCCAGTCAGCCGGGTCTGGGTCCTGCAGCTCCGCGTCGGTGATCGGCGTGAAGGTCTCGACCTGCGCCAACCCAGGAAGCCCGGCGACGATGGCGAAGCCAATACACACACATGCAGCGAGACTGATCCGAAACGACATATCGTCCTCTACGGAAGTGCGAACGCGATGAGCTCGCCTTGGTGGCTCCCCCCGCCCACCGCCAAAACGAGGTACTGCTTGTCGTCGTGCAGATAGGTCATCGGAGACCCGGTCTGCGCGGCAGGAATAGCCACCGCGCCACGCTCTTGCCCGGTTGCCTTGTCGTACGCGCGCAGCATCGCACCGCGCTCGCCAGACGGCCTCGTCACGACTCCGCCCTCGCCGCTGATGACGAGCGTTTTGGTCGCGAGCGTCCCGATCCCGCCTGAGCTCCCACCCGCCCCGCCGGTCCGGCCAGTGCGAGGAATGTCGAGCCCCTGGAGCGCCGGGTGGTTTCGCACGAAGTCGGGCGTCTCACCATGCGCGACCTGCCAGACGATCTCGCCGGCGTTGAGATCGATCGCCGTGATACGGCCCCAGGGCGGCTTCATGATCGGGAGCCCGCGGACGGTCACCCGGCGGCTGCGTCCGTTGACGTACTCCATGTCGGAACGCTCCGGGTCATTCACGAGCCCGAGCACCCGCGAGAGCGTATGCGAATACACATACATGATGCCCGTCTCGGGGTCGAACGACCCACCCGGCCAGTTCGCCCCGTTTGGCACGAACAGCGTTCCAAGCAGGCCGTTGTGACCGCGAACAATCGGCGGCGTGAACACCGGACCCGTTTTGTACTGCGAGACGATTTCGAGCGCCTCGGCCCTGAGCTCCGGGGTGAAGTCGATGAGCTCTTCGAGCAGGAACCCCTGCCGCTCGAACGGCGGAGGCTTTGTTGGAAACGGCTGCGTCGGTGAGTACCACTCGCCGGGCACCGTCCCGACCTCCACCGGCTGCTCTTCGATCGGCCATACCGGCTCACCAGTCCGGCGGTCGAACACGTACACCCAGCCTTGCTTCGTCGGCTGCGCGACCGCTTTGATCTCTCGTCCGTCGACCGTGATGTCGGCCAGAATCGGCGGGCACGGCACGTCGTAGTCCCAGACCGGATGGTGCACGAACTGGAAATGCCAGAGCCGCTCTCCGGTCTCGAGATCAAGAGCGACCAAGCTCTCGGAGAAAAGGTTGTCGCCCGGCCGATGTCCCCCGTAGTAGTCACCGGTGGGGATCTCGATCGGCAGGTACGCGACGCCGAGCTCGGCGTCCACCGACAGCGTCGTCCAGACACCAGTGTTGCCGCTGTAGACGGCGGAGTCGTTCAGCCAGGTATCCCGCCCGAGCTCACCGGGGCGTGGAATCGTGTGGAAGATCCACTTGCGCTCGCCGGTTCGCACGTCGAACCCGCGAATGTACCCTTTGACGTTCTCGCGGCTCGGCGGCGCGCCGCCAGGCCTATGGGAGGCCCCGATGACAACGACGTCGCGGGCGACGATCGGCGCGCTGTTCCAGCCAATCTCCCCGGAGAGCGGGTCAATGTACTGGTCGTTGTGCTCCTTGAGATCGACGATACCATCGTTGCCGAAGTTCGCGATCGGACGCCCCGTCGCCGCGTCGAGGGAGACCAGCTGATAGCCGATCGTCACGAGGAAGATCCGATCGTCGCCCTGTCCGTCGGTCCAGTGGGCCACGCCGCGACCCGACATGCGACGAATGGCGTTCCGACCGCGCTCACCCTCATCGAGCCGGTACATCCAGAGCATCTCTCCCGTGGCGGCGTCGAGCGCCACCACGTTGCGACGGCTGCCGGCCGTGGTGTAGAGCACGCCGTCGATCATCAACGGCGTGGCTTGGTAGTTGAAGTCTGGGTTCGGCCCGAGGTTAGCGGTCTTGAATCGCCAGGCGATCTCGAGGTCGTTGAAGTTGGCCCCGTCGATCTGGTCCAGCGGCGCGTACCGGGTGCTGCCTAGGTCCCCGCCATACGTCCGCCACTCCCCGTCCGCCGTGCCGGTTTGGGCGGCCGCCGGCGACGCAGCCAGGACGACAACCAGCGTGACCGGCAGCAGCCGTATCGCCAGAGTCATCTCAAGAACTCGACGGGCTGCGGATCAGTCAGGCGCCGGGCCCAAAGGCAGGAAGAACTGCCATCCTTCGTCGAGCCGCCGCTGCTGCAGATTGGAGGCGGACGCAGATCCGCAGATGACCTTGTCCTGCGCCTTGCACGCCTCGAGCACCCGCGCGTACATCGCATCGACCTCCGGATGGGTCTCGACGGTGCCGAACGGGCCGAGGCCCATAGACAAGCTGGTGTCACCTGGGACCATCATGATGGCGCTGATGGGAGCCTCGAGGATCGCTTCAATGTTCTCAATCGCCTTGACCGACTCGATGATGACCACGGCGAAGAGCTCTCCTTCGGGATTGAGCGGCCAGACGTCGGCCTTCGCGTGGTACTCGGCGGCATTGCCCCCGGTCCAGAGACGCGACGCCCGGCCAGGTCCCCATCCGCGCAAGCCTTCGGGCTCGGGGTATGCCGAGTCCCTCGTCTGCGGGTACCGCATGGTCCGTACGAAGCGTTCCGCATCCTCCTTGGTATCAACGTGAGGCAGGACGATACCGAAGATGCCCATGTCCAAGACCTGCTTCACGGCCCACTTGAAGTCCTCATCGCCGTCGAGAGGAATTCGGACGATGGGCGTGAGGCTCAGGCGTCCATCCGCGTCTCGATTCCCGTCCATCTCATCCAGGATCGCTGCCAGGCGCTCGACAGAGAACGGGGCATGCTCCATGTCAACCCAGCGCCAAACCTCGTTGGCGATGGCCGGCTGCCCCGCTTCGAGCGCTTCGATGATCTTGTTCAGCCTCGTCTGCGCCTGTGCCTGTGCCTGGGTGGCCGGCCAGAGACCGAGGGTGAGGAAGGCAAGAATCAATGCCACTACCGGGACCAAGCGAGTCGATACAGCCATCGAAGGGAATGTCAAGTCACGCATGGGAACTCCTTGAGTTTCGTGTTGTCTTCAGCCGACGCCACGCCACGCGGTGGCGACGCGGGTAGCATAGCCGATCCAGCGAACGCCGGTGACATGAACGAGGATGCTATGGAATGAACGTGAAGGTGGCCTGGCCGCGGACCGCATCAGCCCAGGCGAGGACGGATCCCACCTGCGGCCGGCTCCGAGCGCTCACTCGCACATAGTAGTCGCGATTTGGCTGCAGACGCGATGTGTCGCATAGCGGGAGTCGCTCGAGCGTCGTGAACCACTCTCTCACGACGTCCTCATCCTGGGTGACCACAGCCTCGATGACGCGGCCGTCAAGTCGGCGGGCCAGGCTATGCCGTCCGGTGAGGCTGTCGTACTCGTCAGTGATACTGACGAGAGCGGTCGCGACCGTCCGGTCCGCCCAAAATGGGACATCCATCCGGAGGTCGACGTTGTACGTGAACGTGGTACGCAGACCGCTCGAGACCGCCGCCCGCACGTCCTCCGTATACGCATCGATCAGCTCGAACGACACGAGCACTTGGTCGTCGCGAACAAGCGGCACGATTCGCAGGCTTTCCGCCGCGTACGTGACACCGGACGCGACGACAAGCGCCATGGCGCACCAAAACCCCCTGCGATCTCGCAACATCGCTTATCTCCCTAATACCGTACGGCCACGGCCATCGTACCCCGCCAAAACGACAGCCGCTCCCGTCCGAAACTGAGCCCGCTTCCACTCGGGTCACCACCGACACTCCGAAAGTGCCGCACCTCCCAGCTCAATCCGAGCCGGTCCGTGAGGAATCCGGTCACTCCTCCGCCGAGGTTCACCGCGGGCAGCGTGCGCGCCACCTTGAGCAGATCAAACGTCTGATTGATCCGCACATGCATCAAACCGCCACCGCCGACGAAGTACGGCCGTAGCCCCACCTCGGCCCAGCGACGTGGAAGCGCCACGATCACGCTACCTGAAAGCGTGGTGACGCCGCTCGACAAAACGAGATCCTGGCCGCCTGCCTCAAAGAACCCCGGTGCGTAGCCAACATCCACATCCAGACCCAGGACCTCTCCCAGTAGCACCCCGCTTGCGCCGAACACGACCGTGGGACTGCCAGCCGCATCCTCGACGTCCAGAAGGGTCGTGTTGCCACCAAACGCCGTCCCTATAAACGGCTTGATCTGCCGCTCGGCCCGGGCCTGCGGCGAACCGATCACGACCAACAGCAACGCCAGCCCGGCCGCTCTCATTGCGCCCCGCCGACCTGTCCACCAAACACTTCCAGGAACAACCGCGCGAACGGAGACACCGCGAGGTCACCGATGTTCACCGTAAACGGCCACGCCAAAGCATCGCTGTTCGCCACCATGACCAACGTGAGGTCGCGGGCGGGAAGCGTAATGACGAGCGACGACAACGCGTTTGCGCCATACCCGAACTGCCACACCACCGGCTGATCCCGATATGTTTGAACGAACCACCCAAGCCCATGTGGCAACCCCAGTCCGTCTGGTCCCGACGGCGCGCTCCACGCAAGAGCGCGAGTGTCTGGAAGCAGGAGCAGATCACCTTTGAGCGCCAAGTCGAAACGGGCGAAATCACGTACGGTCGAGATTAGTCCGGACGCCGAGGTTAGCGTTTTCGCGGGATACTCCGACTCTACGAAGCGTAGTTTGTCATCGACCCGATGTGGGACGGCCAGGCGGTCCAGCACGGCTCGGTACTGCTCGACCGGGACCACGAATCCAGCACTCGGGTCATGGACGAATCCCGTGACCGGTCCGTCCGTCGAATCACCACCCGGCGGTCCGAAGTCCGGTGGCCCGATGGATCCAGGTTCTGGAGGGTCCGCAATGGCATCCGGTCCCGGGACGGAGTCGGTCATGCCGAGATCATGGAGCAGGATCGCGAAGGCCTCACGGAGCGGCATGTCAGCACAGGCTTCCACGACGGCGGAGAGCGCATCGAGGCGATCCGGCCGGTAGCTGAACTCCATGCCCTCCAGGCCCAGTGCCGTATGCGTGAGGATTTCGTGAATCGTTGCGTCCGTCTCGGGAAGAGCCGGAGCGAAGTCGCCAATCGGGTCGTCAAGCGACAACCGCCCGTTCTCCACACACCGCAGCAGAATCGCCGCCGTGACGACTTGTGTGACGCCGTCAAAATGGAATGGCGTATCGCTGGTGGTGGGAACCGGGGGCTGCAGATCCTGTAGGCCGAACGCGCCTTCCCAGACAACACCCTGGCTGCCGACGACCGCCGCGGACAGCCCTGGAATGCCAGCCTGGGCGCGGAAGGACTCGAGATAGCGCTCGAACGTTCCAAAGACCAGCCCCTGAGCGTGGACCGATACCGGAGCGGCGAGGCCGAGTACGAGCGTCGCACCCAACAGAAGACGGCCCACAGGCTGGTGCCAACCGGTCATCGCGGCGCACCAAGCATACGGGAGGCCGACGGCCGAAGGGAAGTCCGCCAGTGCAAGCGAGCGTTTACGACGACGATTGGCTGGTCTCGGCCGTATCGGCGCCCATGCTCGGCTTAAGCCGAGCGGTGACGAGTCTGGTCCGACGGCGCAGGAGATAGAGCGAAGTCAAGACGCCTAATCCCCCAATGATCATGAGGTTAACGGTTAGCATGCACGTCCTCCGTCGACGGACTTGTGCATGTCTGATGCCACGCGGCGTGGAGGGTGGGTCACCCCCCCCTGTAGCGGGAGGCCGCCGACACGAGGTCGACGCCCGATTACAGAAGCGATCCTCCGGATCACGAAACTGGGCCGCCGCGGTCAAGCGGCCGTCAAGCAGCCTGCGTCGATCCGGCAGCGGGCCGTCGGGATGACGGAGCGAGAACGGACGCGACGTCGATCGCGGGGGTCTGTA
The DNA here is from genome assembly GCA_965216615.1 of Vicinamibacterales bacterium. Taxonomy (GTDB): domain Bacteria; phylum Acidobacteriota; class Vicinamibacteria; order Vicinamibacterales; family UBA8438; genus CAUZIB01. Next base: position 129,131 of record CBDCGH010000017.1, on the reverse strand, counting down.
CCTCCGGCAAAATTGGCGCCGCCGGCTCCTCTCGAGGCATGTCGATGGCGCCACGAAACGTTGCGCCCTCGGCAATTGTCACCGTCGGACAGACGATGTCGCCCTGCACCGACCCGTTGGGCCAGATTTCGACCTTCTTACTGGCGCTGATGTTCCCGGTCACGTTCCCGAGCACCACGATTTCCTGGGTAAAGATCTCACCCTTGATCGTCGCACTCTGGCCGATCGTGACGGAGTTTTGTCTCAGCTCGATCGTGCCTTCGAGATGGCCCTCAATCGCCAGGTCCTCGCTCGCTTTGAGCTCGCCGGTGATCACCACCGACCGCCCCAGCGTCGCCGAGCCAGATTGGGGTCCGGCCGCGACGCCGGAGTTCGGCACCGTTGTGGTGCTCCCGGATTTCGACAACTCATCTTGTGTCCACATGTTCAGGGTTATCGGCCGGTCCGAGATCGACAATTAGGGTCAGAGTGCTCACTTTGGCAGACGTCGACGCACACCGTCCGGTATATCATCGCCACGCGAGGAGGACCTATGGCGAAGCGGAAGGTCAATCGGAAACAAAAGCTCATCGACGGCCTGAACGAGGACCTCAACCTCGAGCTCGAGGCCGTACTGCGATATCTCTATCACTCATCAGCAGCGACCGGACTGCTGGGACACGAGCTACGAGAAGAGCTAAAGGGCGACATCCAAGGCGAGCTCAATCACGCCGTTTTCCTGGCGGACAAGATCACGGCGCTTGGCGGAGAGTTGCGAATCAATCCGACGATGCCGACAAAAGTTCGAACCGCGAAGCAGATGATGCAGATCGATATCGAAGCGGAGCGACAGGTCGTTGCAAACTACACGAAGCGAATCGCACAAGCCGAGGCGTTCGGCGACAAAGGCCTCGCGATCCGCCTCGAGGACATGCTCGCAGAAGAGACCGACCACGCAGAAGACCTTGAGCGACTGGGTCGCTAGCGCGGAGTCCAGATGCGTGACGGCTTTCCGGCGAGCGCCAGCATCAGCTCATTGAGGCGCTTGACGAAGCCGGCCGGATCGTCGAGCTGTCCTCCTTCGGCCAGCATCGCCTGATCGAAGAGGATCTGGCTCCACTCCGAGAATCTGTCGTTGTCGGTTTCGTCCTTCAGGCGCTCCACAATCGGGTGGCGCGGGTTGATCTCCATCACCGGCTGTCCGGGCGGCACGGTCTGACCTGCTTCCTTGAGTATCCGCTCCAGGTTGCGGCTCACGGGGGTGTCGCTGACCAAACACGCCGGTGAGTCGGTCAGGCGCGATGTCACCCGGACCTGTTGCGTTTTGGACCCCAGCGCCAGCTGCATGCGCTCGACGAGTGCCTTGAACTCATCAGCGGCGTCCTTCGACGCCGTCGCGTCGACGTCGCTGACCAGCGTGCCCAGATCGAGATCCCCCTGGGTGACCGACTGAAGCGGCGTACCGCTGAACTCGGTCACGTGTGAGACGACCCACTCATCGACCCGATCGTGCAGGAGCAGCACCTCGACGCCCTTGGTCCGAAAGACCTCCAGGTGTGGGCTGTTTCGGGCCGCGGTCAAACTGTCGGCCGTGATGTAGAAGATCTTGTCCTGGCCGGCCTTCATGCGGGCAACGTAGTCGCCCAATCCCACGAGTTGATCGCTCGCATCGGCATGGGTTGACGAGAACCGAAAGAGCTTGCTCAGGCGGTCGCGGTTGGCGGCGTCTTCGCCCGCGCCCTCCTTGAAGAGTCGACCGAACGCTCGCCAGAACGTCGCGTACTGCTCGGGCTGATTCTCGGCCAGACCTTCGAGCAACCCGATGATGCGCTTGACGGCAGCTATTCGAATGGCCTGGACGTCGCTGGAGTGTTGCAGGATCTCGCGCGAAATATTGAGCGGTAGATCGTTGGAGTCGACGACGCCACGGACGAACCGCAAGTACGCCGGCATGAGCTGCTCAGCATCGTCCATGATGAAGACTCGCCGGACATACAGCTTGATGCCGTGGCGATGCTCCCGATCCCAGAGGTCAAAGGGGGCCTGCCTTGGGATGAACAGGAGCAAGGTGTACTCCTGCCGTCCCTCAGCTTTGACGTGGGTGTAGGCGAGCGGTGCCTCCATGTCGTGCGCGACGTGCTTGTAGAACTCGTGGTATTGCTCGTCAGAGATCTCAGACTTGGACCGGGCCCAGAGCGCCGACGCTTGATTGACGGTCTCGTCTTCGCCACCGTCACCGGCTGCCCCATCAGGCCTCATCCGGATTGGTACCGCGATGTGGTCCGAGTAGCGCTGAAGCAGGGCGCGCAGCCGCGCCCCGGACAACAGCTCGTCCTCGCCCTCACGCAAATGGAGCACGACCTCGGTGCCGCGCTCCTCTCGGGTGACGGTCTGCACGGTGTAATCGCCCTCACCTGTGCTCTCCCATCGCACACCGTGCTCCGAGGTGACGCCCGCCCGTCGAGTGGTCAGCGTCACGCGCTCGGCCACGACAAACGCGGAGTAGAAGCCGACGCCGAACTGTCCGATCAGCTGAGCGTCTTTCGTTTGGTCGCCGGTCAGCTTCTGTAGGAACTCCTGGGTGCCGGACTTCGCAATGGTCCCGATGTGATCGATCACCTCCTGGCGCGACATGCCGATGCCGTTGTCCCGCACCGTGATCGTGCGAGCCTCTGGGTCGTGCTCGATGTGAACCACGAGGTCCTGCGCATCTTCAAACAGTGCGCTGTCGGACAGGGCCTCGAATCTAAGCTTGTCGCACGCATCGGACGCGTTCGAGACGAGCTCACGCAGAAAAATCTCCTTGTTCGAGTAGACCGAGTGAATCATCAGGCTCAACACCTGCTTTGCTTCGGCCCGGAACCCGAACGACTCAGACGTGGCGTTATCAGTCTTTGCGTTGTCAGTCATGGGTATCTGAATCCGACATTCTACCCGACGGGCATCCACCCGCTTGGCACTCACCGTGGGAGCGTTGATACTAGGTGCGGTGCGCAGATCCTCCGGGCTCATCGTCGCCGCCCTCCTGTTCGCTGGCTCGTCCGCGCGGGCCGAGATGAGAGTCGGTGCGGCGGCGGTCGAGATGACCCCTTCGCTTTGCGACGATGCCGTCCCCGATGCGACCGTTGAACAATACGACTCGTCCCGCGGCTGTTTCCGATGGGTGCATCTGGCGGGGTTCGGGCCGTATCTGCCGTTTCAAGCCGACAATCGCCTCGCGGAAGGCGCTCACGACCCACTGTGGGCGCGAGCGCTGGCCGTAGAAGGCGCAAACGGTGACACCGTGGTCCTAGTGTCTACCGACCTGCCCGGGCTCGGCGCCAAACACGCCAACCAGATCCGCCGGCGTGTCGAACGGGCGAGCGGCGTGCCGTTCGCCAACATCATCATCCATTCGACCCACACCCACTCCGCGCCCGATGTCAGCGGCTACTGGTCGACCTTGATGCGGGGCCACAACCGCCGCTACACCCATCAGGTGCGGGAGTGGGTGTATGAGGCAATCCAGGCCGCTCTCCGTGGGCGCCAGCCCGCTGAGATGCGGGTCGCGACGACGACTCATGTCTCGTGCCGTGACGCTGACGCGCGTCAACTCAAGGCCGACCCCGCTTGCCACCTGCCGGACATCAACAACCTGTTTGATGATGCGGTCGCTGACTTCGATCAGTTCCTGATCCAGAGAGACCAGCGCGATCCCATCGTGCGTAACACCCAAATCGTGGCCGCTGAGTTCAGTGCTCTGGACGGGCAGACGATCGCAACTCTCGTGAACTGGCACAACCACCCAGACACACTCGGTAGTGCCAATCGGCTCATCTCCAGCGACTACCCACACTACGTACGCGAGTTCATGGAGCGTACCCGAGGTGGCATCGCGCTCTACTTCGTCGGCACGCTCGGCAACCAGCTCGGCGCCCTCCGCGGAACCCCGGTTCCGCTGTGGAGCGCGCAGGGCGAGCGGGTCTTTGAGGGAGACCGATCGACCGGCGCGGCGACGGCCAGCGCGGCCAGAGTGCGGGTACTCGTAACGGACGGCTGGGAGAAGATTCGCTCGATCGGCTTTGAGGTCGCGGCCGCTGCCGCTACCGCCCTGGAATCGGGCAAGCGGTCAGCCAACATCGCCGTCTCGGTCCGCACCCGATCGTTCGAAACCCCGGTGGACAACGCGATCCACCTCCTGGGCACCTGGCCTGTCTGGCACAACGACGTGAGTGCGGAGGACCGACTGCGGTATGGGTGGCCACGCTGCTGGGGGCTGCTCGGATGCGTGCGCAGCGAGGTGACGCTCGTTCGCCTTGGCGAGCTCAGCCTCATTACGGCGCCAGGCGAGATCGAGCCGGCATACGTCGTCGGCCGCCGGCAGTCCACCGCCGACTACGGACCGGAGTGGGGGCGCTGGGATTTTCCGGCTATCGCGGGGATCGACCAGCTCATGCCGGGCACCCATCACGCGGTCATCGGCTCGGCCAATGACTATCTCTCCTACATGATCCCGATGTCCGACTATGTGGGATGGTGGAACGTGGACCATCCGAACCACTACGAAGATGCGGTGACGATCGGAAAACGCTTCGGTGACGACGTCTACCGCGCGTGGCTCGATCTGCTGCGGGCACCTCCGTCGGCCTCGACCCAGCGCCCAAACCGCTAATGCCAACGCTCTGGGACCAGCTACCTCCCGCGACGTTGGGCACCTGTGAACCGGATATGGCGGGGTGGGTGGTGCACCCCGCGGAAACCCTGTCGGCGTTTGCCTACGTCGTCGTCGGACTGATCGTCTGGTCGAGCGTTGCGCCGTCAGACCGTGGGCATCTTCCCGGCGTCGCGGTCATCATCATCACCATCGGGCTCACCTCGATCTTGTTCCACAGCTCGTTTGCCGCGGTCTTCCAGGCACTCGATCTGGCGACGATCTACCTGTTGACGGGGCACTTGGTCGCGACGACGTTGGTCGGGGGCGGCTACCTGAAACCACGCCACTTCATGCCGGCGCTCGTGCTCCTAGGGATCGGTGGCGCGACGCTGCCGTTTCTGCACCTCGGCCTTGGATTCGCAGGCCTGACCTTGCAGACATTGGGGATCCTCTGGGTCGGATACAGGCACGCGTCGGCGACCACAGACTACCGGACCGCAGCGTGGTTGCTGATCTCCGGCGCCGCGCTGCTCGCACTCGATCACGCACAGATCGGTTGCGTCACCGGCCGGCTGGAGCATGTCATCCAGCCCCACGTCGGGTGGCACGTCCTCTCGGCCACGAGTGTCTTCTTTTTTTGTCGCGTTGCGCTGCACATCAAGCAGAGAGGCGCCCGAGCCACCACCCACAGCTCCCAGCCGAGATGAGCAGCGCCGCGGCGCTCCCGCCCATCCGAAGCCATGCGATCCCAGAACCGTCGCCTGCCAGTGCGCTGGCAACGCCCGTCATGACGAGGCCCCCGACCACGCCACACACCGCACAGGCGAGTAGCACACGCCCCAATAGGCGCCACCCGAAGCCGGCAATCGACGCACCGACCACGCCAAGCGCGCCATACGAGAGCATCCAGATGCCGACGTAGGCGATCATCAGCTGAATCAGACCCTCGCGCCCCGAGAGGGTCGGGAGCGTCGCGACCGCAAGGAGGGGAATCGTCGCACCCACCGGGAACGCAATGGCGAATCCCAACCTGCCCCGCCATCCCCGTCCTAGCGTCGCGCCCGCAACCACACCGCCGAGAACGGCTGGAGCCGCAAACGCCATGAGCATCCGCAACATGGATCCACCGACGAACAGTCCGGCTGCGCCAAGCGCGGGAACCACGACCAGAGGCCCCGCGATCGCGAGTAGCATCCCGCCCGAAAAGCCGCGCGTCGTCGCTCTAGAAATCAATCGTCGATCCCGCCGACAGCACCCACCGGTCAGCGCCGACGACCGGGTTGAGCCCATAGCCGATGTCGAAACGCACGCCGCCGCGCGTCGTCAGCCGATTGCTCCCCACCAGAAGACTCGCCCCAATCGCGGTCTTGAGATCTGACAGGTCGACCGCTTCATCCTCGGTCCAGGCGAACCCGCTGTCGATGAACCCCGCGACCCCTAGCGAAAGCAACTGCGCGATCTCGTCGGCGAGGAACCACCTGTGCTCGACGCTGAGGAGCAGCGAGCGGGTGCCGACGAACTGACGGACCGGATAACCTCTCAGACCGCTCTCGGCACCGAGCAGTACCTGGACCTCTGGATCGAGATTGTGGCCATGGCTGAACTCCGCCCGGCCAACCAGCGCGCGGCGTCGCGACGACTTGAGCAGGTACCGCAGCCACACTTCGGTCCCAACGTTCAGCCACTCGCCCTGCTCGGAGCGTCCTGCCACGTCAACCCCTGCAGCAACGAAGTGGTCCGGTCTGAGGGCCAACGTCCGCGAATGCCCGGCTGTGGCAAATAGGACGCGATTCGCCCCTCCCCCAAGCGCCGACGTGGACAGGCCGACGGCGCCGTAGGAGCGCGCTCCGAGGTTGAAGTCCTCGGTCCGTTCGAACCGGTTGACGTGTGTCAGCTTGCTGAACCGATGCTCCACCGACTGGAGGCCGACCTCGACAATGCCGAAGTCTCGCCCGTCGCCAGCAATGCGCTCCTGCCGCAGCCGATACGCCGCATGAAACCGAACGGCGCTCGTGGGACGGCGGCGAATCGCCCGACCAAACTCGATGTCACCCCCCTGTCCGCGGTGTCGGAGCCGGTCGACCTCAACCCCGTCCTGAAAGAGCGGATCCGTTCGGCTAAACGTCGCCGCATTGAACAGGAACGCCCAGGCGTCGTCCAGCGAGAAATAGGGCCGACCTAGCGACACGAACTCCTGGTCGCCGTCGCTGAGATTGGAGACCGATGCCGTGAGCGCAAGCCGGGAGCCAACTAGCTGTGGGTCACGGTAGACGAACCGATCGATCGTACGGTCGAGATTCGTGCGGTGCGAATACGTGACCTCTTTACCAAGCCCGAATAGGTTCTTCTCCGAGGCGCCGACCTCCCAGATCGTACGGTCGCCTACTTGCTCCAAATCCGCCCGTGGTGCCAACGACCACGTGTCCCAGGTCAGCACGCGCAAGTCAACGCGTTCGGGATGACCGTCGTTGTCGGCGTCGACCGGCGTCGACTCCACCCGCGCGTCGCGGATGAAGCGCAGCGCCCGCAAATTGCGCTCGGTTTGCTCGAGCAGCTCGACACTGAGCACGTCGCCGGATGCGAACAGGAGCTCGCGCCGGACGACACGCTCGCGGGTGTGGACGTGAATGCCGTTTGCGATCCGGTACGGCGAGGCCAGACCACTCGAGGGCACCTCGAACACTTCGTGACTGACGATCTCGATCGCGCCGATCCGGGGGGACTGAGAAAGAGCCTGGCCAGCGACGCGGTTCGCGGCCACACAGACCAGTCCGACCGCGAGCAGAACGTGGCACGCGACGTTCGCTCGGCTGCTGCGAATGCACGGCTCGGCAGCGTTGGCGCTAGCTCCAGCTCGGCCGGTCATCGGGTGTTCGTGAGAGCGTCGAGGTCAGCCATGAATCGGTACTGGTACCAGCTTTGTATGATACGGGGGATGATGCGTATCGCGTGGGGCGTGCTCACCCCCGCGCTCATGCTCGTGCTTGGCCTCGTCGGTCCCAACCGGTTGGTTGCCCAGGATGCGGCCGACGCCGAACATGCCGAACACATCGTGGCGCGCGCGCTTGAACGGGCTGCGTGGGCTGAGAAACAGGGCTTCGCCGGCCGCTATCGGTGCGAGATGAGCAGACGCGTACGACGCTTCGATGGCGACGGACGCGTCACCCGCGAGGAAACGCGGGAGTTCCAGGTCGAACCGGTTCACGGTGTGCCGTTTGCTCGGCTCGTGACACGAGACGACGAGCCTCTCGACGACGCGCAGCGTGCGGCGGAAGATGAACGCAAGCGACAGTTTGCAGAAGCCGTCGTCAACGGCACCCAGAGCGATGACGACGATGACGAGATCGTCTTCAACGAAGAGCTGACCGCCCGCTATCAGTTCCAGTCCGAGGGCGTGGAGCCCTTGCGTGGCCGGTCCGCTCACCGACTCTCGTTTCGGCCGCGACCTGGTCGGTTGCCCGTCCGCCGTAATCTCGACCGTGCGCTCAACAACGCAAGCGGCGTTCTCTGGGTCGATCAGCGCACATTCGAGGTTGCGCGCGTGGAGTTCGACCTCATCGATCGAGTCCGCATGTGGTGGGGCCTGCTTGGGACAATCTCGGATGCGCGAGGTTCGTTCGATCGGTATCCGGTCGAAGAGGAGATCTGGGCGCCACTCCAGCTCGAAACGTTCGTCGCCGCACGCGTGCTCTTCAGCGCAACGCGACGCGCGGAGCTCAGCCGGTGGAAAGCCTTCGAGCTGGTCGCTGACTAGACGCCGTTGAAAATGTGCTGGACGATGTCCCGCAGCCGATTCGCCGGTGCCTGATAGTCGCGATACCGGTCCGGCTTCGCGTACGCCTCCACCACGTCGTCCACGCTGAGCCCGTCAGCAGCGCCCGTCTGCGCCTGAGTCAGTAGGTCGTTGTAGAACCCAGAGTAGTTCGCGAGGTCGCTCCAGGTCAGCGGGTAGTCGTTGTGCCCAGGAATCACGGTGTCGACGTCGGCGATGCCAGCCACGGCCTTCCGCAGCGTCGAACCGAACTCGATCGCGCTCCCGTTGGTGTTGTCCACATCGAGATATGGGAGACCCTTGCGCGCCATCATGTCACCCGTGTGCACCGTACGGGCGGCTTTGAAGACGATGAACGTGTCGCCATCGGTGTGGCCGCGCCCGAAATAATACAGATCGATTTGATCGGGTCCACTGAACAGCGTCTTCTGGGTCGCGAAGGTTGTCTTCGGCAAGTACTTCTTGTTCTCGCCCTTGAACGATTCGCAGTTCGTAATCGAGCCACCCTGAAAACCGCGGCCGTCGTCGCACGTCTCTTGCGACATACGCGCGAGAATGTTCTCGTGCGCAACGAACTCCACCGTCTCGGGGAACTCGGGGTTGGACCCGCTATGGTCCCAATGGGTGTGGGTGTTGATGATGGTCGTGACCGGCTTGTCGGTGATCTTCCGGACTTCAGCCAAGATGTCCTGACCATACCCCTTGATCTTCGTGTCGACCAGGGTCACGCCCGAGGACATCACAAAGACCGCGGTGTTCCCACCCGTGCGCATGCCTTGCCCTGCAGGGTGAGACGACAACATGTAAAGGTTGTCGGCGACCTCTAGTGGGCGAATGGGGTGTCGGGCCTCTTGGGCCTCGTTGATGACGAACGCCAGGACGACACCAACGAGGGTCAGGGTTGCCAGGCACAGACTGCGTCTCATCTCAACCTCCTCCCGCGCCCCGAGTCCTACACCGATGCGCCCACGGGGCCGCGGCGCGGCGTCAACTATACCACCGTGCCCGCACCGGCACTGTTATTGCTCATTCCACGGGCAGACACCACCAGGTCGCGTGGCCGACTCCGTCATCCTCCCCATTGCCGGGACGCACGGAGACGCGCGGGTCGGCCTGTCGTCATGGTGTGACGGTGAACCGATACCGAGGAGTGCAGACGTGAGCCAGGAACCGCCGCAGGAGCCGCGCCCGGACGACCAGAGCCCCACGGAGCAAGCCGCCGAGGTGCAGACCGGTCCAGCCGACTCGAGCATCCAACCGTACGACTTCCGTCGGCCCGAGCGGTTCTCGAAAGACCAGCTGCGAGCGTTACGCTTCCTCCAGGATCGCTTCGCGAGACAGCTCAGTACATCAATCGCCGCGTATCTCCGGACCTCGTCAGACGTCCAGGTGTTCCGCGTCGAGGAGTTGACGTACGGGGACTTCCTCGCGTCGCTCCCCGAGACGACGGCCATCTTCGCGCTCGACTTTCAGCCGGTCTCGGGCACTGGCGCGATCGAAATGGATCTCGACGCGGCATTCGCCTGCGTCCATTCGATGCTCAGCGGACGCGGAAAGAGCACCGTGGAGGCTCGCGCCCTGACCGATATCGAACAGAGCATTCTCGGCAAGATCCTCAACCTCATTGTCGATGTCCACACCAAGGAGTGGCAGTCGCTCAGCCCGGTCAAATTCGCGGCCAGCGTCATCGATTCTAAGACGCAGATGCAGAACCTCGCCGATCCCAGCGAGATCTTCGCGGTCACGACGTTCGACCTGCAAGTCGCCGAATCGACCGGACGCATGAGAACGGCGCTGCCGGCGTCAGCACTCGAGAAAATGGGTTTGCGAGCGGCCGACGCCGCCAGAGGCCGGCCACTGGAGCAGGCGCCTGCTGGTCCGCGCGCGGCCTACTACCGTCGCTTGGCATCCGTCCCGTTTCCCGTTACAGCGTCGTTGGACGCCGCCATCTCCGCAAGAGAGGTCCTCGCCTTGGTCCCAGGGGATGTCGTGTCGCTGGGTGCAGACACCAATCACGCGGTTGAGCTCCGGATCGCCGATGCCTCGAAGTTTCTCGGGCAGCTGCGCGTGCAGAATGGCCAGCTCGAGATCGGTATCGAGAAGGCAATCGACGCAATCTAGCGCCCGCCGTCGCCACGACTTCGGTGGGTCTAATGCTGAGTCACGCGGACCGGGGTGGTCCTGGGCATCCCCTTGCGTGCCTGTCTGAATCGCTCGTCGATGTCCGAGTCCGAGAGCCCAAGATCTCTGAGCTGGCGTCGCAGCTCAGCCTCAGACCGACCGACACCCGGATCGAAGCCAACCTCGGCCAAGCCAGGTTCTTGGTTCGACAGTGCAAACCATTCGCGCTCAGCCGTCTTTACACCCACCACGAGAAAGCGGTTCGGAGCCATATGTCACCTCTTCAGTTCTTTCGATGGCATGAACCCGTTGCTGGGAGCATCGGGCCGGCGGCCTGTGAAGCCGCCGTGGCAGGAACGTGCAATACCGGGCAGTGTAGCCTGGTCGTCGGGCCGGGGTCAACGGAGCTACGGGGCGTGAGTCGAGAACCGGGTTATGTTCCCATCCTCGTCGAAGCCAACGACGTCGTAGGGCTTGGCGTTTGGACCTTCCATGCCGGGCGAGCCAATTGGCATACCGGGTACCGAAATCCCTGAGAGAGCCGGTCGCTCACTGAGCAGACGCCGTATGTCCTCTGCTGGCACGTGGCCCTCGACGACATAGCCGTCGACGAGCGCCGTGTGACACGAATAGAGCTCGCGGGGCAGGCCGACCGTCGATTTGATGCCAGCGATGTTCTGGACGTTGGTGGCTTTGACTGTGAAACCGTTCTCTTTCAGGTGTGCGACCCACACCCCGCAACAGCCTCAGGTGGGTGACTTATAGACCTCGACGAGCGGCCCGGGCGCGGCTTCCTCCTGGGCGCCAAGGCCCACGATGGCGAAACTGGACACCGCAAGACCGAGCGAAGCCAGCACCAAAGTCAGTGTGAGAGTCAGATTCAGAGTCAGGCGCATCGACGTCCCCCGTCAACTATCTTACCAGCACTAGTCCCGATAGTTCGTGAACTGTAGCGGCAGTTCGATATCGGCCTCTTTGAGAAAGGCGATAACTTCTTGTAGATCGTCTCGCTTTTTGCCGTTCACCCGAAGCTGATCGCCTTGAATGGCGACCTGCACCTTCATCTTGGTCTGCTTGATCATCTTCACGATTCGCCGACCGAGATCGGTCTCGATCCCTTGGCGAACCGTGACGACCTGCCACGCATCGCTGACGTTGGTTTGCACAGGCTCCCGCTGAAGCGCACCCACGTTGACCTTTCGCTTGGCGAGCTTGTTCGTCAGGATGTCGTACATCTGATTCAGCTGAAACTCATCAGGTGCCCGCATCGTGATCTGACTCTTGTCGAACTCGAACGTCGCGTTCTTCCCCTTGAAGTCGAACCGAGTGTCGATTTCGCGAGTCGCTTGGTTGAGCGCATTTCGAACCTCGTCGAGGTTCACTTCAGATACCACGTCGAAAGAAGGCATAGGCTGTACGCGACGAAGCCCCGCCGCTGACGACGGGGCTTCGCGCGATTCTTAATAAGTGAACGGTTAGTCTAGTTTCACCACGTTCTCGGCGGCTGGGGCTTTTTGCCTACGCTTCGATGCTGCGAATCGACCGTTTGACCAGGTTCCGGAGCAACGCCACCTTGTAGCCGTTGTGGGCCAGCGGCTTCGCGCCCGCCGTCGCCGCCTGCCCCGCACGCTCCGCCAGGTCCTCCGAAACCGACTGGCCCCGCACCACGTCCTCGACCGCCGTCAGCCGGATCGGCGTCGGCGCCATCCCGTTCACCACCACCCGCAGGTCCTCGACCACCCCGCCCGAGACCGTCGCCGCCCGCGCCACGCTCCCTAGCGCAAAATCCCACACCGCCCGGTCCCGACTCTTCTCGAAGTAGAACGACGCGCCCGCCCAGGTCGCCGGCACCCGAATCAGCGTCAGCAGGTCCCCGGGCGCCAACACCGTCATCCGCTCGATGTCCACCTGCGGGCCCACAAAATAGTCCGCCGCCGCCACCGTCCGCGACCCGCCCTGGTTCTCCACCACCAGCTCCGCGTCCAGCGCCACCAACGCCGGCGCCGTATCCGACGGGTTCACCGCCACACACCGGCTCGCCCCCAGCACACAGTGCTCCCGGTTCATCGCCGTCGGGGTATCCGCGTAGCAGATGTTCCCGCCCGCCCGGTAGCAGTTCCACCCGTCCCGGTAATACCAGCACCGCGTGTCCTGGCTCAGGTTGCCCCCCAGCGTCCCCTGGTTCCGGATCTGCGGGGACGCCACCAGCGCCGCCGCCTCCGCCAGCACCCCAAACGACTCGCGCACCGTGGCATCCGCCGCCACCGCACTCAACGTCGCCATCGCCCCGATCTCCACGCCGCCATTCGCCGCGCGGATCTCACTCAGCGACGCCACCGCCCCCAGGTCCACCACCGCTGCTGGCCGCTGCACCCGGTCCTTCAGCCAATCCCACGTGTCCAGCCCCCCGGCCAGCACCCACGCGTCGGCCCCGTAGCGGTCCAACACCCCCAGCGCCTCCGCGGTCGTCGTAGGCTGGAAAAGCTCGAAAGCCGGCATGTTGTCGCGAATTACGGCCATTGGTCTCGTCTCCCTGTCTGCTGCGTCGTCTACACGCTACGCGTGTGCCGTCAAATTCCCGTACGGCTCACGCAAGCCCTCCAGCCGCGTCAGAATCATGTCGGACATGATCGGCGTCCGATTGAAATACTCGTCGCCGAGCGCGTCGGCGATGGCACACATCACCGCGCCAGTACCGGCCCCCTGAGGCGCCTCGCCGATTCCTTTCACCCCAAGCGGACTAAACGGATCGGGATCATTCGCAGCCACCCAATCCATCTTGTGCTCGTGTGGAACGTCGAGAATGGTTGGCGGCCGATTCGAGTAGAACCGCTTCGAGACATGGAGGCCCCACCGTCGGTCATAGATCCACTTCTGGCCAAGAGCCAGCCCGAAGCCCTGGACGCCACCGCCGTGCAGCTGGGCGGCGAACGTCCGCGGATTGAGGATGGTCCCAGCGTCAGAAGCGACCTTGTAGTCGACGAGCCTGACGCCACCGGTCTCCGTGTCGACCTCGACTTCGGCGAAGCCGATCGCGTAGGACATGTTGCGGCCGCCGGTCTCGTAGTTGTCCTTCGCGACACCCATCAGCCCCCGTCCTGCCAGGGCGGTCGCCGAGGCTGTAGTCATGGCTTCAATATCCTCGGGCAGCTCATGCCCGTCGTACTTGCCGCCGAGATCAATGGCCCGCTGCGCGGCCCGCGCGAACGTCAGCCCCTGCGAGCGGTTCCCACGTCGGAAGACGCGGCCGTCGGCCACGTCGTAGCTGTCCGGCGATCCGCCCAGGTCGCGCGCGGCGATCTCCTGAAGCTTGCGCTTCGCATCGAGCCCAGCCGCCAGATTCGATCGGGTATGCGCGTGGGTGGTCATGCTGCCACCCTGCACACAGCTCCAGGGCACATGCTTGCTCGTGTCGCCCCAGATGACCTCCGCCTGATCCCAGTCCGTCTGCAAGGCTTCCATCGCCGCCCGCGCCGTATCAAAGACCGACCCGGTGCCGAGGTTGCCGATGCCTTGCTGAATGTAGACCCTGCCGTCGGGCCGGATGGTGAGCAGCCCGTCCATCCCGGACGTGCCGGCGGCGTACGGGCTCAACGCCACACCAATGCCGGTCACCTTCGAGCCGTTGCGCTGGCCGCTTCTGGCCTTCATCGCCGCCCAGTCGAACTTCTCGGCACCCTGGTCAATGGCCTCGCGGACGAACGCGCCTGACACGTGCCCTGGCGCCCCTGGCGTGGTCGCCCGAAAATCGCCTGCCCCGATGGCGCGTTGATCTTCAACAGCTCCAGCTGGTCGATGCCCAGCTGCTTGGCACCCATCTGCATCAGCGGCGCCATGATGGTGACCGCCTGCACGCCTCCCGGCGCGCGCTGGGCCCCGCGCGGCGGGGTATTGGTGTAGATGTTGATGCCACGGTGGCGCATGCTTTCGGGCTGGTGCGCCAACGACGCCATGTCAGCCATCCCCATGAAGTCGCCGGATCGCCCGTACGGTCCGCCGTCCTGCACGGCGAAGATGTCGAGCGCCGTCACGCGGCCGTCTCGCCGGAACCCCACCTTGACGCGCACTTGTTCGCCCGGGCGCGCCCGACCAACGAAGTTCTCTTCCTGCCGGTTGATCCGCATCATGACCGGCTTGCCGGCCTTCTTGGAGAGCCAGCCCGGGATTGCGCTGATCAACGAGCCCAACGCCTTGCTGCCAAACCCGCCGCCGCAGTACTCGCCGATGACCACGACGTCTTCCGGGGCCACGTTGAGCCACCGCGCCGCCGGAGCATGCGTGCGAGCCAGGCTCTGTGTCGACAGGTGAATGTAGCACTTGCCGTTCTGCCAGTACGCCATCGCCGTCCGGGTCTCGAGCGGCTGGTGCGAGGTCGCTTGCACAAACATGGTCTCGTCGAGAACCAGGTCGGCCCCGGCCAACCCGGCTTCCACGTCGCCTATTTCCCACTCCTCGGTGATCTGGCCACCAAGTGGGAGCTGTCCCCGGTCGACCTCGGACCATTCGACGTTGTCCCACTTGATGTCGACCAGGTCTCGCCCGTCCATGGAATTGCCTTCCAAGCGGGCATTCGAGCCACCGGGGCGCAGGCTGTCGAGCGGATCGAGCGAGAACGGCAGCGGCTCGAGATCCATCTGGATCTTCTCGATCGCATCTGCCGCCAGCTCTTCACTCGTCGCCGCAATCGCCAGAATCGGCTCGCCTTCATACAGCGGCTCGTTCGTCAGCATCTGCTCTTCCGGCGCGTCCACCTCCGGCAGATCGTCCGCCGTCAGGATCGCTTCCACGCCCGGCATCGCCATCGCCGCACTCGTGTCCAAGCTCCGCACCCGCCCGTGCGGCATCGGACTCACCAGCAGCTTCGTGAACAGCATGCCTTCCGCTCGGAAGTCCTCGGCATACTTCGCCCGCCCCGTGACCTTCGCCACCAGGTCCGGCGTCGAATACTCCTTACCGATCAGCTTGTAGTCAGCCACGTTACCCCCTCCGAGACAACTCGAGCGCACGCTCCGCCACGTTCAAAATCTTGTTGTAGTCCGCACACCGACACAGGTTCCCCGACAGGAATTGCGCCGCCTCCGCCCGCGTGGCGTTCGGCTGCTCCTCGACCAGCGCCGTCATGTTCGTCACAAACCCCGGCATGCAGAACGCGCACTGGAAGCCCTGCTCGTCCACCACCGCCTGCTGCACTGGCGACAGCGTCCCGTCCGCCCCTTCCAGCCCTTCGACCGTCTGCACCGCCCGGCCCCGCACCTGGTGCGTCAGCAGCGAGCACGAGTAGTGCGGCACCCCGTCCACCAGCACCGTGCACGCCCCGCACTCCGACCGGTCACACCCAATCTTCGTGCCCGTCAGCCCCAGCTTGTAGCGCAGCGTCGTCGCCAGCGTCTCCTGCGGCAGCACATCCACCCGCCGCTGCTGCCCGTTGACCGTCAGCGTCACCAGCCGCTCGACCGCCCCCGGCGCCTGCGCCCGCGCCACCGCGCCATCCTTGAACACATAGCTCGACGCCGACACGCTCGCGCCCGTCGCAATGACCCCCTTGATGAAGGTCCGGCGCGAAAAACTGTCGTCGGCTGGTTGCTGCTCCTGAATCTGTTCCACGTCTCCCATGAGACGACCTCCTCGAATGATCAGGCCGGGTTCGGCTTCAAGCGGGGTATCCTACGTCCCCAAACTACCAGCGAAACCGCTGGAGTGCAACAATTTCTGGCATTCTTTTTCACCGGTTCACGTCGAGATAGTCGTCCGCGAACAGATCGACGATCTGTTCGACGACGCGCGCGACCTCCGGCAGGTTCGCGCCGCCAACGGTTCCCAGGCTCGCGACCTCCCATACATCGGCCAGCGTTCGAAGCTGATTGCTCTCGATCGTCACGAGTTGCTGCACCGACACCTCGACGCAATACGCGTACAGACCGGTTGAGCCGCGAAAGGTATCGACGTTCACGTAGAGGTCGCCCGCGTTCCGGGAATTACCTAGCGCAACGCCGCGACCCTCGAGCTGGCGTTCGATGGCAGCCTCGAGTTGGCGACGGTCTAGACCGGCGGCCTCGACGTCCTCGTCGACATCGCCAACCACGACGTTGACCTCGCGCAGGTCAGTCAGATTCTCTCGCTCGTGCTCGTCCTGAGCCCACGCCGCGGTCACGCAGCTGAGCCAGACGATGGCCAGCGCCTGCAGTGCCTTGATCACGGGGAAACCGTTCATGTGTGTGGTCCTTATCCGTTCTCGTGTCATCACGTGTACAGAACGTGTACCGAGGGCTGGCATCTGAATTGTACTGCGGGGCCGCGGGGTGGCGCGATCTCATCAGACACCCAACGGAAGTGGCCTGATGCCGCGACGACCCGTGCAAAGTCTCCGCAACGGGAGACTTAAGGTCCCCCGTCACGCTACCAACCGGCGCTGTCTTCCATCAAATGGCACCGAATGTATTGACTGAAGTCGCCATCCGACAGAGGCACAAGTCTTGAAATAGTCAACCCTGTCGCATGAAGCATCAAATCGCGTCATTCCTGGGAGAGCTGGCTGAAGAGCTCGGGTGGGCGCCGGAGCTCGACGATGAGATCCGGGTCAAGGACGAGACGACCGAACCCGCCTATCGGACTGACCACGCCGACCAGAGGACGTCCTCCCCGGCGAGCCGTCTTGCCCGCGATCTCAGGCAGCTCCGCGAAAAGCTGGAGCACCTCAGCTCCGAGGTCACCGAGCTCAGAGCCCAGCTCGCCCGTGTGCGCGGCGTCCCGACACCACCCGACGCGCTCCCACAGCCGCCAGCCGACTGGCAGAGCACTGCGACTCCGCCCGCGCCTCCGCAACTTGGCCTCGCTTCGACTCCACCTGAGTCGCCGGCGGAGCCCGCGCTGGAGGCGTCGGCCAACCTCGGGTCAGCCGAGAACCGCCCGTGGCCCCCAGCCCTGTTCTCGACGGCGATCCCCGCGGCGGATCCGGACCCAGTCGACTTCGATGACGGTCCAGAAGCAGATTCGGGCGACGAGTTGGGTGGCGCAACTGCCGACACCGTGGGAATCGAGGACACCGAGGCGGCAGCGGACGTGATGGTCGCGGCGACTCCCGACACTGAGACACCAGACGATCCTGCTGCCGAGCTCACCGCCGACAGCGACGTCCCCGCTGCCGATGCGAGCGCGGCGGACGACCTCGATTCGGCCCTCGAGCTCTTTCCGTCCGAGCCCAGGTCGAAAACGGACGCATCCGCGAACCCCGCGAGCTGACCTGCTCCCTACCCCCCCCCAAATAGGTCTCTCCACAACCGTCGCTGGGCCCCAGGTGAGGTACACTAGCGGGCGTTTTCAGCGAGCCATATCTCGAAGCAACCATTAGGAGGATTCCCGCGATGCCGGTAATGAAGAAGATGACCAGAACATCTGCGCTATGCGCCGCGCTGGTAATGACGGTGCTGGCGATGCTGGCCCTGCCGACAGGCGTGGTCAAGGGACAGGACAACGAGATGAGCTTCTTCCTGACCAGTCAAGGACCTGGAGACGGGGCGAACCTGGGCGGTCTGGAAGGAGCGGATGGGCACTGCCAGATGCTTGCCAGCGCGGCGGGAGCCGGTGGCAAGACCTGGCACGCCTACCTCAGCACTGGCGGCGCAGGGGGCGTGAACGCCCGAGACCGTATCGGATCGGGTCCGTGGCACAACGCGAAGGGTGTCCAGATCGCCGGCAGCGTCGACGAGCTCCACTACTCCAACGCGGCCCTGACGAAGGACGCCCAGCTCAGCGAGAAGGGCGGGATGATCAACGGGCGGACCGACACCCCGAACATGCACGATATTCTGACCGGCACACAGCTGGACGGCACCCGGTTCACTGACGGAGAGGACCATACCTGTAGCAACTGGACGAGCAACGGGCAGGGCAGCGCCCAGGTCGGTCATCACGATCGCACCGGAGGCGGGGCGGTACCGTCCTCGTGGAACTCCGCCCACGGGAGCCGTGGCTGCGGCCAGGCCGACCTGCAGGGCACCGGCGGCAACGGCTTCTTCTACTGCTTCGCGATCGACTAATTTTAGTTCGCCGGCACTCGCCGGGACCCAACCCGGCGCCGGGCCGGCGGAGCCGCGCCGTGCGCGGCTTGGGTGAATTCGCCGGCCCGCGCCGGAACCCAACCCGGCGCCGGGCCGGCGGAGCCGCACTCAGTTCCGATCATCCTCCTGTCGTCGTTCGCGGCATCAACCGATACATCGATGCAGGAGCACTCTTGTGAAGAACTTGGCAATCCGCGTGGGCTACTGCGCCCTGGCGGCACTAACGATCACGGTCGTTCCCGCAGGCGCTCTCCTTCAGTTCGGCGAGCCGGCGGTGCTCGAGGCGCTAGAGGTTAGTGGAGGCGACGCAGGCAGTGCGCTCATTGTCAGCCTGCGCGGCAGCGGCCAGCTAAAGGGCACGCTTCAAGAGGTGTCAGGCACGCCGTTCCGAGTGTTTGTCGATCTCAAGGACGTCGTTCCGGGTGTCTCAGCCGTCACCCCAGTCGGATTGGGTCATGTCGAACGAATCCGTGTGGCACTCAACCGATCGGAGCCCCCGGTGACCCGCGTCGTTCTGGACCTCAGCTCCGAACAGCCCTACCGACTCGAGGAAGGACCTGAAGCCGAAGGGCTGCGCATCGTCATTGGCAACGTTGGCGGTATTGGCATCCGCGGTGCGGAGACCACCGGAGGCATTGCGACTGATGATCCGACGGAGGCGTCCGAGACGGACTATGCGGCGTGGTTCACGAGTGCGTCGAAGCGGGCTGACCGTCTCCTCGACGCGGTGCTTGACGATACGAACGTCACAAAGTGGTCCGTGCTCGCAGCGGAGGTCGACTATCGAACACCACCACCCGCCTTCGGCGTTGCCCACAACCTCCTGCGGACCGTCGTTCGCCTGGGAACGGCTGCGGCCAGCGTCGACGACGAGCGGCCCCCGTCCAACGACCCCATCAATCGTTCGACCGCCGTGACCGGAGCGAGGCTCCTGTTGTCGCGCGCCCGGATGATCGTCGACGGGGAGCCCACCCCGCCGCCGCACGCGCCCGGCGTCTAGTCCTATCACGGCACTAGAGCCGGAACCTGTTCTAGCGCTTGGTCGTCGGACCAGACGGGGGCGGCGGAGCGCTCAGTCGGGCCGGAATCGGGCCGGTCGTGCGCTCGAACGTCGTGATGTCGATCCCGCTCCCGGCGCCACCTCGGTCACCCGTTCCGGTGAACTGTCCGCTGAAAACTTCGACGTTGCCGCCGTTGTTGACGAGAACTGTGTAGTCGGTCGCCTCGACACCACAGCTGCTCCAATAGTCCACACGCACGGTGTACGTCCCTTGCGGGGCCTGACCGACCGGCCATACGATGTTCTCGTTCCGCACGTCGTCGAGCGAACAGCCGGCGTTCGAGTCGAGGTCGAGGTTGCCGCCGCTCGGGACGTCTCGGTTGGCCCAGAACACTTCTTGGCCACTCGGGTCGACGACATGGAGATCCACGTCGCTGTCGGAGTCCCACGCCAACGTCACTTGGACGTCCCCGGTGCCGACCTGTAGGACGTCGAAGTTTAGTCGCGAAATCGGGCCAGTGCCGCCTGCCTCGTCCCCCACCGAGAAAAAGACATCGAACTCAGCCGTGGGAAGCGACGGCGGAAACGTCAGTAAGAGCGTGGCGTCGGTCTGTGGGGTCGGCAGATCGATGGCGTAGTAGTCGCCCAATCCCGTGCTCGCGCTCGTCGAGAGTCCGTGACTCTCTCCGGCCAACGACACGAAGATACGGCTGAAGGGTGACGCGGCCGAGACATCGAACTCCGATGCCCCGCCGTTGACAACAATCGAGTTGCCCGTGACTGAGACGGTTGGTCCGCCAGAGCCAGTGGGCGGGAAGCCTCGCTGCACGGTCCCATCGCTGGTGCCGACAGATGCCGACGAGACGAAGTCTTCGATCTTGAGCGAGCCACCCTCCGACGGCGAAAACGGGGAGCCCCCGCTACCACCATTGTTGTCGCTACAGGCCGCCACAAACACAACCGGCGCCAGCGCCACCACTGCCATCACGGACATACGTCGATACGACACAGACGCTCCTCTCCCCTGTTCGAACTATCGGCGTCTGAGGGAAGAACTTGAGCAGGGCGATGGACGAGACGGAACTGAATGAGGTGCGTCCGGATTGCGGCGCTAACCGTCCATCAAGAGACGGAAGTCGTATGATTCGTCAGGGGCGGGCGCAAACACTGCAAGCGGCGAGTGTATCGCCCCGGGGTTCTTGGACACTTGATTGCGAGAGAGTACTCGCAGGAGCCTTTATCGTTTCCCTGCCTGCTCATTCGCTCGAAAACTTCTCTACTGGTGGCTGTGTGGCCCTACTCTGCCAGCATTCCTGTGCGCCGGCTAGAGCGGATTTCATGAGGTCGTAGCGACCGAATAGCCGCAATGTCGAAAGTAGTTGCGGCATTCGGCTGGATCATAGCCGGGCACGGCGGCGCCAATTGTGTTCCACAGGACCTCCCGTGTGCGACAGCGGGCCTTGCGCAAGATCGCCTTCAGCTTCGCAAACGCCAGCTCAATCGGATTGAAGTCAGGACTGTATTTCGGCAGAAACCAGAGTTGCGCGCCGACGGCTTCGATCGCTCGTCGCACCGCGGGGCTCTTGTGACACGAGAGGTTGTCCATGATGACGATGTCGCCAGGCGCGAGCGTTGGCGTCAGGACCTGCTCGATGTAGGCCAGAAAACTGGCGCCGTCGATCGGGCCATCAAACACGGCCGGCGCGGTGATCCTGCGCCCCAGGGTTTCCTTGGACACTTGATTGCGAGAGAGTACTCGCAGGAGGAGTGTCGAAATGGGGAAGCCAGATCAAGGTGCGGCGGCGGAGGGAGCCCGGAGGGCGACCGGAGATGCTGCCGGGAACGGCCGTGGGGGACGGTTTTCGGCCCGGCGCAAGCGCGAGACGGTGCTGCGTCTGCTGCGCGGCGAGGATCTTGAGTCCGTGTCGCGGGAGCTGGGGATCACGGCGGCGCGGGCCTCGCAGTGGCGGGATCAGTTTCTGGCCGCAGGCCAGGCCAGCCTGAAGAGCCGGGCGCCGGACGCCCGGGACGAGGCCAATCGTCGGCTGCAAGCCAAGATCGGTGAGTTACTGATGGAGAACGAACTGCTCTACGCGAAGGTGGACCAGTTGGAGGCGGCCGGCCCTTTGGCCCGGCGGAGGTCGAGGCGATGAAGGGCGCCCACTCGATCTCCACGCGTCGGGCGTACGGCGTGCAGCGGGTCTGCCGCGTGTGGCACCGCGCCCGCTCCAGCGTGTATGCGCGGCGGCAGGCGACGACGTCCCCTTGCCGGCGCGGGCCGGTCGGCGCCGCCCCGGACGACGTCCTGGTCGGATTCCATATTGGCCGCATGCTCGAGGCGTCGCCGTTTCATGGCGAAGGGTACCGGAAAGCCTGGGCGAAGCTTCGGGTCGAGGGAATCCGCACGTCCCAGGAACGGGTGCGCCGGTTGATGCGGGAGCACGACCTCCAGGCCCCGCACCGCGTGGGCCACGCGCACGGCCCGAAGGCGCACGACGGGACCATCACCACCGAGGCCCCCGATGTGATGTGGGGCACGGACATGACGACCACGGTGACCGTGAGTGAGGGCGCGGCCTTCGTCTTCGTGGCCGTCGATCACTGCACAACCGAGTGCATCGGCCTGCATGCGGCCAAGCGCGGGACCCGATTTGAGGCCCTGGAGCCGATCCGCCAGGGCGTCCGCGAACGCTTCGGTGAGATCGGCGACGGCGTGGCCCGCGGGCTCCGGCTCCGGCACGACCACGGGTCGCACTATCTGGGCGACGAGCTTTCAACGGAGGCCGCGTTCTTCGGCATCGAGAGCTCGCCGAGTTTCGTGCGTGAACCCGAAGGCAACGGCGTCCGGAACGTTCATCCGCACGGCTGAACTCGGTGACTGTTGCGGGTGCGGAGCTTCGACACCATCGAGGAGCGTCCGCCTGGCCCTGCGCGTTCAAGCGAACGTACAACGAGCAGTGGATGCTGGAGAAATCCACTATCGAAGCTCCCGCTCAGGTGCGACGTGACCTCGCCGACGCTGGACGCGGCAGCGTAGATGCGAATACCGTCAAACGTCCTGTCCAAGAACCCTGGGGCGCTCGGTGTAGGCCTGTCGACGCGGTGAACCGTCCAGCGACAAACGTCGTGGTGTGCCAGCGTGCCATCCGGCGTGTGTTCGGGGATCCGCTTGGCGACGACATCCCGCGGCCATAGCGGCGAATCAGATCGGTCACACCTCTCATCGAGAAACACGAGGCGACGCGGGATCGACGTCGGCCCGAGGCGCGCCAGACCGTGCGGGCGAGGCGGACGCGGCGCTTGATCCGTGTTCCCGCCGATGTACCGTTTCGTCGAAACTCGACGATGCCGAGCCAGCTTGACCAGACTGCGGCACAGCGTGGGGAGACTGCGCCGGCATCGCAGGGCCGTCTTCTGTTGGCCAGGTCCGGTCCGAAGCTTCGCTCGCGGATCAGCCGCCAGCTCCGTGGCATGGGATACATGACGATCCGATCCGCGGTTCGCCATCGAGTTTGCTTGCGGGGCGCCATCGCCGGTTTCGGTCTTGACGCTGAAGTCAGCGGATCGACCCACGGCGACTGACAGTGAGTAGGGCATCGGCGACCGTTCGTCGCCTCGGTTGTCCCATGTTGCCGCATCGCGCAGCAGGCCCGACCAGTCGTAGATCCATCGAGTACCGGCCAAAGCATACCCCTGTGCCACAGAGTCCACGGTGGTACTTGGCGTACAAGTTGCAATTCGCTTTAGGCAAAACTGGCGTTTGTTCACAGTGCTAAGAGCCCTGCTCCGTCGCCGGCGCTATTTCTGGCTTGCCGTATTTGGCAAACAGCATGTTGAAGCCTTCCGCGACAAGCGTTTGCATCGTAAGGCCCTGCTCCACCGCTAAAATTTTGAGCTGGTCGCGCACGTCGCCCGGGTAGTGCACGGTGATGGGTTTGGTCGCCACCCTGTTGGCCTGCCCGGGCGTTTTCTTGGGCGTGGCCTTCGTCCGCGCGGCCGGTTCGGTCTTCGCTGTCCTGGAACGGTGGCCGCCGCCGGCATCAACGAGCACTGTTGACAAGTCTAGTTTGCTCATTTACTATTTCTCTGTTTTCAAGTTTTTAATATAAATATATTAATATACTTATATACTTTCCTGCTTTCATCGGCCGCTTTGCCGGACGGCTGGTATTCCAGGGCGGTTAAGCCTCTGGTCGCCGCATCGCCAAAGGCGGCGCGTTGGCCAAGGGTGACGCTGCACACAGGCAGGCCAAAATCCGTGACGGCCTTACGGGTTTGCTCGGCGCGGTTGCCGCGTGACGGCACCGCGTTAAGAACGACCAGGGTAGGGGTGTTGCCAGCCACGGCCACCAGCTCGCGGCTGCTGGGCACCGTCTCCAGGTCGTAAATCTGCGTACGGCAGGGAAGCACAACCAGGTCGGCCAGCTTCGCCGCTTCGAGCGAAGCGTCTGCATTGCGAGCCGGGGTGTCAACGATGACCAAATCAACGCCGCGCTCCTTAGCGGCCTTGAGCGCTTTGCCAAGGCGCGCGGCCTGGGCGTCGACGACCACAGGCGTTTCGGCTTGGCGTCTATCGCTCCATCTGCAGGCCGTCGCTTGGGGGTCGAGATCGATAACTACCGCCTGCTTGCCATCTTGCTCTGCGGCGACCGCGAGGCTCAGCGCCAGCGTGGTTTTGCCGGTGCCGCCTTTCTGAGCAATGAGAGCGATGGTTTTCATGTGTATAAAACGATAAATGTATACTTTACTACTATAGTATTTTAAGCGTTCTTGAAAATCCTATATGTAGAAGTGTGCAGGAAAACCCGGACCGGCGCAAGGGTTAGGGGAGTGGCTCATCGCCAACTACGGGCAGGCGCGCCAATCGCCCCAGGAGCGTCAACCTGCCGGCCTAGATGCCCCACATTCGTCCTATGGGACCCTTGTGAAGACGTTCCTTAACGTGTGGTGATATATTTGACACCGCCTCATGAAAAGCAGAGATACGCGGCCGATCGCGTGGATCAAGGCGGCCCGTAAGGCGTTCGTCAGCTTTCCAGAAGGGGCGCAGGATAGGATCCTGCGGGCGCTGACGGTCGCGGCCGAAGGCCAAAAGGCCGACATCGCCAAGCCGCTGAAGGGTGTCGGCGCCGGTGTATTCGAGGTGGTGCTCCAGTACCGCACCGATGCGTATCGGACGGTCTACGCGCTGCAGTTCGGGGAGCGACTGTGGGTTGTGCACGCCTTCCAGAAGAAGGCGAAGCAGGGCATCAAGACCCCGACGAAGGAGATCGATCTGATCCGCGAGCGTCTGAAACGATTGAAGAAGGAGTTTCAACCATGAGCAAAACAGCCGACGACGGTGAGCTGGTGTACGGCAGCGGTAACGTCTTCCGTGACTTCGGCCGCGCGGACGCCGACGTGCAGCAGACGAAAGCGCTGCTAGCCGCCCGTATCATTGGCATTCTTGACAATGAAGGGCTTTCGACGCGCAAGGCCGAGGGCCGCACCGGTGTCAGCCACGCTGACTTTACCCGCATTCGCAACGTGCAGCTTGGCCGCTTCACCATTGACCGGCTGATGACTGTGCTCAACAAGCTCGGCCAGCACGTAGACGTGCAGATCGACGTTCACCCACGCGGGGCTGCTGAAGAAGCATCGCCGCATCCGTGAGGTCGAGTTTCGGCTTATCACCTAAAGATGTCACATTCTGGGAGTGATGGAAGAAAGGCGAGCCAGGTCCTGCAACAGGCGCCGGGCTGCCTTCATGCGGTTAACCGGATCGACGAGGAGTATTTCGACGGGGAAGACCTGTAAGGCGCTCGTCGTGGCGATTCTCGTGCCGCAGGAGCGACTCTGGGTCGACGACCTTCCCGCCTCGGCGAACCTCGGGTAACACCGGCGCGCGTCGTGTGATCGTTTCAACGTCCTTCACCTCGAGCCGCTGAAGCGAACGCTTGAGATCGAAGGCCACCCGCTCGGCCTTGATCGCGGTCTTGAGCACCGGTGTTTTCGGTGGCAATCCCCACCGTAACTTGAGAGCGACCTCGGACAGGCCCGCGTGCGCCTGGCCCACCGTGCTGAGCAGGTGTTCTCGTTCGTCTTCGGTCATATTCTTTTGATTGTAGGCGAGCATTGCTTGAGGACGCGAGGCGAGGGATGGATCGTGGTGGGCCAGAAACCGCGGGCGATCCACCGCTCCAGCATCGGATTCTCCCTTAATCCGTGTCCAAGAAAACCGGGGGTGCCTCAGCCATTACTGCCCGACCCCCAAGAGGATGCGTGACGGATACACCTTCCCCTGGGCGGCACCCCACTGTGCCAGACGTGTTTACTACTCACTCTTCTTTGGCACCGAAGCGGTTATACCTCCCAAGGCGTATCCGACGACCGCGCCCAGGAGTGTGCCTACGCCCTCCCCAGTTAACGAACCTTCGAGTGCAAGTACCGCAATAACTGGAACCAAGATCAAGACGGCTATTAATTGAATCATCCTGACGCCGATACCCTTTGGTTTCTCCGTGACCCTTCCGTCTTTATATTTGGTCTGAACTGTGCCGCAGTAGCGTGATAGACGACAGAGTAAGACGATTATCGGGCCGACGACGGCAAGCATTAACAGCGGGAACTCCATGAACCGTACCGGGTTTCTCGGAGACCTCATTGCTTGGGAGGATGGGGTCTATGGGACGTCCAAGTCGGTTTTCTCCGGAAGTGCGCGAACGTGCCGTCCGGATGGTCGAGGAGCACCGGGAGGCCCACGCCTCAGAGTGGGCGGTGCGGCAGTCGGTGGCGCCGAAGCTCGGCTGCACGGCGGAGACGCGGCGGACGTGGGTGCGGCAGGCGCAGCGTGATGCTGGGCATCGGCCGGGCCTGACGACGAGCGAGCGGGAGCGGTTGAAGGAGCTGGAGCGCGAGGTCCGTGAGCTGAAGCGGGCGAATGAGATCCTGCGGAACGCGTTCGCGTATGTCGCCCAGGCGGAGCTCGACCGCCGGAGGACGTCGCCACGATGGTCCAGTTCATCGCCGACCATCGCGCCGTGGTCGGGGTCGAGCCGATCTGCGCCGTGCTGCCGATCGCCCCGTCGACGGACTCATCGCCATCGGCACCAGCGGACACATCCGACGCGCCGGTCCGCACGGGCGCAGCGCGACGATCAGCGCCGCGTCGAGATTCAGCGGGTCTATGACGCGCACCAGCAGGTCTACGGCCCCCGGGAACGTCTGGAAGCCGCTGCGGCGGGACGGCGTCCGCGTGGCGCGCGGCACCGTGGCGCGCCTGATGCGCGCGATGGGCCTTGCCGGGGCCGTCCGGGGCCGGGCCTGGGTCACCACGACCCACGCAGGTGAGGGCGGTCGCCCGGTGGACCTCGTTGACCGCCGATTCGTGGCCACCCCGTCCGAATCAGCGCTGGGTCTCCGATTTCACGTGCGTCGCAACCTGGGGCGGCTGTGTCTACGTCGCGTTCGTCATCGACGTGTGTGCGCGACGCATTGTGGGCTGGCGGGTGTCGGCCTCCATGCGCACGGACTGTGTGCTGGATGCGTTGGAGCAGGCGATCGACGCCCGCCGGGGCGACGCCCTCACCGGCCTCGTACATCACAGTGATGCCGGGTCGCAATATCTCTCGATGCGGTACACGGATCGCCTCGTGGACGCCGGCATCGCGCCGTCGGTCGGCAGCCAATCGGCGATGCCTATGACTGTGAGCATGATGGTGTTGCTGTCCGAGCAGGTTTGACCCCTGCGTATGAGTGACCTCGTGTCCTTGCATTGATCTGTCGGCCTGGGTCGGGCAGCACTCACCCAGATGCGGTTTGATCGGGTGGGCAGTGACCCAATAGGGGCCTGGCCGAAGCGACCCATCACAGTCCTGTCCGCCCGCTCGGTCAGACCATGTCGCCAGCCTGTGGAAGAGAGGTTTGCCGCATGTCGCACAGGAACGAGATCGTCGAGCTGCCGCGCACCGTCATCGTCGGCGTCGACACGCATAAACACATTCACGTGGCGGTGGCGCTCGATGCCCTTGGCGCCAGACTCGCCACCTGCAGTGCGTCGGCAGACCGCGGCGGCTACATGGAGCTCGTGGCGTGGGCGCGCGCCCTCGGCATCGTGGAGGCGTTCGGCATCGAAGGGACCGGCTCCTACGGTGCGGGCCTCGCGAGCTTCGTGCGCCGACACGCCATCCGCGTGGTCGAGGTCAGCCATTGCGACCGGCGAAAGCGACGCAACAACGGCAAGAGCGATACGATCGATGCCGAGACGGCCGCCCGCTCGGTGCTGTCGGGGATCGCGACAGCCATCCCGAAGACCGCCGACGGCGCCGCAGAGATGGTGCGCCAGATCAAAATCGCCCGAGATACCGCCGTAAAAGCCCGCAGTGCCGCCATCATCACGCTCAAGTCGCTGATCGTCAACGCCTCTGACGCACTCCGCGAATCACTCGACCCGCTGACGGACAAGAAACTCATCGACCGTTGCGCGGCGCTCGTACCCGGTGACATCCTCGACCCCACGGCCTCGGCGAAGCACTCGCTCCGGGCGCTCGCTAGGCGTTGGCTCACCCTGGCAGCGGAAATCCGGACACACGACGACGTCCTCGACGCGATCACGCACACAGCCGCACCGACACTCCGTGAAGCGTTTGGCATCGGTGCGGACTCCGCTGCCGAGATGATGATCGTCGCGGGTGACAACCCGACGCGGGTGCGTTCCGAGGCGGCCTTCGCGAAGCTCTGCGGCGCATGTCCGATTCCGGCATCGAGCGGGGTGACGCATCGGCATCGGCTCTTTCGTGGCGGTCACCGTCAAGCCAACGCGGCGATCTACCGCATCGTGACCGTCCGCATGCGCTGGCACCAGCCGACCCTCGACTATGTCGAGCGACGGACGGCCCAGGGGCTGACCAAGAAGGACATCATCCGCTGTCTGAAGCGCTTCGTCGCCCGCGAGATCTACAACGCCCTGATCGCAGACCACCGCTCCCGTGAGGCCCTCACCTCCGCTGCCTGACAAGTGGCCATGGAGCACTCTTGACACATAGGGGCTTCAATGCCCTCGCCGAATCGGTGATCGGCGTGTACAAGACGGAGGTGATTCGACGGAAGGGCCCGTGGCGCACCCTCGAGGCCGTGGAGTTCGCCACCTTGACGTGGGTGGACTGGTTCAACACACGACGACTGTTGGGGCCGCTCGGGGACATTCCACCAGCAGAGTTCGAGGCGCAGTACTATGAGCAGGCTGAGGTGGCCTGATTCAACGAATTCGGTCTCCGAGAAACCCGGTACGATTCAGAGCCTCGGACGCCCACCGCGTCGCGGCTCCACCGAGCAAGGACCGGCCGAGCACGGGTTGCGGATAGGTTGTCCTGGAGCCGCCCCACGAGCCGGTCACGCATCGCCGCGCGCCGAGCGTTCATTGAGGGGGGAGGTCCAGACTGTTGAGGGTGCAAGAGCCGTTGCGTCTCGAGACGATCCTCACCACGCTCTCCGACGTCGTGTGGGGCCCCCCGATGCTCGTGCTACTCGTCGGCACGGGCGTCTTCCTCACGCTCCGCCTCCGGGGCCTGCAATTCACCACGCTCGTACCGAGTCTGCGACTCGCCCTAATCGTCCGCGACGAGCCAGGAGGCACGGGGGACGTCTCGCACTATCAGGCACTCATGACGGCCTTGGCGGCGACTGTCGGCACCGGCAACATCGCGGGCGTCGCCACCGCCATCGCGGCTGGTGGCCCCGGCGCACTCTTCTGGATGTGGATGACCGGTCTGGTCGGCATGGCCACCAAGTTCGCTGAAGCGGTACTGGCCGTGAAATACCGAGTCACCGATGATCGCCACGCCATGGCGGGTGGGCCTATGTACTACATCGAGCGGGGCCTCGGCTGGCGCTGGCTGGGGATCGTGTTTGCCGGCCTGACCACCGTGGCCGCCTTTGGCATCGGGAACCTGGTGCAGGCGAACTCCGTCGCCGACGCATTGCGTGCGACCTTCGGCGTGCCGCTCGTGGTCTCGGGAGCCATCATCGCGCTGGCGACGGCGCTCGTCGTGCTGGGCGGCATTCAGTCGATTGCGAAAACCGCGAGCGTAATCGTGCCCACGATGATCGTGTTCTATCTGGTCGGCGGGCTGATCGCGCTCGCGCTCAACTGGCGGACGCTCCCAGATATCGCGCTCCACGTATTCAGCGACGCGTTCTCGCCGGCCGCCGCGGCCGGCGGGTTTGCCGGGGCGACCGTGACGCAAGGCATCCGATTCGGCATCGCCCGCGGTGTCTTCAGTAACGAGAGCGGACTGGGCTCAGGCGCGATCGCCGCAGCTGCGGCGCGGGCCCACCATCCGGTCGCCCAGGGGCTCGTGTCCATGACCCAGACCTTTATTGACACGATCGTCGTGTGCTCGATCACCGGCTTCACGATCATCGCCACCGGCGCGTGGCAGTCAGGGGATACTGGCGCCGCACTCACGACGCGAGCTTTTTCAACAGGGCTTCCGGGCACCTGGGGCGGCTCGATCGTCGCGCTGGCACTTGCGCTGTTCGCCTTCTCGACGATACTCGGCTGGAGCTACTACGGGGAGAAGGCTCTCGAATACTTGGTCGGCAGCACTCGGTTCACCCGCCGCTATCGTATCGTCTGGGTGGCCGCGACGTTTGTCGGCGCCGTCACGAGCCTCGAGGTCGTCTGGGCTGTCGCTGACGTGTTCAACGGGGCGATGGCACTCCCGAATCTCATCGCGCTGGTCCTGCTGTCAGGAGTCGTCGTGCGTGAAACCAAGGACTATCTGGGCAGGCGGCGGGCGGACTCATCCTGAACATAACCGCTTGCGGACGGCCGCCTGAAGGGCGGCGCGCGGTGCGGCGTCACACGGGTGTCCCTCGGCGCGCGGCTAAACTCGTAAAGCTCAAGCCCGCGGTTGAATCCGGGATCAATCCACCCGAGTCACACGAGCTATCCAAGAATTCTGCGGCGAGGCAGGTGTCTGGTCGCGTATACGCTAACCCGACACCGCCTCAGCATCGTGGCTCCCATCTGAAATCATCCCTGTTGGAATACTGCTGGCCGCGCCGCCGCCTCGTCGCCCTGCTCGACACGATCGCGTGCGCGGACCACATCAGCCGCGGGCACGTGGTCAAGCGGGCGCTCGTCCGCGAGGTCGAGCAGCACATCCGCCGAGCCCTGCGCACGCTCGCAAGCCCGACCACCCCAGCCGAACAGGAGGAGATCGATGGGTTTTGCAAGGTGCTGGGTTTAGCAGCCCGTGGCAGAAATGCGTCCTTTCTATGCGGCCTCCGGGATGAGTGATCGATCGTGAGCGCCGACCCACATCGTAGAAAGTGCGGGGTACGCGGTCTCACGAACCGTCCAGACACGCACGATGCGCAGCCAGCAGCAAGAAAAGACCGTCACTCCGGCGACACGGCGCCCCTGCAGGCTGCGGGGCGTGCCGACCCCGATCAGATGACGGAACAGCACGCCGAGGTTGAAGCCTGCGATGTGAATCAAGAGGCGCTTCAAGATATTCCGATGCCCGCGGAGATGCGTGCGCCGCAGGCCGCCGGTCTCGTAGGCGTGCGCAAACGATCGCTCGATCAGTTCGCCCCGGCGGCGCAGCAAGCGCTTGCCACGGTTCCCCCGAATACGCCGGCGATTCGCATAGACCGGCGCTTGGGCCTCCTCCTGCGCCCCAGGGTTTTCTTGGACACTTGATTGCGAGAGAGTACTCGCAGGAGGCGTGTCGAGATGGGGAAACCAGATCAGGATTCGGCGGCGGCGGAGGGAGCCCGGAGGGCGACCGGAGACGCCGCCGGGGCGGGCCGATTTTCAGTCGGTCGGAAGCGCGAGGTGGTGCTGCGTCTGTTACGCGGGGAAGCTCTTGAGTCCGTGTCGCGGGCGGTGGGGATCACGGCGGCGCGGGCGTCGCAGTGGCGTGATCAGTTTCTGGTCGCCGGCCAGGCCGGGCTGAAGAGCCGCGCGCCGGATGCCCGGGACGACGCCAATCCTCGGCTGCAGGCCAAGATCGGTGAGCTGCTGATGGAGAACGAGCTGCTCTACGCGAAGGTGGACCAGTTGGAGGCGGGCGGCCCTTTGGCCCGACGGAGGTCGAGGCGATGAGGGGCGCCCACTCGATCTCCATGCGTCGGGCGTATGGCGTGCAGCGGGTCTGCCGCGTGTGGCACTGCGCCCGCTCCAGCGTCTACGCGCGGCGGCAGGCGACGTCGCCGGGGAGGTGTCGGCGCCGCGGGCCGATCGGTGCCACCCCGGATGACGTTCTGGTCGGCCACATCCGCCGGGTGCTCGAAGCCTCGCCGTTTCACGGCGAAGGGTACCGGAAAGCCTGGGCGAAGCTGCGGGTCGCGGGGATCCGCACCGCGAAGGAGCGGGTGCGACGGCTGATGCGGGAGCACGACCTCCAGGCCCCGCACCGGGTGGGCCAGGCGCACGGCCCGAAGGCACACGACGGCACGATCACGACCGAGGCGCCTGACGTGATGTGGGGCACGGACATGACCGCCACGCTGACCGTGGGCGAGGGGGCGGCGTTCGTCTTCGTGGCCGTCGATCACTGCACGACCGAGTGCATCGGTCTCCATGCGGCCAAGCGTGGGACGCGGTTCGAAGCGCTAGAGCCGATTCGCCAGGGCGTCCGCGAACGCTTCGGGGAGATTGGTGAAGGCGTCGCCCGCGGGCTGCGTCTTCGGCACGACCACGGGTCGAACTACCTCGCGGACGACTTTCAACAAGAGGTCGCGTTCTTCGGCATCGAGAGCTCGCCGAGTTTTGTCCGGGAGCCCGAAGGCAACGGCGTCGCGGAGCGTTTCATCCGCACGCTGAAGGAGAACGTGTTGTGGGTGCGAAGCTTCGCGACGATCGAGGAGCTCCGCCTGGCCTTGCTCGAGTTCAAGCGGACGTACAACGAGCAGTGGATGCTGGAAAAGTACCACTATCGAAGCCCCGCCCAGGTGCGACGTGACCTCGTCGGGCTGGACGCGGCAGCGTAGATGCGAATACTGTCAAACCACTGTCCAAGAATCCTAGGGCGCTACACTCCGGCGCCTTGGACCAATCGCGGTGGCCCCGGTCCGGCTCGGACACATACGACCGCACGCCGACGGCCTGCAGATCCACCAGCACCTCGTTACTGTGATAGCCCTTGTCCGCGACGATCGCGCGTACCTCCGGGGGCTCGTCGGCCGTGGGCTGGCTCGCTTCGACCTGCTCAGCGGCCGCGGTCACCGTTTCGATCAGCGTCGTCGTATCGCCGGTATCGGCGCCCTGCACCGTCACAGCGACGATCGCGCCCGAATCGAGATCGACCGCATGCTCGGCTTTGTGGGCCAAGTGTGTCCGCCCGTCCTTCATCTTCGTCACCTTCGCGTCGGGGTCCGCCGGACTCGTCCAGTCCGTGTTCGACGTCTTCTTCTTCCGTGTCCGATCCAGGCGGGCGAGCTCGGCGCGGGTCGGGGTCGTGATACCCGACGCCTCCGCCAAGCCGGTCAAATAGGCCTGGTAGCCCTCACCGGTGTCCCGGCGCACGATGCTCCGCATCGCTGCGTTCGCCTCCAGCGTCGTGGCGTCAATACCGACCGTGGCGCCCGTGAGCAGCCCCGACGTCGCGAGGCGCTGTTGCACCCAGGTGAACACCGCGCGATGCGTCTCGACGTCGATCAAGCGCCGGGTCCGGGAGATGGTCGAGTGGTCCGGCGCCGCCTCGTCCACGGCGATGCGCAGAAAGCTCCGGATCGCCAGCGAGTCCCCCGCGCGCCAGGCAATCCCCCGCTCCGAGTCAATCCCCTCAAAGTACCCGACCAACAACGCGCGGAAATAGATCCCCGGGGCGAGACTCGGCCGCCCACGCGTGGCGGCGTAGAACCGTTGGCACAGCCGTTCGACGAACGCATCGAACCCGTGTTCGTCCAGCAGCGTGTTCACCCGGCGATAGAACGGGTGGGCGACCGTCTGTGGCAAGTCGGTCGTGGCGACCCACAGTGCGTGTTGTCGTCGTCGTTTGCGACGTGTACCCATCGACATGCGAACGAGTGTACAGACCACGATCGATTCTGGCGATCGATCTAATCGAACGTGTTACCGACTTTCACCACGGGCTGCTAGGAGTCTGCGCCGCAGAAACGGTGCGACAATTGTAGGCGAGGCGAGGAGGAAAGGACCTGATGTCGACGACGTTCCGTCCCTACGCACCGGATCAGATGCTGCTGTTGCCGGCGGACCTGCGGGCGTGGTTGCCGGAGGGCCACGTGGCGCACCACGTCAGCGACCTGGTGGACGGTGTGGATTTGACGGCGTTCTACGCGCCGTATGCGGGGGACGGTCGGCGCAACGCGCCCGATGCACCGCGGATGATGGTGAAGGTGCTGCTGTATGCGTATGCGACGGGGGTGTTCTCGTCGCGCGGGATCGCGCGGAAGCTGGAAGAGGACGTGGCGTTCCGGGTTCTGGGGGCGGGCAACTTCCCGCAACATCGGACGCTGTGCGAGTTCCGGCGGCGGCACGTGTCGGACTTCAAGGAGCTGTTTGTAGCGGTGGTGCGTCTGGCGCGGGAATTGGGTCTGGCGCGCTTCGGGAAGCTGTCGATTGACGGCACGAAGGTGCGGGCGAACGCGAGCAAACGGAAGGCGATGAGCTACGGGCGGATAGCAAAGGAGGAGCGGCGGCTGCGGGGGGAAATTGAGGCGCTGCTGGCGGCGGCTGGCGCGGCCGACGCGGCCGAGGACGCGCGGTTGGGGGCGGACGTGCGGGGCGACGAGTTGCCGGCGGAGTGGCGCCGCCGGGAAGACCGTCTGGCGGCGATCCGGGCGGCGAAGTCGCGGTTGGAGGCGCAGCAGCGGGCAGCGGACGACGCCCGCGGTCGGCAGCCGGACCAAGACCGGAACCCGAAGGGCGGGCCGCCCTACACGCGGTCGTATGGCGAGCCGGACGCTAAGGCGCAGAGCAACTTCACGGACCCGGAGAGCGGGATCATGAAGACGAGCAACGACGGGTTCCAGCAGTGCGACAACGCGCAGGTGGCGGTCGATGGTGCGCACCAGTTGGTGGTGGCGACGGAGGTGACGGCGAACGCGAGCGACCAGGGTGGTGTGCCGGCGCTGCTCGACGCGCTGGCGGAGACGGTCGGCGAGCAGCCGGAGACGGTGCTGGCGGACGCCGGCTACAGCAACGAGCGGGACTTGGCGGACCTGGAAACGCGAGGCATCGACGGGTATGTGTCCTTGGGCCGGGAGGGGAAGGCGGCCAGGCCCCGCGACCCGGAGAAGTATCCCGCGACGAGTCGCATGGCCGAGAAGCTGTCGAGGCCGGCGGGCCGTGCGGCGTATGCAGAACGCACGTGGCTGTCGGAGGCTCCCAACGGCTGGATCAAGCACGTGCTGGGATTCCGACGCTTCAGCCTGCGGGGGCTGGCGAAGGTGCAGGGCGAGTGGGACTTGGTGTGCCTGGCGTTGAACACCAAGCGCCTGCACGCCCTGATGGCGGCGTAACACGCGGGGAATGAGGCTCGCAACGACGACCGATCGGCGCGCATCGGGCTCTGTGGCGGGCCAGGCGGCCCCTCAAGGCCGAATCTTGCTATCTGCTTCGCCCTTCGCCGAGGAGTTCCCTCGTCGGCCGACCGCCGAAGTCGCTCCGGCACAATGACGCACAGCATGGGCCGACGACCCATTTCACGCCGCCGCACCTCCTGCGGCGCAAACTCCTAGGGGACGACTGGAACTACACGCCACGCTGAAACCGCTGCCGTCGGTGGCTTGACTGCTCTCCTGTTGCACTCGGACTTGTTCGCAGTCTGCCGCCGGCAGCAACCCGTCACCGTATGCGTCTCGTGCCATACGTGTCGAGGTGATCTCCAAAGTGGCCGCGGCGGCTGCTACTGGAAGAATCGGCGCAGCTCCTTGAGCACGACATTCAGACGTGCCGGTTTGATGGCGCAGACCTTCTTGAGAACGAGCGTGGGATGCATCGTGAACAGCTTTGAGACCTTCACAAACGAGGTCTGCGGCAGCTTCCCGTCGACGTAGTCGTGCTCGTCGAGCGAGACTACGTGACTGTCCGAAGGCTGCGAGGTGATGGCGACGAGCACCACGTCTTGCGCGTGCTCGTTGAATTTGTCTGGTGAAACGACGAGCGCAGGACGCTTCTTGGTGAAACTGAGGTCGGTGAAGGGAAAGTGGACCAGGACGATGTCGCCACGCCTATAGCGTGTCGTAGACGGCATCCGCCGGGTTGTCCCAGAATTCGAAGCTCTTTTCCGCCGCCTTGAGCCAGCCGACTGTCTCGATGAAGTCGCGGAGTTCTTCTTTCGAAAAAGCCGTGTAGATCGCACCGGGCTCCGCGCCCGCAACCTCCTCAAGCGGCTTGAACACGCCATCGCGGTACGCGACCTGGATACTCATAACAGTCCGATTATACCGTCCAAACGAGCCCTCCGCGCGGCGCTCTCCGGGAGCTGAAAAAAAGGCTGTGTAGCAACTTTTTAAAAGAGGGAGGAGAGCGATGGGTCGGGTTGAGCAGGCGCCGTCTCATGCAGCCACCCGAACAGCGTGTTGATGACCTGAATCTGTCGCCGACTATCTGAACCGCTCACCCACCTCGCCTGCCCCTTCCGGATCTCCAGGACGACGCACCGACGCTAGGCCGCTGGAGGCCCTCCCCCATCTGCTTGCGTAACATAAAGAACGTTATGTTACGTTTAATGACGATGCCACAGCCGACTCCCCCACCAGTGCCGGCCCTGCAGCAGCCGGCGCCCTGGCACCGGTGTCAGCGCCGCCGGAGGCGCTCATCTTGCCAGGGGGCTGGCAGATCGAGGGCCTCCCGGCCACGATCCGGCGCGCCGGGCCGCAGGCCGCGGAGCGGACGGTGGAGTTTTTCACCGCCCAGATCCGCAACCCGCACACGCGCGCGGCGTACGGTACGGCCGTGA
This sequence comes from Vicinamibacterales bacterium, assembly GCA_965216615.1. Taxonomy (GTDB): domain Bacteria; phylum Acidobacteriota; class Vicinamibacteria; order Vicinamibacterales; family UBA8438; genus CAUZIB01. Next base: position 92,656 of record CBDCGH010000017.1, on the reverse strand, counting down.
TGCGGTTCTTTACCTGGTGCGACGCGCGCGGGCTCGCGCTCGCGCAGATTTCACCGATCGCGGTAGCCACCTACATCGATGAGATGCAACGCGGGTATCGCGCTCCCACGATCAAGCAGCATCTGGCCGCCATCCGCCGTCTGTTCGATTGGCTGGTGACCGGCCAAGTGATGCCCACCAACCCGGCCGCCTCGGTGCGCGGGCCGACATACGTCGTCAGGACGGGCAAGACGCCGGTGCAGCAGCCCGCCGAAGCGCGGCAGCTGCTGGATTCTATCGACACCGCGACCCTCCGAGGCCTGCGCGATCGCGCGCTGCTGGCCGTGATGGTCTACAGCTTTGCGCGCGTCTCGGCCGTCGTCAACATGCGCGTCGAGGATTACTACCAGCACAGGGCAAGCGCTGGTGGATCCGGCTCCAGGAAAAAGGCGGCAAGCACCGCGCCGTGCCGGTCCACCACAAGGCGGAGGCCTATCTCGACGCCTATCTCGACGCGGCCGGGATCGCGGCCGAGAAAGAGTCACCCCTGTGGCGCTCGATGCCGCGGGCCGGCGGGATGGGCGCGCGCCGGATGAGCCGGGTGGATGTGTTCCGGATGATCAAGCGGCGCGTCACAGCCGTCGGGCTCGGCGAGGCCAATTGCCACACCTTCCGGGCCACGGGCATCACGGCGTATCTGCTTAATGGCGGCACGCTCGAGCGCGCCCAGAGAATCGCCGCGCATGAGAGCCCGCGCACGACCAAGCTCTACGACCGGACGGCCGACGAGGTGACCATCGAGGATATTGAGAAGATTGGGATTTGAGAAATGCTTTTTTAGGAAGCCTTTGGGGTAGGAAGCGCTTGGAAAGGGCGAAGCCTATATTAGTCAGTACTTTTAAAAGGTACTAGTAGATAGTAGACCGTTTATGCGTGGTAAAGTAGACCGCTTATGCGTGGATAACTCGTTGAATTCACAGGGTTATGCACAGTCTAGAGAGTGCCAGACTTCCCTCCCCGGTAGGAGCGCTAGGAAGCCGCTCACGCCATGGTCGGCTCTGCCCTTACCCCACGCTCAGGAGCGCCTGTCCGCCCTCCAGAGGACCGCTGAGGCGGTTCGGCTAATCGCGGGCCGGTATCGGCAGCACGGATGGGTTCGACCGAGGCGCCCGACGTCATGTGGGGGACGGACATGACGGCCACTGTGACCGTCGCCGAGGGGGCGGCCTGCGTTTTCGTGGCCGTCGATCACTGTACGACCGAGTGCATCGGGCTGCATGCGGCCAAGAGGGGCAACCGCTTCGAGGCCCTGGAGCCGTTCCGCCAGGGCGTTCGCGAGCGCTTCGGGGGCATCGGCGACGGCGTCGCCCGCGGGTTGCGACTGCGGCACGACCACGGGTCCAACTACCTGGCTGATGACTTCCAACAGGAGATCGCCTTCTTCGGCATCGAGAGCTCCCCGAGCTTCGTGCGGGAGCCCGAAGGGAACGGCGTCGCGGAGCGCTTCATCCGCACGCTGAAGGAGAATGTGTTGTGGGTGCGAAGCTTCGAGACGATCGAGGCACTCCGCCTCGCCTTGCTCGAGTTCAAGCGGACGTACAACGAGCAGTGGATGCTGGAGAAGTACCGCTATCGAAGCCCAGCCCAGGTGCGACACGACCTCGTACGGCTGGACGCGGTAGCGTAGGAGCGAATACCGTCAAACCACTGTCCAAGAACCCCGGGGCGATACAATGCCTGGTCGCGGCCGGCTGCTCAGAGAGGCCCAAGCCGACCAATAGTCCGCAGGCAACGACCGAAGGTGGGACGCTGAAGCTGCCCACGGCCGATATCTTACGCCCGAGAAGCAGAGGTGATCAACAAGCAATTAGCGCGGGTATTCACTCACCTTCGCATGACTCTGGCCGTGTGCGAGAATGTGCGACAGATTCCGAATGTAGCGTCTTGAACTGATCGGGTGTGATCAGGGTTCGCCTGCAAAAACGGGTCTGATCCGTTCTGATCGGCCTTTGCCAAAGATTCGTAATCAGCAGGTCAGCGGTTCGAGTCCGCTCGCCGGCTCCAAGTATTGCAATAAGTTACGGAGTCATGGCTACCACGACGCTATGAAGCGAAGGTAGACATCCAGGGAATCCGTGCTAGCCAATCGGGCTAACGTCGCCCGTTACTTCGATGATCGGCACGAAGCATTCGAAGTACGGACGCCGTGAATAGCCAGAGACCCACGATCAACAAGACGTCTGGCGTCGATACGTCGAGCACGACCACCACTGCTGCAAGCCCCGTGCGCGGCACACCCCCAACGATTCGTCGAAAACGGCCAAGAAGTCGCCCTCAGCGCGGCCTTTCGTCCTTCTCTGGCATGCAAGAACCGCGAATTCGATCACCGCCCGCAAATCGCCTCGAGCGATGTGATTTGAAGGGTGGACTCTCACCCAGGCGTGGTAGAGTCTTGCGCCATGTGGGAACACAACTACACGCCGGTTGGTGACAGTCTGGGTTTGTCGACGCTAGTCGCGGCCATACCACTGGTCGTTCTGTTCTATCTGTTGGGTGTCAAGCGCAAGCCGAGCTGGGTCGCCGGCCTGAGCGGTCTGGTCGTTGCGATGATCCTGGCGATCGGCGTCTACAGTATGCCGGTGCCGCAGGCTGGCGCGTCCATGGTCTATGGCGCAGCGTTCGGTCTGTTCCCGATCGGCTGGATCGTCATCGCGTCGCTGATCCTGTATCGCGTGACACTGGACACGGGAAAGTTCGAGATCATTAAGGACTCGATCGGTGCGCTGAGTGACGACCGTCGGATCCAGGCGGTGCTGATCGGCTTTGCATTCGGGGCCTTCATCGAGGGCGCAGCCGGGTTCGGCACACCGGTAGCCGTGGCCGCCGCGATGCTGACTGGGCTTGGGTTCTCGCCGTTCTATGCGGCGTTCATATGTCTCGTCGCCAACACCGCCCCGGTGGCGTTCGGGTCGCTGGGCATCCCCGTCGTCACGCTCGCGCGGGTGACCGAAATGGACATGGGAGCCCTCAGCTCCATGACCGGACGCCTGTGCGCCCTGATCGCCATCATCATCCCCGCCTACATGGTTGTCATCATGTCCGGCTTCAAGCGGGCATTTGAGGTCGCGCCCCCGGTCCTCACGTGCGCCGTGACATTCGCCGTCGTGCTATTCGGCGTGACGAATACCATTGGACCAGAAGTCGCAGTCATCTTGGCCTCGATCGCCGCGCTGCTCGCGATGGTGCTGGTGCTCAAGGTCTGGCAGCCGTCTCAGGTCTTCCGTCTCGAGGGCGACGTCGAAGCGACATCGGAACGCCACACCCACTCCACCGGCGAAGTGGTGGCCGCGTGGAGTCCCTACATCTTGCTCGTCGCGTTCGTCCTTGTGTGGCGCTACCCACCGATCCAGTCGGCCTTGAACGCCGTCAGCGTCGCAATTCAGGTGCCGGCGCTTCACGAGGTCATCACCCGAGTTCCACCGCTGACACCCGAACCGTCACCGTACCCGGCCGTCTACAACTTCTCGTGGCTCTCGGCCGCGGGAACGTCGTGCTTCCTGTCGGCGTTTGCGGCGTCCCTGCTGTTGGGGATGTCACCAGGCAAGTTCGTCGGCGTCATCGGATCTGTCCTCAAGCAGCTCTCGAAGCCGCTGCTGACAATCGCGTCGGTTCTGGCGGTCGCGTTCGTGATGAACTACGCGGGCATGACCTCGACGCTAGGGTTGGCGTTTGCCGCCACCGGCTCACTCTTTCCGTTCTTCAGTGCGATGCTCGGGTGGACCGGCGTCTTCCTGACCGGCAGCGACACGGCGTCGAACGCGCTGTTCGGCACGCTTCAGGTCGTGACGGCCAACGCGCTGGGCTTGAATCCTGTGCTCACAGCCTCCACGAACGCCGCCACCGGAGTAATGGGCAAGATGATCTCACTGCAAAGCATCGCGGTCGCGGTCGCGGCCACCGGCATGGCGTCGTCGGAGGAAGGTCGACTCTTCCGGATCACCCTGAAGCACAGCATCATCTTGATGCTGTTCATGGGGGTGGTCACGATGATCTTCGCCTACGTGATCCCGCAGTTCGTGCCGCAGGTGTAGCGGCCCGCCGAGGACGGCCCGCGCGATGCCAGGGTCGTCCTCATCTCTCATCTTGGTGCGGTCTCCGCGGATCCCGATTCCGCGTCTCCGCGACGGGCGACACCGATAAGACCGAGGCCCGACCAGGGTAGGAAGCGATCCACACGCCGGAGCACCGGCACTAGGAGATCGAACATCTTGAGCTGCACGCGGCCGAACCTGCGCCTCCTGAGGAGTTTGCCGTTCCACCACCAGCTGGGCACCGATATGCGGTTAAAGCTCTCGACGTGCTCCACCTCGAAGCCGGCGGATGCTAACTCCTCGCGAAGAACGGCGGGACTATAGCGGCACCTGTGGCCGAGGGCATCGTCCAGACTCGAGTACAGCCACTGCCCGGCCGGAACGTAGACGACGACTCGCCCGCCGGGCGTGAGCGCTCCGTGGATGTGTTCCAAGCCAGCCACGGGATCGGTGACGTGTTCGAGCACATTGAGGCAGATGACCGTATCGAACTGATCCTCAAGGGCGGCAAAGGTTGCACCGTCCGCCAGATCGACTCGAGCCACCTTCAGGTAGGGCTTCCCAGCGGAGAAACTTCTCAGATACCCGAGGTAGCTCTCGTTGATGTCACTCGCAACGTACACGTCGCGCGGAGTCAAACGAGACGTCAGATTCGCGATTCCCGCGCCGATCTCGAGGACGCGATCACCCAACCAAGGGCGAAGCGTCTCGGCCATCCAAACATTGAACCGGCGGGCCCGCTCCAGCGCATGCAAGATCTCCCCACCCCACGCGTCGTCCTTGTACAGATCGTCGATTAGCCAGAAGCGCAGTAGCGCTCGAAACGCCTGGATGCCATCTCGCCATCCGATCTTCTTGCCCTCTCGATAGGTACGGCCCCGGTAGCTGATCGGCACCTCGAAGATGCGGCAGTTCCGCTTGGCCACCTTTGCCGTGATCTCCACCTCAATGCGAAAATCGTTCGAGCGAATCGGTATCGATTTGAGGAGCGGGCCGCGGAACATCTTGTAGCAGGTCTCGACGTCCGACAGATTGAGGTCGGTCAGAACGTTGCTAAGAAACGTCAGAAGGCGATTGCCGAGCGTGTGGCGAAAGTAGAGCACGCGGCGCCGCTGGCCAGACAGGAACCGCGACCCATAGACGACGTCAGCTCCATCCTCCCAGAATGGGGCGACCAAATCGCCGAGGTCGCGGGGGTCGTACTCGAGGTCGGCGTCGTGGAACACGATAAGGTCCCCGGTGGCCGCGTCGATTCCACGTCGCAGCGCCGCACCCTTCCCTTGGTTCTTCGACTGCCGAAGCAAGAGAAAGGCCTCGGGATGGCTCGCGGCCAACTGATCGAGGATTTCACCCGTGCCGTCGGTCGACCCATCGTCGACCACGATGATCTCAACGCGTGAGACCCCGGAAACCTCGAGAGCCATGAGCCGCTCGAGCGCCGCGGCCACGAGGTAGCGCTCGTTGTAGACCGGAACGATGACGCTCAGCGTCGCCTCCGGAGGCATGGAAGCGACCGCCCCGCGAGCTCCGCGCGGTAGATGGTCTTCGGGATTCACGGTATGAGATCGCGTGCGCGGAGTTCAGCAACTCCGCCGGTGGGCTAATCCTTGATGAACCTATGTAGCTCAGGCTTGACCGTATCCGCAACGTAGATGTCGCCGTTCTGAGCGATCGTCATGTAGTGGGCCTCGCCAAATTCTCCGAGTCCGGGACCGGGCTGTCCCGTGGCCCCGATCGCCTTGCCATCGTCGTCCAGCCGGAGGATCTCCCCCGAGAACCCGCTCACCATGTACATCTGCTGGTCGTCAGCGATGTAGAGGCCACACGGCAGTCCTTTGTACGGTCGCTCGGAGATGTAGGTGCCGTCGGCGTCGAAGATCTGGACGCGCCGATTCTGCCGGTCCGCTACGTACACGAGACCCTCCGAGTCAACGACGATCGAGTGCGGCGTATCGAACTCTCCTGGCCCGGTTCCCTGACTTCCCCAGGCCGTGAGTAGCGTGCCGCGGCTGTCGAACTTCAGGACCGCCGGGGGGCCGTTGCCGTGTCCGATGATCACGTAGATCTCCCCGTTCAGACCAAACGCCAGGTCGGTGGGCTCCATGAGCAGTCCGCTATCTGCACCCTCTTCCCATTCCCCGGCCTGCTCGTGGACGCCGAGCGTCATCAGCACCTCGCCGTCCGGACTCCACTTCCGAACGGTGTGGCCACCAACGTCAGTCGCCCAGACGTTGCCTTCCGGGTCGACCCGCATCCCATGCGGCCTGACGTACATCCCCTGGCCCCACGAGCGCACGAAGGTGCCGTCGGCATCGAACTCGGCCAGCGGATCGCGTCCGCGATTGAACACGATCAGGTGATTCGCGTCGGTCCAGACGACGCCCGATGGCGCGCCCATCTCGAGCTCCGCGGGAATCTGCAGCCCATGGGGGACGGCGTGATACCCGAGCGCCGGGCGCGTCCTCCATCTGCGCGGGGTCAGGTCCGACCAGCCCGATCTGCCTCCCGGCGTACGGGTTAGGCCCGAAATCCGGTCTGGCCTCAACTTGCGCCTCCTCAACCGGCGCGTCCTCCATGAGCGCAGGGCCACACGCGGTGAGTAGCGGGAGCTGCAGCAATAGAATGATCAAAATCGGCCGCATATGGTCTCCTTCTGAGCGTTGTCGCGCGCAGGAATCGGCCCTAACGATACACCGACCGGGTCAGGGAACACGACTCACGACAGCAGGTAGCTGACGACCGTCACGACCACATACGTCGCCAGCAGGACGTACCCGAACGGTCGTTTGAGAATGCCGTCACGGGCCGTCAACGTGCCCACCCGAAACACCACGAGCACGAACAGCATGGCCGGAAACTGCAGCATGAAGAAGTGCGGTTCGGCGGCCAGCCCCTCGGGCGTCACGGCGGCGGCGGCACCGGCGACGAATAGCACATTCAGAATGTCAGCCCCCACGACATTGCCGATGGCCAACTCGCCCTGCCCTTTCAGTGTCGCCGTCAACACGATCACGAGTTCAGGCAGCGAGGTGCCAAACGCCACCAATGTGGCCGCGATGATGCTGGGCGGGACATCGATTCGCTCGGCAATCTCGGTCGCCGACGAAATCAGAAACGACGACGAGATCACCACGGCAGCCACGGCAACGGTCATGCTGGCGAACGTCGCCGTCTTCCCACGAAAACCGTCTTCCGTTTCGTCGTGACGACGTTCCGTGACTTGGCGCGCGAGCTGCACAGACCAGCGCATGTAGAGGCCGAGCAGCGCCAGGAACACCCACCCGCCGGCCTGCGGAAGAAGGCCCCCCTCGGCAAAGACGCTCCCCAGCGACATCCAGGGTAAGCACCCCGCGACAAGTAGTACGCCGCACCCGAACTGGACCCATCCCTGCCGATCGGCGACGGCTCGGTCGCAACGGCAATGGAGCGATGATGCACGCGATTCCCAGGATGAGCCCTGTATCGCAGATGATCGATCCTACGGCGTTCCCGAGGGCCAGCCCGGCCTCTCCCTGCACCGCCGCAAGTACCGAGACCACGGCTTCGGGTGTCGTCGTGCCGAGACTCACGACCGTCGCACCAACGATAACGCTCGGCACACCCCACTGCATGGAGATGGCCACTGCGTCCTCGACCAGCACGTCGGCACCTTTCCCCAGGGCCAGGATGCTGACGGCAATCGTCACGGCGAGTGCCCAGGTCGGCCACAGAGCGAGGAGTGTGTCGAGATACTCGGGCACGAGCGAATCCTCTCACGACGTGCCGCCGCGAGTCAGGATGCGCTGACAGCGTGCGGGTGCGTCTGAGATGCGTGGGGTACGCTGACCACCGAAAGATACTGCTCCGCCACCTGGCTGGCGGGACCATCCATGACGATTCGCCCGCCCTCCAACAGTAGCGCCCGATCGCAGAATCTCGCCATGATGCTCGGATCATGGCCGACCAACAGAACCGTCTGCCCTCTCGCGCGCAACTTGCGGTAGCGGTCCTCGCAACGACGTTTGAAGCCGGCATCGCCTACAGCGAAGATCTCGTCGAGCACCAGCACTTCGCGCACCGCTTCGAACGCCACCGCGTATCCTAACCTGGATGACATGCCGCTCGAGTAGTGCTTGAGTCTGAGATTGGCAAACCGCTCGAGCTCGGCAAAAGCGAGGATTCGGTCCATGTGCTGGCGAATCTGACTCAGCGATAGCCCCATCAGGGTGCCGATGAGACAAATATTGTCGACGGCGTCGAGCTCCGGGTTCCAGCCGACACCGAGCTCCAGAATTTCGCGCTGACGCGCACGCGACCCCGGTCGGGTGGGTAGATCCCGCAAATGATCCGGAGCAGCGTGCTCTTGCCGCAGCCGTTGCGACCCATGATGCCGAGGGCTTCCCCTCGATTGAGCCGGAAGGTGATGCCGTCCAGTACCCGCAGCTGGTCGAATTGTCTGCGGCGAAAACCCCCGAGGGCGTGTTCCCGTAGCGTATCGCGCCGCACGCTCGGTACCCGGAAGGACTTAGCGACGTCATCAACCTCGATCGCTGGAGTCATGCGCATGGCCCTTCCTTACAGATACTCGGCGGCGCGCGGTCCAAGCCGGCGAAAAACGAGACTGCCAACGAGCAAGGACGCCGCCACCACGAGCGCCATCAGCCCGTGAGCGATGTCCGTAGTGTAGCGCCCCAGGGTTCTTGGACAGTGGTTTGACGGTATTCGCATCTACGCGGCCGCGTCCAGCCCGACGAGGTCACGTCGCACCTGAGCGGGACTTCGATAGTGGTATTTCTCCAGCATCCACTGCTCGTTGTACGTTCGCTTGAACGCAAGCAGGGCCAGGCGGAGCTCCTCGATGGTGTCGAAGCTCCGCACCCACAACAGATTCTCCTTCAGCGTGCGGATGAAGCGTTCCGCGACGCCGTTGCCTTCGGGTTCCCGCACGAAACTCGGCGAGCTCTCGATGCCGAAGAACGCGACCTCCTGTTGAAAGTCGTCGGCCAGATAGTTCGACCCGTGGTCGTGCCGGAGCCGGAGCCCGCGGGCCACGCCGTCGCCGATCTCACCGAAGCGTTCGCGGACGCCCTGGCGGATCGGCTCCAGGGCCTCAAATCGGGTCCCGCGCTTGGCCGCATGCAGGCCGATGCACTCGGTTGTGCAGTGATCGACGGCCACGAAGACGAAGGCCGCGCCCTCACTCACGGTCACCGTGGTCGTCATGTCCGTGCCCCACATCACATCGGGGGCCTCGGTGGTGATGGTCCCGTCGTGCGCCTTCGGGCCGTGCGCGTGGCCCACGCGGTGCGGGGCCTGGAGGTCGTGCTCCCGCATCAACCGGCGCACCCGCTCCTGGGACGTGCGGATTCCCTCGACCCGAAGCTTCGCCCAGGCTTTCCGGTACCCTTCGCCATGAAACGGCGACGCCTCGAGCATGCGGCCAATATGGCCGACCAGGACGTCGTCCGGGGCGGCGCCGACCGGCCCGCGCCGGCAAGGGGACGTCGTCGCCTGCCGCCGCGCATACACGCTGGAGCGGGCGCGGTGCCACACGCGGCAGACCCGCTGCACGCCGTACGCCCGACGCGTGGAGATCGAGTGGGCGCCCTTCATCGCCTCGACCTCCGCCGGGCCAAAGGGCCGGCCGCCTCCAACTGGTCCACCTTCGCGTAGAGCAGTTCGTTCTCCATCAGTAACTCACCGATCTTGGCTTGCAGCCGACGATTGGCCTCGTCCCGGGCGTCCGGCGCCCGGCTCTTCAGGCTGGCCTGGCCTGCGGCCAGAAACTGATCCCGCCACTGCGAGGCCCGCGCCGCCGTGATCCCCAGCTCCCGCGACACGGACTCAAGATCCTCGCCGCGCAGCAGACGCAGCACCGTCTCGCGCTTGCGCCGGGCCGACAACCGTCCCCCACGGCCGTTCCCGGCAGCATCTCCGGTCGCCCTCCGGGCTCCCTCCGCCGCCGCCGCACCTTGATCTGGCTTCCCCATTTCGACACTCCTCCTGCGAGTACTCTCTCGCAATCAAGTGTCCAAGGAAACCCTGGGGCGCAGGAGTAGGCACCTCACCGCGCACAAGTGCCTGGCGGGAGAACTCGATGATGGGTGTAGGCGGCCAGATGTACAGGTACTGATGCAGTCGTTCGGGCAGAATGCCGAGTGGGTAAATTATTGGGGCGACGAAGAAGCCTGCCTGCGACACCAGGTCCCAGACCTGATTGAGATCGCGATAGCGAAGGTAGACAACGCTGCTGCCCAGCGAGAAGCCGGTGACAATCGCGACCAGCGCACCGACGTAGGCGGCAAACAACGCCACGCCGCCGACCGACGGCGGACGTCCCACAGCCAGCAAGAAGATCATGATGGTCACGCTGAAGACAGCGAGTGTGATCAGTTGATTCGAGATCGACGTGACGACGAGAATCCACGCCGGGCACCGGGCCCTGGTCAACAGGAACCCACGGGCGTGCAACGAGGTCAGGCCAGACTTTGTCCCTTCGGCGAAGAAATCCCACAGAAACAGGCCGATCACGAGATTGAGCGGGTAGTCGGGATCCGAGCCGAAGACAAAGGAGAACACTCCCATCAGCAGCACGAACATGGCCAGCGGTTTCGCGAGGGCCCACGCGAACCCCCCTATCGTCCCGTGATAGCGAACCTTGAACTCGGTCCGGACAAGGGTCCAGACGAGATCGAACCAGTGGGTCGGTTCAGGCACGGGCGGGACCGGAATGGGTTGGACATCCGGCAGGTCCTTCGGGGATTCGACGTCAGTGCCGACAGAGACTTGCGTCATTGCCGTCGGTCCTCGCCAAACATCTGGTCCAACGTCGCCAGACCCTGACGGGCCTGGACGTTGGCCGGATCGCGCTCGAGCGCGACCTCGAAGTGGTGACGCGCAAGCCCAGATTGTCCGTTGGCCAGCGCCAGCACCGCCAGCCCGTTAGCGGCATCGACCGAGGTTGGCGCTTGCGCCTGGAACGCCGCGCGGGCTTCGGGCAGGCGACCGAGCTCGATCAGACACCCACCCAGCTTGCGGTAGCCGGTCTCCTCGTTCTGGTGCAGCCGAATCGACTCCCGAAAGCGATCGACCGCCAGGTCGCAGCGTCCGGCCCGCTGGAGCTCCTCTCCCAACAGTAACAACGGCAGCCAATGGCCTGGCGCGTACGCCGCCGCCTCTGTCCACAGGTCGACGCCGTCGTCCCACACTGCGTTCCGGACAACCGTTCGCCCGCTGAGGATCACGAGCCACAGCACGAACGCCACCTGCAGACTGCGTTGCGTGAACAGCCGCCGACCCGCCGGCCGGTCGGCGAGCCATCCTCCCCACACCCCAACCACCAGAAACAGTCCAAGGCTGGCGATGTACACCCGGTGTTCCGCCATCGGCTCGGCGCGGTCCAGCGTAACCAGCACGCTCGAAGGGACCAACATGAGCAGGAACCAGGTCAGTCCGAAGCTCACGAGCCCTTCGCGTCGGCGGAACCACCAGATCGTCGCGATCAGCCCACCAAGCGTTACGGCCGACATCGCCAACCGAGGGTCCAGCCACCCGGTCACCGGCGCTACGGCGTGGAAGATGCTCTGCTCCCGTGGCATCGCCATCAGCGACAGGTACTGGCGGACGACATCGACTTCGACGAGCGCGTAGTCAGCATGCGGGCGGATCGGCTCGGTATGCTCAATGAAGACGAGTACGGCCACACGGGCCGCGGCGGCCGTTGCGGCCAGCGCAATCAGCGGTAGATACACGCGTGCCAGCCGCTGGCGAGACCGGCGCACATCAGTCGGCGCCAACCAGAGCTCATAGCCAAGCAGCGCGATCGGCAGCATTGCAGCCGTTTCTTTGGTGGCAAGGGCGGCCATCCACAGCCCAGCCGCCAGAACCGCCCACCCGGCCTTCTCGGTGCGGGTCCATCGGTGGATCGCGAACAGCACCAACAGCAGCCAGGTGGCGCAGAGCACTTCGGATCGCCCGCTGATGTATCCCACCGCCTGGGTCATCATGGGGTGGACGGCGAATAGGAGAGCCGACACACTACCGATGACCACCGGTCGCGCGTCGCGGCCCGGCGCGCCAGACACGCGGTCCCGTGTGACCGTTGCCGCGAAGAGATACAGCAAGCCCGTGTTGACCATGTGCAGCAGCACGTTCGTCAGATGGAATCCGAAGGGCGCCGGACCCCAGATCAGGCGATCGACCGCATAAGAGAGGTTGATCAGGGGCCGGACCGCGTTATGCAAGACCAGTCCGGTCAGGCTCATCGGGTCGGCCAGCGACCGATTCTCGACGATTAGGCTGTAGTCGTCGTAGACGAACGGATTGTCAAGGGCATTGGCGTAGACCAGGCCAGCGAAGGACACTGGCACCGCCCACAGCCACCGCTGGGCTGTCTGCGAGATCCCCATCTATCGTGGTACATTTTCGGCACTTAAGCCCCGGTTCTTGAGATGTCACCGCTGAGTGTGTTGCATATCACCCCCTACGGGGCCGACGCCTGGTCGTACGGCGGAATCCCTCGGGTGGCTGATACCCTGACACGCTCGCTGGCTCGGCGCGGTCACGACGTCACCGTGTGCACGACCGATGTGTGCTCGCGCAGGTCGCGCCTTCGCCCGTCGTCCGAGCCCCGGCGGTACTTGCGACCATGGAATGACCGCGACACAACGGCTGGCCTGACCACGCACATCTTTCCGAATCTGTCCAATGGCCTGGCCTACCACTGGCAGCTCTTTACGCCTGTCGGTCTCGCCGGCTTCGTGCGGCGCCACGCCGCCCGGTTCGACGTGGCACATCTTCACGCCTATCGCAACCTGCCGGGCGTCATCGCGGCGCGTGAGCTTCGCCGTCAGCGCGTCCCGTTCATCCTTGCTCCGAACGGGACGGCACCGCGGATCGAACGCCGACGACTCCTGAAGTGGGCGTTCGATGGGCTTGGTGGTGACATTGTTCTCCGTCATGCGTCGCGCGTGCTTGCCGTCACCCAGAGTGAGCGCGGGCAGCTGCTCAAGCTTGGCGTTGCCGATCGCCGCATCTGCGTCGTGCCGAACCCGATCGACGTTGACGAGTTTCGGGAACCGGTGCAGCGGGGGGCGTTTCGACGTCGGGTCGGCATCGACCGTGCGCCGATCGTCATGTTTCTTGGTAAGCTCACGCCGCGAAAGCGAACCGATGTCCTCGTTGAGGCGTTTGCACGGCTGGGTCGACCTACTGCCCGGCTTGTCATCGCGGGTAACGACATGGGGAGTGCGACACAAACACAAGCCTTGGCCGACGCCCGCGGCATCCGACCACAATGTCATTTCACCGGACTGCTCACTGGACGGGCCCGAATGGAGGCGCTGACGGACGCAGACGTCGTGGTCTACCCCTCGGCGCACGAGGTGTTCGGCTTGGTCCCCCTCGAATCGCTGATGTGCGGCACTCCGGTCATCGTTGCCGATGACTGCGGGTGCGGCGAGATCATCCAGGAGACGGGAGGAGGCGACGTGACGCCGGTTGGCGACGTCGGTCAGCTGGCGGCGGCCATCGGCGGCGTGCTCGACAATCTCGATATGTGGCGAGTGCGCGCTCGGGCTGCGGGATCCACGATTCCGGTGAAGTACGGCGCTGCCACGATCACGGCAACGCTCGAAGCGGTCTATCGCGAAGCGTGTGAGGCGGCGACGTGATCCCGGTAAGCTTCGTCGTGCCCGTTCGAAACGGCGCGCCTTGGCTTCGCGACGTCATCCAATCGATTGCGAACCAAGCCGACGGGCGTCCCATGGAGATCATCGTCGTCGACGATGGCAGCAGCGACGACTCACGCCGTATCGCCGAGACTCTCGAGACCTCCTGCCCGCTTCAGGTCCTCGACGGTCCTCGACGCGGGATGGCAGCGGCGCTCAACCGTGGAATTGCCGCCGCCAAGCATCCAATCATCTGCCAGGTTGACCAGGACGTCATCCTCGACGCCGGCTGGATGCGCGCGCTCGTCAACGAGCTTCAGGATCCCGCGATCGCCGCGGCTCAAGGCTGCTACGCGGCTCCGCGCAGTGCAGGGTTTTGGTCGCGAATCACGGGAGCCGATGTCCAACAGCGATACGACGCCATCCGCGGGTCGCGGACCGGGCACGTCTGCACCGGGAACACCGCCTACAGCGCGGCGGCGCTCGCCGAAGTCGGGCCGTTCGATGAGCAGCTTGGGTACGGCGTCGACAACGACATGAGCTACCGGCTGCAAGATGCCGGCTACGCCCTAACGATGTGCCGGAAGGCGCGAAGCCGACACCACTGGCGCGAAGGACTGTTTGCCTACTGCCGACAGCAGTACGGTTTAGGTTTCGGGCGTCTGGATGTCCTGGCCAAGCATCCGCATCGCGTCGGGGGCGACTCGGTCTCGCCGCTGACCATGATGCTGCACCCGGCGCTGACCAGCGTCGCCCTCATCGTACTCGTCGCAGCCATCGCATCCGGGCTCGGCGAGCTGACGTTCGGACCACCAGTCGGCGCCGCCGCTCTGTTGCTCGCGATCCTGGGAACCGAGCGCCTGCTTGCTGGCGTCCGCGCCGCCGCTCGATTCCGAGATCCGGTCGCGGTGTTTTTCCCAATCGCCCACTTGATCCGCGACGTCGTGTGGGTCTCCGCGATCGTCGTCTGGAGCACGCGGCGGCTCTTGGGTCGCGCACCGAAGCCTGAGCACAGCATGCGCCCGCGTCCGGCAGCCAAGGCACTAGTCCAGACGACGCCGATCCAAGTTCCACGACGCATCCTCGGGCTCGTGCCTGCGCACAACGAAGCGGCCACCCTTCCCGCCGTCGTCGCCGAAGCTCGTCGGTGTTGCCCGGGGCTGGACATTCTCGTCGTCGACGACGGTTCAACGGACGGGACCGATCGGCTGGTCGAGATCCTCGGCGTTCGGTGGATCCGGCTTCCCGATCGGATGGGGGTCGGAAGCGCGGTTCGGGCAGGCTTGCGACTCGCGACCCGCCTTGGCTTCGATGGCGTCGTGCGTCTTGATGGCGACGGTCAGCACCGGGCAGATGACGTGGAGGCGGTGCTGGAACCGCTCCGTCAAGGCCGAGCCGACGTAGTGATGGGGTCCCGGTATGTCGAAGGGTCGCTCGAGCGGACCGGCGTATTCGGTCTGCTCCATCGACTGCTGGCGTTCTGCCTATCGGCGCTCACCCGACGCACCATCACCGATCCCACGTCAGGATTCTGCGCGCTCGGGCCTCGCGCGGTGCGGGTACTCGCAGAGCATCATCCGACCGGCTACCCCGAGCCCGAGCTCCACTTGTTCGCCGCGCGAAGCGGACTGTCGGTCATCGAGGTTCCGGTCAGGGCTCGACAGCGGCTGGGCGGACGAACCTCACTGACGCCGACCCGAATTGCGGCCGCCGCCGCTCGAGTACTCCTCGCCATGATGATTGTGCCGCTGCGCACGGTCATCGGAGATGCCCCTCGTGATTGACCGCGTCCAACTAGTCGCGATCGTCGTCAGTATCGGACTCGTGATCGTCGTACTGGAGCTGGTGCGTCGTCGCAAGCTTGTGGAGGAGTACTCGATCGTGTGGATCCTCGGCGCTCTCGCCCTGTTGGCGTTGTCGGTGTGGCGCGATCTGCTCCATGCGGCGGCTGGGCGCCTAGGAGTGGTCTACCCACCCAGTCTCCTACTCCTGGTATTGAGCGCGGTCGTCTTCGTCGGACTCCTCTCGTTCTCTGTGATTCTCTCCCGGCAACGCCGGCAGATCGAGCGGTTGACCGAGGAGGCCGCCGTCCTCGGAGCCGAGATCCGAGAGCTCCGCTCACCGGTTCCCGGGGTTCCGGACGAACGCGTATAGCAGCGCCAAGTACAATGCCCCCTGGTCATGTCGTACTTCAGACCAGAGATCGACGCGCTCGACGCGTACACACCGGGCGAGCAGCCGCCGTCGGATGGCGGCGTCATCAAGCTCAACACGAACGAGAACCCCTATCCGCCAAGTCCTCGCGCGTTGGCGGCGCTCCACGCCGTTCAAGCTGATCATCTTCGTCTCTATCCCCAGCCCTACGCGGACGAGTTTCGCACGAGCGTGGCGGATGCTCTCGGCATCGACCCGGAGTCGATCCTGGTTGGCAACGGCAGCGACGACATCCTGACCATGCTGATTCGATCGATCACTGGTCCATCCCGTCCAGTCGCCTATCCGAGCCCAACGTACGTTCTCTACGGCACCCTGGCGCAGATGCAGGGCGCGCCGATTGTCGAGATCCCGTTCGATGAGGATTACGTGCTACCGGTCGAAGAGCTGGCCGCGGCCAACGCAGCCTTGACGCTCGTCGCGAGCCCGAACAGTCCGTCGGGTACGCGTCCATCGAACGACCTGCTCGCGGCGCTGGCCTCACGACTCGATGGCATCTTGGCCCTCGACGAGGCCTATGTCGAGTTCGCCGAAGCCAATGCGCTGGAACTGGTCCCCCGCTTCGAGAACGTCGTGATCCTCCGCACGCTCTCCAAAAGCCACGCACTGGCCGGACTACGCCTCGGCTACGCGATCGGGGTGTCACGATTGATTGCGGGCCTGGCCAAAGTGAAGGACAGCTACAACGTCGGCGCGGTCGCAGCGCGCGTGGGCGCGGCCGCCGTGCAGGATCGGAAGTATACGGCGGAGCTGGTGGGGCGAGTGCGGCGCTCCCGCAGCCGACTCGCTTCGGCGCTGGCAGCCCTCGGGTTTCGAGTCTGGCCAAGCGAGGCGAACTTCCTGCTGGTCCGCCCACCCGACGGACGCGCACACGACGTGTACGAAGGCCTCAAGCAGCGCGGCATCCTGGTTCGTTACTTCAACCGACCGGCGCTCGAGGACAAGCTCCGGATTACCGTTGGTACGGATGAGCAGAACGACCGGCTGATCGAAGCCGTCACCCAGCTGCGGAACTAGTGCACTAGCCGCCCCCAAGCGACGACAGGCGGCTGGCCGCCTCGTCGAGCGAGTCCAGACTCCGGCAGAAGGCGAATCGCAGGTACGGCGCGCCGGGCGCCAAATCCGGCGACGCGTAGAAGTTGCTTCCTGGAACCGTGGCAACACCAACGTCCTCAATCAGGCGCATCGCGGCGTCCATCGAGCTGAGACGCGCGAGCCGAGTCACCCCTCGATAGTCAGCGAAGAGGTAGTAGGCGCCCTCCGGCGCCGAGAGCCGGAAGCCCACCCTCTCGAGCACGTCGGTTAACCGTCCGCGCTTGCGGGAATACTGCTGATGGAGCCCCGCAAAGAACTCGTCAGGCATCTCGAGAAGGCTAATGGCCGCTTTCTGTAGCGGCGTCGGCGCCTGAATGACGAGCGTGTCGTGCACGGCGCGGATCCGAGCCGTCAGCGACGCGCTGGCGATCACCCACCCCACGCGCCATCCTGTCGCGTTTCCGGTCTTCGAGATCGAGTTGACGATCACCGTGCGATCACGCACGGCCAGGTTCGCCGCGATCGTCTGGTGTCGGTGCCCGTCGAAGGTGATGTGCTCGTAGATCTCGTCGGTCACGATCACGAGGTCATGCTCGACCGCGAGTCTGGCGATGAAATCCAACTCGTTTGCATCGAACACCTTCCCGGTTGGATTGTGCGGCGTGTTGAGCACCAGCACTCGCGACTCCGCCGCCGCACGTGTCCACTCGTCGCGGTCGAATCCCCACGCTCCGGCGTGTTCGGTCAAGCTGACGTACACAGGGCGTAAACCAAACACGGCGGCCTGCGCTGGATACATCTCGTGGAACGGTTGAACGATCATGACGCCGTCTCCAGGCTCGCTCGCCGCCTTGAGCACCGACGCGAGACCTTCCGTCGCACCGAGCGTGATCGTGATCTCATCCTTGAAGTCTGGGCAGAACCCGTACCAACGCTGCATATAGTCAGCGACAGCGCGGCGGAGCTCTGCGAGTCCGAACGGAAAGGAATACTGGCTCAACTGGTCGCGCTGACTGCGCATCCGCTCTAGTGCTGTCTCGAGCGCCGTGGCAGCCGTGACACCGCTGTCGGAACGCAGCCCGAGGTCCCCAAGCGTCGCTCGGTCGACCCGCTCGACGCCCGCCTGGGTCCCGCCGAGCAGTGCTGCGACCGCGGCCCACACCATCGAGTAGGGTGGTGCTTCGTCCGTGAAACCCTGCGCCAAGTTGACCGCGTCATGCTGCACCGCCAGACGAGTCATGTGCCGGATGACCGACTCACCAGTAGCCATAGGACACTGATTCTACAGGTCGGCGAACCGCCCTTTGCCGAGCCAACACCAGTGCTACACTGCCGGCCAGTGCCCATCCCGATGCAGGCAACCGACAATTCGCCAACGCTCGCTCTTGACGTCGCGATTCTGCCGCCGCCAGCCGTGCGGCGGCAGCTTGCCGAGCTGAATAGTCAGACGCTCGCCCCACCCGCGGGCTTCCGATTCGGACCAACGTGCCTCCCCCATCTCACCCTGGCGCAGCAGCTTGTCCGCCGCGCGCGCGTCGGTACGCTCGCCACGGCGCTCAGTGCGCTCCTGGAGCAAGAGCGCCCGCTCGAGCTGATGACGACGACGGTGGCCGTGCCCCACCTCTCGGCCACGCTGGGCATCGCGCCGAGCTCCGCACTGACGCGCCTGCACCGACGAATCATGGATCTCTTGGTCCCGTTCCAAACCGGTGACGATGGACACGACGCCTTCATCATCGACCGGGACGTCAAACCTCCGAGGCCGTCCGACCTCGAGTGGGTCAAGACGTTTCGCCGGCGTTCGGCATATGCGAGCTTCGATCCCCACATCACCCTGGGCGTCGGTGCGGTCGGAGACCTGGCCCCGTTCGCGTTCGTCGGAGACACCGTCGAGCTGTACCACCTCGGCCGCTTCTGCACCTGCCGAGCGGTGCTCGCAAGCTGGACGTTGACAGCCCAATCGCGATAAGCCACCATCGGCCTCGGCGGCAACCGTCGGTGACGACCGTCGTCAAGGAGATGACTATGTGGCGGAAACCACTGTGTATGTGTGGAGTTGTATGGCTCGCTGCTTGCTCGACCGGAGACCTGGTCGGGTCGGTTGCCGAGCAGGCCGGGCCGACCGACGCGGACACGTCTGCGGTCGTCACGCCCGCCGACATCCCGGGAGACATTCACGAAGATTCGTGGGCTCGGCTCCCGCTCCCGGTGCGCGACGCCCTCGATGCCGACGGTCAGCGCGCCTACGACATCATGGTCAATCCTGACAGCCGCTATTCGGGCGGTCTCCGGGGGCCGCTGTCCATGTGGGCCTACAGTCCGCTGATGGCGGAGCATGTTTTCCCAGCCAGCACCTACCTCCGGTTTGGCACTGACAAAGACCAGCGGCTCACCGAGCTCACCATTCTGGCCACGGCTCGCGAAGTGCGCAGCCAGTATGAGTGGTCGGCCCACGAGCCGCTCGGACTCGACGCAGGCCTCGAACCTGAGATCATTGATCTGGTTCGACACCGAACCGACCTCGACAGTGTGGGCGTTCTCGACGGGCTGGGCAATCAAGAACGCGTCATCATTCGCTTCGTGCGCGAGCTCGTGAGCGAGGAACGGGTCTCCTCCGCCACGTTCACCCAGGCGCGCGAGCTGTTCGGCGAGCGCGGGCTGATGGACTTGACCGGTTTGGTCGGCTACTACAATTTCGTCGACCTCACCATCAAGGCGTTCGACGTACAGCTCGCCCCTGGACGCACCCGCCTGTTGCCCGACCTCAGGTGAATGACGGACGGCGCCACCCTTGAATCGTTGATCCGACGCGATCGGCTGTGGGTCGCCATCGGCGCGCTGGCCACGACCGTGCTCGCGTGGACGTATCTGATCCGAATGGCCCAGGGAATGGCCACCATGGAGTCGATGGGCAACGCGCTGCTCATGGCGCACGCGATGCGGGGGACGCCGACCGACTTCTTCATGATGTTCGTCATGTGGGCGATCATGATGGTGGCGATGATGTTGCCCAGCGCGGTGCCCATGCTGCTGATCTTCGCCATGGTCAATCGACGGCGAAAGAGTCGGGAACGGACCGCCACGTCACCGGCCACGTTCGCGACCGGGTACTTCGCGGCATGGACGGCGTTCAGCCTCGCGGCGACAGTACTGCAGTGGGGATTGCACACGGCGGGCGTCCTCTCGCCGATGATGGCGACAACCAGCGCGATCCTGGGCGGGACCACGCTAGTGGCCGCCGGCGTTTATCAATGGACGCCGCTCAAAACCAGCTGCCTACGGCACTGCCAGTCCCCCTTGCAGTTCATCTCCACCCATTGGCGTGACGGGAGGTGGGGCGCCTTTCGCATGGGGTGGCATCACGGACGTTACTGTCTCGGGTGCTGTTGGATCCTGATGTGCCTGCTGTTCGTGGGTGGAGTCATGAACCTGCTCTGGATCGCCGGTTTGGCGCTCTTTGTGCTCCTCGAGAAGATCTGGCCCTACCGGTGGATCCCAGCGGCCAGCGGAGCCGCGTTGGTCGGGTGGGGTATGCTCGTCGTCGTCGCGGAGCTGTGACACCGTTGTCGTTCATCGCAACCCTCCTCTTGCTGCTTGCCGTTGTCGGCCTGCTGATCTCGAGCTACTTCACGGCCGTGGCCTACCGCTGGATGCGGCCGGACGCCCGCTGGATTCCGCCCGTCTGCCGAATGGACGAGCAGACATGCGCCTCGATCGTGTTCACCCCACAGGCCCGGGTCTTCGGGCTCCCCAACTCGGCACTGGGGCAGGTCTTCTACTTTGCGTTGGGACTTGCTGTGTGGCGCGGATGGTTGGGCGGTCCGGTCGGCAGTCTGTTCCTCGGCGCAAGCGTGCTGACCGTGGGGTTGGCGGTGTACCTGTCGTACAACCTGCTATTCGTGATTCGCGTGCGGTGTGTTCTCTGTCTTGCCTCGCACATCATCAACGTGGCCATCTTTGCTTTACTGGCCTCGATCAGGTAAACACCGGGCCTTCGCGTGAGCCAAGACGCAGCCGTCAGATGGTATATTAGAGTTCTAATAGGGGATTACATTTAGGGGAAGTGGAGGTCAGATGACGAATCACGCGCTTTGGAACGGTTGTCGTGTCGCGCTGAGTATGGCAATTGTAGGAGCGCTTGCGCTCGTAACGCTGTCACCGGTGGCACACACCGAGGAAATGGCACAGGATTCGAGCTCGGCATGGTCCGGCGTATTCTCTGAGGTCCAAGCTGAGCGCGGCAAAGAGGCGTATAGCCAGGAGTGCGCGGCCTGCCACCTTGATGACATGCTTGGAGACGGCATCGCGCCTGCGCTAATCGGTGTACCGTTCTCTTTCCGTTGGAGCGAGCTCTCGTTAGGCGACATGTACATGGCGATTCGGACCACCATGCCGCAGGGGGCGCCGGCCAGCCTCAGCACGAAGGACTACGTCGACATCGTGGCCTATATCCTGAAAGTCAACGAATTCCCGGCTGGTGACGAGGAGTTGCCGACGGATGAAGACGTCCTGTCGGAGATCATCATCGACGAGAAGTCGTAACTTCAGTATTCATGCATCGGCCGGAGCCGTCGGAGCAACCGACGGCTCCGTGACCGAATCCAGCTTCTGTCCCTCGCCGGCCGCGTGAGGGAATTCAATCCCCCGTCGGTACAGCTTGAGCGTATAGATCGAGAACGGCGACATCCGGTGCGACACGTACACGCTCCCGACGGTTGCCGCCATCAATGGCAGCATGATGCGATAGTCGTTCGTCATCTCGAAGACTATCAAGATTGACGTCGCCGGGGCCTTGGCCGCTGCCGCGAAGAACGCTGCCATGCCCACCATCGCATACGCCCCCGACCCGGCGGTCCACTCCGGAAACAACATGTGGATGCCCGACCCAAACGTCCCACCGAGCATCGCCCCCATGTACAGACTGGGAGCAAACACGCCACCTGATCCGCCCGAACCCAGCGTCGCGCAATTCGCGATGAGCTCCGCAAAGAAGAGTGCCAAGAGCAGCTCCCACGGAAAACGCACCCACAATGCCGACTCGACCGTGTCCAGCCCGGAGCCATAGACCTCTGGAAACCACCGGAGGACGAGTCCTACGATCAGGCCTCCCACGGCCGGTTTGAGATAGTCAGGGAACTTCCACCCTCCAAACAGGTCCTCGGATCTGTACAGCAGCCGCGTGTATCCGATGGCAGCCCAGCCGATCAAGATGCCCATCAGGAAGTACAGCGGAAGCTCTCGGAAAGGACTCACGAGGTCATACACGGGCGACATGAAGGCCGGGAAGTTGCCGAGGAAGTACCGCGCAATCATGCACGAGCTGAGCGAGGTCAACAGCACCAGCAGGAAATCGGTGTGCATGCGCCCAATCAGTACCTCCATCGAGAACATCGCGGCCGCGATCGGCGCGTTGAAGGTTGCCGCCACGCCGCCGGCGGCGCCACAGGTGACCAGCGTGCGGACGTTGTTCGAGGTTAGGCGAGTCCACTGACCGATGGTCGAGCCGATCGCGGATCCGATTTGGACCATTGGACCTTCGCGGCCCGCCGCGCCACCAAATCCGATCGTCAGCGACGAGGCAATGACCTTGACGGTAACCACGCGCTTTCGAATACGTCCCCCGTGGGTGGCCAGCGCCGTCATCACTTCAGGCACGCCGTGCCCCTTCGCTTCGCGCGCGAACAGATACACGATCGGGCCAACCATGAGCCCGCCCAGAGCCGGGAGCAAGACGAGCTGCGCCGGCCCGAAGCCCGAGAGCGTCGCGGCTACCGGCCCACGGGCGAAATCCGCCACCCACTGAAGCACGTAGATGAACCCGACGGAGCCCAACCCGGTGAGGACGCCGACCACCACCGAAAGGATGATGAGGTAGTTCTGCTCGGGCAGAAACGAGGCCCGCAGCCAAACCGTCGCCCACCGCCACACCGCCAATCGCGACGTGAGCTTCCGGCCAAGCTCAAACGTCGCCGTGCGGAAGCGACGCAGTTGGTCTGTTCGCTGGCCCATGACTCGACTAGGCGATCTCGGCAGGCAGCTGACGACGCCTACTGCGGCGACTCAGCTCCGGCATGGTCCTCGTCAGCATCGGTAGGCACGGCGGGAAGGGGAACCGCCACGAGCTTGGCCCGATCGTCTCGACGAAGGGACAGGAGCAAGGGCTGTCCGGCGACGGCCGCAGCTTCCAGCCGCGCGCCGTCGCGCGGGCCGTCCAGACCCCGACCGTTGACCGAGAGGAGTCGATCTCCCTCGCGGACCCCGGCCCGCGCCGCCGGCCCGTCCGGCACAACCGCCACGATGCGCCACTCGGTTTCGCGCTCGTCATCGTCGGACCTGACGGTGATCCATCGCGCAGCTAGGCCGAACCGGGCAAGGGGAGTCAGATCCGACTGGAGGGGGGTGCATTCCTCGCCGGGCATCACGACGGCACCCGTGACCCGGCGCCCGGAACGGAGTGCTCGGTAGCTAACAAGGGAGCCGGAGGGCTGCGCGTCGTAGAGCTCCTCGAACTGCGCCTTGGAGCTCACCTCTTCCCCGCCCCAGGTCACGAGGATGTCGCCGCCCGCCAGTGACAGCTGCGGCTCGAAGACGTCCGTCCGGAGGTGCTCGACCAGCACCCCGCGATCCAGGTTCAGGAGCTCCTTGACCGTGTCATCAAGATCGGCCACCTCGACGCTTCGGCACGCCGACTCCATCTGGAGCTGATCGATAAGGCCGAGCAGCGTTGTCGTGGTCACGACTCGCAGCCCTCGCGCCGATTCGAACGCCAGCCCAACAAGTCTCCCATCCAGGTCGACGACGGCCGCGATCGTGGACGCCTCGGGCAGGCCCATCGACATGATGAGATCGCTGCCTCCGCCGGCTTCGGCCAGCGATCGGGTGGCCACGAGATAGCCGGGCGTAATCGCGGGGTGGCCCACGTCGTCCAGCGTGATGGCACCAATGAACGAACCCGAGGGCAGGCTGCGGGCGTCGGATAGGGTGAACGCCGAGTCGCCAGTCCGGTCCACATCGAATAGCGCGAGCCCGATTTGATCGTCCCAGCTTCGCAGCCGGTGTGGACCTGCATCCTCCTCCACCCCGTCGGCGGGGGCCGCTCCCTGCACAGGCACTGCTTCCGCTTCGGCTTCGGCTTCGGCTTCGGCACGACCGTCCGACTCGGCAACAGCCGCGCCACCGTCACCGTTCAGAGAGCCTTCGGTTTCAGTCACGTCGACCGCCTCGCCGGCGACGGTCAGTTGCCGCCGGGTTCGAGCGAGAAGGGCCTCACGCGCCGCGTCCACGGTCGTGACCGCGAGTCCCGGCCCCACCAACAGTCCAGGCACGCCGGCTTCACCAATCAACACGAAGCTGGGCTGCGCGCTCTCGGCAAGTTGGTGCCAGTAGTCCGAGTGATATGCAAGGGGCGTCTTCTCCAGATCGGCCCGCGTGATGGGTCGGGGCACAGGGGTTGGACGCTCGACCGGCTCCGACGCAACGGCAGCCGGCTCCGAGCGTTCGAGCGCCCCGAGCGTGAGAACGACAGCGACGCCGACAAGAACCACCGTCGGAAACAGCAACTGTCGCTTGTGGAGGGACCGAACACCGGGTAGTTGCAGGAGGAAACGCACAGCGCCGTTCTGGCGGGAAATGAATTCTTATGCAGTCTAGCACACGGCTAGCCGCCATCTCGCGACACACCGCTCGGCAGCTACCTCAGCATCAAGACCAGTGCCGGAACGAGCGCGACGGCCAGCACGTCCATGATCAGCCCATACTTGATCATCTCGGCGAGCCGTACCCGTCCGGAGGCGTACACGATCGCATTCGGTGGCGTGGAGACCGGAAGGACGACCGCGACCGACGCGGCAAGCGCGGCCGCAATCGCCGGAGTTACCGGATCGACATCGGCCGCTTGCGCGATCGAGATCACAATCGGAATGGCGATGTTGGTGGCGGCCGTGTTCGACATCGCCTCCGACAGCACAACCGTGAACAAGGCAGCCGCGTACGCAATGCTGGCGACGTCGCTTGTGGGGAGCAAGCCGGTAATCGCCTCACCCACGACCTGGGCCAGCCCGGTTGATGCCGAAAGCGTGCCGAGCGAGAGTCCGCCACCGAAGAGCAGAATCGTGCCCCAGTCGATCTGCGCCGCCTGCCTCCAGGTGATGGTCGAACGCTGGGTCGCGCTGACGGGCAACAGAAAGAGCAGCACGGCGCCGGTCAAGGCCGCAACGGATTCCGGCATGCTCGTCAGCACGGACTGCGCAAACGGGTGCTCTCGTCCGAGGAACAGCGGGAGCAGTCCGGGGCCCACCCAGAGCACGACCGTGACACCGAAGGCAATCACGGCGTTGCGCTCGCCTGGCTTCCAAGGCCCCAGCGCCTTCTTGCGCTCGGCGATGATCTCGTCGGCCCCTTCGATCACTCCCGCTGGACTGTCAGAGACCCACGTCAGATACACGAAGACGATCACCATCAGCACCACCGTCACCGGGACCGCCAGCAGCATCCACTCGACGAACGAGATACGGACGTCCAGCAGGTCGTTCAGTAGGCCGATCGCGATCAGGTTGGGTGGCGTGCCGACGGGCGTCGCCATGCCCCCGCGAGAACAGCCATAGGCGGTCATCAACATGAGCGCCGTTCCGTAGGAGCGAGACATCTTGCCTTCCGATTCCATGAAGGCGACAAGCGACATGCCGATCGGCACCAACATGGCGGCGGTGGCGGTGTTGCTCATCCACGCCGACAAGACGGCGGCCAAGGCACCGTATGCAATGAGGATGCGCGTCGGGCGTGCGCCGATGACCTTCAAGGACAGCACGCCATACGCAATGCGTTCGTTCACCCGATGGACGAAGAGACCCTGCGCGAGGATGAAGCTTCCGATGAACAAGAAGATCAGGGGGTTCGCAAACGGCGCGAACACGGTTCTCAGCGGGGCCACCTGCAGCACGATCGCCAGAAGCGGGCAGAGCAAAGCTGTCACGGCGAGAGGCAGCGCTTCGGTGACCCAGAGCGTGATGACCAGGGCAACGACGGCACCCAACCGGTGACCCTCGGGCGTCAAAGGGCCCGCGGGAAGTAGAAGCACGATGCCGAAGATGATCGGTCCAATGATGAGTCCCGACCTGCGTCGGAGCTCCTCGAACCGTGCCGTGCCGTCGGATCCAGCCGCTGCGTCCGTCATCCTACGAGGCCAAGCAGGAGCCGTAGGGTAACATGGAAGAGACGTCGGCGAGTCGATCATGCCCACCGGTGGCACTACTGTCCTCCACTACGAAGTAGGCGACCGCCTTGGCGCGGGCGGGATGGGCGAGGTCTATCGAGCCCGCGACACAAAGCTGGGTCGCGAGGTCGCCCTGAAGTTCATCGCGCCAGAGTTTCGGAGCGACCCGGACCGACGCGCGCGACTACTCAAGGAAGCCCGGGCGGCGTCAGCGCTTCGGTCGCCGGCGATCGCGACGACCTTCGACATCGGCGAAGCCAACGACGACCTGTTCATCGTCATGGAGTTTGTCGAGGGCGAACCGCTGTCTGATCGGATCAAGCGCGGTCCGTTGTCGGTCCAATCCGTTCTGCACATGGCGGCGCAGGTCGCCGACGCGCTAGACGAAGCGAATGCGCTCGGTATCGTCCACCGCGACATCAAGAGCGCGAACCTCATCCTGACGCCGCGAGGACGGTTCAAGATCCTAGACTTCGGCCTCGCGAAGACGCTGAAAGAGCCGACAGAGGCGGACGGCGCGCTGACCATGGCGGAGACTCAGGCCGGAGCGGTCGTGGGCACCGTCTCGTACATGTCTCCCGAGCAAGCGCTCGGACAACCGGTCGACCATCGATCTGATCTGTTTTCGCTGGGTGTGGTGATGTACGAAACCCTCACGGGGCGACTCCCGTTCGTCGGCGACACGTTTACGGCAGTCATCGACCAAATCGTCCGGCACGAACCTCCCGCGCTGGCCCGCCTGAACTACGACGTACCACCCAGGCTCCAGGACATCGTCCGCAAGCTCCTCTCGAAAGCGGCAGCCACCAGGTATCAGAGCGCGAAGGAATTGTTGGTTGACGTCAAGGCGCTCCGTCAGGAGATCGAGCTCGCAAGCCAGGTTGGCGCAGTCAGCGACCGGTCAACACCCGATTCGACCAGCCCTCCGCTAGCAAACGTCGTCGCCGTCCTCCCGTTCGCGAACATCACCCGAGAGCCTGCTGACGACTGGATCGGGTCTGGCATCGCCGAGACCGTGACGGCCGACCTCAAGTCGATTCGGGGTCTGAAAGTACTCGGCCGCGAGCGGGTATTCGACGCGCTCCGTGACCTCAGCTCGAGCAGCATCGGCCAAGTCGACGAGCAGGCCTCGATCGACGTCGGGAAACATCTACGAGCCACCTGGCTCGTCAGCGGCGGCTATCAGCGTTTGGGGGACCGGATCAGGATCACCGCGCGCGGGGTCGATGTCGAGTCTGGCGCCATCGTGCGAACGGTCAAGATCGACGGCAAGATCGACGACATCTTCACGCTCCAAGACCAGATCGTCTACGAGCTCGCGCAAGGCATCAACGTCACCCTGAACGACAGTGAGGTCGCGTCGATCGAACAGAAGGAGACCGTATCGGTCGAAGCCTATGAGGCGCGCTCAACCGCGATGATGAACCTGATGGAGGGCACACCACAGGCACTCGACCGCGCGATTCATTTGGCGGAGAAGGCGACCGTGCTCGACCCGAACTACGCGGAGGCATGGGCGACGCTCGCTACCGCGTACGACTTCAAAGGCACCTTCCTTGGTCTGCCCGATATCTCGCTCAAGGCCGTGGAGATGGCGCGGAAAGCCATTGCACTAAACCCGAAGCTTGCCGATGCGCACCGCTGGCTCGGGTTCGCGCTGATGTCCGTCGACCAGTACGAAGAGGCGATCTCGTCGATCCAGGTGGCCGCACAGTTGGAGCCAGGCGATGCCAATGTCTATTCCTCCCTGGGCCGCGCCTATTGGGTGGGAAGGGGAGACTTGGACGCCGGCATTTCAAATCTCGAGCGCTCCATCGCCATTAACCCTGACCTTGGCTACGCCCACCTCCAACTGGGGTTGCTCTATGCGCTGCGCGGCGACTACGACGAGGCCGAGGCGGCGTGCCGGCGTGCGATCGATATGCAGGAGCGGTTCGTGTCCGGACGCGAAGGGCTACAGATCGTTGGCGCCTATACTCGTCTGGGATACGTCCGCTATCTCCGAGGTGAGTACGACGAGGCACTGCGTGTATTCCAGCGACAGGTCGACGCACTGGAATCATCGAGTCACGCGCTCAAAGACCGTAGCCTGATTGAGTTGAACTACAAGATGGGCGCTGCGTACACACGCATGGGACGACCCGACGACGCAGAGCGCCATTTCGGCCGGGCGCTCAAGGCCTTCGAGAAACGGGTCGCCCGCGGCGCGGACGACCCGTTCACCAAGTACTACATGGCGGCGTTGTGTGCGCTTCGGGGAGACGTCGACCGTTCCGTTCGGTATCTGGGGGAAAGCCTCGAGCATCTCCCAGCACTGAATCGGACCCGGGCCAGCGTGGACCCTGATTTTGACGGGGTCCGGGATGATCCACGGTTCGTGGCCGCCCTCGCAGATGGACCGGCACCGGTGGCTTCAGACTCGCCCCATTCGAGTGGGGGCGTGGTATCCTGAAGATACGTTGGATAGAAAGGTGCCGTCATGAACATGCCATTGGCGCTCTTTGGCCCGATCGGGCTGCCGGAATTGGTGATCATCGCCTTCATCCTGATCCTGATCTTCGGCGCCAACCGACTGTCAGGGCTCGGGAAAGGAATGGGACAGGCCATTCGGGGCTTCAAGGACGAGGTCCAGGATAAGTCGGACCCCCCGGAGAGCGAGTAAGAAGACCAGCCTCGATCTGGTCCAGCCTCAGAATACGAACGGGCGAGCACGGTTCAAGGACCGTGTCCGCCCGCTTTTTTGTTCACCCCGACTATCGTTTAGCGTTTGGCAACGCCCAACTCAGTGAGATGGGCCACCAGGTCCCCGCCGGCCGTCGATGGGTTGACTTCCCGGTCGATTCTGAGAATCTGTCCATCCGGACCGATGATGTACGTCCAACGGAACGCGAACTGCCGTTCAGCGTTGACCACTCCGTAGGCCATGGCAACATCTTTATCAGGGTTGCTCAGTAGCGGAAAATCGGCGTCGAGCGACTCTGCAAACTCCTTGTTCGTTTGCGGATCATCGACGCTGATCATGAAATAGGCAATATCGAATTGACTAAGCTGGTCGCTGTTCTCCCGCAGCGACTTGCACTCGGCCGTTCAACCACCGGTGAAAGCTTTCGGAAACCACGCTAAGACGACCGTCTTGCCGGCGTAGTCGGCCAAACGGTGCGTATTTCCGTCACTTCCCGGAAGCTCGAACGGAGGTGCTGCATCGCCCGGGCTCAGTTCCTGTGCCTGCGCGCCGCAGGCCGCAACGGCCAGGACGGACGCAGCCACGATAACAATGAGCCGTCTCATGGGTCTCCACTCCTTCGACTACCGCGCGACCGTCGATCCGGCCCCGCGTGATTAACGTAACATAATCTCAGCGAGGCACCCCGCCCCGCTCGTGCCCCGACGTCCACCTCGAGACACGTAACTGGGATTTCCGATTTGCCCGCCCCGGATGGCCCCTTTATACACCTAAAGGCAGCGCAGCGCACGAAACGCTTGTTCGTCACAGCATCGTCCCGCTTCAGAGGCCGTCAGCTTAGCGCGGGCGGCCGTGCGAGCCACTGAAGGCCCTGCGTTCAGGGCGCTCCGCAGACACCGCTCCCAACGTGTGTCCGTTCGGTCGCCAGGTGGCCGCGTCGCACGGGCCGCGCGTCAGCCTGCCGGCACCGGCAGCGCCCAGATCCGCCGCAACATGTCGCCGAACAGCCGCCGGGTCAGATGTCCTTCCGCCAGCAGGAGCCAGTAGTACCTGGCATGCTTCACCAGCCGGCCCCCGGTTTTCACCAGCCGCTGCTGGAGACTGGTGAGCGACCAGCGCTTGATCCGCGGCGGCAGAACGAGTCTGCGCCAGAGGTTGCCCAGGTTGTACGCCAGAACGCTCAGTTGCAGGCGCACCTCGTTCGCCTGGAACCGATGGCACGACAAGCGCGTCCAGTGCGTCGCCTGCTTGCCTTCTTTGATCCATTGCTCCGCCGTGCCGCGCTTGTTGTAGAA
The DNA here is from genome assembly GCA_965216615.1 of Vicinamibacterales bacterium. Lineage (GTDB taxonomy): Bacteria > Acidobacteriota > Vicinamibacteria > Vicinamibacterales > UBA8438 > CAUZIB01. Next base: position 62,501 of record CBDCGH010000017.1, on the reverse strand, counting down.
CCGGACGACCGAACGGCTCGGCAGGGTCATGTTCGTCACGATGAAGCCGACGCGGGGGAACAGTTCACCGCGGTGGTGCTCCACCTTGGCGACGATCCGTCTGGGGGTGGTCCAGCTCTTCGCCTGATAGCGGAAACTCTTGTAGCGCACCAAGGGCTTGCAGCCCGGGCGTCCCGGCGGACGAAACAGAATATCTTCGATCTCGAGCTCCAAGTTCTTGTTCGCCGGCATGCGGATGGCATAGTCCACGTCGCGTTGCTCGAGCGCGTCGTAGATCTCCGGCTTCGCGAACGCGGCGTCCGCGCGGAACGCCACGCGCGTGCCCTCCGCGTGCTGCCGTTCAATTTCCGGCAGGAGCAGGTCGGCCCAGTCGTCGGCGCTATGCACGTTGCCAGGCCGCAGCGTGGCGGCCACGCAGTCGCCGTGCTCGTTGAACAGAAACAGCGGGTGGTAGCAGACGGATGCAAAGTGCCCGTTATACGCGCTCCCTTCCTGTGCCCCATGCACCGGACTCTCGCTGGAATCCATGTCAAGCACGATCCGGCCGGCGCGCGTCGGCATCCCGGCCTGCGCCAGCATCTCCCGGTTCACGGCCATCAATCCGAGGAGATTCTCCCCTCGCGTCAACAGGTCGGTCTCGAACCAATGCAACGTCGATGTCAGCGCCGCACCGCGGTCCCAGAGCTTTGGCGACCCGATGAGGCGAAAGGTTGGGTCCGCCGACACCCGGACCGCGTCGTTGAGGTCTTCGTAACCCGCGAGCCGGCTGTAGACCGACTGCCGCAGGAGATCCGCCAGGCTGAACTGGATGTTCAAACCCTGTCGGGAGTCGTTCAGATGCTCAGAGATGAGTGTCCCCAGCCCCAGGCGTTCATCCAACTCGCGCACCAGAATGAGACCGGCATCGGAGGTGATGCGCGACCCCTGGAACGCGACCTTCAGAAAACCATTGAATGTGAACTGAAAGGGCTCGGTTTGTAATTCACCCACTGGGTGTCACCCTCCGTCGCGGGGTTCTTACGTCGGAACCCGCGCAATCAAGGCGCGAGAACTGATCCGGTGGGTTACGGTACCACAGCGAAATCGAAAATCCGGGCGTAAGTGTATAACAAGGTTTCCGTGCCCGGCGTCGTGCTCGTTGCCGCCGTCTTGAAAGGACCGCAATGCTCGAAACGCTCAACTGGCAGGATCTGGCGGTCGGACTCAGCTTAGCGGTGCTGATCGCGCTCGCCGTCGCTCAGCTCGCCTCGCGCATCCTGCGAGCCTCGCTGAAGATGGTCAGCGGCGACGACAACGAAGTCGGCTTTCGAGACCCCATCAAGCGACGACCGATTCGGATCGTCCGCGGGCTGGTCTTCATCGCCATGCTGGGTATCGCGACCCGACCCACGCTTGAGGTCATGGGCGTCGAGGTGGAGTACGGGATCCCGCTGGAGCGCGTGACGACGTGGCTGTTCCAGGAAGGGCTCCGGGTGACGTTGATCGGCATTCTCGCGTTCTTTACTGTTCGCATCGCGTCGCTTGGCATCGGTCACGTCGAGCAGGTCGTCGCCCAGCGCACGCCGGCCGGCAGCGAGCGCGCGGAGTTCGTCAATCGCCTTCACACCATCGGCGGCCTCGCGACGAATGCCGTGCGTGTGATCGTGTTCGGTGCGGCCGCCATGATGATCATGCAGGAGCTGGGAGTCAACATTACGCCCCTCCTGACCGTAGCTGGAATCGGAGGGCTCGCGATCGGGTTCGGTGCACAGAACTTGGTCCGGGACGTCATCACCGGCTTCTTCCTCATTCTCGAGGACCAGATTCACGTGGGTGACGTCGTCACCATCGACGGCACATCCGGTCTGGTTCAGGCGGTCAAGCTTCGCACCGTCGTGCTCCGCGATTTGTCTGGCACGGTGCATGTGATTCCGAACGGCGCGATCAGCACCCTCTCGAACATGACCAAGGAGTTCTCGTACTACGTCATGGACGTCGGCGTTGCCTACAAGGAAGATACCGATCACGTTGTCGATGTCCTACGCGAGGTCGGAGAAGACCTCGAGGGCGATCAGAACTTCTCGGGGCACATTCTCGAGCCGCTAGAGATTCTCGGTGTCAACGACTTTGGGGACTCGGCGGTCACGATTAAGGTGCGTATCAAGACCGTACCGCTCAAGCAGTGGATGATCGGCCGCGAGCTTCGCCGGAGAATCAAGAAGGCCTTCGATGCCCGCGGTATCGAGATCCCGTTTCCGCACATGTCGCTCTATTTCGGGGAGGCAAGCAAGCCGTTCCTGTCGCATTCGCTCTCGAGCGCGGACATGGAGAAGCTCGCGCAGGCTGCCGCGCAGGCAGCGGCCGAGGCTGCGGCACGACCGTCGGCTAGCTCCGGGTCTGGGGCCGATGCGAGCGGCGACGGCGACTACGGCTAGGCTCATCTACCAGTGAGCGACCCCCGAGGCATGACCTTGATGCGCGATTTCAGGGTGCTGTTTTCAGCCGACCAGATTCAGGCGCGGGTTGTCGCTCTGGCGCACGACATCGATGCCACCTACGCGGCCGACGACGTTCTGCACATCATCGGGGTCCTTCGCGGCGGCATGATGTTCACCACTGACCTCGTGCGGGCCCTCTCGCACGCCATCACGATCGACTTTACGCGTCTTGAGAGCTACAGCGCATCGGGCCGCTCCAGCGGGGCGATCACCTGGCACCTGAAACCCGAGAGGGCCACCGGACGCCACGTCCTCATCGTCGAAGACATCGTCGATACGGGCCTTACGCTGAGCGCGCTGCGCGCATACGTCATGCAACAAGGACCGGCTAGCCTGAGGACCGTTTGTCTCCTCAGCAAGGCCGCGGGCCGAAGCCATGACGTCGCGGTCGAGTTCGTGGGCTTTACGGTCCCAGACCGTTTCGTGGTGGGGTATGGGCTGGATCTCGACCAACGCTATCGAGAGCTCCCGCATATCGGCTACCTCGACACGCGAGAGTAATACCAGCCGGAACAATCGCCGTTGATCGTGTATAACTCTACCGAATGACGAAACGACGCCCGATCCCGCGGCGAACGGTGCGCAAGGCGACAGCCAAGAAGACCAGCCGCGGCGAATCACGTCGAAGCCCGCGGTCTCGGACCGACGAGACAAGCGTCGATAAGCCCCACGGCTGGACCACGAGCATCACCCAGATCCAGCCGAACCAGGTTCTCGTGCGCGGTTACGCCTTGGATGAGATGATGGGCCGCGTCTCGTTCGCGGATTCGATCTACCTGGTGCTCATGGGCGAACTACCCACTCCGACCGTGGGTCGTATCGTGGAGGCCCTGCTTGTCTCGGCACTCGACCATGGCGCGACGCCTCCCTCGACCCAGGCCGCGCGAAACGTCGCGACCACCCGCGCACCGATCCGGGCATCAGCTGCAGCCGGCGTGTTGGCCTTTGGTTCTCCGCTCGGAGGCGGTGGAAGCATCGATGCGTGCTTTCACTTCCTCGAAGAGGGACTGACCCTCGTTGGAGAATGGGTCTCGTTCGACGATGCGGCTAGGCGGATGGTCGACCAGATGGCGGCCGTCGGGCGGACCCCTCCTGGCTTCGGGCACCGCTTCCACACGCTCGATCCCCGAGCCGCCAGACTGTTTCAGCTCGCGCTGGAGCTTGACCTCGAAGGTCGCCACGTCTCCTTCATTCGTGCCGTCGAGCGGGTGCTGGCGGAACGCCGTGATGCGGCCGGGGAACAACCCCTCACGATCAATCTCGACGGCGCGATCGCTGCCGTGTCTGGCGATCTCGGACTCGACGCCGAAACGGCTAACGTCCTCTTCATGGTGTCACGCGTGCCAGGTATTGTGGCTCACGCCATTGAGGAGCAGCGACGGCAGCCGCCGATGCGGCAGATTGATCCGACGAGTCACAGCTACGACGGACCCGCCCAGCGGCGGCTGCCCGAAACCCGCCGCTAACCGTTTTGGTGACCGTGCCGCGCCTGAATGCGCTCGAGACGTGCGCCAAGATCGCGTCGCCTTCGGATCGTCTGCATGCGTCGATGAAGGACCAGAAGCAAGACAAGACCCACGGCGATAGTGGCGTAGAGCAGGGCGCTGATACTGGACAGCATGACAACTGCTTCGTCACTCCCGTTCGATGAGCTGTCTGCTCAGCCTATCGGTGATGACGACCGGCGAGCATCAGGGTCGCGATGGCTGCGCGAATCGAACACCGAAACGCCGCCCCGGGCAACGTTTGGTTTTGCAACGGGTTACTGTGATGACCGAGGGGGTGCCCTTGTTGAGCTGGGGGTGACACTTCATTCCGGTCACATGGGTAACACTTTCTATAACCAACGACGCCGGCACTCGACGCTTGGCCAGATCAGTCCAGCGGCATGTGAACGACGCGCGAACGAAGAGGGTGTGGAGCCTATGGAAAACCGCCAAGGACGCGGTTTCCCACAGGCTCCACACCCGTTGTCTTTTTCAATGAGAAAAGAACAGACAACGAAGAACGATCAACTCAACGAAACCGTCCACTGAATCGGATCATGGCCACTTCGACTCCCGTTCGATGAGCGTCTGCTCAGCCTATCGGTGTGACGACCGGCGAGCATCAGGGTCGCGATGGCTGCGCGAATCGAACAGAAACGCCGCCCCGGGCAACGTTTGGTTTTGCAACGGGTTACTGTGATGACCGAGGGGGTGCCCTTGTTGAGCTGGGGGTGACACTTCATTCCGGTCACATGGGTAACACTTTCTCCCTTTTCGCGGGAGAGAGTGATGCCTTGGAAGGAGTGTCATGTTGTGGACGAACGTCTTCGCTTCATTGCTCGGCTGCTCGACGGCGAGAAGAACGGCAGCCCGGGGTCTCATGGCTTTGCGGACGTTCGGCATGTACTTCACGTTCCCTCTCTTCCAACAGCAGGCTTGGGGCTGAAGCCTACTTCAGCCGGTCGAGGCGCTTAAGCAGCTCCGCGTGGGTGATTGGTTGCCCCTTCGACAGCGCAGATTTGGCCGCGAGTATCACGATGCCGATGGAAGTGAGGACTGTGTTCATCTATTCCTTCTCTTTCTAGAGTTTCTGTGACACGAAAGGTGTCGGAAGCGCTCGGTGCCTCTGCTCATTGAATCGGCGAATCGGCCGACGTAACCGGGTGCTTGAGGTAGGCCACGAACAAGAAGTCGCCGTACACACCAAAGGCGACCCCGAGAGAGGTCGCCCTTGGAACAGTCACGACGATTGATGGCTACGGCTTCCGCCGATACCGTCGCACCCCCACGGCGGCGAGACCGATGCCGAGCAGGAGCAGGGTGGAGGGTTCAGGAACCCGCTCGAACGTCACATTGTCGAGATCAGCCGACCCACCAACTTGTATCGCTACCGAGTCCCAGGGACCGGTGCCCAGCTCAGCCGCCGTCAGAGGTACGATGCGATTCAGACTGTTGTTGCCGAAAGAGACAGTCGCATCGCGCGTCAGAAACGAGGAAAACGGAACAGTAGTCATCCCTCCACCGCTCAACAAGTGAATCGCGCTGAAAGCCTCCACTTCGCCTTCGACGTCAACGATGTCGAAACCGAACGAATGGATCGGGGTATCGAACGCGAACAGAATGGTCCCGGCCGGTCGGTTCCCTTCGTCATCCGGATCGCTGACCGACGTGTTCGAACCCGGCAAGAAACCAGTTGTGTTCTCTTGGATGATCGCGATTCCGCCTATTGTCGGACTACTTGCAGCGAGGTTTCCACCGCCCGTCCAAGCCGGTCCGAGGAGATCGTCATCTGTCGTGCTACCCCCGTACGTTGTGTCAAAGATCACGCCGAGATCGAAGCTTCGATTTGGGTTATCGACTGTCACCGTCACGCCGGGGAGGAGACCGGTTCCATCAAACCCAGCGTCTGGCGTTCCGTCGTCATCGAGGTCCGAATAGAAAACGTCGCCGTGCGCACCTGAGAAAGTGATGATGTCGGCCACAGCGGGGTCGGCAGCCGTACATACGAGTCCAAGACTAAAGAGGGGGAGCCATCCGAAGACTGTTGCTTTTGACATCAACCGCTACCTTTCGATGCATCGGAAAGTGGCAAGAAGAGCACCAGCTTTCGCGATGGCTGAGAACCAGCGGAGTAATGCGTGACAACGGCGAGAACTGCGCAGAAATTCCTGTCTTTGTGAGTTGACGATTTCACATATGAAAGACCAGGACGCACGTGCGTGTTCTGAGACTTGAGTTGGCAGGCTGGCAGAAGTCAGCAAATCAACTACTGAGACGTTATGAGTCGCCGTAGTTCAGCAAATCTTGTACACACCAAAGGCGACCCCGAGAGGTCGCCCTTGGACCGTAACTCACACCAGAACGTGCCAAGCGGAGGTAGTGCGCCAGCAGGCGCCCCTCGTCGTTAGACGATCTAACCGGCGGGCTTTCCCATGATGTTGACGCTTCCTTGGGACTGGGGCCAAATTGATTCTGACCTGAGCGGCCTTAACTGGTCTCGGCTCAGGGTGTGGTTTGAGTGGGCCGGAAAGGCTGCGAGATATTGTCAAAAGTTGTGGATGGGGTTAGCTCAGGCGGCTTCCTTTCTGATGCCATCGACGAAGGGCACGCCATTGATGACCTCGACGATCAACTGAGCCCCGTTCAATGTTCTCCATTGTTTCTGCGCGGCCAGCGCCAGCTTGAAGACCATCGTTAAGCAGGCCAGCCGACTGCCCGCGCCCTTCGTCTTCTTCGTGCGTAACCGCACGGTGGCGAACGTCGACTCGATCGGATTCGTGGTGCGGATGTGCATCCAGTGCTCGGCCGGAAACGTGTAGAAGGTGAGCAGGACGCCTCGGTCCTTGGCGAGACAGGTGGTCGCGGCCGGGAACTTCGCAGTAAACGTCGTCACGAAGAGGTCGAATGCCTGCTCGGCCGACTTCTGCGTCTCCGCCATCCAGATGTCGTGGAGCATGGCTTTCGCCTTGGCCTGCACGCCCTTGGGAAGTTTGTTCAGGACGTTGGCCGTTTTGTGGACCCAACACCGCTGTTCGCGGGTCTTCGGAAACACCTTCCGCACCGCGCCCCAGAAGCCGAGACCGCCGTCGCCGATGGCCAGATCGGGATCGATCGTGAGCCCGCGGTCCCGGACATCCAGCAGCAGCTCGCGCCACGACTGCTCGCTCTCGCGATAGCCGTCCGTGATCGCGATCAACTCCTTCGTCCCCTCCCGGGTTGCGCCGATCAGCACCAAAATACATTGCCGTTTGTTGTCCGTGTCCTCGAGCCGGACGTTGAAGTAGACGCCGTCGGCCCAGACGTAGACATAGCGCCGCCCCGCCAAGGCGCGCTTGGACCACCCGTGATATTCCTGCTCCCAGACGGTCTTCAGCCGCGTAATCGTGGTCGCAGACAGACCCTGCGCGTCGGCGCCTAGCAGCGCCTGCAACGCCTCACCGAAGTCCCCGGTGCTGAGGCCCTTGAGATAGAGCCACGGATACAGCGCCTCCAAGCTGGGTGTCTTCCGCAGGTACGGCGGCAAGATCGCCGACCGGAACGTCTCCCGTTCGTCGTCCGGCCGGCGGTCCCGAACCCGCGGCTGCTGCACGGTGACGTCCCCGAGCGGGGTTTGCAGCGCCCGTTTGGGCAGGTGGCCGTTGCGGACCACACCGCGCCGACCGGCCGCGTCAACCGTCTTCGCCCGAGCCGTAACATACTCGTCGACCTCGGCCTCGATCGCCGTGGCCAACAGCTGCCGCGCCCCGGTCCGCAGCACCTCGGTAAGGACGTCTCGGGCCGATTGTCGTGGGAACTCGACCAGCGTTTCGGTAGGCTTCGTCATGGTGGCGTACCTCCTTGCCCTCGGGTGAGTGGGTGCTGTAGCAACACCCAGGGTACGCCGCCTGTTTAAACCCTCATACACAACTGAGGGTTATATCTCAAAGGCTGCCCCGGCGACCGGGAAGGCTTTCCCCCCAGCTAGGATGGGGCCCCCCGGCGGATCATCTTCCGCCGATTCTCGCTTATCGGACGCAGTTAGATCGTCAGGTTCAGATTCCCTAGCAAACGCGCGCACCTTCGCCTGGCAAGAACGTCACTTACAGGGATTGGTGGTGACGTAAGTGTTTTTGGCCGTAGGCGAAAGTCAGCTACAGCTTCACATCTCAGCCTGACGTACAGATCAGCCGTGGTTCCCACGCGTACGGAGGAGCAGGACACCTGGATGGGGGCAGGTCGGATCTAAGGTTTACCGGACTGCTTTGCCTGCCCCGCCTGTCTTCGTTGCTTCGGCCTTACGTCCGTGAGAGGATTCCGGCAGAGGTACCTTTACCCACGACATACCTTCTGCTCGTTCTTCTAACGGGAGCTGTTCTTCTGTCTAGGAGTTCAGAGTTATCGAGAAGTGCAGCGGCCTTAATGGTCGAGTTCAGTGACCGGAACAGCAAGGAGAGTCAGGAGTCCCTCGTCGACAAGTCCATTCGGCAGGCGCAAGACCTGGAGCCGCGCAAGCTCGCCGCGAAGAGCACGGCGAAGACGGCGTGGAATCGGCAGACGGTGTGCGAGGCGTTGGTCAAGCATGTGAGGAGAGTCGAGTATGTCTGAGAAACGAGGGAACGCGGGTGCGTCGGGTGTGCGGGAGAGCCGCCGACGCTTCTTCCAGCTCCTGGCGGGAAGTCCGCTGCTTGCCGCCGCGTATCCAGCTCTGCCGCCAGCCTGGCAGCAGGCGGTTGCGCGCGAAGCGCAGCGTGGCGCGACGACTGGACCGCGGCCGGCCGGGGTCCGCTGCCCCGATTGCGGACAGGAGATGGTCTTCCCGGCGAGTGCCGCGACCCGTCCCTTCGCAGCCGAGCAGACCAGCGCCGCCCCACCGGATCGCAACCGGTTCTTGGAAGGGCAGCTATCGGGTCAAGTCGTCGGTTCACCCGAACAGGCGATCAACGTGTGGGACATGGAAATGACCACCCATGCGAACCTTCTGCCCGAGCACTGGGCGTACCTTCACTTGGGTGTCGACGACTTCGAGACGAGAGTGGCGAACAGGGAGGGGTACAACCGGCTCATCCTGCGGCCAAGACGGCTCGGTCAGCCTACGGACAGTCTGGACACCTCGATCGAGCTGTACGGGAAACGGTACGAAACTCCGCTGTTCACCTGTCCGGTGGGGATTCTGCAAGCCTTTCACACACAGGGCGAGGTGGGGGCGGCCCGGGCGTCCCGGGCGAGAGGGGTCCTCACGGTTCAGTCGCACGAGAGCTCGATGTCATACGAAGAGATCGCCGAGGCGGCGGGCGAGCCGCACTGGTTCCAGCTCTACATCAGACCCGACTGGAACGTCGTCAAGCGATCGATCGACAGGGTGGAGGCGGCGGGCTGCCAGGTCATGGTGTGGACCATCGATTTGCTTGGCGGCAGCAATCGGGAACTTGTGAGACGTGCTCTGGTGGGCGAGGGGAAGGGCGCGGCGTTCTGCCAGAATTGCCACGAACACCAGCCGGGCTTTCAGCGACCGATGCGGCGCGGCCTGGAGGGGCCTGAAGGGGAGCGCCCGCCATACGACTGGGACTACCTCAAGCGGCTCAAGGACCACACGTCGATGAAGGTGCTCTTGAAGGGTATCGTCACGCGTGAGGAAGCGGAGATGGCCGTCGAGTACGGCGCGGATGGCGTCTACGTGTCCAACCATGGTGGCCGTGGCGTGAACCAGCTGCGCGGCACGATCGATGCGCTCCCGGAAGTGGTCGCGGGCGTCGCGGGACGGGTCCCCGTGCTCATCGACAGCGGCGTTCGCCGGGGTGCAGACATCTTCAAAGCCCTGGCCCTCGGCGCCGACGCAGTGGGGATCGGTCGCCCCTACGTGTGGGGCCTTGGCGCGTTCGGCCAGGACGGTGTCGACAAAGTGCACGAGATCATCCTCGACGAGTTCAGGATGGTCATGCGGCAGACCCGTACGACGGCTATTGATCAGATCGGCAAACAGTTCGTGATGAACGCGCCCTCGCCCATCATGACGCGTCATCACAGGCTGGGCTTCGGCCTCTGACGGTCGTCTCAGGGCGAAGTACGTATCCTGGACGGGGCCGGGCCACAGATTGAATCACGAGGCACAAGCTGAGGTCGTATCCGCTATACGGGATCTACTGGCGAGAATCAGGTGACGCGCAGCGCTCTGCAAGGGGCTCAACATCGTCCAGTCCAGTTTCTTGGACCACGTAGGCCCTGACTAACGTTACATAGACCGACCTGCCACTCAGGGCACCGGATTTCTGCGAGAGTGCCAAAACACTAGGAAAAACGCACGTTCGATCGGCCCCCAGGTAGTCCCCCCCAGACACGACAATCGCGTCAGATCCACCCCCGGATTCATTGGCCCGAATGGGCGTGTCTTTGAGGATCCGGAACCTGTTTCAGCGTCACATGGCCAATTGTCCGTTCGAGTCCTTTCGGCTCACGGCGTTCTGCCGTATCTCCTTGACCTGGGTCCCTCGGTCCATATGATGGGCCTGTTCGATCCCATCTCAGCCCAAGGAGGGCCCATGACTCGGGGCGGTCGTCGGCGTGCCCTGTTCCAGTTTGGCGTCGGGTTCGCTTTCGTCGTTCTCGCCGGAGTTGTCGTCATCGGGGCAATCGTCCGTTCTCTTTGGCTCTATCCGCTGTAGGTGAGATATAACCGAAAGTTGTGGATCGGTGGTGTGAAAGAGGCGGCGTAACCTTTCGCGTGAATCAAACGCAAGAACCCTGGCTGGCCGGCCGGGGGAAAGGAGACGCCACCCATGCTGAAGGTACACGACAAGCCGGCGAACGCGGAAGAGCAGGATGAGGATTCGACCCTTGACGAGCTGGCGCGTGAAGGAGCCCGCCGGATGCTGATGAAGGCCCTGGCGGTCGAGATCACTCAATACGTCGAGGAACACGGCGCGGAACGGGACGAGCATGGCCGTCGCCTCGTCGTGCGCAACGGGCAGGCCCAGGCACGGAAGGTGACCTGTGGGGCAGGCACCCTGGAGGTGCGGGCCCCTCGGGTGAACGACAAGCGGGTTGACGCGGCGGGCCAGCGCGAGCGGTTCACGAGTCGGATCCTGCCCCCCTACATGCGTCGGTCTCCCAAGGTCGCCGAGGTGCTGCCGATTCTGTATCTGCGTGGATTGTCGACGGGTGACTTCCGCGAAGCGCTGCCGGTGTTGCTCGGCGACGATGCCGCGGGGCTCAGCGCGACCAACATCGCGCGGCTGACGGCCGTCTGGGACGAGGAGTATCGGCAGTTTCGGCAGCGGGACTTGGCCGACCGCGATTACGTGTATGTGTGGGTCGACGGGATCCACTTCAACATTCGTCTCGAGGACGACCGGCTCTGCACGCTGGTGATGATTGGGGCCCGTCCCAACGGGACGAAAGAGCTCGTCGCGCTTGAGGACGGCTACCGCGAAAGCACCGACAGCTGGGCGATGGTCCTCCGGGCCCTGAAGCGGCAGGGGATGCGAGCCCCGATGGTAGCGGTCGGCGATGGGGCCTTGGGCTTCTGGGCCGCGGTACGGGAGGTCTGGCCGGCGACGGCCGCGCAGCGCGACTGGGTCCACAAGCTGGGGAATGTGCTCGACAAGTTGCCCAAGCGGCTCCAGCCCAAGGCGAAACGAGCACTTCACGAGATCATGGACGCCGACACCCGAGAGCAGGCGGACGAACAGCTGGCGGCCTTCGTCGCGACGTACGAGGCGAAGTACCCCCAGGCGGCGGCGTGTCTGGCCGACGACCGCGAGCGGCTATTCACCTTCTTCGCCTTCCCGGCGGAACACTGGACGCACCTTCGTACGACGAACGTGATCGAATCGCCCTTCGCTACGGTTCGACTGCGCCAGCGCGTGACCAAAGGCGCGGGCTCGCGGACGAAGGGCTTACTGATGGCCTACAAGCTGCTGGACATGGCACAACGTCGGTGGCGCCGTCTCAACAGCGCACACTTGCTGCCGCTCGTGCGCGCCGGCGTGCCGTTCATCGATGGTCTGCAGCAGGAACGCGATACCAAGGAGAAGAATCGGAAGGAAGCCGCCTGATCATGCCGATCGCTGATCCACAACTTTTGACAATACCTCGCTGTAGGTCTATGCCCCTCACTGTAGGTGACCGACTCGGCCATTACGACGTGACTGCCCTGATTGGCGAGAGGGGATGGGGCAGATCTTGAGCACGGAGAGAGGAACCCATGGAGCATGGTCTTTCTAGTTCGCCCGCTAGATTGGCCGCTCAAGAGGTCCCCTGGAAGCCGGGCCCCGCTGGTCGAGCGTTTGGCTGGCTGTTTATCAGTGTGTCGCCGGTGTTCTGCTACCCATTCGTCGCCGTGTTTCAACGATGGGACCAACTCGGGGAGGCAAACTCACCCCTCTGGGTGCTACCGCTCGTGTTGCTTGGCTACCTTGGCTTGACGGTCGCGTTTGTGTCCGTGGGAAGGGGTGTGTTGGGCGGTCGAGACAAACTCATCTGGAACGGCACCGGGCTCTTCTGTGGGATGTGTCTGTGGCTACTGACGTTGTTCGCCGTCTTCGACTGAAGTTGCCGATCCAGACAACAAGCTCATGTCCCTCGAAGTCGGCTCCACCCTCGGCCATTACGAACGTCACCGCCCTCATCGGCGAGGGCGGAATAGCGCAGGTGTGGCGTGCTTCGTGCCTGTGTTATAGCTTTCCGCAGCGAGAGAGGGAGGTCTGGAATGAATCAACGGCATCTCTGGGGTCAATTGGGCGGCGGATTGTATCTGTGCGGGTTCCTGACACTGGCGGCGGTCTGGCTTGGGCACGCGAGCCACGCGCAAAGTCAGGGAACCACCTTCACGGGGAACTCATTCCGAGTCGAGTCAGATGGCATCAGTGTCTCTTCTCGAGGCTTTGAGGCGGGCGCCCGGACCCACTGGCATACCCATAGTGCCCAGTTGCTGTTCGTCAAAGAAGGGCAGCTGCGCTACCAAGTGCACGGGGGACCTGTCAGCGAAGTCGGTCTGCATGAGACGGTGTACTTGCCTCGTGGCGTTCCACACTGGCATGGCGCTGTGCCGGGAGAAGGACTGACACATGTCTCCGTCACTTTTCCGAATGCCGCTGGCGAGAGACTAGCCATCGAGTGGAGGGAGCCGGTCACCCACGAGCAGTACGAGAGTCGGTAAACACTGATCGAGTTGTTTGCTCGGAACGCTCGACCGACAAGCCATCCACCAACTCAAACCAATGTCACTCTCTCCAGGCACCACCCTCGGGCCTTACGCCGTCACCGCCAAGATCGGCGAAGGCGGCATGGGCGAGGTGTATCGGGCCAGGGACACCAAGCTCGACCTGGACGTCGCCCTGTAGATCCTGGGTAAAGTTGACTGAGGAGGTCTTGTCATGCCGAGCACGCCGAGCGCTCTTGCCACGTTGATGTTCGGAATCGGTCTGTTGGCGCCAGTGGTTTTTCTTGTCGCAGGAGTTGTATTCGCTTTGGTGGTGCGGACCAAGAGCTAAGGCCTCGTCCTCGATCGCAACTGGGTCGAGGAGCTGAAGGCACGCGTCCCTTCGAGGCAGTAACAAGTGTTCCCTGCGGGAACACGGTGAGTTCTTAGGTGCAGTACCGGGTCACGAGTTCCTGCTCTATCCCCCGGCGTCTTGCGCGAGCGGCGACGAGCCGGAGGATCGGTGCTAGTAGTCGGAAGTCAGACCTGGTATTCGGACGTCGCCCATCTCCATCAGCAGGGCCACGTGAGTCAGTCTGTTGGGATATCCCTTCTTGTTGACGTACCCGTCCCGGGCAAGGCCGTACGCGATCTGAGCGAATTGCTCCAGACCTTTGCGCCCAGGCCGTGCCTCGCCCCTGAATCGAACGAAGTGGTTAGTCGGGTTGAAGAAGCAATGAACGACGCCCTTTGGCACCGTTGCGGTCTCGCCGGGTTTGACCACAAGCTTTTCCTTGCCCAGAAGAACACCCAATTCACCCTCAATCGGACTGAATGACTCGACGAATGACGTGTGGTAGTGAGGTTCGTTGCCGCCGCCGGGCGCCAGATCGACCACGATTTCGCTGACCTTGCCGTTCGTTTCATCACAGGTCCTGATGAACGTAACTTTGTCCTTGATGATGGGGTTGTCGATGGTCCGGACCTTCACGGCGTCCTCGCTGGTGGTGGGCGAAGAACAGATGGGACATCATACGTCGCCCGAGACTGGGTCGATTCCCGAGGCGCGAATCCGTCGATCCGTTGCAATCTCGTTGCAATCTGAAAACGAAAAGGCCAACCGACGATGTCGATTGGCCCTGTAGAACTTTGTTTTTACGGGGGTTAGATGGTGGGCGCTAGTGGATTCGAACCACTGACCCCCGCCGTGTGAAGGCGATGCTCTACCACTGAGCCAAGCGCCCACTCAGCCGGACGACGCAGTGTACCGTAACGGTTGGCGCCGGGCAATCCTCGAGGATCACTGCACTAGCCGACTCGCTGGTCCTTCGTGCCGTCCTCAGATTCCTCTGCCCGACTCCGAGTCTCGGACGGTCTGCCGCGCAAGGTGTCGACGGCCGCCCACAGCCCCCGTAGCACGGCCGTCCCCTGGCGTACCGGTTCTACGACCGCATCCTGCGCCACCAACGTGATCCGATCCACGCGATCGGTCACCAGCGTCATGAGCCGGTCGGCACGCTCGACCTGGGCCACCGCCAGCTCGGATACTCGGTTGACGTCTCCGCTTACCGCATTGACTCGGTCCAGCGCTGGCTTGATGTCATGCTCGACTTGATCGACGACTCGGTCGACCCGCTGTGCAAGCTTGGCTCCACGAACCAAGACCGCCACCTGCAACACGGCCATTACGGTGGTCGAAAGGGCGATGGCCCCCAGGAACACCGTCGAGAGATCCACTACCCCTCGTCCTCGGCGATTCCCACCGAGTCCTCACCGCGTGCCCGCTGGTAGGCCTCACGCCCCCGGTCGATCGCGGTGGAGAGCTGATCGCGTTGGCGCTTCACGAACTCAGCGCCGTTCCGCGCGGCATCTTCGGCCCTGTCACGACCCTCTCGCGCCTTCTCGTTCAGGGCGCGTCGTGTTTCCGTCCCCGGCGCCGGAGCCATCAGCAGCGCAGCCGCCGCTCCCGTGATCGCTCCCATAACAAACGCCATCATGATGACGCCTGCGTGGGCGTCGCCTTCTCTCGACATAGTGTTCTCCTCTGCGGCACTGGCACGCTCGACGATCAGCGCGCTACCTCTATTGTCGCACACCGCACTAGGAGCTACTCGGGACGCCCAGATCCTGCTCGCGAATCCGGCGGGCTCGGTCTCGCATCGTGGCAGCCCGCTCGAACTCCAGGTTGGCGGCGGCCTCCTTCATCTCGCGATCGAGATCCGCAAGGCGCGCGTCCAATTCCTCGCGCGTGCGAAAGGTTTCGCTCTCCTCCTTGACGAGCGGTACCGTCACGTAATCCCGCTCGTATACGCTAGACAGCACGTCGTCGATCGCTTTCACGATAGAGGACGGTGTGATGCCGTGCTCTTCGTTGAACGCTTTCTGCCTCTCACGTCGACGTTCCATCTCACCGAGCGCCACCCGCATCGATGCGGTCATGACGTCGGCATAGATGATCACTCGGCCATTGACGTTTCGGGCGGCGCGGCCTGACGTTTGAATGAGTGCCCCAGAGGACCGCAGAAAACCCTCCTTGTCGCCGTCCAAGATCGCCACGAGCGAGACCTCGGGCAAGTCGAGCCCTTCGCGGAGCAGGTTGATCCCGACCAGGACGTCGAACGCTCCCCGACGCAGGTCTCGCAAGATCTCGACCCGCTCTAGCGTGTCGATGTCAGAGTGCAGATAGCGGACCTTGACGCCGAGCTCCTGGTAGTACTGGGTGAGGTCCTCGGCCATTCGTTTCGTCAGCGTCGTCACGAGCACACGCTCCTGGCGCTCGGCGCGGATACGAATCTCGTGCAGCAGATCGTCGATCTGTCCCTTCACGGGCCTGACGTCGACATCCGGATCAACCAGTCCAGTCGGACGGATGATCTGCTCCACCACGGCCCCACCGCTCGCCTCGAGCTCGAAAGGACCCGGGGTCGCTGACACGAATACGACCTGACCGACGCGAGACTCCCACTCTTCGAAGTTCAACGGACGATTGTCGAGGGCCGACGGCAGTCGAAACCCGTAGTCGACCAGCACCGTTTTGCGTGAGCGGTCGCCGTGATACATCCCGCGAATCTGTGGCACCGTTTGGTGGCTCTCATCGACGATGGTGAGCGCATCCTCGGGCAGGTAGTCCAGTAGCGTCGGCGGCGGCTCCCCTTCCGAGCGGCCGGTAAGATGCCGCGAGTAGTTCTCGATGCCATGGCAGTACCCGATCTCCTTGACCATCTCGAGGTCGAACATCGTGCGCTGATGGAGACGCTGCGCTTCGAGAAACTTCCCAGCCTTCTCGAGCCGGGGACGCCAATCATCCAGCTCCGCCTTGATTCGCGTGACTGCTTCGAGAGTTGTCGCCCGAGGCGTGACAAAGTGCGACTTGGGATACACGACCAGCTTGTCGTGGCGTCTGGTCGTCTCGCCCGTCAGCGGGTCGAACGTCACGAGCTCGTCGACCTCGTCGCCGAACAGCTCAATCCTCACAGCGGTGTTTTCGTACGACGGACGCACCTCCACCACGTCGCCGCGAACTCTGAACGTCCCCCGCGCAAAATCGTGGTCGTTCCGCTCATACTGGATCTCGACCAATTTTCGCAGCACCCAGTCTCGCTCCACGCGCTGCCCGCGTTCGAGCGGCAACAACATGCCGTAGTACGCCTCGGGGGATCCCAGGCCATAGATGCACGAGACGCTTGCCACGATGAGCACGTCACGCCGTTCAAAAAGCGACCGCGTGGCCGAGAGTCGCATGCGATCGATGTCGTCGTTGATCGTCGCTTCCTTCTCGATATAGGAGTCCGTCGCCGGCACGTAGGCCTCGGGCTGGTAGTAGTCGTAGTAGCTGACGAAATACTCGACCGCGTTGGTCGGAAAGAAGCGACGGAATTCCTGATAGAGCTGCGCCGCCAGCGTCTTGTTGTGCACCATCACCAGCGTCGGCCGATTGACGGCGGCGATGACCTGAGCCATCGTAAAGGTCTTCCCCGAGCCGGTGACGCCGAGGAGGACCTGGTGGCGGTCGCCCCGATCGAGACCTTGAGTCAGCTCCGCGATCGCCTGGGCTTGGTCGCCTTTGACGTCGAAGTCCGTGACCAGCGAAAAACGGTCGTGCGCAGACGCCATGCTAGCGGGTGATGAAACCGCTTCTAGCGATCGGCGGCAGCGGTCGACTGACGATACGGCGCATAGTAGCCCTCACGGCTGCGGACATCGGCATGCTCAAGCACGGGGAGATCGCGGCGCAGCTTGACCTCGACGCGGCGCCATGTCCCATCCAACCGATCGTTCGTCGAGGCGTATCCAACCGAGTAGCGGTTTTCGAGCTCCATGGTGATCTCGGAGTAGATGGCATCGAGCTCCTTGGCGTTCGACGGAAAGAAACACCGGCCCCCGCTCACCTCCGTCAGCGCCTGAAGCCGGGCCCGAAGCAGCATGCGCTGCGACGTCAACGGTGATTTCTGAAACCCAATGGCGTAGACCGTGACATCGGAGGCCCGAATCAGATCGAGGGTGTCTGAGAACTGCTGACGGCTCCGCGTATCCTCGCCGTCCGAGTACATCAGAAGCACCTTGCGCCCGTCCTGCTCGAACGCGGCATGCAGGTACAAACCAAGCGCATCATAGAAAGCGGTCCAACCGCTCGACTCTCGTCCGCGGATGCGCTCGACCAGCCGCGGAAAGTCTGGCTGACTGAATCGCCCGAGCCGCACCTCGCCGTCGAAATCAACCAGCGTCATGTCCTGGGCATAGGTCAAGCTATTCAGAAACCGGATCGCGGCCGTCTTCGCGAAACGCCCCTCTTTGGTCATACTGCCGCTGACGTCGAACAGCAGGCCGAGGTGGAGGGGCATGGTCTCCCGGTCAGACCGCATTCCGCGGGAAAAGTACCGTATCGCCTGGAGCTCCCCATCCTCATACAGCTCGATGTCACCGGCGGCGAGGTCAGGAATCGGATGGCCTTCCGTGTCGACGATCGAAACCCCCACGTGCACCACGTCGACGCCACTAGTGAAGATCGGCTGTTGAGCCGAGAGAACGAGAGTAGAAAGCAGAAACACCGGGATCATCAGCCAAGTGGGTGTCATTGGCGGCGCTCGTACGGGCAACAGAACAGGCCCAGAGCCACGATGATAGCGCAACGCAGACCAGTGTCATAACCGACGCTGACGCGAGACTCGCCATATAATCAGGGGCTCTCATGAAGTGCCTTGCCGTCTGTCAGACGGCCCTCGTCGCGCGTAATCTTCATCAGGCCCTCACGTCCAGTCTCCAGATCAGGTTCCTCGTCAAAGACCGATCACTGGCCCGGCAGCTCACGGCACTCGGCATCTCGGTCCGAACAGATGACCCCAGCAAGGCTGCCAGCTACCGTCGGCTCGACGTCGACGCCGATACGTGTGTCATCGTGGAAGACGACGGTCGGCGCAGCTTGCGCGGCACGCTGCGAACCATTAGCGATTCTGGGGTAACGCTCGTCTACGTCCTCTCGGTTGGCCGGTCACGGTCGACACAGGCGGTCGACTGGTCGAGCGAGTTTCCCAACGTCTCGACCGTTCAGCTCAGCAGCCTGCTCAAGGGCTCGCTGCTGCACGAGCTCGGGCGATCGCTGACCCGAGCGCGGGTTCAGGAGTATCAGCGGCACCTGGCCGACGCCGACCGCGTGCTGATTCTCCTTCACAACGAACCTGATCCCGATGCGATGGCCAGCGGTCTTGCGTTACGCAGCCTGTTGCACCGCACGAAGGCCACGGCGATCATCGGCGCGTTTCAGGGAGTCACCCGTCCTGAGAACGTCCGCATGGCCAATCTGCTCGATATCGAGGTCGAGCCGGTGACCGCGGAATCGCTGATCCAGTTCGACCGCGTCGCTACCGTCGATGTCCAGCCGCACTACTTCGGCGGCCTGCTTAAGCGGGTCGACCTGGTTGTCGACCATCACCCGCAACGGTCGGGCTACTCCGCCGCGTTCAAGGACATTCGGCCTGCGTACGGATCGACCTCGACGATCCTGACCGAGCACCTCCGCGCGATTGACGCCAACATCTCTGAGCGCACCGCCACGGCGATGCTCTACGCCATCAAGTCAGACACGCTCTTCTTCAGCCGCCACACGAACCAGAGCGACCTCGAGGCGTTCACGTTCCTCTATCCGTTGGCCGACGCCACGTTGGTCCGGAAGATGGAGGGCCTCGGCATCACCCTCGAGCGACTCGACTTCGTCAGGCGTGCCGCGTCGATTGGGGAGCTTCGCGACCAGGTCTACACGGCCCACCTCGGCGACACCCCGCGGGAGGATCTGGTGCCGTACGTCGCAGACTTCCTCTTGCAGCTCGAGGACGTGAAGTGGACGGTGGTGGCCGGGACGGTCGGACCGGATGTCGTCGTGTCGGTCCGCAACCTCGGCTACTCGGGTCATGCGGGGGACTTCGTCAGGTCGTGCTTCGCCGATGTGGGAAGCGCGGGGGGGCACCGAGCCATGGCGAAGGCCGTGGTGCCCGTCGGACAGTTCCGAAAGAAGTTCCGCAGCTTGGACGATCAGAAAGTCACACGATTCCTTGGAGAGCTGGCAGCCGACTTCCTGGGCAACGAAACTCCCGGCAAGCAGCGTCGCGATGAGCGGAGCGCTAGCGAACGACGTGCGCGGGGCTCCGCCACGAGCGACTCGCCAAGTGCGGACGCTAGCGATCGGTCCCCAGAGTAGGGAGCGGATTCCCCGCCTTCGACGATTCGGGCGCCGGCGCGGGCCGTTTGTCCCGAATCCATTCGCCGCTTGCCCCAACGACCGGATCGACAAACTGCTGGAACCCGTCATCCCGACCTCCCTGCAGGAGCTCGTGAAGACGGAATAGCCGGTCCGAGCGTTCGTCGTACCCGCCGGCAAAGTCGAATGGACCAAGTGGATTGTGAATCGGCCTGATCTGGAAGACGCTCTGGAACCGGCCCGCGCACGACGCCAGGGCGTCGCGGACCGCCGGGGTTTCGATCGACGCAAGCTGGGCGCCAGCCCGACCACGTGCGTCGCGCCTAGCTGATTCGACCGAATACGGCCCGGTCGACTCCGGTAGCGCTGTGACGACGATGACTTGCTCGGCGCCGGCGTGCGCGACCTCCTCCAATAGACGGCCCGTTGCCCCCGGCCGATCGCAGAGCTGATGAAGCTCGCCCCTCCATTGGCTCTCTTCGCTGAATCTGACCGAGTGGGCGTCTGTGACGATGGGCAGACACAACGACGCCGCCAGCGCGTCAACGGCATCGCAGCCAGAATCGCCATCCAGATCCATGGTTTCCAGGAAGCGCTGCCCACCTTCGGCGCCGAGGCGGCGGGCGAAGAATCGCTGTCGGTGGTCGGCGCCGAGCAGCGCTAGGACCAGATCGCGACGGGTGTCAAGGTCATGAGCAGTCACGATCAGCTCTCGAAACCCAGGCTGCCCGAGATTATCTGAGAGCAGCTCCGCATAGCGCTGGGCGAGATCGCCGGGCGCGGGCGTTGCGATTCGCACGGCCCCGCGCATGATCTGCCAGAGACCGCGCGTGAAGTGACTGACGGTGTGCGAGACTCCGAGCGGCGAACCCACGAGACGCCACCATACCAACCCCCGCGCGCGACGGCGCCCGCGATGTCTGAGTCTGGGCAACACCTCGCCCGCCACGAGGATTCCAAGGAGCACCACCAGCGTCGCCATGACAAACCGTGGCAGCAGAAGGGGCAATCCAGTCGGCTGAAAGACCAGGTCCAGGAGTCGTGCGTAGCCCGTGGCGGCACGCTCGCCCGCTCCGAGACCGATCAGCTGGAGGAAGAAAGACACGGGGTACACGATCGCGCCGCCGACGATCGCCATCAGAGGCACCAGCAGTGATGTCAGCGCAACAACGAGGGTCCAGGTGGCTGCTCGAAGCGTCGTGTTCCAGCGATACAACGCGGCGGTGGTTGATCCACGCCACACGCCACCCTCGCCCCAAAGCGTCGCTCCGCCGTCGATCGCCGCGTACATCGCGCTGACCACGCCGATGCCACGCCCCGCCACTAGATCAATCTTGACTCCAGCATCGTGGAGCGCACGCAGCACGCCCGCATGATAGGCGCCGGCCGTGCCGGTGCCGACCAGTACGAGCGCAGTTCTGAGACTGGGTGAGTAGCGGGACGATGAGGCCGGGGAATCAGACGTGATCGGCGTGACCTACTCGTCGTGAATGGTGACCAGCTTGATGACCTCGAACTCGCGATGTCCGTTGGGTGTTGGGACATCGACCTCGTCGCCCACTTCCTTCCCGACCAAGGCTCGGCCAATCGGTGATGCGGTCGAAATCATCCCCCTCGATGGGTCGGCATCCTCCGGCATCACGAGTTGGTACACCGCGGCGTCTCCGTCCACTTCGCGCAAGTGCACCGTCGATCCGAAGGCGACTTTGTCCGTCGGAATCTTCTCGAGGTTCATCAACGAGATATCGGAGACGCGCCTCTGTAAAAGACTGATCTGCGCCTCCACCAAACGTTGACGTTCTTTGGCCGCCTGGTACTCGGCGTTCTCACGGAGATCGCCGTACTCGCGGGCGTGCTGAATCTCCTTTGGCAAGTCGTGCTTCAGCTCGCGGTCCAACGCCCGGATCTCGTCTTCGAACCGCTTGAGCAGCTTGTGTTTCACGACGGCTAGATTAGCACATCTGCTATTCTGCTCTGACGCTCGTGAAGATCATTAGGAGCCGCCAAAACTCGGTCGTCGCGGCCTTCCGTGTGGCGGTCCGGTCGAGCCGCGAGAATCGCCAGCACATCCTGTTGGATGGCGCCCGCCTCATCGAGGACGCGCATGCTGCCAACGTCCCGATCGAGCTCGCCATGTTCTCGGCAACGGCGCTCGACGAACCAGGCCACCCATTGGACGTACTGGCCCAAGCGCTCCAGCGGGCCGGCGTCGAAACCGTCGCCGCTGCCGATGCGGTCTTGCGCGCGGCGAGCCCCGTGCGATCATCCTCTGGCGTAGTCGCGTTGGCACCTCATCGCCCAGCATCGATGCGCGAGATCGGTGGTGCCCTGCGGACCGGTCTGGTCGTGGCCGCCGTGCGGGTGCAAGATCCCGGCAACGTCGGGGCAATCATTCGAGCGGCCGATGCCGGGGGCGCCTCCGGAGTGGTCGTCACGCGCGACTCGGCTGACCCCTACGGCTGGCGGGCGCTGCGTGGCGCGATGGGGAGCACCTTCAGGCTCCCGGTCGCGACCTGCGATGACGCGGACGGGCTCATCCAGCGGGCTCGTGCGTGCGGCGCCGCGGTCGTCGCGGCCGTCCCTCGTGGCGGGGACTCGCTGGAAACGGCCGACCTGGCGCACCCGACGCTTGCGCTAGTCGGCACCGAGGGCGGTGGCCTCGACCGCGCACTCGACGAAAGCGCCGACATGCGCATCTCGATCCCCATGCGTCGGCGTGTCGATTCCCTCAACGTCGCGGTGGCGACAGCCCTCATCGTGTATGAGGCGCGCCGCCAGCGAGCCTCGGCACCCGCCGCGGAGGCGTCATGAAGTCTGGCGAACTATTCGAGCCGCCGGTATCCGACGACCCATCGGGCGCCCCCAGCCCGCTGGCCGAACGCATGCGACCGCGGCGCTTCGAGGAATTCGTCGGTCAGGCGTCGGTGGTCGGCCCAGGCTGTCCGCTCCGAGAAGCGATCGCCCGTGACTCGTTGCAATCGATCATCCTCTGGGGCCCACCCGGGACCGGGAAGACGACCCTAGGGCGCCTGATCGCCAACGTCACCAAAGCGCGCTTCGTCGCGTTCAGCGCGGTGTTGTCGGGGATCAAAGACATCAAGGCGGTCATGGCCGATGCGGAAGCGCGGCGTCGCCACCAGGGGCAGCGCACGATCCTCTTCATCGACGAGATTCACCGGTTCAACAAGGCCCAGCAGGACGCGTTCCTCCCACGTGTCGAGGCAGGTGACATCGCGCTGATTGGCGCCACAACCGAGAACCCTTCCTTCGAGGTCAACGCCGCCCTACTCTCGCGGTCGCAGGTGTTTGTACTCACGCCACTCGCGACCGACGACATCGTACGGATTCTGCAGCGGGCCCTCGACGATACCGAATGCGGCCTCGGCCGCGAGCACCTGACAGTGGAAGACGGGGTCCTGGAAAGCCTCGCCCGGCACGCCAGTGGCGACGCAAGAGTCGCGCTCAACCTCCTGGAGCTCGCCGCCTCCGTCGCCGGCGGAGCCGACCGATCGACACCCGACGCGGACGGCCCCACAGTGATCGACAGCGCCCTGGTGAAGCAGACCCTCAAGCGCCGAGCCCTCCTCTACGACAAGGGCGGCGAGGAGCACTACAACCTGATTTCGGCGCTGCACAAGTCGATGCGCAATAGCGACCCCGATGCCGCCGTGTACTGGCTGGCCCGCATGCTCGAAGCCGGCGCGGACCCGATGTATGTCGCTCGCCGGCTCGTCCGATTCGCGTCAGAGGATGTTGGGAATGCCGATCCCCGCGCCCTGACGCTTGCGGTCGCCGCCAGGGAGGCCGTTCACTTCATCGGGATGCCCGAAGGCAACACCGCTCTGGCCCAAGCTGCGATCTATCTGGCCACCGCACCGAAAAGCAACGCGGTGTACGTGGCCTACAGCCGAGCCGCCAAGGACGCGCACCGAGAGGTCGCCGAGCCCGTTCCGCTTCACCTTCGCAACGCGCCCACCGCGCTCATGAAGGAGTTCGGCTACGGCAAGGACTACGAGTACGCCCACGACCACGCCAACGCGGTGACGGCGATGGAGTGCCTTCCCGACAACCTCAGGGCGCGCCGCTTCTACCAGCCCACTAACCGTGGCGTCGAGAAGGTCATCGGTGAGCGAGTTGCCGCGTGGCGTGCGGCTCGCTCGCGGCCGGGCGGGTCGCAGAAGAGTTAGCCGCGCATGTTACGCATGACGGAACTCGTCTACTACGTTGGCCGGTTCCTCCAGCTGCTGGCGATGTCGCTGCTGCTCATGGCGATCATGACGGCGGGGCCACTCGGCCCCAGCCCTCGGGTTTTCGGAGGCGGCGTCGCGGTGTTCGTGGTCGGATGGCTCATGGCCCGGCCACGCGCGAAGTCGTAGCCGCATTCAGATCCGCTCGAAGCTTTTCTCGATATCGTAGCGACTGAGCCGAAGGACCACCGGGCGACCGTGCGGACACACGGTCGAGTACTCGGTCTGCGACAGCTGTCCCAGGATGTAGAGCATCTTCTCCTGGGTGAGACGATCGTTCGCGCGCACCGCCGAGTGGCAGGCGGTCGTGGCCGCGAGCTGTTTCAGGACATCGTCGACTGCCGTTTCTTGCTCGAGGCCTTCAAGGTCGGCAGCGAGCTCCCGAACCGCCGTCTCGGCCTCACCGCGCCGAAGCAGCTGCGGCACCGTCGTGATCTGCACGCTGTCGCCGCCGAACTCCGCGACCTCGAAGCCGAGCCGCTGAAGATGCGTCGTGTGCATCATCAGCGCCTCGCGCTGTCCGCTGGGCAAGTCGACCAGAATTGGCGCCAGTAATCGTTGTCCCTCGAGTTGGCCCGACGTTAGACGCGTCATGACCTGTTCGTAGAGCACCCGCTCATGGGCCACGTGCTGATCGATGATCGCAATGCCGTCGTTGTCGACCGCAAGGATGAACGTGTCGCGAAACTGCCCGAGCGGAATGAGCGGTGCTCGCGGCGACTCGGACGACTCGCGCACGGCACCCACCTCGACCGGGGCAGCGCTCGCGTCGGGGTCCGGACGAGCAAACACATTGGTGACACCCGCCCACCGGCTCGCCGCCGACATACTCTCGACGACACCCGGAAGCTGGTGCGGACGCGGTGCGCGAGCCATCCCTCGGTCGGGCCGTGTCGGTAACGGCGCTGAGTCAGGCCTCCCGAGCGCGTCGCCCAGCGCCCGCCGCACCAGCTCGTGAATCAGCGACTGCTCGAGAAAGCGGACCTCGGCTTTCATGGGGTGCACGTTGACATCGACGCGGTCGGCGGGCAGCTCGAGAAAGAGGTGCACCTCGGGATTCCGCGGCTTCACCGTGGCCTGTGCATACGCCTCCCGGATGGCGTGAGCGATGGTCTTGTCGCGGACGGCCCTCCGATTCACAAAGATGTTCTGCGGGCCGCGGGTCGGTCCATGATCGGCGAGCGCCGCCACGTACCCGGTGAGGTGAATGCCCGCCGCCCTCTTCGACGCCTCAACCAGGTCGGGACGTTCGCCATAGACCTGGAAGAACCTCGCCCGGCGTTCTGTCACCGGCGGATAGTCCAACCCGCGGCGCGAGGCGCTGACGAGCGTGATGCCGACCTCCGGGTAGGCGAGCGCCAGCTGCGTCACCGTGCGGGTGATCCGGGCCGATTCGGCACCATCGGATTTCAGGAATTTGCGGCGAGCGGGAACGTTGTAGAACAGGTCGGCGACCTCGATGACGGTGCCGCCTGGCATCCCGACGTCACGTGGCGGACCGGCGACTCCCCCGTCGACTCGAATCTCGCACCCATGCGACGCCTCACGATGCTTCGTGCGGAGTGTCAAGTGCGAGACCGAGGCGATGCTCGGCAGCGCCTCGCCCCGAAACCCCAACGTGGCGATGGTCTCGAGATCACCCAGGCGGCTCAGCTTGCTGGTCGCGTGCCGCTCGAGGGCACGCTGCGCGTCGTCCGACAGCATGCCCTCGCCATCGTCTTCGACTCGAATCAACCGCTTCCCGCCGAGCTCGGTGGTCACGGCGATGCGTCGCGCCCCGGCGTCGAGCGCGTTCTCGACGAGCTCCTTCACGACCGAGGCGGGACGTTCGACCACCTCCCCCGCCGCGATCTGATTCGCCAGCGCTGTCGGTAGCCGTGTGACCTTACCCATCGACCTCGTCGTGCCGGTGCCGGGTTACCGTTCGTCGGGCTGCTCTCGAAGCGCCGCTTGAGCGGCCGCGAGCCTGGCGGTCGGAATGCGATACGGCGACGCGCTGACGTAATCCAGCCCGGCGCGAGCAAAGAAATGAATCGACGCAGGGTCGCCCCCGTGCTCACCACACACACCGAGCTTGAGCGTCGGATCCGCTCTCCGGCCACTCGCCACCGCAATCTCGACGAGCTGACCGACGCCCTCGACATCGATCGACGCAAACGGATCCCGGTCGAGGATGCGCTGTTCCCGATAGTCGCGCAGGAACTTGCCGGCGTCATCTCGGGAGAAACCAAACGCCATCTGGGTCAGGTCGTTCGTGCCGAAGGAGAAGAAATCGGCGTCACGGGCGATCTCTCCGGCCGTCAGCGCACCCCGTGGAACCTCAATCATCGTGCCGACCAGGTACTTCACTTTGACGCCGGCCGCGCGCATAGCCTCGCCCGCCACACGATCGACAACGGCCTTCTGGTGGTCGAATTCTTTCACCAGACCGACGAGGGGGATCATGATCTCCGGCACGACTCGGACGCCTTCGCGTTTCAGCTGACACGCGGCTTCAATAATGGCGCGGGTCTGCATCTCGGTGATCTCCGGATAGCTGACTCCGAGCCGAACGCCGCGATGTCCCATCATCGGGTTGAACTCGTGAAGCTGCTCGATGCGTCGAAGCAGGCCGCGCTTCTTCGCCAAGCCGCGAACCTTGCCTTTCGCCTCAAGTTGAGCGATCTCGACCATCAGCTCTTCGCGCTTCGGGAGGAACTCGTGCAGCGGCGGATCGACCAGCCGGATCGTGACCGGCTCACCGCGCATCGCCTTGAAGATCCCGTAGAAATCCCCTCGCTGGTGCGGCAGCAGCTCGTCGAGCGCGGCACGCCGATCGGACTCTGTCTCAGCAAGGATCATCCGCTGCATGATCGGCAGCCGATCTTCGCCGAAGAACATGTGCTCGGTGCGACAAAGGCCGATGCCCCGGGCCCCGAACTCGTACGCCAGGTCTGCCTGATCCGGAAGGTCGGCATTGGCCCTGATACCAAGCGTCCGGACCTTGTCGGCCCACCGCAAGAGGGTGGCGAACCGCTCGTAGATCTGGGAGGTCGATGCCTTGAGCTCACCCGCCAGCACCTGCAGGATCTCGCTCGGCTTGGTCTCGACCTGGCCAATCTTGACCTCGCCCGTGAGGCCGTCGAACGAGACGAAGTCGCCCTCGCGAATCGTCTTGCCATTGACATTGACTTGACGATGGTCTACGTCGATATTCAGCTCGCCCGCTCCGACAACCGACGGTTTTCCCATCTGCCGACCGACGACCGCCGCATGTGAGGTCATGCCGCCCGTGGCGGTCAACACGCCTGCGGATACGTGCATCCCGTGAATATCGTCGGGTACCGTTTCCTTGCGGACGAGCAGCACAGATTTGCCGTCGTGTGTCCATGCCACGGCATCATCGGCCGTGAAGACGACCTGGCCAGACGCCGCACCTGGCGAGGCGGGAAGCCCTTCAGTTACGGCTGGAAGCGCCTGCCAAGCCTTGGGGTCGAAGACCGGGGACAGGAGCTGTGACAACGAATCTGGATCGACGAGGTTGACGGCTTCGGATGTCGTAATCAGACGCTCCTTGACGAGGTCGGTCGCAATCACCACTGCGGCATGCCCAGTCCGCTTTCCGCTCCGCGTCTGAAGCATGAACAGCTCTTCGTCCTGAATCGTGAACTCGAAGTCCTGAATGTCCTTATAGTGGCGCTCGAGCCGCGACGTGATCTTTCGCAACTGCGAATAGGCGCGCGGCATCACCTTCTCAAGCTCGCGGATCGGCTGCGGCGTTCGAATCCCCGCCACCACATCCTCGCCCTGCGCATTCACGAGGAACTCGCCGTAGAACTCCTTCGCGCCCGTCGCGGGGTTCCGGGTGAACCCGACGCCGGTCGCCGAGCGGTCACCACCATTTCCGAACACCATGGCCTGCACGTTGACCGCGGTGCCAATCTCATCGGGAATGTTGTAGATGCGCCGGTACTCGATCGCCCGCGGGTTGTGCCACGACCGAAACACCGCGTCGCGGGACAGTCGGAGCTGCTCCAGAGGATCCTGCGGAAACGACCGTTTGGCTTTGCTCCGGATCGCCGCCTTGTAGCGTGCGACGACCTCGCGCAGCGCTGACTCGTCGAGCTCGGTGTCGAGCTCGACCCGGCGGGCGGCCTTCACGGTGTCAAACTCGCGCTCGAATTCCTCTTTGGGCAGCTCGAGCACGACATTCCCGAACATCTGGATGAAGCGACGATAGCTGTCAAACGCGAATCGACCGTTCGAGGTTCGCGCCTTGAGCCCCTCTACCGCCTCGTCGTTCAGCCCAAGGTTGAGGATCGTGTCCATCATGCCAGGCATCGAGAACTTCGCACCCGAGCGTACCGAGACGAGCAGCGGCTTATCGGTCGACCCCAGCGCGGATCCCGTGAGCTTCTCCAACCGGCGAAGCTGCGTCTCCATCTCGCGCTCCACACCATCTGGTACGCGGTTGCCGCTCGCGTAAAAGAGCGAGCACACATTGGTCGACACCGTGAACCCCGGCGGCACCGGAAGACCAGCCGAGCTCATCTCCGCCAGCCCCGCGCCTTTGCCCCCCAGTAGATCGCGCATCGATCGATCGCCGTCCGCACGCCCGCCACCAAAGAAAAACACGTGCTTCGACCGCCTTGGAGACGACGACGACTTGGCACGCGTCTTCGTGGTAGCTCGACGCTGCGTCGATCTAGTTGGCTTCGATCCAGACTGTTTCGCTCGTGTTCGTCGCTGCTTGGCCATAGGTGCTTGGTTTACCTCGTTGTCGTTGTTCAGTGAGAAGGGTCGTCCTCGCGCACGACCTCGGCGATATCCGCCAACCGGCCGACGAGGCGCTCGAGCCGCTTCATGAGACACAATCGCGCCTGGCGAACGTTGGCGTCGTCGACCATGACGAACACCTCCGTGAAGAACCGGTCCACAGCGGGGCCGAACCTCGACGCCTCGGCGAAGGCGGCCCGGTAGTCGCGTCCGCTGTCGACGGCCGCGTCGATCACCGACCGTCGTTGCTCAATCTCGTCGAAGAGGGCACGCTCGGCCGGCTCGGTCAAGACTCGAACCAGTACCGAGGCGTCGCGCTCGGCCTCGCGGTACGCCGCCTCCGGCAGCTCGCGCGCGATGTTCTTCACCCGTTTGAAGAGGGTGGCCAGCTGACGGAAGTCTGATGAGTCCGTGAACTCTGGCAAGACCTCCAGTTTGCGGCGCGCGTCCAATGGCCGAAGGTCCAAGAGCGACGCGTGGTGAGTCACCGACCGGACGTTCCGAATATCGAAGCCACGTTCTTCCAAGACGTAGCGAACCCGCTCCCGCATGAACGCCGCCGCGCGATCACCCGCCGCGCGGTTCGGAGCGCCGTGGAGGTCATGGGCCATGTCGAACAGCTGGCCGATCGACACCCGCGACTGGCACCCTGTGAGCTCGGGCAGGTCGACGAGTGTGCGGATCAGGCCATGGGACTGCCGGCGAATAGCGAAAGGATCACGCGATCCCGTCGGCTTCTCGCCCACCTGGAAGAGGCCGACGACGGTGTCAAGCTTGTCGGCCAGCGACACCGCGGCCCAGCTCAGGGCGGCGCCGTCCAGGTCGCTTCGTGCCGGCGGATCATCGGCTCTGATGCCGACCGGCAAATAGTGATGGTAGACGGCCCTCCACACGCCCTCGCGCTCGCCTTCCTCTCGCGCATACACACCGCCCATGGCGCCCTGCAGCTCGGGAAACTCCCCAACCATGTCGGTCGCCAAGTCGGTCTTGCAGAGCAGACCGGCGCGGCCGGCATCGGTAGCCGTCGACGCATCGGCACTCAGCACGTCGCGGGCAATTCGTTCGGCCAGGCGGCTCACTCGCTGCGCCTTCTGGCCGTAGCTCCCGAGCTGCTGGTGAAACCGCAAGGTCTCGAGGCGCGGCAGACGGTCTTCGAGGCGGTGCTGCCGATCGGCGTCCCAGAAGAATTGGGCGTCGCGCAGCCGCGCGACCAGCACCCGCTCTGCGTTTCGGGCGATGCGCGCCACGCTGTCGCGCGGCGTGTTGGTGACGGCAAGGAAGTGGGGCTTGAGCGCACCGCGTCGACCGACCACCGGAAAATAGTGCTGGTGGTGAATCATCGTGGTCTTCAACACTTCGTCCGGAAGGCTCAAGAACTCGCGGGGAAACGTTCCCGTCACGACCGAGGGATACTCGACGAGGTCGGGCACCTCGTCGAGCAACGAGCTCTGCCCCTCCGTGAGGGCCACCTGGCCCCCCACCTTTCGAGCACAGGCCGCGAGTTTCGTCTCGATCCGCGAACGTCGCGATTCGCGGTCGATCAGCACGAAGCTTGCAGCGAGACTCTTCTGGTAATCCGCGAACGAGCGCACTCGAATCGGACGCCCCGGTCGGCCCTTGCGGCTGAAGAAGCGGTGACCAAATGTCACCGCGCCCGACGAGACCGGCGCCACGCCGTCCGAAGCTGCGGCGGCGGCGCGGGTGATGACGAACGGCACGACGGAGCTGCCGTGCAGGAAGACGATCCAGCGAATCGGCCGCCCGAATAGGAACTCGCCGTGACCGTCATCGATTCGGGCATCCCAGTTCATCTGCTTGGGGAAACTCAGGGCACGGAGGGAGGCCGCGAGGACGCCACCGAGCACCGATCGCGCCGTGGCGCCCCGCTCAGTGTGTCGATAGGAGAGATACTCGCCCTTCGGCGTCTCCACGCGGCTGAGCTGTTTGACGTCCACTCCCTGCTTTCGCGCGAACCCGAGTGCGGCAGCGGTTGGCTGACCAGCGTCGTCAAACGCGGCTGACACGGGAGGGCCGGTCACGTGCTCTTCACGGTCGGCCTGCCGGCCGGCCACGTGCGCGACGCGCACACCCAGCCGCCGCGGCGTACTGAACGCCAGCACGGGAGCGTCCCAAACCAGTCGGGCGTCATCGAGCTGGGCGCTGATACGCTCGCTGAACTGGCGGGTCAGCGACAGCAGCCAGCTGGCCGGCATCTCCTCGCAACCGATCTCGATGAGCAACTCACGCGTTGCTGTCTTGGCCGACATACGCCTGTGCAATGGCAACTGCTAGTTTTCGGACCTTCAAGATGTACGCCGTGCGTTCCGTGACGCCAATGCTGCCGCTCGCGTCAAGCACGTTGAACACGTGAGAACACTTCAGGCAATAATCCAGCGCGGGAAAGACGACGTCGGAGGCGAGGAGCTTCTCGGACAGCGCGTAGTACTCATCGAACAAGCCTCGATGCACCCGGCCAAACTCTGCGCCGGGAATATCGACCTGCCCGAACACATACTTCGACTGCTCCACCTCCTCGCGGTGCCGTACCTCTCCATACGTGACGCCCGGTGACCAGTCGAGATCGTACACGTTGTCCTTGCCCTGCAAATGCATGGCAATACGCTCGAGGCCGTACGTCAGCTCGACCGAGATCGGCGAGAGATCGAGCCCGCCGGCCTGCTGGAAGTAGGTGAATTGTGTGATCTCCAGTCCGTCCAGCAGCACCTGCCATCCGATGCCCCATGCTCCCAGCGTGGGGGACTCCCAGTTGTCCTCCTCGAACCGGATATCGTGCCGAGCCGGATCGATGCCGCATGCCTCGAGGCTGTCGAGGTACAGGCGCTGCGCACGATCCGGCGACGGCTTGAGAATGACTTGAAACTGGTGGTGTTTGAGCAAACGGTTGGGATTCTCGCCGAATCGGCCGTCGGCTGGGCGACGGGACGGCTGCACGTAGGCCACGTTCCAATGCCGAGGGCCAAGCACGCGGAGAAACGTCTCCGGATGCATCGTTCCCGCCCCGACCTCGACATCCATGGGCTGATGGAGCAAGCATCCTTGGGACGACCAGAACCGCGAAAACGCCAGGATGAGGTCCTGGAACGTCATGAGGCTCCCGGCTCCATGTGCGCCGACCCTGGTGTCGCGACCCCGAGATCTCTGAGCACGCGCGCCGACCTGAGCTCTTTCTCGAGGTGGGTGGTGATCAGGCGTTGATGCACGCGCGCGAGCTGCTGTGCGGTTCTCGGGGCATACGCAAGCTCGGCGACGCTCTCGGGCGGACGTGTCGCCGCGGCACGCAGAAACGTGAGCGCACCGGAGGACAGGTCGACGCCCTGGTCACCCGGCGCACAACGCGGGCACACGAACCCCGCGGTGTCGGGCAGCATGACCGCCCCTCCGGTGTCCAGCGCGCCTCTGCAGAGCTGACACGCGAAGATCGACGGATACACTCCCTGCAAGCGCAATAGCCAGTACTCGAAATAGCGGGCTACGCGTTCGACCGGCATCCCGGTCGACAGCGCGGCAGCCACCGATGCCCCGAGTCGATACAACCGATCATTTGGATCACCCTCGAGCGCCCATTCGTCGACGAGCTCAGCGAAGTAACCCGCGTGACCCAGCACTTCAGCGTTCATCCCCACAAGCGGCGACATCACCGGCTCGACGTAAGACAGCCGTACGAGTTCCCGGTGCTCCCGCTCGACATACGCCAGCCGGGCGAGCGTGAAAGGCTCGAGACCGCCACCGAAGCGCGAACGCGGCCGACGCGCCCCGTTCGCCACGCCGCGGCGCTTGCCTCGGTCGCTGGTCAGGAACACGACGATGCGATCTGCTTCGCCGAGCTTGTAGGTGCGCAGAATCAGCGCATCGGCCTTGTACTGCGGCATCGTCGGGCGCGAGCCCCGCCATATTCTAGCGAAGCTCGGCCCCAAAAGCTCCAGGGATCCCCTGGCCTTAGACCAGGTAGTCGAGAAAGAACGTCGCGAGACCGAGAAAGGCGAAGAACCCGAACACGTCGGTGAGCGTCGTGATGAACACCGACGACGCCAGCGCCGGATCGACCTTGAGCGCGCGCAGCGCAATCGGAATCAACGTCGCGGCGACGGCAGCCACAAGCAGGTTGATCACCATGGCCAATGCCAGAATGCCGCCAAAGTACGGGTTCCCCACGACCCACCACGCCACCCCAGCCCCAACGATACCGAGCAGTACGCCGTTTCCAAGACCCACTACTGCTTCCTTGAACAAGGCCCGCCGTGAATTGCCCCACGTCAACTCGCCCAAGGCAATGCCTCGAACGATGACGGTCAGCGTCTGCGTGGCGGCGTTGCCGCCCATGCTGGCCACGATCGTCATGAACGCGGCGAGGGCGACAACCTGGTCGATGGTCGACTGGAACAGCCGTACCACGAATGCCGCGAGAGTAGCCGTTGCGAGGTTGATGCCCAACCACGGGAGCCGCTTGCGCAGCGCCTCGCCAGCCGGCGTGAACACATGCTCGTCGCTGGATACGCCCGCCATGCGATAGATGTCTTCGGTGGCCTCGTCCTTGATGACATCGATAACATCGTCGACCGTAATGATCCCAACCAACTTGTTCTCGTGGTCGACAACCGGAATCGCCAGCAGGTTGTAGGATGCCACGAGCTGCGCGGCCTCCTCCTGGTCGGTGTCAACGCGCGCGCTCGTGAGGTCGGTCGTCATGATCCGGTTAAGCGGCGTCTCCGGCGACACGAGGAGCAACCGACGCAGGGAGATCACGCCTACCAAGTGCCGGCGGTCGTCGACCACGTAGAGATAGAAGACCATCTCGACGTCGCGAGATGTCTGGAGTGCAGCAATCGCCTCGCCGGCCGTCATCCCCTCCGACAGGGCGAAGACCTCGGGGTTCATGATGCGGCCCGCCGTCTGGTCGGCGTACTCGAGCAGGTGCTGTACCTGATCGGAGTCCTTGCGCCGCATCAGCTCCAGCACCGACGCTGACAGCTCTTCGGGCAGCGAATCGATCACTGCAGCCGCATCATCGGACGGAACCTCTTGAAACACGCGGGCCAGCTCCTCGGCCGGATGATCGACGAGGAGTTGAGCTCCCACGTCGGGATCGAGCTCGCTCAGAGCCGCCATCGCAAGACGGGCGTTCTGGCCGAGGAGCGTATTGAAGACCGATCGCCGCTCGCGATCGGGAAGCTCGCCGAAGACGTCAGCGAGAACCGCGGGATGCTGCTTCTGCAGTAGATTGAGCAGGTTCGCAGTCGCACCAATCCGCTGCAGTCGCTTGACCGAATCGAAGAGCACGTCGATTCTGCGATGACTCTGCATAGCGGTAACCCGCAAGGTCGTCGAGCGACCCGACTGCGGCGTTAAATCTGTTGCGGCGCGATCGTTGTCCCACTTGGTTCAAACCTAGAACGGACTAGTTTACCACAGGCGTCTTCAGCTGACGCCCGATACTCAGCGACCAATACCCAACTGACCAAGCACCCGCTCGTCCTCTCGCCATCCCGGACGCACCCGCACGTGCAAGTCGAGGAAGACCTTGGTCGAGAAGAACGCCTCGAGGTCATGTCGGGCCTCGGTCCCAATCTGCTTGATGAGCGATCCGCGGCGGCCGATGACGATGGCCTTCTGGGATTCACGCTCCACCAAGATCGAGCAGTAGACACGCATCACCGAAGTGTCGCTGGGCTCCTCGAACCGGTCGACGACCACGGCCGTCGAGAAGGGCAACTCGGCGTGGGTGTGATGGAGCAGCTTCTCCCTCACGGCCTCGGCGGCCAGGACCCGCTCGGGCTGGTCCGTCAGGTAGTCCTCTGGATACAGCGCGTGGCCCTCCGGAAGCCGCTCCACGATGGTCGCCTCGAGATCCTCCCCACCGTCTCCGGTCAGGGCAGACACCGGAACGATCGCGGCAAAGTCTCGCTGCTGCCGGTACCAATCGATGAGCGGAAGGAGCCGGTTCTTGGCGACGAGATCGATCTTGTTCAGGACGAGCACCACGGGTATCGTGACCCGGTCGATCAGCGTCAGGACGTAGCGATCGCCGCTCCCGGTCTTCGTAGATGCGTCCGACACAACAACGAGTACGTCGACCTGGCCAATGGTCTCCAGCGCCGCATCGACCATTCGCACATTCATGCGGTGGAGCGGCCGGTGGATGCCGGGCGTATCGACAAAGACGATCTGTCCCGGCACGTCGCCGCGCAGATTCTTGACCGCTACGATCCGGTTGCGTGTGGTTTGCGGCTTGTCGGAGACGATTGCGAGCTTCGCGCCGACGAGCCGGTTCATCAACGTCGACTTGCCGGCGTTTGGACGTCCGATCAGAGAAACGAATCCGGCTCGCATGGTCCAGTGGCCCTACAAAGGGCTAGCCGACTCGTCCTCGCGCCGCATGCGGACACGCTGGACCCGTCGGCGCTCCGCCTCCAGGATCTCGATCTGCAACCCATCCACGGTCAATGTTTCGCCGACCCGCGGCACTCGTCCAAATCGCGAGAGCAGGTAACCGCCGACCGTTTCAAATCCCTGTCGCTCGATCTCGACCTCGAGGCGACCCGACACATCGTCCACGCCGACCGTACCGCCGAAGACGAAACTGCCGTCGCCCTCATCCACGATCGGCTCGGACTCCTCGTCGTACTCATCGCGGATCTCCCCAACAATCTCCTCGAGTAGGTCCTCAATCGTCACCAGGCCGGCCGTGCCACCGTACTCGTCGTGTACGATCGCACTCTGCACCTGCTTCTTCTGAAACTCCTTGAGCAGTTCCGCAACGCGTTTGGATTCTGGCACGACGTACGCGGGGCGCATCAGCTTCTCGATGATGCGGTCATCCGGCTGACCGCTGACCGTCACAAGATCCTTAACGAACACAAAGCCGAGCACGTCGTCGAGACTGTCCCGATAGACCGGAATGCGGGAGTACTGCTGCTCCGCGAATACCGCCCGCAAGTCGACTAGGGTCGCACTGGACTTGACGGCCACGATGTCCGGGCGCGGCGTCATGACCTCACGCACAAGCGTGTCGCCGAACTCGACAACCGAGTGCAACAGCTCCCGTTCCTCGCGGTCTTCCGTCTCGGCCGAGTCGTCCGGCGGATCACCGTTCGGTCCTGACGCCACCGTCGCCTGCGGTGATGCGTCGGACCGGTCTCGACCGGCGCCGCTCAGCAAGACCAGAAGGGGGCCCGTCAAGGGGGACAGCAGTCGTGTCACCACTCGAAACGACGGGAGCAAGAGTTCCAGCGCGCGCTCCGGGTCTCGCCGGACGACCAGGAGCGGAACGACGTGGCCAAAGACGATGACCGAGAGACCGATCCCGCCAATGATCGGTCCAACGCTGGCGGCGGTTGGCGGACCGAACTCGACGCCGACCACCGCCGTGAGGAGCGCCACCGCGAGTGCCTGAACGATCCGTGCCG
Source organism: Vicinamibacterales bacterium (assembly GCA_965216615.1). GTDB lineage: Bacteria > Acidobacteriota > Vicinamibacteria > Vicinamibacterales > UBA8438 > CAUZIB01. Next base: position 26,305 of record CBDCGH010000017.1, on the reverse strand, counting down.
GCATGAAGAGCCGTAGTGGATCGTCGAGATAGTACCCGAGCGTGCCGACCCGCTCCGGCCGCTCCCCACGCTCTGCGCTCAACCTGAGCGGCAGGCGCATTAACGCACTGAACGCAACCTGGGTCGCGCCGACGTACGCCATCGAGCACGCCAGCAGGAACAGAACCAGCGGTGTTAGGCCCGACATACTTCGATTCCGCCCTTACGCAGCAGCCGGCGCTCGACGCGTGCCATCTGGCCGTCGTCGCGCTCGTGGTCGTACCCGAGGACATGGAGTAGGCCGTGGAGCGCCAACCGGCGTACCTCGTCCTCGATCGAGTGCCCGACCCGTCTGGCCTGTCGGCCGGCTACGCCCTTCGCGATCACAACATCGCCGAGCCAAAGGGGCTCGAGTCGGCGGCGCTGAGGCTCGGCCGGAAACGACAGCACATCGGTCGCGCGGTCCACCCCACGGAAGTCGCGATTGAGTCGACGCATGGTGGCATCGGAAACCAGCGCTACCACGAGCTCACCCCTGGCGGCGTGTGGCGCGACGTCGCGCAGCCACTTCGTCAGGCCGGGCCGACCAAGCTTGCGGCCGCGCCCATCGGTCACCGCCACGCGCAGCGCGCCGGTTACGGTCATGGTGCTCGCCGCCAGAATCGAGGAGAAGGGAAAGGCCTGTCCGGGTCGTCGGTCATGTCCGGCTGGACGTACTCTTGCTCTGGGAACGGGCCTCGTAGGCTTTGACGATCGCCTGGACCAGCGGATGACGCACGACATCGCGCTCGTCGAACCGAACGAGCTCGACCCCGTCAATAGCACGCACGATGCCAATGGCCTCGACGAGGCCCGAATCACGGCTCGCCGGCAAGTCTATTTGCGTGATGTCTCCCGTGACCACCGCCTTGGAGCCGAAGCCTAGTCGGGTCAGGAACATTTTCATCTGCTCCGGCGTCGTGTTCTGCGCTTCATCCAAAATGACAAAGGCGTCGTTCAGGGTGCGGCCCCGCATGAACGCCAAAGGGGCGATCTCAATCACGCCGCGATCGAGCAGCCGGTGCACGCGCTCGCCGTCGAGCATGTCATAGAGCGCGTCGTAGAGTGGGCGAAGATAGGGATTGATCTTCTCCTGAAGGTCGCCTGGCAAGAAACCGAGCTTCTCGCCGGCCTCGACAGCGGGGCGCGCCAGAATGATTCGACTGACGCGCTTGGACGTGAGGAATGCCACGGCCTCGGCCATGGCCAGGTAGGTCTTCCCCGTACCAGCTGGACCCACGCCGAACACCAGGTCGTGATTCTCGATGGCGTCGAGATACCGCCGCTGGTTCACGCTCTTCGGCTTGACCTGCCGCTTGCTCGATGCCTGAACCGGGCCCTTGCCGAGAAACTCTCGAAGATCGACCGAGGCGTCGTCTGCGACGAGCTGGGCCGCGCGCTTGACGTCGCCCTTGGACAAGACATGACCGTCTCTGATCAATCCGACGAGCTGGCTCACAATCGACTCGATGACCGTCAGCTTCGCCGGGTCTCCGGTGACGAGCAGCTCCTGTCCCTCGGTACGGATCTGCACGCCAAACAGGTTCTCGAGCGTCTTTAGATGCTCATCGTAGGAGCCGAAGAGCGTTTCGACCCCTTCGTCAGGAAGCGGGATCTTCGCAAAGGAAGGCGTGGTGATGAATGCGTCTCCGTGGTTATTTGGAATGTAAGCACGCCCCCACGGCGAGGTCAAGTCGGCCCACGTGGACACCGGCGCGGCCGGCAGACGGCGCGGGCGGGCGGGAGGTGGGGTTACGACTCACTGGTTCGGCCAACGAGGTGCAGCTCCCGCAGTTGTCGGCGATCGACTTCAGATGGTGCGCCGGCCATCAAGTCGACCGCGTTCGCGGTCTTGGGGAAGGCGATGACATCCCGAATCGAAGGCTCACCTGCGAGGATCGCCACAATCCGATCGAGGCCCAGCGCGATTCCGCCATGCGGCGGCGTTCCGTGCTTGAGCGCCTCGAGGAAGAACCCGAACCGCAGCTGCGCCTCCTCGTCGGCAATCTTGAGCAAGCGGAAGACCCGCTGCTGCAACGCTGGATCGTGGATTCGGATACTCCCGCCGCCGATCTCTGTTCCGTTGAGCACGAGGTCGTAGGCCCGCGCGCGGACTTCACCCGGTGCCGACTCCAAACGATCGAGGTCCTCGGCATGCGGCGAGGTGAAGGGGTGATGCATCGACACGAAGCGCTGCTCGGTCTCACTCCAGTCCATTAGTGGGAAGTCGACGACCCAAAGGAACTTGAACGTCGTGTCATCGATTAGGTTCTCGCGTTGCGCGATCGAGAGGCGGAGCTGGCCCAGAATGCCAGACGCCTCGGCGCTCGAGCCGGCTGACAATAAGACCAGATCATCCGGCCCGGCATCCACCGCTTCGAGGGTGTGCGCGAGGGTGGCCTCGCCCGCCGCCTTGAGAATCGAGCTCTGCACCGCCCCATCCGTCGAGCGCCTCACCCAGACGAGCCCTTTCGCGCCCATCGCAATCGCTTCGTCGACGAGTTGGTCGATCTTGTGCCGTGCGTATCGACCGCCAGCCGGGACGACCAGCGCGCGCACGACGCCGCCGCCGGCCACGAGGGCTCGGAACACCTTGAACGACGCCTCGGCAAATACCGCCGACACGTCCTGAATCTCGAGCGAGCACCGTAGGTCGGGTTTGTCGGTGCCGTATCGAGCAATCGCGTCGTCGTAGGACATCCGGTCGAACGGCGCCTCGATCGAACGTCCAGCCTGCTCACAGATGTCATGCATCAGATGCTCGACGACCTCGAACACGAGGTCCGGCGTTGCGAACGACATCTCCACGTCAATCTGCGTGAATTCCGGCTGACGATCGGCACGCAAATCCTCGTCTCGGAAGCAGCGCACGATTTGGAAGTACCGATCCATGCCGGAGATCATCAGGATCTGTTTAAAGATCTGCGGCGACTGCGGCAGCGCAAAGAATTGACCCGCATGGACGCGGCTCGGAACCAGATAGTCGCGCGCCCCCTCCGGAGTCGACTTCGTGAGCATCGGAGTTTCGATCTCCCAGAAGCCCTCCCGATCGAGGCTCGTGCGAGCGGCTAGACACACACGGTGGCGCAAGCCGATGTTGTCCCGCATCCGCTGGCGGCGCAGATCGAGATACCGATAACGCAGCCGTACTTCCTCCGAGACCTGAGTCTCCTCATCGATCTGAAACGGCGGAGTCAGCGCCGTATTTAAGACCTGGACCTCCCGCGCCGCCACCTCGACCTCACCCGTCGCAATTTTGGTGTTGAGCGTCTCGGCCGAGCGCCGCTCAACCGCCCCGCGCACGCACACGACATACTCCGGACGCAGGCTCTTGATGACATCGAGCACTTCGTCGTTCTCACGCGCCACGACCTGGGTCAGCCCGTGACGGTCCCGAACATCAACGAAAATGAGTGACCCCAGATCGCGAATCTTGTGCACCCACCCGAGCAGCGTGGCCTCGGACCCCACATCTTCCGGCCGCAGCTCACCACACGTGTGTGTGCGAGCGACTTCTAGCTCTTCATCTGACACGTTGTTGTCGTCTCCAAACCGTTGGGCCTTATCCGGCGGGGGCCTGTGTCAATCGTGACGCCAACTCCACCCGTGGCACCTCGTGCTGCTGTCCGGTTGCCATGTCCTTTAGGGTCACCATGTCGCGCTTGAGCTCGTCCTCTCCGATGATCACCACCCGAGCGGCCTGCACCCGGTCAGCGCGCTTCATCTGGGCACGTGGCGAGCGGGCCTCGTGGTCGACTTGAACGCTGAAACCGGCGCCACGAAGATCTCGGGCGAGGACGTGGGCCTCGGCCTGCACGCTCGGGTCGTCGCCGATGGCCACGACGAACGCGTCGACGCCCACGCTTGTCTCGGCATCGGGCGGCATGGCCAGCACCAGTCGCTCGAGCCCAGCGGCGAACCCGATGCCAGCACGGTCCGGTCCACCCAGCTGCTTGACCAGGTTGTCGTATCGTCCCCCACCGAGAAGCGCATTCTGAGCGCCGATGCCCTGGACGAAGATCTCGAAGGTCGTCCGCGTGTAGTAGTCGAGCCCACGCACGAGGCGATGTGAGACGTCGTATGCGAGCGCATAGGCATCCAGGCCGCGCTTGACACCGTCGAAGTGGTCTCGGCACGCCGGGCACAGATAGTCTTCAGAGTGCGGGAGCGAATCGATGATCGGCTGGTCGGCCGGCACCTTGCAATCGAAAATGCGCAGCGGGTTTGTCGTTGCGCGTCGCTGGCAGTCGGCGCAAAGCTCGGATACACGACCACTGAGCGCAGCCATCAGCGCGTCGCTAAAGCCGCCGCGGCACGCGGGGCAGCCGACCGAGTTCAGGTGTAGCTCGGCGTCCGTGATTCCAAGCTCACGTACGAAACATGCCGCCATCTCGATGATCTCGGCGTCCAGCGCTGGTGCTGCCACGCCAAACGCTTCGACATCCAGCTGGTGAAACTGTCGATAGCGGCCCTTCTGCGGACGCTCGTACCGAAACATCGGCCCTAGGCTGTACAACCTCGGGGTCGGCATGGCCTGTTCAAGCGCGTGCTCGACAAACGCACGGACCATGCTGGGGGTGGCCTCCGGGCGAAGCGTGACCCGCTCGCCCCCCTTGTCGGTAAACGTGTACATCTCCTTCTGGACGATGTCGGTCGTTTCACCCGTGCCCTTGGCGAAGAGCTCCTCTCGCTCGATGACCGGGGTCCGAATCTCCGCGTAGGCATAGCGCCGACACACGTCTCGCGCAACGCCTTCGAGACGCTGCCAGCGCTCGACCTCGCCAGGGAGAATGTCATGGGTGCCTCGAACCGCGGCGATCATGACGACAAGTACTCGTTCTTGTACTGAACGTAGTGGTCGGCATACCGCTGAATCGACGTGACTTCGTCCTCGGTTAGATTGCGGCGCACCCGGGCTGGGCTGCCCACTACCAGAGACCTGGGCGGAATCGTCATCCCTTCGACGACAAGCGCCCCGGCGGCGACAATTGATTCCGTCCCGATCAATGCACCGTTGAGCACGATCGCCCCCATGGCAACCAGACACCGGTCGTGTACCGAACATCCGTGCAGAACGGCGCCGTGGCCCACTGTCACATCGTCGCCAAGCGTCGTGGGATGCGTCCTGCTCATCACGTGGACAATGCAGCCGTCCTGGACGTTCGTGCGGTGCCCGACACGGATCCGGTTCACGTCCCCACGGAGAACCGCATTCATCCACACGCTACTGTCCTCGCCAACCACGACATCCCCGATGACGTGGGCACTCTCGTCGACAAACGCTGTCGACGCAACCTCCGGAAGAATCGACCGATATGGGCGAAGCACCGAAGGATTATACCCGTGGGTCCCGGTGCGCCGACGAACGATAGATGGGTCATAATCAACGGGTTATGGGTGGCGCTCCGCTCAACGACACCGTTGGTCGCCCGCTCCGAAGCCTCCGGCTATCGGTCACCGACCGCTGCAACTTGCGCTGTCAGTACTGCATGCCGGAAGCGGACTACGTCTGGCTGCCCCGAAAAGACATCCTCACGTTCGAGGAGACGAGCCGACTCGTGGACCTGTTCGCGGACCTGGGCATCGATCGCATCCGCATTACGGGCGGCGAACCGTTGCTGCGAAAAGACCTCGATGAGCTGATTGCCCCCTTGGCGGCCAAGCCTCGGATCACGGACCTGGCCCTCACGACAAACGGTATCTTGCTGGCGGACCAGGCCGACCGCCTGCGCGCGGCGGGACTCCACCGCATCACCGTGAGCCTGGACACACTGCAGGCCGAACGGTTTCAGCACTTGACTCGTTTCGATGAGCTTGACGCCGTCCTACGTGGACTCGATCGGGCGGCCGGAGCGGGCTTCGATAGTGTGAAGATCGACACCGTCGTCATTCGGGGCGTCAACAACGACGAGATCATCGACCTGCTCGAGCACGGACGCACCCTGCGCGCCGAGGTGCGCTTCATCGAATACATGGATGTCGGCGGGGCAACCCGCTGGTCGGTCGACGATGTGGTCTCGCGTCAAGAGATCCTCTCGGTCGTCGAGGCCCATTATGGGCCCGTCACGGCGGTGGAGGAACAAACGTCGGCCCCGGCGGACAGATTCCGCCTCCCGGACGGTATGACCTTCGGCGTCATTTCTTCGACCACTGCACCGTTCTGCAGCCTCTGTGACCGCAGTCGCCTGACGGCGGACGGGTTGTGGTACATGTGCCTGTACGCCGCGTCAGGAACCGACCTTCGCGCCCCCCTGCGGTCGGGAGCCTCGGCCGCCACGCTGACAGAATTGATCGCGAAGACCTGGTCCAAGCGCACCGATCGTGGGGCCGAGGCCAGACTCGAGACCGCGCAACGGGCGCCGCTCGTCCCCCTCGAGACCCTGCAGAAACAGCCCCACCTCGAGATGCATACCCGGGGGGGATAGGCCTCCTGCCTCCTAAGAGTTCCTCACCTCCGGATAGCTCTCTCCTCCTCCACCACCCCATACGGCCCATAGGTAACGACCGTCAGGAACCCGTAACAGCCGGCGTGCGACTGGTCGAGGACGCTTGTGGAGCGGAAGGTGCTGCTCGCCATCTCGGCTTCCCGGAACTCGAACCCGTTTGGCAGCTTGATCACGGCGCGATGGACATTGCCGGTCATGGGATTCCGGATCGGCTCCAGGGTGGCCTCGAGCACCCCCTGGACCTCGACGCGACCGGTCAATTCCTCGAAATCCATCTCGAACGTAACAGGCGCAAACAGCGCATCGGGTTCGTGCGCGATAGTCGATCCATAAATGTTGAAGGCCGTGGTGGGCTCCTGCTCCTCTCCTGAGAGAATCGTCATGAGCGCCTCACGCTGCGCCTCGGACGCTCGGTCGTCGATGACGATCTGGTACGTGCCCTGGCCTTCGTGAACCGGGCCAGGCCATCGATACGCGCCCGCGACCCGAAGGGCATCCAGTGTCACGTCGCCGAAGTGCCCCCTCACAATCTCCATGGCTTCCACACCCTCGCACGGAACCCGGCTGGGTAGAGCGTTGAACTCACAGGGACAACCGTAATCGCAGCTGCAGGTCGCAAGCCGCATTGTGGTGATCTTCCAGTCGACATAGGACATCGGCGATACCTCTCCGGTCTGGGCTCCGCCCACGCAACCTGCACGCTGGGTCAGCCTGCGCGGTCGCGTACAGAAAAAAGGCCGCGCGATCGGATCGACCGCGCGGCCTCTGCTGCTCTGCTCCAGGCTCGGGACCTGGGGCGATCCTGTCGCCGTTTTCCCAGCGATGACTAGCTGATGCCGGCCGGCTCCTTACTGCTCGACCCCTTCAGCCCTTGAATCTGCATCACGTCCTGAGCTTCCTCCTTCAACACGTGCTGCCTGTACATCTGCGCCATCTGCTGATGATAGCGTTCGTCCTTCTCGTCACTCGCACCGTTGCCATTGCCATTTCCATTGCCATTGCCGTTCTTGGCGGCTTTTCGCGCTGCGAGCTTTTCCTGCCTGGCGTTCTTCGCAATCCCTTGCTCATCGAGATCGGTCTGCGCGCCTGCAGCGACCGCTTCGGGGTCAAGAACAAGCCCATGGTCGGTCGTCCCGAGAGCCACGTCTTTCCCGCCCGCGAAGATCTCGTGACGGCCATGCTCCTCGTACCACTGGGTCAGGGTCGCCGTCATGTGCATCTTCTCGATGATGTTTCGCCACCCGATCCCGGTGTTGTAGGCACAGAACGAGATCTCGCCTTCCTGGGTCGCATACGGGATGATGCATCGCTCGGTTCGGCGGAAGTCGTAATTGAACAGGTCCTGGAACCACATGCCGGCGACGAAGAGGAAGTTCCACCGATCGGACCGACGCTTCGCGATGTCGTCCTCGGTTCGCTCGCCAGACACCTTGCCGTAGTCGTGGCCGGTCGCACCGAAGGTTTTGTCGAACTTCTTCATCAGGTCGGCCAGCTTGAAATGCGTCGGTGCCTGGAACGGATCGTAGTTACGCATCAGCGCCAGCGCCATCCCGACAACTGACGAGAACCGCCCACGCGCGGCGTCGTTGACCCTGGCGATGTCCTTGGCCAGACGCTCGCCTTTGACGAACGCGGTAAACGGCACCGCCTCCTTGGTTTCCTTATCGATCATGACGGCCATGCCGACTCCGCAGTTGGGATGGCATCCGCAGTTGAGCTGGCCCCAATCCTCACTCGGACCATGGACCAGGTCGGCCCAATCGGTGAAGGTGCCCATGAACGAGATCGGGAACCAGTCGCGGGCGGGCTCACCGATACCGGTCTGATTCTTCACGTCGTGCGCGAGATGCGACAGGGTATACCGCTGCGCGTGGCGCCGCTCGTCGGTGATTTCCTCGTCGCGGCCGGTGAACGAAACCGGCTGGAACGACAGGAAGCTGATCTTCTTCGGGTTGTCCAATGCAAACTGGACGACCCGTCCGACCTGCTCGTTGTTGATCCCGTTGAGAATCGTGATAACAGGCACGATGTCGACACCCGCCGTATGCAGATGCTCGATCGCCTGCAGCTTCACATCGAACAGATTACCGACCAGCCGATGGGAGTTGGCCGCATTCCCGACCCCGTCGAACTGGAGATACGCATAGCGCAATCCGGCGTCTGCCGCGGCCTTCGCGAAGTCGAGACTCTTCGCAAACTCGATCCCATTGGTCGCCGCCTGCACGCTGTTGTAGCCGACCTTTCGCGCGTAGCGGACCGCATCGAGGAAGTAGGGCGACATCGTGGGCTCGCCGCCCGAGAACTGCACCGACATCTGCCTTCGCGGTTTGATGGAGATCGCGTTGTCGAGGAGCGTCTGGATGTCCTCCCACGAAAGCTCATGGACGAACCCAACCTGGTTGGCATCCATGAAGCACGGGTCGCACATCATGTTGCAGCGATTGGTGAGGTCGATCGTGAGCACCGATCCACGGCCGTACTTGATCGTACTGCTGCCATGGTTATGCAGCTTCTCGTCGTTATGGGCCTTGATGTCGCTGCCGGGGAACGTCTCCTCGAGATGTTTGAAGAACTCGGTGTCCATCGCCATCACGTCCTCGTAATGGCCGTGAATCGGACAGTCCTTGACCATCATGATCTGTCCATCACGCTCGATGATCTCAGCCTTGATCTCTCCCACTTTCTCGTGCAGCAAGTCCTTGTAGTCCTTCTTGCCGTCGAGGATGGCCTGGCGCGCCTCGCGCACACACTTCGGACACAGTGAATCGGTCTCCCGCGGCCAGCCCAGCGTCGGCTTGACCTTCTCGTGGGACTTCAGCAGCGGCTTGTCCGACCACGAGGGTGTGAACGACGGCTTCTCAGCAAACTTGTTCCACGCATCGTAGAAGAACCAGGCTCCATTGGCTGCGTATGACAGCCCCTTCTCGACGTACTTCACTGGTTTGTGCATAGCGTCTCCAGACTCAAGTTCTTTATCGACATTAGGATAGCGTCGTATGAGGACGTGTCGCGGAACTTTCAACGGACGGGCAGATCCGGGGGGTGAGTGGGCATTCCGGACCGGGAATGGGCAGCTCAAGAAGGCCGAATTCTGTCATTTGACCGGGACGAGCCACAGATTCGTCATCGGCAACCTTGAATCCGGTAAGAGCCGATGCCAGTCTAAGAAGCGTATGAAAACGTCGCGCGCGTTAGTGCTCACGACCGCGGTCGCGTTCCTGGCTGCCTCGGCCGCACTGAACTCGAACCTCGAGCGGCCGACTCCTGGAGCCTTCGACCACTCGTATCGCTCGCTAGCCCAGGTGTTGCGCCGTCACGTCGTCGGGACCCGTGTGGACTACACAGGGCTGCAGCAACAACGCGCGGCGCTCGACGCGGTGGTTGCGGAGATCGGTCGGGTGGAGGGTCCTGACTTCGACGCCTGGACGGACGACGAGCAGATCGCGTATTGGATCAACGCCTACAACGTCTTCACGCTCCAAGCCGTTGTTGACAACTACCCCGTCGATGGCGGATGGCTCAGCTTTCTGCGTTTCGCGCCGCGCAACAGCGTCAAGCAGATTAGCGGCGTCTGGACCGATCTTCGTTGGCCAGCCGCGGGCGAGGCAATGACACTCGACGAGATCGAGCACGGCACATTGCGGGTGCTCTACGACGAACCGCGGATTCACTTTGCGGTCAATTGCGCCGCCGTGAGCTGTCCGCCGCTTCGCGCCGAACCGTACGTGGCAAAGAGGCTGGACCGTCAGCTCGTGCTCGCCGCGCGCGACTTCCTTGCCAGCGACCACGGGCTGCAGGTCGAAGACGGCGCCCTAGAAGTGTCGAGCCTGCTCGATTGGTACGGCGAGGACTTCGTCGACGAATACGGGCATCTGGTCGACGCGCCGGGCTCAGCCAAGTCCCGAGCGATTCTCGGCCTCATCGCAACCTACGGACCGTCGCCGGCATCGCGCCTGGCTCAGACCGGCGACGTGAAGATTCGTTTTCTGGACTACGACTGGGGGCTGAACGATGCGACCGCTCGCTGGCCTACTGCTCCAGACCGACCTCGTCGAGGAGCGCTTCGAAGGCTGCCTGTCCCCGGAGCGACTTGAACTCTGCCAGGGCTATGAGCTCGATCGCTGCGGGCTCGCGCACGTCCACCGCCCGCCGCAACCATTCCAGCGCCTGATCCACATCACCGAGCCGGTCGTAGACGGTCGCCAGGGACATCCTCACGGGGAGCCCCTGATCGGCCAGCACCTCGAGCCGCGACACGATCTCTCGTGCCTCGTCCGCACGACCGGTCGCGGCGAGCACGAGGGCAACGAGCGCGTCCCGGGCATGCGGTATGGACAGCGCCTCGGCGGCAGCCAACGCCTCATCCGGTCTTCCAGTGGCAAGATAGGCGTGTACGAGACCCACGTACGCCTTGAACAGCCTTGGTTCCAGCTCAATCGTCGCTCGGAGCTGGTCGATTGCCGCCTCTGGTTGTCCCGCCGCGACCAGAAGAACGCCGAGAATGCTGTTCACCTGCGGTGACACCGGATCGAGGTCCAGGGCCAGGCGGGCCTCGGCGAGCGCCTCGTCTGCTCGACCGCGTGCATTCAGCAGCAGGGCTCTGATCATCCGTGGCTGGGCGTGGCTGGGATCGAGCTCGATCGCTCGATCGACTTCCGACTCAGCGGCGTCGAAGTCCCACTGCCACACCCCCCGGACGATCCCGAGTGCCAGGTGCGCCTCGACCAACGAGTCATCCAGGCGCAGCGCGTTCAGCGCCGCCGCCTCGGCTCGCGGGTAGGCCTCCTGGCCGGGCAGGGCACCGAGCATCCCCAGCATCGTGTTCGCATACGACAAGCCGGCATAGCCCGCGGCGTTGCGGTCATTCAGATCGACCGCCTTCTGAAAGAGCTCACGTGCGCGGAGCAGGTCGTCAGGCGACTGGCGGTTGAGGTGAAACCGTCCGCGCATCACCAACCGGACACCTTCAGGATCCCGACGGAGTCCCCGCGGGGGAAACGCCCCCCGCCCTACGTCGTCGAGACCCGGTGGCAACCCTTGCCGCGCGGGAGGCCCGCCACCCGCCCGGTCTCCCACCAGCTCGAGCCTGAGGTTTCTGAGAATGTCCCGGGTGATCTCAGCCTGCAAGTCCGGGACGTCTGGCATCTCCCTCGTATACTGCTGGCCCCAGAGTTGCGCGACTGTTTCGACGTCAGTGAGCTCAGCCCCGATCACCAGAGTGTCGCCACGCGGGGTGACGCGGCCAGAAATCACCGCCTGAACGTCGAGTTGTCAGCCCCGATCACCAGAGTGTCGCCACGCGGGGTGACGCGGCCAGAAATCACCGCCTGAACGTCGAGTTCCGCACCTAGCACACGGGGGTCGACATCGCGTCCCTTGTAGGAAAACGCGACGCCCCTGGGGATGACCCGCAGCTGGGGCACTCTCGACAGCGCGTTAATCAGACTCTCTGCGATCCCATCGCCAAGGTACTCGGCATCCTGCATCACCTCCCATGGTCTCGAACGGCAAGACGGCAATGGAGCGGACCGGTCCACCCCGTGCTGGCGGAACGGCACGGAGCATTAAGTAGCCGACGAGGGCCAGGACCACCACGGCCGCCGCCGAACCGGCCAGCACGCCGCGACGATTTCGCCGGAGGAGACCGACGGCAATCGCCGCGTCCGAACTATCCGAGACGTCAGTCGCCGAACCGATGGGCGCCGCCGATTGTGCCCCAACCGGCAGTGGGGTTACCCGGGAGTCGCTATCACGGGTCAGTCGCTTGAGGTCGCTTCTCAGGTCCGCGGCGCTTTGATAGCGGAGGCCGGCGTCCTTCTCGAGTGCCTTGTGAATGAACCGATCCAGATCCGCAGCAACGGAATCGTTCGCCGTTGCTGACGGTGTCGGCATGCGATTGAGAATCGCGTCGAACACGACCGCCGTCGACCGGCCAGAAAACGCCTGGTGGCCCGTGACCATCTCGTACAACACGGCGCCGAGCGAGAAAATGTCCGTACGGTGATCCACCAGCTCGCCCCGCGCCTGCTCGGGCGACATGTACGCAACCGTACCGAGGGCCGTTCCGGGCCCCGTCAGCTCGTCGACCTCCTGGGTCGGACTCTCCAGGGGATCGTCAGTCTCCGTTGGCGACACCTTGGCCAGGCCGAAGTCCAGCACCTTCGCGTGGCCACGCGCCGTCAGAAAGACGTTCGCGGGTTTGATGTCTCGATGGACGATGCCTTTCGCGTGTGCGGCATCGAGCGCATCCGCAAGCTGGCTCCCGGTCGTGAGCACATCGGCGGCGCTCATCGGCCCACGCGCCAACCGCTCGCGAAGCGTCTCGCCCTCCAGCAGCTCCATTACGAGAAACTGCCGTCCGTCATGTTCCCCGATGTCGTAGATCGAGCAGATGTTCGGATGATTGAGCGCCGAGGCGGCGCGCGCCTCGCGTCGAAACCGCAAGACGGCTTGTGCGTCCTTGGAGAACGCTTCCGGAAGGAACTTCAAGGCGACCCGTCGTCCAAGCCGGGTGTCCTCGGCCTCATAGACAACGCCCATTCCTCCGGCACCTAGCTGCGACAGGATCCGGTAATGTGAAACGACCTGGCCGAGCATCGTAGCTGAGACGATACCACCGTCTGAATCGACGTGGCTTCACTAGTGTGGGACGGTGGCGGCGCGTTCGGCGTTTATCGGCGTGTCGACACGAGGCCCAGCGCGCGGCGGTCCGGACTCGCCAGACCCAACTCAGCAGCAGCCGGGACCGCAGTCCGAATCATCGCTCGCGGTCACATCGCGCGCGCTCGTTGGGCCCTCAACAAGCACAAATGACCCGGCGTACGGCGGGTTCGACAGCTTCGACGCCGTATCGGTGCAAACCTCGACCGGGGTTCCCCTCGGAAACAAGTGCCCTTCCTCGTCGACCGCTGCCTTCAGAGGCCCCAGATAGATGGCATACTGCCCGACGAACTGACACCCGGCTTTCTTCGCGAATTTGTAGCCCCTGACGGTGACCGATGAGAAGGTGCAGCCTTCGACCTCTCGCCAAAAGGTCTTCTTGAGAATCGACACCCCGTAAAAGCCGGACCGCTCGAGCGCACTCAGAAACGCTTCTTCAGTGAGCGCGCCGCTGATGCACTCTCCCCAGAGCCGTCCGTCGGCACGCATCCGGGGCGGCACCTCGCGGTCTGACACGATGTCGGCCACCACGAGACGACCATGGTCTTTCAGCACCCGCCAGATCTCGCGAAGCACGCGGGGTTTGTCCGGCGACAAGTTGATCACGCAGTTTGACGTGACCACGTCGGCGATCGCGTCGTCGAGCGGGATTTCCTCGAGGTAGCCCCTGCAGAACTCGACCGAGTCGTAGCCAAGAGCCCCGGCGACTTTCGGCTGGCACTCGCGCGCGACCTGCAACATCTGGTCGGTCATGTCGATCCCGTAGACGTGTCCGGTCTCGCCGACCTTCTTGGCCGCGATGAAGCAGTCGATCCCGGCACCCGAACCGAGGTCGACCATCGACTCGCCCTCTGTCAGCGCGGCTGCGGTCACTGGGCTCCCGCAGCCATAGAAGCGCTCGACGACTTCCTTGGGAATGTGGGTGAGGTCCTCGGCGTCGGGCTGAACCGGGCAGCACAGCTCGACGTCTGGCACCTCGGCGGCGCCACCGTAGAACTCCCGTACGGTCAGGCGGGACCGTTCCATGACCTCTTCGGACAGCACGCAAGCCGAGTGTGTCGTCCGTACCAGTGCGGGGTCGGCTCCGGTCGCAGCGTCATCGTGCAGCGTGTACTCGCCCATGCCGCGAAAGACAACGGGCCGATCGAACCCAGACTGTGGCTGGACGGTAGCCTGGCCGTCGCGGGCCAGATCAGATAGTGCGTCGTCGGCTAGCCCCCGATACAGCTCGCAATAGGGATCGTGCGCCAGGAAGCTGCCCCGCGTCCCGCCCCCGTCGGTCGCGGTTGTCCAGTACCCGTGCTCTAGGTCACCGCCCCCGCAGAGGAACTTCAGTTCGCACGAGCGGCAGAGCGGCTTCTTCTCGACCGAGGCGGATCTGAGGTCGCGACTGACGGTGCTTTCCTTCCAGATCACTTCGAGGGACTCGGTCGCCAGATCGCCACATACCAACTCGGGCACGCCTGCCATCGAGGCCGATGGGTAGATGCGCCCATCGGTATAGACGCAGAGGCTGTTCCAGCCGGCACCGGCCAAGTCGTTCTTGATTCCTGGCGTGCCATCAAAGCGCAGCCGCAACTCTTCGACGTTGTCGATCGAGACGCCGACCTCACGCGCTAACACGCGTGCGCGGCGAACGGCGGCCAGAATCGCCTCGGCCGGCGGGAGGTCGCCGAACGGCCCCTCCAACACTCGGCCCCGGCGGTGGGGCCAGAGGAGGTGCACATTCCGAACGCCCAGGTCGGCGGCGAGACGCACGATGCCGTCAAGATCATCGATGTTGTGTTTCAGGATCGTCGCGGTCAGAGTCGGCGCCAAGCCAGCCTCGACCGCCGTTCGAATTCCATCCACGATCCGCTCAAAGCTGCCATCGCCACGGATCGGATCGTTGACCTCGGCCCTCGAGCCATCGAGGCTGATCTGGACACGGAGCGCTGGGTCGGATGCCAACTCACCCGAAACAGCGAGCTCCGTCATTCGTGTGAGGCGGTCGCCTTTGAACAGCGTGCCGTTGGTCAAGACGACCAGCTCCTGGTGGTGCCGCTCGACAACGTGGGCACACAACTCGAGAATGTCGGGTCGGGCGAGGGGTTCGCCGCCGGTAAAAAAGATGCGGGTCACTCCCAGCTCGACGCCTTGATCGATCGCGTCCAGGATGCGCTGAGTGGAAAGCCCTTGGTCGCGCGATGGGCCTGAGGACACCAGACAATGCGCGCACGCGAGGTTGCAGAAATCGTTGACCTGAACCCAGAGTTCCTGAAGGCGATCCGTCTGGAGATAGGCGTCGCGCCCGAGATAGGGCGCCGGCGCAGCTCCGTTGGTCGAGAGAAACCCGCGCCGCACGGCGTCGCGCGCAAAGGTCTCGACGTGCAACCAGGCGCGAGTCGCGTCGAGGCCGGATGACGCCGCGTAGTGCTTCACCACGTCGGCAAAAGGCGTGCGGCCGTCGAACTGGCCCAGCAGCCGCACCCCCCGATCGTCAGAGGCCACCCAGTTAGGGGAGGACGGATCGAGCGCAATCGGCCCGGCGGCGGTGTTCAGGAGCGAGAAGGCTGGGGCACGCAGGATCGTCGTGTCTTCGATATAGGTTGGTGTGCGCACGGTCTTCCTTATGACGCCCGAGATCGGGCGGAGGTTCCCGATCGCCACACCCAGAACCCGACCCCAGCGACGATACCATACTCAACAGGAACAACCCACGCCGGCAGCAGCCAGCCATCGCCGGCAAGCTGCGAGCTCCACACGACATACGTCAACGTGGACGTCAGCGTCCACGCCAGCAACGGCCAATTGGCTCGTACGAACAGGAACGGTGTCAACCAGATGAGGTACCAAGGATAGACGGCGGGCATGAGAAACAGCGTGGCCGCCAGCGGCCAAGCCCAGGACCGCGGGTCGTCGAACCGCATCGTCTGGCGGAGATGCCACGCCACCCCCATCCCGCCGACGGTCGCGAGCGCCAGCACACCAAACGGGCTAAGGAAGGGCTCAAGGAACTCGAAGAGTGGGCCGTTGAACCGCCAGCCCTCTGCATAGGCTCCGAGCGATCCGACCGGCGCGCGGGTGCCAGTGCTGACGAACGGCAGATACGCCAGGCCGACCAGAGCAGACGCAACGGTCGCGTCGCGAAGCCGCACGCGCCGCCAAAGTAGCGGCAGCAAGACGACCGGCAGGAACTTGACGGCCACGGCCAACGCAAGGGCCGCAGCCGCCAGGAGCAACCACCGATTGGCCAGCGCATACACGGTGGTGACGACCAGGAGCGTTCCAACGAGGTCGATATGACCGCCGCCTGAGCCTTCAAGGGCGACCAGAGGGTGCCAGGCATAGGCGAGCACCCACCACGGGTCCCGACCGGTCATCACCAGCCACCGCCAGAGTAGGACTACGATCAGCAGGTCGCACATGACGACGGCCACGACCATGGCGGTCGTGGATTCGTGCAGCGTCGTGACTAGCCGAAACCACAACTCCGCAGCGGCGGGATAGATGGTCGGTAGCTCCGCGCTCGTGGGATCGATGCGCCGGGTGACTTCAGTGTGGAGATGCTGGACGGCGGCATCGTTCGGGGTCGTCTCGTACGGATTGAACCCGTGCTGCTGCACCCGTCCGTCCCACACGTACCGATAGACGTCGTCGGAAACGAGAGGCGCGGAGGTGACAAGGGCTACGCGCCACGCCGCACCTAGCAGTAGACACACGACAAGCACTCTTCGGGATCCCGGTCCGTGGGACACGAGCACCAGCGCCGCGACGTAGGCCACGCCCGCGATCAGCATCAGCCCGACGAACGCCACGCTGTGCACTCTCGCGTCGAACATCGAGGCACCGGTGAGCGTCGCGAGCAACACGGCACCACACGCCAGGATGGCGTTACGTCTTGTCATGCGTATGACCGACGCCCGCGCGTCCGCCGGAGAAACCAGATCGTCGCCAGCATGCGACTCCCGGCGCGGATCGTTCCCGCGACAGTGCCCGAGATCTTGGACTGACCCACGCGTGGCCGCTGACGCACCGGCACCTCAACCACCCGGAGACCAGCCTCGGCGGCCTTGACTTGCATCTCGATGGTCCAGCCCCAGGTGACGTCGGTCATACCCAACCGGTCGAGCGCGGATCGCCGGACTGCCCGAAACGGACCGAGGTCCCGATAGGTGGTCCCCCAGGTCCGATTGATCATCCATAGACAAAGGCGCGTCCCGAGCCGAGCGTTGAGGCCCCGCCCCTGACCTGCGCGAGCACCCAGGACCAGGTCGGCGTCACCATCGAGAATCGGCGTCGTGAGCTTCGCCATCTCAGCGGGATAGTCGGTCCGGTCGGCATCAAGAAACACGACGATGTCCGCGTCGGAGGTCTCGCGAAGCCCCGCCAGACAGGCCCGCCCGTAGCCTCGGTGCGGCTCGCTCGCGACTTGCGCGCCACGCTCACGAGCCGCATCGGCCGTTCGATCGCTCGACCCGTTGTCGACGACGACGACGCGGCTTACCTCCTCAGGGATCTCATCGAGCACGAGTCCAATGGCCTCCTCCTCGTTGAGCGCGGGGACAATAACGTGGATGTTCGACGCTCCGTCAGCCCGCGCCGGAGACGCGTCGGGCGCGCGAGACGGGGTCGGCTGGCTCCCCGCCGACTCGGCGGACGGAGTCGACGCGGTGTAGTAGCTGCGCGCGAGCCGCGCAGGTGGAACGCCCGCGAAATACTGAGCGACAAGCCAGACATTCAGGAGCGAACGCCGGACCCATCCGTCACGTTCCCACCGGCGCGCCGACACCTGAATCGGCACCCGTGACCAATGCAATGGACCTCTCTGCCGCAGGCGCCGGGCGAACTCGACGTCCTCCATGATCGGCAGGCGCGCGAAGCCGCCCATTGCTTCAAAGACATCGCGCCGCACGAACAGCCCCTGGTCACCGTAAGGCAAACCAAACCACTGGACCCGCTTGGCAACCCCCCACTCGATCAGACGCGCGGCGCGGGACGACGAGGCGAGCTGGAAACGAAAGGCGCCGCCGACGGCGAGCGTCGAGTTGAGCGAGACGAGCTCGGCCAACCAGGCCGCGTCGAGGCTGGTGTCGGCGTGCACAAAGAACAGCCAGCGCCCACTCGCGACGCGCGCACCCTCGTTCATCTGGAGGGCGCGACCCGGCTGACTGTCGAGCCACCGCACCCAGGGCACCTCGCGCTGCAACGAAACGAGGCTGGAATCGCGGCCGTCACCGTTGACGACGATGACCTCGACCCGCTCTGCCCCTTCGACCGAGCGGAGCAGCCGCGCCAGCGGCTCCGCGTCTCGAAGGACCGGGATGACGATGGAAACCACTGGAACTGACGTCATCGTTCGACTTGCCGCGTCAAGCGGCCACCGGCCGGATCAGTCGCCAGCTATGCGGGTGCGTCGAGCCCAAGGAACACTCGGGTTTCCGACCACACCTGTTCGAGACTGGCTGTCAACTGATGTTCATCGTCAAGCATGACCATCTGGAGGTTGGGCCGCTGGCTCGCGAACCGCTGCACCATGGCCGGATCGACGACGGCATCCTGACGTCCCTGCAAGACGAGCGTCGGCACCGCATTTCGCGTGGCAAACGAGTCGTACCGGCAGGCATCCGTGAAAAACTCGTAGTGGAGGCGCCGGATGCCGCCGTAGCCATGGTGCAGCGTTTCAAGCCAACCGGTCTCGCGCCAGCGAGCCACGCGTTCGGCGCCGAAGTCTCCCCGCCGACTCGCTGCGAAGTCCAGCGCCGGCGCAAGCCACACCATTCGGTCGATCGTCGGCCAGCTCGGACCGAGACGCTCGGCGAGATGGAGCGCCACGAACGCGCCGAGACTAGACCCGAACAGCACAACCGGCGCAGGCTCTCGCCTCTTGAGCTCGTCTTCGACCTGACGGACCATTCGGGTAACCGTGAGCGTGGAGAAATCCGGAAGATTGAGATCGGGACAGATCAGGGTCAGGCCGTAGGCAGAGAGACGGTCGGCCAGAAACGTGGCTTTTCCTGATTGCGGTGACGAGACGAAGCCATGCAGGTACAGAACGTGTTGCATCCCACCTCAGAGCAGATTCTTGCAGCTCGGTCGGCAGCGACAGGGGATCTCGCCTTCGCCCTCGGTGTAGTAGTTGTAGGTCAGCTCCTCGTCGGCCGCGATGTTCCGGCCGGCACAAATCAGAATCGTATGCCCGATGATCATGCTGTAGCAGTTGGGGGTGCAGGAATGGTTGATGAATCGCGCATCGTTGCCGCCGACGTTGGCGTCGCGCGACCACCGTCGGTTCACGCGAAAGCACCAGATGTTGCCTCGACTCAAATACCGCTCCTCGCGTTTCTCGCTTTCCTGAATCGGAATCTTTTCGCCCATGCACTCGATGATGCGCTTGTTTTTGTGAATGGGCTCTAGCGCGAAGATGCCGCGGCCGTGGAGACTGGAGCGCCTACGCTGGATACGGGGCGGATTCGTGATCTGCGGAACTGGAATCTTCATGTCGTGATGGGTGAATGCCGGACCGTGGCTGCGTGGCGCGATTATAATGCCTGCCTGTGTCCGACGGATGCGGCGAGCCACCGCCGTCGCGGCTGCTAGAGGGTGTCGAGCAGTTCAACCGTGGCGAGTTCTTCGAGCAGCACGAGATCCTGGAGGACCTCTGGCGATCGGAGCCACGCGACGTCAGGCGCCTCTACCAGGGCATTCTCCAAATCGGCGTCGCCATGTACCACATTCAGCGACACAATCACCACGGTGCCGTGTACATGCTGACGCGCGGGTCTACCTACCTGAGCCCGTTTGCACCTCGGTGCCAGTCCGTCGACGTCGACCACCTGCTCGACCAGGCGGCGCGGGTGCTGCACGCGGTCAACACCCTGGGGCAAAACGGCCTCGCTCAATTTGACTGGTCGCTCGCGCCGAAGGTACGCCTCGTCGACCTCCCGAGCTGACCTCGACACGCTCATGGGTGCGCCACGCTTTACGGACGACACACTCAGATTCCTCCGATCGCTCCGCCGGCATAACGATCGGGAGTGGTTCCGGAGTCACCGACAGGAGTACGACGCGCATGTCCGGAACCCAATGGTGGATGTGATCGAACATTTGGCCACCGATCTTCGGAGGTTTGCGCCGCAACTCGTGGCTGCCCCGAAGGTCTCCATGTATCGCATCTATCGAGACACGCGGTTCTCGGCTGACCAGTCGCCGTTCAAGACACACGTGTCCGCCGTATTTCCCCACCGTACGCTAACAAAGCACGGAGGGGCGGGTCTGTATTTTCACGTTGCCACCGATCACGTGCTCGTTGGCGCGGGGATCTACGCCCCTGAGCCTCCCCAACTCTACCGGTTACGAAAACATGTGGCCGGCAATGCGAAACGCTTCCGCGCAATCGTGGAGTCGCCGACATTCCGGCGCAGTTTCGGAGAAGTCGACGGCCAACGGCTCAAACGGGTACCCCGCGGATTCGACCCTGACCATCCCGCTGCCAAATACCTCAAGCTACGCCAGTTCCTGGCGGGCACCGAGCGGCCGGCCGAGTTCTCGACACGGCCTCGTTTCTACGGATCGCTCAGACGGCTGTTCGAGCAGCTGACGCCGTTCGTGATGTTCCTCAACGAACCGCTGGCTTCGACATCCGTCAAGGCGCCAGCTCGGTAAGCGCGAAGCACAAGGCTAGCGGCCGAGCACGTGTCGGAGCGCGCCGTCGAGTTGGGGAAACTCGAACTCGAAGCCGATCGTCTTGAGCACCGCCGGATCCACTCTCGTACTTGCCAATAGCAGAGCGTCAGCCATTTCCCCGAAGATCAGCCGAGCCGCAACGGCGGGCATTGGGAAGATCGTGGGGCGGCGGATCACACGGCCAAGCGTCTTCGTGAACTCCCGGTTGGTCACCGCATTCGGCGAGACGGCATTGACTGGTCCACTGATTGACTCGTCGGTCAGCAAACGCAGCGCGATCCGCAACACATCATCGAGGTCCACCCAGCTCATGTACTGGTCGCCCGCCCCCAGCACGCCACCGACCCCCAATCTGAATGGGAGAAGCATCTGCGAGAGCAGTGACCTGAGCACGAGGCCCATTCGCAGGTTCACGACTCGAACACCCCGATCTCGGACCGGCGCGGTGGCATCCTCCCAACTCTGGCAGACGTCGGAGAGGAACCCCGTTCCGGGCGATGCGGACTCGTCCAACAGCTCGTCGCCACGATCCCCATAGAACCCGAGCGCGGACCCCGCCACGAGCACCTTGGGGGAAATCTCCATCTTCGCGAGCGCCTCAGACAGACGCTGGGTGCCGATCACGCGGCTGTCGCGAATGCGTGCCTTCCTAGCTTCTGTCCAGCGCCCGGCGGCAATGCCCTCGCCAGCAAGGTGGACGACGGCGTCAATGCCATCGAGTGCGCCGTCGGCGAACGTGCCATCGACCGGGTTCCACCAGGTCGCGTTGGCCTCGCTCCCCGGTGTCCGCAACAGGCGCCGGACCTGATGGCCGCCGCTGGTCAGGAATGTCGTCAGCGCGGTGCCCACCGTTCCGCTCGACCCCGTCATCAGTACGTTCATAGTGTTCCGCTCGCCGGTCAGACCACCAGGCGCCGCTACGAGCCAGCTCCCTCATGCAACACGGCTGGCGCCGGGCCACGCACGTCCCAGACCACCCGCAACCAGGACAGCCAGACGACCCCATAGTGGGTGAAGTCGATCTCCCACCAGTAGAAGCCCTGGCGTTCAGAGGCCGGGTAGCGGTGATGGTTGTTGTGCCAGCCCTCACCGCCGGTCACCAACGCGAGCCATAGGCTGTTCCGGCTCTCGTCGGTCGTCTCATACCGACGGCTGCCGTATTGATGACCGATCGAGTTGACGGCGAAGGTCACGTGATACAGAAGCGTCGTGCTGCAGAACAGCGCGATGACGACGAGCTGCCACCCGCTCGTGCCGAGGCCCGGATAGGCCGAACCCAACCACTCACCTAGAAAGAAGAGCGCAGCGCCGAGACCAATCGGCGCGACGTAATGGTTGTTGTCGAGCCACCGCAGCTCGGGGTACTTCACCAGATCGGGAACCCACTCGACCTTGGTTCGCTGGTTAGCGGGACTCATGATCCATCCGGCGTGGGCCCAGAAGAATCCTTTGACACCCGGGGGATGCACATCTTCTTCGGTATCCGAATGACGATGGTGACTCCGGTGGTGACCTGCCCACCACAGCGGTCCCTTTTGCGCCGCGGCCGTACCAAGCAAGGCCAGCACGAACTGGAACAGCCGACTGGTCTTGAACGCCTTGTGACAGAAGTACCGGTGGTACCCCGCCGTCAGGCCGAACATCCTGGTCGCCAAGGTTAGAAAGCCGAGCGCGAAGGCCGTCGTGCTCACACCAGTCCACAGGACCGCAAAGCACGCGAGATGAACCGCGATGAACGGCAGACTCCGAACGATGTCAATCGTGTCGGTTCGGGATCGTTGAATCGGTGTGGACGTGGACACAGGTTGTTCCCCTAGCCGCTGAGGTGACGCTCGCAGTCGGCGCGATGCGGAAACTGTCGGCTCAGGGCGTGACGGCCTGAGTCTGCAGCCTCCGAGCACCGGCCATGATGCCGTAGAGTCCGTAATTCCCCTCGTGGCACGCGTACTCGTACAGCGGACCCTCGGTGCGCCGGAACGGAATCACCGCGGTCCACGGGCGCGTGAAGTTGTTGGGATCCTCGATCGTGAACTCGTACACCACGGTATCGGGATCGATACGACGAAAACGTTCGATGAGATGCGTGTCTTGCGACGAACCCGCGAAATTCGTCTCCCGCGAGAAATTCGTCGTCTCGATGACGAGCGTCTCGCCCTCCCAACGGCCACGCGAGCTGCCCGACCACTGAGGCACGTGGTTGTGTGGTCGCTCGTCAATCGGAATCATCCGCACGTTGTGGATGTGCTCGTTGATCAAGGCTACGTATCCGGGCACCTGAAAGATCTGCACGTTGTTGTTGTATGCCCCGGGTCGCATCGGTGGCCCCGCGTTTGACCCCATCAGGCATCGGTCAGTCAGGCTTCGGTCGGTATAGTGATCCGCGAAACCGTTCCGAAGATTCAGCCGCCGGAGGCGACGCGCCTCAGCGAATCCGGGTTTGTAGGGAATCCGCCCGCTTGGCGGATCGACGACGAGCGACGTTCGCTTGTCCGATGTGAGCTCGATCCCTCGCTCGTACCAAAACTCGTTGTAGGACAGCACGCCCCCTTCGGCCCGCGATTGATAACCTGCGCTTGGCGCTCCTTCTTGGGGATCAAACAGGTCGCGGTTCAGACGCGTCCGCTCCGACGCTTCGAACGCCGCAGCGTCCTCTGGTGAGAGCGTCTCGCGCCCTTCGAGCGCGCGAGGACGCTCCAGGGGCGTCAGCGTTCGGAAGGTGAACACACCTGAAATGTCCGGCTGACCACCGGGTGTGCGCGACAGCTCGCGGCCCTGCGACTGGGCAGCGGCCGGCTGGATCAGCAACAGGACGGCAGCCAGCAGTGTCGCGATCTTCACCGTTCGCATTGTACTGGCCGAGCGCCATGTACTCAACGAGGGCGACCTATCGGCTCGCCCCGAGTGCCCGAACGCCGCACGTCACTCGCCCTCGTGGACTAGTGAAAGTCGTGCGACTCGACATCGGGCCCCGCGTCCCACAACCCTTGACATCGATCGGCTTTGACCGAGGTCACCCCATCCTGGATCTGCAGCCGGCCATCCACGAGGAGAAACGGCTGTTCGAGAATCGCGCTCTTCTGCTCGGCAAACACCCGGGGTTGCACGATGATATTGGCGACTCCGGTTTCGTCTTCGAGCGTCAGGAACACGAACCCTTTTGCCGTTCCAGGTCGTTGACGGGTAATCACGGCGCCGGCCACACGCACACGACGCCCATCACGTCCCTGCGGTAGGTCCACCGCTCGCAACACACCACGCGTCGCCAGCTCTCGACGACGAAACGACATCGGGTGTGGACCGACCGTAAGCCCCGTGCCCGCGTAATCGGCCACCACCCGCTCGACCGGCGTCATCGTCGGAAGCGGCCCGCCTTCTGACTCCTGTCTCCTGTCTCCTGCCCTTCGTATGCTGCCTTCTGCCTTCTGTATTCTGTATTCTTGAAAAGCTCCCCCTCTTTCTTCACTGCCCTCTCGATTTGCCACAGCGCCGTTCGGCGGTCATACCCAAATGCGTTGAGTGCTCCGATCTCTGCCAGCGTTGCCAGCTCGTCACGCCGCACACCCGTCCGAGCGATCAAATCATCCAGTGAATCGAACCGCATCTGTCGCACGTCACACCTCCCAGTCATGGGCACACGTGCTACAGAACCCACGCGGCCCGGTCACCGTGTCGACAACCTCCAACATAGAGTCGTCATCACATCCACACTTTGGGCACGACATGTTTGGCTCGACTCGAGCCGATTCGATGGCCCGTCCCACGGCTTCGCGTAGCCCCGCAACATATCGCAGTCCCAGCCGAATCGTGCCGTCCTCGTCGATCGTGCAGTTCCAATTGGAGTGCTGCACGTCGATGCCTGTGAACCGCACGCCATGCCGCTGGGCATCCTTCACGAGCGTCGCCGGGTTGTAGAACCCCATCGGCTGATTGTTGAGCAGCGCCGTATAAAACGCCGCCGGGTAATGCGCCTTGAGATACGCACTGGCGTAGACCAACAAGGCAAAGCTCGCCGCGTGAGATTCGGGAAAGCCGTACAACGCAAATGACACAATCGACCGCACGATGTCCTCGACCGCATCGCCGGTGATCCCCTGGCGCTGCATGCCCTCGCGGAGCTTCGCCTCGATCTGTTTCATCCGCCGCTCCGACCGCTTGAACCCCATGGCTCGCCGCAACTCCTCCGCCTCCCCCCCGGAGAATCCAGCGGCAACCATGGCGATGCGTAGGAGCTGCTCTTGAAACAACGGCACCCCAAGGGTCCGCTTGAGGATCGGCTCCAGCGATGGATGGGGATACGACACCGGTTCTCGACCCGCCCGGCGATTCAAATTAGGGATGCACCATCTGCCCAACAATCGGGCCGGGGCGAATAATCGCGACCTCGACGACGAGGTCATAGAACCGCTCGGGACGAAGCCGAGGTAGCGTCGCCATCTGGGCACGCGATTCCACCTGGAACACACCGATCGTGTCGGCCTGCTGCAACATGCCATAGACCTCTGGGTCATCGGCCGGAAGGTGCGCGAGATCGACTTGGGGCATCGGCGTGTTGATGAGCGTCAGCGCTTCCTGGATTGCCGCCATCATGCCCAGTCCCAGCAGATCGACTTTGACGATCCCCATATCCGCACAGTCATCCTTATCCCACTGCACGACGACGCGATTTGGCATGCTGGCATTCTCGAGCGGAACGACCTCGTCCAAACGTCCGTGACACATGACCATGCCGCCAGAGTGCTGCCCGAGATGACGCGGAAGATCTTGAATGCGCGTCCAGAGATCGCCAAACGACCGAAACGTCGCATCCGCGCCATCGAACCCAACCTCACGCAGGTGCCGTTCTAGGCTTTCGTCCGGATCCGTCCACTCGAAGTTGTGCATGGCCTTGGCCAGCCGGTCGACCTGCGCCGACTCGATCGACAGCGTCTTCCCCACTTCGCGTGCAGCACTGCGCCCCCGATAGGTGATGACGTTGGCGGTCATTCCCGCACTTAAGCGACCGTATCGTTCGTAGACGTACTGGATGACCTGCTCACGGCGGTCACCGCTCGGTAGATCAAGGTCGATATCAGGCCATTCGCCACGCTCTTCCGAGAGAAACCGCTCGAAGAGCAGCTCCATCCCGATCGGGTCCACCGCGGTGATCCCGAGGCTGTAGCACACGGCACTATTGGCGGCCGACCCTCTCCCCTGCGCCAGAATGCCGTGCTGTCGACAGTAGTTGACGATGTCCCAGACGATGAGGAAATACCCGGACAGATCGAGCTTCTCGATCAGATCGAGCTCACGCGTGATCTGACGACGCGCCGCATCGTGATAGGGGCGGTATCGCTCACGTGCTCCGACCTCCGTCATCTTTCGGAGAAACGATCCCATCGTTTCCCCGGACGGCACCGGATATTCCGGAAATCGATATCCGAGATCCGCCATCGTGTAGCCCAGCCGATCAGCGAGCTCATTCGTCGTGTCGACCACCGTCGGCAAATCGTGAAACAGGCGGGTCATCACGTCCGGCG
>CBDCGH010000016.1:0-157970 GCA_965216615.1 Vicinamibacterales bacterium | reverse complement strand
GGCTACGGGACATCGTCCAGCACATTTTCAACGGCGTCTAGTCAGCGACCAGCTCGAAGGCTTTCCACCGGCTGAGCTCCGCGCGTCGCGTTGCGCTGAAGAGCACGCGTGCGGCGACGAACGTTTCGAGCTGGAGTGGCGCCCAAATCTCCTCTTCGACCGGATACCGATCGAACGAACCTCGCGCATCCGAGATTGTCCCAAGCAGGCCCCACCACATGCGGACTCGATCGATGAGGTCGAACTCCACGCGCGCAACCTCGAATGTGCGCTGATCGACCCAGAGAACGCCGCTTGCGTTGTTGAGCGCACGGTCGAGATTACGGCGGACGGGCAACCGACCAGGTCGCGGCCGAAACGAGAGTCGGTGAGCGGACCGGCCACGCAAGGGCTCCACGCCCTCGGACTGGAACTGATAGCGGGCGGTCAGCTCTTCGTTGAAGACGATCTCGTCATCGTCGTCATCGCTCTGGGTGCCGTTGACGACGGCTTCTGCAAACTGTCGCTTGCGTTCATCTTCCGCCGCACGCTGCGCGTCGTCGAGAGGCTCGTCGTCTCGTGTCACGAGCCGAGCAAACGGCACACCGTGAACCGGTTCGACCTGGAACTCCCGCGTTTCCTCGCGGGTGACGCGTCCGTCGCCATCGAAGCGTCGTACGCGTCTGCTCATCTCGCACCGATAGCGGCCGGCGAAGCCCTGTTTCTCAGCCCACGCAGCCCGTTCAAGCGCGCGCGCCACGATGTGTTCGGCATGTTCGGCGTCGGCCGCATCCTGGGTAACCAACCGGTGGGACCGACGAGGCCAAGCACGAGCATGAGCGCGGGGGTGAGCACGCCCCACGCGATACGCATCATCCCCCGTATCATACAAAGCTGGTACCAGTACCGATTCATGGCTGACCTCGACGCTCTCACGAACACCCGATGACCGGCCGAGCTGGAGCTAGCGCCAACGCTGCCGAGCCGTGCATTCGCAGCAGCCGAGCGAACGTCGCGTGCCACGTTCTGCTCGCGGTCGGACTGGTCTGTGTGGCCGCGAACCGCGTCGCTGGCCAGGCTCTTTCTCAGTCCCCCCGGATCGGCGCGATCGAGATCGTCAGTCACGAAGTGTTCGAGGTGCCCTCGAGTGGTCTGGCCTCGCCGTACCGGATCGCAAACGGCATTCACGTCCACACCCGCGAGCGTGTCGTCCCGGCGCGAGCTCCTGTTCGCATCCGGCGACGTGCTCAGTGTCGAGCTGCTCGAGCAAAACCGAGCGCAATTTGCGGGCGCTGCGCTTCATCCGCGACGCGCGGGTGGAGTCGACGCCGGTCGACGCCGACAACGACGGTCATCCCGAACGCGTTGACTTGCGCGTGCTGACCTGGGACACGTGGTCGTTGGCACCACGGGCGGATTTGGAGCAAGTAGGCGACCGTACGATCTGGGAGGTCGGCGCCTCGGAGAAGAACCTATTCGGGCTTGGTAAAGAGGTCACGTATTCGCACCGCACGAATCTCGACCGTACGATCGATCGGTTCGTCTACCGTGACCCACAGCTAGTTGGCTCCCGGCTTGCGCTCACGGCATCGGTCTCCAATCTCAGCGACGGCGACCAGGAGTTCGTGTCGCTAGGTCGGCCCTATTTCTCGCTGGACGACGCCTGGGCGTTCCTGTTCAATGCGGCGACGTTTAGCCGAACGGATCCGCTCTTTCAGGACGGGGTTGAGGTCGACCGGCTCCGACACCGCGGACAGGGGGGTGACATCGAGTTTGGTCGGGCGATTCGCCGCCGTCCCACGAGCGCCGTTCGGTTTCATGCGGCGTATCGGCTGCGGCAGGAGCGCATTGCTGGCGACGGGCGAGACTTCGGCATTGTCGAGGTCGGCCTCCAGTCGGTGGAGCATCGGTTCAGCAAGCTGACACACGTCAACCGGTTCGAACGGACCGAGGACTTCAACCTCGGAGCGCGCTCCTACGGCGCCGTCGGCCTGTCCACGTCGGCGCTTGGGGGAGGGGCGAATCGCGTCCTATTTGCCACAGCCGGGCATTCGCGGACGTTGGCCCTCAGGACCGGACCACTTCGTTGCTGCAGGGGTTGACGTGGCAGGACGCTCCGAGCAGGGCGAGTGGCTGAACGTTGGGACCGAAGTGTGGCTGCGGTACCTGCTCAAGTCGTCGCGACGCCGCGCGCTGGTTGGCCGGGCGGAGTTCAGCCATGGCCACAATCTCGATCCAGAGGTCCAGGTACTGCTCGGTGCCGAGAGCGGTCTGAGAGGTTATCCGGTCCGGCAGTTCGTCGGCACCCGCTCGCTGCTCCTCAGCGTCGAGCACAGGTGGTTCCTCGCCGACGAGATCGCGCAGTTGCTTTCGCTAGGGGTCGCGGGGTTCATCGACAGCGGGTTCGCCTGGACCGAGGATGAAGCGGTCGACCTGTCAGATCTCAAGACCGCGATTGGGGCGAGTCTTCTGGTGGGGAGCAATCGGCTGACGACGCGCGGCGGCGTGCGTTTCGACATCGGCTATGGGCTCAACCCGGTCGTCGGCGCTGACCGGTGGGTGCTGTCGGCGGGATCGACGATTGATTTCTAGAGCGACGACGCGCGGCTTTTCGGGCGGGATGCTACTCGCGATCGCGGGGCCTCTGGTCGTGGTTCCCGCGCTTGGCGCAGCCGGACTGTTCGTCGGTGGATCCATGTTGCGGATGCTCATGGCGTTTGCGGCTCCAGCCGTTCTCGGCGGTGTGGTTGCGGGCGCGACGCTAGGACGGGGATGGCGGGGCAGGTTGGGATTCGCCATTGCGTTCCCGGTGAGTGCGACGATTCCCCTCCTTGCGGTCGCGACGCTCCCGACCCTCTCGGGGCGCGAGGGTCTGATTCAGCTGATGATCGCCTACGTCGGCATCTGGATGCTCTCGTATGGCGCGCTTGGCGTGGTCGGTGCGTCGATTGCCGGCTTCGGGTGGCGCCTATTGGGGCGTGTGCTACTCGCCTGTGCGGTGTGTGGCGTGGTCGGGGGCCTCGTCATGACGGGCGTTGCCAGCGCACTGGCAGGCGACGGTTCTGGGATCGCATGGCTTCGGATGGGCGGGAGCGCCGCGGCGCTGCTCATCTCGGCTGGGAGCTGTGGGTGGTGGCTCGGGCGCCTCTCTGCTTGATGTGCAGCGCAACGCGACAAAAAAAGAAGACACTCGTGGCCGAGAGGACGTGCCACCCGACGTGGGGCTGGATGACATGCTCCAGCCGGCCGGTGACGCAACCGATCTGTGCGTGATCGAGTGCGAGCAGCGCGGCGCCGGAGATCAGCAACCACGCTGCGGTCCGGTAGTCTGTGGTCGCCGACGCGTGCCTGTATCCGACCCAGAGGATCCCCAATGTCTGCAAGGTCAGGCCTGCGAATCCAAGGCCGAGGTGCAGAAACGGCAGCGTCGCGCCACCGATCCGTAGGAGCACGAGCGCCGGCATGAAGTGGCGTGGTTTCAGGTAGCCGCCCCCGACCAACGTCGTCGCGACCAAGTGCCCCGTCAACAGGTAGATCGTCGCCAGATCGAGTGCCTGGAAGACCGCGGCAAACGAGCTGTGGAACAAGATCGAGGTGAGCCCGATGGTGATGATGATGACCGCGACGCCGGGAAGATGCCCACGGTCTGACGGCGCAACGCTCGACCAGACGATCAGTCCGACGACGACGTAGGCAAACGCCGACAGGGTTCCGCGGGGTGCACCACCCACCCCGCCATATCCGGTTCACAGGTGCCCAACGTCGCGGGAGGTAGCTGGTCCCAGAGCGTTGGCATTAGCGGTTTGGGCGCTGGGTCGAGGCCGACGGAGGTGCCCGCAGCAGATCGAGCCACGCGCGGTAGACGTCGTCACCGAAGCGTTTTCCGATCGTCACCGCATCTTCGTAGTGGTTCGGATGGTCCACGTTCCACCATCCCACATAGTCGGACATCGGGATCATGTAGGAGAGATAGTCATTGGCCGAGCCGATGACCGCGTGATGGGTGCCCGGCATGAGCTGGTCGATCCCCGCGATAGCCGGAAAATCCCAGCGCCCCCACTCCGGTCCGTAGTCGGCGGTGGACTGCCGGCGGCCGACGACGTATGCCGGCTCGATCTCGCCTGGCGCCGTAATGAGGCTGAGCTCGCCAAGGCGAACGAGCGTCACCTCGCTGCGCACGCATCCGAGCAGCCCCCAGCAGCGTGGCCACCCATACCGCAGTCGGTCCTCCGCACTCACGTCGTTGTGCCAGACAGGCCAGGTGCCCAGGAGGTGGATCGCGTTGTCCACCGGGGTTTCGAACGATCGGGTGCGGACCGAGACGGCGATGTTGGCTGACCGCTTGCCCGATTCCAGGGCGGTAGCGGCAGCGGCCGCGACCTCAAAGCCGATCGAGCGAATCTTCTCCCAGCCGTCCGTTACGAGTACCCGCACTCTGGCCGCGCTGGCCGTCGCCGCGCCGGTCGATCGGTCTCCCTCAAAGACCCGCTCGCCCTGCGCGCTCCACAGCGGAACCGGGGTTCCGCGGAGGGCGCCGAGCTGGTTGCCGAGCGTGCCGACGAAGTAGAGCGCGATGCCACCTCGGGTACGCTCCATGAACTCGCGTACGTAGTGTGGGTAGTCGCTGGAGATGAGCCGATTGGCACTACCGAGTGTGTCTGGGTGGTTGTGCCAGTTCACGAGAGTTGCGATCGTCTGCCCGTCCAGAGCACTGAACTCAGCGGCCACGATTTGGGTGTTACGCACGATGGGATCGCGCTGGTCTCTCTGGATCAGGAACTGATCGAAGTCAGCGACCGCATCATCAAACAGGTTGTTGATGTCCGGCAGGTGGCAAGCGGGGTCGGCCTTGAGTTGACGCGCGTCAGCGTCACGGCACGAGACATGAGTCGTCGTCGCGACCCGCATCTCAGCGGGCTGGCGCCCACGGAGAGCGGCCTGGATTGCCTCATACACCCACTCCCGCACCTGATGGGTGTAGCGGCGGTTGTGGCCCCGCATCAAGGTCGACCAGTAGCCGCTGACATCGGGCGCGGAGTGGGTGTGGGTCGAATGGATGATGATGTTGGCGAACGGCACGCCGCTCGCCCGTTCGACACGCCGGCGGATCTGGTTGGCGTGTTTGGCGCCGAGCCCGGGCAGGTCGGTAGACACTAGGACCACGGTGTCACCGTTTGCGCCTTCTACGGCCAGCGCTCGCGCCCACAGTGGGTCGTGAGCGCCTTCCGCGAGGCGATTGTCGGCTTGAAACGGCAGATACGGCCCGAACCCCGCCAGATGCACCCATCGGAAACAGCCGCGGGACGAGTCGTATTGT
The DNA here is from genome assembly GCA_965216615.1 of Vicinamibacterales bacterium. Taxonomy (GTDB): domain Bacteria; phylum Acidobacteriota; class Vicinamibacteria; order Vicinamibacterales; family UBA8438; genus CAUZIB01. The sequence goes on along the minus strand of CBDCGH010000016.1, from coordinate 152,674 downwards.
TCAACGGTCGCATCGGGGACGGCATCGTCGCAAAGCGAAGGGGTCATCTCGACCGCCGCCGCACCGACTCTCATCTCGGCCCGCGCGGACGAGCCAGCGAACAGGAGGGCGGCGACGATGAGCCCGGAGGATCTGCGCACCGCACCTAGTATCAACGCTCCCACGGTGAGTGCCAAGCGGGTGGATGCCCGTCGGGTAGAATGTCGGATTCAGATACCCATGACTGACAACGCAAAGACTGATAACGCCACGTCTGAGTCGTTCGGGTTCCGGGCCGAAGCAAAGCAGGTGTTGAGCCTGATGATTCACTCGGTCTACTCGAACAAGGAGATTTTTCTGCGTGAGCTCGTCTCGAACGCGTCCGATGCGTGCGACAAGCTTAGATTCGAGGCCCTGTCCGACAGCGCACTGTTTGAAGATGCGCAGGACCTCGTGGTTCACATCGAGCACGACCCAGAGGCTCGCACGATCACGGTGCGGGACAACGGCATCGGCATGTCGCGCCAGGAGGTGATCGATCACATCGGGACCATTGCGAAGTCCGGCACCCAGGAGTTCCTACAGAAGCTGACCGGCGACCAAACGAAAGACGCTCAGCTGATCGGACAGTTCGGCGTCGGCTTCTACTCCGCGTTTGTCGTGGCCGAGCGCGTGACGCTGACCACTCGACGGGCGGGCGTCACCTCGGAGCACGGTGTGCGATGGGAGAGCACAGGTGAGGGCGATTACACCGTGCAGACCGTCACCCGAGAGGAGCGCGGCACCGAGGTCGTGCTCCATTTGCGTGAGGGCGAGGACGAGCTGTTGTCCGGGGCGCGGCTGCGCGCCCTGCTTCAGCGCTACTCGGACCACATCGCGGTACCAATCCGGATGAGGCCTGATGGGGCAGCCGGTGACGGTGGCGAAGACGAGACCGTCAATCAAGCGTCGGCGCTCTGGGCCCGGTCCAAGTCTGAGATCTCTGACGAGCAATACCACGAGTTCTACAAGCACGTCGCGCACGACATGGAGGCACCGCTCGCCTACACCCACGTCAAAGCTGAGGGACGGCAGGAGTACACCTTGCTCCTGTTCATCCCAAGGCAGGCCCCCTTTGACCTCTGGGATCGGGAGCATCGCCACGGCATCAAGCTGTATGTCCGGCGAGTCTTCATCATGGACGATGCTGAGCAGCTCATGCCGGCGTACTTGCGGTTCGTCCGTGGCGTCGTCGACTCCAACGATCTACCGCTCAATATTTCGCGCGAGATCCTGCAACACTCCAGCGACGTCCAGGCCATTCGAATAGCTGCCGTCAAGCGCATCATCGGGTTGCTCGAAGGTCTGGCCGAGAATCAGCCCGAGCAGTACGCGACGTTCTGGCGAGCGTTCGGTCGACTCTTCAAGGAGGGCGCGGGCGAAGACGCCGCCAACCGCGACCGCCTGAGCAAGCTCTTTCGGTTCTCGTCAACCCATGCCGATGCGAGCGATCAACTCGTGGGATTGGGCGACTACGTTGCCCGCATGAAGGCCGGCCAGGACAAGATCTTCTACATCACGGCCGACAGTTTGACCGCGGCCCGAAACAGCCCACACCTGGAGGTCTTTCGGACCAAGGGCGTCGAGGTGCTGCTCCTGCACGATCGGGTCGATGAGTGGGTCGTCTCACACGTGACCGAGTTCAGCGGTACGCCGCTTCAGTCGGTCACCCAGGGGGATCTCGATCTGGGCACGCTGGTCAGCGACGTCGACGCGACGGCGTCGAAGGACGCCGCTGATGAGTTCAAGGCACTCGTCGAGCGCATGCAGCTGGCGCTGGGGTCCAAAACGCAACAGGTCCGGGTGACATCGCGCCTGACCGACTCACCGGCGTGTTTGGTCAGCGACACCCCCGTGAGCCGCAACCTGGAGCGGATACTCAAGGAAGCAGGTCAGACCGTGCCGCCCGGACAGCCGGTGATGGAGATCAACCCGCGCCACCCGATTGTGGAGCGCCTGAAGGACGAAACCGACAACGACAGATTCTCGGAGTGGAGCCAGATCCTCTTCGATCAGGCGATGCTGGCCGAAGGAGGACAGCTCGACGATCCGGCCGGCTTCGTCAAGCGCCTCAATGAGCTGATGCTGGCGCTCGCCGGAAAGCCGTCACGCATCTGGACTCCGCGCTAGCGACCCAGTCGCTCAAGGTCTTCTGCGTGGTCGGTCTCTTCTGCGAGCATGTCCTCGAGGCGGATCGCGAGGCCTTTGTCGCCGAACGCCTCGGCTTGTGCGATTCGCTTCGTGTAGTTTGCAACGACCTGTCGCTCCGCTTCGATATCGATCTGCATCATCTGCTTTGCGGTTCGAACTTTTGTCGGCATCGTCGGATTGATTCGCAACTCTCCGCCAAGCGCCGTGATCTTGTCCGTCAGGAAAACGGCGTGATTGAGCTCGCCTTGGATGTCGCCCTTTAGCTCTTCTCGTAGCTCGTGTCCCAGCAGTCCGGTCGCTGCTGATGAGTGATAGAGATATCGCAGTACGGCCTCGAGCTCGAGGTTGAGGTCCTCGTTCAGGCCGTCGATGAGCTTTTGTTTCCGATTGACCTTCCGCTTCGCCATAGGTCCTCCTCGCGTGGCGATGATATACAGGACGGTGTGCGTCGACGTCTGCCAAAGTGAGCACTCTGACCCTAATTGTCGATCTCGGACCGGCTGATAACCCTGAACATGTGGACACAAGATGAGTTGTCGAAATCCGGGAGCACCACAACGGTGCCGAACTCCGGCGTCGCGGCCGGACCCCAATCTGGCTCGGCGACGCTGGGGCGGTCGGTGGTGATCACCGGCGAGCTCAAAGCGAGCGAGGACCTGGCGATTGAGGGCCATCTCGAAGGCACGATCGAGCTGAGACAAAACTCCGTCACGATCGGCCAGAGTGCGACGATCAAGGGTGAGATCTTTGCCCAGGAAATCGTGGTGCTCGGGAACGTGACCGGGAACATCAGCGCCAGTAAGAAGGTCGAAATCTGGCCCAACGGGTCGGTGCAGGGCGACATCGTCTGTCCGACGGTGACAATTGCCGAGGGCGCAACGTTTCGTGGCGCCATCGACATGCCTCGAGAGGAGCCGGCGGTGCCAATTTTGCCGGAGGTACAGACCCCCGCGATCGACGTCGCGTCCGTTCTCGCTCCGTCATCCCGACGGCCCGCTGCCGGATCGACGCAGGCTGCTTGACGGCCGCTTGACCGCGGCGGCCCAGTTTCGTGATCCGGAGGATCGCTTCTGTAATCGGGCGTCGACCTCGTGTCGGCGGCCTCCCGCTACAGGGGGGGTGACCCACCCTCCACGCCGCGTGGCATCAGACATGCACAGGTCCGTCGACGGAGGACGTGCATGCTAACCGTTAACCTCATGATCATTGGGGGATTAGGCGTCTTGACTTCGCTCTATCTCCTGCGCCGTCGGACCAGACTCGTCACCGCTCGGCTTAAGCCGAGCATGGGCGCCGATACGGCCGAGACCAGCCAATCGTCGTCGTAAACGCTCGCTTGCACTGGCGGACTTCCCTTCGGCCGTCGGCCTCCCGTATGCTTGGTGCGCCGCGATGACCGGTTGGCACCAGCCTGTGGGCCGTCTTCTGTTGGGTGCGACGCTCGTACTCGTCCTCGCCGCTCCGGTATCGGTCCACGCTCAGGGGCTGGTCTTTGGAACGTTCGAGCGCTATCTCGAGTCCTTCCGCGCCCAGGCTGGCATTCCAGGGCTGTCCGCGGCGGTCGTCGGCAGCCAGGGTGTTGTCTGGGAAGGCGCGTTCGGCCTACAGGATCTGCAGCCCCCGGTTCCCACCACCAGCGATACGCCATTCCATTTTGACGGCGTCACACAAGTCGTCACGGCGGCGATTCTGCTGCGGTGTGTGGAGAACGGGCGGTTGTCGCTTGACGACCCGATTGGCGACTTCGCTCCGGCTCTTCCCGAGACGGACGCAACGATTCACGAAATCCTCACGCATACGGCACTGGGCCTGGAGGGCATGGAGTTCAGCTACCGGCCGGATCGCCTCGATGCGCTCTCCGCCGTCGTGGAAGCCTGTGCTGACATGCCGCTCCGTGAGGCCTTCGCGATCCTGCTCCATGATCTCGGCATGACCGACTCCGTCCCGGGACCGGATGCCATTGCGGACCCTCCAGAACCTGGATCCATCGGGCCACCGGACTTCGGACCGCCGGGTGGTGATTCGACGGACGGACCGGTCACGGGATTCGTCCATGACCCGAGTGCTGGATTCGTGGTCCCGGTCGAGCAGTACCGAGCCGTGCTGGACCGCCTGGCCGTCCCACATCGGGTCGATGACAAACTACGCTTCGTAGAGTCGGAGTATCCCGCGAAAACGCTAACCTCGGCGTCCGGACTAATCTCGACCGTACGTGATTTCGCCCGTTTCGACTTGGCGCTCAAAGGTGATCTGCTCCTGCTTCCAGACACTCGCGCTCTTGCGTGGAGCGCGCCGTCGGGACCAGACGGACTGGGGTTGCCACATGGGCTTGGGTGGTTCGTTCAAACATATCGGGATCAGCCGGTGGTGTGGCAGTTCGGGTATGGCGCAAACGCGTTGTCGTCGCTCGTCATTACGCTTCCCGCCCGCGACCTCACGTTGGTCATGGTGGCGAACAGCGATGCTTTGGCGTGGCCGTTTACGGTGAACATCGGTGACCTCGCGGTGTCTCCGTTCGCGCGGTTGTTCCTGGAAGTGTTTGGTGGACAGGTCGGCGGGGCGCAATGAGAGCGGCCGGGCTGGCGTTGCTGTTGGTCGTGATTGGTTCGCCGCAGGCCCGGGCCGAGCGGCAGATCAAGCCGTTTATAGGGACGGCGTTTGGTGGCAACACGACCCTTCTGGACGTCGAGGATGCGGCTGGCAGTCCCACGGTCGTGTTCGGCGCAAGCGGGGTGCTACTGGGAGAGGTCCTGGGTCTGGATGTGGATGTTGGCTACGCACCGGGGTTCTTTGAGGCAGGCGGCCAGGATCTCGTTTTGTCGAGCGGCGTCACCACGCTTTCAGGTAGCGTGATCGTGGCGCTTCCACGTCGCTGGGCCGAGGTGGGGCTACGGCCGTACTTCGTCGGCGGTGGCGGTTTGATGCATGTGCGGATCAATCAGACGTTTGATCTGCTCAAGGTGGCGCGCACGCTGCCCGCGGTGAACCTCGGCGGAGGAGTGACCGGATTTCTCACGGACCGGCTCGGATTGAGCTGGGAGGTGCGGCACTTTCGGAGTGTCGGTGGTGACCCGAGTGGAAGCGGGCTCAGTTTCGGACGGGAGCGGCTGTCGTTTTGGCGGGGTACGATGGCCGTGGCCGTACGGTATTAGGGAGATAAGCGATGTTGCGAGATCGCAGGGGGTTTTGGTGCGCCATGGCGCTTGTCGTCGCGTCCGGTGTCACGTACGCGGCGGAAAGCCTGCGAATCGTGCCGCTTGTTCGCGACGACCAAGTGCTCGTGTCGTTCGAGCTGATCGATGCGTATACGGAGGACGTGCGGGCGGCGGTCTCGAGCGGTCTGCGTACCACGTTCACGTACAACGTCGACCTCCGGATGGATGTCCCATTTTGGGCGGACCGGACGGTCGCGACCGCTCTCGTCAGTATCACTGACGAGTACGACAGCCTCACCGGACGGCATAGCCTGGCCCGTCGACTTGACGGCCGCGTCATCGAGGCTGTGGTCACCCAGGATGAGGACGTCGTGAGAGAGTGGTTCACGACGCTCGAGCGACTCCCGCTATGCGACACATCGCGTCTGCAGCCAAATCGCGACTACTATGTGCGAGTGAGCGCTCGGAGCCGGCCGCAGGTGGGATCCGTCCTCGCCTGGGCTGATGCGGTCCGCGGCCAGGCCACCTTCACGTTCATTCCATAGCATCCTCGTTCATGTCACCGGCGTTCGCTGGATCGGCTATGCTACCCGCGTCGCCACCGCGTGGCGTGGCGTCGGCTGAAGACAACACGAAACTCAAGGAGCTCCCATGCGTGACTTGACATTCCCTTCGATGGCTGTATCGACTCGCTTGGTCCCGGTAGTGGCATTGATTCTTGCCTTCCTCACCCTCGGTCTCTGGCCGGCCACCCAGGCACAGGCACAGGCGCAGACGAGGCTGAACAAGATCATCGAAGCGCTCGAAGCGGGGCAGCCGGCCATCGCCAACGAGGTTTGGCGCTGGGTTGACATGGAGCATGCCCCGTTCTCTGTCGAGCGCCTGGCAGCGATCCTGGATGAGATGGACGGGAATCGAGACGCGGATGGACGCCTGAGCCTCACGCCCATCGTCCGAATTCCTCTCGACGGCGATGAGGACTTCAAGTGGGCCGTGAAGCAGGTCTTGGACATGGGCATCTTCGGTATCGTCCTGCCTCACGTTGATACCAAGGAGGATGCGGAACGCTTCGTACGGACCATGCGGTACCCGCAGACGAGGGACTCGGCATACCCCGAGCCCGAAGGCTTGCGCGGATGGGGACCTGGCCGGGCGTCGCGTCTCTGGACCGGGGGCAATGCCGCCGAGTACCACGCGAAGGCCGACGTCTGGCCGCTCAATCCCGAAGGAGAGCTCTTCGCCGTGGTCATCATCGAGTCGGTCAAGGCGATTGAGAACATTGAAGCGATCCTCGAGGCTCCCATCAGCGCCATCATGATGGTCCCAGGTGACACCAGCTTGTCTATGGGCCTCGGCCCGTTCGGCACCGTCGAGACCCATCCGGAGGTCGATGCGATGTACGCGCGGGTGCTCGAGGCGTGCAAGGCGCAGGACAAGGTCATCTGCGGATCTGCGTCCGCCTCCAATCTGCAGCAGCGGCGGCTCGACGAAGGATGGCAGTTCTTCCTGCCTTTGGGCCCGGCGCCTGACTGATCCGCAGCCCGTCGAGTTCTTGAGATGACTCTGGCGATACGGCTGCTGCCGGTCACGCTGGTTGTCGTCCTGGCTGCGTCGCCGGCGGCCGCCCAAACCGGCACGGCGGACGGGGAGTGGCGGACGTATGGCGGGGACCTAGGCAGCACCCGGTACGCGCCGCTGGACCAGATCGACGGGGCCAACTTCAACGACCTCGAGATCGCCTGGCGATTCAAGACCGCTAACCTCGGGCCGAACCCAGACTTCAACTACCAAGCCACGCCGTTGATGATCGACGGCGTGCTCTACACCACGGCCGGCAGCCGTCGCAACGTGGTGGCGCTCGACGCCGCCACGGGAGAGATGCTCTGGATGTACCGGCTCGATGAGGGTGAGCGCGGTCGGAACGCCATTCGTCGCATGTCGGGTCGCGGCGTGGCCCACTGGACCGACGGACAGGGCGACGATCGGATCTTCCTCGTGACGATCGGCTATCAGCTGGTCTCCCTCGACGCGGCGACGGGGCGTCCGATCGCGAACTTCGGCAACGATGGTATCGTCGATCTCAAGGAGCACAACGACCAGTACATTGACCCGCTCTCCGGGGAGATTGGCTGGAACAGCGCGCCGATCGTCGCCCGCGACGTCGTTGTCATCGGGGCCTCCCATAGGCCTGGCGGCGCGCCGCCGAGCCGCGAGAACGTCAAAGGGTACATTCGCGGGTTCGACGTGCGAACCGGCGAGCGCAAGTGGATCTTCCACACGATTCCACGCCCCGGTGAGCTCGGGCGGGATACCTGGCTGAACGACTCCGCCGTCTACAGCGGCAACACTGGTGTCTGGACGACGCTGTCGGTGGACGCCGAGCTCGGCGTCGCGTACCTGCCGATCGAGATCCCCACCGGTGACTACTACGGGGGACATCGGCCGGGCGACAACCTTTTCTCCGAGAGCTTGGTCGCTCTTGATCTCGAGACCGGAGAGCGGCTCTGGCATTTCCAGTTCGTGCACCATCCGGTCTGGGACTACGACGTGCCGTGCCCGCCGATTCTGGCCGACATCACGGTCGACGGACGAGAGATCAAAGCGGTCGCGCAGCCGACGAAGCAAGGCTGGGTATACGTGTTCGACCGCCGGACTGGTGAGCCGGTATGGCCGATCGAAGAGCAGCCGGTGGAGGTCGGGACGGTGCCCGGCGAGTGGTACTCACCGACGCAGCCGTTTCCAACAAAGCCTCCGCCGTTCGAGCGGCAGGGGTTCCTGCTCGAAGAGCTCATTGACTTCACCCCGGAGCTCAGGGCCGAGGCGCTCGAAATCGTCTCGCAGTACAAAACGGGTCCGGTGTTCACGCCGCCGATTGTTCGCGGTCACAACGGCCTGCTTGGAACGCTGTTCGTGCCAAACGGGGCGAACTGGCCGGGTGGGTCGTTCGACCCCGAGACGGGCATCATGTATGTGTATTCGCATACGCTCTCGCGGGTGCTCGGGCTCGTGAATGACCCGGAGCGTTCCGACATGGAGTACGTCAACGGACGCAGCCGCCGGGTGACCGTCCGCGGGCTCCCGATCATGAAGCCGCCCTGGGGCCGTATCACGGCGATCGATCTCAACGCCGGCGAGATCGTCTGGCAGGTCGCGCATGGTGAGACGCCCGACTTCGTGCGAAACCACCCGGCGCTCCAGGGGCTCGACATTCCTCGCACTGGCCGGACCGGCGGGGCGGGTGGGAGCTCAGGCGGGATCGGGACGCTCGCGACCAAAACGCTCGTCATCAGCGGCGAGGGCGGAGTCGTGACGAGGCCGTCTGGCGAGCGCGGTGCGATGCTGCGCGCGTACGACAAGGCAACCGGGCAAGAGCGTGGCGCGGTGGCTATTCCTGCCGCGCAGACCGGGTCTCCGATGACCTATCTGCACGACGACAAGCAGTACCTCGTTTTGGCGGTGGGCGGGGGGAGCCACCAAGGCGAGCTCATCGCGTTCGCACTTCCGTAGAGGACGATATGTCGTTTCGGATCAGTCTCGCTGCATGTGTGTGTATTGGCTTCGCCATCGTCGCCGGGCTTCCTGGGTTGGCGCAGGTCGAGACCTTCACGCCGATCACCGACGCGGAGCTGCAGGACCCAGACCCGGCTGACTGGCTGAACTGGCGGCGGACCCTCGACGGCAGGGGATACAGTCCCCTTGATCAGATCGACCGGTCGAATGTCGGGGAGTTGCAGTTGGCGTGGTCCTGGGGACTCGAGCCGGGCGTCTCGCAGACAACGCCGATCGTGCACGACGGCATCCTGTATGTCTCGAATCCCGGTCACGTCATCCACGCGCTCGACGCGCGCACCGGCGACTTCATCTGGGAGTATCGCCACGCAATGGACGAGAGCCAGCGTCCGGGTGCGCAGATGCGCAGCCTCGCTATCTACCACGACCTCATCATCATGAACACTCATGATGCGCATGTCGTGGGAATCGACGCGCGTACCGGCGAGCTGCGCTGGGATACGCGGGTCATGCCTGATCACGATGGCTACAGGTTCACGAGTGGGCCCATCGTGACCGATGGCATCATCGTATCGGGTCTGACCGGCTGCGGGCGGTATCGGGATGACACCTGCTACATCGTCGGGTTGGACGCGCGCACCGGTCAGGTGGCGTGGCGGACCTCGACGGTGGCTCGGCCCGGCGAGCCTGGCGGCGACACCTGGGGCGATCTGCCGGTGATGTTTCGAGCTGGGAGCGATGCCTGGATCCCAGGCAGCTACGACCCGGTGAACCGACTCATCTACTACGGCACGGCGCAGGCAAAGCCCTGGACCCGCGACGCGCGCGGCACCGACGGCGACGCACTCTACAGTAACTCGACGCTCGCGCTCGACCCGGTGACAGGCGAGATGAAGTGGTACTTCCAGCATGTCCCGGGCGATACGCACGACATGGACGAGACGTTCGAGCGGATCCTGATCGACTACGACGATCGCCAGTCGGTGTTCTCAATGGGGAAATTGGGAATTCTTTGGGAGAACGACCGGGCGACGGGCGCATACGTGAACGCCTCGGATCTCGGCTACCAGAACATCGCGGACCTCGACGCCAAGACTGGGCAGCTGACCTATCGCGAAGGGATGGTTGTCGATGTGGGCGAGGAACTCTTCTTCTGCCCAAGCACGGGCGGCTTCAAGAGCCTTCGCGCGATGGCGTACCACCCGGAAACCGAGGCGTTCTACGTGCCGATCAATCTCCAATGCGAGACCGCGGAGTTCGGCCCAGTCGAGAAGCGCGAAGGCGGCGGCGGGTCCGGCGGTGTCCGGGGACGGAAGAACCACTTTCATCCCGATGCGCCGGACCAGCTGGGCGAGTTCCAGGCGATGGACATTCGCACCGGCAAGACGCTCTGGAAGCAGCGCCAGCGGGCGCCTTACAACACCGCGGCGTTGACGACCGCCGGCGGGCTGGCGTTCATCGGCGATTGGGACCGGTACGTGTTTGCATACGACGTTCGCAGCGGCGAGCCGTTGTGGCGGAGCCGATTGTCCACGATGGCGAACGGCTATCCGATTACGTATGCGGTCGACGGCACCCAGTACATCGCGTTTGGGGCCGGAGCGCCACTGGGCGGCGCAAGCTGGACAAGCGTCATACCGCTTGATCTGATTCGGGAAAAACGGAACCCACGTGCCGGCAACGCACTGTTTGTCTTCGCGCTGCCTAGAACAGGGTATAGATAAACGGCGCGGCGGCGGTTCCCGACAGCATGATGAGGGCACCGAGCAACGCGAAGACGATGACGATCGGGAGCAGCCACCATTTCTTCGTCACGCTGAGAAACGCCCACATCTCGCCGATCACACCGAAGCGCGGTTGGTCTGCGAGGGCTTCGTCGAGCTTATTGCCTGCCTTGGCCATGCGGTCTGGTTCGTATCGTACCATAAGCGCATGACGCACTGGATTCGCTTCGAGCACGATGACGCCATCGGGTTTGGCACGCTCAGCCAGGACACCATCACAGTACACACGGGCGACATGTTTCAGACGCCGGTGGCGACCGGTGACACGCTCCGCGTCGACGACGTCACGGTGCTGACACCGACGGTGCCCGGAAAATTGCTGGCGCTATGGAACAACTCGCGCGCGATGGCCGAGAAGATGAACCAGGCAGAGCCGTCCGAGCCGCTGTACATCATCAAGGCAAACGGTTCGTACTTGGCAACCGGCGGAACGATCCGCAAGCCGTCGTCCTATGACGGCAAAGTCGTGTTCGAGGGCGAGTTGGGCATCGTCATCGGTAAGACGTGTCGGGCGATCTCGGAGTCTGAGAGCGACGCCCACATCTTCGGCTATACCTGTATCAACGACGTCACGGCGTTCGGTATCGTTGGCAGGGACGCGTCGTTTCCTCAGTGGACGCGGTCCAAGAGCTTCGACACGTTCGGCGTGTTCGGTCCGGTCGTGGCGACTGACCTAGACCCGTCGACGCTGTCCATCCGCACGACGCTGGACGGTCAGGAGCGCCAGCGTTATTCCGTCGACGACCTCTTCTTCAAACCCGCGAAGATTGTCAGCGCTATTTCGCAGGATGTCACGCTGCACGCGGGTGACGTGATCTGCTGCGGTACCTCGGTCGGGGTCGGTTCCATGAAGCCGGGCTGTACGGTCGAGGTCGCCATCGACGGCATTGGGACACTGCGCAATCGGTACGACACGTGAGGTCTTGCGACTCGGGTGCCTAGCCGCTGACGCGATCGAACCGCTGAACGCGCTGTCCTTCCCACACCTCCGTCGTATACAGATTCCCGCGCGAGTCGACCGCGAGGTTGTGCAGTCGATAGAACTGGCCCGCGTACTTGCCGAGTCGCCCGAAGCGACTGACCACGCCGAGTGAGGACCGATCGAGGATCCACACCACGTTATTCGTACCGTCCGGCACGAACAGCCATCGCTGAACCGGATCGGGCGAGAGGACAATCCCTGACACGGCGCCGCTCCCGAGCGTCGCGGGGCGGATGAACGACTCGGCCACGAAGGTGCCGTCCTGCTGGAAGACCTGCAGCCGGTTGTTCGTCCGGTCTGCCACGTAGACCAAGCCGTCGCCGGAGAGGGCGACGTCGTGGACTGGGCTTCGGAACTGATCGATCGGCTCCGCCTCGGGATCGTACGCCGGGAGCTCGCGGTCGTCGGGCCGATCTCCGTATGCGCCCCAGTGTCGCTTGTACGCGCCCGTGCTGGCATCGAAGACGATGATCCGCCGGTTGCCGTATCCATCAGCGATGTAGACCTCGTTCGCGTCGGGGTCGACCTCGAGAGCAGCTGGACGGCCGAGGTTCTCGGTGTCGTTGCTGCCTCCGCTCTGACCGGCTCGGGCCGATCTGCAGCAGGAACTCGCCCTCTTTCGTGAACTTGAGAACGTGCGCGTCGCTCCCTCCGCTGGCACCGATCCACACGTGGCCTTGATGGTCGACGTGGATGCCGTGCTCACTCTGGGGCCACTCGAAGCCGTCACCCGGGCCACCCCAGGCTCTAAGCACCGTGCCATCAGGAGAGAACTCGATCACCGGCGGGGCCGGCACGCAGCACAGGCCTTCTTCGCCCCGTTGACGGGAATCAAGCGACCCCGGGCGGTGAACGATCCAGACATGGTCCTCGGGGTTGTGTTGCAACTTCAGGGCTGCGACGTCAGGATGGACCACCTTTGGCAAGCACCGTACCGGGTTCCCCATCATGCCCAGCGACAATCCGTTCAAATGGCGCCAGTTCGAACCCGCCCTCATCCTCCAGTGCGTTCGGTGGTACCTGCGGTATGCCTTAAGTTATCGCGATCTCGAGGACATGATGCGCGAGCGGGGTCTGTGTGTCGACCATACGACGATCTATCGATGGGTGCAGCGTTATGCGCCAGAGATCGACAAACGGTGTCGGCCATTCCTGAGGCGCACCAACGACTCGTATCGGATCGACGAGACGTACGTGCGTGTCGCCGGGGCCTGGACGTATCTCTACCGTGGCGTCGATTCCAACGGCGATACCCTGGATTTCTTGCTGCGAGCGACGCGCGACAGGAAGGCGGCCATCGCGTTCTTCCGCAAGACGTTAGGCGCGGCTCATACGACGCCCCCTCGCGTGGTGACCGTGGACAAGAACCCCACCTACCCGGTCGCGTTCGAGGCCGTCCGACACGAGGGACTCGTCCGACCGCGTTCGAATCTTCGCCAATGCAAGTATCTGAACAACATCATCGAGCAGGACCACCGATTCATCAAACGCCGCACCCGGCCGATGCTGGGCTTCAAGCGATTCACCACGGCGTGGCGGACCTTGCGCGGCATCGAGATCATGCATGCGCTCCGCAAGGGACAGGCGCGATGGATGGCGAAGGGCGACGTGGTCGGGCAGACGCAGCTGATCCACAAGGTGTTCGGATTGGCCGCGTAACGAGGTCCACCCAACGGATTCTCGCGCGTGATCCCAAACCTTGCAACAGAACCCCTGGTCGTGATTGACGACGTGCAACCCGAGGTCGTGCGCGGCGGCGAGCTTCGCCTCGTGCGCCGCGCGGTCGCCGCCCTCGGCGCGCGCCTTCTCGGTCGCGGTGGCGACAATCTGTTTGAGTTCGGCATCGAGCCGGACGCGGGTCACGCGCCCGCCCTCGGCCTCGATGCGCGCCCGCTCGTCCAGCGCGGCGCGGTACACGGCCGTGTCATGCGACAGCTCGGCGGGCTTCACAATGCCGCTCCACGTCTGCTGCTCGGGGACGTGGCCGGCGTCGACCGCCGCGCGCTGGGCGGCGTCTCGCCCGCGTTCGGTCGCGGTGAGGACCGTGAACGTGTTGCCTTGCGGCCCGGTCGCCTCGTGTTCCTTGATCAGCCCGGCGCGGATCATGTGATTGACGCTGCGCCGGGTGGCGTAGGGGTGGCCGTCAAAATGTTGATTGGACAGGTCTTTGTAGGACACGGCTCGATACAGCCCCACGTCGGCCACCGCATCGCACGTGCGTTCGGTCCTGCTGCGGCGCGGCCGTTGGCGCGCCTCGGGGTCGTGCGCGCGCGCCGCGTGTTCCCGCCGATGGCCGGTGGTGCGTGTCTGCGGGTCGGGCGTCGTGCGGTGGCCGGCCCGCTCCTGGCGGGCCCGGTCCGCGCGCGTGGGTCGTCGGTCGTTCGCGCGGGCTTCGCGCGCGTGCGTGCGGGCGGCTTCATCCTGGCGATCCCGCTCATCCTGGCGCGCCCACTCGGGCGCGCGTTCCTCGCGGAGGCGGGCAAGCCGGGCGTGGTGCGCCTCGTGGTTGGCGCGCTGCTGCGGGGTCCACTCGGGATGCTCGCGCGGGCCGGTGGGTTCCTGCTCAAACCCCGTGAAGTCGTGGCCGGCGGGTGCCTGCGGCCGGTCTTCACCATCCCGCGCCGGCTCGTCGGCCGTGGCGCGGGTGTGACCTGGCGCGCCTGGTCATCCTTCGCGTGGTCGTCCCGCGCCGGCGTGGTGGCCGGCGTCGGGTCGTCGTCTCGCCAGAGAAGATCGGAACGGTCCAACATGGGGAGCGCCTAGCGGCTGATGCCGGCCTCCCGCTCATGGCTCTGCGGCGGCTGCTGCGGTGGGGGCGTCTGGCTGATCTGCGGGCTGCGCGCCGCCGAGTATTTCTCGGCCAGCTCCCCATGTTCCTTGTCCGTCGTCTGCTCGCGTTCGCGGATGGGACGCATCAGGTAATCGGAGATTTTCTGTGCGTCGGCTGCCGCCTTGTACATCTCCTTCGGGTCTTGTTCCAGCGCCTTCAACCAGCCCTGGACATACGCCGCGCCTCGGCTGCCGTCGTGGCCGACGCCGACACGTTCACCCGTCATCATCGCGGACATTTCCGCGCGGAGTTCTTCGCGGGCGTACTCCACGCTGCCGAAGTGCCCCGCGCCGTGCTTCAGGGTGTCGCGGTCCATCCGCTCGGGGTGGCCGGTGGCGTGGCCGAGTTCGTGTAAGGCGGTCTGGTAATAGCCGTTCGCCGTGGCGAACTGCTCACGTTCCGGGAGCGTCACCGTGTCTGACTGGAGGTTGTAAAACGCGCGGTCGCCGCGAACATGGGCGACGTGGATCCCGCTCTCCTGGATCACCCGCTCAGCGGTCTGATGGGCTTTCCATTCGGGCGCGTGCTCCCGGTCGTCGCCCTTCCGTTCCAGCTTCAGGCCGTCCGCCTGTGCGACGTTGAACACGGCATAGCAGCGGACCATCGGCGGGCGCGTGTGTTCCCGCTCGGCCTTCCCCTCGGGGGTCGGGCGGTCGGGCTGGTCTGCGCCTTCGGCGTCTCGTCGTCAAACTTGTAAAACAGCACGTGGGTGGCCTTCTCGCCCTTGCGGACCTGGCCGCCCATGTCCTTGATCTGTTTGTAGGTGGCCCAGCGGTTATCGCCGTAGCCCTTCGCGGTTTGGGCCACGCTGAGGTAGACCGAATTGCCGCCCCGGTACGGCTTGCCGGACTGGATGTTTTTCGGGAGTCGTGCCTCGCCGGGCTTCCACGGCTTCTGCCACGGCGCGACGCCCTGCTCGATCTGCTCTTTGATTTTCGAGGCAAACGCGGTGTGGTAGTCGTCCTGGCTCCACACGGGTTTCTGCGCCGCGGTGGTCTTTCGGCCCCACGCCATCAGTGCCCCCCCTCCGCGCGCCACGCGTCGTCGCGCCAGTCCGACTCGTCCACGATGTCCTGCGTGTCGGAGTTGTCGGTGTCCGTGAGCCCGTATTCCGCGCGCACCGCGTCGGACGCGGCGACGTACCGGCCGGTCACGAGCGCCCGGCCCAGTTCCTCGGCCGTGTCCACGGCAAGCGCCTCCTCGCCATCCACGGTGATGTTCCGGATCATGTCGACCACCCTTTCTCTTCGCGACGGGGTGTGCGTCCCCGCGCCCGGTACCCGTCCTCCTCCGCCGCCGTCCTCCGCTCCGGCCGCGACGCGATCAGCCGGCGTTGCGCGATCCGCGCGGTGAGCCACGCGTTCACCTCGGCCTCGATCCAGCCCACGGCACGGCCGCCGAGGGACACGGAGGCGGGAAACGTGCCGCGGGAGATGCGGAAATAGATCGTGCTGCGCGACAGGCCCGTGCGGGCCTTGACGGTCGGAAATCTCAACATCGTGTGCGGCATCGTCACCCTGCTGACCGTGCAAACGAACTTCCACCACCGTAGCTGTGCGCGTTGTGCGCGAACAGGGGGGACCGGCCACCCCCGGTGCCCAAAAAGATCAATGAATACGGGCCTCGGCCGGCCGGCCGGCCGGCGCATTTCGGTCGGCGTCAAATTAATGGCAGGCGTAACCCATCTGCAATCAGAGAGATAGAGAGAGTGAGTTGTGCGCAAAAATTCCGCGCAACTTTTTTGCGATCGCCGCGCTCGACGGATCGCCTGGTTTCAGCCGTTGTCTGGGAGTGTGACGACCAGATGCGCGGGCCCAGCGAGGGGCTGTCGACGCCAATGGCCGACGGCGACGGTGAGAGGCCACCCGTGGCCCGTGGAGGGCTCCACCCGCCTCCGCGTAGCCGGCCCCCGGGTCATCGCGCGAGACGGCCCGCCCTTCGTGCCCTGGTTGTCCGGGAAGGCGGACAACGACGCCTGTGGGACGACAAACCCGTGCGGCGACTTCAATGTGTTGTGAGCCGAATTGCTGACTGTAACCGTATGGGTTACACTGGTTGTCGTGGCGATCAAGAGCTTTCGGCACAAGGGGCTCGAACGCTTCTTCGTCACCGGAAACAGACGCGGGATCCAGGCGAAACACGCCGACCGACTGCGGCTGATTCTAGGCCGATTAAACGCCGCCGCCGACCCACGCGACCTGAGCCTTCCAGGCTTGGACTTGCACGAGTTACAGGGCACTCGGAAAGGAATCTGGGCCGTGAAAGTCAGCGGGAACTGGCGGGTCACATTCGGTTTTGCCGACAACGAAGCCCAGCACGTCGATTACGAAGACTACCACTGAGGATCGAGCCATGAAGATGCATAACCCGCCCCACCCCGGCGAAGTACTCCGAGACCTGTGCGTGAAGCCGCTGGGACTGACGGTGACGCAGGCCGCCGCGGCGCTCGGCGTGAGTCGAAAAACGCTCTCGCGCATCCTCAATGCCCGCGCCGGCATTAGTCCCGAGATGGCCGTACGGCTGTCGCTGGCGTTTGGCACGACCGCCGAGAGCTGGATGAACCAGCAGGTGCAGTACGACCTGTGGCATGCCGAGCAAACGCGGAACACGCTCAGTGTCAAGAGGCTGTCTGCGGCATGACCTATGAGTGGCACCGAGCGAGTGTGAGCGAAACTTAGTTGGAAATTGAAACGGCTCCACACCCTGTGGTGTGATGACGTTGCGAGACGAACATCACGCCACGAGAGAAAGGAGCCGAGATGAGCAGTGTCCTACGATCGGTCAGGAAGCGCAAGAAGGGTCGCAGGTTGGGCGCGGTCGACGTCAGCAACCGCGCGGACTACGCCGAGTTGGAGGTCGATGCCAAGGTGGAGTTGATCCGGTCCTTGGTTCCGCTGGGGTTGATGCACATTGAGGAGTGGCTCGACGAGGAAGTGACAGCGCTGGCTGGGGAGCGCTACGCCCGCAAAGACCCGTCAGTCGGCGGGCGCCGGCATGGCAGCAACCCCGGGACGGTCGGTTTGGCCGGCCAGCGCGTGCCGATTCGCGTGCCCCGGCTGCGCCATGTCGCGGGGAGCGAGATTCCGCTGCGGTCGTACGAGGCGTTGCATGGTGAGCGCGCGGCCAACGACCTGCTGCTGAAGCGGGTGCTGCATGGGATCTCGTGCCGCGACTACGAAGCGGCCGCCGAAGCGATTCCGGGGGCGATCGGGCTGTCGGGGTCGACGGTGTCCCGGACGTTCATCCAGGCCAGTGCCGCGAAGCTGCGCGAGTTCCAAGAGCGGGACTTATCCGGTGAGGACGTGGTGGCCGTCGTCTTGGACGGGAAGACAGAGGTGGACCCCGAAATTCGGACAGCTTGCTAAGGTGGGATCCAGACCCAGGAGAAGGAGTCTGGCATGCCACGGAAGAGACGGAGTTATCCGGCTGAGCTGAAGGCGAAGGTCGCGTTGGAGGCGCTTCGCGAGGAAGCGACGATGGCGGAACTGGCGGCCCGCTACGATGTGCATCCGAACCTGATGACCAACTGGAAGAAGACGGCTCGACAGACGGTGCTGGCCGGCTTCTCGGGGAACCACGAGCGGCAGGAGGCCTCTCGGGAGACCGAGGTCAAGGAGCTGCGGGCAAAGATCGGAGAACTCGTCATCGAGCGGGATTTTTTATCGAAGGCCTTCGGTCGGTGAGCCGCGGCCGGAGAGTCGAGATGGTCGATCCCAACCACCCACGGATCAGCATCGTACGGCAATGCCGCTTGGTGTCGATCGCCCGCTCGTCGTTCTACGACGCGGGCACGGGCGAGAGCCCGTTGACCCTGCGCCTGATGCGGTTGATCGACGAGCAGTTCTTGGAGACGCCGTTCTACGGCTCGCGGCAGATGACACGCTGGCTCCGCCGTCAGGGCGACATGGTCTCTCGCAAGCGGGTGCGCCGCCTGATGCGACTGCTGGGGGTGCACGCGCTCTACCAGCGGCCCCGGACGTCTCAGCCGCACCCGGCGCACCGGATCTATCCCTACCTGCTGCGCGATCTGCCGATCACGCGGCCGAACCACGTGTGGTGCACGGATGTGACCTACATCCCCCTGCGGCGGGGCTTTCTGTACCTGGTCGCCGTGATGGACTGGGCGAGCCGCACGGTGCTGTCCTGGCGCCTGTCCAACACGCTCGATGCCAGCTTCTGCGTCGAGGCGTTGCACGAGGCGCTCGAGCGTTATGGCCCTCCAGAGATTTTCAATAGCGACCAGGGCAGCCAATTCACCAGCGTCGACTTCACCGACGTGCTCACGGAGGCGGGCATTCGCATCTCGATGGACGGCAAAGGCCGCTGGATGGACAACGTGTTCATCGAGCGGTTGTGGCGATCGCTCAAGTACGAGTGCGTCTACCTGTCGGAGTTCGCGACCGGCTCCCAGGCCCGGACCGGAATCGGCGGGTGGATGGACTTCTACAACGAGCGCCGACCGCACTCTGCGCTCGACGACCGGACGCCGCAAGAGGCGTACACTGACGGAGAGGTTGCTCGGAGCCCGGGGCTACGCCCCGTCTCCCGTCAGCCCAAGGTAGCTTGAATCATGACCCCGGATTTCACCTTAGCTGTGACGAAAACCTGTCCAAAGGATGGGGTCCACCTCTGACCGACGGGGCGATGCCTGCGTCCAGGAGTCGGTCCGTGTACCACATCGACAGGTACTGCGTGCCTCGGTCACTGTGATGAACCAGGCCGCTGGCGCGACCGGCGCCTCGTTCGCAGACCGCTTGCTCGAGCGCGTCGAGTACGAAGTCCGTGCGCAGTGATGCCGATACGCGCCAGCCGACGATGCGTCGAGCAAAGACATCGATCACGAAGGCCACATAGACGAAACCCCGCCAGGTCGCGACGTAGGTGCAGTCTGAGACCCAGAGCTGGTTCGGCCGTGTTGCGGCGAATTCGCGATCCACCAGATCCGGCGGATGCGAGACGGCGGACGCCGAGTCAGTGGTCGTGATCCACGCGCGGCCGCGCACGGCGCCGGCCAAGCCCATCGCGCCCATCAACCGCTCGACCGTACACCGGGCGACCTCGACGTCTTCGCGGCCCAGTTGCTGCCAGACCTTCCGCGGTCCATAGACCTGATAATTTGCGTCCCAGACCCGCTGAATGTCGATCCGCAATTCGTCGTCGCGCTTGGCGCGCGCAGGCCGCTGTGTCGGATTCCCCTGCCGCGCGTGGTGCAGAAAGTAGGTCGACGGGGCGATCGGCAACACCGCGCAGATCGGCTCAACCCCATACGTCGCCCGGTGGTCATCAATAAACCGGACCATCACTTCACTCGGCGGTCGAGCTCCGCCTGGGCAAAATACGCGGACGCCTTGCGCAAGATGTCGTTTGCGCGTTTCAGCTCGCGATTGTCGCGCTCCAGCTCCTTCAAGCGCTGGCGCTCGTCGGTCGTCAAGCCGCTGCGCTGACCCGTGTCGCGCTCGGCCTGTCGCACCCAATTCCGCAGCGTCTCAGCCGTACAGCCGAACTTGCTCGCGATCGACGTGATCGCCGCCCACTGCGACGGATGCTCGGGGCCATGCTCGCGGACCATCCTAATAGCCCGCTCTCGTACCTCAGGTGAATACTTCCTCGGTCTTGCCATGGGCTCCATCCTCTCAAGGAATGAGCCCTCCGAGAAACCCGGTACGATTCACATCCCAACCTGATGACCAACTGGAAGAAGAAGGCTCGACAGAAGGTACTAGCCGGCTTCTCGGGGAACCACGAGCGGCAGGAGGCCTCTCGGGAGACCGAGATCAAGGAGTTGCGGGCAAAGATCGGAGAACTCGTCATCGAGCGGGATTTTTTATCCAAGGCCTTCGGTCGTTGAGCCCCGGCCGGAGGGTGGCAATGGTTGCCCCACAGCACGCGGGGCTCAGCATCACGCGGCAGTGCCGCCTGGTGTCGATCACGCGGTCGTCGTTCTACTACGCGAGCCGAGGCGATAGCCCGCTGAATCTGCGCCTGATGCGGCGGATCGACGAGCAGTTCCTAGAGGCGCCGTTCTACGGATCGCGCCAGATGACACGCTGGCTACGCCGTCAGGGCGACATGGTCTCTCGCAAGCGGGTGCGCCGCCTGATGCGACTGCTGGGGGTGCACGCGCTCTACCAGCGGCCCCGGACGTCTCAGCCGCACCCGGCGCACCGGATCTATCCCTACCTGCTACGCGATTTGCAGATCACGCGGCCGAACCACGTGTGGTGCACGGATGTCACCTACATTCCCCTGCAGCGGGGCTTTCTGTACCTGGTCGCCGTGATGGATTGGGCGAGTCGCAAGGTGCTGTCCTGGCGCCTGTCCAACACGCTCGATGCGCACTTCTGCGTCGAGGCGTTGCACGAGGCGCTCGAGCACTATGGCCCTCCGGAGATCTTCAACAGCGACCAAGGCAGCCAATTCACCAGCGTCGACGTCACCGACGTGCTCAAGGAGGCTGGCATTCGCATCTCGATGGACGGCAAGGGCCGCTGGATGGACAACGTGTTCATCGAGCGGCTGTGGCGATCGCTCAAGTACGAGTGCGTCTACCTGTCTGAGTTCGCGACCGGCGCCCAGGCCCGGCCCGGCATCGGCTGGTGGATGGACTTCTACGACCGGCGCCGGCCCCACTCGGCGCTCAACGACCGGACGCCGGCCGAGGCGTATACTGACGACGGAGCTGACGGGAGCCTGGGGCTCTGCCCCGGTTCCCGTCAGCCCAAGGTCGCTTGAATCATGAACCTGGATTCCACCTTAGCTGTGACGAAAACCTGTCCGAAGGATGGGGTCCCCCTCTCATGTCGAAGGTGTTATTAGCATGGATGACCCGGTACCCGCTTACTGTCACTCATGTGGTAACGCCTATCCTTGGACACACACTGCACTTAATTCGGCAAAGGAACTTGTCGAGGAACTGGACCAGTTAGATCGGGAAGAGAAGGACAAGCTGAATGGGTCTATCGGAGAGTTGGTTCGAGACTCTCCGCAGGCGCAAGTTGCCGCAGTACGCTTCAAGAAGCTCATAAAGAAAGCGGGAGGTCCAGCCGCTGATGCTATCCGTAGGATCTTGATGGATTTAGCCAGCGAAGCAATAAAGAAGCAGATCTTCTGAAGTGGGCCAACGAGGATGTAGGCGTTGACGGTCATGTCCCGCACCAGCGCCCGTCGGGCTGGGTCACGATCCTCCGGGAGGCCGGCACCGAGCCGGTCCCGAATGTGGCTAAAGAGCACGGTGTCAGCTCCCAGACGATCTATCGCTGGCGGAAGCACTGTGGCAGCCTGGCACAGTCCGCCGTCAAACGCGTGCGCCAGCTCGAACAGGAAAACAGTCGCCTGAAGAAGATGGTGGCGGACCGGGACCTGGAGATCGACGTCCTCAAGGAGATCACGCGAACACAATGGTAGGCGCACGCGTGCGCCGGCAGCAGGTCGCGTATGCCTGATCACGCGGGTCTGTCAGACCGCCGCGCGTGCGTCGACACCTGTGCGAATCGACAGACGCTCAAATACCTGACGATCGTCGACGAGTGGACCCGCGAATGCCTGGCGGACGGGGCCGGCGGCATCCGCTCCGGTCGGGTGATCGAGATCCTCGCGCAGCTCGTCGGGGCAGTCGCACTGCTAGAATTCCTGTTTCACTTCCGCCAGATCCACAAAGGCACCAGCAATGATGATTCTCAAACGGTTTCAAGTGACGAACTTCAGGTCCGTGGCCGACAGCGAATGGATCGACACTGATGATGTCACGGCGTTGATCGGGACGAACGAAGCCGGAAAGACGAATATCCTGCTGCCGCTCTGGAAATTCAACCCGGCCAAGGAAGGGGCGATCGTTGCGACTTCGGATTACCCGAGGAAGCTGTACAGCACGTTCCGGCACCAGAAGCAGAAGCCCGTTTTTATCCGCACAGTCTTTGAGGTCGATGATGCTCTAGCTCAAGAGCTCTGAGGGTGAGCGAAACTTAGTTGGAAATTGAAACGGCTCCCACACCCTGTGGTTTGATGACGTT
Source organism: Vicinamibacterales bacterium (assembly GCA_965216615.1). Taxonomy (GTDB): domain Bacteria; phylum Acidobacteriota; class Vicinamibacteria; order Vicinamibacterales; family UBA8438; genus CAUZIB01. The sequence goes on along the minus strand of CBDCGH010000016.1, from coordinate 130,235 downwards.
GAGAGACGGACATCACCCCACGAGAGACAGGAGCCGAGATGAGCAGTGTCCTACGTTCGGTCAGGAAGCGCAAGAAGGGTCGCACGCTGGGTCGGGTCGAGATCATCCGCCGCGAGGACTACCCCGACCTGGAGCTCGACGCCAAGGTGGAGCTCATCCGGTCCTTGGTCCCGCTGGGCTTGATGCACGTGGAGGAGTTGCTCGACGAGGAGGTGACGGCGCTGGCGGGCGAACGCTACGCCCGCAAGGACGTGTCGGTCGGCGGGCGCCGTCATGGCAGCAATCCCGGGACGGTCGGGCTGGCCGGCCAGCGCGTGGCGATTCGCGTGCCGCGGATTCGCCATGTCGCGGGGAGCGAGCTGCCGCTGCGGTCGTACGAGGCGTTGCATGGCGATCGCGCGGTCAACGACGTGCTGCTGAAGCGCGTGCTGTACGGGATCTCGTGCCGTAACTACGAAGCCGCCGCCGAAGCGATTCCGGGGGCCATCGGGCTGTCGGGGGCGACGGTGTCCCGGGGGTTCATCCAGGCCAGCGCGGCGCAGCTCCGGGAGTTCCAAGAACGGGACCTGGCCGGTGAGGACGTCGTGGCCATCGTGCTGGACGGCAAGACGTTCGCCGATGCCACGCTGGTCATCGCGCTGGGCATCACGCTTTCTGGGGAGAAACGCTTTCTCGGCTTCGTGGAGACGGACACGGAAAACGCGCAGGTGCTCACGCCGTTCCTGCGGTCGTTGGTCGAGCGGGGCCTCGACGTCGCGCAGGGCGTGCTGGTGATCCTCGACGGCGGCAAGGGGCTGCGTGCGGCCGTCCGGAAGGCCTTCCACGACCGCGCCCTGGTCCACCGGTGCCAGTGGCACAAGCGCGAGAACGTGGTGCGTTACCTGGCCAAGAGTGAGCAGGCCTCATGGCGCCAGCGCCTCCAGCGCGCCTACAACCGCCCGACGTACACCGAGGCGCTGGGTGCGCTCGAGACGCTCCACCGCGAGCTGGAGGACCGGAACCAATCCGCGGCCGGCAGTCTGGCGGAAGGGCTGGACGAAACCCTGACGCTGCATCGCCTCGGGCTGTACGGGGTGCTGGGCCGATCGTTGAAGACGACGAACTGTCTCGAGTCCATCAATGCGCTCGTCGAGGAACGCTGTGCGAAGGTCGATCACTGGCAGAACTCGAGCCAACGGCACCGCTGGCTGGCAACCGCGCTCCTGGACATCGAACCGCGCTTGCGGAAGGTGATGGGCTACCGTCACCTGCCCGCGCTCCGGGCCGCGCTGAAGCGAGAACTGAAGATCGACACGACGACGTCGAAGAAGAAAGTCGCGTGATGAATCAGGAGCCGTAGAGAGTTTCAACTAAGAATGGGCTTGACTCAGAGCTCTCGAGCGTGACCGAGATGCCAGTTGACGCGATCCGGACCGTGGAGGTTAAGAAGAGCTTCGACGGGGATTACGATGTCGACTTCCCTGATGCAGCGCCCGTCCGGACAGTGGAGAAGAAGCGCATCCTCACGATTCTGGAAAGCGCGGAGCGCGCGCTCGTGGCGCTAACACCGCTAAAGACGGAAGAGGATCTGAAGGGACTGCTCGAATCTTCCGTGCGGTCAGCAATCGAGGCGCTGCCGCCGGGAGAACTCGGGAGGGAGGAGCTCGCCTCGGTGTTGGCGACGCTCGATGGTGTGAGGACCGAAGCTGCGCCGAAGACGAGCGCCGCCGTCCCTCGATATAAATAGGCGTCTGAGGACATCCGGGCAGTCCACGCCGAGATATCTCGCGCCCATCCGCGAGATGTCGACGCAGCGGTAGATCTTGTTTTGGAGAGCCTTCCGAAGTTCGTCTACTACTCGACCTACGGCAACCTCGACTCCGAGATCTATCTGCCCCACGTTCTTGCCAACATGGCGCGAAAGGATCTCGGTGCGAGGGAACAGGCGAAGGTTCGGACGCTGAAGGTGCTGTTTGAATTCGTGAAGCTCAAGCCAGAAGAGATTCTGGAACTTGGCCGCGATTTTAGGGATCCGAGTGACCCCGTATGGTGCGATTAATGGGCCGACCCCTCATGCGGCCTCTCGATAGTAGAAACTGAGCAGTCCGCCGAGGCGCTCACGCCGCTGCACGTCGGCGTCCGTGGGTACCGGAGGTGGCGGTCGTTGCAGGAGCTGGTTGTCGAGTCCCTGGTGGTTTCTCTCACGCTGATAATGCTCGACGTACTCGTGAACGATGAGCCGCACATGCCCCTCGCCGAGCGGGACGACACGATGGAGGCACTCCTCTTTGATCGACCGGACGAACCGCTCGGCATAGGCGTTGAGATTTGGGCTCTTCGGCGGCAGCCGGATCGGCCCCACATCGCCACTCGTCAGGATCTCGCCACAGACCCGCGTGTAGAGAGGATCGCGGTCATGCATCAACTGACGCGCGGTTCGCAGGAAGCCATCGACTGGATCGGTCAGATTGCGGGCCATCTGCTCCATCCACCGGCCATCGGGCTGCGGGTGGATCCCAGCGATGTGCACACGGCGGGTCTTCAGCGCGATCACGAAGACGACGAAATACCGCCGCAGACCGGCCAGTGTGAGCACCTCGACCGTGAAGAGATCGGCGGCCGCCAGGCCTTCCCAGTGCGCCTGCAGGAACGTCTTCCACGGCGTGCGCTGGTTCCGCTCTGGAGCAGGGGCGATCCCGTGGTCGTGCAAGATCCGCTTGACGGTGTTCCGGGCGATGTGGTGGCCGAGGTTGGCGAGCGCGCCGCGGATCCGCGTGTCGCCCCACGTCGGATTCTCACCCGCCATCCGTACGACGAGTTCGGTCACCGCCCTGGGTGTCATCGGTCGTCCCCGACGCCGGCGAGCACGGCCCTCGTACTGCTGGGCGATCAGACGCCGGTACCAGCGGAGAATCGTGTCAGGCGTGACGATGCCTGCCACCTGACTCACGATCCGCCGGCCGAGTGTCTGGCCGCGCACCGCGAGTCGCCGGCGCTGGGCGTCGGTCAGACGAAGCGGTCGAGGACCACGATGCTCCCGGAGGACGCGATTCTCCTCCCGGAGATAGTCGATGCGATTTTCTTGGTGGCGATTCACCCAGCCAGCCAAAGCCAGCACGAGGAAGTGCAGAGCGTGGGGCATGGCCGGAGGCTACATGGCTCAGACACGGCCGTCACCCACGTTGTCTCGGGGATTCACTCGCCTCGGCCGTTTTCTCGCACCATACGCGATCAGGTGCCCGCGATCGGACGGTCAGGAGGGTGAAGGCGCTCGGACGGCGACGGTGGAAGAAGGCGTCTGGTGACCATCAGCACGCGCGCGTGGAGCATGCGTTCTTCCGGTACACGTCGATCGTCGGCGACTGTCTTCGGGCACGCAGTTCATCGGGGCAACGGCGTGAGGCCGTGCTCGCGTGTCACGTTCTGAACCGGATGACCGAGCTTGGCAGACCCGTCTCGTACCGCATCGGTAGGTGACGGGCTCGACGGTGTGAAGCGCGGAGGCCTGCCCGCATCCGCGGCACCAACGCCGCCCATTGCCAGGACAGCGTGAACGTGCGTCTGGACACGTCGGAGGGGTCCTACATCACCTGGGCCCTCGGCGATCCGGTGGATGCGGAGGGCTGGGGGCCGTCGAAGATCACGCTGCTGCAGGCGCTGCTGCCCCAGGTCCGGCAATTTGTCTGCGTCCGGCAGGCGCTGGCCCGTGCCGGGGCTCGGGACACGACCGCGACCGCCCTGCTTGATAATGCCCGGATTGGCGTCATCCACTTGGACCGGCGCGGGCGGATCCTGGAGGTCAATGACCGCGCCCGCAGGATCCTCCGGCGCGGGGGCCGGTTGTCGGACCACAACGGCGTGCTCTGCGCCCGTCAGCCTGACGACCAGTCCCGTCTGGCGCAGCTGGTGGCTGACGCGCTGCCGACCTCCGGTGCGGTCGCGGTCAGCGGGTCGATCCTACTGGGCCGCGTGTCCAAGTTGCCCCCGTTCGTGGTGCACGTCAAACCCGTGGGTGTCCCACAACCGGACTACGGCGCGCGGCACATCGCGGCGCTGGTCCTGCTTGTCGAGCCGGGGCGCCAGCATCGTCTCGATCCCGGCCTGGTGGGCAGGACCCTGGGGCTGACGCCTGGGGAGAGCCAGGTGGCGGTCGGGTTGGCCGACGGCCAGAGCGTGCGCGACATGGCCCTGGCGACGGGGCTCACGGAAGGCGCCATCTACTGGCACCTGAAGCAGATCTACCAGAAACTGCCGATCTCCCGGCAGGTGGATCTGGTGCGCTTAGTGCTGTCGATCGCCGAGTTCGGGTAACCGCAGCACTGCCGGCGTCCTCGTTGCTGGGCGGTCCGGTTTGCCGGCCGCTTTACTTTATTTTCACCTTCCTACCAATTGTGGCAGTGACGTGGGGGTGCATCTGCACTAAATTAATCTTTGTCTGTAGCGGCTTCAACTGCAAAAAGTCTCCAGCGCGCACTCCCCAAAACGCCGATCCCTCTCACAGTCCGGCGTTCCTGCGTAGCTCGCGTTCAATCGCGGCTCGTCAGCGGGGAGATCGGCGAAGACATAAGACAGCAACCCTGGAGGGAGAACAAGTTATGGACTGTTCGAAAAAGGCTTGATATCCAACGAACGTCTTGATTGGGCATCTTAATATGCTGAGCACCGAGCACCGAACACCAAACGAGGAGTGACCTTATGTTGAAACTGTGTCATTACCGTCAGGCATGCCTGACGCTGGTTCTGGTGCTCGCCGTCGGCGTCTTCGCGCCAGGCGTTGCCCGCGCCCAAGACGGCATGATCTCCGGCACGGTCACCGACGCCACGGGCGGCATTCTCCCCGGCGTCACCGTGGACGCGCGGGACGCGGTGGGGAACAGTCAGGTGACCGTCACCGACGGGACCGGTCAGTTCACGTTCAGCGGACTCGCCCCCGGGACGTACGCCGTGACGTTCACCCTCTCCGGCTTCACCGCGCCCGAGCAGGTGGTGGAGGTGCGCGGCGGCGCCACGGTCGCCCTGGACGTGGAAATGGCGCTCGGTGGGCTCGCCGAGCAGGTGGTCGTCGTCGGGACCCGCGGCCAGCCGCGGTCGGTAACCGCCTCGGCCGTGCCGATCGACGTCATCCGCAACGAGGATTTCCTCAGCCAGGGCAGTACGGACCTGGCCGATCAGTTGCGGACCGTCGTCCCTTCGTTCAACATCAGCATTCAACCGATCAGCGACGCGGCGACTATCGTCCGGCCGGCGAACCTGCGCAACTTGGCCCCCGATCACACGCTGCTCCTGGTCAACGGCAAGCGCCGCCACCGCGCGGCGGTCATTACGTGGCTCGGGAACGGCATCGCGGACGGCTCGCAGGGTCCGGATCTCTCCGTGATCCCCTCGATTGCGGTTCGGCAGGCCGAAGTGCTGCGCGACGGCGCGGCGGCGCAATACGGCTCGGATGCGATCGCCGGCGTCATGAACTTCCAGCTCAAGGATGCCCCATCGGGCGGCAGTCTGGAGTTTCGCACCGGTGCCTTCCGCGCTGAGAACCCGGGCGACACGTCCACCTGCGGGGCGGGGATCCTCGGCGACATCCAGCATTCGTGTAACGGGATCGGCGGACACGGGCAGGCGTTCACGGTTGCCGGGAATACCGGCCTGCCGCTCGGCGCGGCCGGGTTTGCGAACCTCAGCTTTGAGTATGGCGAGTCCGCGCCGACGAGCCGCAGCGTGCAGCGCACGGGGGCGCAGAACATTATCGCGGCCGGCAATACGAACCTGCGCAACCCGGCCCAGGTGTGGGGCGCGCCGAGACGCGACGACGACCTGAAGTTGTTTGGGAACTTTGGCCATCTCTTCGCGAATGACGTGCAGGTCTACGGCCACACGAACTACGCGAGCCGCACGGTGACCGGCGGCTTTTACTTCCGGAATCCGCATACCCGCGGCGGGGTCTTCCGCGGCCCGGTGGTTGACGGCAGCCCGACCCTGCGCGTCGGCGACCGGGTCTGGGCCGAGACCGGCGTCGAGGGCGCCGGCGGCTGCCCCACGATCCCGATCAGCGACAACGCCCCCGATGCGGCCGCCCTCGGGGCGGTGGAAGCCGACCCGAACTGCTTCACGCTCTACAGCCGATTTCCCGGCGGGTTCACGCCGCAATTTGGCGGCGACCTCATCGACTATTCGGTGGTCGGCGGTCTGCGCGGGCTCTCGAGCACGGGCTTCACCTGGGACGCGAGCGTCAACATCGGCACCAGTGAGGTCGATCAGTTCATCTTTGATACGGTCAACGCGTCGCTCGGCTACGACACGCCGACATCGTTCAAGCCCGGCAGCTACCGGCAGCACGACGTCAACGTCAATGTCGACGTCTCGTATCCGGTCAGCACCATGGTGAACGTCGCCGGCGGCGCGGAGTGGCGGAACGAGGAGTTCACGATCGGCGCGGGTGGGCAGCCGTCGTGGGAGATCGGCCCCTATGCCGCCCAGGGCTTCAGCTCCGGGTCGAACGGCTTCAACGGCTACCGGGCTGACACGACGGCGGGGAGTTGGAGCCGCCGGAACGTGGCGGTCTACGGGGACGTCGAGTTCAACGACCCGGGCGGCCAGTGGACGGTCGGCACGGCCGTCCGGTCCGAACACTTCGAGGACTTCGGCCCGACGACGAACGGCAAGCTCTCGGCGCGCGTCGCGCTGACCGACGTGGTCGCGGTGCGCGGCGGCGTGAGTAGTGGGTTCCGGGCGCCGACCCCCGGGCAGCAGCACGCGTTCAACGTGACGACCGCATTCATCGGCGGGCAGCTCACCAACAACGGTGTCGTGCCGTCCACCTCCGCGGTGGCCGTCGCGCGGGGCGGCGGGCAGCTCCAGCCGGAAACCTCTATCAACCTCAGCGGGGGTGCGGTCATCGAGCGGGGCCCGTTCCTCTTCACCGCCGACTTCTTCCGGATCAATATCGATGACCGGGTGGCCCTGTCGCAGGAAATCGCGCTGACGGAGCCCGAGATTCTGACGCTGCTCGCGGAAGGCATTCCCGAGGCGCGGAATTTCCCGGTGTTCCGGTTCTTCCTGAACGACTTCTCGACGACGACCCAAGGGGTCGACCTCATTTCGAGCCTGACGCTCGGGCGCACGACGGTCAGCGCCGTCTTCAACTACACGGACACGACGGTCAAGAACCTCGACTCGGCCGTGATCGATGAATTCCGTATCACTACCTTGGAACGGGGCTTGCCGAATACGCGGTGGAACGTCAGCCTCACCCACCGCGCCGACCGGTGGAGTCTGATGGGCCGGGTGAACTACTTCGGCCAGTACTGGGACAGCGAGGATGGCCGGAATGCCGCCGATGTCGATGGCGGACCCGCGTTCTCCTGGTTCTACCCGGCCTATGCCGGCAAGGCGCTCGTCGACCTGGAGCTCGGCATTCCGTTCGGCGAGGCCCTCACCCTCGCGGTCGGCGCTGAAAACGTCTTGAACGTGTACCCCGACGTGAACCAGTACGGCGCCGCCACAGTCGGCAATCAATACGGCCAGTACTCACCGTTCGGCTTCAACGGCGCCTACTACTACACGCGTATCAATTTCGGCTGGGGCGGCCGGTAGGGGGGAGCGTCCAGCCGAGGAACGACCGCACGACGGCACCGCTCGTCGTCACGCCTGGGCGATGACCGGCATCACGCTGCGCCTGGCGTCCCCACTTCCGCAGCGTCTCGGCCGGGCAGCCACGCTTCGGCGCCACCGATTGCACCACGCCCACTCGGATGCGTGCACCTCGCGATGCTCTTCGACCATCCGGACGGCGCACGCGGGTGGTCAGGATCGTTCCCAACGCCGCGAGCTGCCTCCGGTTGGTCCGAGCCCTCTGTGCCGAAACCCACGAGGGCTGGCTCGAGGATCATCGCTACTTGAACATGGAGTTCCTGAAAGAACAGAAGCAAGAACTGCGGGCCGCGTAGCTCCCGTCGCCGAGCCACTGGGACGGGTGGTTGCAGATCTGCTTGAAGCGCATCAGAAAGGCCAGGACCACGCCGCGTCGCTCGATGCCGTCGAGCGCCTCGATGGTCGTCTTCATCGCTTCGACCGATTGTGTGTACAGGGCAGCCTGGCGTTTGCTCAGCAGGCAGTGGGCGGTGACCTCGGTCTTGTCGGGCAGATCGGCAATGACACTCTTGTCGGTCTTGAGCCGTCGCAAGACATACGGCTGCACCAGCCTGCGTAGTGGCGCGTAACCTCCGTGCGTGCCCGACGCCATGGACTTGCAGAACCCGTGGGTGGCGAATTCGTAGGAATCCGACATCGTTCGATCTTCGGGTCCCGTGAGCCGGGAGTCCCCCGCGACGTTGTCGCGATGGCATGAGTAAGGCGTGCAGCTGACGCACGGCCCTGCTGTGTCGCGATAGACGTCGAACGCGGGCGCGTCGACCCGCTCGCCACCGTCTTCGCTGGTCGATGTCTGGTCTGATAGAGATGTGCCCGAACGATGCTGGCGGCCCGGGGAACCACGAGCGGCAGGAGGCCTCACGCCGCGATCGGCGTCTGATAGAGACCACGGCCATGCGCGGCCCATCGGTAGCGGTCGAGCCGGGCGACATCCTTTCGTATCGGGACGGGCGTCCGCCCGTCCAACGACGCATGGGCCCGATGCGCATTGTAGAAGTCCTGGAAGGCCACCAGTGTGTCTTCCAAGTCCGACGCAGACCAGAACAGCAGCTGATCCACGCATTCTCGTCGCAGCGTGCCGATCAAGCGTTCGACAAACGGATGCGACAGCGGCACAGACGGCACACTCTTCACCTCGGTCACCTGCAGCACCCGCAGGTTGGCGCGCCATTGGTGCAACCGATACAGCGGGTCGTGGTCGGAGCTGAGGCGCGTCGGACGCGAGCGCCCTCGAATCGCATGGTTGAACATACGGCACAGGGCCCGGCCATCCACGGTTCCAGCATGGATGCCACAGCCGACGATCCGCCGCGTGTAGTGGTCCATCACTACCAGCACCCAATGGCTGCGCAGGATCGCCGACTCGCACCGGAACAGGTCGATGCTCCACAGGCGATCCTTCGCATGCCCCAGGAACGTCAGCCAGGACGGACCACCCGAGTGGGGGGCCGGTCGAGAGTGCGTAGCGAGCACTCGGCGCACCACGTCCTTGTCGATGTCGACCGCAAAGGCGAGCGCGATCTGTTGGGCGATCCGCGGACAGCCCCACCGGGGGTTGCGCCGTTTCATGTCGACGATGGCATCGACCAGTGCTTTGGACGGTCCTTGGGGGCCGGTGCGACGGCGCGTGGGTGAAAACAGCCAGCGGTACTTGCGGGTGCGCAGAGCCCGATGGAACTCCAGGATCGTCGACGGTCTCAGCACGATCGCTGAGCGAATCACCCGGGCCGGGCGCATGAACAGTGCACACACGCCGGCGAGGATCCGATCCGACGCGCAGAGATTCGGCGCCCGGTGCCGCGAGCGAGTCAGAATGAGCAGTTGCTGCTTGACCAAGACCGATTCAGCCACGACAGACCGCAGGCCGCCGGGGCCCATCAGCCGGGCCAGGGTGGCGATCAGGTGCACCAGCAGGATGATCGGGTCGCGCATCGGAACATCCTAGCGACCACTCCCAGGATCACCAAACTTGATAATCTCAACGGATTGCGGGCTGAGTAGTAATTCGCCACCCACAGGTTCCTGAAAGACGTAAGCCGTTTGTCAATCAGCCTGTCGATATTGCGCATTAGCCGATCGTCGTTGCAAAAAGAATAAGTGCTGCCCCACCCACGCACAATATTGCTTGCAGCACCAATTGCACCGGCATATGTTCCTCTCCCGTCTGGCAAGAGCACTGCTTTAGCAGGCTTGTCTAGCGCTTTAATACAGTCCTCAAATATCTCTTCGATTCTTGTGAGGAGACTCACCCACTTTGCTCGCTGCGGCCGTACGCCCGTCAGCGACACTTCGCAGCCAAGGAAGTCAACCGTTCTGTCGGTGCGGCCGTGATCAGCCTTGTCTTGTTCCGTGGGATTGTTCGGGTCATATGCCTCTAGACCGAGCGCCTTAAGCGCGTTCTGTGCACTGCGGAACGCCTTGAACGCCTGGCTCTTGTCCTTGGCGAAGAGGATGAAGTCATCGATGTAGCGGATGCACACGATGCCTCTGTAGCGCCCCAGGGTTCTTGGACAGTGGTTTGACGGTATTCGCATCTACGCTGCCGCGTCCAGCCCGACGAGGTCACGTCGCACCTGAGCGGGACTTCGATAGTGGTATTTCTCCAGCATCCACTGCTCGTTGTACGTTCGCTTGAACGCAAGCAGGGCCAGGCGGAGCTCCTCGATGGTGTCGAAGCTCCGCACCCACAACAGATTCTCCTTCAGCGTGCGGATGAAGCGTTCCGCGACGCCGTTGCCTTCGGGTTCCCGCACGAAACTCGGCGAGCTCTCGATGCCGAAGAACGCGACCTCCTGTTGAAAGTCGTCGGCCAGATAGTTCGACCCGTGGTCGTGCCGGAGCCGGAGCCCGCGGGCCACGCCGTCGCCGATCTCACCGAAGCGTTCGCGGACGCCCTGGCGGATCGGCTCCAGGGCCTCAAATCGGGTCCCGCGCTTGGCCGCATGCAGGCCGATGCACTCGGTTGTGCAGTGATCGACGGCCACGAAGACGAAGGCCGCGCCCTCACTCACGGTCACCGTGGTCGTCATGTCCGTGCCCCACATCACATCGGGGGCCTCGGTGGTGATGGTCCCGTCGTGCGCCTTCGGGCCGTGCGCGTGGCCCACGCGGTGCGGGGCCTGGAGGTCGTGCTCCCGCATCAACCGGCGCACCCGTTCCTGGGACGTGCGGATTCCCTCGACCCGAAGCTTCGCCCAGGCTTTCCGGTACCCTTCGCCATGAAACGGCGACGCCTCGAGCATGCGGCCAATATGGCCGACCAGGACGTCGTCCGGGGCGGCGCCGACCGGCCCGCGCCGGCAAGGGGACGTCGTCGCCTGCCGCCGCGCATACACGCTGGAGCGGGCGCGGTGCCACACGCGGCAGACCCGCTGCACGCCGTACGCCCGACGCGTGGAGATCGAGTGGGCGCCCTTCATCGCCTCGACCTCCGCCGGGCCAAAGGGCCGGCCGCCTCCAACTGGTCCACCTTCGCGTAGAGCAGTTCGTTCTCCATCAGTAACTCACCGATCTTGGCTTGCAGCCGACGATTGGCCTCGTCCCGGGCGTCCGGCGCCCGGCTCTTCAGGCTGGCCTGGCCTGCGGCCAGAAACTGATCCCGCCACTGCGAGGCCCGCGCCGCCGTGATCCCCAGCTCCCGCGACACGGACTCAAGATCCTCGCCGCGCAGCAGACGCAGCACCGTCTCGCGCTTGCGCCGGGCCGAAAACCGTCCCCCACGGCCGTTCCCGGCAGCATCTCCGGTCGCCCTCCGGGCTCCCTCCGCCGCCGCCGCACCTTGATCTGGCTTCCCCATTTCGACACTCCTCCTGCGAGTACTCTCTCGCAATCAAGTGTCCAAGGAAACCCTGGGGCGCAGGACCTCGCCCGTTTATCTGTTTGTCAAATTCACGGAGCAAGTAGTTGCATAACAACGGCGACAACGCGGAGCCTTGGGCCACCCCGGTGTCATGTAGCGGGAATAGCGCCACGTCCTGACCGAGTCTCTCGACATCCTGAAGTTCGACCTGCGTGGCTCTCCGAAAAATGGCGGCGAATCCCGGGTCGTCAACATGCGAAAGGATCGCGTCTAATGCAGTCGCGCGTGGTACCGCGATAAAGAAAGACTTGATATCAGTCCGTATGTAGTACCCCGACGATCGAACTGCGAGAAGCGCCTTTGCGATTGCCGCCGGCACTCCAAATCCGCTACCCGAAATACCCCCATAGTTGTAGCCGGCTTGAAGAGCGGACTTGATAGCGGGAATACCTTGAAGGACATTGAGCAACGCTCGCTGAACGATGCGTGACTCAATTGGCGCGACTACAACCGGCCTGGGCGTCTTACCCTTTCGTCGAATTGTGATGCCTCGCGCGGGCTCAAACTTGAAGCGGTCGTGACCAAGGCGGCTCTGAACGCTCCTAAGTTTGGCTGTAACCGACTGCTCGAAGAGCCGAGCCTCAGCGCGGATCTCGGGCGATTGAGATCGAATCGCATGACTGCGAACATGCCTCCATGCCTCTTCGAGATTACTGAAGCGGCGAAGAAGTACACAGAGGTTCGGTGGATCCGCCATTTACGATTGGGTGGATGGTCTCACTGGTAAGCCTCCCCAACCGTTCCAGAAGCTATCCCCCGCAGGCGAGGCCCCTGGCCTGACCTGACCGCCACGCGGCAACGCCGACGCGACGGCTTCATCGACCACGGGAGCGGCACCGCCATGCAGCCCACCCCGCGCGACGAACAAAAAAGGAACCCGTCAATTGTATAGCAGGCTGCTGAAGAACCCGGAACGATAGCGATTATCCGATTCATTGGATCGCATCCTGCCGGGCGCCGGTGTATGGCGACCGAATGCGGCGTTGTTGCATGAAAGACCTTCTGCGGGTGGGGCGGTTTGGCCCGCACTTCTCGTCTCCGCAGGAGTCACACTGCAGGGATGCAGTCGAAGGTTCATCCCACGTATAAGACGAAGTACCGCGTGGCGAACTGGCCGACCTACAATCAGGCCCTCGTTCGACGTGGCGATGTGACGGTGTGGTTGTCCTCGGAAGCGATCGCTGCCTGGACGCCCGGCCGCAGCGGCCGGCGGGGCGGGCAGCGGCGGTACTCGGATCTCGCCATCGAGACCGCCCTGACCCTGCGGCTCCTCTATCATCTCCCGCTGCGCCAGGCCGAAGGGTTCTTGCACGCGCTGTTCGGGATAATGCGCCTCGACCTCTCCGTTCCCGACGATACGACGCTCTCCCGGCGCCGTCAGCCTCTGCGGCGCTGTCTGCGACCGGTGCCGCCCGGCGAGGGCCTCCATCTCGTGCTCGACAGCACGGGTCTGTCCATCGTCGGGGAAGGTGAGTGGTCGGCCGCGACACATGGTGGCCGCGGCAGGCGTGGCTGGAGGAAGCTCCACCGTGGCGTCGATCAGTCAGGCGTGATCCGTGTCCACACGTTGACCGAGGCGACGGGTGATGATGCGACCACCGCCCTCGATCTGCTCGACGCCGTCGATGGCCCTCTCGCGCGCGTCACCGCTGACGCCGCCTCTGACACGGTCGCCGTCTACGAGACGGCGACGGCGCGGGGTGCGACAGTCATCATCCCACCGGCCAAGACGGCGACCGTCTCTGGCCACGGCCCGCGGTCGCCCGCGCGGGATCGGACGGTCACGGTGGTGAAACAGCTCGGCCGGCGCCGTTGGAAGAAGGTGTCGGGGTACCATCGTCAGAGCCGGGTGGAGAACGCGTTCTTCCGCGACACGTCCATCATTGGCGATGGCCTTCGCGCCCGGAGTCCAGCTGGGCAGGGGAGTGAGGCCGTCCTCGGCTGTGCGATCCTCAATCGGATGACCGCCCTCGGCCGACCGGCGTCGTATCGCATCGGCACGTGAGGATCCTGTCGGTGGGCATCGTGCGGGCCCGTGACGATTCGTGCAACAACGCGTGTGCCGGGAAAGCCCGGTCAAGGGGGACAAGATGCCGTGATGTGATCTTTGAAACCTTGTTCGAAACCCTGTGGGTAACCAATCCCATCCGGCCAAGGTCGGCCGCCAGCCGGAACCGAGTGAAGCGTGGGCCTGGGGTGACCCAGGGCGCGAAGCGTTCACAGGGAGCCCGTAGGCCGCGTGATTGAGCCCCGACATGCATTGTTTGTGAGGGCCGACGTCGTGCGTTGGACGGAAGGTCATCTCGCCGCATCTCAGAGGCCGTGGAGGCGGCGACCTCGCCGGGGTCGGAGCGCGTGGCATGCGTGCGGGTGGGTTTCCCGGGAACCCGGGAGGCCTCGTCGTCTCCATCGTACAGACCGCCGGGGGGCGGGCACCGGCTCACCAAGCCCGAGGCCGTGGACGCAGCACCTGGCGTCCGACGGAGCGAAGCCGCAGGTGCTCGGATGGTACCGCCGGGCGAAGGCAACGAAGCGCGGGGGGATGGACGGCGAGGAGTCGGCGTGTCTCAGAGTACCGCCGAAGCGGGGGAATTGAGCCCACGAGACTCCGTGGAGGGAAGGGGGCACCGGCAGGTGGCACCGGTGGAGGGAAAGACGGCCAACACACCGAGGTTGGGTCCCGTCTCCACGTCACGACAACGGATAGCCGAACTGGCCAGATAAGCCTTGGGGATGGCGGTGGCCATCGCCTGGCTTCCTGGACCAGCGGGTACGCGACGGCGCGTAGCGAAGCCATCTGTCGAGGAGCCGGATGCGGCAGAACCCGCACGTCCGGATCTGTGGGGGGCCAGGGTCAGCAACGACCCTGGTCTACCCGACCTCGTCTAGTGCGGGGCGATAAACGACTAAAGTTTAAGGTTGAGAGATCGCACCTGCATTTCTGTGTCGACTGCGCACTGCGCATGATCGAGAAGGCCCGCGCACGTCTGGATGAGCTAAAGCAACAACTCGGATAGGAAAGTGGGCTTGATCCGGTTTCCTAGACATCTTCCGAAAGGTGGATACGACGTCCAGAAAGGGATCACGCGCAGGAGGAAGACGCGCGCGACGACAGTTCAGTGAGGAGCTCAGGATCTGGGCCGTCCCGCTGGTCTTGGATGAAGGCAAGAGGGTCGGCGCCGTCGCGCGCGAGTTGGATCTGACGCCATCGGCCATGGTGCAGTTGCTGAGGCAGGCACGTGCCGATCGAACGAAGGGGAAGACGGGTCTCCGTGCCATGCGCTTTCGCTTGACGTCTGCAAAACAGAGAATCCGAGACGGGATACGACACACGGCGGGGCTCGCCGGCCGACGCCCTCGCCCGCCTGTCGTAAACGGTCCAGACCGTGTGAAAAGTCGTCGACAGGAGTGCTTAGGGTCGATCAGCCAGCGGCGAGTCACCACGGCGTTCGGTAAAATGCGGCATGGGACACATATTCGGTGCAGACCGTTCCCAGCTTCTGCTTCTCCCCGACGCTGTGGACGACTATGTGGGGCCGGACAACCCGGTCCGTTTCATTGATGCCTTCGTCGATAGCCTCGATCTCAAGGAGGCGGGGTTCCAGCGTGTTCGGCCCAACGACAAGGGCCGCCCGGGCTACGATCCTGCGGATCTGCTGAAGCTCTACATCTACGGGTATCTCAACCGTGTTCGGTCCAGCCGGCGCCTGGAGGCCGAGACGCACCGCAACCTGGAGGTGATCTGGCTGCTGCGCCAGCTTCGCCCCGACTTCAAGACGATCGCCGACTTCCGCCGCGACAACCGGAGCGCCTTCCGGCAGGTCTTTCGGGCGTTCGTGCGGCTGTGCCGAGAACTTGACCTGTACGGGCGCGAGTTGATCGCGGTGGACGGCACGCGCATCAAGGCGGTGAACAACCGTGACCGCAACTTCACGCGAGCCACGTTGAAGAGGGACCTGCAGCGCATCGACGACCGGCTGGAACGCTACCTCGAACAGATGAACGAGGCCGATGCGAACGCAGCCAGCGGCGGAGGGAACTCCGTAGCGGACCTTCAGGACAAGATCGCGTCGATCCGCAAACGCAAGGAGACCGTGGAGGGCCATCGGCAGAAGCTGGACGAGACCGGGGAGGCACAGCTGTCGCTTACGGATCCGGACTCCCGGTCGATGCACGCCGGGACACGGGTCGGCGTGGGCGACAACGTCCAGCTCGCGGTCGACAGCAAGCACAACCTGATCGCCGAGCAGCAGGTCCACAGCAAGGTCTCGGACCTCGGCCTGCTGGCGGAGACGGCCACCGCGGCGCGGCAGAACCTCGCTGTCGACGAGATCGATGCGGTCGCGGACGGCGGCTACTACAAGATCGAGGACATGGAGGACTGCGAAGCTGGGGGGATCACGCCCTTCGTGCCGAAGCCCGATAGAAGCCCAGCCAGGAGCAGCGGCCACTTTACCAAGTCCGAGTTCCAGTACGACGCCGCAACCGACACCTACCGTTGTCCGGCTGGCCAGCGGAGGTATTGTCAAAAGTTGTGGATCAGCGATCGGCATGATCAGGCGGCTTCCTTCCGATTCTTCTCCTTGGTATCGCGTTCCTGCTGCAGACCATCGATGAACGGCACGCCGGCGCGCACGAGCGGCAGCAAGTGTGCGCTGTTGAGACGGCGCCACCGACGTTGTGCCATGTCCAGCAGCTTGTAGGCCATCAGTAAGCCCTTCGTCCGCGAGCCCGCGCCTTTGGTCACGCGCTGGCGCAGTCGAACCGTAGCGAAGGGCGATTCGATCACGTTCGTCGTACGAAGGTGCGTCCAGTGTTCCGCCGGGAAGGCGAAGAAGGTGAATAGCCGCTCGCGGTCGTCGGCCAGACACGCCGCCGCCTGGGGGTACTTCGCCTCGTACGTCGCGACGAAGGCCGCCAGCTGTTCGTCCGCCTGCTCTCGGGTGTCGGCGTCCATGATCTCGTGAAGTGCTCGTTTCGCCTTGGGCTGGAGCCGCTTGGGCAACTTGTCGAGCACATTCCCCAGCTTGTGGAACCAGTCGCGCTGCGCGGCCGTCGCCGGCCAGACCTCCCGTACCGCGGCCCAGAAGCCCAAGGCCCCATCGCCGACCGCTACCATCGGGGCTCGCATCCCCTGCCGCTTCAGGGCCCGGAGGACCATCGCCCAGCTGTCGGTGCTTTCGCGGTAGCCGTCCTCAAGCGCGACGAGCTCTTTCGTCCCGTTGGGACGGGCCCCAATCATCACCAGCGTGCAGAGCCGGTCGTCCTCGAGACGAATGTTGAAGTGGATCCCGTCGACCCACACATACACGTAATCGCGGTCGGCCAAGTCCCGCTGCCGAAACTGCCGATACTCCTCGTCCCAGACGGCCGTCAGCCGCGCGATGTTGGTCGCGCTGAGCCCCGCGGCATCGTCGCCGAGCAACACCGGCAGCGCTTCGCGGAAGTCACCCGTCGACAATCCACGCAGATACAGAATCGGCAGCACCTCGGCGACCTTGGGAGACCGACGCATGTAGGGGGGCAGGATCCGACTCGTGAACCGCTCGCGCTGGCCCGCCGCGTCAACCCGCTTGTCGTTCACCCGAGGGGCCCGCACCTCCAGGGTGCCTGCCCCACAGGTCACCTTCCGTGCCTGGGCCTGCCCGTTGCGCACGACGAGGCGACGGCCATGCTCGTCCCGTTCCGCGCCGTGTTCCTCGACGTATTGAGTGATCTCGACCGCCAGGGCCTTCATCAGCATCCGGCGGGCTCCTTCACGCGCCAGCTCGTCAAGGGTCGAATCCTCATCCTGCTCTTCCGCGTTCGCCGGCTTGTCGTGTACCTTCAGCATGGGTGGCGTCTCCTTTCCCCCGGCCGGCCAGCCAGGGTTCTTGCGTTTGATTCACGCGAAAGGTTACGCCGCCTCTTTCACACCACCGATCCACAACTTTCGGTTATATCTCTGGCCAGCGTCTGGTGCCCTTGTATCGGGGCAGGGCCGGCAAGACCCGCGACGGGATCTGGGTTATCAGCTACGTCAATCGCGCGGCCTGCCGGTCCTGCGATCTACGCGACCGATGCACCAAAGGCACCCACCGACGGCTCGTCCGCTACGAGAACGAAGCCACGATGGATCGGATGGCGGCTCGCCTCGCGGCTCGGCCCGAGGTGATGGACCGTCGTCGGGAGTCCGTCGAACATCCCTTCGGGTCGATCAAGCAGTGGATGGGCCAGGGCGCGTTCCTGACGCGTCGACTCGACAACGTCCGCGGGGAGTTCAGCCTCACCGCCTTGGCCTACAACATGCGACGCGCGATCAATCTCGCGGGACTTCCCGCGATGATCGCCGCGGCAGCCGGCTGAACCCCTATTTCGCCCGCTTCCAGGGCGACAATCAGCCCGAATCTGGCCGGCAGGCGATCGCAGCAGTCCCTCACGCGACCGACACGACCGACGCCCCGACTGATCGGCGTCGCCATCGCGAGCCCGCCACCGTGCTCAAGCCTCGATGCTGCCGGATCAGCGACCCACGACTTGGACTTTTCACACGGCCTGGGCCGTTTACGACACAGGCTGATCGTTCAACATGGATGCGCATGCTACGGCTGGTCGGCTATCCTGTCGCCGTGCAGTTGGGCCTTCCATTGGGCGATCACACAGACCCGCTCGCACCCTTCGTACCTTCCGCCGTAGAGTTCTGCTTCGTCCGTCACCAGTTCGCCCGGCGATATCTGCTGCGCGTGGATGGCGACGGTCGCGTACGAGTCACCATTCCACGGGGCGGCTCGCGCCGAGAAGCCACGGCGTTCGGGCTCCGGCATCTGAACTGGATCGCGGGTCAGCGGGCACGAATCCAGCGACCGGGGCTGAACGCCGATGAGCGACGCGGGCTGCAGGCCCGAGCCAACGTGGAACTTCCGGCGCGCCTGCGAGACCTGGCCGCCATGCATGGCCTCGCCGTCTCGCGGGTGACCGTGCGGAACCAGCGGACCCGCTGGGGCTCATGCGGACGCAATGGTCACATCACGCTGAACTGGAGGCTGACGCTGATGCCGAAGCGAGTACGCGACTACGTCATGGTTCACGAGCTGATGCACTTACGCCGACTCGACCACTCGAGCCACTACTGGCGCCTCGTGGCGAAGGCGTATCCCGACCACGAAAGGGCCCGCACATGGCTGCGTGTACACGGGCCGTCGCTCCTACTGAGCGGATCTTGGAGAAAGTGATGAAGTGCCGAGCTATTTCCGAATCACTGCACGAACCCCTTGAATCGGAGCGCTCTGGACCGTGATGCCACTCGGAACCTTTTGGAAACAGCGGTCAACAACCGCGTCGGCCCTCGCCCGCATGTCCCAAACGAGCGTTTACGACACATACTGATCGGGTGGGGCGGCTTGGCCCGCACTTCTCGGGACGCTCCGCAGGAGCCATACTATGGGGATGCAGTCGAAGGTTCATCCCACGCACAAGACGGACAGGCTCATGGCAATAGCGTGTCTTGAACTGCAGCGGCACGGCCGCGGCCGATGGTTTTTCTACCATCATCCACACACTGTACTCGCGCTGGTGCTGGTGTTTGCCGTCGGCGTGTTCGCGCCCGGCGTTGCCAGCTCCCAGGACGCGACGATCGCCGGGACGGTCACCGACGCCACGGGCGGCATTCTCTCCGGCGTCGCCGTGGAGGCGCGGGACGCGGCGGGCACCGCGCAGGTAACCGTCACCGACGGGACCGGCCAGTTCACGTTCAGCGGACTTGCCCCGGGGACGTATGACGTGATGTTCACCCTCTCCGGCTTCACCGTGCCCGCGCAGGTGGTGGAGGCGAGCGCGGGCGCCACGGCCGTCCTGGACGTGGAAATGGCGGTCGGTGGGCTCGCCGCGCAGGTGGTGGTGGTCGGGACCCGCGCCCAGCCGCGGTCGGTGACCGCCTCGCCGGTACCGATTGACGCCATCCCGCTGCAGGACGTCGTCAGGCAGGGCGCCACCACGCTCGACTACCAACTGCGGACGCTGGTCCCCTCGTTCAACGTCGCCACGCACCCGATCAGTGACGCCGCCACGCTGGTGCGCCCGGCCAGCCTGCGCAACCTGGCCCACGACCATACGCTGGTGCTCGTCAACGGCAAGCGCCGCCACCGCTCGTCGGTCATCGCCTGGTTCGCCGGCGTGACGGACGGTGCGCAGGGACCTGTGGGTGGCGAATTCGTAGGAATCCGACATCGTTCGATCTTCGGGTCCCGTGAGCCGGGAGTCCCCCGCGACGTTGTCGCGATGGCATGAGTAAGGCGTGCAGCTGACGCACGGCCCTGCTGTGTCGCGATAGACGTCGAACGCGGGCGCGTCGACCCGCTCGCCACCGTCTTCGCTGGTCAGATGTCACGCCGCGATCGGCGTCTGATAGAGACCACGGCCATGCGCGGCCCATCGGTAGCGGTCGAGCCGGGCGACATCCTTTCGTATCGGGACGGGCGTCCGCCCGTCCAACGACGCATGGGCCCGATGCGCATTGTAGAAGTCCTGGAAGGCCACCAGTGTGTCTTCCAAGTCCGACGCAGACCAGAACAGCAGCTGATCCACGCATTCTCGTCGCAGCGTGCCGATCAACCGTTCGACAAACGGATGCGACAGCGGCACAGACGGCACACTCTTCACCTCGGTCACCTGCAGCACCCGCAGGTTGGCGCGCCATTGGTGAAACCGATACAGCGGGTCGTGGTCGGAGCTGAGGCGCGTCGGACGCGAGCGCCCTCGAATCGCATGGTTGAACATACGGCACAGGGCCCGGCCATCCACGGTTCCAGCATGGATGCCACAGCCGACGATCCGCCGCGTGTAGTGGGCCATCACTACCAGCACCCAATGGCTGCGCAGGATCGCCGACTCGCACCGGAACAGGTCGATGCTCCACAGGCGATCCTTCGCATGCCCCAGGAACGTCAGCCAGGACGGACCACCCGAGTGGGGTGCCGGTCGAGAGTGCGTAGCGAGCACTCGGCGCACCACGTCCTTGTCGATGTCGACCGCAAAGGCGAGCGCGATCTGTTGGGCGATCCGCGGACAGCCCCACCGGGGGTTGCGCCGCTTCATGTCGACGATGGCATCGACCAGTGCTTTGGACGGTCCTTGGGGGCCGGTGCGACGGCGCGTGGGTGAAAACAGCCAGCGGTACTTGCGGGTGCGCAGAGCCCGATGGAACTCCAGGATCGTCGACGGTCTCAGCACGATCGCTGAGCGAATCACCCGGGCCGGGCGCATGAACAGTGCACACACGCCGGCGAGGATCCGATCCGACGCGCAGAGATTCGGCGCCCGGTGCCGCGAGCGAGTCAGAATGAGCCGTTGCTGCTTGACCAAGACCGATTCAGCCACGACAGACCGCAGGCCGCCGGGGCCCATCAGCCGGGCCAGGGTGGCGATCAGGTGCACCAGCAGGATGATCGGGTCGCGCATCGGAACATCCTAGCGACCACTCCCAGGATCACCAAACTTGATAATCTCAACGGATTGCGGGCTGAGTAGTAATTCGCCACCCACAGGTTGCTGGTGTCCCTTCGTGGTGAGAACACACAGCACCGTCAACCCGGAAGGAGACAAACCGATGCCCCACACCACCAGGAAGAACGCGCGAGAGTGGCAACGACTCTGGCGAGCCGGCGAAATCATCACCGAGATCGACGGCGACGATCCGGGGATGCCCCGGCACGCCCCGCGCGAGCGGAAGGCGCGCGCCTGGCCCCTTGGTCTTCGCGGCCGGAAGTCCACGGCCGCACACAAGGAGCCGAGCCGATGAAGCTCACCCGCCTCTTTTAGCGTCCGACCGACCGGGGCGGCTGTCACAGCCGCCCCTTTTTTGTGCCCGGCCGGGCTGAGAAGCCCCAGGAGCCACGACCGCCACCCCGGACACCAGCGATGGCCGAGCATGAACCAGCGCCCACACATGCGTGGGGGCGCGGGCGAGAGAACCAGTGCCCCCCTCACCGTCTGGTAAGTGCAGGTTCGGCCACGTACGCTTCGCGGAATAACGCCTACAGCGTGCGGTTTGGTATCGGGAGACGTAGCGATGGGAGATATTCTCGCCATCTTCGCAGTCCCTTAGTCCCCGATGCGGCTCAGAACCGCACGCGTAGACCTGCGGATGTGAGCAGTCCGCCCGCTTCGACTTCCACGGCGTCCAGATCGACGATCGCCCGCGTGAAGCGGATCGCGCCGCCCACGCCGATCCAGCGGGTGTGAGATCTAGCTCTCGACGACTTCGACAAGCAATATTCGCTTGCCAAAGGCCAGAGCAGCGTTCTTGGAAGACATCCAGATATCGAATCGATCGTCGTACTTCCGGTGCAGGCGATCGTAGCAGTGGTAGGTCCGCTCCCCGATTCTGACCTTCGTGCCGAACGCAAGAGTTCGAGGGCAGGCGACAAGACCATCGAACACGCGACGGCCGCTGGCCGTGACGAACGGATTACCCCACGTCTCGTCGGGCGATGACGAATACGCGGTCACCATCGCGTGAAACCCAGAGATTTTAGGCTCAAGGTAGATGTCCTGGCCCGGAGTGGGTACATCTACGATCTGCGCGGACATCGGCCACAGAAAAGCTGCGGCCAAGACGATATGAAACCGTAAGACACCACGAAGACTCATGAACCACGTTGCTCCTGTTATCTGGTGACCAAGCGAATCGCCTTATTCGTTCTCGGCTAGGCCGGAATGCGAGATGCGAGCGGGTGCTCCTTATGTCGGAGCCAGCGAACCGCTTCTTTTTTTTATGCACCTCGCGGGGAATAGGATAGAGCAAGAGTGATGCCGAGGGGTTGGTCAGGAAACCAGAACCGCGTGATCCGCGGTTGCGGCAGTGGTGTCTATTTTACTACACAGTGGCGTCCGCCGTAATCGGCGCCGCGGCTGCCACCCATCGACGGAGCGAGCGGGTGTACGCCATGTTCATGTGGAGAGTAGTAGAGGAGCGGGCGGCATCAGTCAATGCGGTCATGGCTGGTACGCCCGCAGCACCTTGCGCAGGGCCGCCTCATCGTCGGCCCAGGCCGTCTGGATCGTCCGTAGCGCCGATTCGGCGGTCGGCGCTTGTTGGGCGAGCACCCGGTTCTGCTGCTTCAGCAGCCCCCGATCGGCCGCATGGTCGAGGAACTTGAACAGGTAATCGTAGTAGCCGTCAATGTTTAGGAAGACGCACGGTTTTTCATGCAACTCGAGCGGCTGTTGCGCCCACGTCAGCGCTTCGAAGATCTCCTCGATCGTCCCGAAGCCACCGGGAAGGGCGAGACAGGCGTGGGCCAGCGACTGCATCTTGTGCTTCCGTTCATGCATCGTGTCGACCACGTGCAGGCGGCTCAGGCCCTCGTGGGCGAGGTCCTGATATGCGAGCTGCCGCGGGGACGACACCGGTGACGACCCCGCCGTTCTCCAGGACGGCGTTGGCCAGGACGCCCATCAGTCCGACACGGGCGCCGCCGTAGACCAGTCCGATGTTATCGGCCGCGATCAGGCGGCCCAGCGTCATGGCCTCGTCGATATACCGCTGCTCCTGTCCAAGGTTGCCGCCCAGGTAGACACAGATGTGCTTCGCCGCGTCCGGCCCCTCGGGTGACGCACGTTCGGTGTCCCGGTTCGGGGGTCTGTCGGTAGACATCGCGTCAGCTTTCCTCGTCCCGCTCCGGCATGAACACGAACTCGAAGGACGCGTCGACCCCGAGCTCAGCAACGTCCTGGTCGAGGTGGCTCGACC
The DNA here is from genome assembly GCA_965216615.1 of Vicinamibacterales bacterium. Lineage (GTDB taxonomy): Bacteria > Acidobacteriota > Vicinamibacteria > Vicinamibacterales > UBA8438 > CAUZIB01. The sequence goes on along the minus strand of CBDCGH010000016.1, from coordinate 107,022 downwards.
TGATGCAACACGCGGATGCCCGCCACGGTGGTGATCTTGCCCACCATGAGGCGTGAGGATGACGTGACCGGAGTCCATTGCCGTCGGTCGGGTCGATCGGCAGTCGGAATAGGTCGTCGCGGACGCCCGCGGCCCGCAGCGCGTCGCGCTGCAGGTCCAGCGACTGGGAGCCGTCTGCCTTTGAGACGCGAGCGTAGCCGATCAGCATGTGTCGTAAACTGGCCGTTTGCGACACGCCGGCGAGGACGCCGTCCGGAGCGCGCCGCCGTGTGTCGTATCCCGTGTCTGATTCTATGTCTTGCAGACGTCGAGCGAACGCGCATGGCGCGGAGACCCGTGCTGACAAGCCGGCCCTCGTCACTTCGCCGCGACGCCTTGAAAACCCCGTCCGAGGCCAAGAATCGACGTCCGGCCCGGAACGGACCACCTGCTCCTGTCCGCGTCCGTGCGGGGTTTTGTGATCCAGACAGCGGCTGTATCGTGTAGATTTCCCGGAAGGGGAAGACGAGCGGTGGGCCTCACGCGACGCGAAACGGCTACCCGTGGAAGAAGGAAGACGATGAAGATCGTACGGATCGTGGTGTGCCTGCTGGTGGTGCCGTGCGCCGCCGTCGCGCAGGACGGTCGCATTGCGGGCACGGTCACCGACGCCACCGGCGGCGTCCTGCCCGGCGTGACCATTACCGCGGCGGCCCGCGCGCTTGCCGGCGGCCCCCTTGTGATTGTGACCGATGGGACCGGGCAGTACGCGTTCGCGGCGCTGCCGCCGGGCGCGTACACGCTCACGTTTACGCTGCCCGGCTTCGAGCAGTTGGCGCGCGCCGTCGATCTGGCCAGCGTGTCTACGGCGACGGTCGACGTCAGCCTGCGGGTCGGCGGCCTGTTCGAAGCCGTGACCGTGGCGGTGACGGGCACCGCCATCGATGCGCCGGCCATCAACATGCCCCACGCGGTCGCGGTGGTCAGCCGGGAGACGATGGTTCAGCAAGGGTCGACGCAGCTCGTCGATCTCTTCAAGAACCTGAGTGTCAGCCACGGCGTGATCGGCGAGCGGAATAGTTGGTACAACTCGAACCAGCCGGCGACGCTCACCGAGAACGTGGCGAACGTCAACCTGCGTGGCCTCGGCGCCTCACGGACCCTGGTGCTGCTCAACGGCCGCCGCCACGTGCCGGTCCCCGCGCGTCTCATCGGCGGCCGTTTCGTCGACGTGAACACGATTCCGGCGATCGCGGTCGGCAGGCTCGAGGTGCTGAAGGAGGGTGCCGCGGCGACCTACGGCTCCGACGCGGTCGGTGGCGTCGCTAACTTTGTGACGCGCAGCGATTTCCGGGGGTTCGAGCTCAACGTGTCGCACGACTACTTCGACAGCGCGGGCGATACGACCGTCGCCGGTATCTGGGGTGGACGGATCGGCGCTTCCAGCGCGGTGTTCTCCGCAGAACGGGTCGGTCGCCAGGAGCTGCAAATGGTGGATCGCCCCTGGACCCTCGATCGGCTGAGCATGTACGGCGCGGACAGCCGCGCGGGGTGGTCCAGCATCGGGAACCCCGGCACGTTTGCCGTCGGGGCCCCCACGCCGTGGACGGCCGATGTCTTCGACCCCAGGTGTGCGGATTTCGGCGGCCAGGACGAGGGCTGGACCTGCCGGTTTCGTTACGCGCCGTACGACAACCTGATCGACGAGCAGCAACAGACCCGCGCCTTCGGTGAGCTCAACGGCCCCCTGAACGCCCGGACCAACTATCACATCGAGGGTCTCTGGGCCGACGCGACGATTCCGAACTGGTACACGACGCCGTCCTACCCCCCCTTCCCGCTGACGAGCACCACCATCATGGAGGTGGCGCCCGACCACCCGGGCCGACAGGCACACTGCGCGACGTACGCAGGCGACAGTCGTGGCGACCCGATGGGCGCCTGCGCGGGCCGCGACAACTGGTATTTCAACGGCCGCCCGTTCGGGAACTCGGGTCCTGGGCGCCGGCTGAGCCGGCAGTCCCGCACCCAGCGGATCGCGGGGTCGGTCGACGGCGACTTCCTGGCCGGGGGCCGGAACGCTCATTGGGACGTCGGCCTCACCTACGCCCGGGCCCAGGGTAATCTGAACCTGCCGGCGGTGTACACCGATCGGATCTTCCGCGCCTTCCGCGGCTTCGGCGGACCGGACTGCGGCGTCGGCGTGACGGCGGACCGGAGTTCTCCCGCCGGGATGGCGCTCGGAGCGCTCGACGGCGCGGTGGCGGGGCAGGGCCCCTGCCTGTACTACAACCCGTTCAGCAACGCCATCCAGTACTCCGATCAACCGAGGTCGCCGTTCGAGAACACGCCAAACCCTGACTACGTCGCCGGGCTGGCGAACCCCGAGGCGTTGCGGCTGTGGCTCAACGATGAAGTGAACCTGGTCAGCACGACCGACCTGTTCGTGGCGGACGCCACGCTGAGCGGCAGCCTCGTCGAGAACGTGGCTGACTTCGCCGTCGGGTACCAGTACCGCGGGATGCGCGCCGATGGTGACCCGAACGACCCCGGCGACGTGACCAGGAATCCGTGCCCGGTGGCGGGCGACACGGGCTGCGCGGCTGGCGACCGGTTCGGTCCCTACCTCTTCACCAACGTCCACCGCCCCTATCAGGCGGACCAGCAGGTGCAGCGGGTCTTCGGCGAGGTCGCCCTGCGCGCCGGCCCCCGGTTGGATACCCAGCTCGCCGCGAACTACGAGTTCTACAATGTCGCCGGCCGCCATGTGAGTAGCTTCGATCCGAAAGTTGGTGGGCGCCTGCAGGTCGCTGAAAACCTGCATTACTCCTTGGCGCTGCGTGGCTCTGTGCAGACTACGTTCCGGACACCGTCGCTCGACGACCTGAACCCCAGCCCGCTGACAACCCTTGAGTGGATCCCGGAGACGGGCGCCTACCAGGCGGTCGACCGGTTCGGGCGCCCGGACCTCCTCCCCGAGCAGGCGTTTACCTACAACGTCGGCGCGGTGCTGTTCCTGGAGGGAGGCGTCGAAGCGACGGTCGATTACTGGAGCTATGACTTCGAGCACGTGATCGGCTCGATGCCCTACGACGCGGTCACCAGCCTCTACAACAGCGACGATCCGGCGATCCGGGATGCCCTGTCACCATTCATCGTCTGTCCGGAAGGCAAGGCCTCGGATCTGCTGCCGGCCAGCCGATGCGCCGCCGCGAACCTCGAACGGGTCCAGCTCGACCTCGTGAACTGGCCGGGGCTCACGACCTCCGGGATCGACACGCACCTCGCCGCCAGGGTCGACGCGGGACCGGGCCAGCTCTCGGCCAGTTGGGATGCCACCTACACGGTGGAGTACGAGACGAAGGCTCTGATGCTGGAGGGCACGGACCTGACGCTCTACACCAGGCGGAACACCGCCGGCTACCTGAACTTCGCCCACCCGATCGCGGTGCCGCTGCCTCGCTGGAAGAGCCGGTGGTCGGCTTCGTACACCTGGAACACGTACACCCTCGCGAACTATGTGAGCTACATCTCCGCCTACGAGGACCCGGGCAGCACCACCACCGCCCCCGTCATCGACCCATTTCTCACGTGGGATACGAGTTTCCTGTGGCGCTTCCCAGACAGCGGCATCAATCTCACACTCTATGCGTTGAATCTGACCGGCCGGATCCCGCCCTGGGCCAACATCGAGCAATCGTACGACGGCTTCACGCACGACCCGAAGGGCCGCCGGCTCAAAGTGGCGCTCGCCTATCGGTTCGGACGCTGACGGCCACTCGTCCAGGACGTCCTCTACCGCGCGGCCGGCGAGACGCGACGTATCGATGACCGCCGGTCTACCGCGCGGCCGGCGAGACGCGACGTATCGATGACCGCCGGTCGTGAACGGTGCCGCGGAATCTCGTCGCGCGCATTTCCACGTCGGCCAGAGGTACGCAGGGGTCACCTCACCACACGGGCACGATCGTACGTGCAGGCCGATTGCGCGGCGGGAGGAGTCGGACGTTCGACTTCCGTGTTCTGCCGCCAGTTGTCGTCTCCCGTCAGCTCGCGGATGGAGTCGCTCTCGGTGGACCAAAATATGCTTCGGTCTTGGTGGGCTAGGCGGCGAGCGAAGCCAGACCAGTGCACGTCCCATACTCCCTTGTCGCACGCTCACGGGTTGAAGACCGTCGCGCGTACTGTGGCCAGTCTGTCAGGATTGATGTCCAACCATCGGGAGGGCGAAGCCCGGGTCGCGCAGAGAGCGCCACTGCACGGCGACGCCGAACCGATGGTGATGCCCGCGGTGTTGCCGGACAGGCGTCACGTCGGATTCCGAGAAGGTGTCGTGCCGGATCATGGCGTCGTCGGTGATCGGCAACGCAACAGAGAGGCACGCTCGTCGGCCGTCAGCCACCTGCGGCGAGGCATCGTTAGTCTGCCCCGCGGAGATATTGATAGAGGGTTTCCCGACTGATGCCCAACTCACGGGCCAGGGGGGCCTTCCGCGCGCCGGCCTTCACCCGGTAGCGGAGCTGCGCCGCTTGCTCGGGCGAGAGCGCTTTCTTGCGGCCCCGATAGGCCTCCCGCTGCTTGGCCAGAGCGATGCCCTCGCGCTGCCGTTCGCGGATCAGGGCCCGCTCGAATTCGGCGAAGGCCCCCATGACCGACAGCAGTAGGGTCGCCAGCGGCGAGTCCTCCCTTGACGAACTCGATGCGCACGCCGTGGCTGGTCAGCTGCTGCACAATGCGCCGCAGGTCGTCGAGGTTGCGCGCCAGCCGGTCCATGCTATGCACCACCACGGTGTCGCCCTCGCGCACAAAGGCGAGCGCCCGGTCCAGTTCCGGACGGTGCGTGTCCTTCCCGGACGCCGTGTCGGTAAAGAGCCGATCGACCGGGACCTGCTCGAGTTGACGTTCCGGGTTCTGGTCGAAACTGCTCACCCGGACATAGCCGATGCGGTGACCGTGCATGGCGTGCGCCTGCCTCCAGTCTGTCAGGATGAACTCTTTAACCCTGGACTGGGTGTGCTGCCTATTAATTCAACTTCGAACTCTATACTGACGCATCAGCGCCCCGTCCCTGACGTGAGGCTAGGAGTCTGCGCCGCAGAAACGGTGCGACAATTGTAGGCGAGCCGAGGAGGCAAGGACCTGATGTCGACGACGTTCCGTCCCTACGCACCGGATCAGATGCTGCTGTTGCCGGCGGACCTGCGGGCGTGGTTGCCGGAGGGCCACGTGGCGCACCACGTCAGCGACCTGGCGGACGGTGTGGATTTGACGGCGTTCTACGCGCCGTATGCGGGGGACGGTCGGCGCAACGCGCCCGATGCACCGCGGATGATGGTGAAGGTGCTGCTGTATGCGTATGCGACGGGGGTGTTCTCGTCGCGCGGGATCGCGCGGAAGCTGGAAGAGGACGGGGCGTTCCGGGTGTTGGGGGCGGGCAACTTCCCGCAACATCGGACGCTGTGCGAGTTCCGGCGGCGGCACGTGTCGGACTTCAAGGAGCTGTTTGTAGCGGTGGTGCGTCTGGCGCGGGAATTGGGTCTGGCGCGCTTCGGGAAGCTGTCGATTGACGGCACGAAGGGGCGGGCGAACGCGAGCAAACGGAAGGCGATGAGCTCCGGGCGGATGGCAAAGGAGGAGCGGCGGCTGCGGGGGGAGATTGAGGCGCGGCTGGCGGCGGCTGGCGCGGCCGACGCGGCCGAGGACGCGCGGTTGGGGGCGGCCGTGCGGGGCGACGAGTTGCCGGCGGAGTGGCGCCGCCGGGAAGACCGTCTGGCGGCGATCCGGGCGGCGAAGTCGCGGTTGGAGGCGCAGCAGCGGGCAGCGGACGACGCCCGCGGTCGGCAGCCGGACCAAGACCGGAACCCGAAGGGCGGGCCGCCCTACACGCGGTCGTATGGCGAGCCGGACGCTAACAGCCCGTGGCAGAAATGCGTCCTTTCTATGCGGCCTCCGGGATGAGTGATCGATCGTGATCGCCGACCCACATCGTAGAAAGTGCGGGGTACGCGGTCTCACGAACCGTCCAGACACGCACGATGCGCAGCCAGCAGCAAGAAAAGACCGTCACTCCGGCGACACGGCGCCCCTGCAGGCTGCGGGGCGTGCCGACCCCGATCAGATGACGGAACAGCACGCCGAGGTTGAAGCCTGCGATGTGAATCAAGAGGCGCTTCAAGATATTCCGATGCCCGCGGAGATGCGTGCGCCGCAGGCCGCCGGTCTCGTAGGCGTGCGCAAACGATCGCTCGATCAGTTCGCCCCGGCGGCGCAGCAAGCGCTTGCCACGGTTCCCCCGAATACGCCGGCGATTCGCATAGACCGGCGCTTGGGCCTCCGGCGCCTTGGACCAATCGCGGTGGCCCCGGTCCGGCTCGGACACATACGACCGCACGCCGACGGCCTGCAGATCCACCAGCACCTCGTTACTGTGATAGCCCTTGTCCGCGACGATCTCGCGTACCTCCGGGGGCTCGTCGGCCGTGGGCTGGCTCGCTTCGACCTGCTCAGCGGCCGCGGTCACCGTTTCGATCAGCGTCGTCGTATCGCCGGTATCGGCGCCCTGCACCGTCACAGCGACGATCGCGCCCGAATCGAGATCGACCGCATGCTCGGCTTTGTGGGCCAAGTGTGTCCGCCCGTCCTTCATCTTCGTCACCTTCGCGTCGGGGTCCGCCGGACTCGTCCAGTCCGTGTTCGACGTCTTCTTCTTCCGTGTCCGATCCAGGCGGGCGAGCTCGGCGCGGGTCGGGGTCGTGATACCCGACGCCTCCGCCAAGCCGGTCAAATAGGCCTGGTAGCCCTCACCGGTGTCCCGGCGCACGATGCTCCGCATCGCTGCGTTCGCCTCCAGCGTCGTGGCGTCAATACCGATCGTGGCGCCCGTGAGCAGCCCCGACGTCGCGAGGCGCTGTTGCACCCAGGTGAACACCGCGCGATGCGTCTCGACGTCGATCAAGCGCCGGGTCCGGGAGATGGTCGAGTGGTCCGGCGCCGCCTCGTCCACGGCGATGCGCAGAAAGCTCCGGATCGCCAGCGAGTCCCCCGCGCGCCAGGCAATCCCCCGCTCCGAGTCAATCCCCTCAAAGTACCCGACCACCAACGCGCGGAAATAGATCCCCGGGGCGAGACTCGGCCGCCCACGCGTGGCGGCGTAGAACCGTTGGCACAGCCGTTCGACGAACGCATCGAACCCGTGTTCGTCCAGCAGCGTGTTCACCCGGCGATAGAACGGGTGGGCGACCGTCTGTGGCAAGTCGGTCGTGGCGACCCACAGTGCGTGTTGTCGTCGTCGTTTGCGACGTGTACCCATCGACATGCGAACGAGTGTACAGACCACGATCGATTCTGGCGATCGATCTAATCGAACGTGTTACCGACTTTCACCACAGGCTGCTAAGGCGCAGAGCCACTTCACGGACCCGGAGAGCGGGATCATGAAGACGAGCAACGACGGGTTCCAGCAGTGCGACAACGCGCAGGTGGCGGTCGATGGTGCGCACCAGTTGGTGGTGGCGACGGAGGTGACGGCGAACGCGAGCGACCAGGGTGGTGTGCCGGCGCTGCTCGACGCGCTGGCGGAGACGGTCGGCGAGCAGCCGGAGACGGTGCTGGCGGACGCCGGCTACAGCAACGAGCGGGACTTGGCGGACCTGGAAACGCGAGGCATCGACGGGTATGTGTCCTGGGGCCGGGAGGGGAAGGCGGCCAGGCCCCGCGACCCGGAGAAGTATCCCGCGACGAGTCGCATGGCCGAGAAGCTGTCGAGGCCGGCGGGCCGTGCGGCGTATGCAGAACGCACGTGGCTGTCGGAGGCTCCCAACGGCTGGATCAAGCACGTGCTGGGATTCCGACGCTTCAGCCTGCGGGGGCTGGCGACGGTGCAGGGCGAGTGGGACTTGGTGTGCCTGGCGTTGAACACCAAGCGCCTGCACGCCCTGATGGCGGCGTAACACGCGGGGAATGAGGCTCGCAACGACGACCGATCGGCGCGCATCGGGCTCTGTGGCGGGCCAGGCGGCCCCGCAAGGCCGAATCTTGCTATCTGCTTCGCCCTTCGCCGAGGAGCTCCCTCGTCGGCCGACCGCCGAAGTCGCTCCGGCACAATGACGCACAGCATGGGCCGACGACCCATTTCACGCCGCCGCACCTCCTGCGGCGCAGACTCCTAGCGCAGGCCGGCGGGTCGTTCAACGAGCGGGCGTGTGTGTACCTGGGACTTTGAGACTTTGATAGGATACCTGGAGGGACGGCACATGTGGATCGGCAGATGGACGCTCGCGGTCCTGGCGGCGTTGCCGGTGGTGTCGGCGCACGCCCAGCAGCTCCCGATCTTTCGCGCTGGTGTGGAACTGCTCGAAGTCGACGTCAGTGTCGTCGACGATGACGGACAGCCAATCGCCGATCTGGCCGGATCGGAGTTCGTCGTTTCCATTGACGGGGAGCCCCGTCGGATCGCATCGGCGCAGTTCGTCAACCTTCGCCCCGCGGACTCGCGCGAGCCCGGGCCCGACGCGCCAGACATCCTCTACACGAGCAACACCTCGGGCACTCGCGGTCGCCTGATCGTTCTGGCGGTCGATCGCGAAAGCATCTCCATTGGTGAGGGGCGGCGCGTGATGCGCGCGGCCAGTGCCTTCCTCGATACCTTAGGCCCGCACGACAGGGTGGCCTTGGTCACTGTGCCGCAGGGGCCGCGCATCGCCTTCACTGCGGACCACCGGCTCGTACAGGCTGAGCTGGAGCGAATTGTCGGGCTCGGGAACGAGCTCGATTTTTTCACGAAAGAGTTTGGGCTCGGGGTCATCGAGGCGATGGAGATCCGTCGCAACCCGGCCGTCCTCTTACAGATTTGTGCCGGCGCGGATCGAACAGAGGTAGCCGAGTGCGAGAGCGACGCGATGCTGCAGGCCACAACCATCACATCCCAGGTCGGCCGGCAGGCCGCGGCGACGGTTGGTGCGCTGACCGGCATCCTGGATTGGCTCAGCGCGATCGAGGGTCCGAAGTCGCTGATCTGGATCTCTGAGGGCCTGGTGACGGAGACCGGGTTGGAATTGGGTGGCCTCGTGGCTCGCGCGGCGACAGCTCGGGCGTCGGTGAACGTGGTCATGATCGACGACGATGGCTTCTCGGACATGTCTCGAGATCGTGCGGGGGCCACGCAGACATTCGATCGCGAGAACGAGGAGCTCGGCCTCTATGCAATTGCCGCCTTTACGGGCGGCGGGCTGCATCGCGTAGTCCAGGACGACGCGGGTCCTGCCTTCGAGCGGATCGAACGGGAGCTGTCGGGCTACTACCTGCTCGGTGTCGAGCCGCTCCCGGAGGACTTGGATGGGGAGAGCCACAGGATCGACGTATCGGTGCGGCGGAGCGGCGCGACGATCCGAGCTCGCCGTGAGGTCCGGCACCGGCCCGTCAGCACGAAGCTCGAGGACCGGCTGCTGCGTGCGCTGAGATCGCCCATTGCCGTAACCGACTTGCCGTTACGCGTCGCCACCTACACCTATCAGAATTCGACGAGCCCGAGCGCACGTGTGCTCATCGTGACCGACGTCGAGCGCGACGTGTTCGATCCGGCCGACGTGCTGTTCGGGTACCAGCTGATCAGTCCCGATGGTGAGGTGGCGGCAGCACGCACGCAGCGTGCGACGCTGGAGCCTGTCGACGGGCCTCAGGGACCAGTGCTCGAACAGTTCACGGCCTTTGTCGTCGATCCTGGCCAGTACACCTTGAAGCTCGCTGTGGTCGAGCACGGTGGTCGGAGTGGCAGCCTCGAGCACGCGGTGGATGCACGGCAGATGTCCGGGCAGCGATTTGCGATGGGCGACCTGCTGCTCACCACGGCACCGGTCGACGGCACGGCCACCGTACGCCCGCCGGTGGAGACGAGGGTTACAGAGGATCGGCTGATGGTCTATCTCGAGCTGTATGCGGAGGACCCGGTCGGTCTGGGTGACCTCAGCGTGCAGATCGACGTGACCGACGACGCATCGGGTGTCCCGCTCGTTTCTCAGGTAGGTGAGGCGAGCGCGGCCGATGGAGTCGCCGCTCGCGTCGTGACCGCGGTGATCCCGGTCGACGGGTTGCCGTCTGGGTCGTATGTGGCTCGCGCGACCGTGACCCGCGGGGACGAAAAGCTGGGCCAGCGATCGCGCTCGTTCGAGATCGCGCGCGATCCGGCCCAGCTTGCGGCTGCTGGCGCATCCGGGGAGGCCGAGGCTGCGGTCGCGACGCCGATGGCCGACCTGGGCACTCCGGCCGCGCTTTCGATGATGTTCTCGGAATCGACCGAGTTTCAACCGCGCTCGGTGTTGACGACCGACGTGATGGGGTTCTTTCTCGACCTGGTCGATCGAGATCATCCGGCCGTCGCCGCCACGACTGCCCGGATGCGGAAGGGTGAGTTCGAAGGAGCCGGAGAGGCCGCGCTCGAGACCGGTGAGCCAGAGGTGGCCCACTTCCTAGGCGGTCTCGAGTTGTACGCCTCGGGAGATCTTGTACGGGCCGCCACGCAGTTCGCCGTCGCCTTGCGAATGGAGCCCGGCTTCGGTCCAGCCTCGTTTTATCTCGGGGCGTCGTATGCGGCGGTCCAACGAGATGAGGACGCCGTGCGGGAATGGCGCCAGGCGCTGCTCGCTGACGACACGGCCCCGGTCGAGCACACGGCGCTGGGCGATGCGCTCGTGCGACTCGGCGACGCCCCGCAGGCAGTATTGCTGCTCCTCGAAGCGTCGAGGGTGTGGCCCGACGACGATGTGGTGCGGCGGCGTCTGGCGATCGCGCAAGTAGTTTCTGGTCAGCACGGTGCCGCGCTCGACACGCTTGAGCCGTACCTTGTCACGCACGCCTCCGACCACGAAGCGTTGCTCGTGGCGCTGCACTCGCTGTACTCCCTGCACCAACGTCGTGGACTGTCGTTCATCTCTTCACAAGATCGCGCGCGAATGGCTGACTATGCCGCGGCATATGCGGCGGCCAAGGGTCCGCACGAGGCGATCGTCAAGATTTGGGCCATGTCTGTTGCCTCAGCGCCCGCCCCTCGCTGACAAAGGGCGCCAGCGTCCGTGGTCCATCTCAGTTCGCCGGCATCTAGTACGATCCCCGTAGGAATATTCCTCGCTTACTAGTATAGTACTAGTTCTCAACACGTCTCCCGTTGCTTACAGTACGGACTAGCAGGCGGGTACAGACTCGCTCAGCCGTTCCCGAAGCCCAAAAGGAGGGCTTAGATGCTGATATACCGGATGCAGTTCGGGCAGTTCCCAGCAATATGCACGGCAGCCATCTTGTGTGCCGCTGTTCTACTACTCGTTGCGCCCCCAGCGGCAGGCCAGATCACGGGCGCGTCTATCCGCGGGCAGGTGACAGACGAGACCAGCGGGGTCTTGCCTGGCGTCACCGTTACAATTTCCAGCCCGGCGCTGATCGTGCCGCAAATGCTCGCAGTAACGGACGCTGAAGGGATCTACACCTTCAACGAGCTACCACTCGGTATCTATGAAGTTAGGTACGAGCTCGTCGGCTTTCAGCCGCTGGTTCGAGAGGAGATCGAGCTCACCGCCGGGTTTACGGCCACCCTCAACACGGCCCTGGGAATCGGCACCGTAGAAGAGGTCATCACGGTGACCGGCGAGAGTCCCGTCGTTGACGTGACCCACACCGCGACGCCGACCCGCCTCGACAACGAAATGTTGCTCGACGTGATTCCCACCGCGCGCAACTACAAAGAGATCATCCAGCAGGTGCCGAGCATCGTGGGCAGGAAACAGGACCTGTTTGCCGGGGTCGCGGCAACCGGGCTTGGCGCCTATGGAATCGGGGGCCAGCAGACGACGATGATCGATGGTGTGAATACCCGCCAGACATCCGGCGCCGTGGGCGTGAGTCCCGACTTCTCATCATTGGAGGAGTTTCAAGTGATCACCGTTGCCGGCAGTGCAGAGCAGGCGTTGCCGGGGCTATTCGTGAACCTCGTGACCAAGTCGGGGGGCAACCAGTTCCATGGCCGTCTCGAACTCAGCGGCACCAACGACGGTCTCGTGGGCGACAATATCGCTGGTCTTCCGCCAGAAGCCCAAGGTCTTCGTCGCGAAACGCTGGATCACAGTTACGAATCGATAGCAGACTTGGGCGGTCCTATCATTCAAGACAAGCTGTGGTTCTACAGCGCGGTTCGCTGGTCGCCCATCCAGCGCTCACCCTTCGAGTTGTCCGGGGGGAGAGGTCCCGATGGCCTCTACGACACGCTGGACGACATTCCAGGCCAGCAGAAGAACAAGATACATAACCTCACGAACAAGGTCACCTACCAGGTCAGTCCCCAGTACAAATTCATCGCGTTCGCCCATTTCAACGCGTACGACGAGAAGCCGCACACATGGTCTTCGGTGAAACGGGGATACCCGCTGGAGCAGGGCCGAAACCTCCACGCGGCTCCGACCCATACGAAGGCGGAATTCAACGGTACGCCCCGCTCAAATGTGTTCTTCAGCGCGAAGGTCGGGACGATGCAACACAATGGGGGCTACTCTCAGAATTCCGAGGCCGATACCGCGATCAGGGTGCACGACCTTGACACGCAAGTCCGGCTCGATTGGACCTACTCCCTGGCACAGTTCAAGCGGATGCAGTGGCAACCCGACATTGCGCTGACGTGGCTACCCGAAGGGAATTTCGGGGGGAGGCACGAGCTGAAGATGGGCTGGGGCTATATGCATCGGTTCGAAGGGCGTGGCGAGAACAACATGTGCTGTCGGCCCGACAGCAATTACGTGCTGGTCACCGACAATATCGGTGGCGTGCCGAATTCGGCGTACCAATTCCGCACCTACAATTACCCGACCCAGCCGAAGAACTACATTTCGGAAAGTGGAACGTACGTGCAGGACATCTGGCGCATTGGCAATCAGGTCACGTTGAATCTCGGCTTTCGGTGGGACACCTTCCGGACATGGGTGCCAGACTCGGTGAAGGCGTGTGGGCAGTTTGGTGACTGTGGAACGATACAGGGGTTCCCCACCGGGGACTGGAATCCCATTGCCCCCCGCGTTGGCCTTTCCTACGACTTGAGCGGCTCAGGGAAGACCGTGTTGAAGGCCACGTGGGGCAAGTACAACCATACACCCGGCGACAATTACTCTGTTAGCTACAATCCGCAGAACACGGTCGTGACGACGTATTTTTGGGATGACCCAAACGGCAACGGCGACTGGGACCCCGGTGAAGTCGATCTGGATATCAACGGTCCTGATTTTGCCGGCATTTCGGGAGGCAGTAACGCCATCCTCAATCCTAACCTCGATATGCCCAGCACCTTCGAAAGCACGTTGGGCATAGAGCACGAGGTTGCGAGGAATTTTGCCGCCCGACTGACGTACGTGCACGTCAGGCAGACCGACCTATTTAGCAACAACAACATCCTGCGACCCTTGAGCGCGTGGAACGTGCCGTTTACGATGCAGGATCCCGGTCCGGATCGCGTGCTTGGCACGGGCGATGACGGTGGCAACTTCACCCTCTTCGACTACGACCCCGCGTTCCGGGGAGCCGACTTTGTGGGCGTCACCCGTACCAATCGGGAGAGCGAGTTTGACCCAACCGCACACACGATTGAAGCCGTGCTGCAGCGACGATCGAGTGCCCGGTATGGGTTCCTAGCTTCCGTCAGCGCGACCAGGTTCCACGCCTTTGCTGTGGGCGTTCCGCAGTCACCCAACGATCTGATTAACAACGAGAGCACATACTGGGAAAAGCAGTTCAAATTGACGGGCAATCTCAATTTTCCCTACGACGTGACCTTGGCAGGCGGCGCCTTCATATATTCCGGACACCGCGGGCGGAACACGAACCGATTTACGGGATTTCCGTCAGCGGGCAGCGTCAACGTTCGGATCGGGGAGATAGGCGGTGCGAATGGCCCGGTACGGGCACTCGTGAACTTGCGTCTGGGCAAGAATATCCATACCGGGCCCGGCCGACTGCGACTGAGTGTCGATATCCTGAATCTGTTGAACAAGGCGTCACAATGGTCGATCACTCGATCCTATGGACCCAACTATGGGCGGATCAACTCAATCGATCAGCCGCGCACCGTTCAGTTTAGGATCGCTTGGGACTATTGATTGATTGATTGAGTAGCGCCGGGCAACCTTTCAGGGGGAAACCCGACGCCCACTATCGCTGATGTAGGGCCCCGATCCGGAGACGGACCGGGGCCTTTTTTTTGTGCCGGCGAGTGGTCGAACACCCATCCCCCTCGAGAGGTCATCACTTGGAGCGTTCTATCTGTTCCCGGACGTGAGCGAGTTTCTGAGACATGCAGACTCGAGCCGATTGAGAACCCGTTTAGCCCAAAAGGATATGGACCCGGAGGAAAGTGGTCGGGGCGCCCGGATTCGAACCGAGGACTTCCTGCTCCCAAAGCAGGCGCGCTACCAGACTGCGCCACGCCCCGACTAAAGGCGTAAAACCATTGGGAACAACTAGAAACGCTAGCAAACCAGCGCGGTTTCTCGGACAAGCGTTCTCTGGCTAATCCCCAAGATTCTCCAGATTATCCCACAGGAACCCGGCACACCCGGCACAGATCCCGGCACCCTCTCGCGAGGTTGGGATTCGGTCCCGAAGGGACGGGTCGCGACCATACGGCCAGGCCCGCCGAGAATGGCGACGATCACGCCCTTCCCTATCTCAGGCCTCTGCGAGGACGGAGCAGCACAAGGACTGACGTTGGACCAAGGCGACGGTAGTAGTCAAAGCTGGACCAGAACAAAGGCTTGCGCCCGGCACAGTTTCACTCTCCTTGCGTCTTTGCCGCAAGCCGTTGACGCGCGGCTAGCGCGCCGCCCCTGGGCCCCGTTCTTGCCCAGTCGAAGTCCGAGGAAGGGTCAACATGCTTGGACTGAACGTACTGACGGCGACGATTTCTCCTCCCGACGAGCTTGGACTGTTTCCGACGGAGGGTGAGGTGTCGAACGAAGTTGCGGCCGCAGAGGAAACAACTGACGTGATCGAAGGCTTCGAAACCAACGCCAACGAGGCCGACCGATCCGATCAGCCGGCGGTGACCGCGTTTCAGGACGCTGTGCGCGAGGCACAGCAGGAAGCCGAGACACGACTGACGGCGGTCGTCGGACAAGCGCGCCAGGCTGCAGCCGAGCTCGCTCTAGCCAAGCAACAACACGAAGCCGAAGTGTTTCAGATCCGCGACCAGTATTCAGCCGAAGCGCAGGCGGAGATCGACAAGGTCCGACAAGAGCTGGCCGAACAGCACGCCGTCGAGGTCGCTCGCCTAAGAGAGGAACTCGAGCAGCAGCACGCGGCCGACCTCGAGCGCGCCCGCAACGTCGCCATCGAATCATTCAGAACGCTGACTGAGCTAGCGCAGGTGTAGACTGCGTCCCTCGATCGCAGGATCGTCCCATCTGCTGCCTTCCGCGCCTGTTGCACACGACGTGCGGATTAGTTCTCAGCGCACCGCGAACGACCAGCGTGGCCTATTGCTATGAGCGGCATCGGCCCGAACACGATCAGGGCGATGATCAGAATGACCACGACTTCGCCAATCATGGGCTTGGGTCACCCGAACGCTATGGCGAAGATTCGCCCTCTTGCTCGTCGACGCTGACCAGTCTGATCACCGGGCGCATCATGTAACGGCCCTCCGGGTCAAGCTGCTCCTCGCCATCACCGTTCAGCAAGGCATCGTCATCACCGTCGTCCGAGTTGCCGTTGCCGTTGCCGTTGTTCCCGTTCCCGCCGTTCCCGTTCCCGCTTCCATTCCCGCTATTCCCGTTTCCGTTGCTGTTCTCGTTCGCGGTTGCAGAGCTGTTGCCCCCGCCGATCTGCCGAATGGAGCCGTCGCCATCAAAGTCGAGCAGGACGGTTGTCACCCCCCCCTCCGCGATGGAGAACTGACGCGTTAGCCTAATCGTTCCAGATGGAACGTCGACTGGCACGGCGACACCAATCGGTGCGGCGGCGTCGCATGGCCCAGCGCCGTCAGCCGGGTTCTCGTAGAGAGCCGCTGCGACGACTTCCAGCCGCAGTTGGGTGTAATGTCCAGCTGGCAGTTCGCCACCGACCAGCTCATCCAACGCGCCGTTTTCAAGTTGCTTGAGGTCGCAGGTGCGCTCCGCGAACGTGTCGAAGAGCGGCTCCCATCCACCTCCGCTGCGATGGACACTCACGTCGGAGAACGTGACAAGAACGGCGTTCGCCGCACCATACGGGCTGTCGGTGAGCTGTACGGCGAGGACGCCTGTGCCGGCCGACCCGCCCGAACCCGGAGCACCTGCTCCGCCAGGCGCACCCGTGTCCCCAGCATCCAGAAGACCGCCCGATGCGCTCGGACTGGTCGGACTGTCCGAATCGCCGCATGCAACACAGCCGACGAGGAGCACGGTCGAGAAACCGAGCACATATCGTTGAAGAGAAGTTCGCATACTTGAATCCTGTCGAGCCGCTGTAACCTGGCCAATTACAGAACTGGCACGGGTGTAGATGCAGGAAACGTACCGCAGAGGCGGGGAGTGGATGTCTAGTCCACCGCCGTGCGCTTCGCGAGCATCCACAGCGCCGCGAACGACACAAGTGCCAGGAGGTCAGCCGACTGTCCCATCGGTCGGCCGGACAGGTAGGATCGACCGAAGGCGATGAGCACCACGATGGGAACGTACTCCCAGCCGTGCCGCCTCACGAGAGCAATCACGAACAGCCCAGAGAACCCCAGCCAGGTAAGCGCCATCGCACGCAGGGATTAGCAATCGCCGTTCCAAGGGATGTCCTCATATTTAGGATGGTCCGTGAGCTGAAGTCTGAGGGGGGATTGATGACTCCGACGACTCCGACGCCCTGCTTTTTAAGGGTTTGACGATGGGCAGGCCCCGTGTTCCCGCCGTGCGTCGAATTGGCTGCCGCGCCGCCGCCCGGGGGCTCTAGGGTTCGAAGTCATCCCGGACGTGGGCTTTCTTCGCGCACGCGGATCAGGTTTGCGTCGCGCGAGCTTTCCGTTTCGTTGAGGAAGTGTGACCGGATGCTATCATCCGAGTCGGATCATCGAGCGGTCAAGGAGGTCTTATGCGTCTGAGGATTCTGGGCACGGCGTCGCAGATCATCGTGCTCGCGCTACTTGTGGGGTTACCCGAATCGGGTCGCGCGCAGCCGTCCGAGTGGGCGCCGCCCCTGACGACCGACGGTCAGCCCGATATCCAGGGGGTCTGGACCAACTTCGATCCGACACCGTTCGAAGCGCCGAGCGACGTGGATATTGAACGGCTGGCGCCGCTGGCGAAATGGTTCCCGGGCACGAACCGGCCACCCGCCGAACCCACGCCTCTGAAGCCTGGCGAACGGAGACCAGTCAGCCTGGGCAGCCTGTTTCCTGATGGCCCGGGTAGCGCGGATCGTAACACTCGACGGCGCTCGATGGTGGTTGATCCACCGACCGGTCGGATTCCGGTTCGCGAGTCGGCCGTTGCCGTGCGGAACGAACGCCTCGTCAACTTGACCGATACCTGGATGAACCACACCGAATGGGAGCGGTGCATCACGCGAGGCGTGCCGGGCGGGATCTTTCCCCCTGGGTACGGCGCCGGCTATCGGATCATCCAGTCACCGGGCTACGTCGTCATCCAGTACGAGATGATCCACGAGGCGCGGATCATTCGTCTGGACGAGGGGCGGACTCTTCCGTCTGGCATTCGTCTTTGGAACGGGGATTCGCGCGGGCACTGGGAGGGCAACACCCTGGTCGTCGAGGTCGCGAACTACAACGACAAGGGGGCCATCGCGACGAACGTCGGGACTCGCGGCGCGCGTGGAATCCCTCGAACCGAACAGCTCAAGGTCGTGGAGCGGTTCACGTTCACCGATGCGGACACGCTCGACTATGAGGTCACGATCGAAGACCCAAACGTCTACACCGCGCCCTGGAAGGTCGCCATGCCGCTCAACCGTGACGCGACCTACGAGCTCTACGAGTACGCCTGTCACGAGGGGAACTACGGTCTCGAGAATAGTCTGAGTGGTGGGCGCGCCGAGGATCGCGCGGCCCCGGCAGGTCACTGAGTGGAAGGACGCCCATCGTGCATCGACCACACGCCGCGACGACCCTGTTTCTAGCCTCTTTGACTGTCGCCGCGGTGCTGGCGCCCACGGCCTTGGTCCAAGCCCAGACCGAGGAGGCCGAGCGGATCGTCATCGCCCGACAGGTACTCAACGAGATCATGGACGCCGCCGATTCTGCGATTCCCAGCGCCGTGCTCGACGGCGCCGAGGCGGTTGCGATCTTTCCGTCGACGTTCAAGGCCGGGTTCATCTTCGGTGGCCACCGCGGGCGCGGCATCATGAGCGTCCGATCCAAGAGCGCGGATTCGTGGTCGGTTCCCGCGTTTCTGACCCTCACGGGTGGCAGCTTTGGCCTGCAGATTGGCGGCCAATCCGTCGACGTCGTGCTCGTCGTCATGAACCGACGGGGTCTGGAAAAGCTTCTCAGGAGTGAGTTCAAGATCGGGGCGGATGCCTTGGCGGTCGTTGGCCCGCTGGGCCGGGACCTCGAGGCGTCAACCGACATCTTGTTGTCGGCCGAGATCCTGAGCTATTCGCGCACCCGCGGGCTGTTCGCCGGCGTGAGTCTCAAGGGCGCATCCATTCGAGCCGATCGCGATGCCAATAAGAGGTTCTACGGCGAGAAGCTAGAGACGTCGGCTATCGTGATCGATGGGCTGGCGGGAACGGCTTATGACCCGGGCGTCGTCGCCGCTCTGCAGGCGGCGTTGGTCCGGCATGCGCCCTGACGCGCGAGCCTCTCCCTGCCTAGCGCCGGTGCTCGAACACGTGCGTGACTTCCACGGCCTTCATTCCGCCGAGGTCGCTGACGTTCTGGCCGGTCAATTGTTCGCCGAACTCGCCGTAGCGCGCGGCCACTTCTGACGGCTGCGGCGGGAGCGGAAACTGGACGACGATCTCGACCTCGCCCGCAGGCCAGTTGAGCGTGTTGATCTGTGACCAGAACTGGCCCTCCTGAACGCTTGCGCGACCAGAATCGATCAAGTTTGGCGCGGGCCAATCCTCCGAAGGGGCGCTTCTCGCGACGCTGTGCGTCACACGGTAGTTCACCAGGGCTCCATCCGGCAGATCGGTTTCTCCTTCGATCCAGAGCACGCGCCACTCGGAGCGGTGGTCGACGGTCAGAGCGACGGGTTGAGTGCCGGCCGCGAGATCCGTGCCCGGCGTCTCGGATTGGGCGCAGGCGCCGAGCGCGGTTGTCAGCAGTAACACGATCACACGCATCGTCATCCGACGCGGATTATATCTTGGCTACAATGCGCCCGTGCCTCACTCGATCTTGACGGCGAACGTGACACGGCGACCGATCGTTGGTGTCATGGGATCACATGACGACGCACACGCGGAGCGCGCCGCGCCACTCGGGCGTTGGATCGCCGAGCAAGGCTATCACCTGCTCACCGGCGCCGGCGGGGGTGTGATGATGGCCGTCTCTCGTGCGTTTGCCGAGGTGGAACATCGTGACGGCGTGGTGATCGGTGTCGTTCCGTCGACGGCCACGGCCGACGACCCGCAGCGGCGGCCGCCGAGCGGCTACCCGAATCCCTGGGTCGAGCTGCCCATCTACACCCATCTGGCGGTCGGCGGTGAGGACGGAGAAGATCTGGCGTCACGCAATCACATCAACATCCTGACGTCGACCGTCGTCGTACTCCTGCCCGGGGCCGCGGGCACGCGTGGTGAGGCGAGGTTGGCCGTTCGGTACGAGACGCCGTGCGTGGCGTTCCTGACGAGTCGCACTGAGTTGCCCGGCCTTCCGGAGGCGGTTCCGTCTGTATCGACGCTCGACGCTGTCACCGACTTCGTGCGTGCCAGTATTAGCGATCGAAGCCGGGTTGTCTGATCCGCGGCGGGCGTGACGCTACGGCACCGGTTCGGCAGCGGGCATGCGGAACGGTGTGAACGCGAGGTATAGGTTGGCCCGGGCATCGATGTTCGACGCGAATACTTCGCCGCCGTTCTGCGTCCGGGCTAAGGCCGCAGCTTCCTGCGCGGTCGACACCGCCAAGTCAAATTGACCGTCCGCGGCGTATGCCGCGGCTAGGACATCGAGGAGGAGCGCGCTCTTTTCGCCGAGCACCGCGACTGCTCGTTCCGCCAACGCGACCGCCTGGAAGCCATCGCGAAGGACTCGAATCGGTGCCGTGGCGCGGACCCAGGACAGCCAGACCAAACTGGCGGCCCAGTCCGGATCGACCGTCAACGCGCGCTGATAGTGATCCACCGCCGCCGCGTACTGACGCTGGCCAACCAGCATGTTTCCCATGCTGGTCAAGACTTCGGCATCGTCGGGTCGCAGCGCCAGCGCGGCCTCGTAATGAGTTGCCGCCGCATCATGATTGCCCTTCCCTTGGACGATGCGACCCATGTTGTACTGGGCGTCGGCGCTTCCGGGATCGAACTGGATCGCCAACCGATAGTGGGCCTCGGCATCCACGAGGCGGCCTGCTGCCTCCATCAACCCGCCCAGGTTGTTGTGGGCTCCGCCATGATCGGGCTTGATCTCGACGGTTCGCCGAAACGCCGCAGTCGCCTCGTCTAGGAGGCCTTTGGCCACAAAGGCCGATCCGAGGGCGTAGTGCGCCTCGGCATACTCCGGTGCGAGCCCCGCGGCTGCCTGGAGCTGCTCAATCGCAAGGTCGCGTTCGCTGACCTGCAAGTATCGAAGGGCGAGGCGGGTCATGGCGACGTGATCGGTTGGTTCCTGTCTGAGGCGGGCTTGGTAGCCGAGGATGAAGTCTCGCGCCGACTTGATGACGGCGCCGCGCTCGAGGGCGGCCAGATCCGACAGGTCAGCGGGAACGACCTGAAGGCGGAGCTCTGGCCGTTCGTCATGTGACGTTGGTCCAAAGCGGACCGCCCGCGGCGGACTATTGGGGTTGTCCGGGTTGTCAGCGGAGTTGTCGAACGTGAACTGCATCGTGACGATTGTCCCCGCAGGCAGATGAACCGGTTCGACGAACCGGTACTCGTTCAGCCAGTCGAAATCCCAATCGTCGATGTGTAGCAGGGTGAGCTCGCCGCCGTCTGGCAGGATCGCCCGGCTTTCCAACTGGGTTGCCAGATGATGGGCGAAGGGAGCGACCGCCTGGAGGTTCACCGCGACCGGCAGGCGAAAGCGATCCTCGATGGCGTGGTTGGCCTCACCAGCCGGGATGTCGATGGTCCTCTTGGTGAGCAAGATCGAGACCGGGGTCACGTCGCCCAACTGGTCCGCGAAGTAGAACCCGACCGCCGGCTGGACAGTCGTGTCTTCAGACCCGGGCCGTAAGTGAAGCTGCAACACGATGTCGGCGGCCGCGCTCAACGGCCACGCCATGCGGTCTGAGGGTGTCACGGGCGATCGGCCCGGTGCCCAATTCAGCGCGTGTCCTCTGGGGAAGCTGCCGTGGTCGCCGACCAAACCATCGTAGCCCGGTCCGGGGTCTTCGGCGTCGGCGGCCCGTGCCGCTCCGGTCGTGTCAACGAGCACCCGGGCATGATGGACGACGCCGGACGTGCCGGGACGCACGTCTACCGCTCTGACCCACCGGCGTTCGGTGAGAGACAAGGGCAGCACGAAGTTCCGGTAGGCGTCGGCAGAGCCCGACTCGACCGAGTACGGCGCGTCCAAGCTCAAGACGAGGTCGGGTTCGCCGAGCCGCCAACCCGAGGGAAACGCTGGCGCGTCCGGCCCATCGGTGGGGTCGCCCTCAGGAGTGCCGGCCGCCGCCCACCGGCGAAATAGGTCGATCTCGTCTGCAGTCAGGCGACGTGTGCCCTGAAACTCCGCGTGGCCGGCCGTCGGCTTCCACGGCGGCATGACGCGTCTCGCGGTCGCATCGGCGAGTGCTTCGGCTTGCGTCCTAGCCTCGTCGTAGGTGAGGAGGCTGAACGGCCCGACACCGTCGGGACGGTGGCACGTGACACAGTTCGCGTACAGAATCGGCGCGATATCGCTCGCGAACGTCACCGCACCTTGGGCGGTTGCCGGAGCGACGGCCGGATTACCAAAAGCCATGCCGGTTACGGTGGTCATTGCCGCGATGGTGACGACGGCGACGATGGCGGGGCACAACATCGTGCGTGTCATGGTTGTTGCCGTTGTCACGTTGTCACCCCTGGTGAGCCAGCCGCCATCGAACCGCGGCGAGTTTGACGGCGGTGGTGAACACCGGCATCGCCTGGTCGAGCTCCTCGAGGCTCGGATAGGTTGGGGCCAGTCGGATGTTGGCATCGTTCGGGTCGCGTCCGTACGGATACGTGGCCCCGGCTGGGGTGATCTTGACGCCGGCTTCCCCGGCCAGTCGAACCGCGTCGCCTGCTGTGCCATTTGGGACATCGACGGAGATGAAGTAACCGCCGCGCGGGCGGGTCCACGTCGCGATACCTTTGAGCTCGGCCTCCAGATGCCGCGAGACTAATTCGAACTTGGGGCGAGCAATCTCGGCGTGGCGATGCATGTGAGCCTTGATTCCGTCGAGATCGCGAAGAAACCGGACGTGTTTCAACTGGTTGATCTTGTCCGGGCCGATCGTCTGCGCCCCCAGATGTTTCTTGAACTGGACAAGGTTGGCAGGAGATGATGCGATAAACGAGATCCCTGATCCAGCCCGCGTGATCTTTGAGGTCGAACCGAAGATGACCGCGCTGTCGGTCGTTCCCGCCTCCCGGCAGCACTCCATCAGGTTGGTTAGGTCGGTCGTGTCGTCGTAGAGATCATGGACGACGTAGGCGTTATCCCACATGATCCGGAACCCCGGCCCCGCGACTGACGCCAGCTGCGAGAACCGTCGGACCACCGGGTCGGAAAAGGTGTGGCCGGTCGGGTTCTGGTACTTCGGGACGCACCAGATCCCCTTGATGAGCGGGTCAGCCTCCACGAGCCGTTCGATCGCGTCCATGTCCGGTCCGTCCGGGCGCATGTCGACGTTGATCGCTTCAAATCCGAGATCCTCGGTCACCGTGAAGTGGCGGTCGTAGCCTGGAACGATACACAGAAACTTCAGCTGGCCGGTCTCGCGCCGCCAGGCACCGTCTGGACCGAGCGGTCCGTGCAGCCACGCGCTGGCGAGATACTGATACATGAGAGAGAGACTCGCGTTTCCCCCTGCGAGCACCTCGCTCTCCCGGACGCCGAGGAGTTGGGCGCCCAGCCGCCGCGCCTCGGGAAGTCCGTCGAGTCCACCATAGTTGCGCGCGTCGGTTCCGTCGTCGGCACGAAACCCACTGTTCAGGACGGTCTCCATCGAGTCCGACAGCGCGAGTTGCTCCGGGCTCGGCTTGCCCCGCGTGAGGTCAAGCTGGAGTCCGGCTTGGCGTTGTGCGTCGTATTCGGCCGCGAGCTGCTGCTCGAGGGCGGTGAGGTCGTCCTGGGTCAACGTGGCCAACGTCACTCCATTATAGGGTGAGTGCCGGTACGGCAGGCGGGCGGTGCAGCGGAAGCGCCCCCCGAGCTCCGTGCTGTCAGGAGCTCAAGGGGCGCGACCAGCGAGGAGGGGTCAGCGACGGACCATGTGCTCTTCGAAGGTAACTTTTTCCCCGACGACGATCAGGACCTCGAACTCGATCGGCAGGTAGGTCGGGTGCTGGATTTCGACTCGGTGCGATCCTTCTTCGAGGCGTAGTCGCTGCGCAAAGCCATCGAAGTGATCGACGAGACCGACGTAGTACCCGTCCACATACACCTGCGCATCGCGTGGCTTGACCTTGAGTCTCAGGAACCCGGTATACGGGTCGGTATAGCGATCGCCGTACCCGCCGTAATACGTGTTCCCGTAGCCGTAGCCATACGTGTACGGGTAGTAGGCATAGCCTGAGTAGCCGTGGTAGCCGTAGACCCCCGGGTAGCCCAGGCCCACGCCAACGTTGAACCCGTAGCCGGGGAAGTAGAAGTACGACCCGTACAGTTGCGGCCGAGCATATCGGGGATACCTGACGTGCGTGTGACGCCCGTATCCTCGGTATGGACGACGATAGCCGTAGTAGGACGGATACGTATGGTTCCCACGTCCGCCGCGAGACGTGCGGATGTTCCCGCTCCGACCGGAGTATCCGTTTCCATACCAGGGTGACGAATCCAAGGGACGTGGAACCGCCTTGCGGGTCACGTTCATCGGTCCGTCCGGGCGCCGGTTCCGGGACGCAGCACCGCGAGCGCCACCGACGATGCCGCCTGTTGCCCCGACCGTGCCGACTCGCGACCCTGCGGGCTGAGCGGCGCGCCGGGTGGCTCGCTGATTGGGTGCATTTGTCCCGACCTGGACGGCTCCCGTCGGTGTGACCTCGGTTTCACGGGTGCCTTCGACCTTGACGATCCGACCCGGGCCGTGTCGGCGCACCGTCTCGGATCCTGGAGTCGCAGTCGGACCTGACCGCGATCGTGGCTGCGCCCGTCTCGTGATTCGGCCGGACGTTCCTGGGCTGGTCCGCGTAACGCCGCGTGATGCCGGCGCGGTCCGCTGGCGACCCGAGACGCTGCCCGACCCGCTCGAGCTGGGGGCTGGGGCCGTAGACTTCGGCCTGACCCGCCGGCTCGGTCCCCGCTGCCCTTGCGGCGCGCTGCGCGCCGGTCCGGGCGCTGCCCGTCGGCTCGGAACTGCCGGTGACCGACGTCCTACCCGACCCGATCTGCCGCTTGGGGCCGTCTGAGACGGTCCGGGCGAGCGGCGGCGAACCGCCTGTCCCCTGGGTGCTGACGGACGAGACGCGGGTGCCCCAGCGCTCCGTCCGGCACCGCGTGAGCGGGCGCGCTGTGCCTCGACCGTGACAACCTGAGGAGCAGCCACGAAGAGCATCAACCCAACGACTGCGGCGACGTGAGCAATACGTGGCATGTTAGAACTCGCTTTCATAGACAACTGGTCTACCCCATTAGAGTAGCACGCATCATGCCACCGACGAAGTCTCGTAAGTCATTGAAAATACATCGCATAACGTCACGATATTGGGTCTGTGTGTCTCGCTCAGGGGTCACCCTGTCTGTTTCTGGATACAGATCACATGACGATCATGACGCCACCGACCGCTACGAGCATCGTCGCGACCGCCGTCGACGGAGGAAGCTCGGCGCCCTCCGGATCCTATCCCGTACCCGGCGTGGCGCCGCGCGGTTCGCCCAGCGCTAGGTCCGGTAGAATTCGACCAGCTGGTATGTGTGTGGGGTCAGGCATATGAAGAGATGGTGTCACTCGATCTGGCGGGCCGTACTGGCCATGTCCGTGCTCTGGACGTTGCTGGCCGTGGCGAACCTGGTCTCTGCGCAGGAACGCGATGACGTTTTCCCGTTCCCCGTCTCGGTCTTCGAGCTCGAGAACGGGCTGCAGGTGGTTAGCGTTGCCTACGACAGTCCTGGCATCGTGGCCTACTACACGATCGTCAGGACCGGCTCGAGGAACGAAGTTGAAGACGGATTCTCGGGGTACGCCCACTTCTTCGAGCACATGATGTTTCGAGGAACCGAGAAATACCCTACCGATGCCTACAACGCAGTGATTAAGCAGATGGGCGCTGACTCCAACGCGTTCACGACCGACGACTGGACGGCCTACCACATCGTCGCGAGCGCAGATGCCTTGGAGACGATCGTCGACATCGAGTCAGACCGTTTTCTCAATCTCCAGTACTCCGAGGACGACTACCGAACCGAAGCTGGCGCGATCTTGGGGGAGTACAACCTCAACTTTTCGAATCCGGTCTCACTGCTCCGGGAGCGAATGCGTGGGCGGGCGTACATGCTGCATCCGTACCGGCATACGACCATCGGCCTCCTCGAAGACATCCGGGACATGCCCAATAACTACCAGTACAGCCTGGACTTCTACGACCGCTACTACCGGCCGAACAACTCGATCATCGTCGTCGTTGGTGACGTTGAGCAGGCGGAGCTCGAGCGCCTCATCGAGCGGGGCTACAGCAGCTGGGAGCGCGGGGACTACGAGCCGCAGATTCCAGTCGAGCCGCCCCAGACGCGCGAGCGCACGGCGGAGGTCACCTGGCCCAATCCAACGCTGCCGTTCTTGATGCTCGGATACAAGGCGCCGGCGTTCTCCGACCAGACCATCGACATGCCCGCGCTCGACGTGTTGTCGCAGCTGCTCTTTTCCGAGACGTCGCCGCTGTTTCGGAAGCTCTACCTCGAGGATCAAGTCGTCGACGTGCTCAGCGGCGGAGCGGTCGACCAGCGTGACGCCCCGCTCTTCACGATCATCGCGCGCGTCACGGACCCGCCGCGCATGGCGTATGTCCGCGACGCGATCATCGCGGAGATCGAGCGGATGAAGGTCGAAGCCGTGGACCCGCAGGTGCTGGCCGACACGAAGTCGCACATGCGGTACCGCTTCGCAATGGGCCTCGACAACCCAGCGAGCATTGCCGAAACCATGGGGCACTATCTCCAGCTGACCGAAGATCCTGACACGGTCAATCGCGTGTATCGCCTGTATGACACGGTGTCGGCAGAGGACATCATGCGGATCGCGACCGTCTATTTCCCGGACACACAGCGCACGGTCGTGAGCCTGACTCAGGAGGAACAGCCATGAACCTTAGTGGCCACGCCTGGCAGGCTATCGCCATTGGCGCAGCATGCGGCGTCGCCGTATCGTGCACGGCGCCGGACCCGGTGCGTGTGGATACCGAGACCAGCATCGGTCGACCGACCCCAACGTCACCGCTGGTCACCATCCGCATTGCGTTTCGGACTGGGTCGATGGACGACCCTCCCGGGAAGAACGGACTGAACGCGCTCACGGCATTGATGCTCGGGCGCGGCGGCACCCAATCCATGACCTTCGAGGAGCTCGCGTCCGCGTTGTACCCGTGGTCGGCATCGATTCGAGCCCAAGCCGACAAGGAGATCACAACGGTCATCGGTGAGGTGCATCGCGACCATCTCGAGTCGTTCTACACAATCTTGAGGGACCTCGTGCTAGCTCCCCGGTTCGATCCGTCGGACTTTGATCGAAACCGAGACTTTCTGACCAACACCGTGGTATCGGGACTGCGCGGGAACGATGACGAAGAGCTTGGCAAGGAGACGCTGAACGCGCTCCTGTATGCAGGCCATCCCTACGGTGCGCCGGCGGTCGGCACGGAGCGCGGATTGGCGGCACTCACGCTCGAAGACGTTCGGTCGTTTCATGCGGCACGCTACACACGCGACAACGTTCTCGTAGGCGTGACCGGCGGCTATCCGGCTGGGTTCGTAGCTCGAGTCGAGCAGGACCTGACCGAGGGCCTCGCCCCTGGCACCTCAGGCCCGTCGCCGCTACCCACGCCGCGCCAGCTCCACCGGATTGAGGTGTTGCTGGTCGAGAAACAGGCAATTGCGTCGGCGATCTCGATCGGGTTTCCGATCGATCTGACGCGTGCCGACGATGATTTCTATCCCCTCCTTGTCGCCAACTCGTACTTTGGAGAGCACCGGACCTTCAGCGGACTCCTCATGAACAAGATGCGCGGCGACCGCGGACTCAACTACGGCGACTACGCCTACATCGAGCGCTTCATCCAGGATGGGGGATCAAGGTTCCCAGTGCCGAACATCCCGCGGCGTCAGCAGTTTTTCAGCATCTGGATCAGGCCCGTCCCACATCACAACGCCCATTTCGCTTTGCGTCAGGCGCTGCGAGAGCTCGACCTCCTCGTGATGAACGGCCTGTCTCAGGAGGCGTTCGAGACGACGCGCGATTTCCTACTGAACTATTCCAAGCTCTACGTGCAGACCGCCAGCCGCCGACTCGGGTACGAGATGGACTCTCGCTTTTACGGCACGCGGTTCTATGTCGATGAGATTCAGGAGCGTCTCAGCGCCCTCACCGTCGATGACGTCAACGCGGCGATCCGCCGTCATCTGCAGTCCGAGAGCCTCGCAATCGCGATCGTCACGACCGACGCCGAGGCACTGCGCGATCGGATCCTCAGCAATGCGCCGTCGCCACCGACCTACAACACCGAAGTCACCGAAGACGTGCTGCGCGAGGATGCCGAGATCGTCGAGTATGCGCTCGGTATCAACGCAGAGCAGATTCGGATTGTTCCCGTAGGGGAGATGTTTGTGGGGGAGGGGGAGTAAGAATACGAAGGCGAAATACAGCATGAGCCAGTGGGCTTCGCCACTTTTAGAAGTGTGCCCGAAGGCCCACTGATTTTCGTTCTGCCTTCTGTCTTCTGCCTTCTGAATTCTGTCTCCTAACCTCTATCTCCTCATTCATCCCCCCCGCCCGATACCCGCGGGGATCCACATCCACCTGCTCGAATCCCGCCTCGCGGAACCGCCGCTCCACTTCTCCGAGGATGCTCGAACGCTCTAGGCGCGGGATATCGTGAGGCGCGACCTCGATCTTCGCGGTGGGTCCGTAGTAGCGAACGCGGCAGACCTTGAATCCCAGGTTCTTGAGCACACGCTCGCAAGCGGCGACCTGGGTGAGACGCTCGGGCGTGACCGACGTTCCGTACGGGAAGCGGCTCGAGAGGCACGCCAAGGCGGGTTTGTTCCAGACAGGAAGACCGAGCTGGCGAGCGGCGTCGCGGATGTCGGACTTCGTAAAGCCGAGTTCGTCGAGCGGCGACCGCACGCCTTGCTCTCGAGCCGCCTGCCGTCCGGGCCGATAGTCGCTGCGATCGTCGACGTTGAAACCGTCGAGTACCGATGACATGTCGAGGCGCCGGGCTTCAGCGACAGCCTTCCCGTAGACCTCAGTCTTACAAAAGTAGCAGCGGTTGACTGGGTTGGCGGCGTAGCGCGGGTCATCAACCTCGTATGTCTCGACTAGCACGTGCCGCACGCCCAAGCGCGCTGCGAAAGAGCGGGCCGCGGCACCTTCGTCCTCGGCCAAGCTTGGCGAGACCGCAGTCAGCGCAACCGCGTCGGTTCCTAGCACCGACGCAGCTTCTGCAAGGAGGTAGCTCGAGTCCACCCCACCCGAGAAGCAGATGACGGCATCGTCGAGTCCGCCGAGCCATGCCCGCAGCTGGGCGGCCTTCGTCGCGTGCGGGTGAGCCGCTTCCTGCGGGCGCACAAAAACCGACATAATGTCTGAACGTACTTCAGCACAGCACCACCGCACGGTCAACCGACTCTCCATGCTCGAGCTTTCTGACGCCACGATTTCGGTGTTGATCGCCACGACCGCGACCGTGGCGATCGCCCATGCGCTGCTCGGTATCGATCACTCCGTGCCGTTCATTGCGCTGGGTCGCGCGCGCCGCTGGTCGTTGCCATACACGCTCGGAGTCACCGTGGTTTGCGGCATCGTGCACGTCGCATCGTCGGTCGCCATCGGTGCCCTCGGCGCGGCGGCCGGGCAGACCCTCGATTCGATGGCCGGAATCGAGACGGCGCGCGGCGAGCTCGCGGCGGCTCTGCTCGTCAGCTTTGGCTTGACCTATGCGGCCTGGGCGACGTGGCGTCTTCGACGCGGCATTGTGCATTCGCATCTTCATGCGCATGCCGACGGCACCGTGCATACCCACCCGCACAACCATCAAGGAGAGCATCTCCATGTGCATGAGACGGGCTCTGGCCTGACGCCATGGGCGCTCTTTGTCATTCTCCTGCTTGGTCCCTGCGAACCGCTGATTTCGCTGATGGTCGTTCCGGCGATGAGCCAGTCGTGGCTCGTTGTGGGTGGCGTCGTCGCGGTGTTTGGAGTGCTCACGGTCGGGACGATGGCGGTGACCGTTGCGGTTGGCTACCGGGGTCTCGACTATCTTCCGTTGCGACCGGTGATGCGCTATGCCGACCTCGTTGCGGGACTGGTGGTTGCGGCGAGCGGGGCGGCCGTGTTCCTCCTGGGAATCTAACGCACCAGTCTTGAACGGCCAGTGGAGCCTGAGGCTGACGTCGGGAGCAGTCCGGTGCGGCACTATAATGGTCGAGAGTGTCTGCACCTGCGTTCTCGACCTACCTGTTCGACCTCGACGGCACGCTGATCGACTCCATCGAGCTGATCATGTCGTCGTTCCGCCACACCATGCAGACGCATTTGGGACAGGTACCTACCGAACGCGAATGGCGGGCCGGCTTCGGCAGACCCCTACGGACGCAGCTTGCCAGGTTCGCTCGGAGCACCGACGAGGTCAAGGCGATGACCTCAACCTACGTGGCGTACACCGACCTTCATCACGATGCGATGGTCGAGCCCTACCCGGGGATCCGGGATGTGCTGTCCGCACTGCGGCGGTCCGAGATCAAGCTCGGGGTCGTCACGAGCAAGAATCGCCGCGCCACACTACGCGGATTGGAGGTGTGTGGTCTCGACGGCTACTTCGACGTGTGCATCACGGTCGACGATGTGCACCCTGATCAGAGCAAGCCGCATCCCGCGCCGGTCGTCGCGGCGCTCACGCAGCTCTCGGCTCCGCACCGCGACGCCGTGTTCATCGGCGATTCACCATATGACGTCGCAGCCGGTCGGGCCGCGGGAGTCAGCACCGCGGCTGCGTTATGGGGACCCTTCGAGCGCGACACCCTCGCCGAGCAGTCGCCCGACTTCTGGCTGACGCATCCAGGCGAGATCACCGAGCTCTGAGCCGCTCATCTGGCGACGTCCATGCCCACGCTGTCCTCGCCGCCGCCTGGATATCAACCGTTCGAATACAGCGACCCATTTGAAGACTTGGTCGGCCCGCTGGGGTGCCGGGTGTCGGGCGGGAAAATCTCGTTCGCCTTCCTTGCCGAACCTCACCACCGCAACACGGGTGACACGCTGCACGGCGGCATGCTGATGACCTTCGCGGACTTCGCCCTGTGCCTGGCCGCAACCTGGGACCAGCCGGGTGAGAAGTGCGTGACCGTCTCGTTCAACTGCGAGTTCGTCGCAACTGGAAGGCCTGGTGAGCTGATCGAGTCGACGTGCGAGGTCGTACGCCGAACGCGCTCGCTCGCGTTCGTCCGCGGCACGATCGTCGTCGGCGACCGCGTCCTCGTGAGCTTCAGCGGGATCGTCAAGCGACTGCCGCGTCAGCGCCAGATAGGGGCTTCGCCCCTAAAACCCCCGCTCGCCCCTCGCGGGGCCCCCTAAGCCCCGCTCCGGGGCTCGCGGAGCGCGCGTGCGCGCTCTGACCGACTCCGAGGACGAACTCCTGGTCTACGCGGAAGCTTTTGCGGAGTGCAACGCAAACGCCGCTCCCTGCGGGTCCATGCACTGCGCGATCCGCCCCCCGCCCGGGAT
Organism: Vicinamibacterales bacterium; assembly: GCA_965216615.1. GTDB lineage: Bacteria > Acidobacteriota > Vicinamibacteria > Vicinamibacterales > UBA8438 > CAUZIB01. The sequence continues at coordinate 75,820 of CBDCGH010000016.1, read as the reverse complement.
GTCCATTGGGCCGTTCATCACCTGTCCGCCCAGCTCTTTTACCTGCGCCGAACGGTCGTCCGTCGAGTCGACGTTCACATACAGGACCCACGCAGAAACTGGCATCTCGGCGGGCTTGTTCATGATGCCGCCGACCGAAGCGTCCGCCGTGTATCCGTACATTTGATAGGTGCCGATGTCGCCCATGTCCATGGCGTCGGTCTTGGCCCACCCAAAGAGAGAGCTATAGAAACCGAATGCGGCTTCTGGGTCGCTCGTTACGATCTCATGCCAGGAAAACGCGCCGAGCTCCTCGGTGCCAGGTTGGGCAGGCGTGTCGCCCGCCGGCGTGAAGGCCGCGAACACGGCGCCCTGCGGGTCGGCCAGCACGACTATCCGTCCCACATTCGGGATGTCCATGGGACCGGCGACCGCTCGCCCTCCGGCAGCCGTCGCGTCGGCGAGGGTCTTGTCGACATCGGGTGTCGACACATACGCCAGCCAGTTCGGCGGTGCGCCTTGCTGTTTGGCTTCATCGGGAAGCTGCATGAGGCCGCCGATCGGCGTGTCGCCCTTCATCCACATCGTGTACGGCGTGGGACCGCCGTCGAAGGGTTGCGTGGTCCAGTCGATGAGCTTGGTATAGAAGGCCTCGGCTGCGCTCGGGTCAGTCGTGAGACATTCGTACCAGACGAAACGGCCTACTGGTGTCTTGTCGTTCATGAACAGCCTCCTTCGCGGGTGGGCATCGGGCCCACCGGCGGGGGGGATCGTCGCATGCTTTTCGGATGAAGTCTACTGAGCAGCGGTGGCGGCTGTGGGGACCGGTGCGAGGAGCGCTCGAATCTCGTCTTCCTGGGCGGCTGCGTCGGCTTCTCCGAGCTCGATGAGGGCCGAGAGATACTCAGGATCGAAGAGCAGCAGACTCAGCACGTCGGGCTGAGACGTCTCGCGAGATCCGAGACCCCTGAACAGATGACGGAGCACGCGAGGCATACGGGGCTCGAACTGATTGGCGAGTCTTCCGAGGTCGCGCGATGGACGCGCTACGAGCAGCTGGATCGGACGGAGCCCCATCCGTTTCTCGGGTGGCACCTCCTGGAGCAGCTGGTTGATCCGTTGGAGCTCCAGCGCGTCCCGGCCCAAGTCGTCCAAGAAGATCGCATTGAGGAGCTGACCCGAGATCTGGAGGGGCGGCGGGTATCCTGAGACCGCCGAGGTATCCGCCTCCTCTCGAGACAACTCGTGTCGGGTCGTCACCGCGAGGATACGGGTGGCGCCCAAATGAATGGCGGGCGAGCACGGAGCTGTCAGTCTGATGCCGCCGTCGCCGTACCACTCACCATCCAGTTTGACCGCCGGAAAGAACATCGGGAGGGCCGATGATGCCAGGACGTGCTCGAGCGAGATCCGAGTTTTTCGGCTCCGCCGCTTGGGTCGTTCCCATCCATCCAGGCCGCGGCCCTGTATCCAGATGATCGACTGTCCGGTGCCGTAGTTGATTGTGACGAGGGCCAGGGCCGTCAGCTGGTGTCTCGCCAGTTGTCGAGCGATGCCTGCCGGCATGCCGCCCGACATGGTGCCGAACACGTGTCGCAGCGTCCGACGGAGCGGCGCGGTGTCCACAAAGCCACGCACGCCGGGTGCGACTCGTCCTCCCCCGGACACGAGCCGAACGCCCCAGCGCGTGACGTGGCTGATCAGCGAGGTGCTGTCGACTCGGAACACCTGGTCGACGCTGAGGCTGCGCCAGAGCTGGCACAGTTGAGCGGCCGCCTCTGCGTGGGTGCCGGAGTGGGCGGCGAGATACGCCGCGTTGACCGCTCCGGCGGACACACCGGTCACGATCGGAAAGTTCACGGTTGGGATGTGTTGGGCGATCCAGCGCAGGTAGCCGACCTGATACGCAGCTCGGGCTCCTCCGCCGGTCAGGACCAGCGCAAGGTCGCTGCCGCTGGGCGCTGTGCTCGTCGTTGCGTCCATGCTGGGTCCGCGTGTTCCCTGTGTTTTCTTAATGTACTCTCGCGGTCTTCAATGTACCGTCAGATGTGCTCCGCGACAGCCGGCTCCCCGATGAGCTTCAGCGCGCGATCGATCGAGCCCTTGAGGGCATGTCGCTCCGGGAGCTTCGCGTAGCAGCCGCGGCTCTTTCTGATACCTATCGTCTTGGAGACGGACGCACATCAGGTGGCGGCGAGGGTTCGCTGGCACGGCTGGCATACGTCGCCACCCGGATGCCGGCGACGGTTGCCGCGCTGCGAGCCGTGTGCCGCGAGGTGCGCGAGCGGTGCCCGGGTCTGACGGTCGAGACGTTGCTGGACGTCGGAGCCGGCCCCGGCAGCTCGCTCTGGGCGGTGTCTTCGGCGTTTTCCGATCTCAGGCGGGCGACGCTCGTTGAGCCGGACACCAGGATGGTGCGGCTCGCTCGTGAGCTGATGGCGGGAAGCGCGCTGGAGGAGGTCGAGACCACGTGGGCCAGCCGGCTGGATGCTCACGATGGCCAGGACGGGGAGCCGAACGACCTCGTGGTCATCGGATATCTGCTAACCGAGCTGGACGCCGCTGCGCGCGCCGCCGCGGTGGCTTCCGCCTGGGAAAGCTGTCGGGGGGCGTTGGCCATCGTGACGCCGGGGTCGCCGCGGGGTTTCCAGGCCATGCTAGAGGCCCGCCGTCAATTGGTCGCGCGAGGCGCGTTGGTGATCGCGCCCTGTCCGCATGCGGAAGCCTGCCCACTCCCGAGCGACGACTGGTGCCATTTCGGCGTCCGTTTGAACCGGTCGAGTTTGCACCGGCGCTTGAAGGGTGGCGCGCTGCCGTACGAGGACGAGAAATATGCGTATGTGGTGGTCTCGCGCGGCGTGGGGAGCCCCGCGCGGGACCGAGTCATTCGGCGTCCTCAGCGTCGCGACCGGAAGGTCGCGCTTCGGGTCTGTGGCCCCGACGGCGTCCGCGACGAGATCGTTCCGCGCAGCGCCGGCCCGCGGTTTCGTGACGCACGAAAACTCCGATGGGGCGACGCCTACCCTCGCTAGTGCATTCATGGGCAAAGCCGGTGATGTTGTGTCGGCTTGTATCGCCCCGGGGTTCTTGGACAGTGGTTTGACGGTATTCGCTCCTACGCTACCGCGTCCAGCCGTACGAGGTCGTGTCGCACCTGGGCTGGGCTTCGATAGCGGTACTTCTCCAGCATCCACTGCTCGTTGTACGTCCGCTTGAACTCGAGCAAGGCGAGGCGGAGTGCCTCGATCGTCTCGAAGCTTCGCACCCACAACACATTCTCCTTCAGCGTGCGGATGAAGCGCTCCGCGACGCCGTTCCCTTCGGGCTCCCGCACGAAGCTCGGGGAGCTCTCGATGCCGAAGAAGGCGATCTCCTGTTGGAAGTCATCAGCCAGGTAGTTGGACCCGTGGTCGTGCCGCAGTCGCAACCCGCGGGCGACGCCGTCGCCGATGCCCCCGAAGCGCTCGCGAACGCCCTGGCGGATCGGCTCCAGGGCCTCGAAGCGGTTGCCCCTCTTGGCCGCATGCAGCCCGATGCACTCGGTCGTACAGTGATCGACGGCCACGAAAACGCAGGCCGCCCCCTCGGCGACGGTCACAGTGGCCGTCATGTCCGTCCCCCACATGACGTCGGGCGCCTCGGTGGTGATGGTCCCGTCGTGCGCCGTCGGCCCGTGCGTGTGGCCCACGCGGTGCGCGGCCTGAAGATCGTGCTCCCGCATCAGCCGTCGCACCCGCTCCTTCGCGGTGCGGATCCCCGCGACCCGCAGCTTCGCCCAGGCTTTCCGGTACCCTTCGCCATGAAACGGCGAGGCCTCGAGCACTCGACGAATGTGGCCGACCAGGACGTCGTCGGGGGCGGCGCCGATCGGACCGCGGCGACGACACGGCGCCGAGGACAGGGTCGCCTGCCGCCGCGCATACACGCTAGAGCGAGCGCAGTGCCACACGCGGCAGACCCGCTGCACGCCGTACGCCCGACGGGTGGAGATCGAATGGGCGTCACTCATCGCGTCGACCTCCGCTGGGCCAAAGGGACGCCGGCCTCCAGGTGGTCCACTTTCGCGTAGAGCAGTTCGTTCTCCATCAGCAGCTCGCCGATCTTGGCCTGCAGCCGACGATTGTCTTCGTCCCGGGCCTCCGTCGCGCGACTCTTTAACCCCGCCTGGCCCGCGACCAGAAACTGATCACGCCACTGCGACGCCCGCGCCGCCGTGATCCCCAGCTCCCGCGACACGGACTCGAGATCCTCTCCACGCAGCAGACGCAGCACCGTCTCGCGCTTGCGCCGGGCCGAAAACCGTCCCCCACGGCCGCGCCCGGCGGCCGCCGAACCCTGATCTGGCTTCCCCATCTCGACACTCCTCCTGCGAGTACTCTCTCGCAATCAAGTGTCCAAGAAAACCCTGGGGCGCAGGAGGCTGGCCAATGGCCCAGCCCCCACGACTGCGGACGTGCGGGCGCGATGCCGATAACTCAAGCATGAAGAGTAGACTCGACGTGTGCGAAGCGGAGCTGGAAGAGCTCCCGGTTGTGCTGTTCGAGCGTCGTCGGCGTCCAGACCGGCGTAGCTCGTGGCGAGGTGGCCGCCGCGACAGTGACTGGCTGAATCGGCCTCCAGATTCGCTCGATAGGCTGGGCAGTCCCCGCAGGCAGCTCTGGCGTCGGTGGGCAAAGCCATGACGGTTCGTCGATCAATGTGGGTGGGAGCCGTGCTGCTCGCGACGCTAGCGGTCCTCGGGGCGCAGCCCGCGCTCGCGCAGTCGCAGGGCACAATAGAGCTAACAAGTCAGGGCGTCGTACTCGAACGACCCCGCGGAGACAGCGTCGTGATCGGGACGCTCGACGTGGGCGTCGTGGTGATGGTTGTCGATCGACGCGGGGCCTGGTACTACGTGCAAGCTCCAGACGGCGTGACCGAGTGGCGGCGCGGTTGGATTCATCGGCGCTACTTCGAAGTCCTCACGCAGCCAGCACCAGATGCAGCCGAGAAGGCTCGGCCGCAACTACGGACGTCGGTCCGCGGGTTCGGTCAGCTCGGACTGATTCGATTCACCGCGTCGGACAGCTTCGACGCGATTACCGGGAGTCCCCTCGGCGTGATGTACGGCGGTGGCGCGCAGGTTGGATTCAGCAACGGCTTGTTCTTCCAGGGCAGCGTTGAACGCTACGAGGAGACGGGCGAGCGCGTTTTCGTCTTTGAGAACCAGATCTTCCAGCTCGGGATCACGAACACCGTGACCGTGACGCCTATTCAGCTCACTGTCGGCTATCGGCAGGCGAGCGTCGAGCGGGTCGTCGGCTACGTCGGTGGCGGTGTTGGATGGCACCGTTTCGAGGAGCAGGCCGACCTGGCCGATCCGTCGCTCAATGTCGACGAGACGAAGATTGGCTACCATGTACTCGGAGGGGTCGAGTATCCGCTGACGCGGTGGCTGTGGATCGGAGGCGAAGGCCAGTGGTCCTATGTGCCCGACGTGCTCGGGAATGACGGGATCTCGGCTGCGTTCCAGGAAGATGACCTGGGCGGCTTCACCATTCGGTTCAAGCTCTCCGTAGGTCTTTGACCCCGGTCGAGCACTATGTTGAGCCTACGGCGGTCTACCTTTCGTTCACTGGCGATCTGCGCCCTGGCAGTCGCTGCCTTCACCACCCAGACCGGTCTCGGTCAGCAGTCGTCGAGCGGGACTCGCGTCGTCCGGCCTCGCGACGGCGCTGGCATTGAAACTGGCCTGTCACTTGGAAGCCCGAGTGCGGTCCGTCAGCTGCGCGCGCCCGAGGCGACGGCGCCACGGGCGGGCGCTCGATATGTCCCAGGTCAAGTGCTGGTCAAGTTCTCCGGGCAGACGGTTGCCAGCGCTTCACAGCTGCGTTCGATGCAGGCGCTGGGCGCTCGTGAGGTCGAGTATTCCAGATCGGGCGATATCTCGGTTGTGACGCTGGAGTCTGGCGCCGATCCGGAGGCAGTGGCGGCGCAGTTGAGCGTCCGCGCCGACGTCGAGTTCGCCCAAGCCAACTACCTCCGCCAAGCGCTGTTCGTGCCCGACGATCCATTCTTCAACCTGCAGTGGAACCTGACACAGATTGGGCTGGAACGCGCCTGGGACGTCAACCCCGGCGCCGAGGCTTCGGTGACGGTCGCCGTCATCGACAGTGGTCTGGCCTTCGAAGACGTGCTGATCGACTACGAGGCGGATGTTTTCACGCTCGAAGGCGTGGACTATCCGGCGCTAGGCCCGGTCGAAGTCCCGTTCGCTGCTGCTGGCGACCTGGTATCCGCGAATCGGGTGGTAGCGCCGTTCGATTTCGTATGGGGTGATGAGCATCCGGTCGACATGAGTGGACACGGTTCGCATGTCGCTGGAACCGTCGGACAACTGACGAACAACGGTGCGGGTGTCGCCGGGGTGGCGTTCAACGTGAAGATCATGCCGCTCAAGGTGCTCGCCGACGAGTGGGACTTCATCTTTGGCGTCGTTCCTGCCTGCTGCGGGGCGGCGGATCTGAGCGTTGCAGACGCAATCCGGCACGCGGTGGAGAACGGCGCCGACGTGATCAACATGAGTCTCGGTGGCGAAGAAGAGTCGCCGGTGATAAATGACGCGGTGCAGTTTGCGGTCGACCAGGGCGTGTTTGTCGCGATTGCTGGCGGCAATTCCTTTGAAGAAGGCAATGAAACGATCTGGCCTGCAGCCGCGGCTGAGAACATCGACGGCGCCATGGCGGTCGGTGCGGTCGACCGGAACTCCGGACGCGCCTACTACTCGAACACCGGGTCGTATATCGAGATCGTCGCGCCGGGCGGTGACCAGCGAATGGATGGGTTCGACGGCGTCGTACAGCAGACGCTGGATCCGTTCGAAGCGTGGACCTTCCTGCTGCCTCCGTCTTCGTTCAGGCCACCGCGGTTCGACGTGCTGGCGTTCGTGTTCTTCCAGGGCACCTCCATGGCGGCTCCGCATGTCGCCGGCCTCGCCGCGCTGCTCATCAGCCAAGGAGTCACGGATCCGGGTGCGATTGAGCACGCGATCAAGTTGACCGCTGAAGACCTTGGTGACACGGGTACCGACGACGAGTTTGGCGCCGGTCTCATCGACGCCGCGGCTGCCGTGCGCGGTCTCGGCTTGGCCAGGTAGTCGATGGCTGGGCGGACGAGGCCGGCGCTGCATCCCGGCCGGCTGCGTTACGCATCGCTCGAATACCTCGTACGCGTCACACTCGTCGCGATCTGTGCCTCCTTTATGCTGATGGGTTCGGTATTAGCACAGCCAGAGGGTCGGCCCGCGTTTCGGTCGGGCGTCGACTTGGTCTCGGTGTCGGCGGTCGTCACCGATCGCCGCGGGCGGCTGGTGACCGATCTGAGCCGAGAGGACTTCCTGGTTCTGGACGGTGGTGAGCCGCGCTCGATTCTCGACTTCTGGGCCCACGACGCCGCGGCCGTCAGCGTCGCTTTGCTGATCGACGCCAGCGGAAGCATGCGGGTCGGGTCGAAGATGACCGACGCGCGCGCGACGGCGCACCAGTTGCTATCGTGGCTGCGCGACGACGACGAGGCCGCAGTGTTCGCGTTTGATACGCAGCTCCGAGAGCTTCGCCCTTTCGGAACGTCGCCGGGCGGTCTGCCCGATGGGCTGGTGGACCTCGAGCCGTACGGCGCGACGTCGCTGTACGACGCGATTGCCGAAACGGCTCATCTATCCGCCGCGCGCGAGACGCCCCATCGCGCGGTGGTCGTGATTTCCGACGGGCTCGACACCAACAGTGCGCTGACGGCACCGGAGGTGTCGGCGATCGCGAGTGCGATTGACGTGCCGGTCTATCTGGTCGCGGTCGTCTCGCCGTTGGATCATCCCGAGTCGCCGACAGCGTCGGCCGGCAATGCGGATCGGGTTGGTCGGCTGCGAGACCTCGTCCGCTGGACCGGGGGAGGCGTATACTTTGCCGCGGCACCGAGCGACGCAAGCGTTGCCGTTGCCGGATTGCTCCGTGAGCTCAGGCATCAGTATGTGCTAGCGTTCGAGGCCTCGACAGAACCTGGGTGGCGTCTCATCAACGTGAGCGTGGAAGACCGCTGGGTGCGTACCCGAAGCGCCTATCAAGCTCGGCGACAACCCGCAGCGCCGTCTGAGATTGGCGGCGGCAGCGCGCGATAAGGCGATGAGTGCGATAAGGCGATAAGATTGATGAACCCCGTGGATACACGGCGACTGGAAAGAAGGAAAGAGGAGTGCAGACGATGAGCAAGTCAGTACAACAGGTTCTGGCGTTGTCCTTCGCGATTGCCGTGACGACGGCGTGCGCAACGAAGGGATACGTCAACGAGGGGCTAGCCGAGGTCAACGAGAAAGTCGAGGGCTGTATCGCCCCGGGGTTCTTGGACAGTGGTTTGACGGTATTCGCTCCTACGCTACCGCGTCCAGCCGTACGAGGTCGTGTCGCACCTGGGCTGGGCTTCGATAGCGGTACTTCTCCAGCATCCACTGCTCGTTGTACGTCCGCTTGAACTCGAGCAAGGCGAGGCGGAGTGCCTCGATCGTCTCGAAGCTTCGCACCCACAACACATTCTCCTTCAGCGTGCGGATGAAGCGCTCCGCGACGCCGTTCCCTTCGGGCTCCCGCACGAAGCTCGGGGAGCTCTCGATGCCGAAGAAGGCGATCTCCTGTTGGAAGTCATCAGCCAGGTAGTTGGACCCGTGGTCGTGCCGCAGTCGCAACCCGCGGGCGACGCCGTCGCCGATGCCCCCGAAGCGCTCGCGAACGCCCTGGCGGATCGGCTCCAGGGCCTCGAAGCGGTTGCCCCTCTTGGCCGCATGCAGCCCGATGCACTCGGTCGTACAGTGATCGACGGCCACGAAAACGCAGGCCGCCCCCTCGGCGACGGTCACAGTGGCCGTCATGTCCGTCCCCCACATGACGTCGGGCGCCTCGGTGGTGATGGTCCCGTCGTGCGCCGTCGGCCCGTGCGTGTGGCCCACGCGGTGCGCGGCCTGAAGATCGTGCTCCCGCATCAGCCGTCGCACCCGCTCCTTCGCGGTGCGGATCCCCGCGACCCGCAGCTTCGCCCAGGCTTTCCGGTACCCTTCGCCATGAAACGGCGAGGCCTCGAGCACTCGACGAATGTGGCCGACCAGGACGTCGTCGGGGGCGGCGCCGATCGGACCGCGGCGACGACACGGCGCCGAGGACAGGGTCGCCTGCCGCCGCGCATACACGCTAGAGCGAGCGCAGTGCCACACGCGGCAGACCCGCTGCACGCCGTACGCCCGACGGGTGGAGATCGAATGGGCGTCACTCATCGCGTCGACCTCCGCTGGGCCAAAGGGACGCCGGCCTCCAGTTGGTCCACTTTCGCGTAGAGCAGTTCGTTCTCCATCAGCAGCTCGCCGATCTTGGCCTGCAGCCGACGATTGTCTTCGTCCCGGGCCTCCGTCGCGCGACTCTTTAACCCCGCCTGGCCCGCGACCAGAAACTGATGGGAATTATATACGTAACTGGACATAGCTATCTATCCTGATCTACCCTTCCATCGCCACCGAACAACCTCAACGGCTGCGCCCGGCGACCGCAACCCTGGGCTTCCCCATCTCGACACTAGTACTCCCCAATCAAGTGTCCAAGAAAACCCTGGGGCGCAGGAGGGCTTGTCAGAGTCGCTCGATTCAGCAGGGGCGTGACCACGGCCCGCGATGCGTCGGACGCAGCGTCCTGAGAGTGTCAGTGGCGATGGAAGGGTAGATCAGGATAGATAGCTATGTCCAGTTACGTATATAATTCCCTTGGCGATGCCGACCTCCCGGACGCCGCCAAGGGTGAGATCGACCGGCTGGCCAATCAGCTCAAGGCTGAGGCTCCCAAGAACGTCTATATCGAGATTGAGGGTCACACGGATGCGACCGGCGAGGCCGTCGTCAACGACCGACTGGGACTTGAACGAGCCGAAGCGGTTAAGCGCTATCTGCATGAGAGCCATCAGATCCCGCTGCATCGCATGAACGTGATCAGCTACGGCGAGGAGAAACCGGTCGCGCCGAACGATACACCCGACGGCCGTGCGCAGAATCGTCGGGTCGTCGTCCGCGTCCTGACGTAGTCGACTCGCCGCCACGCACGTACGCGTGGCGTGCGAGATACGTGTGGTAGGAGTGGGGTACCGTCATGCGCCGCCTCGTTGGTGTGCTGATCGCCGTCCTCGTGACCAGCGTGCTGATCTCCGCCGTCGCCGTCCACGCGCAGTGGCGATGGGGTGGGGTGGGTGAGGGTGACCTTCCGCCCCGATTTCCTCCAGACTCGCTGCCCGATCGGGATTTTGCTTTCTGCAAGATCATGTACGAGCGGGTTCGCTACGAAGAGTTGGGGATGGGATGGGCAACCGACTACCCTTATGCCGGCATCAACCTGATGCTGCGGTACTCGGAGCTCACGACGGCCCGCGTGAGCTGGGACGAACGCGGCGAGCCCAATCATTGGGTGGTGAGGCTCACGGATGACGCGCTGTTTAGCTGTCCCTTCGCAATGGCCGCCGACGTCGGCACGATTGGTCTCACCCCCGACGAGATCACCCGACTTCGGGCCTACCTGCTGAAGGGCGGCTTTCTGTGGGTTGACGATTTTTGGGGCAGCCGTGCGTGGGAGCATTGGCAGTCCGAGATCAGCAAAGTGCTCCCGCCGGCCCAGTATCCTGTGTTCGACGTGCCGCTCGACCACCCCGTGTTTCGCACGATGAACCACGTCTCTAAGATTCCCCAGATCACGGCGATTCAGTTTTGGCGGGGTGTGGGCGGACAGACGACGTCGGAGCGCGGTGCGGATAGCGTCGATGCGCACTTCCGGGCGATTGCCGACGAGCACGGGCGATTTCTGGTCGTGATGACTCACAACACGGACATCGCCGACGCTTGGGAGCGTGAGGCGGACGACCCTCGGTTCTTCTCCCAGTTCTCGCCCGACGGCTACGGCCTCGGGATCAACGTACTACTGCACGCCATGACCCACTGAGGCTCAACTCTGCGCTGGGTTTCTCGTCACAGCTGGGGTAGAATGCCCGCGCATTGGACCCGCCCACTTCGAGTCTGCTCGATCGCGTGATTTGTGTGGTTCGCCGCCAGCACCATTACCGCCTTCGTGGCGACGCGGGGCGTGTCTTTCTGGAGTGTGCATCGTGCGGTGTTCGCTCTCCGGGCTGGGAAACCGGCTCCGAATTGCGATCGGAAGTCGAGACTCACCGCCCTTTGGCTGAGCAAGGCGATGCCGAAGCCCAAGTGCGACTTGGAAACGCTCTCTTGGATCGCGCCGGTGGCGGGCGCGCAATGTCAGATCCAAAGGACGTTGCCGAGGCGGCGCAGTGGTTCCGGCGCGCGGCCGAACAGGGACACGCGGAGGCGCAGCGTGCCTTTGGGTTGATGCTTACCGGAGGCTACGGTGTCGACCGGGATGACGCCGCAGCTGTGCGATGGTTTCGGCTGGCTGCCGATCAGGGGCTCGCCGAGGGGCATTTCAGCCTGGGAATGATGTACGCCAGAGGCAACGGCGTACACCAGGACGATATGGAAGCTGGACGGTGGGTTCGGCTTGCGGCTGCCCAGGGATTCGTCGTGGCGCAGGCGTTCCTCGCCATGATGTGCGCCGAAGGCCGTGGCATGCCACAGGACTTCGTAGCCGCCCATATGTGGTACAGCGTCGCGCAAGCGCAGGACGCGGCCGGCAACCCCGCCGGGCCTGCCCTAAGGTACAGCGACGAACTTGCGGCTATCTCGGCGAGAATGACCCCGGCCCAGATCGCGGAAGCCGAACGCCTCGCTCGCGAGTGGCAGCCTACGCCGCAGCCGTAGGAACCAGCCAGGTCGCCTGGGCGCCGCCCTGCAAGTCCTTGCCTTCCTCGCAGCCTCACAGTCACTGACGAAGCAGAAGTTGAACATTGCATGGTTTCGGCTATTTGACCCAGAGTCCCGAAGGGCAAGGCGAACGGTAAACGTTTGGCATCGGTGGCGCGTCGAATACTACGGTGCCAAAACTGCAGCATCGCGTCGTGACAACATGCGGTCGCCTGAGCGCCGCTGCCGTTGCGGTCATGGTATTGGTCGTGGGAGCTGCAACCCTGGACAGCCAGGAGGCGACGAGCCGGCCTCAACCACCCAGCAACTCTCGGATGGCGGCACGCCTTGAGGCGGTTGCGCTTGAAGCGGAGTTGGGGAATTCCTCCTCCAGCTCGAGGCGGCTGGAAGTGCTCCTTGGCATCACCCCGGCCAACACCTTCCACCAACAGGTGACGTACCGGTTGCTCGTGGCCGAAGAGATGGTGAGGGCTGGCCGAACCGAGCAAGCCAGGGTCGACCTCGAGCAGCTGCTTGCGTTTCTTCAGGCCGATGACATCGACTTCCCCCGCGAGTTCTTGGACACGCTCATCCTGTTGACACGACACACCCTCGGCAAGACGCTCCTGCGGCTTGCTCAGCTCAGCAACTGCCTCCCCCCGAACCTCGCCGCTCGGTGTGTGGTGCCGACCGACACCACTGCGATACACCCGAATCAGGACTATGCCCACCGCGCGATCGAAGTGTACGAGGAGGTGCTCGCGAGTGATCCGGCCAACTTGTCGGCGCGATGGTTGCTCAATCTCGCGTACATGTGGACGGGCGAGCACCCGAGCGGCGTACCCTCCGCGTGGCTCATCCCCCCGTCGGCCTACGACTCGAGTTCGGGCTTTACCCGGTTCGTGGACGTCGCGCCAAAACTGGGCGTTGACACCGTTGGTCGGGCCGGCGGCAACGTGATGGAGGACTTTGACGACGACGGAGATATCGATCTGTTGGCGTCGTCGCGGGGATTACGTGATCAGCTTCGGTACTTCCGAAACAACGGCGACGGTACGTTCGACGACGCGACGATTGAGGCCGGGTTGGAGGGGATCGTCAGCGGGCTGAATCTTGTCCACGCCGACTACGACAATGATGGCTTTGCCGATGTCTTTGTGTTGCGGGGCGGTTGGTTAGACCGGCTGTACCCGAACTCGCTGCTGCGGGGCAACGGCGATGGGTCGTTTACGGACGTCACTGAGGAGGCGGGCTTGTCGGCAGGCGGCCCCACGCAGACGGCAGCGTGGGGTGACTACGACAACGATGGCGATGTCGATCTCTTCGTGGGCAACGAAAGGAGGGGAGGTACTTGGTTTCCGTGCCAGCTGTTCCGCAACAACGGGGACGGGACGTTCACTGATGTCGCGTTCCTGGCTGGGGTCGGCGTGGTTGGCTTCGTCAAGAGTGTGGCGTGGGGCGACTACGACAACGACGGCCGCCTCGACCTGTACCTGTCGCGCATCGGAGAACCGAGCCACCTGTTCCGAAACGAGGGCCCCTCCCCTGACGGTCGGTGGTCGTTCCGTGACGTCACCGCTACCGCTGGTGTTGAACAGCCAGACAAGAGCTTTCCAACGTGGTTTTTCGACTACGACAACGACGGTTGGCTTGACCTGTTTGTGAACGCCACCGAAGCGAGCCTTGACGATATTACGTCGGAGTATCTGGGGCAGAGCCACACGGCGGAGCATCCTCGCTTGTATCGCAACCAGGGGGACGGCACGTTCGCCGATGTCACGAAGGCCGCTGGCCTCGACACGATCTCGCTGACGATGGGCTCTAACTACGGCGACCTGGACAATGACGGGTTCCTCGATCTCTACCTGGGCACGGGCGCTCCGCCTTTTGACATGCTCATTCCGAATCGCGTCTTTCGGAACGTCGGTGGCAAGCGCTTCGAGGATGTGACCGCCGCAGGTGGATTCGGGCACATCCAGAAAGGCCACGGGGGTGCGTTTGGCGACATCGATCACGACGGCGACCAGGATTTGTACATCGTCCTTGGCGGCGCGGCCGAAGCGGATCTGAGTCAGAACGTTCTCCTGTTGAACCCCGGTCACGGCAATGCATGGATCACGCTGAGGCTGCGCGGCACGGCCTCGAATCGCGCGGCGATCGGTGCGCGCGTCAAGCTCGACGTCGTAACGCCCGACGGCGATCGGGAGATTCACGTCACAGCCGGGAGCGGCGGCAGCTTCGGTGGCTCGACGCTCCAGCAAGAGATCGGTCTGGGCAATGCGACCATGATTCGACAGCTAACGGTCGCCTGGCCGGGGAGCGACAGGCGTGACACGTATCAAGACGTGCCGCTCAATAGCGTGGTCTTGATTCGCGAGGGGCAGGCAGAAGGCGAGCTCGTTGCGGTTGAACCCCTCGACCTCAATTAGACGCCGCCGAAGCTCAGTGCCAACAGTCTATTTGTGGAGCCGGCGAGCAGCATCGAACCGCTGACCTACTGGTCACACGAGGCTCAGCGAGCCAATTCTTGCTTCCTTTCGCCTTCCCTCCGTTCGATCTCACGCAGCGCGTCGAGCAAGGTGACATCAGCCGAATGCTCATGTCGATTTCGCCACATGCCTAAATGGCGACCGAGCAACTCCAACGCCCTGATGGGATCCCACCGCTTTAGCTCAATGGTTTGCTCGACCGTCCGCGTCGTCGTGTCGCGGTCACCAGCACGAACATGTGTGCGTTCACGCAGCACTCTGATTGTCGACAGCCCAGCGAGCGCCTCAGGCGTCATTTCGTGCGGTTCGAGGAGCCGGGCGGTCTTCTCGAAGTAGTGGGCCATCGTGCCGAACGCGTGAATTCTGAGGCGCTCAACGACTTCATCGGCCTTCACGGTCACCCGTTGTTTCCGCTCTTCGATCCGCCTCCCAATGATTCGGCCGACCTTAGCGTGACTTAACAGCCGTGAGCCCTGCACTTCGGCCGTGTGCGGGCTGTAGCCAGCACGGATCGCCGCCTGTTTGGCGTTCAAGTCTTTGAGGTATTCGTCGACAAACCTTGCCTGCTTCGCGTTGAGGCCGTCCTTGTCTAAGCGGTTCTTGCTCATCGGACTTCTTGGGCAGCTTGGCAATCGGGGCAGAGCGTCAAGCCGTTACCGGTGTTCTCGAAGGCGCAACAGTTGCGTATGAGACCGAGGATCAGCCGTCTGCCTATGATACGTGGGTGGGAGGGCGGACTCACACGAGGATACGGACGAGTGAGACTTCAAGAGGGCGCGCCAAGCGGTCGGGGGCGTCTCCTGTCGATCGCGGGGGGACGGAAGTGCGGCAGCCGAAGGTTGAGATCGTGGATCCAGCAACAACCGAAATCCTCGTCGACCAGACGTTTCCCTTCCTGATGAGCTTTGAGCCAGCGTTCCCGCTGTCGGAGGCCGAGCGCACGGTCATTGCCTCAGCGCCCTTCAGGCACACACCAGATGGATGCCGGAAGTTCGCTCTGTCGATTCACGACTGCGTGGTCGTCGGGTATCGGCAGGGTGAGATGACCTTTCGCCGGATGATGCAGGTGATGCGTGCAAGGTCACTCGGATGCCAAGAGAACGATCGAGTGGAGCTACTGGCACTGACAGCCGATCGCGCCTTGCGAGCGGCTCCTCGAGATCCCAACCGCTCCCAACCTCCGTATCCCCGGTGGCAGCGTCGGGCTGCAGTGGAACTCGTCCTGTATTTGGAATCGCTGAGGCCACGTCTATCCAGCACCACCATTCTGGAGGAAGCACTCGCCTGGCTACGTGCCCTCGGACTCGCGACGGAACAGTCAGCACGGCAACGTCCGCTGTCTGAGCGCACTCTGCGCCGGTGGGTGCAGGAAGCTCGCAAAGCGCGAGGCCAGGCGCATCCGGTTGGTCGCCCACGCGGATAGCCAATAGCCCGCGCTTTCTGCGTCGCGGGCTTTTTGTTTTCTTCAACCATCCGTCTTAATGAGAACGGAAAAGAAATTCTTCCGTTCTCTTGGAGTGCAATCGTGAGACTGAAACTCAAGACCGAGATTCTCGCTTCGGGACAAACGCAACGACAAGTTGCGGCGGCCTGCCAGATTCCTGAGAACCGCTTCAGCGCAATCGTACGCGGTTGGACGGAACCTCGAGAGCACGAGCGCGCAGCGATCGCGAGAGTGCTGGGAAGGCCCGCTCCTGACCTATTCGACAGTAGTGCGGTCGAGGGCGCTCGAAAGGGGTGACCAGTGTCAAGGACGAGAGCCGGACTTCGATACCGAAGACTTGAGACTTCTCTGTATGCGCTTGGAGACTTTCTGTCTCTTGCTGATGAGGCAAAGCTGCTCTACTTGGTCATGCGGACAGGAGCGCACACAACGAGCATCCCTGGCTTGTGGGCGATAGGCGAAATGGCCCTCGCCGAGAAGCTCAACTGGTCACGTCACAAGTTCCGCCGGGCCTTTTGCCAGCTCAAAGACCGGGGGATGGTGGAAGCTGACTGGCGCTCCGGTGTCGTCTATGTACCTGCAGTTCTGCAAGTCGACTCCCCAGCCAATCCCGATGTTGTTCGCGGCTGGAGAGACTCGTGGCACGAGATCCCTGCTTGTGCCTTGAAAGCGGCGGTCTGCGCGAGACTCAGGGAACATTGCGCAGGTCGTGGAGCAAACTTCCTGTCTGCGTTCAATGAAGTCGTTGGCGGTGTTGCATCGGAGACCGGACACCGTGTGACACACGCTGTCCAAGACTTTGTGTCACACGGTGGCGGGGGCGGTGACCAGGAGCAGGAGCAGGATCAGGATCAGAAGATTGCGCCTTCGGCGCTGGACATCCAGAGGGTGTCTGGAGTTGACCTCGATGATCAGTCCGTCGGGATTCAGGGGAAACCAAAGGCAACATACGCCCAGATCAACGATGTCATACGGAGGCTCTATGAAGAGAGCAGCTATGAGGGCGGGAACAATGGTCGCAATGGCTCGGTAGGGTGGGCTTGATCCAGTTTCGTAGACGGTTTTGTTAAGCTGCTGAAGTTCTCATCTGTCGTTCAAACTCGGCGGGACTGATCTGGCCGAGCGTCGAGTGTCGTCGCCGCTGGTTGTAGAACGCCTCGATGTAGTCGAACAGCGCCATCTGGGCCTCGCCGCAGCTGTCGAAGTGTTCCCCGAGCTCGTGCTTCACCGTGGAGAACCAACTCTCCATGACGGCGTTGACGCCCCTATATGTCAAGAGCGTCGTGATGTGGCTTGTTAGGCGGCCCCAGTGAGTGCTCCGCGGGACCGGTAATCGGTGATGAGCGCGTTGAAGATCTCCCGGGCGACAAATCGCTTCAGGCAGCGGATGATATCTTTCTTGGACAGGCCCTGGGCGGTGCGGCGCGTGACGTAGTCGAGAGTCGGTTGGTGCCAGCGCATGCGGACGATCACGATCCGGTAGAGGGCCGCGTTGGCTTGGCGGTGGCCTCCGCGGAAGAGCCGGTGTCGGTTCGTGATCCCGGTCGAGGCGGGGATCGGACAGGCGCCGCAGAGCTTCGCGAATGCCGCGTCGGACCGGATGCGTTCGGGATTGTCGCCGGCGACGATCATCATCTCGGCCGCTGAGTCAGGGCCGATCCCGAATGCCTCACGGAGGGTCGGTGCTGCCGTGGTGGTGATGCGATCGAGCACCTCGTCGTGTGTGCCGATCTCTTTCGACAGCATGAGCCAGCGAGTCGCGAGCGCCCGCAGCGCATGCTTGACTGACGTCGTCGGGTCGACGATGTCGCCGGGTTCAAGGTCGGCGCAGCAGTCGATCAGCTTGCGATCGGTAAGCGGCTCGAGGGTTTCGCGGAGCTCGCCAGGCGCGTTAACGATCAGCGTCTTGAGCGTGATGATCGCGGAACTCCTGGCTTTCACGGCCGTATCGCGGGCGACTTTGAGCTGGCGGACCATCTCCGAGGCCCCGTCGGCGGTCTTTGGGACGGCGGTTGCGATCCCGGCCAGCACAGCCCGAGCGGCCGTGTCGGCGTCGATCGTGTCGTTCTTGCCGTGGTTACGACGCTTGCGTCGATCGCAGTGGTTCACCTCGACGACACGTACCGCGTGTCGGCGTACGAAGCTCGCCAGCCCGACACCGTAGGAGCCGGTGCCTTCGATCCCGAACGCCTCGACGTTGCCAAGCGTGCGCGCCCACGCGAGCAGCTCCGCGTAGCCAGCACGGTCCGCCGGCGCACGGCAACTCGCGAGTCGGGTGCCGAGGCGATCAATCGCGACCGCGACATGCACGTGTTTGTGGGTATCGACCCCGACGATGACCCTGACAGCCGGGGCAACGAGCGCTATGCTGTTCGACATGTTGGTTGGCCTCCTTCATAGGCTGACGACGCCGTCTGGTCGGGAGGGCGGACAGGACTGTGACGGGGCTCTAAGCCAGGCCCCTATTCGGTCACTGCCCACCCGGCCAGACCACCTCTGGATGAGGCTGCCCGACCGGGCCGACAGATCAACGCAAGGACACCAAGTCGTTCGTAACAGGGGTCAGACCCTGTCGGGCAGCACCACGATCATGCTCACAGTCGTAACAATTACCTCGACGACTCATGCTGCCGGTCATGTGATGCGCGTTGATGATCCGTTGGTAGTCGTCGCTCGCATACGGGCTGCCTTGGTCGGAGTGATGGCAGCAGCCCCGCTGGGGGCTCGCGGCGTTTCAGAGCCATCTGGAGGGCCTTGATGACCAGATGGCGATCGTTGATGGCACTGACGGCCCAGCCGACCACCAAACGCGAGTAGAGATCGAGTAGCGCTGCCAGGTAGAGCTTGCCGCTGCTGCCGATCACGAACTCCGTCGTGTCGCCGACCCAGCGTTGGTTCGGCGCCTCGGCCACAAAGTCCTGGCCGAGCACATTCGCCGCGACCGGCTGATCGTGGTCACTCAGGGTCGTGCGCTTGAACCGCTTCCGCACCCGCGCCGTCAGGCCCTCCGCCTGTTTCAGCCGGATCACGCGCTTGCGACTCACCCGGTGCCCTTGGGCCTGTAGGTCACGATGAAGGCGGGGGCTGCCGTAGCTGCCGCGACTCGCCTCATGCGAGGCCCGAAGCAACACGCGGAGCTGTTGATCACGCCGCGCGTGGGTCGAGGCGGGCCGACGCTGCCACGCGTAGAATCCGCTTCGGGAGACGCCGAGTATCTGACAGAGGTGCGTGAGAGACATGCTGGCCTTCTCCGCCTGGATGAACGCGAATCTTACTCGCTCTCCCTCGCGAAGAAGGCCGCGGCTTTTTTTAGGACGTCACGCTCCACACGCAGGCGGCGATTCTCCTTGCGCAGCCGCCGCAGCTCTTCTCGCTCTTCCGTCGTCAAGCCCGTGCGTCCCTTTGTTCGATCCGCACGAGCCCGCTCGACCCAGTTGCGCAACGCGGACTCCGTGAGATCGAGATCGCGAGCCACTTGCCCCACGCTCCGGCCTTCGTCGAGTACCAGTCGCACCGCTCCGGCCTTGAACTCGTCATCAAACTGCCGGCGTGGGCGCCGATCCTTGGTTGGTTGCACCATCGGGGACATCGTATCCGCCTTTCGGAAAGTGTCCACGAGATCGGATCAAGCCCAGGGCAGGTCGACCTGAAGGAAGATGTCAAGAAGAGACTCGCGCTGCTGGGGCTAACCTACGACGGTGACACTCTGCGGAAGGCTCTCGATGCCCAAGAGCACATTGAGAAGCACGGCCTTCGACGGAGGTAGCGTCCATGTCGGATTCCAGGCAACCATCCGACCCAGGTTCCGGCACGCCGTGGCTCGACGTGCAAGGCGCGGCGGCTCGGGCGCTGTGTAGCACCGGCACAATCCTCAGGGAGGCTCGGGCAGGTCGTCTCCGAGGCTACAAGATTGGCGGTCGCAGGTGCTGGCGGTTCCGAACGGACGACATAGACCGTTGGCTGATGCAGGAGGCGACACCGGTTGAGTGACGGCCTGAGGCGGCTTCTCAGGTTCAGCCTTAGCAGCCCGTGGTGAAAGTCGGAGTTATGAGGGATCGACACAATCGATCCGTCGTACTACACTGACGCGCATGGCTATGGGAACGCGCGAGACGGATCAACCGCCGCTGTGGATCGCGACGTCGGACCTGCCCACCTCGCCGGGCCATCCGTTCTACGCGCGGCTGACGACGCTGCTCGACGGGCACCACGTCGATCGGTTCGTCGAAGGCCTGTGTGACCGGTTCTACGCGCCCGTGATGGGCCGACCGAGCTTGGCACCCGGGCGCGACTTCCGCCTGCTGCTGGTCGGCTACTTCGAAGGCATCGACTCGGAACGCGGGATTGCGTGGCGCGCGACGGACTCGTTGGCGGTCCGCAGCTTTCTGCGGTTGGCCGTGGACGAGGCGCCACCCGATCATTCGACGATTGCGCGCACGCGGCGCTTGATCGATCTGGAGACGCACCGGACCGTCTTTACGTGGGTGCAACAACGACTCGTCGAGGCCGGCCGGCTGACGGGTACGACCATCGCGATTGACGCCACGACGCTCGAGGCGAACGCGGCGATGCGCAGCATCGTCCGCCGGGACACCGGCGAGAGCTACCAAGCGTTTCTGGCGGGTCTCGCGACGGCCTCGGGGGTCGAGACGCCCACGCGCGAGGGTCTGGCGCGACTGGATCGGAAGCGGAAGAAGAAGACCTCGAACACAGACTGGACGAACCCCCACGATCCCGATGCGAAGGTCACGAAGATGAAAGATGGCCGCACGCATCTGGCGCACAAAGCCGAGCATGCCGTCGACATGGAGACCGGCGCGATTGTCGCGGTGACACTGCAAGGTGCCGATGTAGGCGACACCACGACGATCATCGAGACCGCCATCGCCGCGACCGAGCAGGTCGAAGACGCGCAGGCCAACGTTGACGATCGGCAGTCTCTGGAAGAGATCGTCGGTGAGAAGGGGTATCACAGCAATCAGACCCTGATCGACCTGGACGCCGTGGGTATCCGGTCCTACGTGTCCGAGCCGGACAGGGGGCGACGTGATTGGTCGAAGGATCCTGAGGCCCGGGCGCCGGTGTATGGCAATCGTCGCCGGATGCGGGGACGACGCGGCCGCCGCCTGATGCGCCAACGCGGCGAACGGATCGAACGCTCGTTTGCGCATCTCTACGACACGGGCGGGATGCGGCGCACCCATCTGCGCGGCCACACGAACATCCTGAAGCGCCTCCTGATTCATGCGGGTGGCTTCAATCTCGGGCTCGTCATGCGTCATCTGATCGGGATCGGCACGCCGCGCGGGCTGCAGGGCCGCGTGGCCGCTGTTCTTGCGACGTTAGGGGTGCTCATGGGCGTCGTCCGACGTCGGCTCACCACGATTTCGTCGTCGCATCGACTCATCCCGGCCGTGCGCGGTCGGCTCGCGTCACTGGCCACGTTTGCCGTCAACTCGTCAGCGGCGATCACTTGCACCACGGGCTGTTAGGGAGCTTGGAGAGCGTTCGGGGTAGAGCACATGACTGACCGGCATCGGAGTCGCCGCGGATCGGGGCAGTAAGCAAGGGGGTGGCCTGCTACAGATAGGGGCTTTGTGCGACTGGATGCGCGATTCAACTACGTTCGGCGTAAACACGGCTAGTCAGGAGAAGTGATGGCGTTCAAGAATCCGTTCACGGCTGAAGAGATGGAGGAAGCGGAAGCCGTCGAAGTAACGCCGGAGATGCTAGATCGTGTCCTGCTGATGGGCACCGCTGCTCTGAGTCACTTCGCGGACACCGTCATGCTGCCGGTGTTCGAAGGACAACTGAATCCGACGGACCGAGAACTGGCGTTCTCAGGAAGCTTCTACAGATTTGTTGCGGTGCTCAGAACTCTACGGGATCTGCGTGAGCGCTATCACTTCCAGGTTGTCGCTGCAGCGACGCGAACGGTTCTCGAACTCAGCATGGATGTCGAGATGTTGACCAAGAATCACGTGCCTGACCCAGTCGAGAAGTTCCACGCGTTCACAAGAGCGGCCCGTTTTAGTGCCGCATACAAGTTGGTCAAGTTCTTTGACGAGAATCCGAAGCTTGAAGAACCTGAAGATGCCGCAGAGCATAGGGCGCTCGTATCGAAGCCAGGCGAGAAGGATGCCGTTGAAGCTCTCTGTCAGAAGCACTGGCAGACGCTCAAGGCTCCGCAGCACTGGTCTGGGTTGGATTGGACGAGGCAGGCCGATCTAGTGAAGCCCGTGTTGCGGAAGGCTTACATGAGGTGGAGAAGCCTGCTCGCGTGGCATATCCATGGTGGGGCAGCTGGTGTCGGAGGGCTCTCTCCCGAATCCTTTGGGGCACTCGTGTGCGTCTGCAGATACCTGACCAGAGATGTGGTGCCCCCGGCTCTTAGGGAACTAGGAACCGCGATGCATCTGCACCATGCCATACCGGACTTCTTTGACCAGCTGGAGTTTGCTGAGATCAAGGTGTCGACACTTCACATGATCGACCTTCAACGGCAATCCCTCGGCTACCCGCCGAAGTTTGGAGGAGGGGAGTCTTGACCGCAGCGCCGACCGAACTCGCCGACCTTCACTTGTATAATAGGCGGAGCGTCGGTCGTGTAGTGAGCACGGTCCGACGCCCCTAAGCACGTCAGCAGCGCGAACTGCCGACGGCCTGCCGCAGATTATCCCTTAGGATTCTCCGCAGACCGACGGCCTCGGAACTAGGAGGACATCATGCGTCAGAGGAACGATGGGCTGAAGAAGCGGTGCGGCTGTTCCCGCCGCCAGTGGTCGAAGTGCGCTCATCCGTGGCACTTCGGCTTCGCACAGAACGGCAAGGAGTATCGGTGGAGCCTACACAAGGTCGCCGGGAAGCCCGTGGGCTACTGGATGTCGAAGTCCGAAGCTGAAGGAATACGCGACCGCCTACGGGGGGAGATTCGCGAAGGAACTCTGAGCGAGGGCAACGTGTCGCCAGTGGAGGCCAGACTCACCTTCGCCGATGTTGTGGACCAGTATCTCAGGCGGCATGTGCGCGTGCCGACGCGCCGGGCGCGGGCGGTCCAGCAAGCGGTCTCGCACTTGCGAATCCTTCTACGTGCAGCGGTTCCCGGCCCAGGTGGACAGCGTGTCGTCCTGGCGAATAAGCGGATCGATCTGATTACCAAGGCAGACGTTGAATCGATTAGGGAGGCGCGGCGTCGGTATCCCGAGCGTCCTGGTGTTAAAGGCGGTGAAGTTGGTATCAACCGGCTGCTTGCACGCCTGCGCCACCTGTTCTCGTGGGCCGTCGCCGAGGGCTACGTCACCGACACACCGTTTAAGCGACACGGTGTCACGGTCGTTAAGCTAGACACCCGTGCCGAGGCACCTCGACACCGCCGCCTGGAACCAGGCGAGGAGCTTCGGTTGCTCCAGCACGCCGGTGACCACTTGAGGGCGCTGATCGTGGCGCTCTTGTCGACGGGGTGCCGAGTTGGCGAACTGCTGAGTCTGCAGTGGAATCAAGTGCGCCGCGATGAAGAGGGCCACCCCAGGTGGGTCGTTCTTCTGCCGACCAATACGAAGACCGCGAGCGGACTCGAACCGCTGACCTGCTGATTACGAATCAGCTGCTCTACCAGCTGAGCTACGCCGGCTTCTGGGCGGGTGTGCGAAGTGCATCAGATCCTAGCACGCCAAGCGGCTTCCCCGATTGAGCTGACGGGGGGAGGCCCCCGGTGTCAGCTGCTAGAACCGCCTGTTCCGCCGGCTGCGCGGGCCCGCACGCCGAATAGCACTTCCGTTTCCCTTGTCAGGAGCACCCAGAACCCGTAGATCGCGAGGAGCGTCCCGAATGGAACGTTGATCAGATGCAGGGCCGATAGCACGATCATCAATAGACGTGCCCACGGCTTGTACTGCAGGAGACCCCACCCAGCGACGATTCCAGGAACCGATAACGTCAGTGCAATCAGCATCAGAATACTGCCGACGATGCTGAGGATCGGTACCGCGATCCAGGCGTCCGGTTCGTTGGCTGCCGCGTATCCGGCGGCACCAGCCGCGCCACCGAAGACAATGAGGATGCCAAGCGCGGCGATCAGGCCAAGCGCGCCGAACACGATATGGAACGCGGCGAGTACCTTCACGTGCTGTTCCATCGCCTCCCTAGTATAAGATTGTTGGTTATCGTCGTGACGGGAATCCGCTCCGTGTAGCCCCTCGCGACTATCGCCCCCATGTCGGAGACCAAAGCCACCCGCGACAGCCACATCACCATTCGGGGCGCGCGCACCCACAACCTCAAGAACATCGACCTGACGCTGCCGCAGCGGCAGCTGATTGTCGTGACCGGCGTCAGCGGATCAGGGAAATCCAGTCTGGCGTTCGATACCGTGTACGCGGAAGGGCAGCGCCGGTACGTCGAGTCGCTCTCAGCCTACGCGCGACAGTTTCTCGAGCGGATGGAGAAGCCGGACGTCGACCAGATCAACGGGATCTGTCCGGCGATCGCCATTCGACAAAAGAACAGCGTGCGAAATCCGCGGTCCACGGTCGGGACGACCACGGAGATCCACGACTATCTCCGGCTGCTCTACGCGCGAGTGGGGCGCACCACGTGTCGCTCGTGCGGCAACGAGGTGCTCCGGGACACTGCCGAGGTCGCGGCCCGCCGGCTCGCAGCGCTTCCTGCCGGTACACGATTGTTGCTTGGCTTCGAGCTGCCCATCGTGGACGCGGAGATTGCCGACGACGAGACCGCAACGGCTGCGGAAGCGGCGGCGGGAGGATCGCCAGCCAGCCGCGACAACGGATCCGGCGGGGCCGATGGGGAATCACCGGTCGAGCGGATCATCGACGCGCTACGCCGAAAAGGGTTCCGTCGGGTCATGTCTCCAATCGACGGCGAGGCGGTGGCGATTGAAGACCTCGATCTGCAGACCCTGGAAGGTCAGCCGGAGATCCGGGTGGTGGTCGATCGGGTCAAGGTCTCGCCGGACGCTCTTGGTCGGATCACCGACTCGGTCGAAACATGCTATTTCGAAGGCGCGGGTTCGGCGTTTGCCATCGAGGTCGACACCGGTACGACCCACCTGTTCAGCGAACTGTTTGAGTGCGGTGACTGCGGAATCCAGTACGAAGTGCCGCAGCCGCGGCTCTTTTCTTTCAACAATCCATTCGGCGCGTGTCCGACATGTCACGGCTTTGGGAACATTATCGAGCTGGACATGTCCCTCGTCGTCCCTGACCCGACCAAGTCTGTCAACCAGGATGCGATCGAGCCGTGGAGTAAGCCCCATTACCGGTCCCAGCTGGCGAACCTGAAGAAGGTCGCGCGTGACCGGGGCATTCGCCTCAATGTGCCGTGGAGCGCGCTCAACGAAGACGAGCGGACGTTCATTACTGAGGGTGACGACAACGGATACTCCGGTGTGAAAGGGTTCTTCCGCAGACTGGAGCGTAAGAAGTACAAGGTCCACGTTCGGGTGTTCCTGAGTCGCTATCGCGGCTACCTCGTGTGTCCGGACTGTGATGGTTCGCGACTGCGGCAGGAGGCTCGTGACGTTCGAGTAGGCGAGCGCCGTGTGGACGAGCTGTGCGGCCTCACCGTGTCTGAGGCTGCCGAGTTTTTTGATGCCCTGTCGCTCACGGAGAAGGAGACGACGATTGCGGACCGGATCACCCGTGAGATCACGCGTCGCCTGTCGTTTCTCACCGACGTCGGGCTCGAATACCTAACCCTCGACCGCTTGTCGTCGACGCTGTCGGGTGGGGAAGCCCAGCGGATCAACCTCGCGACGTCCTTGGGCTCAGCGCTTGTTGGGACCCTGTACGTACTTGACGAACCGTCAATCGGTCTCCACCCTCGGGACAACGAGCGATTGACCCGGATTCTCAGACAGCTGCGCGACCAGGGCAACACGGTGCTTGTGGTCGAGCACGACGCCGACATGATCCGAGCCGGCGACTACGTGGTCGACCTTGGCCTGGGAGCGGGCACCCGGGGCGGCACGGTCGTGTACGAGGGCCCGTATGCGGGTCTCAAAGACGAGCAGACGTCGCTGACCGCGAAGTACCTGCGCGACGAGCTGGCGATTCCGCTGCCATCGACGCGCCGCAAGCGTCTGCCCCACACCCAGTTTCTCAAGGTCGTCGGCGCAGCCGAGCACAATCTGCAACACATCAATGTCGAGATTCCGCTCAGCATGCTGACGTGCGTGACCGGGGTCAGCGGGTCGGGCAAGTCGACCCTGGTGCATGACGTGATGTACGCGGCCATCAAGCGGTCCAAGGGCGAATGGGACAAGCCAGTTGGGGCGCACGACCATCTCGAGGGTCTCGAGCTGATCAACAACGTCGTCCTGGTCGACCAGGCGCCGATCGGACGTACCCCGCGCTCGAATCCGGTGACCTACCTCAAGGCGTTCGATCCCATCCGCGAGCTGTTTGCGTCGACCAGGGACGCCCGCGCGAACGGACTCAAGCCAAGTCACTTCTCGTTCAACGTGCCCAGTGGGCGGTGCGAAGCGTGCGAAGGAGAGGGTGAGGTCCGCGTGGAGATGCAGTTCCTCGCCGACGTGTTCGTGCCATGCGAGCATTGCGACGGCCGGCGCTTTCAGCCGCAGGTGCTCGACATCCTGTACCGAGGGCGGAGTATCTACGACGTGCTCCAGATGACTGTTCGCGAGGCACTCGCTTTCTTTGGCACCCTGCCGAAAGTCGTGCGTCGCCTCCAGGTGCTCGACGAAATCGGGCTCGGGTATCTCAGACTCGGACAGCCCGCCACGACGCTGTCTGGCGGAGAGGCCCAGCGAATCAAGATCGCCTCGCATCTGAGCTCGCGCCGCGGCGACCGAACGCTCTACATCCTGGACGAGCCGACGACAGGTCTCCACTTCGACGACATTGCAAAGCTGCTCACCGCCTTCGGCAAGCTGTTGCAGGCCGGGCACACCGTCCTGGTCATCGAGCATAATCTCGACGTCATCAAGACGGCCGACTGGATCATCGATCTGGGCCCCGAGGGAGGCGCGGAGGGTGGACGCATCGTTGTCGCAGGACCACCGGAAACGGTTGCGGCCCACGACGCGTCGCACACCGCACGCTATCTCCGTCCGGTCTTGGCTGCTGGTCGGACCCACGCCTACGCCGACGTGTGACGCCGCTCCCTCGGACCTTCTACGCCAGGCCGACACTTCAGGTCGCCGGTGACCTACTCGGCAGGGTCCTCGTCCACGTCACCCCAGACGGATCGGCCAGCGGCCGGATTGTCGAGGTCGAGGCGTACGTTGGCGAGAGTGACCCAGCGTGTCACGCCGCCGCGGGTTTTACGGCGCGGACTGCCCCCCTGTATGGGCGACCTGGTCGGGCCTACGTGTATCTCAACTATGGCATGCACTACTTGGTGAACGTCGTCACCGAGTGCGAGGGCACGCCGGGTGCAGTGCTGATTCGCGCGTTGGAGCCATTGACGGGTCTGCCGCTCATGCATCGACGACGCGCCCGAAGGACGCCGCTCCGCGACGACGCGTTGTGTCGAGGCCCGGGCAACGTGAGCCGCGCGCTCGGAGTATCGCTGGCTCAGAATCGCGCGGACTTGGTGCGTTCGCAGCTCTCCATCACCGGAGACGGTACCGGGGGTGAGATAGTGTGGAGCCCACGCATTGGCATCCGCGTGGGTACCGACCGCAACTGGCGATGTTACCTCGCCGACAATCGGTGCGTCTCGAGCCTACCTCGTCAACGCTTGTGAGACCTCGACGTCGAATGAGATTCTGCGACCGTTCCGGATAACCCCAAGGGTGACCGTGCTTCCGATCGGGGCGTCGGAGAGAAGCCGCGTGTAGTCCGACGGATCTTCGATCGGGGTGTTGTTGAATGCCACGATCACGTCTCCCGGTTCCATGCCAACCTGAGCCACCGCGGAGTCCCGATGAATCCTCCAGACCACCGCGCCCCGCGTGTCCGGAGCTCCTAGCTCCTGCGCGAGCTGGGGCGTGAGCGGCCGAACGTCGACATAGCCGAACGATCCACGTCGGACTTGTCCGTGTTCGATCAAGTCCTGCATGACATCGCTCGCGACGTTACTCGGCACCGCGAATCCCACCCCCTGAGAGCCGCCGCTGGCGCTGAAGATGGCGGTGTTGATACCCACGAGTTCGCCGCGTGTGTTGATCAGCGCGCCACCCGAGTTCCCTGGATTGATGGCGGCGTCGGTCTGAATGAAGTCCACGGACCGCGCAAAGCCGAGGTTGTCACGTCCGACGGCACTCACGATCCCGAGGGTCACGGTCTGGTTGAGTTGAAACGGGTTGCCGATCGCGAGCACCCACTCAGCGATGCGGAGCAGCGACGAATCGCCCCACGGCACGGTCGGCAGGTCGTTCATGTCGATCTTGAGCAGGGCGATGTCGGTCAACTGGTCTCGTCCGACCAGATCGGCCGCGAATTCGCGGTTATCCGCCAGCGTGACGGTGATCCCCGCGGTCTGCTCTCCGACGACGTGGGAGTTGGTCAGGATGTAGCCATCGTCGCGGACGATGACGCCTGATCCAAGACTCGGGCGCTCGCGGTACCCAAAGAGGTCGCGCGAGTCGCCGAAGAAATACTGAAAAAACGGGTCGTTGCTGAACATGGAGCGCTGTCGTACGACCTGCCGCGACGAGATATTGGTCACGGCTCCCACCGTCGACTCAGCGACCGTGCTGAAGTCCGGGTACCTCGTGTTCGTCGTAGCTTGCAGCCCTGGCTGCGCTCCGCCGACGCCTATCGCTGCGGGCGTCACCGGCGCCAGCGCCGCGGGCTGGGCCTGACTCTCGGACTGTGTCTGTAAGCGTCCGGTCAGCACGATACCGACGGTCATGCCGACGGCGAAGAGTATCGTTCCGGCGATGATCACACCTGATCGCATTACATGGCTCCCGTTCGTTGGGTCGTAAACCCATTGTAGCGTCAACGGTCTGGGCTGCCCGGAGCTCGACCAACGGCTATGGTACGATCGTGCTCGTATGGACACGATTCAGGCCACCCGGCTCCGAAAGGGCATGTTGATCAAGATGGGTTCGAATCTCCTCCGTGTGCTCGAAAGCACCCATCTGACGCCAGGCAAGGGACACGGGTACGTCCAGACGCGGCTTCGGAACATTCGGAACGGCTCGCTCAACGACCACAAGTTTCGGTCGGAAGATTCAGTCGAGCGGGCGATGCTCGATGCGCGCAAAATGCAGTTTCTCTACGCCGATGGCGAGGCGTTTCACTTCATGGACACCGAGACCTACGAGCAGACGCACCTGACCGAATCAACGCTCGGCGACGCGGTCAGGTTCCTGCTTCCAGATGCCGTGATCACCGTGCAGGTCTACGAGTCAGAGCCAGTCGGCATCGAACTCCCGCTCAGCGTCGATCTCAAGGTCAGTGAGACGACGATGGCCATCAAGGGGGCGACGGCGAGCGCGCAGCTCAAGCCCGCGACGCTCGAGACCGGGCTCATCGTTCAGGTGCCGCCCTTCATCGAGATCGGGGACACCATTCGAGTCAACACCGGGACCGGCGACTATCAGGGCCGGGCGTAGCCGGCGAGGGTGGGCGACATCGACCTCTCGGACGCTCCCGGGCTGGCGCTGAGGGTATTTGGCGCGGGTTTCCTCGTCGCCAACCTTCATCTCGTCTACCAGTTCATCCGCTTCTATCGCATCCGGGCGACGGCACTGGTCACGTGGCCTGGGCGGAGGCCAGCCTACTACGGTTTCTTCCTCGGCCTCGGAGTCGTCTTCGGCATCTTGGTCTTCGTGAAGCTCATCATCCAACAGCGCCCTCCCATTGATGTGTTCGGTGAAGGGATGATGCTGCTGTACTACGCCTATCTCTGGCCGATGAGCTTTCGTATCGGCCGGGGTCTCTACGAAGACGGGATCTGGACTGATGTTACGTTCGTCCGGAATGCGGAAATCGGTGGGCTCAGTTGGCGGGAAGGTCGAGAGATCACGCTGGTCGTCATCTATCGCCTGCGGACCGTCGCGCGGCCGCTCATCGTTCCGCACGCCCAGTACGCTGAGGTGCGTCGCGTGCTCCGCGATCGAATCGCGAACCACGACATCCACTTCACGATGAAGGCGTTCGACCTCGGCGCAGACGAGCGCGACGTGGTCTGATCCCTTGCGGCACTAGTCCGGGACTACGACGCGAGTCCGCGCAGCAGACCGAGCAGGCCTGGACCGACCGCCATCGGGTCTCCAAGCCATGCGGGGGGCGTGATCCATACGAACGCAAGGATCGCAATCACCATCAGATCGTATTGCCAGGTTGCGCGCTCGAAGGTCCAGAACAGTGCGTGCCATATCGCCAACGCGGGTAGCGCGAGGACCCGCTTGAACGTCATCTGCACGTCGGGGTGGAGCTCGGTCGGACCGGTTCGGAGCTCCCGCCACGTGAAGTAGATCCGGTCGACAACCGTCACGATGGACAGGATGAGGATGATCCACATGACGGCGGCCATCCGGTTCGTGAAGGCGCCGATCATGAACAACACGATGCGCTCGGGTCGTTCCATGAAGCCGACCTTGCACTTGGGAATGATCGATTCCGCACGCGCTCGCGTGTAGCTGGTCATGACCGAGAACATCAGAGCCAGCGCCGTGATGAGCACGTAGTCGGAGCGATCGAGCTCCGTGTACAAGTGCAGCAGCCCGATGAAGAGCAGAATGTCCGAGAACCGGTCGATCACAGAATCCCAGAATCCTCCGAAGTCGGAGGCGAGCGCCGTACGCTCGGCGACCTTGCCATCGATGAAGTCGAAGATATTGGCGATCACCATCACGACGCCGGCGGTGAGGAATGCTCCGGTCCCGAGCGCCCAGGCGGCTGCGCCGTTGATCAGCAGGCCCACGAAGGTGAGGACGTTCGGGTGCACGCCCATGCGGACGCACAGGTCGATGATTCCTCGTAGGGGGTACATGCAGGCCGCACCGATGGAGCCGGTAAAGGTCATTGGGTCACGCTACGGCAGGCCACGCGCGCTCACCCTGAGCGTCGAGCGATACAATCTTGGGTGGCCGCAGTGTAGTCCATGCCGATTCGGGATCTCAAGGGTCAGATCGCAGAGTTGCCCGCCCAGCCTGGCGTGTACCTCTACTTCAACGCGGGCGGTGACACGATCTACGTCGGGCGGGCGCGGGTGCTGCGCGATCGAGTGCGCAGCTATCTGGGAGCATACGGATCGAGCCCCAAGACGGATGCCCTCCTGGACGAGGTGGCCCGCCTCGAGGTGATCGTCACCGATTCGCTGGTCGAGGCGCTAGCCCTCGAGAACAACCTGATCAAGCAACGTTCGCCGCGCTTCAACATTCTGCTCCGCGACGACAAGAACTATCCGTACTTGCAGCTGACCACCAACGAGGCCTTTCCGCGTGTGCTCGTCGCGAGGCAGGTTGGTTCGGACGGCGCGTACTACGCCGGTCCCTTTCTTCCAGCGGCGTTCGCGCGCAAAACCATGGGCCTGACCCATCGTCTCTTTGGTATTCGCTCGTGTAACGAAGTCATTACCGGCAAGCGGAGTCGTGCGTGCCTCGAGTACGACATCAACCGGTGTCTGGCCCCGTGCGTCGACGAGCTGTGCAGCCGCGAAGAATATGCTGACGCCGTCGAGCGAACGCGGATGTTCCTCGGGGGGCGGAACGACGAGCTGCTGACCGATCTCCGGGCGCAGATGCAGACCGCGTCAGACGCACAGCGGTATGAGCGTGCGGCACACCATCGCGACACGATCCGCACGGTCGAGATGCTGAGGGATCGCCAGCAGAAGATGGCGACGGCGCGGCTCGGGGAGCGCGACGCGTTCGGCTTCAAGCTTGGCATCTCGGGCGCGGTGATTCAGGTGTTTCAGATGCGACGCGGGCGAGTGGTCGAGCGAGTCGAGCTGGTCGCCGATGACCTCAACGGAATCCAGATCGACGAGGCGGACCTGGTTCGCGCGGGCGTCCAGCAGTTCTACGAAACCCGGCAACCGCCTGCGGAGGTGCATCTGCCGGTGGAGCTGAGCGACCAAGCCGACATCGAGTCGTGGCTGTCAGCCCGTGCACAACGTCGGGTGCGCGTGCGGGTCCCGAAGCGTGGCGACAACCGTGCCCTCGTCGAGCTGGCATCCCGGAATGCTGGCCTCGGCTACGCATCCCGCCATAGCGACGAGGCGCATGCCCAGGCACAGGCGCTCGATGAGCTGCGGGCCGCCCTGGGACTACCCGCGGTTCCCCGGCGCATCGAATGCTTCGACATCTCGACCATTCAGGGTGCCGAGACCGTCGGCGCATTGGTCGTCTGTGACGATGGCCGGATGCAGCGCCGGGAGTATCGGAAGTTTCGAGTGCGGGGACGCCGCGGCGAGCGGAAGACCGGGCCGGATGACTTCGCCGCGATGACCGAGGTGATTCTTCGGCGCTATCGCCGGCTGCTCGAGCACGGGGGGCCGTTTCCGGATCTGGTCATCGTCGATGGCGGCGTCGGACAGCTATCGGCGGCCTACGAGGCGTTCGAACAGCTGGGCCTGTCGAACCTGCTGGCAATCGGGATCGCGAAACGGGAGGAGCTGATTGTGACCCGTGCCCGGCGCGATCCGATTGCCCTCCCGCGCAGCAGCGCCGCACTGTTGCTGGTGCAGCGCATCCGCGATGAGGCCCACCGCGTGGCCGTGACGTTCCATCGCCGCGCGCGCACCATGCGTGACCTGCGTTCTGAGCTAGACGAGATTCCGGGTATCGGCGCGAAGCGTCGGCGCGCGCTCCTCGAGCGTTTTGGGAGCGTCGCGAACATCGGACGTGCCACACGAGAAGAGCTGGCGCCGGTCGTTGGTCCGAAGGCAGCGACCGCCGTCCTTAGCCATTTCTCCAGTGGGACCAAGCCGCTGTAATCAGTGCTATCCTGTGAAGCCTTGCCCGGGAATACCAAGCCACGAGTCGTGTCGGGTATGCGCCCGACCGGGAAGCTTCACCTCGGACATCTCGTCGGTGCGCTCCGCAACTGGATCGAGCTGCAGTCAGACTACGACTGCATGTTCTTCGTCGCCGATTGGCACGCGCTCACGAGCGAGTACGGGGATACGAGCCAGGTCATGGATTACGCGTATGACAACGTGGCGGACTGGATCGCGGCCGGCCTCGATCCGGAGCGCAGCACGATCTTCGCGCAGTCGCTCGTGCCGGAGCACGCCGAACTCTATTTACTGTTGTCGATGGTGGTGCCAATCCCATGGTTGGAGCGCGTCCCGACCTACAAGGAGCAAATCGAGCAGCTGAGTGACCGCGATCTCTCGACGCTGGGGTTCATTGGCTACCCACTGTTGCAGTGCGCCGACGTCATCATCTATCGAGCCGACTACGTGCCGGTCGGCGACGATCAGGTGCCGCACCTGGAACTGTCTCGCGAGGTCGTGCGAAGATTCCACCAGTTCTTTGGTGAGTTGTTTCCAGAGCCGCAGCCGTTGTTGACGCACTTTCCGCGCCTACCAGGACTCGACAATCGCAAGATGAGCAAGAGCTACGGCAACGCGATCGACATATCGGATGATGAGCAGACCGTTCACAAGAAGGTTATGCGCATGTATACCGATCCGAAGCGCATCCGGGCCGATATTCCAGGCACAGTCGAAGGCAATCCAGTGTTCATGTACCACGATGCCTTTAATCCCAACACCGCCGAAGTCGACGATTTAAAGACACGCTATCGCCAGGGGACGGTCGGCGATGTCGAGGTCAAAACCAAGTTGGCTCGGGCCATCAACGCAGTCCTCGAGCCGATGCGCGCTCGGAGGGCGGAGCTGATGAGCGAACCTGGGCGGCTACGGGAGATCGTGCTGGACGGGTCGAGCAAGGCCAGGGCGATCGCGCAGCGCACGATGAAGGACGTGCGCGAAGCGGCGGGGCTCGCGTATGGATAACGGCCGCGACAGTTACCCAGACGATTTCGAGTCCGTTCTGCCGGACCACCCGGTGCGGCTGGCGAACTTCGAAGGTCCGCTCGACCTCCTGCTATACCTCATCAAGAAGAATGAGCTGAACATCTACGACATTCCGATTCTGCTCATTTCCGAGCAGTACCTCGAATACCTCGATCTCATGCAGGAGCTCGATCTCGACGTCGCCGGCGAGTTCCTGGTGATGGCAGCGACGCTGATTCACATCAAGTCGAGGATGCTCGTGCCTCGAATCGAGACCGCGGACGACGCCGAGGACGAAGAGGATCCACGCGACGCGCTTGTCCGCCGCCTGCTGGAGCACCAGAAGTACCGGGCCGCCGCGGAGCTGCTCCACGAGCGGGAGACACTTCGGAGCGCACAGTGGACGCGCCCGGATGGGCGAATCGAAGACATCTCGGGCGTGCCGTTCGAGCGGGAGCTCGAGGTCGACATGTTCAGCCTGCTCCAGGCGTTTCAGGCGGTCATGGCGCGTTCACGCGCGCGACCCAGATTAGTGCTGCCAAGCGAGGTGATACCGATCGAAACGCGGATCGAGCAGCTCCTGAAGCGGCTGTCTGAAACTGAGGCATGCGGGTTTGAAGACCTGTTTCTCGATGCGTCGTCCCGCGCCGATCTCATCACGTCTTTCCTGGCGCTCTTGGAGATGATTCGGCTCAAGCTGGTCCGCGTCTATCAGCCTGAGTCGTTCGGTCCGATCCGTGTATACAAGAGGGCGCGACCGGTCGATGCGCCGACGCCTATTAACGATCCAATCGGGAGAACGCCGTGAGTGACGACCTGAGCGATGTGAAGGCGATCATCGAAGCGCTGATTTTTGCGTCTCCCGATCCGATCACCCCAAAGACGCTCGCGAAGGTCCTCGACAGCGAGCCAAAGGAACATATCGCCGAGGCGCTCGAGTCGCTCAAGGAGGAATGGAACCAGAGTCGCGGCCTCGAGCTCGTTGAGGTCGCGGGTGGCTATCAGATCGTCACTCGGCCCGAGCTGAATGAGTGGGTGCGTCGGCTGTTTCATGACCACTCGTCGCAGCGACTGTCGGTGCAAGCGCTCGAGACGCTGGCGGTGATCGCCTATCGTCAGCCCGTGACCGCACCGGAGGTCACCGAGATTCGCGGGGTGAACGCGTCCGGGGTGCTGGGAACCCTACTCGAGCGCCGTCTCATCAAGATCACCGGGCGAAAAGCGGTGGTTGGCCGTCCGTTTCTCTATGCCACGACCCACGAGTTTCTCGATCGATTCGGCCTGAAGGACCTGAGCGACCTCCCAAACGTCGAGGACATGGCAGAGGCGCTGGGCATGGATGTGCCGCCCGGTTTATCGGACCCTCAGCCGATGGACGAAGCGCTCCCATTCGACGGGTTAGCACCCCCTCAGGGTGTCTCGGAAGAACAGGTGCATTAGTGGAGTCAGCTCCACACTAGGACCCGTGCCGACCGGAATTCGACTCCAGAGAATCTTGTCGCAGGCGGGCGTGGCTTCACGGCGCTCGGCGGAGCGGTTCATCGAGGCGGGCCGTGTATCGGTCAATGGCACGGTCGTGACCCAATTGGGCACCCGGGCGAATCCAGAGGGTGATGACATTCGCGTGGATGGACGCCGGGTCGGCCACGCCGAGCGGCGCCGCTATGTGCTGGTGAACAAGCCCACGGGATACGTAACGACCCGTCACGATCCGCAACGGCGGCGAACCGTTCTCGACCTCATCCCTCGCGTGCGCGAGTACGTGTACCCGGTCGGTCGTCTTGACTACGATTCGGAGGGGCTGCTGCTGCTGACCAATGACGGCGAGCTGGCCGAACGCCTGACCCACCCGCGACACGGGCTCGAGCGCGTGTATGAGGCGGTTGTACGCGGCGTGCCCAGCGCCGCCACGCTCAAACGTCTCGCCTCTGGTGTCGTCGTGGATAGGCGTCGCACCGCGCCGGCCCAGGTGCGCCTGCTGGGAGGGCATATCTCGCGGCGCCAGGATCAGGCGCGGGTCCGAATGACGCTGCGCGAAGGCCGAAACCGTCAGGTGAGGCGGATGTTCGAGTCAATGGGACACGAGGTCGTTCGGCTCAAGCGGGTCCAGCTCGGGCCGATTCGCGTGTCCGGCCTCAAGTCGGGGGAAGCACGCGACCTGTCTCCGGCTGAGGTGCGCGCGCTTCGCCGGGCGGCGGAGTCCGACGGCCCCGAGTCGAGGAGGGCCCGTTGACTCACGTTGTGGCCATTGATGGCCCATCAGGGGCGGGCAAGGGGACGGTTGCGCGGGCGGTAGCCCGCGCCCTGGGATGGCGACATATCGACACCGGCGCGATGTATCGGGCGGTGGCCTGGCGTGCGCAACGGGAGGGGCATTCGCTCGACGATGAGCGTGCCGTGGCCACGGTTGCCGCGACTGCGTCGTTTGTGCTCGAGCCGGGCCGCGTCATGATCGATGGGGACGATGTGACGTCGGCCATCCGTACACCCGAGATGGACGTCGCTGCGGCGACGGTGGCCCGGATGGCGGCAGTGCGGACGGCGCTCGTGGCGCGGCAGCGTGATTACGCTGCGTCTGGCCCTTTGGTCATGGAGGGGCGAGACATCGGGACGGTCGTGTTCCCGGAAGCCGTGGTCAAGTTCTTCCTTGACGCGACGCCAGAGGAGCGGGCCAAACGTCGAGCCAAGGACGTGACCCACGGGTTCTCACGAACCGAAGGCATTGACGTGGCGGACGCGCTGGCGACGCGCGATCGCTTGGACCGCACACGACATGCCTCTCCGCTGACCTTGGCCGACACTGCGGTCCTCATCGACACGACCGGCGTCCCGATTGCAGCGGTCGTCGATCAAGTGCTCAATATCGTCCGCGAACGAATCGGGTAGGCGTCTCCAGCGCAGTTCTAGCTCTTACGGTCGTCAGGGTCGATGTCGCCGGTCAAGCGCTCGACCATCGCTCGGAGTCGGTCGAGGTCGACACCCGCGGCCAACTGCTCGTCCATTTCGTCAATTGGGGGCCTGCGGTGCTCTGGAACCATGGGTGGCAGGCGTGTGGCACGCTGACCAGCGGCTTCGGGCAGGATTCGTCGAAGCCGCGTGAGAGTCGGAGCCGGTTGCCTCTGGTGGTGTTGCACCGGCTTCTTCGGCAGCGTCGGCTTTGCCTTCGGCCTCGCCTTAGCGGGTCCGGACTTGGCCTTCGGCTTAGCTTTCTTTGGCGGCGCGGCCTTCGGCCTTGCCTTAGCGGGCCTGGACTTGGCCTTCGGCCTTGCCTTAGCGGGCTTCGACTTAGCCTTCGGCTTGGCCTTTCTTGGCGGCTTCGCCTTCTTTTTCGCAGGCCTCGCCGTTTTCCGCCCAGTCGGCTTCGACGACCGGCTGGGACGTTTGGCCGCCTTGGCCTTGCGGGGGCTCTGCCGGGCCGAATCGCTGCGTGATTTTCTAGTTTTTTTAGCCATTCGGTGCCGCCGTCGTCAGTTGACGACCGCCGATAAGTATCATATAGTCTTGTGCTTATCTCAAATTAGGGGTGGTGCGCCTTGCCCGCTGCCCCAGACGGAGGAGACCCTCACCGCATGACGAACGACGCAGACGACAAGGCCGAGGCCGGGCCTGTAGGCGGCAGCGACGCCAAGCCGAGCGCTGCACCGCCTCCCTTTTCGATATCTGTCGGGAATGACCCGACCGAAGATGGCATGGACCCGGCCGAGCACGCCCGCCTGCTGGCGATGTACGAGGGGAGCTTCCGCAACATTTCCGAAGGTGAGGTCATCAAGGGGACGATCCTCACGGTGTCGTCATCCGAAGTCATCGTCGACGTTGGCTACAAGTCCGAGGGCATCATTGCCCTGTCCGAGTTCCTCGATGAGACCGGGGAAGTAACCGTTCAGCCTGGCGACACGGTAGACGTGTTGCTCGAGCGGACCGAGGACCGCGACGGCCATATTGTCTTGTCCCGCGAAAAAGCGGAGAAGATGAAAATTTGGGACGAGGTCGAGAAGGCCTATAACGAGCAGAAGGTCGTCATAGGCCACGTGATCGAGCGAATCAAGGGCGGGCTGGCTGTCGACATCGGAGTCCGCGCCTTCCTCCCCGGGTCGCAAATCGATGTGCGCCCGGTGCGCAATCTCGACTCTCTGAGGGGCCAAGAGCTCCGGATGCGGGTCATCAAGGTGAACAAGAAGCGCGGCAATATCGTGCTGTCGCGGAAGGTTCTGCTCGAAGAGGAGAACGCCGAGAAGAAGAAGGATACGCTGGCGAACCTCACCGAGGGCAAGGTCATGGCCGGAGTCGTGAAGAACATCACCGACTACGGCGCCTTTGTCGACCTGGGCGGGATCGACGGGCTTTTGCACGTGACCGATATGTCGTGGGGCCGCGCGCAGCACCCGTCCGAGCTGTTGAAGGTCAAGGACGAAGTCGACGTCATCGTGCTGAAGTTCGATCCGGAGACCGAGCGTGTCTCACTCGGATACAAACAGTTGCACGCCGATCCGTGGTCGTCCGCGCCGGAGCGCTATCCAGTTGGGCAACGCGTCTCAGGGAAGGTCGTCAGCTTGACCGACTACGGCGCGTTTATCGAGCTTGAACCGGGCGTCGAGGGCCTGATCCACGTTTCCGAGATGTCGTGGAGCAAACGCGTAAAGCACCCGTCGAAGATCATGACGGTGAGCGACACGGTCGAAGCCATGGTTCTCGGCGTAGACCCGGAGGCGCGCCGAATCTCGCTCGGTCTGAAGCAAATCGAAGCGAACCCCTGGCAGGAGCTGTCGAACAAGTACCCGATCGGCTCCCGCCTCACGGGTAGCGTGCGCAACCTGACGGAGTTTGGCGCCTTTGTCGAGGTCGCCGAGGGCATCGACGGTCTGATCCATATCTCCGACATGTCATGGAGCAAGCGTCTCCAGCATCCGTCAGAGATGCTTAAGAAGGGCGATGAAATCGAGGCCATGGTGTTGAACCTCGACGCCGAGAATCAGCGCCTGTCGCTCGGACTCAAGCAGCTGGCGACGGACATCTGGGACGACTTCTTCGCGAAGAACAAGGTTGGCGACATCGTCGAGGGCAAGGTCGTCCGCGTCACCAACTTCGGTGCCTTCGTCGAGCTGGCGGAGGGCATCGAGGGGTTGATCCACGTGTCCGAGTTTGACGACGCCAAGGGCGAGAAGAAGGTGGAAGTCAAGGTTGACGAAACGATCAAGATCCGGATCATCAAGCTCAGCCCAGACGACCGAAAGATCGGGCTCAGCATCCGGGCGCTCAAGACCGACGATTTCGAGACCGACTGGCAAAGCTACGCGGCCAGCGAGTCGCAAGAGGTCACCCTCGGCGACCACTTCAAACACAGCCAGACGTCAGACTCATGAACCGTTCCGGAACGCTTGGCGAGGGCGGGAACGCCGCTGGCGGTAGCATGACCAAAGCCGCACTCGTGGAAGAGGTGGCGCGCGTTGCCGACCTCACCAAGAAGCACTCCGAAGTCATTGTCGACACGGTGTTTCGCAGCATCATCGAGGCGCTGCATCGCGGGGAAAAGATCGAGCTGCGCGGGTTCGGGAGCTTTCGGTTGCGGCGTCGCGAGCCGCGCAAGGGGCGAAACCCCAAGACGGGGGACAAGGTTGATGTTCCGTCGAAGCGTGTTCCCTATTTCAAGCCGGGCAAAGAGCTGAAGGAACTGATCAACAGCAACCCCCCTCCGGCAGAGCCTGTGTCGATGCCGCGCAGCGACACCCCACCTCCACCGGAATCACCGTTTCCACGGTTCTGAACGACGCGCCGCCGATTCCCTCCGGTCTCCTGTATTCTCCCTCCGGTCTCCTTCTCTAGTATTCTCCCCTCGTGCACCACCTGTGGGCTCCGTGGAGGCTAGCCTACGTGACAGCGACGAGCGACGCGACTGAGACGCCTTGCGTGTTTTGTGCGGCCCCGGATCAGGCGGAGCCGTCCCCCTTGTTGTTGTATCGAGGCCGGCTGTGTTTCGTGGTCCTCAACAAGTTTCCCTACAGCAATGGCCATCTCATGGTGGTGCCGCTGCGCCACGTCGGCTCCCTCGCCGAGACCACCGAGGACGAGCTGAGCGAGCTCATAGGGCTCACGCGGCGCGCGGAGATCGCCTTGACGGAAGCGTACGCTCCGCAGGGTCTCAACGTCGGGATGAATCTGGGTCGGCCCGCCGGGGCTGGCGTTCCCGGGCACTTGCACGTGCACGTCGTGCCCCGCTGGACCGGCGACACCAACTTCATGACCGTGACGGCAGGCACGCGGGTTGTGCCAGAGGATCCCGCCGAGTCTGTGCGGCGTCTCCGGCCGATGTTCGAAAAGATCGCGTAGTCGGGTCTGTATGCGACTAGCGCTCACCCCTGCACAACAGGCGTATCGGAGGCAGGTGGGTCGCTTTGCCCAGAGCGAGGTCGGCCCGGCGGCGGCGGCCATCGACGCGAACAATCGTTTTCCGGTCGATTTGATCCGGCGAGCCGCCTCCGAGGGGCTCATGGGGATCACGGTTTCCGGGGATCACGGCGGGGCAGGGCGCGACTATGTGAGCTATGCGCTCGCGGTGACCGAGGTCGCCAAGGAGAGTGCGGCGGTCGGCGCGATCGTGGCAGTGAACAATTCGTTCGCCGAAGTGGTTCAGCACTTCGGTTCGTCGGCGCAGCGATCGAGCTGGGTGAGCCGGCTCGCGTCGGGTGCGGCGGTCGGCGCGTTCGCTCTCTCGGAAGAGGATGCCGGGACTGATGCGGCCAACCTGCAGACAACCGCGACGCCCGATGATGCGGCGTATCGCCTCAGCGGCCGCAAGGTGTGGGTGGCGAACGCAGAGGCGGCGGATGTCCTCATCGTGTTCGCAGCGACGACCCCGGGCATCGGCGGCCGCGGCGTGAGCGCGTTCCTGGTGCCGTCCGACGCACCGGGGGTCACGCGGACGGAGCCGTACGATTCATGGGGGGTCCGTGGGCTCGGAGCGGTAGACGTCATCTTTGACGACGTCCGCATCGATGCCGCCGGGCGCATCGGTGAAGAAGGAGAGGGGTTTCGGGTGGCGATGTGGGCGCTGGATGGCGGTCGAATCGCCGTCGGTGCTCAGGCGGTCGGGATCGGTCAGCGCGCGCTGGCTGAAGCCTTACGACATGCCGATCGCCGCATGACGTTCGGCCGTCCGATCGCCGAGTATCAGGCTGTGCAGTGGATGCTGGCCGACATGGCGACCGAGCTGGACGCCGCGGATCTGCTGGTACTGAAGGCGGCGGCGGCACGAGACCAGCAGGAGCAGTGCACGATGGAGGCGGCCATGGCGAAGTTGGCGGCCTCCGAGGCCTCGCATCGCGCCACGGATAAGGCGATGCAGATTCTCGCATCGGCGGCGTACCGGCGCGGCTCGATAGTCGAGCGGTTGGTCAGAGACGCCCGCGCAACCGAGATCTACCCGGGAACCTCCGAGGTGCAACGGATGATCATCGCGTCGAAGATCCTGGAATCCTAGAAGCCGCTTTCAGAATCGGGATTACCGCCGCAAGAGTTGCTTGGCGATCGTCTGAAGTTGCAGGTTCGAGGTGCCTTCGTAGATTTGGCCAATCTTGGCATCCCGATACAGTTTCTCTACCGGATAGTCCCTTGTATAGCCGACGCCGCCGAGGAGCTGCACGGCCAAGGATGTGACGCGCTCGGCCACCTGTGACGAAAAGAGCTTGGCCATCGCGGCTTCCGTGAGGAAAGGTTGACGAGTGTCGCGGAGGCGGGCGGCGTTATACACGGCGAGGCGGGCGGTTTCGAGTTCGGTGGCGGCTTGAGCCAGTTGAAACTGCACGGCCTGGAAATCCGAGAGCGGCTGGCCGAATTGTTTCCGCTCTGTCACATAGGTCAGGGCGTGGTCGAGCGCTCCCTGTGTGAGCCCGACCATCTGCGCCCCGATCCCGATGCGACCTTCATTGAGGGTCTCGATGGCCACCTTGTACCCGCGGCCCACATCACCCAGCACGTTCGTCTTGGCGACGTGGCAATCGTCAAGGAGTAGCTCGCACGTGCTACTCGCACGAATACCAAGCTTGTCCTCTTTCTTACCCACCTCGAAACCTGGGGTTCCACGCTCGACCACGAAGGCCGTAACCCCTCGGTAGCCAGCTGTCGGATCAATCGTGGCAAAAACGATGAACAGGTCGGCTTCGGCGGCGTTGGTAATCCAGAGCTTGCGCCCAGAGATGATGTAGGCGTCACCGTCGTCGACCGCGCGGGTGGTCATGGCAAACGCATCGCTACCCGAGCCGGCCTCCGAGAGCGCGTAGGCGCCGACGCCGCCACTCGCCAGCCTGGGGAGCATGCGGCGCTGGAGGTCGTCCGTCCCCCACCGGAGGAGGGCGTTGTTGACGAGCGTGTTCTGCACGTCGACGACCACGGCTACCGACGGATCGACCCGCGAGAGCTCCTCCACCGCAATCACGGAGAAAAAGAAGCTGGCTCCGGATCCACCGAGGGTTTCGGGGATCTCGATGGCCATGACGCCCAGCTCGAACAATTGGTCGATGAGCGACCTGGGCATCTGGCCGGCCTCGTCCATTTGGCGGACCAACGGTCGTATCTCGGCGTCGGCAAACGCTCGCACGTTCGCTCTCAGGAGCTCTTCGTCGTCTGACAACTGGCTCAGCGGCAGACGTCGTTCCACGGTCTCGGTCATCGTGTGCCGATGGTATCATTGGGACTGCTCCTGCCCCACGCGAGGTCTGGAACAATGCCGAAGAGCGCCGCGCTTCCACGCCTGGTTCTGCTGGCGACCGTGCTCGCCGTGTTCGTCGTGTCTGGCGAGGCTCAACAAGAGCCAGCCCAACCGGCCGAGCAGGATGACCCCACGGCCTCCGAGGCCGCGTCTGAGTCCACCTCGACCGACACCGACGACGCCCAGACGGAAGATCGGCCGGTATTCCGATCAGGCATCAACTTCATACGCGTTGATGCGAGCGTGATCGACGATGACGGGAACCATGTGTCGGATCTCCAGGCGTCGGACTTCGAGGTCTATGAGGATGGACAGCTGCAGGAGATCGAGACCTTCGAGCTGATCGAGATCGGAGCCGTCCCCGATCTTAACGCCGAGCCGGCGCGTCGGGTGAGGACTCGCAACGACGTCGAACGGGAAGCGGCGCGCAGCGACGTTCGGTTGATTGTCATCTTCTTCGACGACTACAACGTGCGGCGCGAAAACGGCCAGCGTGCGAGCATGCAGATCACCAAGTTCCTCGAAGATAACCTGCTGCCGACTGATCTGGTGGCGGTCATGCACCCCTTGACGCCGGTGTCGGATCTCCCTTTTACGCGGAATCACGCGACGATCTTGGAACAGGTGGACAACTGGCGCGGGCGCAAATACGACTACCAAATTCAGAACGAGTTCGAAGCGAACTACGCCTACTACCCGACCGAGGTCGTCGTGCGTGTTCGCAATCAGGTGAGCTTTTCGGCGCTTCACGGTTTGATGATTCACCTGGGGGGGCTCCGCGACAGCCGCAAGACCGTGCTATTGGTCAGCGAGGGCTACACCAACTACGTGCCACCGCAGCTGCGGAACTACGACGCCACCGTGGAGCAGAACACCCCTGGCCGTGGCGATCCGTTCGCCGGCGAGTCTTCGTTCGAGCAGACGATCCAGGTCTTTGAAGACGCGCAGGTCCTACACGAGCAGCAGCGGATCGTGTCCATGGCCAACCGATTCAACACGGCGATCTATCCGCTGGATCCGCGTGGATTGGCGGTCTTCGAGTACGACGTCAGCCAGCCGAGCATCGGGAACCGGACGAACTCCAGGATGCTCCGCACGACGCAGGACACATTGCGCCGATTCGCAGAAGACACCGATGGTCAGGCGATCGTGAACCAGAACGACTTCGTCCCCGGGATGAGGCAGATGCTGCGCGACGCGTCGGCGTACTACCTGCTTGGCTACGATTCCTCGCAGGAGCCGAAGGACGGCGAGTTTCACGAAATCGACGTTCGCGTGCGGCGAGAGGGTGTGAAGGTTCGGAGCCGTCGCGGGTACTGGGCCGTGACGGAGCGCGATGTCGAGCGGTCTCTCGCCGGTCCAGTCAACGAGCCACCCAAGGCGATCGACAGCGCACTGTCAGCGCTGGCCGAGCCTCGGCGCGGCCATCTCGTTCGGACCTGGTTTGGCACGTCGCGCGGCGATGACGGACAGACGCAGGTCACGTTCGTGTGGGAGCCGACGCGTGGTCAGTCAAGGCGTCCTGGCGATGATCCCGCACGGGTGCTGTTGACGGCGATGGGCGATGCCGGTGGTGCCTTCTTCCGGGGCCGTGTACCGGAGCGCGACGGCGTTGCTGGTCGAGGGTTGGCCGGGGGTGCAGCTGCCGGTGACGCGCAGATGTCGTCTGCGACATTCGACGTCGACCCCGGGACGCTGCAGCTGAGTCTCGCGGTCGAAGGCGAAAGCGGTGACGTGCTCGATCGCGCCCGACAGGAGCTCGAGGTGCCGGACTTTACGAGT
The DNA here is from genome assembly GCA_965216615.1 of Vicinamibacterales bacterium. Classification (GTDB taxonomy): domain Bacteria; phylum Acidobacteriota; class Vicinamibacteria; order Vicinamibacterales; family UBA8438; genus CAUZIB01. Next base: position 31,715 of record CBDCGH010000016.1, on the reverse strand, counting down.
CCAGACCTGGTGCTGAGCTCCCCGGCGTTTATCCGAGCCCGGAACTTCCTCCACTGGAAGGAACTCGTCGAGAACTGGGAGGCGGTACCGACGCCGTCACGCGAGTTTCGACGAACGGAGCGCCTCCTGCTCCGGTTTGACGCCTACGCGCCGGGGACGGTTGTTCCGGACGTGTCCGCGTACCTACTCAACCGATCCGGCAAGCGAATGTACCCGCTGATCGTCCAGCCGAGCGAGGACGGTCACCCGACTCAGGTGGACATCCAGCCGGCCAGTCTTGCACCGGGCGACTACGTCGTCGAGCTGACGATCACCACCTCGGACGACGAGTTGACGCGACTGGTTGCGTTTCGGCTGACGACATGAGGCCGGCCACCAGCCCCACCCTATAATTGCGTCCAGCGTGACGAAGCCAGGCTCGACGGCACAACCACGACGGTCGTCCGGCGAGGCGGCCGTCGAGGTCCCTTCCACGACGATCGAGGGTCGAACCGTAGACGCCGTGTACGACGCCCGTTCCGTGAGCGGTCTCGATCTGCCGGCGTCAATCGGAGCTCCAGGCGAGTTCCCGTTTGCCCGTGGAATCCACCAAGCCGGCTACGACGGGAAGCTCTGGACGATGCGCCAGTTCTCCGGCTTTGGCCTCCCAGAAGAGACGAACGCGCGCTACAAGGCGCTCCTCGAGGCGGGCGGCAGCGGGCTCAGTGTCGCCTTCGATCTGCCGACGTTGATGGGACGTGACCCGGACCACCCGCTGTCCCTGGGCGAAGTGGGCAAGTGCGGTGTGAGCATCGCGACGTTGGCCGACATGGAACGGCTGTTCGCCGACATTCGGCTCGACCACGTAACGACGTCGATGACAATCAACTCGCCGGCGGCCGTACTCCTCGCGATGTATCTGGTCGTGGCGGAGCGGCAGGGGGCCGATTGGGCTCGCGTGTCTGGGACGATTCAAAATGACATCCTCAAGGAGTTCATCGCGCAGAAGGAGTACATTTACCCACCCCGACCGTCCATGCGACTCGTCGTCGACGTCTTTGGCTTCTGCTCGACGCACGTGCCCCGATGGAACACGATTTCAGTCAGTGGCTATCACATACGAGAGGCGGGCGCGACGGCTCTCCAGGAGCTGGCGTTTACGTTGCGAGATGGCATCGAGTACGTCCAGCACGGTATCGACAGCGGCCTGCCGGTTGATCGCTTCGCGCCGCGGATGTCGTTCTTCTTCAATGCGCACAACGACTTTTTCGAGGAGATCGCCAAGTACCGATCCGCAAGGAAGCTGTGGGCCACCGTGATGCGCGAGCAGTTTCAGGCGCGCGACGAACGGTCATGCACGCTGCGCTTTCACACCCAAACCGCGGGGGTGTCGTTGACGGCGCAGCAGCCCCGAAACAACGTCGTGCGGACGGCGGTGCAGGCGATGGCTGCAGTCCTTGGCGGCACGAATTCGCTCCACACGAACTCGTTGGACGAAGCCCTGGCGCTGCCCACGGCCGAGGCCGCCTTGCTGGCCCTGCGAACGCAGCAGGTGATTGCGCATGAGACCGATGTCACGTCGGCGATCGATCCCCTGGGTGGGTCATACTACGTGGAGCGGCTGACCCGAGAGCTTGAAGACGGGGCATACGACTACTTCGATCGGATCGACCGGTTCGGGGGCATGATCCCGGCAATCGAGCAGGGGTTTCCCCAACGTGAAATCTCCGAAAGCGCCTACCAGTATCAGCGCGCTGTCGAGGATGGAGGGCAGGTCGTCGTCGGAGTGAATCGATACGAGGACGTTTCCCCAACCGATGTGCCGACGCTGTACATCGATGAGACGGTTGCGGAGACCCAGGTTGCACGTCTGGACGATCTCCGTCGGAAGCGGGACGCGGACGGTGTGCGGCGGACGCTAGACGCCGTGCGCGACGCAGCGGCCGGGAGTGACAACCTGATGGCGCCGCTTCTGGACGCTGTGCGCGCCGACGCGTCGGTCGGTGAAATATGCGATGCGCTCCGCAGCGTGTGGGGCGAGTACGAGGAGTCACCGGTCTTCTAACCACGAGCGCGCGTCAACCTGCCATGCGAAAGATCAGAGTCATCATTGCGAAGCCAGGGCTGGATGGACACGACCGCGGGGCCAAGGTGATCGCGCGGGCCTTGCGCGATGTGGGGATGGAGGTCATCTACACGGGACTTCGCCAGACGCCTGAGCAGATCGCCGCCGCGGCTCTGCAGGAGGACGCAGATGTCATCGGGGTGTCGATTCTCTCCGGGGCCCACAACTATGTCTGTCCTCGCCTGGTCGAGTTGCTGAAGGCGCAAGGGCTCGATGACGTGCTGGTCGTCCTGGGGGGCATCATTCCCGACGCCGACATCGCCTCGATGCATGCGATCGGCATTACGGGCGTGTTCCAGCCGGGGACGCCGATGCAGACGATTATCGACTTCATCAACGAGAACGTTCGCCCGGCACCGGCCGACGCGCCTGCCCCATAAGGTCACCATGCCACGAACTGTGCTTGTCGCGGACGATAGCCTGATCATCCAAAAGGTCATTCGGCTCGCCCTCAAGGACCAAGATGTGGAGGTGATCTCGGTCGCCACCGGCACCGAGGCCATCGAGCAGATCGAGCGAGCGCCCCCGGCAATGGTCCTGGCCGATACGCGGATGCCCGGCCAGACCGGTTACGAGGTCGGTGAGTTCGTCAAAGCCGCGCCCGAGCTGTGCGAGATTCCGGTCGTCCTCATGGCCGGCGCCTTCGAGCCGGTCGACGATACGCGTGCGCGCGCGGTGTCAGATGCCATCCTGGTCAAGCCGTTCGAGCCTGACCGGCTTGTCGCAACCGTTTGCGAATTGCTGAGCCACCGTCCCACGACGTCGAAGGCCGCGCCCGTTTCTCGCGTCCGGGAGGACGGCCGGGCTCCCGCGCCGCCAGGGCCGACCCCGGGCGCGTCCGGTGCCGCACGATTAACGGCCGATGCGGCACCGGCTCAAACTGCGGTGCACGCCGCGGCCAGCACGGCACGAGGGCCCCAGCCGCCGGAGCTGCCGGTCACTCGACAGGACGCGAGCGACGACGAGATCGACCGGCTCGCCACGCGCGTGATCGCGAAGCTCTCAGACCGGGTTATTCGGGAAACAACGACGCAGATTGTCAACCAAGTCGCTGAGCGAGTGGTGCGCGAGGAGATTGAGCGGCTCAAGGAGAAGCTACGGTAGCGGTCCGATGCGGGAGTTGACGAAGGTCTTCGAGCACGCGACAGTCGATCCAAAGTGGTACGCCTACTGGGAGGAGCTCGGCGCGTTTCGTGCGGATCCCGGGTCTGGTCGTCCAGCCTTCAGCATGGTGCTGCCTCCCCCGAACGTGACGGGATGGCTGCACATCGGCCATGCGCTCAACCAGACTCTGCCGGACGTCGTGGCGCGCCGGAAACGCATGCAGGGGTACGACGTCCTATGGCTCCCGGGTACCGACCACGCTGGGATCGCCACCCAGAACGTTGTTGAGAAGCAACTGGCGCAAGAGAACAAGACGCGTCACGACCTTGGCCGCGAGGCGTTCGAGGCTCGAGTCTGGGAGTGGGTCAAGCAAAGTCACGGCACGATTACCAGCCAGATGCGCCAACTCGGGTCGTCGGTGGACTGGTCCAGAGAACGCTTCACGCTCGACGACAGCTTGTCGCGTGCCGTGCGCCACGTGTTCGTGACCCTCTACGAGGAGGGGCTGATCTATCGAGGGACGTACCTGGTCAGCTGGTGTCCGCGCTGCCGGACGGCGCTGTCGGATCTCGAGGTTGTTCACAAGGATACGAACGGCAAGCTGTATCGGATTCGATATCCCTATGCTGACGGTTCAGGAGGCGTCGTCGTCGCGACGACGCGCCCCGAAACGATGCTGGGCGATACTGCGGTTGCCGTGCATCCCGGCGATGAGCGATACCAGGAGTTCCGCGATCGCGTGATTCGGCTGCCCGTACTCGGTCGCGAGATCCGGTTTGTGCAGGACGAGTTCGTCGACCCCGCATTCGGTACCGGTGCGGTCAAAGTCACCCCGGCGCACGATCCGAACGACTTCGAGATGGGACGGCGCCACCAGCTTGCCGAGATCTCGGTGATCGATGAGGACGGCAAGATGACGGCGGAGGCCGGAGCCTACGAAGGACGCGACCGGTTCGACGCTCGACGAGACCTCGTCGAGCAGCTTGATTCGGAGGGGCTGCTGGAAGGCGTCGGCGACCACGTCCATTCGGTGGGGCACTGCCAACGGTGCGGCACAGTCGTGGAGCCGCTTCTCTCAACGCAGTGGTTTGTGAAGATTCGACCGCTGGCCGACCGCGCGCTGGAGGTGGTCGATCAAGAGAAGACCCGATTCGTGCCGGTGAGCTGGACGCGCACCTACAACGATTGGATGACGAACATCCACGACTGGTGCATCTCACGCCAGTTGTGGTGGGGGCATCGCATTCCAGCCTGGTACTGTGACGACTGTGGTGAGATCACCGTGTCCGAAGGGACCCCAGCGGTGTGCGCCTGCGGCGGCTCGCTCCGCCAGGACACCGACGTCCTCGACACATGGTTCAGCTCGGGGCTGTGGCCGTTTAGCACAATGGGCTGGCCTGATTCGACGCCCGATCTCGCTCGCTACTATCCGACGAGCTTGCTCATCACCGCACACGACATCATTTTCTTTTGGGTCGCGCGCATGATGATGCTAGGTGTGCGGTTCGCTGATGATGTGCCATTCAAGACGGTCTACATCACGTCGCTGGTCCGTGATGCCCACGGCCAGAAGATGAGCAAGTCGAAGGGCAACGTCGTCGACCCTCTCGAGCTAATCGGAGAGATCGGCGCCGATGCGTTCCGTTTCACGCTTGCTGCGCTCGCGTCCCCGGGCATGGATATCTCCCTGTCGGAGGGCCGCCTGCGAGGGTACCGGCAGTTCATCAACAAGATCTGGAACGCGTCGCGGTTCGTCCTCATGAACCTGCCCGATGCGCTCACAGAGCGGCCCGCCGTGCCTCGCGTGAGTGAGCTCGACATCATCCACCGGTGGATGCTGCATCGCGCGAGCGAGCTAGCGGGTGAGATTGGGACGGCGCTCGACGAGTTCCGATTCGACGTGGCGGCCGATAGGCTCTATCACGCGTTCTGGCATGAGTATGCGGATTGGTACATCGAGCTCATCAAGCCGCATCTACAGGCGGACGGAGAACGCCGCGATGCGGCGATCGCAGTGCTGCTCGAGGTGCACGATCGGCTCCTTCGACTCTTGCATCCATTCATCCCGTTCGTGACCGAGGAGATCTGGCAGGCGCTCCCCCAGCGTGCTGAAGATGGTCAAGCCGCCGACAGCAGCCAGCAGACGATTACGTTGGCGCGCTTTCCTGAATTGGTCGAGGAGTGGACGGACCTCGAGGCCGTCAGTGTCATGACGCTCCTGCAAGACGTCATCACGGCGATTCGGACGGTCAGGTCAGAGTGGGGGGTGCCGCCGTCTCGGAAGGTTACGGTTGTCGTCGAGGCTGCATCCGAGTCCGAGCAGGAGGTGCTCCGTACGAACGCGGATCCGATCATCCGGTTGGCGGGCCTGGAGAAGCTCGACTTCGCCGATCATGTGGAGCGGGATCCCGATACCGTCAGGCGGGTCGTACGGAGCTTTCAGGTGCATGTGCCACTGGCCGGTATCGTTGATCGCGGCAAGGAGACGGAGCGGGTGCGGCGCCACCTCGACAAGCTGGTGAAGCAGCGGGAGTCGCTCCGTTCCAGGCTGTCGAATCGTGCGTTCGTCGAGCGAGCGGACCCAGCCGTCGTCGATGAGGCCCGCGCCCAGGAAGAGGCCGTCGGGGAGCACCAGGCGAAGCTCGAAGAGATCTTGGCGGAGCTCGGCGGGTGAAGGTCGAGCCATTCGGTCCGCTGGATCCGTCGCTCTATCGGGAAGTCGTGCGGCGCGCGCTGGCGGAAGATCTCCGATGGGGCGACGTCACCACCGAGGCGACGATTCCGGCCGACCAGCAGGCCGTCGGTACGGTCGTGGCGGAATCGGTATGTGTGATTGCCGGGCTCGATGTGGCAGTCGAAGCGTTTCAGCAGCTCGATCCCACAGTCGTCGTGAACCGCTCTAAGCAGGACGGCGAAGTCTGCAGCGCCGACGATGTCGTGGTTCGGCTGACTGGTTCGGCCGCCGCGCTCCTGACCGCCGAGCGCACCGCGCTGAACTTTCTCCAGCGAATGTCCGGGACCGCGACGTTGACGCGGCAGTTCGTTGACGTGGCGGGTGGTCGGACGCTCGTCTTGGACACGCGTAAGACCACCCCGACGCTGCGCGCGCTGGAGAAGTACGCGGTGCGCGCCGGAGGCGGAGTCAATCATCGGATGGCCTTGGACGACGGCCTGTTGATCAAGGACAACCACATCCAGCTCGTCGGATCGATTCGTCTCGCCGTGGAGCGCCTCCGCCGCGCTGGGCACGACATGCCGATCGAGGTCGAAGCCCAGTCTCTCGATGACGTGCGTGAAGCGCTCGAAGCCAACGCCGAGGTCGTGCTCGTCGACAACCTGCCGAGCGAGGCCGTCCGGGAGGCCGTTCAGTTGACCCGGGGGCGCGCCAAGGTCGAGGTCTCAGGTGGTGTGACCTTGGACCAGCTGGACGACATTGCGGCGGCCGGTCCAGAGTTTGTATCCGTCGGAGCCTTGACCCATTCTGCGCCGGCCGTCGACTTCAGCTTCGATATCCGGCCCGCCGGCTCGACGCCTGTACCGGCCCCGCCGGCATGAGCGACGCGGTTCCGCTAGACATCGCCCGGTGTCTTGGTGCATCTGGCACTCGAGCTCGGCTCGGCTCGCTGGCGTCAGTCCTGGTGTATCGCGACGTTGTCGGGTCGACCAACGACGTGGCGCTCGAGCTGGTGAACGCAGACGCTGTCGACGGCACCACGGTGGTGGCGTCCCGGCAGACGGCCGGGCGCGGGCGACATGGGCGCACGTGGTTCTCGCCACTCGGAGGCCTGTACGTGTCGGTGGTGTTGCACCAGACGACGTCCCCGACCGTAACGCTGATGGCCGGCGTCGCAGCAGCCGAGGGTGTCCGCACCGCGACCGGTGTGGAGGTCGAGCTCGAGTGGCCGAACGATCTCGTCACGACCGGTGGGGCGGGGGACGCGCCCATACCGCGGCGGCAGAAACTGGGCGGAATCCTGTGCGAGACAGGTCCCCATGACACCGTGGTCGTCGGGATTGGCCTCAATCTGTCGCCCGCGGAGTATCCGTTGGATATCGCCGATCGCGCGTCGTCCGTCGACAGGTACGCGGTTGATCCCGCGACTCGGGGCCAGGTGCTCGTCGAGGTCTTGGCGTCGTTTGCCCTCTGGCGCCAACGTGTTCGGGCCGAGGGCCCGCGGACGATGCTCGCTCGCTGGCGAGAGCTCTCTCCGACCTGCGATGGTGCGCCGGTTGCGTGGGACGCGTCGGATGGTCGTCGCGTTGGGCTCACCGCGGGTCTGGATGCGGACGGCGCGCTACGGGTTCGCAGAGACGATCGCATCGAACGCATCACCGCGGGACGGCTAGACTGGTACCCCGAGGACTCGACCGGCGCAACCGGATAGCGAGCGTTCCCGATCAGGCGCACTGAATGGATCCCGGCCACTACTGTCGAGAGGTTGAATCGTATCTCTGTCGGAAGAACGACGGCCACCTGATTCGCGTGGTCGGTCCGGCCTTCGAGCTGGTGTGTGGCTGGGCTGAGCGGGAGATTCCGCTCCGGGTGGTGTGCGGGGGCATCGATCGGGCGTTCGAGCGATACCACGCCAAGGGCGCGCGACGGCGTCCGCTGCGAGTCGAGTTCTGCGAAGCCGACGTGCTCGACGTGTTCGACGGTTGGCGTCGAGCGGTGGGTGTCGGCGAGATCGATCGGCCGGGTGGCGATCGGTCGGCTCAAGGCACGGCCAGGATGTCGCTCGCGGAGCACATGACTCGAGTTGCCGAGCGCCTCGGGCGCTGGGCAGAGTCGGGCCAGGCGCCGGCCGAGGTCGCGGGTGCCGTCACCCGGTTGGTCGACGAGCTCGACGCGGACGTCGACTTGGCTCGCACCGCCCGCGGATCGGCCCGGCGCCAGCTCGTAGACCGGCTGGCCGAGCAGGAGCGTCAGCTGATCGCGGAGCTTCGCGACAGTGTCGATCCCACGCTTCACGCCCGTCTCCGCGAGACTGCCGCTCGTGAGCTTGAGCCGTTTCAGGGGCGGATGCCTCCCGACCGGTTTCAAGAAGCGCTTTCTGCTGCGACTCAGCAGCTCCTCACCGATCATCTGCGGGTGCCGAGAATTCGTTTCGAGTAGCTGGCTGTTCCAGTCCCCAAGCTAATGGGCCACATCGATTCGCCACGCCTGATTGAGGTTCGCGCGGAGCGCCCGGTAGCTGGCGGCGCCATGCTTGCGCACGACGCCGGGTGCGTCGTGCTGGTGACCGGTGCGATTCCGGGGGAGCGGGTGCGGGCGCGAGTCGATACTCGGCGTCGTGATGTGATTCACGCGACCGTCGTTGAGGTGCTCGACCCTGACAGTGACCGGCGAGAGATGTCAGGGACAGAGGACCCGGCATGCGGCGGCCAGGTCTATCAGCACATTTGCTATCGCCGACAGCTTGAGCTCAAGTCGGAGGTCGTCCGCGACGCGCTTCGTCGCATTGGCCAATTCCCAGACGTTCGTCCGGTGCCGGTCGCAGGCTCTCCAGAACGTGGGTTTCGCCTACGAGCCCGCCTCCACATTGGGCCGCGCGGGCTCGGATTCCTGCGTGCGGGAACCCACGAGACCTGCGATGTGGGGCAAACCGGTCAGCTCCTACCCGAAACGGAGCGGGTCGTGGCCGAGATCGGTCAACGTCTCGATCGCCGCAGCACGGTGGGAACGAGCCTCGCGCACGTCGACGTCGCTGAGAACGTGGAGGGAGACGAGCGGGTCGTCCATTTCACCCTGCGGCGATCCCTCAAGTACCGGCGACTTGCCGAAATCGCGGAGCTGCCGGGTGTCAGCGGCGTCAGCGTTCGTCCAATGCGTGGCGGCATCGTACGGATCGCAGGTTCCGCGACCGTGGGCGATCCCGTTGCCGTGCTGTCGGGCGGGGAGGGCCCCAAGAATGCCGAATTGAGACGCCACGCGCCGGCGTTCTTTCAGGTTAACCGCTACATGGTGCCCACGCTCGTAGCGGCGGTCGGTCAGCGTGTACCACCGGGACCGGTCCTCGACCTCTATGCGGGCGTGGGGCTCTTTGCCGTGTCGCTCGCTGGGCGCGTGGGCGTAGCGGTCACGGCGGTGGAGCGAGACCGCCTGGCGGTCGGGGATCTGCGCTGTAATGCCGAGCCTTTTGGCCCACGCCTCCGCGTCGTGGGCGCACCTGTTGAACGGTATCTGTTGCAGAGGACGTCTCCCATCGACGGCACGGTCGTCCTCGACCCTCCACGCGCCGGACTTGCGCGCGGCCTCATCGAGCGCTTGGCAACGCTGAACGCGCTCACGGTCGCGTATGTCTCCTGCGACCCAGCCACGTTCGCGCGAGATCTTCGGCGGTTCCGCGAAGCGGGGTACGAGGCGTCGGACATTCAGGCGTTCGATCAGTTTCCGAACACCGCGCACATCGAGCTGCTTGCGACGCTGACTCGCTAAAGATGGCGGCGCGCTACATGCGCGGTGGCACGTCGCATCCCATGAGGTTCAACGCGCGGGTGAGCTGGGTGTGGAAGTAGATGACTGCGGCGGCGCGCCATGTTCGGACATCGAGATTGGCTTCCGCCACGACGGGGTAACGATGATAGAACGCGTTGAATGCTTGGGCGAGGCCGAAGGCGTACTTCGCCAGGGTGGACAGCTCGAGCGTACGGATGGCCTGCTCAGCAACCTCGTCGAGTCGCGAGGCCTCTAGAACCAAGGCCCAGAGATCGGTGCCGTCCGGATCGTTGAGCGGGTCTGAGGTCAGATGTGACAGCGCGTCGACGATCCTCTGTGCATTCACGCCAGTCTGCGTGTCGAGCTTGCGGAGAATGTTCGCCGCTCGGACGGCCGCGTATTGGAGATACGGACCGCTTTCTCCTTCAAAGCTCAGTGCCTCGTCGATGTCGAACGCGATCACCTTGCCTCGGGAGTACTTGATCATGAAATACCGGACGGCCGCCACCGCGATCATGGCGGCGATCCGGTTCGTCTCGGTGGAGTCGAAGTCTGAGTTTCGCGCGGCCACCTCCACGGTGGCCGCTTCAGTCAGGCGATCGAGGAGATCATCGGCTTTCACACCGAGGCCTTTGCGCCCCGAGACCTCGACGAACGGCCGATCGCGGGCGTCACCGATGTCGTACCCCAGCGCCTCAGCCGTTCGATGGGACAGCGCGACCATCTCGTACGAGAAATGCACCGAACGGTCCGCCTCCCTTGGGTGACCGAGCGCGGTGAGCGCTTGCTTCAGCAGCCGCTGAAGATAGGCCTGCCGGGTGTCGATCACGTTGTAGACCGACGTCGCCTGACCGAACGACGGTGCATCCGACCGACCCTGTTCGTCGGCGTCGGCCGTCGTGGTCCACAACGCGCGGCCGGATCGCTGAGTGGCGACAGGCCGGAATCGGAAGTTCTTCCCGAGCAGTCCGAACTTCCAGAGCTGGTACGCGATGTCTTTGCCCACATACGTGACGGTGCCGTCCGACCGCACGATCACTTTCAGACGGGCGTCAGGGGCATCGTCTTGACCGGTCGCGTTGTTGGTCTCGGACTCGGGTTGTCCGTCGTCTATCTCCATCACCCAGCAACCGGCCTGTGGGCCGTCACTCTGGAGAAAGACGGCGCCCGCCTGCTTCAGGATCTGGAAGGCCGTTGCCCAAAAATCGAGACGCAGGATGTCGCCTTCCCAGCTCAGCAGGTCATAGTCGACATTGAGCCTGTCCATGGTGGCGAGGTGGCAGCGTACGATCCGTTCCGCGATGAACCGGGCAATGGCGGATGACGGGTCATGACCGTGCTCCAGGTCGTGGAGCATCGCCTTCCGGTGCTCCAACCGAGATCGATCGGTTTCGTACCACTCGGTGACCTGTGCATAGAGGTCCCAACAGTAATAGTCGAACCTCGTGCTATCGGCGAGCTGGCGAATGTCCTCGAGCGAACGGGACTCCAGCTGACAGAATCCAACCACGACATCGGCGACTTGTACGCCGGTGTCGTCAATGTAGTTCTGCACCTCGACCGGCCGGTCTCGAAAACGTAGCAACCGGACCAGCGTATCGCCCAATGCCGCATTTCGAACGTGGCCGATGTGGGCAGCCTTGTTCGGGTTGATCGCCGTGTGCTCGACGATGATCTTGCCTGTTTCGGTGTGGTCGTCCCCGTCTGCGGACGGGCCCATCGCGGCGCGCATGTAGTCGGCGCGGTCCAGGTAGATGTTGACGTACCCATTGGATGCCACCTCGGTCTTCGCGACACCGTTAATCGGCGCCAGGCCATCGACGATCTCCTGGGCGATGACGCGCGGCGCCTTGCGCAGCGTCCGCGCCAGTTCGAAGGCAACGGTGACCGCGAGGTCGCCGAGCAAACGGTTTGGTGGGTACTGGATGACGATCGGTGGGCTCGCGTCTGGACCAAGCCCGTACTGCTCCTCCAGCACTAATCGAATGCTCTCACGGAGCCGACGGTGGAGGTCGAGAATCATGGCTCGAGTTCCTCCCGGCTGGCGATCGCGAGACCTCGGGTGTAGTCCTCGGGCGTGTTGAGGTTGAAGAACAGCGTTCCGTTAGGGTCGAAGGCGCTCAGCTCGTCAGCGTGGAGCTCACGCACTCGTAGCTCAGCCAGGATGTCGGTCACCTTCAACGAGCCGGCGTCGACATGCCGGCGAATCACGGAGAGGCACCGCGGCTGATACACGGCACACAAGGGCTGATAGCCGTCGTCTGGGCGTGGAATCGTGATGTCCACGGCGTCGCTCTTTCCGCTGGCATCAACCAGGTAGCGAAGGAATGCCGATGTCAGAAACGGCATGTCGCCCGCGACGACGAGCGTCGCGGTGTCTGCGGCATGGGCCAACGCGGTCAAGATCCCCCCCAACGGTCCAGCACCAGGCTGCACGTCTGGCCAGACCGGAACGCCCAGATGTAGGTAGCGATCGCGGTCATTCGCGACGATGGCCACGCTATCGACGACGGGTCGCAGGATGTTGAGTTGTCGCTCGATGATGGGACCATCGCCGAGCGCGAGGAGCGCCTTGTGCCGACCACCGAGCCGCCGACCACGTCCGCCGGCCAGCACCGCTGCCGTGCACATGGACTGCCTACCTTATCAGATCGGGTCAGTACCGCGTTGACAGCCTGCAGCCGCTCCGATACCGTTGAAACTACGCCTGTGGTCGCCATGTCACGACGGTCGTCGCGGCTTCGATTGTCCATGGCGGCATGCTGGGTGCTGGCGTCGCTGCTCACCTCGCTTGCTGCCGCGTTACAGGAATCCCCACCCGCTCCACGCCCATTGGTGTATGCGGCCGACGTTGAGGCGCTCATCCATCCCGTGACCGCTGAGTTCATCGCCCAGGCGATCGAGCGCGCGGACGAGGACGAGGCCGAGCTGGTCGTCCTGACGCTGCAGACGCCAGGTGGCCTGGTCGATTCGACGCGGTCTATCAACAAGAGCATCATCGAATCCGACACGCCCGTGGTTGTCTATGTTGGCCCCAGCGGAACTCGCGCGGCCTCGGCGGGGTTCCTAATCACGATTGCGGCTGACGTGGCGGCGATGGCGCCTGGCACCCATATTGGTGCCGCACATCCTGTGTCCGGCACGGGGGCGTCGATGGATGAGGCCATGGCGGAGAAGGCGGCTTCGGACGTGGCGGCCTATGCCCGTTCCCTGGCGAGCCAACGCGGGCGGAACGTGGAGCTGTCCGAGCGCGCCGTGACCGAGAGTGAGTCGTTCACGGAGCGAGAGGCGCTCGAGGCGGAGCCAGCGCTGATTGATCTTGTGGCCAGTGACTTCGATGACTTGCTGGTGCAGCTCGATGGGCGCGAGGTGCGGCGGTGGGACGGGACCACGACGGTGCTGGAAACGAGCGACGCGATGGTCGAGTCGGTCGAGATGAATTGGCGGCAGCAGCTTCTCAGCGCGATTGCGCACCCTCAGGTATCGGTCCTCCTGTTCAGTCTCGGCACGCTTGGGTTGACGATCGAGTTGTGGAATCCTGGCGCGATCGTCCCCGGCGTCGTCGGCGGGGTGTGCTTGTTGCTCGCGTTCTTCGCGTTTCAGGTGCTGCCGATCAACTACGTGGGACTGCTGCTGATCTTGTTTGGGCTGGCGCTACTTGTGGCGGAGGCCATGACGCCGACTGTTGGGTTTCTGGCTGCCGGGGGCCTTCTCAGCATGGTGCTCGGCGCGGTGATGCTCGTTGACTCGCCTGCCCCGGAGCTCCAGCTCGGGTGGCCCTTCATCTTGTTCTCGATGTTGGCCTTGGGCGCAATCACGGCGATGTTGGCCCGGCTCGGGATCAATGCGCTTCGGAAACAGCCGGTGACAGGACGAGCGGGTATGATCGACGCACCTGGCGAGGTGATCAGTCCGATTGGCGCCGGTTTGGTAGGCCGTGTCAGCGCCCATGGAGAGATCTGGACGGCGACGGCCGACCAGGACATCGAAGCCGGTGCGCAGGTTCGGGTCGTCTCGGTTGACGGGTTGAAGCTGACCGTACGGCGATTGACGGGACATTCGTCCGGAGGAACCCACACATGACCGTGAGCCCTGGCTTGATCTTTCTCTTCATCATCGGCCTCTACATCGTGAACTCGATCAAAATCCTCAACGAGTACGAGCGCGGTGTGATCTTTCGTCTGGGCAAGCTACTCGCCAGGCCGAAGGGCCCGGGGGTGATTCTGGTTTTTGCACCGATCGACCGGATCGTCCGCGTGAGCCTCCGTACGGTCGTGATGGACGTGCCGCCACAGGATGTGATCACGAAGGATAACGTGTCGGTGAAGGTCAACGCGGTCGTGTACTTCCGCGTGATGGATCCGGCGCGCGCAATCGTCGAGGTGGAGAACTTTCACTATGCGACGTCCCAGCTGGCGCAGACGACCCTCCGCAGTGTCCTGGGTCAGGTGGAGCTCGATGGGCTGCTGTCCGAGCGCGAGCAGCTCAATCGGGAGCTTCAGCAGATCCTGGACACCCAAACCGATCCCTGGGGTGTCAAGGTGTCCGCGGTCGAGGTCAAGCACGTCGACTTGCCGCCCGACATGCAGCGGGCGATGGCGCGGCAGGCCGAAGCCGAGCGCGAGAAGCGTGCTAAGATCATCCACGCCGACGGCGAGTTCCTGGCGTCCGCGAAGCTCTCGGAAGCCGCTGAGGTGATCGCGAAGCAGCCGCTGGCCGTGACGCTCCGTTACCTGCAGACCGCAACTGAGATCGCCGGCGAGAAGAACTCGACACTCGTCTTTCCGCTGCCAATGGATCTGTTGAGCGGGTTCATGGAGAAGCGCAAGTCCGATTCGTCCTAGATTCCCGAGCGCGCGACACCGCTCGTCCCGTTTTCGATGTCATCTCCAGTTTCTGGCGACGGCGCACCCAACGCGAAGCAGATCGTCTTCCTGTTCATGGCGGCGACCGTCGTGGCCGTTGTGGTCTTCCTGTGCGGCGTGCTCGTGGGTCGGGGCGTGCCACTTCCGGGACGAGGCACGACGACGGCGGCGGCAGGGTCGGGACATGAAGACGTCCCCCCGGCCACCCTCGGGCAACCGCGGTCCGAGCCATCAGCCGCGGCTGCCGAGAGCGAAGATCTCAGTTACCCCGGGATCCTCACCGAGGACGCTCAGTCCCCACTCACGACTGCAGCATCCGGTTCCGACGCGCCGGCAGGCGGTTCCTCGACGGAGCCGCCTGAAGTCGAGTCCCGGACCGCCGCGGCGGATGATGCGCCTCAGAGCGAGCCTCTCGCTACCCAGTCGGATCCTGATCAACGGGTGGCGCCTGATGGTGTGGCCGAGGCAGCCAGCAGGAAGGGCGACCCGGATACGGATACGGTAACGGAGTCCGCGCCGCCAGGCGATGGCTACTGGGTGCAAGTGGTGGCGCTCCGCGAGCGACACTCGGTGAGCGGGGTCCTCGAGCGCCTGCTCAAAAAGGAGTTACCGGCGACTGTACTACAACCGGACGCCGACGCACCGATCGCGCTCTACCGCGTCAGGGTGGGTCCGTATGCGACTCGTGCTGAGGCTGACCGTGTTCGCGAGCGTATCGAAACAGAAGACGAGTTCGCGCCGATCGTGATCCGCTAGACACTTGTTCACACAAGTGATACTTGCCGTCGTTTCGGGCATCCTGCTGGTCCTGAGTTTTCCGGACGTCGGCCACCCGTTGGTTGCCTGGGTCTCGCTGGTGCCACTGCTCGTGGCCGTCGTGCGCGCGCCGTCCGTGATGCTGGCGATACGCCTCGGGCTCGTGACCGGCGTCGTGCACTTCGCGGGTGTCGTGTATTGGATTCCCCGCGTCATGAGCCAATACGGCGGTCTTCCCACCCCGCTCTCATGGGGCATTCATGCCCTCTTCGTCTTGTACCTGGCGCTGTTTCCGGCCTTCTTCGCGGCGGGCTTGTGGTCGCTCGTCCGCCGTCTCGGGGTCGGTGCTGTCCTGATGGCGCCGTGCGTCTGGGTCACCAGCGAGCTCGGCCGCATCTACTTGTTTACCGGGTTTCCCTGGGAGCTGCTCGGATACAGTCAGACGCCGTTTATTCCGGTTGCTCAAGTTGCGAGCGTGTTTGGCGTGCTTGGATTGTCCGTGCTGGTTGCCTGGGTCAACAGCGCGGTTGTGTTGGTGCTCGTCGATGTTCGGCCGCGCCGGTGGCTGGTCGCCGCCGCCACGGCCGTCATGTTGATCGTCGTGATCGCGCTTGGCCACCATCGCGTCCGTTCGGGGGGCCTGACCGCGTCCGGAGACGCGATCCGCGTTGCTGTGGTGCAGGGCAACGTCGCCCAGAGCGACAAATGGGACCCAGCGCACCGGGATGCGATTCTCGACAAGTACCTGCGGCTCACGCATCAGGCCGCAGAGGAGGGTGCCGAGTTCGTTGTCTGGCCAGAGTCGGCCACGCCCTTCTCGTTCAGCCTGGACCCGCGCGCGGACCGAATCCGCGAGATGGCCCGGGAGCGATCGGTGCATGTGTTGTTCGGCAGCACTGACGTCGTGTGGCGCGACGAGCCGGAGTACTACAACGCGGCCATCGTGGTTGATCCTCGAGGCGAATCGCCAGCGGTGTACCGCAAGCAGCACCTCGTGCCGTGGGGCGAGTATGTGCCGATGCGGGATTGGTTGTTCTTCGTGTCGCCGTTGGTCGAGAACGTTGGGGGATTCACAGCCGGCGAGGACCCAACCGTACTTTCCGTTCGCGGTCATGGCGTCGGGACGGCGATCTGCTACGAGATCATCTATCCTGGTCTGGTTCGCGAGCTCGTGACGAGTGGCAGTCAGCTGCTGACGACCGTCACGAACGACGCCTGGTATGGTCGAACATCGGCGCCGCATCAGCATTTTCAGATGGCGACGATGCGGGCCATCGAAGGCGGCCGGTACCTAGTCCGTGCCGCGAATACGGGGATCAGCGGAGCCATCGATCCGTATGGACGAGTGCTGGTTCGCACCCCCCTATTCGAGGACGCGGTCGTGACCGCTGACGTGAGACTGCTCGATCACGCCACGATCTATAGCCGGATCGGCGATCTCGGGGCGTGGGTGTGCGCGGGGCTCACGTTGGTGGCGCTCGTGATGGCGGTACGACGTCGAGTTTGAGGCATTGCGTGCCTGCACAGGGTGCGTGTAAAGGAGTCGCGTGACTGTACCTTTGGACGAACAGATTCGCCGATACCAAGACCTGCTCAAGCGCGCCGCTGACCTGCGGAGCTATCTTTGACGCCGCAAGTCCTGCAGCGGAAATCACGGAGCTCGAGCGTCTGGCGGCGACGCCGGATTTTTGGAGCGATGCCGAAGAGGCGCAGCGGGTTCTTCAGCGCCGCCGACGGCTGACGGAAGACCACGAGTTGGCGGAGTCGTTGAAGCGGCACGCCGACGATCTGGAGGTGCTGGTCGACTGGGCCCAGCAGGGTGAGGGGGTCGGGGACGACCTTGGTCAAGCCCTGGACGTGCTTGCCGAGGAGGTTGATGCTGCCGAGGTCAAGAAGATGCTCGGTGGAGAGCATGACGACTGCAACGCCATCGTCTCGATCCACCCCGGGGCCGGTGGAACGGAGTCGCAGGATTGGGCCGAGATGCTGCTCCGCACCTACCTGCGTTGGACTGAGCGTCACGAGTTTCGCCACGAGATCATCGACTACCAGCCGGGTGACGAGGCAGGCATCAAGGCTGCCACGTTAACGGTACAGGGTGACTATGCCTACGGCTTGTTGCTCGCCGAAGCGGGTGTGCACCGGCTGGTTCGGATCTCGCCGTTTGACCAGGCTGCGCGTCGCCACACGTCATTCGCGTCGGTCTTCGTGTGGCCGGAGCTGCCTGACGACGTCGAGGTCGAAATCGACGAGAAGGATCTCCGGATCGACACGTATCGGTCGAGTGGTGCGGGTGGTCAGCACGTCAACGTGACAGATTCGGCGGTGCGCATCACACATCTCCCGTCCGGCATCGTCGTGTCGTGCCAGAACGAACGATCCCAGCATCGCAACCGGGATGCCGCCATGAAGGTGCTGCGGGCCCGGCTCTTCGAGCGCAGGAAGGAAGAACAGCAGGCGAAGCTCGAGAAGATCGGCGGTGAGAAGAAGGATATCGCGTTCGGAAATCAGATCCGAAGCTACGTGCTCCACCCGTACCGGATGGTCAAGGACCATCGCACCAAGCTGGAGGTTGGCAACGTCGACCGGGTGCTCGACGGCGATCTTGATCCGTTCATCAAGCGGTATCTGATGCAGAAGGCAAGCGGCGCTACCGGTTGAACGTCGCGCCGGGTTCAGTCCCCGCGATGAACGCTTCCTGGATCACACCCGTCGACCACGGTTCAGCCACTTCGCCGGTCTTCTGGTCGACTGACGCAAAGACGATGTTGGCGGGGGGAGAGAAGCCTTCGGGCGCGTCACGACCCTCGATGTGCGCTCGCATGAATTCGCGCCAGATCGGCAGGGCGACGCTTGCGCCTTCCTCGCCGTCGCCGAGCGTCTTCTTCTCGTCGTAGCCAACCCATACGCCAACGCTGATGTCCGGGTCGAATCCGACGAACCACGCGTCGGTATAGTCGTCCACCGTGCCGGTCTTGCCACCCACCGGCCATCCGAGCTGCAGGAGGCCCCGACCCGTGCCTCGCTGCACCACGCCGCGCATCAGGCTCACCATAATGTACGCCGTATCCGAACGAATGGCATCCCGCGGCTGCGGGCGGCCCTCCTCGAGCACGTCACCGGCTTGGTCGACGATCCGCTCGATTTGGTACGGGATCATTCGAGTTCCCCGGTTGGGAAACACGGAATAGGCGCTCGTGACTTCCTGGAGCGTTGATTCCGCCGACCCGAGCGCGACGGACAGGAACGGCGGAATCGCTGACGTGAAGCCAAGCCGTCCTGCGAAGTCGACCACGGTCTGTGGACCGACCTCGTTCATCATCCACACGGCTGGCACGTTCTTCGATTTCTCGAGGGCGTGGCGCAGCGTAACGGCTTCCTCGTAGCTGTGGTCGTAGTTCTCTGGGCAGTACGGGTCCTGCTCAGGCCCAGGTTCGTAGCAGGTCGGCTCGTCGGGGATAGTGGTCGTCGCCGTGTATCCCTGGTCGATCGCCGCCGCGTAGAGCGCACCTTTGAACAGAGACCCGAGCTGGCGTTGGGCCTGGGTGGCTCGATTGAACTTGCTCCGGTTGAAATCGTAGCCGCCGACCATCGCCAGGACCCGACCCGTGCGATTCTCGATGGCAATCAAGGCGGCCTCGGCGAGCGGTTCCTGTTCCAGCTCGGCGGCGACGACGGGGTCGCTCAGCGGCTGTCCATCTTCGTCCACCATCCCGAGCGTCGTGATCTTGACCTCGATAAGATCGCCGGGCTTCACGAGCTTGTTCGCTGGGGTTCGACCGATGCCGCGGAAGCCCTCAGTTCTTCCAGACCGCAACACCCGCAAGCCTCTGGGCACCACGCGCGCGGTATAGGGCCCGAAGCGCACATGCATCGCCTCGTCGTCGACATCAGTGACGACCGCCGGCACGATGTCGCCCTCGCTCATTTCGAAGATCCATCGACTGTGCTCGAACGCCCACAGGACCGTCGCTGGATCGATGTTCTCCGCCTCGCCCTCAGCGGCCTCGACCAGGATGTTGCGCACCGGCGCACGGAAGCCGTACCGCTTGTCGTGAACGCGCAATCCATCTCTGACGGCCCGGTCGGCGGCGGCCTGCAGTCGGGCGTCCAGCGTGGTGTGCACGGTCAGCCCCTGTTCGTACAGCTGGCTGACACCGTATTCCGCCTCCAGATGCTGCCGCACTTCTTCGATGAAGTACGGTGCGACCGTATTGCTGCGGACCGTCCGAGGGGCCAGGACGATCGGTTCAGCCTTGGCGGCGTCTGCCTCAGCTTGCGTGATGTAGCCCTCGACGGCCATCCGGCCGAGCGCGTAGTTGCGCCGTACGCGCGCGAGTTCCATGTTGACGAGGGGGCTTTGTCGTGCCGGCGTCTGGAACATGCCGGCGATGGTCGCGGCTTCAGCCACTGTCAGGTCCGTCGCGGGCTTGTCGAAGTAGAGCCGGGAGGCGGCCTCGACCCCGTGGGCGCTGTGCCGTTCTGTGCCCAAGTACATTTGGTTGGCGTAGAACGTCAGGATCTCCCTCTTGGTGTAGCGTTTCTCGATGTGAAACGCGTAGTAGATCTCACGCAGTTTCCGTTCGAACCTCTTTTCCGTTCCAAGTCGTCCAGTACTGAGTGTGACTTGCCGGGCCAGCTGCATCGTGATGGTGCTGCCGCCGGCGGCTCTGATATCGCCCTTCATGATGTTCCGCACCAGTGTGACGACGAACCTGGGAATGTTGAAGCCCGTGTGCGTGAAGAAGTCGCCGTCTTCGGCTGAGATGATCGCGTTCCGCAGCACCTCCGGGATCTCGTCGTAGCCGATCATCACGCGTCGCTCGGTTGCAAACTCGCCGATGAGTTCCCCACCCCTCGCATAGAGCCGGGTGATCGTGCCGGGACTATAGCTGTCCAGTTCAGAGATCTGCGGCAGATCTGGTGAGTGGGCAAGAAGAACGCCGGTCACGGCGCCAATGAGGGCCGTCGCGGCAAAGGCGCCAATTACGATCGCCGGTCGGACGTACGGATTCCATCGGCGCGTGGGCTGCTTTTTCACTGGCATGTCAGCGAGTCACCCTATCGATGGACACCGATATTGAGAAAAGCGCTCAGTTTTTATTGTACACGCGCACCTTTGTTGCACGGCCGTCCCCCTTCATTATCGGCTCGGAAGGCCTAGCTCCGAAGGGCTAGAGAGCCAGAGGATTGCAAACAGACTTTACAATTATAGACTCAGGTTTTATAATAACTTCAATTGCATATATTGTGAAATCTGAGGAAACACAGTTCCGAGCGCGTCTCGACACGAAGGCGCTGCAGGCAAATGAGCGGGGACAAGGATGAGCAAAATCATTGGTATCGATCTAGGTACGACGAATTCGGTCGTCGCGGTCATGGAGGGCAGCGAGCCTACCGTCGTGACGAACCCTGAGGGTGGGCGGTTGACGCCGTCCGTTGTGGCGTTCGCGAAGGGCAACGAGCGCCTCGTGGGCCAGGTAGCCAAGCGCCAAGCCGTCACGAATCCCGAGAACACAATTTTCTCGATCAAGCGGTTCATGGGACGTCGCTACGACGAAGTCTCGGAAGAGATGAAAATGGTCCCGTATGAGGTCGTCAAGGCCTCAAACGGCGATGCCCGCGTCAACGCCGCCGGCAAGGAACACTCCCCGCCGCAGATCTCCGCGATGATTCTGCAAAAGCTGAAGCAGGCGGCAGAGGCCTATCTTGGTCAAAAGGTGGAAAAAGCGGTCCTCACAGTGCCGGCCTACTTCAACGACGCGCAGCGACAGGCGACGAAGGATGCCGGGCAGATCGCCGGGCTCGAGGTCATGCGAATCGTCAATGAGCCGACCGCCGCCGCGCTGGCCTACGGCCTTGACAAGAAGAAGGACGAAACGATTGCCGTCTACGACTTCGGCGGCGGCACGTTCGACATCTCGATCCTCGAGGTTGGTGAAGGGGTCGTGGAGGTCAAGGCGACGAATGGTGACACCCATCTGGGCGGCGACAACCTCGACCAGCGGGTCATCGACTGGATCGTCGAGTCGTTCAAGACCGATGAGGGTATCGATCTCAGTAAGGACCGCATGGCGCTCCAGCGTCTGAAGGAAGCCGCGGAGAAGGCGAAGATGGAGCTGTCCACGGTGATGGAAACGGAGATCAACCTTCCGTTCGTCACGGCCGACCAGGCCGGTCCCAAGCACCTGCAGATGAAGCTGACGCGCGCCAAGTTCGAGCAGCTCGTCGACGACCTCCTGCAGCGGACCGTGGGTCCGGTGAAACAGGCACTGGCTGATGCAGGACTGGATCCCTCGAAGATCGACGAGGTGGTCCTGGTCGGGGGGTCCACGCGTGTTCCCAAGGTCCAGGAGATCGTGAAGGCCCTCTTCGATCGGGAGCCCCATAAGGGGGTGAACCCGGACGAGGTTGTGGCGGTTGGCGCTGCGGTTCAGGCGGGCGTGCTTTCGGGCGAGGTGAAGGACTTGCTCCTGCTCGACGTGACGCCATTGTCACTCGGCATCGAGACGCTCGGTGGTGTCATGACGACGCTGTTGACCCGGAACACGACGATCCCGACGCGGAAGAGCGAGATCTTCTCTACCGCAGCCGACAGTCAGACAAGCGTCGAGGTGCACGTGCTCCAGGGCGAACGGCCGATGTCCAAGGACAATCGCACCCTTGGCAAGTTCCATCTGGTGGGTATTCCCGCTGCGCCTCGGGGTGTGCCACAGATCGAGGTGACGTTCGACATCGACGCGAACGGCATCGTCAACGTGTCGGCAAAGGATCTCGGAACCGGGAAGGAGCAGAAGATCACGATCACGGCCTCGAGCGGCCTCAACAAGGACGAAGTCGACCGGATGATGAAGGAGGCCGAGTCCCACGCGGAAGACGACACCAAGCGCAAAGAGGAGGTTGAGGCTCGCAACCGGGCGGACCAGGCCGTCTACGCCGCTGAGCGGATGCTGCAGGAGTCGGCTGACAAGCTCTCCGACGAGGCCAAGCAGCCAATCGAGGCGGCTGTTGAAGCCGTCAAGAAGGCGAACGAGGGGACGGACGCCGACGCTATCAACGCGGCGATCGAACAGCTCAACACGGCGCAGCACAAGGCTGCCGAAGAGCTGTACAAGCAAAGTGACGCCGCGGGTACCGCTCCTGCGTCGGAGTCGTCAGACCCTGCCGGCGACCCAGCGGCCGGAGCGGCCGCGCCCGACAGTGACGACGTCATCGATGCGGAAGTCGTCGAGGATGAGGGCAAGTAACTCTACGAAGGCCTGGCATGGACTTCTACGTGATTCTCGGCCTCGAGCGGGAAGCGTCACTTCGCGACGTCAAGCGGGCCTATACGCGTCTCGCACGCCGGTATCACCCTGATCTCAACCCGGGGGACCGAGAAGCCGAAGCGTTCTATCAGCGCGCGACGGAAGCGTACGAAACGCTGAGCGATCCGGAGCAGCGTCGGGTGTACGACACCGGCGGGTCAAGCCCGCCGATCGACCCCACGCCCTCGGATGTCGAGTTTCGTGGGTTCGACTTCTCAGTGCCGGCGAGTGGCGCGTCGGTCACATTCGGCGAGCTGTTCGCAGAGCTGAGCGTGAGCGGTGAACCGTCACCGCGTCCAGAAGAACGGGGAAGCGATCTGTTTGGAGAGGTGGCGCTCGGCTTTGAGGAGGCCGCGGTCGGGTCCGAGCGGCAGCTGACGCTCACGCGGCTCGAAACCTGCGGGTTTTGCAGGGGCACAGGTCTGAGGCGTGGACCGGAGACGCGATGCTCGGGGTGTCAAGGGAGCGGTGCCACGCGTTGGCGTCGGGGACACATGCTGTTCTCTCGGGCGTGTGCCACATGCGGTGGAACGGGCCGACAGCGCCAGCGGCCGTGCGCGGAATGTAGCGCCGCCGGGCACGTCACGCGGACCGATGTGATCACGATTCAGATTCCGGCCGGCGTCGCCGACGGCTCCCGAATGCGTGTTCCCAATAAGGGGAACGCGGGAAAGCACGGTGGTCCACCCGGTGATCTGTATATCACGGCCAAGGTTGCACCGCACCGGCTGTTCCGGCGCGAGGGTGAAGACCTCCGCCTGGACGTTCCCGTTGCCGTGCATGAGGCGGCCCTCGGCGCAACGATCGACGTGCCGACCATCGATGGCCACACGCGTCTCAAGGTTCCGGCCGGCACCCAGGCGGGCCAGAGCTTTCGCGTCAAGGGACGCGGCGTCCAATCGCCGCGCACAGGTCAACGCGGCGACTTGATTGTCACGGTGAACCTGGTGATTCCGCCAGTCGAGGACGCCCGCTCCAAGGCGTTGCTGCGCGAGCTTGGTCAGCTGCACCAGACCGACGTTCGGCGCGATCTGTTTGCGGAGTAATGATGATGGCGGCGAACGAGTCGGCCAAGGCCTACTTCATGATTAGCGTCGTCGCCAAGCGGTACAACATCCACCCACAGACGCTGCGTCTCTACGAGCGAGAGGGGCTGCTGAAGCCATCGCGGACCGAAGGGAACACCCGCCTGTACTCGACAGACGACCTCGAGCAACTCGAAACGATCTTGACGTTGACGCGAGACTTGGGCGTTAACCTGGCCGGCGTCGAGATCATCCTCAATATGCGCCGCAAGATGGATCAGATGCAGCGCGAGGTCAACGAGTTCATGGCGTATGTCAAACGCGAGATGACTCGCGGAATCGACGACTGGGAGCAACGCCTCGGTACCGCGCTTGTGAAGGCGAGCCCGACGACACTCGTACGCGCGGCGCCGCCAGTTGCGGAGAAGCCGCCGGCTCGCGATGCGGCGGCGCGCACGCGGAAACGCTCGTCACGGTAGGACCGGTTCTCTCGACGTCGCTCGAGAGTCCGGCGAGTTGGTTCCCTCCGCGCGTCGGTCGGAGTATCCTGTAGTCCTTCTTTTTGTTTCCCATGACCTGCGAGAGCTGCCACGGCACGGGTTGGCGTGCGAGAGATGTCGACGGTGTTCAGCGCGTGGAACGCTGTGCATGCTGGCGACAACACGTAGCCATGGACCTGCTCAAGGACGCGAACATTCCGTCGCGGTATCAGGCCTGTGACTTTTCGTCGTTCGTGACCTATCCGAACGAGCAGCTGCTTCGCGCGGTTGACCGGTCGCGCGAATTTGCGGCGTCATTTCCGGTCGTTCAAAAGGGCTTGTTGCTCATTGGTCCGCCCGGCATTGGGAAGACTCACCTGGCCGTGGCGGTGCTGCGCGAGGTGATCGTGCAGAAGAGCGTGCGCGGGCTGTACTACGACACGCGGTCCCTCCTTAGTACGATCCGAAGCACTTTCAACCCAGTGACCCGAGTGTCGGAGGCGAACATTCTGGAGCGCGTGTTGGCTGCGGAAGTCCTCGTTTTGGACGATCTCGGCGCAGAGCGGCCAACTGACTGGGTCGAAGAGACGATGAACCTCATCGTCAACACGCGATACAACGAGCGCCGGCCGACGATCTTCACGACGAACTACGAGGATGTTCCGGACGGCGACGATCTGGATTCGCTCCTCGTCCGGGTCGGGTTCAGGATGCACTCCCGCCTGCGTGAAATGTGCGAGTTCCTCGAGTACTCCGGGCCCGACTATCGTGACTTCGAATACCCTCCGAGCTCCGACGACATTGCCAGACGCTGGAAGGATCAGAAGCGGCAGCCACGTCGCCGTTTACCTAAGCGGACGTCGGTGCGCGCCCGCGCGCAGCTGAGAGACAAGGAGAAGGAGGGCCAACTCGAGCTCGGCTGGTCCGGAGGGAAGGTTACGACGAAGTGAGGGGCTCCTGTCTCCTGGAGTAGTCCCGGTCCATGCCCCTCCTTGGCCTCTACCTCCACATCCCATTCTGCGAGTCGATCTGCAACTATTGCAACTTCAATCGCGGATTGCTGGACGCTGATCTGAAGCGGCGCTATGTACGAGCGCTCGAACAGGAGATCCGGCGGGCCGGTGACGGCGCTCAGGTCGACACGGTGTACTTCGGCGGTGGCACGCCGTCGTTGCTCGAGGCCCACGAGGTCGCGGGATTGCTCCAGGCATGTGGAGATGTCTTCGATCTCGATCAATCGGTCGAGGTGACGCTCGAGGTCAATCCAGAAACCGCGACGATGTCGCGTTTCGAAGCTTGGTTGGCGGCCGGTGTCAACCGACTGAGTTTTGGCGTCCAATCGTTCTCCGATGCGGAACTCCAGCGCCTGGGCCGCCGGCATGGAGCGCAGCGGGCGGCGCGTGCCATCCATGATGCGCGCGCGGCCGGATGCGATGACGTCAGCATCGATCTCATGCTGTGGCTTCCCGAGCAATCGCCGGCCGAGTCTCGATCGTCTGTCGACACAATGGTCGCGCTTGGTCCAGATCATGCGTCGCTCTACCTGCTGGAGTTATATCCGAACGCGCCACTCAAGGAAGACATGGCCCGGGCGGGGTGGTCGCTCGCGCCCGATGATGCGGCGGCTGAGATGTACCTCTCGGCACTTGAAACCACTGATGCGGCCGGGTATGAACAGTACGAAATCTCCAATACCGCGCGCACGGCACGGCAGTGCCGCCACAATTTGAAGTACTGGAGTGACGGCCAGTGGCTGGGTTTTGGCTGCGGTGCGCACTCGGCGCGAGACGGTGTTCGGTGGCGCAACGTCGCCGAGACTCGCGGATACGTGGATCTCATTGACGCCCATCGAACCCCGTGCGCCGATCGGCGCGTGCTGACGGACTCGGAGCGGGTTGGTGATCGGTTGTTCACGGGATTGCGCCTGGCTGCGGGCCTAGACCTCGACGAGGTTGCCCGGGACCACCATCTTTCGGTGATGGATGTCTACGGAGCCGAGCTCGGGCCGTTCCTAGAGGGGGAGTTTCTGGCCTTGGAAGGGAGTCGTCTTCGCCTGACGCGACGAGGTATGCTAGTGGCGAGTGAGGTCATGAGGGTTTTTGTCTAGTCAGCGCCGTACGATATGGTACGCGCTTGCTCCGAATACGCTTGATTTAAGGAGGTCAGTAAATGCGCGTGTGTGACAGACAGGTGTGGGTGGGGTTCGCGATTATTGCGGCGCTCGTGACGGGTGTTGTCGTCGGGACGACGTTTCACCCTGGTACGGCTGAGGCTCAGGCATCGCGAACGCTAAGCGGCGGCTCGGGAATTTTCTTCAACTACATCAAACCTGGGGCGACCGCGGACTTCGAAGCAGTGATGCGGAAGGTCGGCGAGGCGCTGGAGCAGAGCGACAACCCAGATCGCAAAAGGCAGGCGCAGGGTTGGAAGGTCTATCGTGTGAAGGAGTCCGGACCTAACAACAGTGTGATATACGCATGGTTCCTGGACCCTGCGGTCTCTGGGGCGGATTATGCGGTTTCGCAGATCCTGAACGAGGCGTTCCCCGCTGAAGTCCAAGCGCTTTACGAGACCTACAGCGAATCGTTCAGTGCCGGCCAAGCCATAATGAATCTCGATCTTCTCATCGAATTCTAGTTGATGTTGTGATCGGCGGTAACGACTCGGCACGATGCGGCCACGAGCCGCGCCAGCGGAGTCATGGCCGGGGGACCTCCGTGGGCCCGCGGCCGTTCCGGCTACCTCAGAACGTAAGAGTCATACCGACGTACACACGGTGGGGCGTGCGCCGCTCCGCCTTGGGCCCAAGGCGGAATCGCCGGTAGTCGAGGCGGATCGAGACTGGCCCTCGGAGACCCACATGCAACCCTCCGCCGCCGCTGGCGGCGAATCCGGTGTGGCTGATTCCGGCTGTTCGGCCCCGGGACATCCCGCCACCAACCGTCCCGTAGACTCGGATTCCTGCCTTCGGCGGTGACACCAACAGCCCGTTGAACATCCCCGTTTGGAGCGATGAATCGCTGCCTTGGTCGTACGCGTACTCGAACTCGAGTCCGACGATGCCGACGGCTAGCCCCAGGGCGCCGCCAACGACGGGTCGCCCGGTTTTCGACCGAGTAGTTCCGCCAAACACCGTGAGGTCGGCGGCAGCCGGCGGAGCGAGGCTCAGGGTGGTGCACAGGCCGATGAGAACGAGCCCGGTTCGGCACCCGATCATGCGCGCCATGGTGAGTTGAGGTGCTGTCGCTGTCAAGCCGCTGCGCGGCGCCGGTTCCTCCGAAACCATGTGATAGAGTCTCAGCCGCCAATGGACGTTCGTCCGACCGAAGCTGAAGCGGTGGTCCGGCGTGCCGTCCGGGAGTTTGCCGAACAGGAAATCGCGCCCCACGTCATGGAGTGGGACGAGGCCCAGCGGTTTCCGCTCGAGCTCCTGCCGAAGCTTGCGGGTCTCGGACTTCTCGGGATACAGGTGCCGCAGGATTACGGAGGGGCCGGGATGTCCGCCGTTGAGTACTGCATCTGCATCGAGGAGCTGGCGCGTGTCGATCCGTCGATCGCGCTGTCCGTTGCGGCGCATAACGGCCTGAGTGCGGCGCACGTCCTGATGTTCGGGTCCGAGTCTCAACGTCGCGGGCCGCTGACGCGGCTCGCGACGGGCGACACGCTGGGCGCCTGGGCGCTCACGGAGCCGTCCGCTGGCAGTGACGCCGGGGCGATTCGTACGACGGCGACGCGAGACGGTGATGAGTGGGTGCTCGACGGCACCAAGACCTTTACGACCCATGGGAGTGTGGGGGGGCTCGTCGTCGTGATGGCCGTGACCGACCCTGATAAGGGGCACCACGGCATCTCGGCGTTCCTTGTTGACCACGAGACTCCAGGACTCTCGGTCGGACGCAAGGAGAACAAGCTCGGAATGCGCGCCAGTGACACGGCGGAGATCCATTTCGATGGGTGTCGCGTGCCCGCCGGCCAGGTAGTCGGGCGGGAGGGCGAGGGGTTCGTCAACGCGCTTCAGGTGCTCGATGCTGGTCGTATTGGAATTGCCGCACTCGCCGTCGGGCTCGCGTTGGGCGCCTTCGAGGCGGCCCGTCGCTATGCCAAGCAGCGGCAGCAGTTTGGGCAGGCGATCGCGACGTTTCAGTCGACGCAGTGGAAGCTGGCGGATCTCGCGACGCGTATCGAGGGGGCAAAACTGCTCACGTATCGCGCCGCGTATCTCAAGGGCCAGGGAGAGCCTACGACCCGGGAGTCCTCGATGGCGAAGCTCTATTCGAGCGAGGTCGCGGTACGGGCGGCGGAAGAGTGCGTGCAGATTCACGGCGGTTACGGCTTCGTCAAGGACTATCCGGCCGAGAAGTTCTTTCGCGACGTCAAGCTGTTGACGATCGGAGAAGGCACGAGCGAGATTCAGCGACTTGTCATCGCACGGCAGTACCGTGGGTCCGATACCGGACATGCCGGGGACAGCGACGATGGACGCGGGCGCTGACCGTCCCGCCCGTGCACACGCGTTGTCGAAGGGCGTGCTGGCACGCGATCCTCGAGCGATCGCCCGAGCGATTTCCATCCTGGAGAACGGCGCACCCGGGGGGGCTGGGTTGATTCGCAATCTGTTTGGGCAGGCCGGTCGTGCGCGCGTGATCGGCGTGACGGGCTCGCCCGGTGTCGGGAAGAGCACATTGGTCGACTGCCTGGTGTCATCCTGGCGCGGGATTGGACGCACCGTCGCGGTGTTAGCTGTCGACCCGACAAGTCCGTTCAGCGGCGGCGCCATTCTCGGTGATCGCATCCGGATGCAATCGCATGCGGCCGATCAGGGCGTCTTCGTCCGGAGCATGGCGACACGAGGGCATCTCGGCGGGCTGGCGTACGCCACGAGTGACGCCGTAGACGTCTTGGATGCCGCGGGAATGGACATCGTGGTAGTCGAGACGGTCGGCGTCGGGCAGGGCGAGGTCGACGTTGCTCGGACGGCGCATGCGTCGATCGTCGTGACGGTGCCCGGTACGGGGGATGATGTGCAGGCGCTGAAGGCTGGGATCATGGAGATCGGCGACATCTTTGTTGTCAACAAGGCCGATCGCGACGGGGCCGATCGCGCCGTCGCCGAGATTGAGGCTGCTATGAGCTTGCGCGACGATGAACCGGGCGCGTGGCATCCGCCGGTGCTCAAGACTGAGGCCACGAGCGGAGCTGGCGTCGAGGAGCTGGTCGCGATGCTGGATGCGTTTGGCGATCATCAGCACCCGGCCGGGGAGGCGCGGCGACGCGAGTGGGCGGCGGTGCGACTGCGCCAGATCGTGATGCGTCGAGTCGCGGAGCGTATTCAGAACCGTCCGGAGATGCGAGCCGCCATGGAAGAGGCGATTGAGCAGGTGGCGCGCCACGACCTGGATCCCTATAGCGCGGTCGACCAGATGCTGGAGCAATGGTCATGAAAGCCAAACTGGATCACATCGGCATCGCAGTTCGGAGCATCGACGAGGCGTTGTCGTTCTATAGGGATGCGCTTGGACTCGAGGTGACCACGACGGAAGATGTGGCGTCCCAACAGGTCCGGGCTCATTTCGTTCCGGCGGGTGAGACGGCGCTCGAATTGCTCGAGGCCACGTCCGCCGACTCCCCGATCGCGCGATTCACCGAGCGGCGCGGTCCCGGCCTGCACCACATCACGCTCCGGGTCGACGATCTTGATGCGGTGTTGGCGCACCTCGACGAGCGAGGTGTGACGTTGATCGATCGGAAGCCTCGCCCTGGGGCTGAAGGGGCTCGGGTGGCGTTCGTTCATCCGTCCAGTACTCACGGCGTTCTTGTGGAGCTCAAAGAGGAAAAGCATTGACCGACCGCACAAGCGTTCCTATCGGGGTGATTGGTGGAAGCGGACTGTATGACATGGAGGCCCTCGTTGACCGCGAGGAGGTCCTGGTGCCGTCGACGCCGTTCGGCGAGCCCTCGGCGCCATACATTGTTGGAAACCTGGATGGACGTCGGGTCGCGTTCTTGGCTCGACACGGCGAGGGCCACCGCCTACTGCCCTCGGAGCTCAATTTTCGAGCCAACATCTTCGGTTTGAAGGTTCTGGGGGTGGAGTGGATCATCTCTGCCAGCGCGGTCGGCAGCTTGCAGGAACAGTACCGCCCACTCGACATCGTGGTGCCCGATCAGTTTCTGGATCGCACGCGCGGCCGCCAGAGTACCTTCTTTGGCCGCGGCCTGGTGGCGCACATCACCTTTGCCCATCCGTTTTGTCGCGTGCTCAGTCGCTTGGCAGTGGACTCGGTCCGCGCAGTTGACGCGACGGTGCACGAGGGTGGTACCTATGTGTGCATGGAGGGGCCGCAGTTTTCGACGCTCGCGGAATCG
Source organism: Vicinamibacterales bacterium (assembly GCA_965216615.1). Taxonomy (GTDB): domain Bacteria; phylum Acidobacteriota; class Vicinamibacteria; order Vicinamibacterales; family UBA8438; genus CAUZIB01. The sequence goes on along the minus strand of CBDCGH010000016.1, from coordinate 1,273 downwards.
AATTTGTACCGCTCGTGGGGGATGGACGTCATCGGCATGACCAATCTGCAGGAGGCCAAGCTCGCCCGCGAGGCCGAGATCTGTTACGTGACGCTGGCGTTGGTGACCGATTTCGACTGCTGGCATCCTGAGCACGACCATGTCACGGTTGACATGATCGTGAAGAATCTAACTCGGAACGCCGAAACGGCCCAGCGCGCGATTCGCCGAATGGTTGCTGAGCTGCCGATCGAGCGCAGCTGCGAATGCGCGACCGCTCTGGCGTCATCGATCATTACGCGGCGCGACGCGATTCCCGAGCGCACGAGGGTCGAGCTCGAGCCCATCGTCGGCAAGTACTTGCGCTGACAGAGGACGTCGTTTCCTATGGCTTCTATTCTCACCGTTGGATCCGTCGCGTTTGATTCCGTGCGCACACCGTTTGGCGAGGCCTCGCGGGTGGTGGCCGGCGCGGCGACCTACTTTAGTATCGCGGCCTCGTTCTTCACCGACGTCCGGCTCGTAGCCGTCGTTGGCGACGACTTCACAGACGAGCACGTCGGCGTGTTCGACGGTCGCCGGATCGATCTCGCCGGCCTCCAGCGGGTGGCGGGAGAGACGTTTCGGTGGCGCGGCGAATACAGTTTCGACCTAAACACGCGCGAGTCGATCTATACACATCTCAACGTCTTTGAAGACTTTCACCCGGTAATTCCGGACGCGTTCCGCACGACGCCGTTCGTGTTTCTTGCCAACATCCACCCAGCTTTGCAGCTCGATGTGTTGAACCAGGTGGAGCGGCCGGAGTTCGTCGCCTTGGACACGATGAACTACTGGATCGAAGGAACCCCCGAGGAGCTCGCCCGCATCCTTGAAAAGGTTCACGTGCTGATCATCAACGACGAAGAGGCGCGGGAGCTCAGTGGCGAAGCGAACCTTGTCAAAGCGGCCCGGGTCATTCGGAACATGGGGCCGGAGCGGCTCGTGATCAAGCGGGGCGAGTACGGCGTCCTGATGACGCGGGATGACGGGTTCTTTGCGGTCCCTGGTCTCCCCCTCGAGGACGTGTACGACCCGACGGGAGCAGGCGACACCTTCGCTGGCGGATTCATCGGGTATCTCGCGGCTGCCCGCTCCATGTCGGATGAGGTCGTGACGCAGGCTATCATTGCGGGCAGCAGCATGGCCTCTTTCGCGGTCGAGGATTTCGGCCTCAATCGCTTGCTACGACTGACGGATGCAGAAGTCAAGCAGCGGTTTACGGAGTTCAAGCGGCTGACCCACTTCGATGCCC
>CBDCGH010000015.1:0-122541 GCA_965216615.1 Vicinamibacterales bacterium | reverse complement strand
CCGTTGTCTTTTTCAATGAGAAAAGAACAGACAACGAAGAACGATCAGCTCAACGAAACCGTCCACTGAATCGGATCATGGCCAGTCCGCAGCATAGCGGGTGCGAGAAGTGTGTGCAATCAGGACGCAAGTCCCTGCACCTTCAGGGGGATTGACGTGGAACGAGCACTATTGTGATTCGTGAGAGGCAGGTCCATGTAGCGCGAGACGCCTGCGAAGAGTCGCCAAATAGCAGGGCCTGGTTTTGGATCTGTACCACGCCGCGGCGCTGTCGAGCCTGATCACATCAGGCTAAGGCGGAGTCACCGGCGTGTGGGGTGTATGGTCGAGCCGAGGCACGTTCTTTCTTCCCTTCAATGATCTGTTCCGACGCCGGTCACAAACGGCGCTCGGATGTGCGGTAAGTCCCTCCACTGATCGCGCGATATGCTCGCTGGGCTGCACCGTTTGACGCGGCTGGTGTCGAGCCACACGATGGTCGACGATAGGTCACGCGTGTCCGTGCGGTCCGGCGTTGGCGAGATCGACCTAGCTGCATATAATCGCCACGGTTCGACGCGACCTGCAGCCCTGTCATGTCTCTCAACGTCGGCTCTCGCATCGCCCACTACGACGTCACCGCCCTCATCGGGGAAGGCGGCATGGGCTAGGTCTATCAGGCCACCGATACCAAGCTGAACCGGCAGGTGGCGCTGAAGATCCTGCCCGAGGCGTTTGCGACAGATCCTGATCGGCTGGCCCGGTTCCAACGGGAGGCGCAGGTGCTCGCCAGTCTGAACCATCCTGGCATTGCGGCCATCTATGGCATCGAGGAAAGCGGCGACACACGCGCCTTGGTGCTCGAACTGGTCGAGGGACCGACGCTCGCTGACCGGATCTCGAAGGGACCGATCCCCGTCGATGAAGCACTGCCAATAGCCAAGCAGATTGCTGAGGCGCTGGAAGCCGCTCACGAAGCCGGGGTCATCCATCGTGATCTGAAGCCCGCCAACATCAAGGTGCGCGAGGATGGGACCGTCAAGGTGTTGGACTTTGGGTTGGCAAAGCGAGCACCGAGCGAGGCGCTGTCCCAGGCCACGACCGAGACATACGCGACGATGACTCAGGCAGGAGCGCTGCTGCGCACGCTGCCTTACATGGCACCCGAGCAGCTCCGTGGTCAACCCGCCGATGTCCGCAGTGACATCTGGGCACTGGGTCTCGTCCTCTACGAGATGGTCGCGGGCGAGCGGCCGTTCAAGGGGAAGACTGGTGTGGAGCTCAGTTCGGCCATTCTGCACCAACCACCAGCGCCGTTACCTCGTAGTGTTTCCGTCAGCAGCAGAGTCGTCATTGAGCGGTGTCTCGCCAAAGAGCCAGGACAGCGGTACCAGCGAGCCAGCGAGGTCCAGGCGGCGATCGCCGACATCCAGGCTGGAACCGCCCTCCTTGGTGTCGTGTGGAGTTATGGCCTGTCCCGGCGTCGGCTGTTCGCTAGCGTGACCGCCGCGGCGGTTGCGCTGGCGGCGGTGGTGACGCTGAATCTCGGTGGCGTGCGCGACCTGCTACTTGGGGTCGGTGGCCCTGCGGCCTCGATCACACTTGCCGTTTTTCCTTTCGAGAACCTCACCGGCGACCCGGAGCAGGAGTACTTAAGCGACGGGATGACCGAGGAGATGATTAGTCAGCTCGGTCGCCTCAACCCCGAGCGTCTTGGTGTGATCGCCCGCACGTCTGCGATGCGCTACAAGGCGACGGATAAGCCCGTCGATGAGATCGGCCGGGAGCTTGGCGTGGGCTACCTTCTCGAAGGCGCAGTGCGTCCCGAGGCAGGACGTATCCGCATCAACGTCCGTCTCATTCGCGTCGTCGATCAGCTGCAAGTATGGGCCGAGAGCTACGAGCGCGAACTCGCCGATATCATGGCGGTGCAGCACGAGGTGGCGCGAGGAGTGGCCGCCTCGCTTGCCGTCGCCCTTCTCCCAGGCGAACGGACCCGCCTTGCCAGTAGCCCGACTGTCAATCCCGAGGCGTACGAAGCGTATCTGACGGGTCTCCATCATTTTTACGAGGAAACGCCAGCGGACTTCGAGATCGCGCTCCGGTACTTCGAGTCAGTCTTACAGTACGACTCGGAGTATGCCCTCGCGCACGTAGGCATCGCTCGGGTGTGGAGCGGCCGCCAGCAGCACGGGTTCGCGCCACCCAACGAGGCCACACCAAGGGCCAGAACCGCCGCGCTGAGAGCGTTGGACTTGGACCCGAATCTCGCGGAAGCGCACATGGCGTTCGCGACCGTGCTCACCTGGGGAGAGTGGAATTGGGAGGCGGCTGAACCGGCGTGGCGGCGGGCGATTGAGCTGGATCCAAACCTCGCCGACGCGCGAGCGCTGTGCTCGCATTTTTTGATGAGCATGCGACGTCCCGACGAAGCGATGGCCCAGCTCCGACGCGCGTTGGAGTTGGACCCGCTCAATACGTTCAATCAGGCGCTCTACGGCGTGGCCCTCGTTATCGTCCGCCAGTACGATGAAGCGATCGTCCAGCTGCAGGACGTGCTCAGAACGTCGCCCCGCCTTCCGTTCGCGTTGTTTCCCCTCTCCGACATCTACCATCTCAACGGACAGCAAGACGAGGCTTTGGACACAGCGAGGATGTACTTGACCGCGACCGGCCAACAAGAAAGCGCGGAGGCTCTTGAGGCGGGGTATGCCGCTGGGGGATATGCCGAGGCGATGCGTCGTGTGGCCGAGACGGCCGCGGCGAGTGCGCTCGGAGTGGACGTTGCGACTTGGTATATGCGAGCCGGCGACGAAGCATTGGCCCTCGAATGGCTGGAGACTGGTCTTCGGCAACGCGACCCCAACATGCCGTATATCGGCGTCATCCCCTTATATGACCCTTTGGGAGATGACCCTCGCTTTCAGGATCTACTGCGACGCATGAATCTGCCCGGCTGAAGTGACGACATGCCCATCTCGCCCGGCACCACCCTCGGCCCGTATTCCGTCACCGCCAAGATCGGCGAAGGCGGCATGGGCGAGGTCTACAAAGCGACCGACACCCGCCTCGACCGCACCGTCGCCATCAAGGTGCTGCCCGAGCATGTCGCCGCCGATCCGGATCTGAGGCAGCGGTTCGAGCGAGAGGCCCGCACGGTTGCCGCGTTGAACCACCCGCACATCTGCACCCTCTACGACATTGGCCGGGAGGGCGAGACGGACTTCCTGGTCATGGAGTATCTCGACGGGGAGACCGTGGCCCAGCGGCTGGAGAAGGGCGCACTGCCGTTGGATCAGGCGTTGCAGATTGCCATCGACATTGCGGATGCGTTGGACAAGGCCCACCGGCAGGGGATCGTCCACCGAGATCTGAAGCCGGGCAACATCATGCTGACCAAGGCGGGGGCGAAGCTCTTGGACTTTGGGTTGGCGAAGCTGCGGAAGCCCGGCAGCGTCGGCGCTGAAGGCTTCTCCGCGGCGACGACAGCGAGCGAACCGCTGACAGCCCATGGGACGCGTGCTTGGCACGCTTCCGTATATGGCGCCTGAACAGGTGGAGGGCAAAGAGGCGGATCACAGGACGGACGTCTTTGCCTTCGGCGCGGTGACGTATGAGATGGTCTCGGGCCAGCGGGCGTTCCAGGCCGAGAGCCAAGCGAGTCTGATCGGTGCGATCCTGAAGGACGACCCGCCGGTGCTGTCGACTTTGCAACCGATGACGCCGCGCTCGCTCGACCGCGTCATCCGCCAGTGCTTGGCGAAGGATCCTGATGAGCGATGGCAGTCGACCGGCGACTTGAAGCGCGAGTTGCAGTGGGTTACGGCAAGCGTGGCCGAGCCGAGCGACGCCGGGGCATTGTCTCTGGGGCAGCGGTCGGGTCCGTGGCGAGTCATGGTGCCGTGGGTCGTCGCGGGGTTCGCGGCCCTGACAGCGACGGTTGCGATGTGGCCCCGAGGTCCAGCGTCGCCAGACCAGCCGGCGGCGCACTTCGCGCTCCCCGTCACTGGACAGCTGCCCCTGGGGCAGGGAAGGCTCATCGCGTTGTCACCCGACGGTCGGGAAGTCGTCTATGTCGCCGTCACTGAGGATGGGGACCAACTCTACCGTCGGCCTCTGAACCAACTCGAGTCGGTTCCGATTCCCGGCACCGAGCGAGCGCGTGCGCCGTTCTTCTCCCCGGATGGCGAGTGGCTCGCCTTCAGCGCTGCCGACGGGAACTTGCAAAGACTGTCGCTGCCGGCCGAACTCCCCACGACACTGTGTGACTGCAATGCTCAGGGGTTCCGCAACGGTGCCTGGGGCGCGGATGGGACGATCGTGTATACGGATAGCTACACTCGTGGCCTGATGCGTGTCTCGTCGGCGGGCGGGATTCCTGAGCCCGTGACGACAGTCGAGGAGGGTGAGTCACGACACGATGAGCCCGCGTTCCTCCCAAACGGCCAAGGGGTGCTCTTTCACGTCTGGTCTGAGTCGATGACCACGGCGCAACTCGCCGCGGTGGATCTGCGGACGGGCGAGAGACGGCTGCTGGGGAGTGGCTTCTCTCCCCAGTATGTGCCCACAGGGCACTTGATCTATGCGCAGGCCGGCGGATCACTGTGGGCGGTCCCGTTCGATGCCGATCGGCTTGAGGTGACCGCCGATCCGGTTCCGGTACTGTTTGAAGGCTTCCGGATCGAGGGCGGCAGCGCCGTCCAGTTCACGTTCGCCGCGAACGGCTCGGCGGCCTACATCGCTCGCGGCATGAGTGAGATTGACCGGACGCTGGTCTGGGTCGATCGGGAAGGATGGGAGAAGTCGTTACCGGCGTCCCCGCAGCCCTATGAAGATGCGACCGTGTCGCCCGGCGGCACGCGTGTGGCCGTCACGGTTCGTGACTCCGACAATACCGACGTGTGGATCTGGGACCTGACCAACGACACGTTGCCGTTGACACGACTGACGTTCGACGCCGCAGTAGACCAGTACCCCTTGTGGACACCGGACGGCGAACGGGTGGTGTTTCGGTCCGACCGTGAGGGTGGTGGGTTGTTCTGGAAAGCGGTGGACGGCACCGGCGCGGTCGAGCGCCTCCTGGCGGATGCGAACGTGTTCGGGCCGTCGACGTGGTCGGCGGACGGGCGGCTGATCTTCGAGGATCAAGGAGGCCGAGGAGGCAGACATATCAGCATGCTGACGGTGGACGGTGAGCCCCGTGCCGAGGTGCTGCTCGATACAGAGTTCAACGATGGTACTGCGGCGATCTCCCCGGACGGCCACTGGATCGCGTACAGCTCCGACGAGACAGGCCAATATGAAGTGTGTGTGCGGCCGTTCCCAGCCGTGAACGACGGGCAGTGGCAGGTGTTCAACGAGCGGTGGATTCCAGCCCGTGTGGTCGCCGCACGGGCGGGAGCTGATCTATCGTGGCTCCGGCAACCTCATGGTCGCACCGTTCGAGACGGATCCGACGTTCGCTAGCGGCGCTCCAGAAGTCCTGTTGAGCACCGGCGGCTACACCAATCGTCGCAGCCCTCGTTTCTACGATGTGTCGCCTGACGGCCAGCGGTTCCTGCTGACCAGGGGCGACACCTCCACACCAGCCCAGATTGTCGTCATCCAGGACTGGTTCGAGGAGCTGCAGGCGCGCGTCCCCGTCAACTGACATCTCCTTCGTCGACCACACAACCGCCGCCGCCAAGAAACCACCTCCCGCCGACAAAAAATCGACACCAGAAAAAAATGAGGGCGCTCTGGCTGGATCGCACTCTATCCCAGGCCCCACCCCCACCCCTCAGACAACTCATGGCCGATCTACGTCGCGATGATCGACCGAGACATCTAGCGCCAACCTTCGCTCGGTCTTCTCTTGTCACTCTATGTAGACCTATATATACTATCTCAGACGTGGTAAAGCGGCTGCATAGTTTCTTGTTGGATCCCGAGCTGGCCGCTGGTCTCAAGAAGGTCAAGCGGCGCGATGGTATCGGCGAAGGCGAGCAAGTCCGTCGAGCGTTGACGCGATGGCTGAGGTCGAAGAAGGCACTACCGGTACCGAAAGGAGGGACGCAGACGAGATAGATCGATCGTAGAAGCCGGGACGCTGGCCTGCTTGAAAAGGACCAACGCCCCTAACCGCAACCAAGTTATGCCCTTGGCTGACGGCTGCTGAGATCCTACAGCCGTTGGCCTCCGACCAAGGAGGTCACGATGACACGTCCAACTCCGAAGGGGCTCGACCAAGTCGCCACCATCCTCCAGGCGGCCAGCCGTCTCGCGACGCAGCTCCGGCGCACCACACAGGCCAGTGCCAACCGCGCGGTCGACTTGGAGGCCGCTATCGGGCGAGCCGTGGCCGCCCTGAAACGTCTGCAGCGGCCGACGGGGCGGAGGCGGAACCGATGAGGGCCGCGATCTACGCCCGGGTCAGCACGCTCGACCAGGAACCCGAGAACCAGCTGCAGGAGCTGGGCGGTACGTCGCGGCCCGGGGCTGGACGGCGATCGAATTCGTCGATCGGGGTGTGTCTGGAAGTCGGGACCGTCGGCCGGCCCTCGATGCCGTTCTAACGGATCTCAAGCGCCGGCGGTTCGATGTCCTGGTCTGCTGGCGACTGGACCGGCTGGGCCGCAGCTTGAAACACTTGGTGACCTTGCTCGACGAGCTCCAAGCCCTCGGCGTGGCGTTTGTCTCGCTGGCGGAAGGGATCGACGCTACGACCCCGGCCGGGAAGCTCCAGATGCATATCCTGGCCGCGATTGCCGAGTTCGAGCGCGCCCGGATCGCCGAGCGCGTGCGCGCGGGGCTGGCACGGGCACGGGCCAATGGACGACGGCTCGGACAGAAACCCCTCGACATCCCCATCGAAGACCTTGAACGGACAGCCCACCTCAGCGTCCGACGCGCTGCCGCCGAGTTGGGCATCTCTCGGTCGGTGTTGCACCGGGCTCGGCTGTCCCGCAGACCTGTTGGAATCGCGGTAAAGAAAGGCCGATGAAACCGGCCCTCGGTCGTGGCCGAATCAGCGTCCCGTGAAGAGTTGTTAGCGGGACAACTGAGACAGAACACCCTCGGCGTCGGGGCGTCGCGATTGACGCACCAGAGCCCCGCGCCTGCCAAGGGCGAGATCACGCGAGACGAGTACGAACGAATGCGGAAGGACCTCGAGGATTAGCCGCCTGCAGCCCACCAACCCCAGCGACTATCCGCCCTTTACACCCTCGTCGTCGACGCGACGGGTCAGCTTGTGCTGACAGTCGTCACAGACCCACATTGAGTCTGTCTCATCGGCGTCCGTCGCCCGGAGCAGACTGCCATGTGTACGGTCTTGAGCACAGAGGGCGCACTGACGTGGCACGGAGCCTGACTGCTTGGACTTCATCATCGTGACCTTGCGGCAGATCCAATCGACCGCTCGCCCGGTGGCGACTCAACCGTGATGCACGGCGAGGGTGAAGCGCCCATCCAGCGTGCGCTCCAGGAAGCGCGAGTCTTCAAGCGCCTGGAGCATGGTCCTCGCGGTAGGGGGAGCGACGTTCACGATCCGAGCGACTTCAGCGGCCGTGAGGGACAGACTGGGCATGTCCAGATACTCCGACCGGAGTAGCTGAAGCGCGTCCTCGATGCGGTGGAGTACCATTGGGACCTCCAGTGAGAGGAACGAGTACGTCACGCTACGCCGATCGGCTCAATTCTGCAAGGTAACTCGGGGAGCGGGCGTTTGGCCTGGAAGCTGTCCCATCAAACCCAGCCGGACGGCGGACGACTTTCGCCCACAAACCCGAGTCCGAGTCTTTCTGCAGCCACATCGGTGTTCCAGCAAACACCTGTTTGTTGGAGCAATCGGCAGATGCCTCTTACGCCGCGCACTATCCTGCAGACGGAAAAGGTGAGGCTGGAACCCAACCGTGTCAGCGGTCTTGACTAGTCTAGGTGCTCTCATCGTCAGCCTCGTCCTCCATGATTCGTTGTTCGGCGAAACGCAGGAGCGACGTAAAGAGTTCACTGGCTGAAGGGTGGTACGAAAGCGACTCAGCCAATCGTCCGGACTCGTCGCGGAGCAAGACCCGCGCTGCACTCGTCATCATCTGCGTCTCCCAGTGCGGCTGGTGATCCGACGGGCAGGCCCTCGCACTAGTCTGAGGAAGGCGGCACAAAGGGCGTGCCCGTCCCCGTTTCGCAGAGCAGCTTCAAGCTGTTCAAATAGTAACCCCAGTTAAAGTTATAGGTGCCGTACGTTTCGTCGGACAGTTCCGGCACGTATTCCTGTACAAACTGAACGAGCGTCTCGCTGTTGCGTTCCGTCAGCGTGAACTCGAAGGTGTTGTCCTGCCAATTCGGATGGACGGCGATGCAGGTCCAGCAGACCAACAGGTTCGGCTCGAGGGCGGTCTGCTTCATCTCTGGATGGAAGTCGCTGTGAAAGGTGAAACGGATGAGCCCACCTGTGCCTTCTTCGACGGTGACTTTGGTCGTCCACCACTTGCTAAGCGCGTCGGCGGTCGTCAGCGCCTCGTACACCTGCCGTGGCGCAGCGTGAATGTGGACGGTGTGAAGGATGGTTTTCATGGGCGAACTGAATCCAGGAGCCCGTCAGGCTGAGCCGCCGCCGAAACTCTGGACTGCTGCCTCCTCGCTGTCGTAGGTATCGAACACCATCAGCAGCTTGGTCATCGAGAGGAGACTCTCGGACTGTTTGCCCAGGTTGAGGAGCTTGAGGCTGCCGTGCTGACGCGTGACACGTGTGAAGCTCGCGACAAGCTGCCCGAGGCCGCCGCTATCGATGTAGGACACCTCGCCGAGGTTGACGAGGATGTCGCGGAGGCCCTGCTGGAGGAGGCTGTTGATCTTGTCCTTCAGCCGTTCGCTGCCATCCGCGCTGAGGGTCAGCTGGCCGCTGAGATCGAGCACTACGACGTCGCCGACATGTCGTTCTTGGAGTTCCATAAGGGTCCCAACTTGAAGCGTTGCCGCGATGGGCTCATCTTACCGCGCCATTCGCCGGCAGGCGTGTGAATCGGTCTTGGTCGAGTTTGACCTGGCTGGCAGCTGGTAAGAAACTCGGGCTGAAGTAAGGCACCTCGAGTGCTTCTTTGAGACGCCTCTGCCTGGTGTCTTCACGCTTGGTCGAGTCGATCCACCCGATGTAGGAGCGCCGATACGACGGTGCGAGCCGGTCGAAGTGGACCTGTGCGCGTTGGTTTTTCTTCAGTGCCAGCTCGATGTAAGCCGGCACTGCTGACATGGACACTCGAGGAGCGTCACCACTCCCGCTGGTTGGAGCACGTGCCACCCCGGCCGGTGCCAACAGTCTGCGCTTCTGTAGGTCCGCATAGCGGCGACGATTCGCCGTGGACCAACGGCTGTCGGCCTTCCGCGGCGTGAACAACCGTGCGTACCGGTCCTCATCGAGCCGCTTGATCAAGCTGTCGATCCAGCCGTAGCAGAGTGCCTCTTCGACAGCGTCGTTGTAGCTCGGTGACACGCGGCCGGTGTGGCGCTTGTGGAAGACGAGCCAGATCTGCTTGCTGGAGCCGTGGTGTTTGTTCAGCCAGCTCCGCCAGGCAGCCCGCGTCTTCACGGTTAACGTCTTCATGGCGCCGCAACTGTGTCTTTCCGTCACCCAGAGCCCGTGAAGACGGAATCGCGGCTCACGAAGCAGAGAGGATTCCCAAACGGATCACTGACGTAGAACGACTCTTCGCCCCACGGACGCTTGGCGATTTCCCCGAGTGGCCCGACATCGGGTGGACTCCCCTCAGCGAACGTGGCGTCTGCGGCACGACAGGCCTCGTAGACAGCGGACACGTCGGACACCGCCAAGTAGACCGGCTCTGGATTAGCCGTTGCCTTATAGCCATCCCCATCTGCCGTGGGGTCGTAGCAGGCAAGGATCGTCCCTTCGCACTCGAAGTAGTGGCGACCTGGTGAGACTCGCTTGCCCGGCGATCGGAGCACCGCTGCGTAGAAGGATGCCGCGGCGTCGATGTTGCCCACGGGGATGATGACGCGAAAAAGATGTGCCACGGTCTAGCTGGGCAACTCCGCGGCCAGCATACCACCACCAACCGACTGGGCGGCGAGATCTTGGGGCGCGCCACATACCGAAAGTACTGCCAGCCGTACTGCCAGCCGAACGTGGTCGGAAGTGACCTGCAGTGAGCAGTTCTGACCTAGCCTGATTTTCGAGAACGCCCGCTTTTCCTTGCTTTCCTTGCAGGTGAGCCTGTGCCCTTGTCGCTTCCCAAGCTGAAGGTCGCGGGTTCGAATCCCGTCTCCCGCTCCAATCTATCCCCCACCACAACAACAACTTCCGGGTAGAGCTCGTTCGGCCGTTCCAGGCAAACTGAAACTCCGCTGCCGTCTTCTTGGAACATCCTTGGAACGGCTCCCGAGACGCAGGAGACACCGACCCCAATCCGTGACCTAGCGTCCTGGTGGCGTGTTAGAGGACGTCGACTCGCCGCTGAGCCCCACCCCTGGAAGCGGGTAGGTGAGAGGGCGGAGAGAGCGGAGAGACATGACGGGACTAGCTCCGAATGTGCCCTAGGACCTCATCTCGCTTTTCTTCCATCAGCCCCTGGCTCGTCGCTTCCAAGTTGAGCCGAATGAGGGGTTCGGTGTTCGACGGGCGGACGTTGAAGTGCCACGTCGGATACTCGACGGAGACGCCGTCCATCCGGTAGGTGTGCCCGTCCTGGTACCGGGTCGCCAAGGCGTCTATCGTGGCGCCGACTGCGTCCATGTCGGGCATCTCGGTGTTGATCTCGCCCGAGATGAAGTACTTCTCGCGAAGCGGGCGCAGTAACTCGCTGAGCGTCATGTTCTTGACCGACATGAGCTCCAAGATCAGGAGCGCCGGGATGAATCCGTTGTCCGCGAAGAAGTTCTCACGAAAGTAGTAGTGCCCCGTGACCTCGCCGCCGAACACGGCATCTTCTTCACGCATGCGCGTCTTGAAGAATGCATGTCCGACTCGATTCATGAGCGCGCGTCCGCCATGATGCTGCACGATCTCCTTCACGGCGTAGCTGGCCCGCACGTCGTAAATGATTGTGGCGCCGGGTGTTTTGAGCAGGAACGCCTCCGCCAGCAGGGCCGTCACGAAGTCGCCCGCGATGAACTCGCCTTGGCCATCCACGAAGAAACAACGGTCGGCATCGCCGTCCCACGCGACACCAGCATCAGCCCGGTCGGTGCGCACCTGAGCTACAAGGTCCTGTCTGTTCTCCTCGAGGAGCGGGTTCGCTTGATGATTCGGAAACGTGCCGTCGATGTCGAAACACAGGCGCGTCGTTTTGCACGGCAGCTTGTCGAAGAGCGAAGGCGCGACGAGCCCTCCCATGCCGCTGCCGGCGTCGAGCACCAATTGAAACGGTCGGAGAACGCTTGGATCGATGAACGATAGGATGTGACCGATGTAGTCGTTCAGAATCGTTTGCTCGGTTAGCGAGCCGCGCACCGTGGGCGGCGGGATCTGGGCGCCGAGGATCATCTCGCGGATATCCGAGATGCCTGCATCGCCGCTCAGTGGCAGCGCCTGTCGGCGAACGAGCTTCATCCCGTTGTATTGCTTCGGGTTATGGGACGCCGTAACCATGGCGCCCCCGTCGAGATCGTCTCGGGCAACGGCGTAGTACAGCATGTCGGTGCCGAGCATCCCGAAATCGATGACGTCCGCCCCCTGGTCACGCGCACCGTCGATGAACGCTGCCGCGAGCGACGGGGAGGACAGGCGCATGTCGCGGGCGACGGCGACCCGCTTCGCCTCGAGGTACACGACAAAGGCCCGTCCGATGCTGCGAGCGATGTCTTCCTGGAGTTGGTCGGGGTAGACGCCCCGAATGTCGTACGCCTTGAAGATGGTCGGGTCAACAGTTGGCATATCGTGTGTCGTCGTTTCCGAAAAGGCTACATGCCGCCGGTCCGGTCATGGCAGGCGACTGTAAGACGTAATGACGGAGCCGTCGCCGATGACGGCGCCCGCACCAACTCGCGCGTGCGCGTCGATGCGGACGTCGTGGCCGAGGATCGCGTCGGTCACGACCGCACCGGGGCCGAGCGTCGTCCGCGGCCACAGGATGCCGGCTTCGACGATGGCGTCCGCACCGATCACGCAATCCCTGCCCACCACCGTATGGGCCGCCACGCGTGCGCCAGCCTCGATACGAGCGCCGCCCGCGACGAAGCACGGCGCTTCGAGCTGCGCAGTCGCACTGACGGTGGCGTCAGGGGAGACGAGCGGGTCCTGCCCCTGTCGGCCGGCGAACGGGTAGGCTCGGCAGCGCCCGGCCATGATGTCACGGTGCGCCTGCACATATGTGTCGGGCGTCCCGATATCCAGCCAGTAGCTACGGTCGACGTGTGCGACGAAGGTCTCCCCGCGCTCGACGAGTGATGGAAAGAACTGCCGTTCAATCGACCAGTTGGTCGCGTCGGGAATGCGGTCGAAGGTGTCAGTGTCGAGGACGTAGATGCCGGCGTTGATGGTATCGCACGTGATCTCGTCGGGGTTTGGCTTCTCGAGAAACTGGGTGACGTTGCCCTCGTCGTCGGTTTCGACGAGACCGTATGCCGAAGGGTTCTCGACAGGCGTCAGCACGATTGTGGCCCGTGCCTGGCGATCCTGGTGCAGTGCCACGACGGCACCGAGGACGGTATCGGTCAGGACGTCACCGTTGAAGACGATCACGGTCCCCTGGACGCCGCGGCATGCGTACTTGATCGCGCCGCCCGTTCCGAGTGGTGTTGGTTCGACGACGTATCTGATGTGAATGCCCAGGTCGGAGCCGTCTCCGACAACCCGTTCGATCGCCTCGGGCTGGTAGTTGAGGCTCAAGATGATCTCGTCGATGTCTGGAAGCTGTCGGAGGAGCTCGATCTGCTGATGGAGGAAGGGGCGATCGAAGATCGGCACGATCGGCTTGGGCGTGTTGAGCGTGAGTGGACGCAGTCGCGTGCCTAAGCCGCCCGCAAGAACGACAGCCTTCATGATCCGCCGATCATAGCCCACACGAGCGGTAAGGGCGTCTTGCTCACTCCATGACGGTTGCGGTACGCTCGATCAGCGCTCGGAGTATCGGAATGAACTTGCCCAATGCATTGACCCTGGCGCGCATCTTTCTCGTTCCCTTCCTGGTGGTTGTGTTGCTGACCCGTTTCGAGGCGCAGCTGATCTTTGGAGTACCCAAAGAAGTCGTCGGGGCGGCGATTTTCGGTATCGCCGCATTCACCGACTGGCTCGATGGGTATCTGGCGCGTCGCCGCGGCCAGATCACGACTCTCGGGCAGATGATGGATCCGCTCGCCGACAAGCTGCTCATCACGGCGGCCCTCGTGTCTCTGGTATGGATGGAGCTTGCGGCCGCCTGGATGGTCTGGGTGATCGTCTGCCGGGAGTTGGCGATCACGGTCCTGCGCAGTCTCGTGCACGCGCGTGGTGTGAGCATTCCGGCCTCGCGGTTGGGGAAGGTCAAGATGGTGGCACAGGTGGTCGCCATCTTGCTGCTGATGCTGGGCAATCAGGTGTGGCTGTTCTACGTCCTTGGCACGATTGCGCTGTGGGTCGTGCTGATCGCGGCAGTCGTGTCGGCAGTGGACTACTATCGACGCTACAGTCAGGTCCTGGCTGATTCCAAGGTCGCAGATTTCGAGGCCGCCCGTCGCCGTTCGTCTCACTCGCGCCGAGCTGGCTAGCTGCCCGAACGCTTCTCTCGTTACAGCTATCGCTGCGGTGCGACGAGGTCACCTACCTCGACGAGGTCCGTAAGGTCGGTGACACGGGCGGTCGTCGAGTTGGCATCCACCCGGACCGCCACCGCCTCGCCGAGCTCGCTGAGGACCCCCGCGCCATCGACGGTGGAGCGGTAGATCGTGAAGCGTTGCCCGCTGACGATGTCATCTGCTTCGCCGAGGCTCAGCACAAAGAACTCGTACTCGGCGATGAATAGCCGGCCGTCTAGGGCGGTGAGGATGCGGCCGGAGTGCTCAACGTCAGGTACTCCGCGCGGGCGGACCTCAACGGGGTCAGGCCAGGCGAACGGCTTCAAGAAGTCGCCACGCTGGACAATGTCGCAGGCTCCCACAATCTCTGCAGTGGCGGTCTCAGGTTCGGTTGCGACGATCTTGACCCATCCGGAGGTGTGCAGGATCGGCCTCGACGCTGTCGGAACTGGTACCAACCGTTGTACCAGGTAGAGCTGGCCGACCTCGAGCCCCGAGGTGAGCCCCCCGCTCACGACCAGGGTGTCGGTCGGGCCGAAGTGCGACTTCGCGGTACCGTCGGAAGAGGCGAGGAGCGTCAACGCGATCTCGCCGCCGCTGTCGGCCAGGCGCGGCGCGCACAGCACGTCTCGCGGCCTCCCTGGATCGGGCCACGACGATGCCGGTTGCGGGTGCGCCGCCGTTGGCAGAAGCGCCGCGACGACGAGCAGAAGTGGAGCTCGGCGAAGGCTACTGCGGCACAGCGGCCGCTGATTCGCCCGCGGGCGATGCGGTGGGGGGTTGATCGGCATTCTCGTCGTCTGGATCGGCCGGGTCTGGGTTCTCCGCCTGGGCGGCAATCTCCGTCAAGGCCTCTCCCGCCGCAGTTGCGGCAGCCGAAGCAAATTCCGAGTCCGGAAACTCATTCACGACCCGTTCCAGAAACGCCAGGCCCTCTTCCGGTTCGCCTTCCTGCCGGAGTGCCTCGCCCAAGTGGTAGTACACCCTGTCCCGTCCTGCAAACGCAGGATCGGTATCGAGGATCAGGCGGAATCGCTCGATTGCGCCAGGCCACCACTTCTGTCGATAGTAGTAGTGACCGACGACGTACTCAGACTCAGACAGCCTGTCGCGGGCTTGACGAAGATGTTCGCGGGCCTCGCTGACGTGAACACTGTCTGGATACCGCTGAATCAGAGCTTCGAACTCGCGGATGGTGTTTCGTGTTGAGCTCTGGTCGCGCTGCGGACCGCGCATCTGCGCAAAGTGCACCATGCCGAGCTTGAACTGGGCATAGTCTGCGCGCTCGCTCGTCGGGAACAATGTGAGGAAGTCCACGAACTCCGCCTCCGCCGCGACGTAGCCCTCCATCGAGCCCTGGCCGAGATGCGTGTCCCCGACCCCGAGTCGGGCGTCGGCTCGCAACGAGCTCTGCGGATAGTGGTCGCGAATCTCCACGAAGTACTCGCGTGCTCGGAGCCAGTCTTCCTCCTCGAGGGCGGCGGCGCCGCGTTCGTAGAGCAGGCTGTCCGCATCGATGCTAGCGGCGGGGATCTCGGCTTCCTTTGTCCCGCACGCGATGCCAAGTGCGATCACGACCGCCACCGTGGCAATCTGGGCGGACGTTGGGGAATTGTTCACGATGTCGCTCATGTCACCGATGCCGGAAGAGCGGAAAGCCAGTCGTACTCAGCCTTGATGCCGTCCGGCAGGGTCACCGATGGTACGAAGGCGAGATCGTGCCGTGCCCGGCTCGTGTCCGCATACGTGTCCCGCATGTCGCCTTTCTGGACCGGTTCGCGCTTCACCTGCGGAACCTGACCTGTACAATCCGCCATCAATTCCAGGACGTGGTTCATCGAGACCCGTGAACCACCGCCAATATTATAGACGCCGCCAGGCTCACCTTGGTTTGCCGCCGCAATCGTGGCGCCCACGGCATCGGCAATAAACGTGAAGTCACGAGTCTGCTCCCCGTCCCCAAACAAAGTCACCTCGCGCCCCTGGGCGATTGCCCCGAGGAAACGATGAAAGGCCATGTCAGGGCGCTGACGAGGTCCGTAGACCGTAAAGTACCGAAGCGAGGTCGTGGGTAGTTGGTGGTTCACCCAGTAGAGATGACACAGATGCTCTGCGGCGAGCTTCGTCACGCCGTACGGCGAGACAGGTCGAGGATGGGCATCCTCCCGCATGGGGATGGCGACCGTGTCGCCATAGACCGACGAGCTGGACGAGTACACGAAACGCTGGATGTTCGCGCGGAGGCATGCTTCGAGTAACGTCTGGGTGGCGTCAACGTTGCACGCGGTATAGATGGAGAACTCAGTGCCCCAGCTCCGGCGCACGCCGGCTTGCGCCGCGAGATGAAAGACGTGGGTGACACCGGAGAGCAGTGTGACCAGGTCGACATCTTGAATGGCGCCTTCGACGAAACGAAACCCAGGCTGGTCGCGCAGTCCTTGGATATTGTGTTCCTTGATGGGTCGCGGATAGTAGTCAGTGAAACAGTCGATTCCGACCACTTCCGATCCCTCGCCGAGCAGCCGTTCAGCGACATGTGATCCGACGAACCCCGCGACTCCTGTAACGAGCGCCTTCACTTCAACACCCCTTGTACGTCTGTTGGGAGTCGGAGTGGTCGGCCAGCCGGATCGACGGCCGCATGTACCGTCCGACCACTCGCGAGCCGCGTGCCGTCGGGTTGACGTGACACGTTGTATTGAAACTCAACCCGCACCGGCGACAGCAGCTGCCCGGTCGTGGCGATCTCGAGGTCATCGTCATAGCGCGCGGAATCGTGATACTGACAGTGTGCTTCGATGACCGGCAGCATCACCCCGTCCTGCTCCAGATCGCCATAGGTCCGTCCCAACGAGCGCAACAGCTCACAGCGACCGACCTCGAACCACACGAAGTAGTTCGCGTAATACACCACGCCCATCCCGTCCGTCTCCGCGTACCGAACTCGCACTCGGGCAGCGTGGGTCGCCACTAACGCGATTCCAGCGAGGCTGCGGCCGCTCCGCGAAGGCCGCGCACGGCGGCCTCCGGGTCATCGGACTTGAAGATGGCTGACGCCGCCACGAGGATCTCCGCTCCGGCAGCCACGAGTTCGGCCGCATTCATGGGACTGACGCCGCCATCGATTTCTATCGGCGCCGCGCTGCTCAGGCGGTCAAGAAGCGCCCTTACTGCGGAGACCTTCTCCGTGCTCTCAGGGATGAAGGGCTGCGACGAAAAGCCGGGGTTGACCGACATCACGACGATGTAGTCGAGCACGTGAGCCACTGGCTCCAAGACCGACACCGGCGTGCCGGGATTAAGGACCGCCCCGGCCTGTGCGCCGAGGTCCTTGATGGCGCCGAGAGTACGATGCAAGTGTGCCGACACCTCGACGTGAACGGAGATCATCGAGGCCCCTGCCGCGCGGATAGCCCCGATGTGTCGTTCGGGCTCCACGACCATCAGATGGACGTCGAGCGGCACCGACGCCGCTTCGCGTATCGCTTCGATGACCGGGATGCCAATCGAGATGTTCGGAACGAAGCGTCCGTCCATCACATCAATGTGAATGAGGTCGGCTCCGCCACGCTCGATCGCCGCAATGTCGCGAGCCAGATGTCCGAGGTCGGCGGCCATGATCGACGGAGCGATGCGAAGGGTCACTGGCTGACCTCGAGAGATATCGGCTCTCCGGGAGCGACCTGGAAGCCGGCCTCGGGTGACTGACGAAGCACGACGCCTGGCGGCACGCCGGGATACGGGTGATCCCCGACCACTGTCACCCGGAACCCCCGCGTGCGCAGTACGCCGGCAGCCGTCACGCTATCGACGCCGATGAGGTCGGGCATGACGTACGTAAACCCGCGCTCGCCCCGGTTGACGAGTAGCGACACCCGCTGGCCGTTGCCGCCTGCAGGCTGGTGCTGAGCGACGACCGCGTCCACCGGATACCGGCTCGACCGAATCTCTGCGAGCTCGTCCAGCGTGAAGGAGTTGTCTTCGAGGTGACCCATCGCCGCCCGCTCCGAGGCTCCGATCAGCAGGGGCAAGGTACCGGGAGTCGGTCCCGAGCTGAGCCAGACCTTCACGCTGCGCCGCCGACGCGTGGCGAGTCCGGCACTCGGGTCCTGCTCGGCGACTCTTCCTGACGAGATAGTTTGATGCACGCGGTAAATCGGATCGACTTGCATGGTGAGGCCGGCATCGGCGAGGACCGTCTCAGCTTCACCCGGGGTCAGGCCGTTGACGCTGGGAACGGGGACTTCTCGGCTCTTGAGTGCCAGCTGTAGTCCCGTGATCGCGAACACAAGAAACGTGGCGCCCAATGCCCCGAGGAGCACGACCAGCTTTCCCGCTCCCAGGACCCATTTTCCGAGCCCCACACGTACCGTCATCCCAAACTTCGATTTTAGTGCAACTACCAATTCGTCACAACGTTGAGTCCGACGTGCGTCGAAGAATGGCTGCAAAGAAGCCTTCGAGCCCGTCGCGAAATGGCAGGGTGCGGAAGGTGCCGTTGGGCTCGACGAAAGGCTCCAGGTTCGGCGAGTCGGGCGGGTCCTGTTGGAACTGTGCATGGGCACGAAGGAAGCTCTCGACCACGCGGTCGTTCTCTTCGGGCTCGCTCGAGCAGGTGGCATAGAGCAGTCGGCCGCCAGGGCGCACGACCACGCTGGCGCCGTCGAGCAGGCGGGCCTGCTGTGCCGCGAGGGCCTCGAGGTCGCGCTCCTCTCGTCGCCACTTGATATCCGGGTCGCGCCGAAGCGTGCCCAGCCCTGAGCAGGGGGCGTCCACGACGACCCAATCGAAGACCGGGCGGAGCGGCGGATGCTGGCCGTCGAGCTGGACGACCCGCGCACAGCTCGTGCCTGCCTCTTCAAGCCGCTGTTTCAGCACGCGCGTCCGATTCGCTCGGCGATCACCGGCCACCAACATGCCGCGGTCACCCATCCTCTCCGTCGCGATGAGCGACTTCCCGCCTGGGGCGGCGCAGACGTCCAGGACGTGTTCACCTGGCTTGACCGCGATGAGCTCGGCGACCAGTTGTGATGCCTCGTCCTGAGCCCAGAAGAGGCCCTGGTTGGCCAAACCGGACGTCAATGGGTTGCCCTGGGTCGTGATTAAGGTTCGCGTGCTCCACTGGCCGGGCCGGACGGCGATGTCTTCGGCTGCGAGGTCCACCACGAGCTGTTCAGTCGAGATGCGGCGGGTGTTGACCCGAATGGCGACCGGGGCGATCGCGTTGTTGAAGCGGGTCCACTGGTCGGTGGCGTCGAGTCCGTGACGATCGAGCCAGCGCTCGACCAGCCAGCGAGGATGCGACTGGGTAACACCGAGATACGCGATGGCTGCGTCCCGGTCCGTGGGCGTCATCTCACCGCGGGCGGTCGGTTTGGGCGGCAACCCAACCGACGTTCTAGCCAGCGTACGGAGCACCGCGTTGACAAACGACGCCGCACCCGGTTTGCCGGCCTCGCGCACCAGCTCGACCGCATCGTGGATGGCAGCATGGTGGGGCACTCGCTGAAGATGGCGAAGCTGGTAGAGGCCGAGTCGGAGGATGTCCAAGACCGCGGGCTCGATTTGCTCGAGGCGGCGGGACGCTGTGCGAGCAATTTCGTGATCGAGGCATGCTCTCCACCGGAGCGTACCGGTCGCGATGTCCATCGCCAGCGCTCGGTCTCGCGGGTCAGGGAGCTTCAAGCGGGCACGTGATTGCGCATGCGCCAGGTCGGTGTGGGTACGATGGACGTCGCGCAGCACCCTGAACGCCGCCCGTCGCGCCGGGGCCGTCATGCCGAGTCGCGACGAAGCACGCTGCCCGGCATGAGCGGATGGCCAGTCAGGAACGCCCGCGTTGGCATCGGCTTTCTCCCCTCGGCCTGCAGCTCGTGAATCGCGAGCACCGTGCCATCGTCATCGACGGCGCGCGCCCTTTCGGCACCGGTTGCCACGATGAGTCGATCCTTGACGGCCTCCAGGATGGTGCCGCCGGCGCATTGCCTCGCGCGACGTAGGTGCTCCGGACAGGGGATGACCGTCGTTCTGAGGACGAGGAAGCGCGAGCCGTCAAGATAGGTGAACGCGTGCGGCCACGGGTGGAGACCTCGGACTTGATCGTGCACCGTAACAGCGGGTTCGTCCCAGTTGATGATGCCGTCGTCTCGACTGAGGCGCGGCGCAAGGGTCGCCCGTTCGTGGTCCTGCGGGTGCCGTACTGAACGACCCGCCTCGATGTCGCCGATGGCCGCGAGGAGTAAATCGGCGCCGAGCGCGGCCAACGCCCGGTCAACGCGTGCGCTCGTCTCGTTCGGCTCAATCGGGTGACGCGCCCAGCTCAACATCGGACCGGCGTCCATTTCGAGGACGAGCTGGATGATGGTGACGCCGGTCTCGGATTCGCCCGCCATGATCGCTCGGTGAATCGGCGCGGCGCCACGGTACTTTGGTAGCAGCGATGCGTGCACGTTGACCATTCCGAATGGCGGCAGCGAGAGCAGCGCCTCCGGAAGGATCTTGCCGTATGCGGCCACGACGCCGATGTCGGGCTGCAGGTCGGTAAGCTGAGCGATGAAGGCTTCGTCGCGCACACGATCGGGCTGCAGGACACGAAGGCGGTGGGCGTCCGCCAACTGCTTGACGGGCGAGGCGGAGACCCGCTGGCCACGACCGCGTCGGCGGTCGGGCTGGGTGACGACCGCGATCACGTCGTGGGACGACGTGATCAACCGGTTCAGGGTCGGAACCGCGAACTCCGGGGTGCCGAAGAACGCGATTCTCACCAGTCGCCCGCCCGCCGCAGCTTCTTGATCTTTCGAAGAATGAGCTCCCGCTTCAGGCCACGTAATCGATCGAGAAACAGTGAGCCGTCCAGGTGGTCGAGCTCGTGTTGAAAGATCCGGGCCAGGAGTCCTCGGCCCTCCACCTCGTGGATCTGACCATCTCGGTCGAGCCCCCGGATTACCGCTCTGAACGGTCTTGGCACGGGTGCTTCGAACCCAGGGACGCTCAAGCAGCCTTCGTGCTCGGTCTGGACGCCGTCGCCCTCAACGAGCTCGGGATTGATCATCACGACGAGGTCACTAGCCGTGCGGCCTGATGACGGATCCGAGACGAACACACGGAGGGGAACGCCGATCTGCGGCGCGGCAAACCCGACGCCGGGCGCCGCGTACATCGTGTCGATCATGTCGTCCAGCAGTCGCTGGATCTCCGGCGTGACGTCGTCAACGCCCGCGGCAGGGTTCGCGAGGACCGGGTCGCCGTACTTCACGATCGGTCGAATCATCAAGGCGATCTTAATCGACGCAGGTTTCGGCGAGCGCCATGCGTCCCAATATCCGCGCGCGTCCGTGGCGGCCCGCAGCGAAGTTTCTCCCAACCAACAGGCTCACCCCTCGGTTAAGCAACGCGTGGGCAGCGACCAACGCGAGAGCAGTCGGCCGTGTCGTTTGGGCGATGTTCTTGCACAATGGGGCCGGCGTGACCAACGACGGCGGCGGCCGATACGACCAGCGGGTCGTTCGGGCGCGATCGAGCGTTGCCGGCGCGCTGGCTGTCGCAGAGGGTGGACGTCCGGCCGAGGCCGAGCGTCGGCTCCGCGATGCGCTTGGTGTCTTTGAGCGGCGCCATCGGTACGCTGCAGCGGCGCGGGCTGCCGCCACGCTTGGATACCTCTTGAGAGAGCGGGGCGACCTATCGCGGGCCGAGCAGTCGTATGAACGCGCGCGCGTCCTCTTTGAAGTCGCACGGGTGCCGGTGGCGCAATCGGACGGTCTCTTGAATGGCACCCTCGAAGCCGAGACCGAGGATTACGGGCACGCCAAGACCCTCCTCGGAACCGTTGCCAAGCGGGTCGACGAGCACGCTGGCGTCACGACGCACGACGACGCCCTCGACGGGCTTGTGGCCGCAGCTGATCGCTTATCGCGCGTGTGCACCGGCGGCCCTGAGTCGCTGGAACGATTGTGCTCGTGTGTGCAGGAGCTGGTTGGGGCGAAGTCGGTGGCGGTGTATCCGATCGGGACGCAACGCCCACTGGCCGAGGTCGGCAATGTTCCCAGGGCGTTGGTCGACCGTGTGATGCTGGTGCGACCACGATCCGACGCGGTCGCCGTTCTTGAGAGCAGTCGCGGCACACTCGGCGTCAGCCGTGTCACGAGCGACGAGACGGAGCTCGCGGTGTTGGCGATCCTCTGGACGCGCGCGCCGGACTCTGCCAAGTGGCCGATCCTGTGCGCCATCGTTCGCCTCGCAGCGGTGGTCGGACGGTCTGATGTCGCCGAAGCGATCGAGCGGCAACTCACGACGCCTCGGGACGCCGCCGGCGTTGTTGGCGAGAGCACGGCGGTGGTCGTCTTGAGACGGGCCATTGCCCAGGCCGGACCCTCGCCATACCCGGTACTCATCGAGGGCGAGACTGGAAGCGGCAAGGAGCTTGTCGCACGAGCGTTGCATCGGACGAGCACGCGCCGCAACCGTCCGTTCTGTGCAGTGAACTGTGCCGCGCTGAGCGACGAGCTCTTTGAAGCGGAGCTCTTCGGATATGCGCGCGGCGCGTTTACCGGGGCCGTCTCGCAACGGGCTGGCTTGTTCGAGGAGGCTCATCTTGGCACGCTGTTTCTGGACGAAGTCGCCGACCTGTCGTCCCGGGCTCAGGCGAAGCTCCTTCGCGCCGTTCAGGAGGGGGAGGTTCGGCGGCTCGGCGAGAACGCGCCTCGCCGAGTCGATGTACGCCTCGTCGCGGCCACGAATCTGGGGCTGCGCTCGCAGGTCGCGGCGGGACGGTTTCGTCAGGACCTGCTCTTCCGCCTCGCGGTCGTACGTCTCGAGGTGCCGCCGCTCCGGAGCCGTGGGGCTGATGTGGCATTACTTGCCCGATACTTCTGGGGCCGCGCGGCGGGAGAAACCGGGAGTCAGGCGACCCTTGGGCCGGACGTGATGGCCGCATTGAGCCGGCACGATTGGCCGGGCAACGTTCGCGAACTCGAGAACGTGATGGCTGGGCTCGCGGTTGGAGCCCCCCGCCGCGGGCCTTTGCGGCTAGAGCATCTGCCGGCTTCGTTTCGTTCAGACGACGAGCACTCGGTGTCGACCCTGATCCAGGCGCGACAGTCGTTCGAGCGTCAGTTTGTGCTGGCCGCGCTGCTGCGCGCTGGTGGACGGCCTGGCCTGGCCGCGCGTGAGCTGGGGATAAGTCGACAGGGCCTCGCAAAGCTCATGAAGCGGCTAGACCTCTCGAGGCCGACCTAGGGACGCTTGGCCTGCTGGGCTTGGCTACCCTCTATAATCCTGATGAGGCACGTAATCCTCGAATTGCAAGGAGCCCATTCATGCCCCCCCGACGATCCCTCTCACTCGCTGTTTCGGTCCTCGTGGTGACGCTGGTTTGGGCCATGACTCCGCTCTCTGGACAGTCCGCGTCGCGGACGGCTTGGGGCGACCCGGATCTGCAGGGAACCTGGGCCTCCTCTGGTGCGACGCCGATGGAGCGGCCAGATGAGTTTCAGGGCCGAGAAACGCTGAGCGAGGACGAGGTGTCGCAGATCCGGCAGCGAACGGCCGATCGAGACGAGCAGCTCCTCAACGCGCCGGCGCGGCGGACCGTGGCTGGAGCCGGGATCGGTGCCTATAACAACTTCTGGATGGAGCGTGGTGCACGTTCAAATCGCACGTCGATGATCGTGCATCCTCCGGACGGTCGATTCCCGCCGCTGACGCCTGAGGGCGAGTACGCAAAGGATAACCAACAACGGGGAGATGACACATGGGCAGACCGGCACATCTGGGAGCGCTGTGTCACGCGCGGGGGCATGCCGAATGCCATGTTCCCCCGCTCGTACAACAACAACATTCAAATCTTCCAGGCTCCGGGGCATGTTGCGATTCTCCTCGAGCAGGTGCATGAAGTCCGCATCGTGCCGCTGGACAACCGCCCGCCGGTGTCATCGAACATCGGACAGTGGAACGGCGTGTCGACTGGGCGGTGGGACGGTGACACGCTGGTGGTAGAGACGACAAATCTCGATCACCGAGTGAGCGCGCTTCAACCGTGGTCAGCCTTTAGCTCTCACGATGGTTCTGGAAAGGGCTTGACGCTCGTCGAGCGCTTTACACGTTACGGCGACACGCTCGAGTACGCGGTCGAGGTGAACGATCCACAGATGTACACGAGGCCTTGGACGGCGGCGTTTCCGTTCGAGCTCGCGTCTCACCTGTTGTACGAATACGCTTGTCACGAGGGCAATGAGGGCATGGTGGGCATTCTGAGCGGCGGGCGAGCCGACGATGCCGCGGAGGCATCCAGGTAAGCGACATACCGATTCGCCGACAACCAGGGCGCGAGATGACCCTCCAACGTTTTTCGCGCACCCTGCCGGTCATCGTGCTCCTTGCGTGCGGGACGAGTCCCGTTGTTGCGCAGGGCGATCCACCACGCACGCCGTGGGGCGATCCCGACCTCCAAGGTGTCTGGGACTACCGCACCGTCACCCCTCCTTCATCGCTGATCATCGATCCGCCCGACGGCGAGATGCCGCCCTTGACGCTGGAAGCGAAGCAGCGCCAGACGGTGATCTCCCAGGCTCGCAAGGGCCTATCGGATCACGAGCCGACACCGGGCGGCTGTGTCGAGGACCTCGGCCCGGATGGCCTTCAGGCTAGATGTATCGTGGGATTCAATGCGGGCCCACCAATGACGCCCGGTTCGTCCTACAACTACATGCAGCTGTTCCAGACCCAGGACACGGTCGTGATCCTGAACGAGATGGTTCACAGCGCTCGGGTCATTCCGTTGGACGGGCGTCCTCACGGAGCCCTCCGGCAGTACTCGGGCGATTCGCGGGGACGCTGGGATGGCGATACGCTCGTCGTGACGACGACCAAGTTCTTACGCCCCACCCCCTTCTTGGGTGGGCGGTCGAGCCGTGACCTCCATCTGACTGAACGGTTTACGCGCGTGTCATCCGACCTCTTGCTCTACCGGGTCACCGTTGACGACCCGACGACGTGGACCCATTCCTGGACGTTCGAAGTTCCGATGGCGCTGAGTGCCGAGCCGATCTATGAGTATGCCTGCCACGAGGGGAACTACGGTCTGTACAACTTCCTGGCGGCTGCGGCGCTCAGGGACTCGCGGGCCGTGACATTCGCCGGCGAGGTCGCCGCTGGGTATCAATTCATGCGGGACTACGACCTCGGGGAGAGCTTTCCTGACGGATGGTTTGTGTCCGGCGCGGGCCAGCTCACGAGCACTATTGCCGTCGTCGGAGAAGTGGGCCGTAGCAGGTGGAGCGACACGAATCCGAATGTCGACCTTACCGCCAACGTGGACATGTTCACCTATCTTGGGGGTGTGCGGCTGCGGCGCCGAGTGGGCGCTGTGTGAGCCCCTTCGCGCAGTTTCTGGTTGGTGGTGCTCGCGCAACGGCCACGTTAAGTGGGTTTGGCACCGAGGCGAGCCAGTCAGAAACGGGATTCGTGATTCAGCCTGGCGGGGGAGTCGATTTCCCGCTGAGTGACGCCATCTCGGCTCGGGCGCTGTTCGATTACCGGCGGATCTCGTTTGCGGACCAGCGGACGAACCAGATCCGAGTTGCCGTTGGCGTCGTCGTCGGGTTTGGTCGCAACTAGCGGGTGGCAGGCGGTTCGGACGCTCCCGATCGATAGAAGCGGACGTCGACTCTTTCAACGGTCGCGAGGCCCTCTTCAACCGCATCGTCGATCAAGGGGAGAAACGCTTCGATCTTCTCTTCCGTGTCGATGATCTCGATGACGATCGGCAAATCAGTCGAGAGCCGGAGCACCTTGGCCGTGTGTAATCGG
Organism: Vicinamibacterales bacterium; assembly: GCA_965216615.1. Taxonomy (GTDB): domain Bacteria; phylum Acidobacteriota; class Vicinamibacteria; order Vicinamibacterales; family UBA8438; genus CAUZIB01. The sequence continues at coordinate 97,050 of CBDCGH010000015.1, read as the reverse complement.
CTGTGTGCCCCGAAACCTTCGAGTCCACGGAGCACGGTCGCTCCTGCGAGGCCCTCGTCGCGTGCTTGCCTGACGATCCATTCGTAGAGCGGCTGACCCTGGTACTTGTCGTTCTCACCGATGAACACGCGGAGCAGTTTTCCCTCATGTGGAAGCATCGTGACAGCCTATCGGGATGCGGTCAGCGCATAGCCCGTCCACACTAGCGCCAACCCAACCACGACGTGTAGGGCTACGTTCACGAACGCACGAATGTAGTCCTCCTCGCGAAGGAGCACGAACGTCTCGTAGCCGAACGTTGAAAAGGTCGTGAAGCCGCCTAGTACGCCGATAAAGGCGAACGTTCGGAGCTCAGACCCGAACAGTTGGCGGGATTCCGCCAGCCCCGCCAGCAGTCCAATCAGGGCGCAGCCCGCGAGATTGACCACGAGGGTGCCGTAGGGAAAGCTTGCGAAAGGCACCTGTCGCTGGACCAGGCCGCTGAGCCCGTATCGGGCCAGCGCACCCAGGAATCCGCCAGAACCCACGATCGCCGCGCTCAAGATTGCCGTCTTCAATCGTTCCTCGGTCGATACCTGACTGAGCGTCGACTGATTCTACGATGCGGCTTACTAGCGCGCGTACCGCCGGGTGATCGCCACGGTCTCCGTTCCACCTAGCGCGGTCTCGGCAACGGTCAGCCCGACCAGCTCGTAGCCCCGGTCGGCACCGGCCTGTAGCTCTTTCTGCAGGGTGGAGGTGCGCTGGGTGGCGAGCAGCACGTACTCCGCCCGCGGCAGCGGCGAATCCTCGTCGCGCTCGAGAATCACCACGACCTCCTTACCCCCAAAGGCCGTGTCGAAGACGGTTTGAAACCGGTAATGAAAACCGTCAGCGGCAGCGTCCTGCAACTCTTTCTGCATCGTTGAGGTCTTCGAGGTCGCGAGGAGCCGATACAGGAAACGGCCGCCCGACGCCCGACTGCGGCCGACGACGGCGACCACCTCGCTGCCGCCGAACGCCGTGTCGCCGCCCATTACGGCTTCGAGTCGAAAACCCTCTTCGGCGGCTTGATTGAGCTCCTTCTGCATCGTCGACGTACGGTTTGTCGCGAGAATCCGGTATTCGGCGCTGCTCTCGATAGCGACCCCACCCGGTTCGTTCGGCTGAGCGCTGACCACGACGACCGATGTCGTCAACGCTACGACCCCTAACATGGTCACGAGGACCGGTCGATTGGTCTCGGATTTGGACATGACGTGTCTCCTCCAGGCATCGTCCTGCTCAGTTTGGCTCATGCCCCGCGATTGCGACGTGCAAAATCGCCGGGGCGCTAGTTCACAGATTGAGAACATACAAGTCGCGTGCCGAGGCTGGATCAATTTTGCACCTCCATCTGGCCGGCAGTAGGATGGGCCCCAGCTTCAGGGAGGTTTGGATGACACGTCGTATTCTCGCGCGCTCGCTGGCGGCGATGGGACTCGTGGCCATCGCTGCCGGTCCCGTTGCGGCGCAGGACGCCCCACCGCGAACGGCCTGGGGGGATCCCGACCTCAATGGGGTTTGGGATTTCCGCACGATCACCCCGATGCAGCGGCCGGGCGGCCAAGCCGATCGAGAGTTCTTGACCGATGAGGAGGTGGAGCGCCGCAATCAGGCAGAAGTCGCTCGCTTGACCCGGCTGGATCGTAAGGATGCGGACGAGGCCAAGGTCGGCGGCATTCTGGATCGGGGCCGCGGCGACGACGGGGAGCCGGGCTCATACAACCAATTCTGGTTCGATCGCGGGACCTCTGTGGCCGCGACGAAGCGCACGTCGCTGATCGTCGACCCGCCGAACGGTCGGATGCCCCCCTTGACGCCCGAAGCGGAACAGCGGCGCGCAGCTATTGCCGAGGTTCGCAAGGGCGTCACGGATCACGAGCCGACGCCGGGTGGTTGGGTCGAGGACATTGGTCCCGCCCACCTGATGGCGCGTTGCCTCTTGGGTTTCAATGCCGGGCCTCCGATGACGCCGGGCTCCTACAACAACAACATGCAGCTGTTTCAGGCGGAGGATACCGTCGTGATCTTCACGGAGATGGTCCACAACGCCCGGATCATTCCGTTGGATGGGCGCCCTCACGGAAGTCTCAGACAGTACTCGGGCGATTCCAGGGCGCGCTGGGATGGCGACACGCTCGTCGTCACGACCACCAACTTGTTGCACCCGACGATGTTTCTGCGGGGGCGGTCGAGCCGCGACCTGCAGCTGACCGAGCGCTTCACCCGCACGTCAGCTGAGCTCCTGGTCTATCAGGCCACCATTGACGATCCGACAACTTGGATCCGACCCTGGACGTTCGAAGTGCCGATGCAGCGGAATCCCGATCCGATCTACGAGTATGCATGCCATGAGGGGAACTACGGTCTGTTCAATATCCTGGCGGCCGCGGCCGTGAGGGATACGAAGTCCGACGATTCCTCGCGCTAGTCCCCACACACCGCTACTCTGATACCGGTTGAGAAGTTGACCCTTCGTTTCGCTCGACTGACGTTACTTGGCTGGCTCCTGATCGCGGTTCCCATCGTTGCCAGCGACACGCTGTCGCTCGCCCAGAAGGCACGCGTGTTCGATGTCGACATTGCCGAGCGGTTCCTCTCTGCCGATGGGCAGGTCAGCAGCCGCCGTCGGCTGCGGACGGGCGACCATCCGTACGTGACCTACAACATGGCGGATGCCACGTACATGACCGGCCTGTACTGCGCAGCGCAAACGTGGCGCTATCTCGCGACCGCCGACCCCGCGGCGGCCCGGCATGCACGCGAGGCGAGTGCGGCGCTGCGTCACCTGGCGACGGTGTCCGGACGGCGTGGTCTGGTGGCGCGCGGCTCCGTCCCGACTGGCGTCCCGTGGTTCGACGATGGCATCTGGCGCGAGACGCCCGACGGTCAGCATCGATGGCGCGGCAACGTCAGCTCAGACCAGATCGACGCGCTGATGTTCGGGAGCTTTGTCTACGCAACCCGCCTCGCCAGTGCGGAGGAGCGAGGCGCCATCGCCCAGATGGTGTCTGCGATCGTCGACGCGATCATCGACAACGACTACCGGATTATCGGTTTTGACGGCGCTCCGACGAGGTGGGGCCACTACGAACTCGCGTACGTGACGGCCCAGGAGCCGATGAACGCGCTGCTGATGCTCCAGATGGTCAAGATCGCGGCCGCCCTGACCGGCGAGGACCGGTACGATCGAGAGTACGACCGTCTGGTGTCGAGTGGTTACGCGCGGTTCGGAGAGCGTGCCCGGGATGACGACCCTCCGCTCGAGGCGAATCATTCCGATGACGTGCTGATCGCGCTGGCCCTGTTTCCACTGGTCGAGCTGGAAGATGATCCACGCATTCGCGAGCACTATCTGACAGCGGCGCGTGGATGGTTTCGAGGCGGCGTGAATCCCGGTGTTGATGTGGAGGGCAACCCGCTCGCGAACTTCCTGTGGCACCACTGGACCGGGGAGCGTGACGATGATCGGGCCGCCCTGGATGCGCTACAGCAGGTGCCGCTCGATATGAAGTGGAACTCGGACACCATTGCCGCGTACGCCGCGCGCTTTGGATTCACATTCACGCCGGAACCGGTCGCGGCGTCTGGAGGCGGCGGGTCGTCAGCGCTTCCGATGTCCGAGCGGGGTCGGACGTGGAGCTTTCTGGTCCACAATCCGTATCGCGTGGGCGGGGACCGCTCAGTGCGGGCCCCATTTGAGACGAATGGGCTCGACTACCTCGTGAGCTATTGGTTCGGACGGGCACACGGGATGATCGATGCTGAGCAGTGACCAGACCTGTGCGCCTTGCCGCCAGGGCTCAAGGCAGCGCGAGCGCCACCCATTCGCTAGGCGTGTCGCTCCACCCGACAGCGACCACGATGTACTGGCGGCCGTCGACCATGTACGTCATCGGCGCGCCGCTTGTCCCACCCGGGAGCTCGATTTCACCGACGACCGCGCCAGTTTGCTTGTCGTAGGCTCGGAACATCTTGCCGCCGGGCCCACCCCAGAACTGCGTCAGTGCCGCGAGTCCGACGTTGGGTCCCTCCCCGGCAAACAGCAGCGTCGGCGTGACGAGCACCGACGCGCGGCCGGGCTGGCCGAGCCAGGGCACGTCGAGATCCTTGAGCGCCGGGTGATCTCGAGGACCTTCTCCATTCGGCACCTGCCAGATGATCTCGCCCTTGTTCAAATCGATGGCCGTGATACGTCCGTAGGGTGGCTTGAAGAGGGGCAGGCCCTGCGGACCGATGACCGGCACGTATCCAGTGCGTGCGTAGCGCACGTCCGAGCGCGGATGAAATGACTCTGTGAGCCCGATGGCATTGTGCATGTAGACCGACGTGACGTAGAGAGTGCCGGTTGCCGGATCGACGCCTGCACCCTGCCAGTTGGCGCCGCCGGCGGTGCCGGGGCTGAGAATCGTGCCCTTCTTTCCACCGGGATCGGCGGGATCGACCAAGATTGGGCCCGTGAACATCGGCCCCCATACGTAGTCGCGGTTGAGGATCTGTTCGGCTTCGGCCCTCAGCTCTGGCGTGAAGTCGATCAGGTCGTCGAGCGCGACGCCTTGCATATCGAAAGGCGGTGGCTTGGTCGGGAATGGCTGGGTCGGTGAGAGCTCTTCACCCGGCACATTGGAGGCCGGTACTGGGCGCTCCTCGATCGGCCACACTGGTTCACCGGTTGCCCGGTCGAAGGCGTACGTGAAGGCTTGCTTGCTTGCGATTGCAACCGCTTTGATCGGACGACCGTCGACCACGATGTCGACAAGGATGGCCGAAGCGGGGAAGTCGTAGTCCCACACCCCGTGATGAATGGCCTGGAAGTGCCAGATGCGCTCGCCCGTCTGGGCGTCGACGCAGACCAGGCTCTCGGCGAACAGGTTGTCGCCGGGCCGGTGACCGCCGTAGTAGTCGCTCCCCGGCGTGGAGAGCGGGAGGTAGACGTAGCCGAGCTCGGGGTCGGCCGTGGGGTGTGCCCAGAGATTCGTGTTCCCCGTGTAGGCCCACGACGGCTGGTCGCTGTCAGGGTCGACGCCCCAGGTGTCGACGCCGAACTGGTCCTCGAGGGGGATCGTGTGGAACGTCCAGACCAGTTCGCCCGTGCGAACGTCGAAGCCGCGGACGTCACCGCGCGGCGTTTCCTTCATGGCCGGCATCTGGTTGTTGAGTATGTCCGGTACCTGCGACCCCACGATGATCACATCGTTGACGACGAGCGGCGCCCCATTCCAGTTGTACCCGGGGTAGTCGCGCAGGAGTCCGTCGCGGAGGTCGACCTCCCCGCCGTCCCCGAAACCGGCAACGCGTTCGCCGGTCTTCGCGTTAAGAGCCACCAGTTTCGGCCCACGAGCGGCGATGACCCGCGCGTCGTCGCCGTCCGTCCAGTACGCGACCCCGCGAGGGGCGCGGGTCCGCTGTTGGGGGGCATCGGCGAAGACCGGAACATCGTCGTTCCACACCACGTCACCGGTGGTCGGGTCCAGTGCGGCCACCGTGCCGAACCCGGTACTGACATACAGCAACCCGCCGGCCATGAGCGGGGTGTTCTGCGAGTTGCTCGTCCCAACTGACGTATCTCCATCACGGATCGCATCGGGGATGACCGGTTGCCGCCACACGATCTCGAGCTCGTCGACGTTGGAGGCATCGATCTGGTCGAGCGGCGAATACTTCGTCCCGAACACATCGTGCGCGTAACTCGGCCACTCGACTGTTTGGCTCTCGGCCGGACTGGGGGACAGGCAGGGTATCGTCGCGAGCAACGCGGCGAGACAGCGGTAGCTCATCTAGTCTCCTTCGGGGTGAAACGACGCGCCGATCATGTATCCGGAGGTTCGTTGGTGCAAGCGCATGACTTGACAAGGGTCCGGAGTGTCGTGGACAGTGCTGCGAGGAACGGAATTCGCAATGCGTGATCTGCTCGCGGTGCGCGTCGTCACGACGGTCCTTGTCGTCGTCCTGAGCGGAGCCCCGCTCGGACAGGTACCCGATGGCGGGCGGGGCTTCCCGGCGAAGGATTGGTCGCTCGTTGGCGGGGACTGGTCCAGCTCGCGTCACTCGACCCTCGACGACATCACGATAGACACAGTCGACCGACTCGGCGGGGCCTGGGTCAGGCAGTTTGAGGGCGGTGGGTCGTCACGAGCAACCCCAGTCGTTCAGAACGGCAGCCTTTACCTGACGGCTGGTGCCAGCGTGTTCGCGATCGACGGAAGTACAGGCGAGACCGTCTGGCGCTGGCAGGCGGAAAGCTCCAACGCGCAGAGGGTGCCATCTTGGCAGGGGGTCGGGCTCGGTGGCGGCCTGGTGTTTGTGGGTCTGCGGAGCGCGGAGGTGGCGGCGCTCCGGCAGGACACCGGCGATCTGGTGTGGACGGAGTCGGTCGGCAGCGTTCCAGGGCAGGTCGGCGAGGGGGTCACGACGGCGCCGTTGTACGCGCGCGGTCAAGTGTTCGTGGGGCTGGCAAACGGTGATGCCGGCGGGCAGGGGCGCATCATCGCTCTTGATGCGTCGACAGGCGAGACCCAATGGACCTTCTTTGTCGTCCCCCGGCCGGGGGAGTTTGGCCACGACACGTGGCCGCAGGACTCGGACATCTGGCAGCTCGGCGGCGGTGGCGTCTGGCTCAACGGGACCGTCGACCCCGATCTCGGGCTGGTCTACTTCGCGACCGGCAACCCGGTGCCTATGTTTGGCGGAGAGATTCGGAAGGGGGACAACCTGTTCACGGCGTCCGTCTTGGCCCTCGACATGAAGACGGGCGAGCGACGGTGGCACTACCAAGTCGTCCGCCACGATCTCTGGGACGCGGATATCGCGGTCCCGCTGCTTCTCTACCAGACCGAGATTGACGGCCAGGGCCGCAAGGCGCTGGCGGCCATGCGGGCGGACGGCTACCTGTTCGTCTTCGATCGGGAGACCGGCGAGCCGTTGGTGCCGATCGAAGAACGTCCGGTGCCGCAGGACGCGTTCCTACACACCGCGGCGACTCAGCCCTTTCCGGAGGGCGTCGAGAGCATCTTGCCCGATTGCTCGTTCTGGCGCGATGCGGTGCCGCCGCCATTCGAGCTCAACTGCAGCGGCTTTACGCCGCCGTCGATCGATCAGCATACCGTGGTGGCGCCGGGCGTTCCGATTCCGTTGGTGCGGGTTGCGCCGATGTCGTACGACCCGCAGACCGGATACATCTATGTCCAGGGCCGCGTGATGATCGGTCGCGCCCGGCGGTTTGACGATCCTTGGCTCCACTGGGCTGGTGGCTATCAAGTGACGTTACCCGAGCCGGCCGCAGTCGTCGCGGCCCTCGACCCGCGGAGCGGAACCGTCGTATGGAAACACGAATCCAGGACGGCGAGGCTCGGCGCCAGCGGTGCGTTGACGACGGCGGGTGGGGTGATGTTTCGTGGCGCGACCGGTGGTCAGGTCGAAGCCTACGACGCGCGCACGGGTGCGCCAGTGTGGAGCTTCCAGACCGGGATGCCGGGTGGGTGGCGACAACCTGGGCCGGCGGCGGCATACGACGTCGACGGAACGCAATACCTCGCCATTGCCATGGGGCGGGAGCTATGGGCGTTCGCACTAGACGGGACCGTTCCGGAGCGGGAGGCACCGGCTTCTGAGCTGACCGGCCAAACGTCGGTCGCGTTTGGCGCGGCGCTGCGACCCACCAATCAAATCGAGACGTCGACGCTCGTCGAGAGCCGCTTCGGGACCGTGGGTGGCAAGCGTCAAGCGATTGAGGAGCACGCGTTCAGCCCGATTCGTGCGCGGGTCGCGGTCGGCGCGCGGGTGCGGTTCCTCAACAACGGCGAGATTGCCCACACCGTCGCGGCTCGAGACGGCAGCTGGACCACCGGCACCCTCGAGCCCGCAAGATTCAGTTACGTCACATTCGAAGAGCCCGGAACCTTGCTCTACCACTGCGTGGACCATCCGTGGGCAATCGGGGAAGTGACGGTCGAGCCAGAGAATCCGTAGGCCGGTCAGCAGCGCGCGCGGCCGGTTGCGAACACCCGGACGAGACACGAGGATGCTCAACACCATGCCGGTGAAAAGACACGCGATGACCTCCATCGTTCTGCTCGGGCTGCTCACGGGTTGCGGCGAGAGCCTGGCTCCGCCGGATGAATCCGCGGCCGTGGAAACTCTGGTCGTCGTCGGGGCCCGTTTGATCGACGGCACCGGCTCGGACCCGATCGACGACTCGGTCATCGTGATTCAGGGCGACCGGATTGAGGCTGCCGGTCCGAGCGCGAGCACCCCTGTCCCGGAGGGTGCCGAGGTGGTAGACGCAACGGGGAAGTCGATCATCCCCGGCCTCGTGGACATGCACAACCACTACACCGTAGGCGATCTCTCGGTCGTGGACCGGCGTCTGAAAACGCAACTGTACTTCGGGGTGACGACCGCTCGGAGCATCGGCAGCGATCCGCCTGAGAAGGTCGAGAGGATGCTCGAGGCCCACACAGGCCAGGCCGTCGGACCGCGAATGTATACGGCCGGTCGAGGCTTCACGCACCCGGGCGGCTTTCCACCGGGCAACACGAACAATCAACCCAAGACTGAGGATGAAGCCCGCGAGATGGTTCGCGAGCTGGCCGGCCAGGGCGTCCACTTCGTCAAGATGTGGGTCAACGACATGTCGGAGCCGGGGCTCAAAATCACGCCCGAGATGCGCGCGACCATCGTTGACGAGGCAATCAAGAACAACCTCGTTCCGGTTGCCCACATCAACGAAGAGGCGGACGTCCGTCAACTGATGAGCATAGGCGTGCGCGACTTCCTCCATACCGTGGTTGACACCGAGGTCGGCGAGGAGTTTCTCCAGCTGTGTCTCGACAACGATGTCACCTTCTCGCCGACCCTGTCGATTGCGCAGGCGGGCTGGCTCTGGGCGGAGCAGCCGGAGTTGTTGGAGCAACCGGGAGTCCGAGCCGGGTTCCTTCCCGACGTTATCGCGAGCTGGGACGACCCGGGGGTGCGAGCCAAGATTCTTGAGAACCCGAACTTCGAAGCCCGGAAAGAGTCGTTTCAGCGGCGACTCGCGTTCGTCAAGCAGATCTCAGACGCCGGAATTTCAATCGCGGTGGGTACTGACAGCGGGACACGCAACGTGCCCATGGGGTGGGCAACCCACCACGAAATGCACCTTTATGTCGATGCGGGGTTGACACCGATGCAGGCGATCGTAGCGGCGACGCGCAACGGGTCCGAGCTGATGGCACGAGCCGATGGCGCGGGATTCGGGACACTCGAGGCGGGCAAGACCGCCGATCTGATCGTACTCAACGCCGACCCTCTCGACGACATCACGAACACGCTCGAAATCGATCAGGTTATGCAGCGCGGCGCCTGGGTGGATCGGTCGTCGCTGTTGCCAACGCCGTAGGTGCCGTCCTACGCGGGGCCGTCCAGGCCGAAGTGTTCTCGCACGATGTCCAGCAGGTGATCGGGGTAGCGCATGCGGTAGATGGGACGCATAGTCCCCCCTGGTTCCACGAGCAGATAGCCGACCGGGGCCCCATCAGTCGGAGCCTCGAACAGGTGGATGTCTTCGGCGTCGGCGACGCGAAAACGTCTCCCGGGCTGGCCCAGAGCGCTCACGCCCAGCGCCAACAGGCGCTCGCGCGTTTCGGCCCAGTAGTACTGGTGTTCGTCCAGTGCGCTGGCCAGATCAGGGTCGGCGGCCAGGGCATCGTTGCTGGTCGGTGCCAGCCAGAACGCGACAACTGTCGGCCCACTGATGGTCACTGTGGGAAGTGAGGCCTCGTCGGTCGCCTGTGCGAGGGGCAGCGCAACAATCAGGAGAACCGACAAGTGCCATGGTGCGGCCATTACTCGGGCAACCGGAATGCGATGAGTTCTCCGGGCAGCCCGCCGCCGCTCATCGCGACGACAATGTACTGACGGTCCTCGTGCATATAGGTCATGGGCGCGCCGGTCGCCGACGCCGGCATGTACACCGCGCCCACTTCAGCGCCGGTGCTCTTGTCGTAGGCCCTGAGCATCGTCCCCAGTTCGCCACTCGGTGTCGTGAACAGCCCTGCCTGACCCGCGACGAGGAGGGTCTTTGTGACGACCGCTCCCACCCGTCCGGCCCAACCGGTCTTCGGCAGCTCGACTCCGGAGAGCAGCGGATGGTCGCTAATGGCATCGGGGGGCTCTCCGTGCGGGATCTGCCAGACGATCTCGCCGCGGTTCAGGTCGATGGCCGTGATCCTTCCCCACGGCGGCTTCACGAGAGGGATGCCGTCGATGTTGAGGATCCTCCGCTGACGACTGACGCCCCCCGGCTCGCCTCTAATGAAGTCCATGTCCGATTGTTCGGGATCGTTGATCAGGCCGATCGGCGACACGCTGGTGTTCGAGGGCAGAAAGACGATGCCCGTTTCCGGGTCCAGCGCGCCACCGGGCCAGTTGCTGCCACCGGCTACGTCAGGCACCACCAGCGTTCCGAGGGTTTCGTCCGCGTCCGAAACGGACGGCGGTGTGAAGATCGGACCAATCCGGTAGTTCGAGGCGATCGATGCGGCGCGCCGGCGAATCTCCGGCGTGAAGTCAACCAGGTCGTCCAGACTCACACCCTGCCTCTCATACGCCGGCGGTTTGGTGGGGAAGGGCTGAGTCTCGGAGAGTAGCTCGCCCGGTACGTCGGAGGGCGGGACGGGACGCTCCTCGATAGGCCACACGGGCTCGCCGGTGACTCGATCGAACACGTACAACCAGCCCTGTTTGGTCGGCTGCGCAACTGCCTTGATCTCTCGGCCGTCGACGGTGATGTCGGCGAGAATCGGCGCGCTGGGCGTATCCCAGTCCCACACGTCGTGATGGATAAACTGGAAGTGCCAGATCCGCTCACCGGTCTCGATGTCGACGGCGACCAGACTGTTCGCGAACAGATTGTCGCCGTGACGATGTCCGCCGTAGTAGTCGTTGGTCGGGATCTCGGTCGGGAGGTAGACGATGCCGAGCTCCGTGTCGACGCTGATCTGGCCCCACACGCCGGTGTTGCCGGTGTATCGCCATGAGTCGTTGAGCCACGTGTCGTTGCCAAACTCGTCGGCTCCGGGAATCGTGTGGAAAATCCAGTCGCGTTGGCCCGTCCGCACGTCGAAACCACGAACGTAGCCCTTGGCGTTCCGCATCGAGCGGGGCACGCTCCCCGGCCGATGCGCGGCCCCGACAATAATGGTGTCGCCCGCCACGGTTGGCGCCGCGTGGAGCCCGACCTCGCCCGTCACGAGATCGAGCTCTTGATCCATGTTCTGCTTGAGGTCGATGGTGCCGTCAGTCCCGAAGTCCGCGACCCGCATCCCGGTGGCCGCGTCCAGGGCGATGAGGCGGTAGCCGGGCGTGACGTAGAGGATGCGGCCGGCCGCGCCGTCGTCCCAGTACGCCAGTCCGCGCCCCGATTGGCGGCGGGGAGCCGCCTCGCCTCGCGCACCCTCGTCGAGCCGGTGCATCCAGAGTAGCTCGCCGGTTCCGGCGTCGGCCGCGACGACCGCACGACGGGTGCCGGCGGTGGTGAAGACGACGCCGTTCACCATGAGGGGCGTGGACTGGAAGTTGTATTCCGGCTCGGGGCCCAAGTTCGCCGTCTTGAGCCGCCACGCGATCTCGAGGTCGTTGAAGTTGTCGGCGGTGATCTGGTCGAGCGGTGCGTAGCGTGTGCCTCGCACGTCGCCTGCGTACGACCGCCACTCGCCATTGCTGGTGCCGACCTGGGCGGCGCCGTCGAGCGGCAGGAGGCCGAGCCACAGCGCAAGCGCCGCTACTGCCAATTGGTTCTGGCGTCTCATGGGGCGCTCATGATAATACTCGCTCGTCTCATGGCAAGAAAATCGTACGGGGTCGGTATCGTCGGGGTCGCGATCGGCGCTGGGACTGCGGTTGTACTGGCCCTGCTGGCTGGTGGCCATCCGACCGCGCAATCCGGTTGGCGAACGCTCTTCGACGGCTCGTCCCTTGATGGCTGGGAAGCCATTGGCGATGCCAACTGGGTTCTTGCCGATGGGGTGGTTCAGGCCGACGATGGGAGCGGCTTCCTCGTCAGCGAATCGTCCTACGGAGACTTTGAGCTGACCGTTGAATTCTGGGTGGACCCGCCATCGAACAGCGGTATCTTCATTCGCTGCGGGGAATGGCGGCGCCGGTGGCAGGCGTGCATCGGCCCGGCTGGCACGCGTGACGACACATCGTACGAGGTGAACGTGTTCGACACCCGCGCCGACCAAACCTACCGGACGGGGGCCATCGTGAACGTCGCGCCGGCGATGAAGACCGTCAACGCAGGCGGACGCTGGAACACGTTCGAAATCACAGCGCGCGGTTCTCGCCTGACCGTTGTGCTCAATGGGGCGCTCATGGTCGACACAGACAATGGGCAGTACGCTGAGGGGCCGATCGCGCTGCAGAAGGGCGAGGAACCCGGGACCGTCCGATTCCGGAGCGTTCGTCTGAGGCCGCTGTAGCCGACGCGCAATATGGACCCACTGGAGGAAGTGATGAGACGTCTGATGAAGATGCTGCTGATGCTGGCTGTCGCGGCCAGTCCGCTCCTGGCGCAGTCCGGCGCGGAACACGCGCTGCGGATCTACCTGGTCGATGTCGAAGGGGGCGGAGCGACGCTCTTCGTCTCGCCGTCGGGTGAGTCGCTGCTGGTGGACACCGGCAACGGTGGGGCCAACGCGGATCGAGACGTCGGGAGGATCATGGAGGCGGCAACAGATGCCGGTCTGGAACAGATCGATCACCTGATCACGACCCACTGGCACGGCGACCACTACGGTGGGCTGGCTGAGCTGGCGACACGGATCCCGATCCGGCATTTCGTCGATCATGGGCCGACGGTCGAGGACCGCGAGGCGACGATCGCCTTCATCGAAGGGGAGTACCGCGAACTCTACCAAGCCGCTCGTCGGACAGTGGTCGAACCGGGAGACACGATCGCCCTGGGTAACGTGATGTTCACGGTGACGACGTCTGGGGGCGAAGGACTCAAGGCGCCGCTGCCCGGCGGCGGCAGGGCCAATCCGCATTGTGCCGATTTCGAGCGTCAGGCAGAGGATACCGGGGAAAACGCGAGGTCGGTTGGGGTGCACTTCTCACTCGGAGAGTTCCGCGGACTGCACCCTGGAGACCTGACGGTCAACAAGGAATTCGAGTTGATGTGCCCAGAGAACCCAATCGGCGCCGTCGACCTGGTGATCGTGGGTCACCACGGTTTGGCCACGTCGAACTCGGTCCCATTCATCCACGGGCTCGAGCCTCGCGTGGCCATCATGAACAACGGCACGCGCAAGGGTGGCAACCCCGGTCCGATGATGACCCTGTACTCCGCTCCAGGTCTTGAAGACCTCTGGCAGCTGCATTTCTCGTGGCTGGGTGGGCAGGAGTACACTGTCCCAGGTCTGTTTGTTGCCAACCACGTCGACGAGCAGCCCGAAGCGGTGCCGGTCCTGCCCGTTCCGCGTGGTGTAAGTGCGGGCCCGCCGCCTGCGCATAGCGGTCCAGCGAATTGGATCAGGGTCGACGCGAGACCTGACGGGAGCTTCACAGTCACGAACAGCCGGAACGGGTTCAGCAAGACCTATTGAGGCCGGCGCTTTGACAGCCTGCCACGGTGTGTCTGGATTCGGGGGTCGGCCTTTTCATCTGGGAGGTGTGGGGTGCGCCATTCGGTCTTCGTTGTGACGGCGGCTCTCGTGGCCGCATGCGTTTCGGGTTCGGCGCAGACGTCGAGCCAGATCGGCGCTGACGGTGGTGACATCATCATCACCCCGATCATCCACGCAAGCGTGCAGGTGGAGTATGCCGGTCTCGTGATTCACGTGGACCCGTGGAGCGCCGGTGACCTCACTCGCGCCAAGCCGGCGGACCTCATTCTCGTCACCGACGATCCCGGACACCATCTGGACGCTGTCGCGATCGCTCAACTTCGGAAGCCGAATGCGCCGGTTGTGCTAGCGGCGGCCGCGTATGCGAAGCTCGGGGATGGTACCGTGCTCGCGAACGGGCAGTCGGGCACCTTCGCCGGCGTGATGGTCGAGGCCGTTCCAGCCTACGACATGACGCCGGGACAGCCGTGGCATCCCGAAGGCGAGGCGAACGGTTACGTCGTCACGCTGGGTGGACGCCGGATTCTGTTCGCGGGTGTCGGGGAGTGCGTGCCCGAGCTCCAGGCCCTAGAGAACATCGACGTCGCCTTTTTGCCGATGAACCTTCCGGTTGATCGCATGCGCCCGAGGCCGGTGGCCGAGTGCGTGAAGACGTTCAAGCCGAAGGTCGTGTACCTCAACCACTACGACAACAGCCATGCGCGGTGGTTCGCGAATCCGGATCCGTCACGACCGCGGAGCACACAAGATACTGCAGCCACCATTCAGGCGTTTCGCGATGCGTTGTCGGGCGAGCCAGCGGAGTTTCGCGACGCGGAGTGGTATCCGCCGATACCCGACTAGTTCTCGCCCGCCTTCCGTAGGTCGAGGTTCCGCGCCACTTCGAGGATGTGGCGGATGTCGTAGTTCCCTTCGTGACACGCGTATTCGTACAGCGGTTCGTCTCGCTTCATGAGCGGGATCTCGGCGCTCCAGGGTTGGACCCAGGTCGCTGGGTCCTCGACAGTGAACTCGTAGCGGATCGTCTCGTCGTCGACGCGGGTGAAGCGCTCGACGACGTGCAGTTCCTGGGTCGCGCCGTTGAAGTGCGTTTTCTCGTTGAAGTTGGTCGTTTCAACGACGAGCGTATCGCCTTCCCAGCGACCGCGGGAGTCTCCGGGCCACTGGCGAACCGCGTGTGGGAGGTGCGGCCGGCCGTCGAGCGGGATGATCCGGGGCCCGTTGACGCGCATCTCCTGCATGATCACGACGTGGTCCTCGGTCTGCAGAATCTGCAGCAGGTCGTTGTATGAGGGAGGCAGCATCGGCGGTCCCTCGTGCCGCCACACCAGGCAGCGCTCCTGACTGGTTCGCGTCGCGTGGCTGTCGAACGATTGCGGCGAGATGTTGTAGGTGAGCCACCGACTGCCGCTGCGGCGTGCCGCTTCGCGTGCTTGCGCAGCGGGAATCAGTGCCGGAACTCTGCCGGTGGGCGGATCGACGATCAGCGACGTGCGCCGAGTCGTAAGCTGGCGGGGGTTCGACTCCGTCAACCAGAGCGCGTTGTCATAGTGAATGCTCTCCTGAGTCTGGCGGGTCGCGGCCTTTCGCTCGGCGTCGGTCTCGGCGGCCAGGACACGGCGCGCGCGGAGCGGATCCACACCGTCAGCGGTCAGTAATTCGTTGAGCTCGGCCAGCTCTTCTTCCGTCAGGAACTCGCGATCACCCAAGTTTTCCGGCCGTTCCAGTGGGGTGTACGTGGAGCTGGTCCAGATCCCCTGCAGGTCGGGAGCGCCCCAGGGCGTGCGCGGGTGTGCTGGATCTCCGGATTGACCGAACACGGACACGGACGCCGCCAAAACCACCGTGGAGGCAAGGACCAGACTCACCCGATATTTCTGTTGATTCACCGTGCCCTCCGTGAGTTGTTGGAGCTCTCTTGAATGCGCGCGCCACGGAGGATGTTCAGTAATCCGTAGTTGCCCTCGTGGCACGCGTACTCGTACATCGGTCCCGAGGTGACCCCGCGAGACTCGTGGTTCGTCGTCATCGGAACCAGCGCCGTCCACGGTCGCGTGAACATCTCCGGGTCGGTCATCGTGAACTCGTAGTCGATCGTCTCCGCGTCGACACGCGTGAACCGCTCGACCAGCCGGAGACTTGGCCGAGCCCCACGCCACGTAGCGCGAAACAGGTAGTGGCGCAAGTCCGCGAAGTTCGTCGTCTCCACAACGAGCGTATCGCTCTCCCAGCGCCCCCGCGCATCGCCCAGCCACTGTCCGATCGCGGTCGGAGCGTGACTCCGGCCGTCCGTCGGAATCAAGCGGTACTCGTGAAACATCTCGTTGAGCATCGCGATCCATCCTGGCGCCTGGAGGATGTGGTAGTTCATGTTGTAGCCCTGAAGCGGCACGAACGGCAGCCCATCCGTCAGACACCGCTCTCCAGTATCGGTGTCATCCCAGGAGCCGTAGGGCCCCACACCGTATCTGGCAAGGTCGGCTTCGAGTCGTTCGCGCCCGGCCCGGCTCCACGGGATCCCTCCGTCCACCGGATCGACGATCAGCGACGTGCGACGGTCTTCGGTGACAACCTTGCCTCCGTCCATCCAGAACTGGTTGTACGCGCCGACGTTGCCGGGCACGAAGCGATCGGACGCGGCACGCCGCTCGGCGGAGGTCGTCTCGAACTGCGATGCTTCTTCCGAGGTGAGCACCGCCGACGCGCCCTGGGAGTCCGGTCGCTCGATCGGTGTCAGCGTGGCGTTGGTCCAGATGCCCTGCAGGTCTGGGGCGCCGTCGGCCATGCGCGGGACCTCCCAGCCCGGGGTTTGAGCCGCGAGCGTCGTCGGGGCGAGGAGCGTTCCGATCAGCACCGCCAGGCCCAGCCGGCGCGTCACGAGACAGATCAGGAACCGGTCGTAAAATCCGCTGACCATTCGTGTGCTCCCCAATGGATTACCAGGGTGCCGCGGTCTGCGGCTTTCGGAATCAGTGCCGCGCCCAGTGGGCGGCTGGCGGGGCCTTTCTTGGAATGCGTCAGCCTAATCTCCGCCGCATCGAACGCGGGATCGTACTGCGTGCCCCAGGAGTCCGGCTCATTGTTGAACACGAGCCGCCAGCCACCGCCAGAGCGCTTGAGCCAGAGCCCGTAGTGGCCCGGATAGTTTGGCGCTAGGTTGTCGGTTGGAACGTCAACGTCCCCAAAGCGCAGTCCGACCTCGGTCTTCAGCCGAAGGGCAGCGCCCCCGGTCAGACGTATTACCTCGCCGTCGCTGGGCGTCGCAATCCTCGAGAAGTCGCTGTGATCGGCGCCGATCTTCTTCCAGAACAAAACCTGGATTTGCGAATCATCAGGCAGGTCGATGGCGGTCTCGTGCCGCTCTCCAAGCCTCGTGAATCTGGCGATTGCGGTTGTGTCGGAGTCGAAGTCGCGACGATTCTGCTCGTTGCGCTCTCGTTGTGCTTCTGCTCGTTCCTCTTCGGTTTGCTCGGGAGGTTTAGGCGACGCGGCAAAACTGAAGTCTGCCGTCCAACGATGGGAGCCCCACTGCAGCACGAGCTGGCCGGCATCCTCCGCCGTCGGGACCACCGTTCCGGCAAACCACCGGGTGCTGTCGGCGGTCGCCGTGTGGCTCAGCGGGACCATGCCGACGAGACCGGGAAAGCCTGTCCCGCCGGGCGTATTCAACTCGAGCCGCCAGTCGTCTTTGCCCTGGCCTACTCGCGGCGGCCGCGTGAGCCACAGATCGTACTTCCGCGAACCATCGTTCCCGTCGTTTGCTTCGCCCTCTTCATCCGGCGCGTCCCCATCGAGCGTGCCCAAGCGCAGGAGCGTCGGCGCATCAAGCTCGGCAACCTTGACCCGCGGCACCGTCGCCGTCTCGGCTCCTGACAGCAGCCGGTCATGCTCGGGCTGGCTCGCGTCGAGCGCAGGCGGGAACGCGATGGCGACCGAGCGCAGGCTCAGGGTGAGCTGAGAGCGGAGCTGGCCGCCGTCCGGCGTCGTCTGAGCCTGGGTCCCGGCCGCGGCGCTCAGGTACATGAGCAACGTCAACGCGAGACCGGGAGCGGCCACTGATGAAACGCGCATGTATGACCTCGCTGCCATATGAAGAAACGCGTCCACTGGTCGTGGACGCGCTTCAGATGCTACGCCGAGTGAGCCTGCCCCAGACGTGGTCGGCTAGTTCTGATTCGTCGCCGTGTCGCCGTCGTCCAGCTCGACGTAGCTGATGAACCCCATCGACATCTCGTCGTTCGTCCGGGGCCCGAAGCCGACACCACGCTCGTTGTCAAAGCCTCTGCGAGTGCCGCGCTCAGCCGTATTGTCGTACCAGAAGCTCGCCTCGATGCGCGTGCCCTTCGGGAGCAGCTTGGGCTCCTTGTACTTGTAGGTCAGCTGCCAGCTCTGGTCGTACTTCGGGACGTCGAGCAGCACTTCCTCCCGACCATCCGGATAGAAGGCGGTGTAGCGAGCAGCGACGGCGCGAAAGTGCCCGTGTGGCCAGTAGTTCAGCACGAGCGTGTCCTTCTTGAGCGTTCGCGCCATGCCGATCCGGTAGTTGGGATGATTTGGTGGAATCTCGAAACCGTTGTTCGCGAGCGTGTCGGAGATGACTTCGTGTTTGACCGGCCGGTTCTCCACGAAAAACCCGATCTTTGGTTGACTCGTGAACGCAGTTCCGGGCCCCGGTTCCTTGTTGAAGTGCATGTTGAACTGGAGCGTCGAGCCCGGCTTGAGCCGCATCGCGTACCCGTCCGGCAGCATGCCCGACTCAGCACCTTCGGCGACGCAGCTCAGCAGTCCGCCCAGTGGAACCCCCGACTTGCTCGATCCGCGCACGACCTCTCCGTCTTCCGGTTGGACGAACGCGCACATGTGATGCACCCCGCTGCCTTCGGCACCGGTGTTGAGCTCCCAGCCACGCACCCAGACATCTTTGGACAGGATGTCGTCCGTCAGCGGGAGGTCGAGCTCGACGTTGATGTCGTACGCATCATCCTCCACGACATACGGTTCGGGCAGGGTGACGACGAAGTCGGGGACGCCGTGCGACCACCCGTCGTTCGTTTGCTCGGCAAAGACGTGCGGCGGAGGCGCGTCCGCCTTGTCGCCGGCAGGAGCACCCGCCTCGACCCAGTCCTTGATGGTGGCGATCTCATCGTCGGTGAGGAGACGCTCGTTCTCGAAAACGCCCCGGGGCTCGGACGCGAACCAAGGCGGCATCTCGCGCGTCTCGACTTTGTGAGCGATTGACCGCGCCCACGGACGCACCTCTTCGTACGACATAAAGGACATCGGCGCCCGGAGGCCGCTGATGTTGTAGCCGGCGGACCGGTGACAGGTTTGGCAGTTCTCCTGGACGATGGGGAGCACGTCCTTGTAGAAGCTCACGTCACCGTCGTTCCCCGCCAACGCGGGAACCGCAGTTAGAACTAGGCTGACAACACCAATCGAGACCATGCGTAGATGCATCAATCGTTCCTCTAGTATTCGTACGTCTACCCCAAGCCAGCTGACTGTAGGCGCACTCCTGTGAAGAATAGAGTAGCCTGAAGGGCCGGTTGCCCGCAAATGCTCTCCGGGATCGCGGCCGGAGAGGAGTACAAGCTTGCAAAAGAAGATTCTTACACGGGTGTGGCCCGTATTCGTCGTACTGGCCGGGCTGCTGGTCACTGACGCCATCCGAGCCGAAGACTGGGCCCAGTGGCGCGGCGCCGACCGGGTGGCGGTCTGGGACGAGACCGGCATCGTCGAGACCCTGCCCTCGGAGCTCAAGCTGAGCTGGCGGACCCCAATCCGGTCGGGCTTCTCAGGGCCCGCCGTGGCCGACGGTCGTGTGTTCATCACCGATTGGCAGGAGGATCCCGACTCGCGCACGATGGACGGGGCCGAGCGTGTCCTGGCTCTGGATGAAGAGACGGGCGAGGTGCTGTGGACGCACGAGTGGGCGACGACCTATCGGATGCTCATGGTGTCCTACGCGGTGGGGCCGCGCGCGACGCCAACCGTCGACGATGACCGCGTGTACGTCGTCGGGGCTACCGGCGTGCTGTCTTGTCTCGAAGTCGCGACTGGTCGGGTCGTCTGGACCAAGCGGTTCATGGAGGACTATGACACCAGCGTACCGACGTGGGGGATCGCGAGCGCACCACTGGTCGACGGTGACCGACTGATCGCCGTCGTCGGAGGGGAGCCCGACGCGCTCGTCGTCGCCTTCGACAAGTACACAGGAGCCGAGATCTGGCGCGCCCTTGAGGTCGAGGGTGAGATGGGCTACGGCCAGCCGGTGATCTACGAGGCCGGTGGCGCCCGGCAGCTGATCGTTTGGCACGCCGCCGCCCTCGTCTCACTCAATCCAGAGACCGGCGCCATCAACTGGACCGAGCCTTGGGAAGTTGGGGCTGGCATGTCGGTGGCGACACCGGTGAGGAGCGACGACTATCTGCTGGTCACGCAGTTCTATGGCGGGTCGATGATGATGCGGCTGAGCTCGGACCGCCCTACGGCGACCCTCTTGTGGAAGGGGAGCAGTCGCAGCGAGATGCCGGATGAGACCGACGGGCTCCATGCGATGATCACCACACCGATCATCGTCGGCGACTACTTCTTTGGCGTCGGCAGCTACGGCGAGCTGCGGGGACTGGACGCGCGGACCGGTGAGCGGCTGTGGATGAGCGATGAGATGACGGCTCAGGCTCGATGGGGCACCGCGTTCATGGTACGCCACGGCGACCGCTACTTCGTCAACAACGACGACGGCGACTTGATCACCGCACAGTTCACACGCGAGGGATACATCGAGCTCTCGAGAACCCGCCTGATCGAGCCGACGGGAAGCTCCGGTATTGGCGCAAACCGACGGTTCGACCGCATGGTCAACTGGTCACATCCTGCGTATGCCAACCGTCACATCGTGCACCGCAATGACCGGGAGATCATCCGGGCGTCGCTCGCGGCGCAGGATTACCAGTAGGCTGATCTCCCAGAGCACCGCCCGGTGATCAGGCGCGTATTCGAGGCGTAAAGGTCACATCGCCCGCGGCGGTGTCCCCAGGCTCCAGGACGATCAGGCCGGTGTCGGTCCGACCGTCCTCGGCTAGGTTGAACCCGTCGATACAGTTGGTTGCCGGCTCGATACAGAAGAAATCTCGCCCCGACGGGGTGTAGACAACGAGGCAGGCATAGATCGGGTCAGCCGCCATTTCTAGTTGGGCGTTCCACTCAGGCCAATCGATCGCCACGCGCCCTTGAAACCCGACGAAGTTGTTGTCGAGTGCTGTCGCATCGGGGCTCAGCCCCGTGGTTCCGAATGCGAGGTCCGGCGGCGGCGCCACAAGATCCTCCGGCATGGCGTTCGCATCGGCGCGCCACATGCGGTCGACCGAGGCATGGACGCGCACGCGCGGCGTGCGGACGAAGTACGGATGCAGGCCGAAGCCGACAGGCATCGGGTCTGTCGCCTCGCTGCTGACCGCGAACCGTACCGTGAGGGCCGAGGGTGTGAGGGTGAACGTCTGCTCAGCGCGATAGGCCCACGGCCACGAATCGGCGGGGTGACGGTACTCGAGCGTCAGACTCGCCTCGGTCGATGCGACCACGTCCCACGGAGCCTGCCGAGCGTGTCCGTGAATGGCGTGAGGCTCGGAGCCGAACCGCTGCGCGAGCTGGATCTCGCGGCCCCGGAATCGAAAGACCGCGTCGCGGATCCGGTTCGAAAACGGCACCATCGGAAAGCTCGACGTGCTGCCAGCGGCGCGATCTCGGATTGCGTTCGCGAGCGCCGGGCGCATCCACTCATACGTTGTGCCCGCCTCCACTGTCGCGTATCGGGTGATCGACCCGCCGGCGGCCGGTGAGATGCCCAACTGCGCGGTGCCAGCGCGAAGCTCGACGAGATCCGGTGTCGCTTGTCGCATGGATCCGATATTCTACGACGCCCGGAACTAGAATTGTCGGGCCAACGGTCGGCAGCGCGAGGAGAGCGAGCATGGAATCCATGGAGTCGATGATGATGAAGTCAGTCCGGTGGATGGTCGTAGCGGGTGGTGTGGGGGTCGCGCTGCTACTGGTCATGCCGTCACCGCGGGCTCTCGAAGACCCGGCTGTCGCAGATCCCGCTTCGGTCGGCATGTCCGCCAAGCGGTTGCAGCGACTTGATGCCTTCATTCAGGAGTACATCGACACCGACCAGATTGCCGGAGCCGTGACCCTCGTGGCGAGGAACGGGAAGGTCGTGCACTTCGAGGCTCAGGGCTGGCGCGACAAGGGGAACGACGTGCCGATGACTCGCGACACGATCTTCAACTTGATGTCGATGACGAAGCCGGTCGTGTCGACGGCTCTGATGCTGTTGTTCGAAGAAGGGCGATTCCTGCTCGATGATCCGATCGCGAAGTGGCTGCCGGAGTACGCCGACCATCAGGTTCGCGTCGCGATCGACGAGACGCATTCGCACCTGGTCCCTGAGGCACGCCCCGTGACCGTCCGACACGTGCTGACCCACACGTCCGGCCTCACGCTCAATCCGAATCGGCAGGGATTGAGCGAGGAACAACTGACGGCCGTGACCAATCAGGGCAAGGGCTGGCCGACCCTGGCGGAGCAGGTGGCGCATGCCGCGGTGATTCCAGCAGCATTCCACCCCGGCGACGAGTGGCGGTACGGGGATTCGACCGACTTCGTGGCGGCGCTCGTGGAGAAGATCTCGGGGCAGTCGCTTGGCGTCTTCCTGCAAGAGCGTCTCTTCACGCCGCTCGACATGGACGACACCACCTATCACGTGCCAGCAGAGAAGATCTCTCGGGTGGCGCTGGTCTATCAGCCAGATGGCAACGGTGGGATCACCCCGAAGACGACCCCGGTGTATCAAGTCGGCCCGGGGATGTTCCGAGGGGTGGCCGGGCTGCAGTCAACCGCTGCCGACTACTATCGGTTCGCGCAGATGATCGCGAATGGAGGCGAGTTGAACGGCGTGCGCGTGATCGGTCGGATGACGGTCGACAACATGATCTCCAACCACATCGGGGCGGGTAAGCCAGTCTACAATCGAGGAGACGGCTATGGGTTCGGCCTCGGGTTTGGTGTGGTACTCAACCCGGCCGAAGCGAAGGACGCGCTCTCGATCGGGAGCTACATGTGGGGTGGGGCCTACGGCACGTACTACTGGGCTGACCCGGTCGAGGATCTGATTGGCATCCTGATGTTTCAGCTCCAGCCGTACGACCACCTGAGTGTGCGGAACCTCTTCTCCAACGTGGTGACACAGGCCGTGGTCGATAGTCTGTCCGATCAAAATCCCAAGATCATGGGGTACGCGACCCCGCGATGATCACTGAAAGCGCACTCGTCGCCATTGCCGGCCTCGTGGCCGTCGTCGCGTTGCTATTCCTGCTGATCACGCGCTTCAGCTGGCATGTCTTTCTCGCGCTTCTGGTCCCGATCGTCCTGTTCGCGCTGATCCCCGGCGTCGATCGCGAGGCCTTTATCAACGCGTTCGAGCAGGGGTTCGGACGTACGGTTCAAAGCATTGCGGTGGTGATCGTGCTCGGGTCGCTGCTCGCCGAGGCGCTGAAACACACCGGCGGGATCGAGCGAATCACCCTTTCGATGATCAGATTGGTCGGCGAGCAGAGGATGCCGCTTGCACTGACCCTGAGTGGCTTCGTGATTGGGCTGGCGATCTTCTCCGACGTCGGATACGTCATTCTGAACCCCCTGGTGCACTCGGCGGCGCTGAAGAGCGGTTTGAGCATGAGCGTGATGGCAACGGGTCTGGTCGGAGCGATGCAGCTTACCCATGCCATGGTGCCGCCTACGCCGGGGCCGCTGGCCGCGGTTGCGCTCGTGGGGGCCGACGTCGGCAAGGTCATTCTGTACGGAGGACTGGTCACCTTGATCGCGTCGCTGGCGGGCTGGCTGTACGCGACCCTTGCCGGGCCCTACATCGAGTCGCCGCCGTCGGAGGAGTTTGTGGGCCAGTCGTTCGCCGAGCGCGGCCGCGAATCGGAGCTGCCGTCAACCTGGCGGGCCTATGCGCCGATCTTGATCCCGCTCGGGTTGATAGCTGGGCAAAGCGTGACGGCCCTGGCTCTGCCACCTGACCATCCGGTCAACCTGGCGATGCTCTACCTGGGGTGGCCAGTTGTGGCTTTGGGGATCGGCGTGCTCCTGGCCTATCGGAATACGACGACTGATCAAGCGAAGGACCGCACCGGGAAGTGGGTCGAAGATGCGCTGCGCGCATCGGCGATGATCATCATGGTGACCGGCCTGGGCGGGGCGCTCAGTCAGATTCTGCGCGAGACGCCGGCCGTCGATGCCATCGCCGACGGGGTTGCCGCCACCGGACTGCCGGCGATCTTTCTGCCGTTCGTGCTCGGAGTGGCAGGCAACATGATCACCGGATCGACCACGGTTGGCGTGATTACGGCCGCGTCGGTCGCCGCGCCGATGATGGATACGTTGGGTCTGAGTCCGGAGGCCACGATGCTGGCGGGCGCCGCCGGGTCCATGATCATCAAGTACGTGAACTCGAGCTATTTCTGGGTATGCGCGTCACTGTCGCGCATGTCGCTGAAGGCGGCGCTCTTGTCCTACGGCGGTGTGACGCTCGTGAACGGGGTGGCGGCAATGGCCGCTGTCTACGCCTTGTGGGCGATCGGCCAGATCTAGCGAGCGATCTGGCTCGCTCGACAGAAGATCGGTCGCAAGGGTATCCTGCGACGATAGAACGGTTTGCGGGTCCGGCGCGAAGAGCGAGTCAGTGAGTCAGCGAGTCATGGGAGGGTTGGGATGAGCAGTCGAGTACTTGCGTGTAGTGGAGTGGCGTTCGTGGTTGCCATCGCCGTGGTCGTCGCCAGTGGGGTCGTGCCTGCCAATGCGCAGTCCGCCGTGCCGCGGACCGCGTGGGGTAGCCCCGATCTCCAAGGGATTTGGGATTTCCGGACCATCACCCCCTTGCAGCGGCCAGAAGATCTCGGCGATCAAGAGTTCTTGACCGAAGAGGAAGCGGTGAAGCGCGAGCAGGACGTCATCAACCGGAACAGCGAGTTGCTCAACGCGCCGGCGAGAAAAGCCGAGAGCGGAAAGAATGTTGGCGCGTACAACAACTTCTGGATGGATCGCGGCACCAGGGTGGTCGGGACCAGGCGTACGTCGCTGATCCTGGATCCGCCGAACGGACGACTTCCGGCCATGACGGAAGCCGGGCAGGCGAGAGCGGCACGTCGCGGATCGTTCAGCGATGGGGACGACGAGTCATACGCAGACCTGAGTAACCCCGATCGATGCATCATGGGATTCAATGCGGGACCCCCCATCACGCCGGGCGGCTACAACCAGAACATGCAGTTCTTCCAAACGCCCGAGTACGTCGCGATCCTGAACGAGATGGTCCACAATGCCCGGATCATTCCGTTGGACGGCCGGCCAGAGCTCGGCGAGGGTATTCCGCAGTGGTCCGGAGATTCGCGCGCCCACTGGGAGGGCGATACGCTGGTCATCGAGACGGCGAGCTTCAACGATCACGACAATCAGCGGCGGTGGCGGGGTGCCAGCGAGAACATGACGCTGGTGGAGCGCTTGACCCGCGTCGACGCCGACACCCTGGAATATCAATTCACGGTGACTGATCCGGAGACATGGACGAGTTCGTGGACGGCATCTGTCGAGATGCTGCGGACTGATGTACCGATGTACGAGTATGCCTGTCACGAAGGCAACTACGGTCTCTTCAACATTCTCGCCGGTGCGCGCATGGAGGAATTGAGCGAGGCCGGCAAGTAGCGTGCGTCGGTGTGCGTCACGCGCAGCGGCCGGTTCGTTCGGATGACACGGAGCCGCGATGCCACTGCTGACCCGACGCGCGCTGCTGCAAGCGTTGATGGCTCAGGCGGTGCCGTCGGGCACCGCCGATCCGCAGGCGATCCAGCACCGTGCGCCGGCGCCGCTGGCGCCCACCGCGGTGACCCAGAACTGGGTCGCGTTTCTGGGACCGTCCCACAACGGCGTCTCGCTAGAGACGCCCCTCCGCAAGGATCTACCTCCCCCACTCATCTGGGAGCTCAGCAAGGGTAGCGGGTATACCTCGCCAGCGATCGCTGGGAACCGACTCCTTTTCGTGCATCGTCTGGCCGACGAAGAGGTGGTCGAGTGCCTCCATCCAGACACTGGCTCGCGACAATGGCGATTCGGCTACCCCACCTCGTACCGTGACCGGTACGGGTACAACGATGGGCCGCGGTCGAGCCCGGTCATTGACGGAGACCGTGTCTTTACGCTTGGAGCCGAGGGGACGCTGCACTGCCTCGCCCTCGAGTCGGGTGACATGGTCTGGGCCCGCGATCTCCAGACCGATTACGAAGTCACGCAGGATTTCTTCGGTACGGCATCGACGCCGCTCGTGGAGAGCGGGGTGCTGGTCGTTAACGTCGGTGGGCCACGAGGTGCCTGTGTCGTGGGTTTGGATCTGGAGACCGGTCGAGAGGCGTGGCGAGCGGGCAGCTGGGGACCGAGCTACGCATCGCCGGTCCCGGCCACCATTCACAACAGACGTCGCGTGTTTGTCTTTGCCGGTGGAGAGTCGAACCCACCGACTGGCGGGCTACTGTCCCTGGATCCAGCGAATGGGGCAGTCGACTTCGAGGTGCCCCACCGAAGCCGGACGTACGAATCGGTCAACGCCTCGTGCCCGGTCGTCTTCGGAAACGGGGTCTTCATTTCCGCGAGCTATCGAACTGGTGGGATGTTCGTCGAGGTGCGACCCGACTTCACGCCCCGTGTGGTCTGGGAATCACCGAACTTCGCCCTACATTTCAATACCGCCATCCATCGTGACGGATACCTGTACGGCTTCGATGGACGGAATCAGGGCGACGCGTCGCTTGCGTGCATCGAAGCGGCCTCGGGTCGCGTGGTGTGGCGCGAGGTGCCGACGTGGACGGAAACGATGACGCAAGCTGGGCGAGTCCGAGAGGCGACCCTCGGAACGGCGCGTGGGTCCTTGCTGGCTGTCGACGGGCAGTTCCTCTGCCTGGGAGAGTTCGGGCATCTGCTCTGGATGGATCTCACGCCCGAGGGTTACACGGAGGTATCGCGGGCGTGGCTCTTCGCGGCGCGGGAATCCTGGACACTGCCGGTGCTCAGCCGGGGGCTGCTGTACGTCACCCAGAACGCGAGGGACACCGTGACCGGCAGTCCGCCGAGGCTACTCTGCTACGACCTCAGAGCCGTGTAGGAAGCGGACCGAGCTTACGCTTCTGTCACTCGCCTACAGAATGGTGATTTCGGCGTGGTGGAGGCGCGTGCCGCATCATGTCGTAGTGCGAGATCGGGGATGTGGTGTAGCACTTGCAACTACTAGCCGGAATGGCACCCAGCGATTCCCCTTCACGTCCATTCTCGGCTGTTCGCGGTTGGGACGCGCCAGTGTCAGAACCGTCGGTGGACGCAGCGCCGCCGCTCGGAGAGCACTCGACATCCGCGCCAACCGACAGTAGTGAGTTTTCGTCACCGCCGTTCGTCGCCAGCGGCGGCTGGGACACGCCAGCTCCGGAACCGGCGGCCCCGGCTGCCCCGGAGCCCCCGGAGCACCCGGACGTGCCACAGGCCACGGAGGACTCGGCTCCAAGCCAGTCCGATGAGCCAGCTGCGCCGCAGACTCCGGAGGGAGATCAGGACGAAGCGAAGAGCCAAGCCGAGGTCACGCACAAGCTTCGGCCGTTGGTGGGCCTGGTCGTGGGTGTCATTGCCGTGGTTGTCCTGGCGGCAGCTGGGCTGATCGCCTTTCTCTCCATGGGAGACTCGGATGCAACGGATGACGGTGTGGCGGTTGCCGCAATGGGCGCCGCGCCCCCGCCCGCCGAATCCAAGACCCCAGCAGTCGGGCCATCGATGTGGAGGCAGCCCGCCTGGGCCGACGCGGCCGGCGGCGTGACTGCGTTCGAGCTGGCCGCGAATGGTGACGTTCCGTTTGCCAACGGTCGGTTTCGGCCAACACTTGGGGTCAGTTGTGCCGCTGGCGAGACCGAAGTACATCTCACCACGGGCGGCACCGCGATCATCGACCCCCAAACCTCGGGACACATGATGAGGATGACGCTCGACGGCGCCACCGAGCAGGTCCAGCTCTGGGTCGCGTCAGACGACCAGCGAACGCTGTTTGCAACCGATCCGCGAGGCGTCGCGGAGAAGCTATCGACGGCAGACTCGCTCGAGTTGGTGTATACCCACTATGTGGCTGGACCTGTCACCGTCGACTTCAGCCTGTGGGGCGCCGACGAGGCCGTTGGGGCGACGGCCGAATCGTGCGGCTGGGCAGAACGGAGCTAGTCCTCACCCCGCAGCGGCAACTCGACCGTCTCCAGGAAGCGCGGCGGACGGCGGTTCTGAGTCAGCTGCTCGAACGCAAACGCGAGACGGATCAGCGTCGGCTCGCTCCACGCGCGCCCGAAGAACGACAAACCAATCGGCAGGCCGAACACGTCACCCGCCGGAACGGTGATATGCGGATACCCGGCGGTTGCCGCGGGACGCGCGCTGCCTCCAGAGACGTGGTCGCCGTTGATGAGGTCGGTTGTCCAGGCCGGTCCACCCGTGGGCGCGACGAGGGCATCAAGCTCGTATCGATCCATCATGAGGTCAATCCCGTCCTCCCTCGCCAATCGCTGATTGGCGCCAAGCGCGGCGAGGTATCGAGGCTCGGTCAAAGGACCCTTCGCGGCCGCCTGGTAGAACAGCTCCTGGCCGAAGAACGCCATCTCTTGGTCCCGGTGCTGCTCGTTGAATGCGATGACGTCGTCGAGCGATCGCACTCGCGCGTCTGGCCCCCGCGTGCCTAAGTAGGCGTCGAGATCGCTCTTGAACTCGTAGAGCAAGACCTCGCGTTCGACGGCGTTCCACATCGGAGCCGATGGCCACTCGACGGGATCGACCACGGTCGCACCAGCCTGGCGAATCATATCGAGCGCGTCCTCGATCACGCGGTCGGTGTGTCGGTGATATCCAAAGAACCGCCGCGCCACGCCGACGCGCGCCCCGCGGAGGCCGTCCGGATCGAGCACGGACCCGAGGGTGGCTTCTAGGCTCGTCATCTGTCCGTCTTGGTTGGCCTGCCAAGCCTCATCGCTGCCGATCGCTGCGAGCGTGAGCGCCGCGTCGCGAACGTTTCGTGCCATGGGTCCGGCGGTATCCTGGCTATGCGCGACGGGAACGATGCCCGCCTGGCTCACGAGGCCGACTGTGGGCTTGATACCCACGAGGGCATTGGCGGAGGCGGGACATACAATCGATCCATCCGTTTCAGTTCCGATTGCAATCATCGCGAGGTTCGCCGCGACAGCGACCGCCGATCCGGAGCTTGATCCGCAGGGATTGCGATCCAGCGCGTACGGGTTTCGACACTGACCACCTCGTGCGCTCCAGCCGCTGGACGACCGAATGGACCGGAAGTTTGCCCATTCGCTGAGACTGGCCTTTCCAAGTAGTACCGCTCCGGAACGACGCAGGCGCCCGGCAACAGCCGAGTCCGCCTCCGCGATCGAACCGACGAGTGCCAGCGATCCGGCTGTCGTGGTCATGCGGTCGGCGGTGTCGATGTTGTCCTTTAGGAGCACGGGTACCCCGTGAAGCGGCCCTCGTGGCCCGGTCTCCCGTCGCTCGCGGTCGAGCTCGTCCGCAATGCTGAGCGCGTCGGGATTCACTTCGAGCACCGCACGCAAGGCTGGTCCTCGAGCATCGAACTCATCGATTCGGGCAAGGTAGGCCTCGGCAACGGTTCGCGCGCTCCACACGCCTCGTTGCATGCCATCTTGGAGCTGGTCAAGGGTGAATTCCTCGAGCTCGAACCGCGGGGACACGGCGGAGGGTGGAGCCTGACTGGCCTGATGGACCGGCCCGCATCCGAGGCTCGCTCCGACGACCGCCGCACTGCCGGTCCGCAGCAGGTCTCGTCGCGACACGGCCGTGCGCTGTGCGTCACGATGGTTAGACATCGACTTCCACCCCGTATAATGCAGTGAGACGCATCTTATGTGAACTAGGAGACCGATGGCTTACGCACAAACGTTCAGGTCTGGGAATCCGGCGCTGGGCGACAGTACGTTCTCGGGATTCCCCGCGGTTGGGGACAGCTCGCAGGCGATGACCTTGAGCGGCACGGTCAACAAGACGGCCCTGTCGCTGGTCATCTTGCTGGCAACGGCCAGCTACACGTGGAATCGCGGTGTGGCTGATCCGTGGCTCACCGCACTGATGATGGGCGGCTTCATCGGGGGCTTCGTTGTCGCGATGGCGACCGTCTTCAAGCAGACGTGGGCACCGGTTACGACGCCGTTGTACGCCGCGCTCGAGGGTGTGGCGCTCGGCGGCATCTCCGTCATGTTCGAAACGTCGTACCCCGGGATCGTGAGTCAGGCCGTGTTTCTCACGTTCGGCACGCTCGGAGCGCTGCTAATGGCCTATCGCTCCGGTGTGATCCGGGCGACCGAAAACTTCAAGCTCGGGGTGGTCGCCGCGACCGGCGGCATCGCCTTGGTCTATCTCGTCAGCATTGTGTTGGGCTTCTTTGGCGTGAGCGTGCCGCTGATCCATTCCAGCGGGACGTTCGGCATTCTGTTCAGTGTGTTCGTGGTCGTGATCGCGGCTCTCAACCTCGTCTTAGATTTTGATTTCATTGAGCAGGGTGTCGAGCGCGGCGCGCCCAAGTACATGGAGTGGTACGGTGCGTTCGGGCTGCTCGTCACGCTGGTGTGGCTCTATCTGGAGATCCTGCGCTTGCTGGCCAAGCTCCAGGACCGCCGGTAAAGAGCGCTTACTGGGGGCAGATCTCGATGGCTTGCGTATCCGACCTCATGAGCCGGGATGTCGTGACCCTTGGCCGCAACGATGTGTTGACGGCGGCCGATGACCTGATGACCGAGAACGTCGTTCGACACATGCCGGTGTTGAATGAGGACGGGCGGCTCGTCGGCATCGTCAGTCAGCGTGACCTGCTCGTCAATGCGCTCGTGCGGGCGCTGGGGTACGGAAGCGTCGCGGGGAAGAAGGCGAAGGAGGGGCTGCTGGTCAAAGAGGTCATGACGGTGGAGGTCGTCACGGCCTCGGCCGTTTGGGGCCGGTGTGGCAGTCTCGGTGCGGCGTTGTGCCGCAGAGTAGGGCGCGGCCCGTCGTCAGCGGCAGCTGAGTGAGGCGCTCGTGTAGTGAGCGACGCGTCCATTGCTCGATCTGGTCGCGAGGCTCGCCGGAGCCGGCTAGCCATTGCGCCTCGGTCAGAATTGTCGCGAGCGTCTCGACGTCGGCCTCGCTGAGCATCTGCAATTGGTATCGGCCGTATCGAGGAATTGGCGTAGAGCGAGGCTTGGCCCGAGGTCATCCCAATCAGGAGGAACCGTGTCTGACACCCCACCGAAGAGCGCCGTTGAGTTGGCGATGGAGAAGCTACAGCGACAGGACGCGGAGTCCGGTGTCGAGGCGCGCGTACTGACCGACGATCAGAAATCTGCGATTTCCGACGCCCGCCGGGACTACGAGGCGAAGGTTGCCGAGTGCCGGATCCTCTACGATTCATCTCGGCTGGCGGTGGCCGATCCCGAGTCGCAGCGAGAGCTCGCGGAGCATTTCCAGCGCGACCTGGCGAGGCTAGCCAACGCGCGTGACAAGAAGATCCGAGAGGCTAGCGCGTAGCGTCGTCGACACCGTCGGGCCGGACGAAGATCAGGCCGTAGGATTGTCGACTCCAGTCATCGATTCGTCGCTCGAGCGTGAAACCCGCAGCGGTCAGCTCGTCGATGACGACCGCGGGCGGTACGCCGTGGCCGCCACGATTGCCGGGCACTCCTGCAACCGGCACGAAGCGTGAGAGCCATCGTCCGGGCACGAAGTCGATGATGGCCAGTCGTCCGCCCGGGCGAAGCGCCGCGAGCAGGTCGGCCGCGATCGCCTCTGGTTCCGTGAGGTGGTGATACACGTGCCGCAAGAAGATGCCATCGCAGCAGGCAGGAGGGAGACCCGTGTCCGTGTCCCGCGATTCGAGCAGCGTCACGTTGCTCAGGCCGGCCACGGCGACGGATCGCTCAATCGCGGCGAGATTCTCAACGTCGATCTCCGTCGCAAAGACATAGCCGGGGGTCAGTGCTCGCGCAAGCGCGACCGTGTAACGTCCCTGACCCGCTCCGACGTCGGCGACTCGGCTGCCGGGACCGAGCTCGAGGGCCTCGACGAGAGCCAGACTCTCCCGAGCTGTCTGCCTCCCCTGGTATTGTGAGAACAGCCCGCTGCCGGCGCCCGCCAGGATGAGCGCCACGCCGGCGACGAACGTCCATCGGCGGAGATGGGGTATCCGCACGCCTTCATTTTATGGCCTCTGCGAGCGGAACGTGAGGTCTATAATCCCGTGACTTGTCAGACCTAGGGAGTGGGCTGGTGTACTACGTGGTCTTTCTCTTCTCGACCACGTTCCACGAAGCGGGGCATGCCTGGGCGGCGATGCGGGGTGGCGACCGAACGGCATACCACGGTGGCCAGGTCTCACTCGACCCACGACCGCATATCCAACGGGAACCGTTCGGTATGGTGGCGCTGCCGCTCATCTCGGTGGCGCTGTCGGGCTGGCCCTTCGGGTTTGCCAGCGCGCCATACGATCCCCACTGGGCGATGCGGTACCCGCGACGCGCGGCCTGGATGGCGCTGGCCGGGCCTGGCGGCAACCTTGTCCTCGTAGTCCTCTCGGCTGTCGTGATCCGGTTTGGGGTGGCGTTCGGCGTATTCGGGGCGCCAGCCGCGGTGAGCTTCGATGAAGTCGTGACGGCTTCGTCACCGGGGTTGTGGCGAGGCGTGGCCTTCCTGGTCAGCGTAGTCTTCTCGCTCAATCTGCTCCTGGCGATCTTCAACATGATCCCCGTGCCTCCGTTGGACGGCAGCGGTGCGGTCCCGTTGCTGCTGGACGACCGCATGACCGCCCGGTATCAGCACTTCGTGTGGGGGCAGCCCGCGCTGGCGTGGCTCGGGATCATCATCGCGTGGCAGTTGTTTCCGTCGGTGTTTCAGCCACTCTGGCTGCTTGCCGTGAATCTGTTGTACCCGGGTGTGGCCTACGGGTAGCGACGTCCGAGCTCAGCCGAACATCAGGTTCACGATGAAGGTTGCAGCGAGTATGCCCGTCACATCGGCAAGTAGACAGGCGGGCACCGTGTGGCGCGTCGTCTTCACACCGATCGCGCCAAAGTAGACGGCCAGGGTGTAGAAGGTGGTTTCGGTACTGCCCTGGTACGTGCTGACCATGTACCCGATCAGCGAATCAGGGCCGTGCGTCGTCATGGCGTCTGAAGCGACGCCCAAAGCCCCCGATCCGCTGAGAGGCCGGAGCAGAGCCATCGGCAGTGCCTCGGCGGGCATGCCGATGAGCGCGGTGACCGGTGAGATCACGGTGACCATGAGCTCGAGCCCTCCTGAAGCCCGGAACATCCCGATCGCGACGAGAATCGCTACGAGGAACGGAATGATCCGAAGCGCCACTTGAAAGCCCTCTTTGGCGCCCTCAACGACCGAGTCGTAGACGTGCGCCCCTCTGGCCCATCCATACAGCGTAACCACGGCAACAAGAGAGGGGAGGGCCCAGAATGAGAGCATGTCGCGGAGGACATCCCCCGCGGATTCGCTGCCCAACCGGGTGAGCAGATCGCGCGCCGCGAGGCCAGCGAAGACCAGCCAGAAGAGGTACCCCATCCACCGCCGAACAGGCACGACTGACGGCGGGTCGTCCGGTCTCGGCGACCCCGCGACGGTCGTACCAGCATCGTCTTCCGGAGCTGTAAGAGACGATTCAATGAGTGGAGGCTCCGTGGCGCGGTACCGAGGGAGCCTGGAAAACAGGATGGCGGCCGTGATGCCCATGAGCGTCGCACAACCGCTGGCAAACCACGTGGGAAACCAGATGCCCGCGGCATCGGCCGACCCGAGGGCGGCGCGTACGCCGATGACGCCAGACGGTAGGACCGCCAAGCCGGCGGTGTTGATCGCGAGGAACAGGACCATCGCGTTCGTGGCGGTGCCCTTTTTCGAGTTGTACTTGTCGAGCTCCTCAATCGCCTTGATTCCGAAGGGCGTCGCCGCGTTACCGAGACCGAGCATGTTGGCCGAGATGTTCATAACCATCGCGCTCATTGCTGGGCTCCCGGCTGGAACCGACGGAAACAGCAGCCGCATGAAGGGGCTCACAATGCGCGAGAGCGTGGCGGTAAACCCGGCATCCTGCGCCACCCGCATCAAGCCGAGAAAAAAGGCCATCACCCCGATGAGGCCGATCGCGAGGTCGACGGCGCTGCGCGCCGACACGAGCATGGCGTCGGTGACGGCCTGCATTTGGCCGGTATACGCGGCGAGGAGCACCGAAGCGAGCGAGACAACGATGAATAGGCCGTTGAGCATGGACCGCGGGACTCAGCCCGTTGGGGGTGACGCTCGGTCTGGACGCTCGGTCAGCACGCGATGGCGCCGCGTGAGTCGGCTGGCCGCATCCCGGTTGCCGGCGTCCGCTTCGAGCCTCGCAAGCTGAAGGAGCGCAGCGGGCGTAATCGGGTAGCGCGAAACGGCCAGACGCAGCATCTGGCGCGCCTCGTCCGTGTTTCCGTTCAGGCGCAGCGCGCGACTGAGCAAGGTGAGCGCGTGGCTCGTCGCGGAGCTGACCGGGACCGACCGCAATGCCGCCAGAGCGTTGGCGAGCGCGACCTGGTCTCCGGCGCCCTCGGCGGCGGCGAGCCAGACTTGTCCAAGGGCGGTAGAAAGCGCCGCGTCGTCCGGGTGCTGTTCGGACGCCTCACTGAGTGCGAGCACGGCCGTCTCCGATCGTCCGGCGCGGGCGTGTGCCAATGCCCTGGCGATGTGCCGCGAAGGATTCGAACCATCGAGGGCTGCCAGCGCATCGAGTTGCTGGAGCTCACCGCGCCGGTCTCCGCGCGCGCGATGCATCACCGATAACGCCTCCCGCGCTTGTAGCAAACCTGGCGAGAGCTCGATGGCCTGCTCGAGTGCGGCGCGCGCTTCCTCGAGACGGCCTTGCTCGCGCAGGCAGAGGCCGAGCACATAGTGCGCCTCGGCAAGCGATGCGTTGAGGGCGATGGCCTGCCGGAGTAAGGGAACCGCACGCGCGATCCGGCCGGAGCCCTGTCGAGCTAGGGCCAGCTTGTAGAGGACGTGAGGATTCTGATCGTCTAGTCTCACGAACTGCCCATAGTGTTCCGCTGCGTCGTCGAAGGCGTCCAACGCCATCGACACGTCGCCGAGACGCTCGTGTGGGCGTGTGGCCGAGGGGTCGAGCTGCGCCGCCATCAAAAGGTCGCGACGGGCAGTCTGATGATCGCCCTGCGCGTGATAGGTCTCTCCGCGCTTAAGGTACACGGCCATGGAGTCGGGGTTCAGCGCGAGTGCCCCACTGTACGCTTCAATCGCGGCGAACCCTTGACCGGCTGCGCCAGCGCGATCCCCTTTGGCGATCAGCCGCTGAAACTCCCCCTCGGTGGCGACGCCGTTGTAGACGAAGACTCCAGCCATCCCCGCCAGCAACACCAAGCCCCCAAGGATGGATCGACGCATGCGGCCCAATGGTAGCAGGAAACAACCGGGTTCCCGGTAGACTTGATCGGTGGAGGTCGCGCGCTACTGGGTAGACGCGGTGGCGGTGTTGCCCATCGTGTCAGTGGCTCGGAGCACGAGACGATCGCCGTCGGCCGAAGAGGTTCGGAGCTCGAACCGTTCGGTCTGGGCATCGGGAATCCCGTCAAGCGGATATACCACCTGCCAACGCTCCATGTCGAAAGAAAACTCGACCCGTCGGATGGGCGAGTGCTGGTCTGCGACGACGAAGGTTGTCACACGGTCGTCACCCTCGGTTCGCAGGGCGTCGACCGTGACCGTCGGTGCCGAGTTGTCGATGGCAAACTGAGTGGTGTCGCGTGACCCAGAAAGCGCCGCTCCGGGCGCGTTGGACGGTGCATCCGACGCCACGACTCGGACGACGTACATGCCATCCGGAGCCGATGTTGTGTCCCAGGTAAAGACGGTCTCGCGCAAGCGCGTGGCGAGCGGGTGCCAGGTCTCATCGAGCTCTGATCGATACAGGACGTCGAACTCCAGGTCGTCCTTGTTGCCATCGTCCGCGGTCCAGACGAACGCCTGGAGTCCCTTGCGGAACACCCGCCGGCCCATCGAGTTCTGGGATTCGGCGACGCCTTCCGCCGCCGCGCGCGCTTCAGCGCTGTCACCCAGTCCGGCGATCGGTGGATCGGTGCCGGAGAAAGGCTGCTGGAAGACCACGCCGGGCTCGTGAACCGTCAGCGCGGTGAGCTGCGGGCGGAGGTTCCTGGGCAGATAGGCGGTCGTCACCGATCGGAGTGACAGCGCGTCGTCAGCACCGCTGAGCTCGGCCTTCCACTGAACATAGCGCGCCTTCGGACTTGTGATCTGTGAACCGGCAGCGTCGTCGTACGGATCGGACCACTTGCTCCACGTTTCGTTCGGAGTCTCGGTGTTGCCAGTGCGCGTGAACAGTCGAACTGACGTGTCGGCGGGCGTCGTCGCGTGCCATCGCAGAGTGCCCCACGTCGATACGGTCGACGCGTCGTGGACATCCGACACGTAGGTTCCGTTGGTCGCGTGGACCGGCGACAATCGAAAGAGCTTCCCGGGATTGGCGGTCGCGTAGTAGGTGGCACCGCCGGGACCGGACACGAACGCTGTGACCTGCTGAGCTTCGGCGCGCGCGAGCAGCACGACCCGCTGGGGTTCCTCGACCACGTGAAAAATCTTGCCGTTGCCACCGGTGCCAATGAGGATGCCACCAGCGTCGTCGCCGGCGAGGGCGACGTCGTACGGCGCGTCAGTCGAAGAGCGCCAGACGATGTCCCAGACCCCATCGGCCTGGATGTGGTACACGGCCCCTGCCTGACGGCCGGACCCGCTGCTCGCGGACGTTGAGGTGGTCGAACTGGCGTCCGAGGATGAGCTGGCGGCCGTCGCCACGACCGTTGCCGACGTCGAGGTGCTGGTGGCGGATGACGTCGACACGGGCGCGGACCCGCCGTTCGCGCCGCCAGGCGACTGGGTGACGCCGACGGCATAGTAGCTCCCGTCGGCAGCCAGACGGATGGTGCGGATTTCGTCCAACGTGCTGTCCAGGACGACGAAAGCCTCGCCATTCGGCGCGATCCGGAACACCTGACCCGGAGATCCGGTGCCCGCGAGGAGGTTGCCGCGGTCGTCGAACGCGAGCGCCATCACGTGGGTCGTCTCGGTGTCGTAAAAGAGCGTGGCGTCACCGGTACTGTCGACTCGGTAGATGCGTCCTGGGTCTCCGGTGGCCACGAGGACGTCGCCGGCGAATGCGCCGTCGCGCGGGCTTTGAAGGATGGCCCAGATATATCGTTCATCAGGATCAAAGAGCGTCGTGCTCGAGGCTGGCGCCTCCGGCCCCACATGAAACAGTGCGCCGTTGGGGGAGGTGCCGACATAGGCCGATCCGTCGCCCAGCGGAGTGACGGCATGCGCGTTGAGCTCACCGGCGTTGAAGACCTCCGCGCCGGTGCCGTCCTCGTCAACGCGAAACACCCGCCCGTCGTTTCCGCTGCCTAACCACACGGCATCACCATCGGCCGCAGCGGTCCAAAGAAACGGAGCGGTGGTTTCGTAGACCACCTCGGTTTGGCGGCCGAGCCGAATCTGTCCGACCGCATCTACCGAGACATTCTCGACCTTTCCCTTCAGAAACTCGTCCTGCGTCGACACGCGCCAAAACGTCGGTGATGCGGCACCGACGATGACGAACGTGGCGAGCCCAATGGTACCGATGACTCCAACCAGCGTCCGTGTGAAGGCTGGGCGTTTGAATAGGGTCATCGTCCGAGCTCGATCGTCAGGCGGCGCGAGCCCGAGACCGAGTGGTCGGTCGCGATCTCCCATTCCCCGAGCGTGGCCTCCGCGAGTCGACCGAGACCGCCGCTGCTGCGGTTGCCTTCGAGCACCGCCAGTACCGAACCCGGCAGCGCCGGCAGCGGCTCACCTTGGTCAACGGCGCCAGCATCCGATCGAACTAGTCGGACATACAGTCGATTATTTCGACGGGCAGTATTCAGATTGCGGATTAGCTGAGCAAGCGAGTCAGCCGTGGCTGGTGACCGGCCCTCACGCTGATCGTGCTGGGTCAACGTTGGCGCGTCGGAGACCTGGATCGTCAGTTGCCCCTTTACGTGCGCTGGGATATCGATCATCAGCGTCTCGACGAGCTCGGCTCCGCGATAGTTGCGAGACAGCACCTTCAAGGGGACTCGGTCGCCGGGCCGAGGCCGAGCGGCATCGACCCAGACTCGCTCCAGTGTCGCGGTCCTGGGCTCGTCGACTGACGCGATATGGAACTCGATGCCTTCGATCTCGACCGGCTCGAACTCGTTGCTCAACAGCGTCGTCAGTGGAGCGTTCAGCGCTCCAGCCGCCGCTGACGAGGCAGTGCTGCCGGTATAGACGTCGCCGACCGAGATCGGCGGCAAGTTGCGCAATTGAACGGTTCCACTCAGGGTGTAGGTTCTCGGTCCGAGCTCACGCGTCCGCGTGATCAGCGTGTTCAGCGCGGTCGTATAGGTCAGCAGCGGCGTGAAGACCGGGTCGTCGATGACCTCGAAGTCAAACGTCGTGCTGAGAGCGCGGCCCTCTTCGTCGAGATGAATGCGGACCGGGATCATAGGCGGGCCAGCGCCGAGGCTTCCGTAGATGCCCGTCGCCCGATCCTGATCAATGGTTCCGACGACGCCCCCGATAGCTGCGATCTTCGACGAGATAGCAAGACTGGGGATCACCGCCGTGACCTGCGCGCGCGTCATCGGCAACCGGACCGGCCCAAGGTTGTAGAACGGATGCCCAAACGCATACACTCGGCCGCCCTCGACCATCGTGACGGTGCCGGTACCCGACATCGTGAGATCGCCGCGCACGAGGGTCGCACCCACCGCGTCACCGGGCTGAAGGGGCGCGCGCTCGGCCTCGCGTTGAGCCTCAGCCGTCATGATGCCACCTATGGTCGTCACGAAACCGGCCGGCGCTACGGCGGCGGACCACAGATCGTGCATTTCCGGCGCGAACCCGTTGAGCGCCAGAGGGGTCGCGATTGGACGCATGAGGGTTCCCAGACGGGCCGCCTCGGGCGCTGGAATGCCCCTTGCGGTGACATCGGTGAGACGGTGCGCGAAGCGCACGTCGCCTGCAAAGGCCTGTCTAATGACTCGAACGAGATCAGGCGCCGAAGCCGACGGTGGCGACGGTCGCGGCAGACGTCGTGCGATGCTGATCGGTTGCGAGTCCTCCGCAATCATCTCGTCTATCGGCGTGATCCCTGCGATCGCATCCTTCGAGAATGAGCCCAACGAGTACGACACCGCGCCGAGCAACCGGTCGTCAATGTAGACGGGGCTGCCGCTCATACCCTGAATGACGCCAGTGGTCGCAAGTGGGCCGCCTGAAAGCCGGGCCACCACGATATTCCGCTGCGGGCCCATCACGTTATGGAGGACGCCGAGGACGTCCACGTCGAATTCTTCTCGGAGAGAGCCGGTGAAGACCGTGACCCCGATGCCGTGCATTCCGGCGCGAACCTCGTCGAGCGGCATGCGGACTGTTTCCGCGGGAAGCTGCACGAGAGACAAGGTTCCGAGGAGGGCGCAGACGAGTAGCGCGAGGGCTCTCATGGTTGGGGAGGAGTCTGTGTTCCTTATATCGGACCAAACGCGTTACGGTCAAGGTAAAGGGCTGAATCCATTGACAGTTCGGCGAACCGTCTGATAGCGTTGAACAGCTTCATGACGACCCATAGTTTTCAGCAAAGCACGCTCTCCACGTCTCGGCCCACTCTGTCATATCGGTGGTGGTACCACTGGTTTAGCGGGGATACAGGAGGGGCTGTCACGAAGCACGGGTAGTCACCCGATAGAGACAGGCAGGAACAGACAAGCCTCTTCAGCCCCCGCGGTTGGAGAGGCTTTTTTGTTGTGGATGAACACACGAACCATGAACGCAAAGCTGTGCGCCACGGTCACGGGCGCTACGACCGAGGAGCTTCGATCGAAACGTGACGGCGCCGCCGGCGCCGAGATGGTCGAGCTACGCCTCGACTATGCGCGGCACATCGACGTGGCCGGCGTCCTGGCCGACCGGCAGTGTCCGGTCGTCGTGACGTGTCGGCCCACCTGGGAGGGCGGGCAGTTCGATGGTTCGGAAGAGGAGCGCCTGCGGCTGTTGGGGCGCGCACTGGAGCTAGGTGCCGACTATGTTGATGTCGAGTGGCGCGGCAATGCCCATTCGTTGATCAAGACCCACGGCCGCCGTATCGTCCTTTCGACCCACGACTTCGATCGGTGCCCCACCGACCTCGAGGCGCAATATCGGGCCATGCGCGCGACTGGAGCAGAAGTCGTCAAGGTCGCGGTTCACGTCGAGCGCCTCACCGAACTGGTGCGGCTTCGGGATCTCGGAGCCGGAGACGACCCACCCCGCGTCGTGATTGGGATGGGACCGGTCGGCGTGCCGTCGCGAGTGGTGCCTGACAAGTTTGGGTCATGCTGGACCTACGCAGGCGACGCCGTTGCCCCGGGCCAAGTGGACTTGGCGCGCATGGTAGGCGAGTTTCGGTTTCACGATGTCGGTCTGGCGGCCGAGCTGTATGGAGTGGTTGGCTCACCGCTGTCCCATTCACTCTCACCAGCCATGCACAACGCTGGGTTTGGCGAGTTGGGGCGCGACGCGATCTATGTACCGATGGAGGCTCATGACGTCGATGACTTCGCGGCGTTTGCCAAGGCGTTTGGGGTCATAGGGGCCAGCGTGACGGCGCCGTACAAAGAGTCGGTCATGTCGCGGGTCGACGACGTTGACGAGCTGAGTCGGAAGGTTGGTGCCGTGAACACACTGCGCTGGAAGGCGGGCCAGTGGGACGGTCGAAACACCGACGTTCCTGGCTTCCTCGATCCTCTTCTTCAGGAGGGCCGCGTCGACTTGGCGGCCTGCCGAGCTCTCGTGCTTGGCGCTGGCGGTGCGGCGCGCGGCGTGGCCGTGGGTCTCGCCCAGGAGGGTGCGACGGTGACGGTCTGTGCGAGGCGGTCCGAGCGAGCCGATCGCGTAGCGGAGCTGGTGGATGGCGTCGTCGCGACGTGGCCGCCGCGGCCTGGCACGTGGGATCTCCTGGTCAACACGACCCCGATTGGAACCTATCCCAACGCCGAGGCCAGTCCACTCGCCGGCGAGGCCCTTGACGGGGGGACCGTCTACGACCTCGTCTATAACCCAAGGGTGACGCGGCTCATTGCGGATGCGTCGGCTCAGGGCTGTCACACGATTGGCGGCCTCGGCATGTTGGTGGCCCAAGCCGAGCGGCAGTTCGAGTGGTGGATGGGCGTCCGCCCTTCGCCCGGTCTGTTTCGCGTCGCCGCGGAGCGTCGACTCGAGCAAGGTGGTGCATGTTGACGGAAACGACCTTTGACGAGTTTGTCGAGCTCTCGCATCACGGCACGCTCGTGCCGGTATATCGAGAGGTCATGGCAGATTTACTGACGCCGGTATCGGCCTTTCTGAAGGTGGCCGAGTACGCGGACCACGCGTTCCTATTCGAAAGCGTGGAAGGCGGCGAACGGCTCGCACGGTACTCGTTCCTGGGTAAGGACCCCTTCATGGTGCTGCGGGCACAGGGTACGCGCACGACCGTTGAAGAAGGCGAGCGAACCGTCGTCCGCGAGGAGCCGTTCATGCAGGTCCTACGCGAGGTCATGGCCAAATACCGTTCGCCCAACGTTCCCGAGCTGCCTCGGTTCATCGGTGGTGCGGTCGGGTTCTTCGGCTATGGGGCCTCGGGATGGTTCGAGCCGTCATTGGCGGGTCGCGGGGAGCCGCCGGCTGAGCGAAGCGCTCCGGATGCCCCGCACGCGACGGATGATGCCGGATTCATGCTCTTCGACACGGTGTTGGCTTTTGACCATGTGAAGCATCGAATTCTCATCATCGCCAACGCCTATGTGGACGACGGGGCCGACTTGCGCTCGGCATACGACCTTGCTCAAGCGAAGATCCGTTTTCTGGAGCGCGAGCTCGAGCGTGCGCTCTCATCAAGCGGCGAGGCGGACGCGACCCCGCTTGAGTGGCGGTCGAATACGACGCGAGAGGCGTACGAGGCGTCGGTCAGGCGGGGACAGGAGTACATCCGCGCCGGTGACATCTACCAGGTCGTGTTGTCGCAACGCTTCGAGACCGATGTCACCGTCGATCCCTTCACGGTCTACCGGACGCTCCGCTACGTCAACCCGTCGCCCTACATGTACTTCATGAGGGTCGGGGGGTTGTCGATCGTCGGCTCGTCCCCAGAGATGCTGGTGCGGGTGGAAGGCCGGGCGGTGGAAACCCACCCGATCGCCGGAACGAGGCCACGCGGCCGCACCGTCGAACAAGATGAAGCGCTCGCCGAGGAGCTGAAGGAGAACGAAAAGGAGCGTGCCGAGCATGTGATGCTTGTCGATCTCGGACGGAACGACCTCGGGCGCGTCTGCGAGTACGGATCGGTCCGGGTTCCGCAGTACATGGGGCTCGAGCGGTACTCGCACGTCATGCACCTCGTGTCTCGCGTGGAAGGGCAGCTTTCAACAGATCTCGACCGGTTGGACGCGCTTGCTGCCTGCTTTCCAGCCGGTACGGTCTCGGGCGCGCCAAAAATTCGCGCGATGGAGATCATCGCGGAGCTCGAGCCGACCCCGCGCGGGATCTACGCGGGCGCGGTGGGCTACGTAGACTGCGCCGGGCATCTTGACTGCTGCATCACCATACGCACGATTGCGATGCAGGACGGTAAGGCGTTCGTGCAGGCCGGCGCTGGGATCGTGGCGGACTCCGACCCGGCGGCGGAGTATCAGGAGACTCGCGACAAGGCGTCGGCTCTCATTCGCGCGCTCGAAATGGCGCAAAGTGGACAAGGCCCGCGTGGGGTCGGCTAGTCTGTTGCACTCACCACACTAAGTCACCCAGCGTCATGCTACTGGTCATCGACAACTACGATTCGTTCACCTACAACCTGGTCCAGTACCTCGGTGAGCTGGGCGCCGACGTGACGGTCCGGCGCAACGACGCGATTACGGTTGACGGCGTGCAGGACCTGGGTCCCGACCGCATCGTGATCTCTCCGGGGCCAGGTCGACCGGAGGACGCCGGTGTCACCGTCGACGTCATCCGGCGCTACGGTGCATCGATTCCGATTCTGGGTGTGTGCCTCGGACACCAAGCGATCGGCTACGCCTTCGGTGCGACCATTGCGGCCGCACCGGTGCTGCGGCACGGCAAGAGCTCTGATGTCGGACACGACGGACGTGGCGTGTTTCGGGGACTGGCCAACCCACTCCGCGCCGGACGCTATCACTCCCTGGTGGTGGCTCCGGAGCCATGGCCAGCCGAGCTCGAGGTCTGCGCCCGGACCGCCGATGGCACGACGATCATGGGAGTGCGCCATCGCACGCAACCCGTTCACGGTGTGCAGTTTCATCCGGAGAGCATCCTGACGGACGTGGGGCACAGCCTGCTGAAGAACTTCTTGGAGTTGTGATGTTCGCCCAGCTCATCGAGAAACTGCATCGTCGAGAGGACCTGACCGAGGGCGAGGCCTCCGCGGCTATGGTGGAGATCATGGACGGGAGGGCGACGCCCGCGCAGATCGCGGGGATGCTCATTGCCTTGTCGATGAAAGGGGAGCGACCCGCGGAGATCGTCGGCTTTGCCCGGACGATGCGAGAGCGGTCGGTGCGTCTCGCATCACCCGTCGACGACGTGTTCGATACGTGCGGCACCGGTGGTGACCGGCTCAACACGTTCAACGTGTCGTCACTGAGCGCCCTGACGGTCGCGGCGTGCGGTGTGCCGGTCGCGAAGCACGGCAATCGGTCGGTGTCGAGTGCCTGTGGAAGCGCGGATTTCTTCGAGGCTCTTGGCGTCAACGTCTCTGCGTCACTCGCCGTGGTCGAGCGGTGTCTCGAGTCTGCGGGCATCGCGTTCTTCTTTGCTCCGGTCTTCCACCCCTCGATGCGCCATGCGGGCGCCGCCCGTCGCGAGCTCGGTGTACGGACGGCGTTCAATCTGCTGGGTCCCCTGACGAATCCCGCGGGGGCAACACGGCAGCTTGTCGGAGTGCCCCGGCCGGAGCATACCGATCTGCTGGCGCGGGCGCTCGGCTTGCTCGGATCGGATCACGCCTGGGTCGTGCACGGAGCCGAAGGCCTGGACGAGATCTCCGTCATCGGATACACGAAGGTGTCCGAGTGTCGGCGCGGCGTGCTGCGGACGTTTTATCTGCATCCCAGCGACTTTGGCCTGGCCCCAGTGTCCATCGATGGAGTGCGTGTGTCCGGGCTCGACGAAAGCGTCGCAATCGCAAAGGAGGTCCTGTCAGGCACGCCCGGTCCTGCGCGAGATTTCGTGCTGGCGAACGCGGGCGCGAGTCTGGTCGTCGCGGGGCGCGCTGACTCACTGGCCGAGGGTGTCCGCCAAGCGGGCTCAGCGCTCGACGAAGGTCGAGTCGGCCAGGTCCTGGAGCGTTTGGTCCGCTATTCGCAGGAAGGTGAGCCCTCGTGACGAAGACCAACCCGGTTCACGATGCGCC
Organism: Vicinamibacterales bacterium; assembly: GCA_965216615.1. GTDB lineage: Bacteria > Acidobacteriota > Vicinamibacteria > Vicinamibacterales > UBA8438 > CAUZIB01. Next base: position 52,779 of record CBDCGH010000015.1, on the reverse strand, counting down.
CACCGGATTGGGCCGGCGGGCAGATCTACTCGAGGCCATCGTCGGGGCGACCCGCCACGCTGTGGGCTTCCGCGAGCGTGAGCGGTCGCGTGCGGATCTGGAGCGCGATGCGCGCGATCGGTCGCCGCGCGGCAGTGACTTCCGCGACGCCCTCACTTCGTCGAAGGACGTTCGTGTGATTGCGGAGTGCAAGCGGCGATCGCCATCGCGCGGAGTCCTACGAAAGCAGTACGCGGCCGACGAGATCGCGCGATTGTACGAAGCGGGCGGTGCCGCGGCCGTCTCGGTGCTCACGGAGTCCGCGTTTTTCGACGGCACCGCGCATGATCTGAGCCGAGTGCGCGCCGCCGTCACGCTGCCGGTCCTTCGTAAGGACTTCGTGGTCAGCGGATATCAGGTCGTCGAGGCTCGCGCGATTGGAGCGGACGCGGTGCTCCTGATCGCGGCGGCGCTGGAGCGTCCTGCGCTTCGGGCGCTGCTTGGCCAGGCCCGCGAGCTTGGTCTTGCGGCGCTGGTCGAAGTGCATTCCGAACCGGAGCTGGCTGATGCGCTGGAGAGCGACGCCGACATCATCGGTGTCAACAATCGCAACCTTCGCACGCTGGAGGTCAACCTCGATGCATCGTTCTCTCTGGTTGAGCAGATTCCAGACGGCGTCGTCGCTGTTGCTGAGAGCGGGCTGCGAACGAGCCAAGATTTGGTCGAGCTCACCCGGGCCGGGTATGACGCCTTCTTGATCGGTGAGTCGCTGATGACCCAATCTGATCCCGGTCGTGCCTTACGCGCGCTGCTGGAGGGGAGGGGCCAGCTCGGGCAACCGAGCCGCGAGACCTTGTCATGACGGTCCGGGTCAAGGTGTGCGGGATCACCAGGCTCGAGGACGCGCAGTTGGCGTGCGAGCTCGGGACCGCTGCGGTCGGCTTCGTGTTCTGGGGCCAAAGCCCACGGTATGTCACACCATCGCGCGCCCGCGAGATCGTCGCTGCGCTTCCGGAACACGTGCTCTCGGTCGGGGTGTTCGTCAACCCGTCGGAGTCGGAAGCGCGGTCGATCGCCGATGGGGTGGGCCTCGGGGGGATTCAGCTGCATGGCGACGAGACCATCGATCTGTGTGAGCGCTTGCCGTATCCCGTGATGAAGGCGGTGGCGCTCGAGGATGCGGAGAGTGTGGAGACGGCCTGCCGGCTGCCCGACGCGGTCACCGTGCTATTGGACGTACACGACCCGGTGAGTCGAGGTGGCACGGGGCGACCGGTCGACTGGACGCTCGCGGCCCAGGTGGCGGGGCGCCGGCGCGTGTTTTTGGCGGGCGGCTTGACTTCGGCAAACGTGGTGGAGGCCGTCGAGACCGTTCGGCCGTACGGCGTCGACGTGTCGTCCGGGCTCGAGACGTCGCCTGGCATCAAGAGCCCCGCGGCGGTGGAGGCATTCTTTCAGGCAGTGAAGACGATGGAGATCACCCGATGAACATGGCCATGCAGACAGGAGAATGGTTGTGACGGAACCGATGTTCGGACGGCGCGATCCGGATGCTCGAGGGTACTTCGGCGCATACGGCGGCCGATTCGTCCCAGAGACGCTCGTGGAGCCGGTCGAACAACTGGAGCGTTCGTATCGCGAGGCTCGAGCCGATCCGACGTTTGCCGCAGAGCTCGGCGACCTGCTCACGCACTACGTGGGTCGTGAAACACCGTTGTACGAGGCTCGGCGTCTGTCGGCCGATTCAGGCGGCGCGCGCATGTTCTTGAAACGGGAGGACCTCGCCCACACCGGAGCTCACAAGATCAACAACGCGTTAGGGCAGGGGTTGCTGGCGCGGCGAATGGGCAAGCGCCGCGTGGTAGCCGAGACAGGCGCCGGTCAGCACGGGGTTGCGACCGCCACCGTCTGTGCGCGCCTGGGTCTCGCGTGCGATGTGTACATGGGCACCGAGGACATGCGCCGGCAAGCTCCTAACGTCGTGCGCATGGGGCTCCTGGGCGCCACCGTCAAGGGCGTCGATGCCGGAAGCCGCACACTCAAGGACGCGATCAACGAGGCGATGCGGGATTGGGTGACGAACGTCGAGGACACCTACTACCTGCTCGGGTCGGTCCTTGGTCCGCATCCGTATCCACTTATGGTTCGCGAGTTCCAGTCGGTGATCGGACGGGAGGCGCGGCGACAGATCCTCGACGCGGTCGGGCGGCTTCCCGACGCCGTGGTGGCCTGTGTGGGCGGTGGAAGCAACGCCCTCGGACTTTTCGACGGCTTCGTCGATGACGATGCGGTTCGGCTCATCGGTGTGGAGGCCGGAGGTGAAGCGCTCGTCGCCGGCAAGCATGCCGCGCGATTTGCCACGGGCACGGCCGGTGTGCTGCAAGGTACGCGGAGCTTCGTCCTTCAGGACATGCATGGCAACATCGAGCTCACACACTCGATCTCCGCAGGTCTTGACTACGCGGCCGTCGGCCCCGAGCACGCGTGGCTCCGGGATCTCGGGCGCTCTGAGTACACCAGCGTGTCCGATGTCGAGGCTCTGGCTGCCTTCCGCGCGCTCGCTCGGCTCGAAGGCATTCTTCCGGCGCTGGAGTCGGCGCACGCCCTGGCTTACGCGAGCCAGCTCGCGCGCGAGTTGGGCCCAGACCAGATCGTCCTGGTCAATTTGTCGGGGCGCGGAGACAAGGACGTGGCGACGGTGCAGGAGCACGGAGGCCTGGAGGGGGCGGATGTCGCGGATCACTGAAACGTTCGATCGGCTCCGCTCAGAACGTCGTACTGGTCTGGTGACTTACGTGACCTCCGGTGACCCGGATGAAGCGCGCTCGGACATGATCCTGCGAGCGCTAGATCGATCGGGCGCGGACGTGCTCGAGGTCGGCATTCCGTTCTCCGACCCACTCGCCGATGGCCCAGCGATTCAGCGAGCGACCGAGCGTGCGCTGCGCGGGGGGACGACGCTTGCGTCGAGCCTCGCACTCATCGGCCGAGTGAGACCGTCAGTCGGCGCACCAATCGTCGTGTTTACGTATGCTAATCCGTTGCTGGCAATGGGGATGGAGCCCTTCATGCAGCGAGCGTCCGACGCTGGGGTTGATGGGGTGCTCGTCCTAGATCTGCCGATTGAAGAGGCCGCCGAGCTCCGCGATGCGGCCGCTGCAGCCGACATTGATCCGATCTTTCTGCTGAGCCCGACGACGACCGAGCCCAGAATCCGCCTGGCCGCGCAGTTGGGCAAGGGGTTTCTGTACGCGATCTCCCGGTTGGGGGTGACCGGCGAGAGGGATACGATCGCGGACGGCGCCCGATACATGGTGGACCGTATCCGCAAGGTCACTGACATGCCGATTGCGCTTGGATTCGGTATCTCCCGCCCCGAGCATGTCGCGGAAGTGGGGCGTTGGGCGGACGCTGCGGTCGTTGGGAGCGGCCTTGTCAATACCATCGCCAAGGCGAGCTACGGGGAGAATCTTGTGGACGAGGTAAGCGCGTACGTGCGGTGGCTCAGAAGCGGCCTGGATGAGGACGCGGCCGCCCGAGACGGCTCGCAGAACGTCCGAGGATAGGATGAGCGACAAGTTGCCACAGGACTTGGTCCACCGCATGGCGGAACTGCGCGATCGAATCGATGAGCTGGACGAACAGATCGTGCGACTGCTGAACGATCGCGCGCAGCATGCGCTGGAGCTCGGAACGCTCAAAGAGTCCGCGGGGTTGGAGATCTACCAGCCCGCGAGGGAGATCGCGGTGCTCGAACACGCGCGTCGAATCAATGGAGGTCCTCTGGGAGGCACCGCGATTACCCGTCTCTTCGAGCGGATTATCGACGAGAACCGCCGGTTGGAACGCGGATCGGACAACCGGGAGCCAGACCAGAATACAGATCCGGAGTCAGAGCGACCCCGGTGAGATGGAGGCAACGAGCATGGTGATAGTCATGGCAGAACGAGCGTCGGAAGACCAGATCCAGCATGTGATTGCCACGTTGGTCGACAAGGGCTTTGACGTGCATCGCTCGACGGGGGCCCTGAAGACCGTGTTGGGCGCCGTGGGCGGCAAGCGTGGCTTTGACACCCGCCTGATCGAGGTCATGGATGGTGTCCACGAGGTGCTGCGAATTACCGAGCCGTACAAACTGGCCAGCCGAACGTTCAAGCCGGAGAAGACGGTCGTGTCGATTGGCGACCTGCGGATCGGCGGCGACGAGGTGATCGTGGTCGCCGGACCTTGTTCGGCCGAAACGGAAGAGCAGGTCGAGGCCGCCGCCGCGGCGGTCAGCAAGGCCGGTGCAAAGATGCTTCGGGGCGGCGCCTTCAAGCCGAGAAGCTCGCCGTACAGCTTCCAGGGCCTCGGCGAAGAAGGGCTGCGATTCCTCCGTGAGGCAGCTGACCGCCACAATCTCAAGCTCGTGTCCGAGGTGATGGATCTCAGCCAGATCGAGCTGATGCTGAAGTACGTCGACATGCTGCAGGTCGGCGCGCGGAACATGCAAAACTTCACGCTGCTACGAGAGCTCGGCAAGACGCAGACGCCGGTGCTGCTCAAGCGCGGCATCTCAGCCACGATTGAAGAATGGCTGCTCTCCGCGGAGTACGTGCTCTCGGGCGGCAATGCCAATGTGGTGCTGTGCGAGCGGGGCATTCGGACGTTCGAGAGCTATACGCGTAACACCCTGGACATCTCTGCGATTCCGGTGATTCACAAGCTCAGTCATCTTCCGATTGTGGCGGATCCCAGTCACGGCATTGGTATTCGCGACAAGGTGGCGCCGATGGCGCGGGCGGCGGTCGCCGCGGGCGCCGATGGCTTGATCATTGAGGTCCATCCCGATCCGGACCAGGCGCTCAGCGATGGTGCGCAGTCGCTGTTTCCGGAGCAGTTTGAACGGCTGATGTCGGAGGTGCGAATCATCGCGCCGGCGATCGGTCGCAGCGTTTGTGTCGAGCCCATCCCGCGCCGTGGGTGGGGGACCTAGGCCACCCGCGACATCTCATGTCAGAAACGAGCCGCCAGCTGCCGGTGATTCAACCCGGTGATGACTCGAGTCCGCCGATCTTCGAGAAGGTCGCAGTCGTCGGGCTGGGTCTAATCGGCGGCTCAATTGCCCTAGCGGCAAGGCAGCTGTGGCCTCGCAGCCTGGTTATTGGGGTCGACAACAAGGACGTGCTCGAACGCGCGATGGTCCACCACGCCATCGACGTCGCCGCGGATGATCCAGTCGTCATGGCTGAGGCGGAGCTCGTTGTGTTGGCTGCACCCGTCAGGCAGAACATCGAGCTTCTGGCGCAGCTCGACGAGTACGTCACTGGCTCGGCGGTGGTCACGGACGTCGGGAGCACGAAGCGCGAGATCGCCGAGTGCGCTCGTGGGCTGCCGCCTCGGCTGTCGTTCGTTGGCGGTCATCCGCTGGGTGGCGCCCCCAGGGGAGGGATCGACTACGCACGGGCCGACCTGTTCAAGGGGCGTCCGTGGCTGTTTACCCCATCGAACGATGCGACCGGGGTGGCACTCGGGCGACTGGAGTCGTTCGTGCATGCTCTTGGCGCCGAGCCCCATGTCATGTCGCCGGGCGAACACGACCGTCTGCTGGCCTACCTGTCACATGTGCCGCAGCTTGTCGCGTCTTCACTGATGCACGTGGTCGGAGAGGCGGCGGGTGCGAAAGGGTTGTCGTTGAGTGGACGCGGACTCGCGGATACGACTCGCCTCGCGTCGAGTCCGGCCACGATCTGGCGCGACATCTGCGCGACGAACAGTGATGAGATCAAGACGGCGCTCGACGCCTTGATCGCGGAGCTAGAGGCCCTCAGGGACACGCTTGACGAGGACGCGGAGATCGACCGAGTGTTCGATTCCGCTGTCACGTGGCGCACGGTACTTGCCACGAGCCTCGCAAAGAACAAAGACACGCGGAAGCCCCGATAGCTTCTGCGTTGATTCGTGTCGGGGGTCCGGGGAGGCATGCATTCGGCTCTGGAGATTCGGTCCGGCGCGCTCAAGGCGATTCTCGACCACGCGCTCCAGCAGCTTCCCATCGAGTGCTGTGGTCTGCTGGTAGGCGTGGACCGGCGGATCGAGCGCGCGGTGCAGGCGCGCAATCTGCTGGTCAGCCCCACACGCTATCGGGTTGATCCGTCCGATCATTTCGCGGCGATTCGCGGCGCGCGGTCTGACGGGCTGGTGGTCGTGGGGGCCTATCACTCGCACCCCCTGGGGCCGCCGGTGCCCTCGGCCAGAGATCTGGCCGAGGCGACCTATGCTGACTACGTCTATCTCATCGTGAGTCCGGAGGAAGACGAGCCCTTCGGGGCCTACTACCTGGATGGGCAGCGCTTCGAGCGCATTGCGCTGAAGCCGATCTAGAACCGTCCGCGAATCTGGAGGCTTGTCTTGGCGGTGGCCACGACCTTGTCGCGCTGCTTGAGGCGCACGCGGATGTCGTAGCGGCCACCGACGTCGAAGGTGTGCCGAATCGTGTAGCGTCGCTTGATCCGACTCACGCCGGGCTCATACGGATCGCAGTCGGGCGTTGCTTCGGATCGCGTGTCGTCGTCCCAATCCCATTCGACGGTGACGCAATACAGGTCGCGGTAGTCATCGTCGCCGCCGCGCAGCTCGGCAACGAAGAGGATGTTGGCCGGGACGAAAGAGACCGTCGGGTTTGCCCGGAGGCGCAGCTTCGGCTCCTCGGGCTCCTTGCCGTCCAGGTGATCCGGGAGCAGCGCCAGCGCACCGAGCACACCAACGACCGTGAACGTCCGAACGAAACGGGACCCGCGGAAACTAGACAATCCACTCATGACAACCTCTCCCTTTCATAGTAGTCCGTCCGGCCGGCCGAGCCAAACCCGGGATCGGGCGCGCACGTATAATCTGCCGCATGACCCATCCAGCGTCCGTGCCAGAGGTTCGAGTCATAACCCTAGACCCCTCAGAGGTCGACGCCGAGCTCCTCGTCGTTCCGGTGTTCGGCGATAGCGACGTGCTGTCGGACGTGCCGCAGATCGATGCGGCTGTCGGCGGGGAAATCGGTCGGGCTCGGGCGAGCGCGGAATTTCGGCCAACGGCGCGGTCGGTCTTCGTCACGCCGGTGACCGTTGAGAACTGGCCCGCGGGCCGGATTGCGCTGGTTGGCGTCGATCCCGCAAAGGGCCAACTGGGCAACCAGCTTCGCACGGCGATGGCGGTGGTGGCAGGCGAGGCGCGACGACGGCGCGTGGAGCGTGTGGCTGTACTGCTTCGGGGCGAGATGCCGGCGTCCCGGGCGGCCCAAGTGGTCGTCGAAGGACTGCTGCTTGGTGGGTTCGACGACCGACGGTATAAGGCGCCACCCGACGACGCCCCGCTGCCCATCGCGCTGCGAGAGGTTATCGTGATCGCGCCCGTAGACCAGCAAGCCGTGGCAGCTGAGGGTGCGAAGAAGGGGAGCGTTCTAGGGGTGTCGTGCAACGTGGCGCGTGAGCTGGCGAACGAGCCGGCCAACGTGCTGACCCCCGCGACGTTCGCCGCCCGGACGCTCGAGCTGCTCGGCCATCAGGGGATCGAAGTGGAGGTGCTGGAAGAAGAGGCCATTCGCGGGCTTGCGATGGGGCTTCTGCTCGGCGTGGCTCAGGGGAGCGTCGAGCCGCCCCGTCTCGTGGTGATGCGGTACACGCCAAAGGAGGCGCCGACGGATCGCGTCATCGGGTTCGTGGGCAAAGGGGTGACGTTCGATTCTGGTGGGATCTCGATCAAGCCAGCCGATGGGATGGACCTGATGAAGCGAGACATGTCTGGCGGAGCGGCAGTGGTCGGCGCGATGCGTGCGGTCGCCGCGCTCCAGCTGCCGGTACGTGTCATCGGTGTGGTTCCCATGACAGAGAACATGCCGGGCGGGCGCGCTATCAAACCAGGCGACATCCTGACGGGCGCGAGCGGGAAGACGGTTGAAGTGCTCAACACCGACGCAGAGGGCCGTCTGATACTCGCGGACGCGCTCTGGTATGCGCGACAGCTCGGCGCGACCCATTTGGTCGACGTCGCGACGCTCACGGGCTCGTGCGTGGTGGCGCTCGGAAGCGCCGCGAGCGGACTATTTGGCGAGCCAGCAGAGTGGGCGGACCAGGTGCGTGCCGCCGGCGAGCAGGCGGGTGAACGTCTGTGGCCGATGCCACTCTACAAGGAGTATCGCGATCAGCTACGGTCTGAAATGGCGGATCTCGCCAACGTGGGCGGCCGTCCGGCCGGTGCGTGTACCGCGGCGTCGTTCCTTCGAGCGTTTGTCGACGACACGCCCTGGGCGCACGTCGACGTGGCCGGGACGGCGTGGTCTGAAGAGGATCACGGTCCTCTCGTCAAAGGTGCGACCGGGGTCATGGTCAGGACGCTCGCGGAGTTGGCGTGTCGAAGTTCGAGCTGGTAGGCTCGGGGCATGGTCGCACAGCCGCTCACCGTCTACGAGATCGTTGAGCAGTCGACCCCGCAAACGACCATTACCGACGTCCTTCTGGGGGCCGTCTGGGTTGTGGTTGGGCTGGCCGCGATCGCGGTCACGTTGGGAGTGGTGTGCGCCGGCATCCTCATCGGAGTTCGGCGAATCCGGGAGACCAACCGCGCCGCCGCGAGCGACATGACTCGGCTCGGGCTCAACTCATCCTCGAAGTCCCCCGCCAACTGACGGCGGCGGTGGTCTGGGCCTAGAGGTCGTTGTTGGCGATTGCGAACAACGGCAGGGCGCCGAGCGATTGCTGATAGCGCACGATACCCTCGAGCAGCGCATCGGCGATGTGATCGCGGTACGCGTCGGTTGCCAGGAGGTCGGCATCACGCGTGTTGGTCAGGAAGGCGATCTCCGAGAGCACACTTGGCATCCGGGCGCCGATCAGCACCCGAAACGGCGCCTCCTTTACCCCCAGGTCCGGAAAATCCTGATCGATCGGCCGAAGTCCCTGGACCAACGCTTCCTGTATGGTCTGCGCGAAATCGCGAGACTCCTCGACTTTGCTGCTGGTCGCGATTGCCTCGACCAAGGTTTCGAGGTGACGCATGGTGGCGTCCCCGGCGCTGTTCTCCCGCGCCGCCGTCGCGTCGACGTCTGGGTCGGTCGACAGGCTAAGGAAATAGGTTTCAACGCCGCGCGCCTCGGGATTGGCGCTGGCGTTTGCGTGGATCGAGAGAAAGAGGTCTGCGCCGACCCGGTTGGCAAGGGCCGTACGCTCCTCGAGCGAGAGATACGCGTCATCACGTCGAGTGAGGATGACGTCGAGATCAGGCAGAGCATTCGCGAGTCGCCGCTGTAGTCGGAGTGCGACGTCCAGGACCAGGTCGGCCTCGCTTAGGCCGTCTCGGCGCGCGCCCGGATCGCGTCCTCCATGGCCCGGGTCGATCACGACTCTCGAGACCCCGAGCCCAAGCTGTCGCGCGACTGAAAAGACGCCGCTGGAGTTCATCGAAGGCGGGGCCGAGAGGCCCGCCGACGGAACCGGGTCGAGTTCGCGGGCGGTGATCACATCGGCCTCTGGAAAGGCCGCCGCGAGCGGCAGCAGCTCGACTGGGTGGCCCAACTGGGGCAGCGGCACGAGGTACGGCTCGTTCAGCAGCGCACGAGTGGGCGGCGTCGCTTGCAGGCAGTCGACGACCAAGCGGAACGGGTCGTAGAGCGTGAAGGACCGGCAGTCGGCCGCCACGCTGTCTCGCAAGTCGAGCACGACCCGCGTGACTTGATTCGGATGTCGACCAAGACGGATCTGATCGATCACCGGATCGTCATCGAGCGGGACTGTCGTGTTGCGTAGCGATAGGGCCGCCTCCGTACCCCGGAAGTCGAAGAAGAGCCGCGCGGGGTTGTCGAGGTGTTCGGAGGCGAAGCTCACTTCGCGATCGAACGACAGCATAATCCGCGACCCGCGGTTCAGCGGCTCGCGGCTGATGTCGTTGAGCCAGGCGACGGCCGCGAGCGCGTCAAGTTGCTCGAGACGCTCGGTGACACGGCCGGCAAACGCGCTGGTCGGATGCTGACGCTCCAGCGCGTAGAGCAGCCGCAAGCCGGTTTCGAAGTCTTCGGACTGCCGGTAGAGGTCATAGGCTTCGATCGCGAGACCAGCGCCCTGCCACAGCGAGTGAACGCGCAAATCGCCCCTTGGATAGCGCTGAGCGATTGATTCATATCGGGCGAGCACGACCCTGAGCTCATCCAGAGTCGCGTGAGCGCCGGGCGCACGCAATCCGCGCTCACGCGCTAGCGTGGCGCGGTAGATGGCATCCGAGAGGTCATCGGCGCCTTCGGCGCCCTGAGCGGGTGAGGCGAGACACGCGGCAAGAAGAACGGCGAGACCAAGTCCCCGACCCAGACCACCGCTTCGGGTTCGTGTTGTTGATTGGTTCATGACGACATCCTCACTCAACATTCAACAAAACCTATCGGGCCTGCAGATCGACCTCTTCGAAGTAGTCGGGCTTCACGAGAACCTCGCGAGGCTTGCCCGTGGTCCCGGACGACACCAGTCCGTCGGCTTCCATCATGTCGACAAGTCGGGCGGCTCGGCTGAACCCGATGCGGAGACGTCGCTGGAGATACGAAATAGACGCCTGTCCACTGGAGACGACGATTCTGGCGGCCTGGTCGTACATGTCGTCGCGCTCGAACTCCACGGTGTTCGTTGCCTTGTCGTCGGCCGTGATCGTCTCGTCGTAGCCCGGCTTGCCTTGCTTGCGGAGGAAACTCGCCACGCGCGCCGTTTCCTGCTCCGAAATATAGGGGCCATGCAGCCGGATGGCCCGAGACGACGATGGTGGCAGATAGAGCATGTCCCCCTTACCAAGCAGCTGTTCGGCACCGTTCGAGTCGAGGATGGTTCGTGAGTCGACCTTCGACGACACGCGGAACGCGATGCGCGAGGGAAGATTGGCCTTGATCAAGCCAGTGATCACGTCGACCGACGGCCGTTGCGTGGCCAGAATCAGGTGGATACCGACGGCACGCGCCATCTGCGCCAGCCGCGCGATCGACTCCTCGACGTCACGGCCGGCAACCATCATCAGGTCGGCGAGCTCGTCGATGGCCAGGACCACGTAGGGCAAGGGGCGGGGCGTATCGTCGTCTTGCGAGCCATCTCCGCCTTCGGCCGCCGTCTTCTTGTTGGACGGTCGCTCTCGGAGAAGCGCCGCAACATTGCGGTTGTACTGCTCGATGTTCCGCACGCCTTCGGACGCCAGCTGTTTGTAGCGCTCTTCCATTTGGTGAACGGCCCAGCGCAGCGCGTTCGCGGCCTTCTTGGGATCGACCACGACCGGCGTCAAGAGATGCGGGATGTCCTCGTACATGCCGAGCTCTAACCGTTTCGGGTCGATCAAGATCAGGCGGACGTCGTCGGGCGTCGCGCGATACAGAATGCTCGTGAGCATCGAGTTCATGGCCACGGATTTACCGGTGCCAGTCGCGCCGGCGATCAGCAGGTGAGGCATCTTGCCCAGGTCGCTCATGAGGGCTTCGCCGTGAATCGTCTTGCCGAGGGCCAGTGTGAGCTTCGACCCGGAGCGTCGATAGAGGTCGGATTCAAGGAGCTCCCGAAGCGAGATCTCGTCTCGAACCTGATTCGGAATCTGGATGCCGACCGTGGACTTTCCAGGGATTCGCTCGATGAGCACCGACTCGGCTTGCATAGCCAAGCAGAGATCGTCGGCGAGACCGGTGACCTTGCTGTACTTGACGCCCGCGTCAGGCTTGAACTCGAACGTGGTGACGACCGGACCGGGATGAATCTGCACGACCGATCCCTCGACGGCGAACTCGCGACACTTCTCCTCGAGAAGCTTGGAGTGCTCCATGAGGAGCCGTTCGTCGAACTTCTGAACGGCCTTGGGGGAGTCGAGCAGCGCCGCAGGCGGCAGCGTAAAGGTGCCCCGGCGACGCTCCGCCGGAGCGCGAACCGCGAGGTCGGGCAACGGGAGCTGCGGTATCTTCGCCGCTTCGGTGGGCGACGCAGCCGCACCTTCGTTGGCCGAGGCGTGAGACCTGGACTTGGCGCCGGCGCGCTCGCGCGGCTTTGGAGCGGCCTTCGCCCGCGTTCGCTTGAGCACTTCCTCGCGATCGACCACCGACCCGGTGCGTTGTAGGTGCTTGCGGAGCACGCCTTGGCGCTGCCGTTCGCGTCGCCGGCGCGCCCACCAATGCCGTCCCTTGTCGAGGAAGCGGACGGACCAGACACGGGCCTGGCTGCCGACCCGGCCGAAGAACCGTCCGAACGAGAACTGGGTCGACAGGATGACCGACAAGAATAGGAGCGTGAGGATGACGATGATCGAGCCAGTTCGATTGAGATACTGCGCCAGCGTGGCGGCGAACCATTGGCCGAGGAAGCCGCCGGCGCGGAACGTCTTCCCGGACACGTCAAGCTGGCCGAACGCAAGGCTCAGGAACGCCGCCGTACACCCGAACATCAAGAAGAGTCCGGTGAGCTTCGTGTAGGCCGCGTCGATTGGTCGGCACCAGAAGTAGTGCCACCCGAGGACGACGAGGAGCAGCGGCACCAGGAACGACGCGTACCCGAACACTTGGTACGACACCTCGGAGAGGAACGCTCCAACCTGTCCGACAAAGTTCGCCGCGGGGACTTGGCCGCCGGTGTTGAAGTACCACACGGCGTCCGCGGCGTCGAAGGTGGCGAGGGCAATGAGCCAGACCAGCGCCAGGGCGAACAGCGCCACGCCCAGAAACTCACTGACCCGGTGAGATACCGCGGTACTCGCCATCTAGATCTCCATGACCACCGGCAGGACGAGTGGTCGTCGGCCCGAGCGTTTGCGCAGGAACCGTTGTAGCTCGATTCGGATTTGTTCCCGCACGACGCCATGATCAGTTCGTTCGTCCCGGCTGCGCGATTGCACGAGCGTGACAATGACCTGTGGGATCTCCTCGAGCAGAGCTGCGGTTGACTCGTCGGTGGCGAAGCCCCGGGTGATAACTTCCGGCTCGCCCACGACCTCGCCGTCATGCTGATTGATGGCCACAACGAGCACCACGACACCATCGCCCGCGAGATGGCGACGGTCCCGCAGGACCTCGTCAGCGAGCTCACCAGTCCGCGTTCCGTCGATTAGCACCCGGCCGGTGGGCGCCGGTTCTCCCAGCCACGCCGTTGAGCCGTCGAAGCACAGCCGCTCCCCATTCTCGATAAGCATGATCTTCGTCTGGCCTTCGGTCACTGCTTCTGCGACCCGCGCATGTCGCGCGAGATACCTGTACTCTCCATGTATCGGCACGAAATAGCGCGGTCTGACCAGGGAAAGCATCATTTTCAGCTCTTCGACCGACGCGTGACCGGAAACGTGGACCCGTTTGTCGTCCTCGTGGACGATTTCGGCGCCCCGTCTGGCGATGTGATCCATCAGCCGTCCGATCGCACGCAGGTTGCCCGGGATCGCCCGAGCGGAAAACACCACCACGTCGCCGGGGCCGAGGGAGACGTGCCGGTGCTGATCGACGGCAATCCGAGACAGCGCGGCCAGCGGTTCGCCCTGCGATCCCGTGACGACACACAGCACCCGATTCGGCGGAAGGCGGCCGACGTCCGACTCCGGAATTTGGAGGCCAGGCGGTATGACCAGATAGCCGAGGCGTTGGGCGATGTCTGCGGTCTGACGGATGCCGCGGCCGACCAGCGCGACCTGCCGGTCGAATCGCGAGGCCAGGTTGATCAACAGCTGCAGGCGATGCACGCTCGACGCGAAGGCGGTCACCACCAGCTTGCCGTCGGTGCTGGAGAAAACCTCCTCAAAGGCCTCGACGACGTCCTGCTCAGATCCGCTGACGCCGCGTCGTTCGACGTTCGTCGAATCACCAAATAAGGCGGTTACGCCGGCTCGCCCGAGCTCTGCAAGGCGCTGAACGTCGACGGAAACACCGTCCGGGGCAGTGTGGTCGAACTTGTAGTCGCCGGTGTGGATGAGGGTCCCCGCCGGGCCATGAATGGCCACCGCGGTGCAGCCAGGCATGCTGTGAGCGACGGGCAAGAACTCCACCTGCATGTGATCCACGCTGACCGTGTCACCCGGGTCGACCACGGTCAGGCGGTCCTCCGAGTCAATGCCGTGCTCGTCGAGCTTCGGTTCGAGCAGCCCGAGCGTGAGCGCCGTGCCGTAGACCGGTCCATCGAGCAAGTCCCAAACGTATGGCACGCCTCCGATGTGATCTTCGTGGCCGTGCGTGAGGACCAGCGCGGACAGGCGTTGCCCAGATGATCTGAGATGGCTGAGATCGGGCACGATCAGGTCGACCCCGAAACTGCCGGGGCCCGGAAACATGACGCCGGCATCGATCAGCAACGATGTGCCTTCGCTGAAGACGGCCATCGTGTTCATGCCGAACTCGCCAAGACCGCCGAGCGGCACGACCTCGACGGCACCCACCTGTACATGACTCATGGTCTGATCGTTAGCTAGCGATGGATCCGATTCCGACCGGGCGGGTTCCCGGGTCCTCAATGGCAGGCAGCTGGGAGGCGCCTGCGCTGGAAGGAAAAACCGCGGAAGTATAGCACAGCTCAGCGCCGCGCCGAAGCCAAAACTTCTGACAGCTCAGCAAGTTCCGCCAGTCCAAGCTCGGCTGGGCGACGTCGGGGATCGATGCCCGCCAGCTCGATGACCCGCTCGACCGGGAGGTTCGTGAGCTGAGAGAGGATGGGGCGGAGGGCGTTAGCGACCTGCTTGCGGCGCTGGGTAAACATCGCGCGAACGACCTGATCCAGAAGCGCCAGATCGCGCACGACAACGGGGGCTGGTCTGAACCGAAGCCTGACGAGGGCGGAACGCACCTTGGGCATCGGACGAAACGCTCCCGGGGGCAGCGTGAGGACCTGCGACGCCTCGGCGTGCAGTGCGGTGCGTACAGCCAGTGGGCCCCAGTCGCGTGATCCGGCCACGGCGGTCACGCGGTCGGCAACCTCTCGTTGCAGCATCACGGTGGCGTCGGGCAGCCGTTGTCCGAAATCGCTGGTGGCTAGGAGCCTGAGCACGATCGCCGATCCGACGTTGTAGGGGAGATTCCCGGCAACACGGACCCCTGGCGTGCACAACTCCGGGATGCTGTCGAGATCGAGGTTCAAGAAATCCGTCGCGACGACCGTCACGTTCCTCGGCATCGCACGTCGCAACTTCCAAACGAGCTCACGGTCGATTTCGACGGCGACGACGTGTGCGGCGCGCGCCGCCAGCTGCGTGGTCAGTGCACCCCGACCGGCCCCCACCTCCAGAATCGTCTCGTGCGGCTGGGGGGCCACGATGTCGACCACGCGATCGACCCAGGCTGATTCGAGAAAGTGCTGCGCGAAGCGCCGCTTGGCTCGGATGACCACGCCGGCTTAGGGGGTCCGGGCGGTGTGTCGCCGCGGGCGGCCGTTTTGTGCGAGCGCGAGTCGACCCGGACAGTCCGTACGGGCCGCACAGCGGTCGCAGAGGGGTTTCGGCTTGCAGACGCGTCGACCGTGGAGAATCAGCGTGTCCGAGACACGAGTCCAAGTGTCGGAGGGAAGCGACGCGCACAGCTGCTGCTCGACCAGCTCGGGGTCCTCACCCCGAGCGATGCCAAGACGGTTCGACACCCGAAGTACGTGCCGGTCTACAGGAAACCCAGGAACACCCAGTGCATGACCAAGGACGACATTGGCGGTCTTGCGTCCCACGCCCGGCAGCGCGACGAGGTCCTCCATCCGGGTCGGAACGTGTCCGCTGTGCGAGTCGGTCAGCGCGCTGGCCATGCCGATCAACGAGCGGGCCTTCGACCGAAAGAACCCAGTCGGTTTGATTCGGCGTTCAAGGTCCGACGTTGTGGCGCCAGCCAGCGACCTCGTATCTGGGTAGCGTGCAAAGAGGGCTGGGGTCACCGCGTTCACGCGCTCGTCCGTGCATTGGGCGGACAAGATCGTCGCGACGAGAAGTTCGTACGCGCTGCTGAAGTTGAGCTCTGTATCGGCGTTGGGGTGCTGGCGCTGGAGGGCCCGCACGATCCGATCGACGACGGCCACCGTGCGAGGCGGCCTCACGCGCGCGACTCGCTTCGACTTCGCCACAACCGATCCTGTCGCGTTAGTGAATCGGATCGTTTGGATCTGGCTTCGTGCTGGTTTGACCGCTGCCCTGCAGGCCGATTCGCGGCGTACCCTCGCCAAACGCCCGCAGGTGCTCCTGCAACGCGGAGATCAGGTTGGGCACGAATTGAATGGGCACCACGATTCGAGCGCGCACGGGTGCTCTCAGTACATGATCCGTCTCCGCCTGGCGGACTTCCTTCTCCGACGGCGGCAGCACTTCGCAGAACGTCAGTGTGAAATCAAACGGGGTGTGGGAGATCGCACAGAAGTTGGCGTAGGTCCTCGGCGCCTCGCTCGACTCGTCAGGTGCGATCGTGAAGTTGATTTGTTTGCGTTCGCTCATAGTGTCGTCATTCCGTCGTGTTCGTCTCGTCGGTCAGAAATGCTGCAGCATTTCTGAATCACTGCACTAGTATCTTCTCATGACGGCGACCACAACGCCCTGAATCTGGACCTGACTGGCGTCGACGATGAGCGGTTTGAGGGCTTCGTTGGCGGGCTGTAGCTGCACCCGGCCGTTATCGCGGTAGAACTTCTTCAGGGTGACATCCGCCCCGTGCAGCAGCGCGATGACCATTTCTCCATTGTTGGCCGTCTTGCGGTCTTCGACGATGACGACGTCGCCATCTCTGATCTGTTCGTCGATCATCGAATCCCCACGCACGCGGAGCGCGTAGGTGTCAGTGCGGCCCACGAGATCTTCCGGGACCGCAACGGTTTCAGCACTGACCACAGCCTCGATAGGTGCCCCGGCCGCAACATTGCCGAGCAGCGGAAGATCGATCGCGCGTGCTCCCGCACGCGTCGGGACGATTTCCAGCGAACGGCTTCGATTCCAGGCGCGTTTGATGAAGCCTTTTTCTTGAAGGTTCGTCAGGTGCTTGTGCACCGTGGCCAGAGACGACAGGCTGAAGCGGCGCCCCACCTCCTCGAGGCTCGGTGCGTAGCCCTTGTGCTCGATGAACTCAGTGAGATAGTCGAGGATCTCCCTCTGGCGTTTGGTAAGCGGTTGCACGCGTCCTCCTTTGCTCGGGCCACTATATGCAAACAAAAAGCGAAAATCAAACCACGGTTGGGTAGCATTAAGAGGTGCGCATCACGGTGCAACCGAAGCCGGCAGGGTCGCAACCCTTTGACGCTGTCGGTTTCGGCCTGAATATGACTGATTTTCTGGCAGTGATAGACGGCCACCCAGCACCGGGTTCGAAGGTGCCAATCGAGGCCCTGAGCATTCGTCCGGGTGGGCAGGCGGCGACGGCAATGACCGCCGTGAAGCGGCTGGGGTGGTCCTCGCGTTACGTGGGACGCTTCGGCGACGACGCGAACGGGCACGCCGGTCGAGAGAGCCTGGTTCAGGCCGGTGTCGACGTTGCGGCGTGCGACACGGTGGTCGGCGCGACTAACGGACTCTCGGTCGTTCTCGTCGACGGCACGACGGGTCAACGGACGGTCATGTGGTCTCGCCACCCCGGGCTCAGGATGAGCGAAGGGGATGTGAACAGCGACGCGGTTTGTGCGGGACGTGTCCTCCTGGTCGACTGTCATGAGACTGCCGCGGCGACCACCGCGGCCCACCATGCGAGGGAAGCGGGCATTCCCACCCTGATTGATGTGGAGAAGGAGCGCCCGGGTATCGACCGCTTGTTGCGGGAAATCGACGTCATCATCACCGCTCAGGATTTCCCGATGCAGCACACCGGCATCCGTGAGCCTGGGGCGGCGCTGCGGGCGCTGTACGACGCGTACCGTCCGGCACTCGCGTGCGCGACCCTCGGCGCAGAAGGGAGCTTGACCGTCGCCGGCGATGCCGAGATTCGCACGCCGGGTTTTTCGGTGGAGGCGGTCGACACCACCGGGGCCGGCGACGTCTTTCGAGGGGGCTTCATCGCCGGATGGCTCCGGCAGGGGGAGCAGGCAGACCTGGTCGAGGTGCTTCGGTATGCCAACGCAGCGGCGGCACTGAAGTGCCGGAGGTTGGGTGCCCGAGAGGGGATTCCCACAAGTGCAGACGTTGACGCGCTACTCAAGTAAACCTTTTGTCGCTCCAGGCGGTCTTACGATATGACGGCGAAGACGCAGAGGGCGATGACAGCCGAATCAGTGGCGGCGACAGTGACAGCGGGCTGGAAGCTAACGGAGACCGGCACCGCAGGCGACGGGAGTCGGTGTGCGGAACGCGTATACGAGAGCGATGCCGAGCTCGTCGCCGCTTGTCTGCGAGGTGAGCCTGGTGGGTTCGACACCCTGATGCGGCGGCACCAGCGACAGGTGTATCAAGTGTGCCATCGGTTCGTCGGCAATCATGAAGACGCGAGCGATCTTGCCCAGGAGGTGTTCTTGCGGGTTCATCGTGGGCTGGGGCGCTTCAAGGGGGATGCCGCGCTCTCAACCTGGGTCTACCGGATTGCGGTCAACGTCAGCTTGAACCATGTGAGCGCCAAGCGACCACTCATCGAAGACGCCGAGCTCGACACACTGTTTGACCAACGCTCGGAGTCGGCGCTGGATCGCATCGCGAGAGGCGAGCGGTCAGATCGCATCCGCGCCGCGATCGCGCGCCTTCCGGAGAAGCAACGCATCACGCTTATCCTTCGTGTCTATCAGGAGCTCACGCATCGTGAGATCGCCGACATCCTGGGCAACTCGGTGGGGGGCGTCAAGGCCAACTTTTTTCATGCCCTCGCAAACCTGAAGAAGCAGCTCGGAAATACGGGAGGCTACGGTACCGAATGAGTCCTGCGGCTACCAATCGAACGCATCTGTCCAAAGCCGAGATGGTGGACTTCGCCGAGGGCGGGCTCGCGTCGGCTCGGATGGCACACCTGAACGCGTGCGGGACGTGCCGGGAGGAGGCTGAGGCGCTTCGCGCGCTGGTGAGCGAGGTCGGGGAGGTGTCGGCGCCGGAGCCATCGCCGCTCTTTTGGTCGCATCTAGCCAAACGTGTGGCCGAGGCCGTGAGCCGCGATAGCTCCAGGCCCTGGGGCGCCGCGTGGCGGTGGAGCGGACTGAGTCATGTGGCAACCGCTGTGGCCACGGCAACAGTCGTGCTGGCTGTGGTCATTGGTGTGTCAGTGCTGCGAGGACCGGACGATGACCTGGGGTTGAACGTCGTGACGGATGACCTGGGCGTGGATGTTTCGGATGATGCCGCGGACTGGACTCTCTTGCTGGCCGTGGCCGAGTCAGTCGACTGGATTGAGGCGGAAACGGACCTCCTGGGTGTCGACCGACAGACCGTCGAGGAGGCGGTCTTCGAGCTGTCCGAGGACGAGCGACGGACGCTCGTCCAGTTGCTCGAGGCCGAGCTGCAGGGGAGTTTGGGGCTATGAATCAGGCCCTGTGGCGAGTCGCGATCTTGGTGCTGGGGCTGGCGTGTCTGCCGGCGGTCGCTGGGGGACAGACCGACGACCGCCTCGGACGTCTGTCTGGAGATCTGACGGCGGCCGAGGTGCAGCAGTTGTTTGACGCCTTCGAGCTCGTGCGAGCGCAAGAGATGCTCGATTTGAGCGACGAACAGTACCCGCAATTCGTCGTGATGCTCAAGAACCTTCAGCAGCACCGACGCCGGGTCCAGCAACAGCGCCAGCGGCTGCTCCGTGATCTGCAGCGACTCTCCACTCGAGCGAACGCCGACGAGACGATCCTCGAAGAGCGGCTGGCGGCGCTGAGTCAGCTCGATCTCAATGCGCAAGCGGCCGGGCGTGAAGCCATGGCGGCGCTCGACGGTCTCCTGACCGTTCGCCAGCAGGCCCGGTTCCGCATCTTCCAGCAGGCGATGGAACGTCGGCGGATCGAGTTGCTGCTGCGCGCGCGACGGAACCCGCAGCAGCGACGCCAGCGCGACACCCAACCGCGCTGAAGCGGGGCGCTTGCGGCCCTACAACACGACCACTACACTCCCAGGTGTTCGGTGATGGGGAGAATCGCGACAGCGCGACTGCCGCTTCGTCTCTGGGTGGGGTTCTGCCTCTTGACGATTGTGTTCGTGGCGCGCCCCACGACTCAGGACGCGCCGCCCGCGGTCGAGGGCGCGTCAACGCTCGAGCTCAAGCTGGCCGAGATTCTCGATAACGCCGCCACGACCGAACGGCCGGTACCCCCGGTTGTCGTCACGCAGGGCGAGGCCAATGGGTATCTGCAGGACGAAGGTGCGGTGACGCTGCCCACGGGCGTCACCGAGCCGAGCGTGGCGTTCGATGCAAGCGGTCGCATCTCGGGACGTGCCAGGGTTGACCTGGCGGCGGTGAGCGCAAGTCGTACTCGCGGCATGCTGGATCCGCTTCGGTACCTCACGGGCCAGCTCCCCGTGACTGCGGCCGGGTTTCTCCGTACGGATGCCGGCACCGGCCACCTGGAGCTAGAGCGCGTCACCGTGGCGGGTCTGCCCGTGCCGCAGTCGGTCCTGCAGGAGATCGTGCGACAGTACTCGAAGAGCGACGCCTACCCGAACGGGGTGGAGCTAACCGAGTCCTTCGAGCTGCCGTACCGCATACGCGAGGTACGGGTCAGGCAGGCAGAGCTCGTCGTCGAGCAATGACACCATCCGTGTCGGCGACAGCGCGCCCACTCGAGACCCCTCTCCAGTTCGTCAAAGGCGTTGGACCGCGTCGCGCCGCCGAGTTCGCGGGCAGCGGCTTGAATGTGCTGGAAGACCTGCTCCTACGGCTCCCCATCCGCTATGAGGATCGGGCGGGGTTTCAACCGATTACGGGGGTTCAGCCGGGCGAGACGGTCTCGGTGTGTGGTCGGGTGCTTGGCTGCGGCTTGCGCCGTACCCGGCGGCGGCGGTTCACCGTCTTCGAGGTGCTCGTCGGCGACCGATCGGGTCAGATACGGGTCATCTTCTTCAATCAGCCGTTTCTCAAGGACGTCTTCTCCGTCGATCAGCACGTCGTGCTGTTTGGCAAAGTGGAGCGCCGAAACGAGGGGATACAGTTCACCAACCCTCAGTACGAAATGCTTGCGGACGACGCGTCTGGCGACGAGTGTGAACCGATCCATACGTCTCGCATCGTTCCCGTGTACGAACGGATTGGCAGGGTGAGCCCAAAGATGCTGCGTCGAATCGTTCACGCCGCGCTCGAGCGTCTACCGGACGATGTCGAGGATCCGCTCCCGGAATCCGTGCGGCTCGAGTTTGGGCTGCCTGGTCGTCGCGAGGCTCTGGTGCATGTGCACTTTCCGCCTGCTGACGCCTCCCTGCCCGCCCTGAATCGCTTTCGGAGTCCGGCCCAACGCCGGCTGATCTTCGAAGAGTGTTTTCTCTTTCAGGTGGGCCTCGCGCTGCGACGTCGCGATTTGGACGCGGCGCGAAAGCCACAAGTCGTACAGGTCGACGATCGGATTCGACACGCCGCGCTCGAGGTGTTGCCCTTCCGCCTCACCAACGACCAGAAGCAGGCGCTGCGGGAGATCGTGGGGGATCTGCAGCGGCCGCAGCCAATGAATCGGCTCCTCCAAGGGGATGTCGGGTCCGGAAAGACAATTGTGGCGTTGCTTGCCGCGCTCGTTGCGATGGAGAACGGCCTGCAGGTTGCGGTCATGGCGCCGACCGAGCTGCTGGCCGAGCAGCATTTCTTCAATCTGTCGCGCTTGCTCGAGGCGTCGCGCTTCAAGGCGGTGCGAGTGGTCGGGGCGCAGGGAGCGCAGGACCGCCGCGAGGCGTGGGACGCACTGGCGTCAGGTCGAGCACAGTTGGTGGTTGGAACCCACGCGCTCGTCCAGAACGCTGTGAGCTTTCGAATGCTCGGTCTTGTCGTGATCGATGAGCAGCATCGCTTCGGCGTGATTCAGCGGGCGGCGCTGAGGCACAAGGGACTTAACCCGGATGTGCTCGTCATGACGGCCACACCGATTCCGCGCACACTGGCACTGACCGCCTACGGCGACCTCGACACATCGGTGATTCGGGAGCTTCCCCCGGGCCGGCAGCCCGTGACCACGAGCGTTAAGGCCGACTCCGCGAGGCGAGAGGTGTACCGTTTCGTCCGAGATCAATTGACCTGCGGGAGACAGGCCTACGTCGTCTATCCGCTCGTCGAAGAGTCCGAGAAACTCGACCTCAAGGCCGCGACCAGTATGGCGGCTGAGCTGCAGACCGATGCATTTCGAGATCATCGGGTTGCCTTGGTACACGGTCGGTTGAAGTCGAGTGAGCGAGCAGACGTCATGCGTCGTTTCGTCGAACGCGAGATCGACGTCCTGGTGGCCACGACCGTCGTCGAAGTCGGCGTCGATGTGGCAAATGCCTCGGTCATGGTCGTCGAGCATGCGGAGCGGTTCGGGCTGGCGCAGCTGCACCAGCTGCGCGGGCGAGTCGGGCGCGGACCGCATCAGTCCCATTGCATCCTGATGCACGCGGAGCCGTTGTCGGAGCTGGCGGCCGCGCGATTGAACGCGCTCGAGGCGAGCGCCGATGGTTTCGAATTGGCCGAGCGAGATCTCGAGCTGAGGGGGCCGGGCGATTTCTTTGGCACTCGGCAGTCCGGCGTGCCGATGTTGGAGGTGGGCGACCTCATCAGGGATCAACTGATCATGGCTGACGCGCGCCGGGCGGCGTTAGCGTGGGTCCGAGGGGGCAGAGCGTCGCAGGTCGCGTTCGGTTCCGTCAGAGCCGCGTGGACCGAGCGCTTCGGCCTCGTTGGGGTGGGTTAGTGCGAATCGTCGCCGGGACGTTGAAGGGCCGCCGTCTTGCGTCGCCGAACTGGTCGGGCGTTCGGCCGACCTCGGATCGGGTGCGGAAAACCCTGTTTGATCTCCTGGGGTACCACGTGGAGGGCGCGCGCTTCCTGGATGCGTGCGCCGGTACGGGCGCGGTCGGGATCGAGGCGCTCAGCCGAGGCGCAGCGTATGCGGCGTTCGTCGATTGCGATCGCCGATCGACCGGGCTCGTCGAGAAGAACCTCTCGGTGTGCCGGGTGTCCGATCGTGCGGTCGTCGTGCGGACGGCGTTGTCCGAAGGCGTGACGCGACCGGAGCTGGCCGAGCCCTTCGACGTCATCGTCGCGGATCCCCCCTACGGTGACCCGGAGATCGATGCCATACTGTCTGCGCTCGCCGGCCGCCTGGGCACGCAGGACTGCTCGTCCTCGAGCGAGACGCGGGCACGGCGGCGCCGGATCTTCCTGGGCTATTCATCGTCCGCACGGTGACGGCCGGGGACACGGCGCTGGATTTTCTTCGGCGCGACAGCGCCGAACCTGAGGGGACGGTGACATCGTGACGGGACAGACTCAGCGGTTGGCCGTGTATCCGGGATCGTTTGATCCGCTTACCAACGGGCACGTCGACATCATTACGCGGGGCGTAAGACTCTTCGACCGGATTGTCGTGGCCATTCTCGTGAACCTCGACAAGGCTCCGTTGTTTACGGCGAGCGAGCGGGTCGAGATGGCGCGAGACGTGTTCAGCGATCAGCCCAATGTCGAAGTGGACACCTTCGAAGGGCTCCTCGTCGACTACGCTCGGCACTGCGAAGCGAGCGTGATCGTCAGGGGCCTCCGCGCCATTTCGGATTTCGAGTATGAGTCGCAGATGGCGCTCATGAATCGACGACTCAACAGCACCATCGAGACCGTGTTCATGATGCCGGCCGAGCCGTATACCTATGTCAGCTCGCGGTTGGTGAAGGAGGTGTTCGCGCTCGGGGGCTCGGTTGACGGACTTGTCCCGCCGCCGGTCGAGGTTCGCCTGCGTGAGAAGCATGCCGTGTCCTCATCGTGATGGAGGAGACCGTGCTGTCCGCACGTAGCCGTCGCGTCACGTCGTCCCCGACCCAGCGCGTGGCACTCGAGGCCCACACGCTGCGTCGACAGGGGGTCGAGGTCGTCGACCTCGGGGCGGGCGAGCCAGACTTTCCGACGCCTGCCCACGTCAACGAGGCGGGTCGGGCAGCAATCGCCAAAGGCTTCACGAAGTACACGCCGAACGCGGGGATCCCCGAGCTCCGTCAAGCGATTTGCGCGCGCTATCACATCAACTACGGCGTACAGTTCGAACCTCGTCACACCATCGTGACGGCCGGCGGCAAACAGGCGCTGTTCAACGTCGCAATGGCGCTACTGGATCCCGGTGACGAAGTGATCACGCACGCTCCCGGGTGGCCCACCATCGTCGACCAGATTGCCGTCGCCGACGGTCGACCGGTCATCGTGCGCACGCATCCGGAGGACCGCTTTCGGGTGAGTGCGGACGCGGTGATCGAAGCCATCGGTCCTCGAACGCGTGCCATCGTGATCAACTCGCCCGGCAACCCAACGGGTGGTCTCGTGGCCGAAGCCGACCTGCGTGCGATCGCGCGCGTCGCGGGAAAGCAGGGTATCTGGACAGTGCTCGATTTGTGCTACGAGCAGCTGATTCACGACGACGTCCCGCACAACCTGCCACGGGTGCTCCAGGAGACTGCGCCGGACCGCTCCGTGCTGGTAGGGAGCTTGTCGAAGAGCTACGCGATGACCGGTTGGCGCTGCGGTTGGGCGATTGGCCCTGAGCCGATCATTTCGGCGTGCAACAACATTCAGAGCCACTGCACGTCGAACGTGTCATCCGTGACCCAGCATGCCGGTTTGGCGGCGCTCACCGGACCGCAAGCGTGCGTGGCCGAGATGGGCACGGCGTATCGAGAGCGACGGGACGCGGTGCTGCGCTGGCTGGAGGCAGAGCCGCGCATCCGCTGCGTGCGACCGGCTGGAGCGTTTTATCTGTTCCCGGACGTGAGCGAGTTTCTGTCACCCGACACCGTCCGTACGACGACCGCATTCGCAACCGCACTCCTTCGTCGGAACCACGTGGCCCTGACGCCCGGAGAAGCGTTTGACGCGCCAGGGTTCATCAGGCTGTCCTACGCGGCCTCGCTCGATCGGCTCAAGGATGGAGTTGACGGGCTGCTCGACTTCGTGGGCGCGATTGACCGCGGCGAGATACGGGGTGAGGAACCCTCCGGCTCCTAGTCGTCGGCTTCGGGAAGTGGCTGCTCGGGCTCCGGGAAAATCTTCCCTGGATTCAGAATGCCGTTGGGGTCGAAGGCCTGCTTGACCCGCCGCATCAGGTCGATGGTTTCCGCCGTGAGCTCGAGCCCAAGGAAACGGGCTTTGGATGACCCGACACCGTGCTCGCCACTGATCGAGCCCTCGAGCGCGACCACCGCCTCGAAGAGCTGCCGTTCAGCCTGATGGGCGCGGCGCATGACGGCGTCGTCCGTCGGGTCGACGAGGATGTTGACGTGGATGTTGCCGTCACCCGCATGCCCAAAGGCTGGAATCAGAAGTCTGTGCTCTGATCGTAACCGCTCAATCACTTCGAACAGCTGCGGGATGCGTCCCTTCGGCACGACGACATCGTGATTGATCTTCAGCGGCGCCAGCGCTCGCAGCGCGAGTGACAAGTCGCGGCGTTCGGACCAGAGCGCATGGCGTTCAGCGTCAGTCGTCGAGCGCCGTACGGATGCTGCCCCAGCCTGGCGGCAGGCCGCTTCTATGCGGGTCGCTTCTTCTTCGACCGCTGCGGGTTGGCCGTCGGCTTCGATCAGCAGCAGGGTGCCCGAATCTGCCGAAACGGGCTTGGCGCCTCGATACCGGTGGACGGCCGCCAGCGACTCGGCGTCAATGAGCTCGAGCGCCGCGGGTACGACGCGCTCGGTGGCCAGCGTCTGCACGGCCGCCACCGCGGCCGAGACCTCGTGGAACATCACGTGAATCGTGGCCCGAGCGGAGGGCTTTGGAATCAGGCGCAGGATAATCTCGGTCACGATCGCCAGCGTGCCCTCGGATCCAACGAGCAGCTGGGTCAGGTCGTAGCCGACCACGTTCTTGACGCACTTTCCGCCCGTGCGGATGAGCTCACCGGTGGGCAGCACCGCCTCGAGCCCAAGCACGTATCGCTTCGTCGTCCCGTATTTGAAGGCGCGGGGGCCACCTGCGCATTCGGCGACGTTTCCGCCGATGACCGATTGATTGAGGCTTGCCGGATCGGGGGGATAGAACAGTCCGACCCGCTCGACTGCCTGCTGGAGGTCGGCGGTGACGACGTGGGGCTGTACGACCGCGAGCAGGCTCGCCGCGTCGATCTCGAGAATCTGGTCGAGGCGCTCGAGCGACAGCACCACGCCGCCCGCGGCTGGGATGGCGCCACCTGAGTAGCCGGTGCCCGCACCGCGCGGCGTGAGCGGCACTCGATGGCGGTCGCAGAGTCGCGCGATGAGTGACACGTCTGTGGTCGATGCTGGCAGGGCAACCACATCGGCCGGTCGGGTGGCCTTCAACGCATCGGTTCCGTAGACCGCGCGAGACTCCTCGTCGGTCCGGACATGGTCCGCGCCGACAATCGCGATGATCGCGTCGACAAAACCGGCAGGCAGCATGGTTATCGATTGGTCACGACGGCAACCCGGCCCACGTAGCGCGCCGGGTCGGGGTCGAGCAGGACGCGGAGTGTGAGATCGCCGGTATTCAAGTAGCGCACTTCGCCCAATGACCGAATACTGACGCCCGTGGCGCGGAGGCGGGTCATCTCCTCCGACGGCAGCACGCAGAGCACACGATCGGGCTGGCCCAGATAGTCTCGCATCGCCCGTTCGATCGGGAGCTCGATGAACGGCGCGCGCGCGTAGAAGATCAGGTTGCGATGGAGGACCGCGTACCGCCCGTAGGACTGGCCACGACTGCGCTCCGTCGCGAGCAGCGCCGAGACCCGTTCAACGGGTGCCGGCCCGGGTGATGACAGGACGACTAGTTGGGTTGCGAGCGTGACCACAATGGTCGAGGCGGCCAGTGCTCCAGGTACCCACGACGGGCGGCGGAGGCACGCTAGCACGGCGCAACCGGACGCGATGATCGAGCCAGCCGCGAGGTACACCCAACCCACATCCCATTCGCTGAGTAGGTGGCGCGCGCGGTACAGGGTCAGGCCCACGCCAGCGATTAGGATCCCGGCGACGCTGACGGACGTGGCAAAGACGCGACTGACGTGACGCGTTGCGAGTTGCTGGCGAATCGCGCGGGCCAGGAGAATGGCGAGCGGCGGCAGAATGGGCAAGATGTATCGTGGTTGTTTGCCGTAAGAGACGGTGTAGAAGGCAAGCGGCGCCACCGCCCACCACGCGAGCTGCAGTCCGGTGGTCGCGCGACCGATTCCGTCGGAGAAGGCACGACGGATCATTGGGCCCCAGAGCAGCACGAACGGAGACCAGGGCAATAACCCGCCGAGAATGATTGGCAGGTAGTACCACACGGGCCGGGGGGCGTTGTACCGCGGCGTTGCGAAGCGGTCGAGGTTCTCGGCGATGAAGAACCGGTCGAGATACGCCAGACCGTGCTCGAAGGTCATGGCGAGATACCACGGCGCAGCGATCACCACGAAGACGCCAGCCCCGAGGGCCAGGTCTGGCAGTCGGACCTGTAGCGGCGCCCGGCGGACCCACGCGTTCCAGAGCAGAAGCGGTCCGACCACGAGCACGGGGAGCGCCAGCCCTACGGGGCCTTTGGTGAGAAACGCGCCCGCGGCACCGAGGGCTGCGACGATGACCCAGATCGTCCGCACTGCCGGATCGGGGCCTCCGGCGTCCGTGTCAGTCGGAGCCATCCACGCGACCAGCGAGGCCCAGGTTGCCAGCGCGATGAAGAAGGCGAGCGTGAGATCGGGCAGTGCCTGCCGGGCGAACCCCACACAGCCGAAGCTGGTCGCCGTGATGAGGCCTGCCAGGAGGGCGGTTGGACTGTCGAAGTACCGCCGAGCTGCTCCGAACGTGAGCAGCGTTAGGCCAAGGCCCGCGAGTGCCGACGGAAACCGAGCGGCGGCTTCGCTGACACCGCCGACGGTGTACGCGATTGCCACCAACCAGTAGTACAGGATTGGCTTTTCGAAGCGATAAATGTAATTGAAGTGGGGGGTCAGCCAGTCGCCGAGCTCGACCATCTCTCGTGCGCTCTCGGCATAAAACGCCTCGTCCGAGTCAGCAATCGCAGGCGCGCCCAGGCCAGCGAAGAAGGTCAGGAGGCAGATGCCGATGAGCGCGACCGCATGACCCTTCACGTCGGACGGATTCTACAAGCTATACTGGCTACATGAAGACGGTGGCCGTCATCGGCGCGTCCAGAGACCGGAACAAGTTCGGGAATCAAGCCGTTCGGGCGTTCCGGCAGCTCGGGCACACGGTCATACCGATCAACCCGCACCAGGACGAGATCGAGGAGCTTCGGGCATACGCGTCGGTGCTGGATGTGCCGCATTCGATCGACATGGCGACCGTCTACCTTCCGCCCAATGAGGCAATCGTCGTCGTGGACGAAGTGGCGGAAAAGGGGATCCCGGAGCTCTGGCTCAACCCCGGCGCTGATGGGCCGGCGGTCGTGGAGCGGGCTCGTCAGCTTGGTCTGGAGCCGATTGTGGCATGCAGCTTGATGTCACTCGGTGCGATGTCCAGCGTCGGTTGACACGCTCGGGGAAACGTACCTATACTCGAAACTAGTCAGGTATACAGATCCCTCCAACCAGCTATCTCGTCTCGACACATTGCACATCTAGCGGGCGACGCTCCCGCGCATCCCAGCCGCTAGGCTGATTCACTCGCTAACCCTTAGCACGATGGAACCCCATGCCAACTAACCAGAAACGTACCTCGCGTGCGGCCGACGGCAGTCCCGACACGCCCGACACCCCCGACACGACCGCCGCCGTCGACACGACCGCCACCGTCGAGGCGGCGAAGCCGCCCACACCCAAGCAAGGCGGAGGAAAGCCTTCTCAAAAGCGATCGGGCAACACGCTGAACATCAGCGAGCTCAAAGACATGAGCATCGCGAAACTGACCCAGATCGCGAAAGACCTCAACGTGGCTGGCGCGACCGGGATGCGCAAGCAGGATCTGATTTTCCAGATCTTGAAAGCCCAGACGGAGCAAAGTGGGTTCATCTTCTCGGAAGGGGTGCTGGAGGTGCTGCCGGACGGCTTTGGATTCCTGAGGGCGCCCGACTACAACTACTTGCCGGGGCCGGACGACATCTATGTGTCGCCGTCTCAAATCCGGAAGTTCGATCTGCAGACCGGTGACACCGTGTCGGGTCAGATCCGGCCGCCCAAAGAGGGCGAGCGGTACTTTGCGCTGATCAAGGTCGAAGCGGTCAACTTCGAATCGCCCGACCAGGCCCGCGACAAGATTTTCTTCGAGAATCTCACGCCGCTCTATCCGCAGGAACGCATTACCCTCGAGAGCGCCGGCACCAACCTGTCGTCTCGCGTGATGGATTTGATGACGCCGATCGGCAAGGGGCAGCGCGGGTTGATTGTCGCCGCGCCCCGGACCGGCAAGACGATGCTGTTGCAGAACATCGCCCAGTCGATCTCAAAGAACCACTCCGAGGTCTACCTGATCGTGCTGCTGATCGATGAGCGACCGGAAGAGGTCACCGACATGCAGCGCTCGGTTGACGGCGAGGTGATCTCCTCGACGTTTGACGAGCCAGCCCAGCGTCATGTGCAGGTGGCCGAGATGGTGATCGAGAAGGCTAAGCGCCTGGTCGAGCATCGCAAGGACGTCGTGATTCTTCTCGACTCGATCACGCGCCTGGCTCGTGCGTACAACACGGTGATTCCGCCCTCCGGAAAGGTGCTCTCGGGCGGGCTCGATTCGAACGCGCTACAGAAGCCCAAGCGCTTCTTTGGCGCAGCGCGCAACATCGAGGAGGGCGGCTCGCTGACCATCATGGCGACAGCGCTCGTCGACACGGGCTCGCGCATGGACGACGTGATCTTCGAGGAGTTCAAGGGCACCGGTAACATGGAGATTCATCTTGAGCGGAAGCTCGTTGACAAGCGGGTGTTCCCGGCGATCGATATTCAGAAGAGCGGAACGCGAAAAGAGGAGCTGCTCTTGAGCTCAGATGACCTGAATCGCGTGTGGGTGCTTAGAAAGGTTTTGAATCCGCTGTCGCCGGTCGAGGCCATGGAACTCTTGCTGGACAAGATGGGCAAGACGAAATCGAACGCCGACTTCCTGGCGTCGATGCAAAAGATGGGCTGACGCATGACGACGAAGATCCAAGTGCGCGATAGCGGTCCGCTGCTCGTCGACGCCGACGACCTGACGATCGTCGACGCAGAAGGCGGGACCTTCATTCCGTCCGGTCGGCCGTTCGCCCTATGTCGCTGCGGTGCATCGTCGAACAAGCCCTTCTGTGACGGTTCGCATCGTCAGGCCGACTTTCAGACGGCGGACCGCGCCAAGAGCTAGCGCACTAGGCCGGTACCGGCTCTCCCTTCGAGAAGTGGAGCTCGCGGTCGGTGGCGTCCACGACCACCCGATCGCCTTCTCCAAATTCACCCTGCAGGATACGCATGGCCAACGGGTCGAGGACCCGTCGTTGGATCGTGCGCTTGAGTGGTCGCGCCCCGTACGCCGGGTCGAAGCCCTCGTCGACAATGAGCGCCTTGGCCGCATCGGTCAACTCCAGCGTCACCTTGCGCTCCTCGAGTCGGTGGGCGAGCTGGTCCAGTTGGATGTCGATGATCGCACTCAAGTGCGTGCGCCCGAGCGCATGGAAGAAGATGATCTCGTCGATCCGGTTGAGGAACTCGGGTCGGAAATGCTCGCGCAGCGCATCGTTGACTTGGCGGCGGACATCGTCTGTGACGTCGTCGTTGTCGCTCCGATCCTGCTGCGCGATGTACTGACTCCCAAGATTCGACGTCATGATCACGACCGTGTTCTTGAAGTCGACCGTGCGTCCCTTGCTGTCAGTCAGTCGACCATCGTCGAGTAGCTGCAGCATGACGTTGAGTACTTCGGGGTGTGCCTTCTCGATTTCGTCGAAGAGCACGACAGCGTAAGGCCGGCGCCGCACGGCCTCGGTCAGCTGTCCGGCCTCGTCGTAGCCGACGTACCCCGGCGGAGCCCCGATGAGCCGCGAGACCGTGTGCTTCTCCTGGTACTCGGACATGTCGATCCGGATCATGGCCTGCTCGTCGTCGAAGAGGAATTCCGCGAGGGCTCGCCCGAGCTCGGTCTTGCCGACGCCGGTGGGGCCTAAGAAGACGAAGCTGCCGAGCGGACGATTGGGATCTTGAAGGCCCGCACGCGCTCGACGAATCGCGTTGGCCACGGCCACCACCGCGTCATCCTGACCAATCACACGCAGGCGCAAACGCTCTTCCATCTGGATGAGCTTTTCAATCTCTCCCTCGAGCAGCTTGCTGATCGGAATGTGGGTCCACTTGCTGACGACCTCGGCGATGTCGTCCTCGTCGACTTCCTCTTTGAGCATCCGTTTGGGCTGCGGGGTATCGTGCAGCCGGCTTTCCTCTGCGGTAAGCTGCTGCTCGATTTGCGGCAACCGGCCGTACTGCAGCTCGGAAGCCTTGGCGTAGTCGCCGTCCCGCTGCGCCAGCTCGATCTCGTGGCGCACGGCATCCAGCTCACTCTTGAGCCGACTCGAGCCCTGAATCGATGCCTTCTCTCGCTCCCACTGGGCGTGTAGCTCGTTGCGCGCTTCCTTACGATCGGCGAGCTCTTTCTCAAGCTTGGCGAGTCGTTCCTGGGAGGCTTGGTCGGTTTCCTTGCGGAGCGCTTCACGCTCGATCTCGAGCTGCATGATTCGCCGTTGGGCTTCGTCCAGCTCCATCGGGAGCGAGTCAATCTCGGTACGGAGCTTCGAAGCTGCCTCATCGATGAGGTCAATCGCCTTGTCAGGAAGAAAGCGGTCGCTGATGTAGCGGTGCGAGAGCACGGCGGCCGCCACGAGCGCCGCGTCCTTGAACGTCACGCCGTGATGGATCTCGTAGCGCTCCCGGAGGCCGCGCAACACGCTGATCGTGTCCTCGACGGTCGGCTCGGACACGAGCACGGGCTGGAAGCGACGCTCGAGCGCGGCGTCCTTTTCAATGTGCTTGCGGTACTCATCGAGCGTCGTCGCACCGATCATGTGCAGCTCGCCGCGGGCCAGCATCGGCTTCAGCATGTTGGAGGCGTCGATTGCCCCTTCTGCTGCGCCGGCGCCCACGACCGTGTGGAGCTCATCGAGGAACAGCACGACCGAGCCCTCGGCGTCGGTGACCTCTTTGAGGACCGCCTTGAGTCGCTCCTCGAACTCGCCGCGGTACTTGGCGCCGGCGACGAGTGCGCCCATGTCGAGGGCCACGATGCGCTTGTCCTTGAGCCCTTCAGGAACGTCGCCCCGGACGATTCGCTGAGCGAGTCCTTCGACGATCGCGGTCTTGCCGACGCCCGGCTCCCCGATGAGCACGGGATTGTTCTTCGTCCGTCGGGAGAGGACCTGGATGACCCGGCGAATCTCCTCGTCGCGCCCGATGACCGGGTCGAGCTTCCCTTGGCGCGCAAGCTGGGTGAGGTCACGCCCGTAGCGCTCGAGCGCCTCGTACTTGCCTTCCGGGTTCTGATCGGTCACGCGCTGCGATCCGCGAATCGAGGTGAGCACCTCGAAGATGCGATCGCGCGTAATTCCGAGCGCTGCCAGCAGGGTGGCGCCGGGTACGCGACCTTGCTCAGATGCGATGGCGATGAAGAGGTGTTCCGTGCTGATGAACTCGTCCTTGAGATGCTCGGCCTCGACCCTTGCCTGCGTCCCGAGGTCGTTGAGCCTTGGCGACAGGGCTGGTGTCGCACCGCCCGTCGTCCTCGGTAGCCGGTCAGCTCGGCGGCGACAGCATCTCGGACCTGTTGAGGCTCGACGTCCATCTTCCGTATCACGTTGGGAACGATCCCGTCTTTCTGATCGACCAGCGTGAGGAGCATGTGCTCCGGCTCGATCTGAGGATGACCGCCGGCTTGGGCGGTCTCCTGCGCCGCAAGGAGGGCTTCCTGCGCCTTTTCCGTCATGTGTTTCAGATTCATGTCGCTCCTCGACGTGCCTCCGCCTACGCCGGAGTACTCGCCTTTCTCGTTTTTGAAGTGGTCGTGCCCTCGAGGGCAGCCAGCGCTTCGTAGTGCTTTTGCATCTCGGGTGTCAGCTTCTTGGGCAGCGTGACGTGAATGGTCGCGTGGAGATGTCCCCTCTGGCCGCCTCGAGACCGACCGGGCATGCCCTTACCCTTGACTCGAAGTACCTTACCCGGCGGGGTCATCGGCGGAATGCGCAACCGCACTGGTGGGCCATCGATCGTGGGGACATCGGCGTCGCCGCCCAACACGGCCGTCGTGACCGGGATGCCAGCCTGGACATACAGGTTCAGGCCCTTCCGCTCGAACACGGAGTGGGGCTCGATCCGAATCCGGAGATACAGGTCGCCGCGGGCGGCGTTGCCTTCGCCCGGCTCTCCCTGTCCCGTCACCCGCACGCGAGACCGGTCGTTGACCCCAGCGGGGATTCGCACTTCAACGGTGCGTGGCGCACCGCCCTCCGCGTCTTGAATCTTCAAGCGTTGTGTGACGCCGTGAAAGGCTTGCTCGAGCGACAGCTCGAGCGGGTGCTCGACGTCTTGACCGCGGCGGACTTGACGCGGCTGCCCAGGCCCCGCTGCACCGTCGCCTCGACCGAAGAACGTGTGAAAGAAGTCGGAGAACGGGTTGCCACCGGACATTTCCCGAACCTCGTCTTCGGACATCGTGCGTCCGCCCGGGCCACCCATGTTGACGTTCCAGTTGGTGCCGCCACGCGGGGCTCCGCCGAACCCGGCGAATGGCCCACCTGCACCGAATGGGTCGGCACCGGGCGGGGCGTTCTCGTACCGCTTCCAATTGGCGCCCAGGGTGTCGTACTTCTGGCGCGTGTCAGGGTTGCTGAGGACCTCATGCGCTTCGTTCAGCTCCTTGAAGCGCGCCTCGGCTGATGTATCGCCCGGGTTGACGTCCGGGTGATACTTGCGCGCGAGCTTGCGAAAGGCTTTCTTGATGTCGTCGGGACTTGCATCCTTCTTGATCCCGAGCACCTTGTAATAGTCTCTGAACTCCATCGCGATCTATCTCAGAACCCCAACAGGCGGGTGAGGCGGTCCATTTCTCGGCGCAACGCGCGTTGGCGACCGGAGAGCTCCGTGGCATCGTCCGAATCGTCGACCAGCGGCCGCATGCGCTCAACGACTTCCGCAGCAGACAGGATCTGCTGAACGCCTGCGAGGTTGATACCCAACTCATCCACCAGCCGCTTGATCACACGAAGCCGATCAAGTTCCTCGACCGTGTACATCCGCATGCTCCCGACGGTACGCGTCGGTCGGACGAGACCCAGCCGCTCGTACTTGCGCAGGGTCTGCGGATGCATCCCCAACTCTCGGGCGGCCATGCTGATGAAGAAGACTTTGGGTGCCATGTGCGCTGATCTCAACCTTGCGTCGCTACAAGTGTAGATCTTGATACGAGGCATGTCAATGTTGGCCGCGAGCGAGTGAATCGTACCGGGTTTCTCGGAGACCGAATTCGTTGAATCAGGCCACCTCAGCCTGCTCATAGTACTGCGCCTCGAACTCTGCTGGTGGAATGTCCCCGAGCGGCCCCAACAGTCGTCGTGTGTTGAACCAGTCCACCCACGTCAAGGTGGCGAACTCCACGGCCTCGAGGGTGCGCCACGGGCCCTTCCGTCGAATCACCTCCGTCTTGTACACGCCGATCACCGATTCGGCGAGGGCATTGAAGCCCCTATGTGTCAAGAGTGCTCCATGGCCACTTGTCAGGCAGCGGAGGTGAGGGCCTCACGGGAGCGGTGGTCTGCGATCAGGGCGTTGTAGATCTCGCGGGCGACGAAGCGCTTCAGACAGCGGATGATGTCCTTCTTGGTCAGCCCCTGGGCCGTCCGTCGCTCGACATAGTCGAGGGTCGGCTGGTGCCAGCGCATGCGGACGGTCACGATGCGGTAGATCGCCGCGTTGGCTTGACGGTGACCGCCACGAAAGAGCCGATGCCGATGCGTCACCCCGCTCGATGCCGGAATCGGACATGCGCCGCAGAGCTTCGCGAAGGCCGCCTCGGAACGCACCCGCGTCGGGTTGTCACCCGCGACGATCATCATCTCGGCAGCGGAGTCCGCACCGATGCCAAACGCTTCACGGAGTGTCGGTGCGGCTGTGTGCGTGATCGCGTCGAGGACGTCGTCGTGTGTCCGGATTTCCGCTGCCAGGGTGAGCCAACGCCTAGCGAGCGCCCGGAGCGAGTGCTTCGCCGAGGCCGTGGGGTCGAGGATGTCACCGGGTACGAGCGCCGCGCAACGGTCGATGAGTTTCTTGTCCGTCAGCGGGTCGAGTGATTCGCGGAGTGCGTCAGAGGCGTTGACGATCAGCGACTTGAGCGTGATGATGGCGGCACTGCGGGCTTTTACGGCGGTATCTCGGGCGATTTTGATCTGGCGCACCATCTCTGCGGCGCCGTCGGCGGTCTTCGGGATGGCTGTCGCGATCCCCGACAGCACCGAGCGGGCGGCCGTCTCGGCATCGATCGTATCGCTCTTGCCGTTGTTGCGTCGCTTTCGCCGGTCGCAATGGCTGACCTCGACCACGCGGATGGCGTGTCGGCGCACGAAGCTCGCGAGGCCCGCACCGTAGGAGCCGGTCCCTTCGATGCCGAACGCCTCCACGATGCCGAGGGCGCGCGCCCACGCCACGAGCTCCATGTAGCCGCCGCGGTCTGCCGACGCACTGCAGGTGGCGAGTCTGGCGCCAAGGGCATCGAGCGCCACCGCCACGTGAATGTGTTTATGCGTGTCGACGCCGACGATGACGGTGCGCGGCAGCTCGACGATCTCGTTCCTGTGCGACATGCGGCAAACCTCTCTTCCACAGGCTGGCGACATGGTCTGACCGAGCGGGCGGACAGGACTGTGATGGGTCGCTTCGGCCAGGCCCCTATTGGGTCACTGCCCACCCGATCAAACCGCATCTGGGTGAGTGCTGCCCGACCCAGGCCGACAGATCAATGCAAGGACACGAGGTCACTCATACGCAGGGGTCAAACCTGCTCGGACAGCAACACCATCATGCTCACAGTCATAGGCATCGCCTTGGCTGCCGACCGACGGCGCGATGCCGGCGTCCACGAGGCGATCCGTGTACCGCATCGAGAGATATTGCGACCCGGCATCACTGTGATGTACGAGGCCGGTGAGGGCGTCGCCCCGGCGGGCGTCGATCGCCTGCTCCAAC
Source organism: Vicinamibacterales bacterium (assembly GCA_965216615.1). GTDB lineage: Bacteria > Acidobacteriota > Vicinamibacteria > Vicinamibacterales > UBA8438 > CAUZIB01. Next base: position 16,660 of record CBDCGH010000015.1, on the reverse strand, counting down.
GCATCCAGCACACAGTCCGTGCGCATGGAGGCCGACACCCGCCAGCCCACCATGCGTCGCGCACACACGTCGATGACGAACGCGACGTAGACACAGCCGCCCCAGGTTGCGACGCACGTGAAATCGGAGACCCAGCGCTGATTCGGACGGGTGGCCACGAATCGGCGGTCAACGAGGTCCACCGGGCGACCGCCCTCACCTGCGTGGGTCGTGGTGACCCAGGCCCGGCCCCGGACGGCCCCGGCAAGGCCCATCGCGCGCATCAGGCGCGCCACGGTGCCGCGCGCCACGCGGACGCCGTCCCGCCGCAGCGGCTTCCAGACGTTCCGGGGGCCGTCGACCTGCTGGTGCGCGTCATAGACCCGCTGAATCTCGACGCGGCGCTGATCGTCGCGCTGCGCCCGTGCGGACCGGCGCGTCGGATGTGTCCGCTGGTGCCGATGGCGATGAGTCCGTCGACGGGGCGATCGGCAGCACGGCGCAGATCGGCTCGACCCCGACCACGGCGCGATGGTCGGCGATGAACTGGACCATCGTGGCGACGTCCTCCGGCGGTCGAGCTCCGCCTGGGCGACATACGCGAACGCGTTCCGCAGGATCTCATTCGCCCGCTTCAGCTCACGGACCTCGCGCTCCAGCTCCTTCAACCGCTCCCGCTCGCTCGTCGTCAGGCCCGGCCGATGCCCAGCATCACGCTGCGCCTGCCGCACCCACGTCCGCCGCGTCTCCGCCGTGCAGCCGAGCTTCGGCGCCACCGACTGCCGCACCGCCCACTCTGAGGCGTGGGCCTCCCGGTGCTCCTCGACCATCCGGACGGCACGTTCGCGCACTTCCGGAGAAAACCGACTTGGACGTCCCATAGACCCCATCCTCCCAAGCAATGAGGTCTCCGAGAAACCCGGTACGGTTCACCACCGACAGGCCTTCGCCGGCATGAAACGCGGGGTGCGCCAACGGCACGAGCGCCCACACGATCGCGGTTGCTGCGAGTATTCGGATCGGCCACCGGTATGCTGGGACGCCACGCGGCCACAGGCGAGACGGCCGGATCCAGGCCGGGAAGGTGACGCCGTGGCGCGCGAGCACCATCGCGCCGGCGACGATCGCCAGCAGCGCCAAACCAAGGGGTAGGACCCCAGGGAACAGCCACGACGTCGCGACGCCATTGATGTCGTGGCTGGTCACGAGCGACTGGAGGAAGACGTCGACGCGCGTCGGCGACGCAAAGAAGTTCTCGATGGGCGTATCCCAATCGCCGAGAGGGCGGCGAATTCCGACCTCGACCTGCGCGGCCCGATACGGAATCATCAGCAGCGCGGCCGGCGCGACCAGGCACAGGCCCATCACGCCAAAGTCACGCACGCGGCGTGCGAGGAGCACGGCCTCGCCAGCCGCGAATCGATACCCGAGGATCAGTGCAATCGCAAGGATCAGGAACACGCCACCGTGCCCGCTGGACAACGCCTGGAGCGTGAAGAAGCCGGTTGCAAGGAGCAGGTCGCGCCGTCTTCCACCGTCCAGGTAGGCATGCAGGGAGGCCAGGGCAAACGGAATCCACTGGACCACCGTGAGATGAATCTGGCTGAAGCGGAGAAATCGTGCCGGCGAGAACGCGAAGATGAGCCCAGCGAGCACGGACGCGGTCGCGCTCAGGCCGACCCGGCGCCCCAGCACGTACGCCCCGAGCCCGCACAGGACACAGGAGAGCAACGCCACGACGTTGACGGCGAGCACGGGATTTCCGGTCAACCACAGCACCGGCGCGGCGAAGAACGCACTGCCGATGAGATTCTCGGAATAGGCGAGTGTGTTGGCGTTGGGGTAGAAGATGTTCGCGTCGAAGATCGACAGCGGCTGGGTCACCAGCGCGTGCGTGTTCCAGGCCAGTATCCACATGATGAGCATGTCGTCGTTACCGGTCCCGATCAAATGTCGATCGGCCGTGACCGATAGCGGAAACGCCATCAGCACGGTCAGTAGCGCGTAGAGGGCAGCAGCCCGCCATTTACCGGGGACGGGGCGGAGCGCATGGCCCTCAGAGAAAAGGTGGCGGCGTGTCAGTCGCGCGATGGACACAGTGATAGCCTAACTCCCAATGCAATCCGTATCGACCGTTGCCGCGATTGTCCTCGTCGTATCGCTTGCCGGATGCGGGGCAGAGGGCCCGCCCCGCGCTGAAACCACACTGGGTCTCCTCGCGGGTGAGCAACTGGAGGAGGCCCGCGTTTTCCGCGGAGTGCCGTATGCGCAAGCGCCGGTCGGCGAGCTGCGCTGGAGGCCGCCCGCGCCTGTCGCGCCGTGGGAGGGCGTGCGCGAGGCCTCGACGTTCGGACCGGCGTGCTGGCAGCGCGACTACGACCCGACGTCGATCTACACACGCGGCGATCTCAACATGAACGAGGATTGCCTGTATCTCAACGTCTGGACGGCGGCGAGTCCGGACGACGAGTCACGGCCGGTCATGGTGTGGCTCCACGGCGGTGGGCATGCCAGAGGCCTGGGAAGTGCCAAGGTGTACGATGGCGCCGCGCTGGCCCGGAAGGGTGTCGTCGTGGTCACGATCAACTACCGCCTCGGGCCGTTCGGGTTCTTGGCCCACCCGGCGCTGAGCGCGGAGTCTCCGAACGGAGTGTCTGGCAACTACGGCCTCCTGGACACCGTCGCCGCGCTCGCGTGGGTTCGCGATAACATCGGCGCGTTCGGCGGAGACCCGGATAACGTCACGATCTTTGGCCAGTCGGCCGGTTCCTGGAGCGTCTGCTATCTGATGGCGTCGCCGCTGGCCGGGGGGCTCTTCCACAAGGCGATTGGTCAGTCTGGTGGCTGCTTCAAAGGCGGACGTCCGCACCTTTCTGAGTCGACTGACGGGCGAGCCTCGGCCCACGATCTTGGCATCGGGCTGGCCGGTGACCTCGGTCTCGACCCCGACCTGGATGACGCGGCCGCAGCGGCCGCTTTACGTGACGTGCCCGCCGACGGTCTCGCCGACAGCACCGTCGCCGGTGCTGTCGTCGACGGATGGGTACTCCCCAAGCCGGCTCGCACGATCTTCGAGACCGGTGAATACAACCACGTGCCGGTCCTGCTCGGCGCGATGGCCGACGAAGGCGCCGCGTTGTACGGAACGGCTGACGAGGTGCCGCGGGCCGAGTTCGTGGCCGACGTTCGCGCGGAGTACGGCGACCTGGCCGACGACATCTTTGCGGCCTATGCGGACGAGGTCGACCTCTCGACCAGCCACGCGGTGCGGGCCATCGCCGGCGATCGAACCTTCGTATGGGAGATGCGCGCCTGGGCGCAGGCGCTGGCCGGGACGAAGGATCACGTTTTCCTGTACTTCTTCAGCCATGCCCCGCCACTCTTCCGCGTCTACACGTCGGAGCGGGCGGCGACCGACGGAGATGGGAACCCGCGTGGCCTCGGAGCGTATCACTCCGGCGACGTCGCCTATGTCTTCAACAATGTGGGTACGGTGGGCTTTGACTGGGCCGATCGGGACCACGAGCTGTCCGATACGATTTCCCAGTACTGGGTCAACTTCGCGCGCACCGGTAACCCCAACGGCCCCGATCTGCCCTCCTGGCCGCGGTATGAGGTCGACACCGACGAGTGGCAGGCGTTCGGTGTCGAAATCCGGACGGAACCCGGCGTGTTGCGCGATAAGCTCGACCTGTTCGACCGGTATTACGATTGACTACCTGGTGATCCTGGCACCCGCCAGCTTCGCCATGGCGGCCAACGTCGTTTGGCCCGCGTTCAAGCTAGTTTCAAGGCAACATCTGCCTGGCAAACGATCGGATCCGAGCCGCGTTGGCGCCCACGTCGCCACCACCGACCCGAGACACCGAGCGGAGGTCAACGCGAGTGCCGCCGTCGACCGGACGAATCCGCACGATGACGTCGTCTTTGAACCCGAACCAGAACGTGACGTCTGTGGCCTCAATGCGGGCGGATTGGCGATCAGTGCTGACAATCTCCCAACCGAGTGCGCGAACAACTTCTTCGCTGCGATCGAACACCTCGTCAGGTGCACCCGGCAGCAACAGCGGCTGGATGTCAGGATAGGCGCGCCGTTGCACGTCCGCGAGCTCCGAAGAGTACTCCAGCGGATTGGAGCCATCGCCGCGCAGCGGGACGACCGCATCAAATCGTGGCGGATCTTCAGTGTCGGTCGTGATGTCATGCATGGGCGGAGCGCCGGCCCCTTGAACGAGCGTCCATGCCGGAACCGCGAGAACGATCAGGGTCAAGACAGCCGCGAGAACCGCGCGCTTGGCAATCTCCGGGGTGCGCCGCGCAACAAGCGCGATGACGAGGGCGATCGGAAGCGTCACCAGCGAAAGTAGAAATCCGACACCGAACAACCCAAACGCCGGACCGAGACCGACAACACCCAGTCGGTATCCCAACGGTCCAAGCAGCAGGGCCAGCGCTCCGATTCGGCTCAGCATGAGCGCGCCACTGGCAAACCTAGATATACGTGTGGTCACACACTTCCACCTATGAGGCTACCGGACGTATCCGAGAGATCTCAGAGCGTCGAGAGCTTCCTGGTCGAGTTCGTCCGATCTCTCCGGGATGCTCGGCTCCGGTCGCGAAACCTCCAGCTCGAGTAGCGAGCGAAGGCACAGGGTCCGCCCGAACTCCTCTAAGTAGACGTTGTTGCGCTGGAGCGGATCAGTCCTGGCGTCGTACACCTCGAGTGCGTCGGACCTCTCGATGAGCGTCCAGGCCGGTGTGCGATACGCGAGGATGCGAGGAGCATGAGCTGACCGCGCGACGATGCCCCGCTGGCCTGAAGGCGCGTTTGGCGAAAGGAGGTCGACGCCCGACACGTCATCAGCCACATCGGCCCCGGCGAGTCCGAGGAGCGTGGGCACGACGTCCTCTAAGCTGACGAGTTGCTCGGTATCGACGTGATTCGCTACGGCCTCCTCGGGTAGCCGGAGAATGAAGGGCACCCGCAGCATCTCGTCATACACCGTGGTGTTGTGGCCCACGCGTCCGTGCTCGAGAAACGCCTCTCCGTGGTCAGACGTCACCAGCACGACCGTTTGGTTCCAGCGGTCGCGCCTTCGCAGCGTGTCGATCACGCGCCGAACCGCGTCGTCGGCCGTGCGCAGGTTCCCATCGTAGAGCGCGACGAGCTCGCCGAGATCATCCTCGGTCGGAACAAGGCGCCCTCCGTTGATGCGATGGAGCGTCTGTACGGTCCCATCGACCGCGCCGTCGTAGTCGTCGTTGCCAAAGATATCGAACTCTGGTCGTGGGACGTACGGCTCGTGCGGCGGAATATAGTGCAGCATCAAGAACTGCGGCGCGCCCGAGTCTTCGGCAAGCCTCTCGTTCGCCAGTGCCGACATCAAGTACGGGTCCCAGGCGACCGCTCGCGACCGGTCTCTCCATAGTTCCTCGAAGGTGTCGCACCCCTGTTCCAAGCCTCGCTCGATCGCGTTGTTCGGGTTTGCCGACAAGCACGACGTTCGGTAGCCGCGCTGGCGCAGCGACTCGGCGAGCGTCGTCGGCATCGAACAGGTGGTGTATGCCGCCGTTGTAGCGCCCCAGGGTTCTTGGACAGTGGTTTGACGGTATTCGCATCTACGCGGCCGCGTCCAGCCCGACGAGGTCACGTCGCACCCGAGCGGGACTTCGATAGTGGTATTTCTCCAGCATCCACTGCTCGTTGTACGTTCGCTTGAACGCAAGCAGGGCCAGGCGGAGCTCCTCGATGGTGTCGAAGCTCCGCACCCACAACAGATTCTCCTTCAGCGTGCGGATGAAGCGTTCCGCGACGCCGTTGCCTTCGGGTTCCCGCACGAAACTCGGCGAGCTCTCGATGCCGAAGAACGCGACCTCCTGTTGAAAGTCGTCGGCCAGATAGTTCGACCCGTGGTCGTGCCGGAGCCGGAGCCCGCGGGCCACGCCGTCGCCGATCTCACCGAAGCGTTCGCGGACGCCCTGGCGGATCGGCTCCAGGGCCTCAAATCGGGTCCCGCGCTTGGCCGCATGCAGGCCGATGCACTCGGTTGTGCAGTGATCGACGGCCACGAAGACGAAGGCCGCGCCCTCACTCACGGTCACCGTGGTCGTCATGTCCGTGCCCCACATCACATCGGGGGCCTCGGTGGTGATGGTCCCGTCGTGCGCCTTCGGGCCGTGCGCGTGGCCCACGCGGTGCGGGGCCTGGAGGTCGTGCTCCCGCATCAACCGGCGCACCCGCTCCTGGGACGTGCGGATTCCCTCGACCCGAAGCTTCGCCCAGGCTTTCCGGTAGCCTTCGCCATGAAACGGCGACGCCTCGAGCATGCGGCCAATATGGCCGACCAGGACGTCGTCCGGGGCGGCGCCGACCGGCCCGCGCCGGCAAGGGGACGTCGTCGCCTGCCGCCGCGCATACACGCTGGAGCGGGCGCGGTGCCACACGCGGCAGACCCGCTGCACGCCGTACGCCCGACGCGTGGAGATCGAGTGGGCGCCCTTCATCGCCTCGACCTCCGCCGGGCCAAAGGGCCGGCCGCCTCCAACTGGTCCACCTTCGCGTAGAGCAGTTCGTTCTCCATCAGTAACTCACCGATCTTGGCTTGCAGCCGACGATTGGCCTCGTCCCGGGCGTCCGGCGCCCGGCTCTTCAGGCTGGCCTGGCCTGCGGCCAGAAACTGATCCCGCCACTGCGAGGCCCGCGCCGCCGTGATCCCCAGCTCCCGCGACACGGACTCAAGATCCTCGCCGCGCAGCAGACGCAGCACCGTCTCGCGCTTGCGCCGGGCCGACAACCGTCCCCCACGGCCGTTCCCGGCAGCATCTCCGGTCGCCGCCGCACCTTGATCTGGCTTCCCCATTTCGACACTCCTCCTGCGAGTACTCTCTCGCAATCAAGTGTCCAAGGAAACCCTGGGGCGCAGGACCGTCGCGAACGCGTTCGTAAACACCAAGCTCTCCGCGGCCAGACGGTCGAGGTCAGGGGTGGTGTCTCGCTCGTACCCGTAGCAGCCAAAGTGGTCGGGTCTGGCGGCATCGAGGACGATCAGCACGATATCCGGAGAGCTTGGGAGTTCTACGGGCGGGCGCTTGGGCTCCGGTGGCGCGGACTCTAGCTCCACAGCTTCGATCGCGACTGGATCACCCGTAGGGTCAACGTCGACCTCAACGACCAGGCAGGCGGGGCCACTGAGATCGCCAGGGCGCAACGTGTCGGCGTATGCCGTCCTTCCCCAGAGACCATCGAGGCGGTCACCCCCAAGTGATTGAAGGTCACCATCGGAGGCAAGGCTCAGACCAAGGTCAGCTGCGCGTCCGAACCCCGCCCGTGTGGAGGCGGCAAACGTCAGCGACCACATCGGGGCCTTCGACTCAAGGGGAATGAATAGCTCGCCCGACCGGCGGACGCTCAAGGTTCCGCCGTCGATCCCGAGCCCCGACGACTCCATGGCTGCCGCGATCGACTCCGAAGGTTCGACAAGAGCGATGGTCCGAAACTGGGCCGAGAGAGAGCCTGGGCCCAGCGAGCTCCACTGCCAACCCCCGCCGACACCCTTGTCATCGGGGCTAGCGATGACGTCCGCGGCGTCGACACCCGGGAGATTCAGCACGTCATCGCCATGGATCGACGCTGCGGGGAAGACCTCACGAATGACCGGCAGCAAGTCTCGAAGGTGAGCGGTACTCGGCGTGACATCGCCGATCATCTCTCGAACAATCGTCGCCGGATCGCCCAGCCTAAGCTGCGGTGGCGGGTTCGGAGGCGACTGAAAGGCAAACTCGATCAGATTGAGGCCGGGGCGCAAAACGCCCACATCGAGCTCCAGTGAATGGGCCTTCCATTCCGACGTCGGACGAACCTGTCCGACCGCGACGCCGTTCACAAGCACACCCGCCAGCAGCTGAACGTGAATGCCCCGGCATTCGATAACGAGCGACAGGTCCTCCGGATCGGACACGTAGACCGACAGCGTGGAGCGTTCACTGAGGGCCCATCGGCCGTGGGGCTCCGCGTTAAACCAGCCTTCTCCGAAGCGGAATCGCTTGGGAATCACCTGGTCTCGGCGTGAGCGCGGCTCCTCGTCGAGACGCAGATCCAACACGGCCTGCTTTTCCAAGAAGAACGTGGACTGCAACTGCCCAGGTGTGAGACCTCGAGTCGGAAGACCCGGATCCTCGCTGATGCACGATGGCGCGAAAAGCGCAATGAGTACGAGGCGAATAGCCGATGACGTACGCACAGCAGGCTCAGCGGCTGAGTCTACACGGCCTCGATAGAATCAGCCTACTTGGCCCAGTTGCTCGCGATGTTTTCAATTCTCGCTAGCGAATGTATCCGAGTGCTTGGAGTTGTCGAAGACGCCTTGAGTCGAGGCGGTCAGGGACCATGGGGGCGCCGGAGGAGGTGCCCACGCGCCACACCTTCACGTGTGGCGCAACATCAGGCGGACTGGAGAGCTCGGTCCACGTGCCTTCTTCGAGCGCGACCACGGCGGGTTCTCCCAACTCGCCGATTGCAAAGAGTCGGTCGAGAACGACGTCACGCCCATTGCCCGCGTCTACCCTCGCGACGACTCGTAACGAGCTGGTACCGACGTCCTCAAGTCCAATGGTACAAGTGGTTCGGGGCGAAACCGCGATTGAAACGCGGCCAGCACCGCGCCACGTCACGCAATCCTCCACCTCATCCGCAATCTTGATGGTGTTCCGCCCGAGCCACGGGCTCTGGATCTCTCCCGACAACGAAGCCGACGCAGCTGCGAGTTGAACTCTCATACCCGGCACCCGACTGAGACGTTCGCGCGTACGTCTCCGCAGGTCCGCGATCCCTCCCAATCCCTCGTCCGACACGTGCGACCGACGACGGGATTCGCCCAAATCGTTGACCCGCTCGCGTGCCGCAGACGGAAGGAAGGCCGTGTTGTTGAAGATGTATTTCGGTCCCGTCGCGGTCCGCAGCGATACTCCGGCATTTGTCGCCGGGCCATAACTCCAGGCATCGCGCGGGACATCAGTCCCCCCATTCATGAGAGCCGTTAAGGAAGTCCCGTCGATTCCAGTCAAAGGATCGACCCCGGCAAGATCAAGGATCGTCGGTAGGATGTCGATGGAACGTACTTGGCTGGGAACGCGCGCGCCCGGCACCGCTCCCGGATAGGCCACAATGAGCGGAACCTGTAGATTCTCGTCGAACAGGTAGTTGTGGCCAAAGCTCCCTCCCTCGCCCAGCATTTCGCCGTGGTCCGACGTTAGGACGACGATGGTGTCCCGCTCGAGGCCCGACACACGGAGGTAATCGAACAAACGCCCCAACTGACGATCGACCGACGCGATACCGTCGTCGTAGAGCGCGGGAAGTGATCGGAGTTCCGCCTCGGTGAGCGGCTCGCCAAGTATCCCGTCCGAGCTCTGCCAGCGCGGCCGGTACTGCGGGATAAAACTCGCCGATTCATCCAGGGGCAGTCGCTCGACGGTCACGTGAGGCGCTCCGCTGTCGGCTGAGGAAGCGCCGTCCGTCACGCTTCTGTCGCGGTAGGGACCGTGCACATCGTATGTATGCAGAAAGAGAAACACCGGCCGGTCCGCGTTCTCCTCAAGGAAACGCAGGGCGCCATCGATACTGAGGGCCAAGCCGTCTTTCTGTAACGTTTTGGCCTTGAACCAGCGGGGGTCCCGGTAGTGATATTCGTCGAACCCTTGTGCTAGCAGCCTGTCGGACTTAGGCCCGGGTTTTATAATAGGGCTTGTCGAGTTGAGGAGGGCGAAGTAGATGCCGAAGTTCGTACAGCGGCACCAGTCGCAGCTGTATTTGCTGCCGCCGGACCTGCGCGATTGGCTGCCGGAGGACGATCTGGCGCACTTCGTGGTTGAGGCGGTGGAACGGGTGCCGCTGGAGCGGTTCCAGGTGAACGAACGGGGCACCGGATCGGCGCAGTATCACCCGCGGATGATGCTGGCGTTGCTGGTGTACTGCTACGCGAACGGGATCTTCGGCTCGCGTCGGATCGAGCGGGCGACGTATCGGGACATTGGCGTTCGGTACGTGGCGGCGAACTGTCACCCGGACCACGACACGATCTGCACGTTCCGGCGCAGCAACTTCGATGCGGTAGCGGAGGCGTTCCTGCAGGTACTGCTGCTGGCGAAGGAGCTGCAGCTGCTGCGTGTTGGGACGGTGAGCGTGGACGGGACGAAGGTGGACGCGAACGCGAATAAGCGCAACAGCCTCCGCTACGACCGGGCGGGGGCGTTGCGCGAGCAGTTGCGAGGCGAGATCGAGGGGTTGTTGGATCAGGCGGAGCACGCCGACACGGACGACGCGCCGGACCCGCAGGGTCTGCCGGAGGAGTTGTCGCGGCGGGACAAGCTGCGGGTGAAGCTGGACCGTGCGTGCGCGGAGTTGGAACGGCGTGCGCAGGCGCGTGCGGACTCGGAGCGGGCGGAGTACGAGCGCAAGGTGGCGGCGCGGGAGCGGCGTACGGGATCGCGCAAGGGTCGGCACATCAAGCCGCCGACGGAAGCGCCGGAGGCGAAGGAGCAGATCAACCTGACGGACGCGGACAGTGCGCTGATGCGCAAGAGCCGGCGCCATGAGTACCGCCAGGCGTACAACGCGCAGGCGGCGGTGGATGCCGACGGCAGTCAGTTGGTGTTGGGGGCTCGGGTGAGCGTGTGCGCGAGCGACCGCAACGAGTTGGTGGCGGATGTGGATGCGATCCCGGCGGCGTTGGGCGCGGCGGATCGGGTACTGGCGGACAGCGGCTACGCGACGGGCAGCGAGGTGTCGCAACTGGCAGGTCGCGGTGTGGAGGTGTTGGTGGCGACGGGGGCGGAAGGCCAACGGCGCCAGCACGACTTCCGACCGGAGCCGCCGCACCCGCTGGCGAAGGAGCCGCAGGCGGACTGGGTCAAGTCGATGCAGCAGAAGATGGCACTGCCGGAGCACCGGGCGCATTACCGTTTGCGCAAGCAGACGGTGGAGCCGGTGTTCGGGATCGTGAAGCAGGCGATGGGCTTCCGGCAGTTTCTGCTGCGGGGTCTCGAGAAGGTGGAGGGCGAATGGGCCTTGGTAACGCTGGCGTATAACTGCCGACGCTTGCACAACCTCAGGCTGGCATGACGGGGCTATAAGGAGCGGAACTCGGCGTGTTCGCGACCCACCAGAGGCGTCAGAAAGGCCTCCAGGCGCCGTCAGCGACCGATGGCCAGGATACAGTCCCCGTTTCGGTCGAAGCGGCCCTCCCGGCACAGAGACACAGGGCGTCGTTCACACAGGTGCCAAGTCGCTTCCGCGCGCGTTTGCCACGCCCAAGTCCGACAGGCTGCTAGGCCGTAACGCGGATGCATGTATCCACCGTCCGTGATCGCCCGCGTCGCGTAGCCGGCATCGTTGAGGACATCCGCGAGGGTCGACACATCCGCCGGCATGGGCGATTCGTGGTTGACTCCGTGGCGCAGCGTGTCGAGCCCGGTCAAGAGGGAAACATGTGACGGCAGCGTCCACGGGGCCGATGCAATCGTTGTCTCGAAGGTGACGCCCGCTCGTCGCGCCCAGACGTCGATGCGCGGCGATGTGTTGACGTCGTGGCCATAGAGCGACAGTCGGTCGGCTCGCAACGTATCGACCGAGATCAGTACAACGCTGGGATGACGACGACCGCGACGAACGACAACCTCCGCGTTCGCGATGAGCGGGATACCACGCAGCAGGTCTACCGGATCGTCAGCGTGCGCTTCCAGGCTAACGACTCCGGAACGGCCGGCGAGGGGCGACAAGTCCATCGCAACGTCGCGCCAGTTGTCGTGCGGCCGAACGTCGGGATCGGACGCCCACTCACCGAGTCTACGCGACCCTCCGTCTGTAGAGCGAAACGTCGCCGTGACGCGGAAACGTGATCCGACAGGCCTCGTCACTTCTCGCCAGACACCGACGGCGAATCGGAGCTGGGATTGCGGTCCGACAGTCACCGCGTGAGTAATCGCGTGGCCGGGTGGAACGAGCATCGCGTTACGCACGTCTCGATCCAGGTCGACTTTCCACGCGTCACCGAGCGTCTCGTAAAGCGCGTCTTGATTCAGCTGCTTGCGAAAGCCTTCGACGCGCCAGATGCGAACGCGGCGTCCAGCCAGAGTGGTTGGATCGAGCCGGACGCGCTCGATTGGCCCACTCCAGGTGGAGGCCTGAGACAGTTCAAAGATGTGTTCCCCCTGCCTGCCGATACCCGTCGCCGCCATCATCCTCTCAGGAGAAAACTCCTCACCGGTCCGCGCCCAGAACAACTGCGGGGGGTCCACGGTCGGCGTCTCATCTCGCCACATGAAGACTCGCATCTCATCGACGGCAGAGGCATCGAAGCGCACGTGACGACAAAGCTGAGGGTCAGCCGTCGACGGTCGCATCTCCAGTTCTCCATCGGACACCTCAAACTGCTGACTCGTCCCACACGCGTTCCATTTGAACGGGGACTCTTCGTGCGCAAACGTCCACGCGAGAGTCGGCTGGAGGTCGACGAAATGTTCGCTATCGAGGAAGGCGTTAGCGCTCGGGGACACAGCACGCGCTGCGTGCGATGGGGAGTTGGGCCCACAGCCGGCCGAGGACACCAGGAGGCTAATCAGTAGGCCGTATCTTGACGTCATGCTCTACATATGGATTCTCGACTCCAACCGGCCTCGACCTTAGTGTTGCGTGAACCGACGTCAAGCTGATTCGAGACCATTGCCACCCAAATTGCGCCGCGCCGATCACGGCGTTGGCGGTCTTGGGGACGGCAGCAGCTGCGCGAGGTTGTTGGCCTCTTCCAGCTGCTCAGCGGTCATGCGTTCACCAACGGCATCTCTCGCCACTTGGTACCGGTCGATGGCATCAGCCGGGGCACCCTCGATGGCGTGGATGATCCACGAGTAGGCCGTCACCAAGTCCTGCGGCACGCCTCTGCCCTGTGCGTACATCGCTCCAAGGTTGAACTGCGCGTCCGCGCCGCCTTGCTCAGCCGCGAGGCGGTACCAGCGCATGGCCTCCGCGTCGTTCTGGGGCACGCCGAGTCCTCGGCTGTACATCAGTCCGAGATTATTCTGCGCGGCGGGGTGCCCCTGATTCCCCGCGAGCCGATACCATCCGACGGCCTGGGCAGGATCACCGAGTCCATCGGCGAAGACGGCGCCGAGATTGAACTGAGCGTGAACGTGACCCTGTTGCGCGGCCTGACGGTACCAGTTGATCGCCTCGTCGCTGCCTTTCGCGACGCCGCGACCCTCGTCGTGCATCCCCCCCAGGTGGAACTGCGCGGCGGCGTGCCCTTGTTCGCCGGCTTGGCGATAGAGTCGAGCGGCCTCGGCAAGATTCTGGGCGACACCCTCGCCCTTGTCGTATCTGAGCCCGAGGTTGAACTGCGCGGTTGCCTCTCCCTGGTCGGCTGACAGGCGAAACCAACGAACCGCCTCGGCGTGGTCCTGCTCGACACCCAGCCCCCCGCCATACAGGAGCCCGAGGTCGTTCTGGGCAGCGGCATCGCCACTGTCGGCAGCCAACCGAAGCCACCGACCGGCTTCCTCGGGATCTCGCCTGACCCCGCGTCCGCCGAGATACAGCTCCGCGAGGTTGCGCATCGCCTGGACACTCCCCCCCTCGGCCTCCTGGCGGAAGGCTTCGGACTCCGCACTCTCGGCCGTCAACATCAGGCTCCGATTCGTGAACTGCTGCAAAGTAACCGGGCCGATGTCGTAGTCACGGACTTGCAGCGAGAGCTCCGCGTCGCCCGTATCGGCTGGGAACTCGTAGATTATGCGGTAGCGGGTCGACACCTGAGCCACGTGGTCATTCATCTGCTCCGCCAGCTCGGTAAGTGTCCTGGACAGCCCAGAAGCGGCGTTGATCGACACAAAGCGACCGCGAGTACTGTCTGACACGTTCTTCGCGACCTGGAAGATTGTTTCTTCCGTCTCCGTCCGGTGGGAAACAGGCCCTGCGGGGAAGTCACCCTGACCCCCTCCCCCTCCCAAAGGATCCGGCAGCACCGATGGCACCGCCAGAGGCCGCGGCCGCGACAGCGACGCGCTCTCCTGGGTCGTGGCTTGCGCGGTGCCTTGGCCCGTCAGCACGACCGCGTGCACGGTGGCCTGCCTGCTGACCAAGTCGTTGACGAAGTCGCTGTATTGCCCCGGGTTGATGAAACTGCTGCTGTCGGCGCCGTTAGCCACGACCAACACAAAGATGGGCCACGGATCGCGAGCCTCGAAATCACGCTCCCAGGATGCGAACCGCTCAGAGGTTTCGCGTAAGCCGTCTATCATTCTCGGCGTACCGCCCTCGGCGAAGACCCCGGCAGCCGCGTCGACCAGCTTGCTCCGATCGGTCGTAAACTCTTCACGCAGCTGGAGGCTGGGGGCGAGTGTGACAAGGCTGACTTCGAGGTGGGGAGCCAGCGTGCGCAGAAAACTCTCGAGCCCCGCGCGCAGCGGGCCCTCTGCATTGAGCTCCCGGATTTTCCCGCCGGTGTCGACCAGCAACGCGATGCGGGGCGGGGCGTCGTCGAGCTCGGCGGACGCCACGGTCAGAGGAGCGCCATCCAGACTGAGCTCGAAGTCGTCCGCCGAGAGATCAAGCACGGGCTCTCCGGCCTGATCGGCCACGGCCAGGTAGACGCGACCCCGGTTCTGCGCGGTGGCGGCGCTCGGCACCAACACCACGACAGCGCATATCAGGACGACCGAGCAACAGAGTTCTGTGAATCGCGGCATCCGCTGACTCCTTGTGCTCCACATTGAGATGATGAGGTTCCGACCGAGCGAAAAGCGGCCGTAACAATCAATGTACCCCAGACGCGTCGCACTGTCGAGCGGCCTGCCCATGACTTACGTGCGGCGTAACTCGCTACGCCGGTCGTAACTGGGCGCGAACAGGACAGCCGGACAGAGGTGGACCCCATCAACTGGACAGCTGATCGACGTCGCTAAGTGGAATCTTCTGCGTTACATTCCCGTCAAGATGAGAGGGGCAGAAGATGACAAAGAGGAAACGGCGAAACCATTCGCCAGTCTTTAAGGCCAAGGTCGCGTTGGCCGCAGTTCGAGGAGAGCGTACCCTGGTCGATCTGGCCGATCAATTCGAGGTGCACCCGAATCAGATCCAGGACTGGAAGAAGAAGTTGGTGGCGGAGGCCGAGCATGTGTTCGGCGCCGGGGCGATCGAGGCTGCGCATTCCGAGCGGGAGACACAGCAGCTCCACGCCAAGATTGGTCAGCTGACGATGGAGAAGGATTTTTTGTCCAACGCGCTCGGTCGAGACCGGTGAGCGACCGCCGAGCGATGATTCAAGCCGACCACCTGTTGGCAGTCACACGACGCTGCGAGCTGCTCGATGTGGCGCGTTCGACAGTGTATGACCGGCCCACCGGGATCTCAGCGGAGGACCTGGCCCTGATGCGCCTCTTGGACAAGATCCACTTAGAGCGTCCGTTCTACGGCAGTCGCCGCCTTCGAGACGAGCTCGAGACCCAGGGGACCCCGGTGAATCGCAAGCGAGTCCAGCGCCTGGTGCGCCAGATGGGCCTGCGCGCCCTGTATCCGAAGCCGCGCACGAGCCAGCCCGGGGTCGGACACACGGTGTATCCGTACCTGCTGAGGGGCCTGTCCATCGAGCGACCGAATCAGGTGTGGGCAACCGATATCTGCTACATCCCGATGGCGCACGGGTTCATGTATCTGGTGGCCATCATGGATTGGTACTCGCGCCGCGTCCTGGCCTGGCGGGTGTCGAACACCTTCGACAGCGACTGCTGTGTCGAGGCCCTCGAGGCCGCGCTCACCCGCTACGGACCGCCGGAGATCTTCAATACGGACCAAGGCGCCCAGTTCACGTCCAAGGCGTTTACGACGGTGCTCAAGACCCACGCGGTGGCCATCAGCATGGACGGCAAGGGCCGCTGGGTCGACAACGTGTTCGTCGAGCGGCTCTGGCGCAGCGTCAAATACGAGGATGTGTATCTCCATGCGTACGAAACACCCGCCTCGCTCCGCGCAGGGCTGACCTGCTATTTTCAGTTCTACAACGGGCGACGGCGTCATCGTGCACGTGGTCGGCGGACGCCAGATGTGGTGTACTTCGGCACCACCGGCTTCGGCACGGCGGCCTGAAACACGATGGAGCTTTCACTGAAGCCGCTGTCCAGGTTTCGGGGTCCACCTCTGACTTCCCGGTCTTTCGGGCATCACCGCTGGCATCTTCCTTGCGATGTCGTCGGTAACTGTAAGCGCGGCCAACGTCGCCTTTGGCCACCGAATGGAAGACAGCTCGATGGATGGGATACTGACCTATCACCTGGCCGACGGTGAGCCGGGACTGACGGCCGAAGACCTGCGGCGGTCGTTCTATGGAGAACGGAATCAGACGCTGCTGGCCGCGAAGATCGACGGCGGATGGCCCACACGCATCTGATGTCGCTCGGGCTGGTCTTCCTCTGCCTGGGCGTCATCTTCTCGTTCTGTGGGGTCGGACAGAAGATGAAGGCGTGTTTCATGCCGATGCCGTTTACCGCGCTCGTCATCGACTTCGGCGCGCGGGCGCTCATCCCGTACGCTCCGTCACTGGTGTACGAGATGATGCTGTCCGGAGCCCTATGGGACTTTCTATCCTCGTTTTGACGACCGGACCGCTATTCGAAATGTGGGTGCGGGACCGTT
>CBDCGH010000014.1:0-116218 GCA_965216615.1 Vicinamibacterales bacterium | reverse complement strand
CGGCGCGCGGTGAGCATCGGACCCCGCTCCGCCGTCTGACGCGACTCGAATACGCCAACACCATTCAGGATCTTCTGGAGATCGACGAAGAGATCGCGACCGAGCTCAGTTTGACGATACCAGCGGAAGCTGACTCAGGAGGGTTCGATACGGTCGCGGTCAATCAGAGCATGTCGCCCCTGCACGTCCGGAGCTATCTCGCGGCAGCTGACCGGGCGCTCGACGTGGCGCTTCCGGTCGGGCCACCCCCGCCAGTCGAATCATTCGAGGTGCAGTACGCAGAATCCGAGAGCATGTACCGGAACTCGCTGGGAAAGCAGGGCGGCGCCGGCATCGTTTTGCAGCTGGACGATGCGTACGCAACGTTCCACTCCGGCGCTTCGACGTACTGCTGCATCCTCCACAGCGAGTCCCAAGGCTTTGCGGTTCCCTATCCGGGCCGGTACCGGGTGACCGTCACCGCGTACCCGTATCAAGCCCATAGCCCCGTCACACTGACGCTGTACCGGGGGCGCATGTCGGGACTGGCTGCGTCCCTTACGAGGTTGCTCGGCACCTTCGATCTGGTGGGTGACGAGCCTCGAACGGTCGAGATCACCCCGTTCTTGCGTCCGGGGGACTTGGTGAGCCCGTCGCTGGCTGACGACGACGCACCACCCGGTGACAACCCAGGCCGGTATTCTCGACCGGGCCGAAACATCCGGGACTACAAAGGCGAAGGCATCGCGCTCAAGACGATGACGATCGACGGGCCGCTCTTCGACGTGTGGCCCCCTCCGAGCACCCGGCGGCTGCTGACCGGCGTCGACTTCGACGAAGACGGCCAGATCCAGCTCACCAAAGATCCGTACGCACATATCGTCGACATTGTTGCAGCGTTCGCCCGGCTGGCGTTCCGCCGACCGATCGACGATGCCGAGCTCGACGCTTACGCGCGTCTGGCGAAGCCGCCGCTCGACGCCGGCCGCCCGTTTATCGATGCGGTCCGCGTATCACTGCGCGCGATTCTGGGCGCACCGGCGTTCCTGTATCACGCGGGCAAGCCGGGAACGCTCGACGACTTCGGACTGGCGACGCGACTGTCGTACTTCCTCTGGCGCAGCATGCCGGATGCCGAGCTCTTTGACGTCGCCCGTCAAGGCGCACTGTCCGACCCGACGGTGCTCAGCCAGCAGGTCGACCGGATGCTCGACGACCTGAAGGCCGAGCGGTTCGTCAAGGACTTCACCGGTCAGGCGTTTCGGCTCTACGAGCTGCGAGCGACCGCGCCCGATCCTGGGCTTTACCCCGAGTTCGACGACGGCCTGGCGCGGGCCATGGAGGCGGAGACGCAGCTGTTCCTCGCCGAGTTGATCGCCGAAGACCTGAGCGTCGGGAATCTAATCGATGCCGACTTCACCTTCGTGAATCGCCGCCTGGCCGAGCACTACACGATCGACGGCGTCGCGGGGCAGCAGGTGCGCAAAGTGATGCTGCCGGCCGACAGCCCGCGCGGCGGCCTTCTCACCCAGGCGAGCATCCACAAGATCACCGCGAACGGCACGACGACGTCACCGATCCCTCGCGGCAACTTCGTGTTGGCGAATCTCCTGGGTCAGCCGGCGCCGCCGCCCCCAGCCGCGGTCGACATTCCCGAGCCGGACACGCGGGGGACCACGACGATTCGCGAGCAGCTCGACGCGCACCGCTCGAGTCCGGCGTGCGCGGTCTGTCACAAGGTGATTGACCCACCCGGATTCGCCCTCGAGTCGTTCGACCCGATCGGCGGGTTCCGCACGACGTATCGGATTTCGGGGGGCGAGATCGAAGTCGACGGACGCATGAGGCCCGCGCCGTACACCGAAGGCGCTCCGGTCGACCCGAGCGGCGTCACGACGCAAGGCGACACCTTTGCCGACATCGAGGAGTACAAGCGGATTCTGGTCCAGCGTGAACTCGACCAAGTGGCGCGTCACGTGGCCTCGCAGCTGATCGTCTTTTCGACCGGCGGCGAGATCGAGTTTGCCGACCGCGACGTGATCGAGCAGATCATCGACCAAGGACGGAACGACGGACACCCCGTCCGGACGATGATCCACCGGGTCGTGCAAGGCGATCTGTTCAGGAGCCGGTAAGTTAGCAGAATCTGTCATCACCTCGGCCGACAGGCAACTCATCTTCTTGCGCGATGCGGTACCACTGCAGCCTCGTCTCAGTTGTCGGCATGGCTAGTGTCTCCCGCTAAGTTACAAGTAGGTGCTCAGACAAGAGATTGTCAGGATGTGCGGAGTAGGTTGGCGTAAAGTAACTGGAAGCGCGGGTGGCTCACCAGCGGGGACTTAAGAGATTGTCAGGATGTGCCGACAGACAAGCCGCCATATGCAACGCCGGTCAACTGAGCCATGTCAGCTTTGTAGGTAGTCAAGTCGTCGGTCAGAGCTCGCTCAAATGCCGGCTGCATGTCCCGATGTAGGTGGCCCGCGTCGTCGATCGAGAGCTCGCTCAAATCCCGGTTCCCGCGGCCCGCGCCGGTCGGCGCCTCCGGAACAGATCCCCTTGGCCTTCCGCAAGGCCAACTCGGCGCCTCGCTCGAGTGCCACCTTGGGACCTCTTCCGCCAACGCAGGATGTGCCGAAGCTCATATGTCCGAAACGAAGAGGGGAATCGCGAGACCTAGTGGCTTGTTTGCGCGTGGCCCGTTGCCTGTCCTAATTGGGTTGGCTGTCGACCAACTGATGCCCTTCACGCAGGGGCAATTCAGTCACGAGTTTTCTTTCTTCGCACTCACCCATGCGATCGGCGAGTCGCCCGTACAGACTAGCGAGAGGTGCGGCGCTGGCACCGTGCAAGAGGGCGCTCAACGCGACCGTGACGACGGCAATCGCTGACAGTTCAACGCGGTGCGCGACTTCGGTGCGTTCGAGAATGAGCAGAACAAACAGAATCGAGGCCAGCCCAGAGGTGGACCCCATCCTTTGGACAGGTTTTCGTCACAGCTAAGGTGAAATCATGACAAGCTACCTTGACGGGAGACGGGGCGTAGCAGCCTCCGAAACGCAGTGCGGTCGCGCTCGTTGTAGTCGTCGCCGATTCCGCCGGGCCTGGGAGCCGAACGAGCAGAGATGGCGATTTGTCCAATCAGCGGCCTTTGCCGTCCATCGAGATGCGAATGCCCGCCTAGCCGTCGGTGACGTCGACGCTGGTGAATTGGCTGCCCTGGTCGCTATTGAAAATCTCTGGAGGGCCATAACGCTCGAGCGCCTCGTGCAACGCCTCGACGCAGAAGCTGGCCGAGCGTGTTGGACAGGCGGGACAGCACCTTGCGGCTCGCCCAGTCCATCACGGCGACCAGGTACAGAAAGCCCCGAGGGGGATGTAGGTCACATCCGTGCACCACACGTGGTTCGGCCGCGTGATCGGCAGATCGCGCAGCAGGTAGGGATAGATCACGTCCTGGGCCGCTGGTAGAGCGCGTGCACCCCCAGCAGTCGCATCAGGCGACCCGCTCGAGAGACCATGTCGCCCTGACGGCGGAGCCAGCGTGTCATCTGCCGCGAGCCGTAGAACGGCGTCTCCAAGAACTGCTCGTCGATCAACCGCATCAGGCGCAGGGTCAACGGGCTCTCGCCCGTGCCCGCGTCGTAGAACGAGAGCGGGCGATCGACACCAAGCGGCATTGCCGTACGATGCTGATCCGTGGGTGGTTGGGACGACCATCTCGACTCTCCGGCCGCGGCTCACCGACCGAAGGCCTTCGATAAAAAATCCCGCTCGATGACGAGTTCTCCGATCTTTGCCCGCAGCTCCTTGACCTCGGTCTCCCGAGAGGCCTCCTGCCGCTCGTGGTTCCCCGAGAAGCCGGCCAGCACCGTCTGTCGAGCCGTCTTCTTCCAGTTGGTAATCAGGTTCGGATGCACATCGTAGCGGGCCGCCAGATCGTCGCTTCCTCGCGAAGCGCCTCCAACGCGACCTTCGCCTTCAGCTCAGCCGGATAACTCCGTCTCTTCCGTGGCATGCCAGACTCCTTCTCCTGGGTCTGGATCCCACCTTAGCAAGCTGTCCGAATTTCGGGGTCCACCTCTCCTCTCGGACCGAACCAGCCAAGAAACAGTTGCGTCTGCAGTCGTACGCCCGCGCCGACGAGCGAGATGGCGATTGGAATCATCCGGATAGCCGTCAGGCTGATCAAGGCGTATACCAGCGTGGCGGGGGTCATGTGACCGATGCCCTCCGGGAGGAGCGCGGCGCCAAACACGAGGAAGGTGATCAGCATGAGGAGCTGACCTTCGGTCTCCATGAACTCGAAGAGGAATGTGCACGGATGCCGAATCGTGTTGCCGAACGCCATGCCACCGACAAATGCCGCGATAAAGCCGTTCCCACCGATCAGTTCAGTGGCGACATACGTAAACAGCGCAAACGAGAGAATGCCAATGCCCTGAAACGCTTCGGTTACCCAGCCACGTTCGGCTGCCGTGTCCAGGAGTCGTGCGCCGACGGAGCCGAGCGCGATCCCGGCCAATGGTCCGAGTGTGACCTGCAAGAGAGCAAAACGAACCCATGTCCCCGGCTCTACGAGTCCGGGAGTGGCCCCGGCAAGCGCCGCGAAGAGGAGCACAGCAGGCAAGGCAATCCCATCGTTGAGGCCACTCTCGACGTTAATGGCCTGGCGGATCCGAACCGGCACGGCACGGGCTGACACAACCGCCTGTCCAAGGGCTGCGTCAGTGGGAGCGAGGAGCGCGGCCAGTAGCGCGGCTTCCCAGAACGAGAACGAAGGGAATAGTTGCAAGGCGACCACAGTGCCGGCAGCGATCGTTAAGGGTAAGCCGATCGCCAGCATTCGTACGGGCAAGTTGTGGTCTCGCCGCACGCGGCTGAGATCAATACGGGCGGCATCGGTGAACAGCACCAGAATGAGCGTTAACTCCGCGACGCCGTGGATCGCCGAGTGGCCGACGTCGACACTGGCCACGTTGAGCCCGCCGTTACCCACGACAAATCCAAAGACGATGAATGCCAAGGGGGCTGTCACCATCGATCCCTGGAGTCGTCCCGAGACCAGCGAGTACAGCAACAGCCCACCGGTAATCACCGCCACTGATCCCAGATCCATCAATTGGCCCCGATGCTGGTGCCCGGAGGGGAGGTGCGCCAATGGGGATGCGCGTGTATCCGTCGTCTGGACTCGTTCATCATCCGTCGCGAGGAATCGGGACGGCCAACGCAGGGCTGTCGTGGCACAGTGAGCGAGAGTTTACATGTGTCGAGGCGGAATCAGGGGCGGCGCGACAGCCTCCTCGAGCTGATATCCTCCCCGAACGATGTCCGCACAACAACCGACCACGGTTCCGGCTCCTGGAGCCGAATACGACAGTTTCGCTGACATCTACGAGATCTGGACTGACTCGGCAGCGGCTGCAACCGCCAACCGACCGTTCTACGTCGATGCGTATCTGGCGGCCGACGGCCCGGTCGTCGAACTGGGCGTTGGGGATGGTCGTATCGCCGTCGAAGCCGCGACTCGAGGGTGTGTCGTCACCGGCATCGATCAGTCGTCGGAGATGCTCGAGCGTTGCCGTCAGCGCGCCCAACGAGCGAGGGTGGACGAACGTCTGACGCTGCTGCAGGCGGACTTCCGGGATTTCGCGGTCGAAGAACCTGCGGCACTGATTGCTCTCCCGTATCACAGCCTCGGTCACTTGGCGACGGTCGACGACAAGCGGACCGCGATCCGTCACGTCTTCGGTCGACTCCGTCCAGGCGGGCGGTTCATCGTCGATGACTTCTTCATGACGCCAGCCCTCATCACCCACATGCGAGGCGTGCAGCTGCGGGCTACCTACCAGTCGACCTCGGGGGCGGACCGGCTGCTGTGGGTCACGTCGCTGGTGGACGCGCCGACACAGTCGATATCGGTTGTCACCTGGGAAGACGAGCTCGATGTCGCCGGGGTGCTGGAGCGTCGTCAATACCGGCGGTTGAGCCTGAGCTGGCTCGAACCGGCCCAGACGCGTGCGCTTCTCGAAGACGCCGGCTTCGCAGTCGAGTCGTGCTTCGGCAATTTCCAGGGCACGCCTTTCGAGGTGACGTCGGCATCGGAACAGGTCTGGGTTGCGCGAAAGCCCAGCGTTTTGGCGACAGCCTTCAGGGAGACCACATCATGATCGGCACCACAGGGCTCAAGAATCTCCAGATTGATTGCGTCGTTGGGGTGTATGCGTTCGAACGGGAGCAGCAGCAGCCGATCGCCATAGATATCGAGCTCGACTATGACATTACCGAGGCCGCAAGCACCGACGAGGTCAGCCAGGCGGTCGACTATGATCGTGTCGCCGAGGCCGTGACCGACCTCGTCACGCGTCGGGCGTTTTCCCTACTCGAATCGATGGCAGCGGAGACCGCTGCGATGCTGCTCGCGCAACACGCGTCGGTACAGACCGTTCGTCTCGACATCCGAAAGCCGAACGCGGTTGCTGCGGCCGCCTGCGCGTTCGTGCGCCTGAAACGGACGCGGGAATGAACCCGCCCCGCCCCAACCCCGTAGCTGTCGTCACGGGTGGCGCTCGACGCCTGGGACGCCAACTCTGCGCCGCCCTGTCCGGCCGAGGATTCGAGGTCGTCATTCTCTACCGCGATTCGGAGGCTGACGCGCGTTCGCTCGAGCAAGAAATTGCGATGGCCGGCGGGCGGGCGAGGTCGCTGTCCGTCGACGTCGCGGTCGCGCAACAGGTAGCGGACGTCTTCGAGGGCATCGCCGCTGTCGAAGGTCACGTGGATCTGCTTGTCAACAACGTCGGCAACTACAACCCGCAGCACCTCACCAAGCTGGATCCTGCGGTCTGGGATGCCACGCTTGCGGCAAATCTCTCCGGCGCCTACTACTGCTGCTACCACGCGCTCAAGCTCATGCCGCGCGGAAGCAACATCATCAACATCGGAATGGCTGGCCTCGAAGGAATCCGCGCGAACGTGCACGGAACTGACTACTTCGTTAGCAAGACCGGACTGCTGGTGCTCACAAGGTCGCTGGCCGCGGCGTATGGCGAGCAGAACATCCGGGTCAACATGGTGTCACCGGGCCAGCTCGACAACTCGATCGACCTTCCGCCCCCGAGCGAGATCGGCACGTGGGTTCCGCTCGGACGGTCCGGCGGCCTCGATGATGTGTCGCAGGCGGTTGAGTACCTACTCGACGCCACGTACGTTACCGGTGTCAACATCGATGTGGCCGGGGGCTATCGTCTCTGATCCCGAGCGCCTGTGGCCGATGCCCACCGCGGCCTCTCTGCGCCCCCTGTGGGACCGCGCAACCGAATGGAATTGTCGCCTGGCAATGATCGAAAAGGCGTCGGAGTTTCTCTACCTCTCGACGTTCTACATCGAGTACGACAAGTACGGTATCGAGCTCCTCGCGGCCTTACTCGACGCGCAACGGCGGGGTGTCGCGGTAAACCTGCTCGTCGACGGTTTCGGCCAGCGGTTGGGCGGCGTTCTCATGACGACAGATCAGAGGCAGACGCTCGCGTCCCAGCTCGAGGCACTGCGTCACGCCGGCGCTGTCGTGTCGATGTATCGCCCCGCGCACGCCTTGCAGCGGCGGCTAGGCGGCGGCCAGCACGTCAAGATTCAAGTCTCCGAGATGGGAGAAGCCATCTTCGGGAGTAGCAACGTGAGCGCGTCGTCATTCGAGGGATGGAACGAGTACTCGGTCTCGCTCCGCGGCGACGTGGTCCACAGATTGCTCCAGAGTTACCGGAAGATCGGCGGCGAAGTGGACGCTCGCCATCTGCACAAGCTCCGCGAGGTGGCCGACGCCGATTCGAGAGATTCCAGCCCTATCCAGCTGGAATACTGGCTGTGCAACCCCAACCTCCTCCAGGGACGGCTCGGCCCGATCGGATGGCGCGGTCCGAACGTCGTGACCGACCAGATGGTCGCGATGGTACACGCGGCTCGCGTCAGCATCGAGCTCACCAGCTTCTTCTTTAAACCTATTCCGGCGCTCATGACCGCACTCGTCGACGCGGCAAGTCGCGGAGTGCGCGTCGAGGTCTACCATTCCCATCGGGATGCCCTGCCGGCGACCGACCTGGCGTGGATCGCCTCGGCCGACAGCTACCAACGCCTGCTGGACGTCGGTATTGAGATCTTCGAGAACCGGCACGGCGAGCACTCTAAGATCGTCTTGATCGATCGGGCCCGAGTCGCATTTGGCAGCTACAACTTTGAAGATGCCGCGCACGACAGACTCGCGGAAGCGATGCTCGTCGCGTACGATAGGCGGGCCGTCGAACCGGCCGTCGCGATCTTTGACGAGCTGCGTCGAGACGGGGACAATGTGCGGGTCACCTCCGAGAGCTTTCGCGCCCTGCCCGGACCGGTCAGGCGACGACTCGCGCTCTATGGTCGATTCAAACGATGGATGTAGACGCCGGTGACTGACGACACATCAGGAAAGCTGCGGTTCAAGGAAATCGAGCACAAGTTCCTGGTGGATCCGACGTTTGATCTAGAAGGCTTCGGAGCGTCGCTCGAAGCGCTGGGGCCCACCCGGACGACGTCGCTTCGCGTCCTGGACACCTATTATCTGATCGCGGGCAGCCGCTCCGGGCGTTTCGTGATCCGCCATCGGTACGACGAGGAGCTCCACCATCTCACCCTGAAGACAGTGGAACCCGACACCGAAGTCCGGCGGGAGATCAACCTCGACCTGGGACATCACGCCGGCGACCAGCGTGCTCAAGTCAGAGCGTTCCTCGAGCAGCTGAGCGTGACGTGGAGCGGGTCGCTCGAGAAAGACCTCAGCGTGTGGTACTTCCCCGATATCGAGGTGGTCCACTACGCGGCCACAACCGACGCGCGCACCGTATGCTGCGTGGAGTTCGAGGCAACGAGCAAGCCCTCGGTGGAGGCCGCCCTCGAGACCATTCACCGATACGAACAGGCCACAGGCTTCGATAGGACCGAACGGTCGAACAGTTCCCTTCTCCAGATTCTGTTTCCCGAGGTGGACGACCACCTGTCGGAAGCTGGGCGCCTGCGCCCTGCCTGAGCGGAAGGAAAGAGTGACCTTCGACCCGGAGCTCAAGACCACGAATGCGTAGGGGTTCAATCTCGCGGCTCGCTGTCGTCATACTGCTCGGCTGCCACGTGGCATCGGCGGCCGATGAGCGCGCCGCGCTGGGACGGGCCTTGTTCTTCGACGCCAATCTCTCTCTCAATCGTACCCAGTCGTGCTCGACCTGCCACGACTCGGACCGGGCGTTCTCGGACGGTCGGGACAACGGCGTCTCGCGCGCGGTGTCCCTCGGCGATGACGGCGTCTCCCTCGGTGACCGCAATGCGCCGGCCCTCACCTATGCGTCCCTGATCCCGACCTTTCACCGCAACGAGAAAGGCGAATACGTCGGCGGCTTCTTCCTCGACGGCCGCGCGGCGACACTCGTCGAACAGTCGGCCGAACCCTTCACAAACCCGATCGAGATGGCATTGCCGAACCCTGCGACCGTCGTGGCACGCGTCCGGGAGAATGCGTCGCACGTGTCGACACTCGAGAAGATCTACGGCCCTTCGGTGTTCGATGATCCCGCGCAGGCGTTTCAGGCGATCACCGAGAGCATCGCGGCATTCGAACAGACCGAGCTCTTCTCGCCGTTCGATTCGAAGTACGACCGATCTCTGCGCGGCAAATACGAGCTCACCCAAGAAGAAGAGCTCGGGCGTGTCCTCTTCTTCTCGCAGCTCGGGAGCTGCCATCGCTGCCACTTACTGAATACCGAGGAGTTCACGACCGGAGAGGCGTTCACGACTCATCGCTACCACAACATCGGCATTCCAGCTCACGCCGCCGTGAGGAAGAAGAACGACGCACCGGCCGGCTTTGCCGACGTCGGCCTATTGCAGAACCCCACCATCAACGACCCGGCAGCCGCTGGCAAGTTTCGGGTGCCCAGTTTACGTAACGTCGCCGTGACCGGCCCCTATATGCACAACGGCATCTTCGAAGACCTGCTTACGGCCGTACTCTTCTATAACACGCACATGCTGAGCAGTTCGGAGAGCCAGGTCAATCCGGAAACCGGCGAGCCCTGGGGCGAGGCGGAGGTGCCGGAAACAATCGACTTCGAACGGCTGCGGTCCGCTCAGCCGATGAGCCCGCGGCAGGCGAAAGCGCTGGTTGCGTTCCTTACGACGCTGACCGACCGACGGTACGAGTCATTGCTGGCTCGTTAGTCGGTGTGGATCGTCTTGCCGCGACAGCGTGCGGCGATACCTCAGCGGATCTGCGAGCACTTTCTTCCTGGCCGCGGTGACTTCGGCGGCAGAATAGGGCCTGAAATCGTGTGGCAGTGTGTCGGCATTGAAGCGCTCGAGTACCCAGTTCAGGACGACGGCGAGCTTTGCATCGTCCAGGCTGGACTGAGACACGCCCGGGACGCGCACCACATACTCTCGCCCCTTAGGGCTTGCCACGATGCGGCCGATCTCGTCAATCAAGGGAGGGACGGCAGGCGGGACGCCGGCGCCATCGGCCAGGTGACAACCTCGGCAATGGAGGAGGTATCTAGCTTGCACGTCGTCTGCTGCCCTAGCGGGCCCGCAGACCAGCAGCGCCGCGAGCAGGGTTGCCAGCCGCACTAGTGGAGTGTCCACTAGTCCGCCTCTGCAGCCTCGCCGAGCACGACCGCGACCGTGCAGTTATAGCTGCGATGTGTGTCGCCGAAGCACCACAGGATGTGGTTGCTGGTGCTCGGGAAGTAGACAGGAGTCTCCCGTTCAGAATTGTGGCAGCCACACCGACCGCAGTACGCCTTGCCACAGCAGTCGTTATACGAGATGAGGTAGTCCAGGTCATCCACGCGGTTACGGCACGTTCCGACCCAGGTGATCGGCGACGGCTCCGCGCCGGGCGGGCACGTCCGGTTCGTGCCGCCGCAGCAGGCACAGAGGCTCCCGTTGAGTCCGCAGTAACGCCAGTAGTCACATTCCTTTGGATCACCGATCTCGGTCGGGATCTCCTGGGCAAAGGGTCGCGCGACCGGCAGCAATGGCAGCGCCGCCACGCCGACCAACATCGATCCGAGCCGTCCGAGGAAACTGCGTCGGGAAATGCGCCGAGCAAGCAGGCGGACACTTGAGCGTGCGGTTTCGTCGAGCCAGTAGTAACCGCTATCGATGAAGTGTGATGTTCTCATGAGGTCTGTTCCTTCACCGAGGCATTGAGCCCTTCGTCACTGTTGGGCGTCACCATCTGTATGTAGTCCTGCAGCGTGGCGATGCCCATGTCCATCGCCTCGACCAGGCTTTCGAGATGCTCGCGGCTATTGACAAGCCCCTTGCTCTGCAACGTGCCGTCGACGCCGATGAGCACGGCGAACGGCAGCTTGCTGACGTGATAGCCCAGACCCAGCGCCTGCGATAGGACGTACGGATAGTCGCCGAGGCGCAGGTCTGTCGCATAGGCCACGTGCTGCTCCGGTTTGTCTCCGTCACTCGCGAAGACTAAGCGCATTCGCGTGCCCTCCGTCTTCGCCAGCGACTTCACGGTCGGCACCAGCGACTTACACACCGGGCAGGTCGGCGAGATGAAGAGCACCAACGTCGCAAGGCCGTTCGGATCGGGACCGCCGATCGTGACCCGTCTGCCATCGAGGTCCCGAAGCTTCATCGGCTCCGTGACTTCGCCTACCTTCGGGCCTTCAATTGGCTGCAGTGCGCCGGCTGGCGCCACCCGTTCGTGCAGGATGCCGACCTGTCGGGCCAACGCGAGGACGACCAGCGCCAGGACGACGACCAGCACCCAGAGCACGAGGTTGGAGACAAGCAGGGCCTCAGGCACGCTGAGCCTTCCGTGCCTTGCGCCAGCTGTTGATCGCGGTGCGGTTCTGCAAGAGCTGATTGGCCGCGGCATACAGCATCGTGCTCGCCAGCACCGCCGCGACGAGCGTCAGGTTGTCTACGATACTGAGCTGCCGTTCCGGCACCGGCAACGCCGCGAGCAGCGCAACGATGACCAGCACGACGTTCCGCAACAAGAGCCCGACGGACAACGGCTGATCATCCGGCGACGCACCGCCGAAGCCACAGCCGCAGCCGATGTGAACCCGACCGCGGATGAGGTTGATGCCCATTGCTGCGGTGTACGCGGCGAGCAATCCGGCGCTCGCATAAGCGACGACCGGCGTTTGCGCCGAGATCAGCCAACCCACTCCGAGCAGCAGTTCCAGAACGGGAACAACCCGGGCCATGAGCGGGACGAGCCTCGGAGGGAACAGGTGGTAGTCGTTCAGGACCGCCTGGAACGCGGCCATTCCCGTCAGCTTGTGCCCCGCCGCGAGAACGAAGAGCAGCGTGAAGCCGAACGAGATGATCCGAACGACGGAGGGATCGGACATGCGTCAGAACCCCTGAACGGTCCCAAGCGGACCCGGGTCTTCGATCGTCCTGTCGACCGTAAACGTGAACGCATCGTAGACGTGCAATCCGCCCTCCTGGTCGGCGACGATGAGTTTCGGCTCAACGCTCTGTGTGACGAACAGGTTATTGGCCGCCGCTTTGAGCTCGATTCGATCGAGACGTCGCTGTGCATTGATATCGAAGACCCAGACTTCCTTACCCGCCTCGTGGTGCGTGTATTCCCCGCCTTCGTGCATCAGGACATACGCCATGCCGCTCGGCGTGTGCACGCTATAAAGCTGGTTGCCGCCGGGCCGCCACCGGCTGGCGTCATCCTCCCCAGCAAGCAGGTCCCAAGGAGCACTGACGTCGATGTCGTCGCCATCAATCGAGACATCGTATGCCTGCCCGTCGTGCGACACGAGCCACCAGCCGTCGGCCGCCGGTACTGGCCAGTCGAAAACCGGATCCACCTGCACATCGAAGAAACTGTCGCTCCGTGTGCGGCTTGATTCGTTGCCGTCTGCGCCGAGCTGAATCAGTTGAAGCATCCCATCCCCGCAAATCATCAGGAAGGCGAGATCGTCGACCGGCATGATCATCGCGCAGCCCGGAGTCGAGACCTCCCCGACGAAGGTCCGATTCTCGACATCTACGACGGTCACCGACTGCGCCGGGGTCATATTGAAGACGAGAAAGTAGCGGCCGTTGCCAGTCAACCCGGCATGCCCGCGGAAGGGCGACTGGACCGTCTTCTGCGGGATCTCGATCTCAGCGACCGGGGAGAGGTTCTCGAAGTCGTAGATCGCGACGATGTTAGTACGCTCTCCGTGTACGCCGCGCGAGTAGTACACCTCCGCGGCAAAGAACTCGCCGCGTTCCCGTGACACCTCGACTGCCGGCGTCCGGCTGCTCAGGGAGATGAGCCCCTGCATCTCACCCGTCTCGGCGTCGAAGATCCGACCACCCGTGGAAGACTTCACAATGAACCAGTTGTCTCCGGGTGTCGACATGGTCTCGATGCCGATCGTCTCGGGAGGGACCTGCGCGTGTGCGGTCGGAATGAGAAACGCCAAGCACAGCGCCGTCAGGATGGTGACACGCATCGTTCTTGTCCTTGTCCTTCCGTGGCCGAGCTGGAGCAGTCGGCGGCCAAGCTTAGCATCCCCCTGCCCGCCTGGCGACCCCCCGGGGCGCAGCCATGGACCGCCACGTTTCGCCTCGACCTCGAGCCGGAGTACGTCATCTACGAATACGCCTGCCACGAGGGGAACTACGGCCTGAGGAACACGCTCAGCGGAGCACGGGTGTCAGAGGACTGAAGTCGATGATCGGGCGACTGCCGGGAACAACGGGCGCTTCTCCCTCGTATACTCTTTCGAACTGAGGAGGAAACGTGAGGAATCAAGTTATCGTCGCACTCGGAATCCTGGCCACGGCCCTGATGGGGGTCGCGGCCGCACAGTCCAACATCGCCGGGAAATGGACTGGAACGGCGACGCCCAGTGCCGGCGGCCCGCCGAACTCGTGGACAATGACGTTGGAGCAGGATGGGGCGCAGGTGACCGGGTCGTATGCCGATGCCGCGGGCGGGGCCGGCAAGGTTGCGGGAACGGTGTCCGGCGGCCAGGTTGAGTTTTCACTGCAGCTCACCGACGGTCAAGAGTTTACGGCGAAGTTTGTGGTCAACGATGACGAATGGACGATGTGTACGTATGGCGGCGCTTCAGGGGGCGGGACCTGTGCGGCGACACGGGCGACTGACTAACGGCACCCAAAACGCCAGCCTGCGACCTAGACGGCTCGAGAGCCATCGTGCTCGGTCTTTGCTTGTCGGGCTCGTCGCGAGCTTCTTTGTTCTATCGCCCATTCCCGCAGTGGGTCAGTACGGCGCCACCAACGGCGAGTGGCGAAGCTACGGCGGCGACCTGGGCAGCACCAAGTTCTCGCCACTCGACCAGATCGACGCAGCCAATTTTGATGACCTCCGGTTGGCATGGCGCTGGAAGTCAGCTGACGGTTCCCTCGACCTCGAGACCCTGCGAGCAACGTTGCCCCGACTCGGGATTGGTATGTTTCAGGCGACGCCGCTGATGGTCGGCGGCACGCTCTACCTTTCGACCGCGCTGCAGCAGGTGGCGGCGGTTGACGCGGCCTCCGGAGAGACCATCTGGGTGCATGACCCAGAGGTCTACTCAAAAGGACTTCCCGCCCACTTCTACAACTCGCGAGGTGTGGCCTACTGGGAAGACGGCGACGATACGCGAATCTTCTTTGGCACCCACGAGGGTTACCTCCTGGCGCTTGACGCCGCTACCGGACAGCCGATCCCAGACTTCGGCCAAAACGGCCGGGTCGATCTCATGGAGGATATCCCGCGCGCCGGCCGAGGGACGACCAACGCCTTTGGACGCAGCCGTTTTGGGGTCGCGTCGCCGCCGATCGTGGCGTGCGATGTCATCGTGACGCCAACCGTCATCTCAGACTCGACAATCAAGAGGGAGGCTCCGCCTGGGTGGGTGAAGGGCATCGATGCGCGGACCGGCGACACGAGGTGGGTTTTCCGCACCGTGCCGCAGGCCGATGACTTCGGTTCGGACACCTGGCTCGACGAGTCGTGGCGCTACTCCGGCAATACGAACGTCTGGTCGATGTTCAGCGTCGATGACGAGCTCGGCTACGTCTACCTGCCTACCGGAACGCCGACGGGCGACTACTACGGAGGGCACCGTCTCGGGGACAACCTCTTCGCGGAGAGCCTCGTCGCCCTCGATATCGAGACTGGCCAGCGCATGTGGCACTTTCAGGCGGTGCATCACGGTGTCTGGGACTACGATTTCCCGGCCGCGCCAAATCTACTGGACATTACGGTCGCCGGACGTCGGGTGAAGGCCGTGGCCCAGGTCAGCAAGCAGGGCTTTACCTACGTCTTCGACCGCGAGACCGGCGACCCCGTCTGGCCGATCGAGGAACGCCCCGTGCCCACCGACAGCGACCTGGAGGGCGAAGTGCTGTCGCCGACCCAGCCATTTCCGACGAAGCCACCCCCGTTCGAGTATCAGGGTGTCACGGCAGACGACCTGGTCGACTTCACGCCTGAAATCCGCGCGATGGCGGTCGAGGCCGTCAAGAACTTTCGGCTCGGACCGCTCTTCTCGCCGCCGATGCTGCGCCAGGACGGGGGGCTCCAGGGCACGATCCAACGGCCGCACATTGGGGGCGGTGCGAGCTGGA
The DNA here is from genome assembly GCA_965216615.1 of Vicinamibacterales bacterium. GTDB lineage: Bacteria > Acidobacteriota > Vicinamibacteria > Vicinamibacterales > UBA8438 > CAUZIB01. The sequence goes on along the minus strand of CBDCGH010000014.1, from coordinate 100,606 downwards.
CCGGCGCCGCCGTCGACCCTGAGACCGGGCTCCTCTACGTGCCGTCGGAGAATCGCTTCTCGGTCATCAACTACCGCACGCCTGACCCGGACAAAGGGGGTAACCTTCGGTACACCATCGGCGGACTGTTCGGGGGCATCGGCTCGAACATGCCCCAGGGACTGCCGCTCCTCAAGCCGCCCTACTCGCGCATGACGGCGATCGACCTCAACCGCGGCGAACACGCCTGGATGGAGCCGAATGGAGACGGCAACCGCCTTCGTGGCCATCCCTTGCTGCGCGACCTCGACCTGCCCCCGCTGGGTGGCGAAGGGCACGGTGGGCCGGTACTCACGAAGACCCTGCTCATCAGCGCGCTGTCGGCGGGCGGAACCGACGGCGGCCCCCGATTGGTTGCTCGGGACAAGGCCACAGGCGAGATCGTCGGATCGGTCGATCTTCCGGCTGGTGCGATCGGCACGCCGATGACCTACATGTACAAAGGCGCGCAGTACATCGCCCTGACGGTAGGCGGTGACGTGCCAGAGTTGGTGGCCCTGGCGCTCCCCTGAGGGCCCTAGCTACTGGCCGTATCGTGTGGAGCACGCCGTTCGTGTCGCAATACAGGTGTCCGACAGCGCCACCGGGGCGCAACCGGCCATTTCAGGGAATCGTGTGTTGGCCGAGTGTCCAGAGTGCTAGGCACTCACGACGGACATCTCATTTACATGTGTCCCGCAGAGTTCCGGCTTCCGTAGAAACGCCTCGAATCGATCGCTTGGGACCGCCTTGCTGATCAGGAAGCCCTGCACCTCGTCGCAACCCTCGGCGCGAAGGATCTCGAACACCTCTTCCGACTCCACACCCTCTGCGACCACCGTCAATCCCATTCCGTGGGCCATGGCGATCATAGCCTTGGCAATGGCGAGGTTCTTCGGGTTCTCCGAAAGATCGCTGATGAAGGCCTTGTCGATCTTCAAGGTGTGCACAGGGAGATCCTTGAGGGCGCTCAGTGAGGAGTAGCCTGTGCCGAAGTCGTCGATGGCGACATGGATGCCAAGCTCGCCGAGGCAGCCAATGAACTCATGCGCCTCACGCGGATCCCGCATGATCATCGTCTCCGTCACCTCCACGGCCAAGTAGTGCGTGTCCATCGCGATTTCATTCAAGATCGTCGCGATGCTGCCAAGCAGATCCTTGAGTCGAAACTGGGCCGACGACAGGTTGACCGCAACTGGCACCGGCTGCAAGCCTGACTCCAGCCAGTTCATCACCTGCACGCCTGCCCGGCGCATCACCCACTCACCAATTGGGGCGATCAATCCAGTTTCTTCGGCTATCTGGATAAACGTCGCGGGCATGACGAGGCCGCGAGATGGATAATTCCAGCGAATGAGCGCTTCGGCGCCAGCGAGTCGCCGTGACTCGGCGAACACCTTCGGCTGGTAGTAGAGCTCGAATTCCTCGCGGTCGATCGCCCGACGAAGCTCGCCCTCAAGTGCTAGCCGACCCGAGACGCTCGTGTACAATGCTGCGGAGTAAAAGTGGTAGGTTTCCCCAACCTCCTCACGCGCCGCGTGCATTGCCGACTCGGCGTTCCTCAACAGGCTATCGCTGTTGTGCCCGTCCGTCGGGTAGAGCGCCGCGCCCACGCTCGAGGTCACGGTGAACAACTGCCCCTCGATCGTGAACGGACGGCTCAACGCACTTTGCAGCCTCTCGACGATGCCAGCGACCTCTTGCGCACCGCTGACGCCGGTTAGAAGCGCCCCAAATCCGTTCCCTCCGGCGCGACCCAACTCTGCCCGCAGGCCTGAGCCTTGCCGGGCGAGCAGGTCACTCAATCGCAGGCTTTTCGCAAGCCGTCCCGCGACGCCGACGATCAATTGATCGGCGGCCTCGTGGCCCCATGTGGCGTTGACATGGCCGAGTCGGTCGAGGCCCAAGAAGAGAACGGCCAACTCAGGCCCATCGGCCTTCGCCGCAGTGATGGCCTGATCCAGGTGCTGTGTGAATTGCCGCCGATTGGGCAATCCCGTGGTTGGGTCGTAGGACGCGAGAAAGCGAATCCTCTCCTCTGCCTGGTTACGCTCGGTCGTGTCCAGACCCGTGCAGACGACGTACTCGAGCTCCCCGTCTCGCCTCAACAAGACCGAGTTCGACCACGCGATCTCTCGTGTGGAGCCGTCCTTCGTTGTCCAGGCTCCCTCATACTGGTTGGTGCCCCGCTCCGACACCAGCCCCTCGAAACGGACTCGCTCTGCGTCTCGGTCCTGAGCGCCGGGCAGCAGCTCCCATGCACGTTGGCCCGTCGCCTCCTCAATGGAGAAACCTGAAACACGCTCACAGCTCCTATTGAAGCGGACGATCCGGCCCGTGGGATCGAGAATCAGGACCAGCGCCATAGACGTGTCGACGATTGCGGAGACGAAATCGCGCTCGCTCTGCAGCGCGCGTGTCGCCTCCAAGGAGCGATACATGTACTGGACACGTTGTCTCAGAATCGTGATATTGAACGGCTTCGAGAGGAAGTCGGTCGCGCCGGCCTCATAGGCACAAGTCACCGATTCCTGGTCGTCGACGCCCGTAATCATGAGCACCGGGACGTGCTGACCACCGTCCAGAGAGCGCAGGTGGGCGCACGTCTTGAACCCGTCCACACCTGGCATGTCGACGTCGAGCAAGACGAGATCGGGCCGAACGCGGTCAAGCGACGCACACGCCTGCGAGCCGTCTGACGCTTCCTCGACCACCCATCCGTCCTGTTCAAGAGCCGCGCGGATAAGGAAGCGTGTCGCACCGTCGTCGTCGGCGACGAGTACGCTCCGAGCCGCAGGGACGCCTCTGCTCGACATTCGATAGCTACTCCCTAGTCTTCAGTCTTCGATCGGCGGCACACGACGACGGTCCGCCCCCCCATTGAATCGGATCTTCTATCCGCTTCTGCAGTATTCGGACGGTATTCGCGCCACTGTGGCCAGTCGCTCAAGCCTGAGCGGTCCGAGCCGATTACGGTACTGAAAGAGGATCACCGCCTCAGCATGGAAGCAAAGGATTTCGCGGCGTTCGATGGGACATCACAGGACACGCCCCTCCCGCAAGACTCAGTGATTGCGCCTACAGCCCACTCGGCAACCCACTCGATCACGCGCCAGCTCACCCTGATCACCCTCCTGGCAAACGGGCTCACCCTGCTCGTTGGGTGCGTGGTTCTCCTGATGCTGAACACCGGCCCCCGACCCTTCATCATCATGCTCGGAACCGCGACCGTCCTGTCCACGACCGTGACGTGGTTCTGGTCGAAGCGCCTCCTCGCGCGGCCGGTGCTCGGCCTCGCTGAGAAGGTTCACCAGATTTCCAGTGCTCAGGATTACTCCCTTCGCATCACCAACGAATCAGAAGACGAAGTCGGCGTGCTGCTCGACAACGTCAACGACCTCCTTGCCCGGATGGACCGGCGCGACCAACACTTCAGGGGCGAAGGCGACCGCTTGGAGGCCGAGGTTACTGCTCGAACTCAGGAGCTTCGCGAGTCGAACGAACGCCTCGAGACAGCCTCGGCTCAGGCGATCGCCGCGAACCGGGCGAAGAGCCAGTTCATCGCCAATATGAGCCACGAGATTCGGACCCCCATGAACGGCGTCATGGGGATGGCCGATGTGCTGCTCAACACTGACCCAACTCCGGAGCAACGGAACTTCCTCCGGATCGTCCTGGAGTCGGCAGAAGATCTCCTCGCGATCATCAACAACATTCTCGACTTCTCGAGGGTGGAGGCTGGCAAGCTCGAGAGGGTCGACTCTGATCCGTTCGGCCCGAAGGACTCCGTCCAGAAGGTGTCGGACCTTCTGATCGCGCGCGCCCGTCCGAAGGGGCTGCGCCTGATACACGAATGCGCGGACAACGTTCCGGCGGCGATGCTTGGCGACGGAAAGCGTCTCCGTCAGGTGCTGACGAACATCATCGGGAACGCGATCAAGTTCACCGATGAGGGGGAGATCGTCGTGCGCACAACCGTCGCGCATTCCGACGGCGACGCCTGCACGGTGCGCTTCGAAGTCGTCGACACGGGCATCGGCATTCCCACCCACCTTCACAAGCATGTCTTCGAGGGCTTCTCGCAGGCCGACACGTCAACAACCCGCCAGTTTGGCGGCACTGGTCTTGGACTCGCCATCTCAAAGCACCTCGTCGAGCTTATGGGTGGTGAGATCGGCATCATCAGTCGGCCCAGGGTTGGCTCCAACTTCTGGTTCACGATCAGAGGGGAGCTCTGTCGCCCAGCCACCGCCGCCGACCGTGACCTGGGTGGGGTCCGTGCCTTGATCGTGTCCGCGACAGGCACTGGGCGAGACATCCTTCGCCATCAACTGGCCACCTGTGGCGGAACCAGCGCCACCGTACCGACCGCTGACAAGGCACTCGCCGCCCTACAGCCTGACGAAGGCGTTCAGGATGAGCCGTTCGAAGTTGCGCTGATAGACACACAGGCCATCGACGCCTTGGCTCTCGTCAACAGAATTCGGACAAACGAGGCGAGCAAGTCACTTCCCCTTGTGCTCGTGTCGACCGTTGACCGGCCAAAGCAGGAGTTGGAGAAGGCCGGCATCGACGGCCTCCTGAGAAAGCCGGTAGAGCGAGATGACCTGTTTACCTGTGTGGCCAAGGTCACCGGGCGTCTGGACGTCTCGGTCGCTCCCGACGAGAATGGCACTGTCGACTCCCGGGCGCCAAAAGCGATCGCCGGAACCCGCATCCTCGTTGCCGAAGACAACGGGGTCAACCGGAAGGTGGCGATCACCATGCTCCAGAGCCTTGGCTGCCACGTCGACGTTGCCTTCGACGGCACCGAGGCAATCGACGCAGTCCAGCGGGAACGCTACGACCTCGTCTTCCTTGATTGCCAGATGCCACACCTCGACGGATATGAGGCCGCACGCCAGATTCGCCGTCTCGAGAAGGAAGGTCCGGTCGGCACACAAGAGGTGGTGAAACGCATCGGGCACCTTCCGCTGTCGGCACTCACCGCTCACGCGGCGCCTGGGGACCGAGAGCGTAGTCTTGAGAGCGGAATGGACGACTATGTCACCAAGCCGTTCACCATTGCATCGCTACAGGAAGTGCTCGGACGATGGCTGGGAGACCGAGTTCAGCCCACAGCGGTTTCGGCACCGGTGTCCAACGTCCAACCGCGAGCCGATGCCGCGGACGACAGCCCGATCAAGGAAGCCGCGCTCAAGGATATTCTCGAGCTCGACCGGGCCGGCGGAGGCGGAATCTTCGCTGGGCTCATCCGGATCTTTCTCGAGGAGTCCCCAGCCATTGTGGCTGACCTACGGAACGGAACACGCGAAGACGATGCCGCCAGAATTACGAAAGCCGCCCACGCTCTCAAATCATCCAGTCTCAGTGTCGGAGCTGAGCCCCTCGCTGCGACGTGCAAGGAGCTGGAGGCGCTGGGCCGAGACGGGACCACCGAAGCGGCGGCGACGCTCATGTCCGAGATCGAGGTGCGCTACCTAGCAGTGCAAGAAGCGCTCGACGCACGCCTCAAGCTCCAGGAAGAAGAGGACAAGTCAGCTCGCGACGTGACTCAGGCTTCGGCCTGACATGCCAAATTCGACTAGCCAAGATCTTGGCCGGTCGAACAGTAGCTTGGCCAATCGCTTGAGGTGACAGCGCGCCCCTGGAGCGATTCGTGGGGAATACAGCCAGCAATTCCGGTGTTACGCACGTGGTGTCGCACTGGCGCGAAACGTGCAAATCTGCACACTGGGTTGGACAGGCGCCGATGCCGGAAAGCCTCTCCCAGATGAAACAGTCGCTGCGCTCGCCTATTCTCGTCCTCGACGAGCATCCCCATGTACGACATCTCGTGAGCCAGTTTCTCCACGGCCACGGCTACGAGCCTCTTGAGGCGGGGTCGGTCAAAGAGGCAACATCCGTTACCAGCGAGACGAGTATTGGCGCGGTCGTCCTAGATTTCAGCGAAGGGTCGGCGTCCGGACTCACCCGCCTCACCGAGCTTCGCACCGAGCCACGTTTTGCGACGACACCTGCCGTCGTGATCACGCAGGGCGCGCTCGGAGAACCGGAACAGAGAATTGTCACCGACCTCAGGGCCTTCTCATTCCACAAGCCGGAAGGCTTGGCGGCCCTCATTGGTTTCCTCGATCAACTTCGCACGATCGAGGCGTGACGATCGGGCTAGTGCACCGTCGGAGGCGGTCCGCTCGCCGCGGCGAGCGCCTTCTGCACCGCGGCTGTCAGCGTGTCGACATTCGTGGCAAACGGACCGGCAACCACAGCCCCACTGGGGATCTCGATCGCGATTGCCACCCCGTCGTCGACAGGTGTCACGATCCAACTCAACCCCCGAAGCGACACCGTCCGATCCTCGGCGTCGGGGTTCTGCACGCGATCGAAGCTCAACAGGGTCAGCCTCAGTACGTCGGTGACGTCAGCTTCCGTCCAGTCGGCCGGCTCGTGCCCGTCGCGTTCGACGAGCTCCTCGACGACTTCATCGGTACCTTTCAACAGCACCTCTACCGTAAATGTCATAGTGATCTCAGTTGCTCCTCGAGCGCGCTCGGTTCGGTGACCGGCGCCTGACACGCGAAATCCGTACACACAAAAGCGGTCGCCTTCTCATTCACCATCGTCATCGAAGCCACGAACGGCAGCAGGGACATAAGGTCCATCTGGTCCGCTTCGGGGTCAACCAGGATGCGCACCGCACAAGGCAGGAAACGCGCCCGGACGCAGGCGTGTAGCCTCTGGGTGTCGTCACGCGCATACGGCCCCACAATCACGACCTGCGTGGTGCCCCCGTGGTACTGGGACAGCGCTGCGGCCATGAGCGGCACGACCCGTGCGGCGTGACCGAACCGATCGCCGAATCGCGCCAGCGTCCACTCCACCTTCCGGCGCGCCTCCGCTCCGTCGGGGTCGAGGTGTGACAGGGTCAGCAGGTTCAAGACCGACACCGAGCCAGCGGATGGCTCCGCGCCGTCGTACTCATCCTTCACGCGGAGCAGGACTGACGCATCCGAATCAGTTGTACTGAACCATCCACCTGCCGCGTCGTCCCAGAACAGTTCATCCTGTCTGTGTTGGAGCTCGCGTGCCCAAGAGAGCCAATCGATTCGGCCGGTGGTCTGGAACAGCTCGAGCGCCCCAAACACCATGAACGCGTAGTCCTCACAGTATCCGTCGATGGACACCTGCCCGCCGCGGTAACGCCGGCGGAGCCTTCTGGCTTCAGCATCCCACAACTCTCCGCGAGCGAACTCGGCGGCTCGCTCGGCCATGCCGAGAGCATCGGCTCCGGCGCTTCCCTCCAATACCCAGCCTGCTCTCGCCGCCGCCCCGATCATCAGACCGTTCCACGCCGCCAAGACTTTGTCGTCGAGGTGTGGTCGTGGACGACTCCCACGCGCGTCGAGCAGCACCTCGCGCGCGCGTTCGAGTGCCGCACGAACCGACGATCCTGTGGCGCCCACTGCCTCCGCAACTTCGTCTGCCGAGCGCGCGAGATACAGGTGATTCAGACCGCGGAACTCACCAGTGGGATCGTGCGGCGCGTTGCCGTCGGCCTCAACGCCGTAGCGGAGCTTGACAGTATCGGCGTCTCCGGCCAGGTGACGGTCGAGCTCGTCGGACGACCACAGGTAGAACGCCCCCTCCGACTTCTCCGCCTTTCCCGGGTTCGCGGCATGGGGCGGCACGCTATCCGCGTCCTCCGCTGAGTGGAACTCCCCTGCTTCACCCGTCAGGTCCCGAGCCACGTAGGCCAGCGTGTCCGCCGCGACTGCCAACCACTCTGCATCGCCGCTCGCCTGCGCGGCGTCGAGCGCGACCAGCACCAACTGCGCCTGATCGTACAGCATCTTCTCAAAGTGCGGAATCCGCCACTCGGCATCCACGGAATACCGGTGGAAGCCGCCCCCAATGTGATCGCGCATACCTCCGTCCGCCATCCCTCGCAAGGTAGCTAGGACCATGTTCAGTGTGTTGACGTTCCCCGTGCGAGCATACTCGCGGAGCAGGAACACCAACTCAGCCGGCCGTGGAAACTTTGGAGCCCGGCCGAACCCGCCATGCCGATCATCGAACGATCGTTCGTACTCCGTGACGCCGGCCGCCAGGGTGTCGACCGTGGCAATCTGACGCCCATCCCCGCCCGGCGCACGATGTTCGTCAGACTGGGCCTCGCGCAGTCGATCCATGAGCGCCTCAGCCGATGTGACCAACCGATCGCGGTCGTCGGCCCACAATTCCGTCATTCGAGTGAGCACGTCCGAGAAGCCCGGGCGGCCATAGAGGGACGTCGGTGGGAAGTAGGTTCCGCCGAAGAAGGGCTTGAGCTCTGGTGTCAGCCAAACGCTCATCGGCCACCCCCCCGACCCGGTCGTCGCCTGTACGAACGCCATGTAGACGCGGTCGATGTCGGGCCGCTCTTCACGGTCGACCTTGACCGAGACGAAGCCTTGATTCATCAACGCCGCAATCTCGGAGTTCTCGAATGACTCGCGCTCCATGACATGACACCAATGACACGTCGAGTAACCGATCGACAGAAAAATGGGCTTGTCTTCCGCGCGAGCTTTCTCGAAAGCCTCCTCCCCCCAGGCGTACCACTCCACCGGGTTCTCAGCGTGCTGCAGGAGGTAGGGACTCAGCTCTCGAGCGAGGTTGTTGGGCATGCGAGCGCAGCAGGGGCTTGACGTTCGGTCGACCTACGCGCGGACGGGCTCCTTCCACGCGGGATACGATCCCAGTGTGCGCAGCGACGGTGCAAACTCAGCCAAATGCATGAGCGCGCGGGAGCAGCGCAACTCTTCCCGATTGGCGTCGAGGTCAGCATAAAACAGGTACTCGAACGGCCGGTCAGGAATCGGTCGCGACTCGAGCTTCGTCAGATCGATGTCTCGAAGGGCAAACACGCTCAGCGCCTTGAACAGCGCGCCCGCCTCGTTCGACAAAGAGAACACGATCGTGGTCTTGTCGGGCGGACCGAGTGGGGTGGCCTCACGGCTCACCACCAGGAACCGTGTCGTGTTGCCGGCAAAGTCCTGAATACCAGACTCCAAGATCTCCAAACCGAAATTCTTCGCCGCGCGGTCGGACGCTATCGCAGCGCTATCGGTCATCCCCTCTTCCTTGATCATCTTCGCGCTTCCAGCGGTATCGTAGGTCGCTAAGATCTCAACACCCTGGAGTGTACGGAGAAAACGCTCGCACTGGGCCAATCCCTGGGGATGCGAATAGACGCGTCGCACCTCCTCGATGGTCGTTCCGGGGCTGACGATGAGATGATGGATAACAGGCAGCTTCACCTCCGCCACAATCACCAACTCGTGCTCCAAGAGCAGGTCATAGTTGCGGTGGATGGTGCCCCCGATCGTGTTCTCGATCGGGAGGATGCCGTGGGTCGCCCGGCCGGCATCGACTGCCGCGAATACGTCCTCGAACGCGGGGCATGGCAGGACGTCCGCGGAGTCTTTGAGCCGCAACGCCGCCGCCTCGCTGTACGCACCTGACACACCCTGAAACGCGATACGCATGTGGCTCTAAGGATACAGCGGCTGCCCGCTTGGCCGGCCAAGCCGGGCCCAGGCCGCCGAGAGCTCCACCCCGAATAGAAAGATCACCGCCGACACATAGACCCACAAGAGAAACGTGACCACCGTCGTCAGCGAGCCATGAATCGATAAGTTGGCCAACTCGGCCAGGTACCAGGAGAACCCGATCAGCGCCAGGTGCCAGAGCACCCCCGTCACGATCGCGCCCACCCAGATATCTCGAAGCCGAACCTTGACGGCTGGAACAAAGTAGTGGACCAGGGCGACCACCAGGATCACGATGACCGTGGCCGGCGCCCGACTGGAGAAGACCCCAGTCACGTCGAGCCATGGAGCGATGTCGAGAATCCTGTCGAACCACGAGCTACCCACCATCTCGACCAGACTCACCCACACGAGCGCAAGTCCGATCAAGACGCCCGACGCGACCATCATGGCGAACGCGACGAGCTGATGCCGAAGGACTCCGGGTTTGTCTTCGAGATCCCACGCGTGATTCACCGCATGGGAGATCACACGAAACACCCCCAGCGCCGCCCACCCAATGACAACCGTGCCAATCAGACCCACGCCGAGTCCCACACCGGCAATGCGATCGAGCTCGTCCGACACGAGGTCCACCTGCGCCGGAAAGAGTTGCATCACGAGCGAGCCCACTTCCGCTCGCCGCGCCTCAGAATCGGTCAGTCGCCCCAGAAGGGAAACGGCTAGCATCAAGAAGGGAAAGAGCGAGATCAGCGAGTAGTACGCAATACATGATGCGTACGTAAAATCTTCACTCTGAAAGAGTCGAAGAGTGGCCTGCTTGGCGGCCGCGAGCGCGAGCCGAAGCTGGTCAGCCACCAATCGGGCGGCCCCCGAAGCCCGAGATCACACGGCGGGCTGTCACCTCCTGCCTACGCCGGAGGCCGGAGTACGTCGTCGAGCACGCGGCGTCCTTCACTGGCGGCATCACGAGCCTTGTCGACGGTTCGCTGAGCCCGGTGCAGCTCGTCGACCACCGAATCGAAGAAGGGCTCGAGCTGCTCTCGAACCTCTTTCCCTCGCTCTGTGAGATAGAGGCTGCCAAACACGCAGCCGACGACGGCTCCAAACATCGTCGCCGCAAACACCTGTGTTCGCTCGTCCACGACCGCCACCTCCGAGCCGATCATACACCCGGGCGCATGGACGGCCGACGCGCGCCGAGCGTGGAAACGCCCCTCAGAAGCGGAGCGCCAACCCTCCAGAGAATCGCCAGAAGCTGAACGCCTTGAAGTCGAAGTCGAGTATCGATTCGCCGGCGCTCACTGCCCGAAAGTAGCGGAGATCGATGCGGGCGCCGACGTGGTCACCGAGGAACCCCATGATGCCGCCACCGACATCCACGCCGAGTCCGTCGTTCTTGAAGCGCTCGTCCGCTGGCCCTCCAGTGACCTCGTTACGGAGCCAGCCCAGACCACCGACCCCATAAGGGCGAACCGGCCCGATTGGAATGCCGATAATCACGTTTCCGTTAAGTGTGGTCACCCTACTGTCTTTGACGAAGACACTGTTCGTCTTCGCGTCGGCCGTCCGTCCGTAGTCGAGCTCGAAGCCGAAGATGCCCCCAGCCATGCCTGCGAGCGAGGCCCCATAGGTCGTGACCTTCTCCGTCTGATCGTTCCCCGCCGACATCCCGACAAACGGCGTGAAGACCCCGTCTGCGTGGGCAACCGTCGGTGCCAGCAGCACGAGCCACAGGCCCAGTCCAACGCTCAAATAGCGCAGCCATAGACCCACTTTAGCCATCCCACCCGAACGGTCCCTTGAGCGGCACAAACACGCAAGCCTCATGTGGATCCTCCTCGAGTACCGTCCCGCTTCGTCGGACAACGGTGAGCGTTTGCTGCCACCGGGTTCCGCGAGGCATGACCAGCCGACCGCCATCGGCCAGCTGATCGACGAGCGAAGACGGCACGATTTCGGCGCCGGCAGTAATGACAATGCATTCAAATGATGTACCAGGAACGCCACGCGTCCCATCGCCGACGGCTACTCTCACCATATCGATCCCAAGACGCTCGAACGTCAGTCTCGCCAGATCGGCCAGCTCCGGCACGAACTCGAACGTCGTCACGTTGGCACCCATCTGGGCCAGAATGGCCGCCTGATACCCCGACCCGGTTCCAACCTCCAGCACGTGGTCGCCAGGTTGTGGGTCCAGCAACTCGGTCATGACGGCTACGATGTAAGGCTGCGAGATCGTCTGCCCGTGGCCGATCGGAAGGGGGCAATCGGCATAGGCTTCGGCCTGGCGTTCGATGGGCACAAACTCGTGACGAGGGACGGCCTCCATGGCCGCGAGCACGCGCGGGTTGCGGATACCACGGCGACGCAGTTGCTCCTCGACCATCCGCTTTCGCGTGTCCGCTGCAACCGTCGGATCGAGCCGCTCCGTCATGGGGACATTGTAGAGGTCCGACTCACCAGCGCTATAATCGGCCTGTCTCACTCAGGCAACTCGACCATGCCCGGCCCGAAACAACCAGTTCCGCCCTTTCCAACCCGACCGGGGACTTCACCCCGGCCTGCAGCGCCGAGCCCTGATGACGCCGTGGCCTGCGAGCGCTGCGGCGCCGAAATGTTCCGAATGCATGCCGTGTGGCGCTGTCCGTCTTGCGGCTACAAGACCGATTGCTGCGGCTGGTAGGCTGATTGTCAATGGAGGTGCTTCCGTCGAGTGTCCGTCCCGACGATGCCGGCTTCGGCGCGAATCGCGACGCGATGCAGCGTCTCTGTGACGACCTCCACGACCACCAGGCACGAGCGAAGCGTGGGGGCGACGAGAGCGCCCAACGCCGGCACCGGGAGCAAGGCAAGCTACCGGTCCGCGAACGCATCGATCGGTTGCTTGATTCGGGGTCCCCATTTCTCGAGCTCTCTCCGCTGGCGGCCCACGACATGTACGACGACGAAGCGCCGGGCGCCGGCCTGGTGACCGGCATCGGCGTGGTGTCGAGTCGCGAGGTGATGGTCGTGGCAAACGACGCGACCGTGAAGGGCGGCACCTACCTCCCGATCACCGTCAAGAAGCACCTTCGCGCTCAGGAGGTGGCCCGACAGAACCGACTCCCCTGCGTTTATCTCGTTGACTCGGGCGGCGCATACCTCCCGCTGCAAGCCAACGTGTTTCCCGATCGCGATCACTTCGGGCGCATCTTCTTCAATCAGGCTCGGATGTCGGCCGGAGGCATCGCCCAAATCGCGGTGGTCATGGGATCGTGCACCGCCGGCGGCGCCTACGTACCCGCGATGTCAGACGAGACCATCATCGTTCGAGGCACTGGCACAATCTTTCTCGCCGGGCCGCCTCTTGTGAAGGCTGCGACCGGCGAGGACGTGACGGCCGAGGCTTTAGGTGGGGCCGATCTCCACACCCGATTGTCCGGCGTTGCTGACTACCTGGCCGACGATGACGACCACGCGCTGCGGCTCGCCCGAACCGCTGTCTCGACGCTGCACACCCCACGCCGCCAGATTCCCGACTGTGAAGCCCCGGAAGACCCAGCCTACGATCCAGCCGAGCTCCTGGGTATCGTGCCGGTCAATCTCAGGAAGTCCTACGACGTGCGAGAGGTGATCGCGCGGCTTGTCGACGGCTCCGGCTTCGACGAGTTCAAGGCCCGGTACGGGCCGACACTCGTGACGGGTTTTGCACGCGTACACGGCATGCTGGTCGGGATCGTGGCCAACAACGGCGTGCTCTTCTCCGAGTCCGCGCTCAAAGCCGCACACTTTATCCAGCTGTGCAGCCAACGCAACGTGCCGCTTGTGTTCCTGCAAAACATCACTGGATTCATGGTCGGCCAGCAATACGAGGAGCGGGGCATTGCGAAGGATGGCGCGAAGATGGTGAACGCCGTGGCCAACGCGTCAGTGCCGAAATTCACGGTCATCATCGGCGGCTCGTTCGGTGCCGGCAACTACGGCATGTGCGGCCGGGCGTACGACCCTCGTTTCCTCTGGATGTGGCCGAACGCACGGATCTCGGTCATGGGGGGCGAGCAAGCGGCCGACGTGCTGGCCACGATCAAACAACAGCAGGCAGAACGGAACGGGGGATCGCTCAGCCCGAGCGACCGCGCGGCCATTCGACATCCGATCGTCGACAAGTACGAGCAGGAGGGGTCGCCGTACTACTCGACGGCTCGTCTATGGGATGACGGGATTCTGAATCCACTCGCGACGCGTTCGACGCTCGCCCTGGCTCTGGCGGCCTCGTACAACGCTCCGATACCGCCGACATCGTTTGGCGTCTTTCGAATGTGAGTACCGTCCCGAAGCAGGTGGCCATCCGACGGGTGCTCGTCGCCAACCGCGGCGAGGTTGCGGTGCGCGTGATGCACACCTGTCGCGCGCTTGGGATCGAAACGGTGGCCGTCCACTCGCACACCGATGCGCACGCACGACATCTCGCGCTCGCCGATCAGACCGCATCGATCGGCGGCACAACACCCGCCGAAAGTTATCTGTCGATTCCGACTCTCATCGATGCGGCGCGGGCACATGGCGCCGATGCGGTACATCCCGGCTACGGGTTTCTCTCAGAAGACCCGGACTTTGCCAACGCGTGCCGAGATGCCGGACTTGTGTTCGTCGGCCCCTCGCCCGGCGTGATCGCAAGAACCGGGTCCAAGATCGAGGTCCGGCAGCTTGCGCAATCGCTCGGTGTCCCGGTCGTCCCGGGTGAGGAGCCATCCGATCAATCGCTCGAGGGATTGCGCCACGCGATTACTGCGGTCGGCTATCCGGTCATGCTCAAGCCGACGGCCGGTGGAGGCGGCAAGGGCATGCGAGTCGTCGAGGGGCCCGAAGACGTCAATCGGCAAGTTGGCGCCGCTCGCCGCGAGGCTGAGTCAGCCTTTACTGACGGGACACTCTACGTTGAGCGACGTCTCGATCACCCCCGTCACGTCGAAGTCCAGGTGGCCGGCGACCACCACGGGAACCTCGTCCACTTCTTCGAGCGCGACTGTTCGGTTCAGCGCCGCTACCAAAAAGTGATCGAAGAGACCCCCTCGCTCATCCTGTCGCCAGGCGTGCGCGACGCCGTAGCCAGCGCGGCACTCCAAGTCGCGGGCGCTGCGGGGTACGACAACATCGGCACCGTCGAGTTTCTCGTCGAAGGCCATGGAGATGACGCGCGCTTCTACTTTCTGGAGATGAATACCCGCCTGCAGGTCGAACATCCCATCACCGAACTGTGCACGGGCGTCGATCTCGTGCGAACCCAGTTCGAGATCGCCGCGGGCGCACCGCTACGCTGGGAGCAATCAGCAATCGTCTCCCGCGGTCATGCGATCGAATGTCGGGTGTATGCGGAAGATCCGGGTTCAGACTTTCTGCCCCAGGCAGGCACGATCGCGCTGTATCGAGAGCCCACCGGGCCAGGGATTCGCGTGGATAGCGGCGTGCACGAGGGTGGCGTCGTCCCCGTTCAGTACGATCCCTTACTCGCGAAGGTCGCGACCCACGGCGACACGCGGGAGTGGGCTCGGCGCCGCGCCATCGATGCTCTCCGGCGCTACGTCGTACTCGGCGTACGCACCAACGTGTCCTTTCTGCGCCACGTGCTCGAACTCCCTCGGTTCGTCGCAGGCCAGATCGACACGGGACTGCTTCAGGAGGCTCGATCAGACATTCAGTCCCGACTAGCGGACGCCCAGCGTACCCATCTCGACACAGCACTCGCTGCCGCGGCGCTCGCTGAAACGACCGCCGCTGGTCAGGACAGATACTCGACGTCCTCTGCGCCTGACTGGCCCGATCCCTGGGACACCCTGTGAGAACGATCGATCTGGCGATCGGGGATACTCGACACTCCATCGAGGTCGGCGATGACGGGTTGTGCGAGGTCGCCGGACACGGAAACCCGCTCCACGTCACGCGCCTCGATCGGTTCAC
Source organism: Vicinamibacterales bacterium (assembly GCA_965216615.1). GTDB lineage: Bacteria > Acidobacteriota > Vicinamibacteria > Vicinamibacterales > UBA8438 > CAUZIB01. The sequence goes on along the minus strand of CBDCGH010000014.1, from coordinate 85,118 downwards.
CTTTCGCGTGGACCAAGACCCGCCCGACGGATCCAGCACACGCGTCTCGGTAGTGGAGACGGATGGCCGCCTCTGGACATTCGTCGACGGTGAGGTCTACGAGATCGAACGGCTCACCGCGAGCCGCGGCCGAGCGGCCGCCGTCCATCGGCCCGATCCGCTGCAGGCGCCCATGCCAGCCACCGTGGCCCGCATCCTCGTGTCGGTCGGTCAGGACGTGGAGGAAGGTGACCCGCTCGTTCTGTTGGAGGCGATGAAAATGGAGCTGCCGCTCATCGCACCGGTCAGCGGCGTCGTTGAGCAGCTCGCCTGCCGAGAGGGCGAGCTCGTCGAGCCGGGACACCCGCTCGTCAGACTGCGCCCGCGCGACCAGGTATAATAGGCGGGATTATGTGGACCAAGATGATGAACAACCCTCGCAAGAGGGCGCCTAAACGGATTGCGGTCATCGATCCAGAGAGCTGTTTCGGTGCGTTCGCGTGTTCTATCTGTCAGGCCGCCTGCCCCGTCGAGGACTGCATCATCGAAGAAAAGGACGCGAACGACCGGTGGGTGTGCGCCGTTCGTATCGACAAGTGCATCGGCTGTGGCCTCTGCGTCACGCTGGGCAACCCCACGGCTCCGCAGCCGCGGGATTTCGGATGTCCAGCCGACTACGACGCGATCAACATGCACGACTGGGATGACGTCGTGGGAGTCGTCGAAGCTGAGGCCAGCGGTGCACCCGACGCCGCCTCTGGATCTGACGCGTCCGAAGCCGCCCCGTAGCTCGCGGCGCTACCTCGACATTCCTCGCGCCGCGATCGGCCAGACCGCTTCCACTACTCCCTTGGCATTGGTAAATGAACCAGAACCGCTGTCACGATGAGGACGATACATGCGAGGGTGAGCTCCACGATGCTAGACCGCACTAATAGGCCGGCGGCCTCCGGCGTGCCGAGCCGCGGTCTGAGGAATCTCCAATTGTAGGCCCCGACCGTCCCTGTCGCGAGCATCAGCATGATCTTGCCGACAAGGACTTGTCCGTAGCCTGTCTCCCAGAGGTCGCTCCACTGCTCGAGGTAGACCACCGCCGTAGCAACACCCGTCAGGACGACCGTTATGACGGCGCCGACTGCCAGAGGCGAGAAGGCATTGATCAACGTGGCCGTCATCCCACAGTTGGCACCCCGTGCCGACTGCCCTGACGAGACAACGGCGAAGACGAGCACCGCCAATGTGCCAAGCCATAGCCCGCCCGCAAGGATGTGGCCAACCTGCAGCAGCATACCGACCTGATGTGCCATCGCATGCCCCGTGGTCGGCAGCGTTGCCGCGACGGAACCCACCCCGATGGCGATCAGCCACCATCCCGGCTTAGGACTCCGCACCAGCAGCACCGCTGCTGCAACGGCCAGAACCGTGGCCCACAGCTGGAGCAGCCAACGACTTCCCCAGCGGCTCTCGAAAGCAACCACGCGCAGCAGCTCGAAGGTCACCCCTTCGTCGACCCCGAACGCCGAATAGGTTTGCGCGTAGACGCGCGCCAGCACCGCCGTCGCGAGGAGGCTGGCTGAGACCAGCGCGACCTGCCGAGCCCGTCGGCAGAGTGCTGCCTCCTCGGGCTGTTCGAGATCACGACGGCGTAGAGCCTGGCCGACGACGAACAGGCGTGCAACCGTCGCACCTGTCAAACCAAAAAGCCCGAGGTAGGTGATGAACTTGGCGGTCGAGAGATAGATGAGGGCTAGGGTCTCACCCGACATGGCGCACGCGGTAGTCCGCGGCGTATGGCGCGACTCGTGGAGCGCCGCCGCTCTCCACTAGTCAGCTGGACGTACTCGGAAGGCGATGTCGCCCCGCCTGACGTGCCCGTCGTCGCCAGCGGTTCGCCACTTCAGCGTGTAGCCGCCAGGAACAAGCTGGACAGAAACGTCAGCCCGCAGTGACTTGTCCTTCGCAACAGTGGTCTCGCCGATGTCGATGCCACCGGCGGGCCCCTCCAGGGTGAGCCGACTCACGGCCGGATCCGGCTCCTGCGTGAACCAGACCTGCACTTGATCCGGAGTATCCGTCAGCACCGCCTCGGCCTCAGGCAGGCTCTTCGTCGGCGCCAGGTGCGCGAGCACCGAGACGACCGACAGCATCGCTAGAGCACCCGCCCAGCACGTGACACGAAAGGTTCGAGACATAAGCACTCCCCGTATATTTTACCGTAGCACGGCGCTCATCGGTTGGCCGACATACCCGGTCATCTCTAGATAGCCGCGCCCTTTCAGCGGTCGTCCGTCTCGGGTGCCGATGACGTCCACCGCGCCTTCCCAGTAGGTCACACCGGTCGAGCGGGCGGTGTCGAGCTCCTGTTCGTCGACGACGGCGCGAACGTCCAGCGTGAGTCCAATCCCCGGCACGTCAACGCGCCACTCCACCGGATAGCGGCCACCGCTCGACGGCGACGTCCAGACACGCCCGGGCACGAGTCGGAAATCGTCGACCCCTAGGTGGGAGACTTCGAGGTCACGAGTGACCCACGTGCCGCTCGATTGGGGGTGCGCAACCCGACCGTCCTGCCGAAGCACGTAGACCATCAGATCGCTGCCGTCGTCGAGCTGCAACGAAAACCAGTCCCACCCTCTCTGCGACGGCTCCAGGAAGCTGCTGCCAAACTCGTGATCCATCCAGCTAAGCCCCTTCACGTCCAGCACCTCGCCCCCGATCGTGACCTGTCCCTCCGTCGGCATCCGGGTCAGCGAGTAGTAATGCGAGGCGTTGCCGGTGTCCGAGCCCTTCTGACTAAAGCCGTCTCGGCCATGGAGGACCGGCCGTCGGTCTTCGCCCAATCGGAGCGAGACACCGAAGCTGCGATCACGGCTAGTGAGATTCAGTACCTGGGCGTCCGCATCGGATTGAAGCTTCCAATCTTCGTTCCACACCTCGAGGCGGTCTGTCCGAGCGCCGGCCCACCCGACCCCGGCTCGATTGAGTCGCTCGTCGACGAAATGGCGCTCGCGGTCGACATCGGTGACCGCCAGGTGGGTCATGAAGAGATCACGAACGGCCCACCGTGAAGGGTTCTCTGGTTCTCGATCAATGCCGACCCGAAAAAAGGTGACCTGATAGCCGAACCGGCGCCCGTCCTTGGTGTCGAGATGGCCCGTGTAGTACCACCACTCGACTCGATACTCGGGATGGCTCGCGTGATCGGCTGGAAAGACCAACGGCCGCCCCGACGTCGCCTGGCGCCATTCGGACGCTTCCTGCGAGACCGGAACGGCCACCGTCGTGGCGACCAGTCCGAGGGCAAGGAAACGAAGAAGAGATGACGGCATGTCAGGCCTACTCTGCCTCTTCGACCGCGAGATCAGCCAGTGTCATGCGGCCGGCTAGCCGCGCGGGATACAAACCGGCAAGGACCGTCGCCACGAGGATCACCACCCCAGCCTGGACGAGAAACGTGGTCGGGAGATCGAACTGGATCGTCCACCCGAAGCTTTGCACGTTGATGACAAAGATCAGAATGACCGACAGGACCAAGCCCACTCCGAGTCCGATCCCGAGGCTCACGAGACCGAGCATTCCCGCTTCCGCCATGATGACCTGCCGAACATGACGTCGCTCCGCCCCAACCAGCCGCAACATCGCGATATCCCGCCGCCGTTCGAGTACGAGCGTCAACAACGTCGTCGCCACTCCGAGCATCGATACTAGGATCGCGATGCCTTCGAGTGCATAGGTAATCGCGAAGGTACTGTCGAAGATTTCGAGCACCTGCGCGCGCAATAACGCGTTGGTCGCCACAAACACCGGCTGCTGAGAGCCGACGCTGGCGAGAATCTCCGATCGGACTTGCCCTGGCTCGGACCCGCCGTCGAGGTAGACGGTAAGACCCGATGGACGCCGCGCGTCGTAGTGCGCATCAAAGACCGGTTCATCCATGACGATGAGGCCCCGATCGCTCGAGTAGTCGAAATACACCCCTGCTATGCGAAAGTCCGAGGGACCGTCCCGAGTAGGGAGAAACACCTGATCGCCAACCCCCATCCCATGCCTCAGCGCGAAGCTCTCCGAGACGACGACGGCGTCGTTCCCAATCGCGGAGGTCATCGCCTCCGGTCCGTCCTCTGGCGCTTTGAATAGGAGGTTGCCGTGCTCGAGCATGACCGGGAAGCGACCGGAACCGACAATGACCAGCGAATCGCCGTACGGGACGTCGATGCTACGAAAGCCGTCAATCGCCACCGTGGCCGGGTGCGCGGCGATGATCTGCTCAACCTCCGCCGAGACGGCGGAACGGTCGGCTAACGGTCCAGCCCGACCACCCGCGACGAAGAGATCGGCTTCGAGCGTTTGGCCGACCCAGTAAACGACCGTTGATCGGAAGCTACCGATCATGACGGCGATGGCGACCATCATCGCGAGACTGACGGCAAGCGCCGCCACCGAGATCGACACCCGTCGAATAGACGCGCTCATGTTCGAGCGTGCGAGCATGATCGCGAGGCCAAGCCTCCGGTCCTTCCCTAACCGCTGCACACCGTGAAGCACCACCGGCGTCATGAGCGCAGCGCCGAGCACGACGCACAATGCTGCCGCCAGACCAAATAGGGGCAGATCGTCAACCGGGGGCCGGGTGGCACACCACCCTCCGATACCGAACAGGCAGGCGGTGCCGGCGAGATAGCGGCGCGGCAAGCGTTCCCGCACGAGGAGGTTGCGCTCGTCACGAACGACCGCGACTGGCGTCATGCGGGCCGCCTCCAGCGCGGGCATCAACGCGGCGACAACCGCCAACGGCAGCCCGAAGGCAAAGCCAATCGCGATGTCCGCCGCTTCCAACGGTGGGACCGTTGCCGCCGAAGCCACCCAGAACTGGCTCACCGTCGATGACGTCAAGCCTACGGTCAGGTACGCCAAACCCCATCCGAGCGGTGCGCCAAGCGCGCAACCGAGACAGGCAAGACACACGGCTTCACCCAGGAACAGCGCAAGCACCGTGCGACGGCCGGCTCCAACGGTCCGGAGCATGCCGATCTCATCGCGGCGAGTGATGACCGACACCGACACCGTGTTGTAGACCAGAAACAAGCCCACGAGGAGGGCAATGTACGACAGCGCCGAGAGGTTGAAATGAAAGGCCGCGAGCATCTTCTCGACCTGAGCCCCCCGTCGCTCCGGTCGTTGGACCGACAAACCGGGCGGCAGTCGATCGGCGATTGCGAGCTCCGAGGCCTCGATCGCTGACGGATCCTCGAGCTGCACGTCGACGCGGTCGACTACGCCGAGGCGCCCGAGCGCCATCTGCGCGGCAGCGATATCCATGAGCGCGATGTTGCCGTCACGCGCGCTCGCCGGACCATCGTCGCCCAGCGTCCCGCGGACGACCAGACGGACGGCTCCGCCGCCGGCCACGAGCTCGACCTCGTCGCCGACGGCAAGACCGTGTCTGGATGCGAACGTGCTCGTCAGGACAAGCGCCCGCGGGTCGGTCAAGAGCGTCAGAAAGTCTTGAGTCGTGACGACCGGCGCCGAGCCGGTGTCGGCGAGCGAGTACTCACGAAAGGCCTCGTCCCGCAAGATGTCGACGCCGAGCACCCTAACTTGCTCCGGGCCGACATTCTTCCCATCAAGACCTCGGACGAGAGCGTCGCCATCGATGACAGGACTCAACCGCCCGAATCCCCTCAGCCAGCCCAGTTCGCTGAGGAGATCCTCGTCGACGCCGATCCCAGGTCCGACGATCTCCAGCGAGGTGCGGCCCGAGACAGCATCCAAGGCCACCGCGAAGCCTCTGACCGAGGACTCATTGGTCAGACGGATCGCGAGTACAACGGCAATGCCGAGCGCGATTCCGGCAACCGTCAGTCCACTTCGTAGCGGCTCGCGACGCAGCGGTCTGAGGATGAACCAGCGAAACAGCTTCACGAACCGATCTCGATACCGTCCCGCATCCGCACGATGCGAGATGCCTTGGCCGCTATTGCCGGGTCATGGGTGGCCAGCAAGATCGCCATATCTGACTGGACGTTGAGCTCCAGCAACAGGTCGAGCACCTGGGAACCATTCTCGGTATCGAGGTTGCCCGTGGGCTCGTCAGCGATCAGCACGGCCGGCCGATGAATCACGGCCCGAGCCATCGCGGCGCGCTGCGCTTCACCGCCAGACAGCTGCTGGGGATAGTGATCCAGGCGGGACGACAGTCCGACTCGCGCCGCCAAGCTCTCAGCGCGGCCCTCCGCATCCGTGTCCGCTTGACCGTCCAACAACAGCGGTAGGCCGATGTTCTGGCGCACGGTGAGGGTCGGGAGGAGATTGAAGAACTGGAAGACAAATCCGATCCGACGCCGCCGAACACGCGTCAGGGCGTCGTCGTCGAGCTCACTCATCGAGTGTCCCTCGAGGCTGACATCACCCTGGGTGGGACGGTCCATCGCGCCGCAAATGTGGAGCAGCGTCGACTTGCCACACCCGGAGGGACCCACAAGGGACACGTGCTCCCCGGCTGCGAGCGTCAGCGTGACGCCACGGACCGCCTCGACTGCTCGCCCGCCGTGGCGATAGCTCTTGTAGATGTCTGTCGCTGCGAGGACAGTCACCGTCTCACCATACACGACGCGGCCGCCGCTAACGTCCCGGGACGCTGCGGCGCCATCCGTCCGGGTCCGCGACATAGCCACGCCGCGCCCGTACGGAGTATTTGCCCGGCTTCTTCACCGCCACGCGAATCCTGTGGTATCGCCGATCGGGGGGATGGTCCGGTGTGTACCCCAGCGTGTACTGGTGGTTCAGCTCTTCGGCGATCCGTTCCGTTGCCGGGCCCAAGTCGGGACTATCGTGAATCACCTCCGTATACCCACCGCTCTCGTCGGTGATTTCCCGGAGGGTATGGAGGTTCACGCGGTCGTTGATCGGACGGGATTCAGGGGCATCGATGGCGACGGCATAGACGAAGGCGTCGGATTGACGTACCTGCGTCAAGACCTCGCGCGCGTGCGCGTCGCTCGCCGTGTCGGAGCCATCGGAAATCAACACGACCGCGGCGCGCTGGTGCGACCGCGACCGAAACAAGGGCATGGCCAAGGTCATCGCGTCGTAGATCGCCGTCGCGCCGTAGGGACGCACGTTCACCAGTCGCCCTCCCAGCGTGGCCGGATTGAGCGTCCACCCCTCGTGCAGAGATGGATCGTGGTTGAACACCACGAGGAAGGCCTCGTCGGTCGCGCTCAGGAGGTCCACGAGGAACCGATCGAGGGCCGCGCTGGCATCGGTCATCCGCTGGCCGTACATACTCTCGCTCACGTCGAGTAGAACGCCCAGGCTCACCGGCACCCGCCCGCGCTGAAACTGGGTGACGGTCTGCGGTCGGCCGTCTTCGAACACGTCGAATTCGCTGGCCTGGAGGTCCTCGACGAGACGCCCCGTCTCGTCGCGAACCGTCACGGTCACCTGGACGAGATCGACCCCGGCGCGGAACTCCTGGGCATCAGGCAAGTCGGTCGCCCAGGACAGGACGACGAGTACGACGGAGAGACCGACGATGGCGCGACAGTAGGGCACGATCAGCCTCGTCCCATGATACTCTCGCGAACGCCAGAGCATGCTGTCATCCTATGCCCACGGCGCCACCGACATCCCGCTGCTGGGCGAGACCATCGGCGAGAATCTGCGGCGAACTGCCGAGCGAGTGCCCGCGCGCGAGGCGCTCGTCGTGCGATCGCAACGCTACCGCGCGTCGTATCAACAGCTGTGGGACACAACCACCGCGCTCGCCAAGGCCCTCGTGGCGCGCGGGATTCAGAAAGGCGACCGCGTGGGTGTCTGGGCGCCGAACCGCTACGAATGGGTAATCATTCAGTACGCGACGGCCCGAATCGGGGCGATCCTCGTCAACGTCAATCCGGCCTATAAGGCTCGAGAGCTCGCCCACGCGTTAAACCAGTCAGAGACTCGTCTGCTGCTCCATTCCCGAGGCTTCCGTCAGACCGACTACGGCGCGCTTCTTCGTGAGGTTCGGAGCTCGTGTCCAGCGCTCGATGAGGCGCTGGTCATCGACGACGATGACGGTAGTGATGACTGGCACGCCCTGCTCCGAGAAGCGTCTCGCGTCGACGACGCCACCCTACGTAAACGCGAAGCTGATTTGAGCTTTGACGATCCGATCAACATCCAGTACACGTCCGGAACGACCGGCGCCCCGAAGGGGGCGACCCTCACCCACCACAACATTCTGAACAACGGCTTCTTCTGCGGCGAGATCCTGGGCTACTCCGAAATCGACCGGGTCTGTATACCCGTCCCGTTCTATCACTGCTTCGGCATGGTAATCGGCAACCTTGCGTGCACGAGTCACGGCGCCTGTATCGTCGTGCCGGGCGAAGCCTTCGATCCGGAGGACACGCTCGTCAGCATCGAAGCGGAACGATGCACATCGCTCTATGGCGTGCCGACGATGTTCATCGGCCAGCTCAACCATCCGCGCTTGGCTGCAACCGATTTCTCGAGTCTGCGTACCGGCGTCATGGCCGGATCGCCCTGCCCCATCGAGGTCATGCGGCAGGTCAGAGAGCGCATGAACATACAGGAGGTCACGATCTGCTACGGCATGACCGAAACCTCGCCTGTTTCAACCCAGACGCGGGTAGACGATCCGATCGAGCAGCGGGTGTCGAGCGTCGGCCGCGTCCATCCCCACGTTGAGGTCAAGGTCATCGATCCCGTGACAGGTCAGGTTGTTCCCCGCGGTGTGACTGGCGAGCTGTGCACCCGCGGATACCTCGTCATGCAGGGCTACTGGAACAACCCCGCCGCAACCGCCGGCGCCATCGATTCAGCTCGATGGATGCACACCGGCGATCTCGCCATCATGGACGACGCGGGCTACGTCGCGATTGTGGGCCGCAACAAGGACATGATCATTCGGGGCGGCGAGAACGTGTATCCGCGGGAGGTGGAGGAATTCCTCTACACCCATCCGGATGTCGAAGACGCGCAGGTGATTGGCGTGCCCTCGAAGACCTACGGCGAGGAAGTCATGGCCTGGATCAAGCCGAAGGACGGAGCAAGGCTACGGGCGGACGGGTTGACGGCATTCTGCCGAGGTCAGATTGCGACCTTCAAGATTCCTCGGTACTGGAAGTTTGTCGACAGTTTTCCGATGACCGTGACCGGCAAGATTCAGAAGTACCGAATGCGCGAAATCGCGCTCGCGGAGCAACCCGAGCTCGCCGGCGAGGCTCAATCCGGCCGGCCAGAGCCTGAACCGTTGACACGCAGGTAGAATCCGTGCCCCAGAGCTGGAGATGTCTCTGGCGCTCGCCGAGCTTTTTCTAGCCGTTTGGGCCGCGGACATCGTAAGATTCCTCGTCGAAGCAGTAGTCAGTATCGACGGGGCCCACGCAAAAAGGAGACAAGACGTCATGAGTACGGTAAGTCGCACACGAAACGCTCGCAGGCTGCTGCGCCCGGCCCTCGTGGGTGTCGCCCTCAGCGCGGTCATCGCTGCCTTGATGGTGACCAGTTCCGCCCAGCAGTCGGAGCTTCCCGAGGGGTACATCAGCGGTGTGGTCACCAGCAGCGCTGGGACCGAGGCCGGCGTGTGGGTTATCGCCGAAACTGAGGAGCTCGAGACGAAGTTCGCCAAGATCGTCGTCACCGATGACGATGGGCAGTTCGTACTTCCGCAGCTCCCCGGGGCGACCTATGACGTCTGGGTGAGGGGGTATGGTCTGGTTGACTCCGAGAAGGTGAAGTTGTCACCCGATCGTGAAGGCGTTGCGCTCGAAGCCGTGATCGCGCCGACCCCACAGGCGGCGGCCCAGTACTACCCGGGGAACTACTGGTACTCGCTCATCGAGCCTCCGGCCAAGAGCGAGTTTCCGGGTACGGGCGACGAAGGCAACGGCATCTCGACCAACGTTCGGAATCAGCACGCCTGGATCGATCTCATGAAGCAGAATTGCCAGCTGTGCCACCAGCTGGGCAACGAGGCGACCCGGGTCGTGCAGCATCGCGACGAGTTCGACTCGACGGTCGCCGCATGGGACTACCGGGTCGCAACTGGGCAGCGCGGCAATCAAATGAGTAATGCCATGGGCCGATTCGGGCGACAGCGCGGCCTCGAGATGTTCGCTGACTGGACCGACCGGATCGCGGCCGGCGAGATTCCTGAGCAGCCACCGCGGCCCGCGGGACGCGAACGCAACGTCGTCGTGACGCTGTGGGATTGGGGGCAGGACTCCTCCTTCATCCACGACGAGATCGTGACCGACAAGCGGAACCCGACGCTCAACGCGAACGGGCCCGTCTATGGCGTATCCGCGGGTCACGGGACGATCACATGGGTCGACCCGGTCGCCAACGCGGCGACTGAGGTAACCATTCCCGTGCGACCCGACCCGGAAACGATGCCGACGCGATTCCCGCAGACGCAAGTCAACCCCTCCTACTACTGGGGTGACGAGCTCCTGTGGGGCATCAACCCCGACGAGCGATCGGATCCCCACAACCCGATGATGGACCAGGATGGCCGTGTCTGGATGACCTCGACGATGCGGCAGTTCGCCAACCCAGACTGGTGTAAGGAGGGCTCGGGCAACGACTACGCGGAGTATTTCGAGTTAACTCGTACCGGCCGGCACGCCTCGTACTGGGATCCCGAACGCCAGCGCTTCGTGCTCATCGACACCTGCTTTGGCACTCACCATCTCCAGTTCGGTGAGGACGCAGACAACACACTGTGGTTCAGCGGTGACAGCAACGCGGTCGGCTGGCTCAACACGCGTGTCTACGACGAGACCGGTGACGAGCGGTTCTCACAGGGCTGGTGCCCGACCGTCATCGACACCAACGGCGACGGCACGATCACTAAGCCGTGGAACGAGCCGGGACAAGACGGCGAACCGGACATGAGCCTCGACACCCGGATTGCCGGCTTCGGATACGGCATCATCGCAAGCCCGATCGACGAGTCCATCTGGATCACGAGAACCGGGCCCTTCCCGGGCCGTCTCGTCCGGTTAGCGCGCGGTGACAACCCGCCCGAGACGTGTATGGCGGAGGTCTACGAGCCACCCTCGATCGACAACCCGAACGTCGACCCGATGAAGACGGGCTTCGCGCCGCGCGGCATCGATGTCGATCGTAACGGCATCATCTGGGCCGCCCTGTCTGGCAGCAGCCATCTGGCGAGCTTCGACCGGAGCAAGTGCTCGGTGAAGAGCGGTCCCACTGCGACCGGGCAGCACTGCCCGGAGGGCTGGACCCTGCACCCCGTTCCCGGTCCGCGCATGCGGAATGTCGACGAGCCGGTCGGTGCCGATTTCCACTACTACAGCTGGGTCGACCAATACAACACCCTTGGGATGGGTGCGAACATCCCGATCGCCAACGGCTCGACGTCAGACTCGCTGCTCGCCCTCGACCCGAAGACAAAGGAGTGGGTCGTCCTCCGGGTTCCGTATCCGATGGCATTCTACTCCCGCGGTCTGGACGGTCGAATCGACGACCCAAATACGGGATGGAAGGGTCGCGGGTTGTGGGCCAACTACGGTGCGAACTACATCTGGCACACGGAAGGCGGGAAAGGCACGAAGAGCAAGATCGTGCACTTCCAGCTGCGCCCGGATCCGCTTGCTCGCTAGACCTGGTCAGCTGCGCCGGCGCGCCTTCCGTGGCGGAAGAGTGTGGCGGGGCGCGCTGGTCCTATCGCTTGTCGTCGGCCTGCCCGTCGCGGTGGCGGTGCAGAACGAGGCGCTCGACGGCGCCACGTTCGCTGCCGAGGACTGGCCCTTCATCGGCGGCGACTGGGCGAATTCTCGGTACTCCACGCTCGACCAGATCAACACTGAGACGGTGGCCGACTTGGGTGCGGTCTGGCGTCTCCCATTCGAGGGAGGGGCCAGCACGAGGGCCACGCCCGTCGTCAAGGACGGCATCCTGTACATCGGTGCGGGCACTCGCCTGTACGCGATTGATGCGGCCACGGGCGAAGCCATCTGGACGATCAGGCCTGACCAGGACGCCCCGGCTGACCTCGATTCCGCCGGTGTCGGTGACATCCTGAACGCCGGACGAGCCATTCCGTCACCGCCGGGGGTCGCACTCGGGGGCGGCAAGGTCTTCGTCGGCCTGATGGACGGCCGGGTTGCGGGCGTGAGTCAAGAGACCGGAGCCTTTCTCTGGACGACCCAGATCGGATTCACGCCACCCAAGACCGGCCAGGCCGTCTCAGGGGCGCCCATTTACGCGAACGGTGTCGTCTTCACGGGTCTCGCCAACGGCGACTGGGCGTTTCGCGGGAAGGTGGTCGCGCTCGACGCCGAGACTGGAGACGTGCTCTGGGACTTCTGGACGATTCCCGAACCCGGAGAGCCCGGGCACGAGACCTGGCCCCAGGAAGGCGAGTTCAGGGATGTCTGGGCCCAAGGCGGCGCCGGTGTGTGGCACATCGGAAACGTCGATCCTGAACTGGGTCTCGTCTACTTCGTCACAGGCAATGCCGTGCCGATGTTCGGGGGCGAGGCCCGAAAGGGCGACAATCTGTACACCGCGTCGATCCTCGCCTTCGACATGCGAACGGGCGGGCTTCGCTGGCATTATCAGGTGGTTCGACACGATCTATGGGATGCCGACATCGCCATTTCGCCGCTGCTGTACGACGCCCAAACCCCGAACGGCACTCGAAAAGCGCTGGCCGCCCTGCGCGCCGACGGTTTTATCTTCATGCTCGATCGGGCCACCGGCGAGCCGATCCATCCGATCGAGGAGCGCCCGGTGCCGCAGGACCCGTTCAACAACACGGCTCCGACCCAACCCTTCCCCGTCGGTGACTCGGTCGTCCCTGATTGCGAGTGGTGGCGTGACAAGATCCCCGAGCCTTGGGTGCTTAGCTGTAGCAGCTTTACGCCTCCGTACGTCGACCGACACGACGTCGTGGCTCCTGGGGCGCCGATTCCGCAGGTCCGCGTCGCCGCGATGTCCTACAGTCCCCAGACGGGCTATCTCTACGCCCAGGGACGCGCCCATATCGGACGCGCCCGCCGCATTACCGACGACCCTTGGTTCCGCGGCGGTGCACGCACCTACTCGACGATCCCGCCGCCGATTGGTGTCGTCACCGCCATTGACTCCCGAACCAATCGCATCGTTTGGCGGCACGAAGTGCCAATTGGCGTGCTCGGTACGAGCGGTGCGCTCACGACCGCGGGTGGGCTGATGTTTCGCGGTTCTGGGGATGGCCACTTCGAGGCCTACGACGCAGCCTCGGGCGAGCGCGTGTGGCAGTTTCAGACCGGGGTCCGGAGTTCACGCGGACCCGCAGCGACCTACGCCGTCAACGGAGAGCAGTATGTCGCCGTAGCCATGGGACCGGAACTCTGGGCTTTCAAACTGGGCGGCACCGAGCCCGAGCGCGACGCCATGCCACCGCCAACCGGCCGTCGCGCCACGGGTCGTGAGACCAACCAGGTGCAAACCACCACACTTGTGCAGAGTGCCGAACGCGGCGTTGGGCTGCGATATGCGGTCGATGAGCACGCGTTCAACCCGTCACAGATTCGAGTCGCGGCCGGAACGACGGTTACGTTCACAAACAGCGGCCGGTTGACCCATACCATTACCGCCGTCGACGGCAGTTGGGCCGCCGGACAGCTGAAGATGGCGCAGTCTGGCTATGTGCCCTTTGACGAGCCTGGCACCTACACCTACCATTGTGAAGATCATCCATGGGCCATGGGCCAAGTCTTCGTAGAACCTTAAATATGCCTAAACGTGTCGCTCTTTTGATTCTTCCCGTCATCGTGGCCTTGGCTGCCGCGTGCGGCGGCGAGCCTCCTCCCCCGCCGCCTGAGCCGGCTGCCGTCGAGCCCGAGGCTCCACCGCCGCCGTACTACGTGTATGTCACCAACGAAACCTCCGGTAACCTCACGGTGATTGCCGGCGGCACACACGAGGTCGTCGCGACCGTGCCTCTCGGCAAACGGCCGCGCGGCATCAAGGCGAGCCCTGACGGTAGTCTGTTGTTCGTGGCGCTCAGCGGATCATCGCCCGCGCCTCCCGGAACTGACGAGTCAACGCTCCCGCCACCCGATCGGGACGCCGACGGTGTCGGCATCGTCGATGTGGCGAGTCGCGAGGTGCTCAGGGTGCTCAAGGGCGGAACCGATCCGGAGCAAGTGGCGCTTAGCGGTGATGGCACCTTGGTCTACGTCGCGAACGAGGATGCCGCGACAGCCAGCGTCATCGACATCGAGTCAACGGAGATTCTGGCCAGCCTGTCGGTGGGAGGCGAGCCCGAAGGCATGACGACCAGCCCAGACGGCCGCTTCGTCTACGTCACGTCGGAGGACGAGAACCAGGTCTCGGTCATCGACACCGCGTCGAACGAGGTCGTCGAACAGTTCGAGGTCGGTGCGCGGCCACGAGCATCGGCGTTCTCGCCGGACAGCAGTCGCGCGTTCGTGACGTCCGAGAACGCCGGAACCGTGTCGATCGTCGATACCTCGTCCCACACGGTGATCGCCACCGTAGAGGTGCCTGGCGACCCGTCGCGTCCAATGGGCGTGGCCGTCTCCCCCGACGGCGCCACTGTGTACATCTCGACCGGACGCGGTCGTACCATCGTCGCCATGGATGCGCTCCGCGGTGGCGTCCGCGCAACGGCGACGGTCGGTGAGCGCCCCTGGGGTATCGCGCTCAGCCCGGACGGCCGCTATCTCTACGCTGCGAACGGTCCATCCAACGACGTGTCGGTCGTCAATACCGAGACCATGGCGGTCGAGGCTACCGTGTCCGTCGGGGAGCGTCCCTGGGGTGTCGCGGTCATCCCGAACTAGGCACACCCATGCGCGAGATCAAGATTATCGCCGTCCTGTCGGCGATTGTGCTCGGAGTAGCCGCGATCCGGGTGGCTGGCGGTCAGGCGCAGCCGCCTGACCTGACCCCCGAGCAAATGGCGCGGCTGCAGATTCAGCCAGTCGCATCCAAGGAGGGTCTGTACGTCATCCCCGGATTTGATGGCGCGATGTCTGGCGGTAACGTCGCCGTCCGGGTCACGAGTGACGGCGTGCTCATCGTCGACGACAAGTACGAGTACAGCCATGCCGAGGTGAACCGCCAGGTGGCGAAGGTGACCTCGCAGCCGATCCGATACGTCCTCAACACCCATCACCATTCCGACCACGCGGGAAGCAACGCCGACTTCATGGCAGAGGCCACCGTCATCGCTCATCAGAACGCCAGAAAGAACACGGTCCGCAACGAGCTTGCAGGCCCGGCGGAAGTCGTTTTTGCTAATCACACGTCGGTGTTTCTTGGGGGTGTAGAAGTGCAGGCTCACCATGTGGGCCGTGGTCACACGAACGGTGACTCCGTGATTTACTTCTCAGACCTCAAGACGGTCCACACCGGCGACCTTTTCATCTTCGGTGAGCGTCTCGATGGCACGACGCTGTCGCCCTTCATCGACTACGGAAACGGCGGGGACGGCTCGGAGTGGGTCGATACGCTTGATCGCGTGCTCGAGCTCGACTTCGACACGGTCATTCCCGGCCACGGCGCGATCATGACCAAGAGCGATGTCCGCGCCTTCCGCCATCGCTTTCAGACGCTCCTCGACCGGATGCACAACCTAATCGAGTCAGGGGTCACGCGCGAGGCAATCGCAGACCAACTGGAGATCGACGACCTGAACTGGCCGTTCCGCCCGGCCGCCGTGCAGGCGCTTTTTGACGAGCTTACGACGGCACCTTGAACACGAAGATCCCGTTCCCACCCGTAGGACGATGCTTCTCCGGAGTGAGCACGGCTGGCATCGTGCCCCAACTCGCGCTACCAGTCCCCGTCGGCACGACCACGTACTGCGTTCCATCTACGGCGTAAGTGATGGGGAATCCTTGGATTGATTGCGGGAGGCGTGTCTCCCAGAGCACCTCGCCGTCCCTCACGTCGTAGGCACGCATGTGGCGATCCCAGTCGCCTGCGAACACGAGCCCTCCCCCCGTCGTCAGCGCAGCGCTGTTGATCGGGGTCCGGTAGCGATGGCTCCATAACACCTTGCCGGTCCGGATGTTCATGGCGGCGAACTCTCCAAGGTGGTCGGGACTCTTCGGATGGAAATGGTTCGTTCGACGCACCGGTCCCGTTCCGCCGCCGCCCACCACTTTCTCCACCGGACCGAACGTTGCGGTCTCACAATTCAGAATGATCGGAATGTATAGCGCTTCCGTGTCCGGGTGGTACGCCATCGCCCGCCAGCTCTTGAAGCCCGACGTGGTCGGGCACCAGAAGATCTCTTCACCAAGGTCTTTGAGCATCCCCTCGCGATAGGCAATCGCCCCGGAGGCCGGATCGATATCGAGCAACGTCTGGTACCCGAGGTCGTGGGCGGCCTGAAACGCGCCGGTTGCCAAGTCGAGCTGCCAAAGGACGCCGATCTTCCCCATACTAAACACCGACGGCCGGCCGTCGACGTCGATCACGATCCGCTCGAACGTCTCGTCCATATCGTGTGTCTCGGCCGGGAGATGCTGGTAGTACCACTTGAGCTCTCCCGTGTCGGGATCGAGGGCGAGCGTCGAATTGGTGTAGAGCGCATCACCGTCGGTGCCACGTGCCTGCCGATGCCACGGCTTGGCTTGCGAGGTGCCGATGAAGATGGTCCGACTCCACGGGTCGTAGCTTCCCGGAATCCAGGCGTCGCTCCCGGCACGGAACATCACGGGTAGATCGCCCCAGGTGTCGCCGCCAGGCTCGCCCGGTCGCGCGACCGTTGAGGTCCGCCACTTCTCCCGACCAGTCTCCGCATCGAGCCCGACGATGTAGCACGTGTCATCGCGATAGATGCTGCAGCCTGCCATGCCGGCCACCACCGTTCCGTCTGCGACGATCGAGCCGCTCGAGAACTGATATCCGCCAGATGCGCCAACGTCGGCTTCCCAGGCTTCTTCACCCGTGCGCGCGTCGATTCCCACGATCCACCCATCGGGGGTATTCAGAATGATCGTGTTGCCATAGATGGCGATACTGCGATGCACCCGGCCCGAGATGACGCTGCCCAGATTTCGGTGCTCCGCAAGGTTGGCCCGACGGTACTCCCAAATGAGGTCACCGGTCGCCGCGTTCAGTGCCTGCACAATCGCACCGGGATTCGCGATGAACATGACGCCGTCGTGCACGATTGGGGTCGTTTGCTGGGCGCCTTCGGCCAGGGCCCAGCTCCACGCAAGGCGCAACTCGCCCACGTTGTCCCGCGTGATCTGGTCCAGCGGGCTGTAGCCCCACCCATCCAGCGTGCGCCGCCAGTTGAGCCACTCCGACGGCTCAGGGTTCTGGAGCATCGCATCGGTCACCGGTCGATAGGGGTCGACCCGGTTCTGGGCCGACAGTAGCGAAACCGCGACGACACACGCACACACTGCTGAGACCGTTACTCGACTCTTCATAGCATCCTCAGGGGTCCCGTTTCGGGGTTTGTCCGCAGCTATCGGGTCGCGCCGAGTTCACGCAGCACGTCCGCGGCGCTCGGTCCAGACTCGACGGTATCGGAGCGACGGCCTCGGCGCTCCTCAGCAGCCTTGGCCACATCCAGCGGCGTCCGTCCGCCCTTGTTCTTCATTTCGAGTTGAGCCCCTCGTTCCGCTAATAGTCTTATGAGGGGAATGAAGTTGTTTGAGGCAGCGCCGTGCAACACGGTGTTCCCGCCGCGGTCGAGGGCATCGATGTCCGCCCCATGGTCGATTGCGATAGAAACCGCCTGGAGCGCCAAGCGTTCTTCAGCGGCGCGGTCGACAAAGCGACCGTCGAGCAAGAACCGCCGCTCCCTGTCGTTTTGACCTCTCACCGCCGCCAGCAGAGGCGTCTCGAATCCACCTTCCATACGTGGCGGGCCCACACCTCCTGCCCGCGCCTTGACCGGCACGGGGCGCGGCAGCGTGCGGATCGAGGGGTCAGCTCCCCCATCAGCCAGCACCTGCATGATTTCAGGTTCGCGATACTGGGCGGCCAGCCAGTACGGTGTCGCACTCACGAACGCTGGTCTCAACGCCCAGTCCATGCCTGCGCGCCTGAGCGCCGTTCCCTTTTCGAGGCGGAGGTTTGGGTCGGCCCCATGTGCCAAGAGTGCGCGCACCATCGCGATCTCTCCTCTCAGCACCGCCGCGTGAAGCGGCGCGTACCCGGCATCGATGGCATTGGGCTCAGCCCCAGACTCGAGCAGCTGTTCAACGAGCCCAATGTGGCCGCTATGCGCCGCAACCACCAGAGCGCTCGCGCCATCTGGAGCCTGATCGTTAACGTCCGCTCCGGCGGCCAGCAGAAGGCGGGCGGCCTCCAGTTGACCTCGACGGGCGCAAAACAGCAGTGGCGTGTATCCGCCCTTCGCGACTTCGACGCCCTGGTCGTACTGGTTGCCCTGTCGCTTGTCGGCGAACAGCAGGCGCTCGCGCGCCTTCGAACGCGCGCCGACGTCCGCCCCGGCATCGATGAGCACCCGAACGATGTCCGTGTGCCCCCGAGCTGCAGCCCACATCAACGCGGTCTGATGACGACGTTCCTCGCGGGCATTGGGACTCGCTCCACCCGCAAGAAGGAGCTTCACGGCGTCGACGTTGCCCGAGCGAGATGCTGTCAGCAGGGGCGTCTCGCCCTCCGGAAGCCTGATACTAGGATTGGCCCCCGCCCGAAGCAGGCGCTCGATTACCGGCGCGGTCCCATTGACGCTGGCGACCCACAGTGGCGTCGCGCCAAGCTCGTTGGCCACGGCCACGTTCGCTCCGGCTTCGAGTAATAGCTCGACTGCAGCCAGATCCTCTCGATGCGCGGCCCAGTGTAGGGCGGTCGCCCCATCTGGCTGAGTCTCATCCACATCCGCCCCGTCATCCAAGAGCTCGCGGGCCCACACGAGGTCCTGCGCCTTGATAGCCTCGATCAGCTGATGGTCGGCACCGGCTCGCTGTGCTTCCGCCGCCGGCAACCCAATCAGGAACACACAGACCGCCAAAACGATGAGTCCGGACGCGGACACTCCCCTGTTCACATGCATACGGCTTGCGCCCAATGCTACCGCAGCTCAGCCACGTTGACAATAGACTCACATCACGCCAAACTATTGTTTCTTCTGGTACTTAGTTGTGGTCGACCCTGAGCGTGGCATGACGTCGCGGGTGATTCCGAGTCTGCGCCAGGGCAGCTGGGTACTCGCGTTGTTCGCGCTCACGACGGCTGCCGCGTATCTCCAGGCCTCGGCCGGCCAACAGAGCGGGTCCAGCACGTCAAACGCGTCCTCCTCGGAGATCGCGGCTCATCGAACCCTACTCGACCAGTACTGCGTCACGTGCCACAACCAGGCCCGCACGAGCGGGTCTCCGGGGGTCGTCGACGACCCGTCGGCCCTGAGTGTGCAGCTTCGGCATCTCGGATTGACGCTCGACGACGCCGACGTCGCGAACGTCGCGGGCGACCCGGAGCTCTGGGAGAGCGTCGTCCGGAAACTTCGTGTCGGCGCCATGCCGCCGCCCCCAAGGCCGCGCCCGGTTCCAGTCGCGTATGACCGCTTCCGGAGGTATCTGGAGGACGAGCTCGACCGAGCGGCAGCGACTCGGCCCGATCCGGGTCGAACGGAGGCGTTCCATCGGTTGAACCGTACGGAATATGGCAATGCCGTCCGCGATCTGCTTCACCTTGAAGTGGACGTTTCCGCGTTCCTCCCGGCTGATGCCCCAGATCAGAATGGCTTCGACAACAACGCCGGGGCCTTGTCCATCTCGCCATCGTTGCTCGAACGATACGTGGCCACCGCGCGGAAGATCAGCCGCCTTGCGGTCGGCGCAAAGCCCCATGGCCCGGTGGTCGACACCTACGACATTCCGCTCAACCTGATTCAGGATGACCAGCTGAGTGAGGACCTCCCGTTCGGCTCACGGGGCGGCGGCGCGATTCGTCACAACTTTCCCGTCGACGGGGAGTACTCGGTCCGGGTGCGGTTGCAAACGAACTACGTCGGGTACGTGCGCGGAATCGACGAGGCGCACGAACTCGAGATTCGTCTCGACGGGCGCCGTATCGCCGAGTTCACCTTCGGCGGTGAAGCCCCGGGCATGCCGGCACCACTGAGCTATGCCGGGAACGTTCGGGGGGACATCGAGTGGGAAGAGTACATGCTTCACGCGGACGACGGGCTTGAAATCCGCCTCCCGGTCCAGGCCGGATCTCGACTGATTGCGGTCACGTTTCCACGGGAGACGTGGGAAGACGAAGGCGTGCTCCAACCGCGCCAGGTCGGATTCGCCCTCGCGATCAACGAGATGCCAGACTCCTATCCACGGCTCGGCAGCATTGAAATCACCGGACCATATGACATCACTGGACCCGGAGACACACCCAGCCGTCAGCGTATCTTCAGCTGCTATCCGAAGCGAGCCTCTCGTGCGATCGAGACCGACTGCGCACGTGAGATTCTGTCGCGCCTCGGCCGGCTTGCGTACCGCCGATCGCTCACCTCAACCGACATCGACACCCTCGTCGAGTTCTTCGAGAGGGGTCGGGACGGTGGAACGTTCGAGACCGGTATTCAGTTCGCGCTGGAGCGGTTGCTCGCCGATCCCGACTTCGTGTTCAGGATCGAGCGACACCCGATCGATGCGTCGCCGGGATCCACGTATCCCCTCGCTCTGGCGGAGCTCGCCTCGCGCCTGTCGTTCTTTCTGTGGAGCAGCATTCCGGACGACGCGCTTCTCTCCCGAGTGGAAGACGGGAGCCTGAGCGATCCCGAGGTCCTAAGCAGGCAGGTTGGCCGGATGCTCGCCGACCCCAGGTCCGAGGCTTTGGTCGACAACTTCGTCGGGCAGTGGCTCTTTCTACGAAATATGCGGTCGGTCTACCCCGACCCGCATTTGTTTCCGGAATTCGACGAAAACCTTCGCGAGGCCTTTGAACGCGAGACCCAGCTGTTCATGCGGTATCAACTGCAGGAAGACCGCAGCGTCCTCGAGCTCCTCAATGCCGATTACGCGTTCGTCAACGAACGGCTCGCGAGGCACTATGGCATCCCCGGTATCAACGGGAGCCGATTTCGGAAGATCGCCTTCACCGACGGCCGACGCGGCGGTCTGCTCGGACACGGCAGTCTGATGACCGTGACCTCGTATCCGAACCGTACGTCTCCGGTCCTGCGCGGCAAGTTCGTTCTCGAGAATCTGGTGGGTGCACCGCCGCCAGAGCCGCCGCCGAACGTGCCGACACTCGAGGAGAAGCGCGATGGGCGCACGCTCACGATGCGCGAGGCGATGGTGCAGCATCGCGAAAACCCCGCGTGTCGCGGGTGCCATGCGCCCATGGACCCGATCGGCTTCTCCCTCGAGAATTACGATGCCATCGGAGCGTGGCGTCCGTCCTACGCCGGGGAGACAATCGACGCCTCGGGAGCGCTTCCAGACGGCCGCGTCTTTGATGGCCCGACCGGGCTCCGTGATCTGCTCCTTAGCCGACCGGATGACTTCGTGGGCACAGTGACAGAAAAGATGCTCATCTACGCGCTTGGGCGCGGACTCGAGTATTACGACGCCCCCACCGTACGCACGGTGGTTCGAAAGGCTGCGCCCGAAGACTATCGCTGGTCGGCTATCATTATGGGAATCGTAGAGAGCACGCCGTTCCAGATGCGGAGGTCTCACTGATGATCATTACGAAGCGATCCATTCCACGCCGAACCGTCCTCCGTGGTCTCGGGGCCTCATTGGCGCTGCCGCTTCTCGACGGGATGGTTCCGGCCCTCGCGTCTGCCCGCAACCTGGTCTCACGGCCCGCACGACGTTTCGGCGTCGTCTATGTGCCGAACGGAATGGCCATGAAGAACTGGACGCCCGCGACCACCGGCGCGGGCTTCGAGGCGAGTCGCATTCTGTCTGGACTATCGCAGCACCGAGATCGCATGCTGGTCCTCACCGGCCTCAACGCGGTGCCGAGTAACTCGGGCGTCCATGCCAGCGCAGCGACGCGGTTTCTCACCGGTGTCACTCCGGCTCGTTCCGAGTCGACCCTGAACGCGGGCGTCTCAGTCGACCAGCTCATCGCACGAGAGTCGAGCCAGGACACACAGCTTGGATCACTCGAATTGGCCCTCGATCCACGGGACGTCTCCGGTTCATGTGATGTTGGCTTCAGCTGCATGTACACGAGCACGATCGCTTGGCGTAACAAGACGACCCCGTTGCCGATGGAACCCAATCCGCGCGCCGTCTTTGAGCGCCTGTTCGGTGATGCCGGGACCACTGACAAGGCTGCCCGGCTCGGTCAGATCAAACGCGAGCGGAGCATCTTAGATTCGGTCACAGACAAGGTGGCCACCTTGACCCGCCAGGTCGGCGAGGGCGATCGCCAGAAGATTGACCAGTACCTCGAGGCGGTCCGTGACGTCGAGCGGCGCATTCAGAAGGCGGAGGAACAGAGCGACCGCGAGCTCCCGGAGGTACCGCAGCCCGCTGGCATCCCGCGGGTCTACGAAGATCACGCCAAGCTCATGTTCGACCTTCAAGTGCTCGCGTATCAGACCGACCTGACGCGCGTGATCACCTTCATGCTCGGTCGTGAGATCAGCGGACGGACCTACGCCGAGATCGGCGTACCCGACTCGCACCATCCGACCTCACATCATCGCGACAACCCGCTGCTCTACGAGAAAATCACGAAGATCAACGAGTTCCACGTCTCGCTGCTCGGGTACTATCTCGACAAGCTCCAGGCCACACCGGACGGAGACGGCTCCTTGCTCGACCACATGGTCTTGCTCTATGGCGCCGGCATGTCTGATAGCAATCGGCACCAAAGCACGGGCCTTCCGCTCCTGATGGTCGGCGGAAGCAGTCTCTTCGCCGGTGGACGTCATCTTCGCTATGAGGATGGCGCGGCGAGCAACCTACTCATGACGCTGCTCGACAAGATGGGTGCACCGGTCGAGCAGATGCGCAATCAGGCCGGCGCGATCGAGCTGCTGTCCGACGTGTAGAGCGGCGCCTGTCGTCTGGTGGCGAGTCGGATCACTCAGCCAGCGGATCCGGGCGGATCTGAAACTTCACGAGGTTGCCTGGCTCACCCGGACCGCCTTCCACGTGCCACGCGGCGTCGGCGCCATATGTCGCGTAGATACCGCGCCCCTTCCACCCCGCCTCGGGATCATCGATCCGGCCATCGAGTCCCCGGCTGTGAAAGCCCTGCGGGTAGGGCACGCGCAGCACGACCCATTCGCCGGTCTCCGGTATCAAGGCCAATAGCGAATCGGAGTTGGAGCCGTTCGCGATCGGGATGTTCTCCCCTAGTCCGAGCGTATTGAACTGGTCCACCCAGTTGTAATAGTGAAAGTCGGCACCGATGTTGGTGCCGGCATACGCTGGACCGGGCATCGGATAAAACGTCCAACCCTCGTCACACTGACGGCCATCCCGGTTTGCCGGACCTCCGAGCGTGGCGCACTTCGTGCGATCAAAGCTCGCGAAATGGCTGCTGCCCGCGAGCGCCGTCCACAGCACGCCGCTTCTGTCGACGTCTAGACCACGCGTACGATAGCCCTGCTCTGCCGGCACGACGTAGAGCTCGCTGATACATGTTTCCGGAGGATGGTCGCCGGGATCCAGGCGCAGGAGCTCTCCCGGATAGCGGTCGGATGCGACCCACACCGCGTCATCAACCGGACTGACAATGACGCCGTACGCGCCGACGACCACGCGGGTATCGAGCGACGGGTCTGGCGTTGGTGCCGTCGCGCCTCTGGGCGGTGGCTCGTTCCACGGTTGGGTAATGGTGCCGTCGCCGTTGGTATCGAGAACCGTCGGGCACCAGCCCTGCGATGCGCGCTCATCGCCGGTCTCGTCGTACATCCTCGTGTTGATCCACCCGATCGCCGAGCCGCCCCCGCTGAAGTACAGCGTGTCGTGCTCATCCTCGGCAAACTGCAGGTGATGGGTGCCGAAACAGGTGTCGATCAGAACAAATTTCTGCGCTCTCGGGTCGAAGTAGCCGGCGTGGCGGCCGGCCCGCTCGATCGGGAAGTACTGCGCGAATGGGTTGTCGGACTGCTCCCGACACCAGTCCGGGTTCTCCGGCGCCCGTACGCGCGTCGTCAGCCACACCCGCCCCTCGCTGTCCAGCATCGGGTTGTGCGGATTCGCGGGATCGTTCCACACGGCGCGCTCACCAAAGTCGCGCCATGGCTTGAATCCCTCCGTCGTGAACATCGACTGGACGCTGTCCCGCGGCGCTCGCAGCGGGATCTTGAGCATCGTCGAGTGATGCTCGCCAGGATCGGTGACCAGGAGGAAATCGTTGCCGATGTCGACGCCGTAGATCGGACCGTTCGCATTGATGGTCGGGTCCCGCTTATCGGTCGCGATTTCGTCGTGGACGAAGGCCACGCTGTCACCCCAATTCCACATCGTCAACACGACGTTGCGCTCGATCCCTGTCGGCCGTGGTGGCGCCTCGGGAACGGCACCTGCCGCAATCCGGTCGGTCCAGTCGGAGACCATCTCGAGGCCGCGCTGGCGGCCAAAGCGCGTCATGAAACTGTTCATCAGCGCCCCTCTCTGTCCACGCTGAACCCGATCATTCCACGCGGCCAGTGTCGAGTCGAAATTTTGAATGTCCGGAACGTCGCGGGTCCGCAGACTGCCTACCTGGTGACACCGTTGGCACCCTTTCAGGTTGTTGATCCACTCACCTTGCGACTTGAGCTCGGGGTTGATCCCGTTGCCGCCTTCTCCTGTACCGGGGAACTCGTGCGCCTCCGGGAGGTCAATCAGCGACAGCCAGTAGTTCGCCGGGTACACGGCGGCGGCCGCTTGCGGCGTCGGGGCCACGGTGGCGGTGAGGTCGATATCCTGTTCGGGCCTCGCGGGAACGGGGATCGAGTCGACTAAGCCGTATCCGCGTACCCATACGTTGAACCGCACGTCTGGCATATCCGGCAGCAAGAACCGACCCTCGTCGTCGGTCACAACGATCTTGCGATACACGGTCTCGAGCTCGTCGGTTTCGGCAATCACCCATACGCCGGCTTCTGCCCCACTCGCGCTGGTCACTGTCCCGGTGATCACACCGGTATTGGGTCGCGCCGCGAACAGTCCGTGCGCTCCCACGAGCCACACGATGGCGCTGGCACTAACGACTGCGAGTCCGAGTCTTCGGCGCATCGTTATCTCCCGTCTCTTACCCTATTGCCGCATCAGATCGCGAATCAGAGCGGCCGTCTCCGGCCACGCTTTCTCGGTGTTCGCCACGAAGACACCCTCGGCGACCATCAACGGCGTCCAGCCGAGATCGTTCGTCTCGTCCGGCCGCGCGCCGTGCTCCACCAGGAACTCGACGATGACGTTCGCTCCCATCATCGCCGCGCCGTGTAGGGCGGTGCTCCCGCCCCACCGCATGTCACCTCGGTCTCGCTGAGGGTCGAACTCACTGAGGTTCACAGGATGGCGCCTCAACAGGTCGACGCCGCCCCCCTTGATCGCGGTGTCCCCGAACTCGGTGGCGGCATGAATATCGTTGCCAAGCTCGAGCGCGAGCCGCACGGCTTCGAGCCGCACCGCCTCTGGTGTCCCATTGTTCGGTCCGGGGCTTTCACCATCCCAGAAGCCGACACCGGAAGCCGCCATGAGCGGCGTGACGTGCTGCGAGGTCGACGTGAGGGGATCCGCACCGTGCTCGATCAGCAAGCGCATGAGATCGAGATCGGCATGTTTGGCCGCCAGATAGAAGGGTGTCGCCCCGACGAAGCTCAGAAAATTTCTGCCGACTGAGATGCCTGGCGGGAGCTTCACGACGCCCAAGTCGACCTCGAACGGAATCTCCTCCCAATCGACCCGCCGATTCGGATCCGCGCCCCGCTCGAGCAGAGCTCGCCCGAGCTCCAGACTCGACACGCCACCAGTGGGCAACGGTGGACTGCCCGATCCGGGACGTCGCATCCACGCCAGCGCATGGAGGATGGCGCCTCTCGGATCCGCGGCGTTTGGATCCGCGCCGGCCTCCAGCAGCTGGAGCGCTAGCTCGTAGTGCGCGTTGATCACAGCCACCGCGAGCGGGCTCGACCCGCCCGGAGCGGCGCCGTTCACGTCCGCCCCAGACGCGAGCAGCGCACGAGCCGCGTCCAACTGCCCCTCCCGGACCGCAAACAGCAAGGGGCTCCATTTCCCGTCCGATCGTGCGTCCACTTCCGCGCCGGCTTCGACCAGCAGGTCGACGGCTTCTGCATGCCCCTCCGCCGCCGCCCACATCAGCGCGGTTTGATTGCGCCAGTTCTCGCGACGATCAACTTCAGCTCCCGCGCGAATCAGGCGTCTGAGGACCTCGACTCGACCGGTCCGCGCCGCGACCATCAGTATGGTGTCGCCTCCGGGCGACGCCGTATTCGGATCAGCACCCGCGTCGAGCAGGGCGGCCACAACGCTCGCGCTACCGTTTGTGGCGGCGAGGTGTAGCGGCGTCACGCCGTAGCGGTTGACGGCTCCGACATCGGCGCCTGCGTCGATTAGGAGCCGAACCGTCTCCAGGTCATCGTGGCGCGCGGCCCAGTGCATCGCGGTTGTGCCATCAGCCTGGGCGGCGTTGGCCGCATTGGCAACGCCGCCGGCGTCAGCGTCCGCGGCCGCATCCAGCAGGCTCCGGACAGCTTCCGAGGCCGAGCCGTCTTGAGCGCGTCTAACGGCCGCGATCACCGGTGGGTCGCCCCCGGCAACCTCGCCAGGCTGCGCAGCCGTCAGCAAGCTGGGTGTGACGAGCGCGCTGACCAGCGGACCGAGGAAGAAGGCGAGCAGCAGGAAGCGGGATCGCATGGGCAGGCAGTCTCCAACCACGGAAAATGCTACCCCGTGGACGTGAGGTTGACAACGCCGAAGATGCGGCGTACAAGTCAGTTTGGGTAATGACACGCTGGGTGTGGTACGCCTCGGTGGCCTTTCTGATGGCGCCTCTTGGCCCCGGGTCTGCGTACGCTCAGCAGGCTCGACGATCCTCGTCGGACTCGCCGCGCGCGTTTCTCGATCAATACTGCGTCACCTGCCATAGCGAGAAGGTCGTCGCCGGCGCCGGCCAAGCGCCGACTCCGCTCGTCGCCCAGATCCGAGCGACCGGACTGGCCCTCGATCGCCTCAACCCGGACGACGTCGGCGCAGACCCCGCTGAATGGGAACGCGTCGTCCAACGGCTCCGGAACGGCACGATGCCGCCTGCCGGCCGGCCGCGGCCAGATGACGCGACGAATGATCTGGTGGCCTCGTGGCTGGAGTCAAAGCTCGACCGCGCAGCCGCCGCAAATCCGAATTCCGGGCGTCAGCCAGCGTTGCACCGGTTGAGCCGAACGGAGTATCAGAACGCGATCCGTGATCTCCTCGCGCTCAACGATCTGCCGCGGGAGCTCGATATCTCGGTACTTCTGCCGGGCGACAACGCGACAAGCGGATTCGATAACCTGGCCGACCTCCTGTTCGTCTCGCCCACCTTGATGGAGCGGTATCTGGGCGCAGCTCGCAAGATCAGCCGTCTCGCGGTTGGGGATCGCACGATGCTGCCGATTGTCGATACGTATCAGCTTGACAACGAGCTGGTTCAAGACGGCCACCTTGATGGGTTACCCCTCGGCACGCGTGGAGGCATGCGCATTCGCAGCCACCTCCCGCTGGATGGGGAGTACGTCGTCACCATCGGGTTCGCCGGGGCGGCGCGAGAGCCCCACGAACTCGAGCTGAGCGTCGATGGACGGCGCATGGAGACCTTCACAGTCGGCGAGAACCCGCCCGAACGCCTCGCCAGCGGCGTGTTCACCTTCGCTTCGGACCCCGATGTTCAGGTTCGTGTGCCACTTCGAGCCGGTCCGCGGGAGATCGCCGTCGCGTTTCTCCCGAAGAGTGGCGCTCAATCCGAAGGGCTGGTTCGACGCGCTCGGCGCACCCGTGGCGGCCTTCCCGCGCTATCCAGCGTGGTCGTAAGCGGGCCGTTCGGCGCCGACGGATCCGGTGACACACCGAGCCGCCGGCGGATCTTCGTGTGTGATCCAGGGGCCGACGCGTCACCCGTCACCGCGGGTGCGTGTGCGACCACGATCATCTCCACGCTTGCCCGGCGTGCGTATCGACGTCCGATCACAGATGGCGATCTCGAGCGACTCCGGCCCTTTTACGAACAGGGCGTCGTCGAGGGAGGCTTCGAGCGCGGAATCCAGCGCGCGATCGAGCGAATCCTCGTCAGCCCGGCGTTTCTTTTCCGGATCGAACGCGAGCCGGGCGGAATCGCAGCTGGTTCGCCATACGACATCGCCGACCTCGAGCTGGCGTCGCGGCTGTCCTTCTTCCTTTGGAGCAGTATTCCTGACGACGAGCTCCTGGATGCCGCCATTGACGGCAGACTGCAAGCGCCGGACGTCCTGAACGGGCAAGTTCGGCGGATGCTCGCCGATCCCAAGGCAGAGGCGCTCGTCAAGAACTTCGCCGCCCAGTGGCTGTTTCTACGCGACGTCGATGCGAAGGAACCCGACCCGGGGTTCTACCCCGGCTTCGACGAGAACCTGCGGCAGGCGTTCCAGCGAGAGACCGAGTTGTTCCTCACCAGCGTGCTGCGCGAGGACCGCAGTGTCCTCGACCTGCTCACCGCCGACTACACGTATCTCAACGAGCGGCTGGCCAGGCACTACGGCGTACCTCACATCTACGGCAGTCACTTCCGGCGGGTCTCGATGCACGAAACGCCCCGCCGCGGACTCCTCAGCCATGGGAGTATCCTGACCCTCACGTCGTACGCCACGCGGACATCCCCGGTCCTGCGAGGCAAGTGGATCCTCGAGAACCTGCTTGCGTCTCCGCCGCCGCCGCCGCCGCCGGACGTACCATCGCTCGATGAGCGGACCGAGAGCGGCGAGCCGCGGTCCATGCGTGAGGCGATGGAATTGCACCGGAGCAACCCAGCCTGTGCGAGCTGTCACCGCCTCATGGATCCGCTGGGGTTTGCGCTCGAGAATTATGACGCGATCGGACGATGGCGGACGACCGACGGCTCGAGGGCACCAATCGATGCGTCGGCTGAGCTTCCTGATGGCACGAAACTCGATGGCCCAGTCGCCCTTCTCCGCTCGATCGCCGATAAACCCGATCGATTTGTCGCCACCCTTTCCGAGAAACTCCTGATGTACGCGCTCGGCCGTGGAATCGAGC
This sequence comes from Vicinamibacterales bacterium, assembly GCA_965216615.1. Classification (GTDB taxonomy): domain Bacteria; phylum Acidobacteriota; class Vicinamibacteria; order Vicinamibacterales; family UBA8438; genus CAUZIB01. The sequence continues at coordinate 55,956 of CBDCGH010000014.1, read as the reverse complement.
ACTTCGACGCGCCTACCGTCCGGGCGATCGCGCGAGATGCCGCACAGGAGGACTACCGTTTTTCCTCGATTGTGCTCGGTATCGTCCGCAGCCAACCGTTCCAGATGAGGCAGTCCCAATCATGATCATCACCAAGAAGGCCCTTCCACGACGCACGTTCCTGCGCGGAATCGGGGCAACCCTCGCGTTGCCCCTGCTGGACGCGATGGTACCGGCCGCCTCGGCGCTGGCGAAGACCGCAGCGAACCCGATCCGTCGCCTTGGGTTCATCTACGTCCCAAACGGCGTCATCCAGCCGCAATGGGTGCCGCCTACCACCGGTCGCGGCTTCGATCTCTCTCCAATCCTGAGTCCGCTCGAGTCATTTCGTGACAGGCTACTCGTACTGAGCGGACTCGCCCATCGCCAGGCCGACTCGTTTGGCGATGGAAACGGGGATCACCCGCGGGCCACCGCCGTATGGCTGAGCGGCGTGCATGCGTGGGAACGACGCGGTCGACAGGGTCCAACCGATATCAAGCTGGGAACGACGGCGGACCAGCTCGCCGCTCGGGAGCTTGGACGGGAGACGCCTCTCCCCTCGCTCGAGCTCGTGTTGGAAGCCCCAACGGCCATCGCCTGCGATACCGGCGACTGCTTCTACTCGAACACGATCTCCTGGCTGAACCCCACGACGCCCCTGCCCATGGAGCCACACCCTCGTGTCGTCTTTGAGCGTCTGTTCGGCGACGGGGGAAGCGCCTCCGATCGGCTCGCTCAGGTCCGTCAAACCGGGAGCATTCTCGATTCCGTCACGCAGGAGGTCCTTAGCCTGGAACGCACACTCGGCCCCCAAGACCGCACCAAGCTCACGGAGTATCTCGACTCGGTGCGTGACCTCGAACAACGCATTCAGCGAGCTGAGTCACGCGGGGACGAGGAGCTCGTCGAGCTCCCGGACCGACCGATCGATATCCCCGAGAGTTTCGGGGAGCATGCCAAGCTGATGTTTGACCTGCAGGCCCTCGCCTACCAGGCTGATATCACGCGCGTCTTCTCGCTGATGATGGCTCGAGAGGCCAGCCCGCGGACCTATCCGCAAATCGGTGTCGCCGACCAGCACCATACCGTCTCACACCATCGCAACGACCCGGACTACATGGCGCGGAAGGCGAAAATCGATACATACCACGTCTCATTGCTCGCGTACTTCCTGGAAAAATTGCGCCAGACGCCCGATGGCGATGGGACGCTGCTGGATCACTCGATGATCGTGTACGGCGGTGGCATCGGGAACGGGAACCTCCATGAGCACACCAACCTGCCCTGCTTGGTGGCGGGTGGGGGGGGCGGCCGGCTCCAGGGCAACCGCCACCTGGCCTACGACACGGAGAAGGACACACCGATGGCCAATCTCCTGCTCAGTGTCCTAGACAAGGCCGGTGTCTCGGCTGAGACCCTCGGCGACGGCACCGAGCGACTCGATATGTCGCCACTGTCGGGCGTCTAGGACTCCCGGATGTCTGCGCTTACCCGTCGGACCTTTCTTACCACTATGAGCGCGTATGTCGCCGCCCCTCGTGGCCTGGCCCAATCGACGCCGCCGCCCATCCCTGTGGTCGGTATCAATCACATGACGCTCACGGTCTCGGACGTGCAGCGCTCCCTCGAGTTCTATCAGGGACTCTTCGGTATGCCGATTCAGGCGTGGCAGGCGTCGACGCCCGTCTTGCGCGTCGGAGATGGCCCACAGTTCATCGCCTTGAGCGGCGGCGCGCGGAACGCGACGCCTCGCATCGACCACCTCTGTCTGATGGTCGAAGGATTTGACGTTGACGCGCTCGTGCGGAAGCTTCACGAGCACGGCCTGCAGTCTGTCGCTCCCGAGTCCGGACGGCTCCACGGCCGCCCGCTCAATGTTCGCGTCCGGATGCGCGGCGACGACTTCGGCGGTGCGCCAGAGGGGACGCCAGAGCTGTATCTCAGTGACCCGGACGGCATTGTGGTGCAGCTCCAAGACGCGACCTACTGCGGCGGGGAGGGCGTGCTGGGCGAGTGCCGCTCGCCCGTCGAGGCATCCCCGACCAGCGGACTCTTGAAGGTTCGCGAGTACAACCACTTCACCCTCTTCGTCTCAGATGCCGATCAATCGTTCGGTTTCTATCAGACCCTGTTCGGCATGCCGGTCCAGATCTACCAAGGGGCCATGCCGCTCCTGTCTGCCGGGGCGCCTAACCAGTTCATTGCGCTGGCCGGCGGTGGTGCTAGTGGGCCTGGACCACGGATTCACCACGCCTGCCTGACAATCGAGAACTTCGAGCTGGACCGTGTCATCGCCACGCTCGAGGAGTTCGGAATTACGCCGCGAGGCAACGGCTCAGGCCCGGCCGGCCCGCTCCAATCAAATATGGCGATGCGGATGGAGGATCGCGGTGGGGCTCCCGGGGGCACGCCCGAGCTGTACTTCACCGATCCCGACGGGATCAGCATCCAGCTTCAGGACGCCAACTACTGCGGCGGCGGCGGCTTCCTCGGCGACGTCTGCGGATAGCTGCGGCCCGCTGACCGACGGGTCTACTACTAGGACAGGAGGCCGATCAATCGCGCGCCGATCGTCACCGCCGTCCAAAGGGACAGCGATACCAGCGCCACGACTCTGGGCCAGAAGGTGCCCAGCACCGAATCATCCATTCGCGTAATCCGGCGCCGGACGGTGAAGGTCAAGATGACCGCGAACAGCATCGCTTCCATCTTCCACCAGAAGAAGGGGCTGTAGTACTGCTTGAGCGCAGTCGACATCAGCTGCGGGATACCGGTCACAGCCAGTACGACGAACGACCAAATCAGCCACGGCTCGACGTCACGCGCCAACTTCGACAGCGGCGTCTTGATCAATCCCCCGCCCAGCATCCGCATGTCGACGACCAGCACCGCGCCGGCGAAGATCGCGACCGTCACGAGATGAATACATTGAATGATCGGCGTCGCCCAGGTGTTCTCGAGAAAGTAGACGCTGATGGGATGCGTTCCCATCCACTGAAAGAAGGGCAGCAATGCTGACATGGTGTGCGGATCCTTCCTCTACTGCGCGTTCATCGCGATCCACCAATCTGGAACGAGTCCGCTATAGGCGGTCAGCCTTCCTGTGGCGATGATACCTGCCCAGAGCGCAAGCGAGGCGATTCCAGCGATGCGCGCATTGCGCGGCGTCGGGAAGTTATTCTCCCAGTCTTCGACGTTGTGCATCGTCGTGACGTGGAACACCATCGCGTTCACGCCGGCCAGCCCCAAGAGACCCATCTTGATCCAAAAGTAGAAGTTGTCGAAGTAGCGCATCGGCTGACTGTAGACCAGCAGTAAGCCCGTGACGCTACTCACGACAAACCCGACGATTGACCATGGGAAGAAGGGAAAATCGAACTTCGCCAACCGCGAGACCGGGACCGGCTTGAGCGAAATGCCAACGAGCCGCATGTCCCAGAGCATGATCAGACCCGCAAAGACCGCCATGCTCACGACGTGCAGGGTCAGCAGGATCGGATACGCGTTCAGGGACTCCCGAAGCGCGATGCTACTGGGCCACGCGTCAACCCACTCAAAGAGACTCCGTCCCGGCATCCGCTCCTTGCTCCGTGTTCTCGTGTTCGGCCGTCTCGGCTACTGCTCAGGGGGCGGGACCGGTAGCTGGCAGCGGTTCTCTTCAGGGTACCGACGATAGACGGTGTGGCAGTTCTCGCAGGCCCCAGCAAGCGTGTTTGTCGCCTCGACCATCGCCTCGCGGTCCTTGGTCCTGGCGATCTCGAGGACGGCGCGCCCGGCGGCTTCCATCTCGCCGGCATACTTCACGAACTCAGCATCTGCCAGCGGAACCCGCCGGCCGTTCTCGCAGACTCGGCCAACGACGGTGATCAGATTCGCACCCTCGGCGAGCGCGATCGCGGCGTTCTCGACGACCGGCCATCCGGTGTAGATGCTCGAAAACCGTGCGGTCGTGGAGTCCCCGCCAGTATCTTCGGGCGGTGCGTCCGGGTCGCGCGCCTGAACATCGAAGATGATGTTCGAGTTGGGGAAGAAGATGCCCCGCATCACTTGGGCTAAGGTCCCGGTGGGCTGGCGCGACGGCGCCTGAGCCTGTGCGACTCCGGCGACGACAAGCAACGCGACAACAACGTTGAACACCCGCATTATTGACTCCCTCCCCGTTACCTTAACGTCGGCGAGCGCATCTACATCACGCCAACAGCTCTCAAGCGGAGCTTAGCCTACAACAGGCGTCTGCGTCAGGCAACTCAGGCTAACGCTCGAGGCGTACCTTGACATGCTTGATAGGCGAGCGTATATCCAGAGTCGTGACCCGACATGAATCGACTGTAGCCCGCACGTATGCGCACCACCCCTTCACGCATCTCGCCTTAGTCCTCGTGTGCCTGGCAGGGGTCACGACGGCACGGTATAGCGGTCACGGCGCGCCGTCTGCCGTCGTCTCGACCGTTATCGGGACCGGACAGCCCGGATTCTCCGAGCAACAAGTCGCCAACCCATACGGCGTCGTCGTTGGTCCGGATGGAGCCGTCTATTTTTGCGACCTCGACAACCAGCGGATCCGACGGCTCGATCGCGGCACCGGCCAGACGACGACCATCGCCGGGAACGGCGAACGCGGATACGAGGGCGATGGTGGGCCGGCGACAGACGCCAGCCTCAACATGCCGCACGAGATCCTCTTCGACGCCGAGGGTGACCTTTTCATCGTCGAGCGAGACAGCCACGTGGTCCGGAAAGTCGATATGGCGACCGGTGTGATTTCGACCGTGGCAGGAACAGGCCAGGCGGGCTTTAGCGGCGACGGCGGCCCCGCGGCGTCAGCTCTGCTGCGAACCCCCCACAGCATCGCGTTCGATCCTTCTGGGCGACTCCTGATCTGCGACATCGGGAACCACCGCGTCCGCCGGGTCGACCCCTCCAGCGGCACGATCGAGACCTTCGCAGGCACGGGAACCCGCGAGGCGACACCGGACGGGGCTCCGTTGGAGGGCACGCCGTTGAACGGTCCGCGCTCGATGGCATTCGACCCAGCCGGGCGGCTATATCTGGCGTTACGGGAGGGGAATGCGATCGTCCGGATCGACCTCGACACGGAGACGATTCACCATGTTGCGGGCACCGGCGAACAGGGCTACACCGGGGACGGCGGCGCGGCCACGCAAGCCACCCTCGCCGGCCCTAAAGGACTCGCCTACCGCGATCGACTCTACCGCCGATACCGAGAACCACGACGCGAAGTCTACGCCACCGGTGTCGACGGTCCTGATACGGCCCGAGCCGGACCCACTCGCCTGCAAGCTGAGTCGCCCGCACGGGGTCTTCGCGAGGCCGACGGTGGACTGCTCGTTGGCGACAGCGAGGCGCACCGAATTCGGCTGCTGTCACCAACGTCTGGATAAAGAAAGGGAATTATATACGTAACTGGACGGTGTCATCATGACGGTCCTGGGGACCGGCGAACGGGGTGACGGCCCGGAGCCGGACCCACTCGCCTGCAAGCTGAGTCGCCCGCACGGGGTCTTCGCGCAGGCCGACGGTGGACTGCTCGTTGGCGACAGCGAGGCGCACCGAATTCGGCTGCTGTCACCAACCATAGTCTATCTATCCTGATCTACCCTTCCATCGCCACGACAATCTCAGGCTGGTCCGACATCGGGCCACCTGCTGAATACGACACCCCTTCCAGGGGGAATAGGCGGGAACCCTGGCGCACAGCTTGAGGTTGTTGTGGCGACTGGCCCGGTGACCACTTCCGGTCGCGGGCAATCCCAAGAAGGGGATACCGTCGCTATGCGGACACTTTGTACGTTGGTGCTCACTGGAATACTCACGATCCCATCGTTGGCTATGGCCCAAGAAACCGTGCTCAAAGCGGCTGAAGGGATCGCCTTGCCGCAGTCGGACATGACTAAGGTGAAGCGCTCACCTGGTCGTGTGGCACTTGGACTGGTGATGGCCGGGGCCGGGGCGGCGATGCTGTTGATTGAACCGAAGCAGCCAACACAGCCAACACAACCCGGCACGGTCTCCCCGGCACGGTCTCCGATGATGCACTGATCCAGGAGTATGCGAGTCTGGTCACGTCGCCAGAATTTTTGAGGCTCGTTGCAGAAGATAGCGCTGGATCAATTCGTTACTTCCCCAATATTCCTGGTGGCCTTGATCAGGCGATTGCCAACTGGGCGCTTGGAGTGGAAAGCGGACTTGTTTTCGGAGGGGCTGCGGCGTTAACGGTCGCCACCTCTGGCGACCGCACGATTTACGCGGGGCAGTTCAGGCCGTTCATTCCATTCAAAGATCGACGCCCAGCCATGAAGTACGGCGGCGCGGCGCTGGTGGTGGCTGGAGCTGCGATTGCTGGATTTTGGTCCACGGTCCCGGTGATGCGAGATATGACCATCGTGCCGACCCACGGAGGGTTGCAGGTCGGCTCATCGTTCGGGTTTTGAGTGCGGTAGCCTATAGAGGCTGTACGTGAAACCGCCCCGGCAGCAACCGGGGCGTTCACTCGTTAACCGACGATAGCCGGCTGGAACCGGGGATGCTGAAGGAGAAGAAGACTCCCTCAGTATCTCCCCAAACAGTCGGGCTCGTCAACCTCTGCCTTTCACGGCAGAAAGGAGTCCGGTATGTCTGTTTTCAAACTCTCGGACGGTTCAGATTTTCTCTTGTCGGATGGGAGTCGTTTTTTGTTGTCCGATGCGACTCACAGCGCTTGGATTCCATTTGGAATTGCCGTCATCGGCGTCGCGTGCGTCGTGTTGATTGATCGGTGGGCGACGCGTAAGCTTGCACGGAGGGACGCATGACACCAGAGGCTTGGACCGTGCTAAAGCGCTTTTCATGACCGTGTGGCGGCCGAGTACCCGCAGTGCCGAAAATAGTTGCGGCATTCGTCAGGGCTGAAGTGCGCCAAGCACTCGCCGAGGAACGGCCAGAGCGTCTCGGTGCTGCGACAGCGAGCGGTGCGAACGAGGGCCTTGAGCTTCGCGAAGCAGAGCTCGATGGGATTGAGGTCCGGGCTGTCGGGTCGGCACCAGGATCTGTTCGATGGAGGCGCGGAAGCGCTCGCCATCGATCGCGCCGTCGAAGACCCCCGGTGCGGTCAGCCCCGTGACCCGCAACGCGGCGAGAAACGTGCGGGTCTGCCAGCGCCCGCAGGGGGCGTGGTCGTGGACGCGCGCGCCGCGCGGTGCCCGGCCGTACCGCCGAAGCAGATTGGTGGTGATGCCGGTTTCGTCCAGAAACACGAGGTGGGCGACATCCCAGGTCGGCGCCGCCGCGTGCCACGCGACCCGCGCGGCCGCGACGTCAGGCCGATCGTGTTCGGACGGCCGGACCGTTTTTTTAACGGTCAGGCCGAGGGCCCGCACGGCGCGCCAGACCGTCGGCACACGCGCGGGCGTGGCGAGGGCGTCCTTCAGCTCAGCCAGCGTGCGATCCGGGTGCGCCGCCATCAGCGCGGCCAAGGTGTGTAGGTGCGGCTCAAGCATGCCGCGCCGTCCCTGTCGCTGGACGCGAGGCGCCACCTCGCCCGTGTCGCGCCGCCGCTGTTTCAAGAGCCGCACCCACGACCCGCTCACGCGGTACTTCGCCGCCACATCGGCCGCCTTCATCCCGGCATCGCTGTCGAGTAGCGCCCGCTCTCGCAGATCCATCGAATAGGCACGCATCAGTCCTCCTGCATCGGTGCGCGCAGAAGTACCACAACCGCCCCAGGTAGTACAAGGCCTATTTGAAAAGCGCTTTAGTGGTCGGCATCGGCATCGCAGGGATGGTGTTGCGGATGGACACACATGTTCGTGATCACGGCGAACGTCTGGCCAGAGTGGAAGGCTTACTTGAAGGGCTACTCAGTGCCGTGTCAGGACGAAACGGAGAGACGCCATAACGAAGAAACCAGGCCGCCCCGTGACGAATCGGATCGTGAACACGATCCCGGCCACCGGTAAAGAGATCGCCGCCGCGATTTGCAGGGACGCGACGATCAGGCAGTCTTTGGGGCAGGGCCAGCGGCCCGGGGGCCAGCCGTCAGCAGCTTCCAGGGCATCAGCTTCCCGTCCAGGCCGCGGGCGAGGCAAGCCATCTGCGTGATCGTATCTTCGTTCCGGACGTTCTTTCGTCCGGCGAACTCGGTGACGTAGCGGTGCAGGTGCTTCGGGCTGAGCTTGTGGAACGTGCCCATGTGCGCCCGCTTCAGCAAACTCCAGAAGCTCTCGATCTCGTTCGTGTGGGCTTGCCCTCGGACGTACTCGCCGACGCTGTGTCTGACCGCTTGATGGATGTAGGTGCCGTCGGCGTCCGTGTAGGACGCGCTCCCGTCGGTGTAGATCGTCGACTGCGGTGACACCGTCTCAGCGACAAACCCCATCAGCGTGGCTTCGTCGGTGTTCGGGATCGGCTTGGCGACGACCTTCCCGCCTCGCTGGATGGCACCCACGACCGCGACCTTCCCGACCGGCCCACGTCCATCGTGCTGGCGCTTCGCGCGGTGCTTGTTCCGTTCCTTCCCGCCGATGTAGGTTTCGTCGATCTCGACGATGCCAGACAGCTTCGCACCAGACTTCCACCCTTCGCGGATCTTCTGCGCCATCATCCAGGCCGTCTTCTGTGTGATGCCGAGGTCCCGGTGAAGCTTCATGCTGGCGACGCCTTTCAGGCTCGTGGACATGAGATACATGACGATGATCCAGGTTCGGATCGGGAGCTTGCTGGACTGCATCACGGTCCCGGTCTTGACGCTGAAGTAGCGGCGACAGGGGCTACAGTGATAGGGCATCGTGCCACCGTTCTTCGCCTCGGTTGTCTCCATGTTGCCGCAGCGCGGGCAGGCCCGACCATCCGGCCAGCGCACCTGCTCAAACCATACCCGGGCAATAGATTCGGTGGGGAACTTGGCGTAGAGTTGATCGAGAGAGAGTCCAGTCCTGTGGGCTTTTCCAGGGGCTTTATGTGCTCGTGCCATGTCCAGTATTATACCGAATCATGGCAAGATTGTCCAGTTACGTATATGATTCCCTAAAGAAAACCCCTTGGGGGCGCCTCAGCAGCGCTCCCAAGGGGTCTGTGTTCTCGAAGCTTATTGTTGCTTACGGCGCTGGCCTAGTTGTTGCCAGGCTCGGTCGCATCGCGGCCGTCCTGAGGCGCGCCCGTGCCGGACGAACCCATGAACAGCTTCCGACCATCGGTAAAGGTCAGGTCGCGACCGTTCATCTTGTTCGACCCGTCCTTCGCCTGATAGCCGTCAACGACGATCTCTGTCCCGATCGCCAGCGAATCCTGGGTGAAGCCGCGACGGAACAAGGTGTTTGGCGTTCCCCCCTCGACCATCCACACAGTCGCGGTGCCGTCGTCGGCCATCACTTCAATATGAACCCAGGCGTGGGGATTAATCCACTCCATCTTGACGACTTTGCCCTCCATGTGGAGCGGGACATTCGCATCAAACTCCGCCGAGAACGCATGATGTGCCACTACCGGCACCGAGAATGCTGCTGCCAGCAGTGCCACGCCGGCGACCGCGACGGTTAGTCTTGTTCGCATCGGTCTCGCCTCCTCCATAAGCAAGCAGTTACTTCGCATCAAACTCTCCTCTATTTTACAACAAATTAAACTGACCTGGCCCACTTACACCCGTCTAGCAACCGCTACTGCGGCGGCTCCGGGACCATGTCGCGATTCGACCCATGGCCACTCGCGCGGTAGGCCGGCGTCAGATCCGGATCCTTGCGGAGGTGTCCATACATGAGCTCTTCGGCGAACTCGACGCACTTGTATTCCAGCAGCTGCATGTTCTCGTCGACCCGACGGTAGAGCGGCAACTTGATCGTCCAGGGCCGCGTGTACACCCCGGGATCTTCGATCGTCGCCTCGTACTCGATGTGATTCTCGCTGATCAACGTGTAGCGCTCGACGACGTGAATCTGATCGCTGTGATGGTTACCCGACCGATCCAGCCAGGTCTCCGGGACCTGGTCGGCGACATCAATCACGAGCGTGTTCCCCTCCCAGCGGCCGCGAGAGTGACCCATCCACGTATTCACCGGAGCCTCCATATCGGGCCGGTTCATGTAGACGATTCGGCTCGAGCTCGCGAACTCGTAAGCGATCAAGATGTACTCGGAGGTCTGAACAATCTGAAACGGATAGGGCATGTAGGTTGCCCGGGGAATCCCTGGCATGTAGCACTTCGCCGCCGGGTCGCGGTCGACCCAAGACTCCAAGTTCTCTTGCTGCTCGGCTCGAGCTTCCGGCGTGTACGGAATCTCGCCACCCTCCACGATGCCCAAGCCGCCGGGAACCGCGCCGAGGGCCGCTAGTTCGACCACCGGGCCCATACGCGCCGCGTGCGGCTCGATGTCATGGTGGTGGGCACCAATTGCCTGCCAGATCCCGTTCATGTCTGCATTGCCGTCGGGCGTCTTCATCGGCTCGTAGTCCCCGGTCTGACCGGCGACTGGCTCAACGGCTACGGTCGAGAACAGTGCGAACGCGGCTGCGACTGCGACCACGGCAAGCAGCCCATTTCGAAAAAGTATGCGTGCACGAGCTTTCATCAGGAGATCCCCCTCCAAACCGACGGATTCAATGTCAGACCGAGTAATTACGGTGAGTATTTACGCCTGACTGCGCTCAGAAGTCAAGTGACTACTCACAAGAACGCCGTTCTGCCGTAGGCGACCGGCCACCGGTCGCCCGTTCTGGCGACCTCAGTGTATCAGAGAAAAGACGACCTCGGAGTTGCCGCCAGTCTCGTGGGTCCCCCGGTCCTCGATGACGTCCTCGTTCCAGACCAACGCGAAACCGTCGCCCGAACGGGCAATCGCCGGAATCAACGACGCGGTCGGATTGGCCGTGAGACGCCGCGGCGTCCCAAGAGAGCGTCCTGAGGAGTCGTACAGCGCAAAGAAGATCTCGTGCTGCCGCCTCACCTCGTCTGACCACGCGAGGCCAAGGCGGTCACCATTCCAGGCCAGATAGGCACCGATCGACTCATCCGGCGTATCCGTCACCCTCGCCTGCTGAGCCTCGCTCAGACCCGACATCAATGCCTGTGGCGAGACCACGGCGAGATAAACCTCGCGATTTCCGTCGCGCTCGTCGAACCACGCCAACGCAACTCGACCCGTCTCGACCTCTATATCGATGTCTGGATACTTTGACGCAAAGCCGTCGTCATCGGTCAGCCTCACTCGAGTGACCTTCGCGGACCTACTCGCGTCTGGCCAGTCGACCTCCACCAGGAAGAGCTCCTCCGCTTTCGTCCCGGCGATTGCATCGTAGACGACCCACACTCTGCCGTCGGCGTGTAGCACCGCGTTGAGATTCCACGTCGTCTCGCCCGCTGGCCCGAGACGCGTCCGTTCCCCCAACGATTCCCCAGCCATGTTGAACCACTGAGCCCACACAGCCGTCTCGCCGTCGCTCTCTTCCACCCAGGCGCAGAACAGCGCGTTGCCGATCACGCGGACGAGCGGATTCCTGCCCTGGCGCCCAGATGTGGCCAGCTGCCGCTGCCACAGACTCTCACCTGTCTGCGTCGACCGACCGACCCAGGCCTCTAGGGGCTCGTGACGTGGGTGCTCGTACCACGCGACGATTAGGTCCGTGCCGTCACCCGCAACTGCCACATCGGCCTCGAAGGAGAGTGCAGGGCTATGGGTCAGTCGGACCTCCGGGCCGGCCGCTCGTCCGTCGACATCCAGGACGCGCGCGTAGATCTCGGCGTTACCGTCGCGGTAGTCATGCCACGCCACGACAAATCCACGTTCGGTCGTTTGGAGGCTGGCTTCGTACGCGCCTTTGCCGCTCAGGGATACCTGCCGGGGCCCGGACGCGCCGCCTGCGAGAAGCAGCACTGCGACAAGCCAAACGACCGGGCCACGACCGATCTCGGTCATTGGCGCGCGCGCCCGCGACGCTGCCAGACCCGCCACGCCACCAGCAGTCCCAGCACGGGCACTCCGACCCACAGCGCCGCGCGTTCGCTATCCCCAAAGCTGTCGGACGCCGGCACCGCGGGGGAGGTCTCGAGCTCCGACACCGACTCTTCCATGCGAAGGCCCTGGAGGTTCTCGGACATGATCGACTCGGCCTCGTTTCGGCGCACGAATGCTTCAGCCGCCCGGGCTGCCGTTTCGATATCGATCCCGAGGGCCTGCTCCAACGCCTGCTCGAACGCCTCGAGATCGACAGCAGGAATCTCGGCAATGCGAGCTTGGTCGAGCACGTACTCCAGGAGGCGAGGATTCCCGCAGGTGTGCTCCGCGCAACCGACTCCGTGAGTGTTCACACTCTCGACGTACTCCGTGAGCAACCGGTCCAGCGTCTCGCGATCGGCTGCCCAATACCCTTTTCGAATCGTCTCCATCATCCGACCGGTCATGTCCTGGTAGGCAAACGGCGACTCGGCTTCGAAGAACGCCTTCATGTCGAGCTCGTGCTTGTCCTCGACGTAGACCGCGAAGGACTCCTGCCACATCGCGTCATCGACGACATCGGTCACCGTCGCGTCCCAGCCCCAGAGGTACTCGACAAACGCGCGCATCTCCCCTGCCCCGGCATAGCCCTCGCGCTGCATGCCCTCGATCCATGTGGGATTGACGTACCGTGACCGCAGCTCGGTTCCAACGAACTTGTCGATCGCCGTCATCTCCGGTCGTCCCGGGTCTCGTGTGTTGGTGACCACGAGCTCGGGCGTCGTGCCATCGATATTGCGGATGGCCGTAGCCAGGCCGCCCATATACATGTAGAAGTCGTCGTTATCCAGCGCGCCATAGAGCATCGTGGAGCTGCTATGCACGACCTTCTCAGTTCCCGACAGAGCCATCCGGAACACATCCTCCATCGGCTCGCCCCAGAAACCGTTCCCGTAGGCGTGTCCCATCTTTGACAGGTATTCGTCTGCCATCCCTCGGTCGGTGTCCCAGCTACCGCTGGCGGTCACGATCCCGGAGGTGTTGAGGTTGAAGACGCCGGGCGCCTCATCGAAGATGCGAACGCCCGCCCGACGGTCGGCATCCTCCTCCGCGTACCCTTGGTTGATGAGCGTCGATCGCGTCCGGAGATAGTGTCGGCGGACGTAGTTGTTTGCCTCTTCGATCACCTTGACGCGCTGCACCGCCTCGTCCATCAGCCTCGTCACGTTGGAGAACATGCCCTCCGCCGCCGACGCGATCACGATGTCGACGCGCGGCCGGCCGAGCTGCGCGCTGGGCACGACCTCGACATCGATGACCTTTCCCCTGGCGTCCCACACCGGCCGGGTTCCGAGTAGATGGAAGATCTGCGACTCGAGCACACCTTGGTGCCGCATCGTTTCGTCGCCCCAGATCACGAACGAGACCTTTCGCGGGTACGCACCGTTCGTCTCGAGGTGCCCAGCCAGCATTTGGTCGGCTAGACGGACTCCGATATCCCACGCCGCCGGCTTCGGCACCTTGTCGGGGTCGATTCCGTAGAAGTTCTTCCCGGTTGGATAGGCATCCGGATTGCGGATAGGCTCGCCGCCGACCCCAGCCGCCACGTAGCCGGCTCGCAACGAACGGACCAGGCTGCCGAGCTCGCGTGGACCCGACTCCACGATTCGCCTCTCCATGTCCTCTGCAAGCACCTCCGCGGCGTCGGGCATGAGTGAGCGATCCGTCGAGACGATCGCCTCGACGGTCGATGCGCGGTGCGACGCCTCGGGAACGCGGCCGAACGCGTGCAGCCCGAACGGGATGTTCTGATCACGCAGCTCGGCCATGTAGTCTTCAATCTCGTGCAGCGCCTCGTGGTCGAGGCTCTCGACACGTACCAGATCGAGGTCGAGGTCCTTGGCGATACCGAGCTCGATGACCTGGTCGCGGATCTGCCCGAGAAACGCATTGGCCAACTCCGCATTGCTGTGCACGCTGCCGTGGTAGTCGTTGACGCTCTCACTGAGCGCGGTCAGCTCCGGCAACAGCCCCCCCTTGCGGAACGGAGGCACCATGTGGTCGATTAGGGTCGCCATGCCTCGCCGTCGCGCGACGAGGCCCTCGCCCACGACGTCGACGTTGTAGACGTACAGGTTGGGAAGGTCGGCGATGAGCGCGTCAGGTGCGTCCTCCGACGTCAGGCCGATGTCCTTGCCGTCAAGCCACTCCAACGTCCCGTGCGTCCCGAGGTGGACCACGGCATCGGCTCGGAAGGCCTGTCGGAGCCAAGCATAGGTTGCGACGTACTGGTGGTGGGGAGCTAGGTCGTCCGCGTGATACAGCTGGTCGAGATCCTCGCCCCATCCCCGGGCAGGCTGAGGCAAGACCACGACGTTGCCGTACCGCACCACGGGGATGACGAACTCCCCGGCCGCCGCCATCAGCGTGGCGTCCTCGGGTGCGCCCCAGTCCTCCACGATCTTCGCCTGGAGCGACGGCGCGTATCCTTCGAGCCACCCTTGGTACTCGGCCATCGAGACCCGAACAGCCGCCCCCTCGGCGAGAAGCGCATCGAGCTCTCCCGGTGCATAACCGCCGACATTGCGCGCTTTCGCGGTGAGCTCCGTCAGAAGCGCATCGCCCGAGAGATCGCCGTCGCCCACCTCGTACCCCTCGCGTCGGAGTCGCTCAAGGATGTTCGCCAGCGACTCCGCCACGTTCAGGTAGCTTGCGCCGATGCCGGCCTTGCCGGGCGGATAGTTGTAGAAGACGACGGCGAGACGCTTCTCGGCGTTCGGCTTGCCGGCCAATGCCCCGTAGCGCAGCGCACGCTGAACAGCAAGCGTCACGCGAGCGGCGATCGGGCGCCGTACGACGATTGATAGTCCGGTCTCGGGATCATCAATTTGCTCTTGGCTGCCGACCACCGTCGGTGCGACGACCCCCGCCAGCTCCGGCACCGCGACCTGGAACGTGCCCTCGAACATCGACAGGCCCTGGTCGGACGCCCGCCACTCGTCTTCGCTCCGTCCGTAGAGGCTGATCAAGCTGATCACCGGAATGTCAAGCTTCGCGAGCGCGGTGGACGCCTCGAAGTTCGCGAACCGAAACAGGAAGGCGAGCGCAACGTGCGCTCGTGCCTGGCCAGCCTCGTCGATCAGTAGATTCTCGAAAGCCACGGCACCGGGGTAACCAAAGACCGGAATCGCCTCGGCGCCCTGCTGCTCGATCTCTTCGATCACGGCGTCAAGCAGCGCGGTATCGCCGGCGTAGTAGGTGGACTTGTAGAACCCGACTGCCACACGGGTCGCGCCGGGGCGCCGCTTACCGTGTTCCGCTCTCCAGGCGTCGAAATCATTCCACGTGGCGAAGACCTGTCCGGTCTCCCCATCCGGGTAGTAGTAGCCAGCATCGAGGCTTGGCTGCGGATCCGGCACCGTCAGATCCGGGACGCCCGCAATGCTCAGCGACTGCTTGAGGAGGCCAAGCTGATTCGCAAATCCCCAGTTGGTCCAGAAGGCGCGAGCCCGCGAATCCCACACGACGCCCTGCTCGACATACTGCTCTTGGGGCATCAGGCCCTCACCCACGGCGAGCACCATGCCACGGTCGCTGATCGTGCGGATGAGATCGACATCATGCGTCGCGTCGAAGCGTTCGAGCATCTGTTGGTTCATGATGTCGAACACCAGGACATCGGCGCCGGTGATCGTTTCGGGATCGGCCCGGTCAAAGAGCGACTCGGTCAGAAAATCGATCGCGATCTCACCCCGCAGATCTGGACGCTCGTCGAGCAGTGCTTTGTAGGCGCGCAGCACACCCGGGAGGTGGCCGTCGGAGAAGAGATAGGCAACACGGGTCGACTGCGCCCACCCCGGCTGCGCCAACAGGCACAACGCGAGGGTCGCGATCGCGACGCAGCTCACGCTCCTCAGTCTGCTCGTCATCACAAAGACCCGACCTCCGACCTAGGGCCCCTCACGCTCCCGACTACGGACCCCTCAATCCGGGACGTAAATGACCTGTCCGTTGGCCAACCGATAGGCCGTGCCGAGCCGCTCCCCTTGGCCTCCCAGCGTCTCGCCTGTGAGCTCGTAGGCCGAGATCTCCGTGCCCCGTTTCACGATGATCTCACTCAACCCATCGGCGTTAGTCTTCACCAGCGTGACCTCGCTTTCGGGATCGACGAGGTCGCCGATTCGGTAGACCGAAAAGAGCGTGATCATCAACCCAACGATGAAGACCACCGAGACGTCGAAGATGTTGGCGACGCCGGCCAGCGGGTCTTCGTCAATCCCCTCGTCGGGTGCCGGAAGGTGAAGAAATCGAGTCATGCCGCCCTCCAGGACTACTCGCCCTGTGCCAGCTCGCCGGCAATACGCTCGGCGAGGAAACGCTGCTCACGAATCGTTTCGTGGACCCACCCGTGGCGCACCATCTGAATGACGTATGCCACGGTCCCAGCCGACAGACCAACGATGGTAGTCGTAAACGCCACCACCATCTGCCCGGCCATCGCCTCGAGGTTGCCGGCCGTCAGCGACGCCAGCGCAGTTCCCATCGGAATCAGCGTACCCAGGAGCCCTAGACTCGGTCCGACTCGTACCAAGAGACGCGAGCCGCTCAGCGTGCGGCGCGCGTGTTCCTCCCGCTCCAGCACGAGGTGCTCGAGGCCGCCGTTGTCCAACGACGCTTTGTCGGTCTGTGTGACATCGCTCAAGAGCGCCTGTAGTGCAGTCGGCAGCCGCCCGCGCCGAGATTCCTCGGCCTTCAACAAGGCACCATCTTCAACCCACGCCTTCAGGTCGAAGCCAGATCGCTCGCGACGCCGAGCGAGGAACTCTACGACGCAGCCCGCCGACATAAAGACCGCCATCGCCACGCATACCCATAGCAGCGCGATCACCGGGAACCGCAGCACCTGGCTCAACGCAAACAGACCGTTCTCCAATGTTCCGAGCACACTCATCGCCGACTCCAGAGCGCGTGAGCGCCCCCTCCCACCGCCGCAGTACCGATCGCCACCATCAGCCAGACTTCGATCGCGGCCTGTCGCCCACCACCCGGCTCGAGGTTCATCGAGCCCGCCGACTGCCAACCGGCCAAGATGTCCGGTCCCATCGCCACGACCAGGCCCAATCCCCCGATCGCCAGTAGCGCGTCTTCGCGCAGAGCCGACGGCGCAAACTCGTCACGGGTGCGTGCCATCCAGCCGGACGCCGCGGGAACGGCCGCTGCCAAACTCAGTGCTCCCACCATCGGAACGCCCTGGGCTTCGAGCAACGTCATCCAGAGCCCGGCGAGGCATCCTGCGATCGCGGCCGCTGGAAGAGAAGACTGTGGGCGTACCAATAACAGTGCCGACGCGAGCGCGGCTGTTGCACCGGTCCAAGCCGGATCGGGCGTCAGCCACGTGCTCGCCGCCAGGAAGCTGACGACCCCCACTGGAACCGACCACCGCAGGACGGCGGCCGTGGAAAACGTCGCCGAACCCAGGGCGCACAGCATCGCGAGCGCGTAGTTCAGCACGTCAGCGGGTCGCGGTCGCCTCGCCTCCCAGGGTGAGCGTAAGGCCGGTTCTGAAAGTCAGGGGAAGCGCCAGAAAACCCGGGGAAGCCACGTAACGCTGATCGAGCAGGTTCTCGATACTCATATGCCAGCGCGCTCGCGGGTGAAGATCGTATGACAGGCTCAGGTCTACTTTCTGATGCCCGTCCACGAGATCGTGGTTCGGCAAGAGCAGCGACGACCCGAAGAACGCATCGGAAAGAAACGTGCTGTCATCAGACTTCCCCACAAAGGTCGCGACGATCGCGGCGTTCGCGGGGCCGCGCCCATACGTTACGAACAGATTACCCGAGTGGGTCGGCCGGCGGAACGGCCGGGCGCCTACCAGCGGTGAAAACTGCCCGATCTGAACGCCAGGAAACGCCGGGTTGACACTGGGAAAGAGCGCGCTTCCGGAGAACGACTCATTGACGGTCGCGTCCAGGAACATGTACCCGCCACCGATCCGTAGGTCATCACCGATGGCCACGTCTCCCGACGTTTCGATCCCTCGCGCCCGATACGACGAGGCGTTGACGGTCGCGCCGAAGGGCACAGCGAAGGCGGCACTTGGCGCGACGCCGAGCTCCGGCAGCGCGAAGTTGCTGACAAACTCAATAAGATCGCGGAAGTCATTGTGAAAGAACGCGACGCGCGCGCGCGCCCGGTTGTTCCAGAGCCCCTGCTCGACCCCGAAGTCAATGCTGCGGCTCCGCTCCGGTCCGATCGGCTCGATACCGGCATTGGTAATGACGTCCGCTCCGCCCGGCGCGGCCTCCAGCAGGACGAAAAGCGAGTTGAGCTCATCAAATACCACCGGGGCCTTGATGCCGCGGCCAGCATTGAACGTCAGCTTGGTATCGCCGAACATCCGCGGTTCGGGCGTGGGCTGTCGCACGTAGACCGCCGCCGACACCCGCGGTGTGGCTGCGAAGCCGAAGATCTCGTTGTCGTCCAACCCGGAGCCAGCCGTGAGGTAGGTGCGATTCCCGAAGCTAGCTCTCGCCTCAACGAACCCGCCGTAGTTGGTTCGCTGGGTTGACGACCCCCCAAACGACCCGTCTTGACTGCCTTCCTCGTGCTCGAGCCGCACACCGCCCGAGACGTCCAGGACGTCTGTCAGGCGATAGTCTGCTTGCCCCGCCACCGAACGCCGTGAGGTATCAGAGTCGAACAGGGATGGGTACACGCCGCCGAAGTCCATGATGGCGCGGCCGCTCGCGGAGAAGCCATTTGCACCGGCAATCGTCACCGGCTCGCCAAGATAGTTGGCGCCGAAACCAAACGGATCGAACGGCTCTCCGGTCGGCTGGCTGTTGACGAAGCGCGAGGTCTGGTCATTCGAGGCAAACCGCACCGTGGTCTGGAGGCGATCGTTGACTTGCGAGGTCGCTGTCACGCCGACGAATGTCAGCTCGGCGCTCTGCGAGGAGTCGTCGACAAGCCCGTTGAAGAGTACAGCCCCCGGCAGACCCAGCGCGCTGTCGATTCGCCGTACCGTGACGCTCAGATCGGTCGCTGAGCCAATCGCCACACCGAACCGGCCCGCGAACGTGTCGTTCTTGAATGCGTTGTTCGGCAGGTCGTTGTCGGTATCGAAACGCGAGACGTTGAAAAAGTAGTCGAACCGGTCGACGACGCCTCCGACGGACAGCTCTTGGCGAACCGTCCCCAGATTGCCACCGCCAATCGAGTACGACAATTCTGGGGTCGACGTGTGGCCGCGAGGGGTCGTGACGTTGATCACCCCGCTCAGTGCGTCAGCACCATACTGGACACTGTTTGCCGTCCGGAGCACTTCGACCCGATCGACCCCGGCCGCCGACAGCCCCCCGAAGTCAAAGGCTCCGCCGATGTCATTCGCCGGGACGCCGTCGATGAGGACCTTATTGAAATCGGACGCACCGCCTCGTACGAAAAGCGCCGTCGCGCCGCCCCGTTGACCAGTTTGCACCACCTGGGCTCCCGGCACTGTCCGCAGCGCGCCGAGCACGTCGGGGTTCCCGATCGCATCCAGATCCGTCCGGTCCACCACCGTCACGGGGGCTCCGACTCGCGCTTGCGTGGTCTCGGCAGCCTCAGCCGTCACCACGACGTGCTGCGCGATCGGCCCAACCGACAAGGCAAGTTCAATGTTGACCTCGCCCGACCCAACGTAGATCGGCTCCGACAGGTGCGTCGCAAACCCGGGTGCCATGGCCTCCACCCGATACCGACCGGTACTGAGCTCGCAGAAAAGAAAGCCTCCGGTCGCGTCGGTTTCGGTCGCCGAGACGGATTGTCCATCCTGAATCAGCGTCACCATCGCCGGCATTGGTGCGCCGAGCTGGTCCACGATCACTCCCTGAATCGTCCCGCTGGACTGCGCCGAGGCCACACCCGCGCTGATCGATCCGATGAGCATAACGACAAGCCCTATCACTGTCAGCCACTGCGCTGGGCTCCTGCCAACCGGTACTGTTGCTTTTGCGCTCAACACCACAATTCCCTCCGCACGCTCACGAACAAACTGTTCCGGTCATCCTCGGCACGTCGCCGACTCCGTCCCGACGTCACTACGCAGCACGAAGGCGTCTGACGGGCGCTTGAGCGACAACATCCGCAGCTTGAACTCTCCGGGGTCCCGACCGGGATTCCCGCAAACAGCCACCTGATCGCCGGGCTGCAACGCCAATGCCCCAGTTTCCGCTCGGCGGGCGTCAGGATCGTCGAGCTCCACCACCCAAGTGCGTCGGACTTCGCCATCCAGGTCCACGACGAGGTGGACGATCGGATGAGGGCGGCGAATGACGATGCGTTCGACGACCCCGCGAATGGTGGTCGTCTGCCCAACGTCGTAGACCGTGGACACCGCATGGTGACTCCCCACGGGAGTCATCCACGCAACGACCAGCGCGATGAGCGAGAAGACTTGCCTGCGTGTCACAGAACGCTCCTTTCGGCCGTCCGCCGGGGATTTCACTATGATTGAAACAGGTGCCGTGGACACCTTAAGAGTTCCTGAATTCGACCTTCAGGCTTCCGTCATGGCTCCTTCCGGTGCCTACTGACGATGACGAGACGCTTCTGAGACTGCAGCCCTGAGCGAGATGGTGACTGAGACCTCCCTGGGAGCCACCGCGGACTCCTCCGAACCGACCCGAGTGCTCGTCGTCGAGGACGAGCACAAGGTGGCCACCGCGCTACGGGAGGGCCTGGAAGGCGAAGGCTACGTCGTCCGGGTCGAGGAATCCGGGGAATCGGCGTTTTTTCGCGCCACTCACGAATCGTTCGACTTGATTCTGCTCGACCTCGGTCTCCCAGGGCGCGACGGACTCGAGATCATGACCGCGCTTCGACAAGGCGGGGACGTCACGCCGATCATCATTCTCACGGCACGGGACGCCGTCGTGGATCGTGTCGCGGGCCTCGACGGCGGGGCGGACGACTACCTCGCGAAACCCTTCGCGTTCACCGAGCTGCTGGCACGGGTCAAAGCCATCCTTCGCCGAGGACGGGCCTCCTCGACCGGCCCCATTTCAATTGGGGGCCTGACCCTTGACCCCGGGGCCCGTCACGTCCAATACGACGGGCGCGAGATTCCCCTGACCGCCAAGGAGTTCGATCTCCTCGAATACCTCGCCAGCTCAGAGGGACAAGTGGTCTCGCGAGATGCGCTCGCGCGTGAGGTCTGGAAAGAATCGGCTCGCAGCACGACGCTGGACAATGTCATCGACGTCCACGTCTCGCGTCTCCGACGCAAGCTCAGCCAGGAAGGGCGACCCCAACTGCTGCACACCGTGCGAGGGGTCGGATTTGTCCTGCGGAGGAACCCCGTCTGATGCGGTGGACCAAGCTTCGTACAGTTCGCGCGCGGCTCACCCTGCTGCACGTAGCGACGACGCTGCTCGTGCTGGTCCTCTACGCGGCCGCCGTCTACACACTCGTGCGGTTCAACGTCTCCAACGCGCTCGACGCGCGCTTGCGCGGCGATTTCAGCTGGGCCACGTCGATGGCCCAGCAACAAGCAGATGGCTCCCTTGTCTGGTGGGATGGGGATGAGAACTTCGACAGCCCTTGGCTGCAGGTCTGGAGTCAGGAGGGCGAGTCGGTCTTCCGCACCACCCTTGCCACGCGGTTGCCCGTCCCCGCCAGCGAAGGGCTGGCCCGACGTCCCGACGGACGGATCGTCTCGGTGTCGACCCCCACCCAGCCGTTCCGCATCCTCACGGACGAGGTGACCATCTCCGATCGGCCGCTGGTCATCCAGGTTGGGTGGTCTGAAGCGGCCATGCAACAGGAGCTTCGCGAGCTGTTCTTGGTCCTGGTGCTCGGTCTCCCGCTGAGCGTGGCCGTCGCCGGGCTCGGCGGGTACTGGCTTGCGCGCGATGCCCTCGACCCAATCAACCGCATGGCCGAGCGGGCCCGGTCAATCACCGCCGAGCGGCTGGGTGAACGCCTGCCGGTGGAGAACCCAAAAGACGAGTTGGGGAGACTGGCGTCAGTGTTCAACACGACCCTCGCGCGACTCGAATCGTCGTTCGAGCAGATGCGACGCTTCACGGCCCATGTCTCCCACGAGCTTCGCACCCCCCTGACCGCGATCCGCAGCGTCGGCGAAGTCGGCTTGCGCGAAGCGCGTGACGAAGACGCCTACCGCGCCGTCATCGGCAACATGCTCGAAGATGCGGACAAGCTCCGCGGCCTTGTCGAGCGGCTGCTGCTCCTATCAAAGGGTGACACCGGGCAGATCAAGCTCTCAGCCCAGACCATCGACCTCGTCGAGCTGAGCCGCGGGGTGGCGGTCCATCTCTCGGTCCTGGCCGAGGAGAAAGAACAGTCCTTGACCGTCGATGGCGTCGAGACCTGCCGGTGCGTTGGTGATCGTCTCGTGGTGAGGCAGGCCCTCATCAACCTCGTCGATAACGCCATCAAGTACACGCCCAGGGGGGGGCGCATCCAGATGCACGTGTCGGAGGATGCCGAGCACGTTGTCGTCGAGGTGCGCGATACCGGACCGGGAATACCCGAGGCCGTGCAGCATCGGATTTTCGATCGCTTCTGGCGCGGCGCGTCCGACCAGTCTGCGGCCAGCACTGGCGCCGGTCTGGGTTTGGCGCTCGCGAAGTGGGCGGTCGAGGCACACTACGGCGACTTGACCTACGAGAACGCGGACGGGGGCGGCAGCGTGTTTCGCGTCACGCTACCAAAGAGCTGAGGGTCGGCACAGGTTACGGTCTTTCCACTCCAGCGCGACCGCGGTCGGCATCGCCCACCCAGTACAGGTTGTGACACCGGTCACAGGCGTTGTACACGACTTCGCCGACATCGAACACCGCTTCGGCGTCCCGTGCCTGGGCCGCCTCCAGGGCCACGCGGCCCGCGTCAACAAGACCTTGGGCCATGCGCATCCAGGTTTCCTCGTCTCGAGCTCGGTGCTCCATCATGAGCAGGTTGCCCGCCTCTGGTGATGGTCATCGCGCCGTATTGGACAGATAGCCAATCGGCGTCGGTCTCCGGTTCCCAGTGGTCCGCTCCGTCTTCCGTGATCACGGTGCCAACCGCGTCCCACACGAGATCGGCCGCCGGATCGACCATCATCGCCATTAGCTCGCTGACGGTCGCAGTCGAGTCAAACGGCGGACCTTCCGGTTCGGCAGCACATCCGCCAGTGAGGATGCCCGCACCCAGGCCTACCACGACACCTATCGTCACTATCAGAATCCCGCGTTGCATCGCTCCTCCGCAGTCCACCAGAGACTACATCACGCCAGCCGAGTACCCAAGACGGAGAAAAGTTGTAAAAGCAGTCAAGTCGTCCCCCCGCGTTGCCGATTGCATGACTAGATCGGCAAACCCTCGATATCGCATTTGAGTATGCCCAAGACCGACGAGCTCCCCGGCCTTACCGAGATTCAGAAGACCGTTCAACTGTCGAGCGCCATTGGGAAGTCGTGCGAAGAGTGCAGTGCCGAGCACTCACCGGAGTTTCTGTTCTCCGACCCCGAGGATGTGGGCGCGCAGGTGAGTCACTACATCGAAGCCCACGGATACCAGCTGCTGCACATCGGCCAACAGACCGGGCGTGACCAGGCTGGAAATCCCTAGGCAGACGACGGTGGCTGTCGTAGGTAAGCCTCGCCAGATCTACCAGCAGTACTCCTAGCGCACGCGGGGCGCGGACGTCAGTCCACCGTCCAGAGCGCAAGCGTGCGCACATCCTTCACGAACAGTCGGTTGCCCGAGACGGTCGGCAGGGTCCACGTTTCCACGTCGTCGCTGCCGCCGACGTCGTACCGTCTGAGTGGGGTAAACGCCGTTCGACTGCGCTCGAGCACGACCAATTCCCCGTCGTCTTCGAGCGAGAGGATCGCACCGCCGGTGCGCACCAGCGAGGCGTGAGCGGCCTGCCTCGGCGCGCTTGTCCAGAGCACCGCCCCGGTGGTGAGATCCAGCCCAAAATACTGTCCACTGTTCAGATGCGACAAGCCATACATGACGCCATCGGACACCACCGCGTTGGCCATGTGCAGCGACACGTCATCGGTGTGCCACACGTCCTCGGTCGTCCACGCATTCCCTTCGCGGAGAACCCGGAAGGCCGTGATCCCATTCCCCCGGCCCGTCTGAATTACCAAATCGCCGAAGATGTTGGGCGTCTGAGAGGTAGTGACGGATCGCGTGGTAAAGGGACGACGCCATAGCAGCTCACCGGTCGCGACCGACACGCTCACCAGATTCTCCTGGGTGAATGTCACTACCTGCCGCTCACCTTCGAACTCGACAATCATGGGCGACCCGTACGCGGGCCCATCGCCCGCCCAGGTCCATCGGATGTCGCCTGACCCAACCTCGAAGGCCGTCAGTGCCCCGTCATCGTGCCCCCCAACGTGCAGAATCATGATGTCGCCATCGACCACGGGTGACATCGACGTATGGTACAGCGGCTCCACCGGCCACGCCGGGTACTGCCAGAGCTGTCGACCGCCCTCCGCATCAAACGCCGTCACAATGCCGCTGATCCCCAACGTGAAGATTCGCCCGTCGGCGTAGGTGGGCGTCGCCTTGGGGCCTTCGCGGTGCGGAGCCGTGGCAGGGTTCATCGTGAAAGGAGCCGGGTATGCCGTGCGCCAGATTTCCTCGCCGGTCCCTGCCTGCAGGGCCATCAGCACCTCGTCGTCGCCTTGACGCGCGAAGGCGTACACACGATTGCCCACAATGAGTGGCGACGCGTACCCAAGCCCCACATCGACGGTCCACTGCTTGTCAAGAGCGTCTGGCCATGTCGACGGACTCTCAAAACTGCTCGCCTCTCCGTCTCGATTCACGCCTCGCCACTGCGGCCAATCCTGGCCGAGCGACAACGATGGCGCGAGCATGAGGACCATGGCGGCAACGCCGCACACACTCTTCACCATTTTTGAAGTCATATCGTGCAAATTATAGCGCTGCCGTGATGCAGTCTCGCAAAACCGGGCCCGATAAATCGCTCGAGAGACAGTGACCACCTGCCAGTCGCCCACTGGTCTACGTCACGTGGCGCCTCTCGCCTAACGAAGTGGACTGCATCGGAAAACACGCTTGATGGTTCTGAAACCCTGGCACGTGGGCGACGTCATTCGGAAGCTGCGCGACGAGCACGAGCTGACGACCACAGCGCTCGCCAAGACCGCCGGAATCAATCGCGCCGTGATCTCGGCGCTCGAACGCGGTGGTCCACAGGTCGAGGACGTCACCCCAACCCAATGGCGAGCCCTTGACCGAATCGCCACGACCTTCGGGCTGCGAAATGGCGCCTCGCTCTACAAGCTCATCCCGAACGCGCCTTCCCCTCGCCGCCGCAAGGGCGATTCCCGTCCGCCTGAATCCGTGGCGAGCCGTGTGATCCCGTTCGCCCCGCGCAAGTGACTGGGACGGCTAGTCCTTCACGCTCCGCCGCTGACTAGCGGCCAGCACTCGCTTCCGTAACCGAATCGTCTTCGGCGTCACCTCGACCAGCTCATCCACGTTGATGAACTCGATCGCTTGCTCGAGGTTGAGGCGCCGCGGCGGCACGAGTCGGATGGCTTCCTCGGCCGTCGAGGAACGCATGTTGTTCAGCTTCTTTTCTTTCGTCACGTTGACGTCCATATCGGACGGTCTGGCGTTCTCGCCGATGACCATCCCCTCGTAAACCTGGGTTCCAGGCTCGATGAACAACTCGCCCCGCTCCTGGAGGTTGTTCATCGCGAAGGCCGTGCTCGGTCCTCGGCGGTCGGCCACCAGCGCCCCAGTGGGCCGGCCGGCAATCGGACCGTGCCACATCTCCCAGCCGAAGAACAGGTGATTCATGATACCGGTGCCTCGAGTATCGGTCAGGAACTGCGACCTGAAACCAATCAGGCCGCGCGTGGGAATCTGAAACTCGAGACGCACACGCCCGCTTCCGTGATTGACCATCTTGGTCATGGTGGCGCGGCGGGTCCCCAACTGGGCGATCACGACACCCTGATATTCCTCCGCAACGTCGATCACGAGCTGTTCTACTGGCTCTTCGGTTTGCCCGTCGGCATCCCGAGTCACGATTTCGGGGCGCGAGACCTGGAGCTCGTACCCTTCTCGGCGCATCATCTCGATCAGAATCGACAACTGCAGCTCGCCGCGCCCGACGACCCTGAACCGCTCCGCCGTTTCGGTGGGTTCCACCCGAATCGAGACGTTGCCGACTAACTCGCGCTCGAGACGCTCGCGTAGCTTGCGCGACGTCACATAGGCACCATCCAGCCCGGCCATCGGCGACGTGTTCACGCCGAACACCATCGACACCGTTGGCTCGTCGATGTTGACGGGCTGGATCGCCACGCGTTCCTCCGGGTCGGTGATCGTCTCGCCAATCGAGATATCGGCGATCCCCGCCAGGCACACGATGTCGCCGGCAGAGGCCTCGTCGATGTCCACCCGATCGAGCCCATCGAAGACATACAGCTTGGTCACACGGGTCGATTGCACGGCCCCATCGAGCTTCGACACGGCTACCTCGTCTCCAATGCGAACCGTGCCATTGAAGATCCGACCGATGGCGATGCGGCCAAGGTAATCACTCGCATCGAGGTTCGACACGAGCAATTGGAGCGGCGCCGCCGGATCTCCACTCGGGGACGGGACGTGGGCCAGGATGCTGTCGAACAGCGGGCGGAGCGTCTCGCCCGCCTCGGCGGAATCGAGCGTCACCGTACCTGCCTTCGCATTGGCATACAAGACCGGAAAATCAATCTGCTTGTCGCTGGCATCGAGATCGATAAAGAGGTCGTAGAGCTCGTTGAGCACCTCAGCGGGCCGCGCGTCGCGCCGATCGATCTTATTGATGACGACAATCGGCGGCAGGCGGCGCTCTAACGCCTTGCGCAGCACGAACCGCGTCTGCGGAAGCGGACCTTCCGATGCGTCGACGAGCAAGATG
Source organism: Vicinamibacterales bacterium (assembly GCA_965216615.1). GTDB lineage: Bacteria > Acidobacteriota > Vicinamibacteria > Vicinamibacterales > UBA8438 > CAUZIB01. The sequence continues at coordinate 29,067 of CBDCGH010000014.1, read as the reverse complement.
ACGCCGTCGACCATCGTCAGGGTCCGCTCGACCTCCCCACCGAAGTCGGCGTGGCCGGGCGTGTCGACGATGTTGATGACCGTATCGTCGTAACGGACCGCCGTGTTCTTGGCCATGATCGTGATGCCGCGCTCCCGCTCGAGGTCGATGTTGTCCATCGCTCGCTCGGCAACCTGCTCGTTCGCGCGAAAGACGCCGCTCTGATGCAGCATCGCGTCGACCAGCGTCGTTTTCCCGTGGTCCACGTGCGCAATGATGGCGACGTTCCGCCGCCGGTGCGGCGACGTCGGGAGGGCATGCTCGGTCATCGCTACCGGCCGGCCAGACGCACGACGAATCCGCCCGACCGTTCGTCTGACTCGAGCGTCAGCCGACCGCGCGACTGGGCCTCTTCAAGGAGGTCGTTGAACGAGCTGAAGCCGTGATATGACTCCGTGAATCCAGGTCGCCGCCGCTTTAGGGTTTGCTTGATCATCGATCCCCAGAGCTTGGCGCGCTCGCCGCGTTCGCCGTAGAGGGCTTCAGCCGTCTCCACCACCAGGTCCACCGCCTCCTGCGCCGGGTCATCCTCGGACGGTGCAGATGAGGATGAGGACCCCGCCTTGGCCTTGCCGCCCGCTGCCTCTTTCGTCGTCTTGGCCTTGCCCCGCCGGGGGCGACGCGCGGACGCGCGGCGGACCAAATCGTCATAGAAGATGAACTCGTCACAGTTGCTGATGAGTAGATCCGACGTTGAGTTCTTCACGCCCACGCCGACGACTGACTTGGCGTTCTCGCGCAGCTTGCTGACAAGCGGCGAAAAGTCCGAGTCGCCCGAAATGATCACGAACGTGTCGATGTGCTCCTTCGTGTAGCAGAGGTCGAGTGCGTCAACGACCATCCTGATGTCAGCCGAGTTCTTGCCCGACTGCCTCACGTGCGGCACCTCGATGAGCTCGAACGCCGCCTCGTGCATCGTCGGCTTGAAGCTTTTGTAACGATCCCAGTCGCAGTAGGCCTTCTTCGCGACAATGCTCCCCTTGAGCAAGAGCTGCTCGAGCACGCGCTTGATATCAAGCTTCGCATAGTTGGCGTCGCGGACGCCCAGCGCGATGTTCTCGAAGTCGCAAAAGAGGGCGAGATTGCTTTCACCGTTCATTGTGTATTCCTTGCTACGCGGGCCTGACGGTCGCGTCGGCCCGGCTATTTTGATGTCAGGCCCCGTCGAACGAGCAGCGGAGCGATGTCGGGCTCGCGCCCGCGAAAGTCTCGAAACAGCGTCATCGCATCGCGGCTACCGCCCTTCGAGAGCAGGGTGCGCCGGAAGTGGTCGCCGTTCTCGCGCCGGAGCCCGCCGTTTTCCTTGAACCATTCCACGGTGTCGGCGTCGAGCACCTCGCTCCAGATGTACGAATAGTACCCCGCAGCGTACCCGCTACTGAAGATGTGGGAGAAATACGTGCTCCGATAACGGGGCGGCACTGCTGAAAGCGCGACCCCAGCCTGCGCCAGCGCGTCCGCCTCGAATGCGGCCAGCCCTTCGGCCTTCGGCACCTCGGCCGGCGCGATCTGATGCCACGCCTGGTCGAGCAGTGTGGCGGCCAGGTACTCCGTGGTCGCGAACCCCTGATTGAAGGTCTCGCTGGCCCGAACCTTCTCCAGTAGCTCGGCCGACATGGGCTCGCCCGTCTCGTAGTGGACAGCGTAGTTCGTCAAGACCCCCGGCCATGTCGCCCACATCTCGTTGACCTGCGAGGGGTACTCCACGAAGTCGCGAGGCACCTGCGTCCCCGAGAAGTACGGGTAGCGCACTGCGGAGAACAAGCCGTGGAGCGCATGCCCGAACTCATGGAACAGCGTCTCCACCTCGTCGAACGTCAGCAGTGTCGGCTCACCCGCCGGCGGTTTTTGGATGTTCACGAGGTTCGCCACGACCGGCTGCCGGTCGAGCAGGGTTGACTGCGACACATACTGGTTCATCCACGCGCCCCCTCGCTTCGAGGGCCTCGCATAGAAATCGCCGATGAACAGACCAAGGGGCTCGCCGTCGGCGTCGATCACATCGAACACGCGTACGTCTGAATGATAGAGGGGCAGGTCGGTTCGCTCGCTGAATGTCAGACCATAGAGGCGGGTGGCCGCGAAGAAGACGCCGTGCTGCAGGACATTCTCCAGCTCGAGATACGGACGGAGCTCGGATGCATCGAACGCGAACCGCTCGGCGCGAGCCCTTTCCGTGTAGTACGCCCAGTCCCACGCCGCCAATTCGAAACGCCCACCGTCTGCGTCAACGACCTTCTGAAGGTCGGCCTGCTCCCGCGTCGCGTTGGCCACTGCCGGCGGCGTCAACCCTGCCAGGCGCTCGTTTACCGCCTCGACGGCCTGCGCGGTCTCGCGCTCGAGTACGTAGGCCGCGTGAGTGGGATAGCCCAACAGCACCGCTCGCTCGGCTCTGAGCCGCGCGATCTGGGTCACCGTCCGACGGTTGTCGAACTCTCCGCCCTGACCTCCACGCACGAGCGACGCCTCCATGATGCGCTGCCGCAACGCGCGGTCATCGAGGGATGACAGCGCCGGCTGTCCGCTCGTGTTGCGCAGGGCCAGCACGTACTGGCCCTCGAGCTCGCGCGCGTTCGCCTCTTCCGCGGCAGCCGCGATCTGGTCGTCGGGTAGCCCCGCGAGCTCGTCCCGCGACGCCACGATGATCGCCGAGGCGTTGACCTCCCCAAGGACGTTCTGACTGAACGCCGTCTCCAGCGCCGCCAGCTCGGCATTGATCGCCTGCATGCGCTCCTTGTCCGTCTCAGAAAGCAGCGCACCAGCACGGACGAAGTCAGTGTAGTACTCCTCGATCAACCGGCGTGACTCGTCGTCGAGCTCCAGCGTGGCCCGGTTGTCGTACAGCGCCTGCACCCTGGCAAACAGCTGGTCGTCCAGGAGAATCGCGTCGAAGTGCGCCGAGAGCCGAGGCGCCATCTCGCTACGGATCTCGTCCAGCGCCTCGCTGGTGTTGGCGGACACCAAGTTGAAGAAGACCACCTGGACGCGCTCGAGCAAGCGTCCAGCTCGTTCCAGCGCGACGAGCGTATTCTCGAAGGTTGGAGCCTCGGCGCGCGTCGCGATGGCGCGCACCTCGTCGAGATGCTCGAACATCCCGCGCTCGAACGCCGGACGAAAGACGGTCTCGTCGATCTGGTCAAAAGGCGGAAATCCGAACGGCAGCGGGCTCTCCGTGAAGAGCGGATTGGTGTCTTGCTTCATGTCAGCGTGAGGAGCGATATTTCCTGCGCCGTCGGCGCACCCGACTCCCAGCGCACAGACGAAGGCCAAGGCCGGTCGGAAACTCGTCGTCATTTTGGCTAGCGCACCAGCCATGCCGATGCCGCACATGACGGAGATGATGGCGCTTCAGACTGTGCCCGCCCGGCGCATCCCGAGGTCAGGTCCGGGAATGGCTTCCCCCAGACCGGTCAGTACCCGTCGTAGCCCTCTGTCAGCTCGATATAGGTACCCGAGGGATCGGTGAGGAACGCAATCTTGAGCTCGAGGCTGTCGATTTCACGATATCCGATGTCGAACTCAATGCCCTTGGCCTCGAGCATCTTGCAGAAGGCCTCGAGGTTGTCGATCTCAAAGCCGATGTGATCAATCGCCCGCCCCTTCGTCGCGGCGGTCGGGTCATTGGCGTTGCCGAAGCTCATGTTCATGCCCGGCACGTTCGCCGTGGTGGTGATTTTTCCTCGCGGCAGCTTCTCCAGCGAGAACACGTCGACGTACCACTCTAGCAAGGCCTCGAAGTCTGGGGTGTTGAAGTGGATGTGGTAGCCCGACACCTCCACCGGAAGGGCCTGATCTTCCTGGAGCTCGACCCACACGTCATCCGGCATCATGACGTACGCGTTCCGGTGTCCTTCAGCGCCGATGAAGATTTCGCCCGCCTCCAGCCCCGTGGCTTTCCACTTTTCCAGAAAATCGGGCGTACTCCGGACCTTGAAGCCGAAGTGGTTCATCACCGATCCTTGCGAGCCGCCCGTGGGTGTCTTTTCGGAAAGCGCAACTAGAAAATTGGGAAATCGCACGGCAGTCAGCGATCCCTTCTGGACGACGACTCCGCCGAAGTGCTCGACCCAGAGGCGCTTGTGGAGCTCGATATCGGACACGTTCAGGTGCACGTGCCCGTAGGTCAGACCCGCGTTGTTCGGTACCGCGAGCTGGGCCATCGCCGGCGTGGCTAGCAGCGACGCAAACACGGCTATCGTCAGCAGCCTTGTAGTTGACATCCTCATGATGGACCCTCCCCCAGGTCGCAGCGACACCGGGTCGCTCTTCACATTGTATCCGCTGACGTACTACATGCCCTCTTTGTCGAGCTCGTCGAAGATCACCTGCGTCCACGCGGTGACCCGAGACGGGTCCGTCTTGTTGTAGCCACGGAAGCGTGGTGGAACCTGCCACGTCGTGGCGAACTGCTCGGCGGACCAGCCTCGCAGCTTCGCCTGGCGCGCCGCCGACACGAAGCCGCCCACGAACGATGCGTACTGGCGGAGGTCCTCCCTCGTCATCAGGCCGTCGTGACCGGTGATGATGGTGTCGATGTCTTGAACGGCGGCGTACGCGTTCCAGAGCGTCGTCGCGTATTTGAGACCGCTCCCGCCGTTGTTCGCGTCCATGATCGGCACCATCTGCGCGGGGAACATGTCGCCGGCGTGCATCACGCGGACTGACGGAAACACCACCCACGCGTCCCCGCCGGTGTGTCCTGGGCCGAAGTGGTACAGGTCGATGCGATTAAGACCGCTGCCGATCGACATCTGATCGGCGAACGTCTGCGTCGGCAATCCTCTTCCGTCGTCAGGATTGAATGGGCTGTCGACCTTCTCGCGGCCGAGACCGGTCACCGGGTTCCATTCAGCCATGAGCCGCTCGGTGTTCTCGTGCGCGACGATCGCGACCGTCGGCGCGAACTCCAAGTTGCTGCCCGCGTGATCGGGATGTGTATGCGTGTTGATGATCGTCGTCACGGGGTTTGTCGTGAACGTCTCGATCGCATCGAGAATCGACTGTCCCCAGCCTGCAAGTTTCGTGTCCACCAGCACGACGCCGCGCGCTGTCACGAACGCGGCCGAATTGCCGCCGCCGCCTCTGAGCAGATACAGGTTGTTCCGCACCTGTTCGACTTCGACCACCATCTCGCCCTGCTGCGTGTTTGCCGTGACTGCCAATGACGCCACGCCAACCGCAACCAAGACCCCCAGAACGAGCCCTCTCTTCATGCCATACCTCCTGATAAAAACACTCTTTCTACGAACCAAAACGTACCCGCCGCAATCACTGCGACGGAACCGACATAGGCGACGCGACGCGCCGCGAGATCACTCCACGACCTGAGCAATCCTAGCCCAGACGCCACCACAACGACGACTGCCAATTGGCCGATCTCGACCCCGAGATTAAAGGAGAACAGCGACCACCCCAGCGCTTCCCGGACCAGACCCATCTCCTGCAGGACGCTCGCGAACCCAAATCCGTGAATGAAGCCGAATACGACGGCGATCCACGCTCGCACGTCGCGCCCGCCTTGGGCGAGCAGATTGTCGGCACCGACGTAGACGATGCTCAGCGCGATCACGGCCTCTACGATCCGGGTTGGCGGGGCCACCACGCCGAGTACCGCCATCGACAGCGTGATGCTGTGTGCCACGGTAAAGCCGGTGACCACGACCGCGAGGCGCCTCACCGATCCACCCAGCAGGAGCAGTCCGATCAAGAAGAGCAGGTGATCCGGGCCGATCAGGATGTGGTGCACGCCCGCCGGCACGAACTTCTGGACGACTGCAAAACGCCCCTGCAGCGTGCCGACGAAATACTCGTACCCGGTCTGTTCCGCGTCCAGGATCGCCTGCGAGGTAAGCGTCGTGTCCGAATAGAAATTCAAGAATGTCTGGTGCTGGACGTCATACGGAAACAACTCGGCCTCGACCCTGACGACGGCGGGCCGTCGACCGAGGTTGTGACGCACGCTGAGCTCGATCGACTGCCGCTCGAGAATCGGCGTCGCCGTCGACCAGTCTTCAGTCTCAATGATCAGGATCTCGCCATCCGCCTCGACCCTGAGGCGGTCGCGGAGAAGGGCCGCCACACGGTCGGATCGCGCCGCCAGCAGGCTCGGGTCGAGGACGCGTTCCGGCGGATCGATCCCGAGTTCATGCGCGATGTCCCAGGCGTGGAGGACGACCGTGAGGTCGACGCCCGTGGACTGCACACGGACATCGATAAAGCTAAATGGCGCAGGATGCGCGGCAGCGGGCGTACTTGAGCAGGCAAGCGCGAGAAGAACGACTACCACGAACCAGCAACGCTTCATATCTCAGCCAGCGCGACACGCGCCGAGCATTGTACCCTGGCCGTCGACAAGGATGACGGGCGCACCCGAGTACCTGCTCTCCCGTTGGTTGTTTCTACGCCTGCTGGCCCTCGTCTATTTGCTGGCCTTTGCCTCATTGGCCCCGCAAGTGCTCGGCCTGATCGGACCCGCGGGGATTCTGCCGGCCGATCAGTTCCTCGAGCGCGCTCGCGAGTTCTACGGCGCGGATGCGTACCGTCAGCTGCCGACACTGCTCTGGTTCTCCGCGTCGGAAGGGGCCCTGTTGGCCCTGAGCTGGGGAGGCGTCGTCGTGTCGCTGCTCGCCCTCGCCGGCATCGCACCCACCCTGCTCTTCGTGCTGCTCTGGGTGGCCTATCTCTCGCTCACCATCGCCGGCCAGACATTCTTGTCCTTTCAATGGGACGTCCTCTTGCTCGAGGCTGGCCTGCTGGCGTGCCTCTACGCCCCGCTCGGATGGTGGCCACGACTGTCAGGCGGACCACCCCCGTCGAGTGTGATGCGGTGGGCCATCTGGCTCCTTGCGTTCAAGGTGACGTTTCTCTCCGGGGTCACGAAGCTCGTGAGTGGCGACGCCACCTGGCGCGGGTTGACCGCGTTGACGTTCCACTACGAGACACAGCCGATTCCGGCCTGGACCAGTTGGTTTGCACATCAACTACCGGTCGGGGTGCACATGGCCTCGGTACTCGCCATGTTCGCTATCGAGCTCGCGGTGCCCTTCGGCGCCCTCGCGCCCGCCCACTTCAGGCGCGTGCGAGCCGCGGCCTGCGTGCTGATGGGTCTCCTGCAAGTCAGTATTGCCTTCACGGGCAACTATGGCTTCTTCAGCCTACTGACCATCGTGCTTTATCTCGCCCTGCTCGATGATCAGCACCTTCGCTCGGCTGCCGGTCCATTCGGGCGAAGTACGTCCATCTCAACCGGCACGCCCGAGCCGCGTGGCTGGCGGGTCCTCGTGCTGACGGTCGGTGCCGCCATCCTCTTCATCAGCACGCTGACCATCTGGCACGAGATGACCTACACGCGTCCTCGCCCGCGGTGGTCCGCCCGGATCGTGCAGTTGGTCCAGCCAACGCATTCGATCAACGGGTACGGCCTGTTTCGAACGATGACGACAGAGCGGCCAGAAATCGTTGTGCTGGGATCGCACGACGGCGTCGAGTGGTCAGAGTACGCGTTCCGCTGGAAGCCAGGAGCCCTCGACCGTCGTCCGGGCTTCGTGCAGCCCCACATGCCGCGGCTCGACTGGTTGATGTGGTTTGCCGCGCTCGACCCGTTGTCGCACCAGCACTGGCTGTCGTCGCTCGTCGACCATCTGCTCGACGGAACGCCGGCGGTCCGCGACCTGTTAGGGGAGGAGCCGTTTCGAGACGCCCCGCCCCAATTCGTGCGACTGGCGCTCTACCATTACCGCTTCACGGGGACCAACGGGGACCAGCCGACCCATTGGTGGCGCCGCGAGTTCCAGAGCTACCTCACCGGGCCACTTTCACGCCCCAGCCTGGCGCAAAACTCGCGTGCCTCCCACCGCCTGTCTCCAAATCGAAGATGAGGGTAAGATGTCCGGTCGAGAAATGAGCTCCGGGAGGTCGATCATGCGCACCAGTATCCTCGCTCTTGCCGTCATTGTCGCCGTCGCCCTGCTGCCGGCGCCCGCATCACTTCAGGATCTTGGACCAACAGGCCCAAGCCCGTACGACGTCGTCGACAACTGGATGACGCCGTTTGCCGAAGACGGGTACGCCTGGGGATCACACGCCGGCGTCTTCACCGAATCGCCCGACCGCATCTTCGTGGTCCAACGCGGCGAGCTGCGTTTACCCGATCCCGTGCCGACCGGGTGGGCCGGTTTCGTCGGCTCCATCGGCATCAATGCACTCGAACCGGAAGAGGGCCAACGGGTGTGGCGGAACTGCATCTTCATCGTCGACGGTGATGGCGATCTGGTCGAGACGTGGGACCAGTGGGATCACCTGTTCGAGGGCTCGAACGGACCGCACAAGATCAAGGTCAATCCGTATGACCCGGAGCGACCCGTCTTCGTGGTGCACGAGACGGCCCACCAAGTTCTGGTGTTCTCGAACGACGGGAGCGAGCTCGTCATGACGCTCGGTGAAAAGGACGTTGCGGGAGACGACGAGTCACACTTCGGGCGACCGCAGGATGTCGCCTTCCTCGCCGACGGATCGATTCTCGTCGCGGACGGTCTCGACAACTCGCGCGTCGTCTGGTTCGACGCCGAGGGCAACTACAAGACCCATTTCGGCCAACACGGCAACCGACGGGGCTATTTCGACGGCGTCCATGCCATCACGACCGACACCGAGGGCCGCATCTACGTGGCCGACCGGAACAACGACCGCGTCCAAGTCTTCAATCAGACGACGCGGGCGGCGACCTGGTATCACCCCAACATCTCACCGATCGCCATCTGGCCCGGCTTCAACTTTCCGAACGACATCATCGTGAGCGGCTACGACACATGGGTCATCGATAACGATCCCGTTCGGATGGTCAAGGTCGATCTGAACGGGAATCCCCTGTATTCGTGGGACATGGACGGCGAGGGGCCGGGTCAGTTCCGCGAGCTTCATCAGATGTCGGTCGACTCTGACGGCAACCTCTACGCGGTGGACAACATGATGGGCCGCACCCAGAAGTTCGTCCCGAAAGCCGATGCTGAGCCTGGGCACGCCGTCGGGATTCCGGACCTCGCGCTGCCGTGAGCTAGCTCCGGACAGCAGCTGAGGGTGCCGGAGTGCGCCGACTTCGGAGCGGCGGGCTCACGCTTGCATGAAGCCGGGCCGCAGGGCGCGTCGATTTCGAGCGTGACGTCCGTAGGCTGCTGAACGGCTGGCCGCATAGGACGCGCGCGAAAAGTCGTCAGGGAAATCGGCGCAGACGGAGGCCACGGCTTCGCGCGTCGACTCCGCGGAGGCAGACTCCAGCACCCCTCAGCTGCCGTCCGGACGCACCCGCGGATCGAACGGTATCTCCCGGCCGCGGTAGAATCTTGCCACGATGCTTGCGCCTCTACGTGACTGGCTCGTCAGCCAGGGTCTCGGCGATCAGACCGTCACCCTGCTGATGTTGGCCACCAAGGTCGCCTCTGTCCTCGCGATCGCGACCGTTGCCGACCTCCTCACCAAGCGCGTCGTGGTTCGCGTGCTCGAGAACTTCGTCGGCCGAACCAGCACGACCTGGGACGACATCATCGTCCGACGCCGCATCCTGCGCCGGCTCGCGCACCTCGCTCCCGCGCTTGTCATCTATCTCGCGGCGCCCCAGGTTCTGGCCGGCTACGACGTCTCGATCGTGGTCGTCCAGCGGATGGCCCTCATCTACATGCTCCTGATCACCGTCCTGATCACCGTCCTCGCCATCGACGGCGTGTTGAGCGCGGGCACCGAGATCGTGGGATCGCTGAGCCTCTCGCGGACCTTGCCGGTCAACACGGTTGTGCAGGTGCTCAAGCTCGTGCTCTATCTCATTGCCGCGATCGGCGTCATCTCGCTGATCATCGGGCAATCGCCGGGCCTTTTGCTCAGCGGACTGGGCGCGATGACCGCGGTCCTGATGCTGATCTTCAGGGACCCGATTCTCGGTCTTGTCGCGGGGGTCCAGCTCTCCGCCAATCGGATGGTGTCCCAAGGCGACTGGATCGAAATGCCGAAGTACGGCGCCGATGGTGATGTGCTCGAAGTGGGGCTGACGACCGTCAAGGTTCAGAACTGGGACAAAACGATCACGACCATCCCGACCTACTCGCTCATCACCGAATCGTTCAAGAACTGGCGCGGCATGGCGGAATCCGGGGGACGACGGATCAAGCGCGCCATCAACGTCGACATTGGCTCGGTTCGGTTCTGTGATCAGGAGATGCTCGACCGCTTCTCGAAGATCCAGTACATCGCCGAGTATCTAGATACGAAGCGCCGCGAAATCTCGAGCTGGAACGAGACGCACAGCATCGACGAAGCGGACCCGCTGAACGGCCGGAGGCTCACGAACGTCGGGACGTTTCGGGCGTACGTCGTCGCATACCTTCGCAACCACCCGATGATCAATCAGGACATGACGTTTCTGGTGCGGCAGCTCGACCCAACCGAGCACGGGCTACCGATCGAGATTTACGTCTTCAGCCGCGACCAGGAGTGGAGCAACTACGAGGGCATCCAGGCCGACATCTTCGACCACATCTTGGCGATCGCCCCCGCCCCTTCCAGTATTTCAGCGCACTTCAGTAAGTATCCCCCGGCAAAGCCGGGGGCTTTAGCGGATCTTCCAGAGCCCGTCCGGCGCTGACTTTCAGCGCATCACGGGCGTCGGTCACTAGCACGCGTCCCGGGGGCGATGCTAACTAGCTACTGAGCCCCCTCGGCGCCGGATACCGCCCGCTCCTCCGCGCGGTGACCTGACAAAATGCCTTCCATGCCGATGTTGCCCTCGTGGCAGGCGTACTCGAAGACCAGATCCGGACTCTGGCTCAGCGGGATCGCGACCGTCCAGGGCTCGGTCCATGTGCCCGGATCGTTGAAGGTCACTTCGTAGTTGAGGAGTCCGTCGCTGACCCGCGTGAAGCGCTCGGTCACGCGAAGGCTCTCGGAGGCGCCACGAAGGGCGTCGTCGAGATAATTCGTCGTTTCCACAACCAACGTGTCGCCTTGCCAATACCCGCGGGAATCCCCGTGGAGTTGGCGAATCGACTCGGGCGCGTGCGGCCGGGCGCCGCCAAGACCGACCGGAATGACTCGAGCGTCGTGGATCATCTCCTGATACACAACGACATGGTCCGTGCTCTGAAAGATCTGAATGTAGCTGTTGTAGCCCGCGCCAATGCGCGGCGCGCCGAAGGTGACGCAACGTTCGCCGAGCGGGCGGTCAGCGTAGCTGTCCGCCGGATGCGCCTCTCGATGGTCCGCTAGCGCCTGCGACGATGCTGCCGCCTCGGGGACCTGGCCTGGGATCCGTCCGTTCGGCGGATCCACCACGAGCGACGTCCGGTCCGTGTTGAAGGTACGGTCAGCAACCCAGAACTGGTTGTAGTTGCCGGTCGTCGGATCGTAGGACTCGGCCTGCGTTCGCTCGATGGCCGCAAGCACGAGCTGGTCGCCAAAGAGCGCATCACCGTCGGCAACGGCCTGCTGCGCGGCAATCTTCAGATCGGCAAGCTCCTCCGGGTTGAGCCGCTCTTTTTCCGCCCACGCCTCGGGTCGCTCCATCGGGGTCGTGTTGTTGTTGGCCCACACGCCCTGGAGATCGGGTCGTCCATCTGCCGTCCGCGGCACTGTCCAGTCATCCGAGACGGTCTGTGCGGCGACCATGGTCGGGAGGAGCATCGCGGTTCCCGCGGCCAGAATGACGATCGAGCGAACGAGCGATATTCTCATTTGACACCCCCAGGGCATGCACCCCGCCAACCAATCTGTACGATACCCATTCTACCGCGTTGGATACTCGGCTGGAATGCCCTCCGGGCGCTCGCCAAACATGACGTGTGCGGCTCGCGTCCCGCGCCACATGAGCCACGGACCGTCGGTCCGCTCTTCGTTGGGGAGGCCGGTCGGGCCCCTGGGCGTGTCGGAGCTAGAAGCCTTGGGCTGGAGACAGCACGAGCGAGTGCGGAGGGGTGTCGTCTCTTCCCCCTGTGCTCATTTCGCCCTCCCCCAGGCTGTGCGAGTCCGCCGCCGAGGTTGAAGATTCGGCTGACACTTCGGCAATCAGTCGGTCTTTCGGGAGCGCGAGCTCGTCGCCTCCCAAGACGTCGATTCCCTCAACCGTGATCGCGAGCTGGCCGCCGTCGAGCGTCTCGGTCCACCCGCGCCGCCTCAGGTACCACAGTGGGAACTCGAGATGCTCTTTCGGAACGCCGAGCATTCGCTCGTGGTGAACCACACCCAGCCCGCCCGCATCCGGATCTCGGCGCCGGGCGACATAGAGCAGCGACAACACACTGTGGAAGACCCGTCGATCCTCCTCGTGGCTATTGCTCGCAGATCGCTGGTCGAAGATCCGCCACTCGTGCCCCTTCTCGTCATCGTATGTCACGTCGTACTTCGCCCGTTGTTCTGGATGCGAAAGCACCTCATACGACTTGGTGATGCCATCGAACATCTCGACATCACCCGTTGCGGTGTTGTCCGGATGGAAACGCTTGGCCAGCAACCGATAAACGCGTCCGATGGTTTCAACATCAGCGGATGGGCTGAGCTGGAGTGTCTCGTAGTGGTCGACGAACGCGTGTTTGGTCATGGGTTCTTGACTGTGCAAGGGCGAGGCCCCGATCGGAACGCAGCGCGCGCCACAAGCGAGAGGGTCCCAAAAGAGGCCCACAACGCGAATAAAGGCCGATCTACTGGGTGAATTCGTTTAAGGAGTCGCCCTGCCAGATGACTTTTGTTCACTCTGAGCCAGCTAGAATCCTGGCTTCAGCGACCCCTTTTCGCGGGCGACCTCATAGAGGGTCGGGTAAAACTGGACGAACGTCCGCTCGACCGCAGTGTGCTCGGAGTGACACTCGACACACCGAGCCACTCGGTCTCCGGAGAGCGGCTCCGCCCGATCGAGCAGCGCACCCGCTCGGCCAAAATCAAAGAAGGCCCATCCGTCTTCGAACTTGGAATCCTTGACCTCTGCCTCCAGCGCGTAGAGATCACCCTGAAACCGTCCAGCCTGGTTGATAGAACCATCGGTCTCGGCCTGCCTCAGCTCGAGCACGAAGACCGTTCGATTCGGCCATCGACCGGATTCCATGAAGTGTCGATACGATGACGGGTTGACGAACACGTTCTGGAAGAGCTCGGGCCCGCCGTCCTCCGCGCCGCTCTCGGCCTGGTACGTCATGCCTAGTCCGGAGCTGAGAAAGCTCCACCCGCGGTAGTCATCCGGACGAACGAGGCTGGTCCCATCCGCATAGCGGGGTCCGTCGCTCACGTTAGATGGCGCCTGCGCCCTCCCCGAGGCTACCGCCACCAGAGCGGCACCCACCGAGAAGAGCACGACCGCCACACGTTTCTTACTCACCAGGCTGAGAGCGGCAAGAATTGGCTGCTTCTTCATGATGACGTCCATCCCGCTACGACCCGCTGACTCGAGACACCGCAATCTCTACCCCGCTTGGCACGTCGCCAAGCACCTCCGGGTCCCCTTGGATCTGACCGACCACGTTCACTACGCTCGTAGGGCGTATCTCGTCGCCTTGGCTCATCGGCGTCGGGCCCCAAAAAAGACACAGCGCGCTCCCAGGCGGCCAGTAGGCGACCGCGCCCTTGTCGACGGTTGGCTTGGCATCCGGAGCTTCCGCTGCCTCAACGGGGATCGAAAAGTAAATCTCGTCTCCCCAGGTCTGCACCTGCCCGGTGATCGGCAACTGGTCCCACAGCGCGGTGGCCGTGTCCGAGTCGTTGAGCGCCGCCACGACCGTCAACCCATGTGCGTCGATCTGAATCCTTCTATCGCTCACAGCCCGTCCAACCAGAATCAGCGCAGCATACCCGAACCAGCTTTGTAACTGCCGCGAACCAGGGTAACGTACCGGTCCAGAGGCGACGATGACCGACGCTGAGCACTCCCCCGCTGCCGACCACCACCAGAGGCCCGCCGGCATCGTGTACCGCTTCCTCGCCTGGGTCGAGCGCGTCGGTAATCGTCTCCCTGACCCGGCGGCGCTGTTCGTCATCGCCCTCGCGGTCGTCTGGATTGCCTCAGCCTGGCTCGCCGGCTACGAGTTCAGCGTGCCATCGACCGCCGGGGCACGAACACTTCAGATTCAGAACCAACTCTCGGGCGAGAGCCTGGCGGGCTTCCTTTCGAGCATGGTGACGACGTTCACCGGCTTCGCTCCGCTCGGGGTCGTGCTTGTCGCTCTGCTCGGTGTCGGTGTCGCCGAGCACACCGGCTTCATCAACGCGCTCCTGAAGGCCCTGCTGAGCGTAACGAAACAGAGCCTCCTGTCGCCGATGCTCCTGCTTGTTGCCATCGTCAGCCACACCGCGGCCGACGCCGGCTACGTGCTGGTCATTCCATTGGGCGGGGTCATCTTCTACGCCGCAGGGCGCCACCCGCTGGCGGGCATCGCTTGCGCGTTTGCGGGCGTGTCAGGAGGATTCAGCGCCAACTTCATCCCGTCGGGCATCGACCCGCTGCTTCAGGGATTCACGCAGCAGGCGGCGCAGATCATCGACGTCAACCGTGAAGTGAATCCGCTCTGCAACTGGGCCTTCACCAGCGCCTCGAGTGTGTTGGTCATCTTGGTTGGCTGGTACATCACCGATCGTCTCATTGAGCCTCGGCTTCGATCGGTCCCTGTCGACGGCGACGAAGCGGAGCTGACGACCCTTGATCCCAATACCCCTCGGGAGGTCACAGCACTTTGGGCCGGCGTCGGCGTCGTCGTAGTCGCGCTGGTTGCCCTCGTCTTGGCCGTACTGCCCGCTCAGTCTCCGCTGCGGTCTCCCGACGGCCAGATCACCGCCTTCAGCGCGCCGCTCATGCAGTCGATCGTGCCGCTCATCTTCATCCTCTTTCTTGTGCCCGGCACCGTCTACGGCTACGTCGCCGGCACCGTCAAGAGCCATCGTGACCTCATTAAGGGAATGAGCAAGTCGATGGAGACTATGAGCTATTACCTCGTCATGATCTTCTTTTGCGCACAGTTCACCGCTGCCTTTGGCCGTTCGAATCTCGGTGCTCTGCTGGCTGTGCTCGGCGCCGACTTCCTGCAGTTCCTCGGCCTACCCGGCGGCGTGACGATCGTCGGCATCATCGGTCTCGCTACCGCGGTGAACTTGGTCGCTGGGTCGGCCTCAGGCAAGTGGGCCTTGCTCGCGCCCATCTTCGTACCCGTCCTGATGCAGGTGGGACTCTCGCCGGAGCTCACGCAGGCCGCGTATCGCATCGGCGATTCCAGCACGAACATCGTCACTCCGCTGATGCCGTACTTTCCTCTGGTGGTCGCGTTCTCGCAACGATGGGTAAAGAGCACCGGCATCGGCACGATCACGTCGCTGATGCTGCCCTACTCGATCAGTTTATTGGGGACGTGGACACTCTTCCTACTAGCGTACTGGGCGCTGGGGATTCCGTTGGGGCTATCGGCGACCTACACCTATCCGTAGAGCCGGTGGGTAGGACCGGTCGCTATGCGTCGCGTGCGCCGTCGAATCGGACCAGCCCGGTGCCCGACCAGTGCCCGAGCGGGGTGAGGTCGATCTTCTCCAGACCAATCTTGTCCCAGAAGCTCTGCATGACCGGATTCAGGTAGATGTCGTCAAGCAGCAGAAGACCCTCGTAGCGCCACTCGACCAGCCTGGCGTACAGCCGCTGCTCGAACACACCGTCGTGGGCCGTGTCGAGCATGATCAGAGGGGCCGACAGGATCGTGTCCTTATCCTCGAGGGCGTCCCTTACCCGGAACTCGACGTTGGGAAGCTCGATTGGTGCGACGCGGCGGTTCTCGATGTCATACGACACGACGCGGTTCGACAGTTCGTACGATAGGGCCAACGCCGAGCATCCCTTGTCAGTTCCAAGATCGACGAAAGTCGAGTCGCGATAGCACGTCGACAGATAGGCCAGGAGCTTGTAGTGTTCCGCACCGGCATCCATCCAGAAGTACTTGGTGTAGATATCGGCAACGAAGGGTCGGAACCGCTCGAGGTCCATCGAACGGATGGCGCCCACGTCGAGACGCGGAAGTGAGGCCCTGAGGTCCCGAGGCGCTGATGCTGTCATCACGGCGGTCATGCCGGTATCTAGCGCAAACGGCGTACCGTCGTCGGGCGAGCCGGCAGTACGCGGATCTTCCCGTGAATGCCATGGCGACGACGGACGCGCACGCCGCCAAGTGTCGGGCGGACGACAGGCTCTATCGTTCTTCGGCGAGGCGCGCGGACCACGGGCAGTACCGGCCGATCTTCTTGAGCCAGTCCTGGATCGTCACCTCGAGAAAATCCGGGTCGGCGTCGCAGATCTCCAGACTCTCATGGACCAACTCCCATCTGCTCGGCACGAAGTGCCAGCCCCACCCCTGATTGACCCCACCGTCGCCCTTGGCGACCGGCCCATAGATAAAGAGGCTCCGCTCGCGCCTTGGAAGGGCCAACTCTTCCCGCGCCGTAGCGATGATTTCGGGATCTGTGGTGGAGGCCACGAACGACCGAACCTCGCCCAGGCTGCCCGTATGTCGAAACTCAAAGTGTGAGCTTCCGTCACCACAGCCCATTGGGATGAGCGCCAGGAAGAGGACCGCGGCGACACCGTGCTTCGTTCGGTTCGGGCGATTCAGGCAGTTCATGAGTTCACGGCCGTCAGCAATCGGCCGATACACCGTAAGACGGGTCCGCATATCGTAGCAAGTGACATCCTTCGAACGACAACGGTAGACTGAAGCCAATGGCACGCTCGCAAGTCGCGATCCTCAAGGCACAGCCTTCCAGCGTCATCGCCGACTACCACGAGCTGCTCAACCTTGCCGGGTACCAGGACGTGGTCGACAGGACGGTCGACACGGCGCTCAAGGTGAACATCTCCTGGCACTTCTTCTTTCCAGGAAGCTCGACGACCCCGTGGCAACTCGACGGCGTCATTCGCGCCATGAAGCAGGACGGGTACGACTCGTCGCTCATCCATGCATGTCACAACCGGACCGTCGTCATCGACGCGCACCTTGGCGAGCGCGAGAACAAACAGCTCGACGTAGTCGAGGCGCACGGCCTTCGCAACCTTCATCTATACGAGGGTGAGGAATGGGTCGACGTCCATGATGCTGTCGGCGACCTCACCAAGAAGTTCCTCTGCTTGAACGAGGTCTTCCCCAAGGGGTTTCTGATCCCAAAGCGCTTCATTGGCGAGAACATCATCCATCTGCCGACGATTAAGACGCACGTCTTCACCACCACGACCGGCGCGATGAAAAACGCGTTCGGCGGATTGCTCAACGAGCACAGGCATTGGACCCACCCGGTCATTCACGAAACGCTCGTCGACCTGTTGATGATTCAGAAGAAGATCCACCGCGGGCTCTTCGCGGTCATGGACGGCACGTTCGCCGGTGACGGACCGGGACCCCGGTGCATGGTGCCGCATGTCAAGAACGTCATCCTCGCGAGCGCCGATCAAGTGGCCCTTGATGCCGTCGCCGCGAAGCTCATGGGATTCGATCCGCTGTCGATCAAGTTCATCCGGCTCGCGCATGACGCGGGACTCGGCTGCGGCGATCCGCGCGAGATCGAGATCGTCGGCGACCACGAAGCCGGTGCGCAGAATTGGCACTTCGAAGGACCGTTCAAGAAGATGACCTTCGCCTCGAAAATGCAGCGCAAGATCTATTGGGGCCCACTTCGAAAGCCCGTTGAGTGGTCGCTCAAGACCGTGCTCGCGCCGTGGGCCTATCTCGCGAGCGTGCTCTATCACGACACCTTCTGGTATCCCACCAAGGGGCGTCCCGTCATGCGCGAGGTGCTCAACAGCGTGTAGGGTCGGCTGTTTCAGGCCTGGGAAAAGACCGCCGTCACTGAAGATGGGCGCGGCTATCAGCTTGCCGACGGACCAGGGGCCGGCGTCAGGCGGACGGGCCTCCGCGCCATGCTCACGTCATTTGGAATCCTGGGGACTTGCTTGAAGGAGGCCCCGGAGTTCTCTGACAAGCGCCGTCGGGTCGGGATCTAGTCTCCGCCGCGACGCTCCCTCAACTTCTGCCACGCCTCGCTGCCCCGTCTATCGCAGTTCCCGCGAGCCCGACCACATGGTCGCCCCTGGCCGCGCTGGTGCGCGGCCCGCCAACTGGCTGTTGATCTTGACCTTAACGGTGCGCTCCCACAGTGCGCGCGAGCATCCAACCTCGGGCACATCCGTTGCGACACCTCTGGCTTCGATGGCCGGCCGATTGGGGCCGTCCACTCAAGCCCGGGAGGTATTCGTGATTCAAGAGTCGTCCTCACAACGGCGCGCCGGCATGGCCGCCGCATTTGTCATCACCTGTCTCGCCAGCATTGGTCTCACGTCGCGGTCCGTCCAAGCCGCTCCAATCATTCAGGAGGTCCTCTACGACGCCTCCGGTACAGACGCTGCGGGAGTGTTCACCGAAATCTTCGGACTTGCAGGGATGTCGCTCGACGGGTGGTCGCTCCTGGGCATAAACGGCGGCACTGGCTCCTCCTATCGAACCATCGACCTTACTGGCGCTGTCATCCCCGCTGACGGCCTCCTCGTCATCGCCACCGGCTCCGCGAATGCATCGCTGGCCGGTGTCCAAGACTTCACCGCCAACGTCGATTGGCAGAACGGCCCCGACGCGGTCCAGCTGATTGATCCGTTCGCCACCATCGTCGACGCCCTCCAGTACGGTGACGCCGGGGTCAACAATGCCGGTTTCGGCCTAGCGGCCGTCGACGCTGCAGCGGGATCAAGTCTGTCCCGCGACCTCCTCGGCGCCAACACTGGAGACAACTTTGCGGACTTCATCGTCGGGATGCCTTCGCCTGGAATAGGTCCGGCGACGATCCCGCCCACGCCTGGTCCGGGACCTGGTCCCACGCCTGTTCCTGAGCCAGCGACGCTCTACATGTTGGGGGCTGGCATTCTTGCCGTCACGGTGAGGCGCTGGTGTTAGCCCTAATGCGTCAAAAACTCAGCCGCTCGCGAGGGCGTTGGCAATGCGGGTGAACGTCTGACGCGTCGGGAGATTGTCGGTCATCCGCAACCGCGTCTTGCCACCGGGGCGGACCAGCAGGGCGGCCCGATGAAACAGTTCGAAGCGGAGCGTCTGCACGCTCTGCAGCAGGGGCACGACGGTGTGCTTCCGGGTGCGGCGCCGCGGCGGGGCGCCCGTCTCGAGTTGGAAGTTCGTCAACAGGTTGTGGGCGAGCACCACGAGCTGCTGCCACGCACTGTTGGCGGCGTAGGTCTGGGTCGGGACGCTGTGGAAGGCCAGCCCGGTCTTGAG
The DNA here is from genome assembly GCA_965216615.1 of Vicinamibacterales bacterium. GTDB lineage: Bacteria > Acidobacteriota > Vicinamibacteria > Vicinamibacterales > UBA8438 > CAUZIB01. Next base: position 9,760 of record CBDCGH010000014.1, on the reverse strand, counting down.
CTGCGCGATGGTCTTCTCGTGGTTGCCCCGCCCACAGGCGAAGTACCACACGTTGCGGACCGTCAGCGCGAGGTTACTCGTGACCGCCGAGTATTCGTAGTGCCCATCGTTAGGATCAAACAGGTCGAGCTGATAGTTCTTGGTGGCCCGGTGGTGGACCTTCTTCCGATAGATGGTCACGGTCACGCACGGCGATGTGCCAGGTGCGTCTCCGCGCCCGGCCGCTCGGCGAAGCCGGTCCAGACGATGGCGCCGCGGCGGCGCACCGTCGAGGCTGTTGGTCCACCCGCGGCACCCAGGTCCCGGGACGTGAGTAAGAGCGTCCCGGCCTCGCATGTACGAGCGCTGCACGGTGTCCACATCGATCCGCGTTGGGGGTCGGCGCCGAGCCAGCGATAGAACGGGACTTTGATGGCATAGCCCGGTCACGCGGTGTTCGCCGGCCCTGCAACCTGCCGCAGCACGATCCGCGCCTATCAGAGCGGGACGTCAAGACGCCCCATCGCCCGCATGCGGCCACCGCAAGCCGGGCCCCGCCCGTGCGCAGCCCGACCATCAGCTGCGGCCACAGCAACGCCCGCGGCCAGATGATGTTGCGCTGGGTCGACGGCAGGCCCAAGGGGCTTCCCATCAGATATGCCGCAGCTGGACGCCCGAGATCAGCGCCGACCGATTACGGAGGTGGAGCAGGCTTGACCCACCCGAGCCGCCGATGTGGGCCGGGACATCCTCCGCTCCTGCAACGGCCATCCTGGTGCGCCATGATCGGGGCGTAGCTGGGCGACCTTCGGCTGGTGAACGGGTTGTTCCCATCGTGGACGTTGCCCGCGCCGCAGGATGTGGGTCGTTCGAGGTGCCTGGGTAGTAGCCCACCTTCCGTGCGGGTTGTAGCGACACACGACGACGCCGTCCACATCGACCGTCCAGGTGCGCAGCCCCAGCGTGGGCAGCAGCTGGCGCACGACGGCCGCGTTGAGGGCTTGGAAGCGGGTGACCGTCCGCATCGTGAAGTGCCGCAGCCACCGACTCAACGTCCGCGCGGTGGGCACGACGCGCACGTTGCCGAACCGCTGGAAGATCGGGTCGTCGGCGACGTAGGCCAGATGCCGCAGGCGCCGGCCGCCAACGATCACCAACCCGACGAACACCCGCACCATCACCACCACCCCGAAGTCGCCCCAGCGCGGCAGGTCGGCAAACGCCTCGCGCACCAGCTGATTGAAGCGACGGGTGCGCAGGTAGCGCTCCAAGAGTTCCAGCCCGGCGTACGACGTGAGGCGAACGTCATCGAACTCCAGCGGCAGATTCCTATTGACACGGGCATGCAAATCGGATTTTCTTCGTCTCACGGGCAGTGGCCTTTCATGTGTGGAAGAAGGCGTTGGGTTGCACCACCTTTCAACCACACTGGAAGGCCTTTTTCAATCCCAAAGCGTCATTGCTCGCTCAGAAAAATGACGCATTAAGGTTAGTTGCGAGGGTAACAACGCTCGACTTGGAGAATGCGAAGCATCGATGCCGCCGAGCTTGAGTCGCGTTTGAGTGAGCTCCTGGCTCTGCAAGCGGACAACGCGTACTTGCGACAAATCGCGGACTGGTGATAGCCGAGTTGCGAGCCCCTTCGTCCGATGGCGAAGGGGCGCCGTTCGCAGGATCTACTTGACGCCGAACGCGCTGAGCGGCAGCAACATCCGACGGGTGCACCAGAACATCGCTGAGGGGGCTCGCCAGCTCTTCCGCACGAACCGGTTCGGACGCTTGACCCGCTTCACCTCGCAAGCGCGCTCTCGGCTCGTGCCGCCCGGGATTGCAGTCCTAGCGCTTGGTCATTGGTCAGCGGATCCGCCGAAACGCACGCGAGCTGGGATTCTCGCTGGTTCCACGCTGGCGGCATTCGTCGGTTGCTAGTCGGCCCCCACCCGCCCCCCTGGACCGCAACTAGCGGCGTTGGTATTGCGCGAACTGCCGGACGAACGGGAGACCGTCAGATAGTTGGTGCGCACCCCTGCGCTATACTTGAACTCCGCAATTTCGAATCGTCCCCATCGTCCAGAGGCCTAGGATACGGCCCTTTCAAGGCTGAGACACGGGTTCGAATCCCGTTGGGGACGCCACACTAGTTGGGGTCCATTCCGGACACATGGGTTACAGATCATTCCGGAGACATAGGTAACACTCTTGGGCTAAACGGGTTCTCAATCGGCTCGAGTCTGCATGTCTCATGATCGAAGTAACCGAGATCGTAGTGCATGAAGCTGACGAGCCAGATGTGGTCGCTGACCTGTTTGACGCCGACCTGTTGGCCGGCGAAGACCTGACGGAGGTGGATCTTCCGTCGCTGGTAACAGATGCGGCCGCAGTGGGTCACCGTGGCCGTCCAGTCGTGGAACGGATAGTCCAGCTCGCCCACGCCGCGATAGGGTCGGGGCGACCTCGTGTAGAGCTCGCCGGGGACCTTCATGCCGAGGGCCTGATGCGGGCGTTCCTGGTTGAACCGCTCGAGGAAGGCATCGAAGCGGGCCTGCTGTTGGAGGAAGTTGGCCGCGGCGGGCTGCGTCGCCTCGGTCTTCAACGTGAGGTGCATCCGCTCGTGGCGGCCATTCTGCTCGGGGTGCCCGGGCTTGATGCGCTCGATGTCGATCCCGAGGCGTAACCACCAGACGGCGAGCCGACTCAAGCCGTAGAGCGCCTTGGGGCTCGCAAAGGGGACCCCGTTGTCGGTCCGGATGGCCCGAGGCAGCCCGAAGTCCTTAAACGCTCGCTCAAAGACGGTCACGGCATACATCTCGCGCCTGGTCGCCAACGCGTCACACGTGATGAGGTAGCGGCTGGCGAAGTCGGTAATCGTCAGCGGATAGCAATAGCGCCGGTCCGCGAGCATGAACTCGCCCTTGTAGTCCGCGCACCAGAGCTCGTTGGGGGTCGCCGGCCGAGAGAGCGCGGTGCCGGTGGCCCGGTAGCGCCGGCGTTTCCGGCGGGTCACCAGGCCGTGCCGGTCCAGGACGGCGTGGACGGTGCTGATAGCCGGGCAGCGGACGTCGGGATACCGGCGCCGGAGCCGCTCGCGGATCTTCGGTGCCCCCCAGCGCGGATACTCTTTCTTGAGCCGAACGATCAGCGTCTCGACTTGGAGCGGGAGCTGGTTGGCATGGCGATAGGGCCGCCGGCTCCGGTCGGTCAGGCCTTCCAGGCCGCAGTGCTGGTAGCGTTCGTAGATCTTGTAGCCGGTCTTGCGAGAAATCCCGAACTCCCGGCAGAGGCCGGCCATCTTCTCGCCGAGGGTTGTTTCGTTGGAAGTAGTGCGGGCGCAACCGTGTTCGGGACAGGATTCGGCGGCTCAGACAGCGAGACGAGTCGGATTCCGATGCCGGCAAGTTCAGAGACCGTTGGGTTATCTACCGGTGTAACCGCGGCGTCGGCTCATCGCAGTAGCTTGGCCTTGACCCGTACGAGGCAAGCACCATTTGAACGTCAGCCCTTCCCGTTCACGATCGCGTCCACGCATACCGGCACGTAGGGGATCGTGCAGCCCTTCGACATCGGCCAGTCCTTGTATAGACCGATCTTCTCGCCGATCGCGATCGCGCGCTTGCGGTGATTGGCATGCTTGACGCCGATCGCGGCCAAAGTGTTGTTCATCGTCCACTTCGTCTCCGGAGCGGCTTTGGGCATCTCCTTCTCGATGCGATCGAGCAAGCCGGTCACATCCACGCCGTCTTCACCCTTGTTGATCATCGACGCGGTGAGATGCCAGCCGGCGCGTGCGGCCCAAGTGTCTTTCTCGGTCGTCTTCATCCATCGCTCGCGAAGCGCCTCCTTCTCGGCGGGGAGTTGCTCTTTGATGATGTACGATTGCAGCCAGTCCGCGACCCACGCGAAGCGGGCCTCGCGCACCAGCGTGTCCAGTTCCTGGGCGAACACTTCCTTCGGCTGCATGATGAGGATGGCCAGCAGTTGGGCGTCGATGTTGTCGGTCTTCCAGAACTTCAGCGCGAGTTCGTGATCTGTCTTGATCTTCTTCGCCAACTTTCAAATGTCGCCGGTCTTGACGCCGAACTGCTTGTCCAGAGGTGCGCCGGGAATCCCATCAGGCCCGACCCTGGCGTTGAACTTGCGGCGTTTCTCGTCGCCGAGCGCTTCGAGTTCAGTGAGGATGTCTTTGGCGGTCTTGGCTGCGACTCTTGTGGATGCCATGCAACGGTCTTCCTGTATCAGTGTTGCTGCGCGACGGTAGAAGATTCAACGCCGGCCGCTCGCATAGTCGTGCGAGAGACGGAGGCGATTCAACATCGAAACGAGATGCTATTCGACCTGTGCTCGCATCACAATGGTGAGACAAGTCCGGGCACTCTGTCTCTCGGCGGCATAGAGAACCTGTAGAGACCCTCTGCCGTTGTGCCCGCCACTCCGGCGACTCGCCGTTCACCAGCCGGGAGCCGTCAGCGCCCGAATCCGCCCTCCCGCCCGTCCACCGCCAAAACGAAACAACCCTCTCCGATCACGAAGAGGGTTGGCTTCTTTGTGAATAGCGGGGGCAGGATTTGAACCTGCGACCTCCGGGTTATGAGCCCGACCAGCTACCAGACTGCTCTACCCCGCAATCAGGATGGATAGGTTAGGCCGCCACGCACACGAGAATCAAGCGCCTAACCCGTTCGCCCCTGAGCCGCGGGCGCGGCCGCCTACCATCGGGCGATGCCCAGAATGCCCGAAAGACTCAACGTGCTGCTCATCGGCGGGGGCGGGCGCGAGCACGCTCTCGCGGCCGCGATCTGTCGCTCCGATCGACTGGGAACACTCTTCGTCTCCCACCCCGGGAACCCGGGGCTGGCGGCGCTCGGCACGCCTGTTGATGTGCCCGTGGACATCAAGGAGATCTACAGGCTCGAGCAGTTTTGTGACCGCCACGACATCGGGTTCGTCGTCGTCGGGCCCGAGGCCCCTCTTGCAGAGGGCTTCGCCGACGCGCTCACCACCGACTCACGGCTGGTCTTCGGCCCGCGCAAGGACGGCGCTCGTCTCGAAGCGGACAAGGCATGGTGCCAAGACGCTGCTTCGCGAGGCCCTTGTGCCCACAGCCGACGGGCGCGAGTTCACCGACGCCGAGCAGGCGCTCGCGTACGTCTCGAGCAGGCAGCAGCCGCCGGTGATCAAGGCGGCGGGCCTGGCCGCGGGCAAGGGCGTGATCGTTCCCGAGACGACGGCGGAGGCGTGCGACGCGATCCGGCGAATAATGGTTGACAAGGCCTTCGGCAAAGCCAGCAAGTGTGTCGTTGTCGAGGAGCGGCTCGCCGGGAGAGAGGTCTCCGTGATCGCTGTCACCGACGGCCGCACGCTCCACGTCCTTCCGCCGTGCCAGGATCACAAACGACTTCTGGATGGTGACGTCCGCAGCTGCTTCCACACAGCCTTTGCTGATCCGGCGACACCCGACAGCGCGGAGCCCCGCCATAGCGCCGAATATCGAGTAGAAGTCTGGTGGCTTGCTTAGGTGGGGCTCTTCCCCACACCCCGGCTCCGTCGCTCGCGGGGCCCTACAGTCCGGGGCTTATTCGATCCACTAGGTCCTAGACTTGCGCCGAGGACCTCGTCCATACGGTCCGCCGCTTCGCGCTTCAGGCTTGGCAGTATGGTCCCCACCGAGTAACGCGCACCCGGCCCGGCCCGGCACACCGGGCCGGGTGCAACGCGAGTATTCAGTTATCAAAGACCCATCAGACTGCGGTCTGCGCAGCCACAATCTCCCGACGTCGGGGGCGGTGGAGCGCTGGTCGACCGGAATCGAGTACACTGGCATGGTCAACGTGCAGCGAGCGCACGACGTCGTTTTCGACTCGGTCCGTTTCGCGGAGAATCGTCGCAGCGACGACACCTTCCATGCGTTGCACGCGGACATCACGTTGACGCACAGCGTGTTCGCGGACGCCAACGGAGATGCGGTCGACCTCGACCTGTCGACAGGCCAGATTCCCACAACGTCTTCGAAGGCAGTCGGGGTGATGCCATCGACCTCATGACGTCGGCACCGACGATCGTCGGGAACCGGATTCGCAATACTGGCGATAAGGGCATCTCGGTCGGGGAAGCGAGCGACCCGATCATCTTTGCGAACGTGATTCAAGACTCCGTCATTGGAATCGAGATCAAGGACCGCTCATCTCCCATCATCCTGAATTGCGAGATTCGAGGCTCTGGAGTAGGACTCGGGTCTCACGTCAAGAACTGGCGCTACGGGAGTAGTGGGTTGGGGTTCATCGCGAACACGCTGTTGAAGGACAACGAGACGGCGTTCGACGGCGTTCGACGGCGACGCGACATCGCGGCTGACAGCCCTTGGGGTGGCGGGACTCGACGTCACGCCGACGGTCATGCCGTCGCCGGTCGAGCTGCCATGGCTCACCGACGCCTGGGGTCCGACGTCGAGGCGCCGCGCCTCGGGGTGCCAGCTAGCTGGCGGACGAGGGCGCCTGCGCCACCAATCGAGGAGTTTCGGTTCGTGGACGACCTCGAAAGCGTCGCGGACGGGTGGGCCGGGGAATCACGCATGACGCGACTCGAGAAGCGCCGTGGCGTACTTGTGGTCGAGGTCGAGGGCGGAACAAGTGCCATCACCCGTGATGTGTCATGGGATCTGACCGAACCAGGCGGCGCGCTGCTCGTCATGGAGCTCGCTGGCCGCGATATTCAGCAGGTGTGGCTCGACGCGGAAGGCGAGCGCGGCCGGGTGAGCCGAGCGGTCGGCGTTGCGTCCGACCCGTCGCGTTTCGTCGTGGCGGAATTGCCACTCCCGGCGGACCGCTATCACCGCGTGACCGTACGCGTCGCGCCGACGCCGGGGCTGAGACAGGTCCAGCGTAGCACCGGACTGTCAGTCGTACGCGCAGCCCGGCTCTTACTGCGTTCCGTGGCCGCCTATCCAGTCACCTGGCAGGGTTGAGCGTAAGGGGAGCTGATGAATCAGCCGCTGCTGGTTGCCGCCGCTGCCGCCGTGCTGCTGACGAGCCCGCTCGCGGCACATCCTGGCGGGGAAGATGTGGACGTCCGATTCGTGGTTCTGGGTCACATCCGGGGCCATTCCCCCGGTGGTTTCAACCCGAAGCTACCCGAGCTGCTCGACGAAGTACGCGCGCTGAACCCGGCCTTCGTCGTGTTGACTGGCGACATCATTTGGGGTGATTTGTTTACCACGCCACGCGGCCTTGAGCGGGTGGAGCGTGAGTGGAACGAGGTCGACGACGCTCTCGCAGTGCTGGACGTCCCTATCTATCGTGTGCCCGGAAACCACGATATCAGCGACGCAGGAACGCGTGACATCTGGTTGCGACGCTACGGCGAGCTTCCGCGGGCCGTGTCGGAGACAGGAGCCCGCCTGCTGCTTCTCTCGAGCACATGGATCCCCGACGACGATGATGAGGACACTGATTCAGGAGCGTCTTCGATACGTACGAGGCAAGGACCTCGACGATGACCAGCGAAGCTGGCTCGACAACGAGCTGAAACGCTCGTCATCCACGCCCACTTTCGTCTTCATGCATCACCTGCTCTGGTGGGAGCCTGACGAGGGGCGTTGGTGGACCGACATCCACCCCCTGCTGGCGCAGGCGAGAATCAAGGCCGTATTTTCGGGTTACTATGGGCCGCTGAAGTTCTCGACCGTACAGCGCGACGGCGTTCGCTACTTCCAAACCTCGATCGAGTATCCCGTAAGCCTGGGGATGCTCCAGATCCTCGAGCCGAGCCGCGTATTGTCTGCGCAGTTCGACAACTTCCTCGAAGTCACCGTGCGTGCGCCGGACGTCGATGTCGAGGTCCACACTATTGGCGAAGTCTCTTCCGGCGAGTTTACCCCCTCCAGGCACCGAGCGATCGTCCAGGGACCACCGCGGACGCTGTGGGTACGCCTGACGGACTTCGTGGGCACACCGCAACGACTGACGGCGCTCTTTTCGGTGGTAGGATGCGCGTTCTGTGCCGGCTGGTGGCTGCGTGGACGCCGTCGAGCGGTAGAGCATTAGTGGGCTCGTGCGGGCGGAACGTCGGCGTGACCGCTTTAAAAATAGTCCGGTAGTGCCCTAAAGTTATGTGATCCAGAGCAAGCTTCTCGGCGCATGAGACTCCTCGTCACCGGCGGAGCTGGGTTCATCGGCTCCAATTTCATCAATCAGTTCGTGTTGCGGTGCCCGGAGCACGAGTTCGTCTGCGTCGACAAGCTGACCTATGCAACGAATCTGTCGAATCTGAGCAGGGTCGCAGACGCGCCCAACTACAGATTCGAGCGGTTGGACGTCTTGGACGGTCCCGCGGTGAGGGCACTGTTCGATGCCGTCCAGCCGAATCTGGTCGTGCACTTCGCCGCGGAGAGCCACGTGGACCGCAGCATCGTGTCGCCACAGGACTTCATCCGCACGAACATCGAAGGCACCTTTCAGCTGCTCGAGGCGTTTCGGGGCCTCGAGCGTGATCCCGATCGTCTGTTTCACCACGTCAGCACCGACGAAGTGTACGGCTCGCTCGGTGAGGATGGCGTCTTTACGGAAGGCACGGCCTACAACCCATCGAGTCCGTACTCGGCGTCGAAGGCAGCCAGTGATCACCTGTGCGTGCCGGCGTCCGTCTGCGTGGCCGAAGGGCGTGCCATCTGCGGGTAGACATCAGAGCTGACGGTCACGGCGTTGTGACCCAGATCGGCGAGGTAGATCCGCACATCTTCGGTTGAGCAAACGGTCCGCCAGAGCCGGCGCGTAGGTGTCTGGGCATTGACCGACTCAGTCACCTGAGGTTATCGAGCCGCAGACGAACCACGGATCCCACAGTGCTGGCCTTGTCGGCCGGAGGGGTGAGAAAAGGCTCCGAGAGAAGGGAGATAACGTGCCGCGTGCGTGTGTTGTCACCCCCCTGTTGGCTGGCAGCAAACGTGCTTTTCTTTCGGCGTGGTAGAAGAGCATGAGAACCCGCCAACTACGTCGCGGATGCCAATAGCCATTCGCTGGACACTGGCTGCGCTATTGATCTTTGTCGCTGGCCCATACCTCTGGCAGCGCGTAGTTGTGACCTCTATCTTCCTCGATTTTCGCAATATCGACGCACCCTATGGTCTTGATCGCTTCGGGTTAGGTGGTTCGTCCTACTGATCTGCATGGTGGCTGCATTGATGTACCGGCTTGACGTAGGAGGTCGTGTCGGCAGGTTGCGATGGCGCTTGGTCGGCATGCTCTTAATGGTCTGGATCGGCATTGGTGCTGCTAGAGGCCTCTCGATTACCTCGGATTTCATGACGCTCACTGAGCGACTTGCATTCATTTCCGTCTATGTTCTTAGCAGTCTTTGGATGCTGTGGTTTTGGATCCCGCCTGTGACAAAGCTGGGTCGGCCCATACGATGGCGTGTTCTCTGAACCGTACCGGGGGATGTCCCAGTAGCTGTTGAAATTTGAAGCGGCGGCTCTTCACTGGTCGTGCTATACGACCGGTGACGAAACCGAGGTGCAAGCCTCCCAGCAAGGAGCCGCCATGAAGAAGCCGTCTCGCACAGTCCCTCGCCGTCGCCAATCGATATCCCCGACGCCACGGCACCTACCGTTGGTCGATATCCTCATTGATACGCAGGCCGAGCTCCAGGAGCTGGTCGTCGTGTCTGGCCTGAAGGTACTCGAAGCCATGCTGGAAGAGGATCGGGCCGCCGTCTGTGGGCCACGGTATGCGCATCACCCTGCGCGCCAGGCGTCTCGAACGGGGCATACGCCGAGTCAGGTCGTGCTGGG
>CBDCGH010000013.1:0-72446 GCA_965216615.1 Vicinamibacterales bacterium | reverse complement strand
ACAGCTCGATGCTGCCACGCGTCAACTCGAGGTGCTCATGGGGCGCTACGCGGGACGAGCGATCGAGACGCCGTCCCGATTGCCGACGATCACCCCGTCAGTACCAGCCGGCCTTCCGTCCGATCTTGTCGCACGCCGCCCAGACTTGGTGTCGGCGGAACGACAGCTCGCCGCCGCCGTCACCCGGTCCGGCATCGCGCGACGCGACCTCCTTCCACGGATCTCGCTAACCGCGTCTACCGGAACCGCCGGAGACGGGCTCCGGTCGCTCGTCGATGGCGACTTCGGTGTGTGGAGCTTGCTCGGCGCGCGAGGAGGGGTTCCAGCTGCTTGAGCAAAACGACTCGGATCTCATCGGTCTCGATGTGAATCCGGCCCGCAAGCCGGAGGAACTTTTTGCCCGCGTCCCCGCGCTCGGCGAGCATTTCGAACAGCGGGCTGACGAAGGCTCGTACGATTCGTTCCACTTGTGCACGACCCAGGGCCGGTAGCGCTTCGGCCTCCGACAGTCGCTCGAGCCGGCTCTCGTTCACCGGCGCGAAGCGGCGGTCGAACACCTCTCCCAAGAGCGCCTCCTTGGAGCCGAAGTGATAGTTGACGGACGCCAAGTTGACCCCGGCTTCGGTCGTTATGTCACGCAGCGATGTGGCCTTGAATCCAAGGTCGCCAAATAGCTGCTCGGCCGCATCCAAGATGCGCTCTTTGGTGTCGACAGCTATCTTCTTCGAGATCACTACTAGCCTTTCCAGGTAGTTAAACGATCGTTTTAATCATACGTATGTATGTTGACGGGCGCAAGGCCAGCAAAGTTCCGCTGGTTCGTCTGGGATCGACGGCGAAACCTGGCGAGTTCTTTGAGGGTTCCCGCTTGAAATCCGTGGTAGACTCCCACTTTCAAAAGTTCACACACCCTCTAGGTTTTCCTGCGCCCAGGCTCCGATCTGGGTTGCGTCGAGGAGGTCGTCTCATGGGAGACGTGGAACAGATTCAGGAGCAGCAACCAGCCGACGACAGTTTTTCGCGCCGGACCTTCATCAAGGGGGTCATTGCGACGGGCGCGAGCGTGTCGGCGTCGAGCTATGTGTTCAAGGATGGCGCGGTGGCGCGGGCGCAGGCGCCGGGGGCGGTCGAGCGGCTGGTGACGCTGACGGTCAACGGGCAGCAGCGGCGGGTGGATGTGCTGCCGCAGGAGACGCTGGCGACGACGCTGCGCTACAAGCTGGGGCTGACGGGCACGAAGATTGGGTGTGACCGGTCGGAGTGCGGGGCGTGCACGGTGCTGGTGGACGGGGTGCCGCACTACTCGTGCTCGCTGCTGACGCACCAGGTGCGGGGCCGGGCGGTGCAGACGGTCGAAGGGCTGGAAGGGGCGGACGGGACGCTGTCGCCAGTGCAGCAGGCGGTGGTGGACGAGCAGGGCTTCCAGTGCGCGTTCTGCATGCCGGGGTTTGTGACGAACATGACGGCGCTGGTCGAGGAGCAGCCGAACGCGACGCGGGCGGAGGCGGCGCAATTCCTGTCGGGGAACCTGTGTCGGTGTGCGGACTACAACAAGATTTTGAACGTGGCGGAGCGTGCGCTGGTGCTCAATCGTGAGAGAGCGTAGAGCAGGCCGCGCACGGCGCGGCCCCGCCGGAACGGAGCCGGGCCCTGGGCCCCGGCGAGTGACGGCGAGGGGTTCGGGGGCGAAGCCCCCGTTTGAACGAGGGAGTTAACGTGGCTGACTACAAGCTGATCGGGAAGGAATACTCGACGCCGGACCTGGTGGCGAAGGTCACGGGGCGGGCGAAGTATGCCGAGGACTTCCGAGCGGAAGGCATGCTGTTCGCGAAGCTGCTGGTGAGTCCGATGCCGCACGGGCGGGTGCGGAGCTTGGACACGAGTGCGGCGATGGCGATGCCGGGCGTGGAAGCAATCCTGACGGCGGACGACCTGCCGGAGGTGGACGCGCCGGCAGAGCGGATGCTGACCAACGAGCCGATGTACGAAGGCGAACCGATTCTGGCGATCGCGGCGACGAGTGAGGAGCTGGCGGCTGACGCGATCGAGAAGGTTCAGATGGATCTCGAGCCGCTGCCGTTTGCGCTCGATCCGCTCGACAGCCTGCGACCCGGTGGGTCAAACGGCCGCTTGGAAGGCAACACGATGAGCGGACGTGAGTTCACGGAGGTCAAGTGGAACAACGTTGACTGGAGTCAAATTGATGCCGGCACCTTGCCGACCACCGGCGAGGTTATCGAAGATTGGGAAGTGGGCGACGTCGAAGCCGGGTTGGCCGAGGCCGACCTCGTGATTGACGAGTCGACGTTTCACCAGTCAACGTCACATCAGCCGCTCGAGAGCCGGTCGGCAATGGCGTACTGGCAGAACGGCAAGTGCTACCTCCATGTGTCCACGCAGAGTGCGGCTCGGACCCACGCCCCCGCGGCACGGTGGGTCGGTGTCGAGCCAGAAGACGTCGTGTTGATCACCGAGTACTGCGGCGGCGGGTTCGGGAGCAAGATCTTCGGGTCGATCACCAGCGGGATTCCGGGCTTGCTGTCGAAGAAGGCGGGCAAGCCGGTCATGATGCGGATCAACCGGATGGAGGAGAACTTCATTGGCCGGGCACGACCCGGCATCGCCGCGCGGATTCGGATTGGCTTCAAGAGCAATGGCCGGGTGACCGCAATCGACTTTTTTGCGGTTCAGGACAACGGGCCCTATGGGGCGCAAGGGGACTACAACGCGATGACCGAACAGGCGTCGCTGATGTATACCCCGCCGAACATTCGCCTTCGCGGCGTGTCTGTCTTTACGAACACGCCGCCGCGGATGGCGCAGCGAGCACCGGGCGGCGTCCAGGTCGTGGGGATGGTTGCGCCGTTGATGCAGAAGGCCGCCAAGCAGCTCGGTGTCGACCAGCTGGAGCTGATGAAGATCAACGCGCCGGTCGGCCAGCAGGTCTTCGGTCGCCCGCGCCAAGGCCAGCAGGGCAACACGTCGAGCGCCTTCGTGGTTGAAGCGGTGGACAAGGCCATTACTCAGTTCGACTGGGAGGGCATGAAGGCCAAGAGCGGCCAGCGCAACGGATCGAAGGTGACGGGCATCGGCGTGGCGCTGAGCTCGTATGCTGCGGGTGTTTCAGGGATGGACGGGTTGCTCACCATCCGTCCCGACGGCAGGGTCTATATCCAACAGGGGACTGGCAACCTTGGCACCGGGTCCGTCTTCGATACGGCGCGGGCCGCGATGGAAGCGTTGCAGACCGATTGGGATCAGGCCGAGGTTATCTGGGGCGACTCCAGCAAGCACCTTCCGTGGAGTTCGATACAGGCAGGGTCGATGACCACCCACGCGCACTCTCGCGCGAACTGGGCGGCGGGACTCGACGCCAAGCGAAAGCTGCAGGAGATTGCCGCACGCGATCTCGGCGGGTCGGCTGAGAGCTACGACGTCGCGGACGGTCGCGTGTTTCGGCGCGGGAACCGGTCGCAAGGCCTGACCTTCGCGCGCGCAGCGCAGCGAGCCATTGCGCTCGGTGGCAAATACGACGGACACGAGCTGCCCGAGGACATCAACGAGATGACCACGACGGCGGGCACGGCTCTCGCTGGGCTTGGGCTGATGGGGATCGCCAAGGACAACTTCGAGACCGGCGGCCGGAACATGTCGTATGCCATCGGGTTCGCTGAGGTCGAGGTCGACACCGAGACGGGGGCGATCAAACTCAAGGACTACAAGTGCGCGTCCGATGCGGGAACCATTCTCAACCCGCGAACCTTCGCCGCCCAGCTGCACGGTGGGGGCATTCAGGGCTTCGGCTCTGCGCTCGGCCAGAAGTGGGTCTACGACAAACGTTGGGGCTTGCACGTCTCGAAGCGGTTCTATTCGAATCGACCGCCCACGATGCTCGACGTCCCGACCGAGCATGAGATGGATTGGGTCGCGGCCGGTGAGCCCGATCCGTTCAGCCCATTGGGGGCACGCGGGATCGGAGAGCCGTCGCAAGGGGCGGGCTGCGGAGCCGTGATCTGCGCGATTGCCGATGCGCTCGGCGACGAGTATTTCAACCGGTCACCGATCATGACGGACATGATCCTGACCAGGCTCGAAGGGCTGCCTGAGCCGTATTCGAAGCTGACGGCGCACGCGTAGGCTGGTTGGCGAACAGTTGAAGCGCGGGTGTGAACCCAGGAGCGAGTGAGTAATAGAGGGAGACGAGACCAATGGCCGTAATTCGCGACAACATGCCGGCTTTCGAGCTTTTCCAGCCTACGACGACCGCGGAGGCGCTGGGGGTGTTGGACCGCTACGGGGCCGACGCGTGGGTGCTGGCCGGGGGGCTGGACACGTGGGATTGGCTGAAGGACCGGGTGCAGCGGCCAGCAGCGGTGGTGGACCTGGGGGCGGTGGCGTCGCTGAGTGAGATCCGCGCGGCGAATGGCGGCGTGGAGATCGGGGCGATGGCGACGTTGAGTGCGGTGGCGGCGGATGCCACGGTGCGCGAGTCGTTTGGGGTGCTGGCGGAGGCGGCGGCGCTGGTGGCGTCCCCGCAGATCCGGAACCAGGGGACGCTGGGGGGCAACCTGAGCCAGGACACGCGGTGCTGGTATTACCGGGACGGGTGGAACTGCTACCGGGCGGGCGGGAACATCTGCTACGCGGATACCCCGACGGCGATGAACCGGGAGCACTGTGTGCTGGGGGCGAGCCGGTGTGTGGCGGTGAACCCGTCGGATACGGCGCCGGCGTTGGTGGCGCTGGACGCGGAGCTGGTGGTGGAGAACCAGGGCGGGTCGCGGACGGTGGCGGCGGCGGACTATTTTGTGGGCCCGCAGGTGGACATCGAGCGGATGACGGTGTTGGCGCCCGGGGACCTGCTGACGCTGATTCGGGTGCCGGCGACCTGGGCGGGCGCGTCGTTCTACTTCGAGAAGAGTCGGGACCGGGCGGTGTGGGATTTTGCGCTAGGGAGCGTGGCGCGGGCGGCGACGGTCTCGGGCGGGGTGGTCGAGGACCTGCGGGTGGTGGTGAACGGGATGGCGCCGACGCCGATCCGGCTGACGGCGGTCGAGGACGTGGTGCGGGGCCAGTCGGTTTCAGAGGACCTGGCGGAGCGTGCGGGGCAGGCGGCGACGGCGGGCGCGAAGCCGCTGGCCCACAACGGCTACAAGGTGGCGTTGCTCCGGAACCTGGTCAAACGGTCGATTCGCAGCATTGAAGCTTGAGGCCTAAAGATGGAACTCTTTGAGTACGGTACGAATCCCTGGGGACAAGAAGTTCTCGTTCGGGTCGGGCTGGACGTCCTCTACTTGTGCTTCTGGGCCGCTGTGGCGTTTGTCGCGTTTCATGTCGTGTACGCGGCGGTGTGGGTGCCCAAGCTGGCCAGGGCGCATACCGCGGGTGCCGGCGGAGGCGACGCAGACGCCGCGTCGGTTCCGGAGAAGATCACTCGGCACAACGGCGCCGCTCGTGCCTTCCACTGGATCATGGCGGCATCGATGCTTGCGCTTCTTGTGACTGGCTTCTTGCCGCTCATTGGCATTCAGTTCGCCTGGCTGACGATTCACTGGGTGTCCGGGGTGCTGCTGACGATCTCGGTGGTGTACCACATGATTCACGCCACGTTCTTTCTCGACTTCTGGTCGATCTGGCTCGGGCCGAGTGATATCGGCGAAGCGATCAAGCGGGTGAAGCGGCAGCTGGGTCAGGACGTGGACGTGCCGAAGCACGCCAAGTATCCGCTCGACCACAAGCTGTATCACACGGCTGTCATGGTCGCCGGGTTGGCTGTCATTGCAACCGGGCTCGTGATGCTCTATCGGATCGACACTCCGCTGGTGGCGCGCAACGCATACCTGCTGGCCGACGAGACGTGGGGACTGATGTATGCCGTTCATGGGCTGGGCGGAGCGTTGTTCGTTCTGCTCACGATCACACACATCTACTTTGCGATCCGTCCAGACAAGCTCTGGATGCTCAAGTCGATGGTGTTCGGCCACGTCGACCGCGACCAGTATCTTGACCACCATGATCCCAGTCGCTGGGTCGTGTCGCGGAAATCCGGCGAAGGGTGAGCGTCACCGACGAGCTGCAAGCTCGCATCGACACCATTGAAGAGAGCTACGAGCTCTTTCTCGCATACGCCGCACAAGGTGTGTCCGGCGAACAGGCGGTCAAGTCGTCGGGGCAGGTTCGTGAATTCCTGCAGCGATGCGAGGGCGCCCTTTCAGAGCTCGCCGATTTGTTTCAGCGGACCGTTGACGAGCAGAGCTTCGAGCAGCCGGAGCGCTACCGCACATTCATCGAGGTGCTCAGGCGCGACGCTGGCGACGCCCTGGCCGCCGTTCAGCTCGTGCTGGCGCAGCAGGCGATCAGCTCCCAGATGATCGATAACCTGAACGCGATGATTCATATACGGGCGCTCTTGACCGACGTCTTCCTGATCGACGAGATCATCAGCCCGCGGGTCGCGAAGGCACCGACGACCTCGTAGGAGCCCGGGCGGGCAGATGCGAGGTCTCGGCCTTCTCACGCTGCGCGTAACGGTGGGTGTCGTCTACATCACTCACGGTCTTCAGAAGCTGTTTCCCATTTGGGACGGTAGTCCGCAGCTGACGGCCGCGGTTCTCGAAACCGCGGGGGTCGGCTCCGCATACCTCGTGACAGTGGGCAGCGGACTTGCGGAGGTCGTCGGCGGTGGACTCCTCATCGCCGGCGCCTACACGATGTGGACGGGGCTGCTCGTCGGGAGCTCGACCGTCGCGATTGGCAGTCTCCTCTACTATCCCAACGGCTTCTTTCTCAACTGGTCGCTCGCGTCAGGTGTCGCGCATGGTGCCGAGTTCGACGTGCTCAGGCTCAGCGCACTCGTGTGTCTCATGCTCGCGGGACCCGGTGCGCTGTCGTTCGACGCGCGGCGAGCACGGGAGAGGGAGCGCAAGAGAGTTCAGAAGAAGAAGAAGGGAGAAGGTAGCAAGTAGAAGGTAGACCACAGCTATGGATCTTGCCGGCAAAGTGGCACTGATTACGGGAGCCCGTCGTATCGGGATGTCTGTGGCGGTCGAGCTCGCTGGCAGGGGCGCCGACATCGGTTTGTCGTATCATCGGTCGGCCGAGGAAGCGCAGCGCGCGGCTGCGGCGATCGAGCGTGTTGGTCGCAAGGCATTCGTGATACGGGCGGACTTGACGGACGCGGAAGAAGGACGACGTTTCATTGATCAGGCGGCTTCGGCGCTGGGACGTGTCGACGTTCTGGTCAACATGGCATCCCGATATGTATCACGGCCGTTCGATGAGCTCACGCCGGCCGATCTCGACGATGCACTGGACGTCGACGTCAGGGCCGCGTATGCCTGCAGCCTGGCGGCCGTTCCGCATCTCCGGTCGGCCGGTGGTGGGCGAATCGTGAACGTGTCGGATTGGGTGGCTGCGAGCGGCCGTCCACGGTATCCCGGGTTCCTACCGTATTACGTGGCCAAGTCGGCCGTTATCGGTCTCACGGAAGCCCTGGCGCTCGAGTTGGCCGGCGACGATATTCTCGTCAATGCCGTCGCGCCTGGGCCGATTCGCGCGTCGGCTGACCTAGACAGCGACGCCGTCGAGCGGGTGGCTCAGGCAACACCCCTCGGACGATGGGGCGGCGACGAAGAGATCGTGAAGGCCGTGACGTCGCTCGTCGAGTCAGACTTCATCACCGGCGAGACGATTCGGGTGGATGGAGGGAGACATCTGAGGTGAGGAGACCAGAATTCAGAAGGCAGAAGACAGGATGGACTGCCTTCTAGTCCTCATCCCTATTCACCGTGTCAGGTGAGAATGCCGGCAGGCAGATTGCCACGTACTCGGCGCCCTCATCGCCCGGCGTGCTGTAACGTACCCACTCGCCCTTGTTCGCCAATACGGCCTCGCCGGCGTGAACGTCGAGCTGCCCGTCTTCGTGTTCCACGCGAAGCATGCCGCGTAGCACCAGCGTGATCTCATCGAAGCCTGGTCGTTGTCCTGGCTCCAGCCAGCCCTGGGGTGATTGCATGCGGGCAACGCTGAGTCGGCCGTCCCCGGTGGTGACCCGACCCACGAATTCTTCGATTCGCTTCGGCTTCGTACCGGTAGATGGGACGACCGTGGGCTGTGCGATCAAACGTGGCATCCGTTGCTCGCTCCCTCAGGACGCGACCACCGCCGTCCCGCTGACCGTCACCATGAGCATGCTGCCGCCCTGTCCGACCACCTCGTAGTCGAAATCGACGGCCACGACAGCGTTCGCGCCAAGTTTGTCGGCTTCCTCGCCGAGCTCGGCCAGCGCGATTTCGCGGGCCTGGTTGAGCTCCTTCTCATACGAGGCTGAACGCCCGCCGACAATGTCACGCACGCTCGCGAAGAGATCTCGAAAGAGATTGGCGCCGAGAATTGCCTCACCTGTCACGATGCCGCAGTACTTCGTAATGGGCTTACCTTCGATGCTGGGGGTCGTCGTCAGAATCATGGGCGGTCGCTCCTCGTGTGAGCGACATCATACACCTGCCCTTCGCCCGTGCGATCCGACGCGTCACAGACGCGACGCGTGGTCGGCGATCGTCTTCAGTACGCCCGGTGCGCCGGCAATTGGCAGGTTGCTGATGTAGACGTGGCGAACACCAACGTTCCAGAGGGCTCGAATCGTTCGCGCGCAGATCAACTCCGCCGAAGCGCCCTCCGAAAACTCGCGCGCAAGGGACTGCGCGGGAACCGGAAGAAACGGGGCGAGGGCATCGAGCGTGCGCCGATTGGCGCTGCGGTAATAGAACACGCCAAACACACCGGGGATGGCCAGGTGCTGTCCCTCGGCCTCCAGAAGAAACTGTTCCACCGGTGTCATGTCGTGATGCGAGACGACTTGGGTGAGAAAGAAGTCAGCTGTGGCCCCTGGCTCGAGCAAGTACCCAACTTGCGCAGCCGCTCCCTTGTGCGGATTTGCCCACCCGCCGAGCTCCCAGCCCGGCTGTGCCTCTCGAATGGCATGCCGGAGCTGCCACCCTCGCTCGAAGCTACGTGCCGGTCCAACCGACGTGTCGCCTCCGAGCACGACCATCGATCGAAAGCCGTGCTGCCACGCCCGCGTCGCATAGGCCAAACAGTAGTCCCGTGAGTGCTTCGCCGTGAGGAACGGGACCACCCGTTCGCGTGGCGCATCGTCCCCGAGGTTGGCGACGAGATGCCGAAGGTTGTGTTCCTCGCGCTGCCCGACGGCGCTGTCGGTCAGAAAGACGTAGGTGTGTTGGCGCGTGATCCCGCGCACCGCGTGGTAGGTGTCGATCCAGGCCTCCATTCCGGAAGCGGAGTCCAGAGCGGCGCGCGGCGGACGCAGCTCGACGGCGGTCATCGTCCGGGCGTCGGAGAGGGTGGACAGAAGAGACAAGCGGCTAATGGCGAGGGCTTGGCGTCGAGACGGCGGCAGCGCCCCTGGAGTCCGGTCGCAGATGACGCATCACGTAGTCCAGCATGAGCGCGTGGCGGTGCCGCTCAAGCCCAGGTGATCCGAGTCGGTGACGGGACTGCGGGTAGATCATCATGTCGAAGGGCTTGCCAGCCTGCTGCAGCGCGTGGGCGAACTGCAGCGTGTTCTGCACATGGACGTTCTCGTCCATTGCGCCATGAATGAGCAGAAGCGCCCCATGGAGGTCGGCCGCGTTGAAGCGCGGCGAGCTCTTCGTGTAGCCGGCGTCGTTGTGCTCCGGTCGTCGCATGTAGCGCTCGGTGTAGATCGTGTCGTAGTCGCGCCAGTCGGTCACGGATCCACCGGCGATGCCCATGGCGAAGCTCCGGCTATGAGTCAGCGCATAGCTCACCATGAAGCCACCGTAGCTCCACCCCTCAATGCCGATACGGTCGGCGTCCACATACGGCTGCTCGGTCAGCCACGCGATGCCGTCTTCGATGTCCTGCAGCTCGAGCTCCCCGAAGTTCTGGTACACCGGCCAGGTCGAGACCGCACCCTTGCCGCTGGCTGTGCGATTGTCGAGCACCCACACGATCACCCCGGATTGCGCGAGCAGCTGCCAGAACATGTAGGTCGATCCCAGCCATCGGTCTCGGACGCGTTGGAGGTGCGGTCCGCCATAGACATGCTGATACACCGGGTACTGCTCCGACGGGTCGAAGTCGGGGGGCTTGATCATCAGCGCTTCCATGGTGAAGCCGTCGCGCGTCGCCACCTGTAGGAACTCGGGCTCGGCCAGGCGGTAGGTCTCGAGTGCCGTCACCTCGTTCTGATCGACAATCCGAATCTCGCCGCCGTCCGCTGCGTGAAGCCGCATGCTCGGCGGGTCGGACAGCCGGCTCGACGTATCGAGGTACAGTGACCAACCGGGATTGAAGCTGGCGGCATGAGTCCCAGATGCCTGAGAGAGGCGCGTGAGCTTGGATCCGTCCAGGCGGACACGGTACACGTCGCCGCCGATATGGCTGCGTTCGGTACCCGAGAAGTAGATCCATCCCGCTCGCTGGTCAACACCATGGAGCTCGCGCACTTCCCAAGGCCCGTCGGTGACCTGGCGGCGCAGTCCGCCGTCACGGTCGTAGTGGTATAGATGCATCCAGCCCGACCGCTCGCTCATCCAGAGAAACGACCCGTCATCGAGCCAGGTGGGTGGGCCGGCGAGATTCACCCAGGCCGTGCTCGTTTCCCGAAGTATCCGCGTCGGATACCCAGTCGAGTCGGCCATGTTGAGGTCGAGCCATGTTTGTTCTCGGTTCTGTACCTGAAACACCACCTGCTCGCTATCGGTTGACCATCCAACGTCGACGATCAGGGGCTCCTCAGGCAGGTAGCCTTCGATATCCACCCACGTCGTGCTCCCGCCGCCGGCAGCGACGAGGCCCAACTGAACCTCCGGATTGGGATCACCGGCCTTTGGATAGGCCCACTCCTCGGCCTCCGGATGGTAGGGCACGTGGTCCAAGACCGTGTGGACTGGAACGCGAGAATCATCGAGTCGAAGGAAGGCGATCCGGGTCGAATCGGGACTCCACCAGTAGCCGCGAAAGTTGTCGCGACCGTAGATCTCCTCCTGGTAGACCCAGTCGAGCACGCCGTTGCGGATCGCCGGACTGCCATCGTCTGTGAGGGCACGCTCGACGCGATGCTCGACATCGACCAGCACGAGGTCGTGGTCGCGCACGAAGGCAACGAAGGCACCGTCGGGGCTAAACGAGACCTCCGTCTCGGGCGTGGGCGACTGGGTGAGCCGGTGCGCCCGGCTGCCGCCGAGCTCGTAGTAGTAGAGATCGTTCTCGTAGTCGATGACCATCGCCGTCTGCGCAGCGTTCCGGAGGTGCGTTGATGACCACGCCAAGCGGCGCGCGTCGGCTTCGCCCGGCCCAGAAACCTCGAGCAATGCCGCTTCCATCACGTTCGGATCGAAGAGCGGCGAGGTGGTGCCGGTCTTCGCGTGGACCCTCAACAATGGTCCGTCCGGGCGTGATTCTGCGGCCAGCAGGTAGTGCTCGTCGTCGAGCCACTCGAGAACGCTCGGTAGGTGTCCGGCGAAGCTCACGCGCCGATCGGGAGAGAAGATATCGTCGAGCGTGAGATCTTGAGACTGCGCCGAGATGGCGCTCGTCAGCCCGACAACGACCAGCGCAACCAGAGGCCAGATCGCCCGCTGTGCCAGACAATGAGCTGTCATGCGTGGTGATGGGGTCGACGGTCGATCCTCGGCAGACCTATAATCGATGACCTCATTGTAATCATGAAACGAACCACACGTCGGATCCTTCTAACCGTCGGGCGGGGAGCAGCGATGGCAATCGTCGCGGGTATAGCCACGGGGTGCGGTTCGCAGCCCACGGCAGATCCGCCGGTCGTCGCCACCGAGACGTCCGGGCCGTCCGACCGACAGTTCTTGCTCGAGCGCGTCGACGACGCGGCCGTCGTACAGATCTACGCCGACGGTTTCGAGAGGCTTCTGCTGAGGGAGAAAACGCTCATCTGGCATCTGTACCAGGCGGCGCTCGCGGGCCGGGACATCTACTATGACCAGCGTTACGTCCACAACCTCGATATGCGTGAGGTGCTCGAGGAGATTCTGACCCACGCCGCGGATGTCGAGGCGGACGCGCTGATGGAGATTCAGCGCTACACGAAGCTGTTCTGGATCAACACCGGGCCGTTCAACAACCTGACCGCACGCAAGTTCGTCTTGAACCTGCCGCCCTCGACGTTTGGGGCGGCGGCGCGCGCGGCGCACGCCAGCGGCGCGGAGTTTCCGTTGCGGCGCGGAGAGACAGTGGACGACCTCTTGGCACGGTTGGAGCCGGCGTTCTTCGATCCTGATGTGGATGCCGTCGTGACGAACAAAACACCCCCTGACGGTCGGGACATGCTGATTGCGAGCGCCAACAACCTGTACGACGGCGTGTCGCTCGATGATCTGGCTGACTTCGACGAGCGCCACCCGTTGAACTCGCGCCTTGTCAAGCGCGACGAGGCCCTCGTTGAGGACGTGTACCGAGTGGGTGGGCTCTACGGTGAGTATCTCAGCGACGTCGTTGCGCATCTGCAGGCGGCGATTCCGTTCGCGACGGAGTCGATGGCTGCGTCTCTCGCAGCATTGGTCACGTGGTATCAGACGGGCGACGCGGCGGACCAGCTTGCGTATGACATCGCGTGGGTGGCGGATCGAGACTCACCGGTTGACACCATCAACGGCTTCACGGAGGTCTATATGGACGCCCGCGGCGTCAAGGGTTCGTGGGAGGCGCTGGTCTTCTACGTGAATCCGGAGAAGACGGAGAGCATCCGGCGATTGGCCGACAACGCGCAATGGTTCGAAGACCGTATGCCGTGGGATCCCGCGTATCGCAAGAAGGGGGTCCGCGGCATCACCGCGAATGCTATCGACGTGGTCGTCGAGACGGGCGAGTCCGGTCCCGTGACGCCGATCGGCATCAATCTGCCCAACGACCAGAGTGTCCGCGAGGATTACGGGAGCAAGTCGGTATCGCTGTCGAACGTCGTCGAAGCGTACGAGCGCTCGAGCCCGGGCGCGTATCGCCGCGAGTTTGCCTGGGAAGAGGCCGAGGCGGCGCGATCCGAGAAATGGGGCAGGCTCGCGGGCGAGCTCAACACAAACATGCACGAGGTGATCGGCCACGCGTCGGGTCAGCTTGCCGAGCATCTGGAGGGGAATCCGCAGGCATTTCTCAAGGAGCAATACTCTGCACTCGAGGAGTCCAGAGCGGATTTGGTTGCGCTGTACTTCATTGCGGATCCGAAGCTCGTTGAGCTGGGCATCGTGCCGGCTGATGACCACCTTGAGATTGTCCAAGCTCAGTATGAGGCCTATTCGCGCAACGCGATTCTTCAGCTTCGCCGCATCCGTGAAGGAGCGCAGCTGGAGGAGGACCACATGCGAAACCGCCAGATGATCGTCCACTGGTTGATGGACAACACTGAGGCCGTCGACGCACGCACGCGCGACGGGAAAACCTACTACGTGATGACCGATCACATGAAGTTTCGCGACGGTGTAGGGAGGTTGCTCGGGGAAGTGCAGCGCATCAAATCAGAGGGTGACTACGAGGCGGCCGTGGAGTTGTTCGAGCAGTACGGCATTCACTTCGATCCGGCGCTACGCGACGAGGTCTTGGGGCGGGTGGAGCTCGTCGACCTTCCGTCGTACACCGGGTTCGTCATGCCAAAGCTCGAACCGGTGCACGGCGCGGACGGCGAGATTGCGGACGTCCTGATTTCGTATCCGCTGGATCTGACGGCGCAGATGCTGGAGTACTCGGGCAAGCGGTGACGCGCTTGCGGATGGCTACCTGAGCCAGCCAGGTGGCACACTGGCGCGCCGGGCCTCTTCGTGAATGTCTCGAATCTCTTGGTCGAGTCGCTCGATCTCGTCCCGCGCGTCCTGTAGACCTTCAAGGGCCAGGTTTCGATCACGTTCGATCTGCGCACGCTGAATCGGATCGTCGCGTGAGGTGAACGTCGCCCACAGCCCGTCGACTCTATTCTGTAGCGCCGCCGCGTTGAGCTCCGCCCGCCGCTTGTCCGTTCGAGCCTCAGTGATTCGGCCGTGCCAGTACTCCTGGTCGAGATGGTCCCGAGACTCGGTCTCTTCCGGTGGCGGGTCGTCACCGCCGAGGTCGGCGTCGGCAGCCAGCGCGCGCTCGTCCGTATCGGTGGCCACATGGCTAGCTGCGGTGGTGAGTCGCATGCCACCACGCAGGTCGTCGTTTGTGTAGACGGGGGAGGGCTTGGTGATGGTCGCTCGTCGCGCCCGTTCTTTCTTCGCGACGTCGGCCAGCGGCGGCTGTTGGGCCAGGAGCGCGACCGATGACAGGAGCAGCGCCGCGAGACCCGCAAGCGCGAGAGTCAGCTTGACCGTCACCATATCAGTGTAATCGGTCTTGTTGCCGTCCTTGAATACCTTTCTGTGCGGCTAGCGGACTTCGCGCCAAGCTATGACCTCGAGGTCCTGTCCGCCTCCACCTGCGAAGGTGATCGTCGACCTGCCGGCCACGAGGTTTCTCCTCACGAGGTTGCTCGCCGACGCGGCGTCCTCTACGGTGATCTGACCGACGAGGGTGGCCCGCCGCTGGATTCGAATCTGCTCGCGCACCAGGATTTGTCCCTGGATGACGAAGCTCCCTCGGCCTCGCACCCTCAGATCCTCGTTGGTGAGAAACACCACGCCACCGGTACGTGGCACAAGGTAGGGCCGACCGGTCACGTCGATGGAGCCTTCAGCGAAAAGCGTAAGTGGAATCGGGCTTGCGCGTGATCCCAGACGGGCACGGAGCCTGGCGTCGGTTTCGAGATAGAAGGTTGCGCCTTCGTGGCGACGGTTCGTATACGCCCACCCGGCTGCGCCATTAAACGTCCATCCATACTCATTCCTGCAACGGTTTCGGCTGGTCGACGCATCGCACACGACTTGGCCGTCAGAATCCGAGACGAGGCCAGTGGCTCCCATGATGTAGTCAGCGTCTTGTCGGTGAGGCTCGGCTTGAATCGCCGAAACCTGCACCGGCGCATGACCCCCGCCCGAGCGCCCTCCAACCCGCGCCCGGCGCGACGCACGGTATCGACCGCTTGCGGTCGCGCTACCGGAAATCCTCGGGGCACCAAATAGTCTCATGTTGCCGTTGGCATGCACACTTCCACCAGCTCCGCCGATCGTGGGTCGGCCGCGGGTACGAAGCGGGCCGTTTACCAGGAGCGCCGGAAGCCCCTGAGCGCCGATGGTGGCCTCGAGCGTCACCGACGTGTCTGACGGGCCGTAGCCGATCGTTCTGACGATCACTCCACTGTTCGTGTCTGAGTGCGGATTACCGTTTTCGCCAATGCGGGTCACGTCAGCTGTTGACAGCGTGACTCCCCGTGCTGGGTCGTCCTCGTCAAGGACTCTGGCCTCGTAACTCACCCCGAATGTCCCTGCTAGAGGAAGAGCCTCTGGAGGGCGCGGCAGGCCAAGGCTCTCGAGGCTTCCGTTGTCCGCGTCGGTGCCACTGGCCCCCACCGCACCGTCCGGGCCTTCGAGCAGTGCCGTGACCGCGTCACTGGCGGAGACGAAGCCGTTGGCCTGCCAGTCTTCGAGGTGTGCCAGAGTCACGTCGACTGCGTGGTTGAGCCCCGCGTGCGCCGCGGCACGCGCCTGCGCGGACGTTTCGTCGCTTCGGGCGACCAGCAGCTCGGTTTGTCCGCTGAGCGTGATGGCCACCGTGATGGCGGCAAGCATCATCGTCAGCATCATCACGCCGAGCAACGCGCCGCCCGTGGCGTCTCTGAGCGTCCTCGCTGGCCGTCCGGCGGCGCTCATAGCGTCTCCCTGATGTGGATTTCCGTCCGGGCGGAATACGTCGCGACGCTACCTGTACTGGTGCTCCGGGCGCCCCCGCTAGCCGTCACGGCTACCTGGATGAAACGGATGGCTGAAGGATCGCTTGTGACCACTCGGTTGATGTCTAGATAGGTGAACTGGAGCGCGGTGATGACGTCGTCGGTCGTAGGAACTGGGGCCAAGTCCACGTTGTGGTCGAACCGGGTTATTGTGCCGTTTGACGGATCGAAGCTGATGGTGACGTCTTCATCGGACTCAGTACAGACTGCGGTCTCGCCGCCCAGCAGTCCGTTTGGGATACCCACGTCGGCGTTGATCCGGAGGTCGTCGTGAGCGCCGTTCTGGTTGGGGTCGAGGCGTAACGGGAGAAAGTCCGTTCCGCTCGTCGGACAGTCGGAGACCGAGACACCGTAGGGATTGCTTCCGGCCGATGCCAGCTCCTGAGCGATCCAATCGACCGCGTATCGGGCCTCTTCCTGAACCGCCGCGCTGTCGAGTTGGCTCGTATAGCCTCGCTGGACCTGACTGACGATCGTGACACCTGCACCGAGCACAACCGCACCGAGTCCCATGGCCACGAGAAGCTCGATGAGTGTGAACCCATCGTCCTGGTTCGGGGTCGCACCGGCCCTTCTGCGAGTGGCGGCTACCATTGCCTGAAGACGGTCGTCAGGTCGACGGCGCGTTCACCGACGCTGCCGACGCCGTCGATGACGCGTACCGTGACTGAGCGCGTCGTGGCTGTTGGCCCCGCGGTCACGACCCAGCGGCGGATCACGTTGGCGTCTGGCGTGTCGAAATAGTTGGCTACGTTCTGGTTCAATGCGTCCGCCGACGTGATCTGAATCGGCGGGTCGGTGGCAAAGTCGAGCGAGCTGAGCTCATCGAGCTTGCTCTCAGCCAGTCGCGTGGCCTCCGTCGTGTTCTGAGCCTGGATGTGCATCCGGGTCGTCATCGCGAGCAGCTGGGCGACGCCAACAGAAGCGACCAAGAAGATCGTCATCGCGACCATGATTTCGACGAGCGTGAACCCAAGGTCGCCTGACGCTGTGGCTCGGGTCGTGAGGGGCGCCGGCGGGAGGTCAGGGTAGCTCGACACGTCCGCTCGCTGAGATCGCAATGGTTTGGGTGTCGGAGCCGTTGGTCAACGAGACCGCCGCTGGTGGAGTCGCTGTCGCACAGTTGGGACATCCACTCAGTGGGGTCGCCCGACCGCGGGGGGTGAACTCCAGGTCTTGAATCGCGCCAAACTGCGCGCCCTGCGGGAGCCACACGATCCGGCCGTCCACGTTCGGCGCGGCGCTCGGATCGTTGTCGGGAAAGGGGAAGCTCGACTCCGAGCATCGATCGGAGGCAGCGTCGACCGCCGGGTCACCCACCACCTCGACGATGCGCAGCTGCGCGGGACCGGGGCAGTTGAAGCGAATGCGGACAGTGCGGTTGGTCGAGACCGCCCTGAACCGAGCGAGTCGAATTTCGGCGGCGACGGTCTGGCGCGCCGTGTTCAGCGCGTAGCGCTGCATCGCGCTGGAGACCGGCGGCACACTGACGCCGACCAACACGCCAGCCACGGCGACGACGATCAGGAGCTCGACGGCTGTAAAGCCTGCGCTGGCGCTGCTCATGGCATGTATCGAGACAGCAATGCCGCTGCCATCGTTCCGCCGTTTGGAAGTTCGTGATAAACACATGTTGAATCAACGACATGCGAGAAGACGCCGAGCTTTACGATAGGAGTCTCGGTCCCAAACTCACCCAGCGTCGTACAGATCTGTAATCGGTGTCGGGAGCCTGGAGCGTGAGCCGCGGCTCGGCTCTGGGGGCCTCGCGGGCGTCAGGAGCGGTGTAGAATGGGCGCCGCTATCCCGCCACCGACGGATTCTTCGTGAACGCAGCTCTCAAGCGCGACCGGTCGTTCGGCCTATGAACGTCGGCATCGTGTGCTATGCCTCCGTCGGTGGCAGCGGGATAGTTGCAACCGAGCTCGCCAAAGCACTCGCTGTACGTGGGCACCAGGTTCGCCTCATTAGCACCGATCCGCCGTTTCGGCTCGGCGAGTTCCAGGCGGGGCTTGTCTTTCACGAAGTCAAGACGCCTGGCTATCCGCTGTTCCGCGAGCCCCAGTATCTGTTGTCGCTCGCGAACAAGCTCGTCGAGGTCTCCCGCGAGTTTCAGCTGGACGTCATCCATGCCCACTACGCGATTCCTCACGCGGTAGCTGCCTACCTCGCGCGTCAGATTCTGTCGGCGACCGGTCGGGCGCACGTTCCGAGGGTGATCACGACACTGCACGGTACCGATGTCACGCTGATCGGCAGCGATCCGTCGTATTCGGAGACCGTCGCGTTTTCCATCAACCAATCCGACGGTGTCACTGCCGTATCCGACAGTCTCCGCCAGGACACCTTTCGGCAGTTTGCGGTCACGGCCGACATTCGCGTGATTCCGGATTTTCTCGACTGCCAGCAGCATCGCCGACTCTCCGACGCACGGGTGGCGTCGCGATACCGTTCTGGCGATCCCGACACGAAACTGGTCATCCATGTCTCGAATTTTCGGCCGGTCAAACGAGTTGACGCGGTTCTTGATGTGTTCCGGCGGATTCGCGAACATACCAAGGCGCGCCTGCTATTGGTCGGAGATGGACCCGACTTGCCCCTTGCCCGCCGTGTGTCGCGCGAGTGGGGGATCGCCGAGGACGTCGACGCGCTCGGTGAACAGGAGCAAGTCGTTCCCCTGCTCTCGATCGCCGACCTGTTTCTGCTGCCGTCGGCTGAAGAGAGCTTCGGTGTCGCGTCGCTCGAGGCGATGGCCTGTGGGGTGCCAGTCGTTGCCTCTCGCGTTGGCGGGCTGCCGGAGGTCATCGAGCATGGCCTGTCCGGGTTTCTCCACCCAGAGGACGACCTGCAGGCGATGGCGGACAGCGGGATTCGGCTCTTGACCGATCCATCGCTCCACGAGCGAATCGTTGCAGGTGGGCTCAAGGCCGTACACGAGCGTTTTTGCGTCGACGCGGTCGTGCCGCAGTACGAGGGGCTCTACCGCGAAGTACTCTCGAGCGCGGCGAGAGGTGTCGAGTGAGTCGGTGGAGTGGTGACCTTACTGCGATGGGTCGTCGCCCGAGTCGTCCTGCGACAGTCGGAGGACCGCCGGAGCCTCGGTGTCGACGGTCACGGTCTCGCGGACTTCACCGGCCTCGGGGTGGCGGACGATGACCTCGTGCGCGCCAACTTCGGCGGTAATGTCGGGAAGCGGCGTTTGTCCGATGAGCTGACCTTCCACCCAGACCTGGGCACCCGGAGGCCCGTCGATCACGATGTATCCGGTGTCGCCACTGGGGTCGCCGGCCATGCCTAGGTACAGGGCGAGCACGATACAGGCTGCCGCGCCGGCGCCAAAGAGAATCCGACGCACGCGATTCGCAGACGCCTCAGTTACTTCTGCTACCTTCGCCTCTTCCGCCTCGTCACCGCCCCTCCAGAGGCTGTAGTAGTCCTGAGGCGCATCCGGATCTGAGTCGGGTGACGGGGCCTCCTGGTCATCATCGGTCGCCGTTGGTTCTATGCGAGCGACGGGCGCTACGGCCGCCTCAACGGGTGGCGGCGCGAGCCTCACGACCCGCTCCTGGACCAACGTCTGCTGCCGAACGCGTCCGAGCTCGTCCTGCAGGGCTTCCGCCGCGGCCGTCTTGGCCTGTTCCGCGGCTGCGTCCTTGAGCTGCGCGACCTGGGCCGTGATCTCAGAGAGCTCGTGGCGCCGGCGCTCGTCCTCTTCTTGCCGGAGCTTGAGCAGCCCCTGGCTCAGCGTGCGCTCGGTTTCGACGCGGACTCGCGCGATCTCGGTCTGGAGGGCGTTTCCGGCTGCGGCTTCAGCGACTTCGCGAGCTTCCCGTGTAGCCTCGGCGCGAACTCGATCGGCCTCTTCAGCCGCTGCCGCAAGTTGGGAAGCCAGTGACTCGTTGGCCTCGCTCTTGACCCTCTCGACCTCATCGGCAAGTCGCTCGTCGCTCTTCTGCTGGAGCCGGGTCAGCTCGGCGTTCAATGCCTGCTCGGCTTCGGCCTCCGCCGCGGCCAGCGTCTCGGCTTTGGTTTCTTCGCGGATCTGTCGGGCCCGCTCCTCGGCGTCAAGCTTGGCTCGGTCGAGCTCGGCCCTCAGCTCGTCTTGTCGTTCTTGCTCAACTCGAGCGAGCTCGGCCTGCAGTGCCTTCTCGGATTCGATCTTCGCGGCCTCTCGAGCGGCTAGCAGGGCAATTCGCCGCTGGCTCTCCGCCGACGATTCTGCCTCGGCGAGTTCGGCTTTCCTAATGTCCTCGGCCTCTTGCCTGGCGCGCTCAAGCTCATCAGCGAGCTGCTCTTCGGCTTCCGATCTGACTCGGGCTAACTCCGCTTTGAAACGCGCGCCGGCCTCGGCTTCGGCCGACGCGCGCGCGTCGCCGGTTGCCTTTTCGCGCAGATGGTCAGCCTCGGCTTTTGACGCCGCTAGGGCGTCTTCGAGGGTGCGCTCACCTTCTTGTCGGACCCGCGCGACCTCCTCGGCGAGACGGTCGTTCGCGGCCGACTCGGCGGCTTCCCGTGCCGCCTGAACGGCATCCTGCCGCTCCTGTTCCGCCTGCGCATTAGCGGCAGTCAACTGCGCAGCCAGTGAGTCTTCGGCCTCTGCGCGCACGCGCTCGGCCTGCTCGGCGAGTCGAGTGTCGTTCTCCGCCGTGAGACGTGAGATCCGTTCCTCGAGCGCCTTCTGCGTGTCGAGCTCGGCGCCTGCGAGTACCTCATCCCGCGTTTCCTCCCGAATCTGCCGAGCCCTCGACTCAGCTTCGGCGAGAATCTTGGCGTGCGTGTCTTCGGATTCTTTTCGCGCGCGCGCGAGCTCTTCGGCGAGATGTCGTTTGCCGTCCTCGCGCAGCTGGGACAGCTCCTGCTCAAGCGCTTTGCGTGATTCGACCTCGGCTGCCTCTCGCGCCGCGCGCTCGGCTTCCTGACGCTCATGCTCGGCCTTCAGGTTGGCCTCGGCCAGCTGGCTCGCGAGCGCTTGCTCGGACTCGATCCGCACCCGTTCGGCTTCCTCAGTCAGGCGCGCCTCGTGCTCGGCCTTCAGTCGGGCTACCTTCTCGTCGACAGCTCGCTGGGCGTCGGCCTCTGCAGTCTCGAGGACTTCCTTGGTGGTTTCTTTGCGTGCCCGCTCGAGTTCGTCGGCGAGATGCTGCTCGCTTTCTTCACGAAGTCGAGCGAGCTCGTCGTTCAAGGCTTCGGCGGAGGCGGCTTCTGCGGCCGCCTGGGCGTCGCGAAGCGCTGCCTCTCGCTCGGCCGCCGCTCGCGCTTCGACTTCGGCGAGCGCCTGAGCGGATTCAGCCCGTACGCGCTCGGCCTCCTCAGCCAACCTGGCATCGTGCTCGGCCTTCAGTCTGGCCACCTTCTCCTCGAGGGCTTGCTGGGCGTCGGCCTCTGCAGTCGCGAGGACTTCCTTGGTGGTTTCCTCTCGAATCTGTTTGGCGCGGGCCTCGGCCTCAGCCTCGATGGCGGCGTGGGCCTCGTCTGCTTCTTTGCGTGCCCGGTCGAGCTCATCGGCGAGACGTTGCTCGCTCTCTTCACGCAGTCGGGCGAGCTCCTCCTCCAGGGCCTTGGCGGAGGCGGCTTCGGCCGCCGTCTGGGCTTCTTGCAGTGCCGCTTCTCGTTCGCCTTCCGCTCGCGCTTCGACTTCGGCCAGCTCGACTGCCCGCGCGGCTTCCCCCTCTGATCGCACACGTTCGACCTCGCGCGTCAGGCGGCCCTCCGACTCCGAGCGCACGTGCTCGAGCTCAGCCTCCAACGATCGGGCTTCAGCCTCCGCCGCAGCACGTGCTTCGTTGGATGCCTCCTGGCGGAGACGCTCGCTGTCAGCCTGAGCCTTCGCCATTTCCTCTGCGTGGTGCTGCGCGGCCTCTGATCGGGCCCTCTCGAGCTCGGTGGCGTAGGCGCGTTCGGTTTCGTCACGGATTCGCGCGAGCTCCACGTGCTGACGCTCTTCGGCCGCGGACTCCGCGGCGGCAACTTCCTCCGCGACCCGCTGCTCTGCCTCAGCACGGACTCGGGCCAGCGCCTCGGCCGCCTCGGCGGCCGCGGATTCTCGAGCTTGGCGAACGTCCTCGTCTCGCTTGGCCTCGACCTCACGACGAATGGCGGCGATCTCACCTGCCTTGTCCCCGTTGTCTCCGGGCGGGGCGTCGTCAACCGCCGTTTCCAGCCAAATGGACGGTCCTTCACCATCGGCTCCAGCGGCCTCGCTGAGGTTCATGAGGCCCACCGTATCGGCTACGACAGGCTCGGCAATCTCGGCGGCCTCGAAGGAGGCGCCGGACTCCTCCGCATCACGGGGAGCGCCCGGAGTGGCGGGTGCCATCACCGCCTCGGTCGGTTCCTGTCCGACCTCTAGCTTCAGAGCAGAGGCACGATCGAGATAGTCGAGTACCTCCCGCGCAAAGATCTCAGGACTGCAGCCGTTCGTGCCCTCGCCGTCCTGCCGACTGCGGAAGAGCGAGAACTTCGACCGACGCTGCGATTTCCCAGACGTCCGCAGTTGTGGGATGTGGAGGGTCTGTACGTGTTCTGCGTGAGGAAGCTCGCGCAAGACATCGAAGAGCATGTCCTCGTCGGCCGGAGACAGCAGCGAGGACAGAAGAATGAGGTCTGGAGTGTCTGCTCGCAGCACCTCGATGGCCGAGGTGTTCGAGTCGACAACCAAGACGTCGGCAACGTGTTCAGTCAAGGCACCTTGCAGCGTGGCGCCTCGTTCTGAGTTCGGCTCGATGGCTAGAACGCGCGGCATTCAGAGTACTCGGGTAGGGCTCGACTGTGGCGGGCCACAAATCGGTCCTGGTCAGAGCTAGTCGCAAGCGACGTACCCACGATCCCGGATTTCGACACCGCGCGTTAAGTGTCACATTTGTCGTTACTTGGGCGCTGCCATGAGACGCGTCCACGATCGGCCTCCGCTTTTCGGAGCTCTGGCGGCCGACAGAGGTGTCGCTAGGTTTACGGAACTGTTCCGGTGCCGAATCGGACCGTCTCGCGCCCTCACGTGCAGAGATCGGAAGAACACCGTGGCCGGATCCTCCGAATGATCGGTGGCGAGACCCATTGGCCACGAAATCTGTCGCTGCCGGGGTCCATCTCAGTAACGTTTCTGCGCACCACGGCCTAGCCTGACCTGCGCAATGTGCCGATGGCACAGCCGTTGCCTCTGACACATATCGCCGAAGAGGCCCGCAATGAGAGTCGCGCTGTATCTCCAGCTCCTGACGAAAAGGCCAAGGTCATTGTTTCGTGATCAGGGGGGACAGGAACTGATCGAGTACGCACTCCTGGGGTCGCTCATTACGCTTGTCTCGATCGGCGCGTTGGCGTCAATCGGCACGTGGACGCCGATGGGCGCGGGGTTCTAAGAGATAGTAGTCGGCCCGAAGGAGTCCGACAGTCGTTATGGCCCAGCTTTCTGCAGTGATTGTGACCGAAGATTCTGAGTTCCGCTCAGCTGCGTCTGACCTGGTGCGGGCCAGTGGCGTTCCCATCGGCGTCGATGACGCGGCGACGGTTGACCCCTCGAAGCCCTCACCAGCGATCGCGCTTGTCGATGGTCGGGCGTCCGCTGGATGGGGCAGGGTCGAGGAGATCCGGCTGTGCTGGCCAAGCGCAACGATCATCGCCGTCGCGTCAGAATCGCAGCCCGATCACATCCTTGCAGCGATGCGGGCAGGGGCCAACGAGTTTGTCGCGCGCCTGGCCAACGGGCAACGCCAGTCCCCCTGAGGCCGCGCTCAAGGGCGTTCACGCGAGCATCCGCAAGACGCACGAACGATTGCAGGCGAATTCGCCTGACGGCAGCCAGGTGTCGCGGGTCTTATCGTTCTTCGGAACAAAAGGCGGGGTGGGCACGACGACTCTCGCGGTGAACTGCGCGACCGAGCTCGCCAGACTCACCAAGCAGCCAACGCTGATCCTCGACTTGAACCCGTTCATCGGGGAGGTGGGGCTGTTTCTTGGCGTCCGACCGCGGTTCAGCATCATAGATGCGTTGGACAGCGTTGACCGTCTTGATGCGGTCTTCTTGAAGAAGCTGGTTGCGACGCACAAGACCGGCCTGGACATCATGGCGGGATCTGAGCAGCTCGACAGGCCCAACCTGCAGGACTTGGAGCGAGTCGAACAGCTACTGCGCGTCGTGACGCAGTCCTACGCATACGTGGTCATCGATGCCGGCGGACTGAACTCCACGTCGGCCGGGGCGGCGATCTTCTCGGCAGACGGTGTGTTTCTCGTGGCGAATCCGGACGTCGCATCGATTCGGAATACGCGCCGACTGGTTGATCGCATTCGTGTCATGGGCGCAGGACCCGAACGCGTTCGGGTCCTGCTCAACCGAATGTCTGATAACCCGGCCTTCGCTCCGGATCAGATCGAAGAAGTGATTGGCCGCCCTGTCGACCAGGGGTTTCCCAACGACTATCGGACCGTTTCGGAGGCCCTAAACTCGGGTGTTCCTCTCACGACGACAAATAACACTCAACTTGCAGCGGAGTTTGGCCGATTCACGAGAAAGATAGCGGGTATGACGACGGATGGACAGAAACCCGAGGCAGTGCGACAGCCGGGACAGTTCCTGGGGCTGTTCTAAGAGGACCTAAACAAGGAAGAACATGGCGCTTCCGCTCCCCGCCGACGTGAATGAAACGGTCCCTGCCGCGGCAGGGGTGAAGCACGAAGAGTACCTCCGTCTCAAGAGTAGCATCCAGCGACAACTGCTTTCGAGGCTCAACCTCGAAACCTTGGCCATGACGGAACGAAGTGTGGCCGAGGGCGAGATTCGAGCGGTCATCAACGCCCTCATTAGCGATGCCGGTGCGTCGCTCTCAGACAACGAGCGCGATGCGATCGTTGGTGATGTGTTGGACGAGGTCTTTGGGCTGGGTCCCATCGAGCCGCTCCTTCGCGACAACACGATCAACGATATTCTGGTGAACACTTGGGAGTACGTCTTCGTCGAGCGCCGAGGCAAGCTCGAGCGTGTCCCGGGCGCGTTCCAAGACGACAAGCATCTGATGCGGATCATCGATCGCATCGTGAGTGCCGTTGGCCGGCGCGTGGACGAGGTCACGCCAATGGTCGACGCTCGCTTGAAGGACGGGTCGCGAGTCAACGCCATTATTCCCCCGCTGGCCGTAGACGGTCCTCTCCTGTCGATCCGCCGTTTCCCGGCCGAGCGACTCAAGGCTGAGAACCTGGTCGAGCTGAAAGCCTTGACCGCACCGATGATGGAATTCCTGAGCTGCTGCGTCGCGGCTCGACTGAACTGCCTCGTCAGCGGGGGAACCGGTTCGGGTAAGACGACCCTCCTCAACATCCTGTCCGGGTACATCTCCCACACGGAGCGGATCGTGACGATTGAGGACGCGGCGGAGCTGCAGCTGCATCAGGTGCATGTCGCGAGATTGGAAACGCGACCGGCCAACGTCGAAGGCAAAGGTGCGGTACCACAACGGCAACTTGTCATTAACGCGCTACGGATGCGACCCGATCGCATCGTGGTCGGTGAGGTCCGAGGTGGCGAGGCGTTGGACATGCTGCAGGCCATGAACACCGGTCATGACGGATCTCTGACCACCGTTCACGCGAACACTCCTCGCGACGCCCTCAATCGGATCGAGACGATGATCGCGATGAGCGACGTGTCGCTTCCCGACAAGGCCATGCGCCAGCAGATCGCGGCTGCGATCAACATCGTCGTGCAACAGGCGCGCCTCAGCGATGGGTCGCGCAAGATTACGAGTATCTCGGAGATTACCGGTATGGAAGGCGATGTGATCACCATGCAGGAGATCTTCCGTTTCGAGAAGACGGGCATCGACGAGACTGGCAGGATCCGCGGGACGTTTCAGGCGACTGGCGTTCGGCCTCAGTGTGCGGACAAGCTCGAGACCGCTGGAATGAAGCTCACGCAGCAGCTGTTCGAAGGCAGGACCGAGGTTTGATCCTCCCCAGCAACATCGTCGCTGTTTAAACCTTGCGGCGCCTTTATTGGTCTAACCCAAATGTGATGAGGATCGTCGGGAGCCCACCCGTACCCACGACGGGGCTCGACGATTCCCGGGCACCCTGATGCCAGATCAGCCTGCCGACGTCGTGGAGTGTGGTAGATGTCGCATCTTGACCCGGCCATCGCCCATTTGCTCAGGCGAGCCGGCTTCGGTCTCAACGCCGCTGATGCCGAATCATGGAATCAGCTCGGCCTCGTGGGTGCCGTAGCTCAGCTCGTCGATTACGAATCTGTTACCGACGATGTGGATGATCACATCGGCACTCCGGGGTACCTCGGGACGACATCGCGCGGACCTTTCGAGCCGGACTACCGGATCTCAGACGCCAGACAGCGCTGGCTGTTTCGCCTCGTGCACACGCAGCGGCCACTCCAGGAAAAGATGGCGCTGTTCTGGCACAACCACTTCGCAACGGGCTTCGGCAAGATCGCTGGCCAACTGGGCGCTCCGGCCGCGTCGCGCGCGCTAGCCGCGAAGCCTAATCGCGACTTTCCTGGCCTGCGCGGTCAGCTCGAGGTTTTCCGCGACCTGGCGCTCGGCAACTTCGAGGAGCTCCTGCGGACCGTGTCGCAGGATCCGGCGATGGTGGCCTGGCTGGATGGCAACACCAATACCAAGGAGAAGCCACAAGAGAACTATGCGCGCGAGCTGATGGAGCTGTTCACGATCGGCGTGGACACCTTTACCGAATCGGACGTCCACGAAGGCGCGCGGGTGTTCACGGGCTGGAATCTCCGCCCGCTTGGACGGGATCGAGAGGATCGACGCGAGCGCTACGCCGGTTTCTTCTACAACCAGCGACAGCACGATGTCGAGCCCAAGACCTTCAGCTTTCCGATCTACGCAGACGGGGGACGGACTATTCCGGCGCGTCCAATGCTGATCGGCATGCAAGATGGCCACGACCTTATCGGTGCGCTGGTCCGCCACCCCGAAACTGGCCCGAGACTGGCGCGGAAGCTGTACGCGTTCTTCGTGAACGAGTTCGACCCGCCGGATGAGGCGCTCGTGCAACAGCTGTCGGCCACGTACTACGCGACCAACTTCAACATGCGAGAGGTTGTTCGGGCGCTGCT
Source organism: Vicinamibacterales bacterium (assembly GCA_965216615.1). Taxonomy (GTDB): domain Bacteria; phylum Acidobacteriota; class Vicinamibacteria; order Vicinamibacterales; family UBA8438; genus CAUZIB01. Next base: position 45,495 of record CBDCGH010000013.1, on the reverse strand, counting down.
GCTGTCTGATGCGTTTCACGACCAGGCGAATCACTGGGCACGCTACTCGTGGCCGGTCGAGCTGGTGGCCCGCATGATCCGAGAGGTCGGGTGGACCGGGTTCTCGGCCGGCGCCGCCACGGTTCCGATGGCCAACATGGGGCAGACGCTCTTCGAGCCGCCTGACGTGTCCGGCTGGTCACTCGGCCCCGCCTGGTTCTCGACTGGCACGATGCTGGCGCGAATGAACTTTGCAGCTGCGCTCGCTGAGAATCAGCGCATTGCCATCGCCGGGCCCGCGCTCGGCGCAGCAGCCAGTCCGGCCTCGTTTCTCGATCACTTCCTTGATCAGCTAACCCTGCCGGACCTCAACAGCGACGTGCGCGCCACGCTGATCGAGTACCTCGAGTCGGGTGGCGGGTGGACGGGATCGCAGTCGCAAGTCACGACAAAATCCTCAGGCCTCGTCCATTTGCTGGCGGCGTCATCCGAGTACCAGTTCGTGTGAGTTTCTTGGAGAGTCGACCAATGCGCATGACACGACGATCATTTTTCAAGAACGGGGTCACGGCCTTCACGCTGGGCTTCGCCGCCCCGCGGTTCCTGACCGATCTCGCACAGGCACAGAGTATGTCGAGCCGGTCGCTCGTCGTCCTGTACCTGGGCGGCGGGAACGACGCGCTGAGTTTTCTGGTGCCCTATACCGACGATGCGTACTACAGCCGCCGACCGACGCAAGCAGTTGCTGCGTCTAGTGTGCTTCAGGTTGGCGCGGACGCCAGCGGCGCGGCGCTCGGGTTGCATCCCAGCCTCGGCGGACTCAAGTCGATGTTCGACGCCGGCCAGGTCGCCATCATTCAGCGAACGGGCTACGCCAATGCGAGCCGGTCTCACTTCCGTGGGACCGACATCCTGTCGACGGCCGATCCTGGCGCCCCTCAGGGTATCGGCTGGCTAGGCCGCTACCTCGATACGCTCCCGTCTCCTGTCGATCCGTTGGTTGCGTGGAACACGGTCGGGCAGCTCCCCCGGACACTCCAGGCTGCCACCGTGGGCGTCCCCTCCATTCCGAACCCGGCGACGTACGCGTTTGCGAGCCCGGACAGCGACGCACAAGGGGAGTACTCCAAGGCGGCAGCCGCGGAGATCTCGTCTCACCTACCACCTACGAACCCGCATCTCGCGTTTGTGAACTCGACAACCCAGGCGGCGCTGGCAACGCTAGATCGGGTGGCCCTGGTGGCTGACTACACTCCCGCGGTCGAATATCCCGATAGCGGACTTGGCCAGGCGCTCCGCGCGGTGGCCGGCGCGATGGTGACCCAGGTGGGTACGCAGGTGTTCTGGGTACAGACGGGCGGCTTCGACACACACGCGGCTCAGGACACGGCGACTGGCCGCTACGCTGACCTCCTGTCGACGCTTGACCAGGCCGTCCTAGCTTTTCGAAACGACCTGACCAGCCATGGCCTGTTCGACAGCACGATGGTCCTGCAGTTCTCGGAGTTCGGTCGACGGGTGAGTGAGAACGGTAGCCTAGGCACGGACCACGGCGCGGCCGGATTGATGATGGCGCTCGGTGGGCGAGTGGGCGGTGGGCTTTACGGAACGGCAGCGTCGCTGGTCGACACGCCTGACAACCCGACGCTCGAGAACAGCGGTCGTGACGTCACGCACGAAACCGATTTCAGGTCGGTGTATGCCCGCGTCATTGACGATTGGCTGGGGGCGAGCTCGATCGGGCTCCTTGGATCGGATTTCAGGAACTCGAGTGTCGACTTCGTGTAGGCCTTCTGAAAGAGAGTTCTAGCGATGGGTACTTGCCTCCGACTCGTCTTGGCATCGAGCGGGATTCTGGTCATGGCGATGACCAGTGCGTGCTCGAAGGATTCGCCCGTCGCGCCCCGGGGGGGGCGGCTCGTCGAACACAATCACGATCACCGCGACAGGCGCAGATCCGCAAACCGTGCAGATTCGCGTGGGCGAACGGGTCGTGTTCACGAACGACGATTCCGTCGATCACGACATGTCGTCGAACCAGCATCCTACGCACCTCGAATGCCCTGCGATTAATCAAGTCGGCTACCTGCGGCCCGGTGAGACACGTGAGACCGGCAATTTCGTTCGCGCAGAGACCTGCCAGTTCCACGACCATATCAACCCGACGAACGCTAGCCTCACCGGTTCCATCGCCATTACAGAGTGATGTATTGATTCGCCGGTTACCCGGGGGATATGCTGTCCCAAATGGCGAGTCGAGCAACTGCATGACTAATCGGACGAGGCGGGGGTTCTTGGCTACCGCAGCGTCGACGCCCGCCATGCTGGGTATGTCACCCGGGTTAAGGTCGATGGGTAGTGGTCTCATGCAACTTCCGGATCGGGTTCGGGGCGTGCGCGCCCTCACGTTCGACGTGTTCGGGACGGTTGTCGATTGGCGGTCGACCATCATTCGCGAGGGTCAAGAACTGGGTCGCCGCAAGCAATTGACCGTCGACTGGCCGGCGTTCGCCGATGCGTGGCGCGCCGGATATCCACTGGCCATGGGCCGCGTTCGAAGCGGAGAGCTGCCGTGGACCATCATCGACGATCTCCACCGAATGATTCTCGATTCGCTCGTTCCACGCTTTGGCTTGGACGGGCTGGGCGAGGCAGAGCTCGACGACCTGAACAGGGTGTGGCACCGGCTCGATCCTTGGCCGGACGCGGTCGACGGGCTGACAAGACTGCGGACCCGGTTCGTGCTGGCAACGCTGTCCAACGGCAACGTCGCGCTGCTGGTGAACATGGCCAAGCGTGCCGGGCTGCCGTGGGACGCGGTGCTGTCGGCCGAGCTGGCCGGAACGTACAAACCCGACGCCCGCGTGTATGCGAAGGCGGCGGATCTGCTCGGACTCGCGCCGGAAGAGGTCATGATGGTCGCGGCCCACGTAGGCGACCTGCGTGCGTCGGCCGAGGTGGGGTTCCGGACGGCGTATGTGCCGAGACCCTTGGAGAGCGGGCCCGACCGAGAGGCGGATCCACCCGATCCGGCGTTCGATATCGTGGCCACCGACTTCGTCGATCTCGCAGCCAAGCTCGGGGCGTAGGGCGGCCGGCTATTTCTGGCGTTCCCGCAACCACTCCGCGACCTGATCGAGTACGTCCGCGAACGCTGCGCGCTGGCGCCTGAGCCGTGCGAGCGCCCCGAGCGGGGCTTGACGCACCGCAAGGAACGCCCCGATCGTTCGTCCCACCGCCGCCTCGCGCTCGAAGGCGACCAACCCAGCGAACGCGAGTATCGTCAGGCCGGTCGCGAACGCGATACCAGTTCCAATGCCAGCCCGAACGGCGACGAGGCCGGCCAGTACCCCAACCCAGATGCCGTAGGTCACCACGCCGGCCGCGACCTTCCAGGTTGCGCGACTCGGGAGGTCTGGCGCCAACCGGCTCAAGCGTCCGGATAGCCAGTAGGGAAGGGCGAAGACGAGCACGCTCACCGCCGCGATCGGCCCGAGAACCAGGGCGAGAAGCAGCTCCCGCGCAGCCCACCGCCACGTCTCACCGACCGGGAACCGTTGATCGACATCCTGCTCGCGCAACCCGAAGCGCGTGAGGTTGGCGTCGTATTCGCGTACCCACGAGAGTAGCTGTTCCAGTCGATCAGGATCATGCGCCCGCAGGTGCTCGATGCCCTTGGCGATGAGACGTCGACGGGCGATGCGAGCTTCGGGCCCACGAGCTGCCCCCCGCGCCGACGCGTACAGCCGATCGACGCGGGTCACCACCGGCAGGTCGCGCCGTGGGTCGGCTTCGATCATCAATCGCCTGAGGTGCTCGCCGATGCGACCGGTCAGCTCGTTCACGGCGGCTTTCGGATCGGTGCCGTACGATTCGACGAGGTCGTCGCAGCCGAACGGCCGGCCGAAGACGGCTGTCGCGCGTGAACGGAACGCGACGAGGTGCTCGAAGTTGAGGCCGACAGCCACGATTGATACCGGATGCCCGTGCGAGGTACTTTCGAGTGCCATCCTCGCGGCACCGGTCTTGAGCGGCTCCAAGCGGCCCCGGTCGTGACTGATGCCCTCCGGGAATAGACAAACCGCGTCCTCATGCTCGAGCGCAGTCTCGACCGCGCTGAACATCTCCCGGTTCCGAGTCGTGTCGACGCCCGCGTCCATCCGGCGGTACACCGGAATGGCGCCCGATCGGCGGATCAGAAATCCGAGCGGGTGTCCACGAAACAGCGTCGACTTGGCCAGAAAACGGACAGGTCGGCCCGCTGTTGCCTCGACGATCGCGGGATCAAGGAGGGCGTTCGGATGGTTCGCAACCAGGAGCAGCGCGCCGTCGGGTAAGGCATCACCCAGGCGTTCGACCCGGTAGAACACTCGCACCGCGAGTCGGGCCAAGCCCCACACCCAGGCTCGCGCTCGCGTGGTGGCGTGGCTGGACCTAGTCGATCGTGAGCTGGCCGGTGTAGATGGCCATGCCGACGACGGCATCGATGCCCTCCTGATTGAGCAGGTCGATCTCCGCGTGGGTCGTGATGCCTCCGGCAGCCGTGAGGCGTCGTTTGGTTGACCGACTGACTGCGCGAATCGCATCGAGGTCGGTGCCTTGCATGAGTCCCTCTGTATCGACGTGGGTGTACAGGAACTCCGCGCAGTACGGTTCAAGCGCACGAACCGCGTCGGTGGCCTTGAGGTCGATTGACTCCTTCCAGCCCTTCACGACGACTCGGCCAGCCTTGCTGTCGACGGCGGCGATGACCTGTTCGACCCCGACGGCTTCGGCCAGGCGACTCGCGAAATCGAGGTCGGCGCGTCCATCGCGGAAGAGCGACGATCCCACGATGATCGCCGTGGCGCCGTAGTCGAGCACGTCGCGCGCCCGCGCGATCGTGCGAATGCCCCCGCCAACGCGGCATGGGAGCCGCGACGCGACGTGGCGAACGATGTGATCGTTGGAGCCCGCGCCCATCGCGGCGTCGAGGTCGATCAGCTGGACCTTAGGAAATGATTGAAACCGCTCGACCCACGACTCGATGTCATCGCTCGCAATGGCGGTGCGTTCGCCCTGAATCAGCTGCACGACTTGCCCACCCTTGAGATCAATGGAAGGAATCAGCATGACGGTCGTCGATCGAGAAGCGTCATGGAGTCAGTCGGACCGGAATCTGGCGCTCGTGAAGATGCTGCTTGAGATCGGCCACGGCGTGCTCGGAGTAGTGGAAGATGGACGCGGCCAGCGCCGCATCGGCGCGGCCGGCGGTGAACACGTCCACGAAGTGGTCGAATGTTCCGGCGCCGCCAGACGCGATCACCGGGATCGGTACCGCATCCGAGACCGCCGCGGTCAGCGGACAGTCAAAACCGCGCTTCGTGCCATCGCGGTCGATCGAGGTCAGCAGGATCTCACCGGCGCCTCGGTCGGCAGCTTCACGCGCCCACTCCACCGCGTCACGCTCGGTCGACTGCTGACCGCTCCGAACGTAGATGCCAAAACGACCGTGCTCGCGCTTCGCATCGATCGCGACGATCACGGCCTGGCTCCCGTACCGGCTGGCCAGTGAGGTGATCAGCTCCGGGTGCGCGATCGCCGCGGTGTTCAGGCTCACCTTGTCGGCTCCGGCCTCGATGGCTGCCTCGGCGTGGCGCTCGTCCCGGATACCGCCGCCAACACACAGCGGGAGAAAGATCTCCTGAGCGACCGCCTGGATCGTGTCTTCCAGCGCCTTTCGTTTCTCGATGGTCGCTGTGACATCGAGGATCACGACTTCGTCGATGCCTTCCCGGTTGTACCGTGCGGCGAGCTCGGCCGGATCGCCGGCGTTGCGAAGGCCCTCGAAGTTAATGCCCTTGACGACGCATCCGTCACGCACGTCAAGGCACGCGATGATTCGCTTAGAGAGCACGGGTGATGGCGTCCACTCTTTTCAGAAAGTTCCGAAGAATCGTGAGACCAACCTCACCGGACTTCTCCGGATGAAACTGAACGCCGGCCAAGCTGCCGCGACCGACGACGCTGGCGAACTCGACTCCGTAGGTCGTTGTCGCCAGGCAGTCGCTCGTGATCGGCGCGGCATATGAGTGGGTGAAATACACTTGATCGCCCTCGTGTACGCCGTCGAGCAACCAGGACGACTTCTTGAGACTCAGACTATTCCATCCGACATGGGGCACCTTCAATCTCTCGCCGTTCGTTCGAATGAGCGCACACCTGCCCTTGGCAACGCCGAGGCCAGCTACCTGCGGCGCCTCTTCACTGCCCTCGAAAAGCCACTGCAATCCAAGACAGATGCCGAGCATCGGAACGTCGCGCTCGACCGCGGCCTTGATGGCGCCCGTCCACTGGGGAGTGAGCGCCTGGGTCGCCTCGAAGTTTCCAACACCCGGCACGATGATGCCGGAGCACGTCTCGAGCGCCTCTGGACCTGGCGGCGCGACGAACCGAGCACCGAGGTGTCCGAGTGCCTTGCGGACCGACGTCAGGTTGCCGGCGCCGTAGTCGATGAGCGCGATCACAGTAGTCCCTTCGTGCTGGGCAGGGCCTTGCCGAGTTGCCGGTCGCGCGAACAGGCCACGCGGAGCGCTCGCGCAAACGCCTTGAAGAGCGCCTCAACCTGATGATGACTCGACCGTCCATAGAGCACTTTGAGGTGGACGTTGGCCCGAGCGCCTTGGGCGAATCCCTCAAAAAAGTCCTGAATCAGCTCGGCCTGGAGGTCACCGACGCGTCGCACGCGCAGCTTGAGGTCGACCACGGCATACACGCGCCCGCTCAAGTCGATGGCCGCGACCCCGAGGGTCTCGTCCATGGGCATCACGAAATAGCCAGCTCGGTTGATTCCGCGTCGAGTGCCGAGAGCCTCGCTGACGGCCGCGCCGAGCGCGATGCCCACATCCTCGACTGTGTGGTGCTGGTCGACGTCTAGATCGCCCTCAACGGCGAGCTTGAGATCGAAGAGCCCGTGCCGGGCCACCAGCTCCAGCATGTGATCGAGAAAGCGGATGCCGGTGTGCACGTCGTATCGCCCACGTCCATCGAGTACCAGCCGCAGGTCGATCTGCGTCTCCGTCGTCTGTCGTGTGATTGTCGCTCGTCTCACAGTGTGTCACTCCACCCGCGTCGCAACCGACGCGGCGTGCGCGCTGAGCCCTTCGGCATTGGCAAGCGAGATGACAGTTGGTGCGAGTCGCCTCAGGCCCCCCTCGGTCAGCCGTTGGACGCTGTGGATTCGCACGAAGTCGGTAGCGCTGAGGCCACCGCGAAACCGCGCGGCGCCGCTCGTCGGGAGCACATGGTTGGAGCCCGTCGCGTAGTCTCCCGCCGCTTGGGCGCTGTAGGGCCCCACGAACACCGTGCCGGCGTGGTGCAGGCGTCGCGCCACCGCCTCGGAGTCGCAGACCGCGTGCTCCGGTGCGATCCGATTGACCAGGGTGATGGCCTGGTCGAGGTTGTCGGTGACGACGGCGACACCGTTTCGCGCAATGGATGCCCGGGCCGCGTCGTGCTCCTCGAGTCTCCGCTCGACTGCGCGAGCGACCTTTCTCGCTAGCTGTGCACTGGGAGTGATCAGAATCGCTCGTGCATCCGGGTCGTGCTCCGCTTGCGCCACGAGGTCCGCGGCGATCCAGTCTGGGTTTCCCCGCCGGGCAACGGTGACGATCTCGCTCGGCCCCGCCGTGAAGTCGATCGGACACTCGGCCGACACCAGGGTCTTGGCTGCGGCCACATAGGCGTTGCCAGGCCCCACGATCTTGTCGACCTTGGGAATCGTCTCCGTTCCATACGCCAGGGCCGCGATCGAATGGGCACCACCCATCTGAAACAAACGGGTGACGCCGACCTCGAGCGCCGCAGCGAGCACGTTCGGCTCAGGGCGCGGACACGCGGCGACGATCTCACGAACGCCGGCCACGCGGGCAGGAATCGCCGTCATGAGTAGCGACGATGGCAAGGGGTAGCGCCCGCCCGGGACATAGCACCCAACCGCGTCGAGCGGCGTCACGCGTTGCTCGACGACGACTCCGGGGGTCACCTGGCACTTCCATCCGGGTGGCACTTGCCGCGAGGCAATCCGACGGATATGCCGAGCCGCGGTCTTGATCGCCCGGCGCACAGCGGGCGGTGCGTCGCGCGCGCCGGCTTCGATGTCGCGGCGCGGAATCTCGATCGTCCCGTCGACGCCGTCGAATCGCTTCGCGTATTCGAGCAGCGCTCGGTCTCCGCGCCGCCGGATCGCCCCGACGATGCGGGCAACACGCGTCGCGACCGTGGGATCCGATCCTTGCTGTCGGTCGACGAGGCGACTGACCGCGCGTCGGTTCGACGAATCGATAATTTTCATGGCGCGCTCACCGTACGATCTTGTTCAGGGGATACTCCACGATGCCCTGCCCACCCGCGGCTTTGAGCTTGGGAATCAGCTCCCTGACGGTTCGCTCCTCGAGGATCGTCGTGACCGCGACCCAGTCGTCCTCGCTGAGCGGCGCCACAGTGGGCTTCTGGAGGGCCGGCAGCAGCTCGAGTAGGGTGTCCAGATTGCGACGCTCGATGTTGAGCATGAGCCCGACGCGACCCTGTGCCTCGATGGCCGCCTTGAGCAACAGCGCGATGTTGTCGAGCTTCTCCTTCTTCCACTGATCGGCGACCGCGGCCTGACCGGCAATCAGTTGTGGATTCGATTCCAGAACGGTGTCGATGATTCGCAGGTGATTCGCGCGCAGCGTTGAGCCGGTCTCGGTTGCTTCGACGATGGCATCGGCGAGGCGCGGCGGCTTCACCTCGGTCGCGCCCCACGAGAACTCGCGCCCCACGAGAACTCGACATTGACCTTGACGTTCAGCGCCCCGAAGTAGGCCTCGGTCGCGCGCACCAATTCAGTCGAAATCGTCGCATCCTCGAGGTCCTGCGGCTTCTGATAAGCCGACCCCTCTGGAACGGCCAGGACCCAGCGGACTTTTCGGAAGCTCTGCCTCGAGTAGATCAGGTCTGCAATCGGCACCACCGCTTCGCCCGTGGCGGCACGATGCTCGGCGATCCAATCTTGCCCGGTCAGTCCGGCGTCAACGGCTCCGTCTGCCACGTATCGAGCCATTTCCTGCGCTCGTATCAACGTGCACTCGATCTCGGGGTCGTCGATCGATGGGAAGTACGACCGCTCGCTCACGTAGACATTGAATCCTGCTCGCGCAAGCAATTGCACCGTCGACTCCTGCAGCGAGCCCTTGGGGATTCCAAGTTTCAGCGTGTTACTCATGTCACCTAGCTCCAGGGCGACCGACTAGTCGCCGGACCGGGTTTCTGCGTCCAATGTCCGATAGAAACAGCTTCGCTCGCCCGTGTGACACACATTGCCGTCGCCGAGCCGGACGACGCGGAGCAGCACCGTGTCGTCGTCACAGTCGGTCAACATCTTGCGAACCTGAAGCCGGTTGCCCGACGTCTCCCCCTTCGTCCACAGCGTATTGCGCGTCCGGCTGAAGAACGTGGCGAATCCGGAAGACTTGGTGCGAGCCAGCGCCTCCTCGTTCATGAAGCCGACCATCAGCACTTCGTTGCTCACATCGTCCTGAACGACCGCGGGAACGAGGCCATTCAACTTCTCGAAATCCATTGTCGTTGTTCCTGTCTACAAAAAAAGCCTCGCCGAAGGCGAGGCCGCGTGGTGTGCCTATCTGTCGTTTCGGTCGAACGCGATCAGCCATCCGACGCAGGCGCACACACCTTTGGCCCCGAGATGTTCGGGATATGGTGATGATGGCCGCGCTGACCGAATAGCATAAACCGTACCCTAGCCCAGCCTGAGAGACCCTGTCAAACGAGCGGGTCCCATGGCGAGCCCACCAGGCGGATTCTGCTATTCTCACACCTCCGCATGACCATGACGAGGCGGCAAGACCTTGGGTTGGGAGGGGGCTCCACGATGAGTGGGATCAGGTTCGTGACCGGGGTGCTGACAATCGCATGCTCGATGGCCGGGCTGTCGGCGCAAAGTGATGCCGCGGCGGAAGCCCGAGCGGCGCTGGACGAGTACTTCCGAGCCTGGAACGCGGCCGACAACGAGGCTGTCGTGGCAGTGAGTAACTTCCCCCGGGTCAGCATTGGTGGAAACGGTCAGGTCGTCGTTCGCGAGCAGCCCACAGACATCGAGATCGATTTCGAGCTCCTGCGCCGGACGGAGGGATGGGATCACTCCACGGTCGACCTCATCGAGGCAACGCAGGTATCGCGCGACAAGGTTCACTTCAAGATCGTCTTCAGCCGCCGGCGGGCGGGCGGCGCGGCGTACCGTACCGTTCCCGCCCTGTATGTCGTAACCAATCAGAACGGGCACTGGGGACTGCAGCTCCAGTCGATCCTGCCCGCCACATTCACCGCGCCGTAGCGCCCGCTGGTTGCCGTCCGACCATCACCTCGGTTGCCTTGATGATCGCGGTCGCCTCGTCGCCCCGCCTGAGCCGCAGCTCGTCGACGGCATCGCGCGTGATAACGGCTGTAAGCATCTGATCACCGATTCTCATACGGACCTGAGCCAGGAGTCCGTCGCGGCGTACCTCCTCAACGATTCCGGTGAGCCGATTGCGCCCGCTGAGTGCGACGAGAGCACCCGCTGGTGGTCGCAGGCGACGAGTCGGTGCGCTTCCCGTTCGGGCCAGCAGCCGATCGACCTCGGACTCGCGGATCCGATGATGTCCACCTTCGGTCCGAATGGTGCGCACGCGGCCCTTGTAAATCCACTGCTTGAGCGTGGAGTACGAGACGCCGAGACGCTCGGCGGCTTCCCGGACTGTCATGATCGACATGTGTAATGATAATATCGACTTAAATCGTTTGTAAAGTTAATCTAAAACATACTAAATTAATCCTATGATGACCCGTTTGCTTACGTCAGTCGCGGGCGCGTTGCTGGTCGCGGGCTGCGCTGGCTCGCGCTCTAACGTGGCCGGTAATCACCTGCTGGTGTCAGCCGCAGTGAGCCTCTCCGGTCCGCTCGAGGTCGTCGCGGCCGACTTCGAGCAGGTCACGGGGACCCGGGTGGATCTCAACTTGGCCGGCTCTGACACGCTGGCGACGCAACTGATCGCCGGCGCCGAGGCCGACGTGTTCTTGAGCGCCGATGAACGGCAAATGGCGCGCGTCGACGCGTCAGGTCTCGTCGAGGTCGGCACCCGTACTGACCTGTTCTCGAACCAGTTGGTGGTCGTCGTTCCGCCCGACGCTCTGGTGGCGGTGTCGGGGGCAGCCAGTCTGTCGACCGCCCGCGTACGGCGCATTGCGCTCGGAGATCCGGATTCCGTGCCGGCAGGTGTGTATGCGAAGGGCTACCTGCAATCTTCCGGTCTTTGGGCCGGCGTCAGAGCGAAGGTCGTGCCGCTGCGCAACGTTCGGGCCGTCTTGGCAGCCGTCGAGGCGGGGAACGTCGATGCGGGGTTCGTCTATCGGACGGATCTCGCGCTGGCCGACGACGCCACGATGGCGTTCGCCGTGCCGAGAGCCCGCGTGGCGATTCGATACCCCGGCGCCGTTCTCAGGAATCGCCGCCGCTCGCCGATGGCGCATCGGTTTCTCGCTTTCCTGCAGGAACCGGACGCCCGTCGAGTCTTTGAAACGTTCGGCTTCATCGTCGCCTCCGGAGGCGAGTCATGAGTGCTGACTTGGTCGACGTCACGCTGTTCAGCGTCGCCATGGCCGGCCTGGCGACCGCCCTGATGCTCGTTCCTGGGCTCGGCTTAGCCTGGCTGCTGGCACGCCGGGCGTTCCCCGGCCGGAGCGTGGTTGAGACGCTCGTGTCGCTGCCTCTGGTCTTGCCTCCCGTGGCGACCGGACTCATCCTCCTGCGTCTCCTTGGGCGCCGCGGCCCGGGCGGCCAGCTACTCAATCAGATCGGCATCGACGTGATCTTCACGTGGCGGGCGGTCGTCGTTGCGATGGCCGTGATGGGGCTCCCCTTGCTGGTCCGATCGGCACGTGCCGGATTCGAGGCCGTCGATCGTCGATACGAGCGGATGGCGGCAACGCTTGGCGCAGGTTCCCTCCGGATGTTTCTGACGATCAGTCTGCCGCTTGCCGCAAGGGGCGTCCTCGCCGGCGTCGTCTTGGGGTTTTCACGCGCGCTCGGAGAGTTCGGTGCCACCATCATGATTGCCGGCTCGCTTCCAGGCACCCGGACACTGTCGACCGCCATTTTTACCTCTACCCAGACGGGCCGTGATACCGAGGCCACGATTATGCTCCTGACCGCCGCTGGCATTGCTTTTCTGGCGGTCTTCCTGTCGAACCGGTTGGCTGCGGAGTAGCGGGGAGCAAGATTCTTCATGTCCGCCGTACCCTTCGTCCTAGATTTCGCGCTCCGGCAGGGCGAGTTTGCCCTCGAGATTCACGAGCGGCTGGACGCTGAATCCGTCGCGCTGTTCGGTCCCTCGGGCGCCGGAAAGACCACGATTCTCGACGCCATAGCCGGGTTACGAAATCCGGGACACGGGCAGATTGCGATCGCCGGTCGCGTGCTGTTCGACGACAACAGAGGCATCAATCTGCCACCGCAGTCGAGGCGTGTTGGCTACGTGCCGCAGGATGTCGCGTTGTTTCCCCACATGACCGTCCTGCGCAACGTGATGTATGGCGCCGCTCGGGGGACGTCGGGGCCGCGGGAGAGCGTCATCAGGCTGCTCGAGATCGAGCCGTTGCTCGGTCGGCGGGTCGACGGACTGTCGGGCGGGGAACGGCAGCGGGTCGCCATCGCGCGCGCGCTCATGTCCGATCCCGCCGTGCTCCTACTCGACGAGCCACTCGGAGCAGTTGACGTCAAGCGGCGCGACCGGATTCTGGCGTACATCCAGCAGGTGCGCGACGAGCTCCAGGTCCCGATGGTCTACGTGTCGCACGCGGCGGCCGAGGTGCAGCGCATCGCCGACCACGTGATCGAGCTCGACGATGGGCGTGTCTCGGCCGAGCCGCCAGCGTTCACCGTCCCCGCGTCGACTCCCTCAAAGAAGCGCCCGAACCGCGAGGAACAGCACGGAGGGCGCGAGTAGGCAACCGACACCCGTGTAGAACGTCGCAGTCATCGCTCCGTACGGCACGAGTTTGGGATCCGTTGCGGCCAGTCCGCCGGCGACGCCGCTGGTCGTTCCCATCAGGCCGCCGTAGATCAGCGCCGAATGTGGGTTGTCGAGCCCGATTCGGGGCGCGACGAACGGTGTCCCGATCATGACCAAGACCGACTTCGTGAGTCCGGCCGCGACGCTGAGCGCAATCACGTCGCTTCCCGCTCCTAGCGCGGTCCCGGTCACCGGCCCGACGATGTAGGTCGCGGCTCCGGCACCGATGGTCGTGACCGCAACGGGGTCGGTGTAGCCGAACGCAACGGCGATGACGGCGCCGACCAAGAACGAGAGCACGACACCGACGACAATCGAGATCGCCCCGATGAACCCCGCTCGCTTGAGGGCTCGGATGTCGGCTCCGAACGCCGTGGCGACGATCGCGAAGTCGCGAAACATCGCCCCGCCCATCACTCCCACGCCCGCGAACACCGGGATGTCCGAGAACCCCCGGCTTCCTCCGGTCGTCAGACCGCCGACCCAGGCCAAGACGAGGCCAAGGGCAATCGCGATCGCGGAGCCGTGGACGTGGCCGCGCGTCAGTTTCGCGGAAATCACATACGACACCCAGACCAGCCCGCCGACGAAGACGAACGCCGTGATCAACCCGTTCGCGGCCAACACCCGCTCCAGCGAATCAAGAATCATCGGGTCCCCCTTGACCGAAGTGCGCCAGCACCGGGATGAGCGCGAAACTCGCCGCCACGGCGGCGACCCCGGCAATGATCGCCATCCATCCGCCGGACAGTGCCGCGAGTACATTCTGCCGAGCGGCCATCGCCACCACGATCGGGATGTACATGGCGCTCCAGAAGCCGATCCCCTTCTCCGTGACCGGGCTGAGCGTGAGCTCACGCGAGTCGAGATTCGACAGCACGAGCAGCAGGAGCATGGCGATGCCCACCCCGCCGACGTTGGCTTGAACGCCCATCACCTCACCAATCAAGTCCCCGACGAACACGCCTGTGAGCATGCAGAACGACAGTAACGCGACACCGTAGATCACCACAGCTGGTCTCCTTGCCTCCGTTCGAAACCGACTGGTTTGCTCGTCCGTCGTACCCGAGCGGGCCAGGACCGGCGTTTTCAGTTCGGCGCGACGACGTTATCCCATCCAGCACGGGGCGACAATGATTCCGTGCGACCGGACCGAGATTCCCCGTTGCCGGATACGGTAGCCGGGTGCCACAATAGCGGGCCCGGAGAAGTTTCGAACCCGAGAACGGGATGCGCATCATTATTGTCGGCGCAGGCGAGGTGGGCTACTCGCTGGCCAAGACGCTGGCGAACGATCATGAGATCTTCGTCATTGACGTCAATCCCGTGCGCGGCGAGCGTCTGGCCGATCTCGACCTTGAGTTCGTTGCCGGGAGCGGGACCAGTGCCGAGGTTCTCGCCCAAGCCGGTGCCGACCGCTGCGACGTCTTGATTGCCGCGACGCGACTCGATGAAGTCAACATCGTCGCGTGCTCGGTCGGCAGTCAGCTCGGCACGCGCGAGACGATTTGTTTCGTCAGTCGGCAGGACTTCGTTACGCCACGAGGCGGAGCCGACAGTCTGCGACGGCATTTCGGTATCGGGCAGGTCGTGTGGCCAGAGGCCCAGCTCGCCGAGGCCATCGAACGCATCATCATGGCTCCCGGGGCCGTCGACGCCGGGGTCTTCGCGGGCGGCCAGATCCAACTGCTGGAGTTTCGTCTCGATGACGCGTCCCGACTCGTTCGTCGGCCACTGTCGTCCCTCCATCTTCCGCACGGCGTGGTGATCGTCGCGGCCAAGCATGATGACTCGGTCTCGATTCCTCGAGGGGGGACCGAGCTTGCGGCCGGCGACAAGGTCGTGCTGATGGGTACGTCGGAGGCGATGACGCAGATGCGAGAAGAGGTGTTCCCGCATGCTGGTCGGGTCGCCAATCAGCTGGTGACGATCATCGGGGGCGGTGACGTGGGATACCGATTGGCCCACCAGCTCGATGCGGCTGGGGGTATCGAGCTTCGCGTTATCGAGCGGGACCGTGCTCGCGGTGAGCTGCTCGCGGCGACGCTCAAGAACGCGCTGATTCTACAAGGCGACGGTACCGACCTCGAACTGCTCGAGTCCGAGGAGATCGGCCGAAGCGATGTCATGGTGTCGGTCATCGATAACGATGAGCGGAATCTGCTGGCGTCGCTGCTTGGGCGGCAGCTCGGGGTGCGCAAGGTCGTCACCCGGGTCAGTAAGCCCTCGAACCTGGCGCTTTTTGAGCGCGTCGGCATCGACGTCGCGTTATCCGCCCAGGGCGCGGCGGTGATGTCGGTCGTGCACCGCATCGACGGTGGCCGCGCGAGCTTGCTCGCGGTGCTCGAAGAGGGTCGAGCCAAGGTCGTCGAGCTCGTCGTACCAGACAGCTACCCGACGACCTCGCTCAAGTCCCTTGGTCTGCCGCGCGACTCGATCGTCGGCACGATTCTCCGGGATCACGAGGCGATGGTTCCGCGCGGAGAGGACCTCGTGTACGGCGGAGACCGCCTGCTCGTCTGTTGCATGGATTCGGCCGTTCGCCAGGTGCAGGACATGTTCGCCACGGTCCGCTAGCGACACAAGATCCCCTATGCGTCTGTCCATTGTGAGCCAGGTGGTGGGTCGCATCCTCCGGCTCTACGGAGCGATGTTCCTCGCGCCCGTCTTGGTAGCGCTCTACTACGGTGACCGAGACGACGTCGGCGGCTTCATGCTGGGCGGGCT
The DNA here is from genome assembly GCA_965216615.1 of Vicinamibacterales bacterium. Classification (GTDB taxonomy): domain Bacteria; phylum Acidobacteriota; class Vicinamibacteria; order Vicinamibacterales; family UBA8438; genus CAUZIB01. The sequence goes on along the minus strand of CBDCGH010000013.1, from coordinate 29,701 downwards.
GCTGGCCGCGATCGCGGGGCAGGTGATGGTGAACGCGTCGCGGGAGTCCGCCGAGGACTTACGTCGCATCGAGGCGTTGGCCGTGGTCTCGAGTACCTGGCTGCTCGTCGCCATCCTCGGTGCCATTCCGTACGTGTGGGTGGGGCTCGGGTCCGTCGACGCCTTCTTTGAATCAATGTCCGGGTTCACCACGACCGGGGCCACCATCTTCAGCGACTTCGATCGCTTTGGCCGGGGCATCATGTTCTGGCGCTCGCTGACGCAGTGGCTGGGCGGCATGGGGGTCATCACCCTGTTCGTTGCCGTCCTGCCTCGCATTGCCGTCGGGGTCAGCGCCCTGTTCTTCGCCGAGGCACCGGGTCCGACCGACGAGAAGCTCACGCCGCACATTCGCGAGACCGCGGCTTACCTCTGGCGTTTCTACGCAGGATTGACGCTGGCGGCGATGATCCTGCTGACGGTCGCCGGCATGCCCGTGTACGACGCGTTGTGTCACGCCATGACGACGCTCGCGGCCGGCGGGTTCTCACCCAATGCGCAGTCGATCATGGGCTATCAAAGCGCCGCGGTGGAATGGATCATCTGCGTGTTCATGTTCCTGGCCGGGGCCAACTTTGCCTTGCAGTATCGCGTGTTGCTCGGGCGGCCTCGCCGGCTCCTCGATGACGATGAGTTTCGGGCGTACGTCACGATCATCGTGCTGGCGGTGAGTTGTCTCACGCTGCTGCTCTGGATCTCGAATCCGGAAGGCGCGCCCGTGCGGGCGGCGACCTTTCAGACCCTGTCGATACTGACGACGACGGGGTACGCAAGCGTCGATTTCGAGACGTGGAGCGATCAAGCGAAGGTCGTGCTGTTGGCGCTGATGTTCATCGGAGGCTGCGCGGGATCGGCGGCCGGCGGCCCCAAGGTGCTGCGGCACGTGCTCGTCGGTCGCTCCACAATGATGGAGCTGCGACGCACCCTTCATCCGCGCGGTGTGTTACCAGTCAAGCTGCGCGGTAAGGTGGTGTCCGAGGAGATCATGCGCAACGTCCTGGTCTTCTTTCTCTTCTACATCCTCATGTTCGCGCTGTGCGCCGCCGTGGTCATCGGCTTCGGCGCGGATATCGTGACCGGCTTCACCGCCGCGATCGCGACCCTCGGCAACATCGGACCCGGAATGGCCACGGTCGGCCCGATGGCCAGCTACGCGCACCTGCATCCAGTCAGCAAGGTCGTGCTGACGTTCGCCATGTGGATCGGACGATTGGAGGTGCTGACGGTGTTGGCGCTCCTCCGCTTCGAGGTGTGGCGCTCGTCACACTGGCGGGGGATTGCTCGCTAACGTTCCCGGGCGATGCTTCTCGGCCGCGCGCTGAAGCAGCTCCCACGCCCGCTCGACGTGAACCTCGGTCGTCCGAATATGGCCGATGGCGAGCCTGAGTGCGTAGGCGCCTCCGAGTTGGGTATGCGACAGAAAGACGTCCCCGGAGGCATTGACGTCCTCCAGGACTCGGCGGTTGAGGTCGTTCTCGCCGGCTGCCGGCGTCCCGGGCCGTGACCGGGCGCGAAAGCAGACGACGCTCAGCGGTGTCGGTGCCAGACGCTCAAAGTCTGCGCTGGCATCGATCCAGCCCGCGAAGCGGCGCGCCAGCCGAAGGTGTTCTGCCAGGCGGGACCTGATACCAGACGCCCCGTAGTACCGCAGGACGGCCCAGAGTTTGAGAGCGCGAAACCGCCGCCCCAGCTGTATTCCGGTGTCCATGAGGTTCGTGACCGAGGCGTGCTCGGGAGTGGCCAAGTATTCTGGCGTGAGCGAAAACGTGTCGCGAACGACGTTCATGCGAGCGCAGTAGAACGCACTCAGGTCAAAGGGCGTGAACAACCACTTGTGCGGGTTGACGACAATCGAGTCGGCGCGGTCGCACCCGTCGAGCACGTGCGCCGTTTCCGGGACAATCGCCGCTGCTCCCGCGTACGCGGCGTCCACATGTAACCAGAGCTTCTGTAACCAGAGCTCGCGCAAATGCTCGCGATCTCCGGAACGGGGTCGATGCTCGTCGTCGACGTCGTTCCCACGGTCGCGACGACCGCCATCGGCTGATGTCCCTGCCGTCGGTCTCGGGCGATCGCGTCCCGAAGGGGCCCGGGCCGAAGGCGGAATTCGTCGTCTGTCTCAATTCGCTCGACGGCGTCGCGACCGAGACCGAGTGCGATCGCGGCCTTGTCGATCGACGAATGAGCCTGCCCCGAGGCGTAGATACGAAGCGGACGTACATCGGGCCGACCGGCAAGTCCTCGGTCACGTACGTCGGGAACCGCGACCTGACGGGCGGCCGCGAGCGCGTGGAGGCTAGAGATGGAGGCCGTGTCGTAGATGACGCCCTCGAATCGTTCGGGCAGCCCGAGAAGCTGTCGAAGCCAGCTCAGCGCAACCGCTTCGAGTTCGGTTGCGGCCGGAGAGGTTCGCCATAGCATGGCCTGCACGTTGAGCGCGGCTGTGAGAAACTCCGCCAGCACTCCTGGCGCGCTGCCGGTAATGGCGAAGTACCCAAAGAAACCAGGATGGTTCCAGTGGGTGATACCCGGCAGCAGAATCTGCTCGAAGTCGGAGACAATCTCGTCGAAGGCGCAGCCCAGTTCGGGTGGGCTCGATGGCAGTGCCCGACGGATGTCGCCGGGTTTCACGCGAGAGAGAACCGGATGGTCGTCCGCGCTCAGGTACGCGGCGATCCAGTCGGCGAGCTCGAGCGCGTGGCGCCGGAACTCGTCCGCAGCCATGTCGCCGGTCTGGCTGCCGAAGGCCCGATCATCTTTCGTCGGCTCCGACATACTCAAGCGCGAACGCCTTGAGGCCCACCGAGCGAAGCCCGATGGCCTCGGCTTCGGTCGTCGCGTCCTCGATCGACCATCCGTCGACCTTCACCCGCTTGATCAGCCACATCGCGCCGACACGATTCGCCGATCCGCAGTGGATGAGCACGGGTTGGTTCGCCGGGTTTGCCACCGCGTCGAGAAACGCCTCGGTGACCTCCGGCGTCGCCCGGCTGAAGGGCAAGTGGAAGTACTTGAGCCCGGCACTTTCGGCAGCCGCCTGCCCTTCTGGGATGTTGGCTCCCGGTTCTCCAGCGGTGCGGAAATTGATGACCGACACGAAACCCCTGGCCTTCAAGTCGACCATGGCGCTCGGCGGCGTGGCGCCCGCGCAGGCCACGGTGGCGTCGACCCGCGTGTAGTTGACGACCCCTGGCGGTCCAGCTTCGGTCTGTTGCGGCTCCGCGCCCAGGGCCCATCCGCCCGTCAGGCTGACGCCGGCCAGCCAGAACGCCCCCGCGACCCACAATGCTTTGCTTGACTGGAGCATGGGCAGAAATTGTAGCATCCGAGCGCGGGCCTGTCTGTCGTTTCTCATTTGGAAGGAGCCAATCGTGTCAGACGTCGTTCACACCAGTCGGTTACGAATCGAACGCGTGAAGGGACCGATTCGCCAAGCGTTCTTGGAGGGCTTCGACACCCCGATCCGGTTCGGCGTGCACGGTGGTATCAAAGCCTTCTACGGGGTTGAGCCTGAAGAGGAGGTGCCAGCCACACTCGACCACATGGTCGCTGCAGTCGGGGCTTGACTGCTCGGCACACTCGCACGCGCACTGGAGGTGCGCGACATTCCGGCGTCACCAGACAAGATCAGCGCCGCGGTCGAGGGCGACATCGAGGCCGTCGACAAGGTCTTGAAGATCACACGCATTCGTGTGCGCTACGCGCTGACGATTCCGCGCGGCATGCGGGAAAAGGCAGAGCGTGCCGTCGACCGACATCCCACGAGTTGTCCCGCCGCAAACAGCGTCCGCGGCTGTATCGATCTTGATATTCAGGCCGACATCACGGAGGAGTGAGCTCACCACAGATCGCCTTCGCGAACCCCATCGTCGATGCCGTGCCACCGAGGTCCCGTGTGCGGACGGCGCCTTCCCTAAGCACGGTGTTCAGCGCGGTGCTGATTCGATCAGCAGCGGCGTCCTCATTGAGGTGTCGAAGCATCAGCGTGGCTGACAACAGGAGCGCAGTCGGGTTCGCGATTTGTTGGCCCGCAATGTCCGGTGCGGTACCGTGGACCGCCTCGAAGACCGCAATGCCGTCAGCCAGGTTGGCTGAGGGCACGAGGCCGAGCCCGCCGACCAGTCCGGCACACAGATCGGACACGATGTCACCGTAGAGGTTGGGCAGTAGCAGCATGTCGAACTGGGACGGGTTCAGCACGAGCTGCATGCTCGTCGCGTCGACGATGCGCTCCTCATAGGTTATGTCCTCGAACTCCGCGGCGATCGAGCGAGCCGATTCCAGGAACAGGCCGTCACTCATCTTCATGATGTTGGCCTTGTGCACGGCGGTCACGAGGTGGCGCTGCTTGCGGCGGGCGAACTCAAAGGCAAAGCGGGCGATACGTTCGGACGCGACCCGCGTGATGACTTTGAGCGATTCGACGACGCCCGGGACCACCTCGTGCTCGAGTCCCGAATACAAGTCCTCGGTGTTCTCCCGGATAACGACGAGGTCGACATTCTCGAAACGACTCGCAACGCCCGGGAGGTTGAACACCGGTCGGACGTTCGCATAGAGCCCGAGCGAGCGACGAATCTCGACGTTGACGCTCGAAAACCCGCCACCGATCGGCGTCGCCACGGGACCCTTCAGGGCCACCTGGCTCTGACGGATCGCGTCGAGTACGCTGGCCGGGAGTGACGTGCCGGTGCGCTTCTGCGTGGCCGTTCCAGCTTCGTGACGGTCCCACTCGATCTTCACGCCGGAGTGGTCGAGGATGGTGAGTACGGCCTCGGTGACCTCGGGTCCAATGCCGTCTCCGGGAATGAGCGTGACGTGGTGTTGCATCGCGGGTCTCCAAGGCCTGCCAAACGGATCATTATAATCGCCCGGTCTTCCACCGCCTGAAAACCGATGTCGACACCGCCCGGCCCGCCCTACTGGCTGTCGTGGGAACACGACGCGTTTCTCCGTGCGCGGCAGGCGCGCAAGCCCGTTCTCCTCATGCTTGCCACGCACTGGTCTCACGGATGTGCCGAGATGCGTCGCACGACCTATCGCGACGACGTCGTGATCGACCTGATCGAGACAAACTTCGTGCCGGTCTGGGTCGACGCGGACGACCGGCCGGATATTGCCGATCGCTACGGCCTCGGTGGGTGGCCCACGACAGCCTTTCTGACGCCGGATGGTCGACTGCTCGGGGGACAGCGCTTTACCGATCCGTCGTCGATGGTCGACCTGCTGCGCCGCGTCGCGAAGGCATTCGCGGCGCGAGGTGACGAGCTCATGATGACTCCGCCTGCCCCCACGGCCGGCCCCGCCCCGTCTCGATCTGCGCCGCCGGGCGAGTCGGTGCCAATCGAGGTTGAGCCGTGGGTCGTCAATCACCTGCTCGACGCGTTCGACGACGAGCACGGCGGGTTTGGTCGGTCCGCGAAGCACGTCCCCGCCGATGCGCTCGTGCTAGCCGCCGCCCGCTACAGGGCCGGCGACGCGGCGATGGGCCCGATCATCACACGGACGCTCGATGCCATCGGCTGGAGCCCGATCTTCGATGATGCCGAGGGCGGCGTGTTCCGGTGTTGTGCTCGGCGCGACTGGACCGAACCCAGCCCAGAGAAACTGCTCGAGGTCAATGCCTCGGCGCTCCGTGCCTTCCTCGAGGGCGGCATGGCCCTCGACGAGGCCCGGTACTATCAGCGCGCCGCCGACGTGATCGTCTATGTCCGGCGGATGCTCACGGACACCACGGGCCACGCGTTCTTTGCGAGTCAGGATGCAACGGTCGACCGCGCGGTGTACACCGCCGGCAACGCTCAAATGGCCAGCGCCTTCATGCGCGCCAGCGAGGGACTCGGCGATTCGTCGCTGTTGGAGTTCGCCATCGGCGTCCTCGATCATGTCGCCGGCGAGGCGTACAGCCCTGGCAATGGCGTGTGTCATCGCGTCGACACCCCCGCGAGCGAGCACGGTCTACTGACCGACCAGGTTGCTCTGGGCGAGGCTCTTCTCGACGCGTATCAGGCTGCTGAGCGTGACGCGTATCTCGATCTGGCCCAAGAGCTGACGTTGTTCGCGATGCGGCGGCTCTGGAGCGAGTCATCGCGGGTCTTCGTCGATCGCGTGGTGGCGGACGACGACATCGGGTTGCTCCGGCAACCCATCACGCCATTTGTCGCGAACTGCCGCACGGCGGCGTTGCTGGCTCGGCTCGCGAGGGTGACCGCGCGCGACGAGTTTGCCGATCGCGCTGGAATCGTGCTCGGAACACTCGCGTCCGGCGTCCGCAAACAGCGTGTCGATGCGGCAAGCTACGTGTTGGCATCCCACGAGCTCTCGCTGCGGGAACCCTCGTGATAGACTGCCGGTCGGGCACTCACCACACTGAAACCGGCTCGAGTATTGAAGCGTGGAACGTGACTCCGTCCAGTTTCCGTCCGTGTGTCGTCGCCGCAATCGCGTCGCTTAGCGTCGCCGCCGTCCTCTCCTCTGCGGTCGTATTCGGTCAAACCGAGCGTGACCCCGACCCCGCCGATCCCGCGACGCGGCAAGAACAGCTCAGGCGCCAGCGCGAAGCCCGTCTGGACACGGTGGAGCCGTATCGGGCTGGACGCCTCGAGCGTCTCCTCATCAACCTCGAGAACGAGCAAACGATCGAGAACCTCTTCGAGGAGCCATCGCCGTCCTCGGGGGGGTACTACTTCACGCTTGGGAATATCACCACGGGCGCGGGTCTCACCCTCGGCACCGGGTACAACACGAGTGCGCGCCTGGGGCGCCAAGTTGAACTGTCGGTTCGAGGCGCGGTGTCCATGCGGCGTTACTGGATGGGCGAGGTCGAGGCGGCATTTCCCCGGCTGGCCGGCGGTCGAGCGTTCGCCAGCGTGCTGGCGCGCCGGTCGGATTACCCGGAAGAAGACTACTTTGGTCCCGGTCCGAATTCACGGCTTCAGGACCGGGTCAACTTTCGCCATCTACAAACCTCAGTCGAGTCGACCGGAGGCGTCCGGCTCTCACGCTGGTTGTCGCTGGGCGGGGGAGTGTCGTATATCAACCCGAGCATCGGGAGCGGCAAGGACTCGGCCTATCCCTCGCTCGAAGAGGTGTTTACCGATTTCGAAGCGCCGGGATTGTCCGAGCAGCCTGTCTTCATTCGGCCCTACGTGTTTGCCGAGCTCGACTTCGGGGCGCCGGTCGACAATCCGCGAACAGGGGGACGGTATCGGGTTGCGTACAGCTACTTTGCAGACTCCGAGCTCGACCGCTTCTCCTTTGAACGCTGGGAGGTCGACGTACGACAGTACGTGTCGTTTCTGCGCGGCCGGCGGGTGCTGGCGTTCAGGGGGCTGGCGTCGTTTTCAGATCCACGGCGAGGCCACACCGTCCCGTTCTATCTTCAGCAGTGGTTGGGAGGATCTCACTCCCTGCGGGGGTTCCGCGACTTTCGGCTTCGAGACCGCCACCTGGTGCTGCTGCAGACGGAGTATCGCTGGGAGCTCTTTCCGGCCTTGGACGCGGTCTTGTTCTACGATGCCGGCAAGGTCGCGTCGAACAGGCGCGAGATCAACTTCAAGGATTTTGAAGCGAATTGGGGCACGGGGTTCAGAATTGGTACGGACAACGGCGTCTATTTCCGACTTGACTGGGCGCTGGGCAGTCGCGACGGCAGCCAACTGATACTGAAATTCAGCAATGTCTTCTGACCGACGCGGGCGGGCATCGACGGGACTGATCCTGCTGTCGCTCGCGGTGGCATGTAGCGCCGCGCTGTTCGGCGCCCATCCCATCGCCCAAGGTCCCATGTTCTTCCCGGATGATCCGATCTGGGAGGATCACGATACCGTCGTGGACGTGCGCGACGTGACTTCGATACCCCCAAGCGAATACTACGACTTCATCGAGAACACGTTTCTGACGCCCGGCGACGACGAGCCGATTCGCGCGCTCAACACGAATACGGTGGACGAAGTTCCGGCGTCGACCTGGTTTTCGAACCGCATCGGACACCAGGACCTGACGCTGGACGAGCTCATGCGGGGACCCAACCGATTCGAGCAGCTCGACGTCGACGGTTGGCCAATCGTCGAGGGTAAGGGACGGGGCCGCACCCCTGGGTGGCGGGTCGTCGCACCAGACGGTGCCGTGTACCAGATCGAGTTCGATCCCCGTGAGTTTCCGGAGCGGACGTCGGGTGCCGAGATCATCGGGTCACTCTTCTACTACGCGATCGGGTTCAACGTGCCCGAGGCCTATCTGGTGGAGGTCGATCCCGACCAGGTCTTTGTGGTGCCAAACGCGACCATCGAGGTCGAGGGCCAGCGTCGGCCGTTCACTCGACTTGATGTCGACGAGGTCTTCGACCGGGCGGCGCGTAGGCCCAACGGAAAGTACCGTGCGGTGGCCAGTCGTTTCGTCGGGGGTCTCAGCTTGGGTCCCTTCCGCTACTACGGCACGCGCAGCGACGATCCCAACGACCTGTTCTCCCACGAACATCGCCGCGAGCTGAGGGGTAATCGCGTGTTTGCGGCGTGGCTCAACCATGTCGACTCACGCGGCATCAACTCGCTCGACGTGCTGGTACAACGCCCGCAGGGACAGCACGTCAAACACTACATGTTCGACTTTGGCTCGATCATGGGCGGCGGCCCAGGGCTCGCGAGCGAGGCGCGTGCGGGGAACGAATACATCCTTGATTGGGGCAAGGGGTTCAAGACGCTTGCGTCGCTAGGCCTGTACGTGCGCCCGTGGCTCCGCGTTCGGTATCCAGATGTTCCGGTGAGCGTCGGACGATTCGAGTCTGACTCGTTCGACCCTGAGAGCTGGAGACCGGAGTATCCAAACCCGGCGTTCCGCAACCTTCGAACCGACGACGGGTTTTGGGCCGCCCGCATCGTGTCACGCTTGTCTGACGATGCCATCAGTGCCGTGGTATCCCGCGCTCAGTACTCCGACTCGACCGCGGCCGAGTACATCGTGGAAACGCTGAAGATTCGCCGGGACAAGGTTGCGCGCCACTGGCTGAATCAGCTGAATCCGGTCGAGTCTTTTCAGTTGAGTGCGGGTGGGCGGCTGACGTTTGGCAACGCCGCGGTTCGCGCCGGGGCCGCGACCAGCCCGCAGTCCTACGTGTTGAGCTGGTACCGGCTCGACAATGTTACGCACGAGCGTGAGCCATACGGGGCTGAAGAGTGGGTCGAGCGCCCCGCTGCCGACGCTCCGAGCGATCTCCTTGATGCGTCCGACTATGTGGCCGTGGTCATCCGCGGTGTCCACCGAGAGCATCCTCAGTGGCTGCGCTCGGCCCTGGTGCACTTCCGTCGCACGGACGATGGATGGGAGACGGTCGGCGTTCAGCGTGGGTACGACGAACGACTCCCGACAACCCGTCCGGTAGCCCCGGCGGCACAATCGGGACAATGAAGACACTGAAGACAACGACTACTGCGTGAGGCGAAACTGAGGTGCCAATGACAACCCCCATGACAAACCCCAGTACAACATGGTCCCGCGGTAGACAGATATTGCTCGTGTTGGCTGCGTTTCTGAGCACGAGTGGTCCAGGCGGCCCCCTGGTTGCGCAACAGCCCGGCAGCCCGCTGAGTCACGGGTACAGCCGCCCCGCTCGAAGTCCGCACTCCAGCCGTTCTGAGGTCATCGCGCCGACGGGTATGGTGGCGGCCAGTCAGCCGCTTGCGGCGCAGGTCGGGCTCGACATCCTCAAGGCTGGCGGAAACGCCATCGACGCGGCTGTCGCGGTGAACGCTATGCTCGGCTTGGTGGAGCCAAACATGAACGGCGTGGGCGGCGACCTGTTCGCGATCGTGTGGGACGCCGAGTCGGAGAAGCTTTACGGCCTCAACGCAACGGGGCGAGCGCCCTACGCGCTCAACCGCCAGGTATTCGAGCGTCAGGGGCTTGAACGGGTGCCAGCAAATGGTCCGCTGCCGTGGACAGTCCCTGGCGCAGTCGATGGCTGGGACCAGCTGCTGAAGCGGTTTGGCACGATGAGCTTTGCCGATGTGCTGGCGCCCGCCACTGCGTACGCCCGCAACGGATTCCCCGTGACCGAAGTCATTCAGCGCCAATGGTCAGCATCCCAGATGTCCCTCGCGCAGTGGCCCGACTCGGCTCGAACCTACCTCCCGAACGGACGCCCGCCAGAAGTCGGCGAGATCTTCAGGAATCCCGGCCTGGCGAACACGTATGAGGCGATCGCCAACGGCGGGCGCGACGCATTCTACCGTGGGCCGATTTCCCGTCAGATCGTCTCGTTCAGCGAGTCGAACGGCGGCTTCTTCACGACCCAAGACTTCGAGGACCATACGTCGACGTGGGTTGAGCCGGTGTCGACGAACTATCGCGGATACGACGTCTGGGAGATCCCGCCGAACAGCTCTGGGATCATCGCCCTCATGATGCTGAACATTCTTGAGGGCTTCGACATCGCGTCCATGGGGCATAACACCGCCGAGACACTGCACGTCATCGTTGAAGCCAAGAAGCTGGCGTTTGCTGATCGGGACACGTTCGTTGCAGACGCCGATGCCAACACGCTGCCAGTCGACGAGCTGATCTCGAAAGCCTACGCAGCAGCCCGGCGGGCGCGCATCGACCCGACCGAGGCGCTCCCGTCCGTCTCCGCCGGGAACCCGTCCGCGCACAGTGAGACGGTGTACCTGACAGTCGTGGACAAGGACCGCAACGCCGTCTCGCTCATTGAAAGCATCTTCGCGAACTTCGGATCGAACGTGGTTCCGGGCGACCTTGGATTCGCGCTGCAGAACCGAGGGCTGGGCTTCTCACTCGAGGCGGGCCACCGGAACAGTCTCGAACCCCACAAGCGGTCGCTGCACACCAACATGCCCGGGTTCGTGACCAAGGACGGCTCGCCGCTCATGCCGTTCGGCGTCATGGGCGGGGACATGCAACCCCAGGGACACGTGCAGGTATTGTCGAACATCATCGACTTCGGCATGAATGTCCAGGAGGCCGGTGATGCGGCGCGGGTTCGACACGGCAACGGCGTTCTCGTCGAGCCGGGGATTCCGGATCGCGTCATCGACCAACTCCTGCGGCTGGGCCACCGCGTTCAGCGGGCCGGAGGTGCGAGCATGGGCGGCTATCAAGCCATCATGATCGACCCGACGACTGGGATGCTGCACGGCGGAAGCGACCCGCGCAAAGATGGCCAGGCGGCCGGATACTAGTCGCGTTTTCGAAGCGCGTCGACGATTTCGTCGGGCTCTGGAAACCGGTGCACGTCATACTTGGAAAAGATTACGGCGCCGTCGACCACGACGTCGAAGATTCCGTTGCTGCCCTCGATGAGCTCGGCTTCGACGCCGAGCGCGCGCTTGATATCGGCCGCCAGACTGGAGGCCCGTGGCAGGTACTTTCAACGACCGCAATAGGTGATGGCAATCTGCATCTTCGAGCTCCAGGATTCGGCCGTCTGGACGAGCGCGACCACGCCACGATTCTACTGGGTACATAATGGTCCGTGGTGGGTCCGCTCCAGGAGGTGTTAGTCCGTGTCTGACCGGTTCGGGGCGCCGTGGGGGACGAGCGTCAAGCTTCTGACCGCCCTCTCGCTGACGATTCTGACGTTCGTGCTCTACATGCTTGCTGAGCTGTCCCCCGTCCAAGGGGGGCTCGGCATGTTGATGACGGCATTTCCGATCGCGCTTGTCGTTGGGTGCGCGGCGTTCATGGTTCGTGGGTACGAGCTTGCAGGTTCGAGGTTGCTGATTCGACGCCTTTGGTGGGCGACACCGCTCGATCTCTCCGGGCTCCGGGCTATCGAACACAATCCAAATGCGATGCGCTGGTCGCTTCGCCTCTGGGGCAACGGCGGCTTCTTCTCAATCAGTGGCTTCTTTCGTAACCGTACCCTCGGGAGATATCGGGCGTTCGTGATGGATCCCAAGCGCGCGGTCGTCCTGACGTTTGCTGACCGCGTCGTCGTCGTGTCTCCAGACCAGCCCGAGCGTTTCGTCAGCATTGTGCGCGAGATGCGCGGGCTCCATCCAGCCGCGGGTGGCTGACTTCTCCAGCGTCCAGGATGTGGACGAGACGCTATCGCGTCCAGCCGAACCAACGGCTCAGTATCGACCGCTGTCGCTCGGAGAACCGGGATCGCCGCATTGCGTTCGCGACCTTGCGGAGCGCATCCGCCTGGGTGGGATACGGATGAATGGTCGCTCCAATCGAGCCAAGACCGGTCCCGGCTTTCATGGCGAGCGTCAGCTCGCTAATCATGTCACCCGCATGCCCCGCCACGATCGTGGCACCAAGGATCGTATCGGTGCCTTTCTTCACGTGCACGCGAACGAATCCGCGATCTTCGCCGTCTAGCACGGCGCGGTCGACCTCATCGAACGGCTGCGTAAAGGTGTCAACGTCGATGCCCCGGTCACGGGCCTGAGCCTCGTAAAGGCCCACATGGGCAATCTCGGGCTCGGTGAACGTGCACCACGGAATAATCAGGGCGTCAGTGCGAGCCCGTCCGAGCCCGAACGGATGAGGAAACAACGCGTTCTGGATGACGATTTGAGCCGCCGCATCGGCGGTATGCGTGAACTTGTACGCCGAGCAGATATCGCCGGCTGCATAGATTCTGGGGTTGGACGTCTGCAGTGACGCAGTGACCTCAACCCCCTTCTTGTCATATCGGACGCCGGCGGCTTCCAATCCCAACCCCTCGACGTTGGGGGCCCGGCCCACGCCGACCAGAATCTGGTCGACAGCCACGGTTCGTTCAGGCCCGTCTGTCGTGAAGCGAATGACGCGTTCTGCCTCCCGTCGCTGAACTTCGATCACGTCGGCTCCGAGCGCAAACGAGACGCCGTCGTGCTCCATTTGCGCTTGCACGACGGCCGCCGCGTCGGCGTCCTCCCGCGGGAGGATGCGGTCGGCACGCTCGAACACCGTGACCTGACTCCCAAATCTCGCAAACGACTGGGCCATCTCGCTGCCGATCGGACCGGCGCCGATGACGGCCAATCGGGGCGGACGCTCAGTCAGCTCGAAGATCGTTTCGTTGGTCAGGTAGCCGGCCGCGTCGAGCCCTGGCACGGGTGGTGCGGCTGCTCTTGCGCCGGTGCAGATGGCGGCCCGACTGTAGCGAAGCGTCTGCCCATCGACCACGATCGTGTCGGCGCCAGTGAACTGTCCGGCACCAATGAAGACGTCGACGCCGAGGTCGGTGAACCGCTGGGCCGAGTCGATCTCGCTCAGCTGGGCCCGCAGACGTCGCATGCGGCTCATCGCCGCTGCGAAATCGTGCTCGAGACCGGGAGGAACGCGCAGGCCGAATTCCTGGCCTCCGCGAAGTGCAGCCCACGCTCGCGATGCCCGGATCAGGCCCTTCGAAGGCACGCACCCGACGTTGAGGCAGTCGCCTCCCATCAGATGTCGCTCGACCAACGCGACCCGCGCACCGAGCCCGGCGGCAATGACGGCGGTGACGAGTCCAGCCGTCCCCGCACCGACGACCACGAGGTTGTAACGGTCGGCAGGGCGCGGGTTCGTCCACGCCGGGGGATGCACGTTGGCAACGAGCTGCCGATTGAACTCGTCGTCCGGTCGGATCAGCGGCTGGGCACCGCTTGGTGCGTCCACACTAGCGTGCCCGCTGCCCCTTCTGCAGCGGCCGCTGTCGCTCTCGAGGCTCGTCGGGGTACAAGCCTCCGACGTACTCGTCGTAGCCGTTGAAGATCGGCGTGCCGAATAGTTCCTCGGTGTCCAGCCAGTATGACTGGGCCTGCGACCAGCGAGGATGCGGAATGTTTGGATTCACGTTGGAAAGGAAGCCGTACTCGTGCGGGATCGTCTCTTGCCAGAAGACCGTCGGTTCGTCGCGGAGAAACTCGATCTTCACGATCGACTTCGGGTTCTTGTACCCGTACTTCCACGGGACGATGATCCGAACCGGCGCGCCATGCTGTCGGAGCAGTGGCTCTCCGTACACCCCTGTGACGACCATCGCGAGCTCGTTCATCGCTTCGTCAATTCGCAGGGCTTCTTGGTAGGGCCATGGATACCACGCCGACGAGGCCATCCCCGGCATCTGGTTGGGCCTGTTCGCGGTCTCGAATCTCACGAACTTTGCCCGAGCAGTCGGGTCGGCCTTCTTGATCAGTTCGCTGAGCGGGAATCCAGACCATGGGACGTTCATCGACCACCGCTCGACGCAGCGGAAATTGTAGACGCGCTCTTCGTGGTCGAAGGCGAACACGTCATCAAGGTCGAGTGTCATCGGGTTGTTGCATTCCCCTGACACTTTGATCTGCCACGGGTCGACATCGAAATCCCCACAAAACCGCCAGACGGGTCCGCCGCGTCCCGAGAGGAACTCGTAGAAGTTGTTGTGCGCAGCGGCAGCCTCTCGGGGAGTCAGCTTGCCGCTGATCGTCGCGGGAATATCGTAGGCCGCATTCCGCGTGGTCGGGAACACGTCGGGTCGCTGAAACGGGACGTCGATGATTGTGGATTGCGGCCGTTGCGTAGCTCCCACGGCGCACCCCAGGAACGGCGCCGCGACGAGACCCATCCCGAACGTCCCGAGAAATTTGCGACGGTCGAAAAAGATGTCTGGTGGCGTGATCCGCTGCGATGGGACTTTTGCGGTGTATTCCTTGGTCATGCGGTCCTCTCGTCGCGCCCGACTGCGAGGGTACAGCCTATCACCAAAACCACACCACAAAAGTCGCAAGCTGGCCGTCGGGCCCCTCGTTTGGGTACGCTTGGAGCACCATGTTCAGACTGCACGCAGATCCCAGGAAGCTGAGGGTCCCGTCCGCCGCCGACGCCCTACCTGGTCGCGAGGAAGCGATGTCGGTCCCGTCGACCCACTTTGTCAACGGCGCACGTCTCGAGCCGCCGTTTCCAGCCGGAACTGAGCAGGTGATTCTCGGCATGGGCTGCTTCTGGGGGGCTGAGCGAACGTTCTGGGAGCTCCCGGGTGTCTACACGACCGCGGTGGGGTACTCGGGGGGTGTCACCCCGAATCCCACGTATCGTGAGGTCTGCAGCGGCATGACTGGTCACAACGAGGTTGTGCTCGTTGTGTTCGAGCCGGCAGGTGTCGGTTTCGCTGAGCTCCTCGATCTGTTCTGGGAGAGCCACGATCCCACCCAGGGCATGCGGCAGGGTAACGATGTCGGCACCCAGTACCGCTCGGGCATCTACTACACGTCCGAGGACCAGGAGCGGCTTGCCGAGACCTCGCGTGACCGCTACGAGCGCGCGTTGGCGGATGCCGGCTATGAACCGGTCTCGACGGAGATCGAGGCGGCCGGTCCGTTCTACTATGCCGAGGAGTACCATCAGCAGTACCTGGCCAAGAACCCCGGGGGGTACTGCGGCCTCGGCGGCACGGGCGTGTCGTGTCGGTGAGCGTCAGACCACGAATCCAATAGCTCCGAGCCGCTGGTGACGTAGCTGTGAAATCCCTCCTTCGCTCCTGAAAATTCCCCGCGTCCAATCACACCCTCGATGGTCGGTTCTCACCGCTTGGCCTCACGGGCGGGTCCAGCGTGCATCGAGAGCCGCTAGCAGTCCGTTTGCAATTCAGACCGGAGTGGGCGGCGTGAATGCGAACAGGAGGGTCACGTTGATACCGGCCCTCCTGTTGATGTGGGGCTTGGCCCTGGCTCTTGCGGTCTGGGTGTCGCCCAGGGCGGCCGCCGAGAATCCTGGGGCGATAGCTGAGGCGCAGGTGCCCGAGAATCTCGGATTCGTCGGGTCGGAGGAATGTGCTGATTGCCACGAGGATCAGTACGACGACTATCGTGCCTCCGTGCATTTCCAGACCGAGACCGGTGACTGGCCCGCGACCGGCTGCGAGTCGTGCCATGGTCCGGGCTTGGCCCATGTCGAGGACCCTGAGAACGTCCGGGTGCTGTTCGACTCCCTCAATACCCTGGCCACCGCGACGGACCACGCTGGACAGTGCCTGGACTGCCATGCGTCCGAGGTCACCAACTTCGACTACCGCGCCGGCGCTCACATGAAGGGAGCGGTCGATTGCGCGTCATGTCATCTGGTGCACGACGCATCGGGACGCGATCGCCTGCTGGCGGGTGCGCAGACCGATGCCTGTCTCGGCTGCCACGTAGAGGTTCGCGCCGAACTCCATCTCAATGAACGGCACCGCGTGCTCGAGGGGATGGTCACATGCGCCGATTGTCACGGTCAGCACGGCCCGAGCGCCCGGAGTCGACTCGGGGGATTCAAGCAGGAGACGTGCATCGGATGTCACACGGACAAGGGTGGCCCCTTTGTCTTCGAGCACCTGAGCAGTCGTATTGAGGGCTGCACATCGTGCCACGTGCCTCATGGTTCGCCCAACCGCCATCTTCTCCAGTACCAGTCGAATGGTGACCTGTGCTATTCGTGTCACGTCGCGGTACCCGGCTTCCATAAGGGCTTCGGTCCGGCCGTTCGCTTCGATTCGACGACCAACTGCGTCAACTGCCACTCGACGATCCACGGGTCAAATCTCGATCCGCACTTCCTTCGATAGCGGCTCATGCTGAGATGCGTCGCATCCGCCGCCGCGTTCCTGGCCGTGATGGGCTGGGTCAGCGCCGTGACGGCACAGGACCGCGCGAATGAGACACCAGCGGCGGTGCAGAGCTCAGACGCGCAGGCCCCGTTCAATGTCGACGGCCGATTCGACCTCGGGTTCCGGTGGCGCGACAGTCGCGGAAACGAGAACAAGTTCTTCGAGGATCTCAACTACCGAACTGGTCCCAGGCTCTTTGACTTCGATCTCAACGTTACCCCGACGACGGACGAGGGACCATTCGACATCCTCAGCGTCGACGCCACTGGGCTCGGTGACCCATTCCAGAGTTTCGGCGTCACGCTCAAGGAGTACGGGCGGTTCAACTTCCGGTTTAGGCGGAACGAGTCGCAGTATTTCTATCGCGATACCCTGCTGCCTCATGACCTTGCCGACATCGACAAGAGCACTGGCGGTGACTTCCATACGTTCGACTTCAACCGCGTCAACGATCGAATCGACTTCGACTTCAACTTCTCGCGACGCGCCAAGGTCTTCGTCAAGCTCAACCGTCAGACGCGTCTTGGGGAATCAACGACGTCACTGGATATCTCACGGGACGAGTTCGAGCTCGATCGTCCGCTCGACGAGACGAAGAGCGACTACACCGTCGGGTTCGAGATCTATTTGGATCAGGGGTCGGTGTACTTCGATCAGACGTATCGCGATTACGAGTCAGACGGACGGGTGTTCCTGCCGGGCGCCTCTCTGGGCGAAAACGCGGCGCCGGACGACCCTACGGAGCTGTTTTTCTACGAGCAGCTGCTCCCCTTTGATTTCACGATGCCGCAGACGACGGCCAAGCTCAATGTGCGACCGACCGAACGGCTGACCGTCAACGCCGGGTTGGTGTTGAGCACGCTCGATGCGCAATTCACGGAGCAGGAGGTCGCCCGCGGCATTCAGTTCACGGGCGCCCCGCTCGATACCTTCGAGCGTGGCGAGGGAGATTTGCGTCGGACGACGAAGCTCACTGACATCGACGTGATGTACGACATCAACACGCATGTCGCGGCCATTGGCGGCTTTCGCTACTCCGATCTCGAGCAGGAGGGTGAGTTCCGGCTGCCGGATGTCAGCCAGCCCACCCGCATCGAGATCGCCACCGGCACCTTGGAAGTCGGCGCCCAAATGTACCCGACCGAGGCCGTGACCGTCACGGCGGGGTACCGGTTTGAGGACCGCGATACACGGTTTGTCGAGGGCCTCGCCTTCGCGGACATCGCAGATCCTGGACACGACGGCGGGCTCCACGTTGAAACGTCGCAGAACAACTTCTTCGTGACTGGCGTCCTTGCGCCGGCGCGCCACGTCAACTTTCTGGCCGAATACGAGCGAGGGAGCTACGACAACCCGTTCACGCTCGTGGCGCCCACGAGTATGGACCGGGTGAAGTTCCGCGCGCGTCTTCGGCCCGCGGAGGGCGTGGCCGTGGTCGGCACGTTTCTGACGCGGCGGATCGAGAACGACCTTGCAGGGAGCATCCATCCCACGCAGCCCCGAACGGGTGCACCCGCGACCCTGCGGACGACCGATCTCGGGTTGAAAGTGACCTACGCGCGGGACCGCTATTCGGTGTTCGGTGGGTACAGCCGCCGCGACGTCAGCAACGAAGTCGTGAACCAGATCGTGACCGAGCCCGGTTTCCTCGGCGGCCTCATGTTCGAGATCGCGGCTCTCTACGAGTCGAACCTCGACATGGCATCCGGCGGAGCGCGCGCCGAGCTGTCCGACGCGCTGGCGGTCGGCACCGAGATCTTCACCTATCGCAATCGGGGCACGTTTGGGCTCGATTGGGAGCAGTACCGGTTCTTCGTCGAGTTGCCATCGCCGGCCGGCTATGTGCTCAACTTGAGCTACCAGTACAATTCCCTGAACGAGCAAGACTTCGATTTCGATGACTACAGCTCGCACGTCGTGACCGCGTTGGTTGGCTACCGGTTCTGACGTGTTGTCCAGAGGCGGTCCCTGAAGAATGTCGAGCTGGCTCGAGGTGACGATGCGAACACGACTCCCAGCTCTGGTCATAGCGCTGCCCGCAGTTGTTCTGATGGGGTTTATATCCGGGAGCGCCATTCGTCAGTCTGACGTCGATCGCGGAAAGGCCGCCTACGTGGACGCCGGTTGTGCGAGGTGTCACTCGGTCGAATCCCATGACATACAGGCCACTGCGAAATCGGAGCGCCTGCGCGGACCGGACCTGGGTCAGATCGGCAGCCAACGCGACTCGGCGTGGATCATCGCGTACCTCAAGCGCGAGGTGACGATCGATGACAAGCAGCACCGCAGCAAGTTCCGTGGGGACGTTGCCGATCTGCCGATCATTGCCGAGTGGCTTGCACAGCTAGAGACGCGACACTAATGTCTCCCGGCCTGTTCGGCGTCTTCGCCATCGGACTCTTCAACCTTGCGTTGATCGCGGTTGTGTTGCGACGGCCGGGGCTCATCGCCGTCGCCGGAGGGCGCCTTCTCGTGTTCCTGGCGGTGCTGGCGCTGCCGGTCATCGCGTTCTCCCTCGGTCTGGGTCAGCATGTCGAGCGGTCCAAGCGGACTGAGTTCTGCGTGTCGTGTCATGTCATGGAGCCCTACGGTCAGAGTCTGGACATTGACAGCCCCGACCACCTCCCGGCCCAACACTTTCAGAACGCGCGCGTCGACAAGGACCTCGCGTGCTTCGTGTGTCACACGAACTACACCATGTACGGTGACCTGCAAGCCAAGATGACTGGTCTGAAGCACGTGTGGGTCAACTACCTCGGGACGGTTCCCGATGAGCTCACGCTCTACCAGCCTTACCAGAATCGCGAGTGTCTCCATTGTCACGCCGAGGCGCGTTTCTTCAACGAGAGCGATCTGCATCGAGACATCCGCCCGGAGCTTGAGTCGAACGACATCTCGTGCCTGGAGTGTCACGATCTCGTCCACGACGTCGGCAAGCTCGCAACTCTCGATATGTGGGAGGGTGGCCGCTGATGGGTCCTGCCGTATCAGGCATGTCCCGATCCGACTTGGAACGGCCCCTCCGCGTGAGTGTGCTCTTGATTGCGGTCGGGCTGATCGTCCAGCTGCTGTCGTTTGCTTGGAACCATCCCCTTGCCTTCATCGTCTTCGGGGTTGGGGGCGGTGGACTCATGCTCGGCGGGCTCGGCGTGTTTCTCCTGGCCGCGTTCCGCAGACGAATCTGGGCCGATCCCGTTGGCTCGACTGATCGCCTCAGGTGAACCGGGATACAATCACTGCCGTCTCGCAACACCATGCGCTTGCTCCGCGTCATCTTTCTGCTTCCCGTGCCACTGATCTGTGCGCTGACCGCGACCGCGCAGACAGCCGGTGACGCGCAAACCGAGACCGAGCCAACCAGCCGCGCCGAGATACTCCAGCAACGGCGGGTGGAGAAGTCTGGCCTCCTGGAGCCGTACGTCATTTCTGATGCCGAGCGGCGGGTGCAGTTTCTCGAGACGTGGCGGCTCCCGCGTCGGCTCTTCACCAAAGGATTCGCGGGGTTCCGGCCGGTCATCGGTGGCATGCCATCCGGGTCGGGATTGGCAGGCGGCGGCGGATACATCGCTGGATACAACAGCGAGCTGTTTCAGTTCACGGCGAATGCGCGGTACTCGACCCTCGGGTACGAAGCGTTTGACGCGGGCTTGCTGATCTTCCCCCGGGCGAACAGTGTGTTGCCGGTACAGGGTCACCTCACGTGGGGGCAGCGCGATTTCAGCTCGCTGAGATTCTTTGGGCTGGGTCCCACCACGAGCCGGAGCGACCGCACCACCTACCGCTTGGAAGACCGTTCGTTCGAGCTGGGTATTGACGCATGGGCGGGCCGAGTTGCCGAGTTCGGCGCCGACATTCAGCGGCTGACGAGCGAACCGGGCTCCGTGGCAAACGGGATAAGCCTGGACGACCGGTTCGACCCTCTGACGGTACCGGGCTTCGGTATCGAGACTGATTTTCTGGTCTACCGCGGTCGCGCGAAGGTCCACTTGCGCGAGCAAAACATCATTCCTTCGGTCGGCGTGACGTTGGCTGCAAGCGTCGAGCGCTACGACGATCGCAATGGTGGCGCCTACGATTTCACTCGGGTGTCCGAGACGTTCAGGCGCACATCCCGATCGTGCACCGGAACCGGATCCTGGCGTTGCGTGTACGAAGCTCGCATTCGGTTGGGGAGGGCGGGGGCGCCGTGCCGTTCCATCTGATGGAAACCGTCGGGGGCGCGAACTCGATTCGCGGGTTTCGCGAGTATCGATTCAGGGACACCCGGAACCTGGTGCTCAACGCGGAGTATCGCTGGGAGGTTTGGACGTTCGCCCACTTGGCCGTCTTCTACGATGCGGGCAAGGTCTTTTCGGATGCCGATGACCTCGATTTGTCAGGTATGAAGTCGGGCTACGGGTTCGGCCTCCGCGGCCAAGCGCCGGGCGGTATGGTCCTGCATTTCGACCTCGCACGCAGCAACGAGGGGTTGATCTTCCACATCGGTAGCGGCCCGAGCTTCTAATGCGTAGCAATAGTGCTAACGGGATGACGACGGTAGCGGTTCGAGGCGTGCTCGTCCTCACCGTGCTCGTCCTCACGATGGCAGTGCTCGTCACGGTGGAGGCGCAGCAAAGGAAGTTCTACTCAGACGATCCGATGCTCGTGGATCGCGACAATCTGGACGTGCCTGAGCAGCCGGCGGAGATCGATCTGAGCGATATGTTCGATCGGTTCGGACACATCGTGGCCGACCTTGGCTCGCCTGAACTGACGGAAGCCGAGAACGTCAATACGCTGGACGAAGTGCCAGACAGCTCGTGGTTCACGAACCGGCACGGCGTCAAGCGCCGGACGATTCCCGAGCTTATCAGGGGACCCAATACGCTCGATGGGCCGGACATGAGCGTCCCGTGGCAAGTCTTTCAAAGCAAGATCGGCGGGTTGACCCCTGGCGTCCAGATTATCGACGGTCGCGGCGATCGCTACGTCATCAAGTTCGATCCGGTCGGCATCCCCGAGCTGAGCTCGGCCGCCGAGATCATTGGAACAAAGCTGTTCTATGCCATCGGATACAACACGCCGGAGAACTACATCGTCGAGATCGACCCCAAAGCCGGCCTCACGGTCCAGCCGGATACGGTGATCGAGGACGAGTTTGGGGACGAAGCGCCGCTGATCCAGAGCTTTCTTCGCCGGCTGCTGCGGCGCGTCCCACGGCTTCCCGATGGACGGATACGTGTGACGGCCAGTCGGTACATCGCAGGAAGGCCGATCGGCCCGTTTCGGTACTATGGGACTCGGAGCGACGACCCGAACGACGTTCTTCTGCACGAGAATCGACGCGAGCTGCGCGGGCTTCGGCTATTTGCTGCGTGGACCAACCATGATGACACCCGGGCCCAGAACACACAGGACAGCTGGGTGGAGGACGGTGACCGGCACTACATCCGGCATCACCTCATGGACTTTGGATCGACGTTCGGGAGCGGCAGTGTCGACCTGCAGCTGCCGAACGTCAGCTTCCACTATTGGCTCGATCTCGATGAGGTGCGAAAGAACCTGAAGAGTTTTGGGTTCCGGACGCCGACTTATCGAAAGGTGAAATGGCCGGAGCTCCCCAAGTACGAATCGATCGGCAGATGGGAATCCGATTTCTACGAGCCCCATCTGTGGCGCAACGACTATCCGAACCCGGCCTTCGTCCGCATGACGGACCGTGACGCCTTCTGGGCCGCCAAGATCATCATGCGGTTTACGCGCGAAGAGCTGGCGGCCATCGTCGCAACCGGGCAGCTCAGCGACCCCGACGCCGCGGACTATTTCCTTGAGACGCTCATCGCGCGCCAGCGCAAGACCGCCCGGCGCTACATGAACCGGGTCAACCCGATCGACCAATTCGAGGTCACCGCCGACGCACTGACGTTCAGGAATCTATCCGAGGATTTCGGGTTCGCCGAACCGGGCACCACCTATCGTGTGCAGTGGTCCGTCTACGACAACGCGACGGCCAGCCGCGCGGCGGTGGGCCGTGAGCGAGAAACCACCTCTACGACGATTGCCCTTCCCGACGCTCCTAACGTGACCGACGGTCGCGACACGTTTCTCGTGGCGGACATCCATGCCGTTCACGACGACTATCCGATGTGGAATCGCCGGGTTGCGGTGTACTTGCGGCCAGTCGGCGACCGTTTCGAGGTGGTTGGCATCGACCGAGAGTCGGATCCGCCCGATCGCCTGATGTAGCCCGAGCGCGTCCGCACTAGGGAGCCAGGACCTCGAGCTGGTTGTCAACGCGAAGCGCCCCGCCCATCTGCGCGATGATTCGCTGCATCTCCAAGTACTCGATCTGGTTCCGCACGAAGCCCTTGAGCGTGACCACGCCGTTGTTGATGATGATGTGAAATGGGAGGTTTCTCTGGTTGAGATACCGGTCGAAGTGACTACTCCGGCTCAGGGATTGATTGATGCCTGCTCGGAGCCTGTTGTCTGCTGTCGACGGGGAGAGAACCTCGACGCGGTCCACGTAGTCCTGGACACCCGGGATGCGCGCGATGTCGCGGTAGAGCTCCCGCTGCTTGTCCCGATCTGGCGTGACGCTGCCCAACAGCGTGACTACCCCCTCCTCGACGTAGGCATCGAAGTAGTCCCACAGCGTATAGTGAACGTAGTTCATCACGACTTCTGCCACGGCTTTCGCGAGGTCGGCGTCACCCACCGGTTCCGGGAGCTCCATCTCGCTCACGACCGTTTCGATCCCGTCGACCTCGAGCGCTCGCCGAATCGCCTCATTCTTGGCGAAGAGGTGAGGGACCGGTCCGGTGAGCGTGACTTCGGAACCGGCAACCGATACCTCGAGACGCCGCAGATCCTTCTCTTTTCTTAGGGCCTGTTCCACGGCTCGTTGGGTGCTGGACTGTTCAGCGTGGATCCCAGCTAACCGGTTGCCGGCCCAGCCGGCCTGGGGTGCACCGCACACAAGAACGGTCAGAAGCGACGCCGCGCAAGGGATTTGGAGTCTCATGGGTTTTCCGTTGACCGGGCGCTTTCTCCGATCTAGCCTCCCGTCTCGATCTCTTGTATCACACTCAGTGCGCGGAACGTGAGCCAATGTTAGGGACAAGCGATGTTTGAGGCGGCCGAGCTGGGCAGCAAGATCGCCAAGGCGGAGTACAAGGCGCAGGTGCCGGCCCTCCGGCAGTCCCTGCTCGAGAGCCAGCAGGAGCTTCGCTCGACAGGTGGGCTCCAAGTCATCGTGGTGCTCGCGGGTTTGGAGGCGGCCGGGCGAAGCGAAACCGCGAATCTGCTGAACTCGTGGATGGACCCCAGGTGGATCGAAACGCGGGCATGGGCGCATCCGTCGGATGAGGAGCGGGAGCGCCCGCCGTTCTGGCGATACTGGCGCTACCTTCCCCAACGTGGGCGGGTCGGCCTCTTCCTCGATGCCTGGTACGGTCCGGCCTTCGCTGACTTCGTTCGGCGCGACAACAGCGCTGAGGCGTTCGAGAATCGACTCGATCGGATTGCGCGGTTCGAGCGAGCGATTGCGGAAGACGGTGCGGTGATCATCAAGTTCTTCCTGCACCTGGCCGAGCGATCGCAGAAGAAGCGATTGAAGGCGCTTCACAAGGATCCGCTCACGCGCTGGCGGGTCACGGAGGAACAGTGGCAAGCCCTGAAGCGATACGACCGGATCAAGGCGGCAGCCGAGCACGGGATACGCCGGACGAACACGCCCGGCGCGCCCTGGCATGTCGTCGAGGGTGCGGATGAGCGCTACCGTAACCTGACCGTCGCGACGTTGCTCAACGAGGCAATTCGCAACGGAGTGGAGCGCGCCCGAACGCGCGCAGCGACGGTCCCCGTGCCGAAAGGCGATGGCTCAGTCAAGCCGGGCGACAACTCCAGATCGACACTGAGCCGGGTGGCACAGCACTACAACGTCCTGCAGGCCCTGGATCTGACGCAGCAGATCGCGAAGGGTCGGTACGGCGTCGAGCTGGAGCGTCAGCAAGGTCGGCTCAACCTGCGGCAACGTCAGGCCGTGCAGCAAGGCCTCTCGACGGTGGCCGTGTTCGAGGGATGGGACGCGGCCGGCAAGGGCGGCGCGATCCGTCGCGTGGCCGGGGCGCTTGATGCTCATGAGTATCAGGTGATTCCCATCGGCGCTCCCACGGACGAAGAGCTGTCCCAGCACTATCTGTGGAGGTTCTGGCGGCGCCTGTCGAGAGCGGGTCGCGTCACCATCTTCGACCGAAGCTGGTATGGTCGCGTCCTCGTCGAGCGAGTTGAGGGGTTCGCGTCACCAGCGGAGGTGCAGCGCGCGTATGGCGAGATCAACGATTTCGAGCAGCAGCTCGTCGACCATCGCATTCTCGTCACCAAGTTCTGGTTGCACATCTCGAAGGACGAACAGCTCCGGCGGTTTCAGGACCGACAACGACAGCCGCACAAACGCTGGAAGATTACCGAGGAAGACTGGCGGAACCGCGAGCGTTGGGGTGACTACGAGGTGGCCGTCAACGATATGGTCGAGCGCACGAGCACGCACAGCGCGCCGTGGCTCTTGATCGAGGCAAACGATAAGAACTATGCCCGGATCGAGGTCATTCGCGCGCTCGCGGACCGCATGGAGCGGGCACTCACACGGTTAACGGCGGCTCGCTCGAACGCCGATCGGAAATAGCGGCGAAGATCTGCTGGAGCATATCCGGGCGCTGGCCCAGCAGGTCGAAGAGCTCGTCCCGTTCAATCCGCAGCGCCGAGCCCGGCTCGCTCACGACGAGCTGGAGCTTGTGGAGCCCGGTTCCGGGCTCCTCGCCAGCCAGCGTCTCGTAGACGCCGATGGAGTCGCCAGCTCTGGCTTGGGCGACAGGTTCCGGGGCGTCGGCAGTCGTCAGGGCGACCCCGCCCGACAGGAGGATGCCGAGACCAAACGCCCCGCTTTCGTCGGCAAGTACCGCTCCAGGCTCGAGCGAGATCTGACGTGCGATCGACGCCAGGTAGAGCATCTCCGGGCCAGACACCTTCGAGAGAATCGAGATCCGCTGCAGTGCCAGGGCCTTCTGAATCGGCGTGAGTGTGCCACCGAGTCGTTCGAGCTCGGCGGCATCGTCGCCTTTGAGGTTGACAAAGCCCGGCTTCAACTGCCGGCGATCCGCCAACGTTCGAAACAGTCCCTGAACGAGGTCGGTGTTGTCCGACAGCAAGGTCCGAAGCTGGTCAACGCTCAGCGCGATCGAAACCGATGGTTCGCCGGTCTTGAACGTCTCGGTCATCAGACACCCGTCCAGCGCCTCTTCGAAACCGAGCGCGGCGGGTGGATCGATCTCGCGAGCGCCGCCCCGCCTCGCTGATGCGACGAGCTGACCATCGAGTAACAGATGCACGGTTTCGGGAACCGCGCCCTCTCGAAGCAGAGTCGTCCCCGTGTCGTGTCGTGCCTGATGGCCAGTTCCCGCGATGCGGAAGATTTCGTCGACACCGACCAGGGCGAAGAGCGGAAGGTTACGCAGACGCGTGGCTAACGCGGCGGCCGGGAGCGGTTCGACCCAGCGTTCGCGCCGGCGTTGCGCGCTGAGGGTCTGCGCCGCCAGTGTCCAGGAGGCGGCTTCAAACACGTACCAGTCCTTCGGGTCGCGATGGGCCAGCACATGGTCGACGTCTTCAGAGAGGCTCCACAGTTCCAGCTGACCGACGAGGTCAATGGCCGATGCGGCGACCACCTGGTCGTCGTCGTTGATCAGCTCCAGTAGGGTTTCCTCGACGTCTCTGGGTCGCGTCTTCAGCAGCACGTTGCCGCGGCGGACCTTTTCTTCGACTGGGTTGTCCTCGAGACTCGGCAGGACGCGGTGGCGGAGCTGGGTCGAGAGCACATTGTCGAGATACTCGAGAGAGTTGGCACGGGCCCGGCTATCGCCCCGCTCGATCGCCCAGCGCGCGGCGGCAATGTCCTTCCACGGATAGAGCAGGCCGAGCAGGCGATAGATACGGTCCACCGTTCGATCGAGCTTCTCGGTCAGCGCGTGCGCCAGCACAGAATCGGTCGACAAATCGGCTCGTACGAAGAGGTTGTGATGCAGCCCCAGCCGATTGAAGTATTTGCGACCCTCCCTGAGTGTCGCGTTCTCGATCGGCTCCTTCGCGAAGGCCAGCGAGGGATGTTCACGTCTCAACTTCTCGACGGCCGCTACGACCTTGAACCGCAGGAATCCGTCCGGGTCGTCCACCAGGTCGATCAGGACGTCCATGGAGGCTTGACACGAAATCCTCGCCAGCGTGGCTGGAATATGTCGCCGTACCCAGATGTCTTCTTCGCGGTCCGTGAGGAAGTACTTGAGGATGTCGACGACGCCTGGGCCGTACCCGACGAGCGTCTCACGAGCACCGCTCTTGAGCCGTCGATTCCCGAGCAGCGAAATCAGCGTCGGCGCGAACATGAAGTCGGTCGCGCCGAGTGACCTGAGACTTCGCATGGCCTCGTCGGCCACGTCGGGATCCGAGTCGTGGAGCAGAGGGATCAGGAGGTCATGTGAACGGGTATTGCCGACCTGCCGAATGGCTCCCGCCAGATCCCGCCGAATAACGCTCGCGTTCTCACTCGTGTCCGCCGCCAGGCTAGCGAGGGCCTTTTGGGCCGCTGACTGGTCGGATGGCTGATCGCTGCCCGCGAGAACCACCGCTGCCGTGGCAACGATACGCGGATTGTGGTCTCCGAGGAGGGAGCGCGCAATGCCAGCGCCGCTCTCGTTTCGGACGCCGGCGAGCGTGCCAATGGCAGCAGCCCTGACCTGGGGACTATTGTCACCGATCATCTTTTCGATCGTCGGCACCCATCGCTCGGCGATGTCTCTCCGGGCGTCTCGGAGCGCCGTCACGGCCCGCGCCCGCACGGCGGCCGATTCGTGGTGGAGCAGCAACGGCGTGACCAGGTGGCGCTTGTCCAGCGCCTCGAGCACGTCTATGGCATAGAGCACACGCTGGTCATCCGGGTGGGCGAGCTCCTCGACCAGCGTCTCGACCGTCGACAGGTCGGCGACGCTGAGCCGGACGTCCGCCGGCTCCATACCCCGTTGTTCAATCGTCTCGCGAAACGATTCGAGATACCCCCGACGCGCTTGGACCGCCGTGTAGATCCAGATCCCCACCATCGTGAGCGTCACGAAGCTGAGCTCACGCCAGCCGAGGTTGAATCAGCACGAGAACCAGCAACGCGAGCGCGGCCTTCGCTGCCCGGTCGACCGTGACGTCAACGAACGGCTTCACAGGCTGTCGCAAGTGGGCCGGGAGCGGAAGGAACAGAATCTCCCGCGTCGTCTTGTCGAGGCTGTATCGCAGCGCCGAGTCAAGAACTCGACCGAACGCGGCGGCTCCAAGCGCACCGGTCAGAAGGATCAAGACGCCGCTTGCCCCCAGGCCGATCGGCAAGATGAGCAGGGCGACGCCAATACCGAGGTAACGGTGGATACGGCTGGTCAGCCAGACCTGGATGATGAAGCTTGTCACCGACAGAGCGAGCTGCACCTGCGCGAGCAGGGCGGTCATGGCTGCTGCCCCGTCGTCGCCGGAGGCCTCTTCGACCGCCATGCTCAGCTGCTGGTCCAGTAACCCAGCGCCCATCGCGCCGAAGGCGATGACGGCGCTGATGATCATCAAATGCTTCGACTCTCGGAGCATGCGAAGCGCTTCGCCGCCTCCGATGCCCTTTTCCCCGCCAGACTTTACGACGCCCGACAGCGTGACTTGATCCGAACGCCCGATAACGAAGCTGACGAGCGGCACGCACGGCAACAAGACGGCCGCACTCACCAGCAGCATCGTGTTCGTCCCGACCCGTTCGACTAACCCGGCAAGCGCGGCCGATCCGACGATGCCGCCCATGCTCGCCCCGCCGCCGATGAACCCGAAGAGCCGTTTGGCCTGCCGCGCGTCGAACAGATCGTTCGCGAGGTTCCAAAACTGACTGATGAGCAGGAGCGCGTAGATCTGGCCAACCAGGTAGAACCCGACTGCGACCCACCCTTGCCCCGTCTGGAAGAGGAGCCAGAATCCCACCATCAAAGCCGCGAAGGCAGACAGCGTGAGCGGGACCACAACCTTTGGTGGAAGCCGTGCCGTCAGCTGAGTGTAACCCTTCATCAGGAATCCGATGATCACGCCAGATAGGAGCAGGACGTAGGGCAGGTTTTCGGAGCCGAGGTCTTGGATGTACTGCGCTCGGGTCAGCGGCTTGATAATGCTGTACGAGGCGATCACCAGGAACGAATAGAGAAACATCAGGAGAAGGGTGGCGGCTTCCTCCTTCCTGACCTCGACGACCGGCTTCAGCAGACGCTGGATGAGAGACATGGGGACCGGCGCCCACTCTAAGCGAAGCGCCGACCGGCCGCAACCTGATCGGTGGGCTCGGCGGCTAGGGTGACCGCAGCGCGGCAAGCGTGGAGAAGAAGTGTTGCAGCAGCGCCGGACGCTGCCCCATCAGATCGAACAGCTCATCGCGTTCCAGCCTGAGCACGCGGCCCTGCTCCTCCACGACGGTTTGCATCGGTGTGGCTGACGCTCGAGCTGTTCCCGCCAGCGTCTCGTAGAAACCGACGGTATCTCCGGCCGGCGCGCGGGTGTCAGGGCGGTCCACGGTCGACGTCCGGCAAGAGATCGCCCCCGAGAGGACGACCACCAGCGACGGTGGGTCGCTTTCGTTCGCGAGGATGCTGCCCGAAGTGATCGGCTCCAGATGTGCGATCCCGGCCAGATGGCTGAGCTCGTCCGGCGGCAGATTGGCGAGCACGGGCACCTGTTGGAGCGCCAGCATCGTCTGGATGGGTGTCGGCGTCGCGTCGGATTCCACGTGGCCGTCACGCGACGTTCCTCGTATCACCACCGGCCAGGCCACTCCAGTTGTCGGGTCGGCGATTGTTCTGAAAAGCCCCTGCACGAGGTCGGTGTTTCCGGCCAGTACGGTGAGGAGCGCCTCCCGCTCGACCGAGACTGTCACGGCCGTACCGTCCGTGACAACGGTCTCGCCAGCGGACCGATCCTGAAGTGCCGCCTCGAAGCCGATAAGCGCCGGGCCGGCAACGTGGCGAGGGTCCGTCGTACGGGTCGACATCGCGACGCGGCCATCGAGTAGCA
>CBDCGH010000012.1:0-66854 GCA_965216615.1 Vicinamibacterales bacterium | reverse complement strand
ATGATGATGGCGGCGAACGAGTCGGCCAAGGCCTCCTTCATGATTAGCGTCGTCGCCAAGCGGTACAACATCCACCCACAGACGCTGCGTCTCTACGAGCGAGAGGGGCTGCTGAAGCCATCGCGGACTGAAGGGAACACCCGCCTGTACTCGACAGACGACCTCGAGCAACTCGAAACGATCTTGACGTTGACGCGAGACTTGGGCGTCAACCTGGCCGGCGTCGAGATCATCCTCAATATGCGCCGCAAGATGGATCAGATGCAGCGCGAGGTCAACGAGTTCATGGCGTATGTCAAACGCGAGATGACTCGCGGAATCGACGACTGGGAGCAACGCCTCGGTACCGCGCTTGTGAAGGCGAGCCCGACGACACTCGTACGCGCGGCGCCGCCAGTTGCGGAGAAGCCGCCGGCTCGCGATGCGGCGGCGCGCACGCGGAAACGCTCGTCACGGTAGGACCGGTTCTCTCGACGTCGCTCGAGAGTCCGGCGAGTTGGTTCCCTCCGCGCGTCGGTCGGAGTATCCTGTAGTCCTTCTTTTTGTTTCCCATGACCTGCGAGAGCTGCCACGGCACGGGTTGGCGTGCGAGAGATGTCGACGGTGTTCAGCGCGTGGAACGCTGTGCATGCTGGCGACAACACGTAGCCATGGACCTGCTCAAGGACGCGAACATTCCGTCGCGGTATCAGGCCTGTGACTTTTCGTCGTTCGTGACCTATCCGAACGAGCAGCTGCTTCGCGCGGTTGACCGGTCGCGCGAATTTGCGGCGTCATTTCCGGTCGTTCAAAAGGGCTTGTTGCTCATTGGTCCGCCCGGCATTGGGAAGACTCACCTGGCCGTGGCGGTGCTGCGCGAGGTGATCGTGCAGAAGAGCGTGCGCGGGCTGTACTACGACACGCGGTCCCTCCTTAGTACGATCCGAAGCACTTTCAACCCAGTGACCCGAGTGTCGGAGGCGAACATTCTGGAGCGCGTGTTGGCTGCGGAAGTCCTCGTTTTGGACGATCTCGGCGCAGAGCGGCCAACTGACTGGGTCGAAGAGACGATGAACCTCATCGTCAACACGCGATACAACGAGCGCCGGCCGACGATCTTCACGACGAACTACGAGGATGTTCCGGACGGCGACGATCTGGATTCGCTCCTCGTCCGGGTCGGGTTCAGGATGCACTCCCGCCTGCGTGAAATGTGCGAGTTCCTCGAGTACTCCGGGCCCGACTATCGTGACTTCGAATACCCTCCGAGCTCCGACGACATTGCCAGACGCTGGAAGGATCAGAAGCGGCAGCCGCGTCGCCGTTTACCTAAGCGGACGTCGGTGCGCGCCCGCGCGCAGCTGAGAGACAAGGAGAAAGAGGGCCAACTCGAGCTCGGCTGGTCCGGAGGGAAGGTTACGACGAAGTGAGGGGCTCCTGTCTCCTGGAGTAGTCCCGGTCCATGCCCCTCCTTGGCCTCTACCTCCACATCCCATTCTGCGAGTCGATCTGCAACTATTGCAACTTCAATCGCGGATTGCTGGACGCTGATCTGAAGCGGCGCTATGTACGAGCGCTCGAACAGGAGATCCGGCGGGCCGGTGACGGCGCTCAGGTCGACACGGTGTACTTCGGCGGTGGCACGCCGTCGTTGCTCGAGGCCCACGAGGTCGCGGGATTGCTCCAGGCATGTGGAGATGTCTTCGATCTCGATCAATCGGTCGAGGTGACGCTCGAGGTCAATCCAGAAACCGCGACGATGTCGCGCTTCGAAGCTTGGTTAGCGGCCGGTGTCAACCGACTGAGTTTTGGCGTCCAATCGTTCTCCGATGCGGAACTCCAGCGACTGGGCCGCCGGCATGGAGCGCAGCGGGCGGCGCGTGCCATCCATGATGCGCGCGCGGCGGGGTGCGACGACGTCAGCATCGATCTCATGCTGTGGCTTCCCGAGCAATCGCCGGCCGAGTCTCGATCGTCTGTCGACACAATGGTCGCGCTCCGTCCAGATCATGCGTCGCTCTACCTGCTGGAGCTATATCCGAACGCGCCGCTCAAGGAAGACATGGCCCGGGCGGGGTGGTCGCTCGCGCCCGATGATGCGGCGGCTGAGATGTACCTCTCGGCACTTGAAACCACTGATGCGGCCGGGTATGCACAGTACGAAATCTCCAATACCGCGCGCACGGCACGGCAGTGCCGGCACAATTTGAAGTACTGGAGTGACGGCGAGTGGCTGGGTTTCGGCTGCGGTGCGCACTCGACGCGAGACGGTGTGCGGTGGCGCAACGTCGCCGAGACTCGCCGTTACCTGGATCTCATTGACGCCGATCGAACCCCGTGCGTCGATCGGCGCGTGCTGACGGACTCGGAGCGGGTTGGTGATCGGTTGTTCACGGGATTGCGCCTGGCTGCGGGCCTGGATCTCGACGCGGTCGCTCGAGACCACTACGTTTCGGTGATGGATGTCTACGGAGCCGAGCTCGAGCCGTTCTTGGAGGGGGAGTTACTAGCCCTGGAAGGGAGTCGTCTTCGCCTGACGCGACGGGGTATGCTAGTAGCGAGCGAGGTTATGAGGGTTTTTGTCTAGTCAGCGCCGTACGATATGGTATGCGCTTGCGCCGAATACGCTTAATTCAAGGAGGTCAGCAAATGCGCGTGTGTGACAGACAGGTGTGGGTGGGGTTCGCGATTGTCGCGGCGCTCGTGACGGGTGTTGTCGTCGGGACGACGTTTCACCCTGGTACGGCTGAGGCTCAGGCATCTCGGACCTTTTCGGGCGGCTCCGGCATGATGCTGAACTACGTCAAAGCAGATGCCACGGACGACTTCGAGTCCGTGATGCGGAAGCTCGGCGAGGCCTTGCAGGAGAGTGACAACGCGGATCGCAATCGGCAGGCACAGGGTTGGAAGATCTATCGTGCGAAGGAGCCCGGCCCGAACAACAGTGTGCTATACGTCTGGTTCATCGACCCGGCCGTGTCTGGGGCCGATTATGCGGTATCGCAGATTTTGAACGAGGCGTTTCCCGCAGAGGTGCAGGGGCTCTACGACGCGTTCAGTAACTCCTTTGCTGGTGGCCAGTCGATGGTCAACCTCGACCTCGTAGTCGACTTCTAGTCGACACCCAACTTCGCGTCGACACCGCGACCGCGGTGACGATTCGGCACGATGCGGCCACGAGCCGCGCGAGCGGAGTCATCACCGCGGGCCCGCGGCCGTTCCGGCCACCTCAGAACGCAAGAGTCATACCGACGTACACACGGTGGGGGTTGCGCCGCTCCGCCTTGGGCCCAAGGCGGAATCGCCGGTAGTCGAGGCGGATCGAGACTGGCCCTCGGAGACCCACATGCAACCCTCCGCCGCCGCTGGCGGCGAATCCGGTGTGGCTGATTCCGGCTGATCGGCCCCGGGACATCCCGCCACCAACCGTCCCGTAGACTCGGATTCCTGCCTTCGGCGGTGACACCAACAGCCCGTTGAACATCCCCGTTTGGAGGGATGAATCGCTGCCTTGGTCGTACGCGTACTCGAACTCGAGTCCGACGATGCCGACGGCTAGCCCCAGGGCGCCGCCAACGACGGGTCGCCCGGTTTTCGACCGAGTAGTTCCGCCAAACACCGTGAGGTCGGCCGCAGCCGGCGGAGCGAGGCTCAGGGTGGTGCACAGGCCGATGAGAACGAGCCCGGTTCGGCACCCTATCATGCGCGCCATGGTGAGTTGAGGTGCTGTCGCTGTCAAGCCGCTGCGCGGCGCCGGTTCCTCCGAAACCATGTGATAGAGTCTCAGCCGCCAATGGACGTTCGTCCGACCGAAGCTGAAGCGGTGGTCCGGCGTGCCGTCCGGGAGTTTGCCGAACAGGAAATCGCGCCCCACGTCATGGAGTGGGACGAGGCCCAGCGGTTTCCGCTCGAGCTCCTGCCGAAGCTTGCGGGTCTCGGACTTCTCGGGATACAGGTGCCGCAGGATTACGGAGGGGCCGGGATGTCCGCCGTTGAGTACTGCATCTGCATCGAGGAGCTGGCGCGTGTCGATCCGTCGATCGCGCTGTCCGTTGCGGCGCATAACGGCCTGAGTGCGGCGCACGTCCTGATGTTCGGGTCCGAGTCTCAACGTCGCGGGCCGCTGACGCGGCTCGCGACGGGCGACACGCTGGGCGCCTGGGCGCTCACGGAGCCGTCCGCTGGCAGTGACGCCGGGGCGATTCGTACGACGGCGACGCGAGACGGTGATGAGTGGGTGCTCGACGGCACCAAGACCTTTACGACGCATGGGAGCGTGGGGGGGCTCGTCGTCGTGATGGCCGTGACCGACCCTGATAAGGGGCACCACGGCATCTCGGCGTTCCTTGTTGACCACGAGACTCCAGGACTCTCGGTCGGACGCAAGGAGAACAAGCTCGGAATGCGCGCCAGTGACACGGCGGAGATTCATTTCGATGGGTGTCGCGTGCCCGCCGGCCAGGTAGTCGGGCGGGAGGGCGAGGGGTTCGTCAACGCGCTTCAGGTGCTCGATGCCGGTCGTATTGGAATTGCCGCACTCGCCGTCGGGCTCGCGTTGGGCGCCTTCGAGGCGGCCCGCCGCTATGCCAAGCAGCGGCAGCAGTTTGGGCAGGCGATCGCGACGTTTCAGTCGACGCAGTGGAAGCTGGCGGATCTCGCGACGCGTATCGAGGGGGCAAAACTGCTCACGTATCGCGCCGCGTATCTCAAGGGCCAGGGAGAGCCTACTACCCGGGAGTCCTCGATGGCGAAGCTCTATTCGAGCGAGGTCGCGGTACGGGCGGCGGAAGAGTGCGTGCAGATTCACGGCGGTTACGGCTTCGTCAAGGACTATCCGGCCGAGAAGTTCTTTCGCGACGTCAAGCTGTTGACGATTGGAGAAGGCACGAGCGAGATTCAGCGACTTGTCATCGCACGGCAGTACCGTGGGTCCGACACCGGACATGCCGGGGACAGCGACGATGGACGCGGGCGCTGACCGTCCCGCCCGTGCACACGCGTTGTCGAAGGGCGTGCTGGCACGCGATCCTCGAGCGATCGCCCGAGCGATTTCCATCCTGGAGAACGGCGCACCCGGGGGGGCTGGGTTGATTCGCAATCTGTTTGGGCAGGCCGGTCGTGCGCGCGTGATCGGCGTGACGGGCTCGCCCGGTGTCGGGAAGAGCACATTGGTCGACTGCCTGGTGTCATCCTGGCGCGGGATTGGACGCACCGTCGCGGTGTTAGCTGTCGACCCGACAAGTCCGTTCAGCGGCGGCGCCATTCTCGGTGATCGCATCCGGATGCAATCGCATGCGGCCGATCAGGGCGTCTTCGTCCGGAGCATGGCGACACGAGGGCATCTCGGCGGGCTGGCGTACGCCACGAGTGACGCCGTAGACGTCTTGGATGCCGCGGGAATGGACATCGTGGTAGTCGAGACGGTCGGCGTCGGGCAGGGCGAGGTCGACGTTGCTCGGACGGCGCATGCGTCGATCGTCGTGACGGTGCCCGGTACGGGGGATGATGTGCAGGCGCTGAAGGCTGGGATCATGGAGATCGGCGACATCTTTGTTGTCAACAAGGCCGATCGCGACGGGGCCGATCGCGCCGTCGCCGAGATTGAGGCTGCTATGAGCTTGCGCGACGATGAACCGGGCGCGTGGCATCCGCCGGTGCTCAAGACTGAGGCCACGAGCGGAGCTGGCGTCGAGGAGCTGGTCGCGATGCTGGATGCGTTTGGCGATCATCAGCACCCGGCCGGGGAGGCGCGGCGACGCGAGTGGGCGGCGGTGCGACTGCGCCAGATCGTGATGCGTCGAGTCGCGGAGCGTATTCAGAACCGTCCGGAGATGCGAGCCGCCATGGAA
The DNA here is from genome assembly GCA_965216615.1 of Vicinamibacterales bacterium. Taxonomy (GTDB): domain Bacteria; phylum Acidobacteriota; class Vicinamibacteria; order Vicinamibacterales; family UBA8438; genus CAUZIB01. The sequence goes on along the minus strand of CBDCGH010000012.1, from coordinate 61,026 downwards.
GAGGCGATTGAGCAGGTGGCGCGCCACGACCTGGATCCCTATAGCGCGGTCGACCAGATGCTGGAGCAATGGTCATGAAAGCCAAACTGGATCACATCGGCATCGCAGTTCGGAGCATCGACGAGGCGTTGTCGTTCTATAGGGATGCGCTTGGACTCGAGGTGACCACGACGGAAGATGTGGCGTCCCAACAGGTCCGGGCTCATTTCGTTCCGGCGGGTGAGACGGCGCTCGAATTGCTCGAGGCCACGTCCGCCGACTCCCCGATCGCGCGATTCACCGAGCGGCGCGGTCCCGGCCTGCACCACATCACGCTCCGGGTCGACGATCTTGATGCGGTGTTGGCGCACCTCGACGAGCGAGGTGTGACGTTGATCGATCGGAAGCCTCGCCCTGGGGCTGAAGGGGCTCGGGTGGCGTTCGTTCATCCGTCCAGTACTCACGGCGTTCTTGTGGAGCTCAAAGAGGAAAAGCATTGACCGACCGCACAAGCGTTCCTATCGGGGTGATTGGTGGAAGCGGACTGTATGACATGGAGGCCCTCGTTGACCGCGAGGAGGTCCTGGTGCCGTCGACGCCGTTCGGCGAGCCCTCGGCGCCATACATTGTTGGAAACCTGGATGGACGTCGGGTCGCGTTCTTGGCTCGACACGGCGAGGGCCACCGCCTACTGCCCTCGGAGCTCAATTTTCGAGCCAACATCTTCGGTTTGAAGGTTCTGGGGGTGGAGTGGATCATCTCTGCCAGCGCGGTCGGCAGCTTGCAGGAACAGTACCGCCCACTCGACATCGTGGTGCCCGATCAGTTTCTGGATCGCACGCGCGGCCGCCAGAGTACCTTCTTTGGCCGCGGCCTGGTGGCGCACATCACCTTTGCCCATCCGTTTTGTCGCGTGCTCAGTCGCTTGGCAGTGGACTCGGTCCGCGCAGTTGACGCGACGGTGCACGAGGGTGGTACCTATGTGTGCATGGAGGGGCCGCAGTTTTCGACGCTCGCGGAATCGAATTTGTACCGCTCGTGGGGGATGGACGTCATCGGCATGACCAATCTGCAGGAGGCCAAGCTCGCCCGCGAGGCCGAGATCTGTTACGTGACGCTGGCGTTGGTGACCGATTTCGACTGCTGGCATCCTGAGCACGACCATGTCACGGTTGACATGATCGTGAAGAATCTAACTCGGAACGCCGAAACGGCCCAGCGCGCGATTCGCCGAATGGTTGCTGAGCTGCCGATCGAGCGCAGCTGCGAATGCGCGACCGCTCTGGCGTCATCGATCATTACGCGGCGCGACGCGATTCCCGAGCGCACGAGGGTCGAGCTCGAGCCCATCGTCGGCAAGTACTTGCGCTGACAGAGGACGTCGTTTCCTATGGCTTCTATTCTCACCGTTGGATCCGTCGCGTTTGATTCCGTGCGCACACCGTTTGGCGAGGCCTCGCGGGTGGTGGCCGGCGCGGCGACCTACTTTAGTATCGCGGCCTCGTTCTTCACCGACGTCCGGCTCGTAGCCGTCGTTGGCGACGACTTCACAGACGAGCACGTCGGCGTGTTCGACGGTCGCCGGATCGATCTCGCCGGCCTCCAGCGGGTGGCGGGAGAGACGTTTCGGTGGCGCGGCGAATACAGTTTCGACCTAAACACGCGCGAGTCGATCTATACACATCTCAACGTCTTTGAAGACTTTCACCCGGTAATTCCGGACGCGTTCCGCACGACGCCGTTCGTGTTTCTTGCCAACATCCACCCAGCTTTGCAGCTCGATGTGTTGAACCAGGTGGAGCGGCCGGAGTTCGTCGCCTTGGACACGATGAACTACTGGATCGAAGGAACCCCCGAGGAGCTCGCCCGCATCCTTGAAAAGGTTCACGTGCTGATCATCAACGACGAAGAGGCGCGGGAGCTCAGTGGCGAAGCGAACCTTGTCAAAGCGGCCCGGGTCATTCGGAACATGGGGCCGGAGCGGCTCGTGATCAAGCGGGGCGAGTACGGCGTCCTGATGACGCGGGATGACGGGTTCTTTGCGGTCCCTGGTCTCCCCCTCGAGGACGTGTACGACCCGACGGGAGCAGGCGACACCTTCGCTGGCGGATTCATCGGGTATCTCGCGGCTGCCCGCTCCATGTCGGATGAGGTCGTGACGCAGGCTATCATTGCGGGCAGCAGCATGGCCTCTTTCGCGGTCGAGGATTTCGGCCTCAATCGCTTGCTACGACTGACGGATGCAGAAGTCAAGCAGCGGTTTACGGAGTTCAAGCGGCTGACCCACTTCGATGCCCTTTAATCGTACACCTCGTCGGATTGCGTCCGGGTTGGTCGTGCTGGCGGTTTGCGGCTGGGCAGCCCTGCTGATCGTGATCCCGCTCATCGTCGCCCACCCACCGGCGTCGGGAGTGCGGGGTGTCGCCGCCGCCGTGGTGTACGTCGTCGGGGGCTTTGTGTGCCACCAGTTGCCCGAGCGCTCGTTTCACCTTGTGGGCGCACAGGTGCCGGTATGTGCGCGCTGCGCGGCGCTGTATTGGGCCGCGCCGTTCGGGTTGGTGGCTGCCCTGGGATTCGCGCGAAGACAGCGGAGGATAGCGGGCGGCATGAGTCCGGCCGCGGTACGGCGCGCCCTCCTGCTGTCGGCGATTCCGACGCTGGTAACCCTGGCGATCGAGGTGCCCGGGTTCGGGACACCTTCAAACGTCGTGCGAGCCGTGGCAGCGGTACCGGTGGGCCTCACGGTCGCCTGGGCCGGGGGAATGCTTCTTTGCGGAGCGATTCGAGACGCAGTGGCCGGCGCGCCGGCACTGGGTGTGAGGTAGGAGACGTGGCCCGACGCAAGTCCCCCGAACCGACACCCGACAACTCGGCGCTATTCGTCTGCGGCGTGGCCTGGGCCCTTCCGGGTGCCGGCCACCTGTGGCTCGGCCGCACGCAGAAAGGCATGATCTTCGTCACCGCCCTTCCGCTCATGTACGCGATCGGGTTGTGGTTGGATGGCCAGATCTTCTCGTTTGACCTATCCCAGCCTCTCGTGGCGCTGGCGGCGGTTGCGGACCTGGGGATCGGCGTGCTGTGTCTGTTTGTAAAAGCAATTGGATGGGGCGAGGGCCGGGTGGTGGCGTCCACATACGAGTACGGCAACACGTTCCTCGTCGTTGCCGGGCTCATGAACACGCTCGTGGCGCTCGATGCCTATGACATTGCGCGGGGGCGCAAAGCATGACGAGTCACTTTGGGCTCTTGGTCGTGTTCGCGGCGTTCGTGTCGCTCATCTTTGCTGTTCTCACGCACGATCGGCCTGGCGATCAGCTGCGGTTCGGCCTGATGCTGCTTGCCGGCTTTGTCGGCGCGGCGGTTGCACTGAGTTGGGTGATGTACGCCTTTCCCCTCTAGCCCACAGCGCATCGAGGGCTTGTCCCATCCGCTGTTGAAATTCAGCGCGGCGACACGCGACGATGGGCCGCTGATGGGGCATGTCCTTTCACCCGCCGGAATCCTGGCCGCTGTGGGGGCCTTTCCCCGCGCTCCGGCTCAGGAGGCTCATTGGTCGTCGCCAGCGACAGTCCGAGAGCTGCAACTCGACTTCTCATCGAGCCCTTCGTGGGCGGCGTCGGATAATCGACGTCCAACCGCCCCAGGTCCTGCAACACGCCGGGCCGCCTTGATGTCGGCGCTGTCCTCACCCACGGTGCTGGCCTCGCCGGACGTTGGCGCGCACCTGCGCCAGGGCTGCGGGGCCGAAGGTACTGCGTCACCGCAGTGGAGCGCTTGGCCCATCGAGGCGTCACGGTCCGCAGCCCGTCAGATTGGTCGCAAGCCCTGCCGCCCAGAGGCCAAGCCGCGCCCGTGCGAGGCCCAAGACGATGCTGGCGCCGACGTGGCGTGACGTCGAGCGGCGTCGCCCGCCACGCATCGAGTTGCGCCTGCGTCTGACGCCGACTCACGGCGCTTGTCGGCCCCCAGCGGTTCTAGACTCCGGCCCTGGCGCGTGGCCACGCCGATGAGCATCTGCGCCTGGTGAGCGGATCCGTGTTCGGAAAGGCCTGGACGGATGGCAGCGCGACCTCCTGGCAGGCCGCACCCGCGGCCGGGTTGCGGCCGACGATGGCCCGCCCGTCGCGCGGGCTGATGCGCATACCGCGGACCGCACACGGCCACGCGATTCTTCCAACACGCCGCGAGGACCTTCAGGCCCGACGCGACGGTCGTGTGGACGGAAGCGCGCGCGCCCACCCAAACTTCTTCATGGCGGCTCGCCGACGCCTTGGCAGGCCGCCGCCAGCGGGGACATCCCCTGGTTGTGGGTGTGGGGGCCTCCCGCGCTCGTCATGACAGTCATTTTCGTGGCGTCGGCGCTGCCCGACGTCTCGCCTGTCCTCGGTGGGCTGCCGGACGTCGGCGCGCACGCGCTGGCGTACTGTGGCCTCGGCGTCACCCTGGTCCGTGCGCTCGCCGGTGCAAGCTGGCGCGGCGTGACGCGATCGACGGCGGTTGCCGCCATCCTTCTGTCCACAGGGTACGGGTTGACCGACGAAGTCCATCAGATGTTTGTACCTGGTCGTGTGGCGGAAGCGCGCGACCTGATCGCCGACGCCTTGGGCGCCACGGTCGGAGTCGGGCTCGTGTGGGCGTGGGGTATAGTTCTCCACACTAAGCCATGACATTTGACAATCTGATCCTTGAAGACGCTGCGGATGGTGTTGCCGTGGTGACGGTCAATCGGCCCAAAGTGCTCAATGCGTTGAACGGGGCGACGATCGATGAGCTAGACGCGTGCATCACAGAGCTGGCGACTGATGCGGACACCCGCGCGATCGTCATCACGGGTGCCGGAGACCGCAGTTTCGTCGCGGGCGCCGACATCTCGGAGCTCGCGCGCTTGACCCCGAGCGCCGCGCACGATGTTGCTCGACGAGGTCAGGCCTTCTGCGATCGACTGGAACATGCTCGCAAGCCCGTTGTGGCCGCGATCAACGGGTTCGCTTTCGGTGGGGGGTGCGAAATCGCCATGGCGTGCACCGTGCGGATTGCGGCCGAGACCGCCAAGCTCGGTCAGCCGGAGGTCGCCCTCGGACTCTTGCCGGGGTTTGGCGGGACCCAGCGGCTGCCTCGTCTGGTGGGACCCGGACGTGCCCTCGAGCTGCTGCTCACCGGAGAACCGATTGACGCGCTGGAGGCGTGGCGCCTTGGACTCGTCAATCGTGTCGTGCCCGCAGATCGCGTCAAGGCCGAATCGCTCACGTTTGCGAAGGCGCTGGCCGCGAGGGCGCCCGTAGCCGTGGGATACATCTTGGACGCCGTGCGCGATGGCATGCAGATGACACTGGCAGAGGGGTGCGCGCACGAGGCATCGTTGTTCGGCTTGGTGGCGTCGACCGAGGACATGCGGGAAGGGACACGGGCGTTCTTGGAGAAGCGACGCGCCGAGTTCAAGGGGCAGTGAAGAGCGTATCCTCTCGTCGTCACGCTGGCGATGCCGCTCGGCTCCGCATCGCGCTCGTCGTGTCGACGTATCACGGCGAGGTCATGGACGGGCTTCTGAACGGTGCCCTGGCGACTCTGCACGACGCAGGCGCTGACGACGATCACCTCACGAGTCTCCGGGTGCCGGGGGCGTTCGAGATTCCGTTGGTCGCCCGCGTGGCCGCGGAGACGAAACGTTTCGACGCGGTCGTCTGTCTGGGATGTATCGTTCGGGGTGAGACGCCGCATTTCGAGTATCTCGCGTCCGCCGTTGCCCACGGGATCACCAGAGCATCCCAGGACACCGGGGTGCCGATGACGTTTGGGGTGCTCACGACCAACACGTACGATGAAGCCGTCGCCCGCGCTGGGGACGGTCCTCAGAACAAGGGGAGGGAGGCCGCCGAGGCGGCCATCCAGCTCGTCCACGTCGTTCGCGATCTGACGGACGACTAGCCGATGGCCGTCCGGGCAGCTACCGACGCACAGCCGATGATACGCGCACAGGGGGGCGCCGAACGCCACCGAGGACGCGAAGCGGCTCTGCAGCTGCTATATCAGTGGGAGATCGGTCGCCTGGACCACGATCGCCTCGAGGAGGCAGCCGAGTTCTACTGGACCGTTCATCCTGGGCCGCCAGACCGGCGCGCATTCGCCGATGAGCTGGTAGCGGGTACGGTCGCCCACGTCGAGGCAATTGACCCGCTTCTGGAGTCGCATGCCGACAACTGGCGGTTATCCAGGATGGCCATCGTCGACCGGCTTATCATGCGGTTGGCGGTATACGAATTGAGCTACAGCGATACGCCAGCAGCGGTTGTCATCAACGAGGCCCTCGAGTTGGCTCGAACGTATGGGACCGAACAGACGGTTCGGTTCGTCAACGGCGTGCTCGACGCCATCCATCGCGAGAGGTCGGCGGGCGACGGCCCGAACCGTGAATCCGAAGCATGAGTGACGAACGCGAAACAGACCAACTGCGACAGCGTCGCACAAACTTGCAGCAGCTCCAGAACCTCGGAGTGAGCCCCTATCCGTCGTCGTTCGATCGATCGGATACCGTGTCGACCCTGGTCGACACGTACCGATCGTCGGACGGCGAAACGCTTGAGGCGACTCCTGCCCACGTCCGGACCGCTGGGCGCATCCTCATCGCACGGAGTTTTGGCAAGGCGAACTTCCTGGTCATTTCAGACGGCCGCGCCCGGATTCAGATCTACGTGCGGAAGGACTCCGTCTCCGAGCGCGACTTCTCGGTCTTTCGCCTGCTGGATCTGGGCGACCTTGTTGGCGTTGAGGGACGCGTTTTTCGAACGCGCACGAAGGAGTTGACCATCTGGGCGGAGAAGCTATCGTTTCTGTCCAAGTGCCTCGTGCCGCTTCCCGAGAAATGGCACGGCCTGACCGACATCGAAACGCGGTACCGCCAACGGTATCTCGATCTGATTGTCAATCCCGATTCGCGACAGGTATTTGAGGTCCGCAGCCAGGTGCTGGCAGCGATTCGCCGTTTCCTGAATGCGAGAGGCTATCTCGAGGTCGAGACGCCGATGATGCAAGCGGTGGCGGGCGGTGCGGTGGCTCGGCCGTTCGTGACCCATCACAACGCGCTTGACCTGACCTTGTATCTCAGAATCGCGCCCGAGCTGTATCTGAAGCGACTCGTCGTTGGTGGGGTGGAACGGGTCTACGAGATCAACCGCAGCTTTCGGAACGAGGGTATTTCAACTCAGCACAATCCCGAATTCACGATGCTGGAGTTCTACGAATCCTACAGTGACTACGAATCGCTCATGGTGTTGACGGAAGGTCTGCTGTCAGACGTCGCGGCGTCGGTACTTGAGGGCGAGGTGACCGTGTGCCGGTTTGGCGATCACGACATCTCGTTTGCGGGACCCTACGAGCGAGTTCGACTGCGCGACGCGGTGTGCGCGGCGGCGTCGGCCCGTCTGGGGCGGGAGGTTCGCGACGACGAACTCCGTGACCGGGCCGCTGTCGCGGGCATCGCGGCCGAGCTGGGCATCGAGGTAGCGGACGCGGTCGGTGCCGGCGGGATCACGATGGACCTGTTCGAGAGCTTGTGCGAGGCGGACCTCGTTCAGCCAACGTTCATCTACGACTTTCCGACCGAGGTGTCACCGCTCTCGAAGCAGCGACCGGACGATTCTGAGACGGTCGAGCGGTTTGAGCTCTATATTGGAGGGATGGAGATCGCGAATGCCTTCAGCGAGCTCAACGACCCAGTCGAGCAAAGACGACGATTCGAGGGGCAGCTCGAGGCTCGGGCGCCCGGCGATGTCGAGGTGCACGCCATGGACGAGGACTATATCCGCGCCTTGGAATACGGATTGCCTCCCACGGGCGGCGAGGGGATTGGCATCGATCGTCTCGTGATGCTGCTGACCGACAGCGCGTCGATTCGAGACGTGATTCTGTTCCCGCTGCTACGACCCGTTGGTGATTCGGAGCGCCGGCCCGAGTCACCCGGTACCTCGGAGAAGGAATCCTGAGGTTAGCAAGTGTCGTCGTTTGAACTGTACGTGGCGATTCGCTACCTCCTGGCCCGCCGCAAGCAAGCGTTCATCTCGCAGGTCTGGGTGATTTCGACGTTTGGCCTCAGCGTGGGTGTGATGGCGACGATCGTCGCATTGGCGCTCATGACCGGTCTGCAGCAGGAGATGCGCGACCGCATCCTCGGTTCGTCTGCCCACGTGTACGTGTGGAAGGTTGGCGAGAGCGGGTACCAAGACTATCAGTCGGAAGCTCGGCGGTTGAGAGAGCTACCCAACGTCATTGGTGCAGCGCCCGCGATGTTGGGGAGGGCACTGGCAACGACCCGGCATGGCGAGGCTTTCATTACGGTGAAGGGAATCGACCCTGAGCTCGAAGAGCAGGTCACCGAGGTCGCCGCGGCTGTCACCAGCGGGAGCTTGTTCGATCTCGACCATGTCGACGGACCAGTGCTTGGAGGCATTGTGCTTGGCGAGGGTGTCGCGGAACGGCTCGGCGCCTACGTCGGCGATGACGTGCTGGTTGTCACTCCGAGCGGCACGCTATCCCCTGGCGGCATGATGCCGCGTCGTCGTCGTCTCAGGATCGTCGGCCTGTTCAGCCTCGGGCTCTACGAGTTCGATACGGCGTACGGGTTTGTGAATCTCGACGTGGCCCAACGGCTTACCGGCGAGTCCCAGGTGGAAATCATGCAGTTGCGCCTCGAGGACATCTACACGGCACGGGAGACCGCGAATGAGGTGGCCGAGGCCATGGGGCCGGCATACCTGGCAATGGACTGGACCGAGATGAACCAATCGCTGTTCTCCGCGCTCTGGCTCGAAAAGGTGGCGATCTCCATCACGATCGGTCTGATCGTCATCGTGGCGGCGCTGAACATCGTTGCGTCGCTGGTCATGCTGGTCATGGAGAAGGGCCGCGATATCGCGATTCTGAAGACGATGGGGGCCAGTCGCGTGAGTATTCGGCGCATCTTCATGCTTCAGGGGCTGATCATTGGACTGGTCGGGACGAGTATCGGTGCCGCGGGTGGGTACGCGCTCTCCACTGTCGCCGATCGGTATCGCCTCATTCGACTCGACATGGAGGTGTATCAGATCGCGCATGTGCCGTTCACGATCGAGGCCGTCGACTTCATCTTGGTGATCGTCAGCGCGCTGCTGGTGTGCTTCCTCGCCACGGTGTATCCGTCTCGCCAAGCCGCTCGGTTGGACCCCGCCGAAGCGTTGCGGTACGAGTGAAGGCATGGCGTTCCTCGACGTACGCCAGCTCTGCAAGTCGTATCCGTCGTCACGCGGACAGCCCTTAGAGGTGCTACGCAACCTCAACCTCGCCGTCGAGGCAGGTGAGATGGTTGCAGTCACGGGCGCGTCCGGCGTGGGCAAGTCCACCCTCATGCAAGTGATCGGCGGATTGGATCGAATTGACCGCGGTTCGATTAGCGTCGATGACACGGAGGTGAGCAGTCTTCCGGATGACGAGCTCGTTGCGTTTCGGAATCGCCACGTCGGATTCGTGTTCCAGTTTCATCACCTCCTGCCGGAGTTCAACGCGCTCGAGAACATCGAGATGCCGCTGAGGATCGCGCGGTTCGGCGCTGCCGAGGCTCGGAGGCGAGCTCACGAGCTGCTCGATCAGGTGGGGCTGACCGATCGGCTGACGCATCGTCCGGGCAAGCTCTCAGGCGGAGAGCAGCAGCGTGTCGCCGTCGCCCGCGCCCTGGTGATGCATCCCGCCCTGCTCCTCGCGGACGAGCCAACGGGGAACCTCGACGCGCACACCGGGCAGGCGCTGCACCGTCTACTCAGAGAGATGCACGATCGGCATGGGCTCACCTCACTGATCGCCACTCACAATTCTCGACTTGCCGACTCATGTGACCGGGTGCTGCGCTTGGAAGAGGGACGTCTCAACGCGAGATAGCGGGCAATCCTGTGTCGCGTTTGTGGCGCTAAGTAATTGATTCCTTGGCACGAACGGCGATTGGCCTCTCTCAAGGTTTGACCTATAATGCAAGAGAGTCAGGCTTGCGACGCTTATCGAGGCGGTGACGGGTAGCAGTGGATGTTTGAGCGATACACCGAACGGGCGAGGCGTGTATTGTTCTTCGCCCGCTATGAAGCCAGTCAGCTAGGTAGCATTTCGATTGAGACCGAACATCTCCTGCTCGGGCTCATTCGAGAAGGCAAGGGCCTGACGAGTCGCATCTTTGCGCGCTCACACCTTTCCCTCGAAAACATTCGCAAGGAAATCGAAGGGCGGACCGTCTTTCGGGAAAAGGTCTCGACCTCCGTCGAGATTCCCTTCAGCACGGAAACGAAGCGGGTCCTGCAGCACGCGGCCGAGGAAGCCGATCGCCTGCTCCACAACTACATCGGCACCGAGCACCTGTTGCTCGGCATCCTGCGAGAAGATCGGTCAGTGGCGGCGTCGATCCTGTCGGAAAAGGGGATGCGCCTGAACACGGTCCGAGAGGACATCGTTCAGCTGCTCAACGAGAAGACGACGCTGACACGCGTCAAGGAGACTCCGCTTCTCGCGGAGTTCAGCCGAGATCTCACCGATGGCGCGATGAAGAACCAGCTCGACCCGCTCGTCGGGCGCGATGTCGAGCTGGAGCGCGTGCAGCAGGTCCTGTGCCGGCGAACGAAGAACAATGCGGTCCTGATCGGGGAACCTGGCGTCGGGAAGACCGCCATCGTGGAAGGACTCGCGCAGAAGATCGTCTGCGGCGACGTGCCGCACTTCCTAGCCGACAAGAGAATCCTCGCGCTCGATATCTCGCTGATTGTCGCCGGGACGAAGTATCGAGGTCAGTTCGAAGAACGCCTGAAGGCGATCATGAAGGAGCTGACCGAGAACCCCAACATCATCGTGTTCATCGACGAGCTACACACGCTCGTCGGTGCCGGGTCGGCCGAGGGCTCACTGGACGCGGCAAACATCCTGAAGCCGGCACTGTCTCGCGGAGAGATTCGCTGCATCGGGGCCACCACGCCATCGGAGTATCGTAAGTACATCGAAAAGGACCGTTCGCTGGAGCGAAGGTTCCAGGCGGTCAAGGTCGAGCCGCCTAGCGAGCTCGAGACGATTGCGATCCTGTTGGGCGTCAAGGACCGGTACGAGTCGTTCCATCGCGTCTCGTACACCCAAGAGGCGATGGAAGCGGCGGTGTATCAGTCCAGCCGCTACATCACCGATCGCTTCCTTCCGGACAAGGCTATCGATCTGCTGGATGAGGCCGGTGCGCGGGCCAAGCTCCGCGAGGCGGGATACAGCGAGGAGTTCGGCGAGATCAACAAGAGCATCCGCGTCGCCGTCGAGCAGATGGAGAGCGCGACGGCCCAGAAGGACTACGAGCGCGCGCAGTTTTTCCGCGAGCAGGAAGTGCTGGCCCGCGAGAACCTCCAATTCGTGCGGGAGAAGTTCGACGTCAAGTCCGGCGCGAATCAGCTCGAGGTCAATAAGAGCGATATCGACGAGGTCGTGTCGAAATGGACCGGCGTGCCGATCACGTCGGTCAATCAGGACGAGAGCACGAAGCTTCTGAACATGGAAGACGAGCTCCATCGACGTGTCATTAGCCAGGAGAAGGCCATCTCGGCACTGGCACGCGCGATTCGGCGCTCTCGGGCGGGGCTGAAGTCTCCGGATCGGCCGGTCGGCAGTTTTGTGTTTCTCGGCCCGACGGGCGTCGGGAAGACCGAGTTGGCTCGCGCGCTGACGGGCTTCCTGTTTGGCAGTGACACCGCGCTCATCCGATTCGACATGTCGGAGTACATGGAAAAGCACTCTGTGTCGAAGCTCATCGGATCGCCCCCGGGGTACGTTGGGCACGAGGAGGGCGGGCAACTCACCGAGAAGGTGAAACGACATCCTTACTCAGTGATCTTGCTCGACGAGATCGAGAAGGCTCACCCGGATCTGTTCAACATCCTGCTGCAGGTGTTCGAGGATGGGCATCTGACCGACGGTCTCGGGAATCGGGTGAACTTCAAAAACACCATCGTCATCATGACGTCGAACATCGGCGCTCGATACATCCAGAAGAGGGCGTCGCTTGGATTCCAGTCGGCCGACCAAAGAGAGATCCACCGCAGCGTGTCCGACATGGTGCTGAGCGAAGTTAAGCGGACGTTTAACCCAGAGTTCATCAACCGCGTCGACGAGATCATCGTGTTTGAGGCGCTGTCCGACGACGACTTGCGCCAGATTACCAGCATGCTCGTCGCGCAGCTGAACCAGAATCTGGTGGAGCGACAGCTGCAGATTTCGGTGTCGACGGACGTCGTTGACTGGATCATCGAGATGACATGCAAGGATAGGTCCTACGGAGCCCGTCCCCTGCGACGGGCGATTCAGCGGTACATCGAAGATCCGCTCTCAGAGGAGCTGATACGCGGGCGACTGGAGCGCGGTGAGATCGAGGTCTACCTTGAGGGCGGCATCCTGGCGTATCGGATGGCGGGCCAAGCGGTCGAAGGCCAGCCGCTGGCCTGAAGCGTCTAATATTTCGTAGACTAGTTTTCAGTCCCTTGGAGGCGGTCCTACGGTCGGCGTGCGGCGATCGTACGGCGAAAGATTGAGTGGGGCACTCGATCCCGTTTTAACCGCGACACGATGACACTGTGATGACTATCAGAAAGACCATCTGCCGCGCGTTCGTCCGAGCGATGTTCGCGGCCGCGTGCGTGTGCAGCATCGTCGCGCAGGCGCAGGCCGCAGAGGGTGAGCAGCCAGCGAATCTGCCACCCGAGGGCTCCCCGCCGCTGCTGCGTAATGTCGAGCTGAAATTCGGCTCAGAAAACGGCACGTCGGCCCTCTACGACACGTATCTCTACTACATGGAGATCGTCAAAAACATCAGCCTCCCAAGCCAGGAGAAGTGGGTTCCCTATTCCGAGGAAACGGAAAAGATCCTTCGCGGGGACTTCTACCGGCTGTGGGGTACGAAGTTTCTCGACGATCTCAAGATCGAGGTCGTCGACGACGATCCGTGGCCGAACGGCGTGGAGGCGAAGCGCGCGATCTTCACGATGGTCGAACGTCCGCGAGTCCGGATCGTGACGTTCGAGGGCTCCACAGCGGTGAAGCGAACCGACATCGACACCGCGATGAAGGACATGGACGTCGAGATTCGCCTCGATTCGTTCCTGGACCTTCAGAAAGTGAACCGGGTCGAGGGTCTCGTATCGAGCATGTTTTCGGCTAGCGGATACCAGTTCGCTGAGATCACGCATGAAGTGGAGCCGGTCGAGGCGGTGGCCAACGCGGTGAGGCTCACGTTCCACATGCAGGAGGGCCCAAAGGTCCACGTCCAGGTCATCGACTTCGTTGGAAACGAGAAGATTGACGACAGTACGCTGAAGAGCCAGATGAAGCAGACCAAGGAGCGTTGGTGGCTCTCATGGATGACCGGTCGCGGAACGTACAAAGACGCGTTGTTCGAGCAGGATGCGGACCTCATCGTGGAGCACTATCTGAACGAGGGGTATATCGACGCGAATGTGGGCTCGGCTGAAACCGAATACTTGGATGAGGCCGAGGATCTGCAGGCCGTCGAGTCGCTCTCGCAGCTCTCTGAATTGGCGGAGTCGGACGACCGGTACGCCGAGCTGGCCGTCAGCGCAGCGCGAAATCTTGGGATGCCACGGCACCAATTCCTCGACTTGCCCTTGCGGAAGATTCGGGCGATGGGCTGGTTGGTGAGGGAGGCGACAGAGGCGGAGAACGGAACGGAGGAAGACATCGTCGACGGGGTGAACGCCCTCGCCAGATCGGAACGCGACGACAAGCTTCGCCTGATGCGGTTGCGGATCCCGGTTGACGAGGGCGAGCGGTATCGGGTGGGTGAAGTGAGGTTCGATGGACACACAGTTGTGACCCGCTTTGGCATCGAGGCGGTGTTCGCAGGACTAAGGCCCGGCGAGTACTACAGCCAGGCGGCCGTGACCCAGGGTCTCGAGGCGGCTCGTGAGCTGTACGGTTCAATTGGATATACGGACTTGACGATCTTTCCGGACCTCCAGCGTCGAAACGAACCGGTCGATGACGAGGAGGTCGATCCGGAGGTTGACGGCGAGGTCGAGGCTGCCGGTATCGGCGACGAGGATCCGGGGCAGTACGCCGATCTCGAGCGGCCTACCCATATGGACGGTGACCCGATCGTGGATGTGACGATTCGGATTGAGGAGGGCGAACAGCAGTACGTCAATCGAATCACCTTCACCGGGCATGAGTCCACGCAGGACGAAGTGATCCGCCGTGAGCTCCAGCTTGTCGAGAACGGCGTATTCAGCACCGTCGCGCTGAAGAACAGCGTTCTTCGGTTGAACCAGCTCGGCTTCTTCGAACCCTTCGAAGAGGATGCTGTAGATATCGAGGCTGTCGAGGGCCGAGACAATGCCGTCGACTTGACGGTCAACCTGAGCGAAGCCAATCTCAACCAGCTGACGTTTGGGGCGGGGGCCTCGCAGTTTGACGGCTTCTTCGGGCAAGTGTCGTTCATGACAGCCAACTTTCTGGGGCGGGGCGAGACTTTGCAGGTTTCACTCCAGAACGGGTCTCGGCTTCGCGACATCAACCTGGGCTACACGAAACCCTATCTCTTCGGGCGAAACATTTCCGGAGGGCTGAATCTCTTCTCCCGGCGCATCGATTGGATTGGCGCGTTCACCCAGGAATCCAACGGTGGCGGCATCACGATCGGAAAGCCGCTGGCTTTGTTTACGCGGTTCTTCGTGTCGTATAGCCTCGAGCGAACGGGGGTGTCCAATATCGATCCGTTCATTCTTGATTCTGGGGGCGACGACAACCCTTTCCTCTCGCCGTTTCTTGCTGACGCATTGTTGCTCGGCACCGGCGGCCGCCGAACGGTGAGCAAGGTCACGCCGTCACTACGTTTTAATACCGTCGACCATCCCATCTTCCCAACTCGCGGCCAGAGTTACACCGCGGCGATGGAGTTCGCCGGAGCGGGCGGGAACACGCGGTTTCTAAAGCCGACGCTCGAAGGAATCTGGTACCTCCGGCATACGTCGCGGACGCTGTTCGGGTTTCGTGGCCAGTACCAGCACATCTTCTCTGGGCGGCCAGAGACGATTCCGGTATTTGAACGGCTGTGGCTGGGCGGGGAGTACTCGTTGCGCGGATTCGACCTGCGGCGCGTCGGTCCGACAATTGCCGACGTCGAGCCAGAGGTGGATTCCGATTCATTTCAAGGGCGGACCCTCATCGGCGGCAACAAGAGCGTGCTCCTCAATGCCGAGTATCAGTTTTCGATTGCCCAACCCGTTCGGCTCGTCTTTTTCTACGATGTCGGGCAAGTTCAAGACTTCGGTAGCGCGTTCACGAAGGACGATTTTAAGACGTCAACCGGCGTTGAGTTCAGATTCTTCATGCCGATGCTCAACATACCGTTCCGTTTGATCTATGCCTGGAACCTGCAGCGGGATGGGGTGTACAACGACCGTCTCGTGGAGCAAGAGGCATCCGGATTCCGGTTCGCCGTGGGCACCACGTTCTAGATGGACGTGCGACCTAACCCGACCTAACCTGACCTAACCAATGACAAAAGGATGTTGCTGATGAGATCTGTGATTCTTGCCGCGGTTCAACTCGCCTTCGTGGGCGGCTTGGTCCACGCACAACCTCAGGACGCCGCTGCCCAGACGACGCGACCGTCGTTGGCCTACGTCGATCTGGCCCGAGTGACCAGTGAGTCTGAGGAAGGGAAGAAGGCCAACGCGCGTATGTCGGAGCTTCGGGAGCAGAAGCGCTCCGAGCTCGAGGCGCGGAACACCCAAGCTCAGGGCGAGGTCAGCTCGCTCAACCAGCAGCTGGTTGAAGCCCAGGAGAAGCTGCAGCAGGGCCAGAACGTGATCAGCGCCGATGCTGCCGCGAGTCTGCAGCGGGATATCGGCCGATTGCAGGTCGACATTCAGCGGAAGACTCAGGACTCCCAGGCCGATCTCACACGGATGACAGAGGACGCCGAGGTCGATGTGCAGAGGCTCTCAAATGAGCTCCAGGTGGATTTCGAAGCACGTCTGACACCCTTAATCGACCAGCTTGCGACAGAGAATGGGCTAGCCCTGATCATGAATGTGCAGAGTCTCGTATGGGCGGACCCGACCATGGACCTCACGCAGGAGCTGATTGACCTGCTCGACAGTTCGGCCGCGACAACCCCATAGCGTTGCCTTCACGCGGCCAGCGCCGTTTCTCCCGGTGGACGGCAGCCGAGGCGAGACGCTAGACTGACCTCGCTCGGCCGGGGCTCAAGCCCTGGCCTGGCGCGAACCGCCTGAGATCCCGTGCCGCTCGACATCCCGCATGTTCTCGACCGCCTCAGCTACCGATACCCTTCACTGCTCGTCGATGCCGTGATCGAGCACGTTCCGGGCGAGCGCATGCTGGCCGTCAAGAACGTGACCGTGAACGAAGAGTACTTTCAAGGACATTTCCCCGGTAGGCCGCTCATGCCGGGCGTCATGACGATTGAAAGTTTGGCCCAGGTTGCCGCGCTTCTGCTACTCGCGGACGACAGTGCCGACGGTGTCGGGAATGCTCGTGCGGTTCTTCAAGGGGTGAACCATGCGAAGTTCCGCCGGCAGGTGCTGCCCGGTGACCAACTCTCGCTACACGTGACCGTCAAAGAGCGTCATCGGGATCACGCGGTGGTCGAAGCGGTCGCCCGGACTGGCGACCAGGCCGTGGCCGAAGCCGATCTAATGATTGGCTTCGAGTACGGGGCGGCTGAAATCCAGGAGACGGCCATCGTCCATCCGGAGGCTTCGATCGGGTCCGGTACGGTCATTGGTCCGTACGTCGTCATCGGTCCAGGCGTGCGAATTGGCGAGCGATGTCGCATTGACTCGTCGGCCGTCGTCGACGGTAACACGGAGATTGGCAACGACTGCCACCTTTTTCCGTTCAGCTCGATCGGTTTGATCCCACAGGACCTGAAGTACAGGGGAGAGGACACGCGTCTCGTCATCGGGCACCGCAACGTCTTCCGTGAAGGGGTGACGGTCCATCGGGGTACTCGGGGCGGTGGTGGGCTCACGCTGATTGGCGACGACAACGTGTTCATGGCCTACGCCCATGTGGCGCACGACTGCATCGTCGGAAGCCGAAACATCCTGAGCAACGGCGCCACCCTGGGGGGACATGTCGTCGTCGAGGATGAGACCGTCGTCAGCGCGTACTCGGGCGTTCACCAGTTCTGCCGAGTTGGCCGTCAGGCGTTTATCGGGGGGTATTCGGTCGTGACCAAGGACGCGCCGCCCTACGGACGGATCGTGGGGAATCGGGCCCGGATCTACGGTCTGAATACCGTTGGTCTGAGTCGTCGAGACTGCCCGCCAGAAACCATCGCACAACTCAAGAGCGCCTACCGATACCTGATCCTCTCGAAGCTCAATACCTCTCAGGCCGTGAGCCGAATCGAGGCTGACCCATCATTGACATGCCCGGAAGTGAAGTACCTGCTCGACTTCATTCGGACCTCAAAGCGCGGCGTCAACCTGCGCCGTCCGTCTCGGCGACTGGAGCCGGTGGCCGCTGACGAATGAAGGCGCGTCCCGCCTCGAGGATGTCCACGTCGAGCCGCTGAGAGCCAGAAACCCACGAGACGATGCAGATTGGATTGATAGCCGGCAACGGACGGTTTCCGTTTCTGGTGCTTGATGCAGCCCGCACGCTCGGACACCGCGTGACGGTTGTCGCCATCCGGGAGGAGGCGGACCGAGCACTTGAGACCGCGGCTGCGAAGGCCGCTGAATGTGAGCTACAGTGGGTGTCGCTCGGCCAACTCGGTCGGTGCATCTCCGTGCTGCAGGACGCCGGCGTTACCCAGGCCGTCATGGCCGGACAGGTCAAGCACAACAAGCTGTTTGCTGGTGTCATTCCGGACCTGACCCTCCTGTCGGTATTCAAACGACTGCGGGCGCGAAACACCGATGCGTTGATTGCTGCGGTGGCCGACGTCCTGTCTGAGCATGGCATCGAGCTCATTGATTCGACGAGCTTTCTGCAGCCCTTGTTGGCCAAAAGTGGTGTGCTCACGAACCATGTGCCAACCGACCAGGAACAGCAAGACCTCGAGTTCGGCTACGAGATGGCGGATGCCATAGCGGGACTGGACATCGGACAGACCGTGGTCGTCAAGGATCGTGCTGTGGTGGCCATCGAGGCGATGGAGGGAACCGATGAGGTCATTGCGCGGGCAGGTCGTCTCGCCGGACCCGGCACCTGTGTCGTGAAAGTCGCGAAGCCCAGCCAAGACATGCGGTTCGATGTGCCTGTCGTCGGGCTGCCGACGATCGAAGCCATGCGGGAGGCGGGGGCGGCCCTACTCTCAATTGATGCGGGTCGGACGCTGGTCCTCGATGGCGCCGAGGTCTTTCGAACGGCAGACTCAGCGGAGATCGCTGTCGTGGGTCGGGCGCAGGCGGCCAATCGGTCATGACGGCGCAGCCACTGCGGGTGGGCGTCGTCGGTGTGGGACATCTCGGACGCCACCATGCGCGGATTCTGGCTGACCTCCCTGGCGCGGCCCTGACTGCGGTCGTGGACATCGACGCCGAGCGGGTGGGGCGGGTCGCCAGTGATCTCGGCACCCGCAGTGAGACCGACGCCGCGGCGTTGTTGGGTGCCGTCGATGCGGTAACTGTGGCGGTTCCGACCGAATCGCATGCGCGTGTCGCGACCCCGTTTCTCGAAGCCGGCATTCCGGTCCTGGTCGAGAAGCCGATCGCGGCCTCGCTCTCTCAGGCGGATACGATGGTCCGCGCGGCTGACGCGTCCGGCGCGACCCTCGCCGTCGGCCATTCCGAGCGCTATAATCCGGCGATTACGACGGCACTGCCGCTCGTATCACACCCTCGATTTGTGGAGGTGCATCGGCTCGCGTCGTTTCAGGCGCGGGGGCTGGACGTTGACGTCGTGTTCGACATGATGATCCACGATCTCGACGTCCTGCTGGCGCTCGTGCATTCGGAGCCGGCAGGGGTCGAAGCCGTTGGTGTGCCCGTGCTGAGCGATCGCGTCGACATCGCGAACGCGCGCGTCCGATTCGAGAACGGGTGCCTCGCCAATCTCACGGCGAGCCGGATCAGTCGCGATCGGGTGCGACGACTTCGGTTCTTTCAGCCTGATTCGCTCATCATGGTCGACTGCGCCGCGCGGCAGGTCGAAGCCTGGCAGGTAACGCGGGCGTCCGGACAGGAGCCCGGAATCGACGGCGGCCCCGTGCCCGTCCCAGCCGGCGAGCCCCTCGAAGTGGAGCTCGCGGATTTCGTGTTGTCGGTGGCCTCCGGGAAGGCACCGGTCGTTGACGGACGCGCGGGCCGTCGCGCGCTGGCGCTGGCCGAGCGGATTGCGGCGGCCATGGACGAAGAACAGCGACGTTGGCCTCGTTAGGTTTCCTGAAACCGTCATGACCAGCCATCTCGACCTCATTGCCGACAAGGTCGCCGCGTCCGACCCGCTGACCCGCGAGGAGGTCGATCAGGTGATCGCCAGCGACGACCTGATCGGGATCGGGGCGCTGGCGGACCGCTGCCGCCGACGTAAATGCGGCGACGTGGTGACGTTCGTGCGGGTCCACACGATTCCTGTGTCGTCGGTCACCGAACCGATCGACGTCGCGTCTGGGGCCGGCGAGGTTCGCCTCATGGGTGAGCCCGAGAGCGCCCGTGCCGCCGTTGAGGCAACGGAACGGGCGGTCGGCGCCGTTGGCGAGGTGCCGGTCACCGGATTCGAGCTAGGGGATCTGGCCGCTGTGTGCGGCGGCGAGGCCAAGGAGCTCGCGCAGCTGCTCACTGACTTGTCGGCCGCGGGCCTAGCAATGGTGTCGGAGATTCAGCTCGTCGACGAGCGGTCCTGGGAGTGGCTGAGGCTGGTCGGCCGTGCCGGGCTCGAGGTTGCCCGACTCACGCTCGGTTCAGGCACAACAGGAGGCGACGTCGGCCAGTTGCGTACGGTCGCAGACGCAGGCTTGGCACTAGAGCACGTGCGTACGCTGGCGCCACTGGGAAGCGCCGCGGCGTCCGGGACCACGGGGTTCACCGACGTCCGTCGGGTTGCACTGGCGCGGCTGCTGGTTGACAATATCGACTCGATTCAGGTCGATTGGGGGCGGGACGGCCCGAAGCTGGCTCAGGTGGCCTTGGCCTTCGGGGCCGACGATGTGGATGCCGTGTCACCCGAGGATTCATCGGAGCACGGGTGGCGGAGGAGTCCGCTGGAGGAGATCACGCGAAACATTCGCGCGGCGTCGCTGGAACCCATTCAGCGTGACGGCCGCTTTGATCGGCTTGAGGCATGAGTGTAATAAGGGTGAGCGCCGTCGAGTACCTGAACGCCAGGCCGTTGGTGCATGGTTTGGACCAGCGGCCGGACCTCTTCGACGTGAGGTACGACCTACCCGCGAAGTGTGCAGCATCACTTCACGATAAGTCTGTCGACCTGGGCTTGATTCCGTCGATTGAGTATCTTCGCGGCGCTGACTACCGAATCGTGCCGGATATCGCCGTGGCGTCTCGCGGTCCGGTGGCATCGGTGGCGCTGTTCTCAGATCGCCCAGCGACGGCGCTGCGTTCGATCGCCGTGGATGTGAGCTCGCGGACGAGCGTCGCGCTGCTGAAAGTGCTGTGTGTCAAGTGGTTCGATATCGAGCCGACGTTCGTCACGCTTCGTCCCGATGTTCCGGCTATGCTCAAGCGGTGTGATGCCGCTCTGCTGATCGGGGATGCCGCACTCTTTCAAGAGCACGAAACCAACGGCCTGGACAAGATCGACCTCGGCGAGGAATGGGAAGCCATGACCGGGCTGCCGTTTGTCTGGGCAGTATGGGCGGGTCGCTCCGGCAGGGTCACCGCTGAGCACGCGCAGGCGCTGACCAAGGCCCGCGACGCCGGATGTGCTGCCTTGGACGACATCGCGGAGCAATTCACGTCTGGCGACGCGGAAGGAGAGCAGCGAGAGATCGTGAAGGCCTACCTGCGTGAGAACGTGTTCTACACGCTGGATGAACGGGAACAGGCCGGGCTCAAGAAGTTCTTCGACACGGCGGCCGAAATCCAAGTCGTTCCCTCGGTCCGGCCCCTGCAGTTCATTTGATGGCACTGATGGCGTCCGACGCCGCGCTCCGCGGGGTACTCGACGGCGGCCGCCTGACCTTCGACGAAGCTCTCGACCTCTACGAGCACGTTCCCCTCCATCTGCTCGGGCAAGCCGCCGATCGCATCCGCTCACAGAAACACCCGAACCGGATCGTGACGTACATCATCGATCGGAACGTCAACTACACGAACGTGTGCGTAGCGCGGTGCAACTTCTGTGCGTTCTATCGACCGGTTGGCTCGCCAGACGGGTACGTGCTCGGTTTCGACGAGATCTTCAAGAAGATTGATGAGACCATCGAGGTGGGTGGTGGGCAGCTGTTGCTGCAGGGCGGACACAATCCGGATCTCCCGCTCGAGTGGTACGAGGATCTGTTTCGTGCGGTGAAGACTCGCTACCCCGATTTCAAGCTGCACGCCCTGTCGCCGCCTGAGGTCATTCACCTGTCGCGGATGTCCCAGCAGTCGACGGAGGCCATCGTCCAGCGCCTGGTGGAAGCGGGCTTGGACAGCGTTCCCGGCGGTGGGGCGGAGATCCTGGTCGACCGGGTGCGCCAATTGCTGAACTGCTACGGGAAAGCATCGGCCGACGAATGGCTTGACGTCATGAGGGTGGCCCACCGTGCAGGTCTGCGTACGACGGCGACCATGATGTACGGGACCGTAGAGACCTCGGCGGAGCGGATCGAGCACCTCATGAGGCTGCGAGATCTGCAGGATGAGACCCATGGGTTCACGGCCTTCATCACCTGGAGCTATCAGCCGCCGAACACTGAGCTTGGTGGCGTAGAAGCGACCGGCGTCGACTACCTCAGGACGCTCGCGATCGCGCGTCTGGTGCTGGACAATTTCGACAACCTCCAGGCGTCCTGGGTCACACAAGGCGGCAAGGTTGGTCAGCTGAGCTTGGCGTTCGGGGCGAACGACATGGGCAGCGTCATGATCGAGGAAAACGTGGTGCGCGCAGCTGGCGCGACGTACTGCATGGATGAGGTCGAAATCGTCCACAACGTTCAGGACGCGGGGTTCGTGCCAAAGCGGCGGAACATGCACTACGAAGTCCTGGGCGACCCTCTGTGTTGGCAACAGGAGATTCCGCGGATGCGGGAGCTGGCCGTGGCGCGCGAGGATGCCCGCGGTGGTATGGCGCGTGACGCGGAGCGGTACCCAGCGCGGAGTCGCCACGAAAAGCTTCGTCGGGCGACTGAGTAGCCACGCCGTCCGGGTCCATAACCTGAGCGTGCGTTGCCAATGACGCGGTACCTGGCAGAATGGGTCGTCCCGGTTTCCTCGCCGCCGATTCCTCGCGGGTACGTCGACGTCGACGTCCATGGGGTGGTCAGGGCTGTAGGCCGGTCATCCGAAGCCCACCCGCTCGCGGCCGCTGACGGGTGCGTCGAGCTGGCCGAGCACATCGTGTGCCCCGCACTCGTCAATGCGCATACCCACCTAGAGCTGTCGCAGCTTCGGGGGCGGGTCTCGCCCACGGACCGCATGCCAGAGTGGGCGCGCGACGTGATGTCGCGTTCCGCGCAGGGTACCCATGACGCTGAGCAGATCCGAGAGGCCATTGCTGATGCCCATGCCAGCGGGACGGGCTTGGTCGGAGACATCAGCAACACCCTTGCGAGCGTCGAGCCGCTTCGTGACAGCCCGGTCGACGGTGTCGTGTTCAAGGAGTTGCTGGGTTTCAACGTGCGGAATGCCGTCAAGCTCGTCGAGGAGGAGCACGAGAACCTGGTGTCACGCGAGACGCGGGCCGACGTGCGTCTTGCGCTGGCAGCGCATGCGCCGTACTCGGTGTCTCCAGCGCTCTTTCAAGCCATTCGAGACGCGAACGCCGAGTTCAGATTCGGGCCGCTATCGGTGCATCTGGCCGAATCGCGTGAGGAACTGGAGTTTCTGGAAACGGGAAGCGGCATCTGGCGCGATGTCCTCGAGTCTCGCAGCCGCTGGGATGCGAGCTGGCACCCCTTCGGCGGTGGGCCGCTGGCCTACATCGGCCAATGGGGCTGGGTCGCGCCGAACGTCCTCGTTGTTCACGGCGTGCATCTGACCGACGCGGAGCTCGGGCGGCTGGCCAGTGCGGGTGCGACGTTGGTGACCTGCCCGCGTAGCAACCAGTGGACCGGTGCGGGCAGGCCCCCCGTCGAGCGGTTCTACCGGTCTGGTGTGCGGGTGGCGGTCGGCACGGATAGCTTGGCCAGTGTGCCCGACCTCAGCGTGTTCCACGAGATGGCCGAGCTGCGGCGGCTAGGCCCCGCCGTGCCGGCATCAGCCATCGTGCGGAGCGCGACTCTGGTGGGCGCGGAATCCCTCGGATTCCCCGACCGTGGAGCGATCGCGCCCGGGATGCGATCCCGACTGATCGCCGTGGCGTACGCGGGTAGGCTCGACGATGTGGAAGAATACCTGGTGAGTGGGGTCGAGCCCGACCAGGTCACCTGGTTGGAGTAACGTTCGTTTCCAGCATGTTTGCGAGAGTCCGCACATACGCGTCGTTCATCCGGTTCAGCCACACAGTATTCGCACTGCCGTTTGCATTGACGGGCGCGCTGCTGGCTGCGCGCACGACGCCCCTGACCTGGTCTCGTCTGGGATGGATCGTCGGGGCCATGGTGACAGCGCGGACGGCCGCCATGGGTTTTAATCGGATCGTGGACGCCCGTTTCGACGCACTGAACCCGCGTACAGCAGGGCGCGAGCTCCCGCAGGGACGAATGACGCGGGGGGAGGCGATCGGCCTCGTCGTCGTGTCCGCAGCCGCGTTCGTGGCGGTCACGTCTCGACTGAGCCCGTTGTGTTTTGCGCTGTCGCCAGTGGCGTTGGGCATCGTGTTCTGGTATTCGCTGGCGAAGCGGCACACGACGTACACCCAGCTGTTCTTGGGGCTGGCGCTGGCGGTGGCGCCAGTTGGCGGCTGGTTGGCGGCCGGCGGTGGCGCGGGCTGGACTCCGTGGCTGCTGGCACTCGGCACTGCGACGTGGGTCGCGGGATTCGATATCTTGTACGCCTGCGATGACATCGAATTTGATCGGAGGCACGGGCTTCGTTCGATCCCGGCGCACTACGGCATCGCCACCTCACTCGTCATTTCGCGCGTGTTGCATGTGATGACGATTGTGAGTCTGGCCGCTGTGGCCTGGGTCATGCCCCTCGGCGCGGTGTATGTCTGGGGCGTTGTCGGGGTTGCGCTGTTGTTGGTGTACGAGCAGTCGATGGTGCGATCCGATGACCTGTCGAGAGTGAAACAGGCATTCGATCTCAACGGCTACGTCGGCATTCTGTATCTCATCACCACCGCCGGGGCGATCTATGTCGGATAGGCAGTCCAAGACGATAGCCGTAGGGATCACTGGCGCGTCTGGTGCGCTCTACGCCGTGCGAACCGTGGCGGCGTTGCTGGAACACGCGTGTCACGTCGACGCGGTCATTTCTGACTTTGGTCGGCGCTTGCTCCGTGACGAGCTGGGTCCCGACGCGGCGGCCGAGGCGCTGCCCGCCTATTTGCGTGCCACGTACGGTGACGGCGTCGACCGGGGAACCCTCGTCGTGCACAGCAACCGGGATATGGGCGCGACGATCGCTAGCGGGAGCTACCACTGTGACGGTATGGTCATCGTCCCGTGTTCAATGAAGACGCTGGCCGGCGTCGCGCACGGGCTCTCGAGAAACTTGATTGAGCGAGCAGCGGACGTGATGCTGAAGGAGCGCCGTCGCCTCGTGATCGTTCCTCGGGAAACACCGATGAGCCTTCCGCAATTGCGCAACCTCGTCGCGTGTGCGGAGGCCGGCGCGCTGATCCTTCCGGCCATGCCTGCCTTTTACCAAATGCCGCGGACACTCGACGATCTCGCCGATTTCATAACCGGCAAGGTGCTGGCGTCGCTGGGATTCGACCATCAGTTGTACCCGGCCTGGACGGGCTGAAGAGTGGACTCGCAGGCCTCGCTTCCACTCGACAAGTCTCCGCAACGGATCGCGGGGATGTTCGATTCGATCGCCCGTCGATACGACCTGCTCAATCGCATCCTGAGCGGCGGGCTCGATCGCACGTGGCGCACGAGGGCGGTGCGGTCATTGAATCTTGGGCCCAACGATGTTGCCGTCGACCTGTGTACAGGAACGGCAGACCTGGCGCTGGAGCTGGTCAGGGGCGGGGGGGTGCGACGGGTCGTGGGTATCGACTTCGCCGCGCAGATGCTTGGATATGGGTTGGCCAAGATCCGCGAAGCCGGACTGAGCGATCAGATCGCACTGTTCCGAGGCGACGCGACTCACATACCCATGGGCGGGGGCTGTGCGGCAGGAGTCGCGATCGGGTTTGGTATCCGCAATGTGGTCGAACCGTCTCCGGCATTGTCCGAGGCGTATCGCGTCCTTCGGCCCGGCGGCCGACTGGCGATCCTGGAGTTCGGGTACCCATCGTCTGCGCCGGTCCGAGCCGCATACTTGGCCTACTTCAAGCTCGTGCTGCCGCTGGTCGGCCGCCTCGTCTCCGGGCATCAGAGCGCCTACACATATCTGCCCGCCTCCGTGGGAACGTTCCACACACCGGATGCATTCTGCAAAATGCTGCAGGAGGCTGGGTTTATCGAGATTCGGGCCACCCCTTTGACCGCCGGCGTCGTCTATCTATACGAGGCCGCCAAGCCCAGCAAAGCCTGAGCGGGTTTCAGCGTTAAACGCCGGCGGTTGGTTGATATAATCTGAGTAAGTTACTGATGTACTTTGACTTCGAAGGTCGCAACGTTGACACGCCGACCGTCGAGTCGGCGGTCTCGTGGCGTGAGCAAGTCCTTGTATCGTTGTTTGTTCACGTCCTCGCTGTGCTGCTCGTGCTGTTCGCACCGCGTCTGGAGTTCTTCCGCGAACTGGCGGAGCGGCGCGCTGAGCGAATCGCGGAGTTGACCCGGGAGCGTGCGGCGCTCGCGGCGGAAGCGGCTGACCAGCTGGCATTGGCTCAGCCCTCAAGGGACAACACCTTCGTATTCATCGCGCCTCGCGTTGATCGCGAGGCGGACGAGGCACCCCGCGACAACGCCCCGCTGTCGGATCAGGACCGCATCGCCCAGTCGCCAGAGCGAGTCTTTGACTCCGACAGCAGGTTACCGATCGCCGAGGGCAATTCATCCCGGTTCGTCGAGAGCGATCTACCCGACGAGCCTGTCGATCCCCAAGCCCCGCTCGAGCTCGAGAACGAGCCTGAAGACGGCCAGCGGGGAGACGAACTGGGCAAGGACGAGGGTGACGAGACCCAACTCGCTGATGCGACCGCTGGGGACGGTGAAACCAGTGAGGTTGTCGACGACCTCTCCGACGACCCTGGGACACGCGCCGACGGGTCCGGGCTGGCCGGTATTCCCGAATCGCTGCTCAAGACGCCTGGCACAGGGCCTGGCGATCCTGACGACCCTGACCGTCGGCCGAATATCGTAGCTGACGGTCTTCTCGGCAAGACGAGTCGGGCGCTCAATCGAAGTATTCGGCGAGAGTCGTTTGCCAATCTCAGCGGCGACAGCGGACACTTCGGCGACCTCCAATTCGACTCCAAGGGCGTCGAGTTCGGTCCGTGGGTTCGTCGGTTCAAGGCCCAGGTCTATCGGAACTGGTTTTGGCCGTACCGCGTCATCACCGACCACGGTCATGTCGTGCTGACGTTCATCGTTCACAAGAACGGCAGCCTGACTGGCGTTCAGGTCATGAAGCAATCGCTTCCTTCGTTCAACCGCTCGGCGTCCAACGCCCTCAATATGTCGAACCCGACCGTGCCTCTCCCTGATGAGTATCCCGAAGCGGAGATGCGCGTGACCGCAACCTTCTATTTCAACGAGGTCCCGCCACAAGCCCTACCGTAGGAGCGCGGGTTCGGTATGCAGCGTCCGACACGAACCCAGCAGATCGGGTGGATGGTGTGGCTGACCCTACTTCTCGCGCTGGTCGTGAGCCGCTGGGTGGGCATGGTGTGAGCAGCGATTCGCGTCCGCCGGTCCTCGTCGCCGTGCTTGGGCCCACGGCGACCGGGAAGAGCGCTCTGGCTCTATCGTTGGCCGCGCAGTTGGGCGGCGAGATTATCAGCTGTGACTCCACCGCCGTCTATCGCGGCTTCGATATCGGCACCGACAAGGTCCCCGCGGCGCAGCAGCGGGGTGTGCCGCATCATCTCGTCGATGTCGTCGATCCGTCCCAGCCGTACTCGGCGGCGCTGTTCGTCGGCGACGCCATGGCGGCTATCCAGCTCGCCAGATCTGGAGACCATCTCCCCATTCTGGTTGGCGGGACGGGCCTGTACTACCGGGCGCTCACGCGTGGGCTGTTCCCCGGACCGGGTCGGGACGACCGCGTACGCGAGCGACTGACGACGATTGCACAGCGTCGCGGGCCTGAGCGGCTCCATCGGTGGCTGGCGAGGGTCGACCCCGAGTCGGCGCAGCGTATCGCGTCCCGTGACGAAAAGCGCCTGGTCCGGGCACTCGAGGTATTCATGCTGACCCGCCGCCCGCTCACCGCGCATTTCGCGGACACAGTGTCGCCGCTTGCCGGCTACCGAGTAATCCCGTTTGGGCTCCGCCTCGGGGCAGAGGAGTTGGCGCGCCGGATCGCTCAGCGCGTTGATCGACAGTTCGAGGAGGGACTGCTCGGAGAGATCCGTGACTTGCTTGCGAGCGGGGTACCTGTGGACGCACGACCGTTCTCAGGGCTTGTCTATCGACAGGCGCTCGAGCACTTGAACGGTGTGCGAGACGAGACAGCAACGCGGGAGCTCATCGTTCGCGAGAACCGACGGTATGCACGACGCCAGTTGACCTGGTTTCGCAAAGAGCCTAATCTACAGTGGATCGACCTTCCGGGCGAGCACCCCGACACGGCGAGCCTCGTATTCCGGTCGCTGGTCGGCTGTCTGTAACACCCATGCCAAGCCAGTCTGAAGCAACGTCGGCGGCCGCGCAAAACATCCAAGACGTGTTTCTCAACGGTGCTCGTCGAGAGCGGCTGGCGGTAACGGTTCAGCTCATGGACGGCAGCCGGTTGGATGGCACCATCAAGAGTTTCGACCGGTTCTCCGTCGTGCTGGAACACGGCGGCGTAGATCAGCTTGTATTCAAGCACGCCATCGCGCACATCCGACCAGCGTTATCTGCCCCATGATTCGGGTTGAGCTCGAGGAGCGGGAGCGCGAGACGCTGGCTCCAGCGGCGGCACGGAGTGCCGAGAGCCGTGGACGACTCACGCCGGAGGACGAGGATCCAATTCGGCCGGCGTTCCAACACGATCGCGACCGGATCGTGCACTCCAAGGCGTTTCGACGCCTCAAGCACAAGACCCAAGTGTTTCTGGCGCCGACCGGAGACCACTATCGGACCCGGCTGACGCACACGCTGGAGGTGTCGCAGATCGCGCGCACCGTGGCGAAGGCTCTCAGGCTCAACGAGGAGCTCACTGAGGCGATTGCGCTGGGGCACGACCTCGGTCATACGCCGTTCGGTCACGCGGGCGAGCGCGTGCTCAAGGATTTGATCCCCGGCGGATTCAACCACTACGAACAGAGCCTTCGCGTGGTCGACGTGCTGGAGCATGATGGCGCTGGCCTCAACCTCACCTGGGAAGTTCGCAACGGGATTGCCAAACACTCGAAGGGCAAGGACGGATCGCCGGTTGGGACTCCCAAGGCGCTGAGGGCCGCGACGCTCGAGGGGCAGATTGCGCGGGTTGCCGACATCATTGCTTATGTCAATCACGACATCGACGACGCGGTTCGAGCTGGCATCCTGCGGCTGGAACAGCTTCCCCCGGATGCGGTGGCGGTGCTCGGAGACAGTCCGTCGGCTCGCATCGGTCGGATGGTGGCAGACGTCGTCACGCAAAGCGTCATTGACGGCGATGATGCCGAGATCGGCATGAGCGACGACGTGCTGAAGGCGACGCTCGATCTGCGCGCGTTTCTCTTTGACGCGGTGTATGAAAACGACGCCGCCACGGCTGAGTTCAAGAAGGCGTGGGGGATACTCGAGGGCTTATGGAGCAAGGTTCTCGAGGCGCCGACGGAGTTCCTCGACCCCCGCACGCTCGAGCGCGATGATGTCAATGTGGCCGCTCGTGATTTTCTCGCCGGCATGTCGGATCGGTATGCCATCAGTCTCTACGAAGAGCTTTTCGTGCCGCGCCCGTGGGGACGCCTCTTCTGATCCGGTATCGTAACAGCGGTGTTATACTATCGAGATCGGTCACGTCCTTCAGCTCGCACCAGAAAACGCGCGGCGATATGTCACTGCTATTGGATCTCCGGGAGATGCGCGAGTCTGAGGACCAGATCGACCGGACGCTCGGGATCGGCGAGCTTTCCACAGGGTCGGGCGACGACTATGCGCTTGCGGCGCCGATCGCGCTGCGGCTACGGGTACTCAAGGACGGAGACAAGTATCGGCTGGTCGGGCGCGTGGGCTCGAGGCTGCGTTTGGCGTGCTGCCGGTGCCTGGAGCCGTATGACATCTCCGTCGACTTGCCAATAGACCTGATGTATTTGCCACAGCGCGATAACGTTGGCGATGGTGAGTTGGAGATTGCAGAAGAAGATCTGTCGACCGCGTTCTACCGAGATGAGCAGATAGATTTCGAGCTGATGCTGCGCGAGCAGTTTCAGCTGCTGTTGCCGATGAAGCCGCTCTGCCGCGCGGATTGTCGTGGCCTCTGTGCAGCATGCGGCACGAATCTCAATAGCGAGCAGTGTTCGTGTGATGCGAGTTGGCATGATCCCCGACTCGCAGCGCTCGGGACGCTACTCACTGACCGTCGAAAGGGTTAGAGTCGAGATGGCGAATCCAAAGCGACGTCACTCAAAGTCGCGGACCGGGAAGCGACGCGCACACGATGCGCTGACCCCCGTTGGCACGGGGGAGTGTCCACAGTGTCACGAGCCCAAGCTGTCGCACCGGGTATGCCCGCACTGCGGCTACTACCGGGGGCGACAGGTCAGACCGGTCAAAGACGCGACGTGATCGGTTGTCGATGGCCCGGCGTGATTGTTGGGCGCCATGCGAATCGCCGTTGACGCGGCAGGTGGCGACTTCGGCCCTCGCACGATCGTCGACGGGTCTCTGGTGGCAGCGCGTCACCTTGGCTTTGGGCTGACGCTCGTCGGAGACGCCGCCACGCTCGCCGAAAAACTGTCCCGCCACCGTGACGCCGGGTTCGTCGATGTCGACGTGGTCGATGCGCCCGACGTCGTTGGGATGGGCGAATCACCCGCGACGGCCCTCCGGAGAAAGCCCGGTGCGTCGGTGCGCCGCGCAGCGGATGTGGTGGCGCGGGGCGATGCCGCGGCGATGTTTAGCGCGGGCAACACCGGCGCGACCTTGTTCGCGGCACATGCGGCGTTCGGCATGTTGCCCGGAGTGGACCGACCAGCGCTCGCGGCGACGATTCCCACGCTCAAGCGTGGCGCCGTGCTGCTCGACGCGGGGGCGAACGTCGAATGCCGCGCGAAACATCTGGTACAGTTCGCCCTGATGGGGCGGGTCTACGCCCGCTTGGCGCTGAACCTGACGACCCCGGCAGTGGGGCTGCTGTCGATTGGCGAGGAGGCGAGCAAGGGTAACGATCTGACCCGAGATGCTCATCAGCGGCTGCTGGAAAGCCGTTTGGAGTTCGTCGGCAACGTCGAGGCCCGTGATGTCTACCTCGGCAATGCGGACGTGGTCGTCTGCGATGGCTTCACGGGCAACATCGCGCTGAAGATTAGCGAAGGACTCGTCGAGGTCGTGGAAGAGTTGTTGCGGGTGGAGTTGAAGCGAACGTTCACAACCCGGGTCGGCTTGTTGTTGTCGAGGCGTGCGTTTCGGCGATTTCGGCGGCGGGTTGACTACTCGGAATATGGTGGAGCGCCGCTGCTTGGGGTCAACGGGTTGTGTATCGTTGGCCACGGTCGGTCCTCTCCGAAGGCTGTCCGGAACGCCGTGGCGATGGCATATCGTTTCGCGCGTGATGGGCTCATCGAGCGGATCGCCGAAGAAATCGGCCAGGAATCATGATTGCGTTCGTCTTTCCCGGACAGGGATCACAGCGGGTTGGCATGGGCGCGGAGCTGGCGGAGCAGTTTCCGGTCTGCCGCGAGACGCTGGAGCAGGCCGACGACGCCGTTGGCGATTCGTTGAGCACCCTCTGCTTTGAAGGGCCAGAAGAAGAGTTAATGCTCACGGCGAACACACAGCCAGCGGTACTCGCCGTGAGCGTCGCGGTGCACCGTTTGTTGACCTCGCGAGGTGTCACGCCGCAGCTCGTTGCCGGTCATAGCCTCGGGGAGTACTCGGCTCACGTGGCGGCGGGCACGCTCTCGTTTGCAGACGCGGTGCGGACGGTCCGTCGCCGTGGGCAATACATGCAGGAAGCGGTACCCGTTGGAACCGGCGCCATGGTGGCCATCATGGGCTTGGAGGTCGACGTGGTGAGCGCCGCGTGCGAAGAGGTGGCGGACGGGGAGGTGGTGAGCCCAGCCAATCTGAACGCCCCCGGACAGGTGGTCATAGCCGGGGCATCCGAAGCCGTTGAGCGAGCAGGTGCGCGCGCCAAAGAGCTCGGCGCGCGGCGGGTCGTGGCCTTGCCTGTCAGCGCACCGTTTCATTGCGCGCTAATGAAGCCGGCCGAGCTGCGGCTCGAACCCGAGCTGCGCAGACTTATCGTGTCAGATCCAGAAATCCCAGTAGTCGCGAACGTCGATGCCGAACCGAAGCGCGACGCGGCCTCGGCGGTGGACGCGCTCGTGCGGCAGGTCAGCGCGCCAGTGCAGTGGGAGGCCGTGGTGCGCCGAATGGCCGCGCTGGGGGGACGAACGTTCGTCGAGGTGGGCCCGGGTACGGTCTTGAAGGGCCTCATCAAGAAGATCGATCGATCGCTCGGCGTCGTGAGTGTCGGAAGCCCCTCGGACCTGGAGAAGCTGGATCGCATGCTCGCGCAGCCGGTCCCCGATGGCGAGGGCGGGTCGTGAGCGGCGTCGCGGATCGGGTGGTGCTCGTCACGGGGGCTTCCCGCGGGATTGGGCGAGCGGTGGCGGAACGTTTCGCCACCGCGGGCGCTCTGGTCGTCGCCTGTGCCCGAGAGGATCACGCAACACCAGTCGTCGATCACATTGTTGCGGCCGGCGGCGTGGCGCACGCTCAGTCGTTGGATGTCACGGATGCCGAAAGCGTCGAGGGCGCCGTTTGGACGACGCTTGACCGTTTTGAGCGAATTGACGTACTGGTGAATAACGCTGGCATCGTGCGCGATCAGCTTCTCATGCGCATGAAGGCCGACGAGTGGGATTCGGTACTGGCGACGAACCTGACAGCCGCGTTCACCTGCACCCAGGCGGTCCTGCGGTCGATGGTGAGAAGGCGCTACGGCCGCATCATTAATATCAGCTCGGTCGTTGGGCAGTCGGGGAATCCTGGGCAAACGAACTATGCCGCATCGAAGGCCGGATTGGTAGGATTTGCGAAGTCGCTGGCCCGAGAGGTGGCATCGCGGGGCATCACGGTGAACGTCGTGTCGCCAGGCATGATCGAAACCGACATGACCGGGCGCCTCGATGAGGCGGTCAAAGCGTCGCTGGTGGCGCAGATTCCGATGTCCCGGTTTGGCACGCCCGACGACGTCGCGTCAGCCGTCTGCTTTCTCGCGTCGGACGAAGCATCGTATATTACTGGGCAGGTACTGAGCGTGAACGGTGGCATGTATATGTAGGAGGCTGAGGAATGGCCGTTGCTGAAAAAGTCAAAGGCATTATTGTTGAACAGTTAGGCGTGGATGAAGAGGAGGTTACCTCGGATGCGTCGTTCGTCGACGATCTCGGGGCCGACTCACTCGATACGGTGGAGCTCGTGATGGCGTTCGAAGAGGAGTTCGGGCTCGAAATCCCGGACGAGGACGCCGAAAAGATCACGCGGGTCAAGGAAGCCGTCGAGTACATCGAGTCGCACGGCAAGAAAAAGTAGAAACAGCGTCTGAGGGACCAGAGGGCAGCGGGTTCATGTCGCAGCGTCGAGTAGTGGTGACCGGCGTTGGGTTGGTGTCGTCGGTGGGAATCGGTACTCAACCGACCTGGGATGGTCTGTGCGCGGGCCAGAGCGGTATCGGTCCAATCTCCCGTTTCGATAGCACTCAGTTCGCCTCCCGTATCGCCGGTGAAGTCAAGGGATTCGATCCGCTGGACTTCATCGACAAAAAAGATGTCAAGAAGATGGACGTCTTCATTCAGTACGCGGTGGCGGCATCGGACTTCGCGCTGTGCGACGCGGGACTGAAGTCAGCGGTCCCACTGGGCTCGGACTACGGCGTGTTCATCGCGTCGGGTATCGGTGGCTTCAGCACGATCGAACGTGAGCACCGCAATCTGCTGGAAGGGGGGCCACGGAAGATCTCGCCCTTCTTCATTCCGTCGGCCATCATCAACCTAGCGGCAGGTCAGGTCTCGATCAGGTTCGGAGCCAAGGGGCCGAATTCCGCGACCTGCACAGCGTGCTCGGCTTCTGCTCACGCGATCGGTGACGCGGCCGAGCTCATCAAGCGCGGGGCTGCCGACGTCATGATCGCGGGTGGCTCGGAGGCCGCCATCACGCCGATGGGTGTCGGAGGGTTCGCGGCCATGCGTGCGCTGTCGACCCAGAACGACGAGCCCGAGCGCGCGAGTCGTCCGTTCGACAAAGAGCGCGACGGATTTATTATTGGCGAAGGCGCTGGCGTGGTGATCTTGGAGGAACTGGAGCGCGCGAAGAGCCGCGGTGCTGAAGTGTATGCCGAGATTGTGGGGTATGGCATGTCGGGCGACGCGCACCATATGACGGCACCAGCCGAAGATGCGGATGGCGCAGTGCGCGTGATGCGCGCCGCCGTCGAACAGGCCGGCATCGATCCCCAGGCAGTTGACTATGTGAATGCCCACGGAACCTCGACGCCCTACAACGACAAGCTCGAGACCTTGGCCATCAAGAGGTGTTTTGGTGAGCATGCCCGCGCCCTGGCTATCTCGTCAACGAAGTCGATGACGGGGCATCTGTTGGGGGCTGCTGGTGGTCTGGAGGCCGGGATCACCGCGCTTGCGATTCGAGACCAAATGATTCCCCCGACAATCAACCTCGAGAACCCAGACCCAGAGTGCGACCTCGACTACGTCCCGCATGAAAAGCGGCCCGCGGCCATCACATATGCCCTGTCAAACTCGTTTGGGTTTGGCGGCACCAACGCGAGCCTGCTGTTCAGGCGATACGAGGCCTAGGGTCCCGCGAGTCTCGGCTCACCAATCATCATGAAGATCGCCGTTTGTATCAAGCAGGTTGTGACCCGCGATTGGCCGCTCCGTATCGACGAATCGGCGGGCTGGGTCCGCGACGCCGATGCGAGTTTCGAGATGAATGAGCCCGATGCGTATGCCCTCGAGGCGGCGCTTCGGCTGAAGGAGCAGCACGGTGGAGAAGTCGTGGTGTGTTCCGCCGGACCGTCTCGTGTCGGACAGGTGCTCCGTGAAGCGCTGGCGCGCGGCGCGGATCGCGCGCTCCATGTCGAGAGCGACGAGCTGTCCGCAGCCGATGCGAGAACAGTGGCGGGTGCGCTGGCGACCGCTCTGGGTCCGGAGTCGGCAGACCTGATTCTGACTGGGCTGCAGTCTGACGACCAGGGGTTCGGGCAGACCGGCGTGGTTCTGGCTGAGCTTCTCGGAATCGCGCATTCGACCATCATCATGGAGGTTGAGCTGCACGAGTCCCACGTTCGTGTGAAGCGCGAGCTTGAGGGCGGCTGGTTTCAATGGGTTGGGATGCCTACCCCGGCGCTGCTCACGATTCAGAGCGGTATCAATCAGCTTCGATACGCCACCTTGAAGGGCATCATGGCGGCGAAGAAGAAAGAGATCCGCAAGATCAGCGCCGACGCCGCGCCGGATGTCGGCTATGTCATCGCCCGGTTGTATGTGCCTGAGAAGAGTAAGGCGACGCAATTCATCGAAGGCTCGCCCGGCGAAGCTGCCAAGGCGCTGGTGCAGGCGCTTCGGGAGGATGCACGGGCCCTGTAGGGGATGATGTGATGATTCTTGTTGTTGCCGAGCAGCGAGACGGGCAGGTGAATCGCGCGAGCTGGGAAGTGATCGCAGGCGCCCAGCAATTGGCGGGTGCGACGGGCGGCGTTGACCCCGACAGCGTCAAGGTCGCGGTCATCGGTGCCGGCGTCGAGGCTCCGGCCGCAGAGCTGGCAAAAGCCGATGTCGCCGAGGTCGTGGTGGTCGACAGCGATCGGCTGGCTGCCTACACGCCGGATGGATTCGTGGAATCGATCGCAGGGCTCGTGGAGGCTGAGTCGCCCGACCTCGTTCTCTTTCCCCACACCTATCAGACGCGCGACTATGCGCCCAAGCTGGCCACGCGGCTGGGGCGGACTCTGGTCACCGACTGCATCGCGTCGAAGGTGACTGTGGATGGGCTTGTTCTGGTGCGACCGATGTTTCAAGGTAAGTTCGTGGCCGACATCGCGCTGCGTGGCGATGCGCCGCATCTTGCCAGTTTTCAGATCGGTGCCGTCCGCGCCGATGCCGCGGCACGTGGTAGTGTCGCCGCGCCGATTCGACGAGTCGAGGTCGCCGTCGACGGCGCCATGATTCGACAGGAACCAGAGGCTCCGTTCAAGGAGGCGAAGCAGGCGGTCGATCTGACTCAGGCAGAACGCATCCTCGCGGTCGGTCGGGGCATCAAGAGCCAAGAGCACTTGGCGCTGGTGCAGGAGTTGGCGAAGGCCCTGGATGCGGAGATTGCCGCCTCGCGACCGATCTGTGATGCCGGGTGGCTACCGATGGACCGACAAGTGGGCAGCTCGGGCCAAACCGTGGCTCCGAAGCTGTACGTGGCGCTCGGGATCTCCGGGGCCATTCAGCATCTGGTCGGCATGAAGGGATCGCGAACGATCGTGGCCGTCAACAAAGACGCCGATGCGCCGATCTTCGAGGTGGCCGATTACGGCATCGTCGGCGATCTGTTCGAGATTGCGCCGGCGTTGACCGCTGCCTTGGGAGAGTGACCTGGAGCGCGAGACGCTTGATGTCGACGTGCTGATCGTCGGCGGCGGGCCGGCTGGGTTATCCGCCGCGATACGACTGGCGACCCTCCAAACCCAACAACGCTCGACACCGCTGTCGATTGCCGTCCTGGAGAAGGCGCGCGAGAGTGGGGCGCACATGCTCTCCGGCGCAGTCATTGACCCAGTGGCCCTCGATGACCTCATCCCGGATTGGCAGGCTCGCGGCGCCCCCCTCGACACGCCCGTACTCGGCGACCGGATCTTCTATCTGACGCCGCACGCGAAGGTGCGGTTTCCATTTACCCCGCCTCCGCTCCGCAATCACGGCAACTACGTCATTTCGCTGAATCGATTTGTGAAGTGGCTGGCGGGACAAGCGGAGGAGGCTGGTGTCGACATCTTCACTGGTTTCTCTGGAGCCGAAGTCTTGCTCGACGGCGACCGGGTTGTCGGCGTCAGGACTGGCGATCGTGGGGTGGATAGGCAGGGCCAGCGGAAGGCGAACTTCGAACCCGGCGTCGACCTCAAGGCTCGGGTCACGATATTCGCCGACGGCGTGCGCGGCAACCTGACCAAGACGCTGGTTCGCACGCTCGCGCTCGACGCCGATCGGCAGCCGCAAGTCTATGCGGTTGGCATCAAGGAGCTCTGGGAGGTGCCCGGCGATCGGGTTCGGCCGGGCGACGTCATTCACACGATGGGCTACCCACTGCGCTCTGAGGAGTTTGGTGGGGGCTTCATCTATGCGCTGCCAGAAGGACGGCTGTCTGTCGGTTTCGTCGCGGGGCTCGACTATCGCGACCCGATGTTCGATCCGCATCTTGCCTTTCAGCGCTTCAAGCAGCACCCCTTCGTGTCCGCGCTGTTGGCGGACGGACAGCTCGTACGATATGGCGCAAAGGCGCTACCGGAGGGGGGCTGGCACGCGATTCCGCGATGCCACGTGTCGGGCGGTTTGATTGTCGGCGACGCGGCCGGGTTCTTGAATTCGTTGCGTCTCAAGGGGTTGCACCTGGCGATGCGCAGCGGCATGCACGCGGCCGAGGCGACGTTCGAGGCGCTCGAGGCGGGGGATGTGACGGCGGCGGGGTTAGAGCGTTACGCGAAACTCGTAGCGTCTGGGCCGATTCGGCGAGAGCTCTACCCCGTGCG
This sequence comes from Vicinamibacterales bacterium, assembly GCA_965216615.1. Lineage (GTDB taxonomy): Bacteria > Acidobacteriota > Vicinamibacteria > Vicinamibacterales > UBA8438 > CAUZIB01. Next base: position 23,752 of record CBDCGH010000012.1, on the reverse strand, counting down.
GAATGTGCATCAGAGTTTCAGCAGGGGACTGTTGGCTGGGCTCGTGTACTCAGGCCTGTCACTCATCACCGGCGGGTGGTGGTTCCGCGATCCGATGCCCTCGAAGGCTGGTCACGAGCGTTTGGAACCGGTCGGCCGCTCGTCGTCATCCTCGGGCGCGGATTCGGTTGAGGTGGTCATCGATCGGACACTGACGTTCGACAAGCTCACGAACGTGCACTACTCGGGGACGCGCCACGAAGAGGACCAGCCATCACACCTGATCGTGCACGATACCGATGTGTGCCGAACGACGTGCCTCCAGGAATACCAGAATCCGTGCACCCGCTTCTGTCCTGCGAACGTGTACGAGATGATTGACGCGGAAGGCGAGGCCGGGAAGCGGCTGCAGATTAACGCGTCGAACTGCGTTCATTGCAAGACCTGCGACATCATGGATCCGTACCAAATCATCAACTGGGTCCCGCCTGAAGGCGGCGGTGGTCCCCTGTACGAAGGGATGTGACCGAGCGCCGCCTGTCGCGTTCGCAGCGCCTGCGCGCGGCGGCGATCGCCGGCGCGGGCTACCCACTGATCGCTCTCCTCGGCCGCACGTATCGGTGGCACGTGGAAGGGTACGAGCACTACACTACGCTTCGGCATGCTGGAACCCAACCGATCTTCGCCTTTTGGCATGGCAGGATTCTTCCGGCAACGTACTTCTGGCGAGATCGCGGCGTCGTCGTCATGACGTCGGAGAACTTCGATGGGGAGTGGATCGCGCGGATCATCCAACGATTCGGGTATGGCGTCGCCCGGGGATCCAGCTCCCACGGAGGACGCCGCGCGTTGGTCCAGCTGCGGCGCGACCTACGCACCGGAAGACCGGCGGCGTTCACCGTGGATGGGCCGCGCGGCCCGGCACGGGTCGCGCAACCAGGCGCGGTGTGGCTGGGAAGCGCAACCGGAAGCCCAGTGTTGCCGTTTCACATAGAGGCCGATTCGCATTGGTCGGCCAACAGCTGGGACCGTACCCAAGTGCCCAAACCGTTCAGCCGAGTCGCGGTGGCGATTGGACATCCGCATCATGTTCCGCCGAAGCTCTCGGACGCTGCGCTGGAAGCCGAGCGGCAATCGTTGGAACAGGTGTTGGGGTCGCTCGCTGAGCGAGCTCGGGCCATGCTCGGGGCAGGCTAGGATCGTAGGCGTCGCATGGCCGCACAAATTGAGGATACGGTCGCCGACGTGCTGTTGATCGCCTCCGATCGATTCGCAGCCCATGAGCCGCCGGCCGGGCATCCCGAGCGTGTCGACCGATCCAGGGTCATGACGGCCGTGGCGAAAGAGTGGGTCGAGCGCGGGGGACAGCTGGCTGAGCCTGTCCAGGCCTCGACCGACGCACTCAGCCAGGTCCATACGCTCGAATACATCGAGTCGATTGTGTCAACCGCGGGCCGCAGCGTCAGGCTCGATCCCGACACCTACGCATCACCCGAGTCCGAGGATGTAGCCCGATACGCCGCCGGCGCAGCGATCGCGGCCGTCGACCACGCGCTTGGTTCCGGCCGCCGGGCCATGGCATTCGTACGCCCACCCGGACACCATGCCGAAGAGGCGCGGGCGATGGGTTTCTGTCTGTACAACAACATCGCCGTGGCGGCGGCCCACGCGCGAAGCGGTGGTCTTAATCGAGTCGCGATCGTCGACTACGACGTTCACCACGGCAACGGGACGCAGTGGGCGTTCTATGAAGACCCGGCGGTCCTGTTCATCTCACTGCACCAGTATCCCTTCTATCCGGGCACTGGTGCCGCGGACGATGTTGGCAGCGCGGGAGGTGCCGGCTTCACGGTCAATGTTCCGCTCGAAGCCGGAGCCGGCGACGCAGACTATGTGTCCATGCTCGATCGTGTCGTCTTGCCGGTGCTGGAATCGTACGGCCCTGAGATGGTGCTGGTGTCGGCCGGATTCGATGCTCATGCCCGCGACCCACTCGGGGGCATGCAGGTGTCGACCGCCGGCTATACCGACATGACGCGACGTCTGTGTGCCTTCGCCGACCTCCACTGCGAGGGGCGCGTCGTGGGCGTCACCGAGGGCGGGTACGACCTCGAGGCGCTTGAGGCGTGCCTGCAGGAAACGCTGCAGGTGTTCGCCGGACAGCAGGGCGCGGCCCCCGAGGCACTCCGAGGCCCGACGACCCGCGCAGACACGGCGTTCGCGGCGGTGCGTCGCAGCCAGGCCGAGTTCTGGCCTGGGCTATAATCGGGCAACCTCTCACGAACCCTCCGTGCGGACCTACGACCCTCAAGCCATCGAACGAAAATGGCAGGCACACTGGCGCGATACCCGTGCGTTCGAAGTCGACGAGGATGCGGATCGCGAGAAGTTCTATTGCCTCGTGATGTTCGCCTATCCCTCTGGGCATGCGCACGTCGGCCATGTTCGTAACTACATGATCGGCGACGTGGTCGCGCGCATGAAGCTGATGCGCGGGTTCAACGTCTTGCATCCGTTTGGATGGGATGCGTTCGGCCTGCCAGCGGAGAACGCCGCGATCAAGCACGGGACCCACCCGGAACCGTGGACCCGCGACAACATCGCCCACATGAAGGGCCAGCTGCAGCGTCTCGGGATCAGCTATGCCTGGGAGCGCGAGTTCGCGACGTGCGACGCGGACTACTACCGGTGGAACCAGTGGCTCTTCCTCAAGATGTACGAGCGCGATCTCGCCTTCCGCCGTCGCTCCAACGTGAACTGGTGTCCCTCGTGCCAGACGGTGCTTGCCAACGAACAGGTCATCGACGGCGCGTGCTGGCGATGTGGATCCGTCGTTGAAGAGCGCGAGCTCGACCAGTGGTTCCTTCGAATCACGCACTACTCGCAGCAGTTGTTGGATGGCATTGGGGAGCTCGACCAGTGGCCGGCGAAGGTCCTCACGATGCAACGGAACTGGATCGGCCGATCGGACGGTGCGCTGGTGCAGTTCCCAGTCGCACCGCTCGCGGACCGGGAGGGGCCGACCGCGGCGGACCAGCTCGATGTGTTTACGACGCGGATCGACACAATTTTCGGGGCCACCTTCGTGCTGCTGGCGCCCGAGCACCCGTTCGTCGACCAGATCGCAGACACCAGCGAGCACCCCGGCCGTTTTCGCGAGCAGGTCGAGAAGTTCAAGGCGCTTGACCGCACGGCGCGCTTGACCGGCCAGATCGAGAAGGAGGGGTTTGGGACGGGTCGCCATGCCATCAATCCGTTCACCGGCGAGCGGATTCCGATCTGGGTTGCCAACTTCGTGCTGGCCGATTACGGGACCGGTGCGATCATGTCGGTGCCCGCACATGATCAGCGCGACTTCGAGTTCGCCCGGAAGTACGGGCTGGCGGTCACGGTCGTCATTCAGCCCGAGGACGTTGGTCGTCTCGACAGCGCGACGCTCGAGCAGGCGTCGGTGGAGCCGGGGCACCTGGTGGACTCAGGGGAGTTCTCGGGTCTGTCGAGTGCAGAGGCGATCGTCGCGATGACCCGAGCCGCTGAGGAGCGTGGGCTCGGACACGCGGAGGTGCAGTTTCGCCTCAAGGACTGGGGCGTGTCGCGCCAGCGGTACTGGGGCACGCCGATTCCGATCGTCTACTGCGAGTCCTGCGGCGCTCAGCCGGTCCCCTACGAAGACCTTCCAGTTGAGCTCCCCAACGTGACCGAGTTTCGCGGACAAGGCGCGTCCCCGCTGGCGTCAGTGTCCGAGTTCGTGGAGACGTCGTGCCCGGCTTGCGGAGGACCGGCGAAGCGCGAGACTGACACGATGGACACCTTCGTCGACTCGTCGTGGTACTTCTACCGCTATTGTGATGCGCACAACGACGCGGCCCCATTTGACGCGGGGAAGGTCCGATACTGGGCTCCGATCGACTTCTATAGTGGCGGCGTCGAGCACGCCATTCTGCACCTGATCTACTCGAGGTTCTTTTGTCGGGTCTTTGCCGACCTGGGTTTGGTCGATCACACGGAACCCTTCACGCGGCTGTTGACCCAGGGCATGGTGCTGCGTCACGGTGCGGTCATGTCGAAGTCCAAGGGCAACGTCGTGGACCCCGATGAGATGTTGGCGACATATGGGGCGGATGCCCTCCGGCTGTACGAGATGTTCGTGGCCCCGCCGGAAAAGGAGATCGAATGGACTGATGCGGGGTTGGAAGGGAGCGCGCGGTTCCTGGGGAGGGTCTGGAGGCTCGTCGCGTCGGTCGCCGAGGCGCTCACCCACGTCGATGCCGACGAGCTGCACGACGCAGCGCTGCCTGATCGCGCGCGCGCCCTTCGACGCAAGACCCACGAGACGATCCGTCGCGTGTCGCAGGATATCTACCCGCGCGTCCACCTGAACACGGCGATCTCGGCGCTCATGGAGCTGGTCAACGAGTTGTACGCGTATCGCGAAGCCAATGCCGAGACCACGTCAGCCGGCTTGGCGGTGCAGAAGGAAGCCGTCGAGGCGCTCGTCCTGATGCTGTCTCCGTTCACGCCGCATCTGTCGGAAGAGCTGTGGGAGACGCTCGGACACTCCGGCGGCGTCGTGGCAGCAGGCTGGCCGGCCTTCGACTCACATGTGGCTCGTGCCGACGAGCTTGTCGTGCCGGTGCAGGTGAACGGCCGCGTCCGATCTCGGCTAACAGTTGACGCCGGGGTATCCGAAGAAGAACTCGAACGCCTCGCCTTGGCGGATCCGCCAGTTGCCGCCCACGTGGCAGGCAAGGCCATCGCCCGTGTCATTGTCATTGCTGGCAAGTTGGTCAATATCGTGGCACGATAGGTGGGTCATGTTCCGTCGCTGGCTTAGTCGAGCAGTGCTCTGGTGTCTCATCGTCTCGATGACCGGGTGCGGCTATGCGCTGTCCGGTCGCGGCGGCTTTCTGCCCGATTATGTCGAGACGATCGGAATCCCGATGTTCGAGAACGACACCGCCGCCTTCGACATCGAGCAGTTGATCACCGCGCAAGTGCGGCAGGAGTTCATCGGCCGAGGATCATACCGAGTCGTGCCGGAGGCGACCGGGGTCGACGCGGTGCTGAACGGCACGCTGAAAAATATCCGGATTGAACCGGCGAGCTTCACCGGTGACCAGCAGGTGTCGCGTTACGTGTTCACGCTGACTGCTCAGATCGAATTCCGGGATATGGTCGCAGACGACGTGCTCTGGCAGAACCAAGCGCTGGTGTTTCGAGACGAATATGACGTGGCCTCGGCCGGCGATGTGGCGACTGTCTCGGCGTTCTTCGGTCAGCGCTCGAACGCGGTCGAGCGCATTGCGGTCGACTTTTCGGAGACAGTCGTCAGCTCCATCCTTGAAGCGTTCTAGCCAACCATCCGAGCGTCGTGGTCAAACCCTCAGCGATTCATCGACAGATCGCGTCCGGGACGCTCGATCCGCTCTACCTGCTTCTCGGAGACGACGAGTTCGAGAAGCGCGAGCTAGCGACTGAGTTCGAGGGGGCCATCGGCGCCGAGCTTCGGGCGTTCAACGTCGAACGTTTTCACGGCGGTGAGAGCTCGCTTGGCGATGTCCTCGCGGCCGCGCAGACGCTGCCGATGATGGCGCCACGGCGACTCATCGTAGTCCTGAGCGCCGAGCGGGTGCTCGAGCCAAAGCGCGAGAGCGCGGCCGCGACGCGTGACGCCGAGGCGTTGGCAGCCTACGTCCGGAATCCACCGTCGCACGCGACGCTGGTCCTGGTCGCGAGCAAGCTGGACGAGCGCCGCCGACTGACGAAGGTCCTCCTTTCTAAGTCGACTGTCGTTCGATGCGGCCAGCTCGAGACGGTGGGCGATGCCGAGCGGTGGATTCGGGCGCAGCTCAAGGCCGAAAGCCGGCAGATGTCATCCGATGCCGTCCGGGGGCTCGCTGAGCGTTCGGGTCCGGACATCATGCGACTGCGGTTCGAGCTGGAGCGGCTGCTGCTGTTCGTATCCGCGCCGTCAGAGGTCACGACTAAGGACGTACAAGATGTCGCGGGGCCGCCTGCGCCGCATGATGATTGGGCGGTCGCGCGCGCGATCGAACGGCGTGCCGCCGACATGGCGCTGCGGGAGCTCGGGCTGGTGCTGGAGAGCGGGGCTGCGGCGTTTCTTGTGCTCGGCCAGCTGGCATGGATCGCGCGCACCAAGCTGCCTGCGGCACAGACGCGCAGCGCGATTGAGGCAGTCTTCAGAACGGACCGCGCTCTCAAGCGATCAGCCGGGAACCCGCGTGTGTTGCTCGAGCGATTGGTGATCGAGCTGTGCCAGCCTGCCAGGGCGGCGGCGGCAGAGTTACGCAGACGCTGATGGTTTGTTAAACCGCTTGGTCAGTCTAGACTTGTGGCGGGCGGCCGCATTCGCGTGAATGATTCCCTTGCCCGCCAGTTTATCGATCAATGACGTCATCTCGCGGAAAGCGGCCTTCGCGGCGTCGTCGCCGGTACCCGCATCGGCGCTGGCGGCGGCGTCAATGGTCGCTCGCGCCGACTTGAGCGAATGACGCATTCGGGTGCGAAGCTCGCGGTTATGCGCGCGGAGACGAACGTTCTGTTTGTGGGCCTTGATGGCCGACTTATGGTTTGGCACAACAGCATTATATACAAAGAGATGCCATATCGACCCGGTTAGGGCTCCTGTTTGAGGCGCCGGAGGGTCCGGCGCTCGCGTTTGTCAGGCGCGCGCGGTCGAGCCTCGGCTCTCCGTGGGCCCGCCCGCCGCAACAGATCGCGGAGTTCCTGCTCTGCCGGGGTCGGAGGGGGCGTCACGTCCTCGTAGAGCTGGGAGGCTTCAGCTTTGGCAATATGCGTATCGACTAACTTGCTGACCGTGAGCACGCGCCGCCGACCGGCGTGTCGAGTGATGGCCAACGTATCGCCGGTCTGGATATCTCGGTTGGGCTTCCCGCGTTGTCCATTGACGAGCACCTTACCGCCCTTGCAAGCTCGCTGGGCCTCTGACCGCGTCTTGAAGACGCACGCGACGTCTAGCCACACGTCGAGCCTCACGAGGGGCCTTGGGCGTCGAGCATCTTCCTCAAGATGGCGCGGCTTTCTGAGAAGACGTCGTCGATCCTGTCGGGCAAACGGCCGCCGGCCTCCGCGAAATCTCTCCGACCACCGCCGCGGCCGCCGACGATCGGTGCAAGGGCCTTGACGAGCTCTCCGGCGTGGACACGCTCGACGAGGTCCTTCGTCACGGAGACAAGGAGCGAGACCTTCCCGCCGGTATCGGCGGCGAGCACGACAACTCCGCTGCCGAGCTGATCTCGCAACGAGTCAGCCACAGCGCGTAGGGCGGCCTTCTCGAGTCCGCCGACTCGTTTGGTCACGACCTTGACTCCACCGACCTCGGACGTCTCGCCACCGCGATCGGGGTCCGTTCCCCCCATGGCGGCCTTGACCTTGAGCTGCTCTAGCTCGCGCCCGAGACGTTTTGCGTGGGCCTGTAGGCGCTGGACAGCATCGACGGCCTGCTCAGCCGGCACGGCCAGCATGTCGAGCAATCTGTCCAACGTGTCGCGTCGCGCCCGAAGGTAGGTCACGGCGCCGTCGCCGGTGAGTGCCTCAATCCGACGAACACCGGCTGCGACTCCGCCTTCCTGAGTGATGACGAATGGACCGATGTCGCCGGTCGCCCGGCAGTGTGTGCCACCGCACAGCTCCATCGAGACGTCCGGAATCGACACAACGCGTACTTGGTCGCCATACTTTTCGCCGAAGAGGGCCATAGCGCCGTCGGCGATAGCCTCGCTCGTGGTGCGGACCTCCGTCTGGACGGCGTTGTTCGCATAGACTTCCCGATTCACCCGCTGCTCGACATCAGTGAGCTGGTCTGCGGTCACCGGTTCGAAGTGCGTGAAGTCGAAGCGGAGACGGTCTGGGGCCACGAGCGATCCGGCCTGTTTGACGTGCGCACCCAGCACGCTCCGGAGTGCCGCGTGCAGCAGATGCGTCGCCGTGTGATTGCGACGGGTCGCGTCTCGCAGCGTGGCATCGACCTTTGCGGTGACGTGGTCTTGCTCACGGAAGTGTCCCGACTCGATGCGAATCGAGTGCACCCGGGGGCCAGCTCCGCCCAATCGTCCCATCGCCTCCACCTTTGCCCGGCCCCCCGTGCCGACGATGTGGCCGGCGTCCGAAACCTGTCCCCCGGCTTCGACGTAGAACGGCGTTCGCTCGAGCACCGCATAACCCGTCGCGCCCGTCCCCAACTCCGGCACCTGGCGGCGGACGTTGTCGAAGAGCGCCAGGACCGCGACGTCGTCAGAGTGCACCGATGCATAGCCCTCGAACTGGTCGTCGGCCGTGTGCAGTGACCGGCGGGTCTCGTCCGTGGCGTAGTCGAACTCGCTGGCTGCCGCCGCATCGAACGTGTGGCTCGCACGGGACTTTTCCCGCTGCTCGTTCATCGCCCGCTCGAAGCCCTCGCGATCGAGCTTCAGCTGTCGTTCGTCAGCCAGGTCCTCAATGAAGTCGAGCGGCAGGCCGTGGGTGTCGTAGAGACGAAAGGCTTCTGCACCGTCCACAACGCCAGAATTGTGCTGGGCGGCGAGCACTGCTTCAAGCCGTGGCAGCCCGTCGTTGAGAACCGTATCGAAACGCTCCTCCTCGCGCCGCACGACCTGCGTGATCGCCTCATGGCTCGTGCGAAGCTCCGGATAGGCGTGGCCCATCTCGCTCACGACGCGGTCCACCAGGCCGTGGAGGAATGGCTCGGTCATGCCGAGCTTCTTCCCATGACGCATCGCGCGACGCATGATCTTCCGTAGCACGTAGCCCCGCCACTCGTTCGATGGCAGGACGCCGTCGGCGATGAGAAACGTCATCGCCCGGAGGTGGTCCGCGATGACCCGCATCGAGATTGCCGTGGCACCAGCCGCGCTGTCCTCGGTCAGGGGGTCGTACGCCGCGCCGGTGACCGCGCCAATCTCGCGGAGGAGGGGCGTGAACAGGTCTGTGTCGTAGTTGGAACGCGTACCTTGCAACACGGCAACGATCCGCTCGAGACCCATGCCGGTATCGATTGACGGAGCGGGAAGCGCGGTGAGCGCGCCGTCCGCGCGCCGCTCAAATTCCATGAAGACGTTGTTCCAGATCTCCACGTACCGATCGCAGCTGCAGTCGATCCCACGACAGACGGGCTCGGGGCAGGGGTAGTGGTCCCCGCGGTGATAATGGATTTCGGAACAGCGCCCGCAGGGGCCCGTGTCGCCCATGGACCAGAAATTCTCGGCAAGACCTAGCTCGACGATTCGGTCGGCGGGCACGAGCCTCGTCCACACGGCGTGGGCCTCGTCGTCTCGCGGGATCTCGGCGGTGCCCCCGAAGATCGTCGGGTGGAGCTGGTCCGTGGGAATGTCCCATGCTTCGGTCAATAGAGACCACGCAAACGGAACCGCATCGGCCTTGAAGTAGTCGCCGAACGAGAAGTTCCCTAGCATTTCGAAGAACGTGTGGTGGCGTAGCGAAGGACCGACGTTGTTGAGGTCGTTGTGTTTGCCGCTCACGCGCATGCACTTCTGCGAGGTCGTGGCGCGGCGGTACTCGCGCCGCTCATTGCCGAGAAAGGAGTCTTTGAACTGGTTCATCCCGGCGTTGGTGAACAGCAGAGTGGGATCGTCGGTCGGCACGAGCGAGGAGCTGGACACGATCGTATGACCGTGGCCGGCGAAGAACTGCAGAAAACTGTCCCGAATCTCTGCCGATGTCATGACCAGTATTCTTTCACAACACTGACGCGGCGCTATTCGCCGTCTGATCCGACCGCGTCGCTCGCACGAGCCTTGAGCGCCGTCACGATCGCGCTGTGGTCGAAGCCCTGTCGGATCAGCGCCCGGTACAAACGGCGGAATGTCTGAATCGTACTTATGCGTCCTGCGTGCCGGCGGTCCAAGAGCCGCTCCACCAGGTCACGTTCCGCCACATTGGCATAGACCTCATCGACTGCATCGCGTGCCGTGGCCCGACTGATGCCAAGTTTCTCTTCGAGCTCCCTCAGCACGCGTCGGCGACCGCGGAGCCTCAGATCGAGCGACAGTCGGGCAAACGCCGTCGCGGTTCGCCGGTCGTCGAGCGCGCCCTCGTCCTGAAGCCGTTCGACGGCCGAGTCGATGGCATCCTCTGGGAACCCTCGTTTCTGCAGGCGATCCTTGACCTGCGCGGCGGAGAGCTCGCGACGTGCCAGCATCCTCAAACCGCTGAGGAACGGGTCGGGGGCAGGACGGGGGGGCACGCCTGACCGACGCGAGTTACCCGCCGGTGGGCGCCGCAGCCTGGGCGGACACCTTCAGTTCGGCTTCGGCGTACACATAGGTGAGCCAGCCGTGCGTATCGGGCTGGCGCCCGTGGACGATGTCAAAGAACCGCTCCTGGATGGCGGCGGTAATCGGACCTCGCTTGCCGGTACCGATGGTGATCTTGTCCACCGACCGAATCGGTGTGATCTCAGCGGCCGTGCCGGAAAAGAAGACCTCATCGGCAATATAGATAGCCTCGCGCGGTTGGGCTTCTTCCCGGACCTCGATCCCGAGGTCTGTCGCCAGGGCCATCACCACGTCGCGCGTTATGCCGGGCAGGGCCGACGTCGACACAGGCGGTGTGGTGACCTGGCCATCGCGAACAAGAAACAGATTCTGTCCGCTGCCCTCGCTGAGGAACCCGTCTGGATCCAGCGCGATGCCCTCAGCGTATCCGTTGACGACCGACTCCATCTTAATGAGCTGTGAGTTGGCGTAGTTCGCGGTTGACTTGGCGAGCGACGGAAACCTGTTGGGCGCCCCGCGCCCCCATGAGCTCACTTGGACATCGACGCCGTTCTCAATCGAGTCGGCACCGAGGTACGCTCCCCATTCCCAAACCATGATGACCGCCTCGACGGGACAGGAGAACGGGTTTACTCCCAGGGTTTCGTACCCTCGATACAGAAGCGGGCGAATGTAGCAGGCCTTGTAGGCGTTCTCGCGAATGGTGTCGAGAATCGCCTGGGCGAAACGATCCTGCGGCATGTCGTAGGCCATGCGGTATATCTTGGCCGAGTCGTAGAGCCGACGGATGTGCGTGTCGAGCCGAAAACATGCGGATCCCGCGGGTGTGTCGTAGCAGCGAGCGCCCTCAAACACGCCACTTCCATAATGCACGACGTGCGAACCGACGTGGATCTTGGCGTCGTTCCAATCGACGAACGTACCGTTCATCCAGATCTTGCCCGATCCGAAGCTCATGAACGCAGTTTACATCACTGGATCTCGTTGCAAAAGGGGCACCGGTCGGCGCGTGCATGGAGCGGCTTGTGACATCGCCAACAGAAGCCGCCAAGCAACGGGTCACGCGCTCTAAGGCGGGTCTGGATGCCACGCACCTCGGCAGATGGGTTTGCGGCGGCGAGTACTTCCGCCGGCGTCCGGGAGTCCTTGCCGCGCGGGCGTGCTGGTGTCTGACAGGCCTCGAGGTCGAGCAGAAAATCCGAGGCACGCTGATATCGGCTGGACAATTCGGGGGCCATCGCCGTCATGACCACGTCACTCACCGCTTTGGGTATCGCGGGGTTCCGGACGCGAGGTGGACGTGCGAGCTCCCCGCGCCTGAGTCGGTCGAGATCGGCCGGGCCCGGAGCCTCGTAGGGCAGCTCGCCGGTGAGCATCTGGTACACCGTGACGCCCAACGAGTAGAGATCGGAGGCAAACACTGCCTTGCCGTCGAACTGCTCGGGCGCCATGTACGGAGGGCTGCCGATGACAGTGGTGCCGTGCGCCGCGATCTCCAGAAAGCGAGACGTACCGAAATCGGCGACCTTCAGTGTTCCGGCGGTCGAGACAAGGACGTTCGGTGGACGTAGGTCTCGATGCAGCACGCCCTGTCGGTGGGCGTGCTCAACCGCGAGACCGACTTGCTTGGCGTACCCGAGCGCGACGTCGACGTCGAGCGCTCCCTGCTCCGCGATGATGTCCTCGAGGTTCTTGCCGTCGACGTACTCCATCACGATGAAGAAGACGTTGTCCTGCTTCTCTGCGGTGGTGATGGAGACGATGTTGGGGTGGTCGAGTGCGGCCAGGAGACGCGGCTCCCGTAGCAGCTCGCTAAAGTTGAGATTCTGCTTGTGCGGCACCTTGATCGCGACATCCTTGTCGATCCAGGTGTCGCGTGCGAGATAGACCGCGCCGAATCCCCCGTTTCCCAGCGGAGCCTCGATCCGGTACTTGCCAAGCACTTGACCGCGAAACAGCATTCGGTGGGAGCAGTATAGGACGAGGGGGCAGAAGTCGGGGGGAGGGGGGTGTCGTCTACATCTCGCCCCAGAGAAGAGCGCCACCGCGAGGGCCGCGATTGGCATCGCGTCGGCGCGGAGGGTTCGGTCTCCGAGTGTGACGGCCTCGTAGCCGGATGCCGTCGCGAGGGCGACCTCATCATCGGTCCATCCGCCCTCCGGTCCCACCATCAGGGTGGCGCGTATGGGTCGAGGCCGATCACCGAGCGCCGCCAACCCCGCGCGTGCCTCGGCGTTGGCCGGCTCGACAAAGATGATTCGAAGATCGCAATCTTCATCCGCGCTCTGGAGGTAGGCCGTCATGGGCATCGGTTCGTGCACCGTTGGTACGACGACCCGACCGGATTGTTTGGCCGACGAGACGGCAATCCGCTCTCAGCGGGTGCGTGCGCCGGGTTGCGCGGCCGCGGCCTGCGGAACATCGATATTCGCCGACAGTAAGGGACGGATCGCAGCGACCCCAAGCATGGTCGCGTCTTTCACGACAGCGTCGAGCTTCCTTCCCTTGAGGACTGCCTGAGCCAGCGTGATCACGACCTGAACTTCGCGCACTGGGACGACTTCTTCGAGCGTCCGCACGGACACGTCCCCTCGTTTCGCAACGTTCAGCTGGCCGAGGAACTCCCGGCCCCGACCATCGAAGATACGCACCATCGCACCGGAGCGCAATCGGAGGACGCGAGTCGCGTGCGTGGCTTCCTCGGCTGGCAGCTGCACGCGTTCGTTGATGTCCGTCACCGACGGGACATGGAAGCGGTGAATGTTCATCCGCGCACGCGCATGACCAAGCACGCCCAGTCACCCTCGCGCAGTTCGCCGTCTACGCGCGCGAAGGATGCGAAGGCCTGCTCGACGCGGCCAATCTCCGCGAGCGTGAACCCACTCAGGATGAGTCGCGCGCCAGCAGTCGCGTAGGTCGTAAGCGTTTCCGAAATCCGGGTCAGTAGCTCGCCAGTCAGGTTCGCCATGACCACCTCGCCCGGCACAGAGACGGCGGCTTGCCGAACGTCCGCGGCGATGATTCGGACCGTTGAGACGACCAGGTTGACCGCCACGTTCGCCTGGGCGCAGTGTAGGGCGTCACGGTCCGAGTCAAGAGCGAACACCGCCGTCGCCCCGAGTCTCGCCGCCGCGATGGCCAACACGCCGGAGCCGGTGCCGAGATCGATAACGGACACGTCAGTAGGTGGCGGGTCCTGAAGCGCCCGAAGACAGAGGCGCGTAGTCGGATGATGGCCGGTGCCAAAGCCCATGGACGGACTGATCACGATGACGGAGCTGTCGGGGGCATCGGTGGGGATATCCCACGGCGGTGCGATCACAAGTCGTCCGACCCGAACCGCGCGCAAGCTCGACTGGCATCGCTCGGCCCAGTACTGCCCGTCGTTATCGACGTCCACACGCGCGATGATGACGGCCCCGTGACCGAGCCGCTCGATGGCGCTGGCGGCAGCGTTACGGTCCGCTGCCGCTGAGAAGTGTACCCGGACCGTTTCGGATTCGTTCTGCCGACCGGTCTCGGTGTGCAGGTCCTCGAGCGCGTACGGGGCGTAGTCGTCGACGAGCGCTTCGAGCCGACCCATGAGTTCGGGGTCGGATGTGGAAAGACGGACGTCCAAGGCTGGACGACGGTCAGCCAAAAATATCTCGAACGCGGTCGAAGAAGGGACGTTCGTCAGCGTCCTGCCGGCGGCTCGGCTCGGACGACTTCTCGGGCATCGTCTTGTCCAGTTGCTCGATCAAGTCCTTCTGCTCGCGGGACAGCGTAGTCGGCACCTCGGGTTGGACCGCCACGTACAGGTCACCGTGACCCCGGCCGGAAAGACGGGGCATCCCCTTGCCCCGTACTCGAAACTTCGTGTCCGGTTGGGTGCCCTTTGGCACGTCGACGGCCGCGTGCTCTCCGAGCGTCGGCACCTGAATCGTACCCCCAAGGGTCAGGGTCGGGAACGACACCGGCACTTGACACCAGAGGTCGTCGCCGTCTCGGTGGAAGAATGGATGATCTTCGACTGACACGACGACGTATAGGTCTCCAGGCGGACCGCCCGCTGACCCATGCTCGCCCTCGCCTTGCAGGCGCAGTCGCTGGCCGCTGGCAATACCGGCCGGAATCTTGACTTTGAGCTTGCGTGACCGCTCGATTCGTCCGTGTCCGTGACACTCAGTGCAGGGGCTGGTCACGACGTTCCCGCTCCCGCGGCAGCGTCCGCAGGTTCGAGCGACCGTCAAGAATCCCTGCTGGTAGCGGACCTGGCCGTGACCGTCGCATTGCGAACACGTTTCGGCGCTGGTTCCCGGCTCGGCCTTGGCGCCTCCGCAGCGGCTGCATTCTTCGAGACGCGGAATCTGAAGCGTGGACTCCATTCCGGTTGCAGCGTCTGCAAACGGGATCGGCAGGTCGTAGCGCAGGTCCGCGCCACGGGCAGGTCCGCCTCGGCGTCGGCCCCCGAAGAGGTCGCCGAACCCGAAGAGGTCGCCGAAACCACCACCAAACACGTCACCGAAATCGGCGAAGATTGTAGGGTCGACGTCGGGACGCCCAGACGCCCCGCTCACGCCGGCGTGCCCGAACTGATCGTAGCGTCCACGTTTCTGTGGGTCGGCGAGCACCGCATATGCTTCCGCGGCTTCCTTGAACTGCTCCTCGGCGGCCGCGTCCCCCGGGTTTCGGTCAGGGTGGTACTTCAGAGCAAGCTTGCGGTAGGAGCTCTTGATTTGTGCGTCGTCGGCAGCACGCGATACGCCAAGGACCTCGTAGTAGTCGCGCTTCGTCACGCCTTGGCCACCCTCACCATGGCGGCTCGGAGCAATCGCCCGCGTAGCAAGTATCCGCGGCGCAGCTCGTCGATGACCTCGCCGTCGCGATGGTCGTCGGCGGGTTCGGTGGCGACCGCTTGGTGAAACTCCGGATCGAAGTCTTGCCCGGTCGATTCAATGGGCGTGACTCCGCGCTTGTCGAGAACCTCGAGGAGCTGCCGATGAATCAGCTGGACGCCTTCGCGGTAGGCGCTGATCGTGGCCGTGTCTACATCCGCGTCGAGCGCGCGTTCGAGGTCGTCGATCAGCGGAAGCAAGTCCGTGATGAGATCCGTGGCCGCCGCATGCTCGAGCTCGCGCCGCTCCCGCTCTACTCGCTTGCGGTAGTTGTCGAGCTCGGCGGTCTTTCGGAGCAGGAGGTCGTAGTACTCGTCACGCTCTCGCTGGAGCTGGCTCGCTGCGTCCGGAGCGTCCGAGGTGGGCTGATCAGGAGCGGTCGTCTTCGTATCGTCTGTCACTGCGCTAGTTCGCTCGGCGTGGCACGTGGTCCGACGAGCACACGCGTGACCGCGCACGACATGCTGTCGACCGCAGCGATCGCCCTGGAATAGCGCATCCGCCTGGGGCCAATGACGCCGACGCTTCCCGTCCGATCACCGTCGATGTAGGTTGACATGACCAGGCTGAAGTCCTGCATTTCAGGCGACAGGTGCTCGGTGCCGATGACGACCGTGAGACCCTGCCCGTCGATGTACTCACTGAGCAGGCGTACCAGCTGGTCCTTTCGTTCAATCATGGTCAGCAGCGCTCGGAGCGTCGCGAGCGGCACGTGCTTCTCATGGTCATCCTGAATGGCCTCGTCGAGCAGGAACCCCGCGCCTTCCAAAAAGAGGCTGTTGGGCGGCACCATGTCTTCGAGGGTCGAGCTGGCCAGCCGGAGGGCCCGCGACAACAATTGGTCATAGAGCATTCGTTGCTGGCGTAGCCGTTCCGTCACGGCCGCCCGAACGTTCCAGAGCGGGAGGCCCGTGAACTCGGCATTGAGGTAGTTGGCGCCGTGCTGGAGCTCCGTCGTGTCTACACGCTCACCGAGCTCGATGACCTTGTGCTCGACCGTGCCCTCGTCGGTCTCCACCACGACAAGAATCCTGGTCCCCTCGAGCGGTACGAACTCGATCTGTCGTAGGGTGCCCCCTGTGGGCGGCATCGTGGCGAATCCGAGATGATGCGAGGCGCGCGAGAGCTCGTGGGACACGTTCGAGAGCACGCCGCTCACGGTACCTGCCTGGCGGAGACGCGCCTCGACGTCAGGGGCGTTGTTGGCAGCCTGTCGCGCATCGAGCAAAAGGTCGACGTATGCTCGATACCCTCGGTCGGTCGGCACCCGACCCGCCGACGTGTACGGCTGGTGTACGTAGCCCTCCTCCTCGAGTTTGGCCATGACGCTGCGAACGGTCGCGGACGACCAGCCGAATCCACCGTGCTGCGCCAGCCACAGTGACGACACGGGCTCACCCTGGTCGATGTACTGCTGGACGAGGCCCGCCAGAATCTGTCGCGAGCGCTCGGGTAGGTCGGAGTACGAGGTGCCGTCGGTCGCGCGGTTCATGCAAACATCATTATAACGGGCTACTCGTCGGCGCTGACTGGCGTGGGATCAGGCTCGGCCGGCGTCCAGCGAAGGGGGGCAACCCCTTGCGAGCCCGACGACGCCGTAGCACCGAGCTTCCCGTGTTTGACCGCGACCAGCTCGGCCAGGATGCTTACGGCGATCTCCTGTGGGGACACGGCACCGATGTCGAGACCGACCGGCGCATGTACGTTCCGCAGGCGCTCGAGTGGGATCGATTCTTCTCCGAGTGCGGCATACAGGCGCGCAACTTTGGCGCGGCTGCCGATCAGCCCGAGATACCGAAGATCTCGCTGGGCAAGGGCGCGCAGCGCGTCCAAATCGTATCGATGTCCCCGGGTCAGGATGACGACGTACGCATTGGCGGGGAAGGTGACTCCCTCGAGCCACTCGGGGATCACGTCCACCACTACTTCTTCAGCCGCCGGAAACCGCTCCGCGTTGGCGAACTTCTCACGGTCATCGAGGACGTGAATCTTAAAGCCGACCGGCGCCGCCGCAATCGCGAGATGATACGCGACGTGGCCGGCACCGATAAGGTACAGGTGTGGTGCCGATTCAATAGGCTCGATATACACGTCCATTTGCCCTCCGCAGATCAGCCCCGACTCCTCGGCGATGTCGTCGGCGAGCTCATAGCGCGCGACCATTGGCTTGCGCGTGTCGAGCGATGTGCGCGCTTTCCAGAACGCGTCGTTTTCGTAGCATCCCCCGCCGATCGTCCCGACGGTTCGGCCGTCGGCGAAGACCAGCATTTTCGCGCCCACTCGCTGGGGCGTCGAGCCCTCGGTTCGGATAATCGTCACCAGGGCGGCGGGTTCCCCACGCTCGAGCGCCTCGCCGACTGCCTTGAACACCTCTTCGTTCATCGTTAGAGATAGACCTCGATGGAGCTGGCAGCCTTGAGCTCATCGATGAACGAGGCGGTCAAGACCTCCCGCTCTCGGTCGAGGAGCATGAGGCGGATCGTGCCGCTGGCCTCGGCGAACGGCACCACACGCTCTGGCCGGTGCGCGACCGCCTGGATGATGTGAAAGCCAAACGGTGAGCGGACCAGGGCGCTCAGCGCCCCGGGCTCGAGCGCGAACAGTGCCTGCTCGAACGGCGGCACCATTTGCCCCTCAACGACGAAGCCCAGGTCGCCTCCGGACGTCGCCGTAGCCTGATCCTCAGAATGAGTTTGTGCGAGCTCAGCAAAACTGGCCCCTTCGCGGATCTGGGCCAGCACACGCCGCGCGCGTTCCTTCGCGGCGTCTTGGGTCGCGTCGTCGGCGTTTTCCGGAACGCCAATCAGGAGGTGACTCGCGCGAACGGCTTTCGGCTCGGTGAACTGATCCTGGTGCTGGTCATAGAAGCCACGCACTGATGCTTCGTTCAAGGAAAGCTTGGCCGCAAGCTCGAGCTCGATGACCTTGGCGACGACAAGGTCCTTCCTGGCTTCTTCGCGCAGCAGAGCGAGCGAGGTTTGCCACGTGACTAGCTGCGCTTCGAAGTCATCGTTCGACGCGAACCCTGTACGAATTCGATCGACCTCGTGGTCCACTTCTTCCGGCGTGACAGCGACCTCTCGGGTGGCCGATTCCTGCATCAGGAGATGAAACGCCACGAGCCGGTCGAGCACGCGCTGATAAACCGCGTCCCGAAACTGCGGTGGCAGCGGTTGCCCGGCTTGTAGCTCCTGAGCACGGACGGCGCGTTCAAACTCGACCCGGTCGATGGCCGTACCGTTCACGCGGGCCACGACGTCCGGAAGCTCGCTGCTGATGGCAGCAGTGGCCTCAGACTGATCGGATGGCTCGTCGGACGGTGCTTCCGACTGGCACGCGACGAGAGGGCTACTCACGAGGAGGACGGCAGTCCACCTCGGAAACCATCGAGTAAACAGAACAACCTCTTTCCCTAATTGACGTTAGCTCGATTATACCGTCAGCAGCCAATGTTGACCGAGGTCGGGCGGCAGATCGTTCAGAAGCTGGTCGACCAGGTGAGGGCCGTGGCGGTTGAGGAAGTAGATGAAGCCGACAGCACGCTCCTGAGGCTGACCGTCCGGAAACGTCTGCGCGCGTGTCCGATGGAACTGTCGACGGAGCGTTTCGTCACGTCGCTTTGCAGCCTGGACGACCTTGCTTCGCAGGGTCTTCAGATCGCGCTCCATGCGGCCGCGAGTCGTGCCGACCATGCCGACGAGCGTGGAGTCGACCGCGCCGACCTC
Source organism: Vicinamibacterales bacterium (assembly GCA_965216615.1). Classification (GTDB taxonomy): domain Bacteria; phylum Acidobacteriota; class Vicinamibacteria; order Vicinamibacterales; family UBA8438; genus CAUZIB01. The sequence continues at coordinate 4,897 of CBDCGH010000012.1, read as the reverse complement.
CTCGGCAACGGCCGCCAAACGCTCCGAGACGCTCTGCTCGGCAGCGTCGAGGGCCTCGTTGACCGAGTCGGGTAACAGACCTGCCAGGAGGCTGTTGAGCAGGCTCTCGTCCTGAGCCTGCAGGCTCGAGAAGTCGACGTCGAATCGGTCGAGGAACTTCAGCGCCGCGCGGTCGACGATCGTTGCGGTGACGCGCGGGTAGATGACGGGCATGGGCACGCCGAAGTGAGTGTAGACGTCCTGAAGTTGCGCGAGGTAGGCCAGCTCATTGGGACCGGAGACGTAGATGATGGTCGGAAACAGGGTGTCCTGCACCACGGGACGGAGCAGCACGCTGGGGCTGAAACGCTGCGGATGCTCGTTGACCTCGGCGCGGAGCTCTGCACCGGAAACCTCCTGTTCGCCGATGTTGAAGCCCTCCCGCTGGGGAGGCTGGAAACGGATCGGACGTCTCGTCTGCCCGAGATGAAACAACGCGACGGCGTCTTCCGCCGGGGTGACCTGAGCGTGGTACCCTAGGCCAGACAGCGCGTGCCCAGCCGCAGAAGCCAAACGCGAGGTGGTGCCCGGCGCATCGAGCTCGTGCGCGAACACGCCTCGAGCCAGCGACTTTGCGGCCGGGTCGGAGGCATCGAAGACGGCGAGCCCGCTCGGACCAAGCACTCGGTCGAGCCAGTGGCAAAACGCGGCAACCGGACTTCGACCCGGTCGATACGCCTCCTGCAACTGTTCGAGCAGCCCGCCGGTGAACTCCGTTTCCTGAAGCGTTCCGCGCAGCTCGTCGATCGCGTCGGCGACGGAGTCATCGAGTATGACGGTTGAGGCCGGGATGCCGGAATCGGTGGGGTATCGGACCGAGACACGGCGGAGAACCAGATCCTCGGTCAGGACCTGGCAGCTCTGAATCTCCGCGAGGTCGTGGTCTTCCGCGTCGACCCAAAACACTGGCAAAGCGGGGACCCCGTGGTCACGGCTGATGTCATGTGCCAGGCGAATGGCCGTGAGCGCCTTGAGGAGCGTGAAGAGCGGGCCTCCAAAGAGCCCAGCCTGCTGCCCGGTCACGATTGCGACCGCCCCGGGAGCGTCGAGACGTTCGGCCGCGGCGATGGCCGGGGCGGGGGCACCGCGAGCCCTCAGCTGTCTCACGACGAGGTCGGCGATATCTGCGCGCGATGTCGGACTCTTCTGACGCGCCTCGATCAAGCTGCGCACGCTCCGCTCGTCGCCTGGCAAGCCCACGAAGAACGGCGCGAGTCTGTCCGGGTCGAGGCAGTAGTCGGAGGCCAGTCGCGCCGCCCAGGACAGACCTCGAAGGTCGACCGAGCGGAGGGGCGGAGCTTGGGTGGCGGGCGGCGGGTCCAATGTCACTCTCGACGTACTGTTTCAAACGTGCGTTCGGGCTGTCAAGATCTGTCACGGCCGTTGGCTGGCCAACGCCTTCCGTGCTAGCATCCGTCAACCCGCTCTGTAGGAGTTCCTCAGCTGACCCGCGACGACGCTAGTCCGTTTTCAGCTCCTGGTGCATTCGGTCCGTTTAGGGTCATGCACCAGATAGGTGTTGGCGTTCTCGGCCCTGTGTATCGTACCTACGAACCGGCGGCCGACCGGCTTGTCGCCGTAAAGGTGTTTGACCTCGACCTTACGCCGGAAAAGGTCCAGGCCCTGGTCGACGCGCTTAACTCACTGGTCGCGTTGGATCTCTCCCATCGAGGCATCGTCTCGCCTCTGGCGGCGGGCCTCGAAGACGAGACACCGTACCTGGCTCAGGAGTACGTGGCCGCCGAGTCGCTCGATGTGGCGATCCGCCACTATTCGCCGGCGCCGCTCGACACCGCGCTCCCGTTCATCACGGGTATTGCCGAGGCCGTGGATGCGGCCCATGAGCGCGGGATCGTCCATGGCGCGCTCCACTTGCGCGATGTGTTCGTCAGTCGAGAAGAGGTGCGGATCACTGGGTTCTGGGTGCCATCGGTCCTCGAGGCAGTCGGCTTGGCCGTGCCCATCCGTCGTCCGTATACCGCGCCGGAGGTCATTGCGGGCCGAGCGTGGGGAGGAGAGGCCGATCTGTACGCCGTGGCCGCGGTCGCGTGCGAGCTGCTGACAGGTCGCCGGGCGGCCGGGTCCGGCGAGCAGGTGACCGATCGGCTGCGTGACGTGGCTGGCGTTGCCGATTCGGACGCGCTGCACGCGGCGTTTGTGACCGCCCTGGCCGACGCGCCGGAGGAGCGGTTCTCGAGCGGCCTGCGATTTGTATCGGCGCTGCGCAGCGCATTGGGCGCTGCCGGTCATCCCTCTGAACCGCCGCTCTCGCCTTCGAGCAACGCCGCGGTACCGGACCTGCTGGCCGGGCTCGACATTCGCCAGGTCGAGTCGCCTGTAGACTCGAGCCCGTCCCTGGGCGATTCCGAGGCCGACGCCACGCCGCTGGATGATGCCGTCTCCGACGTCGAGATGGCTCCAACCGACGAGACGGAGACCGCCTGGCCAGACGAGCCGGACGAGCCGGACGAGCCGGACGACGACGTCGAGTCCGGTGAGTTTGAGCCCGCGGGCGAGCCAAAGGAGGACCGCGACCACGTAGGAGCGGACTTCCTCGAGGCCGCGAGGTCAGATGACTATGTGCCGCTGGAGGTGCCACCGACGGAATCGGACGCGCTGGAAAGCGAGGACGACCTCGATGAGCGTCCGGCCGTGTCATCCTTGGCATCGTCGGTGCTAGGCGAGTCACCAGACGCAACTGAGGGGCTCGACGACTGGGAGGCGGAGGATCCAGACCACTCAGATGCATCGAACGATGAGGTGGAGTTCGGCGCAGACGGCGTGGACGAAGACGGCGATCAGGAGTCGTACGGCCTTGATCTTGATGATGATGATCTCGATGGTGACGATGCCATTGACCTAGACGACGCGGAAGCCGTGCCGTTTCTGGTGGGCGGGTCGCCGGAGGCTTCCTGGTTACGTGGAGTCGCGCCGCTCGCGGCTATCGTGTTGGTGGTTGGCTTAGTGGTCGGCGCGCTCGCCTACTACGTCGGGGGGTTCGGTTCGGAAGAGGCGCCGGGCGATCGGGTCTTGGGGCAGGAGGGCTCTGTCGACTCGGCAGCTGTACCCGCCGATTCGCCGAACGTTGAACCGGCGACAGTCGAAACGCTCCCCGAGCGTGCGCCGGCTGTGCCACCGGCGGCCCAGGCGCCTGAACCAGCGATTCCGGCGCCTGAACCGGCGACGCCGGCGTCTGAACCGGCGGTGCCGGACCAACTCGTCGCGACGACGGCATCATCGTCACCCCCTTCATCATCTTCGTCATCGTCATCGCCGCTGGCAGCCGCCGTGGTGACGCCGGCCCCGCAGCGATCGGCCGACGGGGGATGGCTCCTGTTTCGGACAGAGCCGCCGGGTGCAACGGTGCTCCTGAACGGGACCGTTCGTGGCGTGACACCACTGTCGCTTCGCGACGTGCCATTCGGCCAGCACGAGGTCGAGGTGAGGCGCGAGGGGTTTGCGCCGGCGACGCGCGAAGTCGATGTGCAGCCCGCTGATCCGGTGGTGCCCGTTGCACTGTCGCTTTCACGCCTGGATGACACGACGGTCCGGGTCACCGAGGACATCGGATCGCTCCTGGTGGAGTCGCGTCCGCCTGGCGCAAGTGTCGTCGTCGACGGGGAGATGGCTGGCGTCACGCCCGTCGTCGTACCGGTTTCGCCGGGACCTCATCGCGTGCGGATCGAGCGGAACGGATATCAGGTGTGGGCCAAGACGGTCGAGGTGGCCAGCGCTGAGCGCGTGCGCGTGGCGGCATCCCTGGAGCGGATGCCTCAGTGAGGACGCCATGAACGCAGTGCTGGCGCTCGAGAACGGTGTCTGGTTCCGGGGTCGTGCCGCCGGTGCGGAGGGACGGACGCCAGGCGAGGTGGTGTTCAACACGAACATGACCGGGTACCAGGAAGTCTTGACTGACCCCTCATACACCGGACAGATCGTGACGATGACCTGTCCGCAGATCGGCAACTACGGCGTCGCGACCGAGGACGTCGAGTCGCGCGGTCCGCGCGTGGCGGGGTTTGTCATGCGCGAGGAATCGCCGATTGCCAGCAACTGGCGGGCAGACGGAACGCTGCGGGAGTATCTCGAGCAGCATGGTGTGGTGGCCATCTCTGGCATTGATACCCGTGCGCTGACTCGGGTGTTGCGTTCCGGCGGAGTCATGCGCGGGGTGATTGCGACCGGGTCGGTCGACCCCGACGAGTTGGTGACTGAGGCGAGGAGCGCGCCGACAATGGAGGGGAGCGATCTCGTTCGCGGGGTAACGTGTGACGCGCCGTTCGAGTGGAGCGAGGCCGCGGATGGAGGTGAATCCGAGGGCTTCGAGCTCGAGCCAGGGCTCCGACCGTCGCGCACAATGCGGATTGCAGCCTACGACTTTGGCATGAAGTGGAACATCTTGCGGCGCTTTGCCGTCTACGACTGCCAGGTCACCGTGTTTCCAGCGACCACCCCGGCCTCGGAGTTGTTGGCGCTCAAGCCCGACGGGGTCTTTTTGAGTAACGGGCCGGGAGACCCGTCGCCCCTGAGCTACGCCGTCGAGAACGCGCGCGCGATCGTCGACTCGGACGTGCCGACCTTCGGGATCTGCCTCGGACATCAAGTCCTCGGACTGGCGATGGGGGCCCGTACCTACAAGCTGAAGTTTGGGCACCGCGGGGGCAATCATCCGGTGAAGAATCTCGCAACACGGAAGGTCGAGATCACGTCGCAGAATCATGGCTTCGCGGTCGATCCCGAGTCCGTCCCCGATGACGTCGAGGTGACCCACGTCAACCTGTACGATGGAACCGTCGAAGGTCTCCGGCACCGGAAGAGTCCGGTCTTCTCGGTTCAGTATCACCCCGAGGCCTCTCCC
>CBDCGH010000011.1:0-19937 GCA_965216615.1 Vicinamibacterales bacterium | reverse complement strand
CGCGATACACCTCCCTCCTACTAGTTGTGCCGCGTGGAAAACTCTGCAACAAGAAAGTGAACCAGTCGGAGAGGGCGCAACGTCTCCGCTACGAATCAACCTCCCCAACCGCCCCAACGGTTCGGCATGGACCTTCGAGCGAAGACGTCGCGCGGGGTTTGACATCGCATCCTCAGATGTCGTCCGAGTGTGGTGCACTCAGGACTCTACTATAGGGCTTGCGCTGGACCTCGCCAAGCGTGCTCCGCGAAAGGAGAACCGATGCGACTCGACGAGGAGATGGCCGCGTATGCCGGCTTGGATTGGGGCGATCAACAACACGCGGTGCAGCTACAGCCAGCCGGCGGTGGGCCGGTCGAACAGATCGACCTCGCCCAGCGCCCTGACGTCCTGCATGCCTGGGTCGCAGAGCTCCGGCGGCGGTTTGACGGCCGACCCGTGGGGATTGCCATCGAACAACGCAGAGGCGCCGTGGTCCACGCGCTGATGCAGTACGAGTTTCTCGTGCTCTACCCGGTCAATCCCAAAGCGCTCGCGCGCTATCGCGAAGCTTTCCACCCCAGTGGGGCGAAGGACGACCCGACCGACGCAGCATTGTTACTCGACCTGGTCCAGACCCACCGAGCCCAGCTCCGGCCCTGGCGACCGGAGACCGTCGCCGCCCGCAAACTGCAGCTGTTGTGCGAGCAGCGCCGGAAGCTTGTCCAGCACCGTGTCGCCCTCACCAACCGGCTCACCAGCCTGCTCAAGCAGTATTTTCCCCAGGCCCTCGACTGGGTCGGCACCCTCGACTCGCGCCAAGGTTGCGACTTCCTGCGGAAGTGGCCGACGCTGGCCGCCGTCCAGCGGGCGCGCCCCACCACGATGCGACGGTTCTATCAGCAGCACAACTGTCGCCGAGCCGCCGTCATCGACGACCGGCTCGCGCAGATCGCCACGGCCCAGCCGCTGACCACCGACCCCGCGATCGTCGACACCCTCAGCCTCGCCGTCCAGACCTACGCCACGCAACTGCGCACGCTCCTCGACGCGTTCCGGACCTTTGATGCCGCCATCGCCACGGTCTTCGCGGATCACCCCGACCACGACCTCTTCGTGAGTCTGCCGGGGGCGGGTCCGGTGTGCGCGCCCCGCTTGGCGGCCGCCTTCGGGACCGACCGCACCCGCTGGCAGGCCGCCAGTGCGCTCCAAACCCACGCCGGCATCGCCCCGGGCACCGTACGCAGCGGCAAGACCTGCTGGGTGCATCACCGCTTCGCCTGTCCGAAGTTCCTGAAGCAGACGTTTCACGAATACGCCGGTCAATCCATCCGCTTCTCGACCTGGGCCCGGCGCTACTACGACCAACAGCGCGGACGGGGCAACAGCCACCACGCCGCCCTCCGCGCGCTGGCCTTCAAATGGATCCGGATTCTCTTTCGGTGCTGGCAGGATCGGACACCCTACGACGAGGCCACCTACCTCGCCGCGCTCCGCCGGAACGGCTCGCCACTCGTCAAGGATTTCGCTTGACTGAACAACTCAGATGTCCATGCCGCCTTCGCCGATCTTGGCAGTGACGGCATAGGGGCCGAGGGTGGTGCCGGGTTGCAGAGACATGTCCTACGGGTCGGGGAAGAGGCGCGTGAGTTCCTCGGCGAAGCGCTGAGGTGGTGGCAGAAATGAGAGGGCTTCCCCGATGTTGTGGGTAAGACGCCGTGATGGATTAGAGCGTTTGAGCGTGAAATCTTCCTCGGAAAGGTCCTACGGTGCCGCGATTACTAATTGAATCTAGCCACACGAATGAGCACGAAAGATGCGCCAGGGCATTGGATGCCGTCACCAGACATGGCTCTCATCTGATGACGCACATTGAGTGGGGTTGCGACGACGGTGTTCACATCGGCTGGTTGGTCGTTGACCTAGACACTCGTGAAGAGGCTCTGCAACTCATACCTCCCCAGTACCGTAGCAGTAGCCGAGTCGTTAAGCTGAGGACGTGGTCGCGTGAAGAAATCGAGAAGATGATCGATAGCCTGGAAGCCTGACGTAGACGGCAGCTTACGTCTTCACGTCCCGGCTACACCGCCTTCCGAGCCACGATCTCCACCGGAGCCAGGGTGCCGTTCGCGATGTTGGCGACCATGTTGGCGATCTTGCGAGGCGTCGTGTCGCCCATGAGGATGTGAAGACCGAGCGGCGCGGGTCCACTGGTTCCGGTGGCGTTGGCCTTGAGCTTCGCGAAGGACTCAAGGGCGAAATCGCGACGGTTGCGTTCAGCCGTGGTGGCGAATTCGGCGGCTCGCAGGGCCACACGGTAGTCGTTCACTGAACGCACGGCGCTGGTTGCTGGCGTCGCGGCCCAGGGAACGGGGTATGCCAGCTCGCCCTCGCCTGTTCGCATCACGTCGTAGATCCCGAAGCAGCCGCCGGGCCGAAGCACCCAGTGAACCTCTGCACAGAGCTGGCGCTTGTCGTCGATGTTCATCCCCACATGCAGCATGTACGCGCCATCGAAGGTATCAGCCTCGAAGGGCATGGCAAGAGCGCTGCCCTGACGCAGCGAAACACGATCCCCGAGTCCCACCCAGTCGCACATGACCCGGCCCGTGGCGACATACTCCTCCGTGAGATCGATGCCGGTAATGTGACCACCATAACGGGTCGCGGCGAACCGCGCGCTGCCTCCAAGGCCACACCCGACATCCAGCACCCGCTGGCCCGGGGTCAAGCCGAGCTGCCCGAGAAAATCCTCCGAGGCTTGGCGTCCGCCGATGTGAAACTCGTCCACCGGGGCAAGGTCCTCGACCGTCACCGTCGCCGGAGTCTTACCCAGCCTCGAAACACCGTCGCAAATGGCAGCAAGTAATCCACCAGATGCGTAATGCGCGGAGACTTCCTCGTCTGACACAGCGGTTCCCTGCCTATCTATTGCGTCCACTTCCCAACGGTTTCGCCAGCGCCGCATCGAGGCGGGTGTCCAGCACGTGGTAGACCTGCCCCGTCCCGCCCTCGCCGATGAGGGCGGTGACATCGTAGTGGCCGAGTCGGGAACCGACAGTTAAGGGCATTGAGCTGTCGCGCGGATTCAATGACGTCAGGTGGGGATCGCCCGCACGTTACCAAGCGTCTTGCGCGACTGCAAGACGACTTCGGTGATGACCAACGGCAGCGACCAACAGAGCCACGCTGCAGTCGCCAGCTGCTCCGGCAACGTCCCGATCCCAGCGGCTTGCATCACGCCTACGATGATCCGAAAGAAGACGAAGGCGAACGTCACCACGTAACTGCGGATCATCCACTCCCGATGCTGGGCGATCTGCCGCCGTCGGATGGCGAGAAACGCGGTCCCCGTCGTGAGCACCCAGGCCACGGCAAGAACGCCGAGACCAATCCCAAACACCAATCCAGCTGAGGGTGTGAACGCTAACCTCAGGGCGACGAGGGCTCCCACGAAGACCGTCGCGATGTAGATCTTGCCCAGTGTTCGGTGCAGTGACATCCGCCGGTGCGCAAAGCCCAACCACAGCTGCACCGGCCCGGTCAGCAACGCCACGGTTCCAAGCCCAACGTGCGTCAAGATCCATCCGCGCTCGCCGTCGTACAGGAACAGCGTCTCCGCGGTGAGCGTGAGATACGATAGTGCGACGAAGAACCAAAACCCCGCGGCCGTCAGAAACGCCAGCATGATCCACGCGGTTTTCCCTGTAGACACACGCGAGGCCCCTGCCATCTGAGCGCCCGCCGCCGAACATTCCATCAGTAACCCCCTTTGCTCAGTGCGTGACGACGTTTGAAGAACAATACGCTCGATCGAACACATCGTCGAGACCGAGCGCCCCGACGTGTTGTTGAGTTGACCTGGTACACCTCGCCCATTCCGCCTTCGCCGATCTTGGCGGTGACTTCGTAGTGGCCGAGGCGGTCACCTGCGGTGAGGGGCATGTGTGGTTAGTGTGCGCCATCGTCGTCAGCTGAGGGCCCGTAGATCGCAGGCACTTTGCTGCCCATGGGCCGTAGATATGTGCTCAGCTGACCTCGATGGTGAATCGAGTCGCAGAGGAGCAACCACCCCATGTCGCGGCGGGGAGCTTCCATGATGACGTCGTCCCCTACCAAGAACTTGCCGGGCCCGGAGTCCCACGTCGCGTCATCTATCGCCTGGAGCTTAGCGTCGGCGTCTTGACAGGCCTGACGATAGAGCGCGACGGCCTCAGCCACATCACTGAACGGCACTTGGTTCCGGTGATGAATCTCGCCACTCGCCAGGAGTTCATCTAGGTCTTGCTCATGGCCGATGAGATGTCCCATCAGTTCGCGTGCTGCACGGGCCTTCGGCTCGGGTTTCCAGTCCAGCTGGTCGGCGTGAGGGTGAGCGAAACTTAGTTGGAAATTGAAACGGCTCCCACACCCTGTGGTTTGATGACGTTGAGAGACGGACATCACCCCACGAGAGACAGGAGCCGAGATGAGCAGTGTCCTACGTCCGGTCAGGAAGCGCAAGAAGGGTCGCACGCTGGGTCGGGTCGAGATCATCCGCCGCGAGGACTACCCCGACCTGGAGCTCGACGCCAAGGTGGAGCTCATCCGGTCCTTGGTCCCGCTGGGCTTGATGCACGTGGAGGAGTTGCTCGACGAGGAGGTGACGGCGCTGGCGGGCGAACGCTACGCCCGCAAGGACGTGTCGGTCGGCGGGCGCCGTCATGGCAGCAATCCCGGGACGGTCGGGCTGGCCGGCCAGCGCGTGGCGATTCGCGTGCCGCGGATTCGCCATGTCGCGGGGAGCGAGCTGCCGCTGCGGTCGTACGAGGCGTTGCATGGCGATCGCGCGGTCAACGACGTGCTGCTGAAGCGCGTGCTGTACGGGATCTCGTGCCGTAACTACGAAGCCGCCGCCGAAGCGATTCCGGGGGCCATCGGGCTGTCGGGGGCGACGGTGTCCCGGGGGTTCATCCAGGCCAGCGCGGCGCAGCTCCGGGAGTTCCAAGAACGGGACCTGGCCGGTGAGGACGTCGTGGCCATCGTGCTGGACGGCAAGACGTTCGCCGATGCCACGCTGGTCATCGCGCTGGGCATCACGCTTTCTGGGGAGAAACGCTTCCTCGGCTTCGTGGAGACGGACACGGAAAACGCGCAGGTGCTCACGCCGTTCCTGCGGTCGTTGGTCGAGCGGGGCCTCGACGTCGCGCAGGGCGTGCTGGTGATCCTCGACGGCGGCAAGGGGCTGCGTGCGGCCGTCCGGAAGGCCTTCCACGACCGCGCCCTGGTCCACCGGTGCCAGTGGCACAAGCGCGAGAACGTGGTGCGTTACCTGGCCAAGAGTGAGCAGGCCTCATGGCGCCAGCGCCTCCAGCGCGCCTACAACCGCCCGACGTACACCGAGGCGCTGGGTGCGCTCGAGACGCTCCACCGCGAGCTGGAGGACCGGAACCAATCCGCGGCCGGCAGTCTGGCGGAAGGGCTGGACGAAACCCTGACGCTGCATCGCCTCGGGCTGTACGGGGTGCTGGGCCGATCGTTGAAGACGACGAACTGTCTCGAGTCCATCAATGCGCTCGTCGAGGAACGCTGTGCGAAGGTCGATCACTGGCAGAACTCGAGCCAACGGCACCGCTGGCTGGCAACCGCGCTCCTGGACATCGAACCGCGCTTGCGGAAGGTGATGGGCTACCGTCACCTGCCCGCGCTCCGGGCCGCGCTGAAGCGAGAACTGAAGATCGACACGACGACGTCGAAGAAGAAAGTCGCGTGATGAATCAGGAGCCGTAGAGAGTTTCAACTAAGAATGGGCTTGACTCCCCGCCAGGCACTGCATTGAACACCTTCTCAAACATTCCGCACTCCATCGAACGTCGCTGCAGAAAGAACTCGCGGTTGGTCATCAAATTCTCCTTAGGGTTACAAGCTTGGGCGTAGGCACCTATCCCTTGATCCACGCCGACGCAGCGAACGAGCCATAGGCCCTCCTCGGGCTGAGGGGGATGGAACACGGCCATCATACGGGCCAGTAAACCTGGGTCAAGTAGAACCACGGACGAGTCACGCAGATACGGCGGAACGCCGTGAGGCGAAAGGACTCGAACGGACAATTGGCCCTCTGATGCCGAAACAGGTTCCGGATCCTCAAAAGACACGCCCATTCAGGCCAATGAATCCGGGGGTGAATTTGACGCTATTGGTGTGTCTGGGGGGGAGTACCAGAGGGCCGATCGAACGTGCGGTTTTCCTAATGTTTTGGGACTGCCGCAGAAATCGGTGTTCCGAGTGTCAAGTCGCTCTACACAACGGCGTTTATGGGGAGTAGTCCGCGAGAGAGCAAGTACCCGCCAACGGCGATCCTGAGAGCTCGCCCTTGCCATCGCCTGACCATAAGAACAATCTATTGGGTCCGGCTCTAGCAGGATCTTCCCGTGGATGACGCGACCCTCATTTGCCATATTCGGCCGGCACGGCGAAAGGCGCGTAAACCTGCTGAGATCGAGATGCTATCTGTGTTGGCCGGTCTTGGTGGGCAGGTGCAGTCAGGGGGGCCGCTGTCGGAAAAGGGCGGCGTCTTTTGGGTGTCATTACCTGCGGCTTCTCTGGAGACGGCGAGAACCCGGTTTCAGCGGCTTGGATACACCTCCGCAGTCGATACCGTAGTCCCTGCTCGAAGTCAGCACCGCTCCCGTTCGCGACGCGACCTCATTAGCTGGCGCAATCAGCCGTTCAAGCTGGAGCGACTTTATGGGGAAGATGCGGATGCGGCGCGACATCGTGCGCCTGACAGACGCTCCTTTGACCTTGAGGATAGCAGCGGGTCAGTTCGCTCGATTCGCGGTTATCGAGGCGGGAGCGCCCCTCTCAGTCGGCGCGGTTTGCCATTTTACGACGCTCGAATCCTAGTCAACCTCGCACTGAGTCAACATAGATCTAATCTGCTCGATCCGTTCGCGCGCATTGGTGGCATCGTCATTGAAGCGTTATCGAGCGGAGCGATGACGTTCAGTATGGACGTTGACTCAACTCTTCGCTTTGGACTGATGCGACTCGGTTCTCGGCACTGTGTCGCTGATGCGCGACAGCTGCCGTATCGTGACGGTTCAATAGCGTCGATAGCAACGGAACCACCGTATCATTTGAGCGCAACGCCAGTTGTTCGAGATGCCCTTGGTGAATTTGAGCGCGTTCTGGAAGTTGGCGGGCGTGTCGCAATGCTTTGTGGGAGCGCCCAGGCACCGCTGATCAGGGACACTGCCAATTCGCTGGGACTTGACGAACAACTGGACTTCCCGATTGACCGCAAAGGTCAGCTGTGCGTTCTTTTCTTGTGGCAGAAGGAATAGCGAGGGGGTCGTGTTGACTTGGGCGCAGGCTTTCCGTCGCTGTCAGGAAGAACCGCTAGGCGTCGAGGTGAATGCGAGATAGCTCCTGCCTAGTGTGGAGTGATACCCGTAAACCGTGGAGCCTGGATACCCCCCTTCGGGCGTCCTCCCCTTACATGCGCGTGGGTGTGCGGAAGCAAACCATTGTGGACTGATTGAGGTTGTGAGATAAGAGAGACTTTGCTGCGCGGGGAGGAGGTCCCCATGAGTCAAGCAAAGTCAGCAGAGAAGGTTGTTCAGGACATCCGACGCAAGACGAGACGGCAGTTTTCCGCTGACCGACGACCTCCGGGCGCTTCTGGAGGCGCAGAAAGCCCGCGCCGACCGACTGACGCGCGCTTGCGGGCGGATCGTCCCGTGGGTGTTCTTCCGAGAGGTCGCGCGAGGGCGTGGCGGGCCGAAACACCCGAAGCCAATCACTTCGTTCACGAAGGTCTGGAAGGCGGCGGTTGCTGCGGCGGGGTGTCCCGCCCGTATCCCGCACGACCTCAGGGGACGGCGGTGCGGAACATGGTGCGGCGGGGTGTCCCCGACCGGGTTGCGATGGAGCTGAGCGGGCACAAGACCCGCTCGGTGTTTGAGCGCTACAACATCGTCAGCGAGGGCGACCTTCGCGCCGCGGCGAACCAGCTCAGCGGTCTGGCGGGGACAAAATGGGGACAATATCGCGGATCGACCCCGACCGCGAACGGCCTGCGGTGAGAAATCCTAGAAGAAATGGAGGCGCCGCCCGGATTTGAACCGGGGATGGAGGTTTTGCAGACCTCTGCCTTACCACTTGGCGACGGCGCCGTCGGAGGGATCGTACGGTACTTGAGAGATGATGGAGCGGGAAACGGGATTCGAACCCGCGACTTCGACCTTGGCAAGGTCGCACTCTACCACTGAGTTATTCCCGCTCGCTCCCAACTCCCGGGTAGCGTACCACGCGGTTTCGGATCCCATCAAGCAAGACCCGATGGGATGCCAAAGGCCTTGGCGACCACTTCGATTCTCGTCTCGCCACCCTGACGCAGCACGCCCACGACATCGAAACGGCAGGCAACCCCCGAAAGCCGGCTCCGCACGATGTATTCGAGCGCCATTCGGCCGAGCTTCCTTTGTTTTTGACCGGTCACGGCGTCCAACGGCCCGCCGAACGCGTGGCTTGACCGGGTTTTCACCTCGACGAACACAAGGACGTCACCCTCTCGCGCAACGATGTCAAGCTCGCCATGGCGGGTCCGATACCGACGGGCAAGAATTACGTAACCACGCCGGCGCAGTTCTCGTCACGCTGCATCCTCGCCCAGTTCTCCGAGCTGTGACTGATGGACGGTGGCACCAACAGCAAGTGATGCAAACGGTGAGCCAGCTTCGGAACGGCTACTTCCGCTTCCAGCGAGTGCCGCCCGCCGAGTCCTCGAGGATGATCCCGCGTGCATCGAGGTCATGGCGGATCTCGTCAGCTTTCGTAAAGTCGCGACGGCTCCGAGCCGCGCGTCGCTCTTCGATAAGCCGTTCGATCTCGTCCACCGGCACCGGCGGGGCCGCCTCTTCGCGGCGACGGAGCTGGATGACGCCGAGCAGCTGGTCGAACCAGTCGAACGCCTCCCGAACGACGCTCGCATCGTCGGCACCGAACGCCCCGGCATCAATCGCGGCATTGACGTCGCGGACGAGTTCAAAGACGACCCCAAGCGCACCGGGAGTATTGAGGTCATCCTGCATCATCTCGGCAAACGAGGCCCGCGCGCGCGCGACCCGTTCTCGGACCTCAGGGTGCTCTACTCCATCGGACGACACGGTCTCGAGGCGAGCCAGGCAGTCCATAAGCCGAGTGAGCGCTTCTTCAGCCTGCGACAGGCTGTCCCACGTGAACCGCAGCTGCTTGCGGTAATGCGTCGAGATGAGCGCGTAGCGCAGCGCGGATGCTCGGTACCCCCGGTCTAGTATTTCTTGCACGGTGAACACGTTGCCGAGCGACTTCGACATCTTGGTGCCACGGTCGATGAGCAAGTGCTCGACATGCACCCAAAACCGGGCGAACGGTTGGCCGGTCGCGCCCTCGGCCTGGGCGATCTCGTTCTCGTGATGGGGAAAGACCAGATCGACGCCACCGGCGTGAATGTCAATCGGCGCGTCGCCGAGCAAGCGTAAGGCCATCGCCGAGCACTCGATGTGCCACCCCGGTCGCCCCGGTCCGATGCCGAAGTCCCAGCTGGGCTCATCCGCGCCGGTCGCCTTCCACAGCACGAAGTCGCGGGCATCCTGCTTGTCGTATTGGTCGCTGTCCACCCGAGCGCCAGGTCGGATGCCGGCGTGGTCAAGGCGCGCCAGCTTGCCGTAGTCTGGAAACGTGTCGATCTTGAAATAGACCGACCCCTCACTGCGGTACGTGTGCCCCTTCGCCTCCAACGCTTGCACGGTCTCGACCATCGCTCGGAGGTTGGCCTCATCAGTGGCTCGTGGATACTCCTCGACCGATTCGAGACCGAGCGTGGCCGCGTCGTCACGAAATGCCTGGATGTAACGGTCGGTGTACTCACGCAGCGAGACTCCCGCTTCGCGCGATGCGTTGATCGTCTTGTCGTCGACGTCGGTGAAATTGACAATCTCCCGCATGGCAAATCCCGCGACGTGCGTGAGCGCCCTTCGGAGAACGTCGAGACAGACGAACGTCCGAAAGTTGCCAATATGACCCCGGCCGTAAACAGTCAAGCCGCACGCGTACATGCGAACGGTGTCATCGCGGGAAGGCGCGAACGCTTCCACGTGCCGAGTCAGGGTGTTATAAAGCCGCACCGCTATCTCGCGTTGGGAACTGGCCTAGGACTCATCCGGGTGAGAAGTTTCCATGTAGGGCGGCGGAAGCAGTTGGTTCAAGACACAGTATTCGACGCCATCGGAGCTCCCGAACGCGACGCCACGCATGACTCGGCGCATGGCAACCAAGGGCACCTCCGAACCTCGGCGCTGGCTCAGCAGCGACTCGACGCCCGGGCCTGTCTCGCTCGCGTCGCAGAGATACCGAATACGGAACTCGATGTCGCGGGTGCTGGTTGCGACGGTGACGGCCAGACTCGTGTACTCCGGCGACTCCTCGTGTTCGAGCACACCGTCAGTCCCGTGTACGACGGCCGACGCGATCTCGGTGGCTTGGGGCTCGGGATAGCCGACGTAGCGAATGATCCTGTGGCAGATAACACGCAGGACCGGCCGGAAACGTTCGTCGCAGGGAAGGGTGAGCTCGAGCCTGATGTTGCGCGCGTCGAGCGGGGTCTCTTCGGCCATGTGAACCCAGTATCTTATAGCGAAATACGATCAAACAGCCCACGGGTCGTGTCGCAGTCGTCGGCGATTTGCTGCCTGAGCTCATCGGCACCCGCAAACGCCATCTCAGGTCGTAGGTGCGTGACGAACGCCAGTTTGACATCCATCCCGTACAGGTCGCCGTTGAAATCCAGTAGGTGCGTCTCAATGACGCGCTCGCCCTCCCGTTCAAACGTCGGTCGCACCCCAATGTTGGTGACCGACGCGTGCATCGCGCCGTCAATCGTGGCGGTGGTCGCGTAGACGCCGTTTGGTGGAATCGTCTCGTTCTCGGTCCGCAGGTTGGCGGTCGGATACCCGTGCGGCCCGCCACGACCTGAACCCGCAACGACCTCCCCGTCAATGGTGTAATGGTGGCCCAACAGCACGCCCGCCTCGTCGACATTGCCTTCGCTGATCAGACGTCGGATGCGCGTGCTACTGACGATGAACTCCTTGTAGCGCACGGGCTCGATCTTGTCGACGCGGAACCCTAACTGGCCACCCAGCGACTTTAGTTTCGAGAAGTTGCCGCTACGGTCATGACCGAACAGAAAATTGGCGCCGACCCACACTTCTGAGACGTGGAGCCATTCGAACAACACGGCGGTGACGAACTCATCCGGAGACCAGCGAGACACCTCGGGAGTAAACCGCACGATCGCTGCGCCCTGCAGACCGGCGTCGGCCATATACGCAAGCTTCTGTGCCTTGGTCATCAAGAGACTCGGGGCTTTGTCGGGCCTCACGATTCGGGTGGGGTGAGGATCGAACGTCAGGACGGCCGGGGTCCGATCGATGTCGGCGCCGCGCTGAGACACCCGCTCGACAATCTTCGCGTGTCCGCGATGGCAGCCGTCGAAGTTGCCGAGCGCGAGGACCGGCGCGCGCCAGTTGGCGGGTAGCGGATCATCCGGGTAGTGAACGACGTCCATGCGATCTACCCCTCGGCGCTCCCAGTGACCGCCCGAACCGCGGATTCAGGCGTGACCTCACTGACCGACACCTCGAGACCATCGTGCGCCAGCATCATGCCCGACGGCAGGGTGGCACATGTCTCCGCATGCCCGAGGTCGTGGGACATGTGGGTGAACAGGGTCTGCGCAGCGGCGATCCGATCGGCCGCCTCGATCGCCTGATCGAGGTTGAAGTGCGTGGAGTGCGGGCGATGGCGAAGGGCATCGATCACTAACACCTCGAGGCTGTCCAAGCACGCCCACGACCGCTCTGGAATCTCGCTGCAATCAGTGAGATAGGCGAACCCGCCGATCCGGAATCCCAGGATAGGCAGCGCGCCGTGACGGAGTGGTACCGGGACGACGGTGCGGCGCTCAAAACAGAACGGCCCGGCGAGCGGCCGCAGCATGAGGCGCGGCAGGCCTCCGCCCTTTGGCGTCGATGGGTCGAACACGTACGCAAACATGCGTTGCACAGCCGAAAGCGTTTCAGGCCGACCGTGACACGGAATCGCGGCTTGCTGGCGAAAGTTGTAGATGCGGACGTCATCGAGGCCCAACACGTGATCGGCGTGAGCGTGGGTCAGCCAAATCGCGTCCACTCGATCGACGTCATACCGGAGGGCCTGCGACCGCAGATCCGGAGAGGCATCGACGAGCACGGCCGCACCGCCGTCGAAGCGAAGATAGATCGACGGCCGCCACCTTCGGTCCTTTGGATCTGCCGATCGGCACGTCCCACACGTGCATCCGATCACCGGAACGCCGGTCGAGGTCCCAGTGCCAAGGAAGGTAATCCGCACTACCCTAAAGTCGGAGTCGCCTTTCTGGCCTCTGCGAGTCGCACACGCAACTCGTACAGCACCTGTACCAGAAAGGACTTCTCGTCGTCGGTCAGATTGCCCCTGGTCTTCTCCTCCAGGAGCGACAGCATCTCGATCGCGTGTGCGGCGGAATCGACGTTCGCCGGTGGCTTTTCGCCCGACGACGGGTCGGCGACGTCACCGAAGTGCACCGCCGCGGTCGTCGCAAGCGACACGACGAAGGCGTTGAACGTCACTTCCGCGAGCATATCGAATGCTAGCATACGGCACGATGCCCGATGCTCCCGATCACGCTGACGTCACCTCGCCCGGTTCACAGATGGACCGTCTCGTCGAGATCATGCGCATCCTCCGGTCGCCGGACGGGTGCCCCTGGGATCGTGAGCAGACGCTGGACTCGCTGCGCCCGTACATCGTCGAGGAAGCGTACGAAGTGCTCGAGGCGATCGAGGCATCGGACCCACACGCGCTTCGCGACGAGCTCGGCGATCTCCTGCTCGAGGTCGTATTCGTGGCCCAGATCACTGCAGAGGATGGACAGTTCACGATCGCCGACGCATTGTCGGCGGTCTGCGAGAAGCTGGTCCGCCGTCATCCGCACGTCTTTGATGCGGAGACGGATGCCCGAACCGGTAGCCCCGTTAGATCATCAGCGGATGTCCGGGTGAAGTGGGAATCGATCAAGGCACGCGAGCGCAAGGCCGCTGGTGCGTCCGTCGGGGTCCTGGGGTCCCTGCCCGCCGCACTCCCGGCTTTGCTCCGGGCCTACCGGATGGGGCGACGAGCCGCCACCGTGGGTTTCGACTGGACCCATGCATCCGACGTCGTGGGTAAGGTTCGCGAGGAGCTCGCCGAGGTTGAAGCCGCGGTGCGAGACGGACAGTCCGATGCGATCGCGGAAGAGCTGGGCGACCTCTTGCTCGCCGTCGCGAGCCTCAGCCGACACTTCGGCGTCGAACCCGAAGGGGCGCTCCGCCAGGCCAACGACAAATTCGCGCGGCGTTTCGAAGAGCTCGAGCGGCGGTTTGCCGCGCGGGGCCGTACGCTGGAGACAGCGACGCCGACCGAAATGGAGACCGAATGGAACCGCCTCAAGATCGCGGACCCATCGTCTTGATGGCTACCGCGGAACCGTCCGTGCAGACCGATACAGCCCCGGCCTCAGCGGTCGACACGACCTCGACGCCGAGGCCCGCGTAGCGACCAAGGACCTCCGCGGCGGGGTGTCCAAAACGGTTGTAGCGGCCGGCACTGACCACGGCGATGTCAGGCCGGAGGGCCTCGAGAAAGTCGGTTGAACTGGACGTGCGACTGCCGTGGTGCGGCACCTTCAGGATCCGATACCCGGCCGGCTGAATCTCCCTGGCCAGTCTCGTCTCCACCTCCGCCCCGATGTCACCGGGAAGCACGATCGACACGTCCCGGTAGCGAATCTCGAGGACCAGCGAATCGTCATTCCTCACCCGCGGTCGCTCCCAATCCGGAAGGGGCGGGTGCCACACATGGATTCGAACGTCGCCTGACCGGAGCGTGTCCCCCTTCTGCAGCTGCCGCCACGACGCGCCACGATCGGCAGAGAGCTGGGCGAGCCGGTCGAGCACGGCGAGTCCCGGCACGGGAACGCCCTCCCAGACCTCGCGTGGCCTAAAGTCTTCGGTCACGGAGGCCGCACCTCCGATGTGGTCCGGATCGCCATGCGAGATCGCGAGATAGTCGAGTCGCCTGACACCGAAGTGCCACAGAATCGGCGCGATGATCCGTCCCCCTACGTCGAGACGACCACCGGGCTGACCGCCGGAATCAACGAGCAGCGTTTTTCTAGTCGGAAGCCGGACGAACGTCGCATCGGCCTGGCCGACATCGAGCACGTGCACCGAGAGCGTCGATGCAAACTCGCCGCACGGGCCGTCGTCGACCATCGGTCGAGCCGGCCCGACGACCATCGACATGCCGCAGACCACGATGCCGAGGAGGGCCCAGACCCGCCTGACGCCGGGGGGGCGCGCCAGCCACACGATCCACCCGAGATAGTACCCGGCCGCGGTTGCAATTCCCGGAGGGGGGACACGCCGCGTCAACCACGGCGCCAGCTCGATCAGGCGCGCGGAGTCGACGATCCCAGCCGCCGCAAGATGGGTCGCGTAGCCCACCGCGTGGGCGAGTGGCTCACTCAACCAAAGCGCGGCTACTGCGACGAGGCCACCGATCTGCGCGGCGGTCATGAGTGGGATCGCCAGAAAATTGAGCAACAATCCCGCTGCCGTCAGGCGCGAGAAAGCGCCGGCCGCAATCGGCAGCAGCGCGAGCTCCGCGCACACGGTGGCCGCCAACAGGGCCAGGGCGGGCAGCACGACGCGCGTCGTGCGACGACCGAAACGTTGCAGAAACGAACGCGCGACACGGAGGAGCCGACCAACGCCGACGAGAATCCCCAGGGTCGCACCGAACGTGAGAAGGAACCCGGGATCGATGATCGAGAGCGGGGCGACTGCGACGAGACACCCTCCGACGAGCGCAACCGTGTTGAGCGGACCCGCACGGTGATCTGACGCGAGGGCCGTCAACACGATCACGGCCGCGAAGGTCGCCCGTGCGACCGACGCTTCGGGTCCGACCGCGGCGCCGTAACCCAGGAGAAGGCCGACCGCGATCAAGACCGACAACCGGAACGGCACGCGGACAAGCCGAAGAGCCAGCAGGATCGCCGCCGCCAAGATGGCGACGTTCCCGCCCGAGATCGCAATCACATGATAGGTGCCGCCCGCCTGGAGGCGCCGACGGTCGTCCGGGGACAACCCCGCGCGATCGCCAATGAGCACCGCGGTGACGACTCCCGCGGAACGCTCGCTGAACCGGCCAACGGTGCGACCAACGTCTCGGCGGACCGTGGAGCGAAAGCGTCCGGCGAGCTCTGCCCATGTCCCGCCCGCGCGAACCACGTCGACCAGGAGGGCGCTCTTGACGGAGCCAAGGAGCGCGGTCCCCCGCAGCATCAGAGACCGCTGCTGGTCCGGGAGGCCTGGATTCAGGTATCGAGGTGCGGGTTTCAGCGTCGAGGTCAGGCGAACGGTCCGACCGGCAATCCAGTCCGATCGGCGGTATCCCGTGAGCGCTCCCCCGACCGCGACACGCGCGCCTCCGCTGGCGCGGATCCATCCGGTTGGCGTCATCACCCGACTGACCCGCAGGTCCAGAGTCGCACCGTAGTCGGTTGGTGCCGCGTCCCGCGCGAGACGCCCCTCGAGGATGACCGGCCGATCGGGTGTGTGCGCGGCAGACTGCTGGTACCAGCGCCAGAGGCCGGTCTCGGTCGCGGAAGTGGTCGCCGCCGCGGCCAGCTGCACACCAGCGAGGAGAAAGCCCCCGAGCGCCGCGCCGACGAACAACCGCGCCTGCTTGGCCACGAGTGCAACGAGCGTCGCGCACCACGCCAGGACGAAGGCCGTGAGCAGGACGTCACCCGCCGCCCATGGTGCGCGCCAGCCGAGCACGACTCCCGTCAGAAGGGCGACCGCAGGCCACAGAGCAGGGTCGCGCATGGATGTAGACCCACCGGCTTGCAATGAGCACGCCGCTGTGCCCGCCGGCGTAGGAAGCGCATCGATCTCAGCTGGGTTTCAGAAACGCCGTCGCGGCAGTGCTGCGGGAACTGGCAGAAAACGCCCGAGGCGCGCTGGTCGCAGAGGTCAGGATCCGCGGACCGTACTGGCGTGATACTCCTGCAAGGGCCGAACGTCCAACTTCTGGGCCCTCAACGCCCGTATTGCGCTCACGGTCGCCGTCGCGCCGGTGAGCGTCGTGACGCTGGGCACTCCGTGCATCATCGCAATCTGTCGAACCGTGAGGTCATCAAAGAACGACTCCCGCCCGAGCGGAGTATTGATCACGAGATCTATTTCCTTGTTCAGCAGCTTGTCGCCCACATGCGGTCGCCCTTCGTTGATCTTGAACACGACCTCGACCTCGAGCCCATGCGCCCTGAGGTAGGCGGCTGTGCCGCGCGACGCGAGCAGCGTAAACCCCAAATCAGCGAGATCGCGGGCGGTCCGGACAACGTTGGCTTTGTCGTCGTCATTCACGCTGATGAAGGCACATCCGGAGTCTGGCAGCCGCACGCCCGCGGCCAGCTGGGCCTTGGCGTACGCGGTTCCAAAGTTGGTGGCGCCGCCCATGACTTCGCCCGTCGACTTCATTTCTGGGCCCAGCAAGGTGTCGACGCCAGGAAACCGAGCAAACGGAAAGACCGGCGTCTTGACGAACACCCCGGAGACATCCAGATCGTCAACGAACCCGAGGTCCGCGAGGCTTGTGCCCACCATGACCTGCGCCGCGACCTTGGCGAGCGGCACACCGGTGGCCTTTGAGAGATACGGCACGGTCCGGGAGGCGCGCGGATTCACCTCGAGGATGTAGACCGTCTCGTCCTTGATCGCGAACTGAATGTTCAACAGCCCGATCACCTTGAGTCCCTGTGCCACGCGCCGTGTGTAGTCGCGAATCACGCTGAGATGCCGTTCGGCAACCAAATAGGGCGGGACCACGCACGAGCTATCCCCGGAGTGAATGCCGGCCTCTTCGATATGCTCCATGATGCCGCCGATCACCACCGCCCCAGTGGCGTCCGCGACCGCGTCGACGTCAAGCTCGAAAGCATCCTCCAGGAACTTGTCGACGAGAATTGGATGCTCCGGCGACGCATCCACGGCTTCGATCATGTAGCGATCGAGCGCACCACCGTCGTAGACGATCGCCATGGCACGACCGCCGAGCACGTACGACGGCCGCACGACAAGCGGATATCCGATGGAGTCGGCCACCTCGCGGGCTTCGTCACGCGAGGTCGCGATCCCGTTCGGAGGCTGAGGAATGCCGAGCTCCCAGAGGAGGCGTGCGAACCGCTTGCGGTCTTCGGCCAAGTCGATGGAGTCGGGCGACGTGCCGACGATCGTGACGCCCGCCGCCTGCAGTCCCAACGCCAGCTTCAGCGGCGTCTGGCCGCCGAATTGGACGATGCATGACACCTTGCCGCCGGCGCTCTGCTCGCGAGTCACGATCGCGAGAACATCCTCCAGGGTCAGCGGCTCAAAATACAGCCGGTCAACCGTATCGTAGTCGGTCGACACCGTTTCGGGGTTGCAGTTGACCATCACCGTCTCGTAGCCCGCGTCGCGTAGCGCGAACGCCGCGTGACAACAGCAGTAGTCGAACTCGATCCCCTGACCTATCCGGTTCGGGCCGCTCCCCAGAATGACGACTCGCGGACGGTCGTTCGGCTCGGCTTCACATTCACGCTCGTACGTGCTGTAGAGATACGGGGTGAACGACTCGAACTCGGCGGCGCAGGTATCGATCCGCTTGTAGACCGAGCGCAGGCCTTGCTCGCTCCGTCGTTCGGCATACACGTCGGCCGACACCCCGGAGAGTTGGCCGAGCTCCTCATCGCCGAACCCCGCGCGCTTCAGCTCGGACAACAGGTCGGACGACATCTCGCGCACGTCGCCGAGTCCGGCGACACGCGCAAGCTCCACCAGCTCAGCGAACTGCGTCAAGAACCACCGATCGATCCGGGTGGCGTCATGGACCTGCTCCACCGACCATCCCTGCTCGAGCGCTCGGAACACCGCCCAGATTCGCCGATCGGTGGGCCACACGAGCTGTCGCCGCAGCTCGCCAGAATCGACCGGCTCGTCTGTGGTGCTCCCAAAGAGTCGGCCGCTCTGGCCGAGCTCGAGCGATCGCATGCCCTTGAGAAACGCCTCTTTGAAGGTACGGCCAATGGCCATCGCCTCCCCGACCGACTTCATCTGCGTGGTCAGCCGACGGTCGGCCTTCGGAAACTTCTCAAAGGCCCAGCGCGGAATCTTCACGACAACGTAGTCGATGGTCGGCTCGAATGATGCGGGAGTCAGCTTGGTGATGTCGTTCGGAATCTCTTCCAGCAGGTAGCCGAGCGCCAACTTGGCCGCGATCTTGGCAATAGGAAACCCGGTCGCTTTAGAAGCGAGGGCCGACGATCTCGAGACCCGCGGATTCATCTCGATGACGACCATGCGGCCGTTCTCGGGATTGATCGCGAACTGAATGTTCGAGCCGCCCGTTTCGACGCCAACGCGGCTGATTATTCGGCGTGCCGCGTCGCGCATTCGCTGATACTCCTTGTCAGTGAGGGTCAGCGCGGGCGCCACGGTAATGCTGTCTCCGGTGTGGACGCCCATGGGGTCGACGTTCTCGATCGAGCACACGACGACGAAATTGTCGGCAGCGTCGCGCATCACTTCGAGCTCGAACTCTTTCCACCCGATGACCGATTCCTCGACCAGAAGCTCTCCGACCGGGCTCAGTTCGATGCCGCGACCTGCGAGCTCTCGGAACTCCTCGATGTTGTACGCAATGCCGCCGCCCACGCCGCCGAGCGTGAACGACGGACGGATGATCGCCGGGAAGCCAAGCTGCTCAACGTGATGCAGCGCCTCTTCCAACGACCGTGCATACTCACTTTTCGGACTCTCGATGCCGATCGAGTCCATGGCCTCACGAAACTTCAGACGGTCCTCGGCGACTTGAATCGCCTCCGCCGATGCGCCGATGAGCTTGACGTGGAACTCGTCGAGGACCCCGTTCGCTTCTAGATCGACCGTCAGGTTCAACGCGGTCTGTCCCCCAACGGTTGGCAGAATCGCGTCGGGTCGCTCGCGCTCGATCACCGAGCGCACGATCTCCCATGTCAGGGGCTCGACGTAGGTGCGATCGGACGACTCCGGATCCGTCATGATCGTGGCCGGATTGCTATTGACCAGGATGACTTCGAGCCCCTCGCTGCGGAGCGCCTTGCAAGCCTGCGTTCCCGAATAGTCGAACTCGCACGCCTGGCCGATGACGATCGGGCCCGAACCAATGACCAGAATACGGTTGAGGTCGTTGCGACGTGGCATGCTACGACGATGAGCTCGGATTGGGCGCTGGCGAACCGGACCGCCGTTCCATCGCGTTCAAGAAGAGGCCAAACAAGTAGTCTGCATCGTGGGGTCCGGGAGAGGCCTCGGGGTGATACTGAACCGAGAAGACCGGACGCTTCCGGTGCCGGAGACCTTCGACGGTTCCATCGTACAGGTTGACGTGGGTCACCTCGACGTCATCGGGGACGGACTCGGGATCGACCGCGAAGCCATGATTCTGCGACGTGATCTCGACCTTCCGTGTCGCGAGATTCTTCACCGGATGATTGCCCCCGCGGTGCCCAAACTTCAGCTTGTAGGTGCGGGCCCCCATCGCCAGTCCGAGGACTTGATGTCCGAGGCAGATCCCGAAGGTCGGCACGTCCGAGTCGATGATAGCGCGCGCGTTCTCGACGGCGTAGCTCAGGGGCGACGGGTCGCCCGGTCCGTTACTCAAAAAGACCCCGTCGGGCTTGAGCGCCAACAACTCCGAGGCCGGCGTGGTGGCTGGAAACACGGTGACCTGGCAGTCGTAGGCCGCAAAGCGCCGCAAGATGTTCCACTTCATGCCAAAGTCGTAGGCTGCAA
>CBDCGH010000010.1:0-27901 GCA_965216615.1 Vicinamibacterales bacterium | reverse complement strand
GTTAGGAGAGCAAGCGTCGTGCCGCTTGCAGAAACGCCGATACGACCGACAATCTCCGGATCGGTCGGTCGAGTAAGTTCAGAACTGTCGGTTGCTAGTCAGATTGGTGAGACGGGTGCGCTACCGACCGCGCTTCCGTGCCGCGGATGGTACCGTTCCCCTCACCGACGCGGTCCCCAGCCGGTTGCCCCAGGCGAACTCGACGCCGACGCGACTCGCATCGTCCGACCCATACTGGCGGACGGCCCTGACAACCTGAACGCGGTCGCTGTAAGTCTTGCCATCGAGTCGGACCTGCAGGTCCCCGATGGTGCCAGGATCGAGGTGTTCGTCCAGCGTGACCGCGCACCCTGACAAACTCAGGTCACGCAAGTGCACCGAAATCGAACGGACCAGCCGCGCGCGAATGATCTCACTCATCGAGGTCGTGTGCTGCCCAGGTAATTGCAACCGCGGGACCAGCGGTGCCAGCAGGATTGTCAGGGACGACGGCGGCTAGTCATGGCGGGTCCCGACCTTTAGTCCAGGCTGACCCAGAAGTCTCACCGGAAAAGGCGGCATTTGGCCGCCGAGCGCCGAATCTGACGCGGAGCCGCCGCGCGGCAGCGCAGACATTTCACTGACCCGGGGAAGACTAGGCCAGGACGAAGAGAGCGAGCGAGTGGCCTGAGCCGATCTAGTCGTCAGAGCCGGACAGGGTGCTGCGGAGCTCCCTCAGACCCTCGTGAAAGAGCCGGAGGATGCGGCTGCTGGAGCGAAACTCGTTGAGGATTCTGGCTCGGCGACTCGCGCGAAGGTCGCCGATCACGTAGGCGAGGGTCGTCGCCATGATGGTGCCCTCTTCGGTCCCGGTGGCTGCAAACCGCTGCTGAAAGCCTC
Organism: Vicinamibacterales bacterium; assembly: GCA_965216615.1. Lineage (GTDB taxonomy): Bacteria > Acidobacteriota > Vicinamibacteria > Vicinamibacterales > UBA8438 > CAUZIB01. Next base: position 27,022 of record CBDCGH010000010.1, on the reverse strand, counting down.
GCAGCGTCGGTTCGAAGGATGCCTGGTGCCACTCGCTCACGTCGGCGTCCAGCCGCACGAACTGGTTGAGCAGCACCGCATACTCTGGCGACGCTGGCCGGTGCCAGAACGTCACATCGGGCCCGAACTCCTCGACGTACTGGGGCAAATACAGGTTCGCGCGGGCGGGAACCTTTCGCACGAGCGCGGGGTTGTAACGCTTGACTTCATTCGAAGACAGCCCCGTGACCTTCGTGATCCGCGACAGCGGGAGGGTCCGTGACGCGCGCATCGCAAAAATCCCGGACTGGGGGATCTCGGCGGTGAGGCGCTTCACGTTGATGGTGTTCCCGAACACCATCTCCGCATACCGAAAGGAGCGAGGGCCGTAGGTTCGGAAGAGGTCGCGATATCGGCGGATCGAGATGTCCCGCAGGCCGCGGGCAAACTCGGAGCCGAGCAAATACTGCTCGCGCGTGTCTTGGCCGGCGAGTCGCTCTCCATTGATCACCGCACGCCCGACGTTCACGCCTCCGGCGTGCTGCTCTGACAGCGCTGGGATGAAGCTTCCGTACATGGTCGCGAGAATCGTCAGGTACGCGGCGCAATACGGCGCCTGCGTCGTCTGGTTGTAGCCCTCGATGACATTCGGCGAGAGGCGCTTCAGGTGCCGCCAGTTGCGCGGCAGCCATTGGCAGAAGCCCAGCGCGCGGGCGCGCGAGCGCACCCGGCCTTTGAGCCCAGATTCGAGAACGGCCTGCGCGAGGCCGATCTCAGCCGGCACGCCGAAGCGTTCGTAAATCAAACCCCACTCCTGGAGGAAGCGTCCGTAGCGCTCGGCGTTCGGCAGGAGGAACAGCCCGCGGGTGGGGTTGTGCACGACAGGACCGGCCGTCGACTCGAGGAGGCGCTCGACTTCGTCCCGACGATCGCCTAGCCGCCGCGGCAGAGGTTGGCCCGTCAGCGCAACCGCGAGCGACGGGTCCTCCCAGGTCGCGCCCTTGACCCAATCACCCCGAGTCGGGAACGAGGCCAGAAGGCGGCCGTCCTGTGCGCTGCCGTACACGATTCGACCATCTGGAATGATGAAGATGTGCTGCCAAAACGGATAGAGAATTATATACGTAACTGGACAATCTTGCCATGATTCGGTATAATACTGGACATGGCACGAGCACATAAAGCCCCTGGAAAAGCCCACAGGACTGGACTCTCTCTCGATCAACTCTACGCCAAGTTCCCCACCGAATCTGTTGCCCGGGTATGGTTTGAGCAGGTGCGCTGGCCGGATGGTCGGGCCTGCCCGCGCTGCGGCAACATGGAGACAACCGAGGCGAAGAACGGTGGCACGATGCCCTATCACTGTAGCCCCTGTCGCCGCTACTTCAGCGTCAAGACCGGGACCGTGATGCAGTCCAGCAAGCTCCCGATCCGAACCTGGATCATCGTCATGTATCTCATGTCCACGAGCCTGAAAGGCGTCGCCAGCATGAAGCTTCACCGGGACCTCGGCATCACACAGAAGACGGCCTGGATGATGGCGCAGAAGATCCGCGAAGGGTGGAAGTCTGGTGCGAAGCTGTCTGGCATCGTCGAGATCGACGAAACCTACATCGGCGGGAAGGAACGGAACAAGCACCGCGCGAAGCGCCAGCACGATGGACGTGGGCCGGTCGGGAAGGTCGCGGTCGTGGGTGCCATCCAGCGAGGCGGGAAGGTCGTCGCCAAGCCGATCCCGAACACCGACGAAGCCACGCTGATGGGGTTTGTCGCTGAGACGGTGTCACCGCAGTCGACGATCTACACCGACGGGAGCGCGTCCTACACGGACGCCGACGGCACCTACATCCATCAAGCGGTCAGACACAGCGTCGGCGAGTACGTCCGAGGGCAAGCCCACACGAACGAGATCGAGAGCTTCTGGAGTTTGCTGAAGCGGGCGCACATGGGCACGTTCCACAAGCTCAGCCCGAAGCACCTGCACCGCTACGTCACCGAGTTCGCCGGACGAAAGAACGTCCGGAACGAAGATACGATCACGCAGATGGCTTGCCTCGCCCGCGGCCTGGACGGGAAGCTGATGCCCTGGAAGCTGCTGACGGCTGGCCCTGCCCCAAAGACTGCCTGATCGTCGCGTCCCTGCAAATCGCGGCGGCGATCTCTTCACCGGTGGCCGGGATCGTGTTCACGATCCGATTCGTCACGGGGCGGCCTGGTTTCTTCGTCATGGCGTCTCTCCGTTTCGTCCTGACACGGCACTGAGTAGCCCTTCAAGTAAGCCTTCCACTCTGGCCAGACGTTCGCCGTGATCACGAACATGTGTGTCCATCCGCAACACCATCCCTGCGATGCCGATGCCGACCACTAGCACGGTCCAAGCCTCTGGTGTCATGCGTCCCTCCGCGCAAGTTTACGCGTCGCCCACCGATCAATCAACACGACGCACGCGACGCCGATGACGGCAATTCCAAATGGAATCCAAGCGCTGTGAGTCGCATCGGACAACAAAAAACGACTCCCATCCGACAAGAGAAAATCTGAACCGTCCGAGAGTTTGAAAACAGACATACCGGACTCCTTTCTGCCGTGAAAGGCAGAGGTTGACGAGCCCGACTGTTTGGGGAGATACTGAGGGAGTCTTCTTCTCCTTCAGCATCCCCGGTTCCAGCCGGGTATCGTCGGTTAACGAGTGAACGCCCCGGTTGCTGCCGGGGCGGTTTCACGTACAACCTCTATAGTCTACCGCACTCAAAACCCGAACGATGAGCCGACCTGCAACCCTCCGTGGGTCGGCACGATGGTCATATCTCGCATCACCGGGACCGTGGACCAAAATCCAGCAATCGCAGCTCCAGCCACCACCAGCGCCGCGCCGCCGTACTTCATGGCTGGGCGTCGATCTTTGAATGGAATGAACGGCCTGAACTGCCCCGCGTAAATCGTGCGGTCGCCAGAGGTGGCGACCGTTAACGCCGCAGCCCCTCCGAAAACAAGTCCGCTTTCCACTCCAAGCGCCCAGTTGGCAATCGCCTGATCAAGGCCACCAGGAATATTGGGGGAGTAACGAATTGATCCAGCGCTATCTTCTGCAACGAGCCTCAAAAATTCTGGCGGCGTGACCAGACTCGCATACTCCTGGATCAGTGCATCATCGGAGACCGTGCCGGGTTGTGTTGGCTGTGTTGGCTGCTTCGGTTCAATCAACAGCATCGCCGCCCCGGCCCCGGCCATCACCAGTCCAAGTGCCACACGACCAGGTAAGCGCTTCACCTTAGTCATGTCCGACTGCGGCAAGGCGATCCCTTCAGCCGCTTTGAGCACGGTTTCTTGGGCCATAGCCAACGATGGGATCGTGAGTATTCCAGTGAGCACCAACGTACAAAGTGTCCGCATAGCGACGTATCCCCTTCTTGGGATTGCCCGCGACCGGAAGTGGTCACCGGGCCAGTCGCCACAACAACCTCAAGCTGTGCGCCAGGGTTCCCGCCTATTCCCCCTGGAAGGGGTGTCGTATTCAGCAGGTGGCCCGATGTCGGACCAGCCTGAGATTGTCGTGGCGATGGAAGGGTAGATCAGGATAGATAGCTATGTCCAGTTACGTATATAATTCCCCTTGTTCCATATGTTCCCCGCGCCAAACGTCACGTAGGGGATGAACCGACCTTGGGTCGTCAAGTTGATGTTGAGAGCACCGGTGACGGCGAGCTGGCGTCCGTCGTGGTCTTGAATGGTATAGGTAGAGCTGACGCCGGTGCTTGTACCCCCTAACACCCCCTCGAACGCAGCGACGAAGCTGTCCGACGTGGTCTGAATTCCATCTGTAGCCGCGCTGGTTACAGCTAGCGGCGCCGAGACGAAGTCCAGACTGAACTCCGCGGCGAAGCGGGGCGTGATGTCACGACTCACACGGACACCCAAGCTCCCGCCGTCTTGCCTTTCTGCAAGCGGATTGGCCAACACCGAATCCAGGGGTGTGACTCTTGCAGAAAACTGGCGAAACACCTGAAATCGGTCAGCCGCTCCGTTCAGAAGCTCGGTGCCGTCGCCGAAATACCACGATGAAACACGGCGGCTCGGAAAGGCTGTGAGCGGTTCCGTCAGCACCATTCCCGGAGGAGGCAACGTGCTCGTGCCACCGTTGGGATTGCTGTTCAAGCCGCCACCCGCGTGCACTTCGATCTCCCACCCGGCGCGCTGGGCCGAGGCGTCGATCGGCACCACGAGCAAGGCAGAAACGATGCCCCAGCGAGCTATCGGCATAGCGCTGTCCTCCTACCTGTCCCTAACGACAGGACACGAACGAGCAGGCGCACAGAAAACGATCGAACCGCCGTCGCAGGATTGGGAGGTAGGCGCCAACTACGTAGCCGGATCATAGCAGCAACCAAGGAGTCTTCTGCAATCGAGAAGTAACCGTGACCACTCGAGCCATCGCCTGGTGCCTAACCGCGCAACGGCTAAAAACGCCGAATCTTCGGACGGTGATATCGTCTTGCCAGGAGCGAAGTTCATAGGAGTCTGCTTGTGCTCTTTGGCGAGTATGAGGGTGACGCCTGGGCTGACGAGCGAAGGCTCGCCCACAGCCATGACGTGAATGAGACCATGCAGTTCCTACGTATCGGTAGCCGGCGCGCCGTCAAGTGGTATCTCGGTATCGCGCTGGCGATGACCGTCGCCTGGGGCGTGATGCAGTGGCTCGTCACGCCCCCGACTGGGCTAATCCGGACCTTCTATCTCAGAAATGGCGCCGGCGGCGAGCAGTTCCACCAGGAGCGAACCAGTGACATCAGTCTCGCGTTTCTGGAGGAAGATCCGGCGCTACCCCGGCAATTGTTCGGCGTGGTGTGGCTAGGCTTCTGGTACCTGCCTCAAGCGCAGACTGTCGACTTGTACGCTGGTGCGGACGACCGCGTGGAGGTTCTGGTTGACGGATGGCGCGTCCTGCAGCACACCCCCCAGGTGGGCGTGCACACGACCGGCGAGACTATTACCCTCAGCGCTGGCACACACGAGATCATCGTCCGATACGAACAGGATCGCGGAGACCTGTACCTCGATGTACAACACGCCTTCGATGGGAGAACCCCGCGTTCTCTCGTTCCCACCCAGCTGTTCCCCACGCGCCCTGAGTTCGAAGATTTCGTACTCGCAACCGCGACCTATTGGTTGACTCGTTTGGTGGCTCTGCTGTGGATGGTCCCAGTGGCAGTTCAGCTCATGGTGGTCGCGGGGTGGGTGGCAGATCGCGCGGCACTCTCGTGGGTCGTGCGTCGTACCACGAGCCTGTCGCGCGCCGTGGCGATCGGGTTCCAACACGTTACAGGCCCGTCGTTGACCCGGACCCTCCACGTGTTCGCGCTCACCGCCCTCGCGGTGGCCCACCCGCTCTTCCAAGTGGTATCTCGGGAACCGTCGTTCTTTGCAGCGCGAAACACCACCTTGCTCGACCTCGTCGGACTAATCGGTATCGTGTGCGTCGCGTTGCCGACCCTACTGCTTGGGATCGAAGTCACGCTCGCCAGGTTCAGCGCCACCGCCGCCAACGTTGCGCACGGCATGGTGCTGACGGTACTGGGGGGCGCGTTTTTGATGCCACTCCTGAAGCGAGCCGAGGGGCTGAGCGCTCCCCAATCGATCGGCTTGGCGCTGCTGATCGCGGGAGTTGTCGCACTGTCGTATCAACGAACCGGCGGCGTTCGGTCCTTCGTGACAGCGCTGAGCCCGGCCATCATCATCGTCCCCGCGCTGTTTTTGATGACCCCCGACGTACGGGAAGCGGTGGTCAGAACGGATGATCTGTTCTCTAGAGCCCAAATTCGGCATGCGCCACCGATCGTGTTCGTCGTGTTCGACGAGTTTCCAGTCAACTCGTTGTTGGACAACAACCACGAGATCGACAGGGTGCGCTATCCGAACTTCGCGCGTCTTGCCGACAGCGCAGGCTGGTATCGCAACGCGAGCACGGTGTCCTCTGAAACCATCTGGGCGGTTCCCGCCATCGTGGCTGGCCAGTATCCGACGAACCCAAACGCCGTGCCCACGCGGCGCCACTTCCCAGACAACCTGTTTACGATGCTCAGCGGGGACTATCGCATGACCGTGTTTGGTCGGTTCCTCCAGCTCTGTCCAGCGAACAGCTGCACCTACGATCTCGAAGTTCACGACAGTCTGAGCGCCCTTGTTTCGGACCTCGGCGTCGTCTTTCTGCACATCATCTCGCCACGCTCCATCGCTGAACGGCTGCCTCCGATTCTTGGGAACTGGAAGGATTTCGCGGTCAGGCGCCTCTTCCGAAACGAAGAAGGCGGCCGACGCCGGAACGACCGGATCTCCGAATTCGATCGCTTCCTTGCGACGATTACGCCGGATCGTGAGGGCCAACTGTATTTTCTCCACACGCTCACGCCCCACATGCCGTTTGAGTATGTGCCGTCTGGACACCGCTACAGCGCGCCCGATTACCAGGCGTACAGAGAAGGCGGAGAAGGGCTGTTCCGCCACAGCGATCCGTGGCTGGCCCCCGTCTTACACCAGCGACATCTGTTGCAGGTTGGCTTTGTGGATCACTTCATCGGGAGCCTTCTGGACCGCCTGCAGGCGCAAGGCATCTACGACGAGGCACTCATCATCATTACGGCCGATCATGGTGCCAGCTTTCAGCACGGCTTACCCCGACGTCGTTCCACGGAGGGAACGCGTGGAGATGTCATGCTTGTGCCACTCATCATCAAGCTCCCTAACCAGGTCGAGGGATTCATCAGCGATCGCAACGTCGAAACCGTCGATATCGTTCCAACGATCGCGAGTGTCTTATCCTCGAGGGTTCCTTACGATGTCGACGGCCGCTCGCTCCTCGATTCTGTCCAGACGGAGAGAACAGAGAAAGTGTTCGTTCAGCGCAGCCGCGTAAGGGTGAGGCTCGAGAACCTGGACCCCGATCTTGATCACCGGTACGCGGGCCTCGAGCAGAAGCTGTCGCACTTTGCGTTGGGGCTCCATGCCCTCGGCCCGCATGCACCTCTCGTCGGACTCTCGCTCTCGACGCTCGAGATTCGCTCGGGAACCGACACGTTGGTTCGTCTGGAGACGCCTCGGGCATTCCACGACGTCGACCTTGGGGCAGAGACGCTACCGCTGTCCGTACGGGGCACGATGACGGACCTTGTCGAGGAACGCGTCAGCTTGGCGATCGCGGTGAACGGTGTCGTGGTCGCGACGACCCAGTCCTACCAGGAACATGACGAGTGGGCGTTTGCCAGCATGATCCCCGAGGAGGCGCTCACGCCTGGCGCGAACGAGTTAGAGGTCTTTGTCGTTGACAGTGCGGGAGTGCTAACGTCGGCCACGCCAAACACACCCCACTAGCGTGAGGTGTGTTTGGCCTTCATAGAAGGATGAAGCCGTCGGTCTATTCATCGATCAGGGGTTCTTCCTTATACACTGGAAGAGCGTCGTCGTCGAGATCGTCGAGCGCCCGAAAGGTGTGTACGACTCGGTCGCGCTCGACGGGGAGCCGGTCCACCGTGCTGTCGTCGACGTACTGGATGGTTTGTTTGCCGCTGGCCCACAGCAGCCGGATGCGTGGCATCCGCCCATTGTATCGGCTCGTTGAACGAGGCTAGACCACGTAGAGGCTACTTGATGCTCACGCGAGTGATCGCCGGCACGGTAATGGTCATGCTCGCGGCCGAGCCGGCGTGGGCCCAGCCCATTCCAGAAGGCAGCACCCGAACCGTCCAAGACGGGGTGTTTGCAGCTGCTCAGGCCGAGCGCGGTCAGGGTCAGTACGAGTCGCTCTGTCAGAGCTGTCACGGCGCCGACCTTAGAGGCGGTCAGGCGCGAACCCTCTCGGGCGAAGACTTCATGCGCAACTGGAGAGGTCTCACCCTCCACGATCTGTTTGACCGTCTCCAGACAATGCCACCGTCGGCCAACATACGGCTGGACGAAAACACCTACCTGGATATCCTGAGCTTCGTCCTCAACACCAACGGTTTCCCGGCGGGCGAAATGGCGCTGACAGCGGAAGGGCTTGAAGCGGTCCTGATTCAGGGGGCCGAAGGTCCGCTCGAGGTGCCCGACCACTCGCTAGTTCAGATCGTCGGATGCCTGATACGCGGCAGCGGCGATACCTGGCTTGTGACCGAGGCCACGGAGCCGACGCGTACTCGCGACCCGCACTCGACCGCCGACCCGGACCTCGAAACGGCGAGCTCCTCCTCCAATACCGCTTCGTTCAAGCTGCTCTACGTGTTCCCGAGTCCCGAGGCAATGGAGGGGCACCTCGTCGAGGCCAAAGGCTTCTTGATCCGAGGCGATCAGGACGCCATCAACGTCACCTCGGTGTCGACACGTGCACGGGCCTGTCGGTAAGCGACCCGTTCGTCAGCGGGAGCTTCACCACCACCGGCTCCTAGCCCTCGCTGCCCTGGTCGCCACCGTCGCCGTGGCTTGTCAGGCGCCGGCGAGTCCGGTGGCGTTCCTCCGCGTGCCCGAAGGGGGCCGCATGCCACACGCCGCCGTTGATCAACGTTGCACGATCCACTTGATGTACTTCCGCGGCGCAATGACCGGAGGCGACCTCCGCTACGTGTCGTTGGAACCGGGCGGGACCGACTGGTCGGCGCCAGTCTCGGTCAACAGTGCACCGCACTCGGCCATCGGAATGGGACCGATGGATGGCGGTGACATGGCGCTCTCGGAGCACGATGGCGTGCGCATCCACGTCGTGTGGTACCTCACGGATCCGCTACGGGTTCTGTACACCCGCAGCGAGCCGGACCGCGCCAGCTTCGAACCGCAGCGTGTCCTTTGGGACCTCGGCGGGGAGGTCTTCGAAGCCCGTCCGAGCGTGACGGTGAACGAGCAAGGACGCGTGTTCATCGCCTGGCATGGGACCACCGTCCACGGCACCGACGACGCGCACCGCGGAGTCTTTCTGATGACCTCCGGTGATGGAGGCGACACGTTCGATTCGCCGCGTCTCATCAGCCCCGCGTCTGGGGGGGCCTGCGGCTGTTGCAGCCTGGACACGCTCAGTGTCGGCCCTCGGGTGTGGGTATCGTATCGAAGCGCCGGGGACAACGTGCGCCGAGACCAGCATCTGCTCAGGTCGACGGACGGCGGCAGCAGCTTCGCCGACGAGATCATTCAGCCGTGGTCGATCGGGGCGTGCCCCGTCACGACGACGAGTTTCGCTCGGGGCCCAGAATCCGTTCGGGTCGCGTGGGAAACGAACGGGCAGGTCTCCTTCGCGGCCGTCGATGACGTCGCTGGCACGTCCTCGCCGGAGCGCGAAGGGCGCTTCCGAGACAAGAATCCGGCGATCGCGACAAACGGGGATGGCCGAACACTATTGGCGTGGGGTGACGCGCCAGGCTATCGAGCGGGTGGAACGCTGCAGTGGCAGCTGTTTCGTCCGGACGGCAGTCCTCTGCCGCAGACGGGCCCAGGGACCGAGACGATTCCGAGCGGCAGCGGACCCGCGGTCGTCGTCCGCCCTGCCGACTCGTTTTTCGTGATCTATTAGGATGACGAGAAGAACGCGCGGCCGTGCCACGAATCGCCGGCCCGGGTCTCCCATCGTCCCTGCCGAACATCGCCGAGCCGGGTCAACGTGGTGTCGAATACGATCGTGCCGACGTCGATATCTCCGCGTGCGACAAGCTCGGCGAACTGGTCCCGCGACACCCGGCTAATGAGATCGCCCTGACGGAACAGGACGGGCGCGTGGTTGACGAGCTCGACGCCAATCTCCCCCTGTAGCGCCTTCATCTGTCGAACAAGCGCGTCGATCGAGCAGCCTGAAGGACCAACCGCGCGCTGGTCGACCGCGACGAAAAGAAAGCGATCGTATCGGATGTCGCGACCCGCGGTGAGCGGCGTGTCATGGGCGCCCCACTGGTTCAGAAAGACATCGACCTCACCGAGCAGTCGCGACTGCTCGGCCGACGTCAGCGGTCGCTCGGCCGAAAAGATCCAGACGCGCGCGTCCTCAGGCAACTCGTCGAACTCAACTCTTGGCATAGACCACTAGAATACAACTGTGAGACCAGAGACGGGTACCGCCCAGATCGAGACCATCGAAGCCGTCACCCTTGGGCGCTACCTCGTTCGACCGCCCGCGGCCGACGCGCCAAGGCCGGCGCCAGTGCTCGTCGGCTTTCATGGCTACGGCCAGAACGCAGAGCGCCATCTTTGGGAACTCGACCGGGTGGACGGCAGCGCAGACTGGCTCATCGTGTCCGTCCAGGGCCTGCATCGCTTCTACGACCGTAAGGCTGGCGAGGTGGTCGCGTCGTGGATGACATCACAGGATCGTGAGCGCATGATCCTGGACAACCTCGCTTACGTCGCGTCGATCCTCGACACGATCCATCGGCGCCATGAAACGACCTCGACGATCGTCTACTGCGGCTTCTCGCAGGGTGTCGCCATGGCGTATCGTGCAGCCACCCAGCTGCCCTCGCCGGCAGCCGGTGTCATCGCTCTTGCGGGAGATGTGCCACCCGAGCTGCAACGCGATGCCACCATCCGGTGGCCCAGGCTCCTGATCGGCCGCGGCGACAGCGATTCACGCTATACCGAAGCCCAGCTGAACGCGGACCTCGAGTTTCTGAAGACAACCGACGCCGACGTGGAGACATACGTGTTCGATGGAGGGCACGGGTGGGTGGATCCGTTCCGCGAGGCGACCGGCCGATTCCTGCGGTCTGTGCGCTCCTGATGTCGCGGGCGTTCGACATCGACGTCGGCGTGGCGGGCACCGTGACGGGTCAGCACTACACCCCGGCGGGTCCTCACGACGAAGGCGCGACGATCATCCTCGCCCACGGCGCGGGGGCACCCCAGCTCAGCCCGTTCATGACCGGGATGGCCCGGGGTCTGGCGGCAGGCGGCCTCGATGTGGTGACCTTCAACTTCGTGTATATGGACCGCGGTCGGCGCGCGCCCGACCCAAAAGGGCGCCTCGAGCTTTGCTACCGTGCGACCATCGAGGCTACCCGCCGACTCGTGCCTTCAGCCCGTAGCCGGCTGGTGATTGGTGGGAAATCGATGGGCGGGCGCATTGCCTCTCAAGTCGTCGCGTCAGATGGCGATGGTGAGCAGGGTGGGCCTGACATGGGCGTCGACGGATGGGTGTCCCTGGGGTACCCGCTTCACCCGCCGGGTCGGCCCGAGCGGCGGCGCGATGCGCAACTCCCGTCCATCGACGTCCCGATGCTGTTTGTCCAGGGTAGCCGCGACCCGTTCGGCAGTGACGCCGAGCTTCGGCCAGTCGTCGAGTCGTGCCGGAGCGCAACCCTTCACGTCGTGGAAGGCGGCGATCACTCGCTCAAGGTACGAGGCGGCGATGCATCCCGCAACCAGCAGGTCCTCGAGTCGGTGCAGGATACAATCGCCGCGTGGATCGCCGCGGAGGTGCAAAAACGAGGGTAGCCACCTCCGTCGTCATCGTGGTCCTTCTGGCCACGGCCGTCGCCGCAACCACGGCCTGCGGACCAACCGTGCAGACCGGATTCGAGGACGCGCGCATCACGATGCGTGTCCGGACGGCCCTGGTCAACGACCCCGTCCTCGGTACCGAAGCGATCCAGATCGAGGTCCGGGGAGGCATCGTTGAGCTAGAAGGGCGAGTCACGAGTGCCGAGCTGGTCGAACGCGCAGCGCGTCTCGTCCAGCAAGTCGAAGGCGTTCGAGACGTCACCGTGTCCCTCGAGGTCGGTCCCCGAGAGGTCATCGGGCGAGACCGGCCCGGACGCCTCCCGAGCATTGCGGGGCCCAACGTGGACGGGCCGACTCGAATCATCGCGCTCGGCCTTGGCAGCACGGTTGGCGTGTCGCCAGACCGGGCGGTTGGAAACGGGGTCGGCTTCGGACCGGTCGTACGGTTGCGTCCCCGAAACGGGTGGGGCCCGTCGGTCGGATTCAGCTGGACGAAGACACCGTTGCGCGAATCGCCGACCGGTCAGCTGCCGTTGGCGTCACTCGCCGTCAGACCAGTCATGGGCGGCGTCGAGTATGGGGTATCGCGGGGTCGATTCGCGTCAGCCCTGTCGCTCATCGGTGGGTATGCGTTCACGTCGCTCACCCCTGACACGACGCGCTCAGGGCCGGGCCGAGCCATTGGCGTTAGGAATGGAATCGCGTTTCGGGCGGGGGTCTCGATGTGGTACGACGTGACGCCACGAGTCGGTGTGAATGTCTTTGGCGGGTATCGATACACCCGACCCACCGTCACGTTCGCCAGCGACGCCGTCGTCTCGAAACATCGCATTAATGCCGACGCGGTCCTGATCAGCGTCGGGTTTGCGTACTGGATCTTCTGACGACATGCCGGCAAGGGTGGCACATGGCGTCGGGTGGCTGCTGGCCGAGGTCGGTGAGGCGGTCGCCTTCGCGGCGCGCGCGGTCCGCGATACCTTCCTGCCCCCATACGAGATCAAGGAGACGCTCCGTCAGCTCTACGAGGTCGGCTGGCGTTCGATCCCACTGATCGCCGCGTCGGGGCTCGCGGTCGGCATCGTCCTCTCGATGCATACGCGTGCGTCGCTCGAGCGCTTTGGGGCCGAAGCGCTGATTCCCGCTGCGCTGGCGTTGGCCCTCATCCGCGAAACGGGCCCGCTCACCGCAGGCCTCCTCCTCTCGGGCCGAGTCGGCGCAGGCATCGGCGCCGAGCTGGGCGCGATGAAAGTCACTGAACAGATCGACGCGCTCGAGGCCACCGCGGTCAACTCGTTCAAGTATCTCGTGGTCACCCGCGTCGTGGCCTGCGTCATCGCCGTGCCGTTGCTCACGACGGTGATGAACTTCACCGGGATCATAGGCGGGTGGGTGGCCGAGGCGGCCGTGAGCGAGATGTCGTTCAGCCTGTACTTCAGGAACGCCTTCTCGTTGATCTCCTTCGTGGACTACATCCCGGCCACGATGAAGACGATGGTCTTTGGCTTCATCATCGCGACCACCGCGTCGTACCTCGGAGTCAACACCAGCCGCGGCACCCAAGGTGTGGGTCAGGCGGCGACCCGGAGCGTGGTCGCCGCGTCGATCCTGCTGATTGTGACGAACGTCGTACTGGTACAGCTGATCTTCTTTTTGTTCCCGGAGTTCGGCGAGTGAACGACTCGGCCGTCATTCGGCTGGAGCACATCTACAAGTCGTTCGGAGAGCTCAACGTGCTCGACGACGTGTCGCTGAGCATTCCGCGAGGGCACGCGCTGGTCATCCTGGGACGCAGCGGGACCGGCAAGAGCGTGACACTGAAGCACATTATCGGTCTCTTGCGGCCAGATAGCGGGCATGTCTTCGTCGAGGGCCAGGACATGACCGTGCTCTCTCCCTCCGAGATTGCGCGCGTGCGCCGGCGCATCGGGTTTCTGTTTCAGCACTCCGCGCTGTTCGACTCGTTCACAGTCGGCGAGAACGTCGCGTTCCCACTCCGCCGCCACACTGACCATTCCAACGCCGCGATCAGAGACCGGGTCATGGTGCTGCTAGAGCAAGTCGGACTCGAACGTGATGTCGACAAGATGCCGGGCGACCTGTCCGGCGGCATGCGCAAGCGCGCCGGTCTGGCCAGAGCCATGGCTCTCCATCCGCCGATTCTGCTGGTCGACGAACCCAGTGCGGGTCTCGATCCGGTGACGGCCGGCGAAGTCGACAGTTTGCTGATCCAGTTGAACGAGGCGTCCGACACGACGCTGGTCGTCGTCACCCACAACATTCCCAGCGCGCGTCGCATTGGAGACGAGCTCGTCTTTCTGCACCAGGGGCGCATCCTCGCTCGCGGCGCTGCGGCGGATCTCGAGCGTAGCGATCACCCACTGGTTAGCCAATTCATGGTGTCGGAGAGCACAGGATAAGGAGCACAAGCATGAGTCGTTCGCAACTGTCACTGGTTGGCGCCTTTGTCGTCGTGGGCGTCCTGTTGTTCACCGTCGGGATCTTCATGATCGGCAGTCGCCGGCTCCTGTTCACCGACCATTTCGAGGTCATTGCCGACTTCGGCAACGTCACGGGCATCCAAGTGGGCACCCGGGTGCGAGTGGGAGGACTGGATGCGGGCGAGGTGCTCCAGGTCCAGATCCCCCCCAACCCTGACGAGCGGTTCACCGTCAATATGCGGGTCCGTGAAGACCTGCATCCGCTGGTACGCACCGACTCGATCGCCGCCGTGCTAACGGACGGGCTGCTGGGCAACGTGTTCATTCAGATTCGCGAAGGCAGCGCGGCCGCTCCGATCGTCGAACCCGGAGGGCCACTCCGCGGCGTCGACGCCATCGAGGTCGCAGACCTCATTGCGGAGGGACGCAATACCTTCCGAAGCCTCGCGGGCGAATTCACCGCCCTGCGCCAGGACTTCGGTGAGACGGTCGACCTGCTCGGCAACACGGTACGGACGACCACACGGCTGTTGGAAGACGTCGGGAACGACGTCCGGGTAACCAGCACGATGAGCGCGCTGTTCATGGACGAGGCGCGTTCGGTCGCCGCCGACACCCGGCACATCATCGGTAACCTTCGGGCCGGAGAGGGCACGTTGGGAAAGCTGATACACGACGACGCGCTCTATGAGCGTGCGACAGGAATCGCTGCCGAAATGGAAGGTACGCTCAAGGCGGTCCGCGGCGCGTCGACACATGCGGAATCGATACTGGCCGACTTCCGCGACCCGGGTGGTCCCAGAGACGAGATCTGGACAGAGCTACGCGGCGTGATCGGTACCGCACAGGACGCGATGACGGATCTGGCGGAAAACACCGAGGCGCTCAAACACAACTGGCTCTTCCGAGGGTTCTTCAATGACCGAGGCTTCTTCAACCTCGACGCGATGACCGTCGCGGAGTACCGGGAGCTCGCCGGGCGAGATGCGTATACGACGCTACAGGTCTGGATCGACGCCCAGGGACTCTTCGTCACCGGAGCCGAAGGTACCGACGAGCTCTCGGACGCCGGCCGGCAACGACTCGACTCGGCCATGAGCGACTTCCTGCGCTACCCGCGCAATAGCCCACTGATCGTGGAGGGCTATGCCAGCGATGGACAGCGCGCTGACCAGTATCGGCGGTCGGACACCCGAGCCTCCTTGGTCCGAGACTACCTCGTCGACGTCTTCGGGCGCGTCGCGAGTCTCACCGGTACGATGCCAATCGGCGCCGAGGCAGCCGGAAGCCCGCAGGGCGATGGCACCTGGAATGGGGTCGCGTTGACGTTGTTCGTGCGACCGGATGAAGGTCCGGCCGCCCACGCGGAGAGCAACTAGTGCAGTGATTCAGAACTGCACCAGGCGCCTGACCTCAGACCGACTCTTTGAGGTCGACGGCGTCCAGGAACGGCATCATCGCGCGTAGTCGGCTGCCGACATCCTCGATCTGGTGCTCCTGCTCTTTGCGACGGGTGGCCATAAAGTTCGGGCGGCCAGCCTTGTCCTCGTCGATCCAGTTCCTCGCGTAGGTGCCGTCCTGAATCTCGGTGAGGATCTGCTTCATCGCGCGCTTCGTCTCATCGGTCACCACTCTCGGCCCGCCGGTGTAGTCGCCGTGCTCAGCGGTGTCGCTCACCGAGTAGCGCATGTAGTTGAGCCCCCCACGGTAGAACAGGTCGACAATCAGCTTTAGCTCGTGCATGCACTCGAAATACGCGATCTCCGGCTGGTAGCCCGCCTCGACGAGCGTCTCGAATCCAGCCTTGACCAGCGCGCTGACGCCCCCGCACAGCACGGTCTGCTCGCCAAACAGATCGGTCTCGGTCTCCTCGGCAAATGTCGTTTCGATGACCCCCGCCCGTGTGACGCCCAGGCCCTTTGCATACGAAAGCGCGAGCTCCTTGGCGTGACCGGTGGCATCACGCTCGACGGCGATCAGCGCCGGCGTCCCGCCGCCTTCGAGAAACACCTCACGTACGCGGTGGCCCGGTGCCTTCGGCGCGATTAGCGTCACGTCTACGTTGGCCGGGGGGTCGATGGTCTTGAAGCGGATGTTGAACCCGTGGGCGAACATCAGCATCTTCCCCCCCGTCAGGTGGGGCGCAATCTGATCTGTGTAGATGCCGGCCTGTGTGGTGTCGGGCGTCAGAATCATGATGACGTCGGCCCAGCTCGCCGCCTCGGGACCGGGCGTCACGGTGAGCCCTTCCGCCTCGGCTTTGGCCTTGGACCGGCTACCCTCGTGAAGCGCCACCCGGACGTCGACGCCGCTGTCTTTGAGGTTCAGCGCGTGAGCGTGTCCCTGTGAGCCGTAACCGAAGACGGCGACTTTCTTGCCTTGAATGAGCGAGAGGTCTGCGGAATCGTCGTAGTAAATCGTAGCCATATGAGAGTTGTCCTTGCTGGATGACCTTGACGGGCGTGTGACGCCGATCGCGGCGCCCTACTATACCGAATAGGAGACGTTTTCGTCGTCCGCGGGTGTCGTTCGCCGGGAGCGTGAGGGCTCCGGCGACTCGACCATGACGCTTTCGGAGCCTCGAACCATGCCAACTCGGCCTGTGCGAACCAGCTCCAGGATGCCGTACGGTCGGAGCACCTCGAGCAAGCCGTCGATCTTCCCTTCTGTCCCTGTCGTCTCGATGATGACCGAGCCGGGAGCCACGTCCACAACCCGCGCGCGAAACACGTCCACCAACTGCATGACGTGGCTGCGCGTATCGGGGTCCTTCGTCGACACCTTGACCATCGCCAGCTCGCGGTAGACGGCCGCTTCGGAGGTGATGTCGTGTACCCGGAGCACGTTGACCAGCTTGTACAGGTTGGCTTCCAGCCGACGAGCGCCGTGAGCGTCGCTCTCGACGAGGATCGTCATCCGCGAGACTCCCGCGGTTTCCGTGTGTCCGACGGTCAGCGACTCGATGTTGAACGCGCGCCGTCGAAACAGCGACGCGATCCGGTTGAGCACGCCGGGCTTGTCTTCAACGTAGACGACGAAGGTATGTCTCAGACTACTCATCGTCGGCCGTCTCGACAATCGGCGCCATGCTCGGCCGACGAATCATATCGTGCAGATCGGCGCCAGCCGGCACCATCGGATAGACCGTGTCCTCTTGCTCGACCTTGAAGTCGATCACGACGGTGCGGTCATCGGCACGTGCCGACTCGACCGTCGGTTCGACGGCCGCACGCGTGTCTACCGTCTCGCCGCGGAGCCCGAAACACTCCGCCAGCTTTGCAAAGTCGGGACTCAGTAATGGCGTCGCGGCGTACCGTCGCTCGTAGAAGAACTCTTGCCACTGGCGCACCATCCCAAGGTATCCGTTGTTGATAATGGCGACGTTAATCTTGATCTTCTCCTGGGCGATCGTCGCGAGCTCGGCCATCGTCATTTGAAAACCGCCATCGCCCGCGACGACCCAGACTTCCCGATCGGGAGCCGCGAGCTTCGCGCCGATCGCCGCCGGCAGCGCGAACCCCATGGTGCCGAGCCCACCCGACGTGACCAGCGTCCGCGGCTCCTCGTGGTGGTAGTACTGCGCCTCCCACATCTGGTGCTGTCCGACGTCGGTGACGACAATCGCCTTGCCATCGGTGAGGCGCCAAATGTCGTTGATGACGTGCGCGGCGTACAGAGACCCGCTATCGGGCAGATTCTGGATGTCTCGAACGGCGACGTCACCCTTCATGTCGGTAATCGAAGACAGCCAGTCCGATCCGCGTCCAGTCTCGATCCGCGTGATCAGCGATTCGAGCACCATCGATAAGTCGCCGGCCATCGCGACATCGACCTTCACATTCTTGTTCAGCTCGGCCGGGTCGATATCGATGTGGATCTTGCGCGCGTTGGGCGCGTAGTTCTTGAGGTTCCCCGTCACGCGGTCATCGAAACGCATCCCGAACGCCAGAAGCAGGTCCGCTTCCTGAATGGCCTGGTTCACCCACGCTTCGCCGTGCATGCCCATCATCCCGAGATTGAGTGGATGCAGGGCCGGAAAGCCACCAATCCCGAGCAGCGTCATCGCGACCGGGATGTTCGCTTGCTCGGCGAGCCGCCGCACGAGCCCCATGGCATCCGACAAGATGACCCCGTGACCGGCAAGGATGACCGGCCGCTTCGAACTGTTGATGAGGTCGGCTGCCCGTTGGTACTCCTCATCGCTCGGACTCAGGTCCGGTCGGTATCCCGGAAGCTTGACGTCACTGGGGTCCCATTGCAGCTCGGTCGACGACTGCTGGGCGTCTTTGGTGATGTCGACGAGCACCGGGCCAGGACGACCCGATCGTGCGACGTACATCGCCTCGTGGATCGTCGGCGCCACGTCTTCGACATGACTCACGAGGTAGTTGTGTTTCGTGATCGGCAACGTCACCCCCGTCACGTCCGTCTCCTGGAACGCGTCCGAGCCCACGAGCTTGCTCCCGACTTGGCCCGTGATGCAGAGGATTGGAGACGAGTCGAGCATCGCGGTCGCGATGCCGGTCACCATGTTCGTCGCGCCCGGACCGGACGTCGCGATCGCCACGCCAACCTTCCCGCTCGCGCGCGCGTATCCATCGGCCATGTGCGTCGCGCCCTGCTCGTGCCGCACCAGGACATGCCTGACGGGATAGTCGAGCATCGCGTCGTAGGCCGGAAGGATGGCACCGCCCGGGTAGCCGAACACGGTGTCGACGCCCTCCCGCACGAGGGCCTCCCAGATGATCTGAGCTCCAGTTCTCATGGACGACATGACTTCTCCTCAGTTGGTGACTGCGCCTTGCGCCGCCGACGAGACCAAACGCGCGTACTTGCCCATCACACCGGTCTTGAACCTCGGGGCCGGCGCCGTCCACCTCGACAGCCGGTCGGCGATCTCATCGTCGGGTACCTCGAGGGTGAGGGTCCGCTTGTTTAGATCGAACTCGACGATGTCGCCCTCCCGGACGGCGGCAATCGGCCCGCCTCTTGCCGCCTCTGGTGCGACGTGGCCGACCATCAACCCTCGGGTCGCGCCCGAGAAGCGTCCATCCGTCAGAAGAGCAACCGACTCGCCGAGACCGGCACCGACAAGCGCGGCGGTGACGCCCAGCATCTCGCGCATACCTGGTCCACCCTGCGGGCCCTCATACCGAATGACAACGGTGTCTCCGGCCTCGATCCTCCCATGCTCGACTGCGTCGAAGGCGTCCTCCTCGCACTCGAAGACGCGCGCAGGTCCGCGATGCGTCATCATGGCGGCGCCGGCGACCTTCACGACGCTCCCATCTGGAGCAAGGTTCCCGCGCAGAACGACCAGTCCCCCTGTAGCCTTTATCGGGTCGGATACCTGACGGACCACCTCCTGGTCGACCGTTTCCTCGGCGGTAGCCGCCTCTTCCCCAATCGTGCGCCCTGTCACGGTCAGCGCGTCCCCGTGGAGCACGCCCAATTCCTGCAGCCGCCGGGCCACGAGGGGTATGCCGCCCGCCCGGTGCAGATCCGTCGCGACAAAGCGCCCACCGGGCTTGAGATCGGCCAGGAGCGGGACGCGTTGGTTAATCTGATCGAAGTCGTCGAGGTCGAGCTCGACGCCCGCCTCGCGCGCGATCGCCAGGAGGTGCAACACGGCGTTGGTCGACCCGCCGGTCAGGGCAACCGAGGCAATCGCGTTCTCCAGCGCGTCGCGCGTCACGATCCGGCGCGGCGTCAAGTCGTCGCCGACCAGCTTCATCACGATCTCGCCAGCTCGGTGTGCCGCCTCGTCCTTCGCCGCGTCCATGGCCGGAACACTATTGGCGCGCATCGGAGAGACCCCAAGGAGCTCGCACGCGGTCGACATCGTGTTGGCGGTGAACTGCCCGCCACACGCACCTGGCCCGGGACACGCGCGATCTTCCAGCGCGCAGAGCTCTTCGTCGGTCATTCGACCGGCCGCATGCGCGCCGACGGCTTCGAAGACGTCTTGGATCGTGACATCGTGCCCGTTCCATTGCCCGGGTGCGATTGAGCCGCCGTAGAGGATCAATCCTGGGATGTCGACACGAACCAGCGCCATGACACCGCCAGGGATCGTCTTGTCACAGCCTACCAACACCACCAAACCGTCGAAGAGGTTGCCGCGCGTCACGAGCTCGATCGAATCGGCAATCACCTCACGACTGACGAGCGAGGCGCGCATGCCTTCACTGCCCATCGTGATGCCATCCGAGACGGAAATGGTGTTGAACTCCATCGGCGTACCTCCGGCTGCGCGAATGCCGGCCTTCACGTCATCCGCCAAACGCCGGAGGTGGTAGTTACAGGGGCCGATCTCGATCCAAGTATTGGCGACGCCGATGATTGGTCTATGCAGATCTTCATCGGTGAAACCCACCGCCTTGAACATCGAGCGGGCGGGCGCTCGGCTCGGACCTTCAGTAATCGCAGCGCTGCGTCGTGTACGGGTCATGCTGTTCTCTTCGGTCAACAGATACGGCTCAGTCCTCAAAAAAAAGGCCATCATCGCCGTGGATGATGGCCTTTTGAAACTGGATGGTTTCCCAGGCGCATCATCCGCTAGCCGTCGGCGCAATAACGCCGACGATGCTAACGAAGACGACGAGGGAACCAAGATGATGCAACATGGAAATCGTTTGCAGTGCGCATTGTAACCTGCCCCTCGACCCAGAAGTCAATGTTATAAGTCTTACAACAACATAAGCGATCTTTATTTATGTTTGGCCCTGCCCAGCCGATTAGCCCCGCAGAGATGTCTGTAAGCACACCCGAAGCGTCGACGGCCGAGAGCGCCACCGAGTCAGAACCGGCCCGCACACCGTTGGGCGAGGATCAGCTGCGAGAGCTCGTGGCCTCGCTCGGCGACCTGCCCTCGCTGCCAGACATCGCGCTGCGTGCGATGCGCCTCGCGGAAGACCCCGATTCGGACCTGAAAAAGCTCGAGCAAACGATCCGACGCGACCAGGGTCTGGCCGCCCGCTTCCTCCGGCTCGCCAACTCGGCGTTCTTCGGCGCCCGCTGCACGATCACGACGCTCGATCGGGCGATCAACCTCGTGGGCATCACACGGGTCCAGTCGGTGCTCCTCGCGGCCGGGCTTGAGGGCCTGCACCAGAGCAAGAAGAGCAACTTTAAAGGCAGAATTCTCTGGGAGCACGCGCTCGCGGTCGCCTGCATGAGCCAGCATCTCGCCAAGCAGAGCGGAATCGGTGATCCAGAGGAAGCGTTCATGGCGGGGTTGCTGCACGACATCGGACGTCCGATCATGGACGACGTCTTCCACGACAAGTATGGCGAGGCCATTGCACTGATCGAGGACGGGTCGGCCGCATCGTTGCTCAGCGCCGAGCAGCGGATCTTCAAGTTCGACCACACAGATGTCGGATACGTCGTCGTGTCGGCCTGGGGATTTCCGCCGCATATTGGTCAGGCGATTCGCTTCCATCACGACCCGACGATGGCCGAGAACGCGACGGACCTTTGTGCCGTGGTCAGCTTGGCGAACAGTATGTGCGCCAGGCTGCAACTCGGGCCCGACCAGCAGCCCGATCTGGATCTGGAAGCGCTGGCCAGCACGAAGCTCCTGGGACTGGAAGGACGCACCGAAGCGCTCTTCGAGCAGATGCCCCAACTCGTCGCGGAAGCGTCACTGCTCTAAGACTTGGGTCGACGCGGCGCGTTGTCCTGCCCTGCGCCGTGTTCGAGTCCGCAGATCCCACAACGCGTCGGCTCCAGCGAGTTGTCCACACGATGCCTCGCGGGCGGTAGCGTCTTCAGATAGGCAAAGATGGCGCGCAGGTCCTCGTCGCCCATCTGTCGGTACACCCACCACGGCATGATATCGCTGAGCTGCCGCGAGATCACGCGCCCGGTACGCATGACCTCGACGAACAACTCCTCGGTGTAGTACGGGATCCCAGATGGGTGCGGCGTGAGGTTGGAGCTGGCTACCCGGTCGGCACTGTCCTGCAGCACGAAGCCGCCCCCGAACTCGAGGCCGACGAGCTTCTCGCCTCGATCGTTCATGGGCGTATGGCAGTCTACGCAGGCGCCGAGCGCCGCCAAATACTTCCCTCGGCTGACGGGGTCACGAAGATCAGGCGACGGCACCTCGTCACCGACCGGCTCGGGCACGGTGTTGATGAGCGGTCCTGGCGGAAAGGGCACCTCGGTCCGCGGCTGCGCACGATGCACCGGCAGAAGAGACCGAAGATACACGATGATCGCCGCTAGGAGTCTGCGCCGCAGAAACGGTGCGACAATTGTAGGCGAGCCGAGGAGGAAAGGACCTGATGTCGACGACGTTCCGTCCCTACGCACCGGATCAGATGCTGCTGTTGCCGGCGGACCTGCGGGCGTGGTTGCCGGAGGGCCACGTGGCGCACCACGTCAGCGACCTGGCGGACGGTGTGGATTTGACGGCGTTCTACGCGCCGTATGCGGGGGACGGTCGGCGCAACGCGCCCGATGCACCGCGGATGATGGTGAAGGTGCTGCTGTATGCGTATGCGACGGGGGTGTTTTCGTCGCGCGGGATCGCGCGGAAGCTGGAAGAGGACGGGGCGTTCCGGGTGTTGGGGGCGGGCAACTTCCCGCAACATCGGACGCTGTGCGAGTTCCGGCGGCGGCACGTGTCGGACTTCAAGGAGCTGTTTGTAGCGGTGGTGCGTCTGGCGCGGGAATTGGGTCTGGCGCGCTTCGGGAAGCTGTCGATTGACGGCACGAAGGGGCGGGCGAACGCGAGCCAACGGAAGGCGATGAGCTCCGGGCGGATGGCAAAGGAGGAGCGGCGGCTGCGGGGGGAGATGGAGGCGCGGCTGGCGGCGGCTGGCGCGGCCGACGCGGCCGAGGACGCGCGGTTGGGGGCGGCCGTGCGGGGCGACGAGTTGCCGGCGGAGTGGCGCCGCCGGGAAGACCGTCTGGCGGCGATCCGGGCGGCGAAGTCGCGGTTGGAGGCGCAGCAGCGGGCAGCGGACGACGCCCGCGGTCGGCAGCCGGACCAAGACCGGAACCCGAAGGGCGGGCCGCCCTACACGCGGTCGTATGGCGAGCCGGACGCGAAGGCGCAGAGCCACTTCACGGACCCGGAGAGCGGGATCATGAAGACGAGCAACGACGGGTTCCAGCAGTGCGACAACGCGCAGGTGGCGGTCGATGGTGCGCACCAGTTGGTGGTGGCGACGGAGGTGACGGCGAACGCGAGCGACCAGGGTGGTGTGCCGGCGCTGCTCGACGCGCTGGCGGAGACGGTCGGCGAGCAGCCGGAGACGGTGCTGGCGGACGCCGGCTACAGCAACGAGCGGGACTTGGCGGACCTGGAAACGCGAGGCATCGACGGGTATGTGTCCTGGGGCCGGGAGGGAAAGGCGGCCAGGCCCCGCGACCCGGAGCAGTATCCCGCGACGAGTCGCATGGCCGAGAAGCTGTCGAGGCCGGCGGGCCGTGCGGCGTAGGCAGAACGCACGTGGCTGTCGGAGGCTCCCAACGGCTGGATCAAGCACGTGCTGGGATTCCGACGCTTCAGCCTGCGGGGGCTGGCGACGGTGCAGGGCGAGTGGGACTTGGTGTGCCTGGCGTTGAACACCAAGCGCCTGCACGCCCTGATGGCGGCGTAACACGCGGGGAATGAGGCTCGCAACGACGACCGATCGGCGCGCATCGGGCTCTGTGGCGGGCCAGGCGGCCCCGCAAGGCCGAATCTTGCTATCTGCTTCGCCCTTCGCCGAGGAGCTCCCTCGTCGGCCGACCGCCGAAGTCGCTCCGGCACAATGACGCACAGCATGGGCCGACGCCCCATTTCACGCCGCCGCACCTCCTGCGGCGCAGACTCCTAGGTCTTCGTCTGATATCTCGCGGTAAACCGGGTACGGCATCATCGGAAACAGCGCACGACCGTCGTGGCCGATACCCTCGCGTATCGCTCTGGCCAACATGTCGTCGCTCCAAGTCCCAATGCCCGTTTCAGGGTCGGGCGTCAAGTTAGGGGCGACGAGCCAGGGCAACCTCTCGGCGGCCATCACCTTCCCCCCCGCCGTCCATGGCGGCCTCGGTGGGCACACCCCGCCCAGTGTCGACGTCGGAATGGGACGCGAGGCATCCGGCCACGCTTCTCACGAGATAACGCCCCCGCACCATCCGAACGTCGGTGACAGAAAACGTCCGATCCGTCAGCTCACGCGCCCTGGGTCCGATGAAGGGTCGCCACCCCACTGTCATGGTGACAAGCAAGCCCGCGAGAATCGCGAGCCCGAGCGCGATATAGAGAAGACGCGTGATCATGGCCGCGCTCGATCCGCCACACCGAACGAGTCCGTCAATCAGCCGGGCCGACTGACCCGGTTACGCGACCATCACGGTCCGCGGAAGCTGCGCGTTGTGCTCGAGGAAGGTGTGCTTGACCTTCAGCTCGTCCTCGGTCGGTTGAACCACACCATTGACGTCGGTCACTCGCGACACGATCGTGTGCTCGCCGGGAGTCGCGCCAGTCCAATCGTAGGTGAAAAACTTCCACGAGTATTTCTCGCTGGTTGCCGGATCGAGCGTGGCCGCCCGCCACCCGCCTCCGTCCACCTTGACCTCCACCGACCGGATTGGCGTGCCGTCGTTGAGGATGACGCCGAACACCTGATGGCGCTCGCCGTTAGTGGTCACTCGGGCGATAAACGACTTCAACTGCATCGTGGTAATGGCGGTTTCCTTCCACTTCATCTCGCCGTTCACCGCCTCGCCCTTGAGGGTGCGATACCAGCGTGCCTGGAACTTGCCGAGGTACTGGTCCTGCTGGACGTGGATCTCGGAGAGGTACTTCACGTTCGGCGCGCCATACCACCCAGGGACCAACAACCGTAGCGGAAACCCTTGGTGTGCGGTCAACGGCTCACCGTTGAGGTCGTAGGCGAGCATCGGTTCAGGCGACAGCGCCTGGTCGCGCCTGAGGCTGCGTCCGTACTGCTGGTCGACGGTGTACGTCTGGCCTCGAAACAGCACCTCCTCCTCGCCGTGGTCGGCACCGAAGAAGACGAACTCCCGCGCATCGGCCTGCACGCCGGCACTGTCTAGAACGGTCTGGAGCGACACGCCGGCCCAGCGACCATTGCTGGACAAACCATTGAGCGGACCGCGGTTTCCCGAACACTCGAATCCGAACACGAGCTCGCGACCGGGCATCGCACGGATGTCATCCATCGAAAGCGACAGCTCTTGGTCCAAGAGCCCGGACACGCGCAGGCGATAACTGGTGAGATCGATCTCCGGGTGTCCATAGTGCTGCGTCGTGAAGAACTGCTCGCGAGGCGTGAACACGCCATCAATCATCCGAACGTCGATAATGCGCCGCTCCGGCGTCCGCTCGAGGGTAATCGTGTCTGGTAAGTCCGTAAACGGAACAAGCGTCTCCCCCTGGGCCAAGGCCGGCATGACCCATTCTGGGACTCCGAATACGCTCAGGCCAGCCAGCGCGAGGCTACCCTTGAGCACGTCACGACGGCTCGCTTGGTTCGTCATCGTCAGTCCTTTCCACAGTCCAGTCGACGGTCGGCAGCAACGGTAACATATTGAGGTCGCCGTGACCCGGATTCCCACACTCTCTGAGGGCCCTACCGCCGCGCTTTCCCCGTCCCTCGCGCGCGACCTTCGCGCCCTACTCGATGCCGCGTTCGATGGGGACTTCTCCGATCACGATTGGGATCATGCGGTCGGAGGCACGCACGTGTGGCTGACCCGTTCGCAACGAGTGGTCAGCCACGGATCACTCGTCGAACGCACCATCACGTGCACTGGTACGAGATTGCGCGTTGGGTTCGTCGAGGCCGTTGCGACGGAGACGGCGCACAGGCGACAGGGCTGCGGCGGGGCCGTCATGAAGCGCATTGGGGAGCTGATCCGAGGGGGCTATCCGTTGGGCGTCCTCTCAACCGGCGCTCACGGCTTCTACGAGACGCTCGGCTGGGAACGCTGGCGTGGACCGACCTTCATGGAGGGTCCCGACGGGCCGGAAGCCACACCCAACGACGACGGCGATATCATGATTCTGCGGACGCCCCGGTCACCCCGCCTCGATCTCGACGGAGCCATCGTCTGCGACTGGCGGCCAGGCGACGTTTGGTAGAGTGACCACCCAACCAACAAGGCTGGAATGTATGGAGCGACTGGGTCTATGATCCCCTTGAATCGATCGGTGATGTTCAGCGAGGTTCAGCGGGGTTCTATGACCCGATTTGATCGCACACTGGTGGGACGGCTGGCGCTCGCTGCCTTGATTCCCGGTCTAGCGTGGATCGGCAGTTCTGTCGCGGCACAGGCGCCCGCATCCACCGCGGAGCCGCCGACGACGGAGCAGGCCGAGTTCTTCGAGACTACGATCCGTCCGCTCCTCGCTGACAACTGCTACCGGTGCCATAGCGGGCGCGTCGACGCGCCGTTTGCCGGCCTTCGGCTCGATAGCCGAGATGGGCTGCTGGCCGGAGGCGACTCAGGGCCGGCTCTCGTTCCCGGGCAACCAGAAAATAGCGCGCTGGTGCAGCGCCTGCACGGACGGCCCGTACTCATGCCGCCGAACGGGCCACTGGCCGACGACGCCATCGCAGCACTGACCGAGTGGGTGGCGATGGGCGCGCCGTGGCCGGCGGCAACCGCGTCCGTCGCCGCGGATACGCCGGATCCGTCGGCACCGTTCGACCTGCTGGAACGTCGGCGCACCCACTGGGCGTGGCAGCCGGTCGAGGCGTCCGACCCGCCGACCGTCACCGACGAAAACTGGCCGGCGACGCTGGTCGACCGGTTCATCCTCGCGACGCTCGAGGCGAACGGCCTCGAGCCGGCGTCGGACGCGGACCGTTGGGCGATCATCCGGCGCCTATCGTTCGACCTGCGCGGCTTGCCGCCTACGCCGGCTGAAATCGCACGGTTCGTCGGCGACGGCTCGCCAACCGCGTATCCCGACCTCGTCGATCGGTATCTGTCGTCACCTCACGTTGGCGAGCGCTGGGCTCGACACTGGATGGACCTCTTCCGCTACACCGAATCCAACGGCCTGGAGTTTGATCCGGACATCCCGCATGCCTGGCAGTATCGCGACTATCTCATTCGGGCGTTCAACGACGATGTGCCGTACGACCAGCTCATTCGCGAGCACCTTGCGGGAGACCTACTGCCGGAACCAC
>CBDCGH010000009.1:0-6569 GCA_965216615.1 Vicinamibacterales bacterium | reverse complement strand
GTCAGTACCTGTCAGACCACTTCCTCAAGCAGATCCGGTATTGGAGGATCCACCCCAGCTTCGGCTTTGTCGAGGAACCGGAAACGAACGGGGTGGCGGAGCGGTGGAATCGTACGCTCAAGGAGCAAGCGATCCACGGCCGAATCTTTCAGAACCTCGAGGCCGTCCGCGCCGCCGTGGCCGACTTCGTGTAGCGGTACAACCAGACCTGGCGCCTTGAGAAGCTTGGGTATCAAACGCCGATCGAGGCGCGCGAGGAGTATGAGCTACGCCAGGCGGCATAGCACAAATGTGTGTCCAGGGAACCGGGTGCGGTAAAGTGCAACGTCAGGTGCCAGAGGACAGCACACCTCGGTTTCAGGCCTGCCAAGGCGCCTCGTGGAATAAGCCGTTGCGGGCTCTCCCTCAGCGCAAGCGCAAGGTGCCGTCAGTTTGTACAGCATCGGCATGCCTTGCAAAGACAGACTGGCCCAATGACCGGGAAATAATGCCAATAAGCTCTAGCCGCGCGATCGGTTCATCCTCGACCGATCTGAACACGGGACCGCCACTCCAACCGCCGGGATTGTCGTTGGTCTCAGGCCCTTGCCATCGCATCTTCTCGAAATCAGGCTCAAGAGTAATGGCATCGTCAGTCACTTCACTTACACGGCCAGCCACCCACTGGAATGGCAGATCGGCGATGGGACCCTTCTCCTTACGCAAAACGCCAGAGAAACCGCCATACATCACGAGATCTGACTTCTGGGCGCGATGTGGCGGCCATCTGACTGCGTGGTGATATGACTTGGGATTTAGAGATGCGCCGACGAACACGTCGGGGAGATCAAATGTCGCAATATCCCATTCCTCGCTACCGTCGATCATGCGCTCTTCAGGATAGATTGTTGAGCTGCCGAACTGGCACTCTATCGCTTCAGCGTCATGTGCTTCTTTGTCAGCCAGGTATTCCTTATAGACGTGATTCGCTGTGATTCCTATGCGACGCGAGCTCGTATTGACATAGCAAATCGTCCCGTTGTGCAGAATCCGAGCTACCGGGTCATCCGGTATCGCCACGCTCCACCAGAATGAAGCGCACATGCGTTGCGCGAGGCCGCTGACCGCTGACAAAAAAGGATTCGTTGCGCCCACCGCCCATCACTTTAATGGAGTGAGTACGACCCCCGCGGAACTCTCGCCATCGACCCCGCGATCCCTCCAACGACCAGTTCGCTCCGTCTCGTGGGATAGCGGCTCTCAAAGGCCGGTTTCACCCACGAGATTGCCCCGTGACGGGCGAACGCGGGCCGGCTCCTGCGGGCGCCCCGTCGGCCGTCGTTCGCGACTCCTGGGGCCGCTCAGCGCCGCGCCTGGGCATTATCCACAAAATCCTGTGATTCCGGCGAGTTTTTCACGACTAAACACGTCACCTACGTACAAGTAGTGCGGATACGTTCCCGCGGGCCGCGACATTCGGACGCGCTCCACTCCCCTGAATCGGTCCCTCCGCGGCAGCACTCTACCCCGAGGAGACTACACCGTGGCTGCCCATCGGTGGGACTACCGGTCGCTCCCTACGCATCGTTCGCCTCGCGTCCTCAAGCAATGCTCGCCTACAATCCAGAGAATATGACCGAAGACGAACGAGAACACCTGCTCAGCACGGTGGGCCAGGCGCACGCGGGCCTGTCCGAGGTGGCTCTCAAGTTGCGTTTGGGATTGCCACCGAAAACACCGGTGCTCAAGACCGCGATCAAGGCCGAGCGGGTGGCCTTCGATCTCAAGCGTTCGCTTCAGCGGCTCGAGGTGAAGGACGTTAAAACGATCACACGGCGCGCGCCGGTGTTACCCGAGGTTCGCCGAGGCGGGAAGGTCGTCGACCCAGAGTCGCTCCTGCGGCACGAGAATCGACACGACGAGCGCCTTACAGGTCTTCCCCGTCGAAATAATCCTCGTCGATCCGGTTGACCGCCGCGATCAGCTCGACGCCAGTCGTCGCGTCATCGAGCGTGGCCTCGGTGAGGGCGTGCGCGACGATCACGCCGGTCGGATCGACACCCAGATGGCGCGTCTTCCAGCCCCGGCGGGCGCGACGTCCATGCTTCGCCGGAGCCCATTCCCCCTCGCCGAAGATCGATAGCCCACTGCTGTCGATGATGAGGTGAAGGCCCGCGCGCTTTGGTACGCGCCGTCGCGAGAGATCGAGGTGCCGGCCACGGCGGGACAAGGTCGTGTGATCGGGCACCCGCAGATCGAGCCCCATCAATACGAAGAGCGCCGTGAGAACACCCTCGGCCTGCCGGAGCGGCAGATGGAAGAGAAGACGCAGCGTCAGGGCCGATTCAATCGCGAGGTCCGAGTACTTCCGCTGCGCACCCCGTGTGCCCGCTCGGTCCGGTTCCCAGGCGGCGATGGCCGCCGGAGATAACCAGATGGTGATGTCGCCTCGGCGAACCAGAGCTCGATCGGAGGATGCCCAGTTCTTGACGCGGTATTTCGTCTTGTATTTTGGATGAACCCTCGACTTCATTCTTTCAGTCTGGTCTGTTGCCTCGAAACGTCGTACCGTATTCGTGCACCAACGCCCTCCGTGGCACGCTCGCCACGTGTTACGGCCGACGACGATGCCCTGCGGTCAGAATGAGAACAGTCACACCGGCTCCGGGCCCGGCAGGAGCTGTCGTATAAAGGAGTGGCGGCGATGAAGAAGATCGGTACGGCGGCGTGCGTTTTCCTCCTGGTGTCAGCGGCACCGGCCTCGGCGCAACAGTGGTCGCGCACGACGACGGGCATCGTGACCCTTTCGGCCGGAGTAGGTCTCGTATTTGCGGCGTTCGACTTCACGTTCGACGTGTGCCCCGAGGGCTACAGTACGCACACCTACCAGAACCAGCCAACGCAATGCCTCTACGTCAGCCCCAGTCCTCCGTTTGATACGGACGTCCGCGACGCGACGACCGAAGCGACGCTCTCGCACCCCAAGCTCGCCTGGACCGGCATCGGCGCCATAGCCCTGGGGGCGGTGCTGCTTGCCTGGCCGGACAACCGCGTGACGCGGGATATCGACGTGCAGGTGTCGCCGGAGCGGGTCGCGGTTCGGCGGCGGTTCGGCTGGTAGTTCGTGGTGCGCGCTCTTCTCGAGTATCACGAGCCCCCACTGTTTGTCGCCGTTGGCCGGCCTTGGTGCACAACTCGCGATCTCGGTCAATAATTGCCCTCCACCCCGAGATCCGAGGTCCCGCATGACGAGTTTCAAGCGCACCCAGCGGAAGTACGTCCAGAAGGCCTACCGTGTCCGGAATTGGCGGGAGTACGAGACGGGTCTCCGCGCTCGCGGGAGTCTGACCGTCTGGCTCGGACTCACCGATGGCAAGCTCGCCAACTGGAACTCGCCGAGGCCGACGCGCAGGAAGCCAGGCCGACAACGCAAGTACTCGAACCACGCCATCGAGACGACGGTCACCTTGGGCGTGGTGTTTGGCCTGGCGTCCTGTACCGCCTCAGGGTTCTTGGACAGTGGTTTGACGGTATTCGCTTCTACGCCGCCGCGTCCAGCCCGAGGAGGTCGCGTCGCACCTGGGCCGGGCTTCGGTCGTCGTACTTCTCCAGCATCCACTGCTCGTTGTACGTCCGCTTGAACTCGAGCACGGCCAGGCGGAGCTCCTCGATCGTCTCGAAGCTCCGCACCCACAACAGATTCTCCTTCAGCGTGCGGATGAAGCGCTCCGCGACGCCGTTGCCTTCGGGCTCCCGCACGAAGCTCGGGGAGCTTTCGATGCCGAAGAACGCGACCGCCTGTTGAAAATCGTCGGCCAAGTAGTTCGACCCGTGGTCGTGCCGCAGCCGCAGCCCACGGGCCACGCCGTCGCCGATGCCCCCGAAGCGTTCGCGGATGCCCTGGCGGATCGGCTCCCGGGCCTCGAAGCGGGTCCCGCGCGTGGTGGCATGGAGCCCGATGCATGCGGTCGCGCAGTGATCGACGGCCACGAAGACGCAGGCCGCCCCCTCGGCGACCGTCACGGTGGCCGTCATGTCTGTGCCCCACCTCACGTCGGGCGCCTCGGTGGTGATGGTCCCGTCGTGCGCCGTCGGCCCATGCGCGTGGCCCGCGCGCGGCGGGGCTTGGAGGTCGTGCTCGCGCATCAACCGGCGCACCCGCTCCTTCGAGGTGCGCATCCCCGCGACCCGCAGCTTCGCCCAGGCTTTTCGGTAGCCCTCGCCATGAAACGGCGAGGCTTCGAGCACCCGGCGAATGTGGGCCACCAGGACGTCGTCCGGGGCCGCGCCGATCGGCCCGCGACGACGACACCGTGCAGGAGACCGTGTCGCCTGCCGCCGCGCATACACACTGGAGCGGGCGCGGTGCCACACGCGGCAGACCCGCTGCACGCCAGACGCCCGACGGGTGGAGATCGACTGGGCGCCACTCATCGCGTCGACCTCCGCCGGGCCAAAGGGCCGCCGGCCTCCAGCTGGTCCACCTTCGCGTACAGTAACTCGGTCTCCATCAGCAGCTCGCCGATCTTGGCCTGCAGCCGACGATGGTCGTCGTCCCGAGCATCCGGTGCGCGGCTCTTGAGGCCCGCCTGCCCCGCAGCCAGAAACTGAGCCCGCCAGTGCGACGCCCGCGCCGCCGTGATCCCCACCGCCCGCGACACGGACTCGAGGTCCTCCCCGCGCAACAGACGCATCACTACCTCACGCTTGCGCCCGGCCGAGAACCGACCCCCACGGCCGCGCCCGGCGGCCACGCCGGGCGCCACCGATTCCTCAACGTGCTTCCTCATCTCGACACTCCTCCTGCGAGAACTCTCTCGCAATCAAGTGTCCAAGAAAACCCTAGGGCGCAGGAGTCCAGGCAGACTGAGGGCTTCCTGCGCTCGCTGCTGACGCTCCTGAATCTGGACAACGACGTGCCCGACCACAGCACGATCTCGAGGCGCAAGGCGAGGCTGGGGAAGGTTGCTTCCTACGAGAGGCGAACCGTGAAGCCCGTCCACCTCCGCATCGACAGCAGCGGTCTTTCAGTGCACGTCGGCCAGTGGCGCACTCCGCCGAAAGCCAGGGACTACCGCAAGCTGCACCTCGCTGTGGATGAGCAAACCAGTGACGTGGTCGCCGGCGAGCTCACGAGCAAGCGGGCTCGAGACGCTTCCCGGGTGGCGTCACTCGTCGGCCAGATCGAGCGTCCCATCGCCTCGGCCAAGGCCGACGCCGCGTACGACACCGGCGACGTCGAGAAGACGCTGGAGCATCACCGTGCTCATCGATCGCCGAAGGTGCTGATACCGCCACGAAAGGGCGCTCAGCTCGCGCTCGACTCCGCGGGCACGCGACAGCGGAATCGTAACATCCGAGCACGATCACGTGTTGGGAAACGGAAGTGGTACGTCGCATCGGGCTACAGCAGGCGAAGCAAGGTGGAGACGACGTTCCACCGCTACAAGGCCATCCTGGGCTCAGCGATGCGAGCGAGGGGACTGGCGTCCCAGAGAGTCGAGGTGAGGTTGGGGTGCAAGATCCTGAACACCATGACGGCGCTCGGGATACCCGATGGCGAGATGATCGGATGACCGGCAGGCGGAATCACGGGAGACTCTCAGCCCTCAATGGAGTTGTGCACCAAGGCAGCGCGCCGACGGAATCGTTGCATCTGTTCAGCCAGACACGAGAGACTCTTTTGACTACTGGTCAATTCGAACGAACGGAGACTTCTACTTTCTGGGATCGCTATCTGAGGACAAGTGGCAGCCAGATCAGGTCGGTCAACTCTTCTTCTTCGACACGAGAACGATTCGCGCGACAGAGGCAAGCCTGTATTGCATTCGCCTGTACTCGCAGCTTGGGGTCGACCGGTCTGCCAGACTGAGTGTCGCCATGCGCTACGGGGGGCTTCGAGGACGCCGCTGGGTATCGGCAACTGGTCGTTTGCCTCCGATTCAGCGACGCGTCGCCGACGAGGACGTCATCGACGACCTCGAGATAACAGGGAGTCTCGACGAATTCGAAGGCCAGCTCGTTGACAAGGTCATCGAACTGACGGCGCCCCTGTTTGCCCTCTTTGATTTCGCAGAGTTAGACAGGTCGCTCTATGAGCAAATCGTCAACGGCTTCGTCGCCGGCGGCCGTTGACGCGCCAGGCGTGCTAAGGCTATAACCCCGCTCCGGCACCGTTTTTCACTTTCCTGGGAGTTCATCCTGGCGAGACTAGTTCCCCTCTCGAGTCGCGCGCCCATTGACAGGCACGTTGTGTTCATTCACGGGGTTCGATTCTCGAGCAAGGACCCGTGGCTGTCCTCTGGTAGAAAGCCTGAGGTGTGGCCACGATGGCTTGCAGATGATATTCCTGGCCTCGGAATCTGGAGCATCGAACACGAGTCGGCACCCACGCTGTGGTGTGGTCACGCCATGCGGCATTGACGCCCCTATATGTCAAGACGGCCGCTCAGGAGGCTTCACTGAACTGTTGGCGCGTGCGGAAGTCTCTCATGACGCGCTGATAGATTTCCCGAGCGAGAAAGCGTTTAAGGCATCGGATGATGTCGCGTTTCGTCCGTCCATCCGCCCTGCGTCGGATGACATAGTCG
>CBDCGH010000008.1:0-41621 GCA_965216615.1 Vicinamibacterales bacterium | reverse complement strand
GTGGGGAGTGGGCCAGCTCCGCCAGTGGGCCCGCGGGCTTCAACTGGCTGAAGCCAGGCGGGCTGGATGAGGGGGTGCGGAATAGTTCGGGGCGAGGGGCCACCGCAGGAACCGCGAGGGTTTTCTTCAAGAAAGGTTGATCTCGATGCACGAGGAGGACGAGGTTGCGGCGACGTGGGAGGACCGCTACTGGACGTTCGTCGCTGAGCACACCCGGTGTGACGGCGCCCCGGTCATCAAAGATGAGCTCGTGGAGGAGACGGAGGAAGGGTTTTCGTTTATCGCCCTGTCGGCTCGTTGTCCTGGGTGCGGGCGCACGTGGAGTGAAACGGTCGAGGCCGAAGCGCTCGCATACGTCGACCTGGACGGTCTCCGACTCGCCGTCACCGACCCGCGGGAGTGGGAACGACGTGCCGTCGAACGCCTTTGGAAAGGTGAAGAAGCGTTGAAGCCGTATCTCCCGTCGAAATCCGACCAGGCCCCATTAAAGAAGCGCGGAGTCAGTCAGTGCGATCAGACCCCTTCGCGCCACGATCTGTGGCGCAGGCCGAATGCTCACGAGTGACACCGCGTCGACGTCGGTCGCCTTCGAGCTCGTTCCTGGTGAGGGTAGCGTTCAGCGGTTCCGCAGACTGAGAACCGATCCTGTCCGACGCACCGTCAGTATCTGTGCCCCGCACGCGACGCAGGCTCGATAGCCGGCCCGGCGCGGCGGTTCCGCATGCGCATGGCGACAGCGCAGCACGTCTGGCGTGAGGCAGCGGCGGCACCCTTTCGCCGTGAGCAAGTCATGCGGATGATTCTCAGTGATCAGCATGACCGGTCCGCCACAACGACATCTCGACGGGGCCGCCGTTGGCGGTGGCCTGAGTTGCAGCCCCATCGCCCGGACGTCCTGGCGCAGGAGCGTCAGCGGGTCCTCGTGGGCGTGTGCCCGTCGCCAGGCCGCCTTCCGGCACGCGGACCGGCAGTAGCGATTGCCGCGGCGGCGGCGACCGAAGGAGCGGCGACAGTGTGCACATCGCCCCCGCGTCGGCCGCTTGCGGCGTCGCGATCGGCGACCGTCGGCGGCACAGGCTGTCGAGCAGTACCGATAGCGGGGCGCAGCGAGTGGCGCGTGACACACCCGACAATGAGCCATCTTCGCGTCCCGAGACGCTAAGATGGACTATACTGGGATGTGTTGCATCTTTCAAAAAGAGGCAGGAGAGCGATGGGTCGGGTCGAGCAGGCGCCGTCTCATGCAACCACCCCGAACAGCTTGTTGATGAACTGAATCTGTCGCCGACCATCCGAACCGCTCACCCACCGCGCCTGCCCCTTCCGGATCATGTGCATGGCCTCGTAGCCTTGGATCGTTCGCCGCGCCGCGTGGAATGCACGAAAGCCCTGCTTCGCCGTCACGCGTCGTTTGATCGCTCGATGATCCGGCTCCGCGATGTTGTTCACGTATTGGACAGGTCGGTGGCGGCAACGGCGTCGCAGGATTCCTGCCTTTTTCACCCCCGCCATTGCCGAGCCGTAGAGACGGGCCTGGTCCGTGTTGAGGACGCGGGGCTGAGGATGCGACGGATCAGTCAGCGCCTTGCGGAACCAGCGTGTGGCCGTAGCGGCATCGCGCCACCCCGAGAGCACGAAGTCGATCGTGGCGCCGCTGGAATCGATGGCTCGGTAGAGGTAGCACCAACGGCCCTTGACACGAACGTAGGTCTCATCGACACGCCAGGACTTATTGGTTGGCTTGAGATGACGGCGCAGCCGTTCCTCCAGTTCGGGACCGACGCGCTGGACCCAGTGCCAAATTGTCGTGTGGTCCACTTCCAGGCCGCGCTCGCGGAGCAGCTCTTCGACATCGCGGAACGAGAGCGAGTACCGCAGGTACCAGCGCACGGCGCACAGAATCAGTGCGGGCTCCGTTTGCCGCCACTTGAAGATCGCCGGTCGGATTGCCTTCTTCACCATCTCTTTAGGCTACCAGCCGCCGCCGGCCACAGTTGCAACACAACCCCCTATCGTCCTATAGTCTCGTCGCCTTGGGCGCACCGTGCGGCACGACTGACTCGATGACTCGCATCCGAATCCTATGAATATCGTCCTCTCCTTCAGCGCGCTGTGCATCCTGCTGGTGGTCGGCAAGCTCCTGCGCGTCGAGATCCGCCTGTTCCAGAAGCTCTACCTGCCGGCTTCGGTGATCGGCGGTCTGCTCGGGCTGATGCTCGTGCAGATGATCGGTGGCGCCCTGCCCGCAGCGACGATGGCGGGGTGGAATCAGCTGCCGGGATTCCTCATCAACATCGTGTTCTCGGCCCTCTTCCTGGGCGTGTTCATTCCGCCGATCAGACGCATCTGGGAGATCGCCGGGCCGCAGTTGGCGTACGGCCAGATCGTCGCCTGGGGCCAGTACGTCGTCGGCCTCGGGGTGGCGATCGTGTTGCTGACGCCGGTATTTGGCGTCCGGGGGGCCATCGGCACCATCATTCCGGTCGGCTTCGAGGGAGGGCACGGCACGGCCGCTGGCCTGGAACCGGTCTTCGATGCCTATGCCTGGCCCGAGGGCAGGGATCTGGCCCTCACCTCGGCGACCTGCGGTGTCCTATTCGCCATCATCGTCGGGATGGCGCTCGTCAACTGGGCGGCGCGCCGGGGCTACACCAGGCAGCTGAAGCGCATTGAGGACATGCCCGAGAGCAGTATCGTCGGCGTCTACGACCCAGCTGAGCGGCCGAGTGCCGGGAGCCAGACCGTGTCGGCGGCGTCAATCGACAGCCTCGGCTTCCATCTTGCCATCATCGGTCTCGGTGTCTTCATTGGCTATCTGATCCACGGCGGCCTGGTACGGGTCGAACTCCTGGTGTGGCCGCCGAGCACCGACGGCCGCGCCTTCTTCGACACTTTCCCCCTCTTTCCCCTGTGCATGATCGGTGGCTTGGTGGTGCAGCTCTTCTTCGCCAACTTCACCACGCGCAATCCGCTCGACCATCGCCTCATGCAACGCCTCTCGGGCACCGCCATGGATTTCTTGGTGGTGGCCGCGATCTCGACCATCAACGTGGAGGTGGTGCTGGGGGAGCTCGTGCCCTTGGCGATCCTTGTCGCCGCCGGCGTACTGTGGAACGTTTTCTGCGTGATGTGGTTGGCGCGCCGCCTCCTGCCAGCGGATTCATGGTTCGAGCGCTCGATCGCCGAGATGGGGCAGTCGATGGGCGTCACCGCCACCGGGCTCTTGCTGTTGCGCGTCGTCGATCCCGAAGGCGACACCGATGCGACCTCGGCCTTCGGCTACAAGCAGCTCATGCACGAGCCGTTCATGGGCGGCGGGTTGTGGACCAGCGCCGCCATTCCGCTGGCGCTGGCCTACCATCCGGTGTTGGTCTTCGGCATCAGCGCGGGGGCAGTGGCGCTCTGGCTGCTGGTGTGGGCGCTCCTCTTTCGCGGTCGGCTCGGCCTCGGTTAATCGCGTCCCGCCTGCACTCCGGTTTGACCGCGGATAGAGGCGATCCGCGAAGACCCCGTTCAGCATTACGAAGCCGCGTGCGTCGATAACACCCGAGTTTTCTCAGGGCATCGAACACGCCTCCGGCTCGCGCGATCTCGGCGCTCGACGATGAGCAATATCTACCGCAAGTGATTTCGCGGCTGCTCCCACCGAAAACTGGCGCCAGTTCGATCGTTTTCGCCATTACATCGCCTCGCGACGATAACCGATGGGGTCGCGGGGTGACGTACGGGGCCCGGCGCCAACAGGCTGGACGTGCCCGAGCTGCCAGGAAGTCAACGAGGGCCAGTTCGTCCAGTGTTGGAACTGCGGGGCGAACGGTCCCGAGGGCCCGGACGCCTGAGAACCGACTGGTCGCGGGCAGAGACCAGCGGTCTCAGGGCCGGCGTGGAACCTCGGTCGGGCGAGGTGCGTGCCCGGAGTCGGCCGCGTCGGCCCGCCCTGTCAAGGGCGGAGTAAAACTAGACCACGGTGGCGGAGGAAAACTAGACCATCCGGCAGCGGGTCGAAGTTCCTGACAGCGGCGTGGCGGGGGGAGACTTCAGGAAGTCGGAGCGGCAGGGTGTTGGCGGGCTTTCTTGCTGTGTTCGAGGCGATAGCTGTCGCCGTTCAGCTCGAGGATGTGGACGTGATGGGTCAGCCGGTCGAGCCGCGCGCCAGTCAACCGTTCGGAGCCGAAGATCTCGGTCCATTCGTTGAAGGGCAGATTCGAGGTCACGCGCGTCGATGCTTGCTCGTCGCGCTGGGAGAAGATCTCGAACAGCAGCTCGGCGCTGGTCTTCGCCAACGGGACGTAGCCGAGCTCGTCCACGATCAATACATCCTGCTTGACGAGCTGCGTCTGCACGCGCAGCCGGCGCTTGTCATCCCGGGCCTCGAGCAGGTCGTTCACCAACGCGGCGGCGGTGGTGAAGCGCACCCGATAGCCTTTCTGACAGGCCGCCAGCCCCACCGCCAGCGCCAGATGCGTCTTGCCCGTGCCGGAGTTGCCCAACGCCAACACGTTCTCTCGCCGGTCGAGATACGCTGAGCGGGCCAGCTCCAGCACCAGGCTCTTGTTCAACGACGGGATCGCGCGGAACTCAAACGTCTCGAGACTCTTCAAGACCGGACACGTGGCGGCCTTGATGCGGCGCTCGGTGGCGCGCTGCTCGCGGTCGAGCAGCGCTAGCTCGCAGAGGCGGAACAGGTAGCGCGGACAGTCCAGCCCTTCGTGGGCGCATTGCCGCGCCACTTTGTCGTCCTCGCGCAAGAAGGTCGGCAGGCGCAGGGCCTTGAGATGCGCGTCGAGCAGCAGTGTCGATGTCGCCATCACTCGGTGCCCGCCCCCAGCAGCGCCAGGTCGTCCGCCGCCGCGGTCGTCGCCACGCGCGCGGCCGGCAGATGCGGATACTGCGCCAGATCGAGCTGGGGTGGCCGGTGTTCGATGCGGCCCAGCGTCAGATGCTTGACGGCGTCGAAGCCGACCACGCCCAGGGTGAGGGCGTCCCGGACGGCGCCGCGGACGTGGGCGAGCCGAACGTCCTCGAGCAGCCGCAACACCTGCACGTACTCGCGCGTGCCCGGCTTACCCAGTCGCGCCTCCAAGAGCCGCCGCAGCCGAAGAAACTCCTCCGGCAGCGCCCACCCGACCAGGGGCGCCGCTTGGTCGAGCGCCCCGGTCTTGCGCTCCAACAAGGCCACGTCATGCCGCGGATCGAAGATCAACACGTCACGGTCATAGCTGCGACGATGGCGGGCGATCTCCTCACTGCCACACACGATCACGACCTCGTCCACGTCGCCTTTCACCACCACCGCGCGGTGACCGTAGGCGGTCGGCACCGAGTCGTCGTTGCGGCGGTCGCGCACCAGCGACAGCGACGTGACCCGCGTCGAGCGCTGGTCGCACGCGTCATACGGGACCGGCGGCAACGGTAACAACGCCTGGCGGTCGCGCGCGAAGCGCTCCCCGATCGTCTCGGTGTGCCGCCGTCACCGGCGCCCGCGCCGCGCGCGGCACTTGTTCGCCAAGTCGAGGTTCAACGCGTCCCAACTGGCGACGCGTGGGACCGGCACGAAGAAGTTCCGGCGCGCGTAGCCGACCAGCCCTTCCACCGTGCCTTTGTCGTTGCCCTTCCCTGGCCGCCCGAAGCGATCGTCGAACACGTCGTGCGACTGGAGCTCGCTGAAGACTCGCGTCCGCTGGCGGGTGCCGTCACCGAGCATCCGCGCTACCGCCAGCGTGGTGTTGTCGTAGACGATGCGACGCGGCACGCCGCCGAAGTCGTGGAACGCAGCGTTGTGCCCATCGCAGAACGCCTCCGTCGTCTCCGCCGGAAAGGCCTGCACGAACGCGTCGTCGCTGTGCGGCAGATCCACGACCAGGTCGTGCGCCTTGCGTTCGACGCCGTCGATGACCACCAGCGCTTCGCCGACGTCGACCTGGGCGTCGCCCGGTGGATGCGCGAGCGGCACAAACATCTCTTGCCCGCCCAGCTTCTGCTCGCGCACGTAGGCTTTGACGATCGTGTAGCCGCCCGTGAAGTCGTGCTCCGCGCGTAAGCGCTCGCAGATGCGCTTGGCCGTGTGGCGTTGCTTCTTCGGCCGGTGCTGATCGTCACGGAGGATCTGATCGATGACCCCCGTGAAGGCCTCCAGCTTCGGACACCGGATCGGCTTCTGCCGGCGATTGAATCGTACCGGGTTTCTCGGAGACCGAATTCGTTGAATCAGGCCACCTCAGCCTGCTCATAGTACTGCGCCTCGAACTCTGCTGGTGGAATGTCCCCGAGCGGCCCCAACAGTCGTCGTGTGTTGAACCAGTCCACCCACGTCAAGGTGGCGAACTCCACGGCCTCGAGGGTGCGCCACGGGCCCTTCCGTCGAATCACCTCCGTCTTGTACACGCCGATCACCGATTCGGCGAGGGCATTGTCATAGGCATCGCCTTGGCTGCCGACCGACGGCGCGATGCCGGCGTCCACGAGGCGATCCGTGTACCGCATCGAGAGATATTGCGACCCGGCATCACTGTGATGCACGAGGCCGGTGAGGGCGTCGCCCCGGCGGGCGTCGATCGCCTGCTCCAACGCATCCAGCACACAGTCCGTGCGCATGGAGGCCGACACCCGCCAGCCCACACTGCGTCGCGCAAACACGTCGATGACGAACGCGACGTAGACACAGCCGCCCCAGGTTGCGACGTACGTGAAATCGGAGACCCAGCGCTGATTCGGACGGGTGGCCACGAATCGGCGGTCAACGAGGTCCACCGGGCGACCGCCCTCACCGGCGTGGGTCGTGGTGACCCAGGCCCGGCCCCGGACGGCCCCGGCAAGGCCCATCGCGCGCATCAGGCGCGCCACGGTGCCGCGCGCCACGCGGACGCCGTCCCGCCGCAGCGGCTGCCAGACGTTCCGGGGGCCGTAGACCTGCTGGTGCGCGTCATAGACCCGCTGAATCTCGACGCGGCGCTGATCGTCGCGCTGCGCCCGTGCGGACCGGCGCGTCGGATGTGTCCGCTGGTGCCGATGGCGATGAGTCCGTCGACGGGGCGATCGGCAGCACGGCGCAGATCGGCTCGACCCCGAACACGGCGCGATGGTCGGCGATGAACTGGACCATCGTGGCGACGTCCTCCGGCGGTCGAGCTCCGCCTGGGCGACATACGCGAACGCTTTCCGCAGGATCTCATTCGCCCGCTTCAGCTCACGGACCTCGCGCTCCAGCTCCTTCAACCGCTCCCGCTCGCTCGTCGTCAGGCCCGGCCGATGCCCAGCATCACGCTGCGCCTGCCGCACCCACGTCCGCCGCGTCTCCGCCGTGCAGCCGAGCTTCGGCGCCACCGACTGCAGCACCGCCCACGCTGAGGCGTGGGCCTCCCGGTGCTCCTCGACCATCCGGACGGCACGTTCGCGCACTTCCGGAGAAAACCGACTTGGACGTCCCATAGACCCCATCCTCCCAAGCAATGAGGTCTCCGAGAAACCCGGTACGGTTCACTTGCGTTCGTCTTTCTGATCCACACCTGCCGAGTCATGCTCGACGTTTCCCCAACGCTCACGACCAACACTCTTAATGACAGCCGCTTGGGGTGGTTTGAAGCCGGCTCCCGACCGCCGACTTCGACGGGCCTTCCGTCATCTTCCCTACAGCTTGCTGCGGCGCACGATGAGTAGGCCGGGGGAATCGCACCCCCAGCCCCTCGTAGAACGGTACGTGAACCTCTCGACTCATACCGCTCCCATCAGGCGAACACACCGGTCATCCCGCCGCCCCAGTGGGCGGCATCGGCATGACAAGCGGGTCTCGTCTTCGTCCGCATCTCCTCCTGGGAGTCCAGTTGGACACGGACAAGACCGCCCGACGTCGCCCCTTCGCTCCATTGCCATTACAGCGACTTCATCACGGTCGGGTCGGAGGAGGCGCCCATCGAAGGGCTCGCCTCCGTCCGCCGCTCAAACGGTACGTGCGGTTTTCCCGCATACCGCTTTCACAAGGCTGCCCGGGGGCAGAGAGATGGAAGGTATTAACGAGTGGACCTTCTGCTCTCCTGTGGGATTGAGCCAGTCCGCGAGTCTCCTCGGCCGATCGCTTCTGGGTCTTTCACATAAGGAACTTATCCGCGCCATCGGCCTGACTCACTCCCGTCCTGCCGTCTCTCCCACCACCTTGCCGACCGACTTCCCCAGCCCACCCGGCTGCCGCTCTCGCGGTCGAACGGCTTTCACCGCCCGTCAGGTACTATTCGGTCGTCCGACTCCTCGCACGACATCGCCTTCCACTTCGCCGTCAGACTTATAGGTCGGCTTACCTCGGTGCCAGCCGAGGACCGTGCGAGGCCTCCTGGGGTCACGTGTGGTTCTTCCGTACCGTGCCGTCTGCACACACCTTGATACGATGGGTGGATGGAAACGCCTTCGCCCCCATAGTGCGGGCTCGACCGTGCCCCATCTTTGGCCGACCAGTTCATCATGGGATCGCTCCCTCGATGACGGCCCGGTACTGCTCCTCATACCCTTCAGATTCCACCTCGCGGTGGACACCCTGTCCTCCGCCGCGCAACCAGCACGCGACGGCCAGTGAGGCATGACCCCCACTTTTGGATACGGTGCTCTCCATCAGAGCACCGAAGGGACTTGAACCCTCCCGCGCCACACGCTGCCCAGCGCACACTACGAGCGACTCCGCCCCAGTGCCTCGCATCGGTACTCAGGTTCTTGTGGGGTCGCCACTTGAACGGCTCCCTTCGCATCGAGACGACTGGTTCCCGCAGTTCCATAGAGAAGCCCGGATCAGACTCACGCCACCTGCACGCCGGACACCGCCTGGGCAGCCTTCAGGGCAACCCCCAGACTCATCCCGACGGTACCACCCTCCGTCGGTTTCGATGTCAGGTACTGGTTC
This sequence comes from Vicinamibacterales bacterium, assembly GCA_965216615.1. Classification (GTDB taxonomy): domain Bacteria; phylum Acidobacteriota; class Vicinamibacteria; order Vicinamibacterales; family UBA8438; genus CAUZIB01. Next base: position 32,737 of record CBDCGH010000008.1, on the reverse strand, counting down.
ACGACGAGTCAGCAGTGGTTCACTTGCGTTCGTCTTCCTGATCCACACCTGTCGAGTCATGCTCGACGTGTCCCCAACGCTCACGACCAACACTCTTGATGCCAGCCGCTTGGGGTGGTTTGAAGCCTGCTCCTGACCGCCGACTTCGACGGGCCTTCCGTCATCTTCCCTACAGCTTTGCTACGGCGCACGGTGATACAGCCAGACGGCGTGGCTGATGATCGCGGGGGGAAAGCGGTATCCGTGGTAGCTCAGCGTGTCGCTCTTCATCGGCCAAGTCTGCCACGCTCCCACTGAACTTGACAGTACCGTTGCCAGACCTCGACGCCAAGAGCATCGAGACAATGATCCGAGCAGGAAGGCGCCGTAGGCGCCCTTCCTCAGTTGACCCCGTATGGTGCGAAAAAGCGGCCGAGGCTAGGAGTCTGCGCCGCAGGAGGTGCGGCGGCGTGAAATGGGTCGTCGGCCCATGCTGTGCGTCATTGTGCCGGAGCGACTTCGGCGGTCGGCCGACGAGGGAACTCCTCGGCGAAGGGCGAAGCAGATAGCAAGATTCGGCCTTGCGGGGCCGCCTGGCCCGCCACAGAGCCCGATGCGCGCCGATCGGTCGTCGTTGCGAGCCTCATTCCCCGCGTGTTACGCCGCCATCAGGGCGTGCAGGCGCTTGGTGTTCAACGCCAGGCACACCAAGTCCCACTCGCCCTGCACCGTCGCCAGCCCCCGCAGGCTGAAGCGTCGGAATCCCAGCACGTGCTTGATCCAGCCGTTGGGAGCCTCCGACAGCCACGTGCGTTCTGCCTACGCCGCACGGCCCGCCGGCCTCGACAGCTTCTCGGCCATGCGACTCGTCGCGGGATACTTCTCCGGGTCGCGGGGCCTGGCCGCCTTCCCCTCCCGGCCCCAGGACACATACCCGTCGATGCCTCGCGTTTCCAGGTCCGCCAAGTCCCGCTCGTTGCTGTAGCCGGCGTCCGCCAGCACCGTCTCCGGCTGCTCGCCGACCGTCTCCGCCAGCGCGTCGAGCAGCGCCGGCACACCACCCTGGTCGCTCGCGTTCGCCGTCACCTCCGTCGCCACCACCAACTGGTGCGCACCATCGACCGCCACCTGCGCGTTGTCGCACTGCTGGAACCCGTCGTTGCTCGTCTTCATGATCCCGCTCTCCGGGTCCGTGAAGTGGCTCTGCGCCTTCGCGTCCGGCTCGCCATACGACCGCGTGTAGGGCGGCCCGCCCTTCGGGTTCCGGTCTTGGTCCGGCTGCCGACCGCGGGCGTCGTCCGCTGCCCGCTGCTGCGCCTCCAACCGCGACTTCGCCGCCCGGATCGCCGCCAGACGGTCTTCCCGGCGGCGCCACTCCGCCGGCAACTCGTCGCCCCGCACGGCCGCCCCCCAACCGCGCGTCCTCGGCACGTCCTCGGCCGCGCCAGCCGCCGCCAGCCGCGCCTCAATCTCCCCCCGCAGCCGCCGCTCCTCCTTTGCCATCCGCCCGGAGCTCATCGCCTTCCGTTGGCTCGCGTTCGCCCGCCCCTTCGTGCCGTCAATCGACAGCTTCCCGAAGCGCGCCAGACCCAATTCCCGCGCCAGACGCACCACCGCTACAAACAGCTCCTTGAAGTCCGACACGTGCCGCCGCCGGAACTCGCACAGCGTCCGATGTTGCGGGAAGTTGCCCGCCCCCAACACCCGGAACGCCCCGTCCTCTTCCAGCTTCCGCGCGATCCCGCGCGACGAGAACACCCCCGTCGCATACGCATACAGCAGCACCTTCACCATCATCCGCGGTGCATCGGTAGGGACGGAACGTCGTCGACATCAGGTCCTTGCCTCCTCGGCTCGCCTACAATTGTCGCACCGTTTCTGCGGCGCAGACTCCTAGTGCACCGGACTCCGCAAAGGCACCGATCACGGCCGCGGCCTCTCGGCCCACCATTCCCTCAGACGTCGAAGAAACGTTCCTCAGCGTCACGCATCGACCCGTGGGCGAGGAACGCCTCGTGTACCGGCCTGGACTCGCGGCGGCCGCCACGTTGCACTATGCGAACGCCAGAGCGTCGGTCGACGACTGGTTCGAGATCACGCTCATCGCGCCGCTGTCCGGGTCGAAGGCATCCCCGTGGAGCGCGGCCGTCGAGCACGATTCTGCGTCGCTGCAGTTCGAGTCGGCACCTGAAAATGACGGAGTGTTTGGGTCGCTACCAGCCGCGGCCGCCAATTCCTCGAGCTATGTGAAATGGCGCAAGATGCTGGCCAGCTCGCTATATCGTGAGCGTCGGCTCAGCGTGTGGCGGTGTCGTAAGCCGACCCTCGTCTCGACGGTGGGCGAATCGGAGGGAGACTTCCGAGTGCGCCTCCGCGAAGCCGTGCGCGAGTACCGAGACCTCCAGGTCGAAAAGCTCCGAGGACACTATACACCCAAACTCGCCAAGCTTCAGGATCGGATCCGCACTGCGGAGCAACGCGTCGACGTGGAACAATCACAGTACTCGGAGAAGAAGACGCAGACAGCCATCTCGATTGGGGCGACAGTCGTCGGTGCCTTGTTTGGTCGCAAACTTGGCAGCCTCGGAAACGTCGGTCGCGCCACCACCGCAATGCGAGGCGCGGGACGCGCATCGCGGGAGCGAGGCGACATCCAGCGGGCGAAGGAATAAGGTGAGCCGGCTCCGGACGCAGCTGTCCGACCTCGAGAAGAAGTTCGAGCAGGACGTCGAAGCGCTGCACGACAAGGTCAGTCAGGACCCCGACGTCAAGGAGCTGAAGGTGCCGTGCCGCAAGACCGATCTCGACATCCAACCGCTATCGCTCGTCTGGGTGCCGTGGCGTGTCGGCGCGGACGGGATCGCCCAGCCTGCCTCGGGCGCGTGATTCGGGATCACGCGGGATCGTACGCGGTCGTTGTCCGGTACTCCTGATGCTGACGAACGTAGGCGGCCAGTCGGTCCGGCCGGGCCAACGACTCCGCGATGAACGAGACGGCGTCGCTCAAGCGCTCGTTTGTCTCAGCGCAGCTGAGCCTCAGATATCCGCTGCCGGCTTCGCCGAACGATTCGCCCCCCAGACAGGCAACGCCACGCTCGTCGTCCGCTCCGTCAAGCAGATAGAGCGCCAATCCGTGTGACGTGATCCCGGCCTTGTCGCACACGGCTTTGACGTTCGGAAAAGCATAGAAGCCCCCACCCGGCATCAAGCACGTAACGCCGCTGATCGTGTTCAGCCCACCGACGAGCAGTTCGATCTTGCCCTGAAACGCCGCCGCCCACTCGTCACGCTGAGCCCGGTCGTGCTCCATCGCTGCAATGCCCGCGAGCTGGGTGAACGGTGGCACGCACGAGAATGCGGTGTTCGTGAGTACGTCGAGACGTTCGACCGTCTCGGCGCTTGTCACCGCGAACCCCAGACGCCACCCACTCATGCTGAACGACTTGCTAAACGTATACGCCGCGACCGTGTGCTCGTACATGCCCGGCTGGGCGAGTAGCGAGTGGTGCGTGCCGCTCCAGACCATGCGGTCGTAGGGCTCGTCGCTGAACACCGCGATGTCGCGCCCCCGAATCAACGTAGCCAGCTGAGTGAGGTCGTCCTCTGTGGCCACACCTCCGGTCGGATTGTGTGGACTGTTGAGGAAGATTGCCTTCGGGCTCGGGTCGTCCTCGAAGAATCGCTGCACGTCATCGAGGCTCGGACGGAACGCTCGGTCGGCGCTCAACGTCGACAGACACATCCGGGCACCGCGCCGTGCAATGTTCGGACCGTAGGTCGGGAAGTGCGGAGTGAAGACGAGCACGCCGTCGCCAGGTTCGACGAACGCCTCACAGAAGAGCTGCTCGAAGTTCTTCGCACCCGGCCCGGCAATGATCTGCTCGGCCGTCGCCTCGAGACCGTACTCTCGACTGACGTACGCCGCAGCAGCAGCCCGGAACTCGGCCAGTCCGACCGACGGTCCGTAGTGCGTCCGGCCGTCGCGCAGCGCGTCGATGCCTGCGGTGAGGGCGTGCGCCGGGGTCGGAAAGGGCGTATCGCCGATCTCGAGCTCGATCACGTCCTTGCCCGCCGCGATGAGCGCCCGCGCCTGCGCCAGCACCGTGAACGCCGTCTCGGGACGAATCGACTGAGCGAATGTGCTGTAGCTGGGTGGCATAACCCTGCCCGGTGTCGGGCTCGTGGAGCGTGCTCGTCCGCTGAATTACTCCGGCAATCGGTACGAGACGAACTCCCCCGAACGCCCGGCGCCGCTGGTGGCGACGACGATGTACTGACGCCCATCGACGGAATACGTCATGGGCGATCCTGTCTGGGGCGCCGGCATGTAGACCGCGCCGACCTCGCTCCCCGTCGCCTTGTCGTAGGCGCGCAACATTGAGCCAACTTCTCCGGTCTCGGTCGTGTGAAGGGCCGAATCCCCCACCACCACCAGCGTCTTCGTGACGAGGGTCCCAATGCGTCCAAACCAGCCGGTCTTCGGGAGTTCGTGACCGTCGAGCAAGGGATGACTGCGGATGTTGTCCGGCGCGTAGCCGTGGGGCACCTGCCACGCGATCTCGCCGAGAGTAAGATCGACTCCTGTGATCCGCGACCACGGCGGCTTGATGAACGGAAAGCCGTCAATTGTCGTCGACGCCTCGCGAGCGCTCACCCCTTTCGGACGGCCAGCGATGAAGTCCATGTCCGAACGCTCGGGGTCGTTGACCAGTCCCAGGGTGCCGACCTGCGACTTGGAGTAGGTGTAGAGCATGCCCGTCTCGGGATCGAACGCCGCGCCTGGCCAGTTGATGCCGCCCGTAGAGTGCGGGAACTGCATCATGCCGAGCTTTCCTTCGGCCGACGCGACGATGGGAGGCGTATAGAGCGTCCCGATCTTGTAGCGTGAGACGATCTCCTCGGCGCGTGTTCTCAGCTTCGGCGTGAAGTCGACCAGATCATCCAGGCTGAACTCGACCCGGTCGACCGGTGGCGGCTTGGTTGGGATCGGCTGAGTCGGTGAATACCACTCGCCCGGCACGTCACCCTGCTCGACCGGCACCTCTTCGATAGGCCACACGGGTTCGCCGGTCCGACGGTCCAGCACGAAGAAGTACGACTGTTTCGTGGGTAGGACGACCGCCTTGATCTGGCGTCCATCGACCGTGAAGTCGGCGAGAATCGGCGCGGCCGGGAGATCCCAGTCCCAGATGTCGTGATGCACCGTCTGGAAGTGCCACACGCGCTCGCCGGTGTCTAAATCGACGGCGACGATACTGCCGGAGAAGAGGTTGTTTCCGGGGCGATGGCCCCCGTAGTAGTCGTTGGTCGGCGCCTCCACCGGCACATACGCCATGTTCAGCTCGGGATCGACGGTCATCTGCGCCCAGACTCCGGTATTGCCGGTGTAGCGCCAGGAGCCATCAAGCCACGAGTCGTTACCGAACTCGTCGGCATCAGGAATCGTGTGGAAGATCCACTTCCGGTCGCCAGTTTTCAGATCGAATCCCCGGAAGTAACCCTTGACGTTCGTCCGTGATCGGGGCGAGCCACCAGGAAGGTGAGCGGCACCGACGAGCAACGTATCGCCTGCGACGATCGGCGTGGCGTGCAGTCCGATCTCCGACGTCGGCTCCAGGTCCTGGTCGATGTTCTGCTTGAGGTCGATGATGCCGTCGTTTCCCAAGTCGGCCACAGGTCGGCCGGTGGCCGCATTGAGGGCAATGAGCTGGTAGCCAGGGGTGACGTACACGATCACGCCATCCTCGCCGTCATCCCAGTAGGTGAGGCCCCGACCCGACAACCGCCGCGGCGCCTGCTCGCCGCGCTCACCCTCGTCAAGGCGATGCATCCACAGCAGCTCACCCGTTGCCGCATCGATGGCGACAGCCGCGCGCCGAGTGCCGGCGGTCGCGTAAACCACGCCATTCACCATGAGCGGCGTGACCTGAAGGTTGCTTTCCGGTTGGGGCCCAAAGTTGTCGGTGCTGAACCGCCAGGCGATCTCCAATTCGTCGAAGTTCTCGGCTTCGATCTGGTCGAGCGGTGAGTAGCGATTGGCCGACAGGTTTCCGCCATAGGTCGGCCACTCACCGTTGGCCGTACCTTCGATCTGCGCGGACGACACTGTCGCAGTCAGCGCGAAGGCCACGGTCACGAACCCACCAGTCACACTCCACTTCATCTTTCGCCCTCCGTCAGCCAGCGCATGGCGGCCAGTCCCGGATCGCAAATCGTAACACGTCATCCGGCTGGCGGCGTCGAGTGCAAGAAACCACGGCAGCTTCGTTCTAAGGAAAAGGGACACAATATGGCCACACTCCGAGACCCACGGCTCTATCAAATCACAGTCCTCGCCGTTCTCGTCGGCTACGGGACGATCTGGCTCGATTTCGGCGTAGGACTCACCCGCATCGCGCTGCTCCTGGCGAGCTGCCTCGCGGTGCAGTGGACGTGCACTCGGCTCTGGCGTCTTCCCAGATACGACCCTCGGAGCGCGCTGATCTCAGGCTTGTCGCTCTGCCTGTTGTTGCGCACCGGCGACCCGGGGCTGGCCGTGGCGGCCGCGACGCTGACCGTCAGCAGCAAGTTCCTGTTTCGGATCGACGACCGACACATCTTCAACCCGACCAACTTCGGCCTTCTGGCGATGATGCTGGCGTCGGACGGCGTCTGGGTCTCGCCTGGTCAGTGGGGCAACGTCGCGTTCTTCGGGTTTCTGCTCGCATGCGTCGGCGTTGTCGTCGTGAACCGGGCCGCCCGTAGCGACGTGGCCCTCGCATTCTTGGGGTTCTACATCGCGATCGTCATCGGCCGTGCGCTGTGGCTCGGAGACCCGCTCACCATTGCCCTTCACGCGCTGCAAAGCGGCGGACTCGTGCTGTTCGCGTTCTTCATGATCTCCGACCCCAAGACCACCCCCGATTCGCGCCTCGGCCGGATCGTGTTCGCCCTATTGGTCGCGTGCGGCGCGGCCTATGTCCAGTTTGTACTCTTTCGACCGAACGGCCTCCTATGGTCGCTGGTGGCCTGCGCCATCACCGTCCCGGTCATTAACCGGCTGCTCCCCGGCCAGCGCTACATCTGGGCGAGCCGCCCAGTACGACAACCTCTCGATCCCAGCCCTGCCGTCACTGCCTCACGGCGACGTGACGCAGCTAATCAACAAGGAGAAGACTCATGCGACGTGTACTTCAACTCGGACTTGCAGTCCTCGGTGTCGTGGCTTTCGCTCAACCGGCTGCGGCTTTCTGTGGCTTCTATGTCACAAAGGCTGACACGCAATTGTTCAACAAGGCATCTCAAGTGGTGCTCGTGCGAGACGGCGACCGCACGGTCATGACCATGGCCAACGACTTCCGTGGCAACCCGAAAGAGTTCGCCATGGTGATCCCCGTCCCGACGGTGCTTCAGCGCGAGCAGATCCACGTCGGTGACAAGCAGCTCATCGACCACCTCGACGCCTACTCGGCACCGCGACTGGTCGAGTACTTCGACGGAGATCCGTGCCAGCTCGTGCTGAGAGAGAGCCTCGATGCTGTCTCGAAGCTCCAAGCGGCGCGACCGGAGGAAGCGCGGCGCAACCGCGCGCTGGGCGTTTCGGTCGAGGCCGCCTACACCGTCGGTGAATACGACATCCTGATTCTGTCGGCCAGGGAGAGTAACGGTCTCGAGACGTGGCTTACCGAGAACGGCTATCGCATTCCGGCGGGCGCCAAGGACGTGCTCGGGAGCTACATCAAGCAAGACATGCGCTTCTTCGTCGCGAAGGTGAATCTCGAGGAGCAGTCCGCCTTGGGCTTTTCCTACCTCCGACCTCTGCAGATCGCCTACGAGTCGCCGAAGTTCATGCTGCCTATTCGGCTCGGTATGGTCAATGCCGACGGTCCTCAGGACCTCTTTGTGTACGCGCTGACACGCAAGGGCCGGGTGGAAACGACGAACTACCGCACCGTCAAGCTACCGAGCGATGTGGAGGTGCCCCTCTATCTCAAGGACAGCAAAGTATTCGGAGACTTCTACCAAGCGATGTTCGATCGTCGCGTAGAACAAGAGAATCGGCGAGGCGTGTTTCTCGAGTACGCGTGGGACATGACGTGGTGCGATCCGTGCGCCGCAGATCCGCCGACCACCGATGCGCTCCGTCAGCTTGGTGTGTTCTGGGTCGGGCAGAATGATGCGGCGACCGGTGGGCGCGTTGGCCCGACGGACGTGTTCATCACGCGGCTCCACGTTCGCTACGACGCCGATCACTTTCCGGACGATCTCCGTTTCCAGGAAACCGGTGACCGCTCGAACTTCCAGGGTCGGTACATCCTGAGGCATCCGTGGACCGGCGGGGGTAGCTGCGCCGCGGCCACTCAGTATCGCGAGGCACTCAGGGAACGCCACGAACAGCAGGCGCAAACGCTCGCTTCCCTGACAGGATGGGACATCGAGACAATCCGCCAGAAGATGGGCCCCGATGCCATGCTTCGACCCGACGACAACCGCTCTTGGTGGCTCACGGAGCGGATCTGGAATCGGTGACACCTCCAACCCTAAAAAAAACGGAGCCGGGGGCCAGCGTATCGGCCTCCGGCTTGGCCAGTGGCCGTGCGCCGAGCGACCCTGGCTTCGAGCCTCGCTGGTAGCGGCGAACCCGTCTCCGCCCGGCAGGCGTTTGACGCTGCACAGTATTTCCTCGTGTGGCACGCTGTCGCAACACAATTCGCCGCCAACCATCGACCTCCAGGTTCAGTCCACGACTAGAAATCCGTAGGATGGATGGTGCCAGCGCCCGAATGGGTCAGTCCCTCACGAACTGACCTCGGAGTGATAAACAGATGACGACGCAACTGCCCCATGCACGTTTTTTGATTCCAGCGATCGTGCTAGCGCTCGCGTTCTCGACTCCGGCCGAGGCACAGACGATCCCTGAAACCGGCGGCCGCGTCTTCGGCCTGGTCGGTGGCTCGTTCGGCGATGCAGGGTCGGCCGTGCAGACCTCGGGCGGCGCGGGTATCAGATTGACACGCAATCTCGGCCTCGACTTCGAAGTCTTCCACGTCACGGGCCTACTCTCTGCAACGGGGTGTCTCGAAGGCCGCGTTGGCGAGACGCTTCGGGGTGAGCCGCCGGACGATCCACGAATGGGTCGAGACGGGTCAGTTGGACCGGGACCTGTCGTCAGGGGGTGCGCGCTACGCGCCACGTCCAGCCGTGCCCCACAAGCTGGCTCCCGACACTGGGATCATCGAGGCACGTCTCGAGGAGTTCCCCGGTCTGTCGGCGACGCGTCTGTTCGACGAGGTCCGCGCGGCGGGCTCCCCCGGTGGCTACAGCCGTGTGCGGGACGACGTCCGCGCGGTACGCCCGCGCGAGCCGGTCGAGGCGGTGGTGCGGTTCGAGACGCCGCCGGGGCGTCAGGGCCAGGTGGACGTCGCGACGTTCACGCTGCCCTGGGGCCGCCGGCCCGCCCTGGTGGTGGTGCTGAGCCACTCCCGGCTGCTGTGGCTGCGCTTCTACCGTCGGCAGACGATGGCCGTGCTGACCGAGGGGCTGGAGCGCGCGTTCGCGCGGTTCGGCGGTGTCCCGACGGCGCTCGTGTTCGACCAGATGCGCGCGGTCGTGCTGTCGGACGGCCGCGTGGGCGGCGGCGAGCTGGTGTTGAACGCGGAGTGTCTGCGCGTTGCCGCGCCCTGGGGGTTCCACCCGCGCGCGTGCCGGCCGTATCGGGCGCAGACGAAGGGCCAGGTGGAGCGGCCGATCCGCTACATCCGTGACAGCTTCTTCGACGGGCGCGCGTTCGCGAACGACGAGGACCTCAACGAGCAGGCGTCGCGCTGGCTGGAGGGCCCGGCCACTGTGCGCCGGCACGCCACGACGGGCGAGCGCCCGGGGGACCGCGTCGAGCGGGACGAGCGTGAGGCCCTCGGTCCGTTGGCACGCCGTCCCTACCAGCGTGTTGGCGTCCAGCCCGCCACCGAGCCGACCCGCCGGCGCGCTGGAAGCGGTCGACGGCGTGCTGGCCAAGGGCGACAGCGGGGCGGTGACGGCGGGCGACGCGATCGAGCAGGTGCTGGGCGCCCAGATCGCGCTGCGCAACAACCGTCGCCGGCAGGCCGCGATGCGCGCCTCGCGCCTGCCGGCCGTCAAGACGCTGGCGCAGGTTGATTTCACCTTCCAGCCGAGCCTCAAGCGCGAGCAGATCGAGAGCCTGCACGAGCTGGGATTCCTCGACCGCCGCGAGAACGTTATCCTGCTCGGCCCGCCTGGGGTGGGCAAGACGCATCTGGCGATCAGCCTGGCGATCGCGGCCGCCGAGGCCGGCCGACGCGTCTACGACGGGACGTTGGCGGGATTGATCGACTCGCTCACCGACGCCAGGGCCGCGGGCGCGCTGTCCCGGCGGCTGCGCGTGCTGACGCATCCCGCGCTGCTCGTGGTCGACGAGATCGGCGACCTGCCGGTCAGCCAGGACGGCGCCGTGCTCTTCTTCCAACTGATCAACGCCCGGCACGAGCGGGCGTCGACGGTGCTGACCTCGAACAAGGGCTTCGAGGAATGGGGACACGTGCTTGGAGATGAGGGCATGGCGGCGGCGCTCATCGACCGGCTGCTGCACCATTGCCACATCGTCAACATCCGGGGCAACAGCTACCGGATGCGGGAGCATCAGCACTGGCTGAGGACAGCGTCGGACGAACAGCGTGAGGGAGTCGCCACGTGACCGCCGGCTCCGCAGCGTCGCGGCGCGTGTTGGCCAGGACTCCGGTCGCTCCGCTCCCGGCGTCCAGCCCAACACGCCCGGTGGGCATCACCGGGAGAACGTCCGCTCCGCCCGACAGCTCTCTCCCCGAAGTGTGCAGTTTTCAGTTGCCAAAAGTGTGCAGTTTTCGGTTGCCATTGACATGCGGGTCCCCCTCTTTCTCCAGATAGTTCGAGATAGCGTCGATCACACGATCTTGGTCCTCCGTCCGGAGATCGAAGTAGCACGGGAGTCGCAAGATCCGGTCACTGAGGTCCTCAGTGACCGGAAGCCTAGCGTCTGGAACGCTGCTCATTCGTCGTCCCATCGGTGAGCTATGAAGTGCCACGTAATGGATGACCGCATGAATGTTGCGAGCTCGCAGGTCGAGGAGAAGACCGTTGCGTTGCTCTGCCGTGGGAAGCAGAACGTAGAACATGTGCGCGTTGTGTCGGCACCATGCCGGACAGATTGGCAGCCGTAGCAGACCCCGTTCGGCCAGCGGCTCCAAGCCTTGACGGTAGTACTCGAAAATGGCGAGGCGCTCCCGCGTGATCCTCTCGACTGCCTCGAGCTGTCCCTATAGGAAGGCGGTAGTCAACTCCGACGCCAAATAGGACGAGCCCAAGCCAACCCACGTGTACTTATCTACCAGTCCCCGAAAGAACTGTGAACGGTTCGTCCCCTTGTCTCTGATGATCTCCGCGCGTTCCACAAGCCTTTCGTCGTTGAGGACAAGCGCGCCACCCTCACCTAGAGATCAGGACCCCGAAATTCGTGAAAGCTTGCTACGGTGCCGATCCAGACCCAAGTGTGCCCAAGTAGTCGGTCGCGATAGGTCGCATTGTAGCGCCCCAGGCGTTCTCCGGACTGAGCTGATCGCGTAGGCCGCGTCCAGCCCGAGGAGGTCGACGATCGCCTGAGCGGCCCGACTTCGATAGTGGTATTTCGAACCAGCATTACCACTGTCGAAGACGGTGCTGGCCGGCTTCTCGGGGAACCACGAGCGGCAGGAGGCCTCCGGGAGACCGAGGTCCGGAGCTGCGGGCAAAGATCGGAGAACTCGTCATCGAGCGGGATTTTTTATCGAAGGCCTTCGGTCGGTGAGCCGCCGGAGAGTCGAGCCATGGTCGATCCCAACCACCCACGGATCAGCATCGTACGGCAATGCCGCTTGTCGATCGCCCGCTCGTCGTTCTACGACGCGGGCACGGGCGAGGCCCGATGACAAGTTGATCGACGAGCAGTTCTTGAAGACGCCGTTCTCACGGCGCGCGTCAGATGCAACGCTGTCCGGCGTCAGGGCGACACGGTTTCGGTGCAAACGAGTGCGCCGCCGTGCGGCTGCTGGGGGTGCATGCGGTCTTCCAGCGGCCCCGGACGTCTCGCATCCCGGCGCACCGGATCTATCCCTACCTGCTGCGCGATCTGCCGATCACGCGACCGAACCACGTGTGGTGCCGGATGTCACCTACATTCCCCTGCAGCGGGGTTTTCTGTACCTGGTCGCGGTGATGGACTGGGCGAGTCGCACGGTGCGCACGCTCGATGCGAGCTTCTGCACCCTTGCACGAGGCCTCGAGCGCATGGCCCTCCGGAGATCTTCAATAGCGACCGAGGGGAGCCAATTCACCAGCGTCGACGTCACCGACGTGCCAAGGCGGCGGGCATTCGCATCTCGATGGACGGCAAGGGCCGCTGGATGGACAACGTGTTCATCGAGCGGCTGTGGCGATCGCTCAAGTACGAGTGCGTCTACCTGTCTGAGTTCGCGACCGGCTCCCAGGCCCGGACCGGCATCGGCTGGTGGATGGACTTCTACAACCGGTGCCGGCCCCACTCGGCGCTCAACGACCGGACGCCGGCCGAGGCGTATACTGACGACGGGGCTGACACGAGCCCGGGGCTCTGCCCCGTCTCCCGTCAGCCCAACGTCGCTTGAATCATGACCCCGGATTCCACCTTAGCTGTGACGAAAACCTGTCCGAAGGATGGGGTCCACCTCTCCTGAGATCAGGTTCTTGGTTTCGTGAAAGCTGTACGTGCCGATGGCCCCAAGTGTGCCCAAGTATCGGTCGCGATAGGTCGCATTCACCCCCTGCGCAGCATCTTCAATGACAGTCACGCCGTGTCGCGATGCCACTTCGCCAATCGCATTCATCTCCGCAGCAACACCGGCATAGTGCACGGGCACGATCGCCTTCGTTCGATCCGTAATGGCTTCTTCGATCTTGGTTTCGTCGATATTGAGTGTGTCCGGACGAATGTCCACGAACCGAATGCGAGCCCCCCTCAGCGCAAAGGCGTTCGCTGTAGACACAAAGGTGTACGAAGGCATGATCACTTCGTCGTCAGGACCAATGTCGCAAAGTAGCGCGCTCATCTCCAAGGCGGCTGTGCACGAGTGGGTCAGCAGGACCCGCTTCGCGCCGAATACCTCCTCCATCCATTCGCTGCACAGCTTCGTGAATTGTCCATCCCCAGCCAGGTTTCCGCTCAGGACGGCGTGCGAGATGTAGAAGAGCTCCCGCCCGGCGATGAAGGGTCGATTGAACGGGATCGACTGCGCTCCAGAAGGCGCGGACGTCAGCGATGCGGCTGGAGCGAAGCTCTTTGAGACAGACAAGAATTACCCCTCCCTATACCTGTCGGCCGCGTCAGCCCTCTTGTCCATGGCAAAACAGAGTCGCTGCGGGACGGGGGTCGATTCTGGCCGCGTCGGGCTTGGGAGTGCAGCCGAGGACGCTCGGATTCAGGAAGGCGTCTGCAGCGGTGATTCCCTGAGCGCGGCATCCCGTCGCAGCAGACGGGTGCACACAACGGCGAACGCCATGAGCCCGAGAGCCATCAGCCAGCGGGCAGGCTGGGGAAGCGCAAACCACGTGATCAGTAGGAAGATCGGACCGACGCTTGTCGCAATCGGGCCGCGGCTGACATAGACCAGTGCGGGCGCCAAGACGAGCAAGTCGTACGGATGGGTGTTCGGGCTGAAGATCACCGTCCAGATCAGGGCGACGCTCAGCTGGCCCTCGAGATCAAATCGGTGGCGACCGGCCCACAGTGCGACCCCCAGCACGAACATGGCCATCAGATAGACCGGCAGCGCCGCTGACTGAATCACGGCTTGACTCTCGGGAGCAGCTCGCCACGCAAGGCCCATCCAGCTGACCATGAGGAAAATCGTGTGATTGGGCTCACCCGCGGCGCGGAGAAACAACTGCCACTGGTCAAAACCGAACCAGAGGCCGCTCAAGAGCGTCATCGCACCGAACGCCCCGACACTGCCGCCAACCACTCGCCACTGTCGCTGGAACATGGCGATTAGCAGGATCGGGAAGGCATACTGTGGTTTGAACGCCAGCACCCCAAGCAACGCACCCGCCATGAGAGGCCGAGGCCCCCAGAGGAACACGATCCCCAAGACGAGCGCAGCCGCCAGCAGGCCGTTCTGTCCCAGCTCGGCGTTCTGGGCGACGACACCGCTCATCGTGACGCCGAGCATCAAGAGAACAGCGGTTTCTTTGTCGGCGAGCCGCTCAGACACGAACCGCCAGAACAACAGGAGGAAGGCCAGCGTTATCAGCAGAGCGGATCCTCCGTGGGCGACACGCGGCGCCACCAGCGCCCTCATGCCAAACAGCGGCAGTGCGTTGGGTGGGTACTGAAACGGCAGGTCTAAGGGCGGAGATTCTCCGTTCAGCCGGGTCGCCGAAACATGGGTCCGCCTGTGCGCTTCAACGTAGGGCGAAACGCCCTGGCTCAGCAGCTCCGAGGCGACCACAAACGTCAGGCCGTCACAGTTGTTGTATTCGTAGCAGGTCGTCTCCCACGATCCACTCCAATCAGCAACGCCCAACGCGGCGATAGAGCCTAGGAGGGCCATGACAAGACCGGCCACAGTACTGACGGGACGGCGGCTCGGAGAGTGCAAGCTCAAGACCGGGTCAGGCGGGCGGGACTCGGCGGCGAGACAAAGGCCCGCTTGGCCGCCTCGATGCGCTGGCGGTTTCCGGAATACGAGAGCGCCGCCGGGTCACCGCCGGATGGCGGGTAGCCGGGCCGCCGATACACATCGTACGCCTCAGTGCGAAGATGCGCGAGCATGTGATGGCCGCTGCGAGTCTGCCGCTCGTGGCGCAGGGCCGAAATATCGATTGGCGCGATCACGATCCGCTCGCCCGGCCCCGGCGATGCCTCGGCGAGCAAACGCCCATCGAAGTCGACGACCTGCGAACCGCCCGGCCAAGAGTATGGCGGGTAGTGCCGTAGACTGGCGCCCTGGTTGGCAGCAACCACGTACGCCAGGTTCTCCAGCGCGCGCGATCGGTTGACGAGCGTCCACCACGCCATCGGCTCGGTCGCGCCCCAGGGGTCCATATAGGCTGACACCCGAACCAAGACCTCCGCGCCGTTCGCCGCCAACTGACGCAGCGCTTCCGGAAACAGCCAGTCATAACAAATCGCGCAGCCGATGCGACCAATTGGCGTATCAGTCACGGGAAAGAGGGGCTCGTCGTAGTCAGGCAGATCGTGCGGGCTTGCATGTACCTCGTACGGAATCCATGGGTTGACCTTTCGGTACTTCGAGAGAATCCCGCTTGGCCCGATGAGACAGGTGGCGTTGAACACGACCTCGGGGTATCTGGGATCTTCCTCGAGCATCGACCCGCTCTGGATGTAGATCCCGTGCTCGCGCGCCTTCTCCGTTAGCCGTTCAGTGTGCTCGTTTGGGATCGGCACGGTGAGCTTCCGTCGAAGCTCCTCGACGGTCGGGAACACTGGTGCAGCGTGCGCGAACTCGGGAAACACCACGAGTCGAACCGGGAGGAACGGGGCGCTGCCTTCAACGGCGGAATCGACCATGCTGAGCATCCGGTCCGTGTTCCTGCGCATCTGGGACCGCTCGGTGGGGTTGGCCAGGTCGGTTTGGCACGCTGCGGCCGAGTACCGGATGTGCTCCATTCGCCAGCTACCTCGATGCCTCAATGCGCGGAACCGAAGCGACGACCGCGCGGGTGTTGTAGGACTCCCGATACGAGCGATGCTCCGACGTCTCGGGATAGCGTTCGGACGAGCTGTACGGATATTCAGACATCGCGTGGAACGGCAGTGGACCGACGAAATCGGGGCTGGCCGAGTTGATATCCATCTCTTTGCTGTAGCCGTGCGCCCGAAGTAAGTAGGTCCGCGTCTGATCTTCGTGAATCGGTTCGAGCGCGGAGGCGTCGAACCTCAGCACGACCTCGTCGCCGTCACGCGTGATGACGAACCGGTCATCGCCAGCGGTGAGCAGCTCGCGCACGTCGCCCTCGCGCGTGTACCGTCCCGCCATCGTCTTCCACGGCGACCCGGCCGACACGAGGTGGTAGTCGTACGTCGTGGGCTCGGTGTTGCCGGGGTGCACCTCCGCGGAGAAACCGCGCACCCGCAAGTCGGCGCTCGACAGGTCGACGCGGTGCTCACGAATCCGATCGGCGGATCCGCGACGGCCAACCAGGATCTGATCCCAGTAGATCCGCATGTTCGTCACGATCCGGACTTCGCGCTCGCCGGCACGAAGCTGATCGCTCAGGTCGACCGCCAGCGTCTGTGGCCGACCGACCGGAAACCCCATGTCGACATCAGCCTGACGCCAGACTCCACTCGCATCCTTGATCTCCAGCCTTGGCACGATCGGCGCCAACCCGGCCTGAAGCGCGGCGAGGTTGTCGCTCGAGAACGCGTAGGAAGTCCAGCCCGTGAGAAGGAGCAGCGCAGAGTCGCCGGTCGAACCTAGATCGAGGGTCAGATCGTGTGTTTCGGCGTAGCCGCGAAACGGCTTCAACGCAAACCCCTCGGGGTAGCGCCGGTCAATGTGTGCGACCAGGTCAGTGACGTCGCGTCCCCGATCATCGACCACACGGTCTGGTATTCGAGCGTCACGGACCACGTGCAGATGATGCGCTTTAGGCGGATCGGTCAGCCCTTCGTTCGGATACACCTCGACGTCGCGCGGGTGAACCAGGACAACCAGCTCCATCTGGTCGAAGAAGACGGCCTCTTCGAGTTCGCTCGTGACTCTGAGCTCCAGGAATCCGTTCTTTGGCTGCAGTTGGTCGTCCCGAATCCGAACGTACTCCACAGGATCCGGTGTGTTGTAGCGATCCGGGCCGTGCCAGAGCCCCATCTCGCCGCCGCCCAGGAAATCAGTCACGAACTCGAACCGGGTCCCGTTCCACGTGAAGAGGAACGGACACGATGACGGCTCACGATCGAGCTCCTGAATAGCCAGCTCTGACGCGAGGTAATCCTGCTCCGGGACCTCGGCCTGCAGGATGCCAGAAGGCCACAGCACCCGAGCCACGTCCGCTCCCGGTCGGCGGCCGAGGCCGAAGACGAGATCTGCCGGTGCGACCGCGGGCGTTGCCGACGACGTTTCCAACCGAGAGCTCAAGCTGCCGGCTCGCAGCTGAACCTTCGCACCGATGCCGGCGCGGTTGCTGATAAGCCCGCGAAGCGCGACCCGCAGTGAGCCGTTGCGAGGATCACCGCTGTTCTCGGCGATCGCGACTCGTTCCGAGCCCACCGATACGATATCGCTATCGCCGTCGCTGTCGACATCGGCCACGGCAAGGACACGGGCCGTCGGAGCTTGTGCCTCTGAGCTGAAGTTGGCGAACGCGGTACCGGTGACATCGCTCCAGTCCGTGCCCAGGTTCCGGAACAACCGCGGCCCGTCGGTCAACCAGGCCAACAGGTCGAGCAGTCCGTCGTTGTCGTAGTCGATCAACCGGAGCGCGCTCGCGGCCCGCGCAGCCTCAGGCCCCGGCACCCGCGTGAATTGCCCGCGTCCGTCGCTCAGCGCGAAAACGACGTCGGCCGCACGCCCGAAGACGAAATCGGGGAAGTCGTCTTTGTTCACGTCGCCCGCCGCTACCGTCGCGGCCGCAGCCCCGATCATCGCCAGCCCCACATCTGATGCGACGTCCCGAAACGTCGAATCACGGAGGTTCATGAATAGGCGCGGCGGCCCAGTAAGGTCGATCACAAGCAAGTCGACATCGCGCCGGTTGTCGAAGTCTGTCGGCACCATGGCCACCGCATGGCCCTCGGATTCCAGCTCAGACGCGGTCGTGATATCGGTGAATGACCCGTCCTGGTTGTTCCGAAGCAGGTGCACCGGCGCCGGCGAAAACTCGTCGGGGAACAGCAGTGACGCATCTTCCGCCCCGTCCTCCAACGACGCGCGCGACGACTCGACGTCAACGAGCCCGGCGACGACGAGGTCGGCATCCCCGTCATGGTCGACGTCGGCAAAGGCGGCGGCCCCCGGCACGAACGTGTCCGTCAGCGACGAGAGACCTGCCGCGGATGTCACGTCCGCAAAGACTCCGGACCCGTCGTTCCGGTACAGGCTGCTCCTGCCGTAGCGAAGCACGAACAAGTCCGGCGCCTCATCGTTGTCGAAGTCGGCGACAATGGCACCGACCGAGACACCATCTTCCGGCGTGCCCGCGAGCCCGGCGTCTCCCGCGACCTCGGTCCAATTGCCTGGACCGTCGTTCCGCATCAGCCGCTGTCCGTCCGGCATCGCCGTGAAGAGATCGAGATCCCCATCCCGATCGAAATCAATTGGGGTCACGCCGCCGCCCAGGCCCGCCACGAGTCCACGGATGCCGTCTTCGCTCAGATCGTCGCTGGTGTAGCGCCGGCCAAACGGCGACATCTGGGTGCTGGCTGGTGACCACGACGCGACGTCAACCGATGTGAATGAGACCGGCGGCACGGCAGGATCGACCAACGCGGACTCCGCGCCAGTCGAGGCCACCGCCGCGGCGTAGCGGCCCTGCTGCAAGTACCCGGTGTTGTAAGTCACCGCGTAACCTGTAGATCGGAGCGCTTGCGCCTGTTCGAGCAGCGCTTGCCCCTCCGCGGTCTCGCCACTTCGGGCGAGGGCGAGGCCAAGGTTGTACACGGCGGTTACGTTGAAGGGCTCGTGCTCGTAGGCGATCCGCAGCCGCTCGATCGCAGCCGGGTAGTCGCGCGAATCAAGGTAGATCTGCCCAAGATTGACATTGGTCCCAACGTCGATCGGATCGGCCTCGAGGACCGCGCTGAACTCAAGGAGGGCGTCCTCGAGGCGGTTCTGCGCGCGCGCAACAAGGCCGCGCACATAGGGCGGCTCCAGCGCAGCCGGTAGCTCGGCAGCCGCGATGCTCGCTTCTCGGTCTGCCCCCTCGAGATCCTGCGCCAGGAACAGCGCCACCGCGAGGTTGATCCGCGCTGGCGTGTGCGAGGCGTCCAGCTCGAGCGCCTCGCGAAACCCCCCGGCGGCGCCTTCGTAGTCGAACTGCTCGAGCAGGGCGACCCCTTTGTTACTCGCCCGATAGGCCGCTTCGTTGACCAGGACCGGATCGGACCCACTGCCGCCACACGACGCCGTCATGAGCGCCAGCGTCAGCACCAGCGCGAGTCCGGTCAGCAGCCAGCGTGTCTTCGTCACCACTCTAACGCTCCAACGGCCAGGTCTCGACCACACCCTCGCCTTCCCGAATCGTGACGTGCTGATTGGCGTCCAGCTCAGTCACCAGATCGACCTGTCCACTGGGCCACGTGACCCGGATCGAGTCGACGGCATCGGCGGTGCCCAGCCCGAAGGTCAGCGGCAACTCGCTCTGAGAGGCATAGCTGGATCCGGTCTTGACGAGCTGCCAGAGCGGACCACCGTTCACAGACACCTCGACGCGCGCGCCGATCCCGCTACGGTTGGATGTTGTCCCGACCGTCTCGACCCGAAGGACATTGTTGGCGTTGTCACCCTCGTTCCGGAGCACCCGCGCCGGACCGCCGTTGGCTGTGATGAGCAGGTCGAGATCGCCGTCCCGATCGACGTCGCCATACGCGGCGCCCCGCGCGACGATCGGCCTGGTCAACGCCGTGCCCACTTCGGCCGTCACGTCCTCGAAGCCGCTCTTGCCCAGGTTTCGGAACAGGTGCGCGGGTTGCGCGTAGGTGACCTGCGATTGCACATGCTCGATGTCGTCGGCAACGTGACCATTTGCCGCAAAGATATCTGGGCGTCCGTCGAGGTCGTAGTCGAAAAAGAAGCAGCCGAAGGCCAAGGTCAGCAGCGACGAGTGTCCAACTGCCGACCTCGGCGCCTCATCAATGAACAGGCCATTTCCCTCGTTATGGTAGAGCGCGATCATCTCATTCGAGAAGTTGCCAATGACGAGACTGGGGCGGCCGGACGCATCGTAGTCTGCCGCATCGACGCCCATGCCCGCCCGCGCGACCCCGCCTTCGCTATAGGCAACGCCAGCCACGATGCCGTTGTCGACGAAGGTGCCGTTACCTTCGTTGCGATAGAGGCGATCCGGTTCCGTGTCGTTGGCCACGAAGAGATCCATCCAGCCATCGGAGTCGTAATCGAGCATGGTGACACCGAGCGCCTTCGACGACGCGTCATCGAGACCGGCAGCGGCGGTCACATCCTCAAAAGTGCCGTCGCCGTCGTTATGATAAAGGGTTGGGCTCTGACCAGCGTACGCCTCGGGGGTGCAGTACGACTTGTTCTCCCCGTCGAGTGAGCAGAACAGGTCGTCATCAATCGCCCATTCAACGTAGTTCGCCACGAAGAGATCGACGTCGCCGTCATTGTCGTAGTCAAACCACACGGCGCTCGTCGAGAACCCGGTGCCGGCGACGCCGGCGGCAGCCGTCACGTCGGCGAACGTTCCGTCGCCCCGCCCCCGCAACAACCGGTTCGGCCCGAGCGCGGTCACGTAGACATCGGCGTGACCGTCATTGTCGTAGTCGGCCGCTGTTCCGCCGATCCCGTAGAGCTCCACGTCGAGCCCAGACCCTGGGGTGATGTCAGTGAACGTCCCCTCGCCGGTATTTCGATAGAGCGCGGCGTAGGTCGGGGAACCCGAGCCACGTACCCAGCCCCGCGAATTGACCAGGAGGATGTCCTGCCACCCGTCATTGTCAACGTCGAGAATGAGCCCACCAGAGCCGAGTGTCTCAGGCAGGTACTTCTCGCCCACGGCTCCGTTGTGATGAACGAACTGGATCCCGACCGCTTCGGTCGCGTCGACGAACTCGACCACGGATCGGGTCGAACTCTCCAAAGGCTGCCGCGTCAGGTCTACGGCCCCTTCTCCTCCGGAATCTATCCCTACGGCGTGTTCCGATGGCGCAGTGCCGCAGGCCGACATCGTGCCGAACCACACCGCCACGATCGCAAGAATGGCCACGGCCAGCAGGCGCCGACGCGTCATTTCAAACTAGTCTACAGCACGATGTTTTTGCAGCCTGAGTGGCGAGACCACGTCACCGGTGTTCGTGGACCGACTGGCGCTCGTTGTTGACGTCCGGCGAGCGAAGCAAGAAGGGGCCGGCAATCGCCTGTGCCGATTCGTCCGCTTTGAAACGCTCGTACAAGGCCTGCTCATGGGCCGCCCGCTCGAGATCACCCGAGCCGCGGTAGGCGAGCATCAGGTTGTAGTGTGCTTGCAGATCCTCGGGGTCGATTCGAAGGACGTCGGTGAATATCGCGATCGCCTGGTCGAAGCGCCGTTCCAGGAAGTGGACCCGACCGAGCTCACCGAGCAGTACCCGATCGCTCGGGTATTGGACCCTTGCCGCTTCCAGATGCTCGAGCGCCTCGTCGTATCGGCCAATTGTTCTGAGCCCCATCCCCATGAAGACATGGGCCCGAGCCAAGCCCGGTTCCAGCTCCAGCGCGGATTCGAGCTGCGGAATCGCCTGCTCGACATCACCCTCTCGAAGAAGCACCCTAGCCAAGTTGACCGGGCCGTCCGGATAGGCCGGGTCGATCGCGATCACCCGACGGAAGGCGTTCGCGGCGCCCCTCAGGTCGCCTTGCAACAGCAGGCCAATCCCGTAGTCATTCCACCGCCCGCGCACGGCCGACGATGCACCCTCCGGCGAAGGGGTGGGCAGCAGTGGGGCGTCCGCATCGATGACGACGAGTGACGCCTCGGCCTCGGCCATGACGGTGATTGGGAGATCCGGAATCTCCTTCATGGGGCCGGACACGGTCGACGTATCACCGGTGAAGAGCCACGGACCGTCATCGTACGCGGCGTCAACGGCCGGCGCGGACTCCGCCGGATCACGCTCACCGGCATACGCCCACTGCGTGTACCACCAGGCGAACTTGCGGTAGCTCACCTTGGCGCGGAGCTGAATGCGGTCGCCGGCGTCGTCGGGAATCTGCAGTCGATAGTGCACCGTGTCGGCCGCACCCGGCGGGACGAGCCGCACATAGGCCACTGACCGAGTCATCCACGCGTTGCGCTTGTTGATGGGGTTGCCATGCCCGTCCAACTGAAAGCTGCCATAGAAGTGCGCCGCCGGATCCACCGGACCGCGGCCTTCGTCCTCGACGGCGCCACTGTGGAGGAGTACGCGTCCGTTCTCATCGACCGCTTCGAACTCGACCCACACATCGAACGCATCGACGGTGCCACCTGGAAAGAAGTGACCGACGCCGAGCGTGCGGAGCACCACCTCGACCCGTACCGACTCGCCACGGCGCACGGCAACCGGGATGACGTCGAGCGGCGCAACGACATCGGCCGGCGGGGAAACCGACGCCGCGCCTCCGCCGAACCCGGGCGATTCCTCCCCGACCGCGAACGTACTCGACAGCGTCGGGGCCCGACGCGCGACGCCTTCATCAGCAGGTACCGCCAGCTCATCGACCCTCGCGATACCGAACACGTCCACCGAGATCTGGCGGGCGGTCAGGAACTCCTGCACGGCCTGTAGCTGATCGGTGTCGCCGTTGACGAACGGCAACGCCGTGTTGGCAGCGGCGAAGCGGTGTGACCGTACCGCTCCGTCCGTCGCTGACGGATCGTCGGACGGCACGAGCGGCATGTGGCAATCCCTGCACGTCTGTGGCTCGGGCGGGTAATAGAACGAACGGGCGCCCTGGCCCGACACGCCCGACGCCTGCCAGTTGTCGTACTCGTTGAACCCGCGGATCCAACGGTAGTGGTTGACAGGTTGGTCGAGGTGCACTTTGTGACACGCCGCGCAGAACTCCTCACTGCGCTCCTCGTGAAACGGCTTGAGGAACGTGCGGCGATGGGGTTCAGGGGACAGATACGCCAGCCGGTCATGCATCCAGGCAAGAAACGGATTGTCGCTTGTTGCGAGGTCGTGGAGCGGTGGGTACTCGATCACGAAGTCACCCTGCCCCATCGTGCTGCCGACGTGAACGATCGCGTGGCACGACGTGCAACCCAGCCCGGCGTGCGCCTCGGGCGTATCGATCTGCTCACGCATCGGTCGATCGAATCGGCCATTGAAGAAGACGGCGTGATCGTGACACCCAGCACACCATTTGGACGGCTGTGTTCCAACGACGTCCTGCATGTACTCGATCGATTTGCGATACCACTGGTTGTTGAAGGAGGAAAAGTGATGGGCGGACGAGTTCCACTGATCGTAGATGTCTTTATGACACCGAGCGCACATCTCGCTGGTCAGAAAGAAGTTAGCCGGAATGATATCGCCGCTCGTTGTGTTGGCTGATGACGGAAAGAAGGGGCTCTCGGCGCCGGCCCCTTCCTCGGCCATCGCCAGTGGCACGTCGGTCGGGTTCGCCACGCGATAGGTCTCGCGCCAGGATGACTCGTGCCACGAGCGTGCCCACGGGGCGGCGACAAGTACGAAGGCGATCATCACGAGTGAGAAGCGCACCGTGCTGACCGTCGGCCACGCGCGCGCGACGCGCCAGACGTGCGCACCGATCAGGAGCACGCCGCCGAACGCCGCCACGACGTGCGCGTAGACAAGCGGGCGAGAGGCGGTCGTCGCTCCCACCACAAGGATGCCTAGCCCCGCCACGAGTCCAACACCGGACACGGCGACTCCGGCCCTCACGAGCGGGTCCATCCTCCACGCACGACGGCGGGCTTCAAACACGAGCGCAACCGCTACCGCCACCCCGAGCAGCGGGTGGAGCACCACGTTCGCGAAGTACCAGAGCGTGGCTGTCGGGAACGCGATGAGATAGGCGGTGTTCAGCAGGAGCGCGACCGAGACGGCAGCGGCAAAGCGGATGGGCGCCACACCTCAATCATAGGACAGGGCCTGGCCACCGCACCACCTGATGCAGGATGCGGGACTAAGGAAGCGCGGTAATGAGGACCCACATGGGGTTGTTGCCACCCTCGTAGGTCTCGAGGGGCGTCAGCACGCCGGTATCGTCATGCACACGATAGGTCGCAAGCCGGCCTGAACCCTGGCCGGCGACGACGAGCAGGCGACCTTCCGGATCAAGACTGAACACTCTCGGGGTGGGTTCGGTCGCCACCCGGCCCGTTGCGGTCAGCCGGCCCGTGGTTGGGTCGACGGAAAAGCTGGCCACACTGTCATGTCCCCTGTTCGGCGCATACAGGAACCGGCCTGACGGCGTGATCTGAATCTGTGAACAGGTGTTGTCCCCACTAAACCCCTCCGGCAGCGTCGAGATTGTTTGGAGCTGCGAGAGCGTGCCTGCCGTCGAATCGAGTGCATACGCCGACACACTGCTGCCCTGCTCGTCCGAGAAGTAGACGACGTCCAGCGTCGGGTGGAAACACAGGGCCCTCGGTCCCAGATACTCCGCAGGATCGTACCGAGGTGGATCGTTCGGCGTGAGACGCCCGGTGTTCTCGTCAAACCGGAACTGGAAGATCGCGTTCGGACCTCGGTTAGCGATATGCGGCACGAAGGCGAATTGGTTCGAGCGATCGGTGAGCATCGCGTGCGCTCCGCCCCCCGTATAGCGCCACTCGACCGGCGGAAGCGCCACAACGCCGTCTTGACCGACGGTGTGGACCCCGGCTGTGCTCTGATAGTAGTACGCGGACAGCACAAACCGGCCGGTTCGGTCGGTCGCTACGTACACCGGCTCCCCCTGTAGGGGCGCCACTCCGATGAGAGAGATGCGGCCACTGAGAGGATCAATCCGGTAGCTGGCGATCTCCTGGCTGTCTCTCCGGCCGACGTACAGCACGTCCTTATCAGGGGCGATGGCCAGAGGTGCCGGTCCGCCATCGACAGCGACATCCTCCTGCCACTCAAGCTGGCCAGTGATCGGATCCAGCGTGAAACGCGAGATCGTGTTGTCGTCCCGGAACGAGACGTATCCGTGGTGCGTAGCCTGTCGAACGCGCATCCTGTCAGCTGCCGCGGGGCATCTAGAACGCCCGGGTAAAGCCCCCGGAAGACCCGGCGAACCTCGAGTTCACGACGTTGTTGTAGATCGACCCGAACGAGTAACTCAGCCCAACAAAGAGACGCCACTCGAAGTCGGTCTCGAGCTGTCGACGCCCCAGCAGAACTTCTACGTCGGTCGCATCTTCGAGTGGCAAATAGATCTGGTCTCCGATGAACGAGCTGTTCGCCTCGAGGTTCAGAGAAAAGCCGCGAAACAACCGGATGTCCATTTCTCCGAACATGACGAAACGGTTCTGGTCGGGCTCGTCCAGGAATTGCGAGAACTCGACGCTCACGTCGCTCACACCCCACGGCTGGTTCAGTACGAAGGACGTCTGAATGGAGTGGTTCGCTCGCTCTTCCTCGAGCTTGTCGAAAACCGTAGGGTCCGCGTAGCGGAACGAGTTGTAGCCAGCCGAGTAGGCCACCGTGAACTGCCTGCGCGTCGACTCCGAGTAGGGAAAGAAGTTGTACTCGACGGCCGGCGCCACCCGGTAGGTCAAATCCTGGTTTCTGAACGTCGAGCTGATAGCCGAGCCGCCGAACCCGAAGCCCATGTGCTCGCCCAAGCTCCTCACGAAGCGAGCATCGAAACTGTTGTTCTGTTGAATGTTTGTCACCGTCGAGTCGGTCAGCTCGAACGTTTCCGACCGATAGCTCCCGCTGACGCCGATCCGCATCCTCCACATCTCGGTAGTCCGAAACGCCGAAAACGAGCCGCCGAAGCGTTTGGTTTGCTCCCGCTCTTCGGCATCAATAAATATGAGCGGTCTCATCCGGATCCGGAAGACCCAGAAGTTCCACGGATCGTCCTGAGGCTGAGCATTGAACCGAGCAGCCGCCCCACCTTGCTGGCCGCCCAAGGGGCCACCCAGGGGGCCGCCCGGTCGTGCTGAGACGTCCAGCTGCCGGCCGAGCGGGGTCTGGGCGACGTAGCGAACCAGGCCGAGGCGGAGCGTCTGCGCGAGAGCGCGCCGCTCGCTGTCGTTCGTATCATCCTGCGAGGTGAAGAAGACCAGCTCGTCGTCCATGCCCTCGAACTCTTCCCGCCCGAAGAAACCGAGGGTCCAGACACGACCGCCACCGCCGCTCACCTCTCGAGTCACGAGTACGTGCACCTGCGCGTCGGCTCGGTCACGGACATAGTTGACGAATGTGACCTCCCTACGCAGGTACGTCTCATCGCACGGCCCACAGTCCACGAAAATGCGGATCGCTTCTACGCCGGAACCCTCCGGCTGCGCTCCCGCCGCACTGTAAACCAACGAACACACCAACGAAAAGAGACAGACTCTGACTGCTGATCTGGAGACTCTTGAAGGGTTCTGCATGCAGGACTATCTGCCATTATACCTTGGCCCCCAACGACCCGGCGGCTTGGCAGGCCCGCGCACGCAGTGGTGCGGGCGGTCGGGGTTCAGTCCGGAAGGGCGAATACGAAGAGGTTGCTTCCCGAGCTCGGGCGGAGCTCGGGCGTCAGACTGAGACTAATCCCAGCGCCGCCACCGGTGCTCACGGCGACATACTGCCGTCCCTCAACACCGAAGCTCACGGGATAGCCGACAACCGGAGAGCCGAGGTTGATCTCCCACAGCACCTCGCCCGTCTCCTGGTCGAACGCTTTGAACCGTCCGTTGGCATCGCCACCAAACACGAGCCCACCGCCCGTGGCCGCGAGCGATACGGTCCCTGCCCGCTGTTCGTGGAGCCAGGTGGTCTCGCCCGTCTCCGCCGAGATGGCGTAGACCGTTCCGAGCAGGTCCTCCCCGGGTGCGATCTGGTGGCGGGCGGCGAGTGAGTAAATCGCAAGGGGGCGTTGACCACCGGCCGTGAGCGCCAGCTCGCGCTCGCCCTCTGGGGTCCCGGTGGCGAGCATGCGCGCGCATGTTCTGCGTAGCGGCATATACATCGTGTTGGTCAATGGGCTGTAGGCGCCAGCCTCCCAGTCCTTCCCACCGGCCCACGTCGGACACGCCAGGACTTCCTGACCATACGAGGTGAAGACCACCTCCGCGTTCTCGGTCACGGCGCCAGTCGAGCCGTCGATGTCGCTGATCACGTTCTGCGGAATGGTCGGCGTTGCCCACAGGAACTCGCCAGTTTCTCGGTCCAGCGTGTAGACCACACCGGTCTTGCCGGGCACGCCGGTCACGACCTTCCGGACCTCACCCGGTTGGATCCGCGGGTTGATCCAGCTCACGGCTTCGGCATTCGGAGCCACGGCCGTGTCGACCAGGAGACGCTCGAACGGATGGTCGAGGTCCCAGTGGTCATTGAGGTGCTGGTAGTGCCACTTGATCTCCCCGGTGTCGACGTCCAGCGCCAGCGTCGAGTTGTGGTAGAGGTGCGTGTTCTCGACACCTCCGAGCAGAAATTTCGGCGCCGGCGAGGTCACCGAGGTGCCCTGATAGATCAAACGCAGCTCGGGGTCATAGCTCGGGGGCATCCAGCTACCGACATGCACCCGTTTCTCGAACGGCACGCCGCCCCAGGTCTCGTCACCTGGCTCACCCGGTCGAGCGACGGTCGACGTACGCCACACCTCTGCACCAGTTCTCGCGTCGTGAGCCACGAGGACACACGACTCGGGACCTCCACGTGGCCGGCAGCTCCGCCCTGAGATCACCTTGCCATCGGCAATGATTGGACCCGAGCTGTGCCCGGCCGGCGTCTCTTTGTAGTCGAAGATCTTCGTCTCCCAGGCGACCTTTCCAGTCGTAACATCAAGACCAAACACGTACGTATCGTCGCTGGTGTTGATGATGAATCGGTCGTAGATGGCGATATTCCGGTTGTTCCGGGCGTTTCCGCCCACGTAC
Source organism: Vicinamibacterales bacterium (assembly GCA_965216615.1). GTDB lineage: Bacteria > Acidobacteriota > Vicinamibacteria > Vicinamibacterales > UBA8438 > CAUZIB01. The sequence continues at coordinate 5,011 of CBDCGH010000008.1, read as the reverse complement.
TCGTAGACATCATCAGGAAGATCGCGGCGATACTCCCACTTCAAGTCTCCGGTCACCGCATCGAGGGCTTGAATGAGATCGCTTGACTGCGGCATGTACAGGACGCCGTCGTAGGCCAACGGCGTGTTCTTGCCGCCGGTCACGGCGCGTGTCCACACCATGCGCAACGTGCCAACGTTGTCGCGATTAATCTGGTCGAGCGGGCTATAGCCCCACCCGTCGAGCGTGCGGCGCCACATCAGCCAATCGTTGGGCGACGGGTTTGCGAGCATCTCGTCCGTCACGGGCACAAAGTCGGACGACTGCGCGCGAAGCGTATGCATGTTCGCGAACAGCATCGCGAGAGCGATGGCCCCAAGACAGCGCGCGATAAGAAACGGTCGAAGCATGGCGACACTCCTCAAACCCCGAACCTCGTGGCGTCCGGTGAACACAGACAGCAAGGGCAGGCGGAGGGCAGACTACCGGCTGGGGTGGTATGCGTCAAGCTGGGAAACGCCCTGCTAGAATGCGCCCAATACCTCCGCCGGGAGGACACGAGATGCAGAATCTCAAGAGGCTCGTGCGTTTCGCTCCGGTGACCTTCGTCATCGCCATCGTGATCGGCGCGCTGGCGATCGCCGACGTGGCCACGTCGCAGCACGGCGCGGTCGATGGCGGTTGGCATGTCGACAGTGGCGAGGCCGGGAACACGAAGTACTCGCCCCTCGACCAGATTCGAGCGGACAACGTCAGCCAGCTGCGGGTTGCGTGGGCGCGGCCAACGATCGACCAGTCGATTCTCGACGCCACACCGAACCTGCGCCCTAGCCGCCGCAACCGGGCGACCCCGATCATGGTCGACGGTGTGTTGTATGCCCCGAACGCCATTGGGCTCGTCGAGGCGTTCAACCCGGGAACCGGAGAGACCATCTGGGTACAGCCGCCGATCCACACGGGTCCCCGAGCGTACCGTGGCGCCCAGACCCGAGGCGTCGCCTCCTGGACCGACGGCACCGACCGACGAATCGTCGTGCAACGGGGCGAATGGCTCATCGCGCTAAACCCGTTGACCGGAGAACCGTACGCCGACTTTGGGGAAAAGGGGCGCGTCAATCTCAAGACCGGATTGCCCGAGGGTGCCCGATATGGCTGGTCCGGGACCCCGGCGATTGTTGACGATGTCGTGGTCGTCGGCCAATCGATGATGGACACGTTCAGGACCAAGGAGCACGTCCGAGGCGATGTGCGCGCGTTCGACGTGCGCACGGGTGCCCTGCGCTGGGTGTTCCACACGATCCCGCAGACCGGAGAATTCGGGACCGACTCCTGGGGAGACGGGTCTTGGGAGTACACGGGCCACGCACCGGTCTGGGCGCCGTTTGCCGTTGACGAGGAGCTCGGCTACGTCTACATGCCGACGTCGTCATCAACCAACGACATGTACGGTGGGCATCGCCCCGGCGACAACCTCTTCACGCAGTCGCTCGTGTGTGTCGACGCCAAGACCGGAGAACGCGTGTGGCATTACCAGATCGTGCATCACGGACTCTGGGACTACGACATGCCTACGGGGCCGATCCTCATGGACATCACGGTCGATGGCCGCGACATCAAGGCGGTCGTGCAGCTGACCAAGCAGGCCTTCGCCTACGCGTTCGACCGAGTCACCGGCGAGCCGATCTGGCCAATCGAAGAACGCCCCGTCCCGCAGTCGTCGACCCCCGGCGAGGTCACATCGCCGACCCAGCCATTCCCCACAAAGCCGCCGCCCTTCGACCGCCAGGGCGCGACGGTCGATAACCTGATCGATTTCACTTCCGAGCTTCGAGAAGAGGCCCTCGAGATCGTGAGCCGGTACACGATTGGGCCGTTGTTCACCCCGCCGTCAGTGCGCGGCGATGGCCCGAACGACAACCAGGGAACGATCGAGCTTCCGGGGTCGCAGGGCGGCGCCGACGTCCAGGGCGGCGCATTCGACCCCGAGACCGGTTACCTCTATGTCCCGTCGATCACGTCACCGTTCGTCGCAGACATCGTCGAGGGCAACCCGGACCGGACGAACTTGGCCTATGTCAAGGGGCGGCGGCAGTGGATCAGCGGCCCGCGAGGCCTTCCGCTCTTCAAGCCGCCGTACGGCCGAATCACGGCCATCGACATGAACATCGGAGAGATCGTCTGGCAGGTGCCGAACGGTGATGGACCGCGCGATCATCCGGCGATCAAACATCTCAATCTTGGCCGCCTTGGTCATCCGGGCCGTCCCGGTCCGCTGCTGACGAAGGCGCTGCTCTTCATCGGCGAAGGCTCCGACTTCACCTCGGTCCGGGGCGGGAATCGCATTCCCGACGGCATGCCGCCCGAGATCGTGACGAACTTCGGCGACCCGTGGTTCCGCGCCTACGACAAGATGACGGGCGAGATCATCTGGGAGACCGAGCTCGAAGCGGGCGCGATCGGCTCCCCGATGACCTACATGCACGAGGGCAAGCAGTACATCGTGGTCCCGATCGGCGGGCGCAACGTCGCGGCGCAGTGGGTCGCGTTCAGCCTTCCTTGACGCTTGGCAGGACCGCTAGCGCCACTCCGTAGAGGATGCGCGGGTGGGTCGACGAGCCGAGCGTTTGCGTCGGCGGAGCAAACCGTCTGCCCGGTTTGCGGTGCCCGACGCTACCGTTCGGTTCGGCGAGAGGGAGTCTCGATCGGTGCTATCGTCCTCCGGCTGCCTCCGCCGCGCGCGACCCAGCGAGGATGTTCGTCAGCCCGTAGTTACCCTCGTGACAGGCATACTCGTAGAGAAGATCCTCGGTGCGCGCCATCGGAAGCGATCCGCTCCACGCTCTCGTCCAGATGTTCGGATCTTCGACCGTGAACTCGTAGTCGAGCGTGTCGGGTCCGACCCGCGTGAAGCGTTCGATTACGTGCAAGCCCTCGGTGAGATCGAGGTTGAACCGCCTGATGAAGGCCTGGTTGCTGAAGTTGGTGGTCTCGACGAGGAGCGTATCGCCCTCCCAGCGACCACGCGAGTCTCCGCCGAACTGGCGGATGGCCTTGTCGACATGCGGGCGGTCGTCCAGCGGGATGAACCGAACATCATGGATGTGCTCCTGGAGAATCGCCACGGCATTCGGCGTCTGCACGATCAAATAGTTGTTGTTGTACGCCGTCGGAAACGACGGGACGCCACGATACCAGATGCACCGGTCCCCAAGGTCGAGCTGCTCCCATGAGTCGGCCGGCAACCGACCTTGCCGGATGTCTTGCAGCGTCGCAAGTTCTGGCGAACTGATCCTGCGCTGCGCGTTCGGTGTCAGGGTAGGCAGCCGGCCGCTTGGTGGATCCACGATCAGCGACGTGCGACGCGTCGGGACGACCGTCGTGCCAAGCTCGAGCCAGCAGTTGTTGTAAGAGCCTGGCGCACCGTCCACTCCCCGGTCGACGCTGCCTGAGGGGTCGGCTTCTGTCCGTCGAGAGGGTCGGGCCGCCAGACGCACGTTTCGATCGATGGCTGCCTGCTCTCGCCGCGCCACCTGGGCCTGAAGGTCCTCGCGGCGATGTTGGAAGAGGATCGCGTGGCCGTGTGCGGTCCGCGGTATGCGCATCAGCCCGCGCGGCGGGCGTCTCGGGCGGGCCATGCGCCCAGCGAAGTCGTGCTGGGGGGCCGCAAGGTCGCCCTGCGTCGGCCGCGGGTGCGGCGCGACGGCCAGGAGGTCGCGCTGCCATCCGTCCAGGCCTTTCCGAACACGGATCCGCTCACCAGGCGCGTGGTCGAACAGATGCTCATCGGCGTGGCCACGCGCCAGTATGGCCGGAGTCTAGAACCGCTGGGGGCCGACGTCCGCACGCGGGGCACAAGCAAGAGTGCCGTGAGTCGGCGGTTTGTGGCGCAGACGCAGGCGCAACTCGATGCGTGGCGGGCGACGCCGCTCGACGACCTCGAGCTGGTGGCGCTACTGATCGATGGGGTCCACGTCGGCGGCCACTGCATCGTCGTGGCGCTGGGCCTCGATAAAACGGGCGCCACACACCCTCTTGGCCTCTGGGAAGGGTCAGCGGAGAACACGACCGTGTGTCAGGGCTTGCTGACCAATCTGCAGAGCCGCGGGCTGCGGACCGACCGCAGTCTGCTCGTCATCCTCGATGGAGCGCAAGCGCTCCACACTGCGGTGACGCAGACCTTCGGCCCCGCAGCCCTGGTACAACGATGCCAGGTGCATAAACGGCGCAACGTGCTCGAGTATCTGCCCGAGGCCCAGCGTCCGTGGGTGAAGGCGACCCTCACGCGCGCTTATACGCACACCGACATCAAGGCGGCCCGGCGCTTGTTGCAGGACCTGGCCCGGCGGTTGGACGTCGATTATCCGAGTGCAGCCGCCAGCATACGGGAAGGGCTCGATGAGACGCTCACCGTAGTCGAGTTGCAGCTCTCGGAGCGGCTCCGCCGATCGCTGGCGACGACCAACGCCATCGAGAGCCTCCTGAGCCGGACACGCCACGTGAAGCGGAACGTGAAACGCTGGCGCGGGGGTACGATGGTGCTCCGCTGGGTCGCTGCCGGTGTGCTGGAAGCGGCCAAAGGATTCCGGCGGGTGAAGGGGTGTAAGGACATGCCCGTGCTGGTCGCCGCGTTGCGAGCACGTGACGCTCAGCTGGGGCTCGATGCATCGTCGGGGATGGTTGCGTAGTCGTCACCCGAGCCGCCGCTGAATTTCAACAGCGGATGGGACAAGCCCGTGTTGCGAGACGGCAGTGATTGTATCCCGGTTCACCTGAGGCGATCAGTCGAGCCAACGAGATCGGCCCAGATTCGTCTGCGGAACGCGGCCAGGAGAAACACGCCGAGCCCGCCGAGCATGAGTCCACCGCCCCCAACCCCGAAGACGATGAAGGCAAGGGGATGGTTCCAAGCAAACGACAGCAGCTGGACGATCAGCCCGACCGCAATCAAGAGCACACTCACGCGGAGGGGCCGTTCCAAGTCGGATCGGGACATGCCTGATACGGCAGGACCCATCAGCGGCCACCCTCCCAC
>CBDCGH010000007.1:0-10470 GCA_965216615.1 Vicinamibacterales bacterium | reverse complement strand
AAACGCGATCCGGGTCGCGTGCTGATTCTTGGGTGTGGCCCGGCCGGGCTGGGAGCCGCTCACCGGCTGCACGCCCTTGGCGTCCACGATTTTCAGGTGCTGGAGGCCGGCGAGGGCGCTGGCGGGCTGGCGTCCAGCGTAGTCGACGAATCCGGGTTCACTTGGGACCTGGGGGGACACGTCCAGTTCAGCCACTATGCGCACTATGACGAGGTCCTCGGTCAGGCGCTCGCCCCGGATGAGTGGCTGTGGCATGAGCGGGAGTCATGGGTCTGGTTCAAGCACAGGTTTGTCCCGTATCCGTTTCAGAACAACCTCCACCGGCTCGACACGGTGGACCGCGATGCCGCGCTCCGCGATCTGGAGCGTGCGGCAGCCGACCGTCAGGCGACCGCCCCCCCCGACAGCTTTGGTGCCTGGCTGACGCTGATGTTCGGGGACACACTGGCGCGCCTCTTCATGCGTCCCTACAACCTCAAGGTCTGGGGATACCCTCTGGATCGGCTCGGCACGTACTGGGTCGGCGATCGCGTGGCGGTGCCGGATCTCGAGCGTATCAAGGGAAACATCCAGGCACACCGGGATGACGTGTCGTGGGGACCGAATCGACGCTTCAGGTTCCCGTTGCGTGGCGGTACAGGCGCGATCTGGAAGCGAATCGCAGCGTCTCTCCCGAAAGATCACCTGCTGTTTGGAGCCCGGGTGACGGCGGTCGATAGCAAAGCGCGCCGCGTGACGCTCGAGAACGGACGGCGACTCGCCTTCGACACGCTCGTCTCGACGATCCCGCTCGACCGGCTGGTCGCGATCACGGACCCGCTTCCGCCGGACGCGCGGCGGGCGTCTCGGAATCTCGTCTTCAGCTCGGTGCACGTGGTCGGCATCGGGCTCGAAGGACCCGCGCCGAGTGTGCTTCGCAAGAAATGCTGGATGTACTTTCCGGAGCGACACAGCCCCTACTATCGCATCACCGTATTCTCCAACTACTCGCCTCACAATGTGCCGGACGCGGCCTGTTGGTCTCTGATGGCGGAAGTGTGCGAGTCATCGTGCCGGCCGGTGAACCCTTCCTCGCTGCTGGATGATGTCGTTGGTGCCATGCGCCGCGACACGCTGATTGCGGACGACGCCACGATCGTCAGCCGCTGGCACCGGAGGCTCCATCATGGATATCCGACGCCCTTCCGCGGACGAGATGGGATCCTCGCCGCCGTCCTTCCCGCCCTCGAAGACCGGCGCGTGTTCTCACGTGGCCGGTTTGGCGCGTGGAAGTACGAGGTGTCGAACCAGGATCACTCGTTCATGCAGGGCGTCGAGATCGCCAACCGGCTCGTGTGCGACACGCCGGAAGTGACGATAACGGACCCAAACTTGGCGAACAGCGGCGTGTTCCTGCAGGCGGAACGCACGACGCGATGACCTCTCAGCAGGGGCTCGTCTCGATGCTGGTGTTCGGCGCGGCCGCCCTGGCCATCTCGTGGTCGTCCATCGACTACTACTGGAACTGGGACGACCTGCACTTGTTGCGTCCGCTGTCGGGGACAGAGATCGCGCGCGCTTTCACCTCGCACTGGGGTCTGAGTCGTTTTGAGACCCAGGGACTTCGTCCGTTCACGGTGCTGTTTAACTATGGGCGGTGGCTAGGGTTTGGGGAGCACGTGGTCACACACCGCCTCTTCCTGATCGGGCTCATGGCTGGCTACTACACGCTGCTGTCCTGGATGCTCCTCCGCCTCGGTGGCTCCTGGACCGCCGCGCTGATCGCGGGTCTGGTGGCCATCAGCGCGAAGAACAGCTACTACCACATCGTGTGGATAGCCGACGGTATTCACCTCTTCCAGGCGCTCCTGGTCATGGGAGCCGCGCACTGGCTTCTCACCGGTCTCGACCGACGGCGCGTCGGCTGGTGTGTCGGGTCCGCCTGCCTGATGGCCGTCGCGCTCCTGACGCGGGAAGACTCACTCGCCTTTTATCCGATCCTCCCGCTTCTCGGTCTGTTTTACGCCTATCGCCGCGAGCAAGTCCGAGCGTGGGTGCCCGCCCTCGCGAGATACACGATGGCTCTCGTGTGCATTTGGTTCACCGTCTGGCTGTGGCGACTGGCGGCGGTCCCCAACGCCCCGCAATTCAAGTTCGGCTCCGACGCCATAGCTCGGCTCGGCAACATGGCGCGGTGGACGATCGACCTCTCCGGACAGCAGGACGCGGCGGGCCTGCTCTTTGGTGGACTGTTGGGCCTCGCGCTTGTCGCCACAACAATCCTCGCCAGGCGAGATCGCGAGCTGGCGCTCTTGTTCCTCGCGCTGACAGCCCTGGCCGTGCTCCCCGGCAACGTGCGCGCGGTGCCCAACCTCTTGCTCTTCGCGATCTCGTTCTATGCAATATTTCTGAGCGTTGTTCTGACGGCTCTGGCGCGGAGGCACGTGGCGGCCAGGGTCGTCGTTGCCGGAATACTGGCTGCCGTCGTCGTCAGCTCGGCCCGCGCGAGCCGCCTCGAACAGGTCAGTCTGCACCCGATGTCCACGGGTCAAATGCTCCGCGACTGGATGTTCATCTACGGCGACCATCGAACCGCCGTCGTTCCTCAGATTCGCGTTGAACACCTACGCGAGAAACTCAATCGGTATAGCATCACGTCGGCGAGCTTCGACTTCGACCGGTGGAACGCCGAGCTGACCGCGAAGGGGCACGTCATGCCCGACGATGACAATCCGTTTGTTCCGCCGCGGCGGTTCCTGCGCCCCTGAGACCGTTGAGGTCGACGGACGACCGCGTGCGATCGTGGTCGGCGGCGATGCTCCGTCAGCTTCAGACGATGCGGGCAGCGATCACAACGGATGTGACGCCCAACGAAGCCGCAGCTAAACGCCTCACGCTTTTACAGGAAGATCGGGACTTAACCATACGGCACGAGTGGCTCTGGCTCCACAGCCGCTGCCACACGCCCGACGAGATTCTACAAAACGGTGCCCCTCGATGCCACGCGCGTCGGTCACGATGTGGGACCGTGATGCGGGACGGATCGTCGAAGAAATCATCGCGCATCTTGAGAGCTTCCACCAAGGTGGCCGAGGTCTAGACCACACTAGTTCGTGAACCAAAGTCCGGTCTCGCAGTTCACAGGGAGCCATGCTCGATTCACGCTCGCCAGTCGGAAAAGCCTGGGCCCTCTGGGTGGGTTTCGTCGTCTATCTCCTCGCCGCGTCTGTCAGTTGGGGTTGGCTCGGGGCTAATGTTCCCGCAGGCGAGGATCTTAAGATCTACCTTACGGCCGCCGAGCGTGCCACGGCAGGCGAAAATCCTTACGCACCCTATGCGGTTGGCCTCAGCTTCATGTACCACCCGATCACGCTCTTGGTGATCGGCTGGCTGCCGACTGCGACGTCTTGGTTTTCCCTCGTGTGGGGTGTCGCGAGTGCGTTGGCATGGATCGGGGCTGTGTCCTTTTCGCTAGCGATTGCACGATCGGGCCGGGAGGGTTCACAGAGTCCGGGTAATAAGCGAAGATTGATTCTCGTTGGCACGATCGCCGCGGTGGGGTATGCGCCTTTCGTCGAGACACTCTACGGCGGGCAAGTCAACACGTTCGTTGCTCTTCTGATGTGTGCAGCGTTCTGGTTTGCTGAGCGGCGCAAAGACTGGATCGCGGGTGCGTGTCTCGGATTGTCGGCGGCGATCAAGATTTCACCAGCGCTGTTAGTCGTGCATTTCGTCTCGGTACGTCAATACCGAGTTGCGCTGGCCTTTGCCGTGACGCTTATCCTTTGCACGCTCGCCTCGAGTCTGTTCTTGTATCCGAGCGTCGTATTCGATTTTGGGGAAACGGTCGCTCGACTGCGCGATGAAACAGCGCCGTCCGCTTGGAACGCCAGTCTCCTAAGTAACGCGGTTCACCTCATGAACCGAGTTGGAAGCGAGAATGCCTTGTTCCTGCCAACGTTGATACATAGAGGCGCGTTCCTGATCAGCGTCCTGACTCTGGTCGTTCTGAACATAGGCAAGCGCTTGGAGTCTGGCCAGCGGGCTTGGTCTTTCGTTGCATTCGTGATGCTGTCGGTCGTGTTCTCCCCGTTGGTTTGGTACCATCACGCCGTACTGCTCGTTCTACCACTGGTGATGTTGTTCTTTCAGGGTGGAGTGCTCTGTGCCTTGGGCGCCGCGAGCCTTCTGCTCATTCAGTTCGAGCGTCCGTTCGAAACCTTCGTCAGAGTTTCTCCGATACCGATGCTTGTGGGTCAGCTCCTCCTGATAGTCGCAATCGTCTTGAGTTTCTCCGTGGTGCGACTCAGATCGAGCTAAGATATTCCGGCCCTGGCCGTGGGCCCGGTGCCTTGTTGGAGTCTATCGTCGACGGGCTTACGAACTGTACGTCGTCAGACCAATCCGGACCACTGGGGCTGTTTCAGAAGAGACACGTCCGGCTGTTGTGCCGCGTGATGCGGTGTTCTGAGATTCTCTCTCCGCCGTGCGGTGAGCGTCCGCTGCCAAATCTACTCCCGGCGCGCCAGAATCGCCGGCCGTCGCCCATGGTAGACATCGGCCGGGGTGACCTTCTGGAGCGCCTCATGATACCGGCGGTGATTGGAGTCCTCCACGAAGCCCGCTAGGGCGCGCCCGGCGTGTGTGCGATGCTGTGGCGGTCCAGGCACGTGGCGAGTTCCTGCGAGAGGTCGCATGGGCTCGACTTGTACCGGAAGAACGCGTTCTCGACGCGGGCCTGTCGATGGGAGCCGGACTCTCTCTTCCACCGGCGCTGGCCGAGCGGCTTCACTCGCTTGATCGTCCGAGCCCGCGCGCGCGACCGTGGTCTCCGTCGAGACACGCGGGCCGTCCTGTTCGGTGGGACCACGACGGTCGCGGCGCGCGGACCCGCGACATCGTAGAAGGCGACTGTGTCGTCGGCCGCGTCGCCGGTGACGCTGACCAGGTCGCCGTCAACCCTGTCCATCAGATCGATGCCAGTCGTCGCGTCAGCGCTCGTCGCCTCGGGCAAAGCTTCGGCGACGATCGCACCGGAGCGATCGACACCGACAGGGAGCTTCCTCCAGCCTCGCTGGCCGGGTCCGCCGTGTTTCGCAGCGGCCCATTCACCCTCGCCCTCGAGAGCTCCGTGCTGGCGACGACGAGAGGGAGAGGTCCCTTCGGCGGGAGGCGGAGGCCGCCCACCTCGAGGCGCTGACTCCGCCGAGAGCGTGGGGTGTGGTCGGGCGCTTCGAGGTGGACGTCCATCAAGAACAGGACCGACCGCAAGAAGCCTTCCGTCGGGCGCACGGGCAAGCTGAAGACGCGCCGGAGCGTCCACGTGGTCTCGATCGCGAGATCTGAGAACCTGTGGGTGGCGAATTCGCAAGAATTCGATCTATCGCTCGATCTTCATGTCGCGGGAGCCGGAACCATCCGCGAAGTTCTCGCGATGGCGTGCGTGCGATGTGTTGCTGAAGTACTGCCCTGCTGCGCGATGGCGGGAACGCGGCAGACTCTGCAGGCGGGCGCGTCGCCACGCTCGCCACCGTCTTCGCTGTTCAGATTCACGCCGCGATCGGCGTCTGATAGAGTCCGCGGCAATGCGCGTCCCAGCGGTAGCGGTCGAGCCGTGCGACATCCTTTCGTATCGGGACGGGCGTCCGCCCGTCCAACGACGCATGGGCCCGATGCGCATTGTAGAAGTCCTGGAAGGCCACCAGTTTGTCTTCCAGGTCCGACGCAGACCAGAACAGCAGGTGATCCACGCATTCTCGTCGCAGCGTGCCGATCAACCGTTCGACAAACGGATGTGACAGCGGCACATACGGCACACTCTTCACCTCGGTCACCTGCAGCACCCGCAGGTTGGCGCACCATTGGTGAAACCGATACAGCGGGTCGTGGTCGGAGCTGAGGCGCGTCGGACGCGAGAGCCCTCGCATCGCATGGTTGAACATGCGGCCCAGGGCGCGGCCATCCACGGTTCCAGCATGGATGCCAAAGCCGACGATCCGCCGCGTGTATTGGTCCATCACCACCAGCACCCAATGGCTTCGCAGGGTCGCCGACTCGCACCGGAACAGGTCGATGCTCCACAGGCTATCGTTCGCATGCCCCAGGAATGTCAGCCAGGACGGACCACCCGAGCGGGGTGCCGGTCGAGAGTGCGTGGCGAGCACTCGGCGCACCACGTCCTTGTCGCTGTCGACCGCAACGGCGAGCGCGATCTGTTGGGCGATCCGCGGACAGCCCCACCTGGGGTTGCGCCGCTTCATGTCGACGATGGCGTCGACTAGGTCTTTGGGCGGACCCTTGGGTCCTGTGCGGCGGCGCTTCGGTGAAAACAGCAGTCGGTATTTACGTTGGCGCAACGTTCGATGGAAGTTCAGGATCGTCGACGGTCTGAGCACGATCGCCGAGCGGAACACACGAGCCGGGCGCATGAACAGCGCACAGACACCGGCGAGGATCCGATCCGACACGCGGAGATTCGGCGCCCGGTGTCGCGAGCGATTGAGAATCAGCAGTTGATGCTTGACCAAGAGCGATTCGGCGACGACAGACCGTAGACCGCCGGGACCCATGAGCCGCGCCAGGGTGGCGATCAGGTGCACCAGTAGGATGATCGGGTCGCGCATCGGGACATCCTAGCGACCACGCCCAGGATCACAAGACTTGATAATCTCAACGGATTGCGGGGCTGATTAGCAATTCGCCACCCACAAGTTCGTCGAGGGCGGTGGCGGCTCGGCGGGCCGGTACGAGTTGCGCGAGATGCCCGGCACGAACGGGAACGTGGGGAAGCTGGCCGCCTACGACGTCCGGACGATGGAGGAACTCTGGAGCCGAGAGCAGCGGGCCGCCTTCCTGACGTCGACGCTCACGACGGCTGGCGGCCTCGTCTTCGCGGGCGATGCCGACCGCTACTACCGGGCGTTCGACATCCGGACGGGGGACGTCCTCTGGGAGACCCGCCTCGGCGCCGCGGCACACGGATATCCCATCACCTACGAGGTGGCCGGCCGGCAGTTTATCGCCGTCCCGGCCTCGCTCCCGGGCGTCTTACGGGGCCTCGCCGTGCAGCTCAGCCCGGAGATCTACCTGCCGGAGGGTGGAAACGCGCTCTACGTCTTCGCCCTGCCGGAGTGAAAGTCAGGCCGAACTCGGCGACACGCGGCGGCGAGACTAGTGTGGAGCCGTCGTGCAAGTTGGGAACGTTTGGCCTAGAACCGGAAGGTGTAGTTCAGCTTGGTAGTTCCGCCCTGGCTCAGCGTCGTGAAACGCTGGTCGAGCCTGTCCGCTTTCAGATTCTGCCAGTTCTGGGTATAGACGAGGTAGAGGTCGTTCCCGGGCGCGATGATCCATCGCGCCTTGAGAAAGATCCCGATGATCTCAGAGACGTCATCGTATTGGATGTTGCCGGTGACTGAAGACCAGGGACTGATATCCCAGGCTGTGTTCAGGCGAACCAGGTCGGTATCGAAGGCGCCTTGCGGAAGGACCACTTCATTGCGCTCATATTCGAGACCGAGCTCGACACCTGCAGTTGGACGATAGCCCAGCTCGAACTCATAGCCGAACCGGTCTCCGCTCCAGAAGCTTCCGCCCCCGGCACTCATCTCCAGGCTGACTCGTTCCTGGTTCGGCGTGCCTCCGCTGACCTCCCACTCCCACGTCCAGTACTCGCCGGGTAGGATGACGATGCCGTCGCTGATCTCGAACGCATGGTCGAGATACTCGAACTGCCGGGTGACGCCGAAGTCGAAGTCGGCGCTGTTCTCGAATTCGATACCGAGGAGGTCGAACCGCCACTGCCGCTCCTCGGGACGCCCGGTGTCGATCGACGCCAGGTATCTGAACTGAGTACCGAACTCGAACTGACGGATCCACGAGATGTCGGGACGGGGCCGCCAGGTCACATTCGGCTCCACCCGCCGAAATCCGTTTCGGGTGACGAAGCCTACGGCGGGATCGTACAGGCTCCCGAACTCTCGGTAGGAGAGGTGCATCTCCCAGATGTCGTTAGGAAAGTCGATCCGCACCCCCCGCGCCGAGAGGTCGGAAACTGCCCGCTCCACCCCCGGCTCGGGATTCGAGTTCCAGACGAAGAACCCGTCGACCTGGAGGTTCTTGTCGCCGAGAAACCGCGAGGTCCGGAAGTCCACATCGATGCCCGCCGTGTGGTCGTCGGCGGGGCGGGTACCCGAGCTATCGGCAGCCCGCGCGCGTCGGGTGTAGATCGCGCCAATGGTGGACTCTTCGAAGATCTGCCTGTTTACTCGAGCCACGGTGAAGTCTTCGCCCCCGGTGCCTATGTGCTCTTCCGTACCCACCTGGAGGAATCCGACCTCGTACCGCCCGGCTTGCCCACCGAGTCGGGCCCCGAACTGGACGGGAACCGCGCTGCCGTCGCGCAGTCCGATTCGCCGGCTGAAATAGGGCTCCACGCCGTTTCGGGGCGCGAAGTTGAAGACTCCCGAGCCTTCGAGGAAGAAATCGCGCTGTTCAGGGAACCGGAGCGGAAAGCGAGTGAGGTTCACCCGCCGCTGATCGACTTCCACTTCAGCGAAGTCGGTGTTGAAGGATGCCGCTGCGCGCAGGTTCGGGGTGATCGAATAGTTGACGTCGACGCCCACGTCTCTCGGGTGCCTGGTTGAGTCCGCCAACGTTGTTTGTCGGGTCCAGCCTGCCACGGCGTAGGGCTTCACCTCAAGGCCAATGCCCTGGGACATGCCGGTCAGGCCGGTCAAGCGTCCGGCGTGGATCGGTCGCCGCAGTCCCTCGGTTCGCCGGTGCCCCCTCCAGAGAATCTCCTCCTGTTTGCGCCGGATGGTCCGTTGAAAGTTGACGCCCCATGTGTCCGCCTCTGGGTTGAAGTTCAGAGTGCTCCACGGAATCTGGATCTCGGCAGACCACCCATCGGCGAGGCGTTGGACGCGCGCCTCCCACACGCCGTCCCAGGCTTTGTTGACGTTGCCTCCAACCCTGAGCAGACCATCCCCCATCAAACCTGCCGGATTGATCTCAAAGAAGTACCCGGTTCGGCCGTCCAGGAACGTGTCCAGGATCCACATAAACCGATCGTCGGTGCGCAGGCCCTCATCGCGTCGCTTTTGGTACGCCAAAATCCCGCCGGGGTCATCGAAGAACATCGCGCCGATGTAGAGGGCCACGCCGTCGATAAGGATGCGGATCTCCGATTCCTCGGTCGGCTCGGCGCCCTCGACCGGTTCCTGTTGGGTGAACTTGGTGATGGGCACGGCCGTGCGCCAGGCGGTCTCGTCGAGGACACCATCGAGGTCGATGCTCTGGCCGGCCGGTACGGGTGCGGCCCGGAGCACTAGTGGTTCCGCAGGCGAGATATCGGCTCGGTCAGGATCCACCTGCTGGCCTGAGCTCTCCTCGACCGTGGCCAGTAGAGCCACGATCAACAGCAGTGCGGGAAACACAGCACGAGGCAATACCCAGGAAGTCGAGACCGTCCGAGACCTCGACAGACCGTCAATCCGCATCGATCGTGGGATGCGATGTGTAAAGTTTGCCGGCCAACCGTGCGTCTGGCGGCCCCAGGAAGCGACGGGATGCCCCCCCCGGTCTTGGCGTATCTGGCCTCCAAAAACCGATCTTGAGCAAACGGTGCCGGAAACTGCCGATCGAGGCCTGGAAAATGGGCCTGCGTACCGTTCGTACCAAATCGCGACGATTAGGCCGTGAACGGTTGGCCCGATGTGGACTGTCCCAGCCGTACCCCCCAGAGTTCGGGTTGTCAAAGTAGGCACTGCCGACGCGGATCGTGTCACCGTTTGGCATTGTCAAAGTAAATCGGCTTGAGCCTGGACGTAAGGCCTCATAACCTCCGGTGATGCACAATCCCTTTCGTTATTTGAACAGTTCGCCTGAGGTCATCCGCCTCGCGGTCATGATGTATGTCCGCTACCCCTTATCGCTGAGACAGGTCGAAGATCTTCTGTGTGAGCGCGGCATCGACATCTGCCATGAGACCGTGCGGTACGGGTGGAACCGCTTGGGTCCATTGTTTGCCGCGGAGATCCGGAAACGCCGTGTGCATCATAGATGCTATTCGCTGTGGCGCTGGCATCTTGATGAGGTGTGTGTCCGGATCAACGGGACGACCCATTATCTATGGCGCGCTGTGGATCACGAAGGCGAAGTGGTAGAGGTTGTTGTCACGAAACGGCGGGATCGCAGGGCTGCGCTTGAGTACCTGACGCGTGCGATGAAGCGTGATGGCCGACCGGCTTCGATCGTCACGGACAGGCGACCGTCATATCGTGCGGCGATGAAGGTGATCGGCAATGAGGGTGGCCAAGAGACCGGGCGCTGGCTCAACAACCGGGCGGAACACTCACATCAACCCTTTCGAAGGCGGGAAGGGGCAATGGCTCGGTTCAGAGACAGCAAGACCCTGCAGACATTCACCTCCGTCCATGCCTCGATCCACAACCATTTCAACCACCAACGCCATCTCAATCGCCGCGACATTTT
>CBDCGH010000006.1:0-54515 GCA_965216615.1 Vicinamibacterales bacterium | reverse complement strand
TGACCTGCTGTTCCTGTGCGTCCCGTCGGACGCCGAATCTGAGCGCGTGCTCTTCGGGGAGCGCGGGGTGGTCCACAGCCCGCAGGCTCCCATCGTCGTCGACACGACCACGATGAATCACGGCGCCGCGCTACGGCTGTCACAGCAGTCGAAGAGCGCAGGCCTCGAGTACAGCGACTGTCCGGTTTCGGGAATGCCCTTTCGGGCCGAGGACGGGACGCTCACGATGATGTTCGGGGGCAGCGAAGAGATGTTTGCCTTGGCCAAGCCGTACCTCGACATCATGGGTGAGTTCATCGTTCATTGCGGCGACGTCGGCATGGGTCAGCTAATGAAGGCGGTGAACAACATCATTTATGACGTGAACATCGCCGCGTTTTGTGAGGTCATGCCGCTGGCGGTGCGGGCCGGGCTCGAGCCGGAGAAGCTCTCGGAGGTGCTCACGACAGCCAGCGCCCGCAGCTTCGCGAGCGAGTACTTCGTGCCCCGCATCCTCGAGCGCCGATTCGAGGGCGATTTCTCGATGCAGGCTGCCTACAAGGACATTGTGAACATTCAGGAGGTCTCGGCCCGGCTGGAGACACCGCTGCCGATCGTGGAAGCCATGGTGTCGACCTACCAGGCTGCTATCGAGATGGGCTTCGGTGAGCAATCGAAAAGCGCGATGGTCAAGGTGTATGAGGATCGGTCTGGCCAGGAGGTCCGGCCGACCAAGGCGCCGCAGTCGTAGGGAGAGGGACCATGTCGGATCGACGTCGACGACCTTCAATCTGTGTGATGTCGGCGCTGATCGCTATCGGCGGAGCCGTGGCGCCCGCTGCCCCGGCCGAAGCACAGGCGCCTGCGAAGGCCTCCAGCCGTTTCGTCACGCCATGGGGCGATCCGGACTTCCGTGGGATCTGGGACAACCGCACGATTACGCCCCTCGAGCGGCCGGAGGAGTTTTCAGAGAAGGCGGTCCTGACTGCGGCAGAAGCCGCTGCGTATGAGGCACAAACCGCTGAGAGCCGGGTCAACGATCGGTCACATTGGGACCGCGGAACGAGGGTCGTCGGCGATCGGCGCACCTCTCTGGTCATTGAGCCGCTGAACGGACGGGTCCCGTCGATGACCCCTGTCGGACGGCGGCGGTTGGACTTTTCGCGAGAGCAGGGCGTCGACGGGCCGGAAGAGCGAAATCTGTCTGAGCGGTGCATTACCCGATCGGTGCCGCGCGTGCCCGGGCTCTACAACAACAACTTCCAGATCTTCCAGTCACCCGACTACGTTGTGATCCTCATGGAGATGATTCACCACGCGCGGATCATTCCACTGGATGGGCGGCCGCCTCTGCCGTCGCACGTCCGTCAGTGGAACGGCGATTCGCGTGGTCACTGGGAGGGGCAAACCCTCGTCGTTGAAACGACGAACTTCAACACGGAGACGAAGTTTCAAGGATCGGCCGAGAACCTGCACCTGGTCGAGCGGTTCACGAGGACTGGCGCGGACCTGATCGATTATCGCTTTACTGTCGACGATCCAACCACGTGGACCGAGTCGTGGACGGCGCACATCCCGCTGAATCAGAACGACGGACCGTTGTACGAGTACGCGTGTCACGAAGGGAACGACGGCATGACCGGACTCCTCGAGGTCAACCGTCATGTTGAGCAAGCCGAACGCGCCGGGGCAGACGCGACGTCAGTTCCGCCCCGGTAACGCAAACACGAACAGTGTGCTCCCGGCGCTCGGCCGGAGCTCGGGCGTCAGGCGCAGGTGCACCGTTGCGCCGACGCCCGTATTGACGGCCACAAACTGGCGCCCGGCAACCGCGTAGCTGATGGGATAGCCGACGACTGGGGAGCCGAGGTTGATTTCCCACAGTACCTCACCTGTGTTCTGATCGAACGCGCGAAACCGCCCATTGACGTCGCCGCCGAATACCAGTCTACCGCCTGTCGTCATGAGCGACTGGGTTGCGGCTCGTTGCTCGTATAGCCAGTCCGTTTCACCCGTCTCCACTGAGATCGCCCGAACCGTGCCGAGCTGGTCGGTTCCCGGTGCGATCTGATGGCGCATCGCGAGCGCGTAGTGTGGATGCGACGCGTCGTCCGAGACCGATGCGAGCATGCGGGAGCAGTCGTTTCGCAGCGGGAAGTACATGGCGTGGGTCAGCGGACTGTAAGCGCCAGCCATCCAGTCCTTGCCGCGGAACGGGCAGGCAAGGACCTGTTGCCCAAGGGCGCTGAACACGACTTCTGGATTCTCCGTCACGGCGCCGGTTGCACCGTCGATATCGGTGATCACGTTCTGGGCGACAGTCGGGGTCGCCCAGAGGAACTCGCCCGTCACGCGGTCGAGCGTATACACGATGCCGGTCTTCCCAGGGATACCGGTAATCACTTTGCGAACCTCGCCAGGCCGAATCCGGGGGTTGATCCAGCTGACGGCCTTCGGGTTTGGCGCGAGGGCGGTGTCCAAAAGAAGGCGCTCGAACGGATGGTCGAGGTCCCAATGGTCGTTCAGGTGCTGGTAGTACCACCTGATCTCGCCGGTGTCGGCATCGATAGCGAGCGTGCAGTTGTGATACAGGTGCTTCTGGTCCGGTCCGCCGAGCAGGAACTTCGGGGCCGGCGAGGTGACCGACGTGCCGATGTAGATCAAGTTCAGCTCGGGGTCGTAGCTGGGCACCATCCATGTGCCGACATGTTTGCGCTCCTCAAACGGGACGTCGCCCCAGGTCTCGTCACCGGGCTCGCCCTGGGCCGGCATCGTCCGCCGACGCCACAGCTCGGCGCCGGATCTCGCATCGTGAGCCGTAATCACGCAGGCGTCCGGTCCGCCGCGCGGTCGGACGTTCGACGAGAAGCCGGTCGCGGCAAACCCCGCGCGCTGGCGAGCGCCCGACTGATAGCAGCTGCGACCCGAGATGACCTTGCCGTTCGCGATAATCGGCCCTGAGCTCTGCGTGGCAGGGTTGACCTGGTAGTCGAGGACCTGGGTCTCCCACACGAGTCTCCCGGTCTCGGCGTCGAGCGCAAACACGTAGTCGTCCACGCTCGTGTTGATGATGAGGCGGTCGTAGATGGCGAGGTTCCGATTGTTGCGACCGTTGCCTCCAACGAAGTCATAAATGTTGTCCGGCAGGTCGCGCCGATACTCCCACCGCAGGTCGCCGGTCCGGGCATCGATCGCCTGAATGACGCCGTCGGTCTGCGGGACATAGAGCATGCCGCCGTAGGCGAGTGGCGTGGCCTCTTGGGTCCTTGCCGTCAGCGCCCGCGTCCAGACCATCCGAAGCGTCTCGACGTTGTCGCGGGTGACTTGGTCGAGCGGGCTGTAGCCCCACCCGTCGAGCGTCCGCCGCCACATGGGCCAATCGCCGGGCGCCGGATTCTGCAGGGCAGTATCGGTGACTGGGGTGAAGGGGGCTGAAGGCGTAGGCTGCGGCGTCTCGATGGCGCCGGAATGAGGGCCAGACACCACTCCGGCGATCGAAAACGCCACGACGGACGTGACGACGAACCGCAGCAACGACACGCTCATAGGGCCCAATTAACGCATGGATCCCGCCTCGAATGGGGCAGGTGCAGCGATTATAGGTTTCGGCGGCCGCGCGTGTCGCGGCCAGGCTCGACATAATCGCGAGACGGCAGTATTCTCGAACGACGGTGGGGGGCAAGGCGGGCTCGACGTCAGTGTCGCGGCGGGCGATGTTGCAATGTGGTGCTCTCCTTGCGGTGGCGCGACCGCTGTGGACTGTATCGGAGAGCGCGTTTCGCGACCTTGCGAGCCCGGTCACCATCGCACTGGCCGACGTGGACGAGCCCTGGCAGTCGGTGGAGTTCGATGCCTGGGCAGTCGATGCGAGCGGCGACGATCTGCTCCTCAAGGGGCTGCTGGTGCGGACTCGGCGGACCGATGAGCCGGCCGAGGGATTGGCGGCGTACTGCCTGGCGTGTCCGCACGAGTTCTGTTACGTGGGTCTGGTCGAAGAGCCTGGCGCCGCCGAGCTCGAGGCAGAGGCGCCTGGACATCCGTTGTTCGTCTGTGCGTGCCATTTCAGCGCGTTCGACCCAGCGGGCGACGGCGCGCGTCTCGGCGGGCCAGCGCCGCGGGGGTTGTATCGGTTTCGGATCGATGTCGCGGGCGCGCGCGTTCGCGTTATGCAGGTCGAAGAGGCGGTGCTCCAGTTCTTGTCGTAATGAGCGTTTGACCAAGGAGGCTAGATGAATACCCGAACCCTGTTCGCTCTTGTCGTGATCCTGGCCGTATCGGCGGTGATGGGCACCGTGACTGCGGAGAACGGACAGAAGCAGAAGCTGTACGTGCTGAGCAGTGCGGGCGACGACGCGATCATCATCGACCCCGCCACGAATCAGATCACCGGGTCTCTCAAAGTGGGCGGTCTGCCGCATGGCCTGGCCATCCCTGAGAGCCAGGACGTCGTGTACTTCGTGACCGAAGCCGACAACAAGATCGTCGTCGTCGACCCCGTCACCGACGAGATTCTTGGAAAGTATCCGGTCGGCGATTCTCCGAACGAGCCCGACATTACGCCTGACGGGCGGTTCGTCTATATTCCGGCGCGCCACCTCGGGGTCTACGAGGTCTTCGACACCGAGAAGAAGGAGATCGTGGCTCGGATTCGGACCAAAGGCCTGCCACACAATGCCGTGGCGTCACCTGACGGGCGTTTCATGTATCTGTCGCCGCAGGGCGACAACGATCTCATCTATGTCGCCGACACGAAGACGCATACCGTCCATGCGACCATCAACACCGAACACGGGCCGCGACCGATCGCCATCAGTCCGGATGGCAAGTGGCTCTACGTCAACACCGACGAGTTACTCGGCTTCAAGGTGCTCGACCTGGAGAAGAACACCGTAGCGTCAACGGCGTACTACGGACTGTCAGACAAGGAGAAGGCCGAGCGGAGCCGGTCGCATGGCGTCGTTGCCACGCCGGATGGCAAGGAGGTCTGGGCCTCGGACGTAAATCACGAACTGGTGTTCGTCTTCGACGTGACGCAGAACCCTCCGAAGCAGATTGCCAGGTTCGAGAATCCCGGTGATCCGTACTGGTTGACGGTCACGCCAGACGGCAAGACGGTGTATGTGGCGAGTGCGACCGACGACACGGTAACGGCCTACGATGTCGCCTCCAAGACGCAGGCTGCGGTCATTCAGCTGCCCAAGGGCAAAGCGCCCAAGCGGATGCAGATCGTTACGCTTCCGTCGCGCTAGAGCGGTCAGCCGGAGGCCGGTTACGCCGCTGCCAGGCTGCCACCTTTGGGATTGGAGCGCACGCGGGCTACTGATCCGGCGGTGTCGCAACTTCGTATCGCCCAGATCTGGGTGGGACGTTGCTGTAGACCACCGTCCACCTGCCGTCCTCGATCGCGTAGCTTCTGAAGTCGGTGCCGTCACTGGCCCGCCGTGCCGCCCAGGCCGCCAGGTTGGCGGCCGATCGCACCTTCTCGACGTAGCTCCGTGTTTCGGGATACGGCGGAATGTTGTAGCCGTACCGCACAACGGCTTCCGGGCCGGCGTTGTAGGCTGCCAGCGCGAGCTCCTCGTTGCCGGAGAATCGTGTCAGCAGCTGCTTCAAGTAGGTGACGCCGCCGCGCACGTTCTCGGCCGGGTCGTACGGGTTACTGACTCGCAGTTTGGCTGCGGTCCCCGGCATCAGCTGCATCAGTCCCATCGCGCCCACCGGGGAGTGCGCGTTGGGGTTGAAACCAGACTCGGTCTGGATCACGGCCCGGACGAGCTCTGGCCGTATCGCGGTACGATTGGCGTGTTCTTCGATGAGGGGGTCGTATCGGTTGGGAGCCGGTGGCGTGACGTCCCGGCGGACCGTGCGGATGCCGCTGGTGCGCTCGCTGTCGGTGGCCCTGGAGACGGTGCGTGGACGGGCCGACAGCGTCGAGTCCGGAGGGGTCTCGGGCCAGAAGAAGATTTCCGGCGCCAGGCGGTCAACGCGCGCCACGCCGATGAGGAGGCCCACAAGGAGCGCCTGGGCGATCAGCTTGATCATGACAATTGCCGGCGTGGCGAACCTACTGTCGCAATCGTCACAACGGGTCGATGTCTTGAGCCGCGAATGACGCGAATGAGAAGAGCCCATGGCCGATCGTGACGAGGCGGCCCGTTTGATCAGCGAGGCACAAGAGGCGACCTCTTCAGGAGATCACCGCGCGGCGGAGCGCGCGTTGCGCCTGGCGCTCAGGCTGCAGGAAGAACAATTCGGCCTGGTCCATCCGGAAGTCGTGGGCACTCTCGACAGTCTCGGTGTCGTCTGTAGTTTGCTTGGCCGGCCTGACGAAGCGGAGTACCTGCATCGTCGGGCGCTTGGGATCGCGAAGAAGACGCTGGGCGCGGATCATCCCTCCGTAGCCGCGAGTCTTCGGAACCTGTCGAACCTCTATGCGGCCCAGGGCAAGCCGGGGCGGCTCCAGGTAGTCGCGGGCGGTCGTCCTCGAAAGTCTGTGCTTGCTGAGATTGATGCAGAAGGCGAGCAACTGCGGGAGCCACTCGATAGTGGCGGGACTTCTCAGCCCTCGCTCCCAGTGGCACCCGAACCGGTCGCTGCCTCGGTCGCAGACCCTCGAAGCGGACCGTCGCAGTTTCCTTCCCAGTGGGGCAGTCGAGCGGCCCTTGCTCTCGCCGGTGCGGGCGTTGTGTTGTCGATACTCTGGTTCATGACAGGTGGACATGGCAGTGATGGCGGCGGAAGAAGCGACGGTGAGGACGTGCGCCCGCCCGCCGCCGGAGGTGTCGCCGCCGCTTCAGTCGAGCCGGCACCGACCTCGGGTGCCGCCAGCGGTGAGTCTGACCTCGGTGAGGTGGACGTACCGCCGCCGTTCTCCGAGGCCCGGGCGTCTCAGACGGGCGAGCAGGCGTCTTCGCTAGAGACCTCCGCCGTTGTAGCTCACGCGGCGGTCTGTCGCGAACTTGTCACACGCAGCGACGATGGCGCGCGTCTACCGGCATGGCGTTGCGACCCGGTACTCGGCGGCACGACTCCGGGTCAGCTCTTCTTCTACACACGTGTCCGGTCGCCGGCGAGCACAACCGTCGAACATCGGTGGTACCGGGAGGGCGCGCTCGATCAGGTCGTCGCGCTCGAGATCAGCGCCAACGACGGACCCGGTACCGCACGTACAGCGTCCGGAGCGTCACGCCTTGGGACCGCGGCAAGTGGCGCGTCGAGGTGCGGTCCGCCGACGCGGAGCTGCTTCACGCCGAAGACTTCGTTGTGCGCTGAAGTGGCGGTCTCACTCGCGAGCACGGCGAAGCACCAGGACGACACCGACCGCGACGAGCGCCGATGCGAGCGCGAACCGCCGATCGAGCCGCTCGCCACCCGACAGTGCGGAGACGGCCGTCGCGATGAGTGGTTGCAGAAAGATGAAGAAGCTCACGATCGACGAGTCGGTGTGACGTAGCGCGTATGCGTTGAGTGCGTAGGCGCCGACGGTAGCGCCTAAGACGGTGTACGCCATTGCGCCCCACGCCCACCACGGCAGGGCAAGCCAGTCCATCCCGGGGATGCGCCAACCCGCCACCGCGAGGATGCCGAGTGTGCCGAACGCAAAGAGTACCGCCGTTCCGGAGTACGGGTGGATTCGCTGATACAGGGGCCGCGAGACCACGAGGAAACAGCCGAATGACAGCGCGTTCACGAGCGTGATCGCGTTGCCCGTTCGCCAGTCGGCTTCAAGCTCGCCGGTGAGCATGACCGCCAGGCCGCCTGCCGCCACCGCAACGCCACAGGCGCGCGCGAGGTTGGGGCGCTCGAAACCAAGGAGCCAGGCGAACGTGAGTGCCGTCACTGGGATCGTGATGTTGATCAAGGCGGAGTATCCGGGCGTCGTGAAGCTCAGTCCAATGGAGAACGAGAGCTGGTTGACGACTACGCCCAGCACCGCCGCGCCCGCCAGTCCCCACAGATCGCGCCGGGCATCAGGGAAGGGGCAGCGGAAAAGTCGCGCCGTCACGAGGAGAATACCCGTGGCGCAGACGGCTCGTACTGCGGCCCACGCGCCCGGATCGAGGCCGGCCGAGAACGCCGACTTGATCAGGGGATAGTGCAGTCCGAACAGGATCTGGGCGATCAGGAGCGCGCCGACGACCGTCCTCTGAGACGGCGTCCCGGTTGGATTCACGTGCCCTGCGGGATTTCGCGTGGCCTGACGAGAAATGCCCCTCCACGGTTGGGCGTGCGCGGTCGCGAGGCCAAATGGTCGCGCGCTTTTGCCGCCCCGGCACGGCACGTGGCTTGCTTCGGAGGAACAGCGTCGACTCTTACCAACGGAGGCATCGTGAACGTAAAGGTACATGAGCTCATGACGGAATCCGTCGTTACGATCGGACGGAACGCGTCAATCCATGAGGCTCGCCAACTCCTCGAGGAGCACGGAATCGGGGCCGTTCCGATCGTCGATGCTCTGGGTCGGCCGATTGGCGTCGTGTCATCCACCGATCTGCTTCACGATCTGGATACCGGCTCACCGGTCGAATCGATCATGACCGACGGCGTCTACACCGTTCCGAAGTACGACGACGTGAGCATCGCGGCTCGAGTGATGCGTAATCACCGAATCCACCGGGTCGTGGTCACGCACGAGCAAAAGGTGGTGGGCGTCCTCACGACGTTTGATCTGCTCAAGCTGGTCGAAGGACATCGGTTCGTCGCCAAGAATCCGCCGACGGAGTCGACGCGCAGGGGATCAAAGCGACGTTAAACCTGCTCGCGCCAGCGGTCGTGCGGCTCAGGGCGACCCACCATCATCGGCTGCCAGGTGTTTGTTTAGTGTTCGGAAAGCCCAGGCAGCGAAGACGACCACAACCACACTGACCGCACCTAAGACCGCGGTGTGCCCTTCCAAGAAGCTGACGCCCAGGAAGAAGACGGTCGCTGCCGCGTACGGGAGCTCAGCGAGGGGCGAGCGCCACGCAGAGCACGGCAAGGAGACCCGTTCGGCATCGGGTGAGGAAGTATGCCGCTGCGCGGTCGCGCGACCGGTCGTGCTACTGGTGCACCATCAGCGCGGCGCTTGCCGCCATTTGGCCCCACACAAAGCCGAGCTGCCCGTTCTCGATCGAGATCTCCAGCTGCTCTGCGGGAGGGCTGACCTCAGTGACGTCCATCGGAATATGCGCGAAGTCATGCTCCGAGTTGTAGGCAGTACCCCACTGGCCAGTTTCGCTGTTGACGACCAGGTGGAACTCGTCGTTCATGTGCTGGGTCCAGAGCGTGTACTCGCCAGCGGGAACATGCGTGCCACCTATCATGAGGTCCGTGTCGGTGACCAGCGTGGTGGCTTCGTCGGCTCCCAGGCGCCAAACCCGGTCGCTCATAGGCTCGACGCTGTCGCCGACGACCCGTTCTTTGAGATAGGGTCGGCCGTAGGTGATCGAGACGTTCGCGCCATCAACCATCCACGCCACCTCGACATGTGGGCTGCCACCGGCTCCAGGGTGGACCTCGGTTGCCGTGCCCCCTCCCAGCGAGACCCCCCCCGCCCCGTCAGGCGCGGGTTGCTCGGCCATCGGCTCCCCGGCTGGCTCATCGCGGGAAGTGTCGCCTCCGCACGCCGCGCCCGCCATGACTAGCGTGAATAACGTCAAGATGCTGAATAGTCCACGGATCTGCATGGGTAACCCTCTCCTTTTGACGCCGACTATAGCAGAAGACACCTTGACTCCAGCAGTTCAGGGAAGCGGCCGCTACAGGACGCTTTTCCCTAGCGCGGACAAAACGAGCTCCACGCCGAGCTGGGCGGTCATGTTGCGGGTATCGAGGATTGGGTTAGCCTCGACGA
The DNA here is from genome assembly GCA_965216615.1 of Vicinamibacterales bacterium. Classification (GTDB taxonomy): domain Bacteria; phylum Acidobacteriota; class Vicinamibacteria; order Vicinamibacterales; family UBA8438; genus CAUZIB01. The sequence continues at coordinate 44,704 of CBDCGH010000006.1, read as the reverse complement.
CATCGAGCGACAGGAGGGCGCCGCTATCCGAGATGACCTCCATAACCGTGTGGGCCTCACGGTAGTTCAGGCCTCCCTTGACCGGTGTGCCGACACCCGGCGCGATGGACGGATCGCAGACGTCCAGGTCGAACGACACGTGAATCCCAGACGTGCCGCGACTCGCGATGCTCACAGCCCGGGCGGCGACCGCGGCGAGCCCGGCCTGGTCGATTTCCTTCATCGTGAACACGTGCACGCCCGACTCCAGCACCCGGTCCTTCTCGGCAGAATCCAGGTCTCGAACGCCCAGCAAGACCGTCCGCGATGGATCCACCTTCGGCGACTCGGGTCCGATTTGAGACAGTTCGCTCGGTTCTGGACCAAGGATCGCGGCGAGTGGCATCCCGTGGACGTTGCCCGAGAGCGTCGTGCTCGGCGTGTTCATGTCGGCATGGGCGTCGACCCAGAGGAGGCCGATCGTCTTCCCCTGTTGCGCCGCGTGAGCGGGCTGCGACCGATCCAACCGCGAGACTGTGACCACCCCCGAGTACGAGGGGTGTCGCACCCGCGTCGAGTGATGCCAGGGTGCGGTCGTACAGTCGCTCGCAGACGCGGCTAATGTCGCGAATGTACCGCTTGGTTCGCTGGCCGCGCCGACGCGTTTCGGCGACCGGCGTGAGGACGTCACCGCGGTCCACGACCTCGATGCCCAAAGCGGCGATACGCGCGCCTAGCGGATTTCATGAGGTCGTAGCGACCGAATAGCCGCAATGTCGAAAGTAGTTGCGGCATTCGGCTGGATCATAGCCGGGCACGGCGGCGCCAATCGGACCTCCCGTGTGCGACAGCGGGCCTTGCGCAAGATCGCCTTCAGCTTCGCAAACGCCAGCTCAATCGGATTGAAGTCAGGACTGTATTTCGGCAGAAACCAGAGTTGCGCGCCGACGGCTTCGATCGCTCGTCGCACCGCGGGGCTCTTGTGACACGAGAGGTTGTCCATGATGACGATGTCGCCAGGCGCGAGCGTTGGCGTCAGGACCTGCTCGATGTAGGCCAGAAAACTGGCGCCGTCGATCGGGCCATCAAACACGGCCGGCGCGGTGAGGCCTGTCACGCGCAACGCCCCGAGAAACGTCGTGGTGTGCCAGCGGCCATCCGGCGTGTGGTCGGGGACCCGGGCGCCGGACAGCCCGCGGCCATAGCGGCGAATCAGATCGGTCCGCACACCACTCTCATCGAGAAACACGAGGCGCGCGGGATCGAGCGTCGGCGCCGAGGCGCGCCAGACCGTGCGGGCGAGGCGGACGTCAGCGCGATCGTGTTCCGACGCGTGTACCGTTTTTTTTAAACCGAAAGCCGAGCCGTTTGATCGTGCGGCACAGCGTGGGGAGACTCGCCGGCGTGCGCAGGGCCTCCTGTCATTCGGCCAGCGTGCGATCCGGCCGCTCGCGGATCAGGGCCGCCAGCTCCGTGAGCTGGGCGTGGAGGATCCGCGGGCGCCAGCGAGTTTGCTTGCGGGGCGCCACCTCGCCGGTTTCGCGTCGACGCTGCTTCAGCCGATCGACCCACGCGCGACTGACGGAGTACTTCTCGGCGAGTTCGTCCGACGGTAACCCCGCGTCCGCATCGCGCAGCACCCGGAGTCGTAGATCCATCGAGTACGCGGCCATAGCTACCTCCTGTGCCACAGGAGTACCACGCCCGCGTACTACGTACAAGTGCAATTCGCTTTAGTCCCGCGATCCGGACGGCCGATGGGCCCATGTCGACGCCACGGCGGCCGGCGCCGAGATCGAGGGGGGCGCCGATGACGTGGATGGTCTTCGCTTGGGACGCGACGGTCATGATCGGCTCGCAATCTCTCGAGCGGCTGCGCGCCCGCTCTCGATGCAGTCGGGAATTCCGACCCCTCGAAAGCCCGCACCGACGATGTGTAGTCCCGGCAATCGCGCAAGCTCAGCATCGATAGCGGCCAGACGGTCAAGATGCCCCACTTCGAGTTGCGGATTGCGCTGCGGCCAGCGGTAGACCCTGCGGACGACTGGATCGGCTGAGATTCCAAGTAGCTTGGCGAAGTCGCGATGCCCCAGATCGACCAAGGCCGGGTCCGATTGATCCAACACGTGACGGTCGCGTGTGGTGCCGAAGAACCCCCTGAGGAGCACGTCGCCCTCGGGCGCACGGCCGGGCCACTTCGACGACACCCATGAGCCCGCCATCAACGACGGACCCGACTCGACTCGGGGCACGATGAACCCTGTTCCGGCGGGTATCTGACGAACGGCCTGCGCCGGATAGCTGAGTACGACCGTGGCCGTTGAGGTGTAGGGAATGTTGGCGCAGAGCTCCTCGAGCTCGGGTGCAACGGTTGAAACCAGTCGCGCCGTGACATAGGCCGGTGTGGCCAATACCACCGAGCGCGCCGTCGTGGTCGTTGGGGTCCCGGACGCGCAGGCGACCGTGTAAGGGCCGCGTCCGTGGACCGACACGACCTCGTGGTCTGTCCGCACGCACCCGTCGGGAAGGACGGCCCGAAGAGAATCGGTCAATTCCCCGATGCCGCCCGGGAGCGACCGGAAGAGCCCGTCTCTGGGGCGACTCGTTGCGGCTCTGAGGGACCGGTAGTGACGGATGATGCTGCCATGTCGGCGTTCGGTCTCGGCGAGTCTGGGAAAGAGTGTCAGCATGGAGAGGCGCTCGACGTCACCGGCGTGAATGCCCGCCAGGAGCGGCTCGGCGATGTAGTCAACGGCCTCGTCGCCGAAACGCCGACGGAAGAACGAACCGACGGACTCGTCGGTTGTTGACTCCGCTTTCGGTATTGTGAGTTCCTGGGCCATTCGGACCTTGCCCGCAGCCGACAAGAGGCGGGTAGTCGCGAGGGATCGCAGTCGAGTCGGGATGCCGAGGATCGAGGCTTCGGGCAGTGGGAAGAGTCGTCCGTTACGCAGGACGTAGGCCGTCCGAGGGGGGAGGGTCGGGATCAGGCGGTCACCGAGGCCGAGCTCGGAGCAAAGCTGGATCGCCGCGGGTTTCTGAACGAGGAGCGAGTCTGGCCCGCCGTCGATCGTGAAGCCGTCGACGCGCTCGGTTTGAATGACGCCACCGACGCGCGACGTTTGCTCGAAGACGCGGCATGCGACGTTCCTCTGGCAGAGCTCGTAGGCGACGGCGAGCCCGCTGATTCCACCGCCGATAACGGCGACCTCGGTATCTGGCACGTGTCACCCGCGTTGATGCACGAAGTGCGCGAGCGCCTGCACATGCTCCACTGATGTTTCAGGAAGGATGCCGTGCCCCAGATTGAAGATATGGCCAGGCCGTCCGCCTGCTCGGCGCAGGACGTCGTCGGCACCGTCGATCAAGCGCTCCACCGGCCCGAGCAGCAGAGTGGGGTCGAGGTTGCCCTGAATCGCTCGGTCATGACCGATGAGCTCCCAGGCATCGTCGAGCGGAATTCGCCAATCGGCGCCGATCACATCGCCGCCCGCTTCCCGCATGGTGGGTAGCAGCGTCGTGGTCCCGGTCCCGAAATGGATGACTGGGACGCCACTCGTCTGAACGGCGTCCAATATCCGCTTGGTGTGCGGCAGCGCGAATTCGCGATAGTCATCGGGGTTGAGCGCCCCTACCCAGGAATCAAAGACCTGAATGGCCTGGGCGCCGGCTTCGACCTGGGCCTGCAGGTAGTCGGCAACGACGGTCGAGAAGTGCTCCAGAAGCGCGTGCCACGTCGTCGGCTCGCCGTACATGAGCGCCTTCGTCTTGGCGTAGTTTGACGAGGCCCCCCCTTCGATCGCATACGAGGCCAGGGTGAACGGCGCGCCCGCAAAGCCGATCAGCGGCACGCGATTGTCGAGTGCCTTCCTGGCAAGCCGTATGGTCTCGAGAACGTGACTGAGCGAATCACGCGGGTCGAACGTCTTGAGCCGTTTCACGTCGTCGGCCGACCGTATGGGCGCCTCGATAACGGGTCCTTCCCCCTTGACGAAGTCGAACGGGATGCCCATCGGAGCCAGGGGCAGCAGGAGGTCTGAAAACAGAATGGCGGCGTCAACGTCAATTCGCTCAACAGGTTGTAGCGTTACTTGGACCGCGAGATCTGGCTGGCTGCAGATCTCGAGGAGGGTGTGCCGGGCGCGAATCGCGCGGTATTCGGCCATATAGCGTCCGGCCTGCCTCATGAACCACACAGGGGTGGCGTCCACCGGTTCTCGGCGGCACGCGCGCAGAAATCGGTCATTCACGGCGTTATGGTACTACGCAGGTTGGGACACCTTCGGTATCCGTGCTAGGATGGCCCGTTTTCGCCTCGTTAACGTGGCCGCTACGGCCCGTCGCGTGGAGGTTGCGTGTCACCCGTCCTCGTACGCCCAATAAGAGAGCAAATCGAGCACGACCGCGTTATCCGGCAGCTGCAGGCGCGGTGGCGGCGGAAGTACGAGGTCGGAATCAACGTCGGCAAAGATGAAGAGGTCTCGGTCAAAGCGGCCGGGCGTTTGCTCTTTCCCGACCTCGTGCTGACTAGCACGGCCAGTGGCCGGCGGCTCCATGGCGTCGTCGAGGTCGAGACGGCCGAGTCGATCAACCGTTTGGAGGCCATCGCTGAGTGGACGCACTTCGCCAAGGCCCGCGGGGCGTTCTACCTATATGTGCCGGCGGGCTTTACCGACGTCGCTGAGCGTCTGTGCGCGGCCGTCGGCATCAACGTCACCGAGGTCTGGGCGTACTACGCGATTGGCTCGGAGGTGAAGTTCTCGATGACGTACCGATCGCCTCGCGCGAGAAGCGCCGCAAAGTTGGCCAAAATGGCAAAACCGGCGAAGAAGGCCGCGAAGAAGGCTGCGGGGAAGGCTGCGGGGACGCCCAAGAAGAGCTCGAAGAAGAAGGCCACAAAGAAAGCCGCAAAGCCAAGGGCTACGAAGACGAAGGCCAAAATCGCCAAGAAGGCGACGAAGAGGAAGTCGGCAACGAAGGCGCGAGCCGGAAAGAAGAAGGCCGCTCGTAAGAAGAAGTAGTGCCCTACCTCAGATTCTCTCGCGACAGCCGCGGCTACGAGAACACCTACGTCCTTCACACGGCCAAGAAGGACGGAAAGACCCGCCCTCGCATGCTGTACTGGTTCCGGACGCCACCCAACGTCAGGGTGGGGCGTCTGCCGCTCGATGAGGAGGCCATTCGGGCGATCGAGGAGCGGAACCCAGACGTCGTGTTCGACTGGAAGCGCATGCTGAAGCTGCGCTCAACGCTCCAGGCAGACCAGCGGGCCGATGCTTTCTCACGCGCTCCGAAGAAGCGACGACGCCGGGCGGCGGCGAAAGCGCCGGACCCCCCCTCGGTAGAGCCGCGGCCTGTATCGATCGATGACGAGCCGGAATCTCCGTCTCTGCCTTCGCGCGGCGCCGACACTGCGCCGCCAGACCCCGATGTCCTCGAGGCTGAGGCGCACCTTGATTCGAGTGACGACACGAACGAGGGGTCGGACGTGCCCACTGAGCACCCGGTCATCACGCTGCTGGGCGACGAAACGCTCGTCCGGCTTCGGGCGCGGCACGCCGAGATGCGCACGCGAATCGGAGAGAAGCTCTCGGAACCGGCCGCGTTGGGCGCGATGCTGGCACGGGCCGAGGCGATCGATCCGGATCGGTGGAATACGATCGAAGCCGCCGTTCGAGGTATCGAGCAGTTCGAGGTCGAAATCGAGCAAATCCGGGCCGATCTGGGCCGCCGCCCGCCCCGTCCACGACGCGGGGAGTGATCCATCTCGGTGGCAAACCGTTCTGAGATTCGGCGCGTCTAACAAGTACTAGGAGCCGGCGAGGTCTGCCGGCAGGGCAGCGAAGACCGCAGTCTTGCTATAATCAGAATCGTCATGAAGAACTCAACATCGCAGTTCGTTCAGACCGCGCAAGGCCGGCTAGGGGCGATTGCCCTAGCGATCGGCATCGCAGGTCTGGTTGGCTTCGCCGTCGTGGGCGCGCAGCCTCCAAACCAGGCTGCATCCGGTCCTCAGAGTGATCCCGAACGGCCCATCTTCGGGGCCGCGGTGACGCTCGTGACCACTGACGTGATTGTGCGCGACAAGCGGGGGATGTTTATCCCCGACCTCCTTCCCGAGGATTTCCATCTGCTCGAGGACGGCGTGCAACAGGAAGTCGCGTCGCTGGTCCTAGTGCACGGCGGCCGGGTGTACAACCAGTTGGGCAGCCCGCCTCCGGTCCAGGAAGGGATCATCCTTCCCTCGACCCGGCCGGTGAATGACACCGCGGGGCGCATCATCATCCTGTTTGTCGATGACCTGCACCTGGCGAGCTCGCTCACCCCGAAGATCCGCGACGTGTTTCGACGAATCACCGACACCTTGATTCACGAGGGAGACCTGTTTGCCATTCTCTCTACCGGCCCGTCGTCTCTCAGCATTGACCTGACCTACGATCGGGCGTACTTGCGGGATGCTGAAGAACGCATTATGGGGGATGGGTTCTCTCCCAACGAAATGATACAGCTGCAAGTGGGTGCTCGCGGTGTGACCGAGCTGGGCTATCGAGCGCACGTGGCCATGAAGACCGCTCGCGCCATGGTGACGAACCTGGAGGAGGTCCGGGATCGTCGCAAGATGTTCATTTATCTGAGCAGCGGCTACGACCTCAACCCATTCGAAGTGTCGCGCATGTACGATTCCAGCGGAATGGAAAACGAAGCCTACGGCAGCGACGCGTGGTTCGGAAATGTCAAGAGGGGATACCCGAATGTGCCGTATGCCGCCGACCCATTCCTGGGGGAACGCACTCCGGATATGCAATTCGCAGACGCGGACATGGTGCAGTGGGTCACGGAACTGACGAGGGCTGCGAATCGCGCCAATACGTCGTTCTATACGGTCGACCCACGCGGGCTCGTGGGTATGGCCGATATCGACCAGAACATTACCGGACAGGCCCAAGAGTGGAATCAATTCGTCTGGAGGACGCAGAGCACCCTGCGGATGCTGGCGGAGCTGACAGGCGGCAAGGCCATCGTCAACCGAAACGACTTCGAAGATGCGATGCGGGAAGTCGACGCCGAGACCAGCGACTACTACGTCCTTGGGTACTACACGAGCAACCCTGACCCGACCATACACACGCGTCGGTTGCAGGTCGACGTCGATCGCGAGGACGTCGACCTGCGGTATCGCCAGACGTACACGTTCGCTCGCGAGGCGCTCGCTCGGCAGTAGAACCGGTTCGGAGCAGTCGCGGCTGGTCCGAGCCCCCGTCATCCGCCCGTTTCGGGTCCGCGTGTGCGGCTTGCTTTCCGTACGCGCTCCACCGCTTCGTCGAGGTAACTCCGATCGATCTCGACTCCGATGAAGTCGATACCCAGCTCAGCGCACGCGACTGCGGTGCTGCCAAGTCCCAGGAACGGATCGAGCACGCACATGCCTGGACGCACCCCATGAAGCCGCACACAGCGCTCTGGAAGGATCGGTGGAAACGTCGCGGGGTGCGGACGATCGCGCTCGCGGTTCTGGATGGTCGAGTAAGGTAGGAACCACGCATTCCCGCGGCAACGCAGTCCGCCCGCCGCTGCCTGCCACCTGGCGATGTTCGATAGGTCTTGGTACGGCACACCGATCGCCAGACGGTCAAGCCGCGTATGTCCAGTCGGCGTGAAGTGAAACACGAACTCGTGGCAGTCGTTGAGGAAGCGGTCGCTGTTGACCGGTTTGTAGTGACCAACCGCGAGGTCGCGTTCCAGTCCTGACCGTGCTCCCGCCAGGTCCTGATCGATGACGATCGACTTGATCCAGTGGATGGTGTTCTGAAGCCTAAGATGTCGGCGGGCTTCGGCGGCCACGTCGAACGCGGTCCAGGGCTGTGTCGGCTTGCTGCCCACGTTGAGAAACATCGATCCGTCGTCGGGCAGTAGACGCGCGGCCGCCTCGATCCAGTCACTTGTCCACCGAAGATAGCGTTCGCCCGGGAGGGCGTCGTTATACGAGCGGTATGCGATTCCCAGATTGTACGGAGGGGAAGTCACGATGACGTCCGCCGTGCGAGGTGGCAGCCGACCCATCAAGTCGAGCGCGTCGGCGTGGTAGAAGCGCAGGGTGACGCCTCGCGTGCGAATAGAGGTGACGGGTTTGGGGAAACGGGGCACCGCGCACATGCCGGCTCACGGTGCAGCAAACCGGCGAAGACTGTCAAGTAGGGCAGCGCGCGACGCGTGCGAGCCCGTTACCCGGCGATGAGCGCCGAGGCGGGCGCGGGTACGGTCGGTCGCTCGGTATGCTGGGAGACTGTCAAGGAGAGCAGCTCATGGAGCCGGTGGTCGGAGCATGAGCAGCGGCAGCCCTTGTCCTCGACGTAGTCGACCTCGCGACTGGCACCGCGCTGGAGGTAGCGACCAATGAGGCACCCGCAACGGAGACGCGCGAACCCAAGTAGCTGTAGCGGCGGCATGACCTCGTTCTTTCAATAGCCGGAGAAGCAACGGTCATGCCCAGAGCCACCTACGAGTGTCAACGCCGAGGTGTTGCGGCGGAGAACGACAGATTTGAAGGCCGTCCTCCAAGACTGGCGTGTCGGGCGCTGCAGGGCCGCCCTCAAAATCACGAAAAGTTGTGCAAGATGCACGGAACCTCTCTGCTAGAATGCCGATTACTTTTGTAGCGTGCCACCAACCTGGGAGGAGTCATAGGCTCACTGCGTCAGACTCAGTCGGTTCGGCCGGTGCTTCAGCTTGCCAGCATCGCCGTCTTGCTGCTGTGCTTCAGCACAGCTGGTGGGGCACCCAATTTTGGACTGGCCGAGCCGGAGGCCGTCGAGCCAGTCGCGTCGACTCCTGATCCGGCGGTCGACGCTCCGCGACATCTCGATACCAGTGCGATCCGTCCGCCTCGGGTTCGCGCACTCGCGGCCATGGTCTACAACCCGACCACCCACGAGGTCTTGTGGGAGCGGCGGGGCTATGAACGACGTCCGATTGCCAGCATTACCAAGGTCATGACCGCGTTGGTGTTTCTTGAGCAGGACCCGGATCTCAGCCGTGACGTGGTGGTGTCGCGGCGCGACGTCAGGCGGGCAAACACGACCTATCTTCGTCGGGGTGAGCGCGTCCGTCTGCGGGACCTCCTGCATCTGGCGCTCATCGCGTCGGACAACGCGGCGGCCCGGGTGCTAGCGCGGGTATCAGGTTGGGGCACCAGGGGTTTCGTTGAACGCATGAACCGAAAGGCCACGGAGTTCGGACTGCACAGCACGGTCTTTGCGGATCCGTCTGGGCTCGACAAGAGAAACACGTCGACGGCCTACGACCTGTCGCGGCTGATTGCGCACGCGTCGGAGCAACCGGCCATCGCCCGGATCATGCGTACATCGCTCTTCCACATGCGCACCGATCGTCGTCGGGTGCGTGTGCGCAACACGAATCGACTACTCCGAGGGCGCGTCGTCGTCCAAGGCGGCAAGACGGGCTACATCGATGCGTCGGGGTACTGCCTGGCCACCGTGGTCCGTGTGCCTGGCGCCGATCCGTTGGCCATGGTCGTACTCGGCGTTGGCTCGAATTCCGGTCGGTTCAGGGACGTCACGCGGCTTGTCGACTGGGTATCGAAGCAGGGACGGTCCCTGATCGTGCCCGGAGTGTATCCGGCCGACTAGATCGGGCGACCTGCCGGCGGCGTGTCCGAGTCTTTCCTCCTCGATACCTCGATCACACCATGCCCTCAGCCCGACTAGTTGATGAGGCGCCGCTGGCGATTCGGATGGTCGTGTCTGAAGCCGTGCCCTTCGCGAAGACTGGAGGCCTCGCCGACGTTTCGAGCGCGCTGGCGAAAGCCCTCGCGCGTGCGGGGCACGAGGTGACCGTCGTGCTGCCAAAGTATCGCGGGATCGGCGACGTCGGGCCGACCACCGCCCGCCAGGCGGTCAGACTAGGTGACCAGGTCTTCGACGTCGGGTTTATCGACTACCTGGTCGAGCCCGGGTTTCACGCAGTTTTCGTCGAGTGCGATGAGCTCTACGACCGCGATGGTGTGTATGGTGTTGACAATCACGACCACGCGGATAACGCCATCCGCTTTGGTCTGCTCGCGCGCGCGGCTCTCGACGACGTTGTCGCGCAAGGGCGGCGTTGCGACTTGGTACACGCCCATGATTGGCAGGCGGGGCTCGTCCCTGCCTACCTTCACACCCGGTACGCGGGACATGGCGCGCTTCGGGACGTTCCGGTGATGTTCACGGTGCACAACATCGCCTACCAGGGGACGTTCCCCGAAAGCATCCTGGGCGACCTTGATCTCGATCGCGCGCTCTTTACCGCTGAAGGCCTCGAGTTCTGGGGACAGGTGAGCTTCCTAAAGTCGGGTCTGTGTTTTTCCGATGTGGTGACGACGGTCAGCCGCGGCCACGCCCGTGAGATCCTCACGCCCGAGTTTGGCTTCGGGTTCGACACCGTGGTCAGGGCCCGGGAAGATCGGTTGTTCGGAATTCGAAACGGGATCGATGTTGACGTGTGGAATCCCGAAACGGATCCGCTCATACCGGCGCCGTTCTCGTCGGATGATCTCAGCGGCAAGCGGGTGGCGAAGCGTGCCCTCCTGGATCGCTTCTGGCTACGGACGGGATCCGTGGGAGAAGCGGACCCGCTGATCGGCATGGTCTCACGACTCGTCGACCAGAAAGGCTTCGACCTCCTGGCCGAGATCATGGACGAGTTGGCTACGCTTGGGGCTCGAATCGTGTTGCTGGGAACGGGCGAGGCTCGATTCGAGGAGATGTGGCGAACGGCTGCCAGGAATCATCCGACGGTATTCGGCGTCCAGATCGGATACGACGAGCAGTTGGCGCACCTCATCGAGGCGGGTGCCGATATGTTCCTGATGCCGTCGCGTTACGAGCCGTGTGGCTTGAATCAGATGTACAGTATGCGCTACGGGACCGTGCCGATCGTGCGCGCGACCGGCGGCCTGGACGACGCGGTGACTGCCTACGACGCCGCGTCAGGGCGTGGCACCGGGTTCAAGTTCTCGGAGCTTGACAGTGCGGCACTACTGGCAGCGGTAAAACAGGCGCTGGCCTTGTTTCAGGACGAGCCGAGGTGGCGCGCCCTCCAGCGGCAAGGCATGGCCGAGGACTTCTCGTGGACCGCCTCGGCCGCGGAATACATCAAAGCCTACAGGGCGCTCGTTGCCCCCCATAGAAGCGACCGTCGAGATGGATGAGATGGAGATCAACGCGAGGGAGAAATCGATACGTGAGGTGTTGATCATCGGATCGGGTCCGGCCGGGCTGACGGCGGCTCTGTACGCCGCGCGAGCGAAGCTCGATCCGTTGTTGATTGAAGGGCTGGAATCCGGCGGACAGCTGATGCTCACAACGGCCGTTGAAAATTATCCGGGCTTCCAGGAAGGCATCATGGGACCCGAGTTGATGGCCGCCATGCGTGGCCAGGCAGAGCGATTCGGCACCGAGTTCGTACAGGGCGACGTGACCAGCGTGGACCTTGCGGGTCCGCCCTTTACGGTTGTGACCAGTGAGGTGACCTACGAGTCCCGAGCGCTCATCATCGCAACCGGCGCGTCAGCCCGGCTACTCGGGCTGACGTCCGAGCGTGCGCTGATGGGGCACGGCGTGTCGACCTGCGCGACCTGCGACGGCTACTTCTTTCGCGAGAAGCCGATCGTTGTCGTGGGTGGCGGCGATACGGCGATGGAGGAGGCCATCTTCCTCACGAAGTTTGCCTCGCACGTGACCGTCGTCCATCGGCGCGGCGATCTGCGAGCCTCGCAGATCATGCAAGAGAAGGCGTTTTCCAATCCGAAGATCTCATTCGAATGGGACAGTGTGCTCGACGAGGTCACCGACACCGACAAGGGAGTCGTGACCGGGGTCGTTCTTCGCAACGTGAAGACCGATGCCAAGAAGAGTCTAGACGTCGAGGGCGTGTTCATCGCGATCGGGCACACGCCAAACACCGTGCTGTTTGAAGGACAGCTCGACCGGGACGACAACGGCTATATCGTTCCGCATGGCGGCGCTCGAACCAGCGTGCCCGGCGTATTCGCTGCGGGCGATGTTCAGGATCACACCTATCGGCAAGCGATCACCGCTGCCGGCTCCGGGTGCATGGCCGCTATCGACGCTGAACGCTACCTAGAGGGGCTCCCCGCAGAGGCGCCGGCCTAGTCGCTGACGCCGACTACGAGCCCCTCAGTCAATCCAACCTCCCCCGACGACCGCGGTTCCGTCGTAGAAGACGACGGCCTGTCCCGGAGAGATTGCCGGCTGCGGCGTGTCGAACTCGACCGTCGCGGAGGCTGGGCCTGTGGGCGACGCGACCGCGGCGGCCTCGGGATGACGGTGGCGAATCTGTGCGGTGATTCTCGTTGGCCCGGACGGCGCCTCGCCAGAGATCCAGTTCACGCCGGACGCCGTCAGCGATCGGCGCTCGATCGCGTCGCGCGGACCAACCGTGACGGTTCGCGAGTTCGCGTCCATCGACACGACGTAGAGCGGGATTGGGCTCGATAGCCCAAGGCCCTTCCGCTGGCCGACGGTGAACCGATGAAGGCCCGCGTGTGTGCCAACGACGCGGCCCGCCGTGTCGGTGATGGGCCCAGGCGCCGCCGCTTCGGGGGCGCGGCGCTCGACGAAGCCCGCGTAGTCACCATCTGGCACGAAGCAGATCTCGTGACTATCGGGCTTATCGGCCACCGGCAGCTGCCGGGCGGCGGCATAGGCGCGAACCTCCGGCTTGCGCAGGTTGCCCAGCGGGAACCGCGCGTTCGCGAGTTGGTCCTGGGTCAGGGTGAAGAGAAAATACGACTGGTCCTTGTCGGCATCGAGCCCACGTCGCAAGACACGGCGGCCCCTCTCGTCCGACTGGACGCGAGCGTAGTGGCCGGTCGCGACCGATGTTGCGTCGAGGCCCCGAGCGCGATCGAGCAGGTTCGCGAACTTGAGCTTCCCGTTGCAGTGCACGCACGGAATCGGCGTTCGCGCGGATGCGTAGTCACGGACAAACTGCGACACCACGTGATCAGCAAACTCGCGTTCGAAGTTCAGGATGTAGTGAGGAATCCCCAGCGTCGCTGCGACGCGCCGCGCATCATGGAGGTCGTCGATCGAGCAGCAGCTGCCAAACGACATTTGAGTGTCGCGCTGGTCGTAGAGCTGCATCGAGAGACCGATGACTTCATGGCCCTGATCGGACAGCATGGCCGCCGCAACCGACGAGTCGACACCGCCGGACATGGCGGCCACTACTCTCACGATGCCTCCCTGGCCGACAAGCGACGTAGCTTGTTCACGACGTGAGGCATGACCTCGACCACGTGATCGATCTGTTCCGACGTGTTGCCGAGCCCTAGGCTGAATCGGATCGCGTTCTGTGTGCGGTGGGGGGAGAACCCCATCGCGCGCAGGACGTGCGATGGCTCCAGCGTGCCTGACGAGCAGGCAGAGCCGGTCGATACCGCGATGCCTTCAAGGTCCAACGCGATCAACAGCGACTCGGCCTCCACCCGGTCGAAGCTGATGTTCGTCGTGTTCGAAACCCGTGCGGTGGTGTCGCCATTCACGGCCGTTCCGGACACAGCGCCGAGGATGCCCGCTTCGAGTCGATCGCGCAGCGCGCCCAGGCGCGGGTTCTCGCTCGCGAACTTGATAGCCGCCCGCCGGACAGCTTCACCCAGCCCGGCGATTCCAGGCACGTTCTCCGTGCCGGCCCGGCGGTTCCGCTCTTGGCGTCCGCCCGTCATCGTCGACACGAGCCGCGATCCTCGACGGACCCACAGCGCGCCGACGCCCTTCGGACCGTTGAGCTTGTGGGCGGACAGCGACAGCAGGTCGACTCTCAGCTCGGCGACGTCGACGCGGAGCTTTCCTACCGACTGGACGGCATCCGTGTGGAACAGCGCGCCGCGCCGATGGGCCAGTTCGGCAAGTTGTGCAATTGGCTGAATGGTCCCGATCTCGTTGTTCACGTGCATCACCGATACCAGGGCCGTGTCGTCGGTCAACGCCTCCTCGAGGTTTGACGGATCGACCACGCCTCGCGCGTCAACGGAAAGTAGTGACGTCGTCCACCCTTGCTTCCTGAGCGCCTTCAATGTGTTCAACACCGCTTCGTGCTCGATGCTGCTGGCAATCAGGTGACGACGCTTTGCGGGGACCATGGCGTCGGCGACGCCGCGAATCGCGAGATTGTCGGATTCGGTCCCTCCGCTCGTAAAGACGACTTCCTGTGGGCCGCTGCCCAGCAGCGTAGCCACCGACTCTCGAGCCTGGTCGACGACCGACTTGGCTGTCTGGCCGTATGCATGCACGCTGGACGCGTTGCCGAACTGGTTCTTCAGGACGTCCGACACTCGCTCAACGACGGCCGGATCAACCGGAGTCGTGGCATTATGGTCCAGATAGATTCGCATCGGCTTCAATCTTAGCATTGCCCCTAACCTCCAGCAATGAAAGGACTAGACACGATTTTGACCCTCCCGTATACTGGGTCGATTCGGCTGACGGCTGGAGCTGGGGGCCCGTGTGCCTCGGCAGGAAAGCGCGGAGAGTTCGTAATGTGGAAACGCGACGAGTCGGCAAAACCTGATTCCCCAGTCACGAGTACTGGTCCTGTCCGGGCTGGCACGCGTGTTTCGGCGGCGTCCCCGGACGGCAAATCGAGCCGCCCTTCTGGACGGGAAGTCGTCAACATAGGCAAGTCCGTGGTCATCAAGGGTGAACTGAGCGGGAGTGAGGACCTGACGATCGAAGGAAGGGTCGACGGCCAGATCGAGCTGCGCGACCATGTACTGACCATCGGACCGAACGGCAAGATCAAGGCGACATATTCGCCAAATCGGTTGCCGTGATGGGACACGTGGTCGGCAACATTTCGGCAAGCGACAAGATCAACGTTCGGGAGAACGGTAGGGTCGAGGGCGATTTGCACGCACCGACCGTGGCCATCGCTGAAGGCGCACGGTTTAGAGGCCGCATCGACATGGAGCGGCAGGCGACGCCGCGCGGGGCTCACTCTCGGACCGTGGCGTCGGCTGAGGAGAAGTCGACCTCGACGTCGGATGCGGAGCGTGCCTCCAAGCCAGCCGTGGCGCCGCTACAGGCATCCGCGGCGCGGGCCGCGCACTGACCGGATCGGCTCAACGTTTCCTTCCCGGTTTCCTCTCGTCGATCGATTCCCGCACTGGAGTCGGACCGAGGCACTCGTGAGCCGTCGTTCGCTGGGTTTGGTACTGCCCACGTGCATCGCGAACGCGCGGTTCGGACATCACCGTCGATGGTGAGTGTCATGGGCCAAGAGAGAACCGCATGAGTCGCGCGCGACGAACGGAGGGGGTGCTGCCCACGCGAGCGCTTTCGAAGTTTGTGGCGGCGTTGATGGCGCGCGAGGCCCCGACCGTCGTCGACCTCGGTCCGGCGGTGGGCGCCAACGTGACGTTTCTCGGCGACCGGCTCGGCTGTAAGCTGCGTATCGAGAATCTGCTGGCGGACAAGGAAACGTGGTTGCCATCGCCGCCCGAAGACGAGGCTGACGAGGGCGATGACAACGAAGATCGTCCGGAGAGGGTCCGAGCGCTTCGCATCCCGGACGAGACGGTCGATGGGGTGCTGTGCTGGGACGTCTTCGACTACCTCGATCGCGAGGGGGCGACGGCGCTCGCGTCTGAGATTACGCGCGCGCTGAAGCCGGGGGGCGTCGTATTCTTGTGTCACCGGGCAGAGCAGTGCCCGGTGGATGGGCCGGTTGAGATCGAGATCGTCGATGAAACGACGCTACGCTATCGAACAGGCGCCGAATCGGCTCCGGTCTCACGGGTTTGGCAGAGCCGGGACATGACGCGAATGTTTGACCGGCTCACTGTTTCGGATTCGTTCTTGCTGACGAGCCGCATGCGGGAGATCGTGTTGAAGCGGTCTGCCCCCGTGGCAGGCGCGGATTGACCGTGCTGTTTCCGGCGAAGTCAGCGCAGGGGAGTCAACCACATGCCACGTCCGACCGTCGCCCTTCTGAGCGACTTTGGAATCCGAGATCACTACGTTGGCGCGATGAAAGCCGTCGTGCTCAGCGTTTGTCCGGACGTCACGCTCGTCGACATCTCGCATGACGTCCCGCCGCATGATGTTCTCGGCGCCAGTCTCGAGCTCGCGGCGGTCTATCACCTGTTTCCGCTCGGGACCATTTTTTTGGTGGTTGTCGATCCGGGCGTCGGGTCGGCGCGTCGCGGCTTAGCCGTCGATACGGGTGACTATCGCTTCGTTGCGCCGGACAACGGCGTGTTGACACCGGTGTTCCAGGAGAGCCCGCCCAAGAAGGTGGTCGAGTTGACCGAGCGGCGCTATGCGCGACCGACCGTGAGTCACACGTTTGAAGGGCGAGACCGTTTCGCGCCGGCCGCCGGTTGGCTGGCGAAGAACATCCAATTGTCGGCGTTTGGCCGGCCGCTCACTGATTACGTCGTGCTCGACGTGCCGGTTGCGGAGACGCGCGGCTCGGAGATCGTGGGACAGGTCGTCCGGGTCGACCACTTTGGCAACCTCGTCTCCAACATCGACCGGAAGACGTTTGAGAGTTTCACGCAAGCCGGCGGTGGCATCCAGATTCAGGTGGGCACGAATACGATTGGACGACTCGTGGAAACGTACGCCGACATCGAGGAAGGCGAGGTCTGCGCGTTGTTCGGGAGCACGGAGCACTTGGAGTTCGCCGCCAGCGTGGCGAGGGCCGTCGACCGGCTTGGCGTCGAGGGTGGCATCTCGGTTGTCGTCACCCGCGAGTAGCGCGCGGCGCCGCCAGGCGCCAGCGGGCGGGACTCGGCGGTGTCATCGTCGTGTTTCCGATGCTTTCTCCGGCGATGGTGACGCTTGGTCTTGTCTTCGTGGGCGCCTCCCCGCTGCTGCGGAAGCGGCACTCTCGGTCGCGTCGGTCTCGTTCGTTTGGATCGCCTCGGCGATCGTCCCGGCATGGCTCATCGTACTCCGATCCAACTGAAGGTCGATGTCGTCTCGCCCGCCCCTGACGCCCTCCACGCGGCGGCGAGGGCGCTTGATGCCGGTCTGCTCGTCGCGTACCCCACCGATACCGTTTACGGGCTCGCCGCCGACCCAGGTCAACGAAAGGCTGTCGATCGCGTGTTTCAAGCCAAGGGGCGGGCGTCTGATCTGGCCGTTCCCGTGATTGCGGCGACTCTCGACCAGGTGGTGGCGAATGTCGGTCGGATGACGCCGCTGGCTCGGCGCCTTGCTGATCACTTCTGGCCAGGTCCGTTGACGCTCGTACTCGATGCCGCTGGCGACCTCGACCGTCGGTTGCTTGGGGGACGCGACAGCGTGGCGGTCCGGATCCCCGATCATGCCGTTGCCAGAGGTGTGGCTGCGGCACTCGGGCGTCCGATTACGGCAACCAGCGCCAACCGGAGCGGCGCGCCGCCGGCGCGGTTGGCCGACGAGGTACGCGCCGCGTTGGGCCAGGAAGTACATCTGATTCTCGACGGTGGTCGGTCGAGCCGTGGTGAACCGTCAACTATCGTCGACGCGCGAAAAGCGCGGCCCGCGCTCGTTCGGGAAGGCGTGGTACCGTGGGAGCGCGTGCTACAATCGCTGTTGTGAGACGATCCGGGCCGGCAGTGCATCACGCTCGGTCGAAAGAGCGTGCGGCAGTGGTCGGTCTGGCGTTTGGCGCTGGCCGGCGCGACAGAGTCGAGCCCTCCCTGGATGAGCTCCCAAGCCTCGTTGAAACCGCGGGTGCGGTGATACGGCTGTCACCCCCGTATTCACACGTTGACGATGGTGGGCAGCCGTGAGGCGTACTGCCCATGCCGCCGCGGTCGTTGCCGCTGCACTGGCGGTCGGATGTGCGTCGCGCGCGCCGATCGTGACCGATCCGTCGTATCCCAACTTCTTGTACCCGACCATTCCGACTGCCCTCGCGGGGTCTGAATCGGCTGAGGCGCACGAGGCGGCGTGGGCTTACCTGCAGGTCGGAGAGCTCGCGACTGCCGCGATCCGCTACGAGCGTCTCTTGCAGCGGGCTTCGGGGTTTTATCCCGCCGAAGCCGGGCTTGGTTGGGTGAACCTGGCTCGAGGGGATGCAGAGACGGCGGCCACAAATTTTTCACGCGCGATGGCCGCTGATCCGTCCTACGTTCCCGCGCTGGTCGGGCGTGGAGAGGCCTACTTGGCGCTCAATCAATCGGAGGAAGCACTCGCGTCGTTCGAGGCGGCGGTTGGCGCGGATTCCAGTCTTACGAATCTCCGGCAGACCATCGACGAGCTTCGATTTACGGTCGTGAGCGAGCGGCTGTCGGCGGCGCGGGCGGCTACCTCCGAGGGGCGGTACGACGACGCCAGGGCAGCCTACCAGCGTGTACTCGACGCGTCACCGGACAGTGGCTTTCTGCACGTCGAGCTCGCTCGGCTGGAGCAGCAAAGTGGCGATACCGTACGTGCGCTCGAACACACGCGCCGCGCGATCGAGCTCAACGACTTCGACGCGGAGGCGCGACTCCTCGAAGGGGAGCTGCTCGAAGGACTCGGCGACCTGGCGGGCGCGCTGGCGTCCTACGAACGGGCGGACGCCATCGATCCGTCTGAGGAAAGCGCTGCGGGCATCGATCGCACGCGCGAGCGCATTCGTGTGGCTGAGCTGCCGGATGAGGTTCGCGAGATTGCCGAGAAGGCTGAGGTGACCCGGGGTGATCTGGCGGCGTTGCTCGGTGTGCGACTCACGGATCTGCTTGCGGCGGCGGCAGCCCGGCAGTCGGTGATCATGATCGATGCCCGCGAGCATTGGGGCGGCGAGTGGATTCAAGCCGTCGTCGACGCGGGCGTCATGCGCGTTGACGCCGCGTACCGTTTCGATCCGTCACGGCCGGTGCAGCGCGCGGAGCTCGCGGAGGTGGTTGCCGCCACCCTGGATTTGATCGCGTCTCAGGGTGGCCGCGACGTCGATGCTGGCGGCCAGCCTCGCTTGAGCGATATGCAGCCGAGACATCTCAGCTACGCGGCCGCGTCACGCGCGGTGGCGTCGGGTATCATCGACCTGCTTGAGAACGAGACGTTTCAGCCTGCCCGGACAGTTCCCGGCTCAGAAGCCACGACTGTCTCGGAGCGCCTCGCCGCGCTGAACCGCGACGCCAGATAGCGCGCAACGGAACCCGTCATGGCGATCCTGACACTGGCGAACCAGATCACGCTCGGCCGGCTTCTTCTGGTACCTGCACTCGTCTTGCTGGTGGTCTACGGGTACAACGGATGGGCGTTCGTCACGTTCGTCGTCGCGGGTTTGAGTGACGCACTTGACGGACTCATCGCGCGCCGCTCGGGCCAGCACTCGAGTTTGGGTGCGCTGCTGGACCCCATGGCGGACAAGCTGCTGTTGGTATCGACCTTCGTGGTGCTGACGATACCCGGGCTCGGTCTCGTGAACCAGCTCCCGGTGTGGCTCACCGTGCTTGTGATCAGTCGGGATATCATCATCGTCCTGACCGTCGCCATCGTGAACCTCGCCGTCGGGCGGTTTACGTTCTACCCCTCGATGCTGGGCAAGTTCACGACGCTGGTCTATATCCTGACCGGCAGCACGACGCTCTTCTTCAACTTCCTCGGCTACCGCTCAGTCCTCGTTGACGTGATGGTCTATGCCGCGCTCATTGCGACAGTGGGATCAGGCTTCCACTATATCCTGCATGCGTCGCGCGCGTTGAACCAGGGGTAGGAACCAGTACTCGGCGTCAGACGGCCAGTTTCGCCCTGAAATACGCGATCGTGGCGGCCAGGCCTTCGTCGAGCGAGACCCGTGGTTCCCACTGCAGGAGAGCGCGAGCGCGGGTGATATCCGGCTGCCGCACCTTTGGGTCGTCGACCGGCAGCGCCTGATACACGAGCTGTGACGTCGAACCGACGGCCTCGACGATCCGTGTGGCCATCTGCGCGATCGACATCTCGGCAGGGTTGCCGATGTTGACCGGGTCGTTCACATCGCTCTCCATCAACCGTACGATGCCGTCCACGAGATCGCTGATGTAGCAAAAGCTACGCGTTTGAGCTCCGTCCCCGTACACGGTGATATCCGTGTTCTGCAAGGCTTGGGCAATGAAGTTTGGCACGGCGCGACCGTCGTTGACACGCATTCGTGGGCCGTAGGTGTTGAAGATCCGAACGATCTTGGCGTCCAGGCCGTGGTACCGGTAATACGCGGTCGTCATCGCCTCGGCGAAACGCTTGGCCTCATCGTAGACCCCGCGCGGCCCGATGGGGTTCACGTTGCCCCAGTAGGTTTCCGACTGCGGGTGTGTGAGCGGGTCGCCGTACACTTCTGACGTTGACGCCAGGACGAAGGTCGCCTTCTTGGCGAGCGCGAGTCCGAGGGCATTATGTGTTCCCAGCGCTCCAACCTTGAGTGTGGGGATTGGATGGTTCAGGTAGTCAATCGGGCTCGCTGGACTCGCCCAGTGGAGGACGAAGTCGACGGGACCATCGAGATTGACGTAGTTCGTGACGTCTTGTTTGACGAAGGTAAAGTCGTGCCCGGACAAGTGGGCGATATTGGCGAGGTCGCCGGTGAGCAGGTTGTCGATACCAGTCACCGAATAGTCTCGGTCGAGCAGCGCGTCGGTGAGATGCGACCCAATGAATCCGGCCGCACCGGTAATGACGACCCGACCGCTCACTGGCTGCTCAGCTCACTAGTACGCATGCTTGTGAAAGAACCCTCGGACGACGGTGAGCCATAGAATCTTGACGTCGAGGGTCACCGACCAGTTCTCAATGTAATACAGATCGTACTCGATCCGTTTCTCGATCGATGTGTTCCCACGCCATCCATTGACCTGTGCCCAGCCGGTCATCCCCGACTTGACCTTGTGCCGAAGCATGTACTGCGGAACCTTCTCCTTGAACTGCTCGACGAAGAAGGGTCGTTCGGGTCGCGGACCCACGAGCGACATTTCGCCGCGGAGCACGTTCCAGAGCTGGGGCAGCTCGTCGAGGCTAAATCGACGGAGAAACGCACCCACCGGAGTCCGACGCGGATCGCCTTCTCGGGCCCAAACCGGCCCCGTATCTCGCTCGGCGTCGCTGGACATGGACCGGAACTTCAACACCATGAACGGGCGCCGATCCAGGCCCATCCGCTCCTGCCGATAGAAGACGGAGCCGGGTGAGTTGAGTCGGATCGCGACAGCGATGATCGCAAAGGGAATCGCGAGAACGATGAGCGCCGCGAGCGACACGACCACGTCGACCGCGCGCTTGATCGCGCCGTTCAGACCCTGTAGCGGGACGTCGTTGATATTGATTACCGGAACGCCGTCGAGTTCTTCGAGTCGGGCCCGCAGCGCAATGAATTGCAGAAGGTCCGGGATGACCTTGACGTCGATACACTCCCGGTTCGCGACCTCGATGAGTCCAAGCATCTTCACGTGGGCTTCGAGCGGGAGCGCCACGTACAGCTGGTCGATGCGCTCTTCCTGAATCACCCGTTCGGCTTCGCCGAGCGATCCGAGCAGGGGTAGGCCGCGATAGCCGAGCGAGTCGTGGACGGTCCCATCGTCAATGAACCCAACGACCTGATACCCAAACTCTGCGTGGTGGAGGAGACGGTCGGTGACGTGCCGCGCCAGGTCACCGGTTCCGGCAACGAGGACGCGCTTCAGGCCAATGCCGGCACGAAATCGGCGCTCGGTGCGTCGACGCACGGCTTCTCTCGAGCCGTAGGTGAGCCCAATGTTGAGCACGAGAAAGAATGCCCACACGAGGCGCGATACCTCGTAGGCGCCCTGCGAACGGGCGACGACACTGGCGGCGTACACCTGAAAGTACAGCGTGCCAAGCAGGCCGATGACGACAACCAGTACCGTTCCGACAGCGACCGAGAAGAAGTCGTCGACGCGCGTGCGGTTTCGTCGCAGGCGGTAGGCGCCCTGCAGGTTGAACGCCAGCGGGACCAGTGCGCCGATGAATGGGAGCATCACGAGATACTGATCGAACGGTGGCTGCCCTTTCGGCGCCGCGATCAGGCCGGATTCAAAACGGAGCGCGTAGCCCAACGCAAAGGCCGACATGCCGATCAGACTGTCGGCGCAGACGTGACCCGCGACGAGCGACCGCGTTCGGAGAGTCACCACGTGATAGCCGGCTCCGTCGCTGCGACCGTTTCCTCGATGCGGGCTCGCATGTCGTGGTAAAACCGATCGTACGAGAACCGCAGCGACTGCTGGTGCAAATAAGCGGGGTCGAATGATCGGCACATGACTTCGCTGATTCCCTCGGCGAACGCGTCGGCGCTGAGCTCTTCGACAAGGATGCCGGTGGCCGTGTGCTCGACGGTTTCCGTCGCGCCGCCCCGGGCCAAACCGACGACAGGTCGGCCGCACGCCAGTGCCTCAACCGGCGCGATACCGAAATCTTCCTCGCCTGGCAGGAGGAGGCCCTGTGCACCCCGCATCTGGTTCCTTACCTCTTCATCGGCGCAGCTACCCAGAAACCTGACCTCGTGTCCCCCAAGGCTCACGAGGCGCTCTCGCTCCGGTCCGTCACCGATGATATGCAGCGGCACTCCTGCAAGGCGGCATGCCTCGATGGCGAGGTCTACCCGCTTGTAGGGTACCAACGCCGAGACCATCAAGAAATACGAGCCAGGAGCTGTGCCATTCGGACTGAAAAACCTCGTGTCCACGGGTGGATAGACGACCGCGGCCTCCCGATTATAGTATCGGCGTATTCTGGCCGCAACATGCTGAGAAATAGCGACATAGCGGCTTACCCGGCCGGCCGTGGATGAGTCCCAGCGCGCCAGACGTCTGAAGAGCAGACCATAGAGACGGCTCCGAAGACGACCAACGCGGTCCGGCCCGAAGTAGGCGCCGAACTGGTCCCAGGCGTATCGCATGGGCGTGAAGCAGTAACACAAGTGGCGGGCTCGCCCCGTCGGCACCACCGACTTCACCGCGCAGTGGCTGGTGCTGATCACCAAGTCGTAGTCGTCGAGGTCGAACTGCTCGACGGCCATCGGGAAGAGCGGGATGTAGCGCCGATAGTGCCGGGCGACGCTGGGCAGGAACTGCACGAACGAACGGCGCGGGCGCGCAGCCTCCAGCGCTGCCGAGACAGTCCCGCGGACGTGGAGGAGTGTCAGTAAGTCCGCTTCGGGTACGAGGGCCCGAATGGCCTCCAATGCCTTTTCGCCGCCACGCATGCCGGTCAACCAATCGTGGACAATGGCTACGCGCCGTCCTCCAATGTTAGCCGGCGCTGTCGTCGAATCGGTCATTGCTCGGCCGCAATCTCCGCATAGATCGCGTGGACCCGTTTCACCGATTCTCCCCAGGAGAACGATCGTGCCCGCCGTGTGCCGCGGGCGATGAGATCGGAACGGAGCGCGGCGTCGTCGAGAACGCGACGAAGGCCGTCGGCGATTGAGTCGGCGTCATATGGATTGACGAGCACGCCTGCATCGCCCACGATCTCGGGCAGGGACGACACGTTCGACACCACCACGGGGGTCCCGCTGGCCATCGCCTCCAGTGGAGGTAGTCCGAAGCCTTCGTACAGTGATGGGAAGACGAAGACGTCGGCAAGCCGATAGAGGGCGGCCAATGTTTCCTCAGGCTGAAACCCCAGGAATCGCACGTGCTTGTGCAGATTGTAACGATGGACGGCCCGTCGTAGGGTTGCGTACTTGGACACCTCGCTGCCTGAGATGAGCAGCTTGAGATCGTCGTGGCCGCCGTCCTCGCGAAGCCGAACGAATGCGTCGATGAGACGCTCGAGGTTCTTGTGAGGCTTGATGTTGCCGGCATACATGACGAACCGGTCATGCAGCTGATACCGCTCGCGTACGCGCTCGACCGCCTCCTCCGGTGGTGGATCGTAGAAGGTGTCGGCGATCGCGTTATAGATGACCGTCACCTTCTCGTCTGGAATAGGGAAGAAGCGCAAGATGTCCCGTTTTGATGCCTCGGACACTGTCAGGATTCGGCTTGCCCGATGGGTCGCGGCATAGAAGGCGGCACGCGCGTAGCTGTGCGCGAGACGATTCTGCAGGTACTGCGGGAAGACCAAATGGATGCAGTCGTGGATCGTGACAATCGACCGACACGGGGTAAGCACCGGAAGCACGTAGTGTGGGGTGTGGAACACATGAGGTTTGATACGCTGGACGTGAAAGGGAATCGTGAGTTGCTCCCCAAGGGAGTACTGGTCGGATCGGTCCGGCATCTCACGAAAGTTGTCTCCCAGTTGCCTCGATAGACCAAGGTCATCCTTACGGCACAGCAGCACGTACTCGCTGTCGTGATCCAGATGCGCCAGCTGGTCAATCAGGTTTCGGACGTACGTGCCGACGCCAAAGTCGTGCAGCTTACGTACATCGATGGCTATCCGCACTGTCGCGACTATAGCAGTGGTGAGTCGCCACCGCGAGGGAGCGGCCGCGCCTCGTATGGCCGACTAAGGCCTTCTTGCGCGATCTCCTGCCGGGGGAAGCTCGCCCTTGAGCCGCAGGTAGAGGCGGAGGACCGGCTCCCAGCGAGGATGGTGCTTGGCGTAGAAGGCGAGCTGGCTGCTCCGATACCGTTGGCGCGTACGCTGCGGCAGTCGGGCGCCCGAGCGTCCGCGATGATGCACGACCGTGACGTCGGGGACGAACCGCACCTGAGCCCCGCCCTGTCGTATGGCCGCACAGAAATCGACATCTTCGCCGTAGAGGAAGAACCGCTCATCCATGAGCCCGACGGCTTCGGCGTCGGCGCGTCGAACGAGGAGGCATGCCCCGCTGACCCAGTCGGGCGTTCCGGGGTGGGTCAGCGAGTGGCGCACCCACCCGGAAAGCAGGGGAAGGTTCGACCGTAACGCGACGGTTTTGAGCTTCTGCATGAGCTCGTTGAACGGACTCATCATCTTGCCGAACGAGAGCTCGGGACGTCCCGCCGCGTCGGTCAGACGGGGCCCGACCACTGCCGTACTGTCCGCGTCGCGAAGCCGCGCGACGAGCTGGTCGATCGCGCCAGAAGGGACGATCGTGTCGCTGTTGAGAAGGAGCACCAGCTCCCCGTCCGTCGATCGAACGCCGATGTTGTTGGCGCGGGCAAAGCCGAGGTTCGTGCCGTTCTCGAGCACGGTCACCCGGGGAAACTGCGCTCGAACGGTCTCGACACTCTCGTCCTCGGATCCGTTGTCAACGACGACGATGTGGTGGTCGGTCGCGGGCGGGGCGTCTGCGATTGCCGTCAGACAGGCAACGAGCTCCGTGCGCGTGTTACAGCTGACGATAACGATCGTGAGCTCAGCCATCGTGTCGAGCGGCTTGCTCGAGTACATCGAGCGTTTCCTGAGCGGCCTGTCTCCAGCTAAAGGAGGACACAAGGGAGGCGCCAAGCTCTCGCTGTCGAGCGTGGACGACAGGATCGACCAGGAGCCTAGTCATCGCGCGAGCTGTAGCAGCGATATCGCGGATCGGAACAAACGTGGCGGCGTCCCGGCACAGCTCTCGCGCCACAGGGGTGTCGGCGACCACCGCAGGGACCCCCGCCGACATTGCCTCGAGCGGCGTGAAGCCGAATCCTTCGTACTCGGAAAGGAACGCGAAGACCCGAGCCCGCTGGTAGAGCGCGGTAAGTTCCGACTCGGGCACGTAGGACCGCAGCGAGATGCGGTCGCCAACGCCCGTGGCGGCAATCAGCGATGGCAGGTCGACCGGGGGATAGCTGCGGTCTTCGCCGACCAGGACGAGCTGTGCGTTGGGCACGGCCTGGCAGACCTTGCCGAATGCGGACACGAGCGTGGGCACATGACGCCGGTTGAAGATCGATCCGACGAACAGAACGAGCGGTGTCTGCTGCGAGGGTGGGTGGGAGAGCGGGGCCTGCCGCATGCCCGAGCGGACGACGTGCACGCGGTCTGACGGCAGATCGAAGAACCGGAGAATCTCGTCACGCGAGAACTGCGAGACGGCGATGATGCCGCGTGCGCGCGACATGGTGCGCCCGGCCAGCACGCGCCGCCGCATGCCCTCACGCCATCGGAACCATTCGGGATGGGCCATGAACGAGACGTCGTGCATGGTCACGACGAACGGTGCCGAGGCTCGAAGCGGGGCGGAATAGGCCGGCCCGAAGAAGAGGTCCAGGCCGTCGCTGTCAATGGCGCGCCCGAGGTCGACCTGCTCCCACCGGACACCAGAGCCGCCCGGTATCCTGCTATGACGAAAGCTGGAGATCTCAGCCACCGGTCGCCCCGCGATGGTCAGCTCTGACACTTCGACTGGGGTATAGACCAGGAATTCGTGCCGGTCCTCAGCCGAGGACGCCCATTGGGCGAGCAGCTCGGCGAGATAGCGTCCGACGCCCGTGGGCTTCCCGAGTAGCTCTCGTCCATCTACGCCGATACGCATGGGACAGGTCTGGGCCGGGTCATCTCACGTGATCCCGTGATTCTGGAGTTGCATGCCGTCGTTCAGAGGCGGCTTCATACGCCTGGCGGAGGGCGGCGGCCGAGGCCTTCCAGGTGAACTTCGCCGCCTGCTGGAATCCGCGTTCGACACAGGCGTGTGCGAACGGACGGTCAACGCACATGCGCTCGAGGGCATGCGCGATGGTCTCGGGCTCCAACGGGTTCACCACCAGACCGGCTTCGCCCACGACCTCCGGTAGCGCCCCGCGGTTTGAGACCACGACGGGAACGCCGATGGTCATCGCTTCGACGGCTGGGAGTCCAAAGCCCTCGTGCAGGGAAGGGAGCACGAGGACCGCGGCGTCCTCATAGAGGCTCCGTAGGGCCGTCGGGTCGAGGTATCCGGTACAGCGAACGCGATTCTTGAGCGGAGGCTCCTCCAGTCGATCGATCCACGTTGGCGGTCGTGCCGTCGGGGGGCCCGCGAGTACGAGTAGTGGGCACGTCGGCCCGCGGCGTTCCAGTAACAGGGTGTACGCGTCGAGCAGGCGGCTGATGTTCTTGCGAGGCGCCAACGCCCCTACGAACAGGATGTGTCCGGGTTCGGGCCAGCCCGGCCGGGGTGTCCAGGCGGGCGCACCGTTGTAGCACACCGAGATCTGGTCGGTCGGGACCTGCAGGCGTCGCGAGACTTCCGACGCGGTGAAGCGCGACGGTACGATGACTCGGTCGGCACGCCTGACGTGAAGCTTGACGAGACCCGGGTAGTCGCGCCGAACCTCGGCCTCAGCGCGGTCGGGGTGATCGAGAAAATCGAGGTCGTGCACGGTGACGATCTGCTGGGCGCCGCGTGACGGGATCAAAAGTGGGTGGGGCGAGTGGACGACGTCGTAGGTGTCACCGGTGAGCCACTCAACCGGTGGCCACCCAAGCCGATGCCACCCGAAATTCAAGAGACCGACCGGGACCCGCCCATCGAAACCGTGCACGGGCTTCGGTATCGGCCCGAGACGGTCCTTCCAGGAGCTGCTGAAAACCGTGAGGTCGATGGCCGGGGTGCCGTCGCTGGAGTCGGCCAGTGCCGAAACCAGGGAATGCACCCACTCTCCGACCCCTGTCCGCTGGCGCAGCGCCGGTCGATAGTCAATCAGGACACGCACGAACTCCCGGCCGATGGTAGCACACCTGCATGCGAGCGCAGCCCTGGCCGGACGGACGTTGGCATTGTATAAGTCCTTGTGATGCAACATCTTGACAGGATGGACGGAGGCTGTGGTACGGTTAACGGCTTGACGGTGACAGGTCGGCGGAGGCACGCGGAATGAAGATCGCGGTGGTGGGCAGCGGGTACGTCGGGTTGGTCGTGGGCGCCTGCTTCGCAGAGAACGGCAACGAGGTTGCCTGTGTGGACAACGACGCGGCCAAGGTTCGGGCCCTCAAACGTGGTCGTATTCCGATCTACGAGCCAGGGCTCGAGGAGCTCGTGACCCGAAATCAGCGCGAGAAGCGGCTCACGTTTAGCACGTCGCTGGCGCGATCGGTTCGCGCGTCGCAGGTCATCTTCATCGCCGTTGGGACACCTGCCGGCGAAGATGGTTCGGCCGATCTCACGCACGTCCTCGGCGTGGCGCGCGATCTCGCAAAGGCGATGAACGGGTACAAGATCATTGTTGCGAAGAGCACCGTCCCGGTTGGAACGTCAGCGAAGATCCGGGACGTCGTGCGTCGCGAGACGACCCACCCGTTCAGCGTGGTCAGCAACCCAGAGTTTCTCAAAGAGGGCGCGGCCATCGACGACTTCATGCGTCCAGACCGCGTGGTGGTAGGGGCCGAAGATCCGCGCGCACGGGAACTGATGCACGGGCTGTACGCACCCTTTACGCGTACGGGCGCACCGATCATGATGATGGACTGTGCCAGCGCCGAGTTGTCGAAGTACGCCGCCAACGGCATGCTCGCCACGCGGATCTCCTTCATGAATGAGGTTGCGAACGTGTGTGAGCGCGTGGGAGCCAATGTCGATGAGGTGCGCCGGGCGATTGCCGCTGACCGTCGAATCGGTTCACCGTTCCTATTTCCGGGAGTCGGCTACGGTGGGAGTTGCTTCCCGAAGGACGTACGGGCGTTGATCAAGTCTTCGGAAGACGCCGGATACGCATTCGGTATTCTCGAGTCAGTAGAGGCCGTCAACGAGCGGCAGAAGTTCCGACTGGTCGAGAAGATGCGTGAGCACTTCGGGACCCTCAAGGGCAAGACAATCGCGCTCTGGGGACTCGCGTTCAAGCCGCGCACCGACGATATGCGCGAGGCCCCATCGGTGGTCATCGCGAATTCGATTCTGGCTGATGGCGGAAAGGTGAAAGCCTATGACCCGGAGGCCGAGAAAGCGGCGCGCGCGATATTTGGTGCCAAGGTAGGGTTCGTGCAGCAGTCCTACGACGCGCTCGCCGGCGCCGATGCGCTGGCGATCGTGACGGAGTGGAACGAGTTTCGGGAGCCGGATTTTTCTCGCATGCGGTCGCTGATGCGATCACCCGTGGTCTTTGATGGGCGCAACCTGTTCACATCCGGACAGATGCAGTCGGAAGGCTTTACCTACTACTCGATAGGGAGGTAATGGGCGCGGTCCTTGTGGCCGGCGGTGCCGGGTATATCGGGAGTCACACTGTCCGTGCGCTTCGCGACGCCGGGGTGGACGTCGTTGTGCTCGACAGCCTGGTCGCCGGGCACCGCGAGGCGGTACCCGACGTGCCGCTTGTTGAAGCTGACATCTCGGATCGCGAGGTCGTGCGCGAGACCATTCGCCGCTACGGCGTGACCGCCGCGATGCATTTCGCTGCCTTTCTTGCGGTTGGCGAATCGGTGCAGGTGCCGGCTCGGTACTACATCAACAACGTCGCGAAGACTCTGACGCTGCTCGAGACACTGGTCGAGGAGTCCGTCGATCGGTTCGTGTTCTCGTCGACCGCGGCGGTCTTCGGGGAGCCGCATGACACGCCGATTCGCGAGGATCATCCGCTCGAGCCGATCAACGCGTATGGCGAGACGAAGCTCGCTGTCGAGCGGGCCCTGCCGCACTTCGCGCACGCCTACGGTTTTCGTTCCGTCAGCCTCAGGTACTTCAACGCGGCGGGGGCCGATCCGTCGGGCGCGATCGGTGAGGACCATAGTCCGGAGATTCACCTGATTCCGCGTGCGCTGGCGGCCGTCTTCGGTCGGTCACCAGTGGAGATCTACGGGGACGACTACGCAACGCCGGACGGCACGTGCGTGCGCGACTACGTACACGTGTGTGATCTGGCTGATGCACACCTGCGGGCACTGCGGGGGCTCGAGGCCGGGACGGCGTCGGGCGCCTACAATCTTGGCAACGGACGTGGATACTCGGTCAAAGACGTCGTGGCGGCGGCCGAGCGGGTGACAGGCCGACAGGCTCATCCTCGGGTTGTGGCACGCAGGGCAGGCGATCCGGCGGTGTTGCTGGCATCCAGCGCGCGCGCGCGGAGTGAGCTCGGTTGGTCACCTCGCTTCGAGGAACTTGACGTCATCGTCCGTACCGCGTGGGACTGGCACCGTAGCCACCCGAACGGGTATCGGAGCCGCGCATGAGTGCGGTCGCGCGACTGTGGGGCTACGCCGCGCCGCATAGAGGTCGCCTGCTCGCCGCCGCCGTCGCGATGGTTGCCTATGCCGCTGCGTCGGGCGGACTCGCCTACCAGTTCAAGCCGATCATGGACAACGTCCTGCCGGATCAGACGGGTCTCGCGGCGGTGTTCATTGCCATCCTCGCGTTCAGCGTGCTGAAGGGGTTGGGGGCATACTTTTCGGTCTACTTGATGACCGACGTCGGCGAGCGTCTGGTGAAGGACTTGCGTGGCCATCTGTTCGGGCACATTCTGAGTCAATCGGCCGGCTTTTTCTCTCAGCAAACAACCGGGTCGTTGATGTCGCGAACCACCAACGACATCAATCGGATTCAGCTGGTCGCGTCGCAGACAGTCGGTGATCTGCTCCGTGAGTCGGTCACGATGGTGGCGTACGCCGGCTTGCTGGTGTACTACGACGCCCGCCTGGCGCTGGTCTGCTTCACTGGTGCGCCGCTTGTCGTGTATCCGCTTGTTCGCCTCGGCCAGCGTGTGCGCCGCACGACACGGCGCAGTCAGGAAGAGCAAGCCCACCTGTCTCACATCACGGCCGAAGCGTTTTCCGGTCACCGGATCGTGAAGGCCTTCGGCGGCGAAGCCTATGAGCGGCGGCGGTTCGACCGGGCGGCCGGCGACTTGTACCGCACCAACATGAAGGTCACGAGCACGCTCTCGGTGCTGCCGCCGCTCATGGAGTGGCTGGGTGCATTGGGCATCGTGGCAGTGTTGTACTACGGGACCAAGGAGATCGCCTCTGCGGAGCTGACGCCCGGTGAGTTCACCTCGTTCGTGGGTGCCCTGCTCCTGATGTACGGCCCGGTCAAGAAGCTGAGCCGCGTGAACGCGAGCATCCAGCAGGCGATCGCGGCGTCCGAGCGCGTGTTCGAGATTCTAGACACACACAATGAGCGGCACGATCGGATCGGTGCGACGCCGCTGGCCAAGTTGCACGATACGATCACGTTCGACAACGTCAGCTTCTCGTATGGCGACGGCGACCCGACGGTGGTCTTGCGCGGCGTCTCGTTCACGGTGCGGGTCGGACAAGTCGTGGCGATCGTTGGTCTGAGCGGTGCGGGCAAGACGACGTTGGTCAATCTCATTCCGCGGTTCTTCGATCCGACTGGCGGCTCGATTACGGTCGACGGCGTTGACATCCGCGATGTCACGTTGAGCTCCCTTCGCCAGCAGATTGGCATCGTGACCCAGGAGACCGTGCTGTTCGACGATAGCGTGGCCAACAACATCGCCTACCCGGAGCCACACGCAACGCATGAGATGGTCGAAGCCGCCGCGAAATCGGCGCACGCACACGAGTTCATCACCAGCTTGCCCGATGGGTATGACACCGTGATTGGCGAACGCGGACAGCGATTGTCCGGCGGACAGCGTCAACGGCTTGCGATTGCCCGGGCGTTGCTCAAGAACTCGCCCATTCTTATTCTCGACGAGGCGACATCGTCGCTCGACGCCGAGTCGGAGCTACTGGTGCAGGCGGCCCTCGCGAAACTGATGATGAACCGAACCTCCTTCGTGATCGCGCACCGGCTGGCGACAGTACGTCGGGCCGATGCGATAATCGTGCTCGACCACGGGCGCGTGGTGGAGCGCGGTCGGCACTCGGAGCTGCTGTCGAGGTCGGAAAGCATCTACGCCAAGCTGTATTCCTTGCAGTTGTTCGATCGCAGTAGCGATGATGACTTGAGAGTGGATGCCCTTCAGCCAGCCGAATCGGAACAGGATGCTCGATGATCAAATCGATGACCGGGTTCGCGACGCTGACCCATGAGGGTGACGATGCGCAGGTTACGGTGACGATCAAGAGCGTCAATCATCGCTACCTCGACTTGCAGATTCGGGCCCCGGAGGCGCTCGCCCGGAGCGAGGCGGTTCTTCGATCGCTGGTCCAGCAGCACGTGGCGCGCGGCCGCGTCGAGCTGACCGTAGCGGTACGCATGAAGGAGTCGGCTCGTGTCGAGGTCGAGGTCGACGAGGCGCTCATGGTGGAGTTGTCGAAGGCCGCGACCAAAGCCACTGAGAGCGGTTTGGCTCAAGGCGGGCTTACGGCAGGCGATCTGTTGCGATGCCCCCAGGTTGTGACCGTCCGCGAGCTTCCCACCGAGGAATCGACCTGGCAGGCAGTCGGTCAGGAGGTGGCACGGGCGACAGAGGCGACTTTGATCGAGCTCGACCAGATGCGGCGCCGAGAAGGCGAGTCGCTTGCGGCGGACGTAGAGGAGCGGGCGGCCGCACTCGGGGTGCTGGTGGACGGGGTCGTCTCGGAGGCCGAGACGGGGGAGGAGGCGCTCCGAGAGCGGCTGCTCGCACGCGTGGCTGAAATCGAGACGCAAGTGGACCTTGACCCAGGCGCGATTGCGCAAGAAGTCGTGCG
Source organism: Vicinamibacterales bacterium (assembly GCA_965216615.1). Classification (GTDB taxonomy): domain Bacteria; phylum Acidobacteriota; class Vicinamibacteria; order Vicinamibacterales; family UBA8438; genus CAUZIB01. The sequence goes on along the minus strand of CBDCGH010000006.1, from coordinate 12,299 downwards.
GTGGGCTGGCCGATCAGACATCCACGAGGAGGTCACCCGACTTCGCGGGCATCTCGACCACATGGCGGTGCTGTCCGAAGAGCCTGGGCCGTGCGGTCGAAAGCTTGATTTCCTCGTGCAAGAGATGAATCGCGAAGCCAACACGATCGGGTCGAAAGCCGAAGGTCGCGGAATGACAGAGCTCGTGGTGGCGGCCAAGGCAGAGATCGAGAAGCTCCGCGAGCAAATCCAGAACGTGGAGTAGTTGTGAACGGTCAAACAGAGGACATGCGCCGCGGAATCCTCTTCGTGGTCTCCGCACCATCCGGGACCGGAAAGACCACGCTCGTGCAGCGGCTGGTGACCCAGGTGCCGGATATAGTGATGTCTCGGTCGTACACGTCGCGACCAGCTCGGGCCGGCGAGGTCGACGGCGTCGACTATAATTTCATTAGCGCCCGACGGTTTGCGGAAATGGTCGAGGCCGATTCGTTCCTGGAATGGGCGACGGTGTTCGGCTATCAGTATGGGACTGGCGCCGCCGATACCGATGCGCACCAACGAGCGGGTCGAGACGTCGTGCTTGTTATCGATGTCCAGGGCGCGGCCCAGGTTCGAGGCCGCGCCGTCGACGCCGTCAGTATCTTCGTGATGCCGCCGTCGTATCAGGAGCTCGAGCGCCGGCTTCGTGGTCGGAGCGGTTCAGACACGACCGCGGAACAGCTGCAGCGTCGGCTCGATACGGCCAGAGCCGAGGTCGAAGCCCGGACGGCGTATGACTACGGCGTCGTGAACGACAGCCTCGAGCGGTGTGTCGACCTCTTGAGGTGCATTGTCGTGGCGGAGCGAGCCCGGATGGCGGCGGTCGGAGATCGCATGAGAGATATCGCTCTGAACTTCAGCGAGTAGACGACACCAATGTCACTGATTGCTCTCGGCGTGTCGGGCGGGATCAGCGCCTACAAGTCGGTGGAAGTCGCGCGTGGGCTTCAGAAATACGGTCACGAGGTGGTCGCCGTTCTGACTGAAGCCGCGACGAAGTTCATCGGGCCGCTGACCTTCGAGGCCATCACGCACCGGCGGGTCATCACCGACCAGTTCGAGAGTGGCGCGAACTCGGATATCGAGCACATCAAGCTCGCGTCCGACGTCGCGCTGTTGGTGGTCGCACCCGCGACGGCGAACGTGATCGGCAAGTTTGCCAATGGTATCGCCGACGATTTTCTTTCCGCCCTCTACCTCGCCACGACTGCGCCGGTGCTCGTGGCGCCGGCCATGAACACCAACATGCTGGCCCATGCGGTGGTCCGGCGTAACCTCAACGCGCTGGCGCAGGACGGGGTGAGTTTCGTCGAGCCGGGCGAGGGCTACCTGGCCTGCGGATGGGTTGGGAAAGGCCGACTCGCTGAGCCGGACGAAATCGTGTCGGCCGCGATGCAGGTGCTCCAGCCGACGGGAAGCCTGGCCGGGCGGTGTCTCGTCGTGACCGCCGGTCCCACCTACGAGGACATCGATCCGGTTCGGTACCTCGGGAATCGGTCGACCGGGCGGATGGGGTTTGCTGTGGCAGCTGAAGCCATGGCCCGGGGTGCGCGCGTTGTGCTCATTGCCGGGCCGACGCCACTCGATCCGCCTGCAGGCGCCGAGATCTACCGCGTGCGGAGCGCGGACGAGATGCACCAGGCGGTCGAGTCGATCGTCCGACAAGACGAGGCCGACGCCGTGGTGATGGCCGCAGCCGTGGCGGACTATGCGCCGGCCGGAGGGCGCGCCTCTCAGAAGATCGCCAAGACCGAGGGCGACGCCGACCTGAAGCTGCGACGCACTCCCGATATCCTCGCGGAGCTTGGCCGGCGACGGGGGGGAGGGCACCGGCCGGTGCTCGTCGGGTTCTGTGCAGAAACGTCGAACATCGTCGAACGAGCCCGCGCGAAGTTGGTGGCCAAGCGGCTCGATTTGATCGTGGGCAACGATGTCTCGGGGTCGGACGCCGGGTTTGCGGTCGACACGAACGCCGCCACGATTCTGTCGCGCGATGACGACCAGGTCGAGTACGTGCCGCTCGGGACCAAGCGGGCGCTTGCCCGGGTCATCCTCGATCGCGTGGAACGCTGTCTGGCCCGGGCCGCGTCGTCGAGCCGTGCGTCTAGTCCTCACTCCTGACGCTCGGTTGCCGATGTCCAACACCGATCATCTGGCCGGCCATCTCGCGTTCTTCGGGGAGCTCGGCGTCGATGGCGTGAGCCGCGATCCACGCTGGCGAGTTCGCGGCAGCAACCCGCTGGCTGCGTCCGGTCCCACCGAAACGGCGACAGCCGCCGACGCGCTCGAACGCGTTCGAGCCGAGCTCGGAGACTGCACCCGATGCAAGTTGCACGCGTCCCGCACCCATCTCGTGTATGGCGTCGGCAACCCCGAGGCCGACCTTCTGTTTGTGGGTGAAGCACCAGGACGTGACGAAGATCTCCAGGGCTATCCCTTCGTCGGCCGCGCCGGCCAGCTGCTGACGAAGATCATCGAGGCGATCGATCTGCAACGTGAAGACGTGTACATCGCCAACGTCATCAAGTGCCGACCGCCAAACAATCGAAATCCTGAGCCCGACGAGGTCTCGACCTGCGAGCCGTTCTTGTTCGGCCAGATCGACGCGATCCACCCTAGGGTCATCGTGGCCCTTGGCGCATTCGCGGTACGAACACTGCTTCAGAGCGAGGAAGCCATCTCGCGCCTGCGGGGGCGCGTGTTCGATTTCCGGGGCGCGAAGTTGGTCCCCACCTTTCACCCCGCCTATCTGCTCCGAAGCCCCGACAAGAAGCGCGACGTGTGGGAGGACATGAAGCGGGTCCGCACGATCCTGCGAGGGGAGTAGCGCCGGCGGGCCGGGCGCAACCTGCGGTATGTCGGTGGTTCAGGTTGCGGTTCCAGTTCCGTTGCTCCCGACGCTCACGTACCGCGTGCCGCCAGGGCTGGTTGATCCGGCGGTCGGCGCCCGTGTACTCGTGCCGCTCGGTAACCGGGTCGTCACGGGCTGCGTCATTGCGGTAGAACCGGAGAAGGTTGCCGAGGGCACGACCGGCGCGGAGCTAAAGGCGATTGTTGACACGGTCGACGAGGGGGCGTTTCTCCCGAGGGCGGTGCTCGAGATCGCCCTCTGGATCTGCGAGTACTACGCGGCGGGTCCCGGCGACGCGATCGCCGCGGCGATGCCACCTCAGGCTTGGGCGCAGAGCGGACCCCGCCAGGGTCGATTGAACGCGTTCAAGACCGAGAGGGTGGCTCGGATCACCGACGCCGGCCGACAGACTCTCGGAGACGACACCCACCGACTTGGCTCGCGCCAGCGAGCCGCGCTGGCGTGGCTCGCCGAGGCGCCAGGCGGAATGACCACGCGCGTGCTGGCGACGAAGCAAATCGCGACCGACACGATTCGGCGACTGTCGGGGCGTGGGTATCTTCAGCTCGAGGAACGGCGTATCGAACGAGACCCGTTCGAGCCGGTCGGGTCCGATTCCGGCACGGACCGAGACACGAGCATTGTGCTGACACGAGACCAGGAGCGCGCTCTGGGCGAGCTGCTCGCCCTGGTCGAGCGGGGTGGGTTTCACGTCGGACTACTGCACGGCGTTACCGGAAGCGGAAAGACGGAGCTCTACGTTCGGCTAGCCCGTGCGGTGTGCGACCGTGGGCTCCAGGCCTTGATACTCGTTCCCGAGATTGTGCTGGCACCAGCCGTAGCCGCAACCCTGCGCGCCGTGTTCGGTGATCGGGTAGCCATTCAGCACAGTGGGCTTTCCGAGGGCGAGCGCCACGATCAGTGGCATCGGATCCGCCAGGGAAACGTTGACGTCGTGGTGGGCACGCGGTCCGCGGTGTTTGCACCGTTGGCGAACCTCGGGCTCGTTGTCGTGGATGAGGAGCACGACACCTCTTACAAGCAGGAGGAGAGCCCGCGATACCACGGCCGGGATGCTGCGATCATGCGCGGTCGCCAGGCCGGCGCCGTCGTGGTGCTTGGGTCGGCAACGCCCTCGATGGAGAGTTACCACAACGCCATGAGTGGCCGCTATGTGCGGATCGTGCTGCCGCATCGCATCCTCGAGCGTCCACTGCCGGCCGTACGGGTCGTCGATATGCGCGACGAGTTGGCAGCCCGGGGTTCGGACGTGGTGCTCAGCTCGGTACTCCTGGAGGGTCTGGAATTACGACTGTCCCGTCGAGAACAGTCGCTTGTCTTGCTCAACCGGCGCGGCTACGCGGCGGCGGTGCTCTGCCGGCATTGTGGGCAGACGCTTGAGTGTCCGAACTGCAGCATCACGTTGACGTTTCACCGCGCAGCGGGTCGCATGCGATGTCACTACTGCAACTACTCGCGACCACGCCCTTCGGTCTGTCCGAACTGTGCCGGTCCGTACTTGGAGCGGTTGGGGTTCGGCACGGAGCGGATAGAGGCGGAGATCGCGAAGGCGCTGCCCGAGGCGCGGGTCGCACGGTTGGACCGCGACACGGTGCGACGTCGAGGTGTGGCGGCGGAGCGCCTGAAGCGGTTTGGGGCAGGTGATATCGATGTGCTCGTTGGGACGCAGATGATCGCGAAGGGCCACGATTTTCCCTCCGTCACGCTGGTCGGGGTCGTGTCGGCTGACGTGGGGCTCGGTATGGCCGATTTTCGCGCGGCCGAGCGAACCTTTCAGTTGTTGACCCAGGTCGCCGGCCGCGCCGGTCGCGGGGAGCGACCGGGGGAGGCGGTGATCCAGACGCTGTATCCGGACCACTACAGCATTGGGTTTGCCGTGCGCCAAGCCTACGAACCGTTCTTCGAAGCAGAGATGCGGTTTCGTCGGAGTATGCGATACCCACCGGTGGTTGCCATGGTGAATGCGATCGTGCGGGCCGGCCGATTCGGGGATGCGATGCGCCAGGCAGGGGAGTTGGCCGGCGACCTGCGTGACCACGCCGACCGGTTCGAGGTGCTCGGACCCGCCCCGGCGCCGATCTCGCGGCTTCGGGGCGAACACCGCGTGCAGATCTTCCTCAAGGGCAGGCACCGACCCGCCATGCGCGAGGCCCTTCAGGCAGCACTGGTCCGCCGTCCCCAGCTTCAGCGGCGGGTGACGATCGACATCGACCCGCTGACGGTCTTATAGGTTTCGGCTCCGCTGAGCCCCGACTACTCCGGCGTCACGATGAGATCCATGACCTCGATCGGCGCCGGGGTGAAGCACACGATGAACATGACCGCCGTGCCGACGGCGATCCACTGTCTAGTGCGGTCGAGCGGGACGTGTGCGTCGTCAGTCGGCGGATGTTCGGCCCCGAACGCGAACACCATGACGATCATCAGGAGCGCCCACACGCTCCAGCTTATCGACACGAGTACGGCCAGCCCCACCACAACCGCGGTCGCCGCCCTCGTCACGGTGGTCGACCACCGTCCGAGCGTGGCATAGGAAATGTGCCCGCCATCGAGCTGGGCGATTGGGAACAGGTTGAACGCAGTCACCAGCAACCCGAACCAGGCGGCGAGCGCGACGGGGTGAAGATTGAGCGTGGAGCCCTCTGGCGGCGCGCCCCACACAAGCCACGCGACGCCCTGGAACAACAACGGCTCGCCCAGTGACAACCCGACAAAGTCATCTGGGAGCGGGACGACGTGTGACAACCGCAGTCCGATGAAGAGCGCCGGTACGGCCACGGCAAAACCCGCGATCGGTCCGGCCGCGCCGATGTCGAAGAGCATCCGCTTTGACGGAATCCGTTGGTGGATGCGGATGACCGCGCCTAGGGTTCCGGTGAGGATGAAGGTCGGCGCAGGTATGAAGTACGGGAGCGAGGCGTCGATGCGATAGAAGCGGCACGCCAGATAGTGACCCATCTCGTGGGTCCCGAGAATGGCCAGAATCGTGAAGCTGTACCATACGCCGTGGAGCAGCGAGACCGATGTGACATCGGCGATGAAGTCCGTCATGAAGAGCGCATAGCGCTGGCTGCCGACCCAGGTCGTGGTGACGACCGTCGCGAGGAATAGCCCGAGATGGACCCAAGGCCGGTGCCGCGGCCGCCTCCGAATCATCGGTCTCATCGCCGGTGACGGCACGTGTTGGTTCGCCCTCGCCAGGGCTTCGTTCCAGATCGGGGATGGGGGGAGCGGCTGCTGAGACACGAGAGTCGTCGAGCGTCGACCGAGCCGCTGCTCAGCCGGCGATGTCCTGCAGATCTTTGCCTGGCTTGAAACGGATGGTCCGGCCGGGTGGGATGCGAACCTCTTTGCCAGTGCGCGGGTTCCGTCCGATTCCTCGCTTGCGCGGCTTCACCTGGAAGACGCCGAACCCGCGGAGTTCGATTCGCTCGCCTCGTTGCATGGACATCCGCATCGCATCTAAGACGGCGTCGACGGCGACTTCGGCCTTGACCTTGGTGATAGCGGCGGCATTCGAGACTTCGTTTACGATGTCGACCTTGATCATGGCCTTGAGCTCAGAAGATTGTAAATATCATAGGTACTATAATTTACAGGTGTCAAGACCGCTTCACGGTGGACTCAAGCTCGCTGAACTCACATGACCGGACGGAAGAGGCAGCAGGCGTGCCGAGTCGTACTCGTCGGTCGGCCGAACGTCGGGAAGTCGACGTTGTTCAACCGACTCGTGGGCAGCCGCCGGGCCATCGTGGCGCCGGTGCCGGGCACGACCCGCGACGTACTCGAAGCACCGGTCGAGTGGCAGGGGTCGCAGTTCGTGCTCGTTGACACCGGGGGGCTGTTTGGAGCGAGTGCCGATCCGCTCCACGCCGAGGTCGCGCGCCAGGGGCTCGGCGCCCTCGCTACTGCAGACCTTGTCTTGCTGTTGGTCGATGGTCGCGACGGTCTCGTTCCGGCGGATCACAACGTGGCCGAGCGGGTTCGCGAGGCCGGTATTCCAGTGCTCGTGGCCGTCAACAAGATGGAGGGGAGGGCGTCCGAGGCTCGAGCAGACGATGTCCATCGGCTGGGTTTGGATCCGGTGCTCAGGGTCTCCGCCGAGCATGGGCTCGGCGTCGGCGATCTGCTCGACCAGGTGATCTCGATGCTACCCGGGGGAGCGGCCCGACCGGTGCCCACAAGCGAGGACGACTCGGAGATCGCGATCGCCATCGTGGGACGGCCAAACGTGGGGAAGTCGTCGTTGGTGAATCTTCTCGCCCGTGAGGACCGAGTGCTCGTGAGCGACCTGGCGGGTACGACCCGCGATGCCGTGGATACGGTCGTCCGCTGGCAGGGGCGAAGGCTGAGGTTGGTCGACACCGCCGGAATCCGGCGCCCGGGTCGCGTGGCGCAGTCCGGTCATGTCGAGTCGGCGAGCGTGGCGATAGCGCGGCGGGCGATGGAGAGAGCCGATGTCGCTGTCGTCGTGTTCGACGCCTCGACCAAGGTGACCCACCAGGACGCGGCCATCGCCGGCGAGGCCGAACGCGCCGGGTGTGGGATCGTATGTGCGGCCAACAAATGGGACTTGGTCAAGGGTCGGGAAGAAGGGTTCGCGAAGCGCTACGACGAAGAGGTCCGCGACGGGTTGAAGTTCGCCGACTATGCGCCGATCGTGCATCTCTCGGCCCTGACCGGTGCCCGATCGCAGAAGTTGCTGGAGCAGGTTGAGCGGGTCGATCGCGCTCGCGCCGCGCACGTGTCGACGAGTGACCTCAACCGGTTTTTGGAGCGGGTGACCAGACGGCATCCCCCGACGAGTCCGAAGAAGCGGGAGGTCAAGATCCAGTACGCGACTCAGATCGGTGTGAAGCCGCCGCGCTTCCTGCTGTTCACGAACACCGCGACGCGACTGCACTTTTCCTACGAGCGGTTTCTCAAGAATCGGCTTCGCGAATCGTTTGGGTTCGAGGGCAGTCCACTGGAAATCAGGGTCCGCGTGCGTCGAGAACCCCGGACCCGGCGTCGATGAGAACGCCGGCACGCGGGTGCGATATACTGACGTGGCGAGTCGAGTCTGATGGCCCCGAAAGTATCGGTTCCAGAGCGCCCGCTGTTCAAACCGGCGGAAGTATGCACCATCGTGGGGCTGAAGCCCTACGTCCTGCGGTCTTGGGAGACTGAGTTCCCGACTCTCGGGAGCTCCAACGGCAAGAGCGGATCCCGCGTCTATCGTAGGGCCGACGTCCAGATGGTGCTCCGGATCAAGGAACTGGTCTTCAGTGAGGGCCTGACGCTGGGAGCGGCCAGGCGCAAGCTCGAGTCGGAGCTGGCACCAGAGCCCGATGCGGAGTCGACGTTTGCCGAGTTCCTAGACACCGAGACGCGTGAGCGGCTCGAGGGGGTCAAGCAAGGGCTCCGCGACATCCTAGGGCTTCTGGCTGAAGGCGGCGAAAATGCGACCAGGCAGGCGCCCCTCCTGAAGGACGTCAACGTCGACGTCGAAACACCGGTCCGGGTTCGCAGCAAGGCCAAGCCGCGCAAGGGCAAGAAGGTCGCGCGGGCCCGAGCCTCGTAGTCCGGCACGAATCAGCCGTCGGCGGGATGTGGCGCAGTTTGGTAGCGCACCTGACTGGGGGTCAGGGGGTCGCTGGTTCGAATCCAGTCATCCCGACCAATTTTGAATCTGGAGGGCACACCGAGGGCACACGGAGACGGTGGTTGAGGGCGCTGAGAATGGCCTGTACGGCCGTTGAAGACCCCCCTGGGGGGTCTCTCCCTCCCCCCCCCTGGCTAGAGACCCGCCGCGAGATGCGTGACCCTACGGGATTGCGTTGACCTGGGAGTTGAGGCTGCCGTACACAACGTTCACACCCGATCCCAGGTTGGTAATCATGGTCACGGCCACAAGCGAGATGAAGCCCGCAAGCAACGCGTACTCGATCAGATCCTGGCCACTCTCGTCTCTTACCAAACTCTTGAAGAGCTTCTTCACCTGACCACCTCCTGCATTCTGAAGCCGGCCCGCCCAGCCTCGTCGCTTATCTCTGGCAGCACCCGTGCCGAGCGTCAGACGCCGGCCGGCAAGTGCAAATATGGGAAGAGTGACGGTGAACGGCGCGCCGCCACCTTCAGAAGTCTGGTCTTGCACGGACCACGTTGACTGGAGATACACAAAACCAAAGAGTGGTCAGACAAATTTGGTCGCACCAACACCTCAACGGCCCTCCGGGTGTGGCAGCTCTTCCGCCGCTATGACGACGGCGCGACGCGACAAGTGGGCGGCAGCGCTAAACTCAGACGCCAGGAGCTACCCCGATGCCCGACGACCCCAAGGTGAGCCGTTCCGCACTAGAGCGGATTTCATGAGGTCGTAGCGACCGAATAGCCGCAATGTCGAAAGTAGTTGCGGCATTCGGCTGGATCATAGCCGGGCACGGCGGCGCCAATTGTGTTCCACAGGACCTCCCGTGTGCGACAGCGGGCCTTGCGCAAGATCGCCTTCAGCTTCGCAAACGCCAGCTCAATCGGATTGAAGTCAGGACTGTATTTCGGCAGAAACCAGAGTTGCGCGCCGACGGCTTCGATCGCTCGTCGCACCGCGGGGCTCTTGTGACACGAGAGGTTGTCCATGATGACGATGTCGCCAGGCGCGAGCGTTGGCGTCAGGACCTGCTCGATGTAGGCCAGAAAACTGGCGCCGTCGATCGGGCCATCAAACACGGCCGGCGCGGTGAGGCCTGTCACGCGCAACGCCCCGAGAAACGTCGTGGTGTGCCAGCGGCCATCCGGCGTGTGGTCGGGGACCCGGGCGCCGGACAGCCCGCGGCCATAGCGGCGAATCAGATCGGTCCGCACACCACTCTCATCGAGAAACACGAGGCGCGCGGGATCGAGCGTCGGCGCCGCGGCGCGCCAGACCGTGCGGGCGAGGCGGACGTCAGCGCGATCGTGTTCCGACGCGTGTACCGTTTTTTTTAAACCGAAAGCCGAGCCGTTTGATCGTGCGGCACAGCGTGGGGAGACTCGCCGGCGTGCGCAGGGCCTCCTGTCATTCGGCCAGCGTGCGATCCGGCCGCTCGCGGATCAGGGCCGCCAGCTCCGTGAGCTGGGCGTGGAGGATCCGCGGGCGCCAGCGAGTTTGCTTGCGGGGCGCCACCTCGCCGGTTTCGCGTCGACGCTGCTTCAGCCGATCGACCCACGCGCGACTGACGGAGTACTTCTCGGCGAGTTCGTCCGACGGTAACCCCGCGTCCGCATCGCGCAGCACCCGGAGTCGTAGATCCATCGAGTACGCGGCCATAGCTACCTCCTGTGCCACAGGAGTACCACGCCCGCGTACTACGTACAAGTGCAATTCGCTTTAGAAAGCCTGGCGGAACGAAGTACGAGAGAGCGTAGTTGCGTGCACGCAAGATGACGTCGGCGACCCCGGAATCCCCCTGGTGGGGAGCAGAAGTCGTGGCCGGAGACTACTTTCTAGCACGCGCGATTGAGAATCGCCTGCACTGTGATGGTTTTCACTGGCTAGAGTATTGCACCAGATGACGCTCTGATCGGGAGTGTTTTTGTGAGGATGCTAAGAGTCCTCTTACTCGTCTCCGCTCTCCTATCGGTGCCGGCAACTGAGGCAAACGCCGAGAGTATCCTCTTTGCGTTCGTTAACGACACGAACCTGATCCTCCCGCCGGGTCACGACCTGAACTACAGTTGATGAGGGTCAGGATCTCGTTGGGTACCTGACCTCTGCCGGTCACACCGTCGATACGGTCTTTCTGAATCAAGGTGTCGTCAGTGACTTCAGCCCGTACTCCCAGGTCTGGGTCTATGACCTCATGGGGCTGTTCGGTAACGACGACAGTGCGGAGGGTGAGCGAAACTTAGTTGGAAATTGAAACGGCTCCCACACCCTGTGGTTTGATGACGTTGAGAGACGGACATCACCCCACGAGAGACAGGAGCCGAGATGAGCAGTGTCCTACGTCCGGTCAGGAAGCGCAAGAAGGGTCGCACGCTGGGTCGGGTCGAGATCATCCGCCGCGAGGACTACCCCGACCTGGAGCTCGACGCCAAGGTGGAGCTCATCCGGTCCTTGGTCCCGCTGGGCTTGATGCACGTGGAGGAGTTGCTCGACGAGGAGGTGACGGCGCTGGCGGGCGAACGCTACGCCCGCAAGGACGTGTCGGTCGGCGGGCGCCGTCATGGCAGCAATCCCGGGACGGTCGGGCTGGCCGGCCAGCGCGTGGCGATTCGCGTGCCGCGGATTCGCCATGTCGCGGGGAGCGAGCTGCCGCTGCGGTCGTACGAGGCGTTGCATGGCGATCGCGCGGTCAACGACGTGCTGCTGAAGCGCGTGCTGTACGGGATCTCGTGCCGTAACTACGAAGCCGCCGCCGAAGCGATTCCGGGGGCCATCGGGCTGTCGGGGGCGACGGTGTCCCGGGGGTTCATCCAGGCCAGCGCGGCGCAGCTCCGGGAGTTCCAAGAACGGGACCTGGCCGGTGAGGACGTCGTGGCCATCGTGCTGGACGGCAAGACGTTCGCCGATGCCACGCTGGTCATCGCGCTGGGCATCACGCTTTCTGGGGAGAAACGCTTCCTCGGCTTCGTGGAGACGGACACGGAAAACGCGCAGGTGCTCACGCCGTTCCTGCGGTCGTTGGTCGAGCGGGGCCTCGACGTCGCGCAGGGCGTGCTGGTGATCCTCGACGGCGGCAAGGGGCTGCGTGCGGCCGTCCGGAAGGCCTTCCACGACCGCGCCCTGGTCCACCGGTGCCAGTGGCACAAGCGCGAGAACGTGGTGCGTTACCTGGCCAAGAGTGAGCAGGCCTCATGGCGCCAGCGCCTCCAGCGCGCCTACAACCGCCCGACGTACACCGAGGCGCTGGGTGCGCTCGAGACGCTCCACCGCGAGCTGGAGGACCGGAACCAATCCGCGGCCGGCAGTCTGGCGGAAGGGCTGGACGAAACCCTGACGCTGCATCGCCTCGGGCTGTACGGGGTGCTGGGCCGATCGTTGAAGACGACGAACTGTCTCGAGTCCATCAATGCGCTCGTCGAGGAACGCTGTGCGAAGGTCGATCACTGGCAGAACTCGAGCCAACGGCACCGCTGGCTGGCAACCGCGCTCCTGGACATCGAACCGCGCTTGCGGAAGGTGATGGGCTACCGTCACCTGCCCGCGCTCCGGGCCGCGCTGAAGCGAGAACTGAAGATCGACACGACGACGTCGAAGAAGAAAGTCGCGTGATGAATCAGGAGCCGTAGAGAGTTTCAACTAAGAATGGGCTTGACTCACAGTGCGACCCAGGTCGCCAATTACAACGGTATCGCGGGTTGGTATAGCAGGCTAAGCGATCAGAACCTGATCGCCGACGGTCGCATCATCGCCTCTTCGGAGCAGTTCACCGACCCTCCGGGC
>CBDCGH010000005.1:0-31569 GCA_965216615.1 Vicinamibacterales bacterium | reverse complement strand
CGCGACCTCCGCATCGCCAAAGGGAGGCGCTGCTCCGCGGCCCGGGCCCGCTCGCGGAGCAGCTCGATCTCCATCGACAGTTTCCCGATGTGACGCTTCGCCGCGTCGAGCACCTCCGCCACTGGCTCGCCGTGACGATCCTTTAAGCCGAGTTCGAGGCCAGCCATGGCTCGCTCCCGCCACGCGTCGAGCCGGTAGATCTCCACGCCCGCCTCACGGGACAGCGCCTCCAGCGATTCGCCACGCAGTAGCCGCAGCACCACGTCGCGCTTCCGGCTGGCGCTCCACCGCTGCCCCGGCGCCAGGGCGCCCGCCCCGGCCGCCGCCCCGTCGGCACGGACTCCAGTCGCCCTCCGGGCTCCCTCCGTCCGCGCCGATCCCTCTGCCTGTACCACGTCCCTCGACCGAACCATTTCCCCCACCTCCTTGGACATTGGATTCTCCCTTAATCCGTGTCCAAGAAAACCGGGGGCGCTTTACCGGAGTGCGCTGCCAGGCCGGAGTCAGACGCTTGCTCATGAGATGCTGGGGTTCCGAAGGAACGCTGACGTCGTACCGTCCGCTTGAAGATCCCAATAGCGCGGTTGAACTGGGACGAGATTTCCGTTGCTGAATGTGAACGAGAAGATCTCCCTTTCGATAGCGGCCAGATCGACCATGTTCTGCCTTGCAAGTTCTCGAAAGGGCACTGTGCTGACCTTCGGGTTCATGTGGTGCACGTCATTCCGAAAGCTGAGCCATATTCTGACGAACGCTTCAGCGCACTCAGTCGAGATGATCTTCTGCTTGACAAGCACTGCCGCAACGGCTGGGCGTTTCATCTTTTTTCCGACGCCGGCCTTCAACTTTTTAGGCTGAATCTGATTTCGTTCCAGCACGAATTTCCATATGCCTTCGGTGACAGATTGCGACACCATCACTGCACTAAGCAGATACCCGTCCCGGTATAAATTGATGCACTCCGACGACGCCGCTGCGAAATGGTGATTCGGGATGACGCCTTGATGCTCTACCTCCAAGTACCGCTCGACTCGGATTTCGATCGTCTGTTCAAGGGCTGCTCGCATCTCACTCTTTAGATCGCTCGGTGTTCTCGTCATGTTCGGCTAGCTCGGTGGGAACAAATGCCGGGTCGTGGCTTCGGCTTCCGGCCTGAGAGAAGCGCGCGCTTACAACTCACGCAACGAGTTGCGCGCCTCTCCGAGAAGATCGCAGATCCAGTCAATGCGCTCCCTGTACGTCGTCAAACCAATCCGGACCACTGCGGCTGCGTCGCAAGAGAGACTTCCTGCCGTTGTGCCGCGTGGTGCGGCGTCCTCTGATTCTCTCTCCGTCGTGCTCGTAACGTTCGCTGCGTAATCTGCTCCCGGCGTGCCAGAATCTGCGGTCGCCGGCCGTGGTAGACGTCGGCCGGGGTCACGTTCTGGAGTGACTCATGATAGCGCCGGTGATTGTCGTCTTCCACGAAGCGCGCCAGGGCGCGTTGGAGTTCCCACGGGCTACAGTACTGCTCGAGCTTGACGACGTTCTTCATCGACCGGTGGTCGCGTTCGATCTTTCCTGCGTCATGGGGTGATAGGGCGCGCCCCGCGTATGCGCCAGACCGTGCGTGTCCAGGGAGTCGGCCAACTCTTGCGAGATGTAGCATGGGCCATTATCACGAAGCAGCCGGGGCCGATGGACGACCCGCACACGGTCCACCCCGGCCTGGGCCCGGGCCAAGTCGAGCGTCTCGGTCACGTCCGACGCCTGCATCGACGTCCGAAGCGTCCACGCCAAGATGTAGCGCGAGTAATCGTCGAGCACGGTCGACAGGTAGTACCAGCCCCACCCGACAACCTGCAGGTAGGTGAAGTCGGTTTGCCACAACTCGTTGGGCCGGTGCGTCGGATGAGCAAATGTCTTGGCCGCCGAGAGCACCACATACGCCGGACTGGTGATCAGATCCTCGGCTTTGAGGATGCGATACACGCTGGACTCCGAGAGAAAGTGGCGCTCCCGGTCCGTGAACTGCCACGCCAGCGCGCGGGGCGACTTTACCGGATCGGCCAGGGCGGCCTCCACGACGCGGTGCCGGACCCGCAGCGAGATACGGTTCCAGTGGCGCCGGGCGGCCGCCGGCCGGGGGACCAACCCGGCCGCGCCCACGGCCTGGTAGCGGCGATACCACGCGTAGAACGTGGACCGGTGAACCCCCAGCTCCCGCAGCGTACGGCGCACCGACAGATCCGAGCCCTCCACAAGCCGGATGATCTCGTGCTTCTCGGCCGCGGTCAGTCGCACGTATCGTCCCCCGCACCGGAGACCACCAGATTTTTTTTGAGCACGCGATTCTCGAGGACCGCCTCGGCCACGACCTGCTTGAGCTGGCTGTTTTCGCGGCGCAGGTCCTGGACTTCCGTCGACGTCGCTTCGCGTGTCGTATCGCCCAGCAACCGCTTCTTGCCGGCCTCAAGGAATTCTTTGCTCCAGCGGTAATAGAGATTCGGCGCCAGGCCTTCGCGGCGGCAGAGCGCCGCGATCTTCCCCGCGGAGCCCCTCCAGCACGATCCAAATCTTCTCTTCGGCCGAGAACCGCCGGCGGGTGTGCCGCCGAATCTCCCGAACCACCTTCTCCGTCGATCCTGCCTTCGCCATGGGGTGCCTCCTCCCCTGGCAGGAAAGTGTCTCTTACTTCACGACCCTACGTGGTCCACATTAGGCTGACGCTACACAGTCCGGACTCCGGCGATGCAGGCCGGACTCGCCACGCGGCGACTCACGTTCCGGGAGATATTTGTGGGTCAGCCGCCATCCTTTATTAGTATTAATCCGCATCGGCACGATCGCGTGCGCCGTGCAGGGCCGGTTACCGACTGCCCCGGGCGGGGACGAGCTTGCGGCCGCCTGAGTAACAGTTGATGGCGGAAGCACCTCCGAGGGCGCAGAGTCCGGCTCGTAGTAGACCACTAGCTGGACCGCATGGGATCGTCATCTCAAGCACGCCGCCGTCCGGCCGTCGCTGTCGAATCAGCGCCGCGTCCGGTCTTCGGTATTCGGCCTCTCCCCTCTGTCCGCCACGTCGAGTCTCCACCGCACGTTCCGGCCCTTCGGGCCTCCTGAAGGCGTCGCCTAAAGGCGAGAGGGTTCCACCATCCCAGAACGTGACCCTAAGTTAGACACCGGCAATCGCCAATCGGCCGCGGCGGTGGGTACTTGGACAGGGCTTCGCCCCGGACCCCCGCGGGCGCTGCGCGGGCCTGCCTCTGAGTGGGGATATCTTCGCCTCAGTTACACTTGCCACACACCATGACGAAACCAGCAGGGGAGATCTTCTCGTCCCGGTGGGCGCTCATCCTGGCCGGTCTGGGTATGGCCGTCGGGACCGGAAACCTCTGGCGCTTTCCGCGGATAGCGGCCCAAAACGGCGGCGCGGCGTTCTTGATTCCCTGGCTCATCTTTCTCGTCGTCTGGTCGTTGCCGATCATGATCGCGGAGTTTGGCATCGGTCGGGCGGCTCGCCGGGGGCCGGTCGGCGCGTTCACCACGCTCCTGGGGTCGCGTCACGCCTGGATGGGCGGCTTCATTGCCGTGACGACGATCATGATCATGTTTTACTACGCCGTCGTCACCGGGTGGGCGATGAAATACGGTCTGGCGGCGGCCACCGGACAGCTCGATGGAGTGGACGCCGGCGCCTACTGGGCCACGTACAGCACATCGGTCTGGCAGCCCCTCCTGTTTCATGCCGTCGCGGTGGTGGCCGGCGCCGCGATCGTCGCACGGGGCGTGACGAGCGGAATCGAACGGGCGAACCGGGTCTTGATCCCGTTGCTGTTCGTGTTGCTCCTCGTCGCGGTGGCGCGCGCGGTGACGCTGCCGGGCGCGGGCCGCGGTCTGAGCTTCCTCTTCAGACCGGACCTGTCGGCGTTGGTCAGTTATCGCACCTGGCTCGAGGCGCTGACACAGTCGGCCTGGTCGACGGGTGCGGGCTGGGGGCTCATCCTCGCCTACGGCGTCTATGTCCGGCGTCGAGAAGACGTCGTGATCAACGCCGTGGCGATCGGCGTCGGCAACAACGTGGCCTCATTACTGGCCGGGATGGCGGTGTTGCCGACCGCGTTCGCGGTGTTGTCGGTTGGCGACGCGCTCGACGTGATGGCCTCCGGTAATCTCGGGCTGACGTTCATCTGGATTCCGCAGCTCTTTGCACAGGTCCCGGGCGGCGGGTTCGTGCTGCCGCTGTTTTTCGTGGCGCTATCCTGCGCCGCGTTGTCCTCCCTGATCGCCATGATCGAGCTGGCAACCCGGGTGCTGATGGACGGTGGAGTGGCACGGGCCGTCGCCGTCCGACTCGTCGCCGTCGCCGCGGTCGTGTGTGGCATTCCCTCGGCCGTGAGCCTCGCCGTTTTCGAGAACCAGGACTGGGTGTGGGGTCTGGGGTTGATGATCAGCGGGCTGTTCGTCGCGGTCGCCGTGATCCGATACGGTCCGGCCCGGTTTCGTCGGGAGTTGATCGAGCTGGAGCCGAGCCACGTACGGCTGGGGCGTCTGTACGACTGGACGATCACGTATCTGATCCCGGTGCAGTTCGCCGTCATGTTCGGCTGGTGGATGTATCAGGCGGTCGTCGTCTACGACCCCGAGGCCTGGTGGAATCCCATCCGGATGTACAGCGTCGGTACCTGCGTGCTGCAGTGGGGCGTCGTCCTGGTCGTGCTGCGACTTTTGAACGACAGGATCGCGGCAGCGAGCACGCGACCGGCGTGAGGCTGCGCCCCGGGGGTGTGCTACGCTGTCCCTGTGAGGGTCGTCGGTGGCGTTGGTGCGCGGATGCGGGCAGGCCTACGCGCTTCAAACCGTGGCGTTGGTGCGCGGAAACAAGTGTTCGTCGCGGCCCTGGCCATCGTGACGGCCGAAGGGGCATGATCTCGACGTGAAGTCGAGAGTGCATCCCAGGTACAAAACGAAATACCGCGTCGGAAACTGGCCGGCGTACGACCGAGCACTGGTCCAGCGAGGCGACGTCACCCTGTGGTTGACGCCGGAAGCGATCGCCACGTGGGAGGCCGTGGGCGTCGGCAAGCGCGGAGGGCAGCTGCAGTACTCCGAGGTTGCCATCGAAACCGCGCTGACGCTCCGCCTGATCTTTCACCTGCCCCTTCGTCAGACGGAGGGCTTTCTGAGGTCGATCTTCGGGATGCTGTGCCTCGACCTGTCCGCGCCCGATCACACGACTCTCTCACGGCGTGGTCAGCACCTCGACCTTGCACTTCGCCGCCTCCCCGCGGGCGCAGGCATACATCTCATCGTCGACAGTACCGGGCTCTCGACTGTGGGTGAAGGTGAATGGGCGGCCGTGAAACATGGCGGACGCGGTAGACACGGCTGGAAGAAGCTTCATCTGGGCGTCGACGGATCGGGCGTGATCGTCGCTCACGCCCTGACCGGCGGGCATGTTGACGACGCGACGACGGCCCTCGATCTGATCGACAAGGTCGAAGGCGACGTCTCCTGCCTCACGGCGGACGCGGCCTACGACACGCGTGGCATCTACGAGGCGGCGGGTGCGCGTGGCGCGACGGTCGTCATTCCACCGACCAGGACAGCCACCGTGTCTGGACGGCGACCACGATCGCCCGCGCGCGACCGCACGATCCGACAGGTGCAGCAGGCTGGACGGCGACAGTGGAAGAAGGACTCGGGCTACCATCAGCAGGCCCGTATGGAGAACGCCTTCTTCCGGTACAAGTTGATCATCGGGGAGAGCCTTCGAGCGCGCAGTCGGGCGGGGCAAGAGACGGAGGCCATCCTCGCATGTAACATCCTCAATCAGATGACTCAGCGTGGTAGGCCGGCGTCGTACGCTATCGGTCGTTAACGGGTCTGTGGGTAGGGGGCGTTGCGGGTCAGTTTTCGAACCGCGCAACAACGCCCGCGGCAGGCCGGGCGGTACTGTCAAGTTGACGAAAAGCTGGTCGATCTAGTTCCAAGATACTGCGCCCAGGTCGTCGCGAGCCCACCATGTTGGGCATCAAAAACGGCCGTCAGCCTCAACTTGACAATACCAGCGGTTCGGATGTTCGGTGCTTCCGTCATCAAGTGTTGGTGAAGAGAGCTTAAGCCCTAATCATCCAGATACTTCCAGCCGATTTTGACGCTGGCACCTCTCTGGCACTGAATATCTAGTCTAAGCGGCTTGGTTAGAACGAGATAAGGGCGGGGTAGTAACAGTTGATGGCGGAAGCACCAACAGGCGATGGTGGATGGCTCGCAGGAGGACTGCATTCCGACGACGTAACCTACGTAGAGTTCGTTGAGAGAGGCCAAAGCAGTTAATCGTGGGCCGCCGACTGCTTGGGCATAGAATGCCTACTGATCTGCGTCATTAGATCCACCACAGCTCATGAGTCTCGAAGTTGGCTCCCGACTCGGCCACCACGACGTCACCGCCCTCATTGGTGAGGGGGGCATGGGGCAGGTCTACCAGGCCACCGATACCAAGCTGAACCGGAAACTTCTTACGAACGGGGGGGGTCTTCATGTCGAACCGTTGGACTGTTGGTCTCGGGGTCGTCGCCGTCACGATGGCGCTCACGACGTCCGCGCTGGCCCAGAACGTGGACTGGCGGTTGCACAACCTGGACCTCGCGGGTAGCCGCTATTCCGAGATGGACCAGATCGACCGGTCCAACGTCCAGACGCTCACGCCCCGATGGCTCTTTCAGCATGGCGTGATCGATGGTGTTAGCAACCAGACGACACCGGTCGTCGTCGACGGCGTCATGTTCCTCACCGACTCACGTGGCAGCGTGTACGCGCTCAACGCCGCCGACGGACATCACTTGTGGACATACGACGTGACAGAGCTCCTGGGCGGGAGTCGGCGCGAGGGCTACATCTTCCGGCACCGCGGTGTGACCTACGCCAATGGCGTGGTGTACAGCGCCGCCGGCTCGTTCATCTTCGCGCTCGACGCCGCGACGGGTGAACCGATCGAGGGATTCGGCGACAACGGACAGGCGAGCCCGATCCTGGATGTGCTCAGGCAGCGATACCCGGATGTCGAAACGGCAATCTCGATGGGGTACTGGTTCACGTCGGCACCCCAGATCCACAACGGCGTGGTCTACGTCGGCTCGACCCGTAGCGAGAGCCTCATTCCGGGCGGTCATGTCCTCGCGGTTGATGCCGAGACCGGAGAGGTCATCTGGCACTTCAACACGATTCCGCAGGACGAAAACGATCAAGGGTGGGAGATTGCCGGTCCGACCTGGGTTGGCGGAGGACGCGAGGGCGGGGGGATCTGGGAGACCCCGTCGATTGATCCCGAGCTGGGCATGCTCTACGTCGCCGTCGGCAACCCGTTCGGTGACAGCACCAAGCGGGCCGGCATGAACCTGTTCACCGACGCGATTCTCGCCCTGTCCCTCGAGAATGGTCGGTTGCAGTGGTACTACCAGCAGGTCCACCATGATGTGTGGGACTTCGACAATGGCCAACAGCCGATCCTCTTCGACATGGAGGTCGCTGGCCAGCCGGTCAAGGCGCTTGCGCAGGCGAACAAGAACGCGTGGCTCTATATCCTGAACCGGGAAACCGGAGAGCCCGTGCATCCGATCATCGAAATGCCGGTGCCCACCGAGACCACCACGCAGGGGGAGCAGCCTTGGCCGACCCAGCCGATTCCCCACAAGGCCGACGGCGAGCGCATGGAGCCCGTTTCACCAATCTACCCCATCAATATCCCGCCTGAGGTTCTTGGTGATCGGGTGCTGGTGCCACAGTACACGCCGAATGCGCCGAATACCATCCGCGCGGGCGGCGGCGCCAGCTACGGGCCGATTTCCTATAGCCCGCAAACCGGTCTGTTGTATGTGAACGCGATCGACCGACCGTCCGGTCGTGCGAGGGAGCTCGCCGGCCTGGAGCCGGCAGATGGCTACTTCTCTGCCTATGACCCGACGACGGGCGAACTCGTGTGGCGACAAATCTTCGAAGGCTATGGGCAAGCGGGGTCGGTCGTGACGGCCGGTGGCGTTGCATTCGTGGGAACCGGTAGCAATATCGCCGGGTATTTCTTTGCCTTCGATGCAGCGACTGGCGAGAAGCTCTGGCAGTTCAACACCGGCGCAGGGGTCTTCTCGTCGCCTTCGGTGTACATGGTCGACGGCGAGCAGTTCGTGACGGTCGCGTCGGGTGGAGGCGACAGAGGCCGCCGGGGTGGCGATCTGATCCTGAGCTTCGCATTGCCACCGCGGTAGCGTCGACGAGGAGTCAGACCGCTGCCAAGATCTGCGCTGAAGACTGACCCATATCTCTGATACCCGGCACCGCCCTTGGCCCGTATGAAGTCACCGCCAAAATCGGCGAAGGCGGCATGGGGGAGGTGTATCGGGCCCGAGACACGAACAGGCACTCCAATTCCGTGACTATCGTGGGCCTCGCCGCACTCGCGCTGTCCTTTTCCGGCCCTGTCTCCGCTCAACAGGTCGGGCCAGGTTCCTATACGGCAGTTCAGGCTGACATCGGAGCCAGCGTCTATGCGGAACAATGCCTCGTCTGCCACCTGGATGACCTCCGAGGATCGTTCGAGGCGCCAGAACTCGCGGGAGCGAACTTCCGCAGCACGTGGGGAGCGCGTCCGGTCACCGATCTCGTGAACCTGGTTGCGTCGACGATGCCACCGCAGGCCGTCGGCTCTTTGACCACCGAGGAGGTGGCTGGTGTCGTGGCGTATCTGCTCCAGGCCAACGGTGTGGAGCCGGGCACCCGTGGGCTCACCGTGGCGTCAGGCTCCACCGTCATCCCAGGCACGGAACCGGTCGCCGCGACCGAGAGAGCAGGGATCGCCCCGGTGCCTGGACGCGTCGGGACGGTCCCGTCGTCCGACTCCGTTCAGAGCCCTCCCGAGTTCCGCGGCGTCGTGTCGGAAACAACCACGAGCCTTACGGAGACATACCGGCCGGCCGAGTGGCTGACGCCGGTGTCAGAGGCGGAGCTCGCGTCGCCTCCCGACGGTGATTGGCTCCATTGGCGACGGTCACCGGGGTCCAATGGTTTCAGCCCTCTTTCTCAGATCAACTCCCAGAACGTCCACCGCTTGCAGCTGGCCTGGGTCTGGGGATTGCCGGACGGGAGTCGCTATCGGACTGCGCCGTTGGAGCGCGATGGGGTCCTCTTCCTCACGGCGGCTGGCGATCGGGTGCAAGCGCTAGATGCCTCGGAGGGCACGTTGCTCTGGGAGTACCGCCGCAACGGAGCGAGCGGCGGCGAACGTGTGCAGAGCCTGGCCATATGGGAGGACCAGCTCCTCGTCTCCACCTCGGACGCCGCGATGGTGGCACTTGACGCCCGAACTGGGCGGGTTCGATGGGAAACACAGATCGCTGATCCTGAGCTTGGATTTCGCAATAGTTCCGGGCCGATTGTTGCGGATGGAATGGTCATCAACGGGATCAACGGCTGTGCGCGCTTCGTCGAGGAGAGCTGCTTCATTACCGCCCACGACGTTCGGACCGGTGAAGAGGTCTGGCGGACGTACACGATCGCCCGGCCCGGAGAACCGGGAGGTGACACCTGGGGAGACCTTCCGCTGGAACTCCGAGGCGGTGGGGAGGTCTGGAACGGTGGGAGCTGGGATCCGGACCTCGGATTGGTGTACTTCGGGACCGCCCAGGCGAAGCCGTGGGTTGCGGCGAGCCGAGGCTTGACCACCACCGATGCAACCCTCTACGCGAACTCCACGTTGGCCCTCGACGTGACCACCGGTGAGATCGTCTGGTATCGCACGCACGTACCAGGTGAGTCCCTCGACATGGATGAGGGATTCGAGCAGGTGCTGGTAGACATCGAGGGGCGGCCCTCACTTCTAACCATCGGCAAACACGGTGTGCTCTGGAAACTCGATCGACGCGACGGTCGGTTCATTGGCATGAAGGAGACAGTCTTCCAGAACATCCTGTCGATCGATCCGGAGACGGGGACCGCGACGTACCGGGAAGACATCGCGAACGCAAAGATTGGGGACTGGGTGTCGGTGTGCCCGTACTGTCCAAAAACTAGATCGCGTAAGGTGCGTTTAATGGGCCGAGGTTCGGTCAGTGCTGGTCGAGTCTCCCAAGTAATCTCAGGCCATGCCGCCTGCGCTACAGTTCCTCGTTCTCACGTTCGCTGGCTGGGTGACCCGCCACCAAGACGATCTGATCGCGTATCTCCGGGAGGAGAATCGGGTTCTCCGGGAGCACCTGGGCCCTCGGCCGCTTCGCCTGACCGATGCCCAACGCCGTCGACTCGCCGTGCGCGGCCAGAAACTCGGCCGGCGCGTCGTGATGCAGGTCGCCGGCATCGTCACGCCTGACACGATTCTCCGCTGGTACCGGAGATTGATCGCCCAAACATACGACGGCAGCGCCCGCCGCGGTCGAGGCCGGCCGATGACGCGACGTGACGTGGCCGCGCGCGTGGTCCGGATGGCGGTCGAGAATCCCCAGTGGGGGTACACACGGATCCGCGGGGCGCTCTCGAACCTCGGCCACGAGATCGCTCGGACCACGGTGAAGCGGATCCGGCACGACCACGGGATCGACCCGGCTCCCGAGCGGAGCCGGCGCATGCCCTGGAAGACGTTCCTGCAGGCGCACTGGGAGGGCCTCACGGCCTGCGATCGGTTCACCGTCGAGGTGCTCACGCTGGCCGGGCTCCAGCGGTACCTGGTCTTCTTCGTGATCGCGCTGCAGTCCCGCCGCGTGCCCATCGCCGGGATCCATCCGCAGCCGTACGGCGCGTGGATGGAGCAGATGGCCCGCAATTTGACGGACCCGGGCGATGGCTGCTTGCGACGCGCCCGCTATCTGATTCACGACCGCGACCCGCTCTACACGCGGGGTTTTGGCGAGATCCTGGAGGGCGGGGGTGTCCAGCCGATCCGTCTCCCGCCGAAGAGTCCCAATCTCAACGCGTATGCCGAGCGGTTCGTCCGCTCTATTAAAGCGCTTTTCAAATAGGCCTTGTACTACCTGGGGCGGTCGTGGTACTTCTGCGCGCACCGATGCAGGAGGACCGATGCATGCCTATTCGATGGATCTGCGAGAGCGGGCGCTCCTCGACAGCGATGCCGGGATGAAGGCGGCCGATGTGGCGGCGAAGTACCGCGTGAGCGGGTCGTGGGTGCGGCTACTGAAACAGCGGCGGCGCGAAACGGGCGAGGTGGCGCCTCGCGTCCAGCGACAGGGACGGCGCGGCATGCTTGAGCCGCACCTACACACCTTGGCCGCGCTGATTGCGGCGCACCCGGATCGCACGCGGGCTGAGCTGAAGGACGCCCTCGCCACGCCCGCGAGTGTGCCGACGGTCTGGCGCGCCGTGCGGGCCCTCGGCCTGTGGGTGGCGAATTCGTAAGAATTCGATCTATCGCTCGATCTTCATGTCGCGGGAGCCGGAACCATCCGCGAAGTTCTCGCGATGGCGTGCGTGAGATGTGTTGCTGAAGTACTGCCCTGCTGCGCGATGGCGGGAACGCGGCAGACTCTGCAGGCGGGCGCGTCGCCACGCTCGCCACCGTCTTCGCTGTTCAGATTCACGCCGCGATCGGCGTCTGATAGAGTCCGCGGCAATGCGCGTCCCAGCGGTAGCGGTCGAGCCGTGCGACATCCTTTCGTATCGGGACGGGCGTCCGCCCGTCCAACGACGCATGGGCCCGATGCGCATTGTAGAAGTCCTGGAAGGCCACCAGTTTGTCTTCCAGGTCCGACGCAGACCAGAACAGCAGGTGATCCACGCATTCTCGTCGCAGCGTGCCGATCAACCGTTCGACAAACGGATGCGACAGCGGCACATACGGCACCCTCTTCCCCTCGGTCACCTGCAGCACCCGCAGGTTGGCGCACCATTGGTGAAACCGATACAGCGGGTCGTGGTCGGAGCTGAGGCGCTTCGGACGCGAGAGCCCTCGCATCGCATGGTTGAACATGCGGCCCAGGGCGCGGCCATCCACGGTTCCAGCATGGATGCCAAAGCCGACGATCCGCCGCGTGTATTGGTCCATCACCACCAGCACCCAGTGGCTTCGCAGGGTCGCCGACTCGCACCGGAACAGGTCGATGCTCCACAGGCTATCGTTCGCATGCCCCAGGAATGTCAGCCAGGACGGACCACCCGAGCGGGGTGCCGGTCGAGAGTGCGTGGCGAGCACTCGGCGCACCACGTCCTTGTCGATGTCGACCGCAAAGGCGAGCGCGATCTGTTGGGCGATCCGCGGACAGCCCCACCTGGGGTTGCGCCGCTTCATGTCGACGATGGCGTCGACTAGGTCTTTGGGCGGACCCTTGGGTCCTGTGCGGCGGCGCTTCGGTGAAAACAGCAGTCGGTATTTACGTTGGCGCAACGTTCGATGGAAGTTCAGGATCGTCGACGGTCTGAGCACGATCGCCGAGCGGAACACACGAGCCGGGCGCATGAACAGCGCACAGACACCGGCGAGGATCCGATCCGACACGCGGAGATTCGGCGCCCGGTGTCGCGAGCGATTGAGAATCAGCAGTTGCTGCTTGACCAAGAGCGATTCGGCGACGACAGACCGTAGACCGCCGGGGCCCATGAGCCGCGCCAGGGTGGCGATCAGGTGAACCAGTAGGATGATCGGGTCGCGCATCGGGACATCCTAGCGACCACGCCCAGGATCACAAGACTTGATAATCTCAACGGATTGCGGGGCTGATTAGCAATTCGCCACCCACACGTGGATCACGCGCACCATGCACCGCACCGTGCGTTGGTGGCACCTGTTCCCGGCCATGCGAGCCCAGCGGCTGTGGCATCCCGACCGGATTCGCTCGGAAGCCGCCTTCGCGAAGCTCTGTGGTGCCTGTCCGATCCCGGCCTCATCCGGGATGACCACTGGCCGGCACCGCCTCAATCGTGGCGGCCACCGACAGGCCAACGCCGCGCTCTATCGAGCCGTCATCGTCCGCATGCGGTACCATCAGCCGACCGTTGATGACGTCGCACGCCGCACGGCGGACGGCCGAACCAAGCGAGAGATCATCCGGTGCCTGAAACGTTTCCTCGCTCGCGAGATCTACCAGCGCGTCATGACCGATTTCCGCGCTCGCCAAGAGATCATCCAGGCCGCCTGAACGAGTGTCTTGACATATAGGGGCGTCAATGCCCCGCCGCGAGGGCGGAGCCGGACGCCGGACGAGCGCAGAGTGGCGACGACAGACGGGAGCTACGGGTCCAGGCAGTTACTGAGCCACCCTGAACAGTTCGTCCGCGGCGTTGAGGATCGTCCAGCGAAGGCGCTCCGGATAATGCAGTTCCCGCGCCAGAAAATCCTGAACGATCGCAGCGGCCGCTGGCGACCGGTGGCCGCCCAGTATCGCGCCGGTCCAACGCGTCGGAAAGAAGATGTCGCCCGTGCGCTGGATCTCGCGCAACAGGTCGAGACCGGGTCGTATGAACCGCCGCGCGTGCGTCTCCCGCAAGGGGTGATTCAGATACGCCAGCGCATCGACGACCCAAGGCTCGCGGCGCCGGTTCTCGATCTGGCGAAACCGAGCGAATGCCTCCTCGCGAACCGCAGGATCCGCCGAAAGCGCCGGCATCATGAATGCAAACCGCGCCTTGCGATCGGGATTCTGCGTCCGATCGAACTGGGTCTGCAGGATCTCTCGCCACCGCGGTACCTCGCGGACCGCCAGCTCGAGCGCCATCGTGATCTCGTCCATCTCCGCGAGCGTGAGCCCGGCGATCGCGTCGTCGCGCCGCCACAGCGCCTCGATCGACGCCACACTCGTCGGCGTGAGCGCCACGTCTCGAAAAGCGGCGAACCACGCCGACTTCTCGCTACTCGTCGTGGCGCGACCGATGCCGGCCCACAGCATCGCCTCGAGCGCGGGCGCCCGACGTGCCCGCTCGTCGGCGTCAAGATAGCGCCAGAACGCACGCGTGGCGTAGGACAGCACGCGCTGGGTGTTCTGCTCGTCGGTCTCGGTGGCCAGCGCGCGCACGGCCGCATCGAGAAAGTCGCCAGCTGCGACATGGGACTCCAGCATGTTTTCCCACAACGTGACCCACGCGCTGCCTCGGGTCAGCGGGTCCTCGACGGCCTCCACGTGTTGCAGCAGGTACTCCCGGCTTGCGGTATCGAGGACGAAGAGGCCGTAGCCGAGGCCGGCCCCACTCGGCAGAACAAAAAGAGGCGCCGGCCTGCCCACCGCCTGGAGGAGGGTGACGGAATCGGTGTCGAGATACACCGGCACTTCCTGAACGCCGGTCTCGTATCCGAGGGTGACCCGCAGCCGCTGCGGCCACACCAGTCCGCGCCCCAGGGGGTCAGTCGCGGTGAGCGTGAGGCGCGAGACGCGGCCGCTCTCGACCTCCAGCACCGTCGTGAACTCCGGCCGACCCCGCTCCTCCACCCATGCACGGCTCCACGCCGACAAATCTTCCGGCGTCCGCGTATCGAGCACGCGGACCAGGTCGACCCACGCGGCATTCCCGAACCTGTACGTGTCCAGGTACTCCCGAAGGCCGTCGCGAAACGCCGTCTCGCCCGCGATCATCTCGAGCTGACGCATGGCAATGGGCGCCTTCTGATAGATGATCGCGCCGTAGAGCTGCCCCGCTTCGTCTAAGTTCGCGAGCGGCTGCCGGATCGGGTTCGTGCCCGCCGCGCGGTCGACCTGGTAGGCGGCGGGATAATTCGACAGCAGGAAGCGAAGGTCGTGATCGACCTCCGGGAAGGAAGGATTGATGATTTTCGCGGCCATGAAGCTCGCGAGCACCTCCTTCATCCACACGTCGTCGAACCATCGCATGGTCACGAGGTCGCCGAACCACATGTGCGACGTCTCGTGCGCGATCACGTTGGCTCGACCGAGCACCTGATTCTGCGTGGCCGACTCCTCCAGGAGCAGGCTCGCAGCGTTGTACAGGATGGCCCCGGGATGCTCCATCCCGCCGAACTGGAACGAGAGGATTGCCACGAAGTCGAACTTGCCGAACGGGTACGGGATCGCCGTGTACTCCTCGAGCCACGCGAGCGCGTCCGCGTGCAGGTCGAAGATCGCCTCACGGTTGCGAGCCACCTTGGCGGCATCCGTCTCGCGATGGAACATTCTGAAATCCCGTCCGTTCCTCCGCGCGGTCTCTACAGAAAACTTGCCCGCCACAAACGCAAACAAGTAGGTCGAAATCGGCTGCGTCTCAGCGAACCGCACGCGCGTCCGTTGCGCGTCCGACTCGGTCGCGATCGCAGCGCCGTTGGCCACCGCCTCCCACCCGACCGGCACGTCGAGCGACAGACTGTAGCGGGCCTTCAGGTCGGGCTGATCGAAGCAGGGAAACGCGCGGTGGGCCCGCGCGGGAACGAACAGCGTGTACAGGGACTCCCGGTCGCGGTTGAAGGAGTCGTCGCCCGCGATGAAATCAATGGAGAACTCGTTCTCTCCCGCCCTCGTCGATTGTGCCGGAATCGTCAGATGGCCGTCGCCGAACGTGACCAGCACGTCGCTGCCGCCGGCCTGGACGCCGAGCACCTGATCGCGGGGCTGCGCGAAGTCAACGACCACACGGTGCGGCGCTTCCAGCGTGAAGCGTAGGATCACGCGTCCCCGCACAGGGTCGCCGAGGTCCGCGGGGACGACGAACGTCACCTCGTAGCGCAGCGAGCCGACCGTACTCGCCCTCTCCCGCGCCAGGGCTTCCGAAATGCCGCGCCCAGGCTGTTCCGCGCCGATCTGGGTCATGAGTGTGGTGGCCAGCAGCAGGCTCAACATGGCGTGACGATACCAAAGATGAAAGGCCCCAGGTGCAGTGCCCCTCAAAACCCTGCATAAACCGGCTGGAGCGCTTCAGGTCTTCCGACATCGCCGTGCCGTTCGGCGGCCCAACGCCACGAGCACCCGATTGGGCACGTATCGCGCGAGCGTTGCGATCGTGAGCTTGATCCGATTCGGTGGACGGTTTAGTTACGCCGCTTGAGCAGCTCGCCGTTCGAAGACGGCCGGACTGATCTGGCCGAGCGTCGAGTGACGACGCCGCTGGTTATAGAACACCTCGAGGTAATCAAACAACTCCATCTTGGCCTCGCCGAAGCTGTCGAAGCGATCGGCCAGCTCACTCTTGACCGTCGAGAAGAAGCTCTCCATCACGGCGTTATCGTAGCAGTTACCGCGGCGACTCATGCGAGTCTCCCAAGTAATCTCAGGCCATGCCGCCTGCGCTACAGTTCCTCGTTCTCACGTTCGCTGGCTGGGTGAACCGCCACCAAGACGATCTGATCGCGTATCTCCGGGAGGAGAATCGGGTCCTCCGGGAGCACCTGGGCCCTCGGTCGCTTCGCCTGACCGATGCCCACCGCCGTCGACTCGCCGTGCGCGGCCAGAAACTCGGACGGCGCGTCTGGATGCAGGTCGCCGGCATCGTCACGCCTGACCCGATTCTCCGCTGGTACCGGAGATTGATCGCCCAGACAGACGCCGGCAGCGCCCGCCGCGGTCGAGGCCGGCCGATGCCGCGACGTGACGTGGCCGCGCGCGTGGTCCGGATGGCGGTCGAGAATCCCCAGTGGGGGTACACACGGATCCGTGGGGCGCTCTCGAACCTCGGCCACGAGATCGCTCGGACCACGGTGAAGCGGATCCGGCACGACCACGGGATCGACCCGGCTCCCGAGCGGAGCCGGCGCATGCCCTGGAAGACGTTCCTGCAGGCGCACTGGGAGGGCCTCACGGCCTGCGATCTGTTCACCGCCGAGGTTGCTCACGCTGGCCGGGCTCCAGCGGTACCTGGTCTTCTTCGTGATCGCGCTGCAGTCCCGCCGCGTGCCCATCGCCGGGATCCATCCGCGGCCGTACGGCACGTGGATGGAGCAGATGGCCCGCAATTTGACGGACCCGGTCGATGGCTGCTTGCGACGCGCCCGCTATCTGATTCACGACCGCGACCCGCTCTCCACGCGGGGTTTTGGCGAGATCCTAGAGGGCGGGGGTGTCCAGCCGATCCGTCTCCCGCCGAAGAGTCCCAATCTCAACGCGTATGCCGAGCGGTTCGTCCGCTCTATGAAAGAGGAGTGTCTCAGTCGCGTCGTCCCCCTCGGCGAAGGGCACGTGCGTCTCCTCGTGGGCGAGGACGTCGACCACGACCATCGCGAGCGAAACCACCAGGGACTCGACAACCAGCTCCGGCAACGACCGCCACCGCCGGTGAGCCTGGCCGCCGACGTTCAGCGGCGGGAGCGTCTGGGCGGATTGCTCAATTTCTACCACCGGGAGGCCGCATGAGCGGTCGGCCGATTAAACGCACCTTACGGGAGGGAGCGACGTGGAGGAACACGAGGTCAGGGAGCGGCTTGAGGCAGCACTTGTCCGACTGGCGGAGACGGATCTTTACCTGCTCGAATACGACTTGAGTGAGCGTTGTATCGCCGGGCGTCTAGCGATGTACCTACAGGATGTATTTCCGAACCCCACCGTCGACATCGAGTACAACCGAGCTGGTAACATACCCAAACGCCTGAACCTTCCCGACGACTGCGCGAACTACCGTGATGAACACGGCGAAGCCCTGGTGGTTCCGGACGTTATCGTTCATCAGCGCGGAGCTGATGGCCCAAACCTCCTCGTGTTGGAGTTGAAGAAGACGTCGAACCCCGCCCGCTTTCACTGCGACCGGAGACGCGTCGTCGCATTCCGCGAACAACTCGGTTATGAATACGGCGCGCTGATCGCTTGCGAAACGAGGCCGCGCCACACACACGGCGCCAGGGTTGAAGCGTGGATAGTTGACTAGGAACCGGCCACGGTCGGTAACGGTTCGCGAGAGGGATCATCACCCGCATGGGCTCCGACCGCTCCACGCGGTGAATGGGCCGGAGTCGCGAGAGACGGCTACCGGATAGAGCTCGGACCCACTGATGCGCTGGCGGAAGGAGGATCCCCCTCTTGACGGCATTCAATCAGCGGGATTGAGCGATTCTGTGGTGGAAATGATCGTCAGCGACCTGGAGCCTCGGGTAAGCGCGACGTAGAGTTCCTTTCGCGAAAGGGACGCAGCATCGAGAACGATCGCGTGATCGAATTCGAGACCCTTGACAAGGAGGGTCGTGCCAATGAGACAGTGGCGTCCCACCGGCCGGCCCCTGTAACGGAACTCAGCGTGGTACCGCTCGGCGGCCTCTCCAAGCGTTAGATCGGGATGAAGGAGGTGCTTCTTCAGGACGCCCGTCATGCGGTTGAATAGGTCGGCCCGAATAACCTGAACGTCCGAAAGCGTGCTTAGGCCGTGCAGAAAGTCTGCCATATTGGCGCTCGACGGAGAAGCAAGATAAGCGTTGGCCGCTGCAGCGACTACGAGGTTTCGAGTATTGCTGCGGATCCGCGTGTGCGCTCCACGCGAGGTCGCGGCGGGCAGATTTGCGTTCACTGACGTCATGCAGCCCGCCGCGAACGTGACGAGCTTCTTGAGGCGAATCTGATTGGTACGAGCGCATTCGACTTGGTTGATGAATGAAAAGAGGTCCTTTCCTTCGATCTCTTCGATAGAGGAAAAACGTCCACCGATGCTTCTGGCCAGACGGTGGCACTTCGCCTTGTAGTGCTGGTGGCCCCTGTGGATGGCGATCACCCGGTGCCGCCAGTCGCACCTGAAGTACCGGCAGATGCGTCCCTGGGCGATCAGAAGAGCGTTTTCATCCTTCGCCAGACTGATAGTGACACCGTCTGCGCACTGCCTGAGATCAAGAGGCCCGCCCTCCTCAAGGGTTGAGCGAGCGGCCTGAAGCCAAGTCCCGAGCGCAGGCTGACGCACCCGGAGCCAGCGATACGGCGTCTCGAGCTGGCCGAGAGACTCGAAGTTGGTAGTGATCTCACCATCCCAATCGACCGGACTCTCGTTCGCGAAGTCGAATATGGCCTGCAATGGTTCACCGAGGATGCGGCACGGAAGATCGCGCGCGAGCCTGAGAACAAGCTGATGCTGGGCAGTCGAGCAATCCTGGTATTCGTCCACGTACAGGCCGCCGTAGGAAGCCTTGAGGATGCGCCGGATGAACGGATGGTCGAGCAGCGCGCCGCAGGCATGGTAAAGTGTCGTCCACTGCTGTCCGGCCGGCCGCTGCACAGTCCACTCCGAAACACCGGGATACGAGAGACACAATCTGAGCGCCCAGCTCGCAATGGTGTCAACGCGGTAAGCGATGCTCGGGACGCTGAGCTCACGCATCTTGCGGCGAAGCGCGTTTACGCCGGCATAGGTATGGGTCAGGACAAGTTGCCGCCTCGTGGCCAGGCCCACGGCGTCGGCGATGAGATGCGTCTTGCCATAGCCTGCAGGGGCGACTACATAGCCGGAACCTGCGTGCGCCGCCAGAGTCTCCGGCAACTCAGGCATCATCGATCCAGGTACGCAACGCAGCTAGCTTGCGCATCAGGTCCGAGCCTTGGATGGCGGCGTCATCCAAATGCTGCTCAATCGCCGCTACCCATTCCCGCCCGCGGTCTTGACGCTTGTACCAGCCACTCGCCTTCGCCGCCTTGCCCAGCGCTGTGCGCATGGCTGGTGTATCGGTCCACTGTGCAGGGTCGCGCGAAAATCCTGCACCATATTGGCTCTGAACCTGGTCGATCAGCCGCTCACGTTCGCCATGCATCGAGCAGGCTGCGTCGAACGAGCCCACAACCCCTGCCCACGGAAGATCGGAGAAGAGACGCCCCTCGATCGATACGCCACCCTCCCAGAGCGTGACGGAAACACCTGCTGCGGCAATAGCGTGGGCGTCGGCGTTCGAGAACTGATTGGGGTTGTCCGAATCTGCCAGGACAGCGACTGAATAAGAGAGCTGGTTGAGACTGTCCGCGACGGGCCGCAAATTCCGAGCGCCGACAACGTCAAACAAGGCGACTCCTTGATAGGCGAACGAACTCAGGCCTTTGGCGATCCAGTAATCATCAAGCCCGCGCAGGAAACCGGCTTCCGTGGCACCTTCGCAGGCGACGATCTTGGGCGCGAGAAAGGCTTCTGCACCGGTGCGGATCTTGCCCTGAACGCATTCGGCGATCGCCGGCTTGTTCGCGGCGACAATCTGTATCCTGCCGTCTCGGCAATGCACAATGTGGAGATCATCAACCGTCAACTCACGCAGCACGACTGGTGAATGTGTCGTGAGGAAGTACTGACCTGTCGCGTCCGTCTTCAGGTGCTCGATCAACCGGGCGATACGATACGGTTCCAGACCAATCTCGACTTCATCGAAGAGCGTTACGTGCGGCGCATGCAGCGTCTTCTTCTGAAGGCCCGTGGTGAGCATACGCTTGGAGCCCAGACCAAGTTGCCTCAAGGGCATTTCGCCGTCATGCAGCGCGAGGCTGCCGAGACGGATGTTGATGGAGTCGGCGTCAAGATGGGCCTTGTAGGCCGTTGCGACGTTCACGCCCAAGGAACGCGCCGTCTTCTCAGCCGACTGGGCGACGGCGTCGAACTGCGATAGGCTCTGCGCGCGGTGGGTGTCCAGCGCAGCTTTCGCGGCCCGGCCGGCCTCGACGAGAGTTAGCGAGATGCTTTCCGTCTCCGTCAGACGGCTCAACAGCGACCCACGTAACCAATTCAAGTGCAGGTCTGACAGGGCACCAATGAGGCTCACCGAGACCTTCGCCCGGTCAACGGGTTTGAAGGAAACGCCCTCGGCTTCATCACCACGGATTACGCGCCATGACGGCTCGAGGTCGTTGCCGACGGCAAGTCTGATGCGCAACGCGTCTTCGAGCCCATCACCCGGTTCGTCATGTCGGATCAGCGTCTGGGGATTCCAGCCGCAGAGGTGGTGTCCGTAACTCTCCAGATCGCGAAACTCGTCCGGAATATCACCGAGGATGACGTCAATACAGATAGTGTTCGCCGGTACGCATTGGAAGAAGTCCGCATCGTGGAATGCAAGGTTCCACTGGGGATAGAAAGCGCGACGAACGGCTTCGAGAATCGTCGACTTAGTTGAGTCGCCACGGCCGATGAGGCAGAAGAGCGTCTTGTCGGGGATGGTCCAGTCGAGTTCACGGATACCTCGGAAGTTCCTGATGCTGATGTGGCGTATC
Source organism: Vicinamibacterales bacterium (assembly GCA_965216615.1). Classification (GTDB taxonomy): domain Bacteria; phylum Acidobacteriota; class Vicinamibacteria; order Vicinamibacterales; family UBA8438; genus CAUZIB01. The sequence goes on along the minus strand of CBDCGH010000005.1, from coordinate 10,501 downwards.
CGCATGTATTCCGTCCTTTTGTGATCTTCGCGACTCCGCTGTCGGCGCCTGAACGTAGGATAGTGACCTGCACGCATTTTTGCTTTCCAGTTCAAGGCACCAAAAGGTCAGAACTAGAATCAGGTGCGCTTCTGAAGCCCACCGAGAGGAGGGACGAGTAAAGCGATCGAAGTTCTCAGCGGAGCAGGTGGCCTACGCGCTCCGGGTGGGTGTCTCGGTCAATAACGACACCCATACCGCGATGGACCGGGGCGCAGAACGGTATGGACTCGCGTTTGGCGTGGTGCTCGCCACGGTGATAGACGCCGGCCTCCGGCCGACGCTGGGATGTTAACTGATTCGGCAGGAATGGCCTACGGGAGGCAGTCACAGATATGCCCTACGTTTTCTACGACACCGAGACGACAGGCACCGAAACACCCTTCGATCAAATTCTCCAATTTGCTGCGATCAGGACGGATGACGCTCTGAACGAGCTGGAGCGCTTCAACATAAGGTGCCGATTGCTCCCGCACATCATCCCGTCGCCCAAAGCGCTTCTCATCACCCAAGTGTCGCCGGCGATGTTGACCGATCCGAATCTCCCGTCACACTACACGATGATCCGGCAGATTCGCGACACGCTGCTCGCATGGTCACCCGCCACGTTCGGTGCTTCCGTCGTCAAGTGTTAGCGGCCAGCCGGTAGCCCGCCTGCGTGCTACAGTTTGAGCCCGATTTCGAGAGATGCAGTTCTCTCATCGACAAGGGCTCGATCTGAAGTGACGAATCGCCGATGTCCCAACTCCGTCTGTCCGGCCCATGGAAGAGTCGGTGGCGAGAATATCGTCATCCACGGCTTCTACCGCACGAGATCTGGCAAACGCCGTCGATATCGGTGCCGCGCGTGCGGACGGACGTTCTCCTCGACCACGGGTACGCCGTACTACCGGCTCCAACATCGGCGAGCTCGCTTCGACGCTGTAGTGGCGCTCAGGGTCGAGGGGGTCAACATTTCCGCGATCGCTCGGGTTGAGGGCATTGCCTGGAACACCGCAGCTCGCTGGCTGGAGAAGGCGGCGAGCGTGTGCTGTGCTTTCAACCGAGGCTGGACGGTCGGATTCGTCGTCCGGGAGCTCCAGGCGGATGAATTGCGCGCCTTCGTCGGTTCCAAGACGCAGCCCGCCTGGATCTTCGTGGCCATCGAGGTCTGGTCGCGGCTCTGGCCGGCAACGGTGACCGGACGACGAAGCTACCGCAACACCCTGGCGCTGCTGGGCAACCTCGCGAGCCACATCGATCTGGACGGTGTGCCGTTGATCGTCACCGACGGCTTCGGGTTTTACGAGCAGGTCGTCCGGCGCGTCTTTGGGTCCGCGGTGTTGTATGGCCAGGTGCTCAAGACGCGAAGAAACGATCGCGTCGTACGGGTCGAACGCCGAGCTCGGTTGGGCGCGCCGTGGCGGGTCGCTGAAGCGCTCACCAACTCCGAGGACTCGTCGACCCTGAACACCTCGTTCATCGAACGGCTGAATCTGACGATCCGACAGGGCTCGGCCTATCTGTCTCGACGAACGCTGGCCCATGCTCGCTCGGCGGAGAAGCTCGAAGGGCATCTCGAGCTCCTGCGGTGCCACTACAACTTCGTCCGCCCGCACCGCGCGCTGAAGTTCGGACGGGACGTTCGGACACCGGCGATGCAGGCCGGACTCGCCACTCGGCGACTCACGTTCCGAGAGGTCTTCGTGTGTCAGCCGCTATCTTTATCAGTACGCATCGACGCGATCGCGTGGGTGGTGCCGAGCCGGGCGCCAAGCGCCCCTGGCCGGAAAGAGCTTCTGGCCGCCTGAGTAACAGTTGATGACGGAAGCACCACATATAGGGGCGTCAATGCCCTTGCGGCCGTATTGATTTATACGTATGCTTGAAACTGCTGTTTAAACCGACCGTTCGAACGGTCGTCGGAATACGGACCAGACAGGGAACTGTTTCAGTGGAAGGAAATGACCGTGGCAATTGAGACGAAAAAACGCATCCTCGACGCCGCCGAGCGTCTGTTTGCCGATTTCGGGTACAAGGCTACGTCCTTGCGCGATATCACCAGCGAAGCTGGCGTCAATCTCGCGGCTGTCAACTATCACTTCGGGTCAAAGGAAGCGTTGCTTGCCGCGCTACTGGAGCGGAATTTCGCGCCAGTCAACCGTCGGCGAATCGAGTTACTTGACGCACTCGAAGCATCAACAGATGGCGCGACAGATCTGCCGGAGCTCGTGCGGGCGTTTCTGTCTCCCCCGTTCGAGCAGCACTCCGACGACCCCGAGGATCGACGCAAACTGCTGCGTCTGGTCGGAAGAATTCACGCCGAAACCGAAGACGTTCGTGCTGCGTTCGCCACACTGTTCGAACCGACGATGCTTCGTTTCAGAACGGCGTTTCAGAGGGCGCTCCCAGACGTCGACCCGGACGAGGTTGGGTGGAGGGTGCGCTTCTTGGTCGGTTCAATGGCGTTCACGATGATGTGGTGCGAGTCGTTCGTCTCGGATACCACACGTGACCTTGATCCCAGCGAGATGTTGGAATCACTGATTCAGTTTGGCACGGCCGGCCTCGCCACTCCCTCGCGACAACCGGTGGGAGTACATGCGCACACAGGAGGACGACCCGGAGGAGGACGATGAAAGCACGCGCACTGACCGCCGCGTGTGTGCTGACTGTCGGATGCGCGACAGCTCCACCGATCGAGCACCCGGCGCTTGAAATCGAACTACCTGTGGAGTGGACGTCCAACGATCTGCCGGAGGGCCAGCTCGGCGTCACGTGGTGGGATGACTTCGACGATGGCGGTCTTGCTTCGGCCGTCGACGTCGCACTGTCGCAGAACTACGACCTTCGTGCTGCCGCAGCCAGACTTGAACAGGCGGCCGCCGATGCGCGGGCGGCCGAAGGCGATCTGCAGCCGACCGTGCAGTCGACTTTCAACGGGTCACGACGGAAGCAGAACTTCGTTGGGTTCCCCATTCCGGGTGCCGAGGGGCGTGTGTTGAGCACCGTGTCGACCAACTACGGCGTCTCGCTGGACGTGGCCTGGGAGATCGATCTGTGGGGACGACTGCGCAACACGGCGCGGGCCGCGCTTGCCGATCTGCAGGCATCAGCCGCCGACCTCCGTGGTGCGCAACTGTCGATTGCCGGACAGACGACAAAGGCATGGTTCGCGATTGCGGAGGCCCAACAACAGATCGACTTGTCGAGCCAGACCGTCCAGAGTTTTCGGTCGTCGGCCGAACAGGTGCGGGAGCGTTTTGAGGCCGGTATCCGTCCCGCTCTCGATCTGCGGTTGGCGTTGCTCAATCTTTCCAATGCGGAGGCGCAGCTTCAGCAGCGCCGCCAGCAGTTCGACGTCGCCACGCGCCAGCTTGAATTGCTGCTTGGTCAATACGCCGACGGCGTGTTCGACACACCGGCAGAGCTTCCAGCGATTACTCCCGTTGTGCCTGCGGGACTGCCGGCCGACCTTGTGGCTCGCCGACCCGACCTGGTGGCCGCGGAACGCGAGCTTACCGCGTTTCTCGTCAGAGCCGATGTTGCAAGAACCGACCTCCTGCCAGGTTTCAGTCTGACCGGTTCGACCGGCAGCGCGACAGACGGGCTGCGCTCTTTGATCGATGGCAACTTCGGAGTCTGGAGCTTGGTCGGGAACGTGGTGGCGCCGCTCTGGCAGGGTGGACGACTGCGCGCCCAGGTCGCCCGGGCCGAGGCGCGCGGTGCGGAGGCGCTTGCCAACTACGCCAACGCGGCGCTCACGGCCTATGCAGAAGTGGAGACTGCACTCTCCGCCGAAGAATTTCTTGCTGAGCGGGAACGTCACCTCGCCGAGTCTACGTTGCAGGCTCGGGCGGCAGAGCGTCTGGCCGATGAACGATACCGTGCCGGACTCGAAACCTATATCACCGTCCTCGATTCCCAACGCTCGGCGGTCAACGCCGAAGCCGATCTGATCGCCGCACGACGAACCCGTCTGGAAAATCGTGTCGACCTGTATCTCGCCCTGGGCGGCGGCTTCGAACAGCTCGAAGCCCCGGTCCAGCTTGCTGGTTTGGAAGGTCAATAGCCATGCGTGTGCTTATTCGTTTATTGAGAGCGTTGTTGCCGTTAATCGTGATCGGCGTCGCCGGCCTTGTCGCCGTCACGATGGTCCGCAATCGACCAGAAGTCGAAACGCAGGCGCCGACGGTCGAACCACCCGGTGTGCGTGCACACCTGGTGACCTTCGAGACAGTTCGGATATCGGTTGGGAGCCAGGGCACCGTCCGTCCAAGAACGGAGACACAGCTCGTACCTCAGATCGCTGGTCGGATCACGTCGGTGTCGCCGTCGTTTGTCGAGGGGGGCTTCTTTGAGGAAGGCGATGTTCTCCTCCGGCTCGACCGCTTCGACTACGAGCAGGCTATCGTCAGCGCGAGGTCACAGCTGGCGCAGGCCCGTCTCCAGCTGGCCCAGGAGGAGGCCGAAGCCGAGGTTGCTCAGCGAGAATGGGACGCGCTCGGTCGAGGCGACCCGCGAGAGTTGACCCTACGAGTACCTCAACTGGAAGACGCACGCGCCTCCGTCGCTGCAGCAGAGGCCAATGTGGAACGGGCCGAACGAGACCTCGAGCGGGCCGATGTTGTTGCTCCCTACTCGGGTCGCGTGCGAACCAAGAGTGTAGACGTGGGTCAGTTCGTCACGGTCGGCGCGCCGATCGCCACGGTCTACGCGATTGATGTGGCGGAAGTCGGCCTAGCGCTTCCTGATGGGGAACTGGCCTACCTCGATCTGCCACTGGCGTATCGCGGAGCAGCCGACCAGGTTGGCCCTCGCGTCGTTCTCAGTACGACGTTTGCCGGAGCCTCGTATGAATGGGGCGGCCGTGTCGTCCGGACCGAGAGCGAGATCGATCCGGTGAGTCGGATGGTTCAGGTCGTCGCCGAGGTGCAGGATCCGTATGCCGTCGGATCCGACCCGCGGCGCCCACCGCTGGCCGTCGGCATGTACGTCGATGCCGAGATCGAAGGTCGCGCGTTCAGAGAGATCGCTGTCGTGCCGCGTGCCGCGTTGCGCGGTCGAACCCAAGTACTGGTGATCGATCCGGAGAACCGCGTGCGTTTTCGAGAGGTCGGTGTCCTGAGGACCACGACCGAGTCGGTGTATGTGAACAGTGGTTTGTCGTCGGGTGAACGGGTCGCGGTATCTGCGATCGACAGTCCAACCGAGGGAATGTTGGTCCAAGTGACCAACCTCGATCTCGAACAGCTCGCTTCGGCTCCGACACCGGTGGAGAGGCCCTCGCCAGAACCGACGACAGAGGCGAGAGCGGCCGAGCCCGCTCCGCCCGCACCGGAATCTAAGTCGGAGCAGCCGGGCTGGCTACGGGAATTGCTGGAGGATGCTCCGGCCCCAGCACGCTCGGAACGCAGGACGGACGCAGACACCAGCGCATCGCCGGCGCGACGCCTGGGCGACAGAGCTTCCGCTGAATCTCCGCCACCCAGGCGCGACACGCCGGCGCGTCGCGTGGCTGTACCCGACGCGCCTGCGACACCTCCGCCCGCCGAGCCAGTGGAGACCGCGCCAGATGTCAGAAGTACTGTCGCCGTGCTCCCGTTCGAAGACATCACCCGCGACGCTCGTGATGCCGAGTTCGGCGCGGACGTCACCCAGTCGGTGACAACACGCCTCGAAGGTATCGGAGACATTGCTGTCGTGCCGTTGGCGAGCGAAGCCAGGCTGGTCGTCGACGGCGGTGTGCAGCGACTGGGCGACCTGGTTCGCGTCACAGCCCGGGTCGTCGATCAGCGCGATGGTGGCGTCGTCGGCGCCGTCAAGATCGACGGGACAGCTAGCGAGCTACCGCGAGTCCGTGCTGAGGTTGCCGTCGCCATTGGCGACAGCATCGTCGACGCACTCGCTGGTCGTCGGCCGGCGGACATACCCACTCGCGCGGCCACAAGCGCCGTCGCGCTGCGACCATTCGCGAACGTGAGTGCGATGCCAGAGGACGCGGAGTTCGCAGATGCCATCTTTGGCGCACTCAGCGAGCGCCTCGGCTCTCTTCAGGGGGTCAACCTGGTTGCGACCGAGCCGGACGCCGATTGGATCGTCGACGGCGCCATTCAACGTGTGGGAAACGTTATCCGCGTAACGGCGAATCTCATCGATGCAACCGCAGGGTCGATGGCGAACGCGGTCAAGATTGACGGCGTTGTCAGCGACCTGGCGAGCGTCCGCGACGAGGTCGCCGCCGCCGTCCGAGACAGCGTCGTCGACACACTGAACATCGATGCGGATGAACCGATGGCGGCGGTCGAGGCGCCACCTGCCGCCATCCTCGTGCGACCGTTCTCGAACGTGAGCCAGATGCCGGAGGATGCGGCGCTCGCTGGCGCGGTCAGCAGCGCCGTGACCGAACGGCTCAGGACTGTTCAGTCCGTCTCGGTCGTCGCAGATGAGCAGGATGCCATGTGGATCATCAGTGGTGGTATCCAGCGACTTGGGAACGTCGTCCGGATCACGGCAAACCTGATTGATACCAGGCAGGGTTCCGTGGTTCGCGCGGTCAAGGTCGACGGACCGGTCGACGAACTCAGCCGCCTTCAGGACGAAGTCGCGGCAGAGTTGAGTAACAGCGTGCGGGAGGCAACGTCGTGAACGGCATGATTGCGTGGTTCGCAAAGAACCCGGTAGCCGCCAACCTGTTGATGGTGTTCATCGCGGTCAGTGGAGTGATATCGATTTTCACTGTCAACTCCGAGGTCTTTCCAGAAATCAACCTGGACATGGTGAGCATCGAGGTGCCCTACCTGGGCGCCGCGCCGGAAGAAGTCGAAGAGGCGGTGTCCATTCGCATTGAAGAGGCGATTCAAGGTCTCGACGGTATCGAGCAGATTACCTCCACCGCCTCCGAGGGCATGGGCATGGTCATGGTCGAGCTCGAGCTGGGCGCTGACGCCCGCAAGGTGGTCGACGACATCAAGAGCCGGGTCGATGCGATCGACACCTTTCCCGTGGAGACGGAGAAGCCGATCGTTCGTGAGCTGATGGCCCGCAACCAAGTGGTGGATGTCGCGGTGTCCGGGCCCGTTGGTGAGTTCGCGCTCAAAGCGATTGCCGACCAGATTCGAGACGAGCTGTCGTCGGTACCGGGGATCTCGCAGGTCGACATCACCAGCGCGCGCCCCTACGAAATCTCGATCGAGGTCTCGGAGGCCGCGCTGCGCCGGCACGGCTTGACGTTCGACGATGTCGCGTTAGCCGTCCGACGCTCTTCGCTCGATCTACCGGGGGGGTCGGTGCGAGCCGACAGCGGCGAGATCCTGCTTCGGACGATCGGACAGGCCTATCGAGGATCGGAGTACGAATCGCTGGTCTTGATGACTCGACCGGATGGCACTCGTTTGCGTCTCAGCGACGTCGCGACGGTCGTTGACGGCTTTGCGGAAACCGACCAGTCGGCCCGGTTCGACGAACAGCCGACGGTCTTGATCTCCGTCTTCAGGACTGGTAACCAAGGCGCGCTTGAGATTGCCGCCCTCGTTCACGAATACGTCGATGGCAAGCAGGCCGCGCTTCCTGCGGGCGTCTCGGTCTCTATCTGGCAAGATCAATCGGTGATACTCAGCGACCGCCTCGGCACTCTGCTCCGCAATGGCCTTACCGGGTTTGTGCTCGTGTTCGTGCTGCTCGCCCTGTTCCTCGAGCTGCGGCTGGCATTCTGGGTGAGTCTGGGAATCCCGATCTCGTTCCTGGGCGCGATCATGATGATGCCGAGCCTGGACGTCACGGTGAACGTCCTGTCGCTGTTCGCGTTCATTCTGGTGCTCGGGATCGTGGTGGATGACGCGATCATCGTCGGAGAAAACATTCATACCCACATGGAGGAACATGACGACGGGGTTCATGGGGCCATCCAAGGCGCCCAAGAGATCGCGACCCCAGTCGTCTTTGCCGTGCTCACAACGGTGGCAGCGTTCACGCCGCTGCTGTTTGTGCCAGGAATGATGGGCAAGTTCTTTGGGGTCATGCCACTGATCGTGATCCCATGCCTGCTCTTCTCGCTGGTGGAGTCACTGAGCATCCTGCCAGCTCACCTCGCACATCTGAAGGAACGACCGGCGGGGCCCTGGCGGCGATTCCAGCTGATCTTCGCGAACGGGCTCAAACGGTTCATCCAGAAGGGATACAAGCCGACTCTAGAGCTGGGACTGCGGTGGAGATACGTCACTGCTGCGATCTTCGCGTCGACCTTGATCGTCACGCTCGGGATGGTGCTCGGGGGCTGGACGACGTTTCAGTTCTTCCCGCCGATTGAGGCACCCTTCATGACCGCGTCGATCACGATGCCACTCGGGTCGCCTGTCTCCTTGACGGCCGACGCGATCGGGGAACTCGAGGTCGGGGTCAGACGCCTACAACGAGAGCTCATCGAAGAAACGGGCCAGGACTATTTCGTGCACGTATTCGGTTCGATCGGTGACCAGCCGATGGCCTCGCGCGAAGGGCCCATGGCCGCGATCGGCAACACCGCCGCCTCACACCTGGGAGAGGTGACGGTGGAGCTGATCCCATCACAGAATCGGAGTCTCACCAGCGAGGAGCTCGGGAACCGCTGGAGAGAGCTAACTGGTCCCATACCCGAAGCTGTGGAGGTCAACTTCAACGCATCCGCCATGTCGCCCGGGCAGGATGTCGACGTCATGCTGATGGGCACCAACATCGAGACGCTCCAGGCTGCGGCCGACGAGATTAAGAGCGAGCTCCGGGGCTACGCGGGCGTCCATGGAATCACCGACTCGTTCCTGGCAGGCAAAGAAGAGATGAAGCTGGGGATTCGACCGGCCGCCGAGACACTCGGGCTGAGTCTGCAGGACCTTGGCCGGCAGGTCCGACAAGCCTTCTACGGCGAAGAGGCCCAGCGGATTCAGCGAGGTCGGGACGATATCCGCGTCATGGTCCGCTATCCGGCTGAGCAGCGTCGGTCGCTCGGCAACCTCGAGGAGATGAGGATTCGGACGCCAAGCGGGGGCGAAGTGCCGTTCAGCCAGGTGGCCGTGGTCGAGTCAGGCCGGGGGTTCGCCTCGATCAAGCGGGTGGACCGGAATCGAGCGGTCAACGTGCAGGCCTCGATCGACGGAAGTGTCACGTCGCCTGGCGATGTCAATGCCGATCTCGAAGCCCGGATTCTTCCCACCGTGCTCGCGCGCTACCCTGGGGTCCACTGGTCCTTTGAGGGGATGCAGTCCGAACAAGCAGAGGGGATCGCGGGTCTGCAGGTGGGATTCACGATCGCGCTGCTCGGGATCTTCGCGCTGCTGGCCATCCCTCTGAAGTCGTATGTGCAACCACTCATCATCATGAGCGCTATTCCGTTCGGGTTGGTCGGTGCGATCTGGGGACACCTGCTGATGGGAGTCACCCTCAGTATGATGTCGATGTTTGGCCTGATCGCGCTGTCGGGCGTGGTGGTCAACGATAGCCTCATCATGGTGTCGTATATCAACAGACGGCGACGGGAACATGTCGACCTGCAGACGGCGATCCGCGAAGCTGGCGTCAGCCGGTTTCGGCCGATTCTGCTGACGTCGTTGACGACCTTCTTTGGGCTGGCCCCGCTGATGCTCGAACGGAGCTTCGACGCCGAGTTCCTGCTACCGATGGCCGTCTCTCTCGCCTTCGGTGTGATCTTCGCCACCTTCATCACGTTGATTCTGGTACCAACCGAGTACCTGATTTTGGACGACATCGGCAGGGGGATGCGACGTCTGTTCGGGCGGGACTCAGAGGACCGGAACTCAGAGGATGTCGTCCCGCCGATTGGCGGGACGCCGGCGTTCGACGGGTTGCGTCGAGAGGATACCGCGGGACAGGCGGCGCAGCAGTAACTGAACGAACGGGGTCAGTTGGCCTCGGAGATCTCCTCGACCACCTGCCGCGCGAGAGGCAGGCTGACGCCACAGGCCGAATCGTTGATTCGGCACTGGGCCAGGGTCAGCTGGCACCCGCAGGTACAGCCGTCTTCGTTGAGACGCTGCAACGCCGCTCCCTTCTGCTCGGCTGTCAGCTGAGAAAGATCCAGACCCGGAATCTCGGTGGCATGTGCCGCATCGGCCAAGCGTGTCTGCTGCGTACTCTCGATCAGCTCGACCGTCACGTCCGTGGGTAGTTCTGCGAGATACCGAGTCTCCTGCTCGAGCACCGCGGGGTTGATGAGACCCACGTGTGTTTGGACGATACGCCGTAAGGTGCGTTTAAAGCGCTTTTCAGATAGCCCTTGTACTGCTTGGGCTCGTCGTGGTACTTCTGCATGGCGTTGGTGCGCGGAAACAAGTGTTCGTCGCGGCCCTGGCCATCGTGACGGCCGAAGGGGCATGATCTCGACGTGAAGTCGAGAGTGCATCCCAGGTACAAAACGAAATACCGCGTCGGACCCTGGCCGGCGTACGACCGAGCACTGGTCCAGCGAGGCGACGTCACCCTGTGGTTGACG
>CBDCGH010000004.1:0-18382 GCA_965216615.1 Vicinamibacterales bacterium | reverse complement strand
TGTCAATAGTCGGCGAACGTGAAGACACAGCGTATCCAGAGGCAGGCGTTTCCCTTCCTGGTATGTGTGTCGCTGGCGGATGCCAGTGACTCTTGTGAATCAGGATCCCACGAACTCGACCGGGACTTGCTGCGGAATGAGCTGCTTCTTGTAGCACTCGTCGAACAAACGCTCGACAGCGGCACGGCCCCGGTCGCCGTAATCGAGCGTGAGCTCGTTGACGTACATCCCAACGAACCGATTGGTCTCGTCCTCGTCGAGGCCGCGTCCATACTGCCGCGCATAGTCGATGCCGTCGGAACGATGCTCCAGTGCGTACGCGATGCTGCCGTGAAGCACGCGCGACGCGCGTCGCATCACGTCAGCACCCAGGTCACGACGGATGACGTTGCAGCCCAGCGGCAGCGGCAACCCGTCGGTGCGATCTGCCCACCAGACGCCGAGGTCGACAATCGATCGGAGTCCCTCTGCGGCGTACGTCAGTTGGCCTTCGTGGATGAGTAGCCCAGCCTCCACCTTGCCCTCGTGGACGGCCGGCTGGATCTCGTCGAACGGCATGACTTGGTACGCGACGCCAGGATGATAGAGCTGGAGCGCGAGGTAGGCCGTCGTCAGGGTACCTGGAATCGCGACCGTGACGCCGGTCAGATCGGTGGGGCCCTCCTGGCGAGTCACGAGCACCGGGCCGTATCGATCGCCCATGCTCGCGCCGTGCGGCAGCAACGCGTAGCGGTCGAAGAGGTGCGCGTACGCATGAAACGAGACAGCCGTCACTTCGTACGTTCCCTCGAATGCTGCTTGGTTCAGCGTCTCGATGTCGGCAAGCACCTGCTCGACCTCGAAGCCGTCCATTGCGACGGCTCCGGACGCAAGGCCGTAGAACATGAACGCGTCGTCAGAATCTGGGCTATGGGCGATCGTAATCTTCATACCATTCGGTATATCCAGGGATGCGCCGCGGGCTAGGCGTCGTCGTCGTCAGACTCCGCATAGGGCTTTGCGACTTGCCTTACGACGATCGTCAGGCCGAACAATGTGATGAGCGATGAGGCGGCCAAACCAAGGTAGGCACCCACTCCCATCAGCGGCGGCGGAACATCGGCCGGCGACGTCCCCCCCACGATGGACTGCGCCTGAGCGCGTGCCCAGCTCTGATCCTGCGCTGAGCGCTCCAAGTACCTCTCGCCAAGCAGCAGAATCGCGAAGGCCGCCAAGCCCACAAGTAGCAGTGGATGCCGTGAGTTTCGTCGTGTGATGATGCTGGCCAGCGCGAGAACGACGGCAAGGAGACCGAGCCCGAACACCCAGAGCCCAGCCACGCTCGGTACGCCGCCAAGGCCGCGGCCGTCCATGGTCATCCAGGGCAAGAAGGCACTGACGGCGAGAGCCAGCCCACACAATGCCGGGAGATAGTACGCGCGCATGCTGTGGTGAGCGATGCCGTGAATCTGGCGCGGCAACATCGACGGCAGTCTATAGGACTCGGTACATCAGTCCAACACTCCAGGCGTGCCCTGTTGGTCGCCGGTGCGTCAGAGCAGCGGACCCGCAACCGGACGACGCCAGCCGCCGCGGACACGACCGGGCACAGGAGGTAGCGCCTTGGGATCCAGGCCCTCGAGACCCTCGAGGATGTCCGACGCCCAGCTAAAGATGTCCCGACCCGCGACGACCCGTCGCATCGCACCCATTCGGTGCTGTCGCTCATCGAGTGGCATGTCCACCGCACGCTCCAGCGCGTCCGCGAACCCTTCGACGTCGTAGGGATTGATGATGACGGCATCGTGGAGCTCCTGCACGGCGCCGGCCAGCTCACTCAGCACCAACACACCATCGAGGTCATCTCGAGCCGCGACGAACTCCTTGGCCACCAAGTTCATCCCGTCATGCAGCGAGCTCACGATGCAGAAATCAGCGAGCCGAAACAGGGCCACGAGACGCCGCATCTTCAGCGCCGACTTCCGGTAGCGGATTGGTCCGCCCGCCTCGCTGTATCGCCCGTTGATAGCCTCGACACGACGGTCAATCTCGGCCTCGACGTCCTGATAGCTCTGCAGCGCCGAGCGCGACGGCACGCCGATCTGGACGAACGTGAACCGCCCGCGCAGGTCTGGGCGACGAGACAGCAGCATGTCGATCGCATCGAGACGCTCCGGAATACCCTTCGTATAGTCCAGCCGGTCAACACCGACGCCGATAATCGGGGTCGTGATCCGAAACTCAGCGATCAGACGCTCCATGTCCGACCCGACTGACGCATCGCTGGCGATCCTTTGAATCCGGTCGTAGTCGACACCAATCGGCACCGCCAGAACCGCCGTCGTCCGTTGTTCGTAACGGACCGTGCTCCGCGTCACGTCGGCGCCAAGCTCGTCGCGGGCGGCAGCCACGAAGTTGCGTCGGTCGCGCTCAAGCTGAAACGCGATCAGATCATTGGCGAGCAGACCCGACAGGATCTCGCGGCGCCAGGGGCAAATGCGTAGTCGGTCGGGATTTGGCCAGGGAATGTGCCAGAAGAAGGCCGTCTTCACCTGGGGACGGGCTCGCCGAAGCGACGGCGCCACCAGCGCGAGGTGATAGTCCTGGATGAACACCGGTGCGGCAACGTCTGGAAGCTCGTCGTCAATGGCGTCGGCAAACCGAGCGTTGACCGTGCGGTAGCACTCCCAGTCCTTCGCGCGAAAAACGGGCCGCACGTGGGCCTCATGGCAGAGCGGCCACAGTCCTTCGTTCGCGAATCCCTCGTAGTAGCGCTGCGCTTCCTCGGGCGTCAGCCACACGCGTCGCAGGGCGTAGGAGGGATCGTCGGGCGGGACCAACACCCGATCGTACCGATCGACCACGGTACGATCCGCATCGCCCGAGCCATGCGCTACCCACACCCCACCGCGATCCCTCATGAGCGCGTCGAGCGCGACCGCCACACCGCCGGTTGAGGGAATCCAACCGGTCGTGCCATCCGACTGCTTGACGTGCTGGTAGGGCTCGCGGTTCGAGACAACCACGAGTGGGCGGTTCGGGCGGGGTTCCGAGTCCACGCCTGAGCCGTCAGACGTTGAACGAGAGACCACAGCCACACTCGCTGGTGGCGTTTGGATTACGGAATACGAGGGACTGCCCCAGCATGTTCGGGTCGCAATCGAGGACCGTACCATCCAGGAACTTGTAGCTCTTCTTGTCGACGAAGATGCGCGTGCCCTGAGCGCTCACGAATACCTCGTCATCGGGTCGAGACTCGGTCTCCCAACGAAAGACGTAACTCATCCCGTTGCAGCCACCCGCCTTGACACCGACTCGCAGTCCGCCTTCGGCGACGCCCTCGGTCGCCATCGCCTCGCGGATTCGCTTCGCCGCAGCATCGGTTACTTCGATCATCGGTTTCATCCAGTGTAGTCGACCGGCGACAGCTCTCGCAATCGCGTGACCAGGGCCACGAATTTATCGCTCACATAGTCGACCTCAGCCTCCGTGTTGCCTCGGCCCAGCCCGAAGCGAACGGATGCCCTGGCCAGCTCGTCCGAGAGCCCAAGGGCTCTCAACACATGCGAGGGCTCTGGATTGACGGTCGTGCAGGCGGCGCCCGTCGAGACGGCCACGTCGTCGAGACCGACGAGAAGCGTCTCACCTTCCACGCCGTCGACACCAATGTTGAGGCTGTGCGGCAGACGGTACGTGGTGCAGCCGTTGATACGCAGCCCGCTCAGTCGGTCGGAGAGCCGCTTCCACAGCCGGTCGCGCAGCGCGCCGAGCCTAGTAGCATCGGCTTCCATCTCGGCCCGGCAAATCTCCGCCGCGCGGCCAAACCCGACGATGGCGGGCACGTTGAGGGTTCCCGAGCGCAGACCTCGCTCGTGTCCACCGCCGTCAATCAGCGGCTCGATCTCGATCTTCGGCCGGCGGCGGCGAACAACGAGCGCCCCGATTCCCTTCGGCCCATACAGCTTGTGGGCGCTGAGAGACACCAGGTCGGCGTCTGCAGAGAACGGCACCTTCCCAACCGCCTGGGTCGCGTCCGTGTGGAAAAGCACCCCGCGCTGATGCGCGAGCGCGCAGAGCTCCGCAACAGGCTGCAGCACCCCGATCTCGTTGTTGGCGGTCATGACCGACACGAGCGTCGTCTGGTCGGTGAGCGTGCGGCCGACCTCTTCGAGGTCGACACGGCCATCGGCGTCCGGTCGTATGTAGGTAACTCGGACGCCGGCCGCCTCGAGACGGCGACACGGGTCGAGCACCGAACGGTGCTCGGTCGCGACAGTCACCAGGTGGACTTCTCGCCGCGAGCCGGCCGCGACCGACCCCTTGACGGCAAGGTTGTTCGACTCGGTCGCACCACTCGTGAAGTACAGCTCTCGCGCACGGCAGCCGACGAGCTCCGAGACTTGTGCGCGGGCCGTTTCGACCGCATCGCGGGCCGCCCATCCAAACGCATGGTGCCGGCTGGCTGCGTTCCCAAACGTCTCGCTGAAGAACGGTGTCATCGCTTCGAGCACCCGCTGATCCACCGGGGTCGTCGCGTGGTGGTCCATATAGATTGGGAGCTTCACCGCATTGGCCGCCTCGACAACGGCCCAAGCTTGGGATCGCCGAGGCCGGTTCGTTCGTGGACGAGCCGACCTAGTGGACGGGCTCGGGCACGTGACGGGTGCGGGCAAAGACGACGGGGGAGGCCGTCGCTCGGTCGTTGGCGAGCTCGTGCAACGAAAACGACTCGAGCGAGCTGACGATCCGGTTCTTCAGCTGCCATAGCGGATCCCGGATGTTGCACTTCGCGTACTGATCACAGCTCTCGTCGACGTCGGAGCAAGCCGTCACCATCACCGGTCCGTCGATGGCCACGATGACGTCGGCAACCGATATCCGGTCGGCCGATCGCGAGAGCCGGTACCCCCCACGCGTGCCCTGATGAGAGACCAGTAACCCCTGCTTCGATAGGCGCTGCAGCACCTTGGCCATCAACTCGATCGGAATGTCGAACCGGGCTGCGATCTCGCGGGCACTCGACGACGTACCCTCGGGCTTCGAAGCGAGATCCTTCAGCGCGATCAGCGCATAGTCGGCCTTTTTTGACAGTCGCAACATGTGGTCACTCGCGTCGGCGCTCACCCGACCCTATGAGTATACCGTTCTCGTCAGTACTTCGGCAGCGTTGGATCGACGCGGTCAATCCACGCGAGTATGCCACCGCGCAGGTTCTTGGCCCTTGAAAACCCCGCTTCACGCAGGAGCTTCACGGCCTTCGCGCTCCGGACCCCTGACTTGCAGTGCACGATCATGTCGTCGCGCCCCTCCAGCTCGGTCAACCGCTGCGGCAGGTCACCCAACGGGATGAGTGTGGACCCGGGAATACGGCAAATATCGAACTCCTGCGGTTCTCGGACGTCGAGCAGGAAGACACCGTCGTTGGCGTCAAGGCGAGCTTTGAGATCCTCCACCGTCGCGTCGTCTCCGTCAGATGTGTCGGCGGCGACCGCAGGTGTGATCCCACAGAACTGCTCGTAGTCGATCAACTCGGTGACCGTCGGGCTCTCACCGCACACCGGGCACTCGGGATCTTTCTTGAGCTTCAGCTCGCGGAAGCGCATGCGGAGGGCGTCGTAGATCATGAAACGGTCGATTAAGGGCTCACCGGTACCGATGATCAGCTTGACGGCCTCCGTCGCTTGAATCGTGCCGATGACGCCCGGCAAGATCCCGAGGACCCCGCCTTCCGCACAGCTCGGCACGAGGCCCGGCGGCGGCGGTTCGGGATAGAGGCACCGATAGCACGGGCCATCCTTCGTCGCAAACACCGACACCTGTCCTTCGAACCGAAAGATGCTGCCGTATACATTCGGTTTCCCGAGGATGACGCAGGCATCGTTGACGAGATACCGCGTAGGGAAGTTGTCCGTGCCGTCAACGATGATGTCGTAGCCGGACAGAAGATCGAGCGCGTTCGCCGACGACAGCGCGGCATCGTGCGTCACGACTCTGATCTCGGGATTGATCGCCGTCAGCCGGTCACGCGCCGAGTCGAGCTTCGGGCGTCCAACGTCCGGCGTGCCATGAATGATTTGCCGCTGCAGGTTGCTGTAGTCCACAACATCGAAGTCGACAATGCCGATCCGCCCCACGCCGGCCGCGGCGAGATACAGCGCGACAGGCGACCCGAGGCCACCCGCCCCGATGCAGAGGACGCTGGCCGCCTTGAGTTTGAGCTGCCCCTCCATGCCGACCTCCGGCATGATGAGGTGGCGGCTGTAGCGAGCGACCTCGACGTTGCTCAGCGACGTCGGATCGAACTCCGATTCACTCACGCCGACCCACCACCAGCGACGGACGGGACGATGCTGATCGTGTCGCCTTCAGAGACCGGTGTGTCCTCTTTTTCCAGATAGCGGATGTCGTCGTCGTTGAGATACACGTTGACGAACGACCGAAGCCGTCCGTCTTCCGTGTACAGGTGGTTCCGCAAGTCGGCATACTGAGATGTCAGGTTCCGCAGCAACTCGCCGACCGTCTTGCCCTCAGCGCGCACGGTATCCTGCTTGCCCGCATACACGCGCAGGGGGGTTGGTATCAGTACGTCATTGGCCATGTCGATTCGTCCTATTGTCTTCTGCTTCAGTGTTGCTCGATCCGTTCTTCGTCGAACGCCGAGCGATCTTCACGCAGCCGCCATGAGGTCATCGCGCGCGGCTCGCCCTTCTCAATCGCAATGATCACGTACGAAAACACCGGCCAGGCATGATCCAGATCATACTGGGACGGCCGTGCCGGATGGTCGGGATGCGAATGATAGAAGCCGAGCAACTCGTGTCCCAGTTCCGTGGCACGCCGCTCAGCGGCACGATAGTCATCGGGTCTCACCAAGAAGCGCCGCCGCGGCCCCTCTTCCGTAGTATTGGGTAACGAGAAGCAATCCGCCACGACCTGGTCGGTCCCGATCAGAGCGCCACAGCACTCGTTCGGGTAGGTTTCGCGCCCGTGGTTCTGTATGTGAACGGCGATCTCGTCGCCGACGATGAGCACAGAATCTCCAACGCTGGACATGGGTTCGTTTCCGCCCTCTACGATTCGTCCCAGAACCGCTGGGTCAGATACTTCTCGCCGCCATCGCAGAAGATCGTCACCACGACACCCTCCCGCAGCCGTCTGGCGACTTGCACGCTCGCCGTCAGTGCCGCGCCGCTCGATGGACCGACGAGCAGGCCTTCGTCGGCGGCAAGTTGCCTGACGGCCTGATACGAATCTTCGGTCCCGATGCGGAGGTCTTCGTCGGCGAGCGCGGAGTCATAGATACCCGGAACGATCGCCGTCTCCATGTGCTTCAGCCCTTCCAAGCCGTGTAGTGGGCTATCGGGTTGCACCGAGACGAGATGCACACTCCGGTGCTCCGACTCGGCGAACTCACGGAGTCGACGCCCCACCCCCATGAACGTTCCGCTCGTGCCCAATCCGGCCACGAAGTGCGTGATCCGCCCGTCGGTCTGCTCGATGATTTCCCGACCGGTCCCCTCGTAATGGGCGGTACAGTTCGCGTCGTTGTTGTATTGATCGGGGTAGAAGTACACATCCGGAGACTCGGCGTAGAGCCGCCGTGCTTCCCGAATGGCCCCATCGGAACCGTCCATCGGGTCGGTGTAGACCAGCTCCGCGCCGTATGCGTGCAGGATCTTCTTACGTTCGGGCGTGACGTTCGTCGGCATGCAGAGCTTGATGCGGTAGCCCGATGCCGCCCCTATCATGGCGTAGGCAATTCCGGTGTTGCCGGAGGTGGCGTCGAGCAGGGTGGTGTCCTGGTTCAGCGCACCGCTGGCGACACCTGCAGCAATCATGCGGGCCGCGGGACGATCCTTCACGGATCCACCAGGGTTTTGCCATTCGGCCTTCGCGTACAGCTCGACCCCAGGGCAGTACCGCTCGAAGCGACGCAGTCGAATCAGCGGTGTGTTTCCGATGAGGTCGGTGACCGTCGAGGCCCCCTTCTGTTGCACCTCCTGAGACATCGATATCATTGGATCGTAGCATTCCTACAGACGCCGGTGGAACGCAGGTGGTCCCGGTTGTGTGGGCTCCTCGGTTCGCTTATCCTCAGTTGGCACCATCGGTTTGCCCGTCGGTATGGAACCATTCTCGACCATCGCCGCTCTCGTCACCCTCCTCGTGGGGCTCGGCCTCGGTTTCGTTGTGGGATCGATGCTCGGGCGAGCTCGGAGCACCCGCGAAACCGCCGAGCGGCACGCGCACCTGGCTGCAGAAACCGCGTCCGCGCGGGCCGCCCTCGAAGCCGAGCGGCAGGCAATGGCCGATCGTGAGACGCTCCTCGCCCAGACCGACGATCATCTACGTCAGACGTTCGCGGCGCTGTCGGCAGAGGCGCTTCGGACCAACAACCAGTCGTTTCTCGAGCTCGCACGCAACTCGCTCGGCGAGTATCAACGACAGGCCTCAACCGACCTTCAGCATCGCCAGCAGAAGATCGGCGAGCTGGTCAAACCGCTTCACGAGTCGCTCGCGCGGGTCGACGCCAAGCTCCACGACGCGGAGAAGGAACGTGTCGGCTCCTACTCGCAGCTTTCGGAGCAGCTGCGCACGCTCGCGGTCACCACCACCAACCTCGAGCGCGCCCTACGCACCCCGAACGTTCGGGGCGGCTGGGGCGAAGTTCAGCTCAGGCGAGTCGTGGAGATGGCGGGAATGCTGAACCACTGTCACTTCGTCGAGAAGAAAGCGGCGACATCTGACGACGGACGGTTCATCCCGGACCTGATTATCAAGCTACCCGGAGGGCGCAACATCATCGTCGACGCCAAGGTGCCGTACATCGCGTACCGAGAAGCGGTCGAAGCGCCCGACGAATCGACGCGTGTGGCCAAGCTGAAAGACCACGCGCGTCAGCTCCGGGAGCATATCGTGCAGCTCAGCAGCAAGAAGTACTGGGACCAGTTCCAGCCGGCCCCCGAGTTCGTGTTCATGTTCCTACCGGGCGAGGGCTACTTCAGCGCGGCGCTGCAACACGACCCGGCGCTGATCGAGTTCGGCGTTGACAAGCGGGTTATTCCGTCAAGCCCGCTCACGCTGATCGCCCTGCTACGAGCGGTCGCCTACGGATGGCAACAGGAGACGGTGACGCGAAACGCCAGAAGCGTCAGCGAGCTGGGTCGCGAGCTCTACGAGCGGGTACGCGTGCTCGGCGCACATTTCGACGACTTGGCGCGGGGACTCACGCGGACCGTCGATGCCTACAACAGCAGCGTTGGCACGCTGGAATCGCGGGTGCTGGTGACCGCACGCAAATTCAAGGATCTCGGCGTCGCGGCGAACGACCCGATCCCTGAGCTCTCGCCCGTCGACCACACCCCTCGCGCGCTCCAAGCCCCGGAGCACGCCGACCTGTTCGGCGATCTCACCGAGGCCGAGGTCGTCGAGGAGTAGCTCGACTCACCCACCCACACGAGATTGGACCGGCTATGACAACAAGCGCGACCGAAGGCCCGCTGGCGGGCATCACTGTCCTGGACCTCACCCGAGTGCTTTCCGGACCGTACTGCACGATGATGCTCGCCGACATGGGCGCGCGCGTGATCAAGGTCGAGCAGCCAGGCCGCGGCGATGACACCCGCGGATGGGGCCCGCCGTTCCAGAACGGCGAGAGCTCCTATTTCATGAGCATCAACCGAAACAAGGAGAGCCTGACGCTCAATCTCAAGCATGCCGATGGTCGCCGCGTGTTGGAACAGCTGCTCGAGCAGACTGACGTGCTGGTCGAGAACTTTCGACCCGGCACCCTCGACCGTCTGCAGCTCGGATATGGCGACGTGGCGGACCGTTGGCCGAGGATGATCTACTGCTCGGTATCAGGATTCGGCCAAACCGGCCCGCGGCGCACGGAGCCTGGCTACGACGCGGTGATGCAAGGCGAAGGCGGGCTGATGAGCATCACGGGACCCGGCGACGGTCCGGCGTATCGACTGGGCATCGCGATCGCCGACATTACGTCCGGCATGTTCGCGGCCTATGGGGTCGCGATGGGGCTGCTGGCCCGCCACCGCACCGGGCGGGGACAGTACATCGACGTCGGCATGCTCGACTCGGTCGCCGCGCTGCTGTCGTACCAGGCCGGAATCTATTTCACGACCGGTGTCGCCCCGAAGCGCATGGGCAACCGGCACCCGACGATCGTGCCCTACGAGACCCTCGAAGCCGCCGACGGCGAGTTTGTCGTGGCGGTGGGCAACGACCAGATCTGGCGGAAGTTCTGCGGCCTGTTGGATCTCGACACGCTCGCGGACGATCCGCGGTTCGCCACAAACAAAGAGCGAGTCGAGCATCGTGATGAGCTGCGAACGATTCTCGTCGACCGCCTCAAGACGCGGGCGGTCGCGCAGTGTATCGAGTCGCTGAAGGGGGCCGGTATTCCGTGCGGAGCCGTCCGCGATCTCGAGCAGGTGCTTACCGATCCACAGATCGTCGAGCGGGCGATGGTCGTGGCGATGGACCACCCCGTGGCCGGAGCCATTCGCACGCTGGGTGTGCCGATCAAGCTCGCCGATACCCCAGGTGACGTTCGCACCCCACCGCCCACCCTTGGGCAGCATACCGACCAAATCTTGGGGAATGACCTCGGCTACTCGGCAGAGGACATCGCCAGACTCAAGGGCGACGGGGCGATCTGAATCTACCTCTCGACGAACGGCCCCAGTTTCGCCACCAGGCACGTGACGACGTCGTCTTCGGTCAGCGACGTGAGCGCCGCGGCCGCGCACATCACGTCTTCGTCGACCAGCACGCGTCGGCCTCTCGCGCGGCTGACCCGCACACGCAACGCGGGCGGGTCCTGGTCGGCATCGAGATCAACCTCGACGAAGTTGTCGGGGGTCGCCTGCGCCTGGAGCCTGACCGCGCCGGTTGGTGTCGCGACCTGGAAAGGGAACCCCTCACCGGTGAGGATTCCCGCAATCGTTTTGACGACCGGCGCCACGACCTGACGCAACGCCCGCTCCGCGGCCAGCGAAGCCGACGCCGCGCGCTCCCGGCGCTCTTGGGCAGCCCCCCGCGACTGCTCGATGACGCGCATCACGCGCTTGCGAACTTCCGCAGTCTCCATCGTTAACTGTTCCGTTTGAGCGTGCCGACTTCGTAGATTCGCACGAGCTCGATCAACTTGTAGCCCTTCGTTTGATACGGCGGAATGATCCGTTGGGCATGCAGAAACTGGATCATGCCGTCATCCGCATAGTCGGGTGATGGCAGCTCGGAGTCGTCGTTCAACGCCGACTCTAGCTCAGCGATCGTCATGAGCTTGTCGGTGATCGTCCGGCGCCGCGGAAACAAGCCCCATAGGCGCTCGCGCTCGACGCGGTCCCGGGTTTGAAATCCGAGAAAGATCTCGTTGCTGATGAAGTTGTACTCCACATCGCTCCGCGTCGATGGCGCGTCTTCGACCCGCACGAGGGCCACTGTTTCCTGCTCGCTGAGCCAGTCGATGAGCGTCTGGGTGAAGTCGCCTTCGCCGGACCACTCGTCGCGGTGGATGTCTGGGGCCATCGGAGGGGAGAGGATATCAGGAGAACGGAGTCAGCATTCTCCACACCTGCGTCAACAGGAAGCAGACCGTCACACCCATCGCGACGGGCATCAATGCCGCCAGCGTGGTCCATTTCGCGCTTCGAGTTTCCCGATAGATGGTGTAAATCGTGGTCGAGCACGGGTTGTGGAGCAAGCTGAACAGCATCAGGTTGACAGCCGTCAGCAAGGTCCAGCCGCCCGCGCGTAAGAGCTGACCGGTCGCATCGACGTTGTCCAACTCGAACATCACCCCCGTACCGGCGCCAGCTCCGGCGACGTCGGCAGTCAGGACGGTCAACATCAGCACGGTTGGAATGACAATCTCGTTGGCCGGTATCGCGACGACGTAGGCGAGCAGGATCACGCCGTTCAGGCCGATCAGAACTCCCATGGGGTTCAGCCACGACACCGCGTGCTCGGCGACGCTTGCTCCGCCAATCCCGATATTCGAGATGAGCCAGATGACAGCGCCTGCTGGAATCGCAAAGACCACCGCGCGCCACAAGACAATCAACGTGCGATCGATCATGGAGGTGTACAGCGTCTGCAGAATCCGCGGAGGTCGATACGGCGGCAGCTCGAGACTGAAGCTGGTCGCCTCGCCTCGAAGCACCGTCCGCGACAGCAGCCACGAGGCCAGGAACATCATCGCGATGCCAAGCAGGGCGATTCCAACCACCGACGCGGCCGAGACGGCACCTGCCAGGTGTGGGGGCGCCAGCGCCCCGATAAAGATCGTCGCTACCAAGATTTGAGTTGGCCACCGCCCGTTGCACAACGAAAAGTTGTTCGTGATGATCGCGATGAGTCGCTCGCGAGGGCTGTCAATGACGCGCGTGGCGACGACGCCCGCTGCGTTGCACCCGAAGCCCATACACATCGTCAGCGCCTGCTTGCCATGCGCGCCGGCCTTCCTGAAGAGCGCATCCAGATTGAACGCGACCCGAGGGAGGTATCCGAAGTCCTCGAGCAGCGTGAAGATCGGAAAGAAGATGGCCATCGGCGGCAGCATGACCGCGACGACCCAGGCTGTGGCCAGGTAGACGCCGTCGAACAGAAACCCGCCCATCCACCAGGGCATTCCGACGGCATCGCCCAGACCCTTGAGCCACGGATGGACCGTGTCGATGAGCAAAGCCGCCAGCAGGCCTGAAGGGACGTTGGCGCCCTCGATCGTGATCCAAAACACCGCCGCCAGGATGGCCAGCATGACGGGAAACCCGAGCCACCGGCTCGTCAACAACCGATCGAGCCCGCGATCAAGATTGAAGCCCACGCGCTTGACGCCGCGCATCCGCACCTTCTCGCTGATTGCCTGCGCGGCCTGGTAGGTGCGCTCGGTCACGGTATCCTGAAAGTTCGGAGGCAGCTGCCATCGAAGCTGTTTCGCCATGTCGAGAACACGCGCTCGTGTGGCTTCCGGTACAGTGGCGGGCGCAGGCACTTCGGATTCCTCACTCAGCTGCCCGAGCTCGCCTGATCGCACGGCCTCAACGACGGCGTCGTCGGCATTGAGCAGCCGCTGCGCCACCCACCGACTGTTCGGCAGCGACGGGAACGCCTGTTCGACGGCGTCGGCCAGCGACCCAAAGACCTCTTCGACCTCCGCGGCATGTTGCGCCAGGCGGTAGGGACGAGGCGTAACCTCGCCGACAGCCACGCGATGAGCGACCGCGAGCAGCTCGTCAATCCCGACCCTCGACCGGGCGACCCCTGGCACGACGGGAACACCAAGCTCACGCTCGAGCCGACTGGCGTCGATGGCAATCCCGTGGCGTCGAGCCTCGTCAATGAGGTTGAGATACACGACGACGCGGTCGGTAATCTCGAGAATCTGCAGAACGAGATTGAGATTGCGCTCGAGCCGGGTGGCATCAACGACAACGACCGTGACGTCGGGGCGTCCAAACAACACGAAATCACGTGCGATCTCTTCGTCCGCGCTGCCCGCCTGGAGAGAGTAGGTGCCCGGCAGATCGACGACCTTCACACGCTGACCTTCGTAGCCGAAGGCACCTTCGGCCCGCGCGATCGTCTTGCCCGGCCAATTGCCCGTGTGCTGGCGAAGACCAGTCAGGACATTGAACACCGTGCTCTTGCCGACGTTCGGATTTCCGGCAAGCGCAAGGAGGACATCCCACTTATCCGGGCTCAACCCAAGCCGGATCAGGTTCTGTGTCCGGTGCTCGGCACATCCGCCGCACGCGGCTGCCGGCATTGCCATCAGGCGACCTCCTTGGTGTGGCTCTTGGTCCGATCAACCAGGACCTGGGCCGCCTGCGCTCGTCGAAGCGCGATCAGCGCGCCACGGACTCGGTACGCGACCGGGTCTCCGGCAGCGCTGACGAGCTCGGGTGTAATCTCGGCGCCGCGTACGACACCAAGGTCCAGGAGCCGGCGCCGCTGCGTACCGCGGCAAGACGACACGATGCCAACGACAGCCGCGGTCTCCAGCGGGGCAAGATCGAGCAACGTGGCCTGAAGGGCATCTGGACGCTCGCCTTCGGGCAGCACACGCACCGTCACATTGGCCGCGCGGACCGAGTCCAGCGTCCACTCGCGGCCGCCGGCCCGCACGCCGACTCCCCGGCCGGTGCGGTCCACTACTTCGAGTCGACCGCCCAGCACGAGCCCATCCTCGAGAAGGGCGTCGTAGATCTCACGCGGCTCGTCCTCGAGGTGCACGACTTCGACCGTTCGACCTGGCCCGGCTGCAGTCAGCAAGATCCCCCGCGCCGGAGGGATCTCACCCGATGACGTCGGAATGGGATCGCCATGCGGATCCCACGGCGGATGGCCCAATCGAGAGTCGAGCTCATCGACCTCCTCGGTCGACAACGCGTGCTCCATGTCCTCGGCCCGGTCGTGCCACTCGCCGGCGGGTACCCCCGTCCGGTCTGCGAGGTATCGCTCCCACAGCCGATGGGTTCGAACCAGGCGAATGGCCGATTGTCTGCCCTCGCCGGTGAGGGTCGGCCCGTGGTCGTCCATACGGACCAGGCCCATTGTGGCAAGACTCGAGAGCAGAACGGCCGCCCGGGCGACCGAGATCTCCAGGCGGCCTGCCAAGCTTTCAAGCGAGCAGGCCGTACCGGCCCGCTCGCACTTGTAGACATGTTTGAGCGCGTCTTCCAGGCGCACCCGCTCGCCAAGCCGAAAGAGTTTCAGGAGCCGCGGAATCAATCCGTACCGCGGCCACAGGAAGACGGACAGGCCGGCAACGATGACGGCGAAGACGAGCAGCGCTTCCGCGGGATCCGGATTCGACATTTGAGGTTTGACAACCTTATTTTTGATGACTCAAAATACATTGTCGGGAGACGGACGTCGGAAGTCAAGCTGGCTTGTTCCGGGGTGAACCCTTGCTACCTTCGAGCACAGTCGAGAACTACCTGAAGGCAATGTACCAGGCCCAGTCAGCTCTGGACGAGGATCAGCTCGTTCCGATGGGGCAGCTGGCGGCGGCGCTTGGTGTCGTTCCTGGCACGGCGACAACCATGGTCAAGGCGCTCGCCGAATCGGGCTTGGTCGACTACGAGCCCTATGCTGGGGTTCGCCTGAGCTCGGCGGGACGGAAACTTGCCGCGCTCGTGCTCAGGCGCCACCGTCTCATCGAGTTGTTCCTGGTCGAGGTACTTGGCATGAGCTGGGCCGACGTGCACGACGAGGCCGAGCGTCTCGAACACGCCGCATCTGATCGACTGATCGATCGGATCGACGCGATGCTGGGACGCCCGTCTGTCGATCCCCATGGCGATCCGATCCCCGACTCGGACGGAGCGATGGCCACGCCAGACTATCAGACCCTGTTGACGTGCCCCCTGAATACACCAGTTGTCCTCACCCGAGTCGCCGATCAAGATGCGGACTTTCTGCGCTTCCTGGAGACGAGCGACTTGACACCAGGTCAACCCGTGCGTGTCGAGTCGCGGGACACAGCAGCCGACCAAGTCATCGTGCGCGGCGGCGGCGACCGGTCGATCACGATTGGGATGCGCGCAGCTGCCAAGCTGCAGGTGGTTGGGCCGCGGCAATCGGGAAGGCAACAGGAAACAGGAGATAGGAGCCAGCAAAAAAGAAGACGGAAACTGGAAGGCGGCCGGCGGCGCCGGTAACCCGGTGGGGCACTGGGCCCGGGCGCCCGCTACAGCGACTCCAGAAATGCGAGCAGAGCCGAGACGGCCTGTGGTGACAACGATTCGAGGCGGATGCGCGCTGTCCCAGCCTCCCCGCCGTGCCGATCTACCGCCTCGGCAATCGTGGCGGCGCTGCCATCGTGCAGTAGCGGTCGTCGAAAACGAAGGCCCCACAACGCCGGGGTGCGAATCTCTCCCGGCCCGCCGTCGCCCTGCGCAATGCCATCACCAGTTCCCACGTCGTGGAGCAACAGGTCTGAAAACAGTGGAACCATCTTGCGGTCGAAAAGGGGGTTCGGACTGGGCCCGGTCGCCAGCGCCGGCACGTGGCAGGCGGCGCATCCGACCGCGTCGAACACCTCACGACCCGCGAGCACCGTCGGCGTCATCGGTCCGCGCGGCGGCGGCGCCAGGAGCTGCATGAACGCCTCGAAGTTGTCGATTCCCCGTAGACCCGTGCCGAGCTCGGGTATGTCTTCAGGCTCGGGAATCGGATCACACTCGCGGAGCTGCTCCTCAGTGAGGTTGAAGGTCAGCTCCTCCGGGAAGATCGCGTTCGTGATCCCCATCTCGTTTCGATACGCATCGGCACCAAAGACGATGAGTGTCGCGACCTGCGACTTCCAGCCGAAGCGGCCGACCCGCTGCGCACCGGAGTCCAGATCAATCACTCGTGCGGCACGACCACTAATACCATCACCGTCGAGGTCATGCGGATCTTCGAGCGCGACGATCGCCTCGTCCGGAATCGCCTCCACAAGTCCGGCCCCGAACAGCGGGATCGGCGCACGCCGCGCAATCACGTTGGCGTCGGAGGGAATGACCGACTGGCATCCGTGGGTTGGGATCGAGAAGAGCTGAAACAGCGAGCCTCGCTCGGGGTCAAAATCCTGAAAGCTCCCATCCGACAAGCGTCGGCCGGCCCGAACGGTCGTCACCGGAGCGATGCCGCCGATGGCCGGCACGCTGTGACACTCGGCGCAGCTCGTGCCGTTATAGGCAGGACCGAGTCCTTCTTCGGCGTCCTCCACCTCGAGGAAGTCCTCCAGGCCAAGACTGAACGCCTCGAACTCTTCCGGTGTGACTCCGGGCAGCGGGTCTCCGAACTGCACCTCACGCTGGGCAATCGGTGCGATTGGAGCGGTCAGCACCAAAACGGCGACTGCCACAAGCCGGAGAGCGGCACCTACGCGAAACCCTCGGACGTTACTCATCGGAGAACACGACGATCTCGCCACGCATGAAGTTATGACCTGCGCCACACAGACGCGAGCACTCGAACCGGTACTGTCCGACTTCCTCGGCTTCGAACAGCACGACCGCCTCACCCTGCCGCCTCTTCGGGACGCTGACGTCGACACCGCGTCCCACGATTCGGAACCCGTGCATCGTGTCCTCACTACGGACGCGGAGCTCCAGGGTGCTGCCGACCGGCACCCGAATCTCGGACGGCGTGAACGAAAAGCGCTCGGCCACGATCTCCACAACCTGCCGATCCGGCGCGCCGGCGCGGGTGGGCCGGGACGCGGCAAGGGTGCCGACGACACCGACGCCGAGGACGACGGCAATCCAATAGCGATGACGCGTCGACATCAGAACCACCATCCCAGGCCAATGTTCAACGAGTTCGGAGCTTTGATCACGGTACTTTGGTTTCTCAGGATCGTGTAGTCGATCTTGACCGCGACGTCTGGGTCGGGGAAATAGGTCATGCCGACCACCCACGCGTCTCGGTCAAACTCCTTGAGTGGCTGGTATCCCGACGGCATCCGGTACTGCGTATCGAAGTTCTCGTATCGGAGAAACACCGCCAGCTCGCGCGGCGCAGGTTTCGCCAGCACGAAGTACGACCCCTCGAAGTAGAACCCCCGGATGCGATCGGCCACGTTCGGACTCACGCCGATCGTCCGCTGCCGCGATGCGTTCAGGTCGCCCATCCCGTCGAGGAATCCGTGGGCGTATTGTCCACGAGTCTCGAACTCGCCGATCCGGTACCGACCATCGAACTCGACCATGGTCACGCTCGTGTCGAACCGCACGTCGCGAAACCCCGTATCGCCGCTCCAGAAGCTGGTCCCCAACACCAGCCCGGGCTGTCCGACATACTCGAACCGCCCGGTGCCGGCCAGCGAACGCGCGTTCGACTCCGCACCCTTCTGCCGACCCTCTCGAATCCCCTCTTCGGCACTGAATCCGGTAGCATCTAACGGCGCCATCGCGTAGAGGCGGTATCGAAACCCACCCCGCAGCTCACCGTGTGCGCCGACGCCGACATCGAACCAGGTCGTCGGAATGATCACGGTGTCCACGAAGGGTCGCTCCACTCCATGAAACACCGGCGGCTCGTGGCGCTCATTGATGATGCCGATAGGCGCGAGCATCATGCCTGCCCTCAGGTTGAACGACCGGCTCAACAAGAAGTCGACGTAGGCCTGCTCGAGCTCGAGCTCGCCTTCCGTCTCGTTCGACACCACGGCGTGCTCCAGCTCGAGCTCGGCCACGAATCGGATTCGGTCGGAGAAGCTGTGGTTGAACAGCAGCACGAAACGATGGAAATCGAGGATCGCATCCTCGTCCTGCCGGTTGTTGTAGTGGAAGTCCATGTACCCGGAGATCGGTCCGGTCGACGCTCCGGAGGAACCCGTGCGCGACGGCTCGCTCGCGCTCCTGAGAACCTGGGCGCTCGTCGGCGCCGC
>CBDCGH010000003.1:0-34782 GCA_965216615.1 Vicinamibacterales bacterium | reverse complement strand
AGCTCCCATCGGGGAGCGGACCAGCACCCGTTCGATGGCCGGGAGGTCTTCTCTAAATGCCCCGGCATAGCGGACGTTCACCGGATACCGTTCACGTCCCTCGATCGTTCGGGTGACGTTCTGACCACCCAAGGCTGACTGGATGACGTCCTGCACCTGCTCGATAGTCAGGCCGTGGCGCCCGATCGCGGCTCGGTTGGGGATGATGTCTGTGAAAAACCCTTGGTTCACTCGTTCGGCATAGACACTGCGGGTTCCGGAAAGACCTTGGAGGACCCGTTCGATCTCCTCACCCAGGCGCTGGATAACGGCGAGGTCAGGGCCGAGAATCTTGATGCCGACCGGCGTCTTAATCCCCGTGAGCAGCATGTCGAGGCGGTTCCGGATCGGCTGCGTCCAGACGTTCGGAAAGCCCGGAAAATGGAGCGCCTCATCCATTTCGGTTTGGAGTTGCTCGATTGTCAGTCCGGACCGCCACTCCTTCCTGGGCTTCAACGTGACCGTCGTGTTGACCATCCCCATTGGCGAATTGTCGGTCGACGTGGTTGCCCGCCCAACCGTGCCGAAGACCCGCTCGACCTCGGGGAATTGCCGGAGCAGTTTGTCCTGCACCTGTAAGAGCCGCGTCGCCTCCCCCACCGACAACCCTGGTGGCGCTGTGGGCATGTAGAGCATCGAGCCCTCGTAGAGCGGCGGCATGAACTCGCTGCCAATGCCAAACAGCAAAGGCACGGTCAACGGGACGATCGCGAAGTTGACCACGAGCGCCAGCCACCGCCACCGGAGCGCCAGCCTGAGAATCGGCGCGTAGAGCCACGCGAAGAATCGGGACACGGGGTTGTCCGATTCCGGTCTGAGACGTCGGCCGCGGATGAACACGGTCATGAGCACGGGCACGAGCGTGATCGAGAGGATTGAGGCGAACACCATCGCGAATGTCTTCGTGAACGCCAGTGGCCGAAACATCCGGCCCTCTTGCGCCTCGAGGAGGAAGACCGGAACAAACGAGACGATGATGATCGCCAGCGAGAAAAAGATGGGGCGACCGACCTGTTTGGCGGCAACCAGGATAATCTGCGGCTGCCGTTCATACGGCACGTCCGCCTCAGAGACGTGACGGTACGCATTCTCGACCATCACGATCGAGGCATCGACCAAGACGCCGATTGCGAGTGCGATCCCGCCGAGCGACATGATGTTGGACGTCACCTCGAGAAAGTACATGGGAATGAACGACGCAACGACCGCAATGGGGAGCGCCAGAATCGGAATGAACGCCGACCGGAAATGAAATAGGAAGATGATGATCACGAGCGAGACCACGAGCGCCTCTTCGATAAGCGTCCAACGGAGCGTGGCAATCGACTCGTCGATGAGCCGCGACCGGTCATAGGTTGGGATGACGGTCACGCCTGGAGGCAGTGACCGCTCAACCTCCTGCAACTTCGCCTTCACACGGTCGATGACAGCCAACGCGTTCTCGCCGTAGCGCATGATGACGATGCCGCCGACTACTTCACCGCGGCCGTCGAGCTCCGCGGCACCCCGTCGGATGTCAGGACCGAGACGCACGTCGCCGACATCCATAACGCGGATGGGCGTGCCCCGCACATCCGCACCGAGCGCAATCCCTTCGATATCGGCGGCCGACCTCAGATATCCACGGCCGCGCACCATGTACTCACGACCGGCAAACTCCAGCAGTCGGCCCTCGACCTCGTTGTTGCTCGCTTTGATAGCCCGAATCACGTCGCCCACAGCCAGGTCGTACGCGGCCAACTTGTTCGGGTCGACGTTGACCTGATACTGCCTGACGAACCCGCCGATACTCGCGACCTCTGCGACGCCCCGCACACTGGCCAACCAGTATCTGAGGTGCCAATCCTGAAAGCCTCGGAGCCCAGCGAGGTCGTGCTGGCCCGTTTCGTCGACCAGCGCATACTCGAACACCCAGCCCACGCCGGTCGCGTCCGGCCCGATCACGGGGTTCACCCCCTCCGGAAGCTGGCCGCGGATCCCCTGCAGGTACTCGACCACCCGACTGCGTGCCCAGTACATGTCGGTGCGGTCCTCAAAGATCACGTAGACGTATGAGATTCCGAAGTCCGTGAAGCCGCGGACCGTTCGCACGCGCGGCGTCGAGATGAGGGCGGTAACGAGCGGATAGGTGATCTGATCCTCAATCAGGTCCGGGCTGCGCCCGGACCACTCTGTGGCGACAATGACCTGGACGTCAGAAATGTCGGGCACCGCGTCTACGGGCGTGACCGTCATCATCCAGATGCCCCAGAGGGTCAAGACGGCTGTGCCGGTAAACACCAGAAAGCGGTTCGACGCGCACCAGTCGATGATCAGTTCGATCATGGTCGGTCTCCCCGTCAACGAGCCACGAGGGTCAGCACGCGGCTGTCGAGCTGTTGGCCTTTTCGGCTTACCACGACCGTCACATCCCAACGTCCAGCCATCAGGACTTCGCCACGGCCGCCGTAGATGCCGCCTCCCTGATGAGAGAGCGCGGCGTCGGTTTGCATCGCCGGCATGCTCATCGTTGGCATCGGCGCCATGTAGAAGATGACGGACACGTCGGCGTCGATCACCGGCCGGCCGTTAGCGTCGGCGACTGTGACCTCAAACACATTGGCGCCGCTGTGCGGTGGATCGGGTTGGCTGCGGAACTGAATGTCCAGCCGCTCACGCGGAGCCCCGCCCTCCTCGGCGGCTGGCAGGGGTTCGAAACCTTGTAAGGCTGCGCGTAGCTGGCTTTCGGAGTCGATAAAGAAGGTCGCGTTGGTGGCGACGATTTCAGTCCCGTCAAGCCCCTCGAGGATTTGAACAGCCTCGCCCAGGCGTGGGCCAACAACGACGGCACGTGGTTCGAAGTAGCCATCGCCCTGAGAGAGGAACACGTACTGCTCCGCGCCCGAATCGAGGAGCGCATTCGCGGGCACGACGACGCCTTCTCCGATCGCGGCGTCCAGAGCAACGTTGGCGTACATCCCAGGCTTGAGCCGTCCGCGTGGATTTGCGAGCTCAACGCGCACGCGCACGGTGCGGGTTCGCTCCTCGACATACGGGTAGATGTAGATGATGCGGCCGCGAAACTGGTTCTCTGGGTAGGCGTCCACGGTGACCGACGCCGGCATCCCCTCTCTCACCAGCGACAGCTCATGCTCGTAGACGTCAGCTTCGACCCAGACCACCGACAGGTCAGCCACCGTATAGAGGCTCATGCCAGCTGTCACATGCTGTCCTTGGACCACCTGTTTCTCGATGATGAAGCCGCCGACTGGCGTCCGGAACAGCATCGTCCGGTGGGTTGCTCCTCGATCCTCGAGCGACTCAATTTCGTCGGGCGGCAGGTCCCAGAGCGTCAGCCGCTGGCGCGCAGCCTCCACCAGCCGGTCGGCATGGTCCCGAGCTTCGGCAATCTGCGAAGTCCGGAGTTGGTCGCGGGTTTCCAGGGCGAGGAGATACTCCTGCTGGGTGGTCAGGAGCTCTGGGCTGTAGAGCGTAAACAGGGGTTGGCCTGCTTCAATGAATTGACCGGTGTAGTCAACATGGAGCGCCTCGATCCATCCGGCAACCTTGACGTTGACGTCAGCCAGACGCGTTTCGTCATAGCGCACGCTGCCCACGGCACGGATCGAGCGAGTCAGCATCCGTCGTTCGGCCGGCGCGGTCCGAACGCCAAGAAGCTGTTGACGCCGCGGGTCGATGTTGACTTCAGCGCGAGGTAACTTGCCGACGTTACCCTCCTGGGGCGCCATTCCCGCTCGCCATCCGAGCCCGTCAGCGACCGTGGTGACGATCGGGGCATCGGCCAGCTGACCACGGAACACGTAGGCTGTGGTTGTGAGCGCAACGGCCAAGAGAACGTAGGTGATGGTCCGGGGGAATGCCCTCATGGCTGTGTCACCTCCCTTGCGTCCTGCGCGACACCGGGAACGGTGATCGATCCAATGTCTACACCGACCGCGCGTTCAAGGTCCGCGCGCGCCTGCTCGAGATCGTTGAGGGCGCGGTAGAACGACCGTTCCGCGTCAAGTAGCAGCCGCTGGTTGTCGATCACCGCCAGAAGGTCGGCCTGGTTGGTTTGATACGCGACGTGCTACACGGCCAGCATTTGATCGGTCTGTGGAACGACGCTTGTCCGCAACAGTGCGGCCCGCTCACGCGCCGCCTGCGCTCGGACATAGGCTGTATCGACGGCGAGGCGAACGGTGCTTTCGGTATTGGCGTATCGTGCTCGGACGGTCGCGAGTGCCGCCTCCGCTTCGTTGACCCGAGCCGCGAACTTTCCCCTAGACCACGGTGCGGTCGGCCAGGTGATCCCCACCACCGCTGTCCACGAGTCGGGCATGTTCGGCATCAGCATGTAGCCGCCCTTCACGAAGAAGTCCGGCTTGGTCTCTTGGCGCTCCGCCGCCAATACCGCTTCAGCCCGTTCGACGACCAGCCGGGCCGATTGCAGGTCGGGCTGGTCTATGGCAAGTCGCTGCAGGTCCGCAAGGGGCGGAAGCGGGACTTCCTCTTTCGGTTGCAGGAGCACGCCGATCAATGTGTCCGGCGCCCGATCGAGCAACGTGTTGAGGCGCGCTTGGGCGAGACGCTCTTGTTCGCCGAGCAGCACGAAATGCTCGTATAGACGCGACAGCTCCACGACCGCTTTCAGGCTGTCGTGTTGGGAACGTCCACCCGACACGTACTTGGCCTCCGACACGTCGACAATCTGTCGGAGCAGGTTCAGGTTGGCATGGTGAATGTCCATGTCGCGTCTCGCTAAGAACAGCTCGGCGTAGACACGCTTCACCTCGTCGATGACGTCACGCGCTTCGACGGCAACCGCCGCAAGCGACAGCTCCGCATCCTTTTTCGCGACCACGGCTCGGAGGCCTCGCTTGCCGAAACCCGGCAGCGCCTGGCCGACCGTGAACATGTACATGTTTGTGTCGCGCGCGTTCAGCGTATTGATTGGCCATTGCCAAATCTGCGCCTCGAAGCTCGGCGGTGGCAGTGCGAGCGCCTGCTCCGGGCGATACTGCATCGCTTCGTACTGCCGGCGTAACACGATGAGCCGCGGATTGCGAGTTAGTGCCTCATCAAGGGCCACCCGCAGCGTGAGTGGGGGCACCTCGTCACCACTACGTCTGTCGGCGGCCACAGGTGCAGTCTGCGCCCATACCACCACCGACCAGACGCCGCTCCAGAGCACGGCGAAGAGCAAGAAATACATCCGCATCGCTTTTCACTCCACGGTTCCACCCGCGCGCCACGCATGAACGACGGGCTCTCACAACGATTGAGGGACAACAAACGGTCAGCGGACCAGGGACATCACGTCGCCGGGGAGGCTGGCCGTAGATGGAAAGAAACAGGCGAAGGGATCAGATGAGGAGAACGGTACTCAGCTGAGACGGTCTGGACCGGGCGTCCTCGAAGCCAGAGAGTGCTTCAAGGAACGTCGAAGTATTGAGAGGTAATGGGACCGTTGCCTGATGTGGCGGAGCAGCAACCAGCTGACTGGCCACAGATGCGACGAGGATCGTATCGGAGCGTTCAGCAGCGAGCACGCCCATATCGGACTGCAAATCGACCCCACAGCACGACGCTGCCTGACCGGCCATCTCACACTCACCATGGTGGTCGGCGCAGCAGCCCATCTCGGCCATCGTCATCGGCCCGCTGGCGCAGGCAGAGAGCGCCATGAGCGTCAGGCTGGCGATGATGAGCGAGCTGGTGAGGCGTCTCGCGATGTCGAAGAACATCTCTCCGATTCTGGCCCCTCCGTAAGGCCCTGTCAACCGCTTGGCTATGTTCACGGGTGTCCTCTGCGCACCGTCCCCGACATATGACAGATCCCCGCCCCTGGGGCCGTTAGCCCGCATAATACGGACAGAATCGGGACGCCCACGGGTGATACATGCCTTGCTCTTCCTCAAGATGTAAGGGAGATAATCCATGAGCTACCGATTCACGTTCGGCGCCGTTGTCGCGTTCACCGCGGCGCTCGCCCTTGCGGCCAACGCTCCGCATGCCCAGCAGACCACTCACGAGTTGTTCCCCAATGCGACCGCCCGCGGCCAGGCAGCGGTCGAGTACGAGGACGACGACCTACACGTGGTCGCCGCCTACTACCACTCGCAACAGAGCCACGACTCGAAGTGGCTCCTTGTCGAGGTCGCGGTGTCAGCAGATCGCAATATCCGGATTGACCGTAAGGACATCTGCCTCCTGACTCCGGACGGTCGGCGTGTACCGCTGGCCACTCAGCGGGCATGGTCGCGAGACCACCAACTGGTACGCCCGATCATGCTCCAGGCGCGGAGCACACGCCACGGAATCCGCAGCTACTTCAAGGAGTCGACCGGCCGGAACTTCCGGTTCTTCGTCTCTCCTTTCGGCGGGACCGCCTACCCCTTCTTCAACGCCAACCAGTGGCGGACCTCGTGGGGGGATCTGTTCTTCACCTCGCCTACCGGCGCCTGGGACGCGGGCACCTATTCTCTGGTCTTCGAGAACGCGGAGGAAGACGCCCGCGCCGTGCTACCGATCGACCTGGAGTGACAACGCTTGCTGGAAATCAATTCGCCGGGACCAGGCGGATGATCCGGTCGTCGTCAGAGGCGGGTTGCCCGCGCCCGTCAGTGTTGTTGGTGCAGAGGTAGAGCGCTCCGTCGGGGCCAGTGACGACGTCGCGAATCCGTCCGAACTCTCCTTCGAGTAGCCGCTCGTCGCTCGTGACCATGGTCGGATCGCTTGACGAAAACCGCACCCGGTGCAGGTGAGTGCTCCGAAGCGCACCGAAGAAGAAGTCATTGCGAAACGCCGGAAACGATTGGCCGGTGTAGAACGAGCCGCCGGAGGGTGCGATCGTGGGCGAGAACAACAAGACCGGTGACCGCATCCCGGCCATTGTCTGGACGCCCTCGATCTCAGGCCATCCGTAGTTCGCGCCGGCCTCGATGCGGTTCAGCTCATCGTTGCCGACGTTGCCGTGCTCGGTAGCCCAGAGGTCTCCGCTCAGCGGGTGCCAGTCGATCCCTTGCGGGTTGCGATGCCCCCACGAGTACACCTGGGACGCGAACGGGTTATTTGGTGGCGTCGTGCCGTCTGACGCGATGCGCAGGATCTTGCCGTTCAGCACCCCGAGGTCTTGCGCTGAGTTCGCGACGACAGCATCACCCATCGTCACGTACAGCTGACCATCGGGACCGAACCGGACTCGACCGCCATTATGATTCCCCGCCGCCGGAATGCCATCCAAGAGCGTCACGGCGTCGGTTAGCGTGTTGCTGGTTTCCCGAAACCGAACGACGCGATTGACTGGAGACTGGCCTGCTCGCGTCGCCGAGTAGAGGAGATAGACGAACTGATTGTCGACGAAGTCAGGGTCGAACGCGAAGCCCATCAGACCAGCCTCGCCCGACGCAAAGACGTCGGTCAGCGTCAGCGCCGGCTCAGACAACAGCCGGTCGTTTTCGATGACCCGCACGCGGCCGGGCCGCTCGGTCACGAACAGTCGACCGTCGGGTGCAAATGCCAAAGCCCAGGGGATCTCGAGGTTCGAGGCGACGACCTGCGCCCGGAATTGAACCCCGTCTGAAGTGGAGAAGACCTCTCCGCCGCCGCCTGGTGGGATGACGACAGGCGTGCCGCCGTCTTCCCCACACGCCGATTGAAGCGTCGGCGTGGTGACGGCCACGACGAGCAGGAGACGCGCGAGACCGATCACGACGGCGAGGTCCTAGCCGACGAGCTCGCAGACGAAGTTGGCGGCGTCGTCGGTGCTACCCTGACCGGTCCATGTCGCCTCTTGCGGATAGGGGCAAAGCGGACGCGTGCGCAAGACCTCGCCCTCCTGAACCTTCGACGCCGTGATCCGCTCGGGCGGGGTGTCCTGTTCGACCCACGCCTCCAGCGCGCTTAGAGCGTCGAACTGATCCGGGCCGGGACCGCCCCGACAATGGCCCATCCCAGGCACGAGGAACAGCCGATAGAACTCTGCCGTTGCGGCCAGACCGGCGTCGCGATCCGTGTCGCCGTCGAGCCGCGACGCGACCGCCTCGTAGTAGTCGATCGCGGACAACGCCGAGATATCCGGATCGGCCCAGCCGTGATACACGATGAGCTTGCCGCCCCGATCGCGGAACGCATCGACGTCAGGATTGCGCGCGTCGAGCACCGGCCCCACCTTCTCGATTGCAAACGTCAGGTCCGCATCCCAATCGAACGAGCGGAAGTCCCACTCGGGGTCTTCGAAGACCATGTACTTGAAGAACCCGTCGGCCGCTTGAAAATGAATCCCGGCAAATGGCTCGGAGCCCGTCATCCACTGCTCCCACGCTCCGGGTGCCGCCTCGCCACCCGGCACGAGTCCGGGGTAGATTCGCTCACCGTCGGCCGTCTTGCCACCCGACCAGATCGCTCTGACGGCGGTGACCTGCTTGTCGGTCAAGCAGCTCGCCGGATCGTCACCCGCCTGGCAGGTCAGCACTGCGGGATCGAAATCGCACCGCCGCGGATCGGCCAGGACGCCGTCCTCGATCCCATCCAGATCGTCACACGCCGCATTGACCGCATCGGCTAACAGGCTGACCTTGTCGGGCGGAATGTAGCTTTCCGGATCCGCCAACGTCGCTTGCGCATACCAGAGATGCGCACCGGCATAGAACCGCGTCCAGTCGTGCGCGGGATTGCCGGCCACGATCCCATCGTAGTCGTCGGGGTAACGCTGGGCCTCCATCAGCCCCTGCTGCCCACCCTTTGAGCAGCCAGTGTAGTACGAGTAGGTCGGCGGCGCACCGTAGAACGCGGTCGTGATGGCCTTGCCGTTGACCGTCGTGCGATGCAGACCGCGGTGGCCGTAATCCACGACCAGATCGGGTCGACCGATCGCCCACTCGGAGTCGAACGAGCCGCTCGACTTGTGACCAGTATCGGTGTTTGCGGTCGCGTAGCCACGCCGGAGCGCACCGGCGAGCGAATTGTACCTGATGCTCCCGGCCATACCGCCGTTGCCCACGCCCTGGAACTTGCCGTTCCACTCGTCGGGAAGCCAGACTTCAAAATAAATGGCCGGCGCAATCACGCCGACCACGCGGCAGAAGGCAGGCAGGTCGGGCGCGTCGGCGCCGCCGGCCAGATCAAATGGACCGGCCGGGACGGATTCGGCGAGCGTGATCGTGGTGTCGGCGAGCTCGAGCGCCGCGAGCTCTGCACACGAGAGCAGCGTAGGCGAGCCGCCCCCCGCGGCTTGGTCGCGAGGCCCTTCCCCGCCGCAGCCGATACCGACCGCGGCACACACGGCGCTCGCCAATATGAATCGCGCTGTCAGTTGGCATGTGAGCAGCACGGTTCGACCCCCTACTTCGGCTGGGGAACGACGCGGATGTACGGCAGCGGCGACTTCCATCCATCAGGATAGGCCTCTTTCGCCGCCTCGTCGGACACGGCCGGCAGGATGAACACGTCATCGCCCTGTTGCCAGTTCACCGGCGTGGCCACCTTCTTGGTCGCCGTGAGTTGACAGGAATCGACCAACCGCAGGATTTCGTCGAAGTTGCGGCCCGTGCTCATCGGATAGGTCAGCGTCGCCTTGATCTTCTTGTCCGGGCCGATGATGAACACCGACCGGCAAGTCGCGTTGTCCGCCGGCGTCCGACCCTCGGACGTGTCACCGGCATCGGCAGGCAGCATGTCGTACTGCTTGACGACCTGCAGCTGCGGGTCTCCAACCAGCGGGTAGTTGACCGGGTGTCCCTGCGACGCCTCGATGTCTTTGGACCAGCGCTCGTGGTCGCTCACGCCATCGACACTGATACCCAGGACCTTGCAGTTCCGTTTCTCGAACTCTGGCTTTAGGCCGGCGACGGCGCCCAACTCGGTCGTGCAGACAGGCGTAAAGTCCTTGGGATGCGAAAAGAGCACGGCCCAGCCGTCGCCGATCCACTCGTGGAAATTGATAGTGCCTTCGGTGGTATCGGCTGTGAAGTTGGGGGCTTCATCGTTGATTCGTAGTGCCATCCGGGTCCCTCCCGCAGAAGAAGAAGAAAAGGTTGAGGCCCGTATTCTACTCGCTCCCGGCCTATTCGTCGCCGCCGACCAGACCACCGAGTCCGCTGGCGACGCTGCCGAGACCGCCGGCGCCACCCGCCAGCAGGCTGTCGAGCTGCCCCGACAGGGCGGGTGCTTTGCCTTTGAGGTGGTTGATGACGAGATCCACCGCCATTTGGGCCTTGTCCTGCGGAAGACCGACCTTCTCCGTGATCAATGCAATCAATTCGTCCATTTCGTTCTCCTTGTGTGGTGTTTTAGGTGTTATCCGACTTCAGCCGTTTCGACCAGTCCTCGACGGCGCTTGCGGCTACGTCGCGGGCACCGAGCCCGAACGCCAACGCGGCGGCAACGGCGATGGCGCCAAGCAGCAGGCCGAATGCCAGTGTGATGATCTCGTTCGCCACGCCCATCTGGCGCAGCGCCATGGCCGACGCTAGCACGATAATCGAGACCCGCGCGGACATCGCCAAGAGACCGGCCTGGGCCGTCGCGCTGGCGCGAACAGTTCGATCGGCCAAATTCGCCAGGAACAGCCCGACGCCAAAGATGATCAGGCCGAGGACGATCTGCCCGCCAAGGACAAGGAACCGTGAGATCAGCTCGCCCAAGACTTCGAAGCCGAGCATGCCCGCTGCCTCGATCGACGCGAACAGCATGATCGCCACCAGCACCAGCGTGCTGACGACATCCGAGGGCCGGCCGCCCTCGACTGGTGCCTTTGCCAGGCCGAGTTTCGTCAGGATGCTGTCGAATCCGGCGCTCGCCAGGACGTTACGAATGAGATCGGCGACCACGCGGCCCACGAAGTATGCGATCGACAGCAGGACCATGACGCCGAAGAGCATCGGGATGGCATTGAGAATCGACCCGAGCATGTCGCTGACCGGAGCCGTGACCGCGTCGATGCCCAAGGCGTTCAGCGCGGCGGTCAGCACCGGAAGCAAGATCAGCACGTAGACGACGAGCCCAACCAGGCCGGAGATCTTCATGGTGCCCAGGGCGTCAGCTAGACCGACCCGACTGGCCAGGCCATCCGCTCCGACCGACGCCAGCAGGTTTGTGATGATGCGCCGCACCAGGTTCGCAATGAACCAGCCAACCGCCAGAATGAGGCCAGCGCCCAAGACATTCGGCAAGAATCCAAGCAGGTCGTCGACGAGCGCCTGCACCGGCTGCAGCAGTCCTTCGAGCGCCAGGGTGCCAAGGATCGCCGGCAGGAACAGAAGGAAGACCAACCAGTAGACGGCTTCGCCAAGGTTGTCAGCGATCGACGTCGCCGATTCGTCGGCGCCGCCCAGACGCTCGTCGAGCTTGAGCGCACGCAATGACCCGGACACGACCTTCTTCAGTACCGTGGCCACCACCCAGGCCATCAGCAGTAGGATCAACGCTCCGACCAGCTGCGGCACGAACGTGCCAAGCTGACCGAGCAACGCATTGAGCGGCTCGGCCACGATCGTCAGGTTCAACGCCTGGAGAACCGCTACGACGACGAACAGCATGATGATCCAGTAGACGGCCGTCCCGACGTGGCGCTCGATCGGAATCGGCTTGCCCCCGGTTGCCAATTCGGCGAGTCGATTGTCCAGCGTGGTTCGTTTCAATGCCCCGCGGACGATGGCACTCGCCACCAGGGCCACGATCCATCCGATGACGAGGATGCCCAGCGCCCCGATCAAGTTGGGCAGGAAGCCACCGAATAACTCGGTCGACCGGCTCATGATGTCTTCAAGCATGCCTTCCATCTGACAACCCCGTTTCTAGAAGGTGGCAACCAGCGCAAACGTCAGCAGGTTGTCCACGGTACCGAGCGGTGCGAAGACGGTGTCCCCAGTCGGAAGACCGCCCAAGTTGATGAGGGGTAATCCTATCAGGGCCGGCTGGTGATCGTACAGCAGCTGCCAGCTGATCTTGAGCGCCAGCTGCTCGGTCATGCTAACAGAGATGGCATTGACCAGATCGGTCCGGAAATCAGCCGAGGCCTCCAGATTCTGATCGGCCACGAGGACACTCGTGAACTCGGTGGTCGCCGTGAGCTGTCGCCGATAGTCGTATGACAGCTGAAGCCCCGCAAACGAGTCGTTGCC
The DNA here is from genome assembly GCA_965216615.1 of Vicinamibacterales bacterium. Taxonomy (GTDB): domain Bacteria; phylum Acidobacteriota; class Vicinamibacteria; order Vicinamibacterales; family UBA8438; genus CAUZIB01. The sequence continues at coordinate 22,639 of CBDCGH010000003.1, read as the reverse complement.
CCCGCCGGTTTCCACGACATCATCCTGGACGGTAAAGCTCAAGCCGTACGCCGTTCGAAACGTCCGGCGCTCGTCATCGACCCACGTATGCCCAACGCCACCCACGAGTGAGGTCCGGTTGTCGAAGCCGGCAAACGTGTTCCGCTCCCACCCGCTCCCGGCGAACCAAAACATCCGTTCGTTCAACTGGCGGTTGTATTGCCCGCGGGCGTGGTAGCGCTCCGCGGTTTTCGTCGTGACCGAGTCCTTGGTGACCGCAAAGCTCAACGGTGACACGCCCACGGCGTTTCGGCTGATCACGCCGGAGTCAGAACGGAGCAGCCCCACGTCGAACGTCAACCCGGCATTCTCCCAGGTTCGGGTCAGGCCGTTCCGCAAACCGAACGTGCTCGACTCGGCGTTCCCCGAGGCAGTCACGAAGGTCAGCTCGGCTGCATCGGCCCACCCCAGCTCTTTCTCATCATCCTGTGCCCACACCGGTGTCGCAGTGGTGACGGCCAGCAGCGCTAGATAGGTCATGACGGTCTTACGAATCATCGTGTAGAAATCCTCCTGCGCCCAAAGACCCAGTGTCCCCGAGAAAGTCACAATCGGCGAATTGGTCGAGGGCTATTGGCGAACGACATCCTCGAGGAACGAGGCGTTCGATACGGCGACGATCTTGTCACCGGGCTGGACCAACAGGGTCTGTGTCGGCGTGATCGAGCGCAACACCCCGCGCTCACCCTTGATCTCCAGCACCCTTGTCTGTCGTCTCCGGGCTGGAAAATCTTGCGGGCATAGAAGCCGGCGATAAGCCCAGCCACGAGAACTCTCCGACATCCTCGACCAGGGCGCGCCGCTGCAGCCGGCGTCGGATGCCAGCCAGGAATCCGCGGCTTGGGTCCTCACGAAGCTCGGCGAGCGCTGCAATCGGCTCGCCCGTGTCGATGTCCTCGGTCGGGGCCCCGTTTGTGGGTTCGTTCGGCGTGTCGGCCATACTTTCCCAATCCTACCTAGCGGCGACCGGCCCGGTGCCGCTCTGAGCCTCGCCATACCGTTTTCGAAAATCCTCGCGACCCCGCTTGATCCGCATCTTGACGGCCGACAGCGACAGACCCAGCCCGTCGGCGATCTCCTGATAGGAGAACCCATCGAGGTCGCGCAACAAGAGCGGAACGCGCAGCGTTTCCGACATCGCGTCGAGCGACTGTGCGATCACCTCGCGGTCGAACGCGGTCTCCAGATTCCGGGGGTGCGGCCGGACCGACTTGCAGCTCGGGTCGCTGCTCCACCTCCGGCTCGTGAACGGCGACGAACCGCTCGCGTCGGCTCCGCTGCAGGAAGTTGAGGCAGTGGTTGACCTTGATACGCCAGAGCCATGTCTTAAAACCCGATCGCCGCTCGAAACCCGCCAATCCGGAGAAGACCTTGGCGAAAACCTCCTGCGCCAAATCCTCCGCATCCGACTGAGAGCCTGTCAGATAACGACAGTTCCCCAACACTCGATCTTGGTAGCGCTCGACGAGGACCTCGAACGCTCGGAAATCGTCACGGGCGGCGCGTCGTGCCGCCTGGACCTGGTCGACGAGAGCCGCGTCGTCTACCGGCGGTTCCTGTGACATGGCTCTGTTGGTATAGACAGCCGCAACGGTCCAAAGTCACGCTCGGCCAACGCGATGTGACTTCTTGGACCGGATTGGGTCAATAGCGGAAACGAAGGCAAGATATACGACAACTGAACCGCGATAGCGTACCATAGGCGCTCGCCGCACGAGATCGCCGAACCCAGGGGAGAAGACCATGCTGAAAGAGTTCAAGGAATTTGCCGTCAAGGGAAACATGATTGATATGGCGGTCGGCATCATCATTGGTGGCGCATTTGGCACGATCATCAGCTCGCTTGTGAAGGACGTGATTATGCCCCCGATCGGGCTCGCGATGGGCGGCATTGACTTCGCCGAGCAGTTCATTCTGTTACAAGCGGGCGAAGTCGCTGGGCCGTATCTGACCGTCGCGGCGGCCAAGGAGGCTGGCGCGGTCACGATGAACTACGGGTTGTTCATCAACGCCTGCATCAGCTTTCTCATCGTGGCCTTCGCGGTGTTCATGTTGGTCCGCCAGGTCAATCGCATGAAGGCCGAAGAGGAAGCCGCACCGGCGCCCCCGCCCGAGCCGCCCAAAGAAGAGGTCTTGCTCGGAGAAATCCGAGACTTGCTCAAGGCTGGACGATAGAAAGCAGAACAAGGGGAGAGAATCGATGGCTATTGCCCGTGTTACCGAAATCAAATCATCCTCGCCGAACAGCTTCGACGATGCCATTCGTCAGGGCATCTCGCGTGCGAGTAAGACGCTTCAGAACATCCGCTCGGCCTGGGTTCAGGATCAGGAGGTCACCGTTGGTGACGACGGCGAGATCGGCGAGTACCAGGTCCGGCTGAAGGTCACGTTCGTCCTGAAGGACTGATCAAGCGCCCGCGGCGGCGTCCGGTGAGCCCGGCCCGGAGGCCAGGTGGACTTCGGCGATCGCGATGCCGCTCTCGCCGGCTACGGCGTACAGCAGAAAGACGCGCCCGCTGGCGGCGTCTTCAAAGATCGCGGGGTCGCGCAGCTGATTGACCTGTCCGTACGCGGTGCTCCCGACCGATGGCTCAATCGGAGCGTCGGCGCCCTCCCAGTCGTGCTCGGGGCGTAGGACTTCGACAGGGGGCGACGCTTTCCAGGCCATCCAGTCCCCGGTGAGGTCGATCGTGCTCACGAAGATTCGCTCGGGCGCGTCCTGCCGTTGGGTCCAGAACACGAAGAGCGTGTCGCCCCGTTTGAGAAGTGCCGAATGTCGCATGTTCGGGTTGAACAACAGCGGCCCCTCCTCGAATCCTCCCAGCGGGTCGGCCGACCGATAGAACTGCCCGGGCATCGCCAGCACGTGGGTCAACCCTCGATGCTCAAAGGCTCGCATGTAGGTACGACCCAGCGGGTCTGGACGCGCAGTGAAATCGATCCCGTCGCTGGACGTCGCGACGCGCGACACCTGCGTGCCTACGCCCTCTAGCCCGTGGAAGTACATGATGATGCGGCGGTTCTCGTCGTCGACATGCACGTCGGGAGATGCGATGTGCGGCGTCGTCGCCTCGGTGAGCCGATCGTGAGAAATCGAGCTCCTAGACCGCTCGGAGCGGTACCGCTCCATCTGCTCGGGCGTCGGCTGGGGCGGCTCGATGAGAAAATGCGACTTCTCGATCGTGAGGCTGCCCGGCGGGTGGACCTGCCAGGGACCGAGTGGGTCGTTGGCATAGGCGAGCCGGATGTATCGGCCCTTGTGGTCGGCAAAGTACAGATAGTACTGGCCGAGCGGATCGTCGACCCAATCGGGCACACGGATGAGCGAGGGTCCTTGGATGTTCTGGCCAATGCTCGGGTGCAGCTCCGGCCCGATGATGGGTCCGTCGAGCAGCCGTTCGACCCGAATATCGGTGGCGTCTAGTACTCCTGCGGCTTCGGGCGCCTCGCCGCCATGCGGCTCATCCTGAGTCTCGACGGGATCGGCCACGCACGCGGCCGACCCAACGACGAGCGCGGCCGTCAGGATGCAGGCCCCCAAGTCGGTTCTCGTCATCATCACCATCGGTCTCATCGGTATCATCGGTCGCAGGCCTCCGATCTCAGTATTACCGGACTAGCGTCGAGTTCCGACCACGTCGATTTCAATCTGAAACAACGTCTTCCCGGCCGTGACATATAGCGTCTTGAGATCCGGGCCACCAAAAGCAGCATTCGTGATCGTGTCTTCCGGAATCGGAATGAGTTCGATCAGCTCGCCCTCCGGGGAGAAGACGTGCACGCCGGCCTGTGTGTCGAGCGTCTCGGCGGTTCCGCGCAGCCGGTTGAGCCCAGCTGCCACGTAGACATTGCCCTCACTGTCGATCGTCATCCCGTCGCCACTTCGGCCCGGATAGAAGGTGTGGAATACCCGCATGTTGCTGACGGTGCCCTCATCGCTCAGGTCGTACGCGCGGATCAGACGCGCGCCGCCTTCGGTCTGCTTCGCTTCAATCAGGTAAAGCGTGCGGTCGTCGGGCGAGATAACGATACCGTTGGGCCGCTCGATCTCAGGCTCGGTCAGTATCCGCTCCATCGTGCCGTCGGGATCAACCCGATAGACACCGTGCACGCCCGTCTGCTCCGGCGTGATGTTCTCGCCTGGCCGATCGGTGAAATAGATTCGTCCATCCGCGTCGATCGTGAGGTCATTGGGGCGATGGAGTTGCCTGCCCTCGTAGCTGTTCGCGACGACCTCGAGCTCCCCGGTCGCCATGTCCGTTCGCGTGACTCGAGGCAGAAGGCCGTCATCGCCGCCACCTTCGGCCGCCAAGAGCCGCCACTGGCTGTCGAAGATCAGCCCGTTCGCCTGATTGCTGGGTTGCCGAAACGTCGAGACGCTGCCATCGGTCGAGAGCCGCATGATCCGGCTGTTGCGCAGGTCGGTGAAGAACACATTGCCGTCGGCATCGACCGTCGGTCCCTCTGTGAACGCGATCACCGCCGCGGCCTCGACGCCACGCGCCGAGGTTGTCTCGGCCACTGGCGGCGCCGTCATGTCCGCCCCAGGCGGCTCCGGACTCGGGGAGCAGGCTGCGCAAAGCGCAGCCACCATCAGAAGCATGACGAGATGCGGGTACGGTCGAGTCATGTCACCTCCTCCTGAGCGCATGGTCCGCCATGCAGCTCGACGATCCGGGTCGCAGATCGAGTCACTTAGCCAGCGCTCAAAACATGGCGATCGGGTTGATCGGAGAACCGGTGCCACCCGCGACCCGCAGCGGTGCGACGACAATCATGAACTCCCAGCGATTCAGCTCGGCGGCGACTGCGGCGACGTCGTCGAGGTTGAGGTTGTCGAGCAAGTTCATCCCGCGGGCCACGATCGCATACCGGTGAATCGGGTTGAAGCCGAGACCGGGCACGCTGTCGGGAGCCTCGTGCACGGCGTCGGCGCCCAGCAGCGCGATGTCCCGCTCGGCCAGGAAGGGCATCACCGTCGCGTCCCACCCGGACCGCGCCTGCGACGGCCCCTCTGCAGCCCGGCGCGCCCAACGGCCGGTGCGCAGAAGGACGGCGTCACCCGGCCCGACCGTGACCCCGGCGAACTCTTCCCATGCCTCGACATCTTCCTGATACACCTTGGTTCCGGCCTCGAGGTAGGGGACGCCCTTGAGCCGGGGCATGTCGATGAGGACCGCTCGCGTGACCAGGCCATCTTTCATCGCGGTGGTATCCATCTGGGTGCAACCGTCGTCGGTGACGACCTCGCGGAAGTCGTGCCCGTTGTAGATCTTGTCCTTGTAAAACACATGACAGAGCGCGTCGAGATGCGAGAACGCGACCCCGTGGAAGTACACCTCGATCCGGTCGGCCGAGTTCTGTCGCTCGCCGTTCACCGTCATCTGCAACTGGTAGGGCTCTGGGACGTCTTCCGCTCCCTCGGTCACGAAGTCCTTTGCCAGCGACACGGTCCGGCCGGTCTGGATGAGCGCGGCCGCCTCCAACCGCTTGGCGTCGGTCATCAGATTGGCGGCGCCCCGTTCGTCGTCATCGCCCCAGCGGCCCCAATTCGAGTACTCCTCCATCCACGCGTCGAACTGCTCGACCGTGATCGGCTCCCGGTTTGGCGGCCCGGACTGCGAGAAGACGCCGCACGCAGAAAGGGTGATTGCGAGCATGAGTGCGGCGGCGGAGTGAACGCTGACTGTTCTCATCGGTGACCTCCGAAGCGTGGTATCACGAATCTATAGGGTGACTCTACCCTAGACTTACCAGCGTGAGCGCCGTCGACGCCGTGATCGTCGTTGCCTTCATCGTCTATGCCGTCAGCGCCGGCTTCCGCAACAGGCGCCAGGCGTCGAAGAGCCTCGAAGAGTACTTTCTCGCCGGTCGGACGCTGCCGGGTTGGAAGGCAGGATTGAGCATGGCGGCGACCCAGTTCGCGGCCGATACGCCGCTCTTGGTGACCGGCATCGTGGCCACCGCAGGCGTCTTCGGGCTCTGGCAGCTCTGGATCTTCGCGGTGACGTTCCTGCTGATCGGGTTCGTTCTCGCGGGTGCCTGGCGTCGCGCCGGGGTCGTCACCGACGCCGAGCTGACCGAGGTGCGCTACGGCGGCCGCCCAGCCGCCGTGCTCCGCGGTGTGAAGGCCGTCTATCTGGGCACCGTCATCAACTGCACCGTGCTCGCCTGGGTGCTGTTCGCAGCCGCGAAGATCGCCGAGCCGTTTCTGCTCTGGAACGAGTGGCTGCCGACCGACATGCTCCGCCCATTGGTCGCGCTCGTCGAAACAGTTGGCGTCCCGCTGACTCTCGGCGGCGCCGAAGACCCGACCGTCTGGATGCGAAGCGCCAACAACCTCCTGTCGATCGTGATGATTCTGGTAGTCACGGCGTTCTACTCCGCTACCGGGGGTCTCCGGAGCGTTGCTGCGACCGATGTCGTCCAGATCGCGATCATGCTTCTTGGCACGTTGGCGTTCACCGTCATTGTCGTGCGCGAGGTCGGTGGTCTCGAAACGATGGCGGCGCAGGTGTACGACCAATTCGCTGGCGGCGGGCCGGGGGGCATCCTGCCCGAAGAGATCCTCGCTTTCACACCCGACCGCGGGAAGGACGTCACCGTGACCGTCCTCTCGCTGTTTGGTCTGCTCTGGCTGATCAATGCCTATGCTGACGGTACGAGTTATCTCGCGCAGCGCGCGATGGCGTGCCGCTCTGATCGCGACGCGACGACGGCGGCCGTGGTCTTCACCTTCGCGCAGGTGCTGGTCCGCAGCCTGCTCTGGCTGCCGCTCGCCGTCGGACTGCTCCTCCTCTTTCCGCCCGACCCGGGGCTACCACCCGAGCTGCTGCAGGCCGACCGCGAGGCCACGTATGTCCGAGGCATGGCCGAGCTGCTCCCACCCGGGATCCTGGGATTAATGGTCACCGGCATGCTGGCCGCCCTGGCGTCGACCGTTGACACCCATCTGAACTGGGGCGCGTCGTACTGGACCAACGACCTCTACAAGCGGTTCGTCTGCCGTGCCTGGCTCAGTACCGAGCCGAGCGACCGGTCGCTGGTCTGGGTCGCCCGTGGAGCGAATGTGCTCATCTTGCTCATCGCCCTGGCGGTCATGACCCAACTCACATCGATCAACCAGGCCTGGCAGACGACGCTTCTGTTCGGCGCCGGGCTCGGCATCGTACTCGTCCTCAGATGGGTCTGGTGGCGGATGAATGCCTGGGCCGAGATCGCCGCCATGCTTGTCTCGTCGGTGGCGGCGCCGGTTCTCATGACTTGCCTAGATGACGATCAGCAGGCGCTCCGGCTGTTGCTCGCCGCCCTGCTCTCGACAACCGCGGCCCTGGTAGCGGTTTGGCTCATGGGTCCCGAGGACATAACCCTGCTGGCCAGGTTCTACGAGCGGGTGCAGCCGAAGGGTTTCTGGGCGCCGGTCGCGCGCAGTCTTGACGTGGCCGGCGACCTGGCCAGCTTCGCAGGACCCAGGCGCCTGTGGCGCTCGCTGGCCGCCACCTTTCTGTGCGCGCTGTCGGTGTTCTGCTTGCTCGTGGGAATCGGCTCCTGGCTGATCGGAAGTCCGCCACCGGTGTGGCTACCCTACCGCTCGCCCTGGATCGTGCTTCTGATCGCGACTGGGTTAGGGCTGTGCCCGATCTGGTATCGCCTGGGGTACTCGGACAGTGCCAGCGAGGCCTAGCAGCCCGTGGTTAAACGGCCTCTTCTGATGCATTGACGGGGAGGAGCTCCAACCGATGATGCGGCGTGAACGGGGACGAGTCATCGGCCGCAGGCGCACCGAGGTCGGGCCAGAGGCCGAGGACGCGCGCCCACACCGCAACAGCTGAGGACCGAGACCGCCGACGGGTGTCCCTGCAGGCTGCGGGGCGCCGACGCCACACAGGGTGCGCATGAAGAGGCCCAAGGAACCCGCCGACGTGGATGCACAACCGTTTCAGGATATTCGCGTGCCCCCGCAGATGCGTGCGGCGCATCCCACCGGTATTGTAGAGATGCGCGCGGGCGTTCCAGTCGGGCGCCGTTGCAGGGCACGCCCCCGCGCGCCTCGAATCCGTCGGCGGTTGGCGTACACCGCATCGCGCGCCGCCGCCTTCGTCGTCCAGCGGCGCCGGCCGCGGTCCGGCTCGGCAATGTAGGTGCGGAGGTCGAGGGACGCCAGATCGCCGAGCACCCGATTGCTGTGGCACCCCTTATCGGCGACCACCTCGTCGATGACCGCGGTCTCGCCGTCGGTGACGGCCGCCACCGCTTCGAGATCCTCAGCCGCGGCGGTGACCGTGTCGGCGATCGTGGTCGTATCGCCCTGATCGGCACCCTGGACGGTGACACCCACAATGGCGCCCGTCTCCACGGCCCGCGTGCTCGGCCTTATGCGCGAGATGCGTGCGCCCGTCTTTCATCTTGGTGATGCGCGCGTCGGGGTCGTGCGGATGCCGCCAGTCCGTATTGCGGCCCTTCTTCGGGCGCGTCCGATCCAAGCGGGCCAGGTCCGCGCGCGTCGGCGTCTCGATACCTGACGCCTGTGCGAGCCGCGTCAGAAACTCCTGATACGTCTCGCCCGAGTCGCGCCGCACGATGCTCCGCAAGGCAGCGTTAGCTTCGAGCGTCGTCGCGTCGATCCCGATCGTTGTGCCCTTGACGAGATCGGCCGTCGCCAACACCTGCAGGATCCACGTGAAGACGGCGCGGTGGGTTTCCAGATCGAGCAGGCGCCGCGTCCGCGAGATCGTCGAATGCTCCGGCGTCGGCTCGTCGAGGCCCAGCCCGGAACCCGCGGAGCGCCAGCGAATCGGCGGTCCGCCACGCGATGCCGCGCTCCGAATCAAGGCCTTCGAAGTACCCGATCAAGAGCAGCCGGAAGTAGGTCCCCGGCAGCAGGCTTGGACGGCCGATCGGGGCGTAGAACGTCGCGCATTGCGCTTCCACGAAGGCGTCAAACTCGTGCTGGTCGAGCACCTGATTCAGTCGCTGATAGAACGGGTGCCCACCAGTCCGGGGCAACGCATTCGTGGCAACCCACAACCCCGGCGTCCGCGCGCGGTCAGGCGACGACTCATGGCCATGCCGGGAGTTTAGTACGTCGGATCGATCATGGCCCCCTTTACCCACGGGCTGCTAGGGCGGCGGCTTCTTAGCGGAAGGCTTGGGCTTCGGCGTGTAGATGTCGACGCTCTCGGCCTTTTCTTCGTCTTCGGTCGGCGGTGTGACCCCGGCGGCAAGCATCACGCCCTCAACCGCGGCGACGGTGACGGCGGACGGTTTGAAGTTCCCGAAACGATACCCGCGCGCGATCGTGAGCGGCGTCCAGCCGAAGGTGTTCTCCTGATTCCAGATCTCAATATCGGCGCCATGCAAGGCAAGGAACTCGACGACCTTCGGAAGGTTCTTGTACGCCGCGCTGTGCATGGGCGTCTCGAAGTTGCTGTCGACGGCGTTCACGTCGGCGCCGAGCTCCACCAAGACCTGCAGCGCTTCGAGCACCTCCGGCTCGGTTCCCGCATCCTCGCCCGGTGATCGCGTGCCTAGCCCTGACGCCGCCATGAGCGCCGTACTGTTCTCGGCGTTCCGAACCGTGATGTCGGCCCCGAACTCGATCAGCAGCTGCATGTACTCGGCGTCAGCCGTGAGGGACGCCAGCATGAACGGCGTCGCACCCAACTCATTGAACCGGGTGTTGTTCAGGTTCGCCCGTTTCGTCATTGCGGCGTTCACATCCGCGCCAGCCGCCACCAGCTTTCGCGCGAGCTGGAGGCTGGTCATCGCGCCCGACCCGTCGGGTGCCGGGTTGTTGTCGCCGACGCCAGGCTTACGAGCGCTGGCCAGCGCATGAAGCGCCGTGTACCCCGTGTCGGCAGCATTCGGGTCAGCGCCAGCGCCCAGCAGCATCGTGGCCAGATCGAAATGTGCATTCGTCACCGCCACGAGCAGGGGGCTCGTGCCGTTCCGAAGCATCCGGCCGCCCGGCACAGGCTTGCGCTCGCCCTCGCGCTGCACCGTTCCGTTGACACTCGCCCCGGCCGCGAGCAACGCGCGCACGACATCGGTCCGGCCTTCCCGAGCTGCGAACAAGAGTGGCGTAAAGCCCGACTCGAGCGGCGTACGGAAGTCGGCGCCGATCTCGAGCAGCACGCCGACGACGTCAGCATGCCCCTCGGCGGCAGCCCACATCAGCGCGGTCTGCCCACGCCGGTCTTCCTTGGCATGCGCGTCGGCGCCTTTGCCTAGCAGCGCCCGCACCACCCCGACCTCGCCGGTTCGCGCGGCGGTCATCAAGGCTGTTTCGCCACCTGGCAGCGTCGTGTTCGGGTGTGCGCCGGCATCGAGCAACAGCTCGACCATGGCGACATTGCCGTTCGTGCACGCGAGCGAAAGCGGCGTCACACCGTAGCGACTTGCGGCTGCCGCGTCGGCGCCGGCTTGAAGCAGCGTCCGCGCCAGCTCCACGTCATCGTGATACCCGGCCCAATGGAGCGCCGTCATCCCGTCGGCCTGCGTCGCGTTGACGTCGATCGGCCCCTGAAGCAAGCGCTCGACCACGGCATGATCCACTCGCTGGACGGCGTCGGCCAACGGTGCATCGGCGGCCCAGGCACCCACCGGCGCCCCGAGCAGCAGCGCGACGATCACCAACAACGTGACTGAGCACTCACGCAACATTCCTTGACTCCCGACTAGAGGCTAATCGGATCGAGAAGCTTATCTATCGTTCCCGTGCTGTCTGAGAACGAGTCCAGCCTGACACCCGCGCTATCGAGCAGGGTCAGATGCAGGTTAGCCATCGGCTCCGGTTCGGCGTACTTGATGTGACGCCCGCCGCGGGCCTTCCCTCCCCCACCGCCAGCCACGACGATTGGCAGGTTGACGTGGTCATGCACGTTGGAGTTCCCCATCCCGCTGCCATACAGGTAGAGGGTGTGATCAAGCAGCGAGCCGTCTCCGTCCGGCGTCGCCTTCAGCTTCTCCAGGAAGGACGCGAACAGCGAGACGTGGAACTGATTGATCTTCGCCAGCATGGCCAGCTTCTCAGGGTCGTTGCCATGATGCGATGTCGGGTGATGGGGATCAGAGACCCCGACTTCGGTATACGTCCGGTTGCTCGACTCCCGAGCGAGCTGGAACGTGATCACCCGGGTGACGTCCCCTTGCAGGGCCAGCGCCTGCAGGTCGAACATCAGTCGCGCATGCTCCGAGTACGACGCCGGCACGCCGATGGGCCGGTCCAGATCGGGCAGACGGTTCTGGTCGACCTCCGCCTCGGCCTTCTGAATGCGCCGCTCCACTTCGCGCACGCTATCCAGATACTGGCTCACCTTCACGCGATCCTCCGGGCCAAGTTGGCGCTCCAGCCGCGCGATGTCGTCATGCACCCAGTCCAGCAGGCTCGCCCGTCGCGACAACGCCACGCGCCGCTCGGCAGGCGTGCCCCCCTCCCCGAAGAGACGCTCGAACACGACGCGCGGATGGGCCTCCGCCGGCAGCGGGCTCGTCGGCGACGACCAGGACAGGTTGTTCTGATAGACGCAGGCATAGCCGTTGTCGCACTGCCCGACCGTCTCCATCAGATCCATCGCCAGCTCGAGTGACGGCAGCTGCGTTTCCTGGCCAATCTGCTGCGCCGCAATCTGATCAACTGTGGTACCAAGGTAGTAGTCGGAGCTCTCGGTCCACTTCGCCTTGGCCGCGCTCAGGAAGCCGGCGTTGGAGGTGGCGTGCGTGCCTGGATAGGAGTTCTTCAGCTCCAGATTGCTGACGACCGTGATCCGATCCTGGACTGGTGCCAACGGGCTGAGGCTCGGCGACAGTTGGGTCAGCGCACCGCTCGCGCCCGGAGGGGTCCACCGGGCGATGTCGGATCCCATTGGGACGTAGACGAAGCCCAGACGGCGCACCGGATTCGCCGGTGTCTGCGCCAGGGCCGTCATCGAAGGGACCATGGCGTCCAGCAAGGGCAGCGCGACCGCGGCACCCACGCCCCTGAGAAACGTCCGGCGCGGCAGTGCCTTCCTTGAAATGATCATAATGCTCTCCTCATCTGGAACGGCATGCTCTTGACGACCCCCAACACGAGCGACGAGAAGCGATAGTCCTCGGCCTCGGCGTCTCGGAGAATCCTCCGAACGGCGGGCGCATCGTAGTACTCGACACCCCGCCCCGTCGCAAATACCAGCAGCTTTTCGATCATCGTGTTGACGAAGAGCTCCGGGCGACGGAGGAGCGCGGCCTCGAGCTCGGTCGCGCTACTGAACGTGGTGCCGTCGAACAGCGTGCCCGACGCATCGATTGGCACGCCGGCTTCGGCGGTTCGCCACCGTCCGATCGCGTCGTAGTTCTCGAGCGCAAAGCCGACCGGGTCCATCTGTTTGTGGCAACTCGCACACACCGGGTTCGAGCGATGCGCCGACAGTCGATCGCGCATCGACAGCCGCTGGCTGCTCGTCTCGGCCTCTGCCAACTCGGGCACGTTGGGCGGCGGCGGCGGCGGCGGAATGCCGAGGATGTTGTCGAGAATCCACTTGCCTCGAATGACCGGCGACGTGCGAGTGGCATAGGACGTCACCGCGAGCACGCTGCCGTGGCGGAGCAGGCCGCCCCGTGTGCGCCCGGAAGGGGCACCATTGTCAGACCCGTTATCAAACGCGATGCGACGGAAGCGGCTGCCGTACACATGGGGAATGCCGTAGTGCTTGGCAAGACGCTCGTTCAGGAACGTGTAGTCGGCCCGCAGCAGATCGAGCACGCTGCGGTCCTCTCGCATGATGCTGTCGAAGAAAAGCTCCGTTTCCTGCCGAAACGCCTGCCGGAGATTGTCGTCGAAGCCTGGAAAGATCCGCATGTCGGGCAGAAACGAATCCAGATTGCGGAGGTGGAGCCACTGCGAGGCGAAGTTCGACACCAAGTTCCGCGAGCGTGGGTCGGAGAGCATCCGGCGCACCTGATGCTCGAGTATGTCGGGCTCGCTCAAATCACCGCGCGCCGCCGCGTCCAGTAGCTCGTCGTCCGGGACGCTGCTCCACAAGAAGAAGGAGAGGCGCGATGCCAGCGCGAGGTCGTCGATCTGATACGACGAATCGGACGCCGCATCGCTCGGAGTTTGTTCAATGCGGAACAAGAACTCGGGGGCCACCAGGACCGCCGCCAACCCCATTTCGATGCCCGCGTCAAAACCGCGGTCGGCACGGGCCGCGCGGTACAGCTCCAATGGTCGTGCGAGGTCTTCGTCGGTCACGGGACGCCGGTAGGCCCGACGCATCAGCGTCGACAGGATCTGCGTGGCGCAGGCGTCGTTTTCGCCCTGGCATTCGAAGATACGGCGCCGGCTTGGGGTATCGCCGGCTCCGGTTGCCCCATAAGGTCCGACGATCGCTACCTCGTAGATCGCCGGCTGCACGCGAGGATGTCGGTACGAGTTGAAGTGCGCCTCATAGGGCTGACGCGCGGTCTCGAGAAGCAACGACGGCTTCTTCGGAAACGTCACGCCGAGGGTGTGTGGCCCCGCGGTCACTGGAATGCGCACCCGCAAGTGCGCGTCGAGGTGGTCCTGAGAGGGCTGATAGTTCGCGGCGTGCTCCTCGACAATCGGCGCGGGCTCGACGGTGAAGCCATGCAACCGCTCGCCATCCAGCAACAGCTCCAGGTCGTGGATCTCGGTCAGACCCTCGACGTGCTCGTTGCGGTTCCGCGTCAGGCGCAGCGAGATCTCGTAGTCGCCGTCGGCCAGGAACGTGTGTGGAACCAGCGTGCCGCCTCTGGTCCCGATCGGCAGCCCTGCGACGTGCTTCTCTTGCGTCAGGTCCGGCCGGATCCGAATGGTCGTCGCGTCGGGCGCCTTCCCGGCCCGACCCACCGCCAATCGACTGATCTTCTCGGCGGCGGTGACGTAGCGTTCCATCAGTGTCGGCGACAGATCGCCGACCGTGATGTTGTCGAAGCCGTAGCTGGACGAATCGGCCGGCAGCATCTCCGTCACATCGACGTCGAGCGCGAGCAAATCGTGGATCGCGTTGTGATACTCGGTCCGGTTCAGGCGACGGAAGGTGTCCGTTCGGCCGGGATTAGGATTCGCGTCCGCGAACCGATCGAGCGCACTTTCGAGCGACCCGAGCGCGACGGCATACGTCGCTTCTTCAGGCCGCCTCGCGCCGACCGGCGGCATCTGCCGAGCGCGAAGCTTCCGGACGACCTTCTCCCAGGACTCCCAGCCCTGATCGAGCGGCCGGGCGCTCATCGTGTCGAGCTCCAGGCCAGCCGTCTTCATCCGGCTGTTGTGGCAGGACACGCAATACTCGCTGACCAGCGCCAGGTGCGGCGCGTCTGACGCGGCATTGGCGGCGGTCGTCGGGGCGCGCTCAGGTGCCTGCGCCAGGACAGCGGAACTGATCGCGAACACCACGAGCACGGGCAGTACACGCTTCGCCCACCTAGTCATCAACATATTTATACACCCGTGACGCCAGAATTGCGCCTAATTCTGCGCATCCGCGTGAACGGGCGCGCCACACTGGAGTCCGAGCTGTCCGGACGGCATGCCCTGTGTGAGCAGCCGCGCATCCGAGACCGCGATGAGCAGCGCCGGAGCGAGCGCCGCTGGGTCGAACGTCCCTGCGGCGCGCTCGGCGACCGCCTCACGGAATCGCTCGAAAGCCGGCAGATCGAATAGGACAAAAAACAGGCGCTGCTCTCGCCCACCGCTCGTTCTATGCACGGCCATACATTCTGGGACGAGCGTTCCCGATGCGAGCCCCTCTCGCTCGGCCAGCTTCAGCAGCCCATTGGGTCCGCCAACCTCGGCCAGCGCCGCTTCGTATTCACGGCGCGACACCAGGGTGATTCCCGGATTCGCCGGCGTCGCGTACGACTCCATCGTGCGCATGAACACCTGGTCGAACAGGCTCATTCCCAGCTCTGGCGGCGGACGTAGCGACAGCAGTGGGCCGTCCGGACCCAACGGCGGGTCCAGCTCGATCGTCCATCCCTCGAGCGCTGCCGCCGGCACCGTGTACGGCTGCGAGGTCACGTCGCTCAGCGTGGATGCAAAGAGGTACGCGAGCACACCCAGCCCGACGATCGCGACCGCTACCTTCGCCAGGATGCCGAGAGGGCTTCGACTCGCCACCAGCGCATTATAGAGGCGGGTGGCTTCAGCCGAGGTACGCCGCAAGCGAGCGGCGGGACGCCACGAGGCGTTCTTGCTGGACCTCCGTTACCGTCTCCACGATCGAGCGCCCCCCTCGCGTGCACAAGACGAAGGTGGTCACGATTCGGGTGAACTCGGCGAGTTCCGAAAGGCCGACCTCGTAGAGGCCGACAGTCGAGACGATGAGCAGGACAGCGATCCGCATGGTTCCTCTTCCACTACGAAGAGCAACCGTGATGCCGTCGCCGACCCCCATAAACACTGGGTGCGTTTGGAGGGGGTTGGGAGATGTCTTGCCGGCGCCTGACTACTAATCACGGCGCCCTCAGACAAGTGGGTTACGGCTCGGTGATGGTGAAGACTTGGTTCGTCTCGATGGGACCGTCGACGACCTGGGTGCCGGTCTCCGATAGCCAGGTTACTTCGATCTGGTCGACCGCGGTCGCCGCGTCAAGGCCAAAGTAGAGCGGATAGATACTCTGTGAGAGATAGCCCGACTGGCCGTCCTGGACCTTCGTATAGGTCTGGCCACCGGCCGTGACACGCACGCGAGCCCCGATGCCGGTGCGATTCGATTTGGAGCCGACCAAGTCCACCTTCAGGTACCGCACGTCGGACTTCTGCTCACTGAGATTGCTGATAAGCACCATCGGCTCGGAGTGGAAGTCGTTGGTCACGATGTCGAGGTCGCCGTCGTTGTCGAGGTCGAAGATGGCTGACGACCGGCTACCGAGCGCACCAGAAATCTCGATGATGCCAGTCCGCTCCAAGCAGCCGCGGTGGTCAGCATCCTCGCCCCCGCAATCAACATCGAACCAGTGGGAGGTGGTGCGCCCGTCTCGGCGCGGCTCGACGCCGAGAATGAACTCGCTGTCCAGAAACTTCTCGCCGCGGTCGTTCAGGAAGACTGAGTTGACACCGTACCGCCACGGGAAGTTCATCGATGAGGCAAGGAACGCGTCTTCCCAGCCATCGGCGTTCAGGTCGCCGACGCTCAGCCCCCACGGCCAGTAGTTCTCCGCATTGATCTCTTCAGAGATCTCCCGAAATGTGCCATCGCCCTGGTTGTGGAAGAACGCGTTGCCGAGGACGTGATTCCCATCGCTGATGAGGTAATCGGATGGATACCGCTCAGTCATCTTCATCTTCTCCGCATACCAGTGACGCCGCAGCTCGTTGACACCGTCGATCATGTCGGTGTGCATGTCGGTGATGAAGATATCCATGTGTCCGTCGTTGTCGAAATCGAGGGTCTTGATGCCCATCGCCCCCCACGAGGTTTGCGGAAACACCTCACGGCTCTTCCGGACGAACCTCTTACCCTCGACGTTCTCGTAGTACTCGTCGTGCCCCTGCATACTCAGCACGTACAGGTCGAGCCACCCGTCGTCGTTGACGTCGATGGGGCTCGCCGCTCCGGTCCAGCTCGCATCCGTGATGCCCATCGCCACCGAGGTGTTCTCGAAACGGTTGTCGCCCATGTTCCGGAACAAGATGCTTTGCTCATAGCGCTCGGGGTACAGCTGCCCGAAGAAGGCGTCGGTCAGGCCCACGTAGTAGTTGCCCTTACCGATCTCGTCCGTCGTGTACTGCCCGACATTCGTCAGATACAGATCGAGCAACCCGTCGCGGTCGTAATCGAAGAAAACCGCCGACGAGGAATGCCCCGTGTAGCCGAGCCCCGACGCTTCGGTGATGTCCTCGAAGGTGCCGGTGCCGTCGTTCTCGAACAGCGCGTTTCCGTGCCGGACCGTGGTGACGTAGAGATCGGGATCGCCGTCGTTGTCGATGTCAGCAAACGACGCGGTCACGGCGACTCGGTCGGCCAGACCGACGCCTGCAGATTCCGTGATGTCTTCGAACCTCCCGCCGCCGGCGTTCTTCCACAACTGGTTCGAGCCGAGCTGGGTCACGAAATAGATGTCGTAGAGCCCGTCACCGTCCACGTCGGCGACAGGTACGCCGTTTCCGTGGTCATAGTGGACAGCCTTGTAGAACTTGGCGCCATCATCGACCGTGCGGTGCCTGAACGTAATGCCACTCTCCGGCAGCTGATCCGTGAAGCGGAAATCGTGAAACACCTGAATCTGGTCGACCGTACTCAACTGCAACGCGGCGCGCTCCTCCATCCAGGGTGACTCGTATATCTCAGCGGGCCGATAGTCGCGAGTGCCCACGGTATATACGTCGTTCGGTCGCGGAAACGTGATCGGCCGATCGTCCTGCGCTACGAGGGACGAGAGCGAGACCGCCAGCAGTGCCCCAGCCAGGCACACGACTGCGACGATGGTTCTTGGGCGCAACATGATCGCCATCATAGCGCCGGCCAGGCGCCCTGTCACTCAGAGAAACCGACCTAACGGTAGGGCTCAGCGTCCGCCTGGGAGACCGGCGTCGAGTGCCCGGCGATCAGCCGCCACTGGCCGTCTGTCTTTTGGAAGACCTCCGTCCGCTTGGCTTCGGTCACCACGCTCCGCCCATCAAGGGGTGCCTGCCAGTATCCGTAGAAATGGACGATGGCGACGTTACCAAGGACACGGATGCCCACCGGTCGCAGATCGACCCACCGCTCGTCCTGCTTGGCGAAGGTCTCCCACTGCCGGCGGAGGAAATCGACGCCGTTTGGTGTTCCCTCGACACTCCACCAATACGTGGCGTCTTCGGTTGAACACTTGGATATCCACTCCTCGGGATCATTGCTCCGGAGACCCTCCATCCAGGTATCCCAGCAATCCTCGAGCGCACTGATGACCTCCTGCTGCTCGGCTGACCACTGCTGGGCCTCGGCTACTGGGGCCGTGGCCAAGATTAGAGCTAAACCTACGACGGGAACGAGCGCGAGTGTGCGAGTCGCCATGATTCTGTCTCCTTGCTGAAGGAACGTTCTTGATACAACAGGTACGTGCATTTCGGTCCGTGACCGGCTCATCAGACCGTGCGCCCGTCAAGCGATGTGTCGCTCGGCGCCAGGTAGCCGGGTGGGTTCGCTTCACGCTCGAAGCGCTGGCGGAGATCGGGATCATCCGACAGATGAGCGGGTAAGACCTTGACGGCGACTGTGCGGTCTAGGCGGGTGTCAATGGCTTTGTAGACCTCGCCCATGCCTCCGGCCCCGAGGGGGGCTTCGATCTGGTACGGGCCGAGGATCGTGCCAGCGCTGAGTGCCATGGCTGCCTACGGTTCTCTCGCGGAATGTTCGCATTCTACCCCCGGGGCGCTCGATTCCAACGCGAGATAATGTCGCGGTCGTATGAAGAGCGAAAGCGTCTCAACAAGCGACCAGTTGAAGCCCAATTAACTGCCACGATGGGACATAGACGGACAGGAGCATCGGCTGAAAGTCGGTTCCGCCACGCGCCATCGGTCGCTTGGTATATTGGGGCCCATATTCCGACAACCGATCGCTGATGACAGACGATAAGTCGCCGCCTGGCGACGTGACGAAGCTCCTGCACGCATGGGCCGACGGCGACAAGGGTGCCCTCGACGACCTGATCCCGCAGGTCTATGCCGAGCTTCACCGGCTGGCCCGAAGCACGCTCCGGCGCGAGGGGCCCAATAAGAAGCTGCAAACCACGGAGGTCGTCAACGAGGCCTACCTCCAATTGGTACGGCAGCGCCAGGTGCGCTGGCAGAGTCGCGCGCATTTCTTCGGTATCGCCGCGCAGCTGATGCGGCGCATCCTGATGGAACAAGCCAGACGGCGCAAAGCCACGAAGCGGGGCGCCGGGGTGGAGCCAATCGAGCTCGACGCTACGCCGCTCATGGCCGCACAGCCCGCGGTCGACGTCTCTGAGCTGGACGAAGCGCTCCAGCGGCTCACCCTTCTCGACGCTCGCCAGGGACAGCTCGTCGAGCTCCGCTTCTTCGGCGGGCTTAGCATCGAAGAAACCGCCGAGGTCATGAAGCTGTCCCCGGCGACCATCAAGCGTGAGTGGAACTCGGCGCGAGCGTGGCTCCGGCGTGAGCTCGGAGATTCGGCCTAGCGCTTAGTCCTTGACGATTTCGATGCCGGTGATCTTGGTCGTCACGATCTTGCGAGTCCCAGCAATCAGCCAGAGTTCCTCCCCCACTCGAATCGAATTCTGACGATAGAGGCGAACGCGCGCCGTCTCGCGAAACCGCTTCCCGCCGGTCACGAGAAACTCCATGTCGAGCGGAGCCACGGCGACAAGCGTGTATTGGCTGCTTCGAGTCGAAACGACCAGCTTGGTGTAGGGGGCCAGGTCGACGGGTCGGACGTCGTCCACCCTGCCAAGAGGAGTCGAGCCCGTACTCGTGAAGGCGCTGTCAGGAACGGCTGGTGCCGCACGCAGCGCTGGCTGCTCGAGAAACCCGTCCGAGTCCTCGTCGGACAGGAACGATTCCACCTCGCGGCGCAAGTTGGCGTCGCTGCCGCATATGGTGATCACATGGGCCGCCCGCTCCGAGCGTTCCAGCTCGAGCGCTTCTTCGACGATGCCCTTGACGACTTTCCAGCGCTTGGAGTCCATGAAGCCACGACCGGCGCCGCGGGCCAGCGACGCTTCTCGCCACGGGATCATACCGGCGGCTACGACGCCTCTCGGGAAAGGGTGACACGGACGACCCTCAACCCGTCGTCCTCGTTGACGTAGCCGAACACCTCGGCTCGCTTTCCGGCCATTCCGGTTGCGGTTTCGTAGTGGCCGGGGTGCAGGGCGTCTGATGTGAGACAGAGCAGGCCATCGACCTCGGTCACGATGCCATGCGTGTGCCCCAACTCGGCTGCGGCCTTGGCCAGGTTCGCGTCGGGCCCTTGGTAGTCGCCGAGCAGGACAACGCGGCCGACCCACGCCAGCTCCGAGGCCGGCAGCAGGACCGGTGATTCATCAAGGGCGTTCAGTAGCTCCCCCCCTAGCAGCCCGTGGTTAAACGGCCTCTTCTGATGCATTGACGGGGAGGAGCTCCAACCGATGATGCGGCGTGAACGGGGACGAGTCATCGGCCGCAGGCGCACCGAGGTCGGGCCAGAGGCCGAGGACGCGCGCCCACACCGCAACAGCGAGGACCGAGACCGCCGACAGGTGTCCCTGCAGGCTGCGGGGCGTGCCGACGCCACACAGGGTGCGCATGAAGAGGCCCAAGTTGAACCGGCCGACGTGAGCGTTTCAGGATGCGTGCGCAGATGCGGCGGCGCATCGGTATTGTAGAGATGCGAGTCGCTCACTCCGGCCCGTTGCAGGGCACGCCCGCGCTCGAGCGGCGGTTGGCGTACGCATCGCGCGCCGCCGCCTTCGTCGTCCAGCGGCGCCGGCCGCGGTCCGGCGCAATGTAGGTGCGCGAGGGACGCCAGATCGCCGAGCACCCGATTGCGTGTTATCGGCGACCACCTCGCGCCGCGGTCTCGCCGTCGGTGACGGCCGCCACCGCTTCGAGATCCTCAGCCGCGGCGGTGACCGTGTCGGCGGTCGTGGTCGTATCGCCCTGATCGGCACCCTGGACGGTGACACCCACAATGGCGCCCGTCTCCACGGCAACCGCGTGCTCGGCCTTATGCGCTGAGATGCGTGCGCCCGTCTTTCATCTTGGTGATGCTTGCGTCGGGGTCGTGCATGCCGCCACCGTATTGCGGCCCTTCTTCGAGCGCGTCCGATCCAAGCGGGCCAGGTCCGCGCGCGTCGGCGTCTCGATACCTGACGCCTGTGCGAGCCGCGTCAGAAACCCTGATACGTCTCGCCCGAGTCGCGGGCACGATGCTCCGCAAGGCAGCGTTAGCTTCGAGCGTCGTCGCGTCGATCCCGATCGTTGTGCCCTTGACGAGATCGCGCCGCCAACACCTGCAGGATCCACGTGAAGACGGCGCGGTGGGTTTCCAGATCGAGCAGGCGCCGCGTCCGCGAGATCGTCGAATGCTCCGGCGTCGGCTCGTCGAGGCCCAGCCCCAGGAACCCGCGGAGCGCCAGCGAATCGGCGGTCCGCCACGCGATGCCGCGCTCCGAATCAAGGCCTTCGAAGTACCCGATCAAGAGCAGCCGGAAGTAGGTCCCCGGCAGCAGGCTTGGACGGCCGATCGGGGCGTAGAACGCGCGCATTGCGCTTCCACGAAGGCGTCAAACTCGTGCTGGTCGAGCACCTGATTCAGTCGCTGATAGAACGGGTGCCTCCGGGGCAACGCATTCGTGGCAACCCACAACCCCGAGTCCGCGCGCGGTCCTTGCGACGACTCATGGCCATGCCGGGAGTTTAGTACGTCGGATCGATCATGTCGATCCCCCTTTACCCACGGGCTGCTAGCGTCTCGAGGTCGTGCCAGTTCCCGGGGTTCGTAGCGGTGTAGTCCTGAGCGAATGCCGCCGGGACGGCGATCAGCCCGCACACGCCCGCGCTCAGCACGATGATGGCCAGCGCATGTCGGTTTGAGCGCCTGGCCTCGGTCTCAGCATGTCGCTTTATGCTCTTCATCTCTTTCTCCTGTGTCTTGACTACATACGTGCAAACCGATGGCGAATCGGCTCACCTCGCCTTTGGGGAATCGAGATTTGGCGCGAAATCGGCGCAGACCGCAGTACGCCGCCGGTCTACGGTGCCTTGCGGCAGAGGGTGACGCGCACGACCGATAAGCCGTCGTCCTCGGTGACGAGGCCGAACACCTCGGCCCGTTGCCCAGCCAAGCCGGTCACGGTGTCGTAGTGCTCGGGGTTCTGGTCGTCACGCCGCAGGCACAGGAGTCCGTCGACGTCGCTGACGAGCCCGTGGGTATGGCCCCGCTCCGCTCCCGCCTTGGCGATCTGGGCCTCGGGTCCCTCGTAGTCATTGAGCCGGACGACTCGGCCAAACCACGTCAGCTCCGAGCCGGGAAGCGTGATCGGGGTTTCGTGCAGAGCATCGACCAGCTGGCCGCCGAGCACATTGAGAGCGAGCTCCGCAGGCTCCGCTGATTCGGCTAGCCCCTTCGGCGCGGCTTCAGGCGCAGGCGCGGGCGTCGGAGTCGCGGGTGGAGGGACCCGCCAGCGGACAAACGCGGCCCGCTCTCCGACCTTTTCGACCAGCTTTTCGATGTCCTCAGCCATTTCGTCGCGACGCTCGAGAATGGCTCGAATCTCCCTGTCGCCCAGCCATTCCCCAACCGCCGCCTGCAGCGTCGGCTCGTCCAGCGCGACCATCCGATTCCACAGGTCGCGGTCTATCCGCGTCAGCTTGTGGACCCGCTCGGCGATATCGGTCGTGAAGGCGCGTGAGTTATCGATGATGATACAGGTTCCACGCCGGATCAACCATCCAGTTGCCAAGGTTGGGATCCTTCGTTGTAGATGAGGTTGTGAAACATCTTGGCGCAGATCAGCTGCCAGTTCCACCGCCCGATATGTATGTCCGGTGGACTCGGTGGGCCGCCCATTGACTTGAACGTCTCGGCGGGCGACACCCACAGGCTGGCGGCACCGAGCTCGTTTCTGACGCGGCCGCTCGACGGTCGGCGGAGTCATCCCGATCTCGAGCAGC
>CBDCGH010000002.1:0-33146 GCA_965216615.1 Vicinamibacterales bacterium | reverse complement strand
AATGCCGATGCACGGGCGCTCGATGAGTCGCGCGCCGAGGTCGGTGACGAGGGGCTCGATGAGGTCGTCGAGGTCGGCCACTTCGTTGTTGAGCTCCAGGATACGCCGGGCCAACGACCGCATCGCGATCCGGGTGGCGGTGGCGGGATGGTCGAAGTCGTCATAGTCGGGCCGCCAGGCCGCGACGGTCCGCAGCAGCTGTATCCGGGTCAGGGAACGGACCTCGTCGCGGACCTCGTCCGGGGCAGACACGGCATGACTGCGCAGAAGCTGGAGTGCCTTGGTTCGGGAACGCACGGCCCCGGCCCGCGTCAACCGCAGCACGCGGAGCGCTTCGACGCGGCCATTCTTGTTCTTCGGCGTGGATAGGCGGCGCCCCGAGATGACGGCCCGGGCGGCCATCTCGGCATCGACGGCATCCGATTTCCCGCGGCGACGTCGGTCGCTCCGATCAGGGCGGTCGACTTCATGTGTCGTCACACCCGCCGCGTTCAAGAAACGCATGATCCCGGCGCCATAGCTGCCGGTGCCTTCGATCCCGACCGACTCGAGCGCGCCGTGCTGACGCATCCAACGGAGTAACGCCCGATACCCTGCGCGTGTCGTCGAGAAGTCCTTGGTCTCCAGCAGACGGCCGTCGTCGCGGTCGACGACGGCGGCCATGTGCAGATCCTTGTGGGTGTCAATGCCGCCGACCACGCGGATGGTCGGTACCGATGTCACGTGCGTCATGTCGCCTCCTTGGCTCGGTCATAGGGAACGGCGCCGGCGCACCGAGGCGGGTGGACAAGACAGTGACGGGGCCACTGGCCAGGCTCTACATGAAGTCACACCGTCGGTGAGGCAGGCGCCTCACTGGCCCGCTCCCGGGCAACCGACAGTTCCGAGGAAAGACACAGGGTCAATCGGAGATGTGGGTCAGAGAAGCCCAGGAGCGTTCCAGCACCCACATCCTGACGGGTCAATCGCTGGTGCGGGTCAAGCCGCCCGGAAGCAGGCCCCCATATACTCACTATCGCTGTGGTGCACCAACCCGTCAGCCGCTGGCCGCGCGTAGAGGGCTTGCTCCAACGCATCGAGGGCGAGGTCGGTGCGCAAGGAACTGGAGACTCGCCAGCCCACGATGCACCGGGCAAAGACATCGATGACGAACGCCACGTAGACGAAGCCGCGCCAGGTCGCCACGTAGGTGAGGTCCGCGACCCAGAGTTCGTTGGGCCGCGTGGCCACAAACGCCCGGTTGACCAGGTCGGCCGGCCGCGGGGTGACGTCAGGACGGGTCGTCGTGGTGAACGCGCGTCCCCGGACGGCGCCCCGCAGGCACAGCTCCCGCATCAGGCGTTCGACGGTGCACCGAGCCACACCGATCCCCTCGCGATTCAGCTGGCGCCAGACTTTGTACGCGCCGTAGACCGCAAAGTTCTCGTCTCGCACGCGACGGATCTGCGCCTTCAGCCAGATGTCGCGCTGCGTCCGACCCGATCGCAACTGGGGATTCGCCTGACACGCTTTGTGCGCGTAGTACGTCGACGGAGCGATCGGCACCGCTGCGCTGATCGGCTCGACCCCGTACGTCTCCCGATGTGCGTCAATGAAGGCCACCATTACCTCGGTTGGCGGTCGAGCTCCGCCTGCGCGAAATAGGCCGACGCCTTCCGCAAGATCTCGTTCGCGCGCCGGAGCTCGCGGATCTCACGCGCTTGCTCTTTGAGCACGGCCCGCTCGTCCGTCGTCAGCCCTGGGCGTCGTCCCTGATCCCGCTCGGCCTGGCGCACCCAATGCCGCAGCGTCTCCGACGTGCAGCCGATCTTCGCGGCCACGGATCGGATCGCTGCCCACTGCGAGTCGTGCTGGTCCTCATGTTCGAACACCAGCCTGACGGCCCGCTCTCGTACCTCCGGTGCGTATCTGCTCGGTCGTCCCATGGGCCCCATCCTCCCAAACAATGGAGCCTCCGGGAAACCCGGGGCGATTCACCTCAGCCGCTTTCGCTGTTCGGCCAGGAACTCATCGAACACCTGATCGATGGTGGGGCTGGCCGGCTGAAGCAGCCTTGTGATCTTCGCAGCCATGCTGAATCCTCACAATTGAATCATCCCACTTCGTCTTTCCAGTCCACGTATTGAAGCAGGCTAAGATCACCCTCCCTCCCACTCCGCTCGGGTAAGCAGTTTCATGAAGTTCCGCTTGGGTTTGTGCGTTGTCCGAACCGACTCCAGGTACTTCTCGAACTCGGCCTCCCGCCCGATCCGAACCATGAGCCCCCGAACCTTGCGCAGGATACTGATGGCCTCACGATACGCTTCGTTGTTCCTCCTGCCCAGCGTTGTCTCGATCTGGCGCTGATAGATCGGAAGGGCATCCCCGGGATGATCCTTCTCTCGCTTGGCGGCGAGCTCCCTCCAGAGGCCGTGCGAGCAGCCACCCGCCTGGGCCTCCCGCCAGGCGGCCTCCACGTCCTTTTCCCAGACGAAGATCCGAACGAGCTCCGAATGGTCCGCCCGGCGATACCAGGCCCCACGGTCCTCTGGAGACGCGCGCTTCTCCGTGGCAATCGACCCCCGAAGGTGCTCGAGCGCCTTCAGCCGCCATGACGTCCACTGACCGACACGGTCGGCGTGAGCCTTCAGGTTCCTGTACTGTTCGAGATACGGCGATTCGGTAAACTCCGCCCAGGCCAGCGCCATCGCCTCGTCGTGGCGCTTCGAGTAGTGGTACTCCTCGGCTAGGAACTCGCGCAGCCGGGAGTCGGTCCGCTCGGGAAAGGCCTTTACCCCGCGCTCGGCCCACTCCAGCGCCAGGTCGCGCTTTCGAGCGTTCTTATAGGTTTCGGCGATCTGTAGATAGGTATACGCGGAGGAGAGGTCGCGCGTCTTGACCGCGACCACCGCTTCGACGTCGCCCGTCTGCCGGGCCAGCGTCTCCATGATGTGTATGATCCGAAACCGTTTCCCGCACTTCTCCGGGTCGTCACCGCCCGGACCGAGAGCCGGCACTCTGGCCCACTCCGCCTCGGCGAGCGCGCGGTATACGGCGAGCCCTTTCTGCCCGAAGATGTTGGCATAGATGTCCGCTGCGCCGCAGAACGTATTCCAGTCCGTTCGCAGCTCCCACGCGAAGAGCCGCCGAGCCAGCGCTTCCGAGTCGGGGTTGGCCTTCTCGCACGCTGTGTGATGGAGCTCTTGGAGCCGATCGAGGATGCCGCCCATGTTTCCGTCGGAGTCGTCGACCCAGCCTAGCGCCTCCTCGACAGCTTCCAACGCATGCTCCGTGAGCCCGATGACCTCGGCGGCATGCCCCTCCCTCAGCAGCTCTTCCACAACATTGATCGCCTCTTTGATTCTCTGGGCGTAGTCGTACGCATTGCGGTAATCTACGAACCCGCCGGTGTCTACCGCCTCGTCGATCGCCTGCCGATACGTGGCGACATCGAGTCCCTTGGGCCCCTGCTTCGCGGCCTTCATGAGCAGACGCTGGCGCAGGCGGTCGTCGTCCATCGCCTGCTCCATGAGCATGTTCACGAGGGCGTCCTTGTCCTGTCCAGCGAGGTAGCCGCGGACGTCATCCATAGTCACGGCCGGCTTCGACCGCTTCTTGCCCGGTATCTCTGCCTGTCTGCCGTCGAGCCGCGATAGCCCCGTGGCCACGCCGTGCTTGCAGAACGCCCCATCCGCTCCGACCGGGCAGGTACACGAGTATTCCAGCTCTCCATTCTCGATCCACAACTTCACGCGATACGTTCGCGTTCCGTGCACCTTCGCTACGATCGTCCCGTTGTTCTCGGAAACCGTGCCGACCTGTCCACTGGCGAAGTAGTCCTCCCCGCGCGCGAACGACCTCGCTCCAGCCATTCGGCGCAGGGTGCGGCGGTCGAGAACCTCCTCCAAGGAAGCGCTCATGCTTGCCTGCTTCGGCGAGGGGTCGGTAGAACGGGATCTCGTCACGGCTCCATCAGTGCCCGGACGTCCACGGGCGAAGAGGACACGGATCCGAGTCCTCCTCGACGTAAGCGACGTGCGAGTTGCCGCGCGGCCTGGCGTCATGGAACGAGAGAACTGCGAGCGCGAAAATCACGGCCAGCCCTCCGTCTTCCACGTCGTGTCGGCGGATCTTGCATCGCAGGCATTGCGACGAAAAGTCCGCCTGCTCGGCAGCCTCAGACATCAGGACGCGAATGTTGGGGACGCCACCAATTTTCCATCCCTTTGGAGCCGCGTATACGCGCGCTCCAGCAGTCGACCGTAGTCCCCGTCGAACGTATCCTCCGGGCCGATCCCCTCGGTGCCACGCCCGCTGCCCTCTGGCATCCACGCCGGCCGCGGACAGACGACGCCCGCAAACAACCGATCGAACCGCGTCGGTGCGGTGAAGTCGTAGCCGTCCTCCCTCGGCGTGAAGACGATCCGTCCCGTCAAGATTCGGCCCAACACCGCGCGCGCCTGGGTCGTCGAGCCACGAAGCAATCGCCGCCATTCGGTCAGCCGATCCTCGACGACCCTTGGCTCCAACCGCGGTAGCGGTCCGAGGTTCGTCAGCTCGTCGGCGATCGCGCGCTGTCGCGTCTCCAGCTCGCGGATGCGCGCGACCAGCGTCGCCGCCTCGCCGCCGGTCTCGATCGCGTCCTGCAATCGCTTGCTGCGCGTCGCGTTCCCCCTACGTTCGCTGTCGAGCTGGGCGCGTCGATCGTCGACGTCGTCGCGTTCGGTCAGCTGGACGACCAGCTCGACGGCCTCGGGAGTGAGCGCGTGCTCCTCGATCGCTTGCAGCACCGCCTCGTTCATCTCGTCGACGGGCATGCGCAGCGCGTTGTCGCACTTGACGCGGTAGTGTCGGCGTCGGAAACACACGTACTCGGCTACGCGGCCGGCCTTCCGGTGGCTCGTCTCGACGACGAGGTTACCGCCACACTCGCCGCACGTCGCAAGTCCCGCGAGCAAGTTCTTGACGTCGTCCTTTCGCGGTCGCCCCGTGAGCCGTCCGCTGGCGAACCGGACCGCACGCTCCCCGTTCGCGGACATGCGCGCGGCGACGCATCGCCAGAGCTGCTCGGGTACGATGCGGAGGTCCTCGCGACGCGCCGTTACCAGCTCGTCCTCGGGTCGCCGACGCTGGTGAACCGCCCCCCACGCGTCGCGCTTGCGCGTCGCGTTCCACGTGACAACGCCGTGGTAGATCGACCGCTTGAGGATGTTCCGGACGGTCGACGGTGACCACGCGCGCATCGGCTGCACCTTGGTCGGGTCCTTGCGCACGAACGGCTTCGGTGCGAGCCCGCCCTCGTCGTTCAGCCGCTGGGCGATCGACCGCAGGCCGAGGCCCGAGTCGAACAGCTCGAAGATGCGGACGACGACCTCGGCCTCCTCGGGCACGATCTCGCGATCGACGTGCGACTTCACCGGTCGGTCGAAGTGGTCGGTGCCCGAGAAGACGTCGACGTTCCGGTAGCCGAAGCACCGGTTGCCGACCACATAGCCCTTCAACGCGCGATCCCTGTGCGCCTCGTGCACGCGTTCGCGCGTCTGCTCGCGGTGCCCCTCGTCGACCGACCCGAGGATGGTGTCGGTGAGCTTCGACAGCCAGTTCTTCCCGACCAGCGACCGGCCGTGCACGTAATCGACGATGTCGACACCGGCGCGCGCGATTTGCTTGATGCGATACGCGGTCTCCGACGCCTCTCGACCGATCGTCTTGCGTTCGCTGACGATCAGCACGTCGAATTTTGGCTTGGGCGTTAGCGCGGCGATCAGCGCCATGAAGCCGGGTCGACGCTCGAACTCCGCACCGGAGATGCCGTCGTCGACGTAGATGGACGCGTCGTCGACGGTCCAGCCCTGCGACACGGCGAATGCGCGGGCGTGCTGGACCTGACGGGGAACGCTCTTCGCCTGCTCGGCCACACCGGGACGGTCCGTGCTGACGCGGGCGTAGATGGCGGCGGCTCTCATTGGTCGGTTTGTTCTGCGAATGTGCGGACGATGTCGTTGGCGGTTGCCTCGACGGTCATGGCCGGTCCATCGTTGATTCGCAACGTCGAGTCGTCAGCTGTGTCGCGCACGATTCGAAAATGGGAAGGCTCATCGCGGTCGGGATTTGGGTTCCACTCAATCGTTCCTTGACCGATCTGCCCCGCCCCAGGACTACTCCACGGTCCCGAGCGGTATTTCAGTAAGGGCCTGTGCCTCGTCAGACTGAATGCCCAGGGTTCACGGTTGAAGTTGGCCATGGCTGGGTCCTCACTTCCGAGAGTCTCCAGCTTCTCCCACATCTCATCGAACAGGCGCTTCTGAAACGCATCATCGGTCATCCTTGCCTCCCTATCGGCCTCTGCGATCGCCAGCCGAACGAGCTTGGCCACCGACG
This sequence comes from Vicinamibacterales bacterium, assembly GCA_965216615.1. GTDB lineage: Bacteria > Acidobacteriota > Vicinamibacteria > Vicinamibacterales > UBA8438 > CAUZIB01. The sequence goes on along the minus strand of CBDCGH010000002.1, from coordinate 26,786 downwards.
GCCGCAGACTCATCTCGCCACTCGAAACTTTCAGCGATGCTTCTGCCCGGCGAGTTGTTCGGAAGGAATGCGGGCACTCTCCAAGTCGGATGCAGGGGGGCTCCCTCTATGCAGGATAGTCTGTACGTCGTCCTTATGGAAGCGACCTCGACCCTGGCGCAGGCACGCCCGGATTTGAACCCGGGATGGAGGGTGTGCAGACCGACAACTAGCCCCTTCCGCGTGAGCGTCGTGCGGTTTCGCTGAGGGAATCGTGCTGCCCCGTGGTGCCGGATGGTGCGCGCCGGTGCCCCGTAAGCGAGCGTTAAGCGAGCATGCCGCGTCGAAGCGCATGGGTGACCGTGCTCGATGGCGGCCGATGTGTGGCGGGAATGATCGAATCGAAAGGTCCGGAATACATCCTTCCGGTCACGATCGACGATAGAGAGTTGCCCGGTGTGCAGCCTACGACTGGCTATCTATCACTGAAAGAGATCAGCATCGACGAAGTTGAGCGAGATACTGATAGCGAAGCTCAGCACGTAGGTGCAAATGCAGGGTGGCTCCAGTTCTCGACGAGGCTGGCAATGAAGGCGTCGAGCTCGGCGACCTAGAAGATAAGTCCCACCCATCCATTGTCGTGCCGGCGCACCCACGAGCTGTCGTCCGGTGCCGTCTGTGCTCTCGAAGAACCAAGAAGGCTGCGGGCGCCAGACGCTCTCACGCATGCCGGGACGTCTCACCTTCGAATCGGTCTGGCACCGGTGACGCGTGACCTCAGGGCTCCCAGTGGTCCGCGACACGGCTCATCCCGTTCACGTCAGCCGCGCGAGCCCCATGCGCCGGCGGTCAGGTCACAGGCTCGCGCGGGAGTCCACGTGGACACACATCCCAAGTGGCCAGGGCGCCAGGAGGCGAAAGTGACGGCCATGGCAGTATGCCCGCCTGAACAACCAATAAGTCACAGCGAAATAAGGGGTTATGGCCAGATTTGGCAACGCGGTCACGCAGATGGTTTTGATTATGGTTTTTGATTAAAAGATCTTTTTGATTTCCGACTGGGCCTTCCCACCGCCGAGGGGACCCTTGTCGCTCCGGATGCCAGCGGCGGCACCAACTGGCAGTCTCCCACCTACAGTCCACGCACCGAGCTGTTCTACGTGATGGCGTACGATGGCGAGGCCAGATTCTACATTCGTGACGAAGACTACCTCGAAGGCGCCCTCTTTACGGGAGGCGGCCAGCAGCGCGAACTTCCGCTCGATAAGTTCACGAGCGCGGTGCGCGCGATCGATCCCCGGACTGGGAACCGTCGCTGGGAGTACCGGGTCCAGCCACAAACGTGGGCCGGTTTGATCTCTACCGCCGGCGACCTTGTCTTTGGCGGTACGGTCGACGGCTATTTCTTTGCTTTAGATGCCGTCAGCGGCCGGGAGCTGTGGCATATGTCTGTCGGTGCGGAGGTCCGGGCCGCGCCGATGACGTACGCGGTCGATGGTCGGCAGTATGTGACGATCGCGGCCGGGAACGTCGTCTACACGTTCGGTCTCGGCGAGCACTACGACTGACTGTGTCTCATCTTGAGATCGGCGTCTTGGCAGTGGCGGCGCGCGCGCCGCAGCCTGGCCGCTACGGGCACACTGGTTCGACCGTCACGACGGCTGTCACGTTGAGCCGAGTCTCGTTGTCATCCTCGATCAGCAGGCCCCGTGCCAGCACTTGATGCCCTTCCTGCTCAGGGACTCCGTACTCGTCCACGACGCCAATCAACCTGTAGCGCAGGGTTCCCGCGTTCTGCTGCCGTGCGACGTCGATCGTGACGAATTGGCCGGTCTGTCGTGACCCATCAGGGCTCGACCCAGTAAGTGGTCCGGTGGCGTTCGTCACGAACCAATCCGTCCCTTCCTGTGCTACGCACCCGACCACCGCGATGAGCTCCATTCGTGAGGCCTCCGTCTGACCAGCCGCGCTGCTCACTGGGACGATGCCAGACGAACCAAGTAGCAGGATCGCTACGAGTCCGAGTTCCTTCATCGCAATCCTCCGATAGCTCAGAGTAGGGCCGCGCCGTTCACATTCGGACCGCCGCCAACACACTTGCTCTAACGGCTGCCGGGCGTGCCAGTGCGGTGATTCAGAACTACCTCGGCATTCGGCCACCGATGCATCCCGTCTGGGTGCGTTGCGAGTCGTCACGACCACATCGTGATTCGCGGATCTTACTTCAGCGAGGCGAATCCGTTCGGCCAGACTCCAGTGCAGCGATCCGGCGTTGGTCACCGACATCTTCAACGATTCGACGATGATCACGCGCGCTGGACCCAGATTTACTCGAAACAACTTGCTTCACAAGGTCCGAGGCGGGTACTTTGGACCCAAAATGAGACCAAGAGGTGACCTGATGATGTCGTGTGTGCGCCGGTTCTTACTGGCCGCCGCCGTATCGACTGTACTAGGTTCTCTCCCGTCGGCCGATCTCGGTGCCCAGGACCGGCAGCCCGGCGCCAGGGACACGCAGCCGTCGAGCGCGACGCTGGCCATCGTTGGCGGCATGCTCATTGATGGGCATGGTGCGACACCGATTCAGCACTCGGTCGTTCTCGTTGACGGAAGCCGAATCGTTGCGGTTGGGAACCGCGAGACACTCACGGTTCCCGACGGCGCACAGATTGTGGACGCCCATGGCCTGACGGTCATGCCGGGTCTCATCGATGCGCATGTCCATCACGACATCATCGGTCACAGCGACTATGAGCGTTGGTTCCAGCTCTACGGCGGCAAGCTCGAGGAGGTCATCACTACCCACGCCCGTATGATGATCATGAGTGGGGTCACGACGACCGCTGACATCTTCGGTCCACCCGACATACTGAATCGAGTGCGCGACCGCGTCGACCGCGGGGAGCTCCCTGGTCCGCGTATGAAGGCGACGATGGGCGCCATCCTGAACTCGCCGCGAGGCTACGTGGGACGCGAGGATTTCTCGTGGCAGGTCACGACGGTCGAGGAGGCACGGGCGGCTGCCGAGACTGCGGTGGCGAATGGGGCCGATCTGTTGAACGTGATGGACGGCATGAGTGCCGACCAAATCCGAGCCGTGGCCGACGTGGCCCAGAGAAACGGGCTCAGGGTGACCGGAATCGCGCGAGGTCCGCAGGATCTCATCATGCGGATTAACGCCGGCCAGCAGGCCGTTGACCACTTGAGTGCGCTGATCGGTCCGAACGCAACGCTCGATGCCGAGGTTGTGAAGACGTTGTTTCACGCGCGAGCTTACGTATGTCCCACGCTGGTTGGTGGCCTTGGACCATCGGGCTCGATCGCCCAGCTTTTCGCTCTGGAAACTCCCGAGTACTACATTAACAATCGGCGGATGGAGAGGTGGACCCCACCAGAGATGTGGAGCGAGGTCCAGGCTTCTCTGTGGCACCCCGAACGGCTGCCGTATTTTTCTCAGGGGACCCATTTTCGGGAGATGAGAGAGTTTGGAGAGCTGTTCAAGCAGCTGTGGGACTCGGGCGTCCGAATCATCGTCGGCACGGACGCTGGCAGTACCCATAACCTGCCGACCGAGTCGATGTGGACCGAAATGGAGCTCATGGTCAGTTTTGGCGCCGACCCGATGGAGGTCATCTCGGCTGCGACGCGACGCAACTCCGAGTGGCTGAACGAGCTCGACAACGTCGGCACGGTGACGCCGGGCAAGCTTGCCGATATAATTATCGTTGATGGGAATCCCTTGAAGAGTATGCGGGAGCTTCGCCACATCGTGGCGGTGATCAAGAACGGCGAAGTTGTGCGAGACGTTCAGCAAGGAATACCCCGGCCATCAGCCGGGCAGTAGGCGCAGACATCTACACGTCGAATCGCATCAAAGGAGAGTCGAAATGATTCGTTATGGACTCATCATCGCGGCGGTTACGTTGCTTGTGCCGGTTGCATTGGCTGACGCCGGTCAGCGTGAGGCGGACCCGACGTTTGCGAAGGACGTGGCACCGATCCTTTTTGAGCGTTGCGTCGTCTGCCATCGTCCGGGGGAAGTTGCGCCGATGTCGTTGACGTCCTATGAAACCGTACGGCCCTGGTCTCGGGCGATCAAAGCAAAGGTCGAATCGCGTGAGATGCCGCCCTGGCACGCCGACCCAGCGTTTGGCCGTTTCCGGAACGACCGCAGCCTTACTCACGATGAGATCGACACGATCGTGCGCTGGGTCGACGCCGGCGCACCTCGCGGGAACGATGCGGATCTACCCGTCTTGCCAAGCTTCGCCGAGGGGTGGCAGGGAGAGGATGGACCACCCGACCACGTGTTCGTGATGCCGGAGTACGAAGTGGCCGCCGAGGGCGAGATTCCGTATATGAACTTCTACGTTCGCAACACGTTGCCGGAGGACAAGTTCTTGCGCGCGATCGAAATGCGCCCGGGAAACCCTCGAGTCGTGCACCACGGTCGGATCGACGTCGTCAAACTGCCCAGCAATTGCCATGTGGATGATGACGGCGTTCTGATGGCCAACGAGGGCGGGCTGTGTCCCGACGACCCTGCCGGGGGGGTCTTCGACGCGCCAAAGGACACCGGAGAGCGGTTCTTCGTGACCGCGTTCGCCCCTGGTCATAGTTACGAGCGCTATGCTCCGGGTACCGGTAAACGTCTCACTGCCGGTTTGTGGTTCCGGTTCAATATGCACTATCAGACGACCGGCGTTGTGGAGAACGACGCCACGAGGCTGGGCTTGTGGTTCAGTCGGGAGCCCGTAACGCACGAGGTCTTCACACGGTCGGTCGGCAACTCTCTGCCCACGGAACCCGAGCAGAGTCGGTACGTCATCGACGGCAGGGAATACGTGGTGAGACCGGATGTTGCCGATGAGGAAACGGAAAAGACCGCTGAAGCCACTCTGACGTCCGACACACTGCCGAACATCCCACCATTCGCTGGGAACTGGAAGATCACATCAGTCACGCCCGTGACCGAGCCGATCACGCTCTACAACTTGTGGCCACACATGCACCTGCGAGGAAAGGACATGATGTGGATCGTCACCTGGCCAGACGGAACCGATGAAGTCATCCTCAGTGTGCCGAAGTACGACTTCAACTGGCAGCTACAGTATGAGCTCGACGAGCCGCTCCGCCTGCCGGCGGGCAGCAAGCTGACCGCTGTTGGTCACTATGACAACTCGCTGCGCAACCGCTACAATCCGGCGCCCGAACGAGAAGTGTACTGGGCGGAACAGAGCTGGGACGAGATGTTCATTCCGTACATCGAATACACCGTCGATAGTCTCGCGCTCACGGAGGCGAAGGAGAGCACGGATCAGCAGTAGAACCGATCTCATAAACCGAGATCGTGAGGACAACGAGCTACGTGTTACGCCGTGTCGTGCTCACGTCGTAACGTTCCCTCAATCTGTGTCGCGTACTCGCCCAGGATCAAGCGAGCCTGTGCCTGTCGACCGAGCGCCGAGACCCGGGTCGCAAGACCCAGGGCCAGCAGCCCGCCCAAGATGCCCCAAAATCCAACGATCGTCCATTCCCACGGCCAGACCAGGGCGGAGGGGTTGCCTGGCAGGTAAAGAACGATGAAGCATCCGGTGGCCACGACCGCCAGTCCTCCAATGAGCCGGGGTCTCCGCACGGCGTACGGACGCACGAGGTCCGGATGGTGCCGTCTGATCCTCAGAAAGGACACGACCACGAGCAGATAGGCCACGACCGTCGCGAACCCCCCCGCGTCAACGAGCCAGACAAGCGTCTGTCGACCAAAGAACGGCGCCGCCGCCATGACCATCGTCAGGAGCACGACCGCGGCGACCGGCGACTCGAATGTCGGGTGGAGCCTGGCAAAGACGGGTGGCAGGGTTCTGTTGCAACTTCGGGCCGGCGACTTCAGGATGGACGGTCTTTGACAACGACTGGACCGGATCCCCATCATGCCCAGCGACAATCCGTTCAAATGGCGTCAGTTCGAACCAGGACTCATCCTCCTGTGTGTTCGGTGGTACTTGCGGTATGCCGTGAGTTACCGCGACCTCGAGGAAATGATGCGCGAGCGGGGCCTGTGTGTCGACCATACGACGATCTATCGATGGGTGCAGCGCTATGCGCCGGAGATCGACAAGCGGTGCCGGCCATTTCTGAGACGCACCACGGATTCGTATCGAATCGACGAGACGTACGTGCGTGTCGGCGGGGCCTGGCACTATCTTTACCGGGGCGTTGATTCCAACGGTGACACGCTGGATTTCTTGCTCCGGGCCACGCGCGACAGGAATGCGGCCATCGCGTTCTTCCGCAAGACGGTCGGTGCGTCTCATACGACGTCCCCTCGCGTCGTGAACGTGGACAAGAACCCCGCTTACCCGATCGCGTTCGAGGCCATCAAACACGAGGGACTTTTCCGACCACGTTCGTCTCTCCGCCAATGCAAGTATCTGAACAACGTCATCGAGCAGGACCATCGATTCATCAAACGCCGTACCCGGCCGATGCTGGGGTTCAAGCGGTTCACCACGGCGTGGCGGACCGTCCGCGGTATCGAGATAATGCATGCGCTCCGCAAGGGGCAGGCGCGGTGGATGGCGAAGGGCGACGTGGTCGGTCAGACGCGGCTGATCCACAAGGTGTTCGGATTGGCCGTGTAGCGAGGTCCACCCAACGGACTCTCGCGCGTGATCCCAAACGTTGCAACAGAACCGATCTGACTGCCCTCCGACGAGGTGCGGCGCCTGAGCCCACGCTCGGACGATGTGCGTCGAATCCAAGATCCCACACTCCTCCACGATAAAGCGACGTTCCGCCATGAATCGCACGCTATCGAAATTTTCCTAAAACACCAAGCGTTCAAGCCTCTGCCGGAGCGGTCAGGCCACCCACCTCCGAGTTGACCACGTGCGTGACGGTCAGCTCGCTGCTCGGGAAGTCGTCGATCCTTTGGGAGCGCTCCCCCGGAAGCATGAACCCACCCACGTCCATGAAGTCGGCGAACGTGGTCGCAATCGTGACGTCCCCAAGATTCGTGTTGTAGGACCTGGACGTGATCATGAGCGGCCGCCCTGTCTGTTCGTCGATGTGCAGCGTCAGCTGGCTCCCGTCGGCCGTCGTAATGTCGACCAGGTTCTGCCCGCTCTCTTGCCGGAGGTTGCTCACGGTGGCCGCCATGCCCTCGTCTTCGGCCAACGCCGCCTGCAGAAGTGTCAGCGGATGGTGGTAGTAGTCGGCGCGACGGTCACTCGCCGCCGACGACCCCACCCGTCGCGCGTCACCGCTCCCGGCGACGTCGAACGCTACGCTTCCGTCCAGCGCCCTGACAGCAGTGCCCATGTTCCCCGCAAAATTGGCGCTGACAATCTCCACGCGCGAGCGATGATTCTCGAGATCGACCTCGAGCCTGTACGACTCCACCTCCGCCGTGGGCAACGGCGCGTCAGGCGTCCTATTTTGACCAAGTCGATAGTTCGATCCGCTGCCCTCCATAACCATCGTCGTCGCACTCCGAACGGCCTCTACTCCGCCCAGTGCTTCCGCCGCGTCGTGGACGACCTCCAACTCGGGTGAAAGCTGCGTGCAGCCCGAGATGGCAGCCGACAGGACGAACAACACGCTCACATATCGCCTTGTCATGATGTCTTCACTCCTTCAAACCCGATTGTCGGGTCGTGAAAAAAAACCGCCGTATGTGCGCCCGCCGTCCGCGATGACTCGTTGCGGTCACATCAAGTTTGGTGTCAACCTAAGGCGCCCCGAGGTACCTCGTCACCGCGCGCGCGGGTCGTCCGGGACGCTGAACACCCAGAGGGTCGCGCTGCGATCGGGCGGATTCAGTATTTCGGGAACAAGCGACGAAAACAGGGTCGCGTAGGGACCACCGTTCCCGACGACCACGGCGACGTACTGTCGCCCGTCGACCGTATACGTAATCGCGTTCGAATTCGGAACGTCGTTGAGGCGCGTGCTCCAGAGTTTGTCGCCCGTCGCCTGATCGTAGGCCGCGAACACGCGGTCCATCGACCCGGCGAACACGAGTCCGCCCGCTGTGGCCAGCGTCCCGGTCGTGCGCGGTGCACGCTCGCGCGTAACCCAGACGGTTTCCCTGGTTTCGAGATTGACCGCCTCCAGTCGTCCGTACTTGCCATCGCTGTCCAATGGAGGCACCAGGGTCAACCGCACGCCTGTCGAGAGCAATCCGCGCTCTCCCGGAGCGACTGGCGTATAGTTCATGCACGATTCGACCAGCGGCACAAACAGCGTTGCCGTGTTGGGGTTGTAGGCGGAGGGCGTCCAGCTTTTTCCGCCCCCTGCGTGCGGGCAGACGAACTTCGTCTCGCCATCGCCGGGGACCAACCGCTGATCGACCGTCTTGGCGCCCGTTTCCGGATTGATCGCCGTAACGAAGTTCTGGAGACCGAGATCCATCGAGAACGAGTAGGCGCCTGTCTCCGCCTCGACCGCCTCGTAGATCGCCGGCTTGCCCGACGTGATCACCATCGTCTTCACGTCACCGCCGGCCCGAAGTCTTATGATTTGGCGCTCGAACGCCCAATCCAGATCCCATTGATCGTTCGGCAGATGCTGAAAGTACCAGACCAACTGACCGGTGTCCGGATTCAAAGCGACCGTCGCGTTCGTGAAGAGCGCGTCGTTGGTAACGAGCACGTCATTGTCGAGCTGCTCCGTGGGCGCCACGGGATCACGCAGCGGCGCCGTATCGTAGGTTGGCGCCGGTCCAAAGAAGACCAGGTTGAGCGCCGGATCGTAGCTGCCGGGCACCCAGACCGAGCCACCAGTGCGTTGCTCGAGCGGCAGGCCGTTCCAGGTCTCGCCGCCCGGCTTGTCGGGCGGCGCGATCGTCGAAAACCGCCAGGCCTCCTCGCCAGTGTGGGCGTCCAGTGCGACGATGAAGTTGCCGCCAGGTGCGAAGCCGCCGGTGCCGACAATGACCTTCCCCTTGGCTATCAGGGGTCCACCGGTCATCCCGTAACCGGGTCCTTCCACCACCGGTGAATCCCACACCACGTCGCCGGTCTTGACGTTGAGGGCGACGATATGGGCATCGGACGTGGCCACATAGAGGCGGTGCCCGAGAATTGCCATCGCCTTCTTGTAGGAGGGCGCCACACCGTCCGGTAACCTGCGCGAATACTGCCAGAGTAGATTCCCTTTCGCGGCGTCGAGCGCCTGGACTTTGTCGCCGTAGCTCTGGACGAACAGCACGCCGTCGTGCATGAGCGGCGTCCCTTCGTTCGGGCCAGACGGCAGCGTCCAGGCCCAGGCCGGCTGCAGACGATGCACGTTGCTCTTGTTGATCTCGGTCAGCGGGCTGAACCCCAGCGCATCGACCGTTCGCCGCCAGGTGAGCCACTCACCGTCCGGGGGGGCGCTCAACATCGCTTCGCTAACAGGCGTGATGTGGTCGAGCGGATTGGAAACGGCTGGCCACGGCGGCAATGCGACTCCAGCCGTCAGTCGGCCGTACCGACCCACCGGTGACGGTAAGACCATCGCGGTGAGGGCGGAGTCGTTTGGTAGAGGCTCCGTACCGGGTGGAACCCCGTTCTCGCGCAGCATGAAGGCGAGAATCGCGGTGTACTGCTCGTCCGAAAGCGAGCCTGGGGCGGCAGGCGGCATCCGCTCGCGCAGGTAGTTGAACAATGTGTCGGCGGGTTCGCCACCCCAGCGCTGCTGGAACTCGACGCCACTCACGGGCGGACCGAACGCCCCATCGTCGAGCGAGGGTCCATGGCACGATGCACACTGCGCCGCGTACGTCGCTTGTCCCGCATCGGCCTGTTCGGCCACATAGGTAGGGCTCACCAGCTGTGCGTAGACCGTCGCGCGCGACTGGATCGCGACCGCGGCGGATCCCGCGATCGCGAGCGCCAGAAGAAGCACCAGGCGTTCGAACCGGAGCCGAACACCCGTTGCCGAATGTAGAGTTCCCGCGGGTTCCGTGCGCGGCCCCGGCTGCGGTCGGGCTGGAAACCGGGGCGCCCGCGCCTTCGGGCTGTATCCACTACGGGAATCGCGGCAGTCGGTTTCCGACATCAGCATGTCAACCTCCTCGAAATGAGAACGCCTGAGGACACGAGTCACGGACCCGTTGGAACGGCTTTGGGTCGCCCGGCCGATCATGCCACGTTCCCATGCTGCGGGCTAGCCGCCTCGGACCGTCGCTTGGAGATCGCCCTCAACGTGTGCCCTAATATGGCGGTTCGCGCGCAACCGCGTCGATTGAAGCGCCGGCAGTGAGGAGCCTCTCATCGAAGTCTTCGGCAGGACGCATGGCCTCAAGGCCAGCCAGGTTCGCCAGCTCGCACGTCTCTTCCGGCGCCGCGTTCCCGCCAATCGCCTGCTGACGCAGGAACTTGCGCGGCAGCTGAGCGAGATCAGCCGAGAAATCCGGCGGCAAGTCGGCGTTCTGGTCGATCGCCGCGGCGACGTCCAGCAGGTGATGGTGGGCGACGCCCATTCGATCGAGCTACCCGACTGGGGTCGCCTGCGAACCGGCCGTGGCCGCCTGCGCGGGCTGCGCTGCCTCCACACCCACCTCGGCGGCGAAGGTCTGACGCGGGACGACAAGACCGACCTGCTCCTGCTTCGGCTCGACGCCATGGTGACGATCGGCGTCGGCGACGATGGGCTCCCGACGCTCGCCCACACCGCCGCGCTGAGGCCCGCCACACACAATGGCGAGGGGATGGAGTTTCTCGATCCCCTGCCACCCGCGCAGATCGAACTCGATTTTCAGGCCTGGGTGCGCGACCTTGAGGAGGAGCTCTCGCGCACAGTCGGGCTGCGCGAGGTTGGGGACGGCGAGCGCGCGATTCTCGTGTCGGTCACCGCGGGTCGCCGCGCCGACGACCTGGAGACCCACGTCGCTGAGCTGCACGAGCTGGCGCGCTCGGCGGGTGTCGAGATTGTCGACGTCGTCACGCAGCAGCGCCCGCGCGTCGACCCGAAGACGGTGCTTGGCTCCGGCAAGCTGCAGGACCTCAGGATCCGCGCCTTCCAGGGCGGCATCGATCTCGTCATCGTCGACCAGGACCTGACCGCCACACAGGCGCGCAACCTGGCCGCGCGCATGGAGCTGCGCGTCATCGATCGTACGCAGCTCATCCTCGATATTTTCGCGCAGCACGCGACGACCCGCGACGGCAAGCTCCAGGTCGAGTTGGCACAACTCCGGTACCGGCTGCCGCGGCTCGCGCAGCGCGCCGACGTCTCGCTCTCCCGACTGGCGGGAGGCATCGGCGGTCGGGGGCCCGGTGAGACCCAGCTCGAGGTTGATCGGCGTCGCACGCGCGACCGCGTGACGCGGCTCGAGTACCAGCTCAAGAAGCTTGGGGGACAGCGGGAGAACCGGCGACGCCGGCGCGGCCGTCGCGATGTTCCGGTTTTGTCGATCGTCGGCTACACGAACGCGGGCAAGAGCACGCTGTTACGTGCGCTGACGAAGACCGAAGTGCACGTCGCCGACAGAATGTTCGCCACACTCGACCCGGTCTCGCGCCGCCTGCGCTTCCCGCGCGAGCGCGAGGTCATCATCACGGACACGGTCGGGTTCATCCGCGACCTACCCGCGGACCTGGTGACGGCGTTCCGTGCCACCCTCGAGGAGCTGGCCGACGCGTCGCTGCTCCTGCACGTCGTGGACGCCTCCGCGCCCGATTGGGATCGTCGTATCGAGGCGGTACGCGGCGTCCTGACGGAGATCGGAATGCAGGCGCCCGAGCTTCTGATCTTCAATCAGATCGACAAGTTGGAGAGCGGACAAGGCGAGGCGTTAGCACGCCGGCGCGGTGGGGTGGCGGTCTCCGCACTTGAACGCACCGGTCTGGGAACGCTGCTCGAGCGTGCCGAGCAAATCCTCTGGGTCAAGGACGACGCCGCGAGCGCTCCAATTGGTGTCGCACGTGAAGGTGCGGCCGCACGGCGCCCTGCGCAGCCGGCCCGGCGGTAGATCTCCTGCCGACGAACGGTGAGCGTGAACCTGTGCACGAAGGAGGTACTCATGCCAGCAGATCCAGGCGTTGGTGCATGAATGCCGGGGGTAAGAAAGGCCATGACGAAGACTCGCTCGATTCTCTCGGCAGAACGGAGCCGGCGAGCAGACTGTAAGGATGAAGTCAAAGATTCATCCCAAGTACAAGACGAAGTACCGCGTCGCGAACTGGGCTTCCTATGAGCAGGCTCTTATGCGACGGGGCGACGTCACGCTGTGGTTGGCACCGGAGGCGATCGTCGCTTGGAAACCTGGCCGTGTCGGCACGCGAGGTGGGCAGCTCAAGTACTCCGACCTCGCCATCGAGACTGCGCTGACGCTGCGTCTCATCTTCAACCTGCCGCTCCGCCAGACCGAGGGGTTTCTGACGTCGCTTTTCAGGATGATGGACATCGAACTCGCTGCGCCCGATCACACGACCCTCTCACGGCGCGGCCAGCACCTCGACCTGACGCTGCGTCGAGCTCGGATCTGGAAAGATCATCGGCCGCAGCTTTCACTACTCGGAGCAGCGTTGAGGGATTCGGACTATGGCATCACGTAACTCATCGAACTCGATCCGTGCGGTTCCTAATGGCAGTTCTACCTGCCCGCAGTGCGGATCGCCCGAAGTCACGTCATTCCTTCATCGGCAGGTCTTCAAATACGGATCAGGAGACGCCGCGGCAGACCTAGGAGTGGAGGTCCCACTCCACCGGTGCGGGTCCTGTGGATTCGAGTACTTCGATGAGGTCGCGGAACGGCTGCGGCACGAAGCGGTGTGCAGACATCTCGGCGTACTGGCTCCCGCCCAAGTCCGAGCAGTTAGAGAAGGGTATGCGATGTCCCGAGCGGCCTTCTCCCGCGTCACTGGACTCGGTGAGGCCACCTTGAACCGCTGGGAGAACGGCCTCTTGGTTCAAAACCTTGCGAACGACCGCTATCTGCGCCTTCTCGCTTTGCCCGAGAACATGCAACGTCTTCGGACTTCAACTTTGGACAGTGAGACTCCGCGACTTCGACCGAGTGGAGACTTGAGCCCGTTTCGGGCGTTAGTGGTTTCGGAACGGCATCGACAGGAACAAGTGAATCGCCCCGGGTTCTCCGGAGAGCTCGTTAGTTGACTCCGACCATCGCGGCTGGAGCTTCGTGTGCTCGATAGTAATGTTGTTCGTACTCTGCCGGTGGCACGTCGCCGATCGACGTCAAGAGCCGCCGGTTGTTGAACCAGTCCACCCATTCGAGCGTCGCAAATTCCACGGCCTCGAGATGGCGCCACGGGCCGCGACGACGGATCACCTCGGTCTTGTACAACCCGATCACCGACTCAGCGAGGGCGTTGTCGTACGAGTCACCCACGCTGCCCACCGACGGTTCGACGCCCGACTCGGCGAGCCGTTCCGTGAGCGAATCGAGAGATACTGGCCACCTCGGAAGCTCTCATAAATGTCAAGGGGCGCTCGTCGAGCCTCCAACATCGGCGGTGTTGGCCTTCACAAGGGGATAGACCTCACGAGCGATGTATCGCTTGATGCAGCGGATGGCCTCGAGTTTGGACTTGCCGCTGGCGACCTTGCGTTGAGCAAACGCTTGTGTGCGCTCGTCGGTGCGGAGCCGGCTAATCGTGATCATGTGGAGGGCTCGGTTGGCTTGACGGTCGCCGCCACGGTTGAGGCGGTGGCGATCAGTCTTGCCGGAGGAGGCGGGCAGCGGCGCCACCCCGCAGAGCATCGCCCAGGCGGCTTCGGACCGGATGCGCCCGGGGTTGTCGCCGGCGGTGACGAGCAGCTGCCCAGCGGTCTCAATGCCGATGCACGGGCGCTCGATGAGTCGCGCGCCGAGGTCGGTGACGAGGGGCTCGATGAGGTCGTCGAGGTCGGCCACTTCGTTGTTGAGCTCCAGGATACGCCGGGCCAACGACCGCATCGCGATCCGGGTGGCGGTGGCGGGATGGTCGAAGTCGTCATAGTCGGGCCGCCAGGCCGCGACGGTCCGCAGCAGCTGCATCCGGGTCAGGGAACGGACCTCGTCGCGGACCTCGTCCGGGGCAGACACGGCATGACTGCGCAGAAGCTGGAGTGCCTTGGTTCGGGAACGCACGGCCCCGGCCCGCGTCAACCGCAGCACGCGGAGCGCTTCGACGCGGCCATTCTTGTTCTTCGGCGTGGATAGGCGGCGCCCCGAGATGACGGCCCGGGCGGCCATCTCGGCATCGACGGCATCCGATTTCCCGCGGCGACGTCGGTCGCTCCGATCAGGGCGGTCGACTTCATGTGTCGTCACACCCGCCGCGTTCAAGAAACGCATGATCCCGGCGCCATAGCTGCCGGTGCCTTCGATCCCGACCGACTCGAGCGCGCCGTGCTGACGCATCCAACGGAGTAACGCCCGATACCCTGCGCGTGTCGTCGAGAAGTCCTTGGTCTCCAGCAGACGGCCGTCGTCGCGGTCGACGACGGCGGCCATGTGCAGATCCTTGTGGGTGTCAATGCCGCCGACCACGCGGATGGTCGGTACCGATGTCACGTGCGTCATGTCGCCTCCTTGGCTCGGTCATAGGGAACGGCGCCGGCGCACCGAGGCGGGTGGACAAGACAGTGACGGGGCCACTGGCCAGGCTCTACATGAAGTCACACCGTCGGTGAGGCAGGCGCCTCACTGGCCCGCTCCCGGGCAACCGACAGTTCCGAGGAAAGACACAGGGTCAATCGGAGATGTGGGTCAGAGAAGCCCAGGAGCGTTCCAGCACCCACATCCTGACGGGTCAATCGCTGGTGCGGGTCAAGCCGCCCGGAAGCAGGCCCCCATATACTCACTATCGCTGTGGTGCACCAACCCGTCAGCCGCTGGCCGCGCGTAGAGGGCTTGCTCCAACGCATCGAGGGCGAGGTCGGTGCGCAAGGAACTGGAGACTCGCCAGCCCACGATGCACCGGGCAAAGACATCGATGACGAACGCCACGTAGACGAAGCCGCGCCAGGTCGCCACGTAGGTGAGGTCCGCGACCCAGAGTTCGTTGGGCCGCGTGGCCACAAACGCCCGGTTGACCAGGTCGGCCGGCCGCGGGGTGACGTCAGGACGGGTCGTCGTGGTGAACGCGCGTCCCCGGACGGCGCCCCGCAGGCACAGCTCCCGCATCAGGCGTTCGACGGTGCACCGAGCCACACCGATCCCCTCGCGATTCAGCTGGCGCCAGACTTTGTACGCGCCGTAGACCGCAAAGTTCTCGTCTCGCACGCGACGGATCTGCGCCTTCAGCCAGATGTCGCGCTGCGTCCGACCCGATCGCAACTGGGGATTCGCCTGACACGCTTTGTGCGCGTAGTACGTCGACGGAGCGATCGGCACCGCTGCGCTGATCGGCTCGACCCCGTACGTCTCCCGATGTGCGTCAATGAAGGCCACCATTACCTCGGTTGGCGGTCGAGCTCCGCCTGCGCGAAATAGGCCGACGCCTTCCGCAAGATCTCGTTCGCGCGCCGGAGCTCGCGGATCTCACGCGCTTGCTCTTTGAGCACGGCCCGCTCGTCCGTCGTCAGCCCTGGGCGTCGTCCCTGATCCCGCTCGGCCTGGCGCACCCAATGCCGCAGCGTCTCCGACGTGCAGCCGATCTTCGCGGCCACGGATCGGATCGCTGCCCACTGCGAGTCGTGCTGGTCCTCATGTTCGAACACCAGCCTGACGGCCCGCTCTCGTACCTCCGGTGCGTATCTGCTCGGTCGTCCCATGGGCCCCATCCTCCCAAACAATGGAGCCTCCGGGAAACCCGGGGCGATTCACCTCAGCCGCTTTCGCTGTTCGGCCAGGAACTCATCGAACACCTGATCGATGGTGGGGCTGGCCGGCTGAAGCAGCCTTGTGATCTTCGCAGCCATGCTGAATCCTCACAATTGAATCATCCCACTTCGTCTTTCCAGTCCACGTATTGAAGCAGGCTAAGATCACCCTCCCTCCCACTCCGCTCGGGTAAGCAGTTTCATGAAGTTCCGCTTGGGTTTGTGCGTTGTCCGAACCGACTCCAGGTACTTCTCGAACTCGGCCTCCCGCCCGATCCGAACCATGAGCCCCCGAACCTTGCGCAGGATACTGATGGCCTCACGATACGCTTCGTTGTTCCTCCTGCCCAGCGTTGTCTCGATCTGGCGCTGATAGATCGGAAGGGCATCCCCGGGATGATCCTTCTCTCGCTTGGCGGCGAGCTCCCTCCAGAGGCCGTGCGAGCAGCCACCCGCCTGGGCCTCCCGCCAGGCGGCCTCCACGTCCTTTTCCCAGACGAAGATCCGAACGAGCTCCGAATGGTCCGCCCGGCGATACCAGGCCCCACGGTCCTCTGGAGACGCGCGCTTCTCCGTGGCAATCGACCCCCGAAGGTGCTCGAGCGCCTTCAGCCGCCATGACGTCCACTGACCGACACGGTCGGCGTGAGCCTTCAGGTTCCTGTACTGTTCGAGATACGGCGATTCGGTAAACTCCGCCCAGGCCAGCGCCATCGCCTCGTCGTGGCGCTTCGAGTAGTGGTACTCCTCGGCCAGGAACTCGCGCAGCCGGGAGTCGGTCCGCTCGGGAAAGGCCTTTACCCCGCGCTCGGCCCACTCCAGCGCCAGGTCGCGCTTTCGAGCGTTCTTATAGGTTTCGGCGATCTGTAGATAGGTATACGCGGAGGAGAGGTCGCGCGTCTTGACCGCGACCACCGCTTCGACGTCGCCCGTCTGCCGGGCCAGCGTCTCCATGATGTGTATGATCCGAAACCGTTTCCCGCACTTCTCCGGGTCGTCACCGCCCGGACCGAGAGCCGGCACTCTGGCCCACTCCGCCTCGGCGAGCGCGCGGTATACGGCGAGCCCTTTCTGCCCGAAGATGTTGGCATAGATGTCCGCTGCGCCGCAGAACGTATTCCAGTCCGTTCGCAGCTCCCACGCGAAGAGCCGCCGAGCCAGCGCTTCCGAGTCGGGGTTGGCCTTCTCGCACGCTGTGTGATGGAGCTCTTGGAGCCGCTCGAGGATGCCGCCCATGTTTCCGTCGGAGTCGTCGACCCAGCCTAGCGCCTCCTCGACAGCTTCCAACGCATGCTCCGTGAGCCCGATGACCTCGGCGGCATGCCCCTCCCTCAGCAGCTCTTCCACAACATTGATCGCCTCTTTGATTCTCTGGGCGTAGTCGTACGCATTGCGGTAATCTACGAACCCGCCGGTGTCTACCGCCTCGTCGATCGCCTGCCGATACGTGGCGACATCGAGTCCCTTGGGCCCCTGCTTCGCGGCCTTCATGAGCAGACGCTGGCGCAGGCGGTCGTCGTCCATCGCCTGCTCCATGAGCATGTTCACGAGGGCGTCCTTGTCCTGTCCAGCGAGGTAGCCGCGGACGTCATCCATAGTCACGGCCGGCTTCGACCGCTTCTTGCCCGGTATCTCTGCCTGTCTGCCGTCGAGCCGCGATAGCCCCGTGGCCACGCCGTGCTTGCAGAACGCCCCATCCGCTCCGACCGGGCAGGTACACGAGTATTCCAGCTCTCCATTCTCGATCCACAACTTCACGCGATACGTTCGCGTTCCGTGCACCTTCGCTACGATCGTCCCGTTGTTCTCGGAAACCGTGCCGACCTGTCCACTGGCGAAGTAGTCCTCCCCGCGCGCGAACGACCTCGCTCCAGCCATTCGGCGCAGGGTGCGGCGGTCGAGAACCTCCTCCAAGGAAGCGCTCATGCTTGCCTGCTTCGGCGAGGGGTCGGTAGAACGGGATCTCGTCACGGCTCCATCAGTGCCCGGACGTCCACGGGCGAAGAGGACACGGATCCGAGTCCTCCTCGACGTAAGCGACGTGCGAGTTGCCGCGCGGCCTGGCGTCATGGAACGAGAGAACTGCGAGCGCGAAAATCACGGCCAGCCCTCCGTCTTCCACGTCGTGTCGGCGGATCTTGCATCGCAGGCATTGCGACGAAAAGTCCGCCTGCTCGGCAGCCTCAGACATCAGGACGCGAATGTTGGGGACGCCACCAATTTTCCATCCCTTTGGAGCCGCGTATACGCGCGCTCCAGCAGTCGACCGTAGTCCCCGTCGAACGTATCCTCCGGGCCGATCCCCTCGGTGCCACGCCCGCTGCCCTCTGGCATCCACGCCGGCCGCGGACAGACGACGCCCGCAAACAACCGATCGAACCGCGTCGGTGCGGTGAAGTCGTAGCCGTCCTCCCTCGGCGTGAAGACGATCCGTCCCGTCAAGATTCGGCCCAACACCGCGCGCGCCTGGGTCGTCGAGCCACGAAGCAATCGCCGCCATTCGGTCAGCCGATCCTCGACGACCCTTGGCTCCAACCGCGGTAGCGGTCCGAGGTTCGTCAGCTCGTCGGCGATCGCGCGCTGTCGCGTCTCCAGCTCGCGGATGCGCGCGACCAGCGTCGCCGCCTCGCCGCCGGTCTCGATCGCGTCCTGCAATCGCTTGCTGCGCGTCGCGTTCCCCCTACGTTCGCTGTCGAGCTGGGCGCGTCGATCGTCGACGTCGTCGCGTTCGGTCAGCTGGACGACCAGCTCGACGGCCTCGGGAGTGAGCGCGTGCTCCTCGATCGCTTGCAGCACCGCCTCGTTCATCTCGTCGACGGGCATGCGCAGCGCGTTGTCGCACTTGACGCGGTAGTGTCGGCGTCGGAAACACACGTACTCGGCTACGCGGCCGGCCTTCCGGTGGCTCGTCTCGACGACGAGGTTACCGCCACACTCGCCGCACGTCGCAAGTCCCGCGAGCAAGTTCTTGACGTCGTCCTTTCGCGGTCGCCCCGTGAGCCGTCCGCTGGCGAACCGGACCGCACGCTCCCCGTTCGCGGACATGCGCGCGGCGACGCATCGCCAGAGCTGCTCGGGTACGATGCGGAGGTCCTCGCGACGCGCCGTTACCAGCTCGTCCTCGGGTCGCCGACGCTGGTGAACCGCCCCCCACGCGTCGCGCTTGCGCGTCGCGTTCCACGTGACAACGCCGTGGTAGATCGACCGCTTGAGGATGTTCCGGACGGTCGACGGTGACCACGCGCGCATCGGCTGCACCTTGGTCGGGTCCTTGCGCACGAACGGCTTCGGTGCGAGCCCGCCCTCGTCGTTCAGCCGCTGGGCGATCGACCGCAGGCCGAGGCCCGAGTCGAACAGCTCGAAGATGCGGACGACGACCTCGGCCTCCTCGGGCACGATCTCGCGATCGACGTGCGACTTCACCGGTCGGTCGAAGTGGTCGGTGCCCGAGAAGACGTCGACGTTCCGGTAGCCGAAGCACCGGTTGCCGACCACATAGCCCTTCAACGCGCGATCCCTGTGCGCCTCGTGCACGCGTTCGCGCGTCTGCTCGCGGTGCCCCTCGTCGACCGACCCGAGGATGGTGTCGGTGAGCTTCGACAGCCAGTTCTTCCCGACCAGCGACCGGCCGTGCACGTAATCGACGATGTCGACACCGGCGCGCGCGATTTGCTTGATGCGATACGCGGTCTCCGACGCCTCTCGACCGATCGTCTTGCGTTCGCTGACGATCAGCACGTCGAATTTTGGCTTGGGCGTTAGCGCGGCGATCAGCGCCATGAAGCCGGGTCGACGCTCGAACTCCGCACCGGAGATGCCGTCGTCGACGTAGATGGACGCGTCGTCGACGGTCCAGCCCTGCGACACGGCGAATGCGCGGGCGTGCTGGACCTGACGGGGAACGCTCTTCGCCTGCTCGGCCACACCGGGACGGTCCGTGCTGACGCGGGCGTAGATGGCGGCGGCTCTCATTGGTCGGTTTGTTCTGCGAATGTGCGGACGATGTCGTTGGCGGTTGCCTCGACGGTCATGGCCGGTCCATCGTTGATTCGCAACGTCGAGTCGTCAGCTGTGTCGCGCACGATTCGAAAATGGGAAGGCTCATCGCGGTCGGGATTTGGGTTCCACTCAATCGTTCCTTGACCGATCTGCCCCGCCCCAGGACTACTCCACGGTCCCGAGCGGTATTTCAGTAAGGGCCTGTGCCTCGTCAGACTGAATGCCCAGGGTTCACGGTTGAAGTTGGCCATGGCTGGGTCCTCACTTCCGAGAGTCTCCAGCTTCTCCCACATCTCATCGAACAGGCGCTTCTGAAACGCATCATCGGTCATCCTTGCCTCCCTATCGGCCTCTGCGATCGCCAGCCGAACGAGCTTGGCCACCGACGGCCGCAGACTCATCTCGCCACTCGAAACTTTCAGCGATGCTTCTGCCCGGCGAGTTGTTCGGAAGGAATGCGGGCACTCTCCAAGTCGGATGCAGGGGGGCTCCCTCTATGCAGGATAGTCTGTACGTCGTCCTTATGGAAGCGACCTCGACCCTGGCGCAGGCACGCCCGGATTTGAACCCGGGATGGAGGGTGTGCAGACCGACAACTAGCCCCTTCCGCGTGAGCGTCGTGCGGTTTCGCTGAGGGAATCGTGCTGCCCCGTGGTGCCGGATGGTGCGCGCCGGTGCCCCGTAAGCGAGCGTTAAGCGAGCATGCCGCGTCGAAGCGCATGGGTGACCGTGCTCGATGGCGGCCGATGTGTGGCGGGAATGATCGAATCGAAAGGTCCGGAATACATCCTTCCGGTCACGATCGACGATAGAGAGTTGCCCGGTGTGCAGCCTACGACTGGCTATCTATCACTGAAAGAGATCAGCATCGACGAAGTTGAGCGAGATACTGATAGCGAAGCTCAGCACGTAGGTGCAAATGCAGGGTGGCTCCAGTTCTCGACGAGGCTGGCAATGAAGGCGTCGAGCTCGGCGACCTAGAAGACAAGTCCCACCCATCCATTGTCGTGCCGGCGCACCCACGAGCTGTCGTCCGGTGCCGTCTGTGCTCTCGAAGAACCAAGAAGGCTGCGGGCGCCAGACGCTCTCACGCATGCCGGGACGTCTCACCTTCGAATCGGTCTGGCACCGGTGACGCGTGACCTCAGGGCTCCCAGTGGTCCGCGACACGGCTCATCCCGTTCACGTCAGCCGCGCGAGCCCCATGCGCCGGCGGTCAGGTCACAGGCTCGCGCGGGAGTCCACGTGGACACACATCCCAAGTGGCCAGGGCGCCAGGAGGCGAAAGTGACGGCCATGGCAGTATGCCCGCCTGAACAACCAATAAGTCACAGCGAAATAAGGGGTTATGGCCAGATTTGGCAACGCGGTCACGCAGATGGTTTTGATTATGGTTTTTGATTAAAAGATCTTTTTGATTTCCGACTGGGCCTTCCCACCGCCGAGGGGACCCTTGTCGCTCCGGATGCCAGCGGCGGCACCAACTGGCAGTCTCCCACCTACAGTCCACGCACCGAGCTGTTCTACGTGATGGCGTACGATGGCGAGGCCAGATTCTACATTCGTGACGAAGACTACCTCGAAGGCGCCCTCTTTACGGGAGGCGGCCAGCAGCGCGAACTTCCGCTCGATAAGTTCACGAGCGCGGTGCGCGCGATCGATCCCCGGACTGGGAACCGTCGCTGGGAGTACCGGGTCCAGCCACAAACGTGGGCCGGTTTGATCTCTACCGCCGGCGACCTTGTCTTTGGCGGTACGGTCGACGGCTATTTCTTTGCTTTAGATGCCGTCAGCGGCCGGGAGCTGTGGCATATGTCTGTCGGTGCGGAGGTCCGGGCCGCGCCGATGACGTACGCGGTCGATGGTCGGCAGTATGTGACGATCGCGGCCGGGAACGTCGTCTACACGTTCGGTCTCGGCGAGCACTACGACTGACTGTGTCTCATCTTGAGATCGGCGTCTTGGCAGTGGCGGCGCGCGCGCCGCAGCCTGGCCGCTACGGGCACACTGGTTCGACCGTCACGACGGCTGTCACGTTGAGCCGAGTCTCGTTGTCATCCTCGATCAGCAGGCCCCGTGCCAGCACTTGATGCCCTTCCTGCTCAGGGACTCCGTACTCGTCCACGACGCCAATCAACCTGTAGCGCAGGGTTCCCGCGTTCTGCTGCCGTGCGACGTCGATCGTGACGAATTGGCCGGTCTGTCGTGACCCATCAGGGCTCGACCCAGTAAGTGGTCCGGTGGCGTTCGTCACGAACCAATCCGTCCCTTCCTGTGCTACGCACCCGACCACCGCGATGAGCTCCATTCGTGAGGCCTCCGTCTGACCAGCCGCGCTGCTCACTGGGACGATGCCAGACGAACCAAGTAGCAGGATCGCTACGAGTCCGAGTTCCTTCATCGCAATCCTCCGATAGCTCAGAGTAGGGCCGCGCCGTTCACATTCGGACCGCCGCCAACACACTTGCTCTAACGGCTGCCGGGCGTGCCAGTGCGGTGATTCAGAACTACCTCGGCATTCGGCCACCGATGCATCCCGTCTGGGTGCGTTGCGAGTCGTCACGACCACATCGTGATTCGCGGATCTTACTTCAGCGAGGCGAATCCGTTCGGCCAGACTCCAGTGCAGCGATCCGGCGTTGGTCACCGACATCTTCAACGATTCGACGATGATCACGCGCGCTGGACCCAGATTTACTCGAAACAACTTGCTTCACAAGGTCCGAGGCGGGTACTTTGGACCCAAAATGAGACCAAGAGGTGACCTGATGATGTCGTGTGTGCGCCGGTTCTTACTGGCCGCCGCCGTATCGACTGTACTAGGTTCTCTCCCGTCGGCCGATCTCGGTGCCCAGGACCGGCAGCCCGGCGCCAGGGACACGCAGCCGTCGAGCGCGACGCTGGCCATCGTTGGCGGCATGCTCATTGATGGGCATGGTGCGACACCGATTCAGCACTCGGTCGTTCTCGTTGACGGAAGCCGAATCGTTGCGGTTGGGAACCGCGAGACACTCACGGTTCCCGACGGCGCACAGATTGTGGACGCCCATGGCCTGACGGTCATGCCGGGTCTCATCGATGCGCATGTCCATCACGACATCATCGGTCACAGCGACTATGAGCGTTGGTTCCAGCTCTACGGCGGCAAGCTCGAGGAGGTCATCACTACCCACGCCCGTATGATGATCATGAGTGGGGTCACGACGACCGCTGACATCTTCGGTCCACCCGACATACTGAATCGAGTGCGCGACCGCGTCGACCGCGGGGAGCTCCCTGGTCCGCGTATGAAGGCGACGATGGGCGCCATCCTGAACTCGCCGCGAGGCTACGTGGGACGCGAGGATTTCTCGTGGCAGGTCACGACGGTCGAGGAGGCACGGGCGGCTGCCGAGACTGCGGTGGCGAATGGGGCCGATCTGTTGAACGTGATGGACGGCATGAGTGCCGACCAAATCCGAGCCGTGGCCGACGTGGCCCAGAGAAACGGGCTCAGGGTGACCGGAATCGCGCGAGGTCCGCAGGATCTCATCATGCGGATTAACGCCGGCCAGCAGGCCGTTGACCACTTGAGTGCGCTGATCGGTCCGAACGCAACGCTCGATGCCGAGGTTGTGAAGACGTTGTTTCACGCGCGAGCTTACGTATGTCCCACGCTGGTTGGTGGCCTTGGACCATCGGGCTCGATCGCCCAGCTTTTCGCTCTGGAAACTCCCGAGTACTACATTAACAATCGGCGGATGGAGAGGTGGACCCCACCAGAGATGTGGAGCGAGGTCCAGGCTTCTCTGTGGCACCCCGAACGGCTGCCGTATTTTTCTCAGGGGACCCATTTTCGGGAGATGAGAGAGTTTGGAGAGCTGTTCAAGCAGCTGTGGGACTCGGGCGTCCGAATCATCGTCGGCACGGACGCTGGCAGTACCCATAACCTGCCGACCGAGTCGATGTGGACCGAAATGAAGCTCATGGTCAGTTTTGGCGCCGACCCGATGGAGGTCATCTCGGCTGCGACGCGACGCAACTCCGAGTGGCTGAACGAGCTCGACAACGTCGGCACGGTGACGCCGGGCAAGCTTGCCGATATAATTATCGTTGATGGGAATCCCTTGAAGAGTATGCGGGAGCTTCGCCACATCGTGGCGGTGATCAAGAACGGCGAAGCTGTGCGAGACGTTCAGCAAGGAATACCCCGGCCATCAGCCGGGCAGTAGGCGCAGACATCTACACGTCGAATCGCATCAAAGGAGAGTCGAAATGATTCGTTATGGACTCATCATCGCGGCGGTTACGTTGCTTGTGCCGGTTGCATTGGCTGACGCCGGTCAGCGTGAGGCGGACCCGACGTTTGCGAAGGACGTGGCACCGATCCTTTTTGAGCGTTGCGTCGTCTGCCATCGTCCGGGGGAAGTTGCGCCGATGTCGTTGACGTCCTATGAAACCGTACGGCCCTGGTCTCGGGCGATCAAAGCAAAGGTCGAATCGCGTGAGATGCCGCCCTGGCACGCCGACCCAGCGTTTGGCCGTTTCCGGAACGACCGCAGCCTTACTCACGATGAGATCGACACGATCGTGCGCTGGGTCGACGCCGGCGCACCTCGCGGGAACGATGCGGATCTACCCGTCTTGCCAAGCTTCGCCGAGGGGTGGCAGGGAGAGGATGGACCACCCGACCACGTGTTCGTGATGCCGGAGTACGAAGTGGCCGCCGAGAGCGAGATTCCGTATATGAACTTCTACGTTCGCAACACGTTGCCGGAGGACAAGTTCTTGCGCGCGATCGAAATGCGCCCGGGAAACCCTCGAGTCGTGCACCACGGTCGGATCGACGTCGTCAAACTGCCCAGCAATTGCCATGTGGATGATGACGGCGTTCTGATGGCCAACGAGGGCGGGCTGTGTCCCGACGACCCTGCCGGGGGGGTCTTCGACGCGCCAAAGGACACCGGAGAGCGGTTCTTCGTGACCGCGTTCGCCCCTGGTCATAGTTACGAGCGCTATGCTCCGGGTACCGGTAAACGTCTCACTGCCGGTTTGTGGTTCCGGTTCAATATGCACTATCAGGCGACCGGCGTTGTGGAGAACGACGCCACGAGGCTGGGCTTGTGGTTCAGTCGGGAGCCCGTAACGCACGAGGTCTTCACACGGTCGGTCGGCAACTCTCTGCCCACGGAACCCGAGCAGAGTCGGTACGTCATCGACGGCAGGGAATACGTGGTGAGACCGGATGTTGCCGATGAGGAAACGGAAAAGACCGCTGAAGCCACTCTGACGTCCGACACACTGCCGAACATCCCACCATTCGCTGGGAACTGGAAGATCACATCAGTCACGCCCGTGACCGAGCCGATCACGCTCTACAACTTGTGGCCACACATGCACCTGCGAGGAAAGGACATGATGTGGATCGTCACCTGGCCAGACGGAACCGATGAAGTCATCCTCAGTGTGCCGAAGTACGACTTCAACTGGCAGCTACAGTATGAGCTCGACGAGCCGCTCCGCCTGCCGGCGGGCAGCAAGCTGACCGCTGTTGGTCACTATGACAACTCGCTGCGCAACCGCTACAATCCGGCGCCCGAACGAGAAGTGTACTGGGCGGAACAGAGCTGGGACGAGATGTTCATTCCGTACATCGAATACACCGTCGATAGTCTCGCGCTCACGGAGGCGAAGGAGAGCACGGATCAGCAGTAGAACCGATCTCATAAACCGAGATCGTGAGGACAACGAGCTACGTGTTACGCCGTGTCGTGCTCACGTCGTAACGTTCCCTCAATCTGTGTCGCGTACTCGCCCAGGATCAAGCGAGCCTGTGCCTGTCGACCGAGCGCCGAGACCCGGGTCGCAAGACCCAGGGCCAGCAGCCCGCCCAAGATGCCCCAAAATCCAACGATCGTCCATTCCCACGGCCAGACCAGGGCGGAGGGGCTGCCTGGCAGGTAAAGAACGATGAAGCATCCGGTGGCCACGACCGCCAGTCCTCCAATGAGCCGGGGTCTCCGCACGGCGTACGGACGCACGAGGTCCGGATGGTGCCGTCTGATCCTCAGAAAGGACACGACCACGAGCAGATAGGCCACGACCGTCGCGAACCCCCCCGCGTCAACGAGCCAGACAAGCGTCTGTCGACCAAAGAACGGCGCCGCCGCCATGACCATCGTCAGGAGCACGACCGCGGCGACCGGCGACTCGAATGTCGGGTGGAGCCTGGCAAAGACGGGTGGCAGGGTTCTGTTGCAACTTCGGGCCGGCGACTTCAGGATGGACGGTCTTTGACAACGACTGGACCGGATCCCCATCATGCCCAGCGACAATCCGTTCAAATGGCGTCAGTTCGAACCAGGACTCATCCTCCTGTGTGTTCGGTGGTACTTGCGGTATGCCGTGAGTTACCGCGACCTCGAGGAAATGATGCGCGAGCGGGGCCTGTGTGTCGACCATACGACGATCTATCGATGGGTGCAGCGCTATGCGCCGGAGATCGACAAGCAGTGCCGGCCATTTCTGAGACGCACCACGGATTCGTATCGAATCGACGAGACGTACGTGCGTGTCGGCGGGGCCTGGCACTATCTTTACCGGGGCGTTGATTCCAACGGTGACACGCTGGATTTCTTGCTCCGGGCCACGCGCGACAGGAATGCGGCCATCGCGTTCTTCCGCAAGACGGTCGGTGCGTCTCATACGACGTCCCCTCGCGTCGTGAACGTGGACAAGAACCCCGCTTACCCGATCGCGTTCGAGGCCATCAAACACGAGGGATTTTTCCGACCACGTTCGTCTCTCCGCCAATGCAAGTATCTGAACAACGTCATCGAGCAGGACCATCGATTCATCAAACGCCGTACCCGGCCGATGCTGGGGTTCAAGCGGTTCACCACGGCGTGGCGGACCGTCCGCGGTATCGAGATAATGCATGCGCTCCGCAAGGGGCAGGCGCGGTGGATGGCGAAGGGCGACGTGGTCGGTCAGACGCGGCTGATCCACAAGGTGTTCGGATTGGCCGTGTAGCGAGGTCCACCCAACGGACTCTCGCGCGTGATCCCAAACGT
>CBDCGH010000001.1:0-11543 GCA_965216615.1 Vicinamibacterales bacterium | reverse complement strand
TGCCTGCCGTGTAGACGTTTCCCGCGGCGTCAATTACGACGCCCTCGGCCGCCGGAGAGGCCGGATCAGGATTGGGATGAGGAATAAAGGCAGCGACGGACCCGTCTCTGGCGCTCCCAATTCGTAGGCCGCGCGTGAAGCCGGGGTTCAGCGTTATATCGGACTGGGAATCGGCCACGTAGATCACGTCGTCCCGATCGATCCACATCCCGCTTGGCCGGCCGAACTGCTTCCATTCGTCGAGGAACACTCCATCCTGATCGAAAATCTGAATCCGATTGTTCTCGCGGTCCCCGACAAACAGCCGGCCCCTGGAATCGAACGCAAGCGAGTGGGGCGTGGCGAATTGGCCCGGGCCCACACCTTTCTGTCCCCAGGCTTTGATAAACGTGCCGTCCTTCGAGAACTTCACGACGCGTGCGTTGGTCCCCGCGTCGTGTCCGTCGCCGACGAAGACATCGCCGTTGGGAGCGATGGCAACATCCGACGGTCCATTGAGCGTGTTCGGACCTTCGCCGGCCACCCCGGCCGTGCCCAGCCGCATCAGGATCTCTCCGTCGGGACTGAACTTGATGACCTGATGCCCTTTGCCATCCGCGGCTCGACCGTCGGTGACCCACACGTTGTCGTCGCTGTCGATGGCGATGCCATGCGGAAAAACGAAGATGCCTGCTCCCAAGGTCTTGACGACCTCGCCTGCCGGGCCGAACGCGAGCACCGGCGCTTCGGGCCGACCGTGGCACGTAATGCCGCCGCATCGCTCGACTGCCCAGATATTGCCGTAGCTATCGATGTCGAGCGCGGCCATTTGTCCCCAGGTCCTTCCCTCAGGGAGCATGGCCCAGTCGAGAATCGACGAGTAGGGATTGGGCAGCGAACTCGACTGAGCGATCGCCGTGCCCTCGGACACCGCGGCCATCAAGACAACGGTTCCGAACGCGACGACTCCCACACGAACGACATGAAACACTACAGGCTCTCCTTCGCCCCCCATGCCCACGGGGATGTGGGCAGGGAGTTCGTACCCCGCCGCGGTTACAGACCGACCAAACCCAACAATTCGCGACTGTACCGAGTGTCAGCGTCGGCATAGATTGGCGCGACGGCGGCTACGAACTCGGCTCGCTGCTCCGCTGTGAGCTCCACGATCTCACCGCCCGACTGGCGGATGATAGCTGCCGAATCGATTTCAGCCTGGTCATGAAGCTCACGTTGATGGATCACAGCGTCCTGCACGGCAGTCCGCATTTCCGTCTGCAGATCTTCAGGCCAGGCGTCGAACGACCGTCGATTCACGAAGATCGGTCGCGATAAATAGGAGTGAAACGTCGCCGTGTGATAGCGCTGGAACCGATAGGGTCCGTAGCTGACGGTGTTCTCGAACGGATTCTCCTGACCATCAATCGTGCCGGCCTCGAGTTCCGGAATCGCCGCCCCCAAGCTCATCGTGCGCGGCTCGGCTCCCAGCAATTCGAACGTGCGCGCCTGGCTACCAAGGCAGCGAATCGAAAGGCCATTCAGATCGGTCGGTGTACGCACGGGCCGAACGCTGTTCGACACATGGCGAAAGCCATTCTCGAAATAGCCGAGTATGCGGAAGTTCGAGTCCGCTTCGATCCTGATCGTCGCCGCCTGTCCCAGTGGCCCATCCATTGCGGCCCGCGCCTCGCCGGTATCGGAGAACACGAACGGTAGTGCGGCGACTTCCAGTTCGGGAATGCCGTCCGACATCGTCAGGTACGCAAGCGCCAGTACGCCCGAGTCAACCAGCCAACGAAGATCTCCCCCACCGCCGTAACCGACGTCCATGACGTTGTAGACGTATCGGACGTCAACATCATCGCCGAATCGTGATTCCAGTCGATCGCCAATGAACTTCAGACCGCGGCTAAAGCTCGTCGTCGACGGCCCATAGCCTCCCAGGATGATGCGAATGGGTCCGCTGGTCCTCGTTTGCTTCGCCGGCTGCGCCCTTGCGCCCAGGACGCCTGGAGCCCCCGCAACAAGGCCCACTCCAATCAGCGTGGAAGCTTTGAGAAAACGTCGTCGTGACATCGCTTTACTCCTCAGTAAGGGTCCAGAACGCGGCCCAGCACCTTCGCCACTCCAGGCTGCGCATTATGCCCGACTCCCCGCAGTCGCAGCCAGCGCCGTGCGCCTCATGCCATCTTCGAACCCAGCGCAGCAGCGATGCGCGGGACTATCTCGACGGCGCTGCCACGCGCATGCAGGCCGCGCGGCGCCGACTCCGCCGCTGCCGTGAATACGGTGTCCCCCGGATCAACCACCAGCAACGGAATCCCTGTCCGGACCGACGCCTGCACCAGTAGCGTCGGCAGTGTCGTGGCCCCACTGGTGCCGACGACGACCAACGCGTCCGCGCCGGTCATCGCGTCCATCGATGACTCGAACCGATAGCGCGTCTCGTCGTACGCCTCGTCGAACCACAGCACATGCGGTCGCGCACGCCACCCGCACGCCGGGCACGTCAGGTGGCCACGCAGGCGGTCGTCAACCGTGTCAGTGTTCCCGAAACGTTCGCCAACTGCGGCCGGCAACGGGTAGATCGCCGCGTCGCATGCCTTCCCGCAACGCATGTAGTCGATGTTGCCGTGGATCTGCCATGTGCGATCGGCGGATTGCCCGGCGCGGAGGTGCAGGCCATCGACGTTCTGGGTAATGAGCTGAAAGCGGCCGCCAAGATGCCGTTCCATACGGACGAGCGCCTCGTGTGCGGCATTGGGCAACGCCGCGCGACAGACTGACCGGCGATACAGATACCACGCCCACACCTCGTCCGGCATCCGCTGGAACGCCTCGAAGGTGGCCATGTCATGTGGGTGGTAGTTCCGCGACCCCACTCGCCAGTAGCCCTCCTCGCCGCGAAACGTCGGGATACCACTTTCGGCGGAAATGCCGGCGCCGGTCAGCACGACGATTCGCCCACTGGTCTGGGCATACCCGCCGACATGACGTTCAAGGGCCTCGTCGATCGAATGCGGCATCATGCGGGAAGTATGCCCACGCCGTCTCAGGACAGGGAAAAGTCCATCGCCCAGCAGCCGCCCTGGAACACATGCCGACCGGGGATCAGCGCGAGCGGCGACGAGAACCCCGGACAGTCGGTCACCACCGTGTGGTACTCGCCGAACTCCCCGCAAGGATCGACGCCCAGGCCCTCGATCCGCGTCAGGACCTCGTTTGTCAGTCTGGTCCCGAGCCACGACTCGTCCAACGCCGGAGGCCGGACGGTGACGAGCATCGCGTCACCGCCGCTCGTGACGAACTCGCGCGCCAGGCCGGGCGTCGGCTCGCCCCAGAGCGGCATGACCGGTGTGAGCCCATGGTGCGCACACACCCGCTGGTTCCAGGCGCGATGCGCGTCGCCCATGATGTCGCCGAAGACGACGTGGCTGACATCTCGCGACCGCAGCTCTCCCAGGAGCCTGATGTAGCGTCCCGTGTAGGAGTCCCAACTGCCGCGAGCGGTGAGCGACTCGACGCCAAGCCGATCGGCGTGCGCAGCGATCACGTCTGGCCGAAGACCATGCGAACGGCTTCGCTCCCCATCTTCGCCAAACATGGTCAGCATCGCCACCACATCAAGCTCGGCGCCTATGCGAAGGAGTGCGGTGCAGCAGTCCTTGCCGCCGCTCCACGAAATCGCCGCGCGCGGCTTGTTCATCAGATTCTCCCAGTCGCTGAGACACCGCCCCGTTGGTGTCCCTCACCGCGTACGATACTAGGACGAGGTCGAAAAGGGGGGGCATGGCGGACGCACGGACAACCACGCGAGGCCCTGTTCCGATCGCGCTGGGATCGGCAGGGGGCGACACTGAGGAGGGTCGGGAATTCTTTCAGGCCCGGCTAGCGCTCTTCGGCAAGTGCGTGTTCCTGATCTCTGGCAGCTTCTTGACGCTGTCGTTGCTGGGCACACTTGGGACCGGCTCCGCCTTGCCCACGCGGGATATCTTGCCCACTTTCTATCATCTGTTCGGCACTCTTGTGCCCGGCGCCCTGTGGCTGATCGCTCGCCGCCGCGGCAGGCTGTCGACGCGGACCCTCGAGTGGCTCGACTGCACCAGTTCGCTGCTTATGTGCGCGTGCTTTGCCCTCATGGGAGTCGGCTTCTCGCAATCACTCCTCGCCAGGGCGCAGGACCCCGTAGGCGGCCTGCTTGTTGGGCTGCTGGCCTGCACCTACGTAGTGCTGTCGCGCGCCATCGCCCTACCCAGCACGCCGGGCCGCACGTTCGCCGTCAGCAGCGCGGCCATGGCCGTCCTCCCGATAATCGTGGTTGCGAGCGGCCAGCTGAACGCCGTCTCTGGTGTTGTTGAGTGGTCCATCGCGGCGGTGGCACTAGCGGTCGTCGCGTCGCGTGTCATCTTCGGGCTACGTGCGGAGGTTGGCCAGGTTCGTCGGCTGGGCCAATATACGCTTGAAGGCAAGCTCGGAGAGGGCGGCATGGGTGTCGTTTATCGAGCCAGCCACGCCATGCTCCGTCAGCCTACCGCGATCAAGATGCTGCGACCCGAGGCGGCCGGTGAGGACACGCTCCGCCGGTTCGAGCGTGAGGTGCAGTTGACCGCCAGCCTAAGTCACCCAAGTACCATCGCGATCTTCGACTACGGCAGGACGCCGCAGGGCGTGTTCTACTACGCGATGGAATACCTGGACGGACTGAACCTCGAACAGCTCGTGCGAGCTGACGGCCCGCAGCCTCCAGGGCGCGTCGTCCACATCCTGCGTCAGGTCTGCGGCGCTCTGGCCGAAGCACACAAGGTGGGACTTATCCACCGCGACATCAAGCCGGCCAACATTATTCTGTCGGAGCGCGGCGGGCTGCCCGACGTTGCCAAAGTAGTCGATTTCGGCCTGGTGAAATCGTTCGCAGCAACCGGATCGCCGCTTGAGATCGACGTGACCTCGACACATGTCCTGGTCGGCACGCCCCTCTACATGTCACCGGAGGCTATTAGCGGAGACGCAACGCTCGACGGCCGCAGCGACCTCTACGCCCTCGGGGCGGTGGGCTACTTTCTGCTGACCGGCACGCCGGTGTTCACGGCCAAAAGCCTCGTGGAGGTGTTCGCGCATCACCTCCACACCCCGCCTGATTCCCCGTCAGTCCGTACCGGCGATCAGTTTCCGAAAGATCTTGAGCGGATTATCCTGAGATGCTTGGCCAAACGGCCTGACGAACGTTACGACGACGCACGAGCGCTCCAGCGCATGCTCGACGAATGCGCGAAGGATTTGCCCTGGGCGGATGACCTTGCGCTGCAATGGTGGGCGACATTCCGATCGACCCGAGGTGAGGAATCGGCAGCGCCGCCGTCAACTACGGGACGACAGACCATTACGGCTGACGTTCTTCAACGCATCAGTCAGTCGGAGGCCCGATAGTTCGATTCAGCGCGGATCTCCGCTCCCAGGCGATGCCTACGAAGCGCTAAAAAGGAACGAATGGCGGACACACGGACAACGACGCGAGGGCCTGTTCCGATCGCGCTGGGATCGGCAGCCGGCGACACAGAAGAAGGCCGCGGATTCTTCCAAGACAGACTCGCGCTCTTCGGCAGGTGGATATTCCTGGTCTCCGGAACCTTCTACATCGTGTACCGGATCACGAATTTCTTGATACCTCCTCAACTGGATGTCACCCAGGTCCCGGTCGGAGACCCCAACCGCTACCACCTGTATGCAACACTGGTTGCCGGTGCTCTGTGGGCGGTAGCGCGATCGCGCAAGAGGCTATCAACCCAAGTGGTCGGATGGCTCGACGCCACGAGTTCGCTGCTGATGTGCGCGCTCTTCGCAGTGATGAGCGTCGGATTCGGACAGACGCATCTGGCAGTCGCGCAGGATCCGATGCACGGCCTGCTCACCGGCGTTATGGCCTGCGGCTACGTCCTGTTGTCTCGCGCAGTGGCCGTCCCGAGCACCCCTCGCCGGACGCTCGCCGTCAGCAGCGTCGCGATTCTCCCGATGGCCATAGCCGGCTGGTATGTCCTGGTCGGCGCCGAAGTGCCGGGCATAGACCTCTCCCCTACGGTGATCGATGTGATCACGTGGTGCCTGGCGGCTATCGCCATGGCCGTGATCGCGTCGCGCGTCACCTTCGGTCTGCGTGCGGAAGCTGATCAAGTGCGTCGCCTGGGACAGTACACCCTCGAGGGCAAACTCGGCGAAGGCGGCATGGGTGTCGTCTATCAGGCGAGCCATGCGATGCTCCGCCGCCCCACCGCGATCAAGATCCTGCGTCCGGAGGCTGCCGGCGAAGACGCCCTCCGCCGATTCGAGCGCGAAGTGCAATTGACGTCGAGCCTGAGCCACCCAAGCACGGTCGTCATCTTCGACTACGGCCGTACACCACAGGGGATGTTCTACTACGCGATGGAGTACCTGGACGGACTGAGTCTGGAAGAGCTCGTGCGCCTCGACGGTCCACAGCCCCCGGCGCGCGTGGTCCACATCCTGCGCCAGGTTGCCGGGGCGCTTGCCGAGGCGCACGATGTCGGTCTTATCCACCGCGACATCAAACCCGCGAACATCATCGTGTCGAAGCGCGGCGGTATGGCCGACGTTGCCAAGGTGGTCGATTTCGGACTCGTGAAATCGTTCGAGCCGACGGCCCCCGCCGCTGAGATCGACGTGACCTCGGCACATGTCCTGGTCGGCACGCCCCTCTACATGTCTCCGGAGGCTATTGGCGGAGACGCGACACTCGACGGCCGCAGCGACCTCTACGCCCTCGGGGCGGTGGGCTACTTCCTGCTGACCGGCACGCCGGTGTTCACGGCCAAGAGCCTCGTGGAGGTGTTCGCGCACCACCTCCACACCCCGCCAGATCCGCCGTCCGTCCGTGCCGGCGATCAGTTTCCGGAGGACGTTGAGCGGCTCATCCTGAGGTGCCTGGCCAAGCGGCCCGATGAACGGTACGACGACGCGCGAGCCCTCCAGCGCGCCCTCAACACATGCGCGGAGCGTCTGCCGTGGGCCGATGACCTCGCGCTCCAATGGTGGGCAACGCTCAAGACTGGGAGTCGCACCACGTCGAGCGCCCCGCCCGGATCTGGCGCCGGACCCCAGACGATCACGGTCGACGTCTCGCAACGAGTCCGCAACTGATGAGCCCCGTCCGGGACCGGCCTGGGCCAGCAGTACTGGCGGCCATGGCCTGCTCCGGAGTCATCGCCGCCCAGTTCATCGCGGGCAAGGCGGCCCGAGACGCATTCTTTCTCACGCAGTTCGACGTCACCTCACTCCCGACGATGGTGGTGGCCACCTCCCTGACGTCGATCGGCATCGCCGTCCTCGGGGCCAGACTGCTGAGAGCGTTTTCTCCCTCGAGTCTGATTCCGTTGGGCTTCCTGGCGAGCGCGGCGTTCTTCATCGCTGCCTGGTTCGTGACTCCGATCGTGCCGCGCGGGTCGGCCGTCGCTCTCTACCTGCAGATCTCCGGCGTTGGACCGATGCTGGGCTCCGGTTTCTGGCTGATCGCGACGGAGCGCTTCGACCCACGAACAGCGAAGCGTCGCTTCGGCCAGATTGCTGGCGCAGGCACACTCGGAGGCCTGTTGGGAACGGGTTGCTGGGGTCATGGGCCTGACCGCGACGCTACCCTTGCTCGCCGTGCTCAATGTCGTCTGCGCGTGGCAGGTTAGGCGCGTGGCGACCCATTCCGACGCCGCGGACGCGCCGCGGACGCAGGCCGCGACGCTCGCGACGCCGGAGGTATCGCGCCCGGGCCTCACGGTCTTGGCCCGCTCTCCCTACCTCCGGAACCTGGCCGCGTTGGTCCTGCTGGGCACGATGGCGGCCACGTTCTTCGACTATCTGTTTCAGGTGCAAGCCGTCGAGACGCTCGGCCGCGGGGACGATCTCCTGCGATTCTTTGCGGCGTATTACGCGGCGGTGAGCGTTCTGGCGTTCGGCATCCAGATCTCGGTCAACCGCCTGGCACTGGAAAAGCTGGGCCTCGCGCTGACGGTTGGCACTCCGTCGCTGGCCATGATGGTCG
Organism: Vicinamibacterales bacterium; assembly: GCA_965216615.1. Taxonomy (GTDB): domain Bacteria; phylum Acidobacteriota; class Vicinamibacteria; order Vicinamibacterales; family UBA8438; genus CAUZIB01. The sequence goes on along the minus strand of CBDCGH010000001.1, from coordinate 3,520 downwards.
CCAGCGTCGGCGCGTGGTTGGCCCCTGGGCTCGCGAGCGCGACCACCGCGCGAGGTAGCGAAGCGGCTCTTCGGGGATCGCTGTTTCGGTCGAGCTACGAGATCTTCTACACGCCCGTGCCGTCGGCTGACAAACGCGCGGCCAAGTCGATCATCGACGTTGGATTCGATCGACTCGGAGACGCCTGTGGCGGAGGTGCGATCACCCTCATCCTGCTGCTTCCGCTGGCATTTCAGTACAACGCGATCCTGGGCCTCGCGGCGGTGATCGCGGCCGGCACGTTCCTCTGCGCGCGGCGTCTCAATCACGGGTACGTCCAGATGCTGGAGCGCAGCCTCCGTAGCCGGGCTGTGGAACTGGACCTTGGCGAGATTGAAGATCTCACAACGCGGACGACGATGCTCCGTACGCTGGCAACCGTCGCTACCCTCGATCGAGCGCACGTCGAGCCGCCGTCCGAACAGCCCCAACCGACTGCGGTCGCCAGGGCCGAGGCCGAATCGATGGCGTCGTTTGGCCCCGACACCGAGCACATCCTGACGCTCCGTTCCCGGGACCGGCACCGCATCCGGGCCCTTCTTCGATCCGAACAGGACTGGTCAGCCACGCTCGTGCCGCATGTGGTCCCGCTTCTTGCCTGGGACGCAGCCGCCGCCGACGCCGCGTTCGCGTTGGGAAGAGTCGCCGAGGTACGCGTCGGCCAGCTCATCGACGTGCTGACGGACCGGAACACGGAGTTGGCCGTTCGGAGACGTCTGGCGCGTATCCTCGCGCGCTGTACGTCGCAACGAGCTGCCGACGGGCTCCTCCTGGGTCTCAACGACGCCCGCTTCGACGTCCGCCACCAGTGCGCGCGCTCGTTGGCGACGATTGTCCAGAAGAATCCGTCCGTCACGGTCGATCGAGACCGGGTACTTGAGATCATCCGGCGTGAGACCACTGTCGGCCGAGCGGTCTGGAGAAGCGAGCGTCTGCTCCAGACTCCCGAAGACAGCGAGGGACGGGAGGCCGTCTTCGTCGACGAGTTTGTCAAAGACCGCGCGAGCCGCAGCCTCGGGCACATCTTTACGCTGCTCTCGTTGGTGCTGCCTGCGGAGCCGCTGAGCATCGCCTTCAGGGGTTTGCACACCGACGACGCCCGGCTTCGGGGAACGGCGCTCGAGTACCTGGAGGGCATGCTGCCGCCCGTCATACGTGAGCTGTTGTGGCCCTTCCTTGAGGATCCTCGACCCACGGGTCGATCTGCCCGGCCCCGTGAGGAGGTTCTGGACGAACTGCTCCGGTCAAACCACTCGATCGCCCTCAACATCGAGGAGATCCGACGACGCTCGCGTACCACGTGACGGCTCAGCGACGGCCCGAAGGGTATAGGCGACGTTGCGCCGAGCACTCGCGTCGATCACGTTTCGGCGGTTGTTGGCGATCTGATTCTCCCAGCGAATCACCTCGGCCGGTCCCGCGACGCCGAGCCCCTGCCGCACCTGCGCCAGGTCGAGATTCGAACGCGTGACACTGAGATTCTCGCGCTGGATGTCTTCAAACGCCTTGGCGCGGAGCACATCAAGGTAGGCCGCCGTCGCATCGAGCACAATGTCGAGTCGCGTCTGCTCCAATTCCTGCACGCGCGACAACTGCAACTCGTCCTGAATCTCGACGTTGGCTCGCGCGCCATCCGAGTAGAGCAACTGCGATACCGACGCCGATCCCACACTCAGACGCTGAGGCCCCCCGCCAAACGACGCCGCCCGATCGCGGTCAATCACCTCTCCGACGCCGGCCACCGACACCCTCGGGTACAACACGGAACGGGCGATGCGCCGTTCTTGATCGGCGGCCGCCACGAAACGGCGCGTTGCGAGCAACGCGAGGTTGGCGCGCACCGCCTCCTGAGCCACCATCGACAGGTTCAACTGACGCGAGGGGGCGCTCGCCTCGTCTCCGAGAAGCTCGGCCTCGGTCCAGATGCTCCACGACGGGTGGACACCGACCAGTTCCGCGGTGCGGACGTTCAGTGAAAATCGGACCCGCCGCTGGGAGTCGACGGCCAAACCACCCGCGTCCTCGCCAAGCAGAATCCGTTGGACATTCAACGCGATCCGTCGGCCAAGGCGCCCGAACTCATCCGAGGTATAGAGGCTTGCCAGCAATCCCATCTCGACTTCTCGACGTCCCCAGTACGAGAAGCTTGGCAGCCGGCGCTCGATCAGCCCTTCGACGAGGCGACCGAACTCTCCGGGCGGCAACTGCATGAGCGGATAGACGTACACGGCGTCGGCACTCTCCGGAATGGCCCCGATCGCCGCACTCGCCGATGTCCCTACCCTGACAATTGACAGATCGAGGTCGAGACTCTGGCCTGGTTCAACAGATTCGCCTCGAGTTCGGGGACCGCCGCGGCAAGCCCCTCGCTGGTCAGCAACGTGAGCCGACCGAGTGGCGTGAGTTCCCGAAGGCGACGGACATCCTGCTCGATGTCTGAGGGAAAGGTGACGTAGTTGAGGTTGGGCACACCGCTGACGCGGTCGCCCTGATCGCTAGCGACCACCGGTATTCCCTGCACCTCCGGGTCAATGACGAAGACCGCGACAAGCGGCGTGGGAAACATGCCCAGTCTCGCGGCGTATGTCGAGGCAACGGGCCCCAACGTCAGGATCAGATCCACATCTGGATCGGCGATGAGGCCATCAACCGCCGATGCCACGCCGGCAAGCGACCAGTCGGCAAGGCGCCGCTTATCGGCGGGGAACTGGACATTGAAGCTGTCGCTGGCAAGATCGAGTACCTCGGCTTCAATAACACCCCGCACCTCGTCGTTCCGCTCCCAGGGCCATGTAAGTATCCCCCGGCAGAGCCGGGGGCTTTAGTTGTGAGCCGCTCAAAGCGGCCTGTGGAACGTGGCCGCTGCGCGGCCACTTGAGCCACCCTACGGGTGGCTACCTGAATCGAACCGAAGTTGCTCTAACCGCTGATCTTCTCGTTCCTGGTCCTGGATGTACGCTCGGATCGCCTGCTCATCCCGCCCCACCGTGGACACGAAGTAGCCTCGAGCCCAAAAGTGCTGCCCCACGAAATTGCGCGGCCGCCCCGCGAAGTTTCGAGCGATGTGGATCGCACTCTTCCCCTTGATGTAGCCGATCACATCCGCCACCGAGTACTTCGGGGGAATCGACAACATGAGGTGAACATGGTCGACCATCAAGTGCCCTTCTTCCACCTCGCTCTCGCGCCGCTGGGCCAAGCGGCGCAGCACATCTCCCAGATACCGGCGCAAGTCGGCGTAGATCGCCTTCTTCCGATACTTCGGGATGAACACCACGTGATACTGACACGCCCACTTCGTGTGGTTTAGACTGCGATAGCTCGTCATGAGGACTCCCCTTCGTGATGCTTTGCCGGCTCACGATCGGGAGTTCCTCATTCCACTCCCGGAATTGTCAAACTCTGGGTGCCGCCCCGGCAAAGCCGGGGGGTCTCCCCCGCTGACGCTAGCACGACGCCTACCGTGCAGGGGTCGCACTGC
>OZ244182.1:0-576837 GCA_965216615.1 Vicinamibacterales bacterium | reverse complement strand
ATCGCCATGCGGATCCCACGGCGGATGGCCCAATCGAGAGTCGAGCTCATCGACCTCCTCGGTCGACAACGCGTGCTCCATGTCCTCGGCCCGGTCGTGCCACTCGCCGGCGGGTACCCCCGTCCGGTCTGCGAGGTATCGCTCCCACAGCCGATGGGTTCGAACCAGGCGAATGGCCGATTGTCTGCCCTCGCCGGTGAGGGTCGGCCCGTGGTCGTCCATACGGACCAGGCCCATTGTGGCAAGACTCGAGAGCAGAACGGCCGCCCGGGCGACCGAGATCTCCAGGCGGCCTGCCAAGCTTTCAAGCGAGCAGGCCGTACCGGCCCGCTCGCACTTGTAGACATGTTTGAGCGCGTCTTCCAGGCGCACCCGCTCGCCAAGCCGAAAGAGTTTCAGGAGCCGCGGAATCAATCCGTACCGCGGCCACAGGAAGACGGACAGGCCGGCAACGATGACGGCGAAGACGAGCAGCGCTTCCGCGGGATCCGGATTCGACATTTGAGGTTTGACAACCTTATTTTTGATGACTCAAAATACATTGTCGGGAGACGGACGTCGGAAGTCAAGCTGGCTTGTTCCGGGGTGAACCCTTGCTACCTTCGAGCACAGTCGAGAACTACCTGAAGGCAATGTACCAGGCCCAGTCAGCTCTGGACGAGGATCAGCTCGTTCCGATGGGGCAGCTGGCGGCGGCGCTTGGTGTCGTTCCTGGCACGGCGACAACCATGGTCAAGGCGCTCGCCGAATCGGGCTTGGTCGACTACGAGCCCTATGCTGGGGTTCGCCTGAGCTCGGCGGGACGGAAACTTGCCGCGCTCGTGCTCAGGCGCCACCGTCTCATCGAGTTGTTCCTGGTCGAGGTACTTGGCATGAGCTGGGCCGACGTGCACGACGAGGCCGAGCGTCTCGAACACGCCGCATCTGATCGACTGATCGATCGGATCGACGCGATGCTGGGACGCCCGTCTGTCGATCCCCATGGCGATCCGATCCCCGACTCGGACGGAGCGATGGCCACGCCAGACTATCAGACCCTGTTGACGTGCCCCCTGAATACACCAGTTGTCCTCACCCGAGTCGCCGATCAAGATGCGGACTTTCTGCGCTTCCTGGAGACGAGCGACTTGACACCAGGTCAACCCGTGCGTGTCGAGTCGCGGGACACAGCAGCCGACCAAGTCATCGTGCGCGGCGGCGGCGACCGGTCGATCACGATTGGGATGCGCGCAGCTGCCAAGCTGCAGGTGGTTGGGCCGCGGCAATCGGGAAGGCAACAGGAAACAGGAGATAGGAGCCAGCAAAAAAGAAGACGGAAACTGGAAGGCGGCCGGCGGCGCCGGTAACCCGGTGGGGCACTGGGCCCGGGCGCCCGCTACAGCGACTCCAGAAATGCGAGCAGAGCCGAGACGGCCTGTGGTGACAACGATTCGAGGCGGATGCGCGCTGTCCCAGCCTCCCCGCCGTGCCGATCTACCGCCTCGGCAATCGTGGCGGCGCTGCCATCGTGCAGTAGCGGTCGTCGAAAACGAAGGCCCCACAACGCCGGGGTGCGAATCTCTCCCGGCCCGCCGTCGCCCTGCGCAATGCCATCACCAGTTCCCACGTCGTGGAGCAACAGGTCTGAAAACAGTGGAACCATCTTGCGGTCGAAAAGGGGGTTCGGACTGGGCCCGGTCGCCAGCGCCGGCACGTGGCAGGCGGCGCATCCGACCGCGTCGAACACCTCACGACCCGCGAGCACCGTCGGCGTCATCGGTCCGCGCGGCGGCGGCGCCAGGAGCTGCATGAACGCCTCGAAGTTGTCGATTCCCCGTAGACCCGTGCCGAGCTCGGGTATGTCTTCAGGCTCGGGAATCGGATCACACTCGCGGAGCTGCTCCTCAGTGAGGTTGAAGGTCAGCTCCTCCGGGAAGATCGCGTTCGTGATCCCCATCTCGTTTCGATACGCATCGGCACCAAAGACGATGAGTGTCGCGACCTGCGACTTCCAGCCGAAGCGGCCGACCCGCTGCGCACCGGAGTCCAGATCAATCACTCGTGCGGCACGACCACTAATACCATCACCGTCGAGGTCATGCGGATCTTCGAGCGCGACGATCGCCTCGTCCGGAATCGCCTCCACAAGTCCGGCCCCGAACAGCGGGATCGGCGCACGCCGCGCAATCACGTTGGCGTCGGAGGGAATGACCGACTGGCATCCGTGGGTTGGGATCGAGAAGAGCTGAAACAGCGAGCCTCGCTCGGGGTCAAAATCCTGAAAGCTCCCATCCGACAAGCGTCGGCCGGCCCGAACGGTCGTCACCGGAGCGATGCCGCCGATGGCCGGCACGCTGTGACACTCGGCGCAGCTCGTGCCGTTATAGGCAGGACCGAGTCCTTCTTCGGCGTCCTCCACCTCGAGGAAGTCCTCCAGGCCAAGACTGAACGCCTCGAACTCTTCCGGTGTGACTCCGGGCAGCGGGTCTCCGAACTGCACCTCACGCTGGGCAATCGGTGCGATTGGAGCGGTCAGCACCAAAACGGCGACTGCCACAAGCCGGAGAGCGGCACCTACGCGAAACCCTCGGACGTTACTCATCGGAGAACACGACGATCTCGCCACGCATGAAGTTATGACCTGCGCCACACAGACGCGAGCACTCGAACCGGTACTGTCCGACTTCCTCGGCTTCGAACAGCACGACCGCCTCACCCTGCCGCCTCTTCGGGACGCTGACGTCGACACCGCGTCCCACGATTCGGAACCCGTGCATCGTGTCCTCACTACGGACGCGGAGCTCCAGGGTGCTGCCGACCGGCACCCGAATCTCGGACGGCGTGAACGAAAAGCGCTCGGCCACGATCTCCACAACCTGCCGATCCGGCGCGCCGGCGCGGGTGGGCCGGGACGCGGCAAGGGTGCCGACGACACCGACGCCGAGGACGACGGCAATCCAATAGCGATGACGCGTCGACATCAGAACCACCATCCCAGGCCAATGTTCAACGAGTTCGGAGCTTTGATCACGGTACTTTGGTTTCTCAGGATCGTGTAGTCGATCTTGACCGCGACGTCTGGGTCGGGGAAATAGGTCATGCCGACCACCCACGCGTCTCGGTCAAACTCCTTGAGTGGCTGGTATCCCGACGGCATCCGGTACTGCGTATCGAAGTTCTCGTATCGGAGAAACACCGCCAGCTCGCGCGGCGCAGGTTTCGCCAGCACGAAGTACGACCCCTCGAAGTAGAACCCCCGGATGCGATCGGCCACGTTCGGACTCACGCCGATCGTCCGCTGCCGCGATGCGTTCAGGTCGCCCATCCCGTCGAGGAATCCGTGGGCGTATTGTCCACGAGTCTCGAACTCGCCGATCCGGTACCGACCATCGAACTCGACCATGGTCACGCTCGTGTCGAACCGCACGTCGCGAAACCCCGTATCGCCGCTCCAGAAGCTGGTCCCCAACACCAGCCCGGGCTGTCCGACATACTCGAACCGCCCGGTGCCGGCCAGCGAACGCGCGTTCGACTCCGCACCCTTCTGCCGACCCTCTCGAATCCCCTCTTCGGCACTGAATCCGGTAGCATCTAACGGCGCCATCGCGTAGAGGCGGTATCGAAACCCACCCCGCAGCTCACCGTGTGCGCCGACGCCGACATCGAACCAGGTCGTCGGAATGATCACGGTGTCCACGAAGGGTCGCTCCACTCCATGAAACACCGGCGGCTCGTGGCGCTCATTGATGATGCCGATAGGCGCGAGCATCATGCCTGCCCTCAGGTTGAACGACCGGCTCAACAAGAAGTCGACGTAGGCCTGCTCGAGCTCGAGCTCGCCTTCCGTCTCGTTCGACACCACGGCGTGCTCCAGCTCGAGCTCGGCCACGAATCGGATTCGGTCGGAGAAGCTGTGGTTGAACAGCAGCACGAAACGATGGAAATCGAGGATCGCATCCTCGTCCTGCCGGTTGTTGTAGTGGAAGTCCATGTACCCGGAGATCGGTCCGGTCGACGCTCCGGAGGAACCCGTGCGCGACGGCTCGCTCGCGCTCCTGAGAACCTGGGCGCTCGTCGGCGCCGCACACCCGATGAGGAGAGCGAGCGCCAAAACCGTTTCGTGCAATAGAATCCTATTTTTTGAACAGAGCATACTGTGCTTTTGATATATCAAAAAAACTAGGCGGAACGCAAGCGGCGATTCAACGACCGGTCGAAATGCCCGAGCCATCGCGGTGAAGAACTCCGTACCGCGCTCACCGTTTCTTGACCCCCGTTTGAACCGTCGATTACCATCGGAAAACTGCTTGAATCGGCTTCACGCTCGCGACACGATGTACTCCGTCACCAAGCGCATCGACTTCTGCTACGGCCACCGCCTTCTGCATTACGACGGCGTGTGCAAGCATCCGCACGGTCACAATGCTGTCGCGGAAATCGAAGTTCGGAGCGCCTCACTCGACGACCGTCACATGGTCTGTGACTTCGGTGACATCAAGCGTGTCGTCAAAGGGTGGATCGACCAAGAGCTCGACCACAAGATGATCCTGCACCGCGACGACCCGCTGCTGCCCGCGCTCCAGCAACACCACGAGCCGGTATTTGTCGTCGACGAGAATCCCACGGTCGAGCACATCGCGTACTTGATCTTCGACCAGACCCGACGCTTGGGGTTTCCGGTCGTGCGGGTGACCGTCTGGGAAACGCCGACATCATTCGCGACCTATGTGGACCGGGCGACCGACGCGAAAGCCGCCCCCCCCTCGGGTCAAGCAGACAGCGCACACTAGAACCGGTTTCCGCGCTTCCCGCTACGCCTTTTGTCCTACCCGGCGCCGGCGGCCCGTCTTGCGCGGCTGCGGCGCTGCCCACTCCGGATGTACGTGAATGATGCGACCAACTAGCGGCGGTTCGGCCGCTGGGTGCCCACGTCGACCACGCTCTGTGAACAGGGTTCGGTCCACCTTGTGAAGGAGGCGGACGAGGCCACGTTCGTCAGGCGCTGACAACACGATGACCCCTGGGCTCTCGTGCGGCGGAAAGCGGCGGGAATCGAGAAAGTCTTCATCGAGGCTGATGACGCTGCGGCAGAGCTGCCGGGCCAAGCGGTAGTGCTCGCGGTCGCTCGCGCGCCGCAGCTCGTCGTGTTCGACCACCGCTAGGACATCCCAGTTCAAACGATCCCGCAGGTAAGCAATCACGCCGGCCGGGACATTGGCATCGGCATACACGCGAGGCTGTTGACTCAGCTTTCCGACGTGTGGTCCAAGCTCTGACGCCAGTGTTCCCATGGTTACGCGCTCGATCCCGAGGGGACGGACGCAGCCTTCGCCGACTACGCGTCGGCAGCCGCTCGCCGAGCCCGAGCCTGCCGCTCGAGCTCGTCGACCAGGGAGTCCCGCTGGTGATACAGCGCCTTCTGCGTTCGCTGTCCAGTCCCCGACCCCACGACGTACTCACAGAACAGCGGAAAGGCAATGGTCGTGTCGCAGTAGGCCACCACGGTCGAGGGCAGCATGCCAGGGTTCACCTTCCCCCAGCTGACCGCCTCCGATGGTGTGGCGCCAGACAAACCTCCCCACACTACTTGATCGGTGGTGAACTGAATGAAGTAGTCGTTGCCCCCTTTCGGAATCCCGTACACCTCCCAGAGGGTGGGCTGCCCCTGCAGGTAGAAGTTCTTCGGCGAGCCGCCGCCGAGGATGAGTCCCCCGTTCTTCTCACCCGCGAGAATGATCGCGCACACCTCATTCACATCCCGATTGGCGTCGACCATCAGCTGGCTACCGTGGATGAGCTCGTGGTAGGCCACGTTCATTCCGATCGAACTATCGCCGGGCGATGACGTGTAGATCGGGATGCCAAGTGCGGCGGCCTTGGCCACGACCGAATGATCGGTGCACGCCGGCGCCCGCGCCAACAGATCCTGACCGATTCGGTAGTGAAGCTCCGCTGAGGAGATTGGGCCCTCGAGGTCACTGCGAACGAGAAAGTCTCGGAGATACGCGTCGGTCTTCAGGAGCACGTCGGCGCGGAACAACACGTCGTAGATGCGAATGATGCCGCGCTCATGCAAGTCCACGTCGTCGAGGAACGGTGACCCACGGTGCAGCGTGAAGTTCAGCGCGTAGTGCAGGTCGTGGTAGAGGTTCGCGCCCGTGCTGACGACGAAGTCGACCAGGCCGCGCTCCATCAACTCGATGACGCACCCGCCAAGACCAGCCGGCGTCATTGCGCCAGCCACCGTGAGCCCGATCGTCGTGTCGTGACCCGGGTCGAGCATCCCGTCAGTAAAGATGTGACACGCCTCGGCCAGGCGACCGGCGTTGAAGGCCTGAAAGCCCTCGTCAATCAGATGCCGGATTTCGGCACTTCCGCGGGGGCGGTAGTAGGTGATCGGTTTGCCGCTGAGATAGTCGGCTGTGTCGGTGGATGGAGCGCCGGGAACCCGATGAGGCACGAACGATTCTAGTGCAGCGATTCGGAAATAGCTTGTGCGCCGAGGGCGCCGAGGCGGCCGCCTATTTTCGAATCACCGCACTCCGCATCATCCCTCAGGATCGACCCAGTCCGGTCGGCGCGCGCCGACCGCGAACAGGAGCATCGCGCCGCCGGTGCCGCCGAGCACGACGCTCAACCCGTCGGTCCACCACGACTCCCAGGGCAACTCGAGAACCGCCAACACGCCCGCGGCCGCGACCAGCGTAGTACCGGCAATGGCCGCGGCCATCCGCGCCTGAACCAGCCGTAGGAACGCGCCGCGCGCGCGCCGGAACCACATCCCTACATACCGGTGACATGATAGCCGCCGTCCACCATCAGTACCTCCCCGGTCACACCGCGGCTGGCCCCACTCAGTAGGAACATCGCCGCGTCCGCAACCTCGTCGGCATCGACCGTGCGTCGCAACGGCGCTCGGTCGCGATAGTGCTGGAGGATTTGGCTGAAACCGGAAATGCCCGAGGCCGCCAGCGTCTTGATCGGTCCAGCGGAGATCGCGTTGACGCGCACGTTGGACGGGCCGAGATCACTAGCAAGGTATCGAACGGACGCCTCGAGCGAAGCTTTGGCCACACCCATGACGTTGTAGTGCGGAAAGACGCGCGAACTGCCCATGTAAGTCAGGGTCAGGATGCTGCCCCCGCCGCGCTTGTCCATGAGCGGGACGACGGCCCTCGCGAGGCCCACGAGCGAGAAGGCGCTCACATCAAGGGCCTGGAGGAAGTCTGGTCGAGAGGTCTGAACGAATGGTTCGTTGATGGATTCGCGTGATGCGAAGGCCACACCATGAACGAGAAAGTCGAGCCCGCCGTGCTCTGCGTCCACCGCCGACGCCAGCGCGGCGATCTCGTCGTCGCTCGTGACGTCACATCCGACAAGTTGGGGGGGTTGGCTGAGGGTCTCGGCCAACGCGCTTGTGTTCTCGCCGAAACGATCGTTCGCGTAGCTCAGGGTCAGACGGGCGCCAGCGGCGTCGGCCGCCTTCGCGATCGCCCACGCGAGCGATCGCTTGTTCGCCACACCGACCACGAGGCCGTTCGATCCACTAAGCACACCCATCGGTGAGGTCGCACATTCAGCGCTTGCGCCCTCTATCGCGGCGAGACGACGGGGACCGGTTACCGGGATCAGTTCGAGGCTGGCCTTGGCGGTCTGGGCGACTACTTGACCACTTCCGATTACCGGATGGCTGCGAGGATCCGCTGTCGCCACGCGCGCGTTGGGAATTACCGCGGTTGCTTCGCTTCTTGGCCTTGTTCGGCGTCGTCGAATTCGGTCCGCCGTCCCTCATGAAACGGCCGTTCCGGTTCGGCTGTCGTCCGCCAGATCCTCGCGCCGGCTGCTGATGGCTAGTGAAGACGGGGGGTTCCCGCGGCGTCGCGGGGGTACCCTCGGGCAACTGAAGGGTGGCACGGATCAACGGGCGCCGAACCGGGCCCTCCTCCGAAGCCTCGCCCCCACCGTCGGTCTTTGCGGGGTCGGCGTCTTCAGAGTGCATGACCGGTTCCGCGCCGTCAGGTTCTTCGGGCGCGCGATCATGTTCGCTCATGGGCAATCGACTCGTGTTCCTCGAATGGCGTTCATCATCCCAACAACGCGCAGCGCAGAGCCCGTATACGAGGACCTGCTCGTGGTCATCTCGACCAAAGTCTGTGATGGCACAGACGCGCGTGGGGTCGACTCCGCACGTGAAACCCGACGGCGCTACAGCTACCCGATGGCCAGGGTTGGAAGCGTCAACATGCGGGAAGCTCTGAGTCTAGCAGAGCCGCTAAAGCCGTGGCAATCCCTTAGACGGCGAGCCCTGTCGGCCCCGGACCGGCCACACCGACGCGCGCGATCGACTCAATTGGCCGACGCTACCCATGCTTTCAGATCGTCCAGCGCCTGGCGAACCGCGTCTGGATTCGTCGATTGCGGCGTGCGGCGCGCCTCGACCGATCCAGCTCCAGGCAGCTCCAGTGATGTGAGCGGTGATATCCGCATCGAACAGCTCGTGATACGACCTCCACTCTTCGGCCGTCAGCGTATCAAACTGACGCCCCTGTTCGACCAGGTCGCGCACGATGCCCCCGACCACCTCGTGCGCACTGCGAAACGCCAGACCTCGATTGACGAGATAATCCGCGACGTCGGTCGCCAAGAGCATCCCGGTTGCCGCTGCTTGCGCGGCGGCCTCGCGAATGCCAAGGGTCGCGACGACGGTCGTGGTGGCCCGCACCGAGTCACGGACCGTCTGCTCCGCGTCGAAGAGCGCCTCTTTGTCTTCTTGAAGGTCCTTGTTGTAGCCACTCGGAAGACCCTTCATCGTCGTCAGCCAGCCGAGGTGGTGTCCCACCACTCGCCCCGTCTTGCCTCGAACGAGCTCCAGTGGGTCGGGGTTCTTCTTCTGGGGCATGAGGCTGCTGCCGGTGGCGACCGCGTCAGCGAGCTCGAAGAACCCAAACTCCTCGCCAGTAAAGAGGATGAGGTCCTCGGCCAGCCGGCTCAGGTGCACCATGATGAGTGCATACGCATGAAGCGCCGCCGAGACGAAGTCACGGTCGGCTGCGGCGTCGACGCTGTTTGCCACCACACGCGAGAAGCCAAGTCTGGCCGCCAGCCGTGTCGTATCGATGGCGTAGCTCGTGCCAACGACCGCTCCCGAGCCCAACGGTAGCGCGTCGGCTTCGCCGCGGGCGTGCTCGAGTCGGGCGTGGTCGCGCCTGAGCGCCGCTGCATGCGCCAGGAAGTAATGCGCGGCGAGCATCGGTTGCGCGCGCCGTAGATGCGTGTACGCCGGCATCAGCGCGCCGCCGGCCGCCTCGGCGCGATCCCCCAGTGCGGCCGCCAGCTTGAGCACGTCGAGCTGGACGTCCTGAAGTCGGCGGCGGACGTACAACCGGAGGTCGAGCGACACTTGTTCGTTGCGCGAGCGGCCCGTGTGAAGCCGCCGGCCGACGTCGCCAACCTGCTCGATCAATCGCCGTTCGACGAACGCGTGGACATCCTCGTCAGCCCCCGCTAGATACCCAGCATCATGTCGGCCGCGTTCTCTGATCTCGGTCAGACCGGCTGTGATCGCGGCTGCGTCATCCGCGGACAGTACCCCAGCTCCGACCAGTGCTTCGGTCCACGCCAGGCTGCCCTCGATGTCGTCATCGAACAGTCGGTGGTCGAAACGAAACGAAGACTGGAACTCGAATACGTTCTGATCGGGAGCCTCAGCGAAGCGACCGGACCAGAGATGGCGATCTTCGGTCATGCGGGAGCTCACCTTGACGATTCGGCCGGCGATGCGTCACGTTCGGTAACCGATGGCGAGCGGGGAGCCCGCCGCGCGGCCGTCTCGACTGGCAGCCCCCACAGCTTGATGAAGCCCACGGCCGCCGAATGGTCGAAGACGTCGCCTTCGTCGTAGGTCGCCAATCCGGTGTCGTAGAGCGCGTAGTCAGACTTTCGGCCGACCACGCGACAGTCACCGCGATAGAGCTTGAGCCGCGTGGTTCCTGTGACACGCTCCTGGACCTTCGCCACGAACGCATCAATGGCCTCGCGGGTCGGCGTGAACCACAGCCCGTTGTACACCAGGTCGGCGTACGTTCGGCCGAGACTGTCTTTCAGCCGCTCGAGATCTTTTGGAATCACCAGCGATTCGAGCTCCCGGTGGGCCGCGTGAAGGAGCATCGCGGCCGGCGCCTCGTAGATTTCACGTGACTTGATGCCGACGAGACGGTTCTCGACCATGTCGATGCGTCCCACGCCATGCGCCCCGGCGATCGTTTCGAGTGAGTGGATCAACTCCGTGAGCGGCATCCCCACACCGTTGACCTTCGTGGGCCGGCCGGCTTCGAACTCCACCTCGACGTACGCGGGCACATCGGGGCATTCCGTCGGCGACTTCGTGAGCGCGTAGATATCCTCCGGCGGCTCGGTCCAGGGGTCCTCCAGTACGCCGCATTCGATCGACCGCCCCCAGAGGTTGGAGTCAGTGCTGTAGGGGCTCTCGACCGTCGTCGGCACCTGAATGCCGTGGGTCTTGGCGTACTCGATCTCATCCGGACGGGTCATACCCCACTCACGGGCCGGAGCGACGACCCCGATGCTCGGATCCAGCGCGCGCGCCGATACGTCCATGCGTACCTGATCATTGCCCTTGCCGGTGCATCCGTGGGCGATCATCCCGGCGTTCTCGAACTGGGCGATCTCAACGAGCTTCTTGGCGATTAAGGGGCGACCGAGCGCGGTTGCCAGCGGATACTTGCCCTCGTACATCGCCCCGGCTTGAAGCGCCGGCACGATGTAGTCACGCGCGAACTCTTCCCGAACGTCGACCACGTGTGCGCGCACCGCGCCGACACCGATGGCGCGCTCTCTGATGTCGTCGAGCTCCTTGCCCTGCCCTAGATCCATGGTGACCGCGATGATCTCGGCGTCGTACTTGTCGGCGAGCCACTTGACCGCGACTGACGTATCGAGCCCACCGGAGTACGCGAGAACAATCTTTTCCATGATTCCTCCGTCGCCGACGACTACTTACCGTGCCGCGGCGCTCATCCTCTGGCCCAGCCCTCCAATAACCGCTTCACCTCGCGCCCTGCGCGAGCATGGCGCGTAATGACAAGGATGGTGTCATCCCCGCCGACGGTTCCGACAACCTCCGCCAGCTCGGCGCGGTCGATGGCCAGCGCGAGCGGCTGCGCAAGGCCAGGATCCGTCCGCAACACTATGAGCTGTTGGACTTGGTCGACCCGACGCAGGTAGTCGGCCACTGCTCGCCTCACCGCCGCGTCGGCCGCTCCACGAGACTCGGCAAGAACGCCGGGCTTCTGATAGGCGCCATCGGCAGCCCGCTTGACGAGCCCAAGCTCCTTGATATCGCGCGAGATCGTGGCCTGGGTTGCGTTGAATCCCTTTGCGCGCAGCCGATGCCTCAGCTGATCTTGGCTCGCGATCTCCTCTCGTGCGACCAGATCAAGGATGGCAGACTGCCGGTAGTGCTTCATATTTATGCGTGACGATGAATTACTATACAATAGTAAACGGATGGGCGCAACGCCACGATCTCCTTCACAGTGTGGCTTTCTTGCACGAGGGTGGTCCTTCTATTTGACGGCGCGGCGGTAAAAATCGTATAAATAAACTTATATTCGCATAAGTATACACCTCGGTCGGCAATAGACCAGGCCAAGAGACCATGAAGCTACGAATTGGAGTCGTCGGGGCCACCGGATACGCGGGTCAGGAGTTGGTTCGTCTGGTCGCGCGTCACCCCAGCGCCGAGGTCACGGCCGCCATGACGTCAAGTACGGGAGATGAGAACCGGACGCTGCCGGCGTTGACCAGCATCTGGGATGGCGATCTCTCCGGGCTCGACGTGAATCGCCTTGCCGATGCCGACGTAGTGTTCCTGGCGCTACCCGAGGCGGTCAGCGCCGAGCTAGCCCCGGAGCTCCTGTCGAAGGGCCGACGAGTCCTCGACCTCTCCGGCGCGTTCAGGCTGAGAGACACCGAGCTGCGACAGCGCTGGTATCCGAAGACGCCCCAGCTCGAGCATCCAATCGTGTATGGACTGGTAGAGCGTCATCGGGAGCAGCTTCGGGATGCGCGTTTCGTAAGTTGCCCCGGATGCTATCCGACCGCTGCGCTCTTGGCGCTCGAGCCGCTCGTCGCCGCCGGACTCGTGACCGGTGACATCACCATCGACGCCAAGTCGGGACTCTCCGGGGCCGGACGCCAACCGAAGCTGCGATATCACTTCTCGGAGTGTCACGCCAACATCGTGCCGTACGGGGTCTTTTCGCACCGCCATGGCGCAGAGATCGAGCAGGAGCTCGAGCACGACGTCACGTTCGTGCCGCACCTCGTGCCGTTCGACCGAGGCATTCTCGAGACGATCTACACGCGCGTCACGCCAGGCGCGAGCGCCGCGGCGATCAATGACGTGTTCAACGATGCGTATGCCGACGCGCCGTTCGTGCGGTTACGCGCCGGCTCACTACCAGAGATCGCGCACGTCGCCTACACCAACTACTGCGACATCGGGTGGACGCTTGACGAGGCGACCGGCCGTCTCGTGATCGTCTCGTGCATCGACAACTTGTTGAAGGGCGCGGCGGGCCAGGCGCTGCAGTGTATGAACGTCGCCCTGGGACTTGACGAGCGCGAAGGGCTCGGCTAATGCCGCGACGGCGTCCAACGCTGGTCAAGTTCGGGGGTGAGCTGCTCGAGGAGCCTCGCCGACTCCGGCGAATTGCCAAGGCGCTCGTCGAGGCATCGGGACGAGCGCCGATCGTCGTCGTGCATGGCGGCGGACGCGAAGTGGACCGCGACATGGCCCGGCTGGGAATTCCAAAGCGGGCCGTCGACGGCTTACGGACTACCGACGCCGAGACACTGGACGTCGTACTCGGAGTGCTGGCCGGCCGGGTGAACACCCGACTCGTGGCGGCGCTCGGCGCAGCGGGCGGTAGCGCAGTTGGCCTCACAGGGGTCGATAGTGGCCTGACACAGGTTCGCCGAGCAGGGCGGTATCGGACCGTGCACGGCAAGTCGGTCGACCTGGGCTTCGTCGGCGTGCCAACCGGGAATGGCTCGGCTCGCCTCATCGCGGAGCTGACCAGCGCGGGGCACATCCCTGTCGTCGCAAGCATCGGTGTCGACCGGGTGGGGCGCCTCTATAACGTCAACGCCGACACCCTGGCCGGCGATCTCGCTCCCAGGATCGGCGCGCGGACCCTGATCGTCGCGGGGACGACCGCGGGCGTGCTCGACGCGAGCGGCCGGACCATACCTGTCGCCGACCGAGCCCGCGTGGACCGGCTGATCCAGGGGGGTCAGGCGAGCGCCGGGATGGTGGCGAAGCTGCTCGCCTGTCAATCTGCCCGCGCGGGCGGCGTAGATAGTGTGGCCATCGTCGATGGTCGGCGAAAGGCGTTTCTCGAGATCAGTGATGCGTCCGGTATGACGCGGGTCACCAACACACCTGGGAGCAAGAGACGATGACGGTTGATGCCGGGCAGATTCGGGACATCGAAGCCGCCCACGTTCTCCAGGTGTACAAGCGCATTCCAGTCGTCTTCGTGAGGGGGAACGGCGCACGGCTGGTCGACACCGACGGCCGAGAGTACATCGACTTTCTTTCGGGAATCGGAGTGGCGGCGCTCGGACATGCGCACGTGGGCCTCGCGGACGCGATCAGCGAGCAAGCACGGGAGCTCGTTCACACGTCCAACCTGTTCTTTCACGCGTTGCAGGGCGCGGTCGCCCAGCGGCTGACGCGGCTCTCCGGTCTTGATCGCGTCTTTTTCAGCAACAGCGGGGCCGAGGCGGTCGAGGGGTGCCTGAAATTTGCCCGACGCTACTGGCACACGCGCGGCGAAACGTCCCGGACCGATATCGTCGCCTTCGACCGGTCCTTCCATGGACGGACCTTTGGAGCGCTGTCCGTCACGTCGGGTGCCGCCTATCGCGATCCCTTTCAGCCACTTGTGCCGGGCGTGACATTCGTCTCGCCTGGGGACCCGGCAGCCGTTCGTCGAGCCGTGACGGCCGACACCGCGGCGATCATTGTCGAGCCTATTCAGGGCGAGGGTGGCGTTTTTCCGCTGCCGACCGCGACCGCCGAAACAATCGCCGCGGTCTGCCGCGAAACCGGAACGCTGCTGATCGCAGATGAGATCCAGTGCGGTCTGGGTCGCACCGGCCGTCCGTTCTATTCTGACGAGCTGGGACTCAAGCCAGACCTCATGTCCCTCGGAAAGGCTCTCGGCGCCGGCGTGGCGGTAGGCGCCGCGCTGATGAGCCAGCGAGTCGCGGATGCAATCAGCTATGGCGACCACGGAAGCACGTACGGCGGCAATCTCCTGGCGTGCCGAGCCGCGCTCGTCTTTCTAGACGCGCTGGAGTCTGGTCTGCTCGAGCGAATTGGTACTGCCGGCGTCCGACTCGAAGCCGGGCTTCGATCGCTCGCGTCGGCGCATCCCGAGATCGGCGAGATTCGTGGCACGGGCCTCATGTGGGGGATCGAGGTTCGAGAGGGCGTGGCCGAACACGTCGTGGGAGCCGCGCTCGAGCAAGGGCTGATCGTCAACCGAACGGCCGGCACGGTCATTCGATTGCTACCCCCGCTTACGCTCAGCGACGCCGACATCGACGAAGGCATCGTCCGTCTTGGCGCCGCTATGGACACAGCGGCATCGGAGGCGACGTGAGCCGACCTCAAATCGCACGACTGACCGACAGCCCCGCGCATGCGGGGGACCTGATTCATATTCGTCCGGCCGAGGCCGACGAGGCTGACGACCTATTTCGGCTGATCACCGAGAACGTCGAGTCCGGCCACCTCCTACCCCGACCGCTCGGCGAGGTCGTTCTGCATGTCCCGCGCTTTTTCGTGGCCATCGGCCCCGGGGGCGTCGTCGGATGCGCAGAGCTTTCGCGCCTGAGCTCGCGAACCGCCGAGGTTCGATCGCTCGTCGTCGCGGAGGCGTATCGTGGTCTCGGTGTCGGAAGCCGACTCCTGACGACCGTTCTCGACGTGGCCCGTGCTGAGCGGCGGCCGCGCGTGTGCGCATTCACCCACGACCCGCGACTATTCATCCGGCTCGGGTTCTCCATCGTGCCGCACCCGTGGATTCCCGACAAGATCTCGTCGGACTGTCACAGCTGCATCTGGTTTCGGCGCTGCACCCAGTACGCGGTTATCCTCGACAACGAGAAGAAGGTGGCCTCCTGATGGCGGCAAAGTCAGACAGCCTGAGTATTGACACCATCGACGGCGGCATCACGGCGGCCGAGGGGTTTCGAGCCGGGGCCGTCGGTTGTGGCATCAAGACCGATGCACTCGACCTCGCGCTCATCGTCTCCGACGAGCCTGCGAGCGCGGCCGGCGTCTTCACCACCAACCGCGCCGTCGCGGCACCTGTCGTCGTGTGCCGCGAGCACCTGGACACATCCCACGGAGCGGCCCGCGGAATCGCCGTGAACAGCGGTTGCGCCAACGCCTGCACGGGAAGCGCTGGTATGCGGGCGGCGCGTACGATGGCTGCCGCCGTCGCAACCACTGTCGGGTGTCCGGTCGACCAGGCTCTGATTGCCTCAACCGGAGTGATCGGGCTGCCGCTGCCGACTGAGAAGATCACGCGCGGAATCGCCACGGCGGCCGGGGTGCTTTCCCGTGACTCCAACCTCGCGGCGGCCGAAGCAATCATGACGACGGATTCCGGACCCAAGGAATTCGCGGTCCGCGTGAACACTGCGGCGGGATCCTTTGCCGTGGGCGGCATGGTCAAGGGAGCCGGCATGATCGAGCCCATGATGGCGACGATGCTTGGATTCTTGACGACCGACGCGCGCGTCGATCCAGTGCGCTTGCGGCGCGCCCTCGGCGGCGCCAACGACGATACGTTCAACGCGATCACCGTGGACGGTGAGTGTTCCACCAACGACTCGGTTCTCTTGCTGGCGAATGGCGCAAGTGGCGTCGCGATCGATGACGACGCGTATCCGGCATTCGTCGAGGCCTTGCATGATGTCTGTGCTCACCTCGCGCAGGAAATTGTCAGAGGCGGAGAGGGCGCCACGAAGCTCGCCACGATCCGGGTAACCGGCGCCGCCACCAGCGAGGACGCCAAGCGGGCAGCCCGCGCTATCGCGAACTCGCCTCTCGTCAAGACCGCACTCAATGGCGGCGATCCCAACTGGGGTCGCCTGGTCGCGGTTGCTGGGCGCGCGGGTGTGGCGTTCGAGCTCGCGCGCGCGCGTGTGCGGATCGGTCCGGTCGTGCTCTACGAGAACGACGCCGTGCACAGCGACCGGGAACCCAGAGCCGCGGAGCACCTGCGCGCCAAGGAGGTCGACCTGGAGGTGGACCTCGGGACGGGCGGCCAAGAGGCGGCCCGAGTGTGGACGTGCGACTTCAGCGCAGAGTACGTCCGCATCAACGCGGACTATCGGACGTAGTGATGTCCAGCCCCCTTTCCGGCCGGTGCTTTCTCTCGATCCTCGATTTCGACCCTGAGGACCTGCAGCACAACTTGCAGCTGGCGACAACTGTCAAGGGCGATCGCGATCGCGGCCGCGAGGCCGCGACGGCGGCCGCGCTGGAGGGCACGTACATCGCCCTTCTGTTCGAGAAGCCGTCGCTCCGCACCCGGTCCACGTTCGAGATCGCCATCCGCGAGCTCGGCGGTGACTTCATTAACCCGGCAGCGGAAGTCGTGCTTGGCAAACGGGAATCGCTCGCGGACGTCGGACGCAGCCTCGAGCGATGGGTCGCCGGAGCTGTCGTTCGCACCTTCGAGCAATCCCGGCTGGTTGACCTGGCGACTGCGACGCGAGACCTGCGTGTGATCAACGCCCTGTCAAACGATGAACATCCGTGTCAGGCCTTGGCGGACTGCCTCACGCTCCGGGAGCGCTGGGGTGACGTGCGCGGCCGGACCGTGGCCTTCGTGGGTGACGGCAACAACGTCGCGACGTCCTTTGCGCAAGCGGCGACGATGCTGGGGATCACGGTGCACGTCGCCTCGCCGGAGGGATTCGACGTGCCACAATCAGTCGACGCTGACGTCGCACGGGTGGCGGCGCATGGCTCGGAGCTGCGTCGATTTCGCGACCCGATCGCCGCCGTCACCGGGGTCGACGCTGTCTACACCGATGTGTGGACCTCGATGGGGCAAGAAGCTGAGCTCGCTGTCCGGCGGCGTCTCTTCCGTCCGTACCAGGTCGACGATACGCTGATGGGTCACGCCAAGCCTGATGCGTGCTTCATGCACTGCCTACCCGCCCATCGGGGCGAGGAGGTGACAGACTCGGTCATGGACAGCTCTGCGTCGGTCGTGTTCGACCAGGCGGAGAACCGACTCCATACCCAAAAGGCGCTGCTATTGATGCTGTTCGAGGACTAGCTCGCTTTGCCATCCGCCCGGAGCTCATCGCCTTCCGTTGGCTCGACCTTCGCCGCGGCGCGTTCAACCTTGTCGGCAAGCGCAGCTTTGTAGCTCGCGAGCGTCTCCGGCAACGGTAGCTCGTCCATCAGGTCCTCCTCGACCAATTGTCGCACCGTTTCTGCGGCGCGACTCCTAGCTCGCCTCGACCTTCGCCGCGGCGCGTTCAACCTTGTCGGCAAGCGCAGCTTTGTAGCTCGCGAGCGTCTGTGCGACCTCGGGGTCGGCAAGGGCAAGAATTTGAGCGGCAAGCACGCCTGCATTGGTAGCGCCCGCCTTACCGACCGAAACGGTGGCCACCGGGACGCCGGGCGGCATCTGCACCGTCGCCAGAAGCGCATCCCACCCCTGAAGAGGCGATGAGTCGATGGGGACCCCGATCACGGGCAGCGTGGAGTGGGCGGCAACCACCCCGGCCAAATGGGCGGCGGCTCCCGCCCCCACGACGAATACTTTCACGCCGCTCGCAGGCGCCCCTCGAACGAGCTCGAGCACGCGCTCTGGAGATCGATGCGCAGAGGCGACGGTCATCGCACACGTCACTCCGAGGTCGCGCAGCACATCGACGGTTTTCTGCATGGTCGGGGCGTCCGAATCAGACCCCATCAGAATCTGGACCTGTCGCTCGGCCATCATCACACCTCAATCGCTAGTTGGTGGAGTATCGGACAGCAAGCGCTTGTTGCCCGATGTCGGTCCGGTAATGCTTGTTGGAAAACGCGATACACCCAACGGCTTCATAGGTTCGCGCGATCGCCGTTTCGAAACTGGCGCCGTGGCCCACCACCGTCAGCACGCGGCCACCGCTCGTGACGACCTGGCCGTCTCGAAGTGCCGACCCGGCGTGAAACACCGCAACGTCCGGGAGGGCTGACGCTTCGGCCAGCCCACGGATCGGAAACCCTGTTTCGTGTGGCCCGGGATACCCGCCAGAGGCGATGACCACGCCGACGTGAGGGTCGCTGGTGGCACGCCACGTTGCGTCGCTGAGGTCTCCGCGCGCCGCCGCGACCAGGACCGGCGATAGATCGGTCGTCATCATAGGCAGCACCACCTGAGCCTCTGGGTCCCCGAACCGGGCGTTGAACTCGATGACCTTCGGTCCGTCCGACGTCAGCATCAGACCGACGTAGAGCACGCCGCGATACTCGGCACCCTCCTGCCGAAGCCCGTCGAGCACCGGCTCGACCACCTCCCGCATCACCTGCTCCGACAACGTCTCGGAGAACAGTGGGCTAGGGGCAAAGGCACCCATACCACCGGTGTTTGGGCCATCGTCTCCGTCGTACACACGTTTGTGGTCTTGCGCCGATGGGAGCGCAACACCTTGACGGCCGTCGCAGATCACGAACAGCGACACTTCCGGGCCCACCAGGCATTCCTCGATTACGAGACACGTACCGGCTTCACCAAAACGACCCTCAACAAGGGCCTCGTGAATCGCCTGCTGAGCGGCGACCCCATCGGCCGCGACGGTCACGCCCTTTCCTGCTGCCAAACCGTCCGCTTTGACGACGACCGGGTACCCGAACCCCTCGCACGCGGCCATGGCGTCGGCCTCGGTCCGACAGACGCGGAATTCGGCCGTTGGAATGCTGTGGCGGGCCATGAACTGCTTGGCGAACGCCTTGCTCGACTCGAGGCGGGCCGCGGCCTGGACCGGTCCGAACACCAACCGTTCCGCCTCAGCGAATCGATCGGCTACCCCGGCAGCAAGCGGGAGTTCCGGCCCGATGACCGTCAAGTCGACGCCTTCATCGGTCGCGAGCCTCAGAATCGCCTTTGGGTCAGCGACATCGATCGGCACGCACCGGGCCTCGATTCCCGCATTCCCAGGTGCGCAAATCACCTCGTCGACGTCGCTTTCGCGCCCGAGCTTCCAGGCCAGCGCGTGCTCGCGCGCACCGCCGCCGACAATCAGCAGCTTCATCTCCGTATCCTCAATAGAAACAATACTTTACTGGGATACTCCGTTGTTCGAACGCGCAAAACTGATGATTGACGGCGGATCGGATTTCGTCCTAAGATCGCAGATTCGCGAACGTCTCGTGGTCCGACCATCCTCACGGGAGCACAGATCACGCAAGCGGCCGGTCAGTTCGTGGCCGGATCATGGTTCGGCCAATGGCGAACCGGCCGTCGATCGCGCGTAGCCTAGCACATCGCGGTAGACATCATTACAGACGTTGGAGGGGGTGACAGTTCAGGTGGCGGAAGTCAGAGTTCAAGATGGTGAGTCGATCGAGAGCGCCCTTCGCCGATTCAAGCGAAAGGTGCAGCAGGAAGACATCATCAAGGACATCAAGAAGCACTCCTTCTATTTGAAGCCGGGCGACAAGCGGCGTGCGAAACAAGCGCTCGCGAGGAAACGCAGCCGAAAGAAAATGCGGCGTGACCCCGAGTAGGGCAGCATCCGGCGTTTCTTGACAGGGTGAAAATGACCATGGTACGGTCCCGGTCATTCGGAGGACCATGAGCGATGCAGATCGAAGAACGGCCTTCGGGCGATGTCATGATCCTAGACGTGAAGGGCAAGTTGACCATCGGTGATGGCGACGAGCTCCTCAAAGACAAGATCAACAGCTTTATTCAGCAGGGACACAAGAAACTCATCCTCAACCTCGAAGGTGTCCCGTACGTGGATAGCGCAGGTCTCGGAGAAATCGTACGTACCTACACGACGGTGAGTCGGCAGGGCGGGAACATGAAGCTGTTGAACCTCACGAAACGTATTGAGGATCTTCTTTCGATCACGAAGCTCCTGACCGTCTTCGACACGTACGAGAATGAAGACGAGGCCCTGAAGAGTTTCTAGCGGTTCGCGCGATATGGCGCGTGACCCATTACCCCGACTTGCAACCGCGACGACACCCGAGCACCGGGTGTCGTCGCGCACCCCAATCTCCGCTCTCCTTGTTTCCCTCCGGCCGGATCAGTGGGTCAAGAACCTCATCGTCTTTGCTGGTTTGATCTTCGGCGAGCGTCTTCGCGATCCCGCCGCCGTTGGAGTTGCGGTCGGGGCGTTCGGCGTCTTTTGCGGGTTGTCCAGCGCCATGTACCTCGTGAACGACCTGACCGACCGCGACGAGGACCGGCGACATCCAGTTAAATCTCAGCGCCCGATTGCAGCCGGCCAGCTGTCGAGCGGTGCCGCATTGGCAGCAACCGTCGCTTTACTGGTGGGCGCGCTTGGTTTCGCGCTGTACCTGACCGTCGCTTTACTGGTGGGCGCGCTTGGTTTCGCGCTGTACCTGAGCCTCGAGTTCGCGGTCGTCTCGCTGATCTACGTCAGTCTGGTTGTCGCATACAGCCGCGTCCTCAAACACCTGGTCATTCTGGACGTGCTGGCGATTGCCGGCGGATTCGTGCTTCGAGCTCTGGGCGGAGCCGTGGCGGTGAGCGTGCCGATCAGCCAATGGCTGCTCGTCTGCACGATCCTGCTCGCGCTGTTCCTCGGACTGAGCAAGCGGCGACATGAGGTCACGCTGCTGGGCGCAGACGCCGGATCACACCGACAGACCCTGGCCCAGTACAGCGCGGCGCTGTTGGACCAGCTGATCACTATCGTCGCCGCCGCGACACTAGTGGGCTATGCGCTGTATACGGCCGAGCCAGAGACCGTGGAGAAGTTCGGGACCGACCGGCTCACCTGGACCTTTCCGTTCCCGATCATATACCGCACCCACGACCCGCTCACGGGCCGCCTTCATCCCGGCATCGCTGTCGAGGAGCGCCCGCTCTCGCAGATCCATCGGGCACGCATCGGTTCCTACCGAGATGCTGCTGCGCGATCGTCCGTGTACCTGGCTGCTATTCTGCGTCGGACTTTGGGCAACGGCTATAGTACTGATTATCTACCGTCCGCTAGGCTGATCACGACGCCGAGAAACCGAGACCTATCGTCATGTCCGAATTCACACTTGAGTCCGAGTCGATCGACGTCGAGCAAATCATGGAGCAGATCCGGACTCGCATACGAGAAAAACGGGACGAAAGCTACTCAGAAGAACGGATCCGCGCGCTGGCGAATTCGACGCTCGAGCGCTTCTTCGACCCGACCCACGTGCACTCGAGCATGGTCACCTACTATGAAAAGCGGTTGCAGGAAAAGCAGAAGGCGCTCCGCACCGCGCCCGAAGCCCCGCCGTCGTTTACGTTTGACCCCGAGACGATCTATCGCTCATCGCGTGGGTTCCCCGGGCGCGTGCTGTATCGGACCCGCAAGCTGCTCAGTCCGTTCCTCAAGTTCTTCTTCAACCCGGCGCCGATTGTCCACGCGCTGACGATGCAGCAGCAGATCAATGAGCGTCAAGCCGAGGTAATCAGTCAGATGGCCCGAACCCAAACCGAGTTCGTCGAGATTGCGGCCCTCAACTGTGAAGTCATGAACCATCTCGTGGTCGAGATGACGCGGCTTTCCATTGAGATGAAGAATCACAAGATGCTCGTCGAATCCGTCGCTGGGCGGCTGGACTTCGAGGCGCGACGAGCTCGGAGTCCGGAGCAACCCGCGCGTGAACAAGCACCGGTCAGGCGCAGTCGGACTGAGTCGGAGGATGCCGAGGCCAATCCCGAGAAGCGTCGCCGGCGACGTCGACGCGGGCGCCGACGCTCGAGCACCGCTGCGCCAGATGGTGGCGAGGCACCTCAGGGGACCACCGAGGCGCCGGCCGATGGCGGTGTCCCGGCTGCAGACCCGGGCCCTCGCAGCGAGGATGCCGCGGCTCCAGAACCGGCAACCCCCATGGGCCCAGTCGAGGCACCCGAGGCCCCAGCTGCCTCCGAGCCGACCCCATCGTCCCCCCCGTCGACCGGTGGCGGCTCGTCTGGACAGTGAAGCTCGCCGTCGTCGTCCAGCGCTACGGCGCGGAGCTCAACGGCGGGGCTGAGCTGCACGCGCGCTACATCGCCGAGCACCTCGCTCGACACGCCGATGTCGAAGTTCTGACGACCTGCGCGCAGGACTACATCACGTGGGCCAATGCCCTTCCAGAGGGCACCGATACGGTGAACGGTGTTCCCGTGCGTCGGTTTCCCGTCTCCCACCAACGCAATCCTAACGACTTCGGACGGCGGTCGCAGCGCGTGTTCGAGAACGTGCATTCGCTTGCAGATGAGCTCCGGTGGCTCGACAGCGAAGGACCGGCCAGCCAGGCACTCGTGCGGCACTTGCGGAGCCATCAGGCCGACTACGACTACTTCATTTTCTTCAGCTATCGATACTACCACGCGTACCACGGCGTGCGAACCGTCGCCTCGAGAGCCGTCCTCGTACCGACGGCTGAGCGAGACTCCGCGCTCGGCCTCGCGATCTTTGCTCCGATCTTTCGTACCGTTCGAGCCATCATGTACAACTCACACGAGGAACGCGCCATGATCCAGGCCGTCGCATCAAACCACGATGTTCCTGGAGTCGTGGTGGGTGTCGGATCGGAGGTGAGGACTCAGGCGGACCCTGATCGGTTTCGCGCCCGGCATCGACTGACGCGACGCTTTGCCATCTACATCGGTCGGATCGATGCGAACAAGGGCTGTGCCGCGCTGTTTGACAACTTCCAGCGGTACGCGAGAGCGTCGGGCGCGCTCGATCTGGTGCTGATCGGGCATCCCGTGATGTCGGTCCCGTCGCATCCGCGCATCCATCACCTCGGCTTTGTCTCCGAAGAGGAGAAGTACGACGCGCTGGCAGCCGCTGACTTCCTCATCATGCCATCGTATTTCGAGAGCTTGTCGATGGTGACCCTCGAAGCCTGGGCCATGGGCATACCGGTCCTGGTCAACGGCGCGTGCGACGTCCTGCGCGGCCAGGTGATCCGAGGCAATGCGGGCCTCTACTACGCCAACCCCGAGGAATTCGTCGAAGCCCTACACGTGTTCGCGAGTAGTCCGGCGCTGCGACGCCGGCTGGGGGAAAGTGGACGCCAGTACTTTCGCCGGCACTACGCCTGGTCAGTCATCGAGCGGAAATACCTCGAGATGCTGGAACAGCTGCGACGTGAGGACGAGTCCGGGCAGGGCCGCCCTGAGGTCGAGCCGCTGCCTGGCTGGTTTTTGAGGCGCCGGCGCACGACGCCGGCCGCCGCTGACGTTGTCGACGGCCTCCCGTTTGGCCCAGTGCTGTCGCCGTCCGCGGCGAGAGAGCGTCAGTCCGACCGGCGAGCATCGTGACGACCTCCACCCACGACATGCGACGCCCCGGCATCCATCAGGTCATGGCCACACTTGGCTACGGCGACGCCATCGGCAACGAGGCCCTCGGCATTCGCCAGGTCCTGCGCGCCCAGGGCTACGACTCGCGCATCTACGTCCAAACGAGCCATCCCAAGGTCGAAGACGAAACCGAGGATTACCGGGATCTGATCGACGACAGTCATCCTGACAACATCCTGCTCCATCACTTCTCGCTCGGGTCGCGAGCTTCCCGCCTAGCGTTCGCCCTGCCCGGCCGAATGATTCTCGTCTATCACAACATCACCCCTCCCGAGTACTTCATTGGCGTCAACAAGACCCTCGTCAGGGAGTGCTGGATCGGTCGCCGAGAGTTGACCGCCTATCGCAGTCGATGCGACCTCGCATTGGGCGACTCCGAGTTCAATCGCCGCGAGCTCGAAACGTTGGGGTTCCCAAGGACGGGTGTCCTCCCTGTCGTCCCCTCGTTGGCACACATCGACCGCACGCCAAACGCGATGCTAGCGAACGAGTACGATGACGGTCGTACGAACATCCTGTTCGTGGGTCGAACAATTCCCAACAAGCGCCTGGAGGACGTGATTCGATTCTTCCAGGCATACCGCCTCCGCTACGACCGGGGCGCGCGGCTGCTACTCGTCGGCGCGCAAAGCGGATTCCGGGACTACGTCACCTCACTTCGCGACCTCATCTCGACGTGTCGCATTGACGGAGTGCATCTCGTCGGACACGTGTCGAACGAGGAACTGACGGCGCTGTACGACGTCGCCGACCTTTTCTTGTCCGCCAGTGAGCATGAAGGATTCTGCGTGCCGCTGATCGAAGCGTTTCACAAGCGAATTCCCGTAGTCGCGTTCGCCGCGACGGCGGTCCCCGACACGATGGATGGCGGGGGTGTCCTGTACGATCGGAAGGACCCTCGCTACGTGGCCTCCATCATGCACACCGTGCTGTCGGACGAGGCGCTCCAGAATCAGATTCTGGAATCGCAAGACGCAGCGCTGGAGCGATTACAAGACCGCGACTTCGGGGCAACCTTGTTGGGATACGTCAATCAGATTGAGCAGTTGCCACACGGTCCGCAGCCGCGGGTGTCGCCCGACTTCTGGAAACAGTACGAGTGGTGCGAACACTTGGCCGCAATCCGTCCAAGTCGCCCATCCGCGTACCTGGCGCTACCCGACGCCGAGGACGCCGCCCCACGCTGACATGATCATCAACCAGTGGGTACCCGCGGCGCACCGCGGCGACGCCGTCGGTGACAGTGCACGGACCGTCCGCGACATCCTGCGAGCAAAGGGTCACACGTCGAATCTCTACGCCCTTACTATCGATGACGACCTCATGGGTGATGTCAGACCGTTTGAGAACGCGGAGGCGCGACGCGGCGACGTCACCGTGTTGCACTTTGCCGTGCCATCTCCCATGACCGCGGCGTTCGCAGCGTTGCCGCGGGGTCGAGTCCTGCAGTATCACAACGTGACGCCCGCGCACTTCTTCGCCCGGTACGATCCTGAGATCTTCCGAATCGCCAGCCTTGGCCGGGTCGAGCTGGCCGGCCTCGTCGGGTCCGTCGACCTCGCGCTTGGCGTGTCCGAGTACAACCGGCGCGAACTCGACGAGCTTGGCTTCGAACGAACCGGCGTCATGCCGATCGCGGTTGACACCGACCGTGTCGCCCGCCCGACGCATCGCCCGGCGCTCGAGACCATCCTGGACGACGGCCTGGCGAACATCCTCTTCGTTGGACGAATCGCCCCCAACAAGAAGATCGAAGATCACATCCGACTGGCCGAGCTCTATAAACGGTACGTGGATCGCGAGTACCGCTTCATCTTCGTTGGGCGAACGAACGCTGTGCCCCGGTACTTCGCGGCCATTCAGGCCTTGATGCTCCAGTTCGACATGCCTGCGGACCGCTTTCTCTTCGTGGGCCAGGTTTCCGACGCGGAGCTCGCCGTCTACTACCGACTCGCGCGGGCGTACGTGTCACTCAGTGAGCACGAAGGCTTTTGCGTTCCACTGGTCGAAGCCATGGCTGCCGGGGTCCCAATCCTGGCATTCGGTGCCGGGGCGGTTCCCGAAACGCTCGGCGGTTCGGGCGTCTGCTTCGTCCCCAAGGATCTCGAGCGCGCAGCCGAACTTCTCGGGATGCTGGTGTACGATGATGCGTTGCGCGGGCAAGTGATTGCCAGCCAGCGTCGTCGACTCGCCGACTTTGGCATGGACAGCGCGGAGCGTGCGCTCGACGACATGATCGCGAGAGTGACGTGAGAGTTGCATTCATCGTCCAACGATACGGAACGGAGATTCTCGGGGGATCGGAGTACCACTGTCGGCTCATCGCCGAGCATCTCTCCGCCCGACATGACGTCGAGGTCCTCACAACCTGCGCCCGCGAGTACACGACCTGGGAGAACGCCTATCCCGAGGGTGCAGACCGCGTACGTGGCGTGACCGTCCGCCGGTTTCCGAACGCCGAGACTCGAGACCTCGAGTCGTTCAACGCGTTCTCCGATTGGCTGTTCAACAACACCCACAGCGCCGCTGACGAGGAGAAGTGGCTGCGCGACCAAGGACCGTGGAGCCCGGCGCTGCTGGACTATCTCGAGCGCGAACATGGGTCATATGACGCGCTGATTTTCTTCACCTATCTGTACGCGCCAACCGTGAACGGGTTGAAGATCGACCCACGACGGAGCATCCTTGTGCCGACGGCTCACGACGAGCCGGCGATCCGCCTCGAGCTGTATCGGGACGTGTTTTCGCAACCGGCCGCAATTGCCTACAACACCAGCGTCGAGCGAGGGTTCCTCCATCGGCAGTTTTCGATTTCAGCCTCGACCCAGGAGATCGTCGGATGCGGTGTCGACCTTCCGCCGCACTTGGCCCCGACGAGTAGCGCGAGTGACCCAAACGACGATGACGCGTCAGACGCGGAACGCGCTGCGCAACGCGGTGCGGTCTTCCGGCGGCGGCATCGCCTCTTCAATCCCTTCGTGCTTTACGGGGGACGCATCGATCCCGGCAAGGGGTGTGAAGAGCTGATCGAGTTCTTCAGCACCTACGCTCAGGAATACGGCGATGCGACGCTGGCCCTCATGGGGGTCAAGCTGATGCCGATCCCGGATGAACCGTTCATTCGGTTCGCAGGTATGCTCCCAGAAATCGAGCGTCTCGAGGCACTCGAGGCCGCAACGGTCGTGGTTGTTCCTTCTGCCTATGAAAGCCTGTCGCTTCTCGCACTCGAGGCCTTCGCAGTCGGCACGCCGATCCTCGCCAACGCCCAAAGCGACGTCGTGACCGACCACTGCCAGCGCAGCAACGCCGGCCTGTACTACGGCAGTCGTGATGAGTTCGTCGAGTCTTTGAAGCTGCTCATGCGCGACGACGAGCTGCGAGCGAAGATGGGGCATCTGGGTCGCACCTACGTCGAGGCCAATTACAGCTGGAGCGTCATCTTGGACAAGTACGAACGGATGATTCGCGGTGTGTCCAAGCGGCGGAGCTCCCGCTCCCGAAACACACGGAGTGCAAGAGGTCGCGGCCGACCCGGGCGATCGCGGGCGGCCTCACGTACCAGGCCAACCTAGCCCACGTGCGGGGCCACTGGTGCACTAGCTCGTCAGACGCTTGTCGATGATGTTCGCCAGATCGCCGTTGTCGCCCTCGCGCTCAGTCGCGGGGGACCTCTCGGAGGAGCGCCTTCGAGGAAGGCTCGACCCGCCGCGGCGGCGGCTTGCCGGTCGGATACCGTAGCGTTTGATCATCTCGTTGAGCGTTGTCGGTTTGATCTGCAAGAGCTCGGCGGCGTGCTTCTGGACACCACCCGCCGCTTCGAGCGCCCGGGTAATCAACATCGATTCCATCTCTCCGATGATCTTACGAAACGGAATTCCTTCAGGCGGAAGCTCGAAGCTCGGCAGTCGAAACGCCTGCGACGTCCGCACCGAATCTGGGATGAGCTGGACGCCGATCGTCGTGCTCGATGTCAGCACGACCGCGCGCTCGATGACGTTCTCGAGCTCGCGAACATTCCCCGGCCAGTGGCAATCCTCCAGCAGACCGAGCGCATCTGGAGTGAGTTCGAGCCCCGGCTTGGCGTTCTCCTCCCCGTACTGCTCCAGGAAATGCTGCACCAGGTGCGGAATGTCCTCCCGGCGCTCGCGCAGGGGTGGGAGTTCTACCGTGATGACGTGGAGACGATAGTACAAATCCTCACGAAACCGGCCGTCATCGACCATGCGCTTGAGATCAGTGTTGGTGGCCGCTACGATGCGCACGTCCACCTTCACGGTGTCGACGCCGCCGAGGCGCATGAACTCGCGCTCCTGTATGACGCGGAGGAGCTTCGCTTGCGTCTCCAGAGGCACCGTGCCGATCTCGTCAAAAAAGATCGTGCCTTTGTCGGCAACCTCGAAGAGGCCCTTCTTCAGTGCCACCGCACCGGTAAACGCACCCTTCACGTGCCCGAAGAGATTCGACTCAAGCAGGTCGGGCGGAAGGCTCCCAGAGTTGACAGTAATGAACGGGCGATCGCTTCGAGATGAGTTCGCGTGTACTGCGCGGGCGACCAGCTCTTTTCCCGTACCGCTCTCGCCCTGCACGAGAATCGTGGTTCGACTTGGCGCCGCCTGCTTGATCAGGCGAAACACCCGATGCATCCGCGGGCTATTGCCAATGATGTCGCTGAATCGCTGGCCCTGCTCGAGGAGGCTCTGGCGGAGTGTCTGATTCTCGACCAGCAGGCGCCGCTGAGCCGTTGCATTCCGAACGACCAGCAGGACGTCATCGTTCTTGAAAGGCTTCTCGACGAAATCAAAGGCGCCGCGCTTGAAGGCCCGTCGTGTGTTGGCGGCTGTGCCGAAAGCCGTGATGACGACGACGGGCAACTCCTCGTCGAGGCGCTTCAGCTCTTCGAGCGTCGCGATTCCGTCGATGCCCGGCATCATGACGTCGACGATCGCGGCATCGAACGTCTGGGTCTTCGCAATCTCGATGGCCTCCTCGCCCGACGCCGCCAGCGTGACCTGACACCCCTCCTTCCCGAGAAGGGATTCGAGGATCTCACGCATGATCTCCTCGTCGTCGACGACCAGAATCGAAACGCCCTGCAGCATGACGGCTCTATCGCACCGCTTCCACCGCGCGTTCGCGGGATGGGGTGGTCAGCGGCAGCGTCAGCGTGAAGCACGTGCCCTGTCCCGGGTTGCTATCGCACTCAATCGCTCCCTGGTGCTCTTGCACGACACCGTAGGTGACCGACAAGCCCAGCCCGGTGCCCTGCCCGGGAACCTTGGTCGTGAAGAACGGGTCGTAGATTCGCGAGAGCACCTCGGGTGAGATCCCGGACCCGGTGTCGGCCACTTCCACGACTGCCTCACCTTCCTTCGTCCGCGCTCCAACCGTTAGCCAGCCTCCGTTCGGCATCGCATCGCGCGCGTTGAGAAACAGGTTCAGAAACACCTGTTGGAGCTTGAACTCCACCCCTGTGACCACCACGGGAGTCTGTGGAAGTTCGCGACGAACCTTGACGCTCCCAGCAGCCAGCTGATGCTCGAGAAGCGCCAGCACGTCGCCAATCACGGCGTTCAGATCAACCGGACCCGAGGTATCGCTTCGACCGGGCCGCGCAAGATTCAGCAGGCCATTGACAATCTTTGCGGCCCTGAAGGTCTGGCGTTCGATCTTCTCGAGCACCTTCGTCTTGGGATCCTCGGGATCGGACCCCTCCAACAGCATCTGGGTAAAGCTCGAGATCCCGGTCAGCGGGGTGTTGACCTCGTGGGCCACGCCAGCCGCCAAGAGACCAATCGAGGCCATCTTCTCGGAGATCTGCAGCTGCTCTTCCAACTGGACTCGCTCGGTGATGTCCTCCACGATCATCATCATCCCGCTGGTGTCGCCACTTGGCGTGACGAGCGGAGCGGTCGCGACGTTGACGAGAAGGCGGCGACCCGGGCCATCCGCATCATCGCCCGTCGCCTCCTCGGCCAGCTCACCGCGATGCCGCGACCGCAGCGGGACGCGATATAGCACCGTTCCGTCCGGAGCCTCGTCGCGGGCTGTCGCCACACGCGAGGCGAATGCCCCATCGAATACGGCATCGAGCTTCTGACCGACCGCATCGACGCGCGACAGCCCGTATAAGCGTTCCAGCCCCGCGTTCCACCGGACGACGCGCTCATCGAGGTCAAATACGACGAGCCCGTCACTGAGTGACTCGATGATGTTCTCGCTAAACTGCCGCAGCCGATCGAATTCCGCGGCCTTCTGCCGCAGCTGCCCGTACAGTCGGCCGTTCTCGAGCGCGGTTGCCACCTGTCCCGCCACGGCAGCCAGCAACGCCATGTCCTCACTGCTTAACGGCTCGCCGCTTCCCTTCCGACCGAGTCCCATGACGGCGATCGTGCCCTCTTCGGAGACACACGGCACAAAGTAGTGCAGCCCGTGTTCGTGCCACGCACTGGTCTCTTCGGGCGGCAACACGGCGCGTTGGGAGGCCGACTCGATCGCAATCGTGTGCCGCCCGCTCAGCTTCATCCCGAGTTTCGACTCACGATCGATCGCCGGCGGCGCCACCTCGAATCCCGTCCACCGAAGCGGGACGAAAGCGTGGTCCGCGTTGGCGCTCATACCTTGGAAGAGCACCATCTGATCGACCACCAAGGTTTCGCTGACACGAGTCACCAGCCGTTCCGACAACCGGTCCAGATCCAGGTCACTATTCAGATCGCGGGCGAAGCCCACCAACGCCCGTCGGTAGTCGTACCGATCACGGTAGTACACGCGATCCAGCATGGTCTGAATCGTGTTCTTGATCGGGCCCGCCAACAGGACCACCACCGCCGTCGCAAGTAGCGCGATGATCGAGTTGTGCTGATCGGACTCCTCGAGAAATACTTCGCTTGCAAGCTTC
This sequence comes from Vicinamibacterales bacterium, assembly GCA_965216615.1. Lineage (GTDB taxonomy): Bacteria > Acidobacteriota > Vicinamibacteria > Vicinamibacterales > UBA8438 > CAUZIB01. The sequence continues at coordinate 546,321 of OZ244182.1, read as the reverse complement.
TCGAGCGCGAGATAGATGGCCGCCATCGCCACCACAGCGGCGGTATACACGACGCTGCGCTTGACGATAACTTCAACGTCGTGGAGTCGGTATCGAATGATGGCCGACGCAAAGGCCAGGGGCACCACGCACAGCGGAATCGCGGTCAAATCGAGCCGCCCCACCGGCTCGAAGCCGAGCGACCACGGGATGGCGTATCCGACGGTGAACGGCAGGGCGCCCAAGACGGCACCCGACAGGATCCAGCGCAACTGCCGCCGCGATGTCGCGGAATGGACGCGCTGGAGCGCGACGATCATGATCCCGAGCCCGCCTACGACACAGGCCGCGAGGTAGGCCATCTCGAGGCGCCAAATCACCTCGACCGTGCGCATGAGCGACGGTCCCGATTCAATTCTGGCGACGCTCCCGATCTCCTCCAAGCCAAGGACGAGTGCTGGGAGGTAGATGAGTGGAACGACCCAACGCCCAGCCCAATGACGGAAGCGCCCAGGGGTGCGCTCTGGGAACACGAGGGCAAAGTGGAGAAAGAGCGGCGCCAGAAGGAGCGTGGATACCGCGTCCGACCAAAAGAAGGCCCAATCAAGCCGATCGAGCCGACCGCTGAACGAAAACGAGAACATCCCGAAGAACGCGACCGTCAACCAGAAGAAATGGAGAGTCGCCTGATTCCCAGGCAATCGGACGCGAACGGACGCGCCGATCAGAAGCGCAAAGATACCCACCCCGACCAGCACGAAGTAGACGGGAAGGTCGCTCGAAGGCGACGGCTGGAGCGTAAGCTCGTACAGCTCGTGAGTCCCACCCCGGAGAACCGTATACGTGAGCTCAGACCCAGCGCGACTCTCATGCAACACGTCGAGGATGTCGCTGCGCGTCTCAACCGGGCGCCCATCAACCGATAGAAGGACGTCTCCTTCCAGGACCCCGGCCGCAGCCCCTGCAGAGCTCGGGTCGATGGCCGTGGCCACGAGTCCCTCCGTCTGGCCGACCCACAACACCCCATCCTCCGCCTCGCTCCAATTGGCGCGGACAACGACGTTGGCGGCCGCCAGGCACAGCAACACCGACACCACGCCAACAGCCAGGAGAGAAACCCCCCAACCGGCACGCAGCCGTCTGTAGACGTCACGAATCGTCGGAGTATTGGGCTCGGTCACGCTTCAGTCTTCACTCGTCTTCACTCGATTCAACGAACCGGACACGGTATCCAAACCGTCGGATCAAAAACCAACTTGTGCTCATCCCTCCGTAGCCGCATGGCATTAGCTCATCGTGTGCTCTGGACTCTCGGGATCAGAAGTTGACAACCAGCCCGCCAACGACTTCCTTCGGCGGACCGACCACGAGAAGCTCGTCGTAGACCGATGCCCCGGCGACCTGCTCGCGGAACAGGCTCCGGATGTCGACGAGCACCTCCCAGCTGCTGCCCTCGATGGGCGAGAATGGCAAGGTCTGCCTGACTCGCAGGGCAAATCGTCCGCCAAACCCTGTCTGCAGCGCCGCGGTTTCGGAATCCCCATTCGAAAAGGCGGAATTAAGCCGATACAGCAGGAGGACACGGGTCGCGCTCTCTGGAATTGCAGCTTCAATGGACGTCGTGATGTCGTGAAAGCGCTCGGCGCCGGACCGAAGGAGACTCACCGTTCGGGGCGACAACCCGCTCACCATCCCGGGTGTCCACTGGGCGTCGATGATGCTGTAATCAACCGACCCCGTAAACCGATCCCCGACCTCGTGGGCGAACATCACGGCCCACCCGTCGGCGGTGACGCCGCCAACGCTGGTCATGTAGTAGTGGTCGAGAGACATCGGCTGCGCATGTCGCATGCCGAACAACGTCGCCAGCTGGTCGTTGACGTCTTGCGCGAATCGGCGAACGCCGACCGTCGAGGCGCGGCCCACATCGTGCTCCACGGCGACTTCGAAGTGGCGGGACCGCTCGGCGAGCATGGGATCCGCGGACGACAGCGGAGCAAAGGTTCGTTCCGGCGGCAGCCAAACCCCTTCCGTCGGCGGCAGAAACTCCTCGGCCCCAGGGGCCAGCATGTACTGCGACATCGCTACCCGGATACGGGTCCCATCGAGGGGGGTCAGCGTCACCGCCGCGCTGGGGCTAAACAGATATGCCTGGTCGAGATAGCTGTAACCAGCGACGCTCGCCCCATAGTCCAGTGATACCCTCGGGTTGACCGTCCAGTGGCCGTCAGCCCTGATACTGCCCGCATCTCGGTGGGGATCACCCCCGGGTGCGATTGGAGCGGACGGGAACGCGATGACCGTCGGGATTCCGGTTTGAACTCGCTGACGGCTGTACGACACCCCAACGGCCAATTCGTGCGTAGGTGACGGTTCGGTCAGATACGCCCCCGAGAGCACCCACGAACCCGCATCCCCTGTCCGCACGGCACCACGCACGCCCCAGGCGTGTTGCTCCTCACCGCCACCAAGCGAGACGTATGCGATTTGCCCCGGAAGGATGTTCGAGGCCTGGAGCTCATGAGGCGAGTGCAGGCTCGTCCGAGTCAGTAGATGAAATTGTCCCGTCAACGGGAAGCCCCCGTTCAAATCGGCGGCTGGCGAGGCCGCTGCCGACGGGCCACCGAAGCCCAATCGCGCCACGCTGGGCTCCTCGAACCCCAGCGTTTCGATTGAGATCAGCTCGCCGTCGGCATCCTTGAGCACGCTCCGCCGAGCCCGGCGAATCCACCACGCCTTTTCGGAATCATCATGCGGCGCGACACCGTGCTCCGGAGCGCCCTCCTCGCCGACCCCCGTTACGCCCAGGCCACTCCCCTCTGGCGGCTGTAGCGCTAAGTGCTCGGGCACCCGATTCGACCCACGGACGGACGTAAACCCAGCTGCGAGGAACGCCGGGGATGAATCGGGATCCGCGGCTGTGCGGCGCAAGGTGACAGCACGCGTCGTCGCGAGACCCGATCGAACCTGCACGACGTGGCGGTCGGCGGGCTTGAACCCGTGCACGTGCGCCCGAAGCAGATAATTCCCGGGGCGGAGACCGAGGAACTCGAATCTGCCATCGGCGTCACACACCGCCAGCGCGGTACCCGAGGGCCCGGTGGCGGAAATGAGCGTCTCATCGAGAGGCCTTCCAGCAGCGTCGGTTACGATGCCGAGGAGTCGGCCAGGACTGACTCGCTCGACCTCCCGAGCTGAGGCTGGAGCTTTGTTCGCGGCCGCAGGTGCCGGGCCCGCCGCCGGCTTGGTCTCCTCTCTGGCCCATGCCGCCTCGACGCCCGCGAGAATCACGATCAGGAACAGACCGGAGCCCAACCGAACTATCCGCATCATCGCTTTCGTTCCCCTGCTCATCCGTGGTGAACGACCATCAACCCCGTCGCTTGCCGGATCATAGAACGCCTACTCGGTGACATTGAAACTCACGTCGTTCACGACGCTCTGACCCGATAGATTGTCCGTCACGCTAATCTCCAGCCGATAGCGACCAGTCTGGAACCCACCGAGCGGGACGGACTGGCCGGCTACGATCTGGTGCCCGCCTGCCAGGTCGAACCCAGGCGGCAGCGTCTGCGCATTGAACTGCTGCGGATTGGTCTTGTTGAAGAACTCTTCGCCGGCCGCGTTCTCCATGTGAAAGCTGTAGTCGACCGTGAGGTCCGGCATCTGATCCGACGACAGCTGCGGATTGTAAACGAGCATGATCAGCGCAAGCTCCTCCGCGCTCGAGAACTCGCGGTTGGTCTTTGGGACGATTCGTGTCGTCCCCAACGTGTACGGACTCGCCACTTGCTGGTCCTCACTCAGCGGTTGGTCGAGCGGCTCGACCAGCTCCGCGACGATCGGAGAGCTGGTCTGCAGCCGTTCATTCCAAAAATCAGGAATCTCCAGCTCTTCCTTGAGTATCAGGACCGTCGATTGGAGGCGGGCCTCCTCTTCGGCCGTGGCTCCCAGACTGTCACGGATGGCAAGATACACATCGTATGCGCCGCCTTCGGCGCTGAAGGCTCGACTGACCTCGATTATCTCGCCTTCGGCCTGTCCCGAGAACTCGACGAAGTGCCCGTCCTCAAAAACCGGATCCGGCACCTCAATCGTCCCGTCTGCGGACGGCGGCGGCGGCGTCTCGCTGTGGGGGGTCACGAACAGATACAGGGCCAGGGACGATTCCGTCAGCAGAGAGGGGTCAATGGACAGCGTGAACGGCACGTAGGTCTTACCTTCCATGCCTTTGAGAAAGTCGGCGGTCATGCGAAACGGCTTTCCAGTGAAGACGCCTTGACCCCGTACCGCCGCAGCGACAACGTCCACCAACGTCTGCAACTCGGCAAGCTGCCAGTCTTCCATGTCGACCTGCGGGTCCTGAGCGGCCGACGCCGGCGCTACGGCCAGGAGCTGACCGATGGCGCACACGACGGCAAGGAGTCGCAGACGGAACGTCTGTGTCATGAAAGATCCGGGACCTCGGGTTACACGAACGACTTAATCATCCTCATCATAGGCCACGGAGATGCCCAAGTCAAACACGAAGAACTCACCTAAGTCACTGATTTACATAGGCTTACATGGTGCCTATGGGGCTCAGAAGCTGGCCAGCGCATGGTATTATCCCCGCGGATCTCATGCCATCCTCCAAGGCACCGCTGGTTGTCGTCGTTCTTGATGGGTGGGGGCTTCGCGAGGACCCCGATCACAACGCGATTGCCCTTGCGCAAACACCGACGTACCTGGAGCTTCGTGCCAGATACCCGAGCGGTTCATTGATCACCTGTGGAGAGGCTGTTGGGCTTCCCCCGGGGCAGATGGGCAACTCGGAGGTTGGGCACATGAACCTCGGTGCGGGTCGAATCGTCTATCAGGACCTGACGCGGATCGACAAGAGCATTCGGGACGGCGACTTCTTCGATAACCCTGCGTTGGCGGGGGCCATGGACCGGTGCGTCGACGACCAGCATGCCCTGCATTTCGTCGGCCTCGTCTCAGACGGAGGCGTGCACAGCCATCTTCGACACCTCGAAGCGCTCCTCGACATGGCACGCCGACGAACGGTGTCACGCGTCTTCGTGCACGCGATGACCGACGGGCGCGACGCAGCCCCGACCGGTGGGATCGATCATCTGGGCCGCATCGAACGGCGCATGTCTGAGCTCGGAACGGGTCGCATCGCGACGGTCTGCGGACGGTATTTCTCGATGGACCGCGATCGCCGATGGGATCGCACTCGCCGTGCCTACGAGGCCATCACGGCTGGGGAGGGGCACCAGTCAACCTCCTCATCCGAGCTTCTGAACGCCTCGTATGCCGCCGGCGTCACCGACGAGTTCATCGAGCCGAGCGTCATCACCGACCCGACCGGGAAACCTATCGGCTCGATCCAGGACGGCGATTCGGTGGTGTTCTTCAACTACCGAGCCGACCGGGCACGCCAGTTGACCCGCGCCCTGGCGTTCGGCGACGAGTTCGACGCGTTCGAGCGGGGCGTACACCCCACGGTCGACATGACCACGATGACCGAGTACGACGCGACGTTCAACCTGCCGGTCGCGCTCCCGACCCAGGTCTTCGCCGCCAACGTGGCGGACGTCCTGGCCAGCAACGGCCTGACGAACCTGAGACTGGCCGAGACCGAAAAATACGCGCACGTCACCTATTTCTTCAACTGCGGAGAGGAGCGCCCGTACGAGGGCGAAGAGCGCCTGCTCGTGCCATCGCCGCAGGTACCAACCTATGACCTCAAGCCGGAGATGGGCGCCAAAGACATCACGGTGCAGCTGGTCTCGGATGTCCGTGACCGGCGACACGACGTGATTATTTGCAACTTCGCCAACGCCGACATGGTTGGACACACGGGCAAGCTGGATGCCGCCATCACCGCTGTATCGATCGTCGACTCGTGCCTCGCGTCGATCGTGAAAGCGGTCGAAGCCGCGGGGGGTACACTCGTAATCACGGCCGATCACGGCAACGCAGAGATGCTGTGGGACCGCGAACGAAACGGCCCACACACCGCCCACACCACGAACCCCGTGCCGATTCTACTCATCGAACAGGGGCTCCGGGATCGACAGCTCGGACTGCGCGACGGGTCACTCCGGGACGTTGCGCCGACCATTCTCGGCATCTTGGACATCCACCCGCCGTCGGAAATGACCGGCCGCGATCTGCGAACCTGGACCGACGTCTAGGCGGCCGATCGCTATTCGACTTCCTGGTTCAGCTCGTCGGCAGCGATTCGTAGCGAGCGGAGGAACCGGCGATCGTTCGCGGTGATGTCGGCGCGATGCGGCGGCTTTTCGTCCTTGGCCGGTACCCCCACCTTCGCCAACGCTTCGGAACCCTCCTGGGACGCGAACCCGATCACGGCTTCAAGTGAGAGTCGTATCTCGTAGCCCGCGGCTCGAGCCTTTTCACGGCAAGCCTCGACTCGCGGGTCCTCGGAGACACCAGCGCCAATCGCCGCGGCCAGCTCACGCGCCAGCCGATGTACCACGTCGTCCATGCTCAGACTCCCTCGAATGCCACCGGACCGGGAACCGGGCGTACCCTCGCCAATCGCAGCGATCTCTGGGGATGACATCGAGTCGGCCGGCAAAGGAAGGCGGAAGCATTATTAGAGGCAGGTATCGAACTCAGTTCGGTGCAGCAAAAGTGGGCAAATTGTAGCACGCGGTTGGCGAGAGTCAAGACAAAGAACCACTTCATGTCGGGTTATCGTAGTCGTGAACCGCAATATGGTGGGGTCTGGACGTGCGAGGTCGCGATCTGTCGTCGAGATGCAGTTAAGATCTTGATGCCATGTCGACGTACCGCGTGCCTGCCGATCTCGGAGACTGGTCGCCCGAACGCGACCTCGGCGCGCCAGGCGCCTTCCCGTATACCCGGGGCATTCATGAATCGATGTATCGGGGTCGGCTGTGGACCATGCGCCAGTACGCCGGGTTCGGATCGGCCGCGGAGTCAAACGCCCGCTACCGCTATCTTCTCGAACAGGGCGTCAGCGGACTCAGCGTCGCGTTCGATCTCCCGACGCAGATTGGGTACGACTCGGATCACGCATTGGCGGCGGGGGAAGTAGGCCGCGTCGGTGTTGCGATCGATTCAATCGAGGACATGACGCAGCTCTTCGAAGAGATTCCGCTGGACCGCGTCTCAACATCGATGACGATCAACGCGACCGCAATCATCCTGCTCGCGTTGTATGTCGCCGTCGCGAAACGCCGTGGGATAGACCCGCGCCAGCTGTCGGGGACCGTACAAAACGACATCCTCAAGGAGTACGTCGCACGTGGCACCTACATCTATCCGCCCGGCCCATCGCTACGAATCGTGACGGACCTCTTCACGTACTGTGACGCCGAGCTCCCAGGGTGGCACCCGATCTCAATCAGCGGGTACCACATTCGCGAAGCCGGTTCGACCGCAGCCCAGGAGATCGCGTTCACGTTTGCTCATGGAATCGTGTACGTGCAATCGGCGATCGACGCGGGTCTTGACGTGAACGCGCTTGGACGCCGGTTGTCGTTCTTCTTCAACGCGCACAATGATTTTCTCGAAGAAATTGCCAAGTTCAGAGCCGCGCGTCGGTTGTGGGCGCGCATCATGCGAGACCGATTCGGCGCGGACAATCCCAAGGCCCAGCGGCTGCGTTTTCACACCCAGACCGCGGGCAGCACGCTGACGGCCCAGCAGCCGGACAACAACGTCGTCCGCGTTGCGCTTCAAGCGCTTGCCGCCGTGCTTGGCGGCACCCAGTCGCTCCACTGCAATGGGCGCGATGAAGCGCTTGGGTTGCCGACCGAGGCGTCGGCCCAGCTCGCACTGCGTACCCAGCAGATCATTGCCATGGAGACCGGAGTGACCGCCACGGTCGACCCGGTCGGCGGATCATGGACCGTTGAGCGGCTTACCAACGACCTGGAGGCCGAGGCGGTCGACTTGCTCGACCAGATTGACCAACAGGGTGGCGGATTGCGCGCCATCGAGCGCGGGTTCATCCAGCGGGCGATCCAGGAGTCCGCATACCGGACGCAGCAGGCCGTGGACTCCGGCGAATCGACGGTCGTTGGGGTCAACCGCTTCACCGGTGGCGAACCAGCACCGATCGAGGTGCTCGCCATTGACCCCGAGCTGCAATCACAGCAGATCGAGCGGGTGCGCAAGCTGCGGGGGGGGCGCGCGGAACGGCCGTGGCGTGAAGCCCTCGACGCGGTGCGCCGCGCGGCGCAAGGAACGGCGAATCTCCTCCCACCGATCATTGCAGCCGTCGAGGCTTCTGCCACCGTGGGCGAGGTCGCCGACACGCTGCGGGCGGCGTTCGGGGAATTTCAGGATACCGAGTGAGCCGGCGCATTCGTCGTGTCGCTTTCCACGAGACCATCTCGAATCTGAATTACGCGTCGAGCTTGCGCCGCGACGTCCGGTTCGTGGGTAATCGTCATGATCGTATGACCGTCCTCGTGGAGTCGTCGGAACAGGGAGAGAATCTCGACGCCGGTCTTCGAATCGAGGTTCCCGGTCGGCTCGTCAGCCAGGAGAATGGACGGCCGGTTCACCAGTGCCCGCGCAATCGCCACCCGTTGCCGTTGGCCGCCCGACAGCTCGCTGGGGCGATGGAGCATCCGGTCGTCCAGCTCCACCATGGCGAGCACGGCTTCAGCGCGTGCCCGACGCTCTCGCGGCGCGAGACCCGCGTAGATCAGCGGCAACTCCACGTTGTGAAGTGCGGTGGCCCGGGGAAGGAGATTGAATGTCTGAAATACAAACCCAATCTCTGCGTTGCGGATGTGGGCCAGCTCGTCGTCGCTCATTGCGCTGACGTTCTTTCCGCTCAGCGCGTAGGTGCCTTGACTGGGCGTATCGAGACACCCGACGAGATTCATCAACGTCGACTTTCCCGATCCCGATGGCCCCATGATGGCCACGTATTCCCCGCGCTCGATACTGAGCGAAACCCCGCGCAGCGCGTGGACCTGCTCGGTGCCCATCACGTAGGTCTTCCAGAGGTCTCGGGTTTCGATGATGGGCATGCGAACAGTGCAGGCGACGGGCAATCGACGGATCAGGACCCCGGCGGGCTCGATTCCGGCGTTGGCGTGCCGGGCGTCCGGTTGCGCCTGAAGATCAGCGCGCCGATCAATCCACCCAACGTTGCGAAGATCACGCCAACAATCAACATGAACACGAAGCCGAAGAGAATGGTCGCAGTACCGCTACTGCTCATCTCCTCGATCATCTCGAGGACCTCCGGAGGAACCTCGGCGTTACCCCGTAGCAGGCCGACGAGCTGCTCCTGAGCCGGGCCGGTCACGAGTTGAACGGGAATCGAGACGACGGCAAAGACGAAGGCGCCGACGACTCCCGCCAGTCCGCCCAACAGCGTCGCCTCACCGAGATCAATCGGGCCCGGTTGCGCCTGTTGCAGAAGGTAGGCGGTGATCGCCCCGCCGCCAATCACCCAAAGACAGCAGCAGTTCGCGACCGAAATGATCGGCAGGGCGGAGAGCACGCCAATAAACGCCCCGCCGATGAGTACTGCTTGGATTCGAGGAGACATCCCCGCCCTAATCGTAGTACTCCAACCCCAGGTGCGTGATCAGCTCCTCACCCCGCAGGAATCGAAGGGTGTTCTTGAGCTTCATCAGCTGGATGAAGAGATCGTGCTCCGGGTAGAGCTCATCGGCGTGGATCGGGCTCTTGAAATAGAACGAGAGCCACTCTTGCACGCCGGCCATTCCTGAGCGCTTCGCCAAGTCGAGAAACAACACGAGGTCGAGAACGATGGGCGCGGCGAGAATGCTGTCGCGACACAAGAAGTTGATCTTGAGCTGCATCGGGTAATCAAGCCACCCGACTAAATCGATATTGTCCCAGCCCTCCTTGTTGTCGCCTCGCGGAGGGTAATAGTTGATTCGGACGACATGGTGCAGGTCTTTGTACAGCGTCGGGTAGAGATCGGACTGAAAGATGTAGTCGAGGACCGACTTCTTGCTCTCTTCCTTCGTCTTGAACGACTCCGGGTCATCCAAGACTTCTCCGTCTCGATTCCCGAGGATGTTCGTTGAGTACCACCCGGCGACTCCAAGCAAGCGCGCCTTGAGGCCTGGGGCCACGATCGTCTTGATCAGGGTTTGTCCGGTTTTGAGATCCTTGCCGGCCAGCGGAGAGCCGGTTTGGGCCGCCAACTCGGTAAGGGCCGGAATATCAGCGCTCAGGTTCGGAGCCGCGTTCGCGTACGGCACGCCCTCTTTGATCGCCGCGTACGCGTAGATCATGCTCGACGGAATCATCGGATCCGACTGCTCGAGTCCCTCTTCGAAGGCAGCCAGCGATTGGTGTGCCGGCTGGCGTTCCATGAAGATCTCTGTGCTGCCGCACCAGACCATCACCATGCGATCTAGCGAGTGCTCGGCCTTGAAGCGGCGGATGTCCGCAGTGACTTGATCGGCGAGGTCTCGCTTGTTGGCCCCAGTCTTGACGTTGGGCCCCATCAGCCGTTTCACGTACTGCTGGTCGAAAACGGCCGGCCATGGCCGAATGGTCTCGAGCTCCGGGCGTAGCTGTTCGAGCTGCGAGGCATCAAGCACCCCAGCCGTTCGAGCGGCCTCGTAGCAGTTGTCATCAAAAATGTCCCACGCCCCGAACACCATGTCGTCGAGGCTCGCGAGCGGCACGAAATCCTTGATGAGCGGGGAGCGGCCGTCGGTTCGCTTGCCGAGACGAATCGTCCCCATTTGAGCCAGCGACCCGATGGGTGACGCGAGCTGTCTGCGGATGGCGTGGACTCCGGCGATAAAGGTCGTGCTGACGGCACCAAGTCCGACCAGCAACACACCGAGGCGCCCGGTGGGCTCTGCTATTTCCTGAGGGCTTTTCACGGGGGAAGACTATAACACGCACCTTTATTCTGTATTCTGCCTTCTGTATTCTGCGTTTTGAACCCATGTCTCTGTTCAAACTCAAGTCGTCAGGCGGTCCGCGCGACCTCGAATTGTCGATGGCCGGGATCAAGCTTGGGTCGGACGTACTCCAGATCGACGGAGGCGACACGGGCTTGATTGTCGCACTCGCGAAACTCGTCGGTCTCAGCGGGCGGGCGTGTGCGGTCGCCGAGACTCAGGCATCTGTCGAGGCATTCGAACGGTCCGCGAAAAAGGCGGGGGTCCTGGTCGAGGTGAAGCGCGCACGCCTCGATGGACTGCCGTACGGCGATAGTGAGTTCGACCTGGTTGTGATCAAGAACGTGCTGGGCCGCGTGACCCAGCATCAGCGGATCTTGTGTCTCCAGCAGGCGTTTCGCGTGCTCCGAGCGGCGGGGCGGTGTCTGGTCATTGATCAGGCGCTGCGCGGAGGGCTCGGCGCGGTGTTCGCGAAGCCGTCGGTCGATCGCCGATACTTGGGCGACGGCGGAGCGTTGCTTGCACTCAAAGCAGAGGGGTTCAGAGGGGTGCGCCTACTTGCCGAGCGTGGCGGGCTCACCTACGTCGAGGGCATCAAGCTCCACGCCGGGCCAATAGGCGTCGACATCGAACCCGGTCCGGGTGGCTAGAACCGTTTTCACGACGCTCCAAGATCGGCCTGTTGAGAGCACACCCTGTCCCGGGTCGAGCACACTGGTGACCGGATGCTGACCTGCCGGCCCTTGAAAGGCGCTGGCAAGCATCTTGCGTATCTCGTGACATGGAGCACGTGCTTAGTCGTGCATGATCACATAACGAACTCGGGCGCTCGCTATCACGCGCTCAGAGCCTCAGTCCTGTTGCTGTGCGTGGCGATCGCGTTCGTCGGGACCCAAACCAGCGGGTCGGCCGAGCCTCAGGACGATCAAAGCCTCAGGTTTCGATCGGGCATCGAGCTGATCAACGTCACGGCCACCGTCACCGATCGTCGAGGGCGGTTCGTCTCGGGCCTCGAGAAGGAGGACTTCCTCGTGTACGAGGACGGCGAGCTCCAGACGATCAGCCACTTCAGCAATGAACGGGTCCCGGTGAGCCTGGGCATCGTCCTGGACACCAGCGGAAGCATGGAGGGAACGAAGATGGTGGCGGCAATGGACGCGCTCGACCGCTTTCTCTACGAGCTGCTGGGTCCTGAGGATGAGATCTTCATCTACGCCTTCAACTACGAGCCCGAGCTGGTGCACCGACGGACGACGAACCGAGACAGCCTGAGCCGCGCGCTTCGACGCGTTCGTCCGCGCGGGGGAACCGCGTTGTACGACGCCGTCGCCGAAGCCGTCCCGATGGCCCAGGATGGCTCTCACCGCAAGAAGGCTGTGGTCATCATCTCGGACGGGAACGACACGAACAGCATGACCGACGTTCGGGACCTTCAGCGTCTGATCCAGGAGTCGGAGGTCCTCGTCTACGCGATCGGCATCGACGGTCTCGGCAGATCGAGGGGCACGGCGGGACGTCCGGTGCCCAGAAACCCGATTCCCTTCCCGTTTCCAGGAACGGGCCGAGGACGTGGCCGGCCACCAATCCCTACTCCCACCCCCTGGCCCGGCTCTGGCCGCGGGGCGGTCGGTGATGATCGCGTCAACGTGTCGGCGCTACGCGACCTTACTGATGACAGCGGCGGACGGACCGAGATCGTCCGCAACCCCGAAGATCTGGATCCGGCAACGGCCGGCGTGGCCGACGAGCTGAGCCGGCAGTACTACCTCGCCTACCCGGCGGCCGGTCACGACGATGGGCAGTGGCATGCGATCGATGTCGAGGTGCCCGACACGCGCTACCGCGTACGGGCTCGTCGCGGGTACCTCGCCACGCCGTAAGCGCCGATTCGAGGCGCGGCCTTCTGCTACCATCCCGCCGTGTCCTTGCTCGCAGTCACGATTGGTCTCAGCGTTGCAGGAAGCTTGGGTGGTCTCGCGCTGGCCTCGGTGCTCCTGCTGCTCCGCGAAACAGTGCGGCACCAGCTCGTGCCGTCCCTCATTAGTTACGCGGTAGGCACACTGCTGGGTGTCGCGCTATTGGCGCTCCTACCGGAGGCGCTCGGCCTGCTCGATGCGAGGCTCGTCCTCGGCACCCTGCTCGGCGGCATTCTTGGGTTTTTCATGCTGGAGAAACTCGTCATCTGGCGACACTGCCATGAGGACGACTGCGCGGCTCATGACCGCAGTGCCGCGCTGATTCTGGTCGGCGGCGCCGTCCACAATTTCGCGGATGGATGCATCATCGGTGCGGCGGTCCTGTCGTCGGTCCCGGTCGGCGTGAGCACCGCCATGGCGGTAGCGGCTCACCAGGTCCCGCAAGAAGTCGGGGACTTCGCTATCCTGCTTGGCGCCGGATACTCCCGAGGGCGCGCACTCGCCCTCAATGCGCTCGTGGCCACGACAGGCATGCTGGGCGCGATCACGATCTACGCAGCCGCCGGGTGGGTACCCCGCGCGCTGCCGTACATCCTCGCCTTTGCGGCTGGCAACTTCCTCTACGTGGCCATGGCCGATCTCATCCCGGGTCTGCACCGAGGCACGATCGATGTGAGCGCCGCGCGCCAGGTCGTACTCATTGCCGCCGGCGTCGCAACTGTCCTCGCGCTCTAAGATCGGTGACCTCGGACGTCACGGCCCGCTCGGGTGGTCTGCTGTAAACGGACGGACGTGTCAGACTGTCTAAAGAAGTCATGAGGATGAGGCTTGCTGTCGCGCTGCTCCTCACACCGGTGATCACAGCGGCGCTGATCGCGCAGAATCGGCCAGCTGGCCAAGGCTTTGGTCAGGTTCCGACACCCCGCGACACGCCGGCGCGGTCCGGGGACCTCCAGACCGACGTGCCGCCATCAGAACTGACGGGCCGAGTCTTGGACGGCCGGTCTGGACAGCCAGTTCAACGCGCGCGGGTCGTCGTCATGCCACGAGATGGCGAGGGACGTGGCATCGCCGTTCTCACCGACTCGAATGGTCAATACGTCGCGACTGGCCTGTCTCCTGGACGCTATACCGTGGAGATGTCGAAGCCAGGATTCGTCAGCGTCTCCTACGGCCAGCGGCGGCCGCGGCAGCCTGCAACGCCCATTGAGCTGCGTGAGGGAGAGTCGCTCCGCGGGATCGATGTCGTGCTTCCGCCGGGCGGCGTCGTGACCGGTCGCGTCGTGGACGAAACCGGCGCGCCGCTACCGCTCACCACCATCCAGGTGTTCCGTCACGTCTACCGGCAAGGGCGACGACAGCTGGTGCCGGCCGGCAACGATCGTAGCGATGATCGCGGCCACTATCGGATCTTTGGGCTGGAGCAGGGACGGTACTACGTCAGTGGGATCGTCCCGCGACGACTCTCGACGTCGGGTCGCGCACCGTTCGGGCCGCCGTTCCGGCGAGGCGATCCGGCCTCGGCCTTTCCAGTCGACGGAAACATGAGCGCGAACCCTCTCGGCTATGCGCCGACCTACTACCCCGGCGTGACGAACCTCGCCGAGGCTTCACAGGTGGACGTTGCGCGCGGTGCCGAAGCGACAGGAGTGGACTTCGCGGTGCCGCTCGTCCCGACCGCGAGCGTGCGCGGCAGCGTCTTCGGACCAGACGGAGCGCCAGCGACGGGCGCTCGGGTCATCCTGACGCCAAATGGCGGCATCGTCGCACGGAACGCGACGATGGGCGCGCGTCTTCAGTCCAACGGGCGTTTCGAGATCCCGGACGTGCCGCCCGGCCAATACACGGTGCGAGCAGTCACGCGCGGAGCCCGGGGCAGCCGACCCATATTCGGGGGCACGGCGCTATTTGCCAACCATCTCTTTTCGGTCGACGGCTCAGACGTGACCGACGTCACGCTGGTGCTCAGACCTGGCGCGACGATCTCGGGTCGGCTTGTTCTCGAAACCATCGGCCAGGGGCCGCCCTCCGCACTCGAGCGAGTGCGGGTCACGGCCCGCGCCACCGAGGATCTCCCTCTCTTGGGCGATCCGGAAGGGCGAATCGCCAACGATTTGACATTCGAGCTCCCCAACGTGCCGGACGGTGGGAGGCTGCTGCGCGCCAGCAACGTGCCGTCCGGGTGGATGCTTAGGGCGGTATACCTGGACGGGCAGGACGTCATCGATACGCCGTTGGATTTCGGCGGCGTCTCACGGGTGGATGATGTCCAGTTCGTGCTCACGGATCAGGTGACGCGCCTGTCGGGCAGCGTCCGAGACCCTCAGGACGCGCCGCTCACCGAATTCACGGTGGTCGCGTTTCCCTCGAACGAGCGTTTTTGGCAGCCGCAGTCTCGCTACGTGAAGGCGGCTCGACCCGACCAGAACGCGAACTACCAAATAGAGGGGCTGCCGTCAGGGACCTATCTGCTCGCGGCGGTCGACGACGTCCAGGAAGGCGAGTGGTTCGACCCGCGTTTCCTCCGACAACTCAGTGATGCGGCCGTTCGAGTCTGGCTGAACGAAGGCGATTCAACCGATCTCGACCTTACGCTGCGAACGCAGCCCTGACCCCGCCGCACCAGGGGACGCGGCGACGCCGATGTACAATCCACCGCCCCATGCCTCCGTCGCCCCCTTCCCGACGCGTGTTTCTGATCGACGGCAGCTCACAGATGTATCGGGCCTACCACGCCATCCGTTTGCTGACCGGGCCCGACGGCAAATCGACGAACGCAGTGTACGGCTTTGTGACGATGCTCCGCAAGCTCATCGCGGATCACCAGCCGGACCTCATTGCGGCGGCGTTCGACCTGCGCGGCCCGACCTTCCGGTCAGAGCTGGCGGCCGACTACAAGGCCAACCGGGCGCCGATGCCGCTGGACCTCGTTGAGCAGGTCCCGCTCGTCCACGAAGCCTGCGCCGCCATGGGCGTGCCCGTGCTCACCTCCGAGTCCTTTGAGGCCGACGACGTGATCGGGACGCTGGCGAAGCGCGCGGTGGCGAATGGCCTCGACGTGGCAATTGTGACGGGCGACAAGGATCTCTTTCAGCTCGTTGGGGACCAGATCCACGTGTTCAACCCGCGCGACGGCGGGGTCTGGTACGACGCGGCCGGCGTCCTGGAGAAGATGGGCGTTGAGCCACTCCAGGTCGTCGACGCCTTGTCCTTGATGGGCGATGCGGTCGACAACATCAAAGGTGTCCCGGGCATCGGTGAAAAGGGCGCTCGGGAGCTGATCAGATCGTTCGGCTCACTTGACCGCCTTCTCGAACGAGCTGGTGAGGTCACTCAGAAACGGTATCGCGCCGCCTTGCTGGCCCACGGCGATGCCGCGCTACAGAGCCGAGAGCTGCTGGCGATCAACACCGATGCGCCGGTGCCATTCGAGCCCGACGCGCTCCACTACAGCGGGCCCGACCGGGACCGGTGCTTCGCGCTGTTCTCACGCCTGGGCTTTCGGACGCTTGTCGCCGAGTTCGCGCCAACCGCGTCGACCGTGACCCGCGACTACGCCATCGTGCGGACCCTCTCCGAGCTGCGGTCGGTCATCGATGCGATTCAGTCGAAGCGCCGCTGCGGAATGCACGTGCTGTCGGACTCCTCCGACACTGGGCGCCTGGCGCTGGTCGGCGTCGCTCTCTCTACGGAGCCAAGACGGGCGCACTACATCCCGCTGGGACACCGCGCACTGGACAACGACGGCGACATCGACGCCACGGAGGCGCTAGCGCTCCTCCGTCCGATGATCGCGGACGCCCACATCCGCAAGGTTGGACACGACGTCAAAGCCGACATGCTGGTGCTCGCGGATCAGGACATCGCCTTCGACGGCATCGATGCCGACACGATGCTGGTGAGCTATCTCCTGGACGCCACCCGGCCCGCCCATCGCTTCGAAGACCTCGTGTTGGAACATGTCGGCTACCGTGCGATCTCCACCGAGGATGTTCTCGGGAAAGGCGCAAAAGCGCTGGCATTCGCCGACCTGCCGGCCGCGGGTCTCATCGACTACGCCGGCGAGCGTGCGGATCTATCGCTCCAGCTCTTCGATCAGCTGTGGCCGACGCTCGAAGCGACCGGGCTGGTCGCGCCCTACGACGAGCTCGAGCGACCACTGATACCCATCCTGGTCGCAGTCGAGCGCACCGGTGTGCGTGTTGACGCCGACGCCCTCGGCGCCATGTCCTCTCGCGTTGGCACCGAGCTGGCCGAACGTCAGAAGGAGATCTATGCGCTGGCGGGGATGGAGTTCAACATCAACTCACCCAAGCAGCTATCTGCGGTGCTATTCGACCGGTTGGAGCTTCCGACGTCCAAGCGAACAGGCAAGACCCGAGCTGCCTCGACGTCGGTGCATGTGCTCGAAGAGCTGGCGCTCGTTCACGATCTGCCAAGAAAAGTGCTGGAATGGCGAAGCCTGCAGAAGCTCAAGGGTACCTACCTCGACGCCCTCCCCCAGCTCATCAACCCGAGCACCGGACGCCTCCATACGTCTTTCAATCAAGCGGTCGCGGCGACGGGGCGATTGAGCAGTAGCGACCCCAACCTGCAAAACATCCCGATCCGCACCGAGCTCGGGCGAGACATCCGGCGCGCGTTCGTCGCCGCGCCGGGGAGCGTCTTGATTTCGGCCGACTACTCGCAGATCGAGCTGCGGGTACTGGCACACTTGTCAGGCGATGAGACGCTGATCGAAGCGTTCAAACGTGGGGATGATATTCACGACCAAACGGCCGACAAAGTGTTCGGTTCGGACAGTGCCCTGGATCCACACGAGCGACGCCGCCGCGCCAAGATCGTCAACTACGCGCTCCTCTACGGCAAGACCGCGTTCACGCTCGCTCGAGACATCGGCGTCACGCAGCAGGCCGCTCAAGCCGTCATCGACGCGTACTTCGAAGGCTTTCCGGCGGTACGAGCCTATCTGAACGACGTGGTGGAACAGGGCCGAGCATCAGGCGTTGTCACGACCATGTTCGGCCGGCGCCGACTGGTCCCCGAGCTGGCGAGCCGGAACGGTCAAGTGCGATCGGCGGCTGAGCGCGTTGCCGTGAACATGCCGATCCAGGGAACAGCCGCGGACATCCTCAAACGCGCGATGATTGACATCCATCCTGATCTGCCGACAGGGGCCGCGATGATCCTGACGGTGCATGACGAATTGGTGTTCGAGGTCAGCGAAAGCGAAGCCGATGCAACAGCCGCGTTCGTGCGCGAGCGCATGGAGCGGGCGGCCACACTGGCCGTGCCGTTGACGGTGGACGTCGGCATCGCCAGTAACTGGAAAGACGCCAAGGCCTGACCGCCGCCTACCGTATAATCCGGCATTGGTTGCTCCGACCATCGTTTCACGCGCCGACCACTGTATCTCCCGCGACCTGATTGACCCAGACGCGCTCAAGGTCCTCTACCGTCTCCGTAAGTTCAATTTCGACGCATACTTAGTAGGCGGGGGCGTTCGAGATTTACTTCTCGGGCGAGTGCCCAAGGACTTCGATATCGGCACCTCCGCGCATCCCAATGAGGTCAAGCGGATCTTCCGCAATTGCTGGATTATCGGGCGGCGATTCCGCCTCGCGCATGTGAAGTTCGGGCTGAAAACCATCGAGGTTGCGACGTTCAGACGGCAGGTGACGGCGGCCGAAGCGGAAGCCGCCAAGCCCGCCGCCGCAGACCCAGACCCGTCGGTGTCCCGGGACCAACAGCGGCTGGCCGAGGTACGGGTCCGCCCGCCGATTCGACGTGACAACACATTTGGGACCGCCGAGGAGGACGCGTTCCGACGAGACTTCACGATCAATGCGCTGTTCTACGACATCTCCACGTTCTCGGTCATCGACTACGTGGGTGGCATGGACGACCTGAAGGCTCGCATCATCCGGTGCATCGGAGACCCGAACGAGCGCTTCGTCGAAGATCCTGTTCGGATGATCCGCGCTCTCGCGTTCGCTGCACGTCTGGACTTCGAGCTCGACTCTCCCGTCCAGCGTGCGATCCGCCGGCACAGGAGTGAGATCAACAACGCAGCCCCGGCTCGGCTCATCGAAGAGCTCTACAAGATTCTGCGCAGCGGCTGCGCGGCGGCGACGTTTCGTGCGTTGTCAGACACCGGTCTGCTCATGTCGCTCGCGCCCGAGGTGGAACGAAAGAAATCTGGCGCGCTCTGGCGGTCGCTCGAGTCGCTCGACCGATATCGGAAAGCATTCGACAACGCCCCGACCTCGCTCACGAACCCGATCCTGCTTGGCAGCTTGGTCCAACCGGTCCAGCCTCTCGATCTGACCCCGCGGCGCCGCGACGACAAGCGCCCGCTCGACGTCTCCCTGGGAGAGCTGCCGGTGGCGCGCCGTGATGTCGAGCGCCTGAGGCAGGCGCTCCAGCTCCAGCCCCGTCTGCAGGACCCCGAGCTGGCACCGCGCGCACAACGTGCCGTCCTCCACCGAGGCGCGTTCGAAGACGGGTTGATGTGGCTAGAAGTGCACGGCGAAGATCCCGAATCGCTCAAACGCTGGAGAGCACTCGTGGCCAGTGGGGGTCCGCGGGCGCCGGAGAAGGCCCGTCGACGACGGCGATCGCGCGGCCGGCGACGGCGCTCACGCCCAGATGCCTAGCGCCGGCCGCTTGGGACTATAGCGCCTCGCCCAGAAGAATCCGGTTGGTGTTGACGAACGATAGCCCAATTCCGATCGCGGTCGCCGCGATCAGCAGCAGCGCCGCAATCATGATGCCGGGGCTCTCCCGCTGTTCATCGCTCAACCCCATGAGCTGAGCCGCCAGCCAGCCCCCAGCGAAGCCCCCGCCGTGAGCCCAATTGTTGACGTTGGGCATGAGGAACCCAAAGACGCCCAAGATGATCGCCCACTGCCAGAGCTGCGCAGACATCATCGAGCTCCCACGCCTGCGTCCATAGACAATCAACGCAGCCAGCAGGCCGAAGATCGCCCCTGATGCCCCGATCGTCGGGTAGCCCGTCATCAGGTTCGACAGGACGAAGCCGCATACCCCCGATACGTTGAACAGCACGAAGGTTCGGGCAGGCCCGTACGTCTCGGTCGCAGCCGGCGCCAGATTCCGTACCCACATCATGTTGAAGATGATGTGTAGGAGACCGCCGTGCAGGTAGTTGGCGGTCAACGCCGTCCACCACCAGCCATCGGCCCATACGGCGCCGCTCGTCATTCCCAGCTGATACAGCGCCCGCGTGCCCGGACTGAGCATGCTGAACAGGCCACGCGACTGCCAGATGGCTTCGGGCTGTAGCAGCAGCGACGCAGCGTACAGCGAGACGCAGGTCATCAAGATGACCGACACGAGATCGAGCCGGTTGCCGACTAGCCGCTGCAGCACGGGCGCAAAGCCAAACAGCCCGGGCCTCCATGCGCCGCAGTACGGGCACGACGGCTCGTTGATGCCGACGAGCTTTCCGCACTGGGCACAGACGAGCGAACCGCTGCTCTGGCGCATCGCGTAAGCGTACACCCTTGCCGCAAGGAGCCGCGAGGCTGCGTGACGAGATCGGTGCTCTAGTGTGGTGGCTGACTCTGAGCGATTGTCTTGTGGGGTGTGGCCAGGCCGAGCTTCGACAGCGTCCAGATGATCGGCCAGGCGGGGTCGAGCTCCGAAGTCCGCACGCTGAATTTCGGACTACGTGGGAAACCGTGATGGTTGTTGTGAAGCCCCTCGCCACCGGTCAGCAGCGCGAGACTCCTAATGTTCGTCGCCGTGTTCTCGAAGTTCCGATAGCCGTGAAAATGGCAGAGACCGTTGATCGACGAGGACAGGAAGAAGACGTACACCACGCCGTGCACGGCCGCCGCCAGCAGCGCCCAGCCCACCCCGATGATCATCGACAGCGCGATGACGCCGATGATGGGACCCGCGACGCCGTAGCGAAACACGCGTCGCTCTAACCAGTCGTCGGCAATATCCCGTGCGTACTTGTCCAGGACGCCAGGCTGCTTGGCCTGGCGAACATAGTGAAAGACGTTCCCGAGCTGGACTGACCAGAATCCTTCCAGGTGAGGGCTGTGCGGATCGCCTTCTTCATCGGTGAAGGCGTGGTGCTTTCGGTGGACGGCCACCCACTCGCGCGTATTGATTCCAGTCGTGATCCACAATGCCATCCGAAACACGAGCGCGACGCCCGGATGGAGCACGATCGCGCGATGGGTCGCCGCGCGGTGGAGATAGATCGTGGTGGAGAGCACCGCCACCTGCAACAGGATGAATGCCACCGCCAACGAGATTCCGAGAGATGTCAACACTGGTGACCTCCGCGTGACAGATGAACGAGCATCGTCAGCCGCGAACCCGTTCGAACTCCGACATGAACTCCACGAGCGCGTCGATTCCGGCCTCCGGAAACGCGTTGTAGATCGACGCTCGCACGCCTCCCACCGACCGGTGTCCTTTGAGCCCGGTCAATCCCGCATCTTCGGCGTCCGCGACGAACGCCCCTTCGAGCTCGGGGCTCGGTAGACGAATCGTGACGTTCATCAACGAGCGGCTCTCGGGCGACGCGGTGCCCCGATAGAAGTCGCCCCGGTCGATGGCATCATAGAGCTTCTGCGCCTTCCGTTCGTTTCGTTCAGCCATGGCGGTCAGGCCGCCACTCGCAATCAACCACTTCGTGACGAGCTCGATCACGTAGATCGCAAACACCGGCGGGGTGTTGTGAAGCGACTTGCTTTTCGCGTACGTCGCGTAGCGAAGCATCGTCGGCACGACGCGGCCGACGGTTGATGCGCGCTGCACGAGATCATCTCGGACGATTACCACGGCCACTCCGGCCGGTCCGAGATTCTTCTGAGCACCCGCGTACAGAAGCGCGATGCCGTCTGCAGCCAAATCGAGCGGGCGGCTGAAAACGTCGGAGGACGCATCGACGACAAGCGGCACGTCACCCGACTCGGGCATGACCGGCCACCGGGTGCCAACGATCGTATTGTTCGACGCAATGTGCACATAGGCCGCGTCAGGCGCCAGATCGATCTCCGATGCACGCGGAATCCTCGAGAAGGCCTCGGATTCTGTCGTCGCGGCCACTCTCACATCGCCAAACAGCGAGGCTTCCGCCGCGGCCTTCTTCGCCCATGTCCCGGTGAGGACGTAATCGGCCGAGCCAGTCGCGGGCAGGATGTTCATGGGCACCATGGCGAACTGTGTGGTCGCTCCCCCCTGCACGAAGAGGACGCGATAGCAATCAGGCAGGCCGATCAGCGAACGGATGTTCGCCTCCGCCGATTCGATGATCTCGGTAAACGCCCGGGACCGATGACTGATCTCGAGCACGGACATCCCGACCCCTGGCAGCGCCATGAGATCACGCTGCACTTCTTCCAATACCGGCTCGGGGTGCACCGCCGGGCCTGCTCCAAAATTGAAGATACGCGTGGTCACGGAGGCTCCACTAAATCAGATGTATCAGCAAGCCGTCGCGGAGCTTCGGCTCGAACCAGGTTGACTTCGGAGGCATGATCTCGCCAGCATCGGAAACCGACAACAACTCGTCCGACGTGACGGGCGCCAACGAGAAGGCCACCGCCGCGTTCCCGGAGTCGACAGCCTCGGTCAGCGCCTGCGTGCCGCGGGCGCCACCCACGAACGCAATCCGCGGATCCGTGCGGATGTCGGCAACGTTCAGCAAGGGTCCGAGTATCCCATGCTGCAATCTCGCGACATCAAGCTGGCCGGCCACGTCGGTCTCACTCTCCGTGGCCGGGCTGACCGTCAGATCCACGCTGTGCCATCGCTGTTCAAGGTAGACGGACACGTGACCCTTCGTGGGCGCTGGCCCGGCATCCGCGTGGACGGGAAAGCGATCACGCAGCGCATCAAGTAGCGCGTCCGGGCTCAGGCCCGCCAGGTCCGACAGCGTCCGATTGTAGGGCAGTATCCGAGTTTCCGTATCCGGAAACGCCACGCCGAGCACGAAACAGGCCTCGGCCTCTGGATCCTGCCGCTTGGCCCCGGCGAGCTCGTCCCGGACTCGCGCGGCGCTCGCAATCCGGTGATGGCCATCGGCGATGTACAGCGCCGGGATCCGGCCGAACGCGTTTGCCACCTTACGCACGTCACGCTCGGCGACACGCCAGACGGTATGGCGAACGCCTTCGGTCGCGGTGAAATCGTAGAGCGGCGCCTCTTGGCACACCCGGTCCCTAATAGTCGTGACATCGGTCGATTCGCGATGCGTCAGGAACACGACACCGGTCTGTGCGCCCAACGCCAGCATGTGACGTGTTCGGTCGTCTTCCTTATCGGGGCGGGTGCGCTCATGCCGCTTGATGATCCCCTGATCGTACTCATCGAGTGAGAAACATCCGGCTAGGCCCGTTTGCTGATGCGACCCAACTTCGAGGCGGTAGAAGTAGAGCGCGGGCGTGTCCTCCACGACGTATGGGGCCGCAGCCCTCAACGCGTCAAGGTTCGTCGACGCGCGCTGGTAGACCATCGGGTCGTAGGCGTCGACATCCTCGTCGAGATCGATCTCGGCGCGCGACACGCGCAAGAAACTAAGAGGATTCCCGGCCGCCAGCGCGCGGGCTTCCGAGACGGAGACCACATCGTACGGAACGGCAGCCACGGCCGCGGCGGCTCGAGGATCTGGTCGCAGGGCGTGGAAAGGGTGGACGAGAGCCACTACTGCGCAAGCACGATCGGCGCACGACCCGCGTACGCAGGTGCTGTCATCCGGCTCAATGATCGGTCCCGTGCCGAGAAGAACGCCTCCAGGTACTCGCTCGGAACCGGATCGCCAGGTGGTAGGTTACGGTGTTCGAGGAGAGGATTCACAAACGTACCGTTCTTGCGGATGCGATAGTCGAGATGCGGGCCAGTCGCGAGCCCAGTCGCCCCCACGTAGCCGATCGTCTGGCCCTGCACGACACGCGCTCCCGGGCGCATCCCTTTCGCGAACCTCGACAAGTGCAAGTAGTAGGTCTCGTAGCCGTTGGTGTGCCGGAGACGCACTCTGTTCCCGGCGCCACCGCTCATCCCCGCCGACACGACTCGCCCGTTTGCAACCGACACGACGGGGGTCCCCGTGGGGGCGCCATAGTCGACACCGAGATGCGGCCGATTCGTGCCCAGGACTGGATGTAGTCGTCGATACGAGAACCGCGAGGTCACACGAGGCTCGAAGCGAAACGGCGATTTCAAGAACAGGCGCTTCATGGAACGACCTTCGGCATCGTAAAAGGTCACGACATCGTCGCCGGGCACTTGAAACCCGAATGCCTGAATCGTCCGGCCGGCGTTGTGGAACTCGGCCGCAACGACGTCGCCGTATCCGGCAAACTGGTCCTCGCGATAGTACTTCTCGAAGAGCACGTCGAAATAGTCGCCGCGCCGGAGATCGTTGTTGAAATCGATCTCGCCGCTGAAGACTTGGGCCATCTGTATCGCGAGGTTGACGTTCTCGCCGTTGTCGTCGAGGGCCGCGACCAGCGACGAGTTCCGTTCGTCGATGCGCCCACTCACGACCGCCTCAACCTGGTCCTTCTCGTAGAGCACGACCTCGGCCGCGTAGGCGACATCACGACCGGGCAGGTTGTTGACGAGAAGAAACTGGTCATTGTCGATGTGGTACTCGAATCGCCGAAGGTCCCCGTCGTTGGCCAACACGATCGTGTAGGGATTGCCCACGCGGAGTCGCCGCGGGTCGAAGACCGGCCGCACGATCTCGATGAGCTCGTACGCCACGTCGCTCGCGATCTCGTGGTCACCAAGCAGGGTCGCCAACGTGGCTCGCCGCGGAACTACATCCTCGACGGTGTGGGTATCAGCCTTCAGGAAGATGTCGGGGCCGTTTTCGAATGACTCAGGCAGCGGTACATCGCGCTCCGCACACCCCGACCCGAGCGCGGCCACAACGCCCATCAGCACCAGCGCCAAACCCTGCATCGGCCCCTGGCACATTCGTCGCAAACGAGTGAAGAGACTGGACATACGGACCTTGCAGTTTACCATAGGCCCGGCGGCAAACAGCCGCGCGCGGGCTACTTTCGATGCAAAGATGGGCCGAAATGAAAGGAACGCGGGCCGGTCACGGTGACTCAGCCTTCAGCTGGGCCAGCTTCCGCGCCACCTTGTCGGCGTGACCGGCGGCCTTGACCGCTCGCCAGTGGTGCGCGACCTTCCCCGCGGGGTCAATGAGCACCGTGGAACGCTTCACCCCTATGGAGGTTCTGCCGTACAGCGTCTTCTCCCCCCACGCGCCATACTTCTCCATTACCGCGTGCGTGGGATCGGACAGCAGCGTGATCTTCAACCCGTACTTCGTGATGAACGCCGTGTGTCGTGACGGCTCATCGGGGCTACAGCCGAGGACAACCGCATCGAGATCACGGAACCCCGTGAGGCCTGCGCTGAACTCACACGCCTCCTTGGTGCACCCAGGCGTGTCGTCGCGCGGATAAAAATAGAGCACCACCCAGCTGCCCGAGAAGTCGCGCAGGCGAACGTTCTCGTCGTCTTGGTTTCGGAGCGTGAACGCGGGGGGCTTCTTGCCAACGGTCAGCATAGTCGGACGTGCGGAGTTTACCTCACACGTCGATGTGAATCGGCGTCTCAGCATCGGCGAGCGGCTCGACGGTACCAATATCGGCGGCCTGCGCATATCCGGCTTGGTGAAGGCAGTCCAGGCACGCCGCGGCCGCATCCGCCGGCACGCTAGCGAGCAGGCCACCTGCCGTTTGCGGATCGAACAGCACGGGATAGATCGCCTTCGACCTGACGGCATCGAGGTTGGCGATGGCGCGACGGAGACGGGCGTTCTGGGGTTGGAGTGAGCTGAGGTGTCCCCCGGCGACAGTCTGAGCCGCCCCATCCAGTAGTGGGATCGCCTCGAGCCGGAGCCGAACTCCTACGTGCGAGGCGCGCGTCATTTCCACCAGATGCCCCATGAGTCCGAAGCCGGTCAGGTCGGTACAGGCCGTCGCCCCGTGTGCACGCACGACCTCGCCTGCCCCGCGGCTCGATTGCAGCATCATCTCGACCGCGGCGTCGAGCCAACGCCCCTTGGCCTTCATCCGCATGTGCGCGGCGAACAACGTCCCGGTTCCAATCGGCTTGGTCAGCATCAGGTGGTCCCCGGGCGTCATCCCGCCCTTTCGAAGCAACTGGTCCGGGTTGCCGACGCCGCTGAGCGCAAGCCCAAGCTCGATCTCGAGTCCTTCCTTCGTGTGCCCGCCGACCAACGCGGTATCTGCTGCGTTCAAGGCCTCTACCGCGCCACTGAGGAGCGCCTCGAGCAGCTGCTCCATCTTGGGTTCTGGGCCGAAAGGGATCGTCGCGAGCGCCAGCGCCGTTCTCGGCTCGGCCCCCATTGCGTAGATGTCGCCCAGGCAATGGTTGGCAGCGATTCGACCGAACGTATACGGATCGTCCACGATCGAGCGGAACGCGTCGACCGTTCGAACGGCCACCAACCCTGGTGGGACCTGCTCAATCGAGGCATCGTCAGGCGCGTCCAGCCCCAGCACGACGTCGGATCGTTCGATCGGCCGCAGACGGCCGAGAACCCGGTCCAGGATAGTCGCGCCTACCTTCGACCCGCAGCCCCCGCAACGCATGGCCACCGCCGAAAGCTCGCGTACGACGTCGGGCGACGCGATCTCGCTCAGCTGGCCGCTCGCGAGACCGGCGGCATCTTCCATCGGTGGGAGGTCTTTGAATCGTCCCATGAACCGCTGGTCGATCCAGTCCTTCCAGCGCCAGACCCACCCCCCCTCGAGCGACCACCGTCCGCGGGACGCCACGGCGTATCGATCGCCGGTGCTCACGAGACTGAGGAACTTTCGCTGGGGCGCGAACGGCTGCAACGGCTGGCTCTTCAGCGCGCGCCGCAGGTTCGCTTCCAACGGAGCCCCTTGCCGAACGGCGAACACCCCTGCCTTTTCGCGTGGATGATTCACGACCGCCGCGATGTCGCCTGACGCAAACACACCGGGGTGTGACCTGGACTGCAACGTGTCGTCGACGCGGATGAACCCCCGCGCGTCCACTTCGAGTCCGGACTTCCTCGGCCACTGCTGGGCCTCGGCATCGGTTGCCCAGACGATCTCGTCCAGCGGATGGCGTGTCTGGTCATCGGTGATCACACCGTCCGCTTCGACGTGCACCACCTGCCGCGGAACGTGTACGTGGACACCGCGGTCGCGCAGAACCCGCGCAAAGACTCGCTGCGTCCGTCGGTTGTGGGTCGGGAGCACCGTGTCGGCGGTGCCAAAGAGATGAAACTGGTGCTCGATGCCAGGCTGAGCCTGACGAAGCGCAAACTGGATGGCCAGTGTCAGCTCGACGCCGGCTGCACCCGCCCCGACGACGGCGATCTGGAGCGGCCGCGACGCGCGGTGAACCCGTTCCCGCAGACTCTCCCACCGTCTCACCAGTGCACTGATCGGCTTGACGGGCAACGCATGCTCCCGAGCCCCGATCGCCTTCAACGCCGGTGTCACGCCGATGTCGATCGACACGACGTCGTAGGGAACCGGAGGGCGGCTGCGGCAACGTACTGCTCGATTCTCGAGATCCAAACCAACCGCCTCATCGTGGTAGAGCCGTGCGCCGGCAAACTGCACAAGCGGTGCAAGGTCAATATGGATCTGATCGTACGCGTAGTGACCGGCGACTAAGCCTGGGAGCATCCCCGAATAGGGAGTATCAACGTCGCGCGCAATCACCGTGACTCGCACCCCAGGGATCGGACGCATGCCAATCCGCTTCAGCGCGATGACGTGACTGTGTCCACCGCCGACGAGCACGAGGTCCTTGACGATCGGAACGGGCGCGGGTCGCATGCCGACGTGTCAGTTCTTGAGGGCTACCCGGAAGCCGCCACGGCAAGCACGCGGGCAGCTGATCGTGTGAAGAGCGTGGGTTCCGGCAGCAGGCTCAGCACGAGAAATGCTTCGCGAGGAAAGTCAAAAAAGAAACCTGGGTGCACCAAGATGCGCTCTCGCTCGAGTAGCCCGAGCGTCAACGCTTCCTCGGTCTGAGTGCTCGGCACCTGGACAACAGCGTACCACCCCCCTTCGGCCGGCAACAGTGTCGTAGCTGGCTGCTGGTGAACGAGTCGCTGGAGGCACGCGTAGTTGCGCCGAACGCGGTTGGCGATCTGAGCCGTCACTCCGCTCCCTCGGTCGAGCAGATCGCCGACGGCCCGCTGCACCGGGGTCGAGACAGACAGATAGGTGTCGCAGATGAGTGAGAGCCGCTCAAGCGACTCATCGACGAGTCCCTCGGGTCCCTCGACGACCGCCCAGCCCAGCTTGACCTGCGGGAGACCGACCGCCTTCGAGAGACCTCCGAGTACAAAAGTCAGCGCCTCGGCTGACTGATCCAGCACGCTCGGCCCTCGAACCGCCGACGCCTGTGGATACACGCCGAACACCTCATCGACGATCAACGCCAGACCGTGCTCACGACAGAGCGCCGAGACAACCCTGAGATCTTCCGCCGTCGCGAACGATCCGGTTGGGTTATTCGGGCTGACGACAAGAATGGCGCGGGTTCGCGTCGTGACCGCTGCGCGCAGGCTCTCGAGATCGATCGCCCACCGACCGTGGAACTCAAGCGGGTAGGGCACCCCACGAACGGCCTCGAGACGCGTCAAGTAATCGAACAGCGGATAGCTCGGTTGTGGGACCGCCACCTCGTCGCCGGGACTGCAGAGCAGCTTGAACAACATCGAGTAGGACTCGCTGGAGCCAGCGGTCAGCACGATCCGCGAGCTCTCGACGTCCAGGGCAAGCCGCCGCAGATAGTCGGCGACCTCGTTCCGTGCGCAGCCCAACCCGAGCGGCTCCGGAGCGTACGCGAGGCCACCCGATCGTCCGAGTCCCTCGAGCAGGTCCACGGGATAGGTGAGGGCTACTCGGGTCGGGTTCGACTCGGTGAGGTCCGCGATCTCCACGCCGGCCGCCTGCAGCTGATCGCGGGCACGCGCGAGCCGATTCGTCGTCAACCGGCGAGGCAGACGCGTCGAGAACCAGGGCATCCGGAGGAGGATATGCCGAATTCGCCGAGGACCAGATCGGCCACCTGCGACACGCCCGCTTGGCTCGTGTTACATTTGAGTTTTGTCTCAGTTTCGACAGGTTTTCAGCGCGGCGCGCCAGGCTGGGACTGGAAAAAGGGGAGAAAGGCACGCCGACATGAATGGCGGGAGACAGATCGTCCTGACAGCACCGTTCACCGAGATGATCGATCCCGCGGATTACTTCATCCAGATGGGCATGGCCTCTATCCCCACGATGCCACGTCGACAGCGGGCGAGCGCGAGCTCGCCACCGCCTAGTGTGGTGACGTCATCCTGCTGGAGCGACTGGTTTACAATGAAGTAGGTATTGCAATCGAGGACGGAGCAAACATGTCAGATCAGACGACTACGGCCGGACCCACCACGACCATCACGGATGGCAACTTCGACGAGTCAGTGCTCAAGTCGCCAGTTCCGGTGCTCGTGGATTTCTGGGCAGAGTGGTGCGGCCCCTGCCGCATGATTGCCCCGGCCGTTGAGGCTTTGGCGACGGAGAACGGCGGAAAAGTCACGGTTGGCAAGCTCAACGTGGACGAGAATCCGAATACAGCGATGCAGTTCGGGGTGCGGTCGATCCCCACGCTCCTCCTCTTCAAGGGCGGGGAAGTGGTCGAGTCCGTCGTCGGACTTGCGGACAAAGGGCGCCTCCAGGCTCTTCTCGACAAACACATGGGAGACTAGTCCACGCACCTAGGGGCTCGGGGCCGGACGACGCTAACGGCCCTGTGGGGCGAAGGGTCGGGGCAGCGACTTGCGCGGCAAGCGGGCGTCGAGCATCGCAGTGTTGTACGCGAACACGGCCGCCACAATCGCCATTTGGACCAAGTCCTCCTCCTGCACGCGATCGAAGACATCCATGTTCGAGTGGTGGGTGCGAGAGTTGTACTCCAGCCGATCTTGGATGAACTGGAAACCCGGTAGCCCGACCTCGTCGAACGACACGTGATCGGTTCCGCGTATCGCGCGCGGACCCAGCGTCGACACGCCGAGGTCGCCCAGCGCCTCGAGCCACGGCGCGAAGATGGCCGTCGTGCCGGGGTTCTCCTGAAGCCAGATCCCTCTGATCCGACCGGCACCATTGTCGATGTTGTAGTAGGCCGACAGGTTGGCGTGGTCCGGCCTTAGGGCCATCGTCTTGCGATCTGCATAGTGTCGAGCCACATACTCGCGCGACCCAAGCAGCCCCTGCTCCTCGGCGCCCCACAGCGCGATGCGGATCGTGCGACGCGGCCGCGCATCGATCGCTCGGAGGATGCGCATCGCCTCCATCATGGCCGCGGCTCCGCTGGCGTTGTCGGTTGCGCCCGTTGCCGCATGCGTCGAGTCGAAGTGCGCGCCGAGGATGACAACCTCATGAGCGAGATCCGTGCCCGCGATCTCGCCGATGATGTTGAACGCGTTAAGCTGGCCGTCTTCGTCGTGGAACCTGGTCTGGATGTGGAGTTCGACCGCGACCGGTAAGCCCCGCTCCAGGTTACGAACGAGCCGGTTGTAGTGCTCAACTGCGATGGTGGCCGCAGGAACGCGGCTTCCTGCGTCGCCATCCCACGGCCTGCCATTCCCAACGAACACGGTGCCACCATCAGTGCGTTGGGTCGGCCATTCGAGTTCGCTCCCGATAGGGCCGCCCGAGACCGTCGACGCGTCGCTTCCGCGGTCGAGAACGGCAACGACTCCCTCGTCGACGAAGAAGCGATTCATCCGGTCTTCATCCACCGCGCGCGCCGCGCGACGCGGCCTCACGGTCTGCCTGCGTCCGCCGCGACCGGCTTCATCGAGCAACGTCTTGTCCATACGGAGGACGACGTCGCCTTCGAGCATGTCGACCGCTCTGGCCGGCTGGGGGAGCACAATCTTGCCTCGGAGGGTGCCCCGATACTGCTCCAGATCGCCGGATGATTCGATGTGTACGCGAACGACCTCCGCGACGACCGTTCCGTTCGTGCTCGTCGTCCACGACTTGGGATAACCGATGAGCGGCATCACCTGAGGCTCGACCATATGCGCGTGGAATCGCTCCAGCGACCATCCTCTGCCGAATCGAAAGCGCTCTTCGTGGACGTCGGAGAGCCCAAACTCCAGGAGCTTCGCGAGTGTCCACGTCTTGGCATCCTCGGTCGCGGGCGAGCCGGTCAGGCGGGGACCATAGACATCACTGAGCCATCCGACGATGTCCAGCGCCTGGGATTGCCGAAGACCCTCGGCCTTGATTGCCGCGACCACATCAGCCGTGGTGGTCGGACCGGCCTGCCCTGTGGGGCCCGCGTGTCCGGAAACAGCCCCGGCAGACAGGAGGACGCCTACCAGGCAGGCCGTCAGCCTCATTGTAGGGGTGGGGTTACGGCGCCGTCTGGGGGCCGACCACGCCCTCCTCGTCGACTTCGAATGCCAGGGCGTTCACCCCGACAACCCGCGTGATGAGGGTACCGTTCACGGTCACACCCATCGTCACGTGGCCATCTCCAATGGGATTGCGCGCACATTCGTTTCGATCGTGAACGGTCATGGTGTTCAAGACACCAACTGGAACATCCGGGAAGTCGGCCGTGAACACGTTGGGAGAGGCCTCAACCAAGGCGACGGGGTCATTCGACCGCCAGCTCGGTCGCAGATGGTTCTCGTCGTCGTTCACGTCCCATCTGTTGAGACACGCCGCGAAGCCATTAGCATCCGACGCGGGGGGCGCCGACAGACTTTCGAGGACCAGCTCGACCGACGCTATCGGCGACGGGCTGACCCCTCGCGGCGTCGTGTCGCACTGCGTCGCCATCGAGGCCACGATCGGTAGGAGGACCCAACCTCGTCGTTTCAGAACGTTCATACTCGCATTAGACGCCTCGCGGTCGTCATTGGGAACACTACACCAGGATATCCTGCCAGGCCGGTCGCCGCCCAGGGACTCGGGCTGAAGCCCCCCGCCCGCCAAACCGATACATCCGGATGAACCAGGGAGAACGATGCTTACACGATTCCTAGTGCTCGTCCTTGTATCTGGCCTATCCGGAGCGATCGGCATCGGGCTGGGCTTCCTCCTGGCACCAGCACCGGGCGCAGAAACGCGTGAGGCCGTTACCGCGTTCTTCGACAGTCATGAGGATCTCCTCACTGAGCTGTACTCACGGGGCTCCGAGGCCTTCGACAACGCCGTCAGCGCGATGTCCACGGACCGCGACGGCACTCCAGACTGATCTCGACGTCATCCTTTCGACGAGATCGCGTGAATCATCTTCACGACATCGAGATAGACGGGCTCGACTGACACGACCTCGTAGCCGGCCTGACGAACATTGGCGACGGTGTCGCGATTGAGCTCAGGGCCGAAACGCCGCACGAGCGGCGTGAGCGCGCTGAGCATCACACCGAAGGGAAAGTAGCGACTACCCGTGTGCTCGAACATGTGTAGTTGTCCATCCGGCTTGAGGACCCGCTTCAGTGCAATCAACCCGTCGACTGGTCTGGGTACTGAGCAGAACGTACAAGAGGTAAAGACCTGGTCGAACGAATCATCGGGGTCGGGTAGGTGGTGTACGTCGGCGTGGCGCAGCTCGAGTTCCCCCGAATAAGCCGCGGCGCGCGGTGCTGCCCGTTTAAGCATCTTCGGGCTGATGTCGACGGCGACAATCTGCTGCCGCGGGGGGAAGAACTGGATGTCCTGGCCCGTTCCCACCGCCACGAACAGCACCTTGCCTGTCATCAACGAGAAAAGCCGCCGCTTGTAGGGCGCCCATCTTCGTTCGGGTCCGTAGCCGTTCGCGAGGTCGTATGTGCGGGCCGCGCTGTCCCACTTGTGTTGGGTCAGGGAGTCCACGTATTGCTCCGGGCCTGGATGTGCGCGTCGAGCAGGTAGGTTGCTATCAACACCACGAGACCGGCTGCCGCCCCCGACACAGCCGCGGCGCCGGGTGGGACCACCCGCATCGAGGCGACCATGCCGACCAACATGCCGGTCGTCATGACCGGCAGCATGACCTCAAAAGCCCCAAAGGCCACCGTCAGAGCGACGGCCAACAGCATGGCCATGATCCCGCCGACCACCATGCCGATCGGCATCGCCAGGGCCATCGGCACGGCGTCAGCGACTGTCGACGTGCACGCCACCGCAACCAGGGCACCGGTCGACGCATTGGCCAGGACGTCGCCAACAATGAAGTAGAGGCGCCTCTCCATCTCACGATGCCGTCACATCAGATGGACACGCGCATGCCGCTCCGGTCATCGACTGGCATCGTAGACGCGCACGAGTCGGAAGTCGTCCGGAAAGACGCGCGCGTCGATGTCAACAGTCGTCGTGACCACGAGCTGAGATCCCGCGGGTGTCAGCTCGAGCTCGTGGGACACCGTTTGATCGGACTTGAGCGCGACCTCGGTGACGAGACGCCGGTCCTGCCACCACGCCGTGCGCATGATCTGGCTCTTTCCCGAAATGCCGGCGTGTGCGTCTCCGTCCGGGACGAGTCGCACGTAGCGCCCGTCGTCGTAGGCAAGGCGGATCTCTGCACCGTCCTGTGTGATTCTCATGCGGCGCGGGGCCGTCAGCTGGTCGACCACCGCGCGATGTACCTGAGCGGCGTCGCGCCGCGCGCGCTGGCGACTAGTCCGATACGGTCCCCGGCCTCGACCGGCCACACGACTGACGCCGGTCCCGGTCCCGAAGCCTCCCCCGCCAAACCCGCCGCCGCCCCCGCGATAGCCACGGTCATCCCGCTCCTGACCGACTTCGCTGGATACGGATGGGCTTGGGTCGTCGCTCAGCTCGTAGTTCAGGCGCCAGACGCCTTCGAGGTCGATGTCGCTCGGCTGGCCCCCAACGACGCCCGAGCCTCCGAAAGCCATCCACGCGAGCGTGACAGCCACGCCGGCGTGTCGAAGCGCGCAGGTTGTCATGATCTTCGCGTCATTCTTCAGCGTCATGGCCGCGATGTCCAGCCTCGGGGTCTCTCCTTCACGAATCCCCTTTCAGGCCTGACTACTCGAGTGTCTCCGTCTGGCCGAGATCCGGCACGACGACGTCGCACCCAAATCTCTGGCGCAGGGTGGTCCCGAACGCAAGCGCGGCCGACTCCTCACCATGCCAAAGGTCCGCCGCGGCACTCCGTTGAGTGACGCGAACCACTCGAGCAGCTCGTCGCGGTCGGCGTGTGCGGAAAAGCCCTCGATAGTCTCGATGCGAGCCGACACGGGGTACCAGTCGCCGAAGATGCAAACCGGTGACGTCCCGTTCTGGATCACCCGTCCCAGAGAGCGTTGCGCCTGGTACCCGACGAACAGCACCGTGTTCCGCGAGTCGGAGATCGCGTGCTTCAAATGATGCTTCACGCGTCCCGCCGTGCACATCCCCGAGGCCGAGATGATCGCGGCAGGATCGGTCGAGCGGTTGAGCGCGATCGAATCCTCGACGCGCGTAACGAGGTGTAGGCCCGAAAATCGAGGGGCGCATCGCTCTCGGCAAGCTTGGCGCGGCTGTGCGACGAGTACGCCTCCGGGTGCAACGTGAACGCCTTCGTCGCGGCGACCGCCATGGGACTGTCAACGAACACGCGCAGACCCGGCAGCTAACCAGCTTCGACCAGATCGTCGATGCGCGTCAAGACCTCCTGCGTCCGCCCGACCGCAAACGACGGAATGATGAGCTTGCCCTTTCGTCGAATCGTACGGCTGATGACGTCATGCAGCCGCTCCGTTCGATCGCCCTCGTCTTCGCGGGCGCGGTCGCCGTCGGTCGATTCGATGATCAGGTAGTCCGGAGCCGCGACTGGTTTCGGCTTCCCAAGGAGCCGAGCGGTGCTCACCCCGAGATCCCCCGAGAAGACGAGCCTCCGCGTCGTACCGTCCATGGAGAACTCGAGGTCGACGATCGCAGCGCCGAGAATGTGCCCGGCCGGTACGAACGTCACCGTCCCGACGCCATCGATGCAATGAGGCCGATCGAAGTCGACAACCTCGACCTGCTCCAGTACCTCCAATGCTTCAGCTTCGGCATAAAGAGGCGTGACCCAACTCGCGTCCCTCTTCTGACGCTTGAGCCGCTTGATCTTCCACTTCGCATCCTCCTCCTGGATCCGTCCCGAGTCGCTCAGCAGATCTCGAGGAGACGCGCCGTTGGAGGCGTGGTCAGAATGGGCCCACGGTACCCACGCTTGCGAAGGAGGGCCAACCGGCCAGAGTGGTCGATGTGGGCGTGGCTCAGTATGACTCGCGTCAGTGTGGCGGGGTCGAACGGAAACGGCGCGCGGTTCCGCTCGTGCCGCTCGCGACCGCCCTGAATCATCCCGCAGTCGAGGAGCAGCCTCGCACCCCCCGCCTCGACGAGGTGGCACGACCCCGTCACCTCACGCGCCGCACCATGAAATAAATTCTCACCGACCCCTCGCCCTTCGTCGCCGCGATTCGTATCATACCGGCATGAGTGCCTTTGAAAAGCTGGGTGCCTTCTACCTCGGACGCCTCCGCGATCCCAACAAGCCCGACGGTCAGACCCAAGAACCGCTTCTCTACGACGCGAAGGACCTAACCACCCACGCGGTCTGCGTGGGGATGACGGGCAGCGGTAAGACCGGACTCGGGGTGACGCTCATCGAAGAGGCGGCCATCGACGGAATCCCCGTGATCGCCATCGACCCGAAGGGCGATCTCGGGAATCTCCTTCTCACCTTTCCCGCACTGCGAGCGAGCGACTTCCGCCCGTGGATTGACGAGTCCGACGCGACACGCCACGGGCGCACACCCGACGAGCATGCACAGTGGACGGCGGACCTCTGGCGCGATGGCCTCCGCCAGTGGGGACAGGGGCCCCAGCGAATCAAGAGCTTCGCCAACTCGGTGGACCGGGCGATCTACACGCCGGGGAGCCGGAAGGGCCGGCCGATCAGCGTGCTGCAATCGTTCGCTCCACCGCCGCCCGCAGTCGCCCAAGATGATACGGCCCTGCGAGACCGGATTCTGACGGCCGTGTCGAGCATCCTCGGCCTGATTGGGATCGATGCCGATCCGATCCGCAGCCGGGAGCACATCTTGTTGTCGACCTTGCTCAATCGTGCCTGGACCGAGGGTCGAGGTCTGGATCTTCCGGCTCTCATCCAGCAAGTTCAGAAGCCACCGGTTGAACGCATTGGCGTGCTCGATTTGGAATCATTCTTTCCGGCGTCCGAGCGGTTCGAGCTCGCCATGACGCTGAACAACCTGCTCGCGTCGCCAGGGTTCGCCGTGTGGTCGGAAGGTGAGCCGTTGGATGCGTCGCGATTGCTGTACACGCCGGATGGGCAGCCTCGACTGTCGGTCTTGTCGATCGCCCACCTGTCTGATGCGGAACGGATGTTCTTTGTGACCATGCTGCTCAACGAGGTTGTGTCGTGGGTCCGAAGCCAACCAGGCAGCCGCAGCCTTCGGGCCATCCTCTACATGGACGAGATCTTTGGGTACGTGCCGCCAACGGCCAACCCTCCGTCGAAACGGCCCATGTTGACTCTGCTCAAGCAAGCCAGAGCTCACGGCTTGGGCGTCGTCCTCGCCACGCAGAATCCAGTCGACCTCGACTACAAGGGCCTCTCCAACGCCGGCACCTGGTTCGTGGGGCGGGAGTCAAGCCCATTCTTAGTTGAAACTCTCTACGGCTCCTGATTCATCACGCGACTTTCTTCTTCGACGTCGTCGTGTCGATCTTCAGTTCTCGCTTCAGCGCGGCCCGGAGCGCGGGCAGGTGACGGTAGTCCATCACCTTCCGCAAGCGCGGTTCGATGTCCAGGAGCGCGGTTGCCAGCCAGCGGTGCCGTTGGCTCGAGTTCTGCCAGTGATCGACCTTCGCACAGCGTTCCTCGACGAGCGCATTGATGGACTCGAGACAGTTCGTCGTCTTCAACGACCGGCCCAGCACCCCGTACAGCCCGAGGCGATGCAGCGTCAGGGTTTCGTCCAGCCCTTCCGCCAGACTGCCGGCCGCGGATTGGTTCCGGTCCTCCAGCTCGCGGTGGAGCGTCTCGAGCGCACCCAGCGCCTCGGTGTACGTCGGGCGGTTGTAGGCGCGCTGGAGGCGCTGGCGCCATGAGGCCTGCTCACTCTTGGCCAGGTAACGCACCACGTTCTCGCGCTTGTGCCACTGGCACCGGTGGACCAGGGCGCGGTCGTGGAAGGCCTTCCGGACGGCCGCACGCAGCCCCTTGCCGCCGTCGAGGATCACCAGCACGCCCTGCGCGACGTCGAGGCCCCGCTCGACCAACGACCGCAGGAACGGCGTGAGCACCTGCGCGTTTTCCGTGTCCGTCTCCACGAAGCCGAGGAAGCGTTTCTCCCCAGAAAGCGTGATGCCCAGCGCGATGACCAGCGTGGCATCGGCGAACGTCTTGCCGTCCAGCACGATGGCCACGACGTCCTCACCGGCCAGGTCCCGTTCTTGGAACTCCCGGAGCTGCGCCGCGCTGGCCTGGATGAACCCCCGGGACACCGTCGCCCCCGACAGCCCGATGGCCCCCGGAATCGCTTCGGCGGCGGCTTCGTAGTTACGGCACGAGATCCCGTACAGCACGCGCTTCAGCAGCACGTCGTTGACCGCGCGATCGCCATGCAACGCCTCGTACGACCGCAGCGGCAGCTCGCTCCCCGCGACATGGCGAATCCGCGGCACGCGAATCGCCACGCGCTGGCCGGCCAGCCCGACCGTCCCGGGATTGCTGCCATGACGGCGCCCGCCGACCGACACGTCCTTGCGGGCGTAGCGTTCGCCCGCCAGCGCCGTCACCTCCTCGTCGAGCAACTCCTCCACGTGCATCAAGCCCAGCGGGACCAAGGACCGGATGAGCTCCACCTTGGCGTCGAGCTCCAGGTCGGGGTAGTCCTCGCGGCGGATGATCTCGACCCGACCCAGCGTGCGACCCTTCTTGCGCTTCCTGACCGAACGTAGGACACTGCTCATCTCGGCTCCTGTCTCTCGTGGGGTGATGTCCGTCTCTCAACGTCATCAAACCACAGGGTGTGGGAGCCGTTTCAATTTCCAACTAAGTTTCGCTCACCCTCTGGGGCGGCTGCAGACCGAGCGTGACAAGGCGCGAGTCATGGATGGCCTCGAGGGCGCGTCGGCTGGCGCTTTCGATCGGGCGGAGACCGACCGACTGCTTTCCGGATTGGCCACCCGCACGTTCCTCATGAGCAATGCGCACGACGATGCCCCAGCACTGTTCCAGACTCGCTGGGCGCTCTCGTATCTGTGCGGGCCACTCACCGGGGAACAGATCGCGCGGCTGAATCAATCGGGGAAGAGCCAGGCCTCGACGTCGCCACAGCCAAAGCCGGCACCGGCGCCTAGGAGTCTGCGCCGCAGGAGGTGCGGCGGCGTGAAATGGGTCGTCGGCCCATGCTGTGCGTCATTGTGCCGGAGCGACTTCGGCGGTCGGCCGACGAGGGAGCTCCTCGGCGAAGGGCGAAGCAGATAGCAAGATTCGGCCTTGCGGGGCCGCCTGGCCCGCCACAGAGCCCGATGCGCGCCGATCGGTCGTCGTTGCGAGCCTGTGGGTCTCGAATTCCGAATTCGGTCGCTAAATCGAGGCCTGGGACACCATTGCGTGGCGCCTGAGTTCTGACCTACGCTGTCTCGCGCATGAAGGATCTCCTGCTCCCCCTGCTTCACCTGGCCGTCACAGCCGCGAAGCTCGGCAGACCCGGCGGCGTGCGAGCCGTCATCGCTGAGAATCTCCTGCTCAAGCAGCAGCTGATCGTGCTGCGCCGTTCGCGCCAGCGTGCGCCGAACCTCAGAGTGGGCGATCGGCTCCTATGCGGATTCGGGGCGCTTTTTCTGAGTCCGGGACGGATTCGCAAGGTCGCCATCGGACTGCGCCCGTCCACGTTGCTGACCTTCCATCAGGCGCTGGTGCGCGGCCAGTACCGCCGATTGTTTTCCTCAAGCGCGCGACCGAAGAAGCCGGGCCCCAAGGGGCCGAGCGAGTCGCTCATCCGCGCCATCGTCGAGCTCACATCGCGCAATCCTCGATTCGGGTGCCCGCGGATTGCGCGCATCATCTCGCAGACGTTCGGGGTCGACATCGCCAAGAACGTCGTGCACCGCGTGCTGGCGAAACGCTCTCGTCCCGCCCCGGGCGGAACCGGGCCCTCGTGGTTGTCGTTCGTCGGACACACGACAGACAGTCTGTGGAGCGTGGACCTCTGGCGCGGTGCGTCCATCGTGCTCCAGAGCGACTGGGTGCGCGTGGGCATGGACCAGTTCACGCGGCGCCTCGTGGGAGTCGGTGTGCATCGCGGACCGGTCGATGCACCCAGCCGCTGCCGCATGTGCAACGCCGCCATTCATGGGCGGGGCGCGCCGCGACATCTCAGTACGGATCATGATCCGTTGTTCGAGGCGCATCGGTGGACCGCGCACCTTCGGCTTCTGGAGATCGACGAAATCAAGACGGTGCCCCATGTGCCCCTGTCACACCCCTTGGTGGAACGGCTGATCGGGACGATGCGGCGAGAATGCCTGGATCATGTGTTGTGCTGGAATGCCGGTGATCTGGAGCGGACGCTCGCCGACTTCCAGGCCTCCTACAACGCGGCACGGAGCCATGCGTCGTGGGAAGGCTACACGCCGTTAGGCTTCGCGGGCGAACGCACGGCGGCCCGTGCCGAATTCAACCATGTGCGTTGGATCTCCCACTGCCGGGGCATGGTCCAGCTTCCAGCGGCGGCCTGATGACGAATTCGAGACCGACAGGTCCTGGACACGATCCGCCGGCTCATCGTCCGGATGGCCCCCGAGAACCGCGAGTGGGGCGACACCCGTATTCGGGGTGCCCTCGGCAACCTCGGTCATCAGGTCGCGCGGGGCACCATCGCCAACGTGCGCAAGGAGCGCGGCCTAGAACCCGCCCCCGAACGCAAGAAGCGCACGACCTGGCGGGAGTTTCTCGCGGCCCACTGGGACGTGCTCGCCGCCGCCGACTGCTTCACTGTCGCGGTCTGGACGCCACGCGGCCTGACCCGCTTCACCGTGCTGGTCCTGATTCACCTGGCCAGTCGCCGCGTTCAGATCGCGGGCAGCAGCGCCGCGCCCGACGGGCCGTGGGTCCCCCAGCTCATGCGGCACGCCACCGATGCCGAGGACGGATTCCTGCGACACATCCGGTTCCTCATCCATGCCCGCGACCCGCTCTTCCGGCCGGCCGTGCGCGACACGCTCCCCCCGGCCGATGTCACCCCCATCCGACGCCCCGCCCGCGCGCCGAACCTGAACGCCTACACGGAGCGCTTCGTGCGCACCATCAAGGACTCCTGCCTCGAGCGCATGGTCCTGATCGGCGAGGGTTCGCTGCGTCGCGCCGTCCGCGAGTTCGTCGCGCACGACCACCACGAACGGAATCACCAGGGGCTCGACAATCGCCTGATCCTGCCGCTGTCGACGGCACCGCCACCCCGTGGTCGCGTCCCGTGCCGCCAGCGGCTCGGTGAGATGTTGCACTACTACTATCGGTCAGCAGCGTGATACATGACCGGCCGTCAACCCCACGATCTAGTTTTTGGACAGTACGGGGCAGCGGCGCTACTCGGATCTCGCCATCGAGACCGCTCTGACCCTGCGGCTCCTCTCCCATCTCCCGCTGCGCCAGGCCGAAGGGTTCCTGCACGCCCTGTTCGGGATCATGCGTCTCGACCTCTCCGTTCCCGACTATACGACGCTCTCCCGGCGTAGTCAGCATTTGAAGCGTCGTCTGCGACTGGTCACGCCCGGCGAGAGCCTCCATCTCGTGCTCGACAGCACGGGGCTGTCCATCGTCGGGGCAGGGGAGTGGGCGGCCGCGACACATGGTGGCCGCGGCCGGCGTGGCTGGCGGAAGCTCCACCGTGGCGTCGATCAGTCAGGCGTGATCCGTGTCCACACGCTGACCGAGGCGACGGGGGATGATGCGACCACCGCTCTGGCCACGGCCCGCGGTCGCCCGCGCGGGATCGGACGATCACGGTGGTGCAGCAGCTCGGCCGGCACCGTTGGAAGCAGGTGTCAGGGTACCATCGTCAGAGCCGGGTGGAGAACGCGTTCTTCCGCGACACGTCCATCATCGGCGAGGGCCTTCGCGCCCGGAGTCCAGCCAGGCAGGGGAGTGAGGTCGTCCTCGGCTGTGAGATCCTCAATCGGATGACCGCCCTCGGCCGACCCGTGTCATATCGAATCGGCGGCGTTGGTGCGCGGATGCGGGCAGGCCTACGCGCTTCGAACCGTCGAGCCCGTCCCCTCCCGATGCGGTACGAGACGGGTCTGCCAAGCTCGGTCATCCGGTTCAGAACGTGACACGCGAGCACGGCCTCACGCCGTGGCCCCGATGAACGGCGTGCCCGAAGACAGTCGCCGACGATCGACGTGTACCGGAAGAACGCATGCTCCACGCGCGCGTGCTGATGGTCACCAGACGCCTTCGTCCACCGTCGCCGTCCGAGCGCCTTCACCCTCCTGATCGTCCGATCGCGGGCACCTGATCGGGCGCCCCGTCGAGACAACGACGCGGTCTTGGTCGGCGGCACCACGCCCCTCGCGCACCGGCCGCACCCTAGCACGCGAGCGTGTCGGAGGCCGGATCCGCCGGCACTCTGGTGAGGTGTCCATCCACCTCGTCGACCAGACTGATCCCCGTCATCGCGTCCTCGGCCGTCGGCTCAGGCAGCGCGCAGGCCCCGATCACACGGGACCCGTCCACGCCGAGAGGGAGCTTCCTCCAGCCGCGTCGCCCTCGGCCCCCATGTGTCGCCGCGGCCCACGCACCTGCGCCGACGATGGACAGTCCGGTGCTGGCAACGATGAGGTGCCGGCTGGTGCCCGGGCGGGCGCGCCGACGCGCGAGGGCGCGATGCTGACCGCGTCGCGAGAGCGTGGTGTGATCGGGGGCCGTGAGATCGACGCCCAGCCTCCCGACGATCGAGGTCAAGACGCCCTCGGTCTGACGCAACGGTACGTGGAAGATGAGACTGAGCGTCAGGGCGGTTTCGATGGCGAGATCGGAATACTGGAGTGGCCCGCTCCGCCTGCCGACGCCAGCCGCTGCCCACGTGGCGATCGCGTCGGGCGTGAGCCAGAGGGTGACGTCGCCTCGCCGCACGAGGGCTCGGTCGTACTCGGCCCAGTTCCCGACGCGATACGTTGTCGTGTACGTCGGATGCACGCTCGACGTCACATCGAGATCATGACCCGCCTGCGGTCGCGATGGTCAACATGCCGGCCACTGCTCGCCCACCGCGCTGAATCAGCGCACCAACGTCACTTGGCCAGCCCGAGTCGGTTGCGCGGCAGCGATTTTACGCGCTCCGTGGCGGGGGGAATCGATTGTGGCTCTCGACGGTTTTCGGCATCTCCAGCACCGAGTTGAAAAGACAACCATCATCGGCAACAATTGGTACATTCGGACAGCGGCGGACGTGGCCAGGGAGGGTCAGATGAGCCATCGTAGTCTTGCGGCGTTGGTGACGGTGATCGCACTCGGCTGGCTAACGCCGGTCCCGGCCTTGGGGCAGAGTCAGGCCCAGAGCGCGGCAGAGACGGCACCAACGTGGACACCGCCTCGTACTCCCGACGGCCGCCCGGACCTGCAGGGTTTTTGGACGACCCAAACCTTTACTCCCCTCGAACGCCCTGAGCACCTGGCAGGCAAGGAATTCTTCACGGAAGAGGAGGCGGCCGCGCTGCGCCAGCAGTTAACCGCCGACGGGGTCGACCCGCTGGCGCGGAACGCCATCACCTTTGAGGATGAAGAGGCGAGAGACAGGAGGCTGTATCAGACCAACCGCGAGACCACGTATGTACACTACGACAATGAGATCTGGCTGCGCACGCCCGTGCCGAAGGGGCTTTCGAGCCGACGAACATCGCTGATCACGGATCCGCCGAATGGGAGAGTCCCGCCCCTGACGGCGGAAGCCAGGCGGCGCTCGGCCGCCGCCCGCGAGGCCAGGAGGCGGCGAGGTGTTGGGACCTTCGATGGTTACGAGACCCGGCCCTTGGGCGAGCGGTGCATCATCTGGGCACACAACGGCCCCCCCATGCTGCCGCCGGCCTATAACGACATTCATCAGATCTTCCAGACGGCCGATCATGTCGTGGTCTTCACCGAAATGAACAACAACAGCCCGCGCATCATCCCGCTGGACGGGCGCCCGCCCATTTCCGAAAAGATCCGCCAGTTCCCCGGAGATTCTCGTGGCCGCTGGGAAGGCGACACGCTCGTGGTCGAGACCAGCCACTTCACCGACAAGACACGCTTCCGAGGATCGGGGGAGGCCCTGCATGCGGCGGAACGCTTCACGCGCGTCGACGCCGACACGATCCTCTACGAGTTCACCGTCGACGATCCGACGTACTGGTCGAGCCCGTGGAGCGCGGAGATTCCGATGGTGCGGACCGAGGGTCCGATGTTCGAGTACGCGTGTCACGAAGGCAATCACGACATCCGCCACATTCTCGAGATCTACCGCAATCTTGAGAACCAGGCAGCCGCTGCCCCCTCAGGGCAGGACTCGAAGTAGCGTCATGGCGAAGTAGTTTCCCGGGAACGCCGAAATCGGCGTCCTCGCGCAGTTCAACACCGGCGAGCCCAAGAACAGCGTCGTTCTAGCGGATGCGCGGCGTGTGGGTGGCGAATTCGTAGGAATCCGACATCGTTCGATCTTCGGGTCCCGTGAGCCGGGAGTCCCCCGCGACGTTGTCGCGATGGCATGAGTAAGGCGTGCAGCTGACGCACGGCCCTGCTGTGTCGCGATAGACGTCGAACGCGGGCGCGTCGACCCGCTCGCCACCGTCTTCGCTGGTCAGATGTCACGCCGCGATCGGCGTCTGATAGAGACCACGGCCATGCGCGGCCCATCGGTAGCGGTCGAGCCGGGCGACATCCTTTCGTATCGGGACGGGCGTCCGCCCGTCCAACGACGCATGGGCCCGA
This sequence comes from Vicinamibacterales bacterium, assembly GCA_965216615.1. Classification (GTDB taxonomy): domain Bacteria; phylum Acidobacteriota; class Vicinamibacteria; order Vicinamibacterales; family UBA8438; genus CAUZIB01. The sequence continues at coordinate 502,538 of OZ244182.1, read as the reverse complement.
TGCGCATTGTAGAAGTCCTGGAAGGCCACCAGTGTGTCTTCCAAGTCCGACGCAGACCAGAACAGCAGCTGATCCACGCATTCTCGTCGCAGCGTGCCGATCAACCGTTCGACAAACGGATGCGACAGCGGCACAGACGGCACACTCTTCACCTCGGTCACCTGCAGCACCCGCAGGTTGGCGCGCCATTGGTGCAACCGATACAGCGGGTCGTGGTCGGAGCTGAGGCGCGTCGGACGCGAGCGCCCTCGAATCGCATGGTTGAACATACGGCACAGGGCCCGGCCATCCACGGTTCCAGCATGGATGCCACAGCCGACGATCCGCCGCGTGTAGTGGGCCATCACTACCAGCACCCAATGGCTGCGCAGGATCGCCGACTCGCACCGGAACAGGTCGATGCTCCACAGGCTATCCTTCGCATGCCCCAGGAACGTCAGCCAGGACGGACCACCCGAGTGGGGGGCCGGTCGAGAGTGCGTAGCGAGCACTCGGCGCACCACGTCCTTGTCGATGTCGACCGCAAAGGCGAGCGCGATCTGTTGGGCGATCCGCGGACAGCCCCACCTGGGGTTGCGCCGCTTCATGTCGACGATGGCATCGACCAGTGCTTTGGACGGTCCTTGGGGGCCGGTGCGACGGCGCGTGGGTGAAAACAGCCAGCGGTACTTGCGGGTGCGCAGAGCCCGATGGAACTCCAGGATCGTCGACGGTCTCAGCACGATCGCTGAGCGAATCACCCGGGCCGGGCGCATGAACAGTGCACACACGCCGGCGAGGATCCGATCCGACGCGCAGAGATTCGGCGCCCGGTGCCGCGAGCGAGTCAGAATGAGCCGTTGCTGCTTGACCAAGACCGATTCAGCCACGACAGACCGCAGGCCGCCGGGGCCCATCAGCCGGGCCAGGGTGGCGATCAGGTGCACCAGCAGGATGATCGGGTCGCGCATCGGAACATCCTAGCGACCACTCCCAGGATCACCAAACTTGATAATCTCAACGGATTGCGGGCTGAGTAGTAATTCGCCACCCACACGCCGAGAAGCCGAGATGGCACGTCGATTGTAACGACCCAACCCAGAGTGAGGAAGGAGGCCGCAATCTGACGTCGCGGGGCAAACCAGCCGCCCCACGGGAGGCAACTCCGACGGCGCCACGCGACGCCTACGGGAGACACGCATGTCCAACTTCGATACCACACAACGTTCAGTTCGCTGGACAACATTCCTCGCCACGGTGCTTGCCACGTCGGTCGTGCTGGTCGCGGCGCCTCAGAGCGGCACGATTGAAACCCGGGTCGACGCTAGCCCTGAGTATCGCGTCCTGGCCACCAATAAGACCTCGACCATGCAACGTGAGCTGAATCAGGCTGGGGATGAAGGCTATCGACTCGAAGCGGTGATGGGTGGCGAGACCGCCTTCGGCGGCAAGGAGGTGGTGGCGATTGTTCGTCGACCGCAGACGCGGGGGCGCTATGAGTACAGGCTTCTGGCCACCCTGAAGACATCGACGATGCAAGAGGAAATTCAGACGGCGGCTACAGCCGGCTTTCACTACCGCGCCCAGACCGTCTTCGAGACCGCGTTCGGCGGCGAGGAGGTCGTGGTGATCCTCGAGAGGGACCAGGATGCCAGCCCACAGCTGACGGAGTATCTCCTGCTCGCGACATCTCGAACGTCGACGTTGCAGTCGGAACTTCGAACCGCAGCGGGGATGGGGTACGAACTCGTCGGAATGGCAGTCGGTGAGACGTCGTTTGGCGGCGAAGAGCTGGTCGCGATCACACGCCGGTTGAGGCCCTGAGAAGCGGGCGGAACATCGCCTCTGCCGTCGGCTACGCCACTGGGGATCGCATGAGGCGTCGCTGCAACAGCTCCTTCACTGCCGGAGTGGGAGCCAATTTGAACGCGACATCGCGATAGCGGTTCGCCGTCTGAGTGGTTCCGTAGCGCCGATGCAAATCGGCCATGACCGCAGCCCATAGGTACGAGCCGGCCAGCCAGGTCGGCGGCGGCTCTTCAGCGTGCTCCCCACGACAACCCCGGCGGAGATCAAGCGGTTGCTGCGTCGGTGCCTCGAACGTGAGCCAAAGCGGCGACTCGCTGATGTAGGCGAGGCGCTCATTCATTTTGAAGAAGCCACAGCGGATCGGGAAGAGCCGGTGCTGACGCCAGCGCCTGCAGCCAGGGCAGGCGGGTGGCGACAGACGCTCCCGTTGGCAGTCGGTTCGCTGGTCGTGGGCGCGCTTGTCACTGGTTTCACTATGTGGAGCCTTCAACCTGCTTCACCATCGACAGCACCAGCGCGGTTCGTGGTCTCGGCACCTCCCAGCCCAGCGCCGGTCCCTCCCACTGCATCAACCACGCTGGCGATCTCGCCAGATGGGCGCACGGTGGCTTATCGAGGCGTGGTGGATGGCGTTGAGGGCCTCTACCTGCGGCACCCAGATCGCCTTGAGGGCGAATTGCTTGCGGGCCTTTCCCACCGCTGTTGACGGCGAGCGAGCTCCGTCACAAGATGGGGCCACTCCGCACTGGTCTCTCCGAAACCTCTACATCGCCCGGGTGCCATCCGCCGAGCTCGGGTTAGCCCTGCGGGCCCTTGAACAGCAGGCGCCGCATCGCAGCGGAGGCACAGGATACACTGGCGCAATGCACCCGGTGCTGCTGGCGGCCGATGACTGTCGCCTCTGTTCCGGCGAGCTCATTGCGCTCGGCCCACGCTTGCCCACGTCTGCCGAGGAGTTGAACGAGCTTCTCGCGACTGCGGTCGAGCAGTCCCTGGACCGTGCCTTCACCCATCTCTCGCTCGCGGCCCTTCAGCATCAGCTTCCGGTCGACGCGCGGCACCTCCAGGGCGGCGCTCATCTGCTGCCGGACCCGGACATCGTCGCCAGGATCGCCGGCCACTGCCAAGGAGACGTGGCGGCAGCCCTGGTCGAGGCCATGAAGGAGGGCCGCCTGTCCTGGGAGCGAGAGGGGGTCGCCTTGCTGCTCGGCGCCTGGTGGGATCAGGAGAAAGGGGAAGGCAACTCGCGCAAGCCGCTCGTCCGCCAGGCGCGTCTCCTCTGTCGCAAGTCGCTGTCGCTGAGCGGAGAGCTTCTGGTCGTGGCGACGGCGCAGCTGCTGGAGGACGACGAGCTCTCGGAGCTCGTGTCGCGGCTCGGAGCATTCGCCTTCGAGGAGGAGGCTCGTGCGATGCGTACGTCTCTCCTCGATCTTGCCACGCGGGCGGTGCTGGATGGGCTTCCAGCGAGGGCGGTGGCGCGGTCCTCGGGCCGGCGTCCGACGCGACGAGCCGTGCCTCGCATCGGCCGCAACGAGCCCTGCTCTTGTGGCAGCGGCAAGAAGTACAAGCGCTGCTGCCAGACTCGGGACGAGCAACGGCTTGGCGACTCCTCGGACATCGAGGGCGTGACCGAATCCGAGCTGCGCCGAAACCTGGAAGAGCATCTGACCTGGGATCGGCTCGAAGAGCTCCGCGCACATGAGCTGGCAAGGCTCGATCCTCGTCGCATCGATCCGGGTCTTCACGCCGCCATCGTCGGAAAGCTCGTCCTCTTCAACGAGTTCCAGGCCATACATCGCTTCTTCCAAACCGAGGGACTGGCGTCCTCACTCAAGGATCACCTGCTCGACGCGGTCGATGCGGCTCTACGCCAGCATCGAGCAGACGATGCACGAGCGCTCCTCGAGCTCGTCGAAGAGCCCGCGGACGAGATGGGGATGAGTCTTCGCATGGTCCTTCTGATGAAAGAGCTCGAGGAGGGTCCGGTGCTCGTCGAGATGGAACGACTGGCAAGCGACGTGCTCGACGAAGGCGGGGTCGACTTCGCATGCGACTTGGTAGACAGTCGATGGCCCCACCTCGGGATTCTCGTCGCCCGCGGCCTCCTCCCGGTGGTTACGGGCTTCGATCGCCAGACTCTCCTGAACTCGATCGGCGAGGCTCGGGACCGCCTTGACCTGCCGGCCATCGATCCCGTCGAGAATACCTTGGAGGCGTGGCTCGGCGACGAGCTCGAGTCGGATCGCCGGCTCGGCAGAAACCTCGGGCGCCAACCCCTACGTGCACTCGACCAGGACGATGGCGGCGACGGCGATGATTCCTGGGCTTCCAGAGAGTCCGAGCCAGACGGGCGTGATGGCTCAGAGGCGGCGCCACAGCGAGCGGACGTGGAACACTGGCAGGCGCTTGAGGAGAAGGAGGTAGAGGTCAGGAACCTGAGAGACCAGCTCTCCGAACTGCGCGGCCTGCTGCAAGAACAGGATGGTGAGAGCAGTGGCGGCATCGTGGAGAGCAGGCCGGAGGCCGACCCGCGATTCGTCGAGCTTCGTGAGCGTGTTCATCGGCTCAAGAGCGAGCTCACTCAGCGTCACGCCGAGCGCAATCAGCTTCGTCGTCAGCTCGACCGCATGCGCAAGAGAGTCGATGCTCTCACGGTGCAGCAGGAGGAGTCAACGGCGCAGCCCGGACCGGAGGTTTCGGCGGTCCCGACAGAGCGTTCGGAGGAGCCCGCTGGGCCGCTGCCGCCGAGGCTCCCGCTCTTCTCGAAGCGCTTCCGAGAAAGACTCACAACGGTGCCGGAAGGGGTAAAGAGACGCGCCATTCTCACCGTGGGCCGAATCGCGGCCGGCGATTCGGCCGCGCTTCGCGGAGCACGCCGCCTCCACGCCGATCGAGACCTTCATCGCCAGCGGATCGGCCGGGACTACCGGCTCCTATTCCGGCTCCACGACGACGAGCTCGAGGTGGTCGATCTCCTTCCGCGACAGGATTTGGAGCGAACCCTCCGAGAGTTTCGGTAGGTCACGTCCGCGTGGCGAGTCCGGCCTGCATCGCCGGAGGCCGGACCTACTTTGGGGGAACCCAGGTAGGCGCATCGTCAGCCTACCTGGATTTGGTGTTCGCAGCGCCGCAGCTCTCGAGGGGGAGGATCTGTTCAACACGCGGAGTTCTACTTCTGGGCGAACGTGCTCGAGCAAGATTCAACCTGGCTGCTACGCGAACTCCGAACCAGGCTGCGTCAGGACTCGCCGCGAGCGTTTGAGCGGCTCTCACAATACGCTCACCCCCAGGACCTCACCGTAACGGGCGTCTGGGGGTACGGTGACACAGTCGTGCCAGGTGCCCGTCCTTCGACTCTGCGCCATGTGTCGTCACCTAAGAGGATCGCGCGCAAACCAAATGGTGTCGCTACACCGACGTGAGACAGAGGCCCGGCTGGTCCAGAAACTCGGCCCGCAACAGCTGCAACGCGTCCTCGATGTGCTGGGATGCCATCGTGGATCCTCCCGCGGCGTAGTGTGCGCTAGGCTACGCCGTAAGGTGCGTTTAATGGGCCGAGGTCCGCTCGGTGCTGGTCGAGTCTCCCAAGTAATCTCAGGCCATGCCGCCTGCGCTCCAGTTCCTCGTTCTCACGTTCGCTGGCTGGGTGACCCGCCACCAAGACGATCTGATCGCGTATCTCCGGGAGGAGAATCGGGTCCTCCGGGAGCACCTGGGCCCTCGGCCGCTTCGCCGGACCGATGCCCAACGCCGTCGACTCACCGTGCGCGGCCAGAAACTCGGACGGCGCGTCGTGATGCAGGTCGCCGGCATCGTCACGCCTGACCCGATTCTCCGCTGGTACCGGAGATTGATCGCCCAGACATACGACGGCAGCGCCCGCCGCGGTCGAGGCCGGCCGATGCCGCGACGTGACATGGCCGCGCTCGTGGTCCGGATGGCGGTCGAGCATCCCCAGCGGGGGTACACACGGATCCGCGGGGCGCTCTCGAACCTCGGCCACGAGATCGCTCGGGCCACGGTGAAGCGGATCCTACACGACCACGGGATCGACCCGGCTCCCGAGCGGAGCCGGCGCATGCCCTGGAAGACGTTCCTGCAGGCGCCCTGGGAGGGCCGCACAGCCGCGATCTGTTCACCGTCGAGGGGCTCACGCTGGCCGGGCTCCAGCGGTACCTGGTCTTCTTCGTGACCGCGCTGCCGTCCCGCCGCGTGACCATCGCCGGGATCCCTCCGCAGCCGTACGGCGCGTGGATGGAGCAGATGGCCCGCAATGTGACGGATCCGGTCGATGGCTGCTTGCGACGCGCCCGCTATCTGATGCACGACCGCGACCCGCTCTACACGCGGGATTTTGGCGAGATCCTAGAGGGCGGGGGTGTCCAGCCGATCCGTCTCCCGCCGAAGAGTCCCAATCTCAACGCGTATGCCGAGCGGTTCGTCCGCTCTATGAAATGAGGAGTGTCTCAGTCGCGTCGTCCCCCTCGGCGAAGGGCACGTGCGTCTCCTCGTGGGCGAGGACGTCGACCACGACCATCGCGAGCGACACCACCAGGGACTCGACAACCAGCTCCTGCCACGACCGCCACCGCCGGTGAGCCTGGCCGCCGACGTTCAGCGGCGGGAGCGTCTGGGCGGATGGCTCAATTTCTACCACCGGGAGGCCGCATGAGCGGTCGGCCGATTAAACGCACCTTACGAGGACGAGATGCAGGAGTTCCTGGACATGATTCTCGACGTCCGCGCGCGTGTGCTTACGTCGATCGAAGACGGCATGACTCTGGACGAAGTGATGGCCACGCGGCCAACCGCGATGTATGACGCGACATGGTCCCAGGACGCGGGATGGACCGCTGAGGACTTCGTGCCAATCGTCTACTACGAGCTCGGCGGATCTGGACGCTTGACCGACCGCTGATCCGCGCGCCGTTATACTGATCTCAGCCGCTCGGGGCGGTAGGTGCCCAGACGCGTGAGATTCTGTTCACCCGGACGTAGGAGAGTTGGATGCCCTGTCCGGCAAGCCGAAGAGAACGCGCTAAGTTGCTCTGGCGTCGCCTTTGGTGTGTCTGGACTGTCCCTAAACTGTCCCTATCAGGACCTCACTCCTCGTGTTTCAGCGCACTCCTCGTAGTTTTCGAGGACGGGCCAAATCTCTGAAAGTGAAGAACTAAAGGGAATAACGTCGATCCTGGTGATCGACGGGCGAGAACTTAAAATCCTGTGGTGCATAGCACCGTGCGGGTTCGACCCCCGCCCTCGGCACCATCTTTATCCCTATGTTTATTGGGTTGAATGATTGGGTCGTCTCCCCCTGATACGACGGCTTAGAAGGTTTGACGGCTACCGTGACGGCTACCGGACTGAGAAGGGGAGTGATTGACCCTCGGGGAAGGGAGTAATCGACCCCGGTAAGCCGACCCCCCTCGGACTTTTTTGCTCGGTCGATTTCCTCAGGATCCAAAAACCGCAGGGGGGGTCGCTAATATCTATATAGGTGCCCGGATCACATACCCGCCAATTTTCGGTTTCGGGTCGGGGGTCTATTTGGCGATTGAATGCGGCCCTCATGTTTGGTACTTTGAGCGCCGCACGCATGAGGTCCGTTCTACGTGACCCCCGTGGTAACGTCAAAACGGAACGAAAGACACCACGAAGGAAGACCAATGACGACGTATCGATCCGCAGTTCTCTTCGCGTGCCTGGCGCTCGTGGCCGCGCTCACCATGATCAGTCCGTCGGTGGCCAGCGGGCAGCCGTCAACGACGCCGTGGGGCGACCCGGATCTCCAGGGCGTCTGGGACTTTCGAACGATCACGCCGCTGCAGCGTCCGGAGGATCTGGCGGATCGGAAGTTCCTGACCGAGGACGAGGCGGCGAGCCGAGAACAGGGAGTCGTTAACCGCAACCAGAGGTTGCTCAACGCGCCACCCAGACGGACGGTGCGCGCTCAAGATGTGGGCGCGTACAACAACTTCTGGATGGATCGCGGCACAACGGTGGTCGCCACCAGACGCACGTCGCTGATTGTTGATCCGCCGAGCGGGCGTCTTCCGCCGATGACGGACGCCGGGCGCGGGCGGGCTGGAGACGGCCGTGGGTCATTCGCCTCGACGCTTCCCGAGTCATACCTTGATCTCCATGGCTCCGACCGGTGCATCCTGGGGTTCAATGCCGGTCCTCCCATCACCCCGGCCGGCTACAACCAGAACATGCAGCTCTTTCAGACGTCCGACACCGTGGTGATCCTGAACGAGATGGTCCACAATGCCCGGATCATTCCGCTGGACGGACGTCCCCGGCTGGACGACGGCATTCCGCAATGGTCCGGCGACTCCCGTGGCCATTGGGAAGGCGACACACTGGTCATCGAGACGACGACGTTCAACGACCAGCGACAGTGGCGGGGTCCGCCGAGCCTCGGCATTGGCGCGGCGACCAGCCAGAACATGAAGGTGGTGGAGCGCCTCACGCGCGTCGATGCAGACACGCTGGAGTACCGATTCACGGTGATTGACCCGGAGACCTGGACCAGCTCGTGGACCGCGTCCGTGCCCATGCGACGGACCGACCAGCTGATGTACGAGTTTGCCTGCCATGAAGGGAACTACGGTCTCACCAACATGCTCGCCGGGGCACGTGCCGAAGAAGCTGCGTCGGAAGCCGTGACCCAGTGACGAGGTAGGCTGACAGGCAGACGAATGACCGTGCGACTTGTCCTTGCGGCACTGGCCGTGCTCGCGGCACTCGGCCCTGACCTCAGCGAGGGCCAAACCGTCGAGTGGCCGAGCTACGCACACGATTTGGCCGGCACGAAGTACTCACCGCTCGACCAGATCGACGCGTCCAATTTCAGCAGCCTCGAAATCGTGTGGCGGCAGCTGGTGATTCCCGATGCCATCCGCACGCCGGACACGTCACGCGGCCCCAACAACTCCCAGAACACGCCGCTGATGGCGGGCGGACTGCTGTACGTGAGCACCGGTCTTGGTACCGTGGCGGCACTCGATCCGACCACAGGAGCCCTCGTCTGGTACGACGACGAACCGGTTTTCCGTGACGAGGCGAACGCCCTCGAATTCAGGACCGCCCTCGCCACCGAGCCCATCCAGATCACGCGCGCTGCGCGGGGCGTGGCGTACTGGACCGACGGTGCCGACGCGCGAGTCCTCGCCACGCGGGGACCGAAGCTGGTCGCGCTCAATGCCAGGACCGGAGCCCGATACCGTGACTTCGGAAACGACGGTCAAGTCGACCTGCGGAAGGGGCTCGTGCGGGACTTCCCGGGCTACACGTCGAACGGCGCGCCGCTCGTTGTCAGCGATGTGGTCATCGTCGGTTCGATGGTGCCGGACATTCTCACGAACCGCATGCCGGCCATGAAGGAATCCCCCCGGGGCGACGTGCGTGCTTTTGATGTGCGGACCGGCGATCAGCGGTGGACCTTTCACACTGTGCCGTTGGAGGGGCAGTTTGGCACCGATACCTGGGGCATTGATCCGGACAGCGATCAGCCGTCATGGGTGTACACGGGCAACACGAACCTCTGGGCCCATCCGACCGCCGACCCCGAACTCGGCTACGTCTACTTGCCGTTGTCCACGCCGGGCAGCGACTACTACGGCGGGCACCGGCCCGGCGACAACCTGTTTGGCGAGAGTCTGGTGTGCGTCGACGCCGAGACCGGCGAGCGCGTCTGGCACTTCCAGGCTGTTCGTCACGGGTTATGGGACTACGACTTTCCAGCTTCGGCGAATCTGGTCGATATCGTCGTCGACGGCCGGGAGATCAAGGCGGTCGCCGTCGTCAGCAAGCAGGCCTTCACCTATGTCTTCGACCGGGTGACGGGCGAGCCGGTGTGGCCGATCGAGGAACGCCCGGTACCCGTCTCGAACGTTCCAGGAGAGCAAACGTCTCTCACCCAGCCGTTTCCGACGAAGCCGCCACCGTTCGACGTGCAAGGCGTCACCGTCGACGACCTGATCGACTTCACACCCGAACTGCGGACGGAGGCGATCCAGATCCTCAATCGGTACGAGTGGGGGCCGCTTTTCACGCCGCCGAGCCTGATCGACCCCGCACCTGGGGGCAAGAAGGGCACCATCCTTAACCCCGGTGCCGCCGGCGCCGCCAGCTGGCAGGGCGCCGGGGTCGACCCCGAAACGGGGATTCTGTATGTAACGTCGGCCCACCTGCCGCAAGTCATCGGGCTGACGCCGTCGTACCATCCGCGATCGGATGTCCGCTACGTGCGGGAACGTTCGGACCACATCCAGGGCCCCCAAGGATTACCACTCTTCAAGCCGCCCTACGGACGCCTCACCGCGATCGATCTGAACGAAGGTCACATCCTGTGGCAAGTACCGAACGGCGAAGGACCGCGCGACCACCCGGACATCAAGCATCTCGACCTTCCGTGGCTCGGACAGCCGGGCCGCGCATCGGTCCTGGTGACGCCGTCGCTGCTCATTGCCGGCAAAGGCACGAACGTCGGGATAGTCAGATCGACCCGGTTCTGGGGTGAGCCCGGCGGTAAGGTGATCCGCGCCTACGACAAGCTCACTGGTGACATCGTCGGCGAGATCGATCTTCCGGGTGGCACGAGCAGCGCCCCGATGACCTACATGGTGAATGGCCGCCAATACATCGTCGTGGCCGTCGGGTGGAGCGACATGCCAGCCGAGTGGGTCGCGCTAGCGCTGCCCGAATAGCCGCAGGCGACATCCCGCCCTCGCCGATCAGGCTGGATGTCGCTGGAAGAGAATGCGGTGGAGGCGGCGGGAGTTAAATTGACGCCCTAAGTGATACCTAGTGCATGACTTTGGTTTTCACCACCTAGAGAGTTCCCCCCAATCGTTCTGGCTGCCCTCGGATGTTACAAGCCGAGAGAGGGGTCAAGGTACCCCGGTCGTCCGTTTTTCGTCGGGGAATTCACCAGGGATCTGAAAACCGCGAGCGATCTCTATATATCTATATGCCCGACCGCCGAACATACCCGCCGTTTTTTCGTTTTGATGGAGACGATTCGATCTAGTTTGGTGTCCCCAACGGTAACCCCGCCACACCCAGATTATGATGATTCGATGGAGACCGCATGGTACGATTCGATGGAGGCCGCCTGGAAACGGGGTCCTTCTATGCATAGGTTTCTCTCGCTCAGTGTCCTTCTCACTCTCACGCTGTTAGCCGTCGCCCCGGTGGCACAGGCGCAACCGGGAGGCTCCCAGGGCCCCTGGCAAACCTACGACACGTCGAACGGCGAATGGCGGAGCTACGCGGGGGACATCGGTGGGAAGAAGTACTCCCCGCTCGATCAAATCGGCGCGAGTAATTTCGCAGACCTTGAAATAGCCTGGGAGTGGACGTCGGTCGACACGCTGATCAGCCGATCAACCCCCGGCGGTGGTGAGTGGTCAGCACCACTCGACACCATCGTCGAATCGCTCGTCGAAGAAAACCCCGAGCTCTACAGACCCGGTCACCCGCCGCTTGCATCACGCCTACAGGCCACGCCGCTCATGGTCGGTGGCGTCCTCTATTTCAACACGCCCCTCGGGCAAGGAGTCGCGGTCGACGCGACGACCGGCGAGACGCTCTGGGTCTTCAATCCGAAGGGGTACGAGGAAGGGACGCCGCCGATGAGCAATCCCTGGACGGCGCGCGGGGTCGCCTATTGGACCGACGGCGTGGACGACGAACGGATCCTCTGGGGCACCGGGGCCGGATACCTCGTCTGTGTCGAGGCGAAGACCGGTCAGCCGTGCTCCGACTTCGGTCCTAACGGCAGTGGCATGGTCGACACGACCCTCGGTCTTCCGCGGGCCAATCGGGCGGATCGCGACTATCTGAACGCCATGCTCTGGGGCATCTTCTCTGCGCCGATCGTCGTCCGGGACAAGGTCATCCACGGATCAGGGGTCGCCGACCGCCGCATCACGAAGGAAGCGGTGCCCGGGTGGGTTCGTGCCTGGGACGTCCGAACCGGTGAGCACGCCTGGGACTTTCACACCGTCCCGAACGGCACCGACGAATTCGGTGTCGAGACCTGGCTCAACGACTCGTGGCGCTACTCGGGGAATGCGAACGTCTGGGGGATGCTCAGCGGAGACAATGAACTCGGACATGTATACCTGCCGACCGGAACGACCACGAACGACTTCATCGGGTCCGATCGGATTGGGGACAACCTCTTTTCGGAGACGCTGATCGCCGTCGACGTCGAGACCGGCCAGCGGCTGTGGCACTTCCAGGCTGTCCACCATGGGCTCTGGGACTACGACTTCGCGACCCATCCGAATTTGGTCGACGTCACCGTCGACGGACGGGAGATCAAGGCGATCGCCCAGGTCAGCAAGCAAGGCTTCGTCTACGCGTTCGACCGGGTCACGGGCGAACCCATCTGGCCAATCGAGGAACGACCCGTTCCGCAAGAGACCAACATCCCAGGTGACGTGCCGGCACCCACGCAACCGTTTCCGACAAAACCGGCGCCGTTCGACTACCAGGGAGTCATGCTTGACGACCTAGTAGATTTCACGCCTGAGATTCGAGAGATGGCGGTAAAAGCCGTCGAGGGGTTCCGACTGGGTCCGCTCTTCACACCGCTGGATCGTCCGGTCGAGGGCGTGACGCGAGGCACGGTCATGCGTCCGCCGCCCGGGGGCACGACCGGCTGGGGCGGTGCCGCGATGGACCCGGAAACCGGCATCCTCTACATCCCGTCGCGCAACCGAGCCCAGGTCGTGGGGATATACACGCCCGACCCGGCGCTCGGAGCCACCGTCGACTACACGCATGGCGCGCCCGAGGCGGACATCCTGGCCGGGCGCCCCACGATGTACACGGGCTTCGGAACCCCGCAAATGCCACAGGGGCTACCCCTGCTGAAACCGCCCTACTCGCGGATCACCGCGATTGACATGAACACCGGCGAGCACCTCTGGTGGGTGCCGACCGGTGACGAGAATCGCTACCGTAACCACCCCCGCTTGAGGCATCTCAATTTGCCACCGCTCGGCGGAGAGAATGCGAACAACGGACCGCTCTTGACCAAGACGCTCCTGCTGTACTGCCTCACCGCCGGGGGCACGAACAACGGCCCGCGCCTGGTCGCGTACGACAAAACCAGCGGCGCCTCGCTGGCGTCGGTCGATCTCCCCAGCGGTGCCATCGGGACACCGATGACGTACATGGTCGACGGCCGCCAGTACATCGCGCTCACGGTCGGCGGCGGCCCACGGCTCATCGCCTTCGCACTGCCGCGCGCCGAGTAGGGCAAACGACCAGCAGATAGTCAGCGCCGGCGACGGTCCGCTGGTACGATTCGATGGAGACCGCATGGTAACCACGGACCCCTTGGTACCCGCAGAAGCCCGTGACTCTCGTAAATGCACCGCCCGCTCGAAGCGCAGTGGAAAGCCCTGCGAGCGATGGAGCATGGTCGGCCAGACGACCTGCGCGATGCATGGCGGGAAGGCCCCACAAGCCCTCAGGAAGGCTCAGGCGGCTGTCGAGTTGGCCGAGTTGCGGATCCGTGGATCCGTGGCCTAGCCCCTCGCGCGGTCGCCGAACTTGAAGCTCTCGTCACCAGCGCCAGCTCCGAACAGGTGCGCCTTCAGGCTGCGAATTCTTTGGTCGATAGGTCGATCGGGCGAGCCACCGAGCGCATTCAGGTCGCGGCGGCGATCACGGTGAAGCGGCCCTGGTAGTGCTTTTTCCTTAACCAGCCTTTTTGTTTTTCTCGGGTAAGGCCTGGTTCTCCTTGGTCACGTCCTTTCCCGGCGTCGAGTTGTACTCGGGAAGGTAACTGGGGTGTCGCGAAGATCGCGTATAGTGGCCGCACCGTCGCATCCTGGCGGGAGGTAGCGCATGAGCAGGCAATGTATCGCGGCGGCGTTCGTGGCGGCGGCGGTAACCGTTGCGCCAACGGCAGCATCGGCGCAGCACGCGCCGGATGGGTGGGAGGTGTCGCGTCTGACGTGACCTGCCCCCCCTGGTCGAGCCAGTTCTCATGAGAGAGCTGGACTCATTTCTAAGCTCCCAAGCGTCGCCGGCATGATGTTTCCGGGGCTGGTGGACGGTAGCCCAGCGCACTGTGGGGCCGCACCGTGTTGTACTCCCGCCGCCATCGTTCGATCAAGATCTTCGCTTCCGCCAACGTGAAGAAGATCTCGCGGTCCAACAGTTCATCGCGTAGCTTGCCGTTGAACGATTCCACATAGCCGTTTTCCCACGGACTGCCGGGTTCGATGAATAATGTCTCGACGTCCAGAGCCTCGAGCCACAGCCGCACGAGTGTCGCCGTGAACTCAGGACCGTTATCCGAGCGGATGTGCGCCGGGACTCCGTGGGTCACAAAGAGTCCCGCCAACGTCTCGAGCACGTCGATCGACCGCAGCCGTCGCGCCACCACCAGCGCCAGACACTCGCGCGAATACTCATCTACGACCGCCAAGATCTTCAACGGCCGGCCGTCATGGGTCCGCTCCGCGACAAAGTCATAGGCCCAGACGTGATGCCGATACGTCGGGCGTCTTCGTACGCAGGACCCATCAGCCAGCCACAGCCGCCCGCGCTTCGGCTGTTTCTGCGGCACCTTCAGCCCTTCCCGTCGCCACAGCCGCTCCACCCGTTTGTGATTCACGAGCCAGCCCTCCCCCCGCAGCAGCCCCGTAATCCGCCGATAGCCATACCGCCCATACATTGTCGCCAACTCGATCATCCGATCCACCAACTGCGGTTCATCCGCCGGCACCGCGCCCGCATGCCGGTGCGTCGACCGCGCGTGGCCAATCACGCGACAGGCCCGCCTCTCCGAGACCGGAAACCGGCGGCGGACGTACGCCACCGCCTGCCGGCGTCGGGACGGGCTCAGAAGTTTCCCGAGGCCACCTCTTTGAGAATCATGTTGTCGAGGGCCTGGTCCGCGACCAGCTTCTTCAGCCGCCCATTCTCCCGCTCAAGCTCCTTCAACCGCTTCGCCTGGTCGAGGCGCAAGCCGCCGTATTCTTTCCGCCAGCGATAGTACGTTTGCTCGCTGATCCCCAGCTTCTTGCACATCTCCGGCGTGCGCAGGCCGCGCCCGAGCTCCACCTCAGCCTGCCGCAGCTTCGTGACAATCTGTTCCGTGCTGTACCGCTTCCGTGGCATCCTGCCTCCTGTCCCACCGCCCGAATTCTAACGTTCGGGCTGGTGTTCGGTTTCAGGGGGCAAGGTCAGTGGAGCGTCTCGAGCGCACCCAGCGCCTCGGTGTACGTCGGGCGGTTGTAGGCGCGCTGGAGGCGCTGGCGCCATGAGGCCTGCTCACTCTTGGCCAGGTAACGCACCACGTTCTCGCGCTTGTGCCACTGGCACCGGTGGACCAGGGCGCGGTCGTGGAAGGCCTTCCGGACGGCCGCACGCAGCCCCTTGCCGCCGTCGAGGATCACCAGCACGCCCTGCGCGACGTCGAGGCCCCGCTCGACCAACGACCGCAGGAACGGCGTGAGCACCTGCGCGTTTTCCGTGTCCGTCTCCACGAAGCCGAGGAAGCGTTTCTCCCCAGAAAGCGTGATGCCCAGCGCGATGACCAGCGTGGCATCGGCGAACGTCTTGCCGTCCAGCACGATGGCCACGACGTCCTCACCGGCCAGGTCCCGTTCTTGGAACTCCCGGAGCTGCGCCGCGCTGGCCTGGATGAACCCCCGGGACACCGTCGCCCCCGACAGCCCGATGGCCCCCGGAATCGCTTCGGCGGCGGCTTCGTAGTTACGGCACGAGATCCCGTACAGCACGCGCTTCAGCAGCACGTCGTTGACCGCGCGATCGCCATGCAACGCCTCGTACGACCGCAGCGGCAGCTCGCTCCCCGCGACATGGCGAATCCGCGGCACGCGAATCGCCACGCGCTGGCCGGCCAGCCCGACCGTCCCGGGATTGCTGCCATGACGGCGCCCGCCGACCGACACGTCCTTGCGGGCGTAGCGTTCGCCCGCCAGCGCCGTCACCTCCTCGTCGAGCAACTCCTCCACGTGCATCAAGCCCAGCGGGACCAAGGACCGGATGAGCTCCACCTTGGCGTCGAGCTCCAGGTCGGGGTAGTCCTCGCGGCGGATGATCTCGACCCGACCCAGCGTGCGACCCTTCTTGCGCTTCCTGACCGGACGTAGGACACTGCTCATCTCGGCTCCTGTCTCTCGTGGGGTGATGTCCGTCTCTCAACGTCATCAAACCACAGGGTGTGGGAGCCGTTTCAATTTCCAACTAAGTTTCGCTCACCCTCGTGACACGTTCCGACAGATCGGAACTTGAGATAGATGGTTTCTGCACAGCTCCTCATCTCAGTAATCGGCTTCTGAGATAAGCCTCTGCATATCGAGGGATGGTATGGGCTCCCGAGCCGTTAGAATGGCTTCGTCGGTGTCGCTGCAGAAAGCGTAGTTGAAAAGGCGGCGGTATCCGTTGGTCCGGGCTGCGAATTCACCGAACGGTCGAGTACCGCGACTGCATCGTGCTTAGCCTGGGCGCCGATGTGGCCATATCGCTTTGCCATCAGCACCATCGTTGAGCCGGACCACCCCAGAATCGAACCCACAACGGTCAGCGAGATACCTGCCTCGAGCAGAGGTATTGTCAAAAGTTGTGGATCAGCGATCGGCATGATCAGGCGGCTTCCTTCCGATTCTTCTCCTTGGTATCGCGTTCCTGCTGCAGACCATCGATGAACGGCACGCCGGCGCGCACGAGCGGCAGCAAGTGTGCGCTGTTGAGACGGCGCCACCGACGTTGTGCCATGTCCAGCAGCTTGTAGGCCATCAGTAAGCCCTTCGTCCGCGAGCCCGCGCCTTTGGTCACGCGCTGGCGCAGTCGAACCGTAGCGAAGGGCGATTCGATCACGTTCGTCGTACGAAGGTGCGTCCAGTGTTCCGCCGGGAAGGCGAAGAAGGTGAATAGCCGCTCGCGGTCGTCGGCCAGACACGCCGCCGCCTGGGGGTACTTCGCCTCGTACGTCGCGACGAAGGCCGCCAGCTGTTCGTCCGCCTGCTCTCGGGTGTCGGCGTCCATGATCTCGTGAAGTGCTCGTTTCGCCTTGGGCTGGAGCCGCTTGGGCAACTTGTCGAGCACATTCCCCAGCTTGTGGACCCAGTCGCGCTGCGCGGCCGTCGCCGGCCAGACCTCCCGTACCGCGGCCCAGAAGCCCAAGGCCCCATCGCCGACCGCTACCATCGGGGCTCGCATCCCCTGCCGCTTCAGGGCCCGGAGGACCATCGCCCAGCTGTCGGTGCTTTCGCGGTAGCCGTCCTCAAGCGCGACGAGCTCTTTCGTCCCGTTGGGACGGGCCCCAATCATCACCAGCGTGCAGAGCCGGTCGTCCTCGAGACGAATGTTGAAGTGGATCCCGTCGACCCACACATACACGTAATCGCGGTCGGCCAAGTCCCGCTGCCGAAACTGCCGATACTCCTCGTCCCAGACGGCCGTCAGCCGCGCGATGTTGGTCGCGCTGAGCCCCGCGGCATCGTCGCCGAGCAACACCGGCAGCGCTTCGCGGAAGTCACCCGTCGACAATCCACGCAGATACAGAATCGGCAGCACCTCGGCGACCTTGGGAGACCGACGCATGTAGGGGGGCAGGATCCGACTCGTGAACCGCTCGCGCTGGCCCGCCGCGTCAACCCGCTTGTCGTTCACCCGAGGGGCCCGCACCTCCAGGGTGCCTGCCCCACAGGTCACCTTCCGTGCCTGGGCCTGCCCGTTGCGCACGACGAGGCGACGGCCATGCTCGTCCCGTTCCGCGCCGTGTTCCTCGACGTATTGAGTGATCTCGACCGCCAGGGCCTTCATCAGCATCCGGCGGGCTCCTTCACGCGCCAGCTCGTCAAGGGTCGAATCCTCATCCTGCTCTTCCGCGTTCGCCGGCTTGTCGTGTACCTTCAGCATGGGTGGCGTCTCCTTTCCCCCGGCCGGCCAGCCAGGGTTCTTGCGTTTGATTCACGCGAAAGGTTACGCCGCCTCTTTCACACCACCGATCCACAACTTTCGGTTATATTTCGCTATACGAAGCGAGAGATTCTGACACTCTACGCGAACCAGGTGTGGCTGGGTACGCTCAACCACAGCGCTTATGGGGTCGAGGCCGCGTCGCGTCTCTATTTCGGAAAGCCCGCGAAGGACCTCGAACTCGGCGAAGCGGCGGTGATTGCCGGCATCCTTCCCTCGTCGTCCCGAATGAGCCCACTGGTCAATATGGATCTGGCACGCAGTCGCCGCAACTATACGCTCCAGCGAATGGCCACCGAAGGGTATATCACGCAGGCCGAGGCGGACGATGCCCAAGCAGCGCCGATTGAGCTGGCACAACGGGTCGTACGAAGCAACACGGTTGCCCCGTACTTTATCGAGGAAGTGCGACAGCACCTCGAGGCCGAGTACGGCGTCAGCCAGCTCTACGAGAAAGGCCTGACCGTTCACACGACCCTGGATGCCCGTCTGCAGGCGGTCGCCAACCAGGCCGTCCACGCCGGGCTGCGCACGTATGACAAGCGGCATGGCTTCCGTCCCGCGGCACGCAACATCCTCGTGGAGGCGGCCGACCGCGATCCCGAGACTGTCCTGCAGACGTTCGAGCACAGCCGCTGGATCTTCGCCATGAACGCCGGCGACATCGTACCGGCCGTCGTGATTGACATCGACGTCGAAGCCATGCGGGTTCGGTTTGGCCCACATACCGCGCGCGTGGTGCCGAAGGGCCTGAGAGTGCTGGAGTCTGGAGGGACCGAAGGCTTTCGCGGCATCGGTCGAACCCCAGCGAACGAGCTCGTGAAGCCCGGTGACCTCATCGAGGTCAAGATCACAGCTCTCGAGGTGGCTGACGCCGATGGCCAGCCACTACACAACCCGGTCGTCGAGGCTGAGCTCGAACAGGAGCCGCTCGCCGAGGCCGCGCTGATTGCTATCGAGAATCACACCGGTCGGATCTTGGCCATGGTCGGCGGCTACGATTTCGACCGCAGCAAGTTCAATCGAGCCACCCA
This sequence comes from Vicinamibacterales bacterium, assembly GCA_965216615.1. Lineage (GTDB taxonomy): Bacteria > Acidobacteriota > Vicinamibacteria > Vicinamibacterales > UBA8438 > CAUZIB01. Next base: position 483,738 of record OZ244182.1, on the reverse strand, counting down.
GGCCCAGAGACAGCTCGGGTCGCTCTTCAAGGGGGTGCTGTATGGGGCGGCCATCGATCAGGGGCACACCGCGACCACCGTCATTCCCGACGAACCGATGTGTTACGACGTCGGTCCCGGCCAAGACCCGTATTGCCCCAAGAACTACGACCATAGCTACGAAGGATCGGTCACGCTGCGTCACGCCTTCGAGAAGTCAAAGAACGTTCCAGCCGTGTGGATGATGAACGAGGTCGGTCCTCATTCCGTGGTCGACTTTGCCGGCCGGCTTGGTTTCACGTCGGAGATTCCGCCGTTCCTGTCTGTCGCGCTCGGCTCGGCAGAATCGACATTGTTGGAAGTCACGAGCGCGTATTCCGCGTTTCCGAATCGCGGAGCCAGAATGATCCCATACCAGATTGAGCGAATCGTCGACCACACGGGCGACGTGCTGGAACAGGGCCGACCCCAGCCGCAGGACGCGGTGCGCCCCGACACGTCATACATCATGGTCAGCCTGATGCGCGGCGTCGTTCAGCGCGGGACTGGGCGAGGCCTGCTACAACTCGGGTGGCCCGTTGGCGGCAAGACGGGCACGGTGGATGAGTACACCGACGCGTGGTTCGTGGGGTTCGACTCTGACATCTCGGTCGGCGTATGGGTCGGCCACGATGAAAAGATGTCTCTCGGCGAAGGTGAGGAGGGCGCGCGGGTCGCGTTGCCGATCTGGCGCAGTTTCATGCGCGCCTACATCGAGGGACGTGACGCTCCGGAGGGCTTCTCTCCGCCTGCCAACATCGTCTTCACGTCGGTCGATCAGAAGACTGGCGAGCTCGCCGAGCCGTGGTCGACCGGCGTAATCCGGGAAGCATTCATCGCTGGGACCGAACCCGGCTTAACGTTTAACCGGTAGCACCACCTCCTGTCTCTTCACGCCCCCCGTTGACGCCTTCTGCCCTCCGGCTGTACTGTACTTCGTCGTTGCGGCACCAATGACGCTGTTGATGCCAGGGGCCGGCCCGCCAGCGACGAGAATCGTGAGCTGTTCGCCGTGGTGGGGCATGGGGCTGAATCGGCGATTTTCGGCACCGTTCCCCCAGGATCCGTTTTTCGGGCCAATATGCGGGAACCCGTGGGATCAGCCCGACAGGTAACACTTCAGCACGCTGGGTCCAAGGGCGTCGATGTGTGGAGCATCACCCTCGACGGGACCCGCCTGGTGAGACGGTTCCGCGCGAGCTCGTGACGAGCTACCCTAGGTTTTGGGCGACCTTGCTCCACTCTACGCGCTGGAGTACCGCCTTGGCCGGGTCTGAGCTGCGGGGCGGTGGTCGGTTCACTCGTGACACTCTCGCATCATCTGGGAGTGCGGGATTCGGCGCGACCCCTGGGTTCGGTGTCATCGACGCGACACGAGTTCGCTAGGCGGTACCGCCTAGCCGAACGCGATAACTGCCCCACCCAGCACGATGACACCCCAGGCAATCACCTCCACGGTTCCTCCTCGGCGTTCGCAGTTTTACCCGGCGCTGTCTTCATGCTAGTGGATCGGTCGTGCCCGTTCCCCCAGTCGACTAGAGCTTCCGCTTCTGTGATCCGAATACGTAGGAAAGCAAGCTGGACCCTGATGCGCTTCACGTATCTCTTCGGTGCAGACCGGTTTAAGTGGTTTCAGCATAGAGGGATCGTCTGGGTCGTCGGACATACCGTGGGAGACGATTTTCGAGTGACTGCCAACACTGACGGCATGCTAGTGTTGAGAGTAAGGGGTTTAGGAGGAGCTGGGTGAACTCGACCCTGCGCAGGTACGTCCCGTGGATGGTACTCGTCGTCAGCGTTGTCTTGATCTGGAACGTCTCGAAGTTTCAGGCCGACGACAACTCGATGCCCTTCAGCGAGTTTCTCCGGCACGTTGACGCCGGGGCGGTCGAGCGCGTCGAGCTCGCCGGCAACGAGATCTCCGGCATCTTGACCGGCGGTACCCGCTTCCGGAGCTACGTCCCGCCGCAGTACGAAGGCCTCGTCAACCAGCTCGTCGAGCGCGACGTTGCCGTAACCGCACGCGAGGCCACGAGCCCGTGGTGGGCCACGCTGCTCTACTCCTGGGCACCTATTCTGCTCATCATCGGTTTCTGGATCTTCTTCATGCGCCAAATGCAGGGCGCTGGCAATAATTTGCTGTCGCTCGGGAAGAGCCGGGCCAAGCTCTCGTCCAGCACACAGAAGAAGGTGACCTTCAAGGACGTTGCGGGGGTCGAGGAGCCCAAGGAAGAGCTCCAGGAGATTATCGAGTTCTTGAAGGAACCGCAGAAGTTCCAGAAGCTGGGTGGGCGGATTCCCAAGGGGGTCCTACTCATGGGGCCGCCTGGAACCGGCAAGACACTCCTGGCTCGAGCCGTCGCGGGTGAGGCCAACGTGCCGTTCTTTTCCATCAGCGGCTCAGATTTCGTGGAGATGTTCGTCGGTGTTGGTGCCTCACGGGTCCGGGACCTCTTTGAACAGGGGAAGAAGCACGCCCCCTGCATCGTCTTCATCGACGAGATCGACGCGGTCGGTCGGCAGCGCGGTGCCGGATTGGGGGGGGGACACGACGAGCGCGAGCAGACGTTGAACGCACTGCTGGTCGAGATGGACGGGTTTGAATCGAACGAGGGGGTCATCCTCGTAGCGGCGACCAACCGCCCGGACGTCCTCGATCCCGCGCTCTTGCGGCCTGGACGCTTTGACCGCCGGGTCGTCGTCAATCAGCCGGATGTCAAGGGGCGCGAGGGGATCGTCAGGGTCCACACCCGGACGATCCCGCTGGCCGACGACGTGGACGCGCATGTGCTGGCGCGTGCCACCCCGGGTCTGTCGGGTGCGGACCTCGCCAATCTGGTCAACGAGGCGGCGCTGCACGCGGCGCGCGACAACCAGAAGGTGGTCCGGATGCACGACTTCGAGTTTGCGAAGGACAAGGTCCTGATGGGCTCGGAGCGCCGGTCGATGATCATCAGCGACGCGGAGAAGACCGTCACGGCCGTGCATGAAGCGGGTCACGCGTTGCTCACCGTGTTGCTGCCACACGCCGACCCCATCCACAAGGTGACGATCATCCCGCGTGGCCTGGCGTTGGGACTCACGCAGCAGCTGCCGGTCGACGACAAGCACAACTACTCTCGTGAGTATCTCGAGGATCAAATCGCGATGTTGCTCGGGGGGCGGATCGCCGAGGAGTTGACCCAAGACGACATCACGACAGGGGCCGGGAACGACTTCGATCGTGCGACGGACCTGGCGCGCAAGATGGTGTGCAAATGGGGGATGAGTGAGGCGATCGGACTCCTCACGTTCGGCAAGAAGGAGGAACAGATTTTCTTGGGTCGGGACTTCTCCCAGCGAGCCGACCACAGCCCGGACACCGCGTCGAAAATCGACGAGGAGATCACGGCCATCGTGAGGCGGAACTACGACCGCGCGCGTGAGGTCCTCAAGACGCACAAGCGGGAGCTCACCCGGATCGCAGAAGAGCTGCTGATTCGCGAGATCCTCAACGCCGATCAGGTAAAACAGCTCGCCAAAGGGCTTCCGCTCGAGGACCCGGTGGCGGCCGAGGCCCCTGCAAGCCCGGCTGAGGGCGAGACCGACCATCCGGAAGAGCGTCCGACAATCGTCTCGCCGGTACCGTCGCTCGACAAGGCGGTCCCACAGGAGTAGTCGACCTTGACCGCCAGTCGTTGAACCGCCGCTCGACCTTCAAAGAGTCATCTTCCACACGCTTCCCGATGGTAATTCGCGGCATGACGGCCGTCGCGGTGGAAGTGACCTGGGATTCAGCTCTCTGCGTGCGGTCTACGTCAATCCCACGGGTGCGAGAACTGAAAACGGTCGCGGCCCGGCTGAACGCAGATACTGAACGCTCGCTCCCTTCTCGTATAGCATGAGGTGATGTGTGCCCACTGAACCGGGGAAGTCAGTCAGCCCTCGACGGACGACCAATACGTGATCTATTGGGGCGCAGCGAGCGACACATGGTGCGCCGTCGAGCTTCCCTGCTAATGCGACGCTGCGGTGCCACCACAAAGTGTCACTGATCGCTGGTTCGAGACGCTGGAAGAGGCGAGAGCCGAGCTGACTCGGGGCCTTGACGGCCTGCCCCACGGACAGGGCGTTGTCCACGAAGTGCCGCTTTCGTGAGACCCATGGCCACGAACCACACGCGCAACGCCGGGCGGCTCCCCGCTGATTCGACACCAGCACCAGACGTGCGCGCTGATGCGACGACCCAGACGCGGGTCGGAGAGAAGGGACTCGACATCGGGGCGCTGAAAGAGATGACCAGTCAGGCCCTCACCGAGGTGGGGAAGGATCTGGGCGTCGTCGGCGCGACCGGGATGCGCGCACAGGAGTTGATCTTCCAGATCCTGAAGGCGCAGACGGAGCAGAGCGGCTTCCTCTTTTCCGAAGGCGTGCTCAAGGTACTGCCCGACGGCTTCGGGTTCCTGCGCGCTCCCGACTACAACTACCTGCCGGGCCCAGACGACGTCTACGTCTCGCCGTCGCAGATCCGGAAGTTCGATCTGCAGACCGGTGACACCGTCTCGGGACGGATCCGACCCCCGAAGGAGCGCGAGCAGTACTTCGCGCTAATCAAGGTCGAGGCAGTCAACTTCGAGCCGCCGGATCAGGCCCGCGACACGATCTTCTTCGAGAACCTGACCCCACTCTATCCCGAGGAGCGGATCACGCTCGAGACCGACGCCAAGCAGTTGTCGTCGCGCGTGATGGACCTGATGACGCCGATTGGCAAGGGGCAGCGGGGGCTCATCGTCGCGGCGCCCCGTACTGGCAAGACGATGTTGCTCCAGAGCATCGCCCAGTCGATCGCGAAGAACCACTCCGAGGTCTAGCTGATCGTGTTGCTGATCGACGAGCGCCCCGAAGAGGTGACGGACATGCAGCGGTCGGTGAACGGCGAGGTGGTGTCGTCGACGTTCGACGAGACGGCCCAGCGACACGTGGAGGTCGCGGAGATGGTCGTCGAGAAAGCGAAGCGGTTGGTGGAGTACAAGAAGGACGTGTTCATTCTCCTCGACTCGGTCACGCGCCTCGCGCGCGCGTACAACAGCGTGACGCCCCCGTCCGGCAAGGTCTTGTCAGGCGGTCTCGATTCCAGCGCCCTTCAGAAACCCAAGCGGTTCTTCGGCGCGGCGCGCAACATTGAGGAGGGTGGCTCGTTGACCATAATGGCCACCGCGCTCGTCGACACGGGTTCGCGCATGGATGACGTGATTTTCGAGGAGTTCAAGGGTACCGGCAACCTGGAGATTCACCTCGATCGGCAGCTCGTGGACAAGCGGGTGTTCCCAGCCATCGACATCCAGAAGAGCGGCACGCGCAAGGAAGAGCTACTGCTCGATGAGGCGGATTTGACCCGCGTCTGGGTACTGCGCCGGGTTCTCACCCCTCTGTCTCCGGTCCAGGCCATGGAGCTGCTCTTGGACAAGATGGCGAAGACGGAATCGAACGCGGCGTTCCTCGCGTCGATGCAGAAGATGGGCTGAGCGGCGCAGGTAAGCCGTGGTTTCCCCGACCAGCGGATGTCCGGCTGCGCGGACTGGTGAGCCGGTCCGGGCCGAGGCGATGCGAGCGTGAGGGGGCGAACGATAAAATGGCGAGAGACGTCCAACAGTGCCCAAACTACAACCATAGACGGGCGAACGCGCCGGTGCGTTGCTGTCCGGTGTGTGGCCAGATAGTGAACCCACGTGTTGCGTCCAAGCTCTGTTCCGAAGAAGAACACGCACGAAGCAGACGCCAGCGGAAGGACTACTGCGTGCATTGTGGGAAGCAACTGATCGAGAGGCGGTGAGTACAACACCATGACAACCACCTACTTCACACGTCCCAGGATCGTCCTTGCAGACGATGATCCGGGGTGAATCGAGTATCTGGAGACGCAGGATCCAGACCATAACGATGCCCACAGGTGCTCTGGACGCCACCCTGGGGAGCGAACCTGTGCGGAAGCGAACCTGTGCGGAAGCAAACCTGTGCGGAGAGGGTGTTGGAAATTGAAACGGCTCCCACACGCTGTGGTTTGATGACGTTGACAAAAACGGGCATCACCCCACGAGCGAAAGGAGCCGAGATGAGCAGTGTCCTACGTCCGGTCAGGAAGCGCAAGAAGGGTCGCACGCTGGGCCCGGTCAACATCATCCAGTGATCTGGAGCTCGACACCAAAGTGAAGCTGATCCGGTCCCTGATCCCCCTGGGCTTGATGCACGTGCAGGAGGTGCTCGACCAGGAGGTGACGGCGCTGGCCGGCGAGCGCTACGCCCGGAAGGACGCGTCGGTCGGGGGACGCCGTCACGGCAACGGTGGGTCTGGCGGGGCAGCGGGTGCCAATGCGCGTGCCGCGGATGCGCAGTGTGGCGGGGAGTGAAATTCCGCTCCGTTCCTACGAGGCGTTGCGTGGCGATGGTGAAGTCAACGACCTGTTGCTGACGCGCGTGCTGTACGGGATCTCGTGCCGCAACTACGAGGCCGCCGCCGAGACGATTCCCGGCGCGATCTATCGGGGTCGACCGTGTCCCGTGCTTCATCCAGGCCAGCACGGCGAAGTTGCGGGAGTTCCAGGAACGGGACCTGAGTGAGGACGTGGTGGCCGTGGTCCTGGACGGCAAGACGTTTGCCGATGCCGTGATGGTCATCGCGGTGGGCATCACGCGCTAGTGATCCTCGACGGCGGCAAGGGGCTGCGGTCGGCCGTGAGGAAAGACCGCGCCTTGGTCCAACGAGTGGCCGCGCGAGAACGTGGTGAGTGACCTGGCCAAGAACGAGCAGCCGGTGTGGCAGCGCCTCCAGCGCGCGTACAACCGGCCGGCGTACGACGAGGCGTTGGGCGCGCTCGAGAAGCTCCAGGGCGAGTTGGACGATCGGAACCAGTCGGCGGCCGGCAGCCTGGCGGAAGGCCTGGCCGAAACCTTGACGTTGCCCCTCGGGCTGTACGCGTGCTGGGCCGGTCGCTGCGACGAACGGTCTGGAGGTCAATGCGCTCGTCGAGGAACGCTGTGCGAAGGTCGACCACTGGCAGAACTCGAGCCAACGCCACCGCTGGCTGGCCACCGCGCTCCTGGACATCGAGGCTGCGGAAGGTGATGGGCTACCGCCACTTGCGCTCCGTGCCGCGTTGATGCGCGAACTGAAGATCGACACGACGACGTCGAAGAAGAAAGCCGCGTAAGCAATCCAGGTTTCAACTAAGAATGGGCTTGACTCTGTGCGGAAGAAACCATTGTGGACCGTTTGAGGGTGTGAGATAAGAAAGACGGCCCCGGGAGGGGTTCTGAGCCAAATACAATCAGGGAGAAGGTCGTTCAGGAAATCCCGTGGAAGATGCGCCGGCGATGGCCGAAGAGAAGATCTGGATTGTCTTCAAAACACGACGCCTCCGTCGCGAGGGTAGCGTTCCCTCACGCCGTTGCGCCGCATAGGCCGTTTTCGGCGAGGGATGCGTCGTCCAAAAGTGGCGGCCGCACTCCAGGCAGATCCAGAACTGGTCGGGCTTCCAGGCTTCCCCGGGACCTGGATCTGTGACCATGAGCGCGCCGCAACGTTGGCAGCCATCTGAAGGTCGACATCACCCACGAGCCCCATTCTAGCGCGGAGGCCTCATGGTGGCCGCCGTGCCCCCGTGCCGCGCGGTATGCGGTGACGCGAGGGTCGCGTTGTCGCCTGTTGAGTCTAGCCTTCCCACGGACCTTCGTCGTGGCCCCACGCACGCTCGCCTTCGTTCTCCCAAGACTTAACCTCCCTCTCCGGAGCGGTCTCGGAGAGCGTCGTCTCGTGGCCGCACTCTGGGCACGTGAGCCGCCGCCCGTGATCGGCAATCTCGGCGTCGTGTCCCCTTTTCCTCGCTGGTACTTTCTGCGAGCCAACGTCTTCCATGAGGTGTCCGCATCTGCCGCACCGTTTGTTTCGTTCGCCATCGTGTCCCCCTCTGACGCTCTCGTCGGACGGGAGCATACGCAGACAAGAGAGGTGCTTGTCACCTAGACTTGGTGCGCACGTTGGGCGATGGTGGTTCGCGGCATCGGCGCGGGCTGGCCGACGGCCTGAGCAGGCAAGAGCGCGAAATGGCTGACGGTGACATCAGGCCGAACCCGTGTTCCAAATGCGGGAACCCGTCGAGGTTTTTCACGCCAAACGCTCAGCGCGTGCCGTACGCGAGCCCGCGGAGATACGAAGCGGCGTGGCAATGCACCACATGCGGGCACCGTCGTTTCTGGCTCCGCGACCAGATGCGGGCCGAGCGTGACGACGCGCTGTAGCAGGCCAGAGGCCTCGAACCGACAGATTCTCTAAGGATGACTTCATGGCGTATGTCAAAGTCGCGAGCGCCGATGGGCTGCAAACCGGACAGGGCACAGTGATGAACGCCGGGGACCAGCGGGTGCCCTCTTCAACGTGGGTGGTACCTGCTATGCCATCGACGACACGTGCACCCATCGAGGCGGCCCTCTGTCAGACGGCGCGCTCGCGGACGATGTCGTGACCTGCCCGTGGCACGGTGCTCGCTTCTGAGTGCGCGATGGGCACGTCCACGGACCACCGGCTCAGGCGAACGTCAGGTCGTATCCCGTGCGGGTCACAAACGGCAGTATCGAAATCGAGGTCTGAGGCGAGGGCTGCAACCGGAATGATTTCACGCGCTCTGCGACGGACTCAGGAAACCCAGTCCTTCAAGCGATCATTGCGGTTCATCTGAATCCGTATGATTTCGATTGGGAACTGGTCGAGAGCCTGCAGCGTTCCGAGACGCGGGTGCCACGGCTGTTTCACTCCAGTCGCAAGTACGCCTTCCTGTTCGACGTCAAGGATCCCAATGGATACTTCTTGGTGTTCCGGCCGGGTGTTAATCAAGAAGACTCGACTGCGCTGGTCGTGGGAGGATGGCTCAGTGTGATCCCTCACGTTCAGGCATGGGCAGGTCGGGTGAAGGAGGCCGTCGGCGCCGAGGATCGAACGGGCTGACGGCCGCGTGGCCATCGTGCCGTCCAGACCTTGAATGAACGGCGGTCTTGTCGAGCCGGAGTGCTGCAAAGTACTTGGCGTCTCGGCGACAACGTGGCGGCGGCTCAGTGTGGACGCTTCGAGATTCGCCAACCGCTAGAATGTCCAGGCTGTGAAGCTGGTCGTCTACTACCCTGACGAGTCCTTTCTCGAACGGGCGGAGGAAGCATGGCAGCGCTTTGTGGAGCAGGTCCAACCCCCGCCGGTCGAGGTCAGTGATATCTACTGGGGTCCGGCTCCTCAACCGCCGGCCGAGGCGATGGCTGAGGCTGAGGTGGTCCAAGACCTACCAGATGAGAACGGCGGAGCAAAAATAGACCACAGCGCGACGGTGTGAAGCCGCCTGAGGGCGGCGGAAACCCAGACCGCTCGAGTGGTCCACCGAGCATTCCGAGGGTGTTGTGTGGAACACCGGAGGGATGTATCGAGTTATGCGGCGGTGCGGCGCCGCGTCTATGTGGAGGGGTGGAGCGAGCGCGCGGCGGCGCGCCGCGTCGGGCTGGCCCGAGAGACGGTGCGCACGATGCTGCGCTCCCGCCTGCCGCCGGGGTATCGCCGGCAGCTCCGGTGTCCGAAGCTGGAGGCCTTCACGGGGGTCATCGATCAGATCCTCCGTGACGATGGGCCGAAGAAGCAACGCCACCCGGCCACGCGCCTCGGCGACGCTGACGCGCGGCGCACGCCTCACGGGCGGCGACACGATCGTCAAAGCCTACGTGCGCGAGCAGAAGCGGGCGGGCAAGCGATGTTTGTGCCGCTCGCGCATGGGCGACGCCCAGGTCGACGTCGGCGAAGCGCTGGTGGTCATCGACGGCGTCGAACGCAAGGCGCACGACCTGGTCGTGGATCTGCCGCACAGCGACGACGCCGTGAAGGCCTTGCCGGCGGAGACGACGGAGGCGTTCTGCGATCCCAGGGTCATTTCCAAGGCAAGACGAGGTCCGAGTGGGCGTTTGAGACCCAACGCATCCAGCTTGCGCGAGGTTTGTATTTGTTCCCCGACGAGGTCATGGCGGAGAAACACTTACAGCAAGACTACCCAACTTTCGCCGCTGACCGAGTCGGCCACTACAACGACGTCCAGGGGCGGGCCTCGCAGAACCGTGACTACGAGGCCGCAGAGCCTGGTCTAGAGTGGCCAGCCGCTCTCTGGTTTTGGCTCCGCAATAAGCTAGGGGTTCTCATCGCCACCACGGACGAACTTGGGACCGCCTTCGGTGACCGCGCTGCCTTTTTTGACGCCCGACTTCAAGACCTGCTGCCGAGCGATCAATATCGCAGGGTGACCGGATTGGGTTGTCGGCTCCTAACAGCGGAGTCCGACTCTTCTTCGTTGGATGAAGAGGCCGCAGGAGAGCTGTTCAGACTGGTCGTCGAAATCACGTATCACCGGCCGCTTCGTTGAAAGTTCGCCATGTAAATGCACTTGGTCAGGAGGATAGAAATGAGCCTCCGCTATCGACATGGACAGCACCTGTATCGGCGAGCTCGTCAGTGGCTCATCGTCGTGGGGTGATGTCGCTCTTCCAAACGTTTCGCTCTGAGCCAGAAGCCCTGCGCAGCCTCGCCGGCTGCCCTCTACCGTGTACCCTCTTCCGCGAGTTCCGGCAGACACGGCCCATTAGTCGCACCTTACGAGGTCCTCGATCACTCCCGCGGCCCTTCCCCCTGTAGCCTCTCGAGCACTCCTCCCAGGCGCTCGATCTCCTCGCCGTACAGCGCCCAGTTACCCTCGCGCCGAGCTTGCAGGGCGCGTGCGTAGTGACCCTGGGCTTGCTGCGCAAGCGCGGTCGAAGGGGCAGACTGGGTCGCCGCCGTCTCAGCCAGGGATGTCTCGGAAGCCGTCGGGGCCACGTCCGTTATCAGCGTCGACGGTGGCGCATACGGATCTCCGGGAGCACCCCGACTGAACAGGCGGTCGAGTGCTCGGTCGAGGGTCTCATCCATCACGATCTGGTTCTGATAGGCGACGACAACCTGCTTGAGCTCGGGGATCCGGCCGCCCGAGGCCCGCAGATACATCGGTCGGATGTAGAGGAGGGCCTCTTCGATCGGGATCACCAGCAGCGTGCCCTGGATCACCTCGGAACCCTGCTGGTTCCACAAGGTGAGCTGTGGCGAGATCACCTGATCTTGATTGATCCGATTGACAATCTGGGACGGACCAAAAATGAGCTTCTGCTTGGGAAACTGGAAGGTCAACATCTTGCCATAGTGTTCGCCATCGCTCCGCGCGACCATCCACGCCGCCAAGTTGTTGCGGCCACGCGGCGTGAACGGTAGCATCTGGATAAACTCAGCCTTCTCCTCACCCGGAAGCCGCATGATTGTGTAGTACGGCTCCATTTGCGCGCCGTCGACGACCGGAACTTCCCACTGATCCTCCCGGTTGTAAAAGACCGACGGGTTCGTCATGTGAAAGATCGAATTCACTTCTGTCTGCAGCGTGAAGATGTCTTCCGGATAACGGAGGTGACTCTGCAGCTCCGCCGGCATCGCGTCCAGAGGCTGGAGCAGGTCGGGGAACACCTTGCCCAGCGTGCGTGCGATCGGGTCGTCCGGGTCGGCGAGATAGAAGGTGGTCGTGCCGTGGTAGGCATCGATGACCGCCTTCACAGAGTTGCGGATGTAGCTGATGTCGCCCGCCACTGGAGTCGAGTACGGGTAATTCCCAGTCAGCGTGTAGGCGTCGCGAATCCAGAAGAGGCGCCCGTCGACGATGACCAGATAGGGGTCGGAGTCGTACTCCAGGAAGGGCGCAATCGTATCCAGCCGATCCGAGATGTCGCGGTGATAGATCACGCGGCTGTCGCGGTTGAGCTGGCCGCTCACGAGCATCTCGTAGGAGCGGGCCTTTAGGCTGAACAGCAGCCGTCGTGAAGAGGCTGCCGAGCTCCAGCCCACCGGTGCCGTCGTATCGTATGGAGACGTTGTCGTCCCCCTCCGGGTAGTGGAACTCGTCGGTGTTGGTGTTGACCACCACGTAGTCGTTCGACAGTTCACCGAAGTAGAGGCTCGGCTGATCGACCGAGAGGTCGGTCTCGGAGCGTGGCGGAAGATCCCTGAGGAACAGCACCGGGAGCCCTTCCTGGGTCACCTCGTTGACCGGACCCATCGCGACGCCGAACCCGTGCGTGTATTGCAGCCGTTCGTTGATCCACGACCGGTTGGGCAAGCTGGTCGGAGTTTAGCTCGCGCGCTGAGAGCATCGTCTGCCGATACTCGCCGTCCACGACGTACCGGTCGTTGTCGACCGATGCGAATTCGTAGTAGGTCCGGATCTCCTGGATTTGCCCGAACGTGTCCAGCAACGGCTCGTGGTCCCACAGCCTAACGTTGTTGATCGTCTCCGCGTTGTTCTCGATGCCCGCCATGGTCAGCGTGGCGTCACCGGACACCTGTCGCTCCTCGACCTGGTCGAGGTCAAACGCGGACCGCGTGGCCGCGATGTTGTGAACGATGTAGGGCCTTTCCCGTGCCTGCTCGTCCGGCGTCACCACCAGCTGCTGCAGCAGCGTCGCGACTCCGCCGCCACCGACCTGGACGAGCAGGTACGCGGCCGCCGCTGCCCCGACCGGCCAGATCGTGGAAGACATTGCTGCATAGGCGGCGGCCAGTGCGCCGCCGGCTGGCGACGATGGTCAAGATTTGCAGGGCCGGAAGTCGAATGACGGCGTCGGCATACGACACTCCGTGGACGATGCCAGCCGGTGTCATGAGCTGTCCGTGGCCTGTCGAGATACGCCCCGGCCGCGAGCAGCACGAAGATGCCCGAGACCAGCATCGCCAGGTGCTGCCGGGGTTGCGCGCCCGCCTTGGAGGCCCGTGGGTGTCAGCGCGAGCTGGCCGGTGACGACGTAGGCTGCCGTCGAGCCGATGAACGCCAGGGTGATGACAGCCAGACCCCCGATAACGCGCGAACATCGAGAAACGGCAGCGTGAAGACGTAGAAGGCCGCGTCACGACCAAAGATCGGATCGACCTCTCCGAAGGGCGTGGCGTTCAGAAACTGGAGCGTGACCAACCACTGGCTAGAGGCGCTCCCCGCCACGACGACCGCCACGACTCCCGAGATCCCAGCGGCCAGGCGAGTCAGGTGGCGCGGTTCCAGGACGATCGGCTGGATGTCACCCCCGCCCGGGAAGACCGTGTACGGTCGGGTGGGCCCTCTGACCGCCAACCGGAGGTTGGCAAACAGCACGGCGAACGTTCCGACAAATGCCAAGAGGCCGAGGAGACCCTTGGTCGTCAGGCTCTTGACGAACACCGACTGGTAGCCGACCTCGCCAAACCACAGCCACTCGGTGAAGATCTCAGCGACGGAGGGCAGCGTGACCAGCAGGAGTATCGCGAGTAGCGCAAAGATGAGTTTTGTCGGCATGATGGCCCTGGACCACTCGAAGGTTAGGATGTCGCGTTGAATCTGTCCAGACACTGATTGCCTCAGGCTCTTTCGAAGGAAACGCGGCCCACGATGCGATGCATACCATGCTCCTTCAGATGGCGAGAGGAACGAACACCACGTGATCTGTCTGACCCGCTACCAGAAACTCCGCTGGGGCGATGTTGAGTCTCATAGCCTCGTCGTCATAGCGTGACCCCGTTTGACGGTCGGTGGTGAGCTCAACGGCCTCACCTGCGCGTCTCCACTGTCTCTGGCCGCGTGGGCCTGCCGCTGTCGCTTGGTGTGCATCGGCCAAGTACGGCGCAGCTCACCTCGCGACAGAGCGCCGTAGCCGATACATGGCTTGGACGCGCTCGTCGTGGACTCATGCGTGTGCCGCGAACGCTGCCAGCGTTTCGACGACGCGCCCAATGCGTTTCGACGACGCGCCCAATGACGTCATCACGTTCGTGGGCGTCGAGGCTCCGGCCGTGAGGCCGATCGAGAGGGGACCCCGTCGCGGCAGCCAGTCACGCGCGCTGACGTCATCACGCTGGTGGCCATGCGCAGGCGCGACCTCGCCACCGGCGCTCACCGGGCGATGACGCACCTCGTCTGGCGACACCAGACAGGCCGCGTCGACGATATGAAAGGTCCGCACGCGTTTGGCGCAGATCGCGCGCGAGGTTGCACGTGTTACTACTGTTATATCCGCCGACCACGAACATCACGTCGAGGCAGTGCTCGTCGAGCAGTGCCGTGACTGCATCCTGCCGATCCTGGGTCGCGCGACAGATGGTGTCAAAGGCGCGGTAGTGACTAGACAGGGCGGCTTCGCCGTAGCGGTCGATCATCGCCTGGCGGAACATGTCGCCGATCTCGAGCGATTCCGCCATCAGCATGGTCGTCTGGTTCGCCAAGCCGATGCGTTGGAGGTCACGGTCCGGATCGAAGCCCCCCGACACCGCCTGCCCGAAACGCGCCAGCCACGCTCGTGCCTCGCCGCCGTGGCGGATATAATCGCAGATGATCATCGCTTCTCTGCGATCGAGCACGACCAGATAGCGCCCCTGTGGAACCGTCAGCGTCTGGGAGGCCGTGGCGCGCGTCTCCTCGTGGTGACCTTTCCCATGAATGATGGCCGTGAACCCGTCCCGGGCGTACTGCGTCACCCGGTTCCACACGTTGAGCACTGATCCACAGGTGGTATCGATCACCGTACATCCCAGGCGCACGTATTGCTCGAGCTCCGCGACCGTAACGCCGAACGCGGGGAGAATGCCCCCCGACGGCATCAAACGGCCAGCCACGCTCGTGCCTCGCCGCCGTGGCGGACGCAGCGATCATGCTCCGCCGGGTAGCGCCCCTGTCAAGAGCGTCGGATGAGGCCGCGGCGCGCAGCTTCCCATTCGTCCCGGGCGTACGTGGGGGTTGTGAAGGTGATTTCGATCCCGTGAGGTAGACGGGGCGATGCGGCATCAGGACCCAGCTGGAATCGCCGCGTGTCGGGTCGCTCAAGAACCGGATGCCCGCGGCGCGCAGCTTCCCATTCACGTGGGGGTTGTGAATGATTTCGCCGGTGAGGTAGTGGTAGGCGTAGTCAACCGCCCGATCCACGCCATAGCAGAACCCGAACTCCCGCGCGAGGTAGACGGTCAACCGCCCGGATGTGTACCGGTGGGTCGAGTCTCTGATCCGGTCGACCAGCGCACTGTGGTAGTCCGCCGCCACCTCGGCGGCGACCGCGTGCGTGAGATCGAGTCCCTTGCGAAAGATCAGTGACGGCACGGCGCGATCAGCGTCGGACGACGGGAATCGGACGTGAGCTGGAGGTCGTCAGCCTCCCAGCCAGGGGCACGCCCTTCGCACGTCTCGCTCCACGGGGTGTCCCTCGTTCCTGTGAGTATATGCAGCGCACGCGCATGGTACACCCCGAAGGCGTGCCTTCCAGGTAGGAATCGTGGAGCAAGGGGGTCTGCGGGGCGCGTCCCGTCGAAGGGGATCAGGCTGGACGCTCGTCGGGCCGGCTTCCACGGGGGCTGTCACGCCCGGGAGAGGGTGACCGTGTATCTTGCCCCTTTTTCTCCCGTGTACGGCCCATACGGCGTTTACGCCAGATTCTCGCAATGAGAGAAGCTGTCAGCGCTATAATCGACTTTAAGTGCATGCATGATTGGAGCTTAAGCTCTTCTCGCCAACACTTGATAGCGGAAGCACCGACATTGGCAAGACGACGGCGCCGAGCTTCGTTGCACGTGGGCCAGTGAAGGGTCGGGGTTTCGGTTGACGGGCCGGGTGACCGAGTTGTCAGACTCGGCGCTGTCGATCACGGGAACGGCGTGCGAGGCGCTCATCCCATTGGACGGGGCGTCCTATCACTATCACGGGTCCCAAGACATCCCATCGGCCATTGAGAAGTCACTCGAAGGCAAGTTCGTGAGCGTGTTGGAGCTGAGTCTTCGTAATGGTGAGACCGTGGTCATGGCCGAGGTGCGAACCGCCTCGTCGCCAGCGGAACAGCCACACTAGGTTGGCCACACGACGCCTGCGGTTGGCGCGCAGGTCAGTAGAGATGAGGATATACCCAGGTTGGCCCACCCGGGGCGAGCGACGCCTGCGGTTGGCGCGCAGGTCAGTAGAGATGAGGCGTGAACAGGCACGGGAGACTCCCGGGGAGAGGACTGATGGCCGCGGGATACGCGATCTACCGAGGGGCGGCGAGCCACAAGTGGTGTGTCGTCGCGCTTCCGGATGACTGGACACGCGATGACGTGCTGCCACGGCAGCGTGTCACGGATCGCTGGTTCGACTCGCTGGAGGAGGCTCGAGCCGAGCTGATGGAGCGTCTGGAGGGCCTATCAGGGAAGAGGACATGACTTCTTGGGTGCGTGCTCATATCCATCCCGACCCTACTCTCGGTCGGATTCGCTGTACCGTGATCTGGAAGGCGGGTCACTATGCGGCGTCAGTCATCGAGCCAGAGGGTGAATCCCGAGTCCCCGAGCGAGTTGAGACTGTATGGTGAAGACACCGACGCAGCCAAGGCCCAGGCTGACCACCTGCTCCTCGGGGCCTATCCGCACGACTGCCGGACACAGCGGTGCGAGCCCTGGCAGCCGCTCGACAGACCAAACGCGCGCCACCCCTCTCCGCCAGCGGATGCAGTCGAAGGGCCGGAGCGCCGTGCCCGTGACCGAGGATGACGCCGACAGCGACGTCCCAGGCAACTCCAAGATTCAATGGAACTGGAGTTCCGGCCTGCCACCCGTGCGAGCGTCGTCGGTCGATAACCCCGACGGCCTCGTTCAAGCGTCATCATGACCCATCGTCGTCGAGCCTCCATCTGAGTCGCGTCGGGCCGCTGGTATACACTAGTGGTCCTCAACTCGGTTCGAGGCGGGGCCGTTCAGTCGCTCTTGAACGCTCAGTACATCAGCCCGCAGCCGACATCGGAACCCAGACCCCTGTCGACAGGCTGAGGGCAGGCGGTCGACTTCTTGGCCGTCGACTGTGCAGAGGGCGAGATCCCGGGTTTACGCGTCGGTTGTCACCAGACGGAGGTCGGCACACCTATGAGTGATCGCGATGGTATCGCTGATGCCACGTCGCCCGGCGACGATGCGCTAGGCATGTTTCCTGGTCGAAGCACGACACGGTCGATTCCAAGCGGTAGTGAGCAGGACACACCGGTGAGCACGGCGGTACTTCTCGCGGCGGGCAACGGAAGCCGTCTGCAACCAGCGACCCACGCGGTGCCAAAGTGCCTGAGCGAGGTCAATGGCGTTACCATTCTGGAGCAACAGGTGCGGTGTCTCCGTCGCTGGGGCTTTGACCGCCTGGTCATGGTCGTGGGACACCACGAGCACCAGGTTCGCGACTTTCTCAGTCGGGCGGAGACTGGACTGACGATCGAGTATGTGGTGAATCCACGGTACCGAACCACCAACAACATCTACTCCTTATGGCTGGCTCAGGAGAAGGTCTCGGAGCCCTTTTTGTTGCTCGAATGCGATCTCTTCTTCAAAGAGGCGTCGCTGCGGAACATGCTCAAGCCGAACAAGGTGGCGGTCTCGCATGTGCGACCGTGGATGAAGGGCACCACGGTTGACATCGATGACGACCGGCGAATCAGTAGCTTCCGAGTTGGACAGCACGCCAAACCCTTCGACTTCAAGACGGTCAACATCTACAGCTTCTCGATGGCGACCTGGAGTGAGATGAGACTGAGGCTCGGGCAGCGCATTCGCTCGGGCGACGTTGATGACTACTACGAGGTGGTATTGTCGGAGATGGTCGCCGACGGCGATCGTTCCTTCGAGGCCATCGACATGCCAGCGCCCGATTGGCATGAGATCGACGACCTTGACGATCTGCGAGCGGCGGAGCGCGCGGTATTGACCGCGGCGTGGACATAGAGAGGACGTCTCCTCGGCATGATGGGACCGTGACTGATGGCTGAGCTCGACTACGCGACGGTCCATCGCTACTGGAGCACCGCGCGGCCATCCATCTTGGGTCCCTACATGATGGACGGGTTCGGCTTTCCTCCGGCGGCGGGCCGCTTCCGTTTCAATGCCGAGCGAGACATCGTTCACCGCTTGGTGCAGGGGCTCGATCGCACGGGAACCGTCTTGGATCTCGGCAGCGGGATCGGATTCTGGGCCGCGGAGTTCGCCGATCATTTCGCGAAGGTGGTGGCGGTCGAGGCCAGCCCGGCGTTGTGTGACGCCCTTCGAGCCCGCTGTGCGGCGCAACCCAATGTTCGGCTCGTGCACAGGGATGTCCTGTCGTTTGAGCCCGACGACCGCTACGAGCTCGTCTTCCTCGGCGGAATGTTGATGTATCTCAACGACCGAGACGTGATCGCGCTGCTCCGGAAGATCGTCCCTGCACTCAATCCGGGAGGCATGATCCTCTGTCGTGAGACGACCGTCCGAGAGGGCCTCGTCACTCGCGGCGGGGAGTATCAAGCGACCTACCGCTCCATTGAGACGTACCGCCGGCTGTTCGCCGAATGTCGCCTGTCGGTGTCGCAGATAGAGCCCAATGTGCCCTACGTGCTCCTGCAAATGGGGTGTGAGCTGATCAAGAAGTGGCACGCTGTCGCGCCACGACCGCTTCGCCGCCTCGACGGTCTGCTGGGACGAGGGGTCTATGGGGGACTGCGCCTCGGCCACCCGTGGATGACCCGTGTTCCCGACGCGCTCGGATATGCGACCCCGCGGTGGCTGAATCACTTTTTCGTGCTCAGCCCTGACGTCGCCCATACCCGCTCATAGGGAGCTCTCCAAGAGTGAGTGAAGCCGCGCATGAGTCAAGGCCGGCCGACGCACCCTCGGGCGCCTTCATCCGTCGACACACGGCCAACCTCGTCTCGATTCTCGGGGTGCTGCCGATTGGCATACTCGTGCTCGACGGCGGGCGAGACTATCTGATTCCGTTGATGCTCTACAACAACATCATGGATGACCTCGACGGCGTACTCGCCATCAAACTCGGAATCACGAGTCAGTTCGGGGCGCGCTTGGACAACGTCTGCGATGCCATCGCCCATACCGCCTTCGTGATGGTCGTGGGGATGCCTGGCGGCGGCGTCACGGCGGGCGCAAGCCTGGCCGCGGTCACGGCCATCATCCTCCGCTGTGTGTCGCGTCTCAGCCCCGGCGCGGTCACAGCGCAAGGGTCCCCAACGAACGAGCTCATTCGCCACATCCTGTTCATCCTCCTACTGACGAAGCTTGCAGGAGTGGTGGCCGGGCCGTTCCTGACGGTGGCGTTCGTGTGCCACACGGTGTCCATGCTCGTGACGTATCGGATGCCCCTACTCGTTCGCAGCATGATCACGTCGGCCACCGCCATTGGTCTTCTCAACGTCGCGTTGATCGTGGCATGGATAGTGCCGTACACAACTCCCTTGATCGCCGCGATTTTCATCCTGACTTACCTCTATTCGTTCGCGTCGGGTGCGGTGAGGCCGCGCACGAGCGGGGCGACTGGCGTGTGAAGCCTGCGGCTGGCGCCGGGTGCTTCATCCTCGATGTTTCGTCGTCGGTCCGCGTCACCGTGCCACGCGAGAGATGAGTGCTGGTGCCGCGTGCAGGCGCCGCGAGACGTGCGACCCGCGGATTCCGGTGATTCGAACCGAGAGGACGGGAAAGCTACGCATAACGCCCGACCGACGGGTCAAGCCCCGGCGCCGGAAACTGCTGATCGGCGTGTTAGTAGGCCCGTCCTATCCGAATATTGGGCCGCCGCAAATCCGGAATCGCCGAAGGCTGGGGTTCGGCTAGTCGAGCTCGACCAACTCTTCATCACATGCAGATCCTCGATCACAGGACACATCTGGACGTCGAACCACTCTTGAAACATCTCGCGCGTGCGGTCCTTCGGCCACGCTGCTCGTCGGTTAGCCAACAGTTCAACATCGCCGCGAACAGCTCCGGCCGGCACACAGTCCACAATCGCGAGAAGTGTCCGCAGCTGCTGCGCCTTCGTCATCGTCGCCCGGCGCCCTTACGACCGTGCGTGCTCCGTCGATGGATCCGTCGCCCGATCGCCCGCCTGGCGTGCGTGGCGCGACGTCACCTGCGCGTCGATGTACGTCACGGCGTCGCGGACGCGCTGCATCGGGTCCGCCGCGTCGTCCGGGATCTCGATGCCGAACGTCTCCTCAAAGGCCAGCAGCAGCTCGAACGCGTCCAGGGAATTGGCCCCCAGGTCGTCGCGAAAGCGGGCCTCGTCGGTGACGCGGTCTGCCTCGAGGCCGAGATGCTGGGCAATCAGAGTCCGTACCTGGTCAGCGGTCGTCATGTGGTCTCAGGTATCCTTGCTCCTCTCCGTTGGCGATGAGCCGGCGGATGACCTCGTCGTGCGCGCCCGTCGACACGGGGTTGGTCCGGTGTGCTCGTGACGACATCGTGTCAGCGTATGCTAGCACCGTTGCGGCGTCGTCCGAGCTGACGGGGGGGCGGGCCGTACGTGCCCGCCACCCGGGCGCAGAGACACTCGGCGGTTTAGAGCGGTTGACCACCAGGGTCGGCACGGCAGGGGTGATGCCCGGTACGTCGTGGGACGGTCCGCGACCTCGTCAGGGCCACGGCACGTGAGGAGGGTCAGGCAGCATGAAGGCCATGGGCAAAGACGCCCGCAACCTCATCCGACATTGGCAAGACGAAGGCGCCGAGCTTCGTTGCACGTGAGCCAGTGAAGGGTCGGGGTTTCGGTTGACGGGCCGGGTGACCGATCTGTCAGACTCGGCGCTGTCGATCACGGGGACGGGGTGTGAGGCGCTGATCCCATTGGACGGGGTGTCCTACGACTATCACGGGTCCCAAGACATCCCGTCGGCCATGAAGAAGTCACTCGAAGGCAAGTTCGTGAGCGTGTTGGAGCTGAGTCTTCGTAATGGTGAGACCGTGGTCATGGCCGAGGTACGAACCGCCTCGTCGCCGGCGGAACGGCCACAGTAAGTGGTCACCCGTGACGGGCGGACACCCAGCGGGTGGCGTCGCGGAACGGTCGAGACGACGGGTGGACCGCGACGAAACGTCCTGGGGAGCAGTCTGATGGCAGCTGGGTACGCGCTTTACCGAGGGGCGGCGAGTAACAATGGTGTGTGGTCGAGCTTCCGGATGACTGGACACGCGACGACGCGCTGCCACCGAAGAGCTTCACCGATCGCTGGTTCGACACGCTCGAGGAGGCGCGAGCCGAGCTGACGCGGCGCCTGGATAGCCGCCACGAACGCGGCAGTCGCCCACGGTCGCCCCCAGGTCCTGGCCGAGCACGCAGTAGCGGGGAGGCTGTGCAGGTTGACCCGACCCTCACGCGGTCAGGCCGCCCACCTGGCTGGTGCGAACGAGCCCGCGAGCGGGCCGGCCCGCCCGCTCTCCGCGTCCACGACTGCGATCGCCCTCCCGTCACGCGCCGCTGCCGTATGCTGAGACGTGAGGGGCACCGCGCCCTCGCCTAGGAACCCAGTACATGGTCACGCCCCGACGCGCGGCAGCAAGACAGACAATCACCGCACAGACAGGAGCGGCGGATGGCAGCCGTGCTCCGCGCGCGCCACAGCGCCCCACGACCGGAGACACACTCGCACCGACTCGGCGTCAGAAGGACGGGAAACGGCGCGCGAGAGGTGGCCGCGTCCCGGCCGTCGTACGAAACCGCATGAGGCCCCGGGGCCCGGAGCGCGGTCCCAATCGACGAGGAGGACGAGCTCGAGGAGAACGTTCCCGGCGACCCGACGCCAGTGGGAGGTGTCGGCTCAGGCATCGCCCGATAGCAGGGGATGTGCGACTGCGCTCGTGGAGCCGCCGCCCCCTCGGTAACACGCTTGTCGCGTGTCTCCGATAGACAGACCGTCGCCCGCACGTCGGTCACGTTTCCCACTCGGATGGACGGGTATCGTGGGTCCGACCGTTCAACAGTGATGTAGCTGACCACGCTGCGCCATCACGAGCACGTGGTCATTGTCATGCGTGATGCGCGTCACGTCCAGGAACGCCTCACCCACGCGCTGGCGGAACGTTTCGATCGCCGCGCGGAGGGCGTCATCTGCATACAGTCTGAAGGTCGAATAATGATAGTGGGTGGCTTGTTCAACGAGTCGAGCCAACGAGGTGGTGACCCTCCACGGAACCGTCTGCGCACGAACTGACGCGAAGGCCCCGGTGGCCAGGAGGGCCGCTCGCAGATCCTCGACCCCATGGAGTCTTGTTTCCCGCACGGCGAACTCCGGAAAGTGGCGACCCCAGATCGTGCGCCGGTTCTGCGCTGGCGTGCGCGTGTAGACGACGAGCTGGCCGGATGGGGTGAGCACCCGAGACGCCTCGCCCGCAAACCGGGCGAGGTCGACGTGATGCACCGCGTTGAAGCAGGTCATCACGTCACAGCTGGCGGTCCGGAACGGGAGCGTTTCGACGGCCCCGACCAGATGCCGGGCGCGCAGACCCGCGTGTCCGTTGCGGATGCGCGCTTGCGTGAGCATCGCGGGACTCAGATCCAGGCCGATGGGCACGACCTCCATGGCGCGTAATGAGGTTAAGAAGTGACTGACCGCGTCCAGGTATCGCCCCGAGCCCGTGGCGACGTCCAGGAGCCGCACGGGTCTCCCCGGGTCTGCGGTGCGCGCCACCCCCTCGCTGATGAGGCGTACGGCCTCGAGATCCAGCTCGCGCAGCGTCCGATACCGTGCCGACACCTTCACGAAATGGTCGCTCAATCGCGTCGTGCGGTCGCGTTTCTCCCGATCGTCCGTCCCAGGGGCGATCTCGACAGTCCATCCCGGCGTGGATGAGGTGGCCATAAATTGTCTGCGGAACGCCCGACCTGACGGGGAGGTCGATGCGAGGCGGTCAACGACAGGGAGCATCGACACTCTGACACGCCTCTGGTGATCTGTCAACGACGCCAGCTGGCCGCGGCTGGGACGGGGTGGCGCCGCGGACGCGTCGCCCGCGCGCTCAGTGGAGCAGGATGTGGGTCACAACCCAGTGAGGCGAGGAGCCCCGCGCCGAACCGCGCCGTGTCCAAAAACGCCAGCGCCCCCTAACCTCCTGCGCTCCAGCGGCTGGGGTCTGGGGGCTGCCCTCGGTGAAACGGGTGATGCAACCCCGGTGTGCTTCGCCAAACTCGATCTCGCCCCAGATCTTGATGCTGGCACCGTGGGCGGTTAACACCTGCGCGATGTTTGGCCTTCTTCTCCTGCTGCTCCCGAGTCTCGTGTTTGCGACGCGTTCCCGGCGGTCGTCGCTTCTCGAAAACGACTGCGCTACGTCAGCCGCTAACGGTTGCCCGAGGGAGCCATGGGCGCCCGAGGCTGAGAGCGGCGTCGGGCCCACGCCTTCCGTGTGTCGCGGCGGGCCATTGGCTGACAAGCGACAGCGGGGATGTCGGGCCCACGCGCGTGGGACCACTAGGCCTCGTCTTCGAGGAGGTCGGAGTGGGTGAGCTTGAGCGTGTCGGCGGTGACGCTGGAGATCTCGTACACCCAGGAGCCGTGAAAGGTATCAAACTTCTTGACCTCGTCAGCGCGGCTCAGTTGGTCGGCCTTTTCCCGGAGCTCCTCCTCCGGCGTGTCGAGCGCAATCTCGACACGGTCGAGGCTGTGCGCGCCGCCGATTCGGAGAAAGTGCCGGTCGCCGCTCGTGGCCAGTGAGAGCCGGTAACGGGTCCCGTCCTTGAGGTCCATGCGGAGATGGGTGTCGAACCGCAAGTCGCGCACGTCGGGGTCATCGGCGAGAAACACCTCGTCGAAGCGCAGGCGGGTCAGCATCGACTTGAGCTTGTTAGTCTCGATCGACTTTTCGTGGCGGCCGCCGGGCACGTTCAGGAGGCGCAGCGCCCCCTCTGTTTCCTCCACAGTCATCTCGAAGTCGATCCCCAGGACCCGCTGCACCTCGTCCTGCGAGTGATCAACGATCTCCTTCTGCAGGTATGCGCTCGAGCCGGTGGAGAGGACAACGCCAGCGGCGGTGAGGTAGATCGGTGCGTTCTCGATATCAAGCCTCTGGACGTAGCGCCCGGCCCCGTCAGGACCGGACGTGCCGATCCGCAGACGGACCATCTCCTGCTCTGTGCTGTTCATCAAGGTGACGTCCACCGTACCGTCAGTCGGCGGATCGATCTCGAGTTCGGCCGCCACATCGACGCCACGACCCACCGCTCTCTCGAGCTCGATCTGTAGCAGGTCCCGGAGCAAGCGGTTGACCGACGCATTCGTTGCCGGATAGTCATGAGTCTCGGACACGGTGAACGCGTCACCGCGTTTGTGGAGGGTCGTGACCGCATCGGCCTTGGTGATCGTGATGGTGGCGACCTCGTCGGGGATCAGGTTCGGCAGGAGCAGCTGGCCTCGCTGGAACCGGTCCCCGCGCGATGTGCTGTTGGCGTAGGCCCACACCGATCCCGCGAGGAGGATGGCGGCGAGCGCGGCGAGCTTGGCGTTCGTATTCATCGTCAGGTCCTTCTCTTGGCCTGCATTTCCTGTCGCTTGCGTCGGAGGTACAGGACAAGCCCGAGGATCAGCACCAGCGTCGGCATCCAGCCGAGAATCGCGAATCTCACGGCGTTCTCTTCATCTGCTAAGGCCGCACGACGCTCGACCCGAATGTCTTTCAGCTCTCGATTGCCCTCCTGGATCCGTGCGTTGAGGGAGTCGACTTCGTCCTGCAGTCGTCTTTGGAACAAGGCCGCGTTGCGTGCGGTGATCTCACCCTGTCTCGACCGGAGCTCTGCCTGAAACCCGTCGATCTCTTCTCTGATCTGACGCTCCCGCTCGAGCGTCTCCTTCTCGGCGTCGTCTTCGATCTGGTCGAAGAGGGTGAACGGGCGGTCGAGTCGCCTCGCTGTTCGCACGCGCATCAGGTCTCGCGAACCCAGCAGGTGGTCCACACTGTTGAGGAGCAACTTGTGGTTGTCGTTCGTGGCCTGGACGACGCCGAGGATGTTGCGCTGGAAGCCCAACGAGTCGGAGATCACGTCGACGTCCGCGTAGACGATCACTGTGGTCTCCGCACGCTGAGCATCGGGGACACCGTTCTTGTGGATCATCTCCGTGCCCTCAGGCGGCGGCAGATCGATGTTCGCCGGGAGTCCCGGTGGTCGCTCCGGTTCAGTCGACGCGAATTCGATGCCATCGGGATACGCAGCGGGAAGGGGACCGGTGAGCTCGTAGGCGAGAACGATCGGTTCGTCGCCGGGCCTCAACGCGTCGCGAAGCGTGGGGGCGTCGGTGAGATCCGTGTAGTACAGATCTGGTCCTGAGCCGCCGCCACTCCCAAAGCCCGGCTCGATCTTGAGGGTGGTTCCCCCTGCGGTGGTGGCAATCAACGGCGTGCGGGTCACGCCGTCGTTGTCGGGCGGGGCGGGCGCGACATCGTCCTCGGACTCGTCCGCATCCAGATCCGCAGATGCCGGTGCGCCGGTCTTGCGCAGGACGCCGGCCATGAAGAAGCGCACGTCGCCGAGGCCCTGAATCACAGGGCTTTGGCGGTTCGACTCGGCCCAGCCCTCGCCGTCAAGCCGGAGGTCGACGACGACCGACTCGCTGGCCCCACCGCGTGCCACGGGACGCCTCACGGCGAGATCCAGGTCGGCCGCAAAGGTCCGCGGGGGCATCTCCAAGCCCCACGCCGTCAGGAGCGGTTCGAGGCTCGACGCCGGTTCGTACTGGAGGGCCGCCCACGGCTGTTGCGGATCCTGCGGTGCAGGGTCGGCCACGCTATAGGGATCGAGGAAGACGAGTGTCTTGCCCCCGGTGACCACCCACTCGTCGAGCGCCCACAAGGCCTTACCGCCGAGGCGCTTGGGGTGGATGACGATGACCACATCGTAGTCGTCGTGGGAGATGTGCTCGACGCCGGTTCCGAGATTCGAGACGTGGTACGACTCTTCGAGCAGACGTACCGAGATCCACTTCTCGCTCGGCTGGCGGCCCTGCGCGGCGAGCATCTGGGCCAGATACGGGTTGTCGGCCGTGCCGAACACCTCGAGTCCCGCCAGGACGCCTATCCGCTTCGATCCTGGCCACAGCAGCGACGTGAGCCGCTTCGAGATTTCATACTCGATCGATTCCTGCTCCTCCGGCCACAGGAACGGGATCGAGTCGTGGCTGCCCGTCTGGGTCTCGACCGTGAGGCCAAAGAAGAACTGGTCGCCGTGCTCGTTGACGGCGCGACCCTCGAGTCCGTCCTGCGTGGCCTCGACGGCCTCGTCGGAGTCCGTTAACGGATCGATGAAGCGGACTTCAATCCTACCCGCGGCCGCACGTTCGTACGATCGTAGCAGATGCCGGAGATAGCGCTCGTAGGTGATGAAATCTTTGATGAAGCGAGGCAGCGTTTTTCCCGTCGTCTCGGAGAAGTACAGCGTGATCTCGACCGGCTGGACCCCCTCATCGTTCATCCGATCGAGAATCTGGCGGGTGCCCTCCGAAAGCGAATAGATGCGCTGACTCGTGACGTCAACGCGCGCGCCTTCCAAGACTCGATGCGACACGTGAATGGAAAGGACGGTGATGACGCTCAGGAGGATCATCGTCAGCATGCGCCGCTTCATCGCGTCAGTTCCCCTTGGTTGCTCTCAACGCCAGCATCCCGACCACGAGCCACCCGGCGGTGAACAGCGTAAAGAAGGCGAGGCTGCGAAGTTCCACAAGGCCGCGGGTCAGTGACTCGAAGTGATCGATGAGGCTGAGGCTCAAGAGGACGTGCTCGACATACCCGCCGAGGGCTCGGCCCGCGTAGTCGAGCGTTTCCGGCAGACCGAGAAGCAGAAACGCGGTGGAGGCCGCGACGCCGAGGATGAAGGCGACCACCTGGTTCTTGCTGACGGCCGAGAACAGCATCCCGACCGACAGGAACGCCCCCGCAGCCAGGAAGCACCCAAGGTATCCGGCAAGCATGACGCCCATGTCGGGATCACCGAGGCGCCCGGCCTGGTAGACGATCGGCCAGGTGAGAACCAACGAGAAGCCAAGGAAGCTCCATGCGGCCAGGAACTTGCCGACATAGGCCCCTTCCAGGCTGATGGGCAGGGTCAGGAGGAACTCAACCGTTCCGCTCTTTCTTTCCTCGGCCCAGAGGCGCATGGCCACGGCCGGCACGAGGACGACGAAGATCCATGGCACGTAGGCGAAGAAGGCGTCGAGGTTGGCCTGACGAATCTCCAGAAAACGTCCGAAGTCGCGCGACACCGTCAGATAGCCGCTTGCGAGCAGGAAGATGACGACGAAAACGTAGCCGAGCGGTGACGAGAAGTAGCTTTTGAATTCGCGCCGGAAGACCGGGGCCAAGCCCGGTAGCTGCGTCATGCCGCGACCCCCCTGGTCACGGTGCGGAACACCTCGTCGAGTCTGCCGCTCGACGACTGCTCGACAAGTTCGTGCGGTGTGGAGTCGACGAGGATGCGGCCCTCGCTGATGATGACCGCGCGGGTACAGACTTTCTCGGCCTCGTCGAGAATGTGGGTGGACAGGATGACGCATCGCTCTTTGGAGAGGTTCCCCAACAGGTCCTGGACGAGCACCTTCTGGTTCGGATCGAGACCGTCCGTGGGCTCGTCGAGAATCAGAATCTCCGGATCGTGGATCAGGGCTTGGGCCAAGCCGACGCGGCGTTTGAACCCCCTCGACAGGGTCTCGACGGTTTGATGACGGACCTGTCCGAGCGCCGTCATGTCGACGACTCGATCGATGGCACCCTTGGGGTCGGTGAGGTTCCGCGCATCGGCGACAAAACGGAGGAACCCGTCGACGGTCATCTCGCTGTAGGCAGGCGCATGCTCTGGCAGATAGCCAAGTCGACGTTGAGCCGCGAGCGGGTCACTCGCCACGTCGTGGCCAGCGACCACGACGGTGCCGCTATCTGCTTCGATAAAGCCGGTGATCAGCTTCATCGCGGTCGTCTTACCGGCACCGTTGGGTCCGAGAAAGCCGAGGACGTCACCGCGCGACACGTCAAAGGAGATGCCGTCCAAGGCCCGAATCGAGCCGTAGTCCTTGCGCAGATCGCGCACCCGGACGAGCACGTTGCCTACGTTAGTCATGGATACCCCTTCCCTGCAGCGACGTTCAGCATATGTCGTTGAGTCTAACGGGAATCGTCACTTTGCCGTCTGACCTCGGCGCGCGCGTTCAGATTCAGGTGAACAGGCGGTCCCTTGAGAATGACCCGTGGCTCTCGGCCTGAACCCCCCCCAATCCTCTATCTCTTCCCTTGAACCTTGCTCATTTGCAGCCTGACCACGTCGGCCACCGCCATCGGTCTTCTCAACGTCGCGTTGATCGTGGCGTGGGGTACACAACCCCCTGGATCGCCGCGACTTATATCCTTACTTACCTCCATTCGTTTGCATGGGGTGCGCTGAGGCCGAGCACGAGTGGGGCGACTCCTGCGGCTGGCGCCGGGTGCTTCATCCGCGCTGCCTCAGTTCGCGTCACCGTGCCATGCGGGAGATCGTCGCTGGTGCCGCGTGCGGGAGACGTGGCGACCCGAGCATTTTCGATGAGTCGTGCCGAGAGGACGGGCGGCATTCGCGACGTCCGACCAACGAGTCAAGCCCAGCACCGGACCGCTGACCAGTGGGTCAGTAGACCACTTTGCGCCGATTCGAGGTGGGGATCCTGAGCTCCTCGCGATACTTCGCGATGGTACGGCGGGCCAGGATCAGCCCCTCCTCCTGGAGCACGGCGACAATCCGCGAGTCGCTCAGCGGCTTTTGAGGATCCTCGTTCTGGACGAGCGTTCGGATCCGCTGCTTGATCGTCACCGACGACACGCGCTCGCCGTAGCTGCTGGGGATGCCGCTGTGGAAGAAATACTTCATCTCGAACACGCCCTGCGGCGTATGCATGTACTTGTTGGTCACGACGCGGCTCACCGTCGACTCGTGCATGCCGATGTCGTTGGCAACGTCTCGGAGCACGAGGGGTCGCAGGTGCTCAATCCCGTCGTCGAGAAACTCGCGTTGAAACATGATGATGCTCGTGGCGACTTTGTGGATCGTTTTCTGGCGCTGGTCGACCGACTTGATCAA
This sequence comes from Vicinamibacterales bacterium, assembly GCA_965216615.1. Taxonomy (GTDB): domain Bacteria; phylum Acidobacteriota; class Vicinamibacteria; order Vicinamibacterales; family UBA8438; genus CAUZIB01. The sequence goes on along the minus strand of OZ244182.1, from coordinate 454,780 downwards.
CCAGAGGGCCGAGCGGAACTTGTCTTTGATGTACGAGCGTGTCTCCGGCGAGTGCGGGCTCTTCTTGTCGAGCATCCGCCGATAGACTGGGCTGACCCGAAGCTGGGGCAGGCTGTCGTCGTTGAGATCGGCTACATACGCGTCCTCGACCTTCCGCACGTACACATCGGGGACGACGTACTGGGACGGTGCGGGGTTGTGCCGAATCCCGGGCTTCGGGTCGAGATGACGGATGATGTCAATGTGGCCCGTGAGCTCGTCGATCGGAAGATCCAGCTGCCGTGCCAACTCTGGCAATTGATGGTTCTGGAGTAATCGGAGGTGGTCTCTGACGATCGTCTCGCTCGGCGTCTCCCCCAGACCGAGATGCCGCAGTTGGAGAAGCAAGCACTCTTGCAGGTCACGCGCCGCCACGCCAATCGGGTCGAACGCTTGCACCAGGGTGAGGACCCGCTCGACTTCCGCCTCCGGCCAGTCACCCATCGCGCTGATCTCGTCTATCGACGCGACGAGGTACCCGTCCTCATCCAGGTTGCCGATGATGGCGGTGCCGATGCCTCGCAGCAGCTCATCATCCGTCAGCACCGACAGTTGCCACGTCAGGTGGTCCGTCAGAGAGGACACGGTCGAAAGCGTGTTCTCAATCGGGGGCAACTCCTTGACTTCACGGGGCACCCGCGGCCGGTAGCCGGTGTCGAGATAGTCCCCGAAGAAATAGGCGTAGTCGGCGTCGTCCCACGTGTCCGGTGTGTCGGTGGTCGGCTGCGGATCCGGGTCCGCCGTGTCCACTTGGGCCGCTGCATCCGCCTGCTGCAGTTCCTCGGCCGTCACTTCCTCGAGCAACGAGTTCTCGACCACCTCCTGATTCAGGAGGTCCACGAGCTCGAGCGTCGCCATCGGTAGCAGCTTGATAGCTTGCTGCAGCGACGGCGTCAGGATGAGTTTCTGCGCGAGCTTCAGGTGGAGTTTCTGCTCAAGTGGCATCGCGGTCCTGCGGCTGTCGACCGTAAAATCTGGCGGACGTGCAGCCTCCTGCAACCATAGCTCATGCGGCAGGTTCTCGGCCCCGAAACTCTCATGCCGCGCGTGGCGTCAAGATGGGGACTCTTTAGCCCCTCAACGCCGCTCGCACCTTCACGAGCAGGTACTCGTGATCGAAGGGCTTCATCAGGTACGAATTGTGAGGATCCGCCACGCCCTGACGCACGGCCCCTGACAGTTGGTCCTCGTCGGCCAGGTACAGCACGGGGAGGTCAGGAACGAGTTCCCGCACCCGAGTGGCCAGCGCCAGCCCGTCCATGCCCGGCAGGATCACCTCGGTCATCAGCACGCTCACGATCGACCAATGCTCGCTGGCGAGGCGCCAGGCCTCCTCACCGTCCCGCGCGCAGAGGACCCAGTACTGGTGCCCTTGGAGACTGTTCATGATCAGCTGCTGCAGCACGTCGTCGTCTTCGACGAGCAGGATGACCGTGGAGTCGGCGTGGGTCATCACGGTTTCCACACGGCGGCGGGCCAATGGCCGCGCACTCCCGGGTGTGGCGCCCGTCGGGTCATGCCCGTGGCTCCCAAGACGGCCACGTCGGGTGAGCCGAAGTATCCCTGGCTCCGCGTGGGGCTCTTACCCCCATCTCTTCTCCAGGATCGCACCACAGTGGCAGACGCGCACGTCAGACGTGACCCGGCCCGCGCAATAGGGGCACGTCTGCGGCTGTCGCGCGGTAGTCGAGCCCGGGAGGGGGACGACGAATAGCACCACGGCTAGAGGACCCAACACCAGCCCGGCGCCGACACCGGTGGCCGGTGAGAAGCCGCGACGTTTGTGCCGCAAGATACCCCACCACGGCGCCGACCCCAGCCCAGAGCAGGAATCCCATACCGGTCTCGTTCGATGGTTGGGAGACGCACAAGGGCGCGGGGCAAGCATTGGACCAGGACGAGGATCTCCAGCGTTATTCGATCATCGACGGCTTCACGCGCGCGAGCATGGCCACGAACACTATGTTGCACTTGAGCATAGCAGGGCGGTGGACCAGCGCCACGGCGCTCTACGACGAAGTGCGGCGGCGGTGGGAGGGGCAGGAGCCCGCGTTCACGCGCGAACTCTCCAACCGCGAGCGTGGGAGCTACGGCGAACCGCTCGGGTTTCTCGGAGCGCTACAGCGAAGCCTCCGGACGGTGGTGGCGGACGTCGCGGCTGGCGAGGACCCGCGCAAGAATCATCGCTATCAGCCTATGTGCACAACGGACGCGTGCTTCGATTCGAGCTGCGTGTTGTTGGCCGCGACACAGGCCGAGCCGAGCGTTACAGGCAGGGCGGGTGGCTCGGCAACCCAGCGGCACTGCGACGGCTCGAGTATCGAATACTGGATGATCGGGGCGGTGAACTCGAGCGTTTCAAGTTGTGGGTTGAGCTCGACGCCGGTCGGGTTGGGGATCCGTTCGCCGGGCCGCTGGTCCCCATGCCTTCGAGTTAAGGCCGCGCGCGTTCTCGAAGCCGTCCGCGTCGGCGGCAGCGGAGCCGCACAGTTCTCGAAGCCGTCCGCGTCGGCGGCAGCGGAGCCGCACAGTCCGCCGGGTTTAATTAACGTGACCTTGGATCGACTTTCAAACTTCAGGTCTTGATCTGCCGAACGCGGCATAGGGCGAGGCCACGATTCTCAGTACCGTTCGCTCAGGATCGGTTTTTCGAAGGCACGTCCATGTTGGGCGGCATCCTACCCACCATACCCCGTGGAGCCGATTCTGCTCTAGAATAGCTTCGTGCTCCCTACTGAAATAGCGTGCCTATCAGCGTCGGCTCTCGACTCGGCCATTACGACGTCACCGCCCTCATCGGCGAAGGCGGCATGGGCGAGGGGTGTATCGTGCCAGAGACACCAAGCTCGACCGGGACGTGGCGCTGAAGGTGTTGCCGCACGCCTTTACTGAAGACCCCGATCGCCTGGCTCGCTTTGAGCGTGAAGCTAAAGTCCTGGCCTCGCTGAACCATCCGGTAAAAGCTAAGCCCTGATGTGGAGGCTGACGAGAAACGTATGCGGGTTCACCTGGTCAATCCGAGCGATAGCTCTTTTGGTACCGCGGTCATCACGCCGCGGTGGTTGTATGTGCTGGCGGGGGCAACGCCCGAGTCCTTTGGCGGTCCTGTTATTTGCGACGAAACACTGCGTGCCCTGAATCCGGAGGCCGTGCACCCAGGCGATGTGGTAGGCATCGGTATTCATACCGGGAATGCGCTTCGCGGCTACGCCGTCGGGACACTGGCGCGCGCACGGGGCGCGCACGTCGTTTTCGGCGGGATCCATACGACGCTCTATCCCGACGAAGCGTTCGACCGTGGCGGAGCGCACGCCGTTGTCAAGGGCGATGGCGACGTCGCCTGGGGCCAGGCTCTGAACGACTTCATTGCCGGCTCCTCGAAGCGCGTGTATGAAGGCGGCCGCGTTGACGCGTCTCAATTCAAGGCGGCGCGCTGGGATCTGCTGCCGCAAGCCGGGTACCTGTGGGCGTCCGTGCAAACCGTTCGCGGGTGTTCGAAGCATTGCTCCTTCTGCTCCGTCTGGCGGACCGACGGACAGAAGCCACGGCAGCGCGCGTCGGATCCGGTGATCGAGGAGATCGTCGATTTGCGCCGGCGCGGGTACCGGTTCGTCGCGCTCGCCGACGACAATTTCTATCCGGTGTCCCTGACTGATATCAAGAACGCCGAGCGCCAGAATAACGCGGCGCGAGTCGCAGAGTTGACGGGCATTCGCAGCGATCGGTTCGAGTTCATGGCGCGCCTGGCGGAGTTGCCGGACGACATGATCTTTCTGACGCAAATCACGATGGAAGCGGCGGAAGACCCCAGCTTCCTCGACGCGATGCGCAAGGCACACATCAAGGGCGCGCTGGTGGGCGTGGAGGCGGTGACGCGGGAAGGCCTCAAAGCCGTTCACAAAAACTTCAATGCATCAGGCGAGACCCTGGTGCTGCAATTGCGGACCTTCCGCGAACACGGCGTGCACGTGCTGGGATCGTTTATCTTCGGTCTACCGACCGATCGGGAAGCGACGTTCGAGGCGACGCGCGATCTGGCGGAGAAGGCGGACCTGACCTTCGCCCAGTTCGTGATGTTGACGCCGTTCTGCGGCACGGTGGATTTCGAGAAGTGGGAAAAATCGCTCGGCGATACACCTCCAGAAGTTACCGGCATACCGCTGACGCGGTATTGGCTGATTCCGGCGGAGCAGCGGCCGAAGATGTTCATGCCGCATCCGACGATGAGTTCGGAAGAGATGCGGCAGAGGACGCAGGGCGTCTGGGACCAGTTCTACAGCCTGCGCTCGATTTGGAAGCGCTCGCGGTGCACGCCCGATCTGCGCACCCGTCTGGCGTTCCTCTTCATTTCGAAACTGTACCGGCAGATGTACGCCAGTACGGGAATTGCGACCGACAGTGCGCGGCGCAATCGAGCGACCTCGTGGGCGCGGCTCCTGGCGATTCCATGCCGTCGATTATTCCGGACGAGCGCGATGCCTGAATCGGAGGTTCCAGGAGCGCGTCCGAGGGTATTGTCAAGTTGAGCAGAATCGGGCTGACCGACCCCCAACATGCCAGGTTTCAGAACCTCCCGAGACACCCCTCCTGCGCCCCTATAAACACTACCCCAATCGAGGCTAAAATCACGCCTCTGGGGGCGACCCCTTCTGCGGCGGTTGACCTTGCCCCCTGAAACCGAACCAGCCCGAACGTTAGAATTCGGGCGGTGGGACAGGAGGCAGGATGCCACGGAAGCGGTACAGCACGGAACAGATTGTCACGAAGCTGCGGCAGGCTGAGGTGGAGCTCGGGCGCGGCCTGCGCACGCCGGAGATGTGCAAGAAGCTGGGGATCAGCGAGCAAACGTACTATCGCTGGCGGAAAGAATACGGCGGCTTGCGCCTCGACCAGGCGAAGCGGTTGAAGGAGCTTGAGCGGGAGAATGGGCGGCTGAAGAAGCTGGTCGCGGACCAGGCCCTCGACAACATGATTCTCAAAGAGGTGGCCTCGGGAAACTTCTGAGCCCGTCCCGACGCCGGCAGGCGGTGGCGTACGTCCGCCGCCGGTTTCCTGTCGACGGTCTCGGAGCTTAATCACGGCCTTCATTACGTTCGGAGACGGAAGCACATCCAATATCGCTTTGCCCGAGGAACGTGGCTGTGTTCCACGAGGGGGGCCTTGCTTCTTTGGCATCACCTCGGACCTGTTGGTTAAATCCATTCACATCGGGTTGCCCGACGGAGGAGCTACAACCAGCGGATCATTGATCATGGACAACCTGACCATTGGAGGCACCGTCCTCGAAACCATCCAGGTAACGATTGACGTCAAGCCCGGCAGTGATGAAAACCCCATCAATCTGTTCAGCCGCGTCGTCCCTGTCGCGGTCCTGACGACGGATACGTTCGATGGGGCCACCGTGAATCCCGCAAGCATCACCGTTGCTGGAGGCTCGGTCCGCATGAGGGGAAACAGCGGAAGGTCCGGTTCCCTGGAGGATGTGGACGGTGACGGCGACCTTGATCTCATCGTGCAGGTCTTCACAGAGGGAATTGCCCTCGGCGCGACCGAAGTCGAACTGTTGGGTATGACCTTCGACGGAACTATGATCCAGGGAACGGATCACATCCGAATCGTTCCGTAGCGCCGCTGAAACGTCAGGCTTCAATTCCAAGGGCGACCTCTCGGGGTCGCCTTTGGTGTGTCTGGACCCGCCCAGGCAGCGAACGAAAGCCTGCGCGCGCGGTGACTTCTCATCGCCACTTCTCAGTAGACACCGCATTTCCCGAGTCGAAAAGCGCGGTCGCTACGGCACTGACGTTGCAAACTGTTGACACACGGATTGAGGACAATTACGTAATGACTATCTCAAAGTGCAGAGTGGTGTTCATTTCGCTGGCTGCCGCAATGTTGATGCTGGGCATTTCGGCTCAGTCCCAGGCGGCCACGATTCTTTGTGGGGGCCCCGACCGATGGTTTGAGATGTCCGGGGTCGCTTCGTGCAACACCGGTGAAGGGAACGCTACCGAACCGGACGTCGAGTCGTACCTAGGAGGGAACTGGACGGAGGTTGGTGAAGTGACGGGTAGCGGTGCAACTTCCCCCTGGTTCATCGTAGCGCTTACGTCGGGCTCTTGGGGGAATTCCGCTCCGATTACTGGGACCTACTCCATTTCGCCGTCATTCTGGTCCACGTACCTCAATGGCGCCGTTTCCGTGCATGTGGGTAACGGACAGGGATCCCCGGACCATTGGGTCTACGGACTGGTGCCAGGTACGCTTAGCGGCAGCTGGTCCTACGTGGCGAACAACGCCAACGGTGGCGGTCTCTCGAACCTCAAGCTCTTTGGTAACGGCGTGGCTGTTCCAGAACCCTCCACCGTGGTCCTGCTCGGCATCGGCCTAGCGATGCTCGGTCTTCGTCGCAGGCGCAAATAGCCGCAAAAACAAACCCGACTCAATCAAAGGGCGGCCTCTCGGGGTCGCCTTTGGTGTGTACGGCGACGAGATATAACCGAAAGTTGTGGATGGTGTGAAAGAGGCGGCGTAACCTTTCGCGTGAATCAAACGCAAGAACCCTGGCTGGCCGGCCGGGGGAAAGGAGACGCCACCCATGCTGAAGGTACACGACAAGCCGGCGAACGCGGAAGAGCAGGATGAGGATTCGACCCTTGACGAGCTGGCGCGTGAAGGAGCCCGCCGGATGCTGATGAAGGCCCTGGCGGTCGAGATCACTCAATACGTCGAGGAACACGGCGCGGAACGGGACGAGCATGGCCGTCGCCTCGTCGTGCGCAACGGGCAGGCCCAGGCACGGAAGGTGACCTGTGGGGCAGGCACCCTGGAGGTGCGGGCCCCTCGGGTGAACGACAAGCGGGTTGACGCGGCGGGCCAGCGCGAGCGGTTCACGAGTCGGATCCTGCCCCCCTACATGCGTCGGTCTCCCAAGGTCGCCGAGGTGCTGCCGATTCTGTATCTGCGTGGATTGTCGACGGGTGACTTCCGCGAAGCGCTGCCGGTGTTGCTCGGCGACGATGCCGCGGGGCTCAGCGCGACCAACATCGCGCGGCTGACGGCCGTCTGGGACGAGGAGTATCGGCAGTTTCGGCAGCGGGACTTGGCCGACCGCGATTACGTGTATGTGTGGGTCGACGGGATCCACTTCAACATTCGTCTCGAGGACGACCGGCTCTGCACGCTGGTGATGATTGGGGCCCGTCCCAACGGGACGAAAGAGCTCGTCGCGCTTGAGGACGGCTACCGCGAAAGCACCGACAGCTGGGCGATGGTCCTCCGGGCCCTGAAGCGGCAGGGGATGCGAGCCCCGATGGTAGCGGTCGGCGATGGGGCCTTGGGCTTCTGGGCCGCGGTACGGGAGGTCTGGCCGGAGACGGCCGCGCAGCGCGACTGGTTCCACAAGCTGGGGAATGTGCTCGACAAGTTGCCCAAGCGGCTCCAGCCCAAGGCGAAACGAGCACTTCACGAGATCATGGACGCCGACACCCGAGAGCAGGCGGACGAACAGCTGGCGGCCTTCGTCGCGACGTACGAGGCGAAGTACCCCCAGGCGGCGGCGTGTCTGGCCGACGACCGCGAGCGGCTATTCACCTTCTTCGCCTTCCCGGCGGAACACTGGACGCACCTTCGTACGACGAACGTGATCGAATCGCCCTTCGCTACGGTTCGACTGCGCCAGCGCGTGACCAAAGGCGCGGGCTCGCGGACGAAGGGCTTACTGATGGCCTACAAGCTGCTGGACATGGCACAACGTCGGTGGCGCCGTCTCAACAGCGCACACTTGCTGCCGCTCGTGCGCGCCGGCGTGCCGTTCATCGATGGTCTGCAGCAGGAACGCGATACCAAGGAGAAGAATCGGAAGGAAGCCGCCTGATCATGCCGATCGCTGATCCATAACTTTTGACAATACCTCCGGGTCTCGTTCTCCTAGGAGTCCTGATGCGGAAACGAACCCACCTCACAGTCGCAACTTAGGAGGAGAACTCTCTTGAAAGCCTCCAAACGTCTGCTGAGCCTTGTTGCCGCAGGATTGGCCATTGGTCTGGCCATGTCAGACCAGACCGCTGGGCAACCCCCAGCACCCGGCTACACGTTTACCAAGATCGCGGACGGTAACAGTGGTCCCTGGCAATTCAATACACAACCGTCGATTAACGCACATGGCACGGTGGCAGTCTTGGCCAACGCGGGTGACTTCATCATCGTTGGAGATGGTGGTCCGCTGCAGGTGTTGTACGACACTACGAGTGGCCCTTTCAGCGGGGGCGGATTCGGAGGACATCCCGCCATCAGTGACAACGGTCTTGTGGCTTTCATTGCAAATCATCCCTCACTTGGTCAAGGAGTGTTTGCAGGAGATGGTGGGGCACCTACCCCGATTCACCTTGGCGGTGGGTTCGCCAACGTCGACATCAACGCGTCAGGACAGGTCGGTTTTTCGACCACAATCGGAGGCGTGCGGGGCGTGTTCGTTGGCAATGGGGGTGTGCTGACCACCATCGCCGATGATAGTGGGCCGCTGTTCGCCTTCGACGATGTCACCATCAACGAATCAGGCCAGGCAGCTTTTCACGCCACGCTGGATGCGGGAGGAGATGTCATTCTACGCGGCGATGGCAGTTCTCTGACCACCATCGCGGACAGCTCGGGACCGCTGACACTTCGCCCCGACTTCCAGCAGGCCAGCGTCAGTGACGACGGAACCGTTGCCTTCATGGCCGATTTAGACGCCGGAGGGGAAGGTGTTTTTGCTGGCAACGGCGGGCCAATTGCCACCATCGCTACGACTGGCCCAGGTTTCGTTGTCCTTGATAATCAAGGTCCGGCAATAAGCGGAAGTGGTCTCGTAGTATTTAGGGCCGAGAATCCAGATGGTATCTACACCGGGTCGGATCCCATAAGCGACAAGGTCATAGCTGTTGGTGATCGGCTCGACGGTTCGTTCCCCACAGGCTTCTTCCTCGGCACGAAGTCGATCAACGATGCTGGACAGATAGCGTTTGCCGCTGTGATCGGGGGAAAGGTTTCAATTTTCCGAGCAGACCCAGACATCGCGGTGACGATTGACATCATCCCGCGCAAAGCTGCCAACAGAGTCAACGTCAAGAAGAAGGGCAACATCCCGGTGGCGATCCTCAGCGATGCGGTCTTCGACGCGAGCACGGTCGATACCGCCACTGTGGCATTCGGACCCAGCGGTGCCGGGGTTGTGCATGTAGGTGGACACATCGATGACGTGAATAGTGACGGGTTCAACGACCTGCTCCTTCACTTCAAAACCCCTGATACCGGCATCACCTGTGGGGACACGTCGGCGTCACTGACCGGCACGACCTTCGGCGGGCAAGCGATTGACGGAACGGATTCTTTGGTGGCGTTTCCCTGCAAGTAGACGGCGACGACCGAGCCGGATCACTCCTCCTCAGTCCACCCATCCTCAAGACACTGCTCGCGCGCCACCTCGGCCTGCCGATACAGTTCGTCTGCCGTCTGAAATGTCTGGGACATGAGTCGTTGGGTTCCCATCGATTGCTCCAGCCGCAGGCCCGCCGGGGTGAGTCGGACCGCGCAGGTATAGCGCTGCCCCTGCTTGTGGAGCCGCCAGAGCACGGTGGGAGAATCTGGAAGACGGGTCATGAGAACTGCGGTGGTTTCGATGAGCTGTCAGCGTGCCATTCGAGGCTGTCTAGACAGTGTTGCTCGTCGTATGGAACGGGTATGCGATCCAAGGCTGCCCTCACCCAATCCTTCACGTGACGATCAGTAGGAAAAGCTCGTTCAGCCGCATAGACTACCCGTCAGCCGCCTAGCGCTGGACTAGCTACCCAGCGCGAACGCCGGTGACCCTGACCGGCCGGCGGCGTTTCCCTCTCAGGGACATTGCTGAGGGAGCGATGAACTACCGTGACCTGCCCGAAGAGCTGCACGACCGGATTGAACTCGCTCGGTTGGGTGCGGAGCGTCGATTCCGACAACGCGAGAAGCGCCTGCCTGGTTACACCCAGCCTCACGTGCCTTATCAGTACTGTCCGTTCTTTATTGATTCGGCCCGAGCTCGGAATCTATTGATCAGTCGGATCACTACTGAAGTATTGGAAGACGCACATGAGGTGTGTGCTTTCGCCAGGCAGGGCGACGTGAAGGCGAGCGACATTGGCGCCGTTCTCGACATGATTCTGGAGCAGCGGTGCGACAGTCTGTGTCCCGACCCATGTGAGTACGGGTTGGGTCCGAGCAAGCGCCGCGAATTCCTGAAGGAGGTCGAAGGAATCCTGTTCGGTCTGCCTGAATGGGAGGCCCACCTCGAGGAAGGGGCCGCGGTGCTCAAGGCTCAGATCCGCCCCGACGGCGCGTCACGAAGAACCAGTCCTTTCGCTTGGCGGGACGTTTCGATGCGCTTCACGAGCGAGCTCATGGTTCAGGTCACGTTGAAGGATCAGGTCCAACCTCCACTGACCTACGAAGACTTGGGGCTCGCTGACAGAAGGGACAGAAGGTCTACGAAGCCTAATCGCGCGTGGAGGGCGCTGCAAGAACTCGCTCGACGCCGCGGAACGATCGAATCAGGGTCGGCTCCGTTCGAGTGGGCGCGCGATTGGACGGCGGTCGGGAAACGCATGCAGGAAGTGCGCAGGGCCTTCCGCAAGCATTTCAAGACTGGCGATGATCCTGTGCCCTACGTACAGGGGACCGGATACCAGACTGCCTTCAGGATTGATCCAGGTTCCGCCCTCGACACCTAAAGAACGAATTTTCGGCGTCCTCCCGGAAGTTTCTTCAAAAAACAGTATCTCTCACTCTTTCAGTTAGTTCGCCATAGATTTCGTCGAAAACTCTTCCCACCTAACGAAATTTCGCCATTAGAGAGTAGAGGCCCGGAGATGACCTTGGTCTCGTCAGGGCGCTCACTGATCGGCGCGATAGAAAGCAGGGTCAGCACGCGGGGGTCGACGGAGTTTGTCGGGCGCCTCCTTAGTTACGTGTGATCCGGCCGTTGACAACTGAAACACGACGAGCCCGGCCGCCGGGGGGTCGGCGAGCGGGCTCATTTAGCGACCTGGTGCATGTGGCTACACCAGGTCGCCACTCAAACATCATAACGCCACAGAACTGGACTTGGTCATGCATTTTAAGAAAGCCTTTCCCTCTCGCTTCACTCAGGTCGCCGACGTCGAAGAGGGACCGATTGATGCGACCCTCACGTCGGTGCAGAGGGAGAACGTCGGCACCGACGATGCGCCGGAAGACAAGCTCGTGGCCCACTTCGCTGAGGACGGCGTCAAGCCGTTGGTGCTAAACCTGACGCGGGCGGAGGCCATCGCCGACCTTGTCGGCAGCCCCAATACGGACAGTTGGGTCGGGGCACGGATTCGCGTGACCAAGGGGCGGACACAGTTCAAAGGCAAGCGAGTTGACTGTCTGGACGTTGTCCCCTCGCCCATCCAGCCCGGCGAGTCCACCAGCGAGGCTGCGGGGTTCTAGGTGTCCGTCCTTGACGCAGCCCGGTCCGCCTACGAGGCCGGGCTGTGTCTTCTTCCCGTTCGCGAGGACGGCACGAAGGCCCCGGACGTGTCGAGTTGGCGCGAGTATCAGGAGACGCGACCCACAGCCGCCGCCATGCGGGGCTGGGACTTTGCGCGCCGGTCCGGGTTTGGCGTTGTCGCGGGTGCGGTCTCGGGGCGTGTTGAGTGTTGGGACTTCGACGACCCGTTGACCTATGACGGGTTCATCGACGCAGCGGCGGGGTGTGGCCTCGGCGACGTCGTGTCGCGCATTCGTCGTGGGTATGAAGACGAGACACCGCGGGCCGGTCGGCGCTTGATTGTCAGATATCCCGAGGCGGTGGAATGGAAGGACTGCACGCTGGCCCGGCGACCCGGTCAAGACAAGAAAGCCGTTGAGACATTGATTGAACTGCCGACGTTTTCAATCGTGGCCCCATCGAACGGCTCGGTGCACCCCACAGGCAAGCCATACACGCGACTGTCGGGCAACTTCGACACCATTCCGAGTTACACCGAAGACGAACGCGAGGCCCTCATTGAGTTGGCACGCAGCTTTGACCAAATGCCGCGACGGAAGCACGCGCCCGCGAAGGCGAAGGCCAAGGCCGACACTGACCGGCCCGGCGACGACTTCAACCGACGCACGTCATGGGCGGAATTGCTCAGCCCACATGGCTGGACACACGTGTTTTCACGCGGAGACGTCTCGTATTGGCAGCGTCCCGGTAAGTCATTTGGCGTCAGTGCGACGACTAACTTTGGCGGTTCCGGCTTGTTCTATGTCTTCACGAGTTCGACCGAGTTTGAACCTGAAACGTCCTGCACAAAATTTGGGTGCTACGCGCAACTTGAGCACGACGGCGACTATGCCAAGGCAGCCCTCGCGCTTTCTAAGCGAGGCTATGGCGAACACGAGACACCGCTACCCGCACCGCGACCCATTGCGCCGCGCACGCTGTCAGAGACCGTCGCAACGTTTCGGCGCTGGCTGTATTTAGAGGACCCAACACCCGTCTATGTCGTGGGCGGGACCCTTGTCGCCAATCGGGCACCGGGTGACCCAGTATGGACGCTGTTGGTGTGCGCCCCGTCGACTGGCAAAACGGAAATTCTCTCGGCCGCCACGCGTCTGCCCTATGTGATTCCGGCGGCGAAAGTCACCGAGGCAAGTTTGCTGTCCGGCACGTCCAAGCGAGAACGTGTCACGGGGGCGACGGGTGGACTCCTGCGGCAAGTTGGCGATTTTGGTGTCTTGCTTCTCAAAGACTTTACGTCGGTGCTCGCCCAGAACAAGGACGCCCGCGCCGAGGCGATGGCCGCGCTGCGAGAAGTCTACGACGGCAGGTGGGACCGTCCTGTCGGCAGCGATGGCGGGCGGGTCCTGTCATGGCGCGGGAAGTGTGGGCTGATTGGCGGCGTGACGCCAGCCCTCGACCAGTATGGGCAGGTGTTGTCCGCGCTCGGCGACCGCTTCGTCTTGCTGCGGATGCCGGACGCCGACGTCGACGCCTTCGGCCTCGCGGCCTTGGACCACGGCGACCGCGAGACCGTCATGCGCGAAGAGCTGGCCGACGCGCTTGCTGGCCTCGTGGAACATGCCGACCTCACCCGCGTGAACCGCCACCTGTCAGACGGCGAGCAGCGGCGACTGATACGCCTCGCGGCCTACACGGCCCGAACACGGACAGCGGTCATTCGTGACGGCTACCGACAAGACGTCCTCTACTTGCCGCAGGTCGAAGGACCGGGCCGACTCGTGAAGGCGTATGCGCGGCTACTTGGCGGATTGGAGGCCATCGGGTGCGACCCGGCAACGTCCTGGGCCACGCTCGCACGCATTGCCGTCGACTGCGCGCCAGCTCTACGGACTCTGCTCATTCGAGAACTCATCGCCCGGCCCTCGCCCGCCCGCACGAGTGACCTGGCCGAGTGTGTTGAGGTGGTGACGAAGACGGCCAGCCGCTACCTGGAAGACTTGTCCATTCTCAAACTGGCTGAGAGAACAAAACGCGGCAAGGCCGACAACAGCCCGGACTACTGGGAAGGGACCGAGTGGCTACGCGACCACTGGCCAGAAACTGAGACTGAAAACTACCCCCCAGCACACAAGACACCAGTTAGGGAGGAAGCAGGGCAGGGTGCGGACCGCGATCACCCTACGCCCCCCCCTACTTCTCAGTCTCACTCTAGCAAGGATGACGCGTTGACTGACCCCGTTCGTCGAGGGCGTGCGGCGAGTGTTTCCTGACGCACAGATAGAGGTGGTATGAACCAGGGTATTCGCAGGCGACTGTGGGTCCCCGAGGACGCGAAGTTAGCCCAGCGCGTTGCCGACATCGTGTCCCAAGAACCACAAAAGTTGTGGCGGCTGGCTGAGTTGTTGTTCGACATCGTTTGCAACCACCGTCGCGACGAAATTGACCGCCTTTGCGAGCACTGCCGCGAACGTCGTTACCGTTTTGCCGACGAACTTGACCGCCTGTGCCAGTGCAACCCTTGTTGTTTTCAGTTTGTGGCGGACCCGAGTGACGGCATTGACCGAGTCACGCTGCGTCCAGAGCCGGGTCCTGCCGACGTGCAAGCACGCCTCGAAGACATGCGCCACTTTCAAAGGGTGGCTCCTCAGCCGGAACCGTATGCACGGGCACGGGTGAAGCACCGCCCCGGCTGGTGCTGGTCGTGCGGCGATCCGCTGGCCGCGCCGGATACAGTCGGGCGCTGCGTGTTGGTGGCAACTGTAAATTTCCCATTTGTGGCAACCGAAAACCGCACACGTTAGTGGTGGGCGGGCTCTGCCCTGCGTTTCACGATGTTGGCGAATCCAACAGCGAGGGAGCGGGGGGCAAATGCACGGATGGGAGACGAGGATGCTGCTGAGGCACTCTCTGCAACGGGGTGTCTCGAAGGCCGCGTTGGCGAGACGCTTCGGGGTGAGCCGCCGGACGATCCACGAATGGGTCGAGACGGGTCAGTTGGACCGGGACCTGTCGTCAGGGGGTGCGCGCTACGCGCCACGTCCAGCCGTGCCCCACAAGCTGGCTCCCGACACTGGGATCATCGAGGCACGTCTCGAGGAGTTCCCCGGTCTGTCGGCGACGCGTCTGTTCGACGAGGTCCGCGCGGCGGGCTCCCCCGGTGGCTACAGCCGTGTGCGGGACGACGTCCGCGCGGTACGCCCGCGCGAGCCGGTCGAGGCGGTGGTGCGGTTCGAGACGCCGCCGGGGCGTCAGGGCCAGGTGGACGTCGCGACGTTCACGCTGCCCTGGGGCCGCCGGCCCGCCCTGGTGGTGGTGCTGAGCCACTCCCGGCTGCTGTGGCTGCGCTTCTACCGTCGGCAGACGATGGCCGTGCTGACCGAGGGGCTGGAGCGCGCGTTCGCGCGGTTCGGCGGTGTCCCGACGGCGCTCGTGTTCGACCAGATGCGCGCGGTCGTGCTGTCGGACGGCCGCGTGGGCGGCGGCGAGCTGGTGTTGAACGCGGAGTGTCTGCGCGTTGCCGCGCCCTGGGGGTTCCACCCGCGCGCGTGCCGGCCGTATCGGGCGCAGACGAAGGGCCAGGTGGAGCGGCCGATCCGCTACATCCGTGACAGCTTCTTCGACGGGCGCGCGTTCGCGAACGACGAGGACCTCAACGAGCAGGCGTCGCGCTGGCTGGAGGGCCCGGCCACTGTGCGCCGGCACGCCACGACGGGCGAGCGCCCGGGGGACCGCGTCGAGCGGGACGAGCGTGAGGCCCTCGGTCCGTTGGCACGCCGTCCCTACCAGCGTGTTGGCGTCCAGCCCGCCACCGAGCCGACCCGCCGGCGCGTGCCCGACACCGGCAAGGTGGAGCGCCGGTCGTTGCGGGTCTATGCGGACGCGGCGGGATGACGGCACCGGCGCGTGACCGGCGCGACCGGCTGCGGGCGATGCTGGCGGACCTGAAGATGCCCGGCGCGCTGGAAGCGGTCGACGGCGGGCTGGCCAAGGGCGACAGCGGGGCGGTGACGGCGGGCGACGCGATCGAGCAGGTGCTGGGCGCCCAGATCGCGCTGCGCAACAACCGTCGCCGGCAGGCCACGATGCGCGCCTCGCGCCTGCCGGCCGTCAAGACGCTGGCGCAGGTTGATTTCACCTTCCAGCCGAGCCTCAAGCGCGAGCAGATCGAGAGCCTGCACGAGCTGGGATTCCTCGACCGCCGCGAGAACGTTATCCTGCTCGGCCCGCCTGGGGTGGGCAAGACGCATCTGGCGATCAGCCTGGCGATCGCGGCCGCCGAGGCCGGCCGACGCGTCTACGACGGGACGTTGGCGGGATTGATCGACTCGCTCACCGACGCCAGGGCCGCGGGCGCGCTGTCCCGGCGGCTGCGCGTGCTGACGCATCCCGCGCTGCTCGTGGTCGACGAGATCGGCGACCTGCCGGTCAGCCAGGACGGCGCCGTGCTCTTCTTCCAACTGATCAACGCCCGGCACGAGCGGGCGTCGACGGTGCTGACCTCGAACAAGGGCTTCGAGGAATGGGGACACGTGCTTGGAGATGAGGGCATGGCGGCGGCGCTCATCGACCGGCTGCTGCACCATTGCCACATCGTCAACATCCACGGAGGACCGGTTCTTCATTCAGGAGTTGACGTTCGCGCCGCCGTTCGACGTCTCGCGAGACGGCGGCTTGACCGCGTTTGTGTCGAGATTCACGGTCGACTTCCCGGTCGGCGACCGTCTCATTCCGTACATCTCCGGCGGGGGCGGCATTGGACACTTGTCCGAGACGATCAGCTACGATTTTGATCGCTTTCCCCAACTGAGCCCATTCCTCGATTTTCCCCTCCTCCTCGGAGGTCGCCCACTCATCTTTCCGCCCGAACCGTTCAAGGTGTCGGAAACAGGCCTCGTACTTACGGTCGGAGGTGGCGTAGACGTGCGTCTCTGGAAGGGCTTCGCGGTCGGTGGAGAGGTCAGATGGCTGCGGTTGCTGGCGAACCGCGGCAACTTCGACTTTGCACAGGTCGTGTCACGTGTGAGCTATCGTTTTTAGACGGGGGCTTCGCCCCCGAACCCCTCGCTCGGTTCTCGCGGGGACCCCTGCACCCCGCGCCGGCCCGCGCGTGCGCGCCTGGGCCATGCCGTGCGTGGCCTGCTCCGACGGGGGCTTCGCCCGTTCCGGCGCATGCTATCCTCGGCGGGATGTGGCGACTCGTTGCAAGAGTGCTGCAGGCCGCCCTCCTTACGACGGCGGCGGCCACCGCCATCGTCGTGATCGGCGTCGCCACGTCTTCGCTGTGGCCGACACCTACTCCCGGTGACCCGGTCGACCCTGCCGAGGCGACACTCGAGGTTCGACTCACGAGTCCGCATCCCACGCCGCACGTCTTCGTCGGACAGCCGTTGGTCATCGACGTGACACTGACCAACTTGGAGGCACGACGCGCGCGGAACCAGGCGCCGATCGATCCCACGCCGGACGCGCAGTCTCTCGATATTCAGCTGGACGACCCAGAAAGTGGGATGCCATGGACCCGACGTCTGACGATGACGATGTCCACGCCCGGAGGCGCGTCAGTGCTCAACCGACTCGACTGGCTTGGGCGCCTGCTCGAATCACCGACAGCGGATCGTCTGGCGCTCACTCCCGCGCGCGCGACGTTCATTCTCGACTCGACTGACATCAAAGACCTCCTTCCCGGTGCCTATCTGGTCCGAGCGACGGTTCCCCCGTCGCTCGCCCCCGCCTCTCGCGTGGCGGTGATTCCGCTCGAGTTTGATCTAGGGCCGCAACCGACAACGGACGCGAATCGCGCACTCGTGAGCCTTGCGCAGGCTCGTGCGGCCGCACTGCAGGGTGAGCCGACGGCGGCTATCGAGGCCGCGCTGACCGCGCTCGCGCTTGACCCGCTGCAGGACGAAGCGCTGGTCCTCATCGCTGAAGGATGGGAAGAGCAGGGCTCGGTGGAGCGGGCGATCCAGTGGTACGAACGGTACTTGGAAACGCTCGGCACGAGCCAAAGCGAGCGGCGCCGGTCGCTCGAATCCTACGTGGAGGCGTTACGTCGGCAATGAACCGGTGGCCCCGGGTTTGATAACATCTGGGTACCGGAGGTTCGATTGGCAAACAGAGGTCGCCCGACACAGACGAAGCGTCAGCGCGAGCGCGCTCGGATGGAGCGCCAGAAGATGAAGGAGTCTCGTCGATCGGAGGTCAGATCCCGAAAGGCGGAGGCTCCTCCGAGACCTACAGACCATGATCCCGACATCGAGGGGTTGAAGCCGGGACCCCAGGAAATGCCCGACTGGCAGCGCGAGTTCTTCGAAGACGAACAGAAGGCAAAGGAGGCCGCGGATCTGGCCGAGATCGAGGCTCAGAAGAAGAGCGAGTAGTGTTTCGGTTTCGCCGGCAGAGAAAGACAAGGGCCGAGATTCCATTCGGAATCCCGGCCCCAACTGTGTACCCGCGATCGCGTCTACGCGACTTTCTTGGTTGAAGCGCCCATGATCTCGATTTTCCGAGGCTTCGCGGCTTCGGTCACCGGCAGCGTCAGCGTCAACATACCGTTCTCGAAACTGGCGCTCACCTTCTCGCCGTCGACGTTGTCAGGGATAGTGAAGCGTCGTTCGAAGCTGCCGTAGTGGAGTTCCGACACGTAGGTCTCCACAGCCTCAGCTGACTCATCCCACGCACGCCGCTCTCCCTTGATGGTCAACACCTGGTTGTCGATGTCGACGTGGACATCGTCCGGGCTGGCACCTGGCAGAGCCGCCGTGATCATCCAGGCCTCCTTGCCTGACGTCACCTCGACGGCAGGGGTCCAATCGTACGCCTGGCGCCCACCGGAGCGGGCAAATGTGCGGTCGAACTCACGGTGAAAACTGGCCATCTCTTCGAACGGACTCCATCGACTCAGACTCAGCATGGCTTTCCTCCTTCTTTTTTGCTCTTTTCTCATGCCGACAGAATCCTATCGTATGATTTAATATATATCAATTTATATGAGTGTAGTAGACTAATATATAGCCTACCAGGGTCGCGTGGAGCCTCAGAAACGACTTGGCCTTGAATTCGAACGCGATCGGCACGATGACCGGAGGGTCCGGGAGCGAGTCCTCGCCGGTCAGCTCCGTCCATACTCGGAAGCGCTGCACTTCGTCATGGTTCCGATCCACAATCCGGTAGTCGATCCGGTGTAGCTCCGTACCCACCTCGATGACTCCAGTCTCGACGAGCTTCTCGGCCTGTCGGGCGTCGATCCGGTGGCCGACGAGGGCCAGGTGCATCAGCTTGCCCTTGTGGGCAAACGGATAGCGGACCCTCACTGGCCTGCGCTGCCGTGACACGTCGAGCGCGGCTACTTGTAAGCTGCGCTGGAGAATGCCGAGAAACCCGAGCGGCTCCATTCGGGGCACCTGGCTCTGGGGCCTGGACCACACCCTGCCATCCGGCTCGGTGTCGCGCCAGGCTGGGATCAGCGTGGCGTAGAACGCCTCCGGGGACGACCACGACCCCTCGAGCTCGAGCCGGACTTCGGTATTGGCAGAATGCTCGCCGTCGGTGAACCCGTCCATGACCGTATACCGCTGACGGCTCTCGTCTGCGTCGAGCCGGACCTCTCGGCGACTCCGTTCCGGACTCGATGAGAGCGCGCCAAAATGCGCGGTCCATTGAATGCCGGCAGGGCCAAGACCGACAGCCTCGCGAATGAAGCCCATCCGATTGAGCCCTCGCGCACGCTCGGGGAAAGACGTCGCAAACAACTCGTACGCTCGCACCCTGGACGATGCGTCGGCGTTCGTGTCTCGGACCATGGCGCTTGCGAACCCGACGTCCTCCCGATGCGCAAGAGGGATGGAAAACAGCGGAAACAGAACCGTGGCATCCACTCGATACCGCACGCAATACTCGCCGGTTGAGCGACCGGTACCGTCGAATGCGTCGGGTGCCCAAAGCTCAATCTTCGGAGGCAGCCTCCGCGCCTCGACACCAGCCGCGCGCGCAGCCGCCTCGGGAACACGGCTCGACGGACTCGGGCGTTGACCCAACAGGGTGAGTCCCGGATAGATCCCGACCGCCGAGACTGCCAATATGACGGTCGCCACGATTCGCCGTAGTCCGGGTAGCAGATCTCGAAGTGCCAAGTTCATAAATCTTAATTAATTAGTTATGATCATGCAACTGCTCGACTGCAGGCGATCCCGGGTACTCCTACATGTATTCTGGAGGCTGGCTCGTGGTTCCGCGCGGCACATCCGCAGCTCGAAGATGACCGACCTGGCCGACGTCACGATTAGGGCGCTTGAGAGCCGCCATGATTACGATGCCTGCGTTCGCCTCCAACGGGAAACCTGGGGTCAGGACTTTCGCGATGTGGTCCCCGCCACCATCTTGATGGTCAGCCAGCGTGTCGGCGGTGTGGCCGCGGGGGCCTTCGATGGCCAGCAGCTATTGGGATTCGTCTTTGGCGTGAGCGGTGTGCGCGACGATGAGCGCGCGCACTGGTCAGACATGCTGGCAGTGCGGCCCGAGGCTCGCGGACGAGGTGTCGGCAGGCGCCTCAAGTGTTACCAGCGCGAGAAGCTGCTCCAGCACGGAATCGAAACCGCGTTCTGGAGCTACGACCCGCTCGTCGCCCCGAATGCGCACTTCAACCTCAACCAACTCGGCGCGGTCCCGATGGAGTACGTCGCAGACATGTACGGTGACACCGGTAGCGCTCTGCATCGAGGACTGGAGACCGACCGGCTCGTGGTGCGATGGTCGCTGTCAGATCCCGCCGTGACTCGGCGGCTCCGGGGCGATACGACACGCCTTGACGACGCTGCCACGCAGGCGCCAATGATTGGCCCTGAAACCGTCCAGTCGCCAGACGAGCTGCCGGACGCGTCGTGGGTGCGCATTGCCGTGCCACGCGACGTTGCGATGGTTAAGCAACAAACGCCGGACGTGGCTCGAGCGTGGCAACTCGCGGTGCGACAGTCGTTCGACTGGTACCTCGGGCGAGGATACCGAGTCGCAGGTTTCCGTCTGGCCGCGGGCTCCTCGCGTCCCTGGTACGCACTGAACCGGTCTGAGGGTGAGGACTCATGCCAAACCTAGAGTCGCTGCGAATCACCAGGATCACGCTGCGGGAGATCGGGCTCCGTCTACGCGAGCCGTTCGAGATCTCGTCTGGGCTCACGACTTCCCGGCGTATCCTCCTCGTCGAGCTCGAAGAGGCTGACGGCACCACGGCATGGAGCGAGTGTGTGGCCGGCGAGCGTCCTAACTTCTCGGCAGAAACAATCGACACAGCGTGGCTAGCGATCGCCGAGTGGATCGCGCCGCGCGCGCTGAGCAGCAGCGTGCCTCATCCGTCTGCCCTTGACGCCAAGCTGAGCGCCAACATTCGAGGCCACCATATGGCCCGGGCTGCGGTCGAGATGGGGGGATGGGCGCTCTGGGCAGAACGGACGGATCGGAGTCTTTCGGCAGCAATTGGCGGCACGCGGGACGCGGTGGCCACCGGCATTTCAATCGGCATCCAGGAATCGCCTGCCGCGCTTGTCGATAAGAGCCGCGCCGCCCTCAACGCCGGCTATCGAAAGATCAAGATGAAGATCCGTCCGGGCGCAGACATCGAGTACATCGGTGCCGTTCGTGAGGCGCTCGGGCCCGACGCGCCGCTGATGGCCGACGCCAACAGCGCGTACACGTTGCGCGATGTTGACCATCTCGCCGATCTCGACTCCTTCGGGTTGATGATGATCGAACAGCCGCTGGCTCCCGACGACGTTCGACGCCATGCCGAGCTTCAGGACCGCCTCGCCACGCCGATCTGTCTCGACGAATCGATCACGAGCCTCGACCGGGCCGAAGACATGATGGCCGTCGGAACTGGTTGGATCGTCAACATCAAGCCGGGGCGCGTCGGAGGCTTCGGACCAGCGAAGGCGATTCACGACTTCTGCCAGCACAACGGCGTTCCCGTCTGGTGTGGAGGCATGCTCGAGAGTGGGGTCGGCCGTGCCTACAACGTGGCCCTGGCCTCGCTCTCGAATTTCACGCTCCCGGGCGACGTGAGTCCAAGCGCCCGCTATTGGGAGCGTGACGTCGTGACGCCCGAATGGACGATGAGCTCGGAAGGGATGGTCGCCGTGCCTCGCGACCGCTCTGGGATTGGGATCGAAGTCGCCGTCGACCAGATCGATGATCTGACCACACGCGCGATTACCTTGCGAGCACCGTAGCGAGCGCTCGCTTCTACCGCGGCGCTGGTCTTGGCGTGTTTGACATGGTCCGGTACCAGACGGCCAGGTGAGGGTCGCGCAGCGCCCCGAACACGATCTCGCGATCGGACCAGACTCGGCGCGCCGTCACATCGATTCCAGCGCGGTCGACAAACACCAACGCAAAGGCGACAGCATACGGCGTCGACATTCGTTCCACCGGAATCCCGTCGGCGATCGCACCGTACGAAAGATCCGCGTCCGCAATCCACACCGCCGTCTGTTCAACGGCCAACGTCAGCGGCGGGTAGAGCGTGTCCGAATCGGCCACCGCATACGTTCCGACCTGCATCTGGTACAGCAGCTCCTCAAGATGGGCCGCCGTTCGAACGGAGAGGATCTCGAGCTCGCGTTCGGCACCCGGCGCGGGGCGGTCCGGCCGCCGCGTGACCGCTCGGATCGACCACGGGTGCCAGTCGTCGTCACGCAGGACGACCCACCCGTCACGTCGAGCGATCATGTCCGACTGCCCACGGTCGTCTCGGAAGTATGTGCCGACCGGCGAGGTGATCACGATCGGATCCGGACCTGTCCGCCGAATCCGAACCCGCACAGCGTTGCGACCAGCGCCTCCGGCCACCGCTTCGACGAGGCCGTCGGCCACCGCCTCGAACAGATCGTGGTCTGCCAGTGCCGGCGCGGCATGCGAGCCGACGGTGGACCGCAGGACGAACAGGTGTTGACCGGGCAAGAAGTCGTGGAGCGCCTCGAGCTCGAACCCAGCGGCCTGCCATTCCGACAATACCTGCCGCACCGACATCCGATGGTCGGCCTTGATCCAATCGCCACTTCCGTCCTCGACCCGGTACTCCAGCAGCGCAACGCGGCCCTGCGGCGCAAGCGCGCGCCGGATGCCCGCCAACATCGCTTTCGGGTCGGACATCTCGTGATAGACGTCGGCGATGATCACCCAATCAATCTCGCCCTGCGGCAGCCTGGGATCGGTGGCCGTGCCCAGCACAGGTGTGATCCCCACCACGCCCTCGGCTGCCGCCCGACTCTTCACGATCTCGAGCATCTCAAACTGAATGTCCTCGCAGTAGACCGTGCCGCCGGGCTGCACCCGCGCGGCCATCCGTCTGGCGTAGTAGCCGGAGCCGCACCCGACGTCCGCCACCACGTCACCAGGCTGGATTCCGAGAACATCGAGCACGCGCTCGGGCAGCTCTTCATCGTGTCGCTCCGGACGCTCGAGCCACTCGGCGCCAAGGAAGCTCATGTAGGCAGCCGGAGCACGATGGCGGGCCTGGTCGTCCTGCGCCCCGACCAGCGACACCCACAATCCCGATGCGGCCGTCGCCAGAGCAACGATCCGCGCTGACGAACGGCCTGACCTTGGCATCGGTGTATTCTGCGGGTTGGGGCAGATCCCGCGTAAATGACACAGCGGAACCAGACAACGACGCGCGACGCGACCTTCGACGCGTTTCTCGCGGCCTATCCGGCCTACGCCGAAACGGTCGTGCTTGACGAGGCTCGCGCGCGTGAGTTTGGTCGACTCGACCAGCAGGGCCAGGTCTACCTCGACTACACGGGCGCCGGACTCTACGCCGCTTCGCACGTCGAGCAGCACAGCCGCATGCTCGCGGCCGGCGTGTTTGGGAACCCACACTCTCACAGCCGACCATCCGCAGCGTCGACCGAGCGGATCGAGGCCTGCCGGCATCGCGTGCTTCGCTTCTTCAACGCGTCACCGGACGTCTACTGCGTCGTCTTCACCGCGAACGCCAGCATGGCGCTCAAGCTGGTCGGAGAAGCGTATCCGTTCGAGGCGGGCGATCAGTTCCTGCTCACGTTCGACAACCACAACTCGGTCAACGGTATCCGCGAGTTCGACCGTGCGAGCGGCGCTCGCACGCGGTACATCCCGGTGCGGCCCCCGGACCTCGTGGCAGATGATGCGATCGACCGGCACTTGCGGCATCACGCTCACGTTCGACAACCACAACTCGGTCAACGGTATCCGCGAGTTCGACCGTGCGAGCGGCGCTCGCACGCGGTACATCCCGGTGCGGCCCCCGGACCTCGTGGCAGATGATGCGAGAGGTCGACCGGCACTTGCGGCATCACGCAGCCGGAAAGCACAACCTCTTCGCGTTCCCGGCGCAGTCAAACTTCTCGGGAGTCCAGCACCCACTCGAGTGGATTGCCCGAGCGCACGAGATCGGATGGGACGTCCTGGTTGACGCCGCGGCGTTCGTGCCGACGAACCGACTCGACCTCAGCCGCTGGCAGCCCGATTACGTGGCGCTGTCCTTCTACAAGATGTTCGGCTATCCGACGGGCGTTGGCGCGCTCATCGCGCGACGATCCGCGCTCGACAAGCTGCACCGCCCCTGGTTCTCGGGTGGAACAATCTCCGTGGCGTCCGTTCAGGGTGACCGTCATGTCATGTCGGCTGGGCCCGAAGCCTTCGAGGACGGTACGCCTGACTACTTGAACATCCCGGCCGTTGCGCTCGGGCTCGACCTGCTGGAATCGATTGGGGTTGGCGTCGTCCACGAGCGCGTTCGGTGCCTAACGGGATGGCTTCTTGACCAGCTGACGTCGCTGCGCCACCCCGACGGTCAGCCGCTCGTCAGGCTGTACGGACCGCTAACGACGGACCGGCGCGGCGGGACGCTCACATTCAACTTCTACCGTGACGACGGAACTGTCATCGACCACCAATTGGTCGATGTGCGCGCCAGCCAGGAGGGTATCGCGCTGCGCACCGGGTGCTTCTGCAACCCAGGCGCTGGCGAGGTCGCCCTGGGACTATCCGAAACCGAGCTCACGCGGTGCTTCAGTGACGCCGGCGACCGAATGACCCGCGACGACTTTATCCGCTGTATCGACGCCGAGAGCGGCGGCGCGGTCCGGGTATCGTTCGGCCTTGCGTCGAACTTCGATGACGCGCGTCGCTTCGTCGCCTTCGCCCGGGAATTCCTCACCGGTCATGCTATTCTGCAGGACCCTCGCTGATCTCCACCCGAGACCGTCGCGTGGAGCCAACGTTCGCGATGCTGTCCAGATTCTGTGTACTTCTCCTTGCCGCCGTCGGCGTCGGACTGGGCCCCAACCCCGGTTGGGCGCAGACAGTCGCGACGCCAACCGAGTTCTTTGGCTTCGAGATCGGCAGCGACGGTGAGCTGGCTCGCTACCCGAGGGTTCTCGAGTATCTTCGGCATCTGGCCGACCGCTCCGACCGGGTTCAGTACGAGGTGCGCGGCACCACGACGAACGGCCACCCGTACGTTCTGGTCACCCTCAGTGCCCCATCCAACCTCGCTCGACTGGACCGGCTGGTCGCGATCAACCACCAGCTCGCCGATCCGCGAGCGCTCGCGGAGGACGACGCACGGACGCTGACCCGAGAAGGTGTGCCGTTCTACTTTCTCTACGCGACCATCCACTCGACCGAGGTCGGAAACGGCCAAGCCATCATCAACATCGCACATCGCCTGGCCACCGAGGATTCGCCCGAGATTGACGAAATCCTCGACAACACCGTCGTCCTGATGGTGCCGTCTCAAAACCCGGATGGCCAGGTGCTGGTCATCGATCACTGGTACGAGACCGCGGGCACGCCGTTCGAACGCACGTATCCCGATTTGTACCATCGGTACACCGGTCACGACGACAACCGCGACTGGTTCATGTTCACGCAGAAGGAAACGCGCCTCGCCATCGACATCCACCGCGACTTCAAACCGACGGTGACGCACGACATGCACCAGATGGGCCCCCTGGGACCTCGGATGTTCGTGCCACCGTTCCGCGATCCTCACGATCCAAACATCCACCCGCTGCTCATCAAGGGCCAGGCTCGGATCGGCATGGCGATGTCGTCGTCGCTGACCGCGGCGGGCAAGAGCGGCGTCATCTCGAGCGAGCTGTACGACCTGTGGACTCCGGCCAGACAGTACATGCTGTACCACGGTCAGCCCCGCATCTTGACGGAGATTGCGAGTGCGCGTCTCGCCGAGCCTTTCGTCAATCCGGCTGGTCCCGATCGGCCGCTTGGACCACAGGCGCCACGGGTGAACTACCCCGTGCCGTACGACTCCGACCGGTGGACGCTCGGGGACATCGTCGAGTACGGCGAGATTGCCGTCTACGCGGCGCTCGAGCAAATGGCCAAGTATCGGACACGCTGGCTCGAGAACTTCCACCAGGTTCACAAGGACTGGGTGGAACGTGACGAAGCGCCCTACGCCTTCGTCGTGCCGGCCACCCAACGCGACCCGCTTGCCGCCCTCGAGCTTCTCGAGATCTTGCACGTCGGCGAGGTCGAAATTCAGCAGGCATCGTCCGCATTCCGCGCTGGCGGTCGGACGTTCTCTGCGGGATCGTGGATCATCGACCTTGCGCAGCCGTACGGAGCGTTCGCCAAGACGATGCTCGAGGAGCAGGTCTACCCGGACCTGCGGTACTACGACGGGGGGCCGCCGATTCCGCCCTACGACGTCACGGCGCACACGCTGGGTCTGCTTATGGGCGTGGAGGTCGTTCGGCTCGATGCGCCGATCGACGCGAGCACCGAACGGCTGAGGATTGACGACGTCACGCCGCTGTTTCGGCCGATTGCAGAGGAGCCCGATTGGGCCTACGTCGTCTCGCCGACATCAAATGCTGGCTTCAAGGCGGTGCTCAGACTGCAATCGGCGGGCATACCGGTGTTCCGAGCTGGGGAGACAATCAGCGTCGCTGGCGAAACCGTGGCACCCGGTGCCTGGATTGTCCCGCCCACGCCAGAGGCGGCGCGGATACTCGAGCAGACGGCGCTCGAAACCGGACTCGTTGTATTGGGCGCGGATCAACCGGTCGCCGTCGGTGGCTTCGCGCTGCAGTCGCCGAACAGGGTCGGACTGTGGCGCGCGGCAAACAACATCCCTGGAGGGTGGATGATGTGGCTGTTCGAGCAGTACGGGCTCGAACACCAAGTCATCTCGTCGCTCGACTTCGAAAGCGATCTGTCGGACCAATACGACGTGATCGTGCTGCCCTCCGGCACCACGCCTGAGCGAATCACGGCTGGCCTCGATCGCCTCCGTCACGACGAGTCCTGGCGCTGGGCGTACGGAATCGGAGACGACGGATGGGCGAAGCTTCAGCAGTGGGTCAGGGACGGAGGCACGCTCGTCGCGTTGGGCTCCGCCGTGGACACCGCACGGACGCTGCTCGATCTGCCGATGGATCCGGTGCTTCCGGAGCGCCAAACTGCCCCGCGATTCGGTCCCCGTCGGGCTGCCGCTGGAGAAGTCGACCCGACGACGATCTTCTACTGCCCGGGTGCGCTGCTCAAACAAGCGCACGACCCGGGGCATCCAATTGCGTTCGGCATGCCTGAGCGGTGGCCGGTCTTTTTTCGTTTTGATCAGGCCTACCGACTCACGCCCAGTGGCGACGACGACGTGATCGCCGAGATCGTGTCGTGGTATCCAGACGAGGCCGACATCTCAGCGAGTGGATGGCTCCTTGGAGATGACCTCCTGCGGGAGCAGGCCAACGTGGTCGCGTTTCAGGTCGGGAGCGGCCGGGTCATCACCATGGGGAGTCAGGTCACGTTCCGCACGCAGCCACACGCCACGTTCAAACTGCTCTTCAACGCGGTGTTGCATGGCGCGGCAACGGCCGTGGACGCCGAGACCCTCGCCCGGCTGCACTGATCACACGAGTGCTCACATCGCCGTTGCCGCCGTGTCGGGGTCGCTCGACGGGCCCACAGTCTCCCGCAGCGGTATCTCCCGGAGAAACAAGGTCAAGACGAACCCCAAGACCATCAACGGTACGGTCCACCAGAACACCGACTGGACCGCGAGCTCGACGGAATCGGCGATCCCTCGCGCTACGGCGGGCGGATATACGCACGAATCACGGCAGGGCTGCTGAGCAGCCTGTTCACGTCGTTTCCGGCGCCGGCGAGAGCGTCGGCTGGAACCCGCAGCGGGAGCTCGGCCGCGAGGCGCGTGTTCACGATGGCACCGAAGATCGCCACGCCAAAGGCGCCCCCCATCTGCCGGAAGAACTGGGCCCCCGACGTCGCAACCCCCAGATCGCGGTGGGCCACCGAGTTCTGCACCACGAGCAGCGTGACCTCCATCGTCGTGCCGACGCCGAGACCCACGATGACCATGTACACAGAACTCAGCGTCAGTGGCGTCCGTCCATCCATCGTGGATAGACAGTACATCCCGACGGTGGCCATCGCCAGCCCCCCAATAGGCCACACCCTATACCGACCGGTGTGACTGATGATCCGTCCTGAGCCGACCGAGCCGGCCACAATCCCAATTGTCAGAGGAAGCAGCAGGAGGCCTGAGTTCGTGGCCGACAGCCCCGTGACGACCTGCAAGAAGAGCGGTAGAAAGACGACGGAGCCAAACAGCGCGATCCCGGTGAGGAAGCCGAGCACCGAGCTGACGGCGAAGATCGAGTTCTTGAAGAGACGCATCGGCAGAATCGGCTCGCGCGCACGGCTCTCCCAGACGACGAATGCGGCCAGTACGGCGCACCCGACCGCCGCTAGACCGACAATGACCGGCGAGCCCCATTCGTACTCGGTGCCGCCCCACACCAGCGACAACAGCACGCAGCTGACGCCCACCACCAGTAAGAGCGCACCCGCCATGTCGATTCGATGCGGATGACGCACCAGCGGAAGTCGCAGCACCCGAGAGGTGATGAGGAAGGCTGTCGCAGCGACTGGGAGGTTGATCAAGAACACCCATCGCCACGACGCGCTGTCGACGATGAACCCACCGATCAGCGGTCCGACGACACTGGCAAACGCCCACACACCCGCCAACAAGCCGATGTACCGCCCGCGCTCGCGGGGCGACACAACGTCCGCGATCACGGCGAAGGTCATCGCAAAGAGGCCGCCGGCGCCCACTCCTTGGACGGCGCGAGAGGCAATCAACTGGAGCATGTCCTGCGACAGCCCGGCGAGCAGCGACCCGGCGAGAAACACCACGATCGCGGTCTGGAAAAGCAGCCGGCGACCGTACATGTCGCTGACCTTTCCAAAGAGCGGCGTGCACACGGTCGAGCTGAGGAGATAGGCCGTCACGACCCACGAGTAGTAGTCGAGCCCACCCAGCTCACCTACGATGGTGGGAAGCGCCGTCGCGACCACCGTTTGGTCAAGCGCGGCGAGAAACAGGCCGGCCATGAGCCCGCTGAAGATCACGAGGATCTGTCGATGCGTGAACGACACGCTACCGAATCAGCGAGGCCGGCTTGACCTCCATCAATTGCGCATAGAAGTCGTTGCCCTTGTCGTCGACGACGATGAAGGCTGGAAACGCGGCGACCTCGATCTTCCAGATCGCTTCCATACCCAACTCTGGATACTCCAGCACCTCCACCTTTCGAATGCTGTGATCGGCCAGCCGCGCTGCCGGACCGCCGATCGATCCCAGGTAGAAGCCTCCGTGCTTCTGACACGATTCCGTGACCTGATGCGACCGATTGCCCTTGGCGAGCATGACCATGCTTCCGCCGTGAGACTGGAACAGCTCGACGTAGGCGTCCATGCGACCCGCCGTGGTCGGACCGAATGAACCCGACGCGCGACCTTCCGGGCGCTTCGCCGGACCAGCGTAGTAGACCATGTGCTGCTTGAAGTACTCCGGCAGGTCTTCGCCTCGATCGAGCCGCTCTTTCAGCTTGGCGTGGGCGATATCGCGGGCCACGACGAGCGTGCCGGTCAGCGAGAGGCGCGTCGACACTGGATAGCGACCGAGCTCTTCGAGAATCTGATCCATCGGCCGATTGAGATCGACCCGCACGGTTTCGCCATCGAGCTCGTCTTCGGTCACCTCGGGTAAGTACTTCGCCGGGTTCTCTTCCAGCTGCTCGAGGAAGACGCCGTCACGATTGATCTTGGCCAAGGCTTGCCGATCGGCGGAGCATGACACGCCGAGACCAACCGGACATGACGCGCCATGACGGGGAAGCCGAATGACCCGAGCGTCGTGGGCGAAGTACTTGCCCCCGAATTGCGCGCCGACCCCGATGCGCTCGGCGATGGCGAGCACCTGCCGCTCCATGTCCAGATCCCGGAACGCCCGACCATGCTCGTTGCCGGTTGTCGGCAAGCGATCGAGATACCGTGTGCTCGCCAACTTCACCGTCTTGAGGGTGAACTCGGCTGACGTCCCCCCGATGACGAGCGCAAGGTGATACGGCGGGCACGCCGAGGTGCCGATCGTCTTCAGCTGGCTCTCGACGAAGGTCAGGAGAGACGTCGGGTTCAGCAGCGCCTTTGTTTCCTGATAGAGGAAGGTCTTGTTCGCCGAGCCCCCGCCTTTGGCAATGAAGAGTAGCTCATACTCGTCACCAGGCTCGGTATAGATCTCGACTTGCGCAGGGAGGTTCGAGCCAGTGTTCTGCTCCGTATACATGTCGAGCGGAGCCAGCTGCGAGTAGCGCAGATTGCGCTCGTGGTACGCGTCGAACACACCCTCCGACAGCGCTTCGGCATCGTCCGCGTCGGTCAAGACACGCTCGCCCTTGTGCCCCATGACAATCGCGGTCCCGGTATCCTGGCAGCCCGGCAGCACACGGCCCGCCGCAATATTCGCGTTTCGCAGCAGCTCCAGCGCGACGAACCGGTCATTGGGCGACGCCTCCGGGTCATCGATGACCTTTCGTAGCTGCGCGAGGTGGCTCGGCCTGAGCAGGTGGGCAATGTCATCGAACGCCTGGCGTGACAGCTCTCGCAAGACGCTGGGGGTTACCTTGAGAAGCTCGCGCCCATCGATGCTGACCGTCGTCACGCCTTCATCGAGCGGTAGTCGCCGGTACGAGGTCTGGTCGGGTCCCAACTCGAAGATCGGCTGGTATGTGAACGTTTCCATGGCTCTATTCGTTCATTTTAATGGAGTCAGAGGTCCCGGTACCTGCGTAAGAGCTCGAAGAGGACGACCCCGCCGGCTGTTGCGACGTTCAGCGAATGCTTGATCCCTCGCATCGGCAGCCGAACGTGCTGATCGCACCGCTCCAAAAGCTCCGAGTCAAGCCCGTCGACCTCGTGCCCGAAACACAAGGCGACCGGGAACGACGGGCGCCAGTCGAACAGATCGACCGCGGTCGCGCTCGTTTCAATTGCCGCCACCTCGTACCCCTCCCGATGTAGGCCGTCCAGATACGACACGGGCTCAGCACACGTCTCCCAGGCAACGTGATCTTCAGCGCCGAGCGCCGTCTTGGTAATCGCCGCGTGGGGGGGATGTCCGGTAATGCCGGAGAGACACAATCGATCGAGTTGAACCGCGTCGGCGGTCCGAAAGAACGCACCCACGTTGTAGAGGCTGCGCACGTCATGCAAGACCACGCGAACCGGCAGCCGGCCAAGGTTCGAGTAGCGCGCCGACATTCGTGTTGCCGCGAACGGTACGCGCGCGTCCGTCATGTCTTGGCGACATTCACCGTCTGAATCTCCGTGAAGCCGAGCAGTCCCCACGGTCCGTTCTCGACCCCGATGCCCGACCACTTGACGCCCCCGAACGGCGCGTCAAGCAAGATGCTCAGGTGCTGGTTGACCCATGCCGTTCCACACTCGAGCTGACCGGCCACATCTCTCGCTCGGTCGGTATCGCCTGACCAGACCGAACCGCTCAAGCCGAAGTGCGTGGCGTTCGCGCGAGCCACCGCATCGTCGAGGTCGTCATACGGGACGACCGGCAAGACCGGTCCAAACTGCTCCTCGTCGACGAGCCGGATGCCGTCCGTGACGTCGCCAACAACGGTCGGAGCATAGAAGTACCCTGAGTCGCCGATCGGGGTTCCGCCCTGGATTACCCGGGCGCCGTGGCGTTTGGCATCGTCGACGAGCTCGCCCACGCGCTCGAGCTGTGGCGCGTTATTGAGGGGGCCGATCTGGGTCGCCTCGTCCATGCCGTCACCAACGACGGCACGCGCGGCCACCGCACCGAGCGCCTCCAGATACTGCTCGTATTGCCCAGCCGGCACATAGACCCGTTTGATCGCGCTGCACACTTGACCACAGTTCTCGAACGCGCCCCAGAATAGCTTCGACGCCACGTCGGTCGGAGCAAGGTCCGGGAGGACAATGGCGGGGTCGTTTCCACCGAGCTCGAGCGTCACCCGCTTCAGGTCCGGTGCCGCAGCGGCGGCCACGAGCTTGCCTGTAGCCACCGAGCCGGTGAACGAGATCTTGCGTACCGCAGGATGCGTGGTCATCGAGGCACCGAGCTCGTCCCCACCGGACACGACGTTGAGCACGCCCGGCGGAAGGACCGACCTCAGAATTTCGCCAACCCTGAGCGTGGCCAGCGGCGTGAAGGGCGACGGCTTGAGCACGACCGTGTTGCCGGCCAGCAGTGCCGGGGCGATTTTCCACGCCGCCAGCGACACCGGGAAGTTCCACGGCGTGATCGCCGCGACCACGCCGATCGGGCGTCGATGCACCTCGACCCTCACGCGATCGTCGTCGACCACAACCTCGACCGGAATCTCCAGCTCTGCGGTGCGCGCGAACGACTTCGCCGCTGCCTTGATCTCCCACGCTGCGCGCGCCAACGGCTTGCCCTGCTCGCGGGTGAGCACCGGAGCGAGATCATCGACAGCCGACCGCAGCGCTGCGGCGCAGACCTGGAGTGCCTCTCGGCGAACCGTCACGTCGCGCCGCCATGTCGAGAACGCCCGTTCGGCAGCGCTCATCGCAGCGTCCAGCTGCCGCTCCGAACACTCCGGTGCTTCTTCAAACACCTTAGCGGTTGCGGGATTGATCACCCCGAACGTTCGCTCGGCGGCCATCGTCTCGCCCCCGATCGTCATCTGATACGTGTCGATGTCAGTCGTTCGCATGCGGGCCCCTTCGAGATTCGCGGAAGGGACAGTATATTGAAAGGACTGATGAATGCGTACGCCGCGATTGTCTGGGCCGCGCTACTTGCAGAGTACGGCGCATCGGTCCTATCGGGTGTACTCAACGTCCGCGCCCTCAGCACGACGCTGCCGCCGGAGTTCGAAGAGGTGTTCGAACCGGAGGCCTATGCGAAGAGTCAGCAATACACGCGGGCGACGACGCGGTTCGGGCTGATCCGAGACACCGCGAACCTACTCGTCGTGATCGCGGTTTGGCACCTGGCGGGCTTCGAATGGCTCGACCAAACCGTACGGCAGGCGGGCTACGGTCCGGTGCCGACAGGTCTCCTGTTCATTGGGACGCTTGTTGCCGGCCTGATGGTCCTGGGTCTTCCGTTCCGCGTGTACGGTACCTTCGTAATCGAGTCTCGGTTCGGGTTCAACCGCACGACCCCGACGACCTTCCTCGCGGACTCGGTCAAAGGCCTGCTTCTCGCACTGACGCTTGGTGGCGCACTGATGGCGGGCATCTTGTTCTTCTTCGCATGGGCGGGATCCTATGCCTGGCTCTGGTGCTGGGGAGCGTCCGCGGCGTTTCTTCTGGTGGTTCAGGTGATCGCGCCTTCGTGGATCATGCCGCTCTTCAACACGTTCACGCCGCTAGACGCTGGGGAGCTCCGCGATGCGATCATGGCGTACGCGCGTACCGCGGCCTTCCCCCTCAAGGACATCTTCCTAGTAGACGGATCGAGGCGATCGTCGAAGGCAAACGCGTTCTTTACCGGAATCGGGCGAAACAAGCGGATCGGCCTGTTTGACACCCTCGTCGCGGGATACAGCGTGTCGGAGCTTGTCGCGGTTGTGGCGCACGAGATCGGTCACTACCGGAAGGGACATCTCTCACAGGGGATCGTCGTGCAGGTGGCCTACCTAGGTGGACTCTTCTTCACGATGTCGCTCGTAGTCGGACAAGTTGGCCTGTTCGACGCCTTCTACATGACGGAGTCGTCGGTCTACGCCGGTCTGGTCTTCTTTGGCTTGCTGTTCACTCCCGTTGAGATGGCGCTGTCACTCTTCGTCAATGCGCTCTCGCGGAGGAACGAGTTCGAGGCCGACGCCTTCGCCGCCGAAACACCCGGCCATGGCGAGCACCTCATCTCGGCGCTCAAGAAGCTGTCGGCCGACACCCTCACCAATCTAACCCCGCATCCGCTTCACGTCGTGCTTCACCACTCGCATCCGCCGGTCGTCGAGCGAATTGCCGCGCTCCGCGCCGCGCCGCGCTAGTGTGGTGACCGCTTCGGCTCAGGGGCGCTGCCGCTCCCGGATGGCGCGAAACTCCGACGTCGGGCTCCAGGCGGGCCACTCGTCGCTCGCGGCCAAGACCGCGCCGAGCTCGTACATGAACGTCAGGTCCTCGACGGCTCCTGACAGGTCCCAATCCGGCTTCACCTCATCCGACACCTTGTGGTAGTCGTTGGCCGTGTACTCCTCCCGTTTGGTGATGCCATAGCCGTCGGGCTTGTCGAGATACTCGATACCTGGATCCGCATAGAAGGCCGGGATGCCAGCCCTGGCAAACGAGAAGTGGTCGGACCGGTAGTAAAAGCCCTTCTCCGGTTCGGGATCCGGACGAAGGGTCCGGCCGAGACGTGATCCCACATCGCGTGCGAATCGGTCAATCTCGGATTGTCCCAAGCCCACGATCGTCATGTCCCGCGTCCGACCCCATTGGTTGAGGACGTCCATGTTGAGCGCGGCGACGGTCTGAGCGACTGGATAGAGGGGGTTCGCACCATAGTGCTTGGATCCGAGCAGCCCTTGTTCCTCGGCAGTGACCGCGAGGAATAAGATCGAACGTTTCGGAGGCGCGTTCGCCTGTACGAAAGCGCGTGCCAATTCGATAAGTCCGGCGGTGCCTGTCGCGTTGTCGGCTGCGCCATTGAAGATCTGGTCGCCGTCAAGCGTCTCGTCGCGGCCCAGGTGGTCCCAGTGCGCCACGTACAGAACGACTTCGTCCGGCCTTTCAGAACCCTCGAGCTTGGCGACAAAGTTCTGAGAGTCGATCGTCCGACTCGAGTTACGAATCCGTGTGCGCCCCGTGACGCCGAGCGGAACCGGCCGAAACGACCGGTCAGCGGCCTGGGCCTTGAGATCGTCGAAATCGAGCCCGGCCATCTCGAACAGAGCCACGGCAGCGGGCCGCCGGATCCAGCCTTCGACGGCCGCACGTCTCGCGTTGCGATCGGCCGAGACTAGGTCGAACGCTTCGCCATACGGACTGCTGCCAACCACTTCCCACGGGTACCCGGCTGGTCCTGTCTCGTGGATGACGAGCGACCCCGCCGCACCCCGCTTCGCTGCGATCTCATGCTTGTAGGTCCAGCGCCCGTAGTAGGTCATGGCTGGACCACCAAACGCATCGTCCACGGGCGGGTCGTTGACGAGAAAGAGGAGGATTTTTCCGCGCACGTCGACGTCGCCGAAGTCGTCCCACTGGTACTCGGGCGCGACCGCACCATAGCCGACGAAGACGAACTCGGCGTCAATCGCCACCTCATCGACCACGTGCCTCGTCTGCGCCACGTAGTCGGCGCCAGGCTCCAGCGTGCGCGACGACCCGGCCTTCGATACGACGAGCGCGTCACCCGGCTTCGGCGTCAAGCCGACAAGCGGCACTGGTTGCACCCAGCTCCCGTCGGGGTTTCCGGGCTGTAGCCCCAACGTTGCAAACTGCTCCGTCAGGTACGCGATGGTGCGCGGCTCGCCGGCTGAACCCGGGGCGCGGCCTTCGAACTCATCGGACGCCAAGGTGGTGACCTCTGCCATCAAGAGGTCTGGGTCGATGCCCCTCGCCAGGTCCTCTGAATCGCCACCGCACGCGAGCGCGAACACCGCAACCAGTAGCCACAGCGATCCGCGCGTCACCTAGTTCCGCCCTCCGAGCCAAGCACCCGGGCGAGCCAACGGCCGATGTCTTGCAACTCCTCGAGGCACACCGAGTGACCCATCGGATACTGGTGCCACTCAGCCGCAAACCCTTGCGCCGCCAGTAGATCGAAGCTGCCGCGTCCCAATGGGTAAGGGACCATCGGATCGTCGGTCCCGTGGGCCTGAAAAATAGGCGTCGCGCGCGACGCGTGGCCTGCCTCCCCGGCCAGCGTTCCATCCAGCACCAGATACCCCGACAGACACATGATGCCCGCCAGCCGCTCTGGGCGGCGAAGTCCGACGAACAGTGACATGGCGCCACCCTGTGAGAAGCCTGCCAACACGATGCGGTGGTCCGGGATGCCCCTCGTCTGCTCGCGCTCGATGAGCACATCGAGCGCCGCCGCCGACCGTCGAATGCCGGTCTCGTCCTGGTCGCGACGATCAAACCCGCTCACGTCGTACCAGGCGCGCATCATCGCGCCCATGTTGATCGTGACCGGCATCGTCGGCGCATTCGGAAACACCCAGCGAATAGTGTCGGCATCTGGTAGCCCGAGCTGCGGAGGTACCGAATAGAAGTCTCGCGCATCAGCGCCGAGACCGTGCAACCAAATGACCGAGGCCGTCGCAGGTTGCGCGGGCTCGATCTCAAGGGTTTCTAGGGGGGGCACTTAGTCTCTCGAAAGCGCCCGGTAGTACTCCTCGATGAGTTCGCGGAATCCAGGGGGTACCTCGTCGGACGACGCCAGGAAGAGGTCCTCGTCTTCAACGTCCACTTCGCGTCGCAGGCGATACTCGAACCGTTTGAGCTCTTCGAGCACGAACGTTTGGAGGCGTGCAATCGCTTCCGCGTCTTGATAGACGCGCCCGTCGTCAAGCGCTTGAAGCTGACGAATCACCTCGTCAAGGTCACCAGCGGCAAAGTCTTCCTGGCGGAGCAGCCTCCTGATGTCCTGAGCCTCGCCTTGACGCTGCTTGAACTCGCGCTGCCACTGTCGGACATCGTCGGGGTCGAACACTCTTCCTCCCGCGCGACGGTTTCCGTAGCCACCCCCGGCATTCGACCCGCCAAACGTGTCGCCGGCGCCAGAGCGACCATCTGCCGCTCCGGGCTGGCCCTGTTGACCTTGCTGGCCTTGCTGACCCTCTTGGCCCTGTTGGCCTTGTTGGTCTTGCTGACCTGGTTGGTCTTGCTGCTGCCCTCGCTCCCACATCCGATGCTCGAGCGACTCGAGACCCCGCATCAGGTCTCGGGTCTGGTCGAGCGCTTGGGTCATCGCATCGCCCTCTTCGTTGCCAACCGCATCGGCCGCCGCACGCAGATGCTCGCGGAGATCTTCGATGTCGCCCGTGATCTGTTCTTCGAAGGCTCGGGCGGTTTCGCCTGCCCGGCTACGGATGACCCCCTTGGTGTATCGAATCTTTTCCTTGAGCTTGTTGTCACGGATGCTGGTCGCCGCGTCCTGCAGTTTCTGCGACGCGTTTCGCTCCTCGCGCCGGAATTCAGCGGACGTCGAGTCGATCTGCCGCTCGAGATCAGCCACTTCCGATTCCATGGCGTCTTTGCGCTCCAGGAGTCGCCGCAGCTGGTCAACGCGCTGGTCATCATCGAGCCCGGAAAGGCCGTCAACCCCACTTGACACCTCGCGCTCTTCATCGGCGAGTCGATTGGCCCGCCGTAGAGCATCATCGATATCGCGTTGGAGGCGGCCCGTTTGCTCCCGCTGCAGCTGATCTTGCACGTCGCGGAGCCGGTCGAGAGCCGCAGCGGCTTCGGCAAACCCGAGGTTGTCGTTGTTCGCGGCAGCTCGGCGCATGGCGTCGGCGGCATCCTGGAGACGCCGGGAGGCATCCATCATCTGGGACGAATTCTGCTCACGGGCCAAGCGCTCGAGCCGGCGCGCCGCTTCCTCCACTTCCTCGGCGAGCTCGCGCTGAGCGGCGCTACCGCTGCCCTGGGCCGACTGCTGCCCGCGCGACCGCATCCGTTGCCGTTCGGCCTCACGCTCCTGGCGCCTTGCGAGCTCGCGCAGCCGCTCCATGAGCTCATCCACGGTGTTGTCAGCCTGCTGCTGTTGGCCACGCTCCATCGTCTCGTACTGGTTCTGCAGCTTGTCCAGCTCGAGCTCGAACAGGTCCGCTAGATCCTCGGCCGCCTGGCTTTGGCCTCCACCGCCACCGCCGCCCATCTGGACCATGACCTCCTCATAGGCTTCTTCAGCTCGCTGGAGGTACTGAAGCGCTCGCTGTTCGGGAGGCAGGGCGCTATCGGCATCCTGTTCCTGCAGCTCGTTCTCAGCGGCACCCATGGCCTCGGCCGCCTTTGGGAGGATCTCGGCTATGGCACGGAACGCGGGATCCGTGGGCATGACGCGGCTGTTCATCCGCCGGAGCAGTGTCTCGACCTGCTCGCGCAGCTGCCCTTGAGCAAGTGCCAGAAAGACGACGTTCTCGCTGTATTCCTCGGTCGAATAGGCATCCCGATCGCGGACCACGTTGAACGTTCCGGAAACGATTTCCTTTTGTGCCGCGGAGAGTGCGCGCGGGTCGGCACCGCCACCGCCGGCGCCACCGCCGCCACCTTGAGAGGACGCGGCACGGAAGTCTCGACTAAACGCGCGAATCTGCACAAAGTACAGATCGCTCTTAACGTCCTTGTTCTGCTGCGCGAGGTTGCGGTCGGTCGCCCGTGCGTAATAGGCCAGGAAATCACCTGGCTTGAGGCCGAGATCCTCGAGGAAGAACGTGTGACCGGCAGAAACCTCCTTGAGCGCGCCCGTTTCACCGCTGAATAGCCGGACACTCCGTGCATCGCCGCCGTTGACGGAATAGACGAGATCGAGCGTGTGCAGCCCGAAGTCATCGTCCGCGCGGGCTTCGACGTATATCTCCTCGACTGCGCTCCCCGTCGTATCCCGACCGGGATCATGGAACATCACCGACGGTGGCTGGTCGGTCAAGACGTCGATCGTGTATTGCGGCGACGCGGTCACCAGGTCGCCGCTCGGGCCTTGGAGATCGATGCGGTAGAACCCCCGCTTCTCGACGTTGAATGCGGCGCTCATCGAGCCGTCAGGCTCGAGCACGAGGTTGGCTCGGGTTTCTTCGTCCAGCACGAGCTGCCCGCCCTGCGTAGCCATGGTTGGAAATACGCGGAGTCG
Organism: Vicinamibacterales bacterium; assembly: GCA_965216615.1. Classification (GTDB taxonomy): domain Bacteria; phylum Acidobacteriota; class Vicinamibacteria; order Vicinamibacterales; family UBA8438; genus CAUZIB01. The sequence goes on along the minus strand of OZ244182.1, from coordinate 416,090 downwards.
AACCTCTGTCCCCTGGAGCACGGCGATGTCGCCACCGTCCTCGACCAGCCGGGGCTCGAGCCCGGTATAGGCCGGAAAAAAGTACTCGTGCTCGAGACGTTCGACATACGGCAGATCAATCACGTTGAGGGTGAACGTGCCGGACTGGACGCCAAGCGCTTCCACGAAGTACTCGGTGGATTGCTGGACGTCGAAGAGTAACACCTCGAACATGCCCGGTTCTTCGAGCGGCACGAGACCGAGGCGATCGAACGCCGCGCTCGCATCCTCATCAGAGCGCAAAAAGAGGTTCACCTCATCGGTTTCGAAGCCCATCAACCGAGCCGTGATGGCCTGATCGGCACCGCGCGCGACGGTCACATCTCCTGGCCCAACGTCGATCTGGTATGGGCTCGCGGCCTCGACGCTGCGCATCGGCGTCAGCAGGGCCATGATGCCGTGTCGTAGATACGCCGGCCCAAAGAGAATCAGCAGAAGCCCTCCGACCACCGCGATCCCGAGCCAGCCGGAGCTGCCCTGAAGGCGCTGCTGCTCGACGGCTCGACCCATGTCGACCTCACGGATCTTCTGAACGGCCGACTCGACGAGCCGACGGACGAGCTCGGGAGAGTGATTGCTCGTGGCTTCGCGATCGCCCCGCTTGGACTCCTCGACCGCACTGAGCACGGCCGTCTGGAGAGACGGCTCGTGTTCTTCGAGATACAACGCAACCTGCTCGTCTGTAACGCGGCGGGCAATCGGACGGATGAAGAACCACCATCCGAATCCGAGCAGTGCGAGATAGGTCAGGACACGAAACGCGACGATCGCGCCGGGGGTAAATCGATACAGCTCGAGACCCGAGGACGACACGACCAGTGTTCCAAGCGCCGCCGCGACCAGCACCGCCCCGCCCCGCAACGCGACCCGGAGACGCCACCGATTCCTGACGTGTCGGATGGCGCGAAGGATCTCATCGCGGTCGGCGCTGAAGAGCGGTTGGTTGAACATACGTTCATTCTAATCGACCTGCAGGGAGGCGCGCGATAGGCGGTTCGAAACAACGGTTTCAGCCACGAACAGCCCGAACGCCAGTATCAGAAGGTACCACCACACGCTCTGGCGACGCTCCAGATCCTCGCTGGTAAACTCGCGCACTGGGCCGCTGTCCCCTGCGGCACGATTACTGGTCCGCCCCGTCACACTGCTCGCCAGCTCTTCCGGATCAATCGTCGACAGATCGGCCTCTGACAGGTCGACGTTGGCCGCCAGGGTCAACGGTGAGTCTTCGGTCGTCGTGGCATCCCGAATCTCGTAGAACCCCTGTTCTTCAAGAGTCAGAAAGCCGGCGCGCTCGGCCTGACTGACCGGTATGCGCGCACCCGACGGCGAGACCGCCACGAGATCGACGTCCGTCAGGCCCGTCTCGGCAAGCAGGCTGCGTTGCTCCGCAAGGTTGAGCACCTGACCGGCCGCAAACCATGGCGGGGTCGGCGTATAGGTAGCCAGGTGTCCGGCCAATTGATGCACGAACGGAAGATAGACCGGCTTCAGCGCGAGATCGTTCCAGAAACTATCAAGGGTCGAAGCCCAGAAGGCGACGCGGCCGTCGCCCACGATCCGCTCCACGAGCGCGGGCGATCCGTCGTCGAAGCGTGCGAGCACGGTCGCCGACTCGAGAACCTCGAGGGGCCGATAGCGAAAGAACCGAGCCGAGGTCACGTCGCCACTGCGCGGCCCGCTGAACAGCTCGAAGATCGGATGGCTGTAGTCGACGTAGCCCAAACTGCCGCCGCGACCGGAACGATCGATCGGAGATCCCAGCGTGCCCGGCAACAGGGTCGTCGCCTCCGGTGGCCACACGCTCCGCTCGCCGGCGGCCACGAGCAATCCTCCGCCTGCCTCGACGAGGCGCTCCAGCGCTTCCATCGTGTGACCGGTTGGCGGGGGCGTGTCGTTGAGGACGACGAGCTGCCGTCCGCTCAGGTCGCCGGCATCGAGGTTGTTGATGCCGATCGTCGTGACGTCGAACGCACGACTGGAACCGATGCCCAGCGCGCGGCTCAGGTACAGCGCTCCAGCGGATGTCGAGCGCTCGTTGCCGACGATCAGCACGTCGACGACCTGCCCTGGAGTCGCCACGAAGTAGAACGCGTCGTCGGTGGCCAGGCGATCGCCCTCGATGCGCACCACCCCGTTCACCGGAGCAGCGCCCAGCGTCACGGGCGCAAAGCTCACCGTCGTCGAGCCGTTTGGCGGGAGGTCGGCCTGAACCGTCTCGACTTCACGCGCGCCAAGCTCCAGGGTGACGCCCAGCTGCGTCACCGGGCTACTCCCGCGCGTGGTCACCCGCGCCGAGACTGACAGCCGCTCCCGGCCCGAAAAATACTCGCGCTCGAACGTCACACCCGCAACGCTCATGTTCTCCGCGGTCTCGTCGTTCACCGCGACCGCTGTCAAGATCGTGCCCTCCGGAAAGCGTACCCCTTGCGCGCTCTCTACCCCTGAACGCTGAAAGTCGCTGATGAGAACCGCTTCGAGTCGCGGCAGATCCGAGTCCTCGAAAATACCTTCGGCGAGCTCCAAGGCCGGACCAAATCGGGTGACCCCCGAGCCAGGCTCGGCATCGGCAATGAGTCCCGTCAAGCTGGCGCGGTCGGTGGTCGACCGGGGGCCCGCCTCGGCGCCGCTGTCGAAGAAGATCACGGTGGCACGATCTTCTGGGCTCAACCCATCGACGACCTCGGCCGCGGCCGCGCGCGCGCGGTCCCAGCGATCGCCATAGCCCATGCTGTATGACCGGTCCAACAGCACGACGACTTCTCGCGCACCCGATGTCACCGCAGCCAGCGCCGGAGCCCGGAAAAACGGCCTCGAAAAGGCGGCGAGTAGTAGGACGATGGCTGCGCATCGCAGCAAGAGCAAGAACCAGTTACGAATACGCTGTCGCCGAAATGAGTGATACGGAATCCGCCGCAGAAACATCAGGGACGGGAACTCGACGACCTCTTTTCGCTCGCGCTGGATCATGTGGATGATCACCGGCACGGCCAGCGTGGCGAGACCAAGCAGAAACAACGGCGCGAGAAACGCCATCAGCGCGTCCTCATCATCTTGTGGCGAATCGCGAGATACTTGAACAGCGCATGATCAAGCGGCATCGATGTGTCGAACAGCACGTAGTCGAGCTGGTTCTGCCCGCAGAGCTTCTCGATAGCGGTGGTGTGCTCCTTGACCAACTGACGGTATTGCTCGCGAAGCTTCTCCGGCACGATCGGCAGCTTACGTCCCGTTTCCAAATCCTGAAAACTGGACGCGTCTTCGTACGGGAAGTTGATCTCGGCCGGATCGAGGATGTGGAACACGGCCACGTCATTGCCTGCATATCGCAGCGGCTTGATGGCATCGACGACGGCCTGAGGGTCCTCGTAGAAGTCCGAGACGACAGCGAGGATGCTGCGCCGCTTGAAGAACTCGGTCGACTGGAACAGGGGCTTCGCGAGGTCTCCGGCCCGCGTGGCCTCCACGGTGTCGAGCTTCTGCAGGACGACGTCGAGGTGCTTCGCTGACGCCGGCACGTACTCGACGACCCTATCGTCGAACATGACGAGCCCCACGCGGTCACGCTGCTTGCTCGACAAGTAACTCAGGCAACCGGTGAGGTAGCGCGCGTAGTCGAGCTTCGTGATCCCGGCGCTGCCAAAGCTCATCGACCGGGACACGTCCAGAACCACTGAGAAGTTCGCATTGGTGTCGGCCTCGAACTGCTTCACATAGAAGCGATCCGTGCGTGCGAACACCCGCCAGTCGATGAACCGAATGTCGTCACCCGGCATATAGCCGCGATGTTCGGCAAAATCAACCGAGACACCGAGGTACGGCGCCTTGTGGAGCCCGTTGATGAACCCGTCGACGACCGTCCTGGCCAACAACTGAAGGTTGCCGATCCGAGCCAGCACCTGAGGATCGACGAACCGGGCACCCGCGCTGGTGTACTGCGTGGCGTCAGCAGGCATCAGGCCATTTGCGATTGCGGGACCGGAACGGCCTCGAGTAGCTGGTCGATGATCTCGTCGGAGGTCTTGCCCTCTGACTCCGCGTGGAAGTTGAGGAGCACTCGATGCCGCAGCACGGGATGCGCCAGCGCCCGAATGTCCTCGAAGCTGACGTGATACCGCCCCTGGGTCACTGCGCGCGCCTTACCGCCCAAGACCAGATACTGCGCGGCCCGGACGCTTGCGCCGTACGACACCCACTTGTTCACGAAGTCGGGCGCGTCCGGCGAACCGCTACGACTCGTTCGAACCAGATCGAGAGCGTACTGGAATACGGCGTCCGACACGGGCACCTTTCGGATGAGCCGTTGGAACGCGATCAAGTCGCTACCGGTGACGGCGTGGGAAAACTCCGGCTCCAGGTTCGCGGTCGTGGTTCTGACGACCTCCAGCTCCTCATCAACAGGCGGGTGGGCGATCACGACGTGGAACATGAACCGGTCGAGCTGAGCCTCCGGAAGCGGATAGGTGCCCTCGAGCTCGATAGGGTTCTCGGTCGCAAAGACGTAGAACGGCTCCTCCAACTGGTACGTGCGTCCCTGCACCGTCACTCGATGCTCCTGCATCGCCTCGAGCAAGGCCGACTGCGTCTTCGGCGGCGTCCGGTTGATCTCGTCGGCAAGTAGAATGTTGGTGAACACCGGCCCGGGCGCAAAGACCATCTTCCGATTCCCCGTGTCCGGGTCTTCCTGGATGATGTCGGTGCCCGTAATATCCGACGGCATCAGGTCGGGCGTGAACTGGATGCGCGCAAACTTCAAGTCCAGCACCTGAGCCATGGTCTGAATGAGCAGCGTCTTCGCCAATCCCGGGACGCCGACGATCAGGCTATTCCCGCCCACGAAGAGGGTCAGCAACGCCTGCTCAATCACTTCGCGCTGCCCGATGATCAGCTTGTGCAGCTCGCTCAGAATATTTTCGCGCCCTGCCTTCAGTTTGTCGGCAAGCGCGATATCGTCTGGGGCCTCGAGGTCCCTGGGCTCGTCAGGCTGGATGTCGATTTCCAAGGTTTGCTCCTTCTAACTTCTACCTTCTCCCGTTAGTGCGTCATCGCGTAGATCACGTAGTTCACGCCGAACTTGTAGGCCTCGTTCGTCAATTCGATCGGATACCAGCCGGTATCCGAGAACTCCCAGTACTCGCCGATGTCGTTGTCGTAGTTGGCGATGATCATCAACCGCCGGCTGGGTCATTGTCCTCGAAGACGCCCCAGAACGTGGGCGGCGCGTTGTAAACCGAGTCCATGTCCAACGTCTTGATGTCGAAGAACGCATGAAAGATAGGATGCGAGATATCCAGCTGCACGAGGCGTGCACGAGGGAGCACGCGCCGCAGCTGACCCTCGAAGTTGTACCAGTGCTCGTCGCGAAAGTCATCGAAGATGAGAAAACCACCCTTGAGCAGATAGCTTCGAAGGCTCGCTGCCTCCTCGTCGGTCTGCGTCCAGAACCCGGGCTCGGACATGTACGCGAACGGGTACCGATGCATCTCCGGAGCCCCAACCGAAAACACGTTCCCGCCGTTTGGTGCTTGGTACGGGTCCAGCAACGTGACTTCCTCGAGAATCTTGGTCAGGTTGCGCTCGGCTCGGGGATAGTCGTGCGCCCACGGCAGGTCTCGGTCCCCGAAAAGCGTCCCAAAGCCGGTCCTCGGCATGACGCCGCCGATCACGCCGCGGAGACTCATCTCGTAGCTCAGTCGCACGAACGTGAAGCGCCCATCGTACTCGACGTTCCCTGGCGGAGTGTCGACGAAACGCCCGACGGCGGTGCCAGCTCCGACAAGGACGAGCATCGAGGCCCCGACCAGGCACGCTGCAGTCCGCGTTGTTACCATTACTGCTCCGGCGCGCCCGCTTTGGACGCCTCAAGCTGCCGAATCTCCCGGCTCTTCAGCGCCAGGTCGATCATCAACCGCTCGAGCTCGGCCTGATACTGCTCCGGATCCGACCCGCCTCTCAGGCGTCGAAGCTCATCGACCTGCGTTTCCAGAGTCTGACGTTCTGCATACAGAAGACGCAGATCGGGATCGTCAGGAAACGCCATGTCCGCGCGGCGACCGTTGGCACTGGTCAAGAACAGCGTCCGCGCGACCATGCCATCACCGGCCAAGGGATCCGGCTCATCGCTGCCCTGGCCGTCGCCGTTGTCGTCGAGGATCGCGTGTTCCGTGACCAGAAGACCCTCGGACTCATAGCTCTGGATCACGCGGGCACGCGCGTACGTGAATGCCTCGAGCATCGAGACCCGCTCATCCTTGTTCTGGTCCGCTTCCGTTTCTCCATCGGCGAACGCTTCGACGAAGTACCCTCCGAACACCGAGGCGTTCCGCTCCCGGCCGGTCTTCGTCGCGGTCATGACCGTACGACCGTGACCTGACAGCGTCTCGATAAACGGGCCGCTTGCGCTCGCTGTGTTCACGAACGTCACCTGTTGCTCGGGAAACGCCTCGAGAAGACCCGAGAAGTCCTCGGCTGACAGATCGCGCCGCGGCAGATTGATGCGGGCCGCGTCGGTGAAGCTCCCGTGCCCGAACAAGACGATGACGATGTGATCGTCGGGCCCCGCCTCTCGGGCGATCGCGTCAACAGCCGCCGCGATGTTCTCGCGTGTGGATCGGTCACTGATCAGCTCAGGGTCGAGGTCGGGCTTCTCGCCGAGATAGGTGACGCGTTCCGTCGGAAGCTCGTAGCGTGTCGTCGCAGCCGTGACGAGCGTCGTGGCCCACGTGTGAAACTGCTCCGTGTACGCGTCGTCTCCACCCAGCCCCGTCACGACCAACAGGTGGGTCTGCTGTCCCTCGACCTGCGTCGCCAGGCCAACGAGCGCCATGATCGCCGTCAGAAAGATCCGGACCGTTGCGCGTGCCGTCACGCCAGCCCCCTGAACCGACGATAACCCCACTCGCCCAGCACGAGGCCGACAAGGAGCACCAGGAGAACGGGCATGTCCCACAGGTCGCGCTCTTCGATCACGGTGACGCCCCCGCCGACGTACTGGATGTCGTCCGGAAGCTCGTTGATGGTCGCCGGCGTGTACAACCGACCGCCGGTGTCCTCGGCGAGGCGAGTCAGCAGAGGCGAGCGCATGGTCGAGTCATAGAACTCAGTATCGCTCGGAGAAACCTGCACATACGCCGCGTCCTCGCCAAGGAGCTCGTCCCCGACGGACGCCTCGACGAGCACCTCGTAGAACCCTTCCTCTACCGCCGTGAAGGTCGTCCGGTACTCTCCGTCCTTTTCGGCGGTCCACTCCATCGGCAGCTCAATCAGATCCCCCGATGGATCGGTCACGATGGCCACCACGGCGCTGTTGTTGAGCTCCTCGTAGTTGTCATCGCCGACCTCGGCGAGAACCGTCACGAGCTCGTTGGGCTCCACCCGTTCCTGATTGACGCGGGCGACGACCTGGTCCGGCACATCGGCGATGAGCCAGCGCAGCAGCCGCCGCCAGAACGTCTCGTGGGTCAGGTCCTCCACGGGCACGTCGGCATCCATCTGCCACATCCAGGAATCCTGGACCGGAAACGCCATCGACTTGCCGGCGCCGTATCGCTGATACGCCAGCACGACGAGATCCTCGGGGGTCTTCAGAAGCGTGGTCGCCCCGGGCTTGACCTCCGTGATCGGATTGACAACCGAGACCGGCGGCAGCGTTCTCCAGCGCTCAACCGATGCCGCTTCCGTGTCGGCAATCAGCGTCGAGGCATGGGATGCCCCGGCGCGCGTCGTAGCGACGCCGACTTCGGCGAAGTATCCATCACCGGCGTCCGCGCTCGGCGGGTCCAAGACAACGGGCAGCACGTCTGACACGGGGGTGCCGGCGTACCCCCCTTCGGCAAACGACCGATGGCTGCCAAGCATGAGCAAGCCGCCGCCCCGGTGATTCACGAAGTCGGCGACCATGCGCAGTTGATCTGGTGTGAAGTACCCGGCCTCGATGCTGCCGAGAACCAAGCCGCGGTACTCGTAGAGCTCGGATCGGGTCCTGGGGAAGCCACCGACCAGCTCATCCGGCCCATCGACGTTGCGGCGGAGAAACTTGTTCTCGGCGGTCCGCTGCAGCAGCACCACTTGAAGGTTCTCGTCGTCTTCGACGGCACGCAGCAGGAACTTGACCTCCCACCTCGGCTCACCCTCGAAATAGAGGATCTTCTGTGTGCGATCCTCCACGACAATCAGCGCTTCCTGCACGTTGTTCTGGGTCACCATCTCGTCCGGACGCGGTGACACGCGGAAGCGAAACAGCCGGGGGCCTGTCTCAGACGCGGTGAAGCGAATGCGAACCGTTTGTGGCTGTCCGTCTGCAGGCAGCTGCACATCCTCGGTGCCGACGATCCGGCCCTCGTCCTCGACCTGCACGGAGACGGTCTCGCCTCGATACCCCTGGTGCGTGACGATCAACTCAACCGCGAGCGACGCATCTTTGAGCACGCGGAGTGGCGTTTCCACCCGGCTCATCTGGATGTCTCGGTCGAACTGCTCTCGCCCGAGACCAACGGGAAACACCGGCACGCCGGCCGCCTGGAGGGGTAGCAACGCCTCGCCCACTCCTTGTAGCGCGTTGTCGGCGCCGTCAGTCACGACGACGAGACCCGACAGCGGAACTCCCGACAGCTCTTCGTGGGCACGTCCCAGAGCCTGGCCGACGTGCGTACGCGTGCCCTCGTACGTCAGCCCGCCAACCTCAGCAATCCGATCGGTGTCAGACGAGAAGCGAAAGAAACGAAGCGCAAACCGGTCGGCCAGCGCCGCCAGCACCTCGCTCTCAGCGCCAAACATCGCGTGCACGGCCTCGGACCGCGGGGTGTCGGCGACGTCGGCGATCTGCATACTGCGCGAATCGTCGATGAGCACGCCCAGGAAGTTCTCCTGCGGGACGACCGAGGACAGCACGAGGACCGGGCGCAACAGACACACGGCGAGCACACCGAGTGCGCCCAACCGGATGGCCGTGAGCATGGTTCGGTCAAGCCGCCGACTGTTGCCGCGGACGTTGGCGTACGTGCGGAAGATCAGATACCCAGCGACCGCAGCCGGCACTAGCGCCAGCAACCCGAGCCAAGACGCTCGGAACGCCACGTCGCCTTGCTGAAACAGCAGCGGGCGGTACTTGAACAGAAACTCGAACAGAGACTCCAGCACTGGCTCGACTCAACTCCTGCTGCTAATCGACACGCGGATCGTCATAGGCGTGGTGACTAGTGACTCATGGCGTAGACGACGAGATTGACGCCCAACTGAACGGCGAAGCTGGAGAACTGAAGAGGATACTCCGGTCGTTCAAACCACTCCCACGCATCACCCAGGTCGGTGTTCCCGTTGATGACGACCATGAGACGCCCATCGTTGTCGAAGATACCGCGTGTGAATACGTCGCAGCCGTAACACTCCGTGGTCACTCCCCCGTAGTAGCGGCCGATCGCGGGAACTTGAATGATCTCCTCGATCCGATAGACGGTGTTGAAGATCGGGTGGTCTCGCGGAATCTCAGCGATCGAATACTCGGGGAGCACCCGCCGCATTTCCTGCTGGAGGTCCGCGAACGCGTACTCGCCCCAGAAATCGTCGACCACGAGGAAACCACCGGCGAGCAGGTAGTCACGGAGCCCAGTGACCTCGGCTGGCGTCAGCGACATGCCCTCGATCTCAAGCATGTAGAGAAAGGGGAAGCGCCTGAGGCCCGGGTCGTCCAGCCGGACAGGGTTCTCTTCTTCCGAGACATCCATGTCGACCAGCGTGTCGACCGCCGCCACGAACTGCCGGTCGGCCTTCGGGAAATCGATGGCCCAAGAGGAGTTCCAGCGCCACGGATTCGAGTACACGCCGCGGGTGAAGGTGAACTCTCTGGGGCCCGGGCGGTCCGGGTCAGACTTCGTCCGCTCGTCCAAGAGCGATCGAAAATCTTGCTGCGGGGCAGGTTCGCCGGCCGGCGCCGCTCGCAGCGCAGCCAAACCAACGCCCGCAAGGGTCATGACGACAAGGGCGAACACACCGATTCTAAGCCGCACGTGCTGTTCCAAATGGACAGAAGGGCCAGCCTCACCGCAGCATAGCACACGGTTCCGCGTCCCCCGAAGGTGACGTCGTGACCACGTCAGTGGAGAATAGTCAGACAGAATCGGGCGGAAACACGCGGCTTTCCGCCGGCACGATATCTGCACTTCGTGAGGGTAAGGATGAGTGTGTTCCGACCGTACGCCGTCGTCGTGTGGGTGCTGCTCGCCTCGGTCGCAGGTGCTGACGCCGAGCCCGCAGAGTCCAACTCGGTCGCGCCGGCCAGCCTTGGGCAGACACCCCGGTCGCCTGATTTCCTCTTTGGTCGGCCAACCCTGTCAATCGGCGTGCGCGGGGAATGGGTCAGGATGCGCGCCGAGAGTGAGATCTTCGACTTCACGACGGAGCTGCTCACGCTGGACAAACGGGACTTCGACGCGCCGGGGATTGCCGTGGAGGTGGGTCTGCCGCTGACATCACGGCTCGACGTCCTCTTCGGGGTCGACGCGAGCAGCAAGACGGCGCTCTCCAACTATCGGGAGTTCGTCGATGCGGACGACCTGGAGATCGAGCAGGAGACCTCGCTGGCCCAGGTGAATCTGTCGGGCAGCCTCGAGCTGGCGCTCGTGCCCCGCGGCCGGGCCGTCGGTGAGTATGCCTGGATTCCGGGGCGCGTCGTCCCGTACGTCGGGGCAGGTGGTGGTCTCTTGTGGTATAGATTCCAGCAGATTGGTGATTTCGTGGATTTCGAGGACTTCTCGATCTTCGGCGATGTCTTTACATCGGCTGGGTGGACGCCTTCGGCCCACGTCTTCGGCGGTGTGGACGTCAGCATGACCAGACGGATCTCGGCGACGTTCGAAGTTCGCTATCGGTGGGCCGAGGCAGACATGGACCCGAGTTTTATCGATTTCGATCCGATCGATCTCACGGGTGTGCAAATTACAGGCGGGGTGCAATTCGCGTTCTAAGCGGTTCCAAGGGAGAAGAGCGATGCGAGACGTGCGAACCTGGATGGCGGCGTTGGTCCTCGTCGTGGCGAGCACTGGAACGTCTGCGGGAGCCCAGAATGCCTCGGCCGACGCTCGGTGGATGCCGTGGCTCGGCTGTTGGCAATTGTGGGAGGAGCAGTTCGATCAGAGCGGGCAGCCTGAAGGAGAGGCACCGCTGATCGACCAGACGTCAGTCTGCGTTGCTCCCACCGAAGACGGTCCCGCCGGCGTGATACTGACGGCCGCGACCCGAGCGGACATCTTGGTTGAGCGTCGGCTGATAGCTGACGGCGCGCAGCATCGCATCAGCGACGCGGAGTGTCAGGGATGGGATCGGAGTGAGTGGTCTCGCGACGAGCAGCGACTGTTCACCAGTGGAGAGATCACGTGCAGTGATGGGCCTACCCGCCGGGTATCTGGAGTGAGCCTCATGGCCTCGCCGTCGAGTTGGGTAGATATACAGCTGGTGAGCATCGGTGACCGTCAACAGCTCGAGATCCGCCGCTACACACCGATGGCCCTGTCCGAGACGGCGGGGCTGCCCGGAGCCCCCGCGAACCTGCTGGTCGAGCCGGCGGAGATCAGGCAAGCTCGCCGGGCGAGCACTGAAGAGCTCGTGCTCGTGGACGTGATCGACGCGAGTGCAAAGACGAAGGCCCGGGTCGTCGAGAGTCTCCTCATCGAGACGGAGCCGAACCTGCAGCTGGACTCGGCCGCAGTGATTGCGCTGGACGACGCGGGTATCGGCCACGACGTGATCGACCTGCTGGTGGCCCTCTCCTACCCCGACCACTTCGTCGTCGAGCGACGCAGCCGGAGTGGGGGCTGGTCGAGCCCAGGCTTCGGTGGGTTCGGCGGATTCGGTGGGTTCTATGACCCGATCTGGTACGACGACCTCTATCCGTACTACGTCACGCCGTTTGGATCGCGGGCCTGGGGCGCCGGCTATTACCCCTATTTCATCGGCGCATCAGCCAGCCCGTTCGTGGTGTTGCCGAGTGTCGACATTGAATCACCCTCCTCTGGCCGCGTGTACAGGACCCGCGGCTATACGCGGGTTCGCCCCCGTACGGCCGACGCCGCTCAGCCGGGCGGGGGCGCGACCGGTAGCTCCGGGGGTCGGCGCGTTGGCACGTCGGGTGGGTCCTCGCGCGGCGGATCGGCTACCGGGGGTGGGTACCAAGGTGGGGGCGGTGGCACGACTTCTTCTGGATCGGGACGACGCGCCGTACCTCGATCTCGATAGCGCGTCGACTACTCCACGAACTGGACTTCGAACATCTTGGGCCAGTCCTTGCCCGTGATGTAAAAGGTCTCCGCGCCCGGGTCATATGCGATCCCGTTCAGCACATCCACACCGCGTGCTTCTTCGGGTGTCAATAGACTGGACGCGTCGATTTGGTGCGTCACCCGCCCGCTACCCGGATCAATGATGACGATCGCATCGTCTTGGTAGACGTTGGAGTACACCACGTCCCCTACGCACTCCAGCTCATTGAGCCCGGTGAGCGGCAGCCCCCTCAGCGTCACCCGCACGTCACCCGTCTCTTGGAAGGTCGACGGATCGCGAAACGTCAGCGTGTCGGACCCATTGCTCATGATCAAACGGCCACCGTCGTAGCACAGCCCCCATCCCTCACCGCGATAGCGGAAGGTTCGGATCTGGTCGAACGTCTCGAGGTCAAAGACCATCCCGCGTTGAGCTTGGTAGGTCAGCATGAACAGCTCGTCGGCGACCAGGGCGATCCCCTCGCCGAAGAACGTGGGCGAAATGGAGATCTGCTGATCGACCATCCCGGTGGCGGGATCAATTCGGCGGAGGCGCGACTCGCCGTACTGCCCCGTGCTTTCGTAGAGGTGACTCCCGTGCCACACCAGGCCCTGCGTGTACGCGGAGGTGTCGTGGGGAATCGTTCGCAGCACGGAGACGCGCAAGGAGCGGAGCGTTCGCGCGGCGACCTGGGTTTCTCGCGCGCCGGTTGCGCTCGACGGCCAGAGCGCCCACGTGCTTCCGGCAATCACGACGCCGGCCAGGCACACCCCGGCCAGCAAGGGTCTACCCGAGGACCGATGGGTGGTGTTGTGGCGATGCGTCTTCTTGCGTGTTCTGGCCACTGGCGTGGTGATTACTCGCCGATGCTGCCTCGGAGGTGGCCGATCTTACATGACATCCAAAGATGTCGCCGACGGTCTTCGAGCCGAATCGGTCGTCGACGAACTCGAGCTGGTCCGGCCGCACCTGTCCGGGGTGCGGCACACCACATGCGTGGGCAAGCCGGAGCAGATCTTTTCTAAGCGAGACGATGTAGTTGGCGAGCCGAGACGACTTCGACGTCGGATCCAGCCCACCCATCAGCCATCGGTTCTGGGTGGCGACGCCAGTCGGGCAGTGGTTGGTGTGACAGCGCTGAGCCTGGATGCAGCCGATCGACAGCATCGCCTCTCGCGCCACGTTGATCGTGTCGCAGCCCAGAGCAAATGCCAGTAACGCCGGCTCGGGAAACCCGAGCTTGCCGGACCCGGCAAACACGACTTGCTCCGCAATCCCAGCTTCCTCAAACGCCGCGCGCACCCGGCTGAAGCCGACCTTGAACGGCAGTGCCACATGGTCGGTAAAGACGAGCGGTCCCGCCCCCGTTCCCCCTTCACCACCATCGACCGAGACGAAATCGACACCTCGTCCGGTCGACGCCATCAGCCGAGCCAAATCGTGCCAGAACGCTGTCTCGCCGACCGCTGACTTGATACCAACCGGCAGGCCCGTTTCGTCGGCGAGTCGCTCGACGAAGTCCAGAAGGCTATCAGCATCGTGGAACTCCCGGTGTACCGCCGGGCTGACGCAATCACGGTCGCCGGGAATCCCCGGGGCGGCCGCGATCTCCGGAGTGATCTTGCGCTTGGGGAGCAGCCCCCCGACCCCGGGTTTGGCACCCTGGCTGAGCTTGACTTCGATCGCGCGAATCGGTCCCCGGTCGATGCTCTCCTTCAGCCGCTCCATGCTGAACCGGCCGTCCAGGTCGCGGCAGCCGAAATACCCGGTGCCGATCTGCAGGACGATGTCGCCGCCTCTGAGGTGATGCGACGACACCCCCCCCTCGCCGGTATTTTGCAGACAGCCGGCGGCCTTTGCACCGAGGTTGAGCGCCTCGACTGCCGGGCCACTGAGCGAGCCAAAGCTCATGCCAGACACGTTGACCACCGACGCCGGGCGGAACGCCTTGGCCCGGCCGCGATGTCCCCCGAGCACCTTGGTGCAAGGGATGGCGTAGCTCGGGTCCCCACTGGGCGTGTCCAACGGAAACGCGTTGTGTTTGATGATCAAGTAGTTGGGCGATCGCTCCATCTCGTTGTCGGAGCCAAAGCCAAAGTACGTGTTCTGACCCTTCGATGAGGCGTAGACCCACCGGCGCTGATCCCGGCTGAACGGACGTTCCTCATCGTTGTCGGTGACGATGTACTGGCGCAGCTCGGGACCGATGGACTCCAGGACGTAGCGTAGGTGCCCGATGATTGGGAAGTTGCGGAGGATCGCGTGCTTCCGTTGCCCGAGGTCGTACACGATGACCGCACCGAGCACTGCAATGACCAGCCAGAGCCACACCATATCCGTCACTCCAGTTATCGGCGTTTTACACTCGCATGAGCACCGGCACCGTCCGATTATCGGTCGCCCGGCCGATCATCTCAGCATATAGCGTGACCTGGCGCTCGTACACGTCGAGCCCGACTTCCAGCTCGAGGTCGGTCTTGAAATCGACCACCGTCCAGGTATCGAGCGTCTCGCGCCCGTCACCGAGCTCGAGAAACGCCAAGTCCACGACCCCTTCGACGATCGTGCCATCGTCCTCGTAGGTCGACACCGGCACCTCGCGTCGGCACTGGCCTCGAGCCATGGCCGCCCTCGCGCGCTGAAGGAGTGGATGTCGGACGGCGGATGTGACGACCTCAACCGCGGCGGAAAGCTCCGCGTCGCTGGCACCGAGCAAGCGTCCGTGCAACATCGCGAGGTCGCGGAGGTCGAGGTCTCCGTCCAGCGGGACGGTCCCAAGCATCGCGTGGACCAGCGAGCCGAAGCGGGCGCCGGTCGGCCGGTCCGGCGCCGCGGGTAACTGGATGACGTCGAGCGGGGCAACCAGCGCGTTCGGTGGCACGGCGTCCTGCTCGGCGGCGCGCTCCGTGGCGGTCTGCACAACCAGAGAGGGTCTGGTTGCGTGCGCGCGCGCGTCTTCCTTCGATCGCCTCCACGCGCGATAGCGATCCAGATCGCGTTCGACGATGTCGTCGGGCGCCTCCTTTGACAGCAGCGCGGCTTGGCGAATGCCGAAGTGGGCGTCGACACCCAAGTTGAGCGTCCGCGGATCCCACCACACGACGCCGTAAGGATCGTCAGGCGGCGTCATGGCCGGCCGTTCAGCACGCGACGCGAAGTCGACCACCGTTCCGCCTCCGGAGGGTGCCCCGGCACCTGTCGACGCCGCCGCGAACTCGTGGAGCCCCGGGGCCACCGTCTCTGCCGACGCCGGGTCTCCGTCCGGTCGCTCAAGGACTGAATCTCCGCCGAACACGGGACACCCGGGCGGCGGTGCCGCAGACCGCCTCGCGCCCAAGGCCGGGTACACCGCATCGTGCAGGGGACTGGTCCAGCCGTCCGCGTGCGGTCCGTCACCGACGGCTGGAACGACGAGCAGTTCCCGGGCGCGAGTCGCCGCGACGTACGCGAGACGGATGCCCTCCTCCCGGTCGCGCGCCACCTCCGCCGTTTCGTGATCAAGCAACTCCAGCGGCTGCCACCCGCCGAGCCTCATCGCGCACAGGCGCCGATCGGCATCAATGTAACGGTCCGCCGTCTTCCGGTGAAGCCGGCATGTCGGATCCGCCAGAATCACGATCGGGAACTCCAGTCCCTTCGAGCGGTGGACCGTCATCAAACGCACGCCATCGCTGCCTTCTTCGAGAATGGGCGCCTCCCCAGCCTGGCGCGCAGCGGCCTCTTCCCTCAGGTACTGGACGAATCCCCGGAACGACAGTCCGCCAGTCGCCTCGAACCGCCGCGCCAGTTCGGCAATCTGCAGCACGTTGGCAAGAGCCTGTTCTCCGGCTGGTCGCATGACGAACCCTGCGTGCGCACGGGTCGCCTCGAGCAGCCGACCGATCGTCGCGGTCACTGGCACGTCGTTGCGCTGATGGTGCAGCGCCTTCAACAGGTCAAGCGCATCGGCGACCGCAACGAGCGCCGGGTCGTCTGCCTCCGTAGATCGCAGCTCGGGCGGAATCGCAAACGGGTGCAGACGACCGAACCTCTGGTGATAGGTAAACAGCACCTGGTCTTCGATGGCGAACAGCGAGCCCCGCAGCGTCGCAAAGACGGACAGCTGGTCGTCCGGCCATTCGACCGCCGAAAGCGCCGCGCGCATCGTCGCGACTTCTTCTCGCGTGTGAAACGTCCGACCGCCAACGAGCAGATGTGGGATTCCCCGGGCTTCGAGCGCGGTCACATACCCGGCCGTGACATCCCTGCCGAAGCTTTCGAAGCGGCGGAAGAGCAAGCACACATGCCGTGCGGCGACCGGGACTCGATCAGACCCGCGCTCGGTCACCGTCCACCCGCTCTCTCGAACGAGCCAGTCGACAAAGGCGCCGACTGCATCGGGGAGCGACCGATCAATCGCCGTCGCCGCGACTCGACGCATGCCGTACAGCCGCGGCACCGACAACGCGACCACGCTCGGTTGCGTGTCGTAGTCCGTGCGATGCGGACAGAGCGCCACGTAGTTCGCTTGTGCCGATGTTGACGTCATGAGGGGCGCAAAGGCTCGATTGATGGCCCGCTGAATCGAAGGCACCGCCCGGAAGCTCGTTGTCAGCGACAGCGACGGGACCCCGCGGTCCTCGAGCTGAGACTTGACGTGGTGGTAGGTCCGGACGTCAGCGCGACGGAACCGGTAGATGGCCTGCTTGGGATCGCCGACGATGAACAGTTTGCCTGGAATCGGCGTGACGCGTTGCCAATCTCGCTCATTCTGATCCGTCGCGGCCAGCAGGAGCAGGATCTCCGCTTGAAGTGGGTCCGTGTCCTGGAACTCGTCAACGAGGATGTGGGTGTACCGACTTTGGAAATCTTGCCGCACGCCATCGTCGTCTCGGATGACGTCGCGCGCTTTGAGCAGCAGATCAACGAAGTCCAGTCCGCCTCGATCAGCCTTGATCCGCCCGTAGCCGATCACCGGCTCTTGCAGCTCTACCTGGAGGTGCGCCGCAAGACTCGCGTCCGCGACTCGACGAAAGTTTCGAAGCAGCTCGACCATCCTCGCGTGCTGTTTCTGAACCGTCTGTCGGGGGATCTCTGCCCCATAGCTCACACCGCTCCCCCGCTGGGCCTTCATGAAATCCCGGTTGGCCGCGAGCTCGACGAGTTGCGCCTCGATCCAGTCGTAGTCACGCCGTTGCGGCCGGATGCGGTCCTTCGCTCCAATGGCCTCGGCCACGAGTCGGGCCGGACGGGTATCGAGATAGAGGCGGTCGCGGCGGCGATCGGTGGCCTTCGCGCTCAACGCTGCAAAGTCTCGAAGATGACCCACGATCTCGTCGATGATGGCGACACGAGGAAAGGACTCGCGCCGGTACGGGGCAGGAAAATCTCTCCAGTCAGCCAGACGCCATGCTGCTTGACGAAGACGCGCCGTCGGGCTGTCCTCGATCTCGTCGCCCGAGCCGAACCGCGACCCTGACGTGCGCCGTCGAAGTGCCCGTCGCACGCCTTCGGGCGGATCAGTGAGGGCTTCCTCGATCCAGGCATCGAACGCCTGCGCAAAGAAACGCAATGCCTCCGGTTCGGCCAGCACCTCGAAGCGCGGGTCGACCCCGGCTTCGACCGGGCGCTCGTGAAGCAGGTCGGCGCAGAACGCGTGAATCGTTCCCACCTGAGCTTCCTCGAGATGGGCAATCGCGTGGTCAAGGTGGTTAGAGCTGGCCGTCTCCCGACCGAACGACGCGATCGACCGGCGCTCTCGCTCGAGTTCCTCTCGAAGCCGAAGCTTCAACTCACCGGCCGCCTTCTCGGTAAACGTCACAGCCAGGATCTGGTCGACGCGAGCCGTCCCGGATGCGAGAAGGTTCACGATGCGCGCCACAAGCTCGGTTGTCTTGCCAGTACCCGCGGCTGCCTCGATGAGCAGACTCTCGGCCAATGAGGTCCGAATCCGGTCACGGACCTCGGCATCGACGAGCGGCTTCGAAGGTTGAACGCTCATGGCATGCGACGGAGCGTGTGCAGATCGGCGAGCCGGGCCTGGTCCTTCCAATCGACTCGCTTCTCTTCCCACGGTCCACAGACTTCGAGGAAATCACACCACGTGCAGGCCCCGGCCCGCGGCGCCGGCAGCAGCTCGCCGGCCTCGAGCGCCCGATCGACGATTTCCAGCACCTCGAGCCCCTGGCGGCGCTCATCGGGGCCAAGGGGCACCGACCGCGAGGCAAAACCCCCGGCGACCGTGCAGAAGAAGAGCCTGGACGCGTGAACCGGACGGCCAAGGGCCTCCTCGACGGCGAGACGGTACAGCACAGGCTGCAGAACCTCACCGTGCCCCACGACCATTCGCGTGCGCGTCCGATTTCTGCCAGTCTTGTGATCGGTGACCCGCAGGTCGCCATCGACGCTCGGTCCTGTCCGCGCCTCGATCGCATCGACGACTCCGTGAAGTTGCCACTGGCCGTCGAGTGTGACCGGGTCGGGCACGCTGGCCGGGTCTCGGCCGTCCCCGCCGCCAAACCCGAATCCAAACTCGCTGTGAATCGGCACCCACTCGCCATCCTCGTCGGCCACGCGGTGCACCCATCCCTTGCAATGTCTTGAGGTCAGCGCGCATCCACTCCACCTCGTCCGACCACACGCGCTCGATTGCCGGGGCGAGCTCGTCGTGGTACGCGGCAGCGATCCGATGTCGAGGGTGGCATCCAGCGAACGCTCAGCCGCGTCAACGGCCGCGGGTGTGATCGGAAACAACTCGCCCCGCCGTCGAAGCTCGCGCGCGAACTCCGCTTGCACTTCGTGAAACATCCGCCCGCGGGTCAGCCGGGTCCATTCGCTCGAGCGGCTCGGCTTCTTCACGGGGCTCTAGTCGGAGCACCGCAGACAGAAAGAACTGATACGGACACCTGGCGAACCGCTGCAGCGCAGAAACCGAGTAGGGCCTGGCGTGGAGCCGATGGGCCGCAAGCGCTTCGCGTGCGGCGGCGTTCGGATCACACAAGCCGTCATAGCGCGACCACGGCGTCGTCCACCGCGCCCATCGTGTCAGAAGGGATCTCCGCAGACCGGGGTTGAGCGACAGCAGGTACCGTGCGCGGCCCTTCACGTCCGCGGTCACGCCGGGTCGCAAGAGGGGGCCCAGTGTCGCGAGATCGTGCTCGGTGTCGTCGATCGCGTCGCGCGGGTCATCCGGTGCAGGCCACGCCAGGCGGGCCTTGGCCTGTTCGTACGCCTCTTGCTCCAGAGTCGGGAAGTCTGGGACCTTCCCCCGCCTGGCGCGCTCGACATCGAGTGCGTAGAACGAGGGGACGCGCGGACGAGACTCGCTCAGCTGGAGCCGTGGGTACGACAGGTAGAGCCGAGTCGTGGCAGCTCCGGCCGCCAGCTTCAGCAACAGCCGCTCGTTGGCCGCACGCTCGTCCTGGGTCGGCAGTCCCAAGACCCCTTCGCTTGACTTCGATTCGTTGAGGGCGCGGCGCACGTCGTCAAGTAAGAGGGGATCTTGTCGCTGCTTCTGAGGAAAGATCCGCTCGGCGAGTCCAGGCACGAACACGACATCGAACTGCCGGCCACGCGCGTGTTCGGGTAAGCCAACGAAGATCTGCCCGAACCGGCGCGACGGAGGATCGGCGTGCAGCGACGTGAGGCGGCCTGCCAGGACGTCTCGGACCTCCGCCAGCGCCACCGGACCGACACGCGCCATTGGACGCAGCTCTCCAAGCACCGACTGCACCCGCTCAGGGTCCTTCAACACCATCGGAGTCAGTCGCTCCAGCTGATCGAGCCACAGACCCCATGTGGCGCGTGATGGAAACGCTGCGAGAGCGTCGATGACCGGCAACGCGAAGCGCCTCAAATGGGAGAGATTCTCGAGATCGCGCTCCAGGGCACGCACCCTCGGCGATTCCGGGTCGTCGCTTGCGTGCTCCGCCCGTCTCAGTCGGAGCTCCTCGGCAAGTCCGTCCAAACGACGGGTCCACCGGCTGCGCCCGCCGATCACCGCCGACTCGACGAGCAGTCGATCCCACTGACGGGGGGCGCGAAGCGATCCGGCCACCACCGGCTGAGCCAGCACCGCTTCATGGTCTCCCGTCGGCTCCGCCTCTGGCCCGGACGGATCGAATAGGGACAGCTGCGCGGGTACGGCTTGCGCCGGCAGCTCGGTCGAGGCGCTATCGGGTGGCACCCACTGCGGCGACCCCTGCGGCGGACCGCCGTCGTCCGAGAGCATCGGGACCTGGGCCAGCGATAGGTACTCGGCAAACCGGCGCGCCGACAGCTGCTCGGCTGCGCAGGCCAGCAGTGCGAGGTACGCGCGACCACTCGGGTCGGGTACCCGCGTCCCGCGTACGAACCAACCCGGCAAGCCGGCGCGGTCCAGGGCCGTCTCGAGCAGGCCCCCATAAAGTTGTGGCGCTCGAACGAGGATGGCCATACGGTCGAGGGCAACGCCACGCTCGGCCTCGGCGAGCGCGGCGCGGGCGATCTCCACACACTCGCGTCCTTCGCCTGGTGCGGAGAACAGCTTCACGGACGGCAGGTCGGTCGGCGCTAGCGACTCGGGTTCGGGCGGGGTCGTTGAATCGAACAAATACTCGCGTACCGAGTGCCGAGTCCAGAGCATCCCCCCCCGGCGCGCGCGGCGTACCCACTCGGGTCGGACTCGGCGCTTCCGGAAGCCGAGCAAGCGCGTCGAGGGTCTGGTCGTCACCGGTGGGAACGGTCACCAGGATGTGCGACGCTCGGTTGCACAATGCTCGCACCAGCGCCAGCACCGCCGCATCGTGGACCTCGACGTCCACCAGGACCAGAGGTCCCGTGACGGGGACCCACACGAGTGGTCCGGCGTCGAGCGCGGCCGCCGCAGTGCGAAAGAGGGCTGACCGGTCGACCAGACCCGCATCGGACAGCTGCGCCCCGAATCGGTCGTGGCGACCCACAGTGCGGCGTACGTGTACCCATCGACCCGCACGTCGTCACCCCGTGTTACCGAGCGCCATG
The DNA here is from genome assembly GCA_965216615.1 of Vicinamibacterales bacterium. GTDB lineage: Bacteria > Acidobacteriota > Vicinamibacteria > Vicinamibacterales > UBA8438 > CAUZIB01. Next base: position 394,820 of record OZ244182.1, on the reverse strand, counting down.
CGCGCTCAGCTCTCCGACGTCTACGTCAGCGGCTCGGAGGTCATCCAGTGTGCTACGGAGCGTTTGACCGATGCTCCGCAGCCGAGCGATCGGCGTGAGGTAGTCGAGCGCCCCCGTGTCGAGGGCATCGAACGCCGCGCGTGCGGCCACCGCCTCGGCTCCGAGGGGGGACGCCACGGCCTGCCCGCGCCGCGCGAGCTCAATGGCGGCGAGACGTGAGGCCAGCTGACGCATGCTGAAGCGATGTACGCCGAACGAGGCGCCGCGGCTGCGGGTGACGTCGCGTGCAACATCATCGACGGCCTCCCTGGTGTGGCCCACGAGCAGTAGCTCGAGCGATGGTGGCAGGCCTTTGATGAACGACTGAACTGCGTCGAGGCGGGCGTAGGCGGCGGGCGAAGAAACGATCGCGAACGACGACCGTGAGGCTGCGTGATCTGCCACTGTTCTCCCCGAAGCCGTTGCGCCGGGGTCCCCGTTCTCGACAGCGCCACGCTGCCGATTCACCGCAATCGTATCATCCGGCGCAGTCGAGCAAGTCGCCCGCCAGTGCCCGACGAACGGCAACTTGCGCTCGATGGCGACGGCGGGTCAACTCAGCGTACTTGGCCTCGTGTGCAAGCGATGCCCCGCGGGGGACGATGAGACCCGCGTCGCCGGCGAGGTGATGTCGTCGAAGGGCACCTCGCTCCACCTGCGGATTCGCCGGAGACTCATGCAGCTTGGCACGCAGCATTTTGCGCTGCTGCAGCACGGCATGGTGACACCGGAGACAGAGCTTGGCAGGTGCGTGACCGTGATCGCGGGCGAGACTCAACCGAGCCCTGGCGCGGCCGCATACGACGCACAGCGGAACGGGATTGCTTGCCCGACTGGACCTGTATGCCTCGCCCGAGAGGGACTCGAACTCTAGCTCCTGCGCGGTGGCTTCGTGGTTCTGACTCATGATGACCTCCTCCCACGCCCAGTCTACGCAGGGGGTATGACAGGGTAGGTCACCCTCGCCCCCCTTATTATTGAGACGAGGAATCGGTGCACAAAGGTTCATAAAATGGCACGTAATGCCGAGATCGTCCGGCAGTGGCGTCTGCTCCGAGAACTGGAAGGATCTCGCGGGGTCACCATCCGGCAGATGGCGGACCTCACGGGGGTCACGACGCGGACGATCCGCCGAGATCTAGATGCCCTGCAGGAAGCCGGATTTGCCCTCTACGATGAGGCGGTCGAGAGCGAGAAGCGCTGGAAGCTCCGTACGCGGCCGTTTCGAACCCTCGCCGACAGCGGGTTCACGCTGGGCGAAGTGTCGGCACTCTACCTGAGCCGCACGCTGATGGAGTGCCTGTCGGGAACGCCGTTCGCCGAAGATCTCGCGCAGGCCTTTGGTAAGCTCGAACGGTCGCTGGGGTCTCGCGTGCGAGCGTTCCTCGATCGACTACCCGCCGTCATCCAGGCAAAGGCCGGCCCGGCCCCCAAGCGCGCTCAGGCCCACGAGCGTCAGACCATCGCCAAGCTTCTCGACGCAGTGCTGAATCAGCGAAAGGTGGCGATGCGGTATCACTCGCTCTCGAGCGGCCAGGAAAAGATGTATCGTGTCGATCCTTATCGGCTGATCTATGCACACGGAGGGCTATACCTGTTTGCGTACGTCGCTCGCTATGCGCAGGTGCGTACCTTTGCCGTCGATCGGATACGACGCCTCTCCCTGTTGGACGACTCGTTCGAGGTTCGTGACGACCTCGATGAGGCAGCCTTCTCTCACTCGCTCGGCATCCATCAGGGCGACCCTGAGCGCGTCGAGATCGAGTTCGCCGCGGACGTGGCGCCCTACGTCGAAGAGCGCATTTGGCATCCCTCGCAAGCGATCGAGCGGCGAGAAGACGGCTCGCTGCTCGTCACCCTGGAGGTGTGCACGGACGCAGCACTCCGCAGCTGGATCCTCGGCTACGGAGCAGCAGCGCGTGTGCGCGCACCGGGACACCTCGCCGACACGATCGCCGAGACGCTGAGTCGAGCTAGGGCGCGCTACTGATTCCCATGTCGACGTCCCGGACCTCCGTGTCGCAAATCGCCCGCTTCGTCGGCCTGATGGCCGTCGCCGCTGGGGCCACGTGGCTGCTGACGCGGCCACCTGCGCTCGCGCCGCCATGGCGCGGCCGCAGGCCCTGTCGATCACGTTGCCCGCCGAACACGCCTTCGTTGACGCGGCCCTCAGCCCGGACGGTTCGGCGCTCGTCTACACGGCCATCGCCGGTGGTCGGGCGCAGCTTTTTCTCAGACGGCTTCACAGCTTCGAGGTGATGCCGCTCGAGGGAACCGAGAACGCCGCTCAGCCGTTCTTCGCCCCGGACGGCACGCGCGTGGGATTCTTCGCCGGCGGATGGCTCAAGTGGCTGGCGCTCGACGGATCCGCGCCGATCGAGATTACGCCGGTTGCCGGCACTGTCGCCGGTGCGACCTGGGGTCCGGGCGATGAGATCGTGTACGCGCCGTTGGGTAGGCGCGGTCTCGAGCTGGTCGCGCTCGAGCCCGAGCACGCTGCGCTACCCGAGGCACTCACAGACGTGGACCTCGATGCAGGTGAAGTCTCGCACGGGTGGCCACACTTCCTGCCAGATGGGCAGTCCTTACTGTTCACCGTCGCGCGCCAGGACCGAGACCCACAGGTCGCGTGGCTGTCGCGAGATTCGTCGGACTACGAGCTCCTCGCACCCGTCGACGGTGCGGCCTTCTATGTTGAATCCGGGCAAATCGTCTTCGCGCGTCGCGGGGAGATCTTCGTCACTCCGGTCGACGTCGTTGAGCGGAAAGCGACAGGGCCAACATTGCCGCTGGGCGGAGGGGTGGCAGGTTCAGCGATCGGGTACGACCGGCTCGGTCGATCCAGTCTGACCGCCTCGCGCGGTGATCGCCTCCTCTATGTGGACCTGGCTGAAACATCCATCGACAACACGCTGGTCTGGGTTGACCAGACGGGTACTGCAGTCGATGTGGACGGGATCATCGCAGCCCACCAGGCGCCCCGGGTCGCGCCCGATGGATCCCGAATCGCCGTGGCAGTTCGCAGCGACACCTTCCGGCGAGACCTGTGGCTCCTGGACTCTGAGACCAAGGCGCGGCGTCAGCTCACGGAGGACGCAGGCGACAATCACACTCCGCTCTGGTCGGCCGACGGACGAATCACGTTTGCCTCCAACCGCGAGGGACCGCAGCGGATCTACCGAACGACGACCGACGTGCGCCCGACCATTGAAACGCTGGTGTTCGGCGACGGGCGGACGCCCGGATCGTGGTCGCCCAATGGGCGACGTTTGTTCTTTCACGAGTCGTACCCTGACCGAGGGCGCGACATTTGGATGTGGAGGGCCGGGCCGGATGATGGCGCCGAAAGCTCGCTGATCGTCGGGACGGCGGCTAACGAGCGCGCACCCAGCCTGTCAGCTGACGGGCGATGGCTTGCCTATGTCTCGGATGCCGCCGATGGCGACCAGGTGTATGTCAGAGCTCAGCCCGGTCAAACCAGCGTACGCGTCTCGACGACAGGAGGAGCCGAACCGGTGTGGGCGCGCGATGGCTCGAGTCTCTACTTCCGACACGGCCGCGACCTCTTTGCCGTCTCAGTAGACACCGACACCGGTCAGGTCGGGCAACCCCGCCGACTCTTCGCCGGAATCTTTGTGAGAGATCCCGGCGGCAACGTCGCATCCTACGACACGGCACTCGACGGAAAGCGCTTCCTGATGTTGAGGCCCTCGACCCGGCCCGCCGCGCTTCGGGTCATCAGCAACTTTGAGTCGCTGCCACCCTAACAACTAGTCTGGCTGTCCGTCGCGGTAGTGCCCGAGTGCCGGGTGGTGCAGGTAGGTCGTAGAGAATTCGTCGTCCAGCCCAAAGTGCCACTTGACCGTTTCGGCCGGTGTCAGAAACCAACTGCCCTGGCGCTGCCCTTCCTCGTCCTGGTCATACCAGCCCCAGGGTGGCCGGGCCATGTTCACCCCACCAACGACGCCTCGAAGGAGCGAGCTAACCTCGCCGAGCGACACGTCGTGCTGCCGGACAGTTCCATCGGTGTCTTGTACCTGGACACTCCAGTCCTGGTAGTCGAACGTCCCGTCAAAGATGGCGGTGTGCCGGTCTTTGGCGTAGTGCCAGAGTGTCTCGGTAAGCGAGACGAGCTCGTAGCCGACACGCTCCTGCATCCCGATCCCCGCCAGCTGCCCCGTCGGTTCCTCGGCTTGTTCGGCGTACTGGTAGACGACGAACCCGTCGACATCGTCATCATCGAGCTGGTCGCCTCCGTGATACGCCTCGATGCCATGCCCTTTGGGCTCGATGTACAAGACCGCGTGTTCGTCCTCGACCCTAATGGCATCGGCGCGTGATCCTCCGAAGAACCGGCGGTCTACCTGGTATTGGAGAAACTGGTTGTGCGCCAGGGTCTCGACGTACGCGACACGGGTACTGCCAAAAAGCCCTTGCGCCTTCTCCACGACAACCAGCGCTCCCTCCATGTCGTTCTCGTGGGCCAGGACGGCCGCCTGCGACAAGCCCGTCGGGTCGTAGTCGCCGTGCCTCCTGGCAGTCTCCCTGAGGACTTGCGAGAGCACGACGCCGCGCACATTACCGCCCTTGTAGTCGCGGGGATGAAACGCCGCGTAGTGAATAAAGTAGTGGGTGGGGGATTCACTGACGTTGAAGTAGACGGTCGCCGTCAGCGGATATTGGGTATCGGCCGCGTTGGCCCAGTTGTTGTCGCCACGCCAGTCACCGTCGAAATCGAACCGGGTGATGTAGTCGAATCGAGGACTCGATCCGAGGGCTTGGTGAAATACCGGTGCGAACCGCGCGGCGATCTGGTAGTCCACGTCGGTGCCGGGATACGACATGGGCACCGGATCCGCGACGACCGCATCCGCCGCCGTCGACGAGAGCGAGTCTAGCGAGCCGTCTGCGGCCGATTCCGCCGTCAACGACCCGGCCGGTTCGGGGCCCGGCGGAGGCGGGAGGCTGGCGAGCCGGAGCTTCACATCTTCAAATCGCCGACTGGACCGCGCGAGGTCGCTCATGTGGCCGAACGCCTCGACGAGGTCTTGGACGTTCGCGACTCGTTCGGCGGGCTCGGGATGCGAGGCAAAGAACCGCTCGACGGCGTTACCCCGACCGGCACGAAGACCATCGAGCTTCTCGAAGAACGTCATCATCCCGTTCGGGTCGTACCCGGCATCAACAACGTTCTGGACCCCCAGGCGATCCGCCTCGCGCTCGGCGTCGCGCCCGAACTTCATGAACGTTCCGGCGGTGACCATCTCGGCCGCCAGGCCGCCGAGCTGACTGCGCGCACTGTTTCCGAGAACCGACCCGAGCACGCTCAGCCCAAGATTCGCGTAGGTGGCCCGCTGCGCCTGCTTGGCGCCGTGACGCGCGACGACGTGCCCGATCTCGTGCCCGAGCACGCCGACGAGCTCCGACTCATCATCGGCGGCGTCAATCAGGCCGCGGTGGACGTAGATGAAGCCACCGGGCAGCGCGAACGCATTGATCTCGGCAGTGTCGACCACCTTGAACTGGTACGCGATCCCAGGACGTGCCGACTGCTCAGCTAGTCGCTGTCCGAGGTCTGAAATGTAGGCTGCGATGTCCCCATCGTCGAGGAGCTGAAGGTCCTGCTCCATTTCCTCGGCCGCGCGGCGGCCGAGCTCGTTTTCCTCTTCCTCGCTGAACGCGCCGAGAAGCTGTGCATCAACGCGGGCCGATGTCAGCAGACCGGCGCACGCCAGCGTCACCACCAACCAGACGAGCGACAGGAAACGTGTCGACACCATACTGCTGGAATTGTCCCCTCTTCCGGTGGCCACCGCAACCTCAATCAGAGCGCGGATTCTCACGTGCCCGGAAGCACGCACGCGCCTCGGGTGTTGACCGGACCGAGATAACGATCGCTCTCGAGGCCGGCATCGAGAAAGGCCGCCTGCATCGCATCCGCGACCGCCGTCGCTGCCTGGTCGGAGTCTGCAAGGGCAAAGACTGACGGTCCAGAGCCTGAGATCGAGCACCCTAGCGCGCCTGCATCGACAGCAGCCCACTTGACGTCGTCGAACCCCGGTACGAGCGGTGCTCGGATGGGTTCCACCAGCGCGTCCTGGACGCTTCGCCCCAGAAGCTGCAGATCGCCCGAGTGGAGGGCGCTAACGAGCGCCGCCACATTCCCTAAGTTTGCGACGGTCTGCGAGATCTCGAACCGATGCTCGGCCACGAGGCGGCGAGCCGCCGCGGTCTGCACCTCGGCGTGCGGGTGCGCAACGACCACCCGCAGCGCGGGTGGCACAGGCAGCGACACGAGGTCTGGAGAAGGATCGAGGCTTCGAATCAGCACGATGCCACCCAGAAGGCTAGGCGCGACATTGTCGGCATGAGCCGAACCCGACGCGGCCACCTCGCCCTCGAGGGCGCAGTCGATGAGCATCTTATTTGGCAGCGGGTTGCCGAAGAGCTGATTGACGGCGACCGCGGCGGCAACACTGCTGGCGGCGGAGCTGCCCAGGCCGCTGGCCAACGGCATCTGTTTGTGCAACCAGAGGCGAACCCCGGAAGACTCCTGGCGCTCCAACCGGCGAAGCACCGCAGCAGCGGCAACACCAGCGGTGTTTTCGGTGGGGTCAGCGGAGAGAGACGGCGCACCGAAGACTTCGGCGATGTGGACGCCTGGGCGGTTGCATTCCTCGATTTCGACGACGTCACCCGGCTGGGGCAGTGCCAGGCCAAGCACGTCGAAGCCGGGACCGAGGTTCGACGCCGACGCGGGGGCAAAAATCCGAAGTCGACCGCTCATCGCGGGCTAGTCGAAGATACCGAGTTGCAGCCTCGCGGCTTCCGACATCCGGTCCTTATCCCACGGCGGCTCCCAGACGAGATCGACGCGGGCGTCCGTCACGCCTTCGACCGACTTCACTTTTCCGTGGACCTCCGCCGGAAGCGTCACCGCCGCCGGGCAGCCGGGTGCCGTCAGCGTCATCTGGATGACCGCGAGTCCCTGCTTGTCCACCTGAATGTCGTAGATCAGGCCGAGCTCGTAGATGTTGACGGGGATCTCCGGGTCGAAGATGGTCACCAGCTGCTCGACGATCTTCGGCTTGAGCTCCAGTGTCTTCACGGGGTCGACATCGATCGGCTCCGCTTCGGGTGTGGTCGGAGCCGGGGCCGTCAGCGCGCTCGAATCAATCGTGGGCTGGGTCGGCGGAATCGGTGCGACTGGTGTCGGCGCGTCCGTCTCGCGGTCGTCGTGAGGCGGTGGGACGTCGTTCAGTTTGAGGATGCTCATGGCAATGATTCGTGATGATGACGATCTCGATCTTACTCCGTGGTCACGAGTTCGTGCGTGTCATCGCAAGCCGCACGCAGGGTGTGCCAGGCCAAACTGGCGCACTTGACGCGGGTCGGATAGTCGCGCACGCCCGCCAACACGGCGAGCTTACCAAGCCGGGTATCGTCGGCGTTGGCATCGTGGGTGGTCACCATCTGGTGGAACTCCTGAAACAGCTGTTCCACTTGGGCGAGGGTCTTGCCTTGAATCGCATCGGTCATGAGCGACGCCGAGGCCTTGGAGATCGCGCAGCCAGAGCCCAAGAACGTGACGTCTGTCACGACGTCCCCGTCGAGGTTCACATACACGGCGAGCCGGTCGCCGCACAGAGGGTTGAAGCCGTCAGCGTGCCGGTCCGCTCCGTCGAGCTCCCGGAAGTTCCGCGGGCGCTTGTTGTGGTCGAGAATGACCTCCTGATACAGCTCCCTTAGATCACTCATATCGGGAACGTCCCGCGAACGTGTTGCAACGACCGAACAAGGGCATCGAGCTCTGCCCGCGTGCTGTACATCCCAACGGAGGCCCGTGCGGTCGCTGGCACGCCGAACCTGTCCATGATGGGCTGGGTGCAATGATGTCCGGTCCGAATCGACACCCCCTCCATGTCGACGATCGTACCAATGTCGTGGGGGTGCGCCCCTTTGAGTACGAATGCCAGGATGCTGGCCTTGTTTCTGGCCGTGCCGATGATTCGGAGCCCTGGAACCTCCGCCAGCGCCGCCGTGCCGTACTCGAGGAGATCCCGCTCGTGAGCCACAATGGCGGGAAAGCCAATGCCGGATATGTAGTCGATCGCTGCACCAAGTCCAATCGCCCCCGCAATGTGCGGGGTTCCGGCTTCGAACTTCGCTGGGAGATCCGCGTAGGTGGTTTTCTCGAAGGTCACCGACCGAATCATGTCGCCGCCGCCCTGATAGGGCGGCATCGACTCGAGCAGGACCTCCCGGCCGTAGAGCACGCCGATCCCGGTCGGCCCATACACCTTGTGCCCGGTGAACACATAGAAGTCGCAGTCCAGCGCCTGGACGTCCACCGGCATGTGATACGCGGCCTGCGAGCCGTCAATCAACACGGGCACGCCGCGGCGATGCGCGAGCTCGACCATTTCCCGCGCAGGATTGATCGTGCCCAGCGAATTGGACAGATGGACGAAGGCCACCAGCTTCGTCCTCGAGCCAAGCAGCTTTTCGAACTCGTCCATCTGCAGCTCGCCGCTGTCGTCGATTGGCGCGACGCGGAGCCGGGCGTGGGTTTGCTCGCACAGCAGCTGCCACGGAACGATGTTCGAATGGTGCTCCATGTGGGTGATGAGGATCTCGTCACCCGGGCCGACGTTCTGACGGCCGAAGCTCTGCGCCACGAGATTGATGCTTTCCGTCGAATTGCGCGTGAAGACGACCTCGCGACAGGTGCTCGCGTTGATGAACCGCTGCACTTTCTTCCGTGCCGCGTCGTAGGCGGCGGTGGCTTCCTCGCTCAGGACGTACACACCGCGATGGATGTTCGCATTGCCGTGCGAGTAGTAGTCGGACAACGCCTTCAGCACCGGGAGAGGCTTTTGGGTCGTCGCGGCGCTATCGAGATAGACGAGCGGCTTGCCCCGCACGACGCGCTGCAAGATCGGAAAATCTCGACGAATCCGATCGACGTCGAGCACTGAGTCCGAAGCCGAAGCCGAGGACGCGGAAGACGGACTGGTCATCGATTCCTCACTGCGCGCGCCTGCGTTGAGGGTCATTCCACTGTAAACGTCGTGTGCCCAGAACCCGGAAGCTGCTGGAGAAGAACAGCGTCGAGCTCGCGCCGAATGGGTTCGATAGCGATCCGATTCAGGAGGTCGCTCGCAAACGCGTGGATCAACACGTTTCGCGCCTGTTCCGCATCAAGCCCGCGCGAGCGCAAGTAGAACAGCGCGTCGGCATCGAGCTGGCCGATCGTCGCGCCGTGGGTACACTTGACATCGTCAGCGAAGATCTCGAGCTCCGGTTTCGTGTTGATCTGTGCGTCCTCCGAGAGCAGCAGCGCTTTGTTCGTCTGCTTCGCGTCGGTCTTCTGCGCGTCAATCGCCACGATGATCTTGCCGTTGAACACCGCGCGGGAGCGGTCATCGAGGATGCCCTTGTACAGCTCGTGGCTGTCGCAGTGAGGTTGCGCGTGGAGGATGGTCGTGTGGTTGTCGACGAGACGAGTGCCGTTGACCAGATAGAGCCCGTTGAGCGTGCACTCGGCGCCTTCGCCCGCCAACTCGCCAATGATGTCGTTTCGCACGATCGCGCCACCGAGCGTAATCGAGTGCGACGAGAAGTTAGCGCTCCGACCGAGCTTCACGTGCATGCTGGCGATGTGGTACGCCTCGACGCTTTCGCGGAGCAACTTGTAGTGATCAACGACCGCGTTGTCGCCCACCTGGATCTCAGTCACGGCGTTCGTCAAATAGGCGCCATCGCCAAGACCCGCGTAGCTCTCCACAAGACGTAGCTGGCTGTTCTCGCCGACGACCACCAGAACGCGTGGATGACTCATCGCCCCGTCGTGTCCGGTCGCGGCAAACAACAGGTGAACCGGCGCTTCGACGATGGTGTTGTCGGGCACCTGCACGACAATGCCGTCATCGAACAGCCCCGTGTTGAGGGCCGTGAACGCCCTCGCTGGGTTGTCGAAGGTGGCGAGTCGCCCGATCGGAGAGTTCAGCGACGCCTCGCCGCCGTTGAGCGCTGCCGCGAGGCTGCGGATCTGTACCCCGCCGGGCACCGCATCGGTGCTGGACAACTCGGAGACGTATCGACCGTTCACGGCGGTCGCCCGCGGACCGTCGACGCCTCGGAGCTCGAAGGCGGCAACCGCCGCCGGATCGACGTCTTCCGTTGCGGGTATCTCGAAATGCTGTTGGCCAATTGGGCTGACGTTCGTGAAGCGCCAGTCCTCCAGCCTCGTCGTCGGCAGCCCAACTTCGTTGAAGTAGGCAAATGCCGGCGACCGAAGAGGGTGTGCCGGCGCACGCTCGCGCTGAACCTGCTCGAACGCGACGCGGAACATGTCCTGGCTTTCTACCAGCTGAGTCGTCATCGTCGACACGTTCCGAGACTATGCGCTTGCGGGCGCGGGCGTGTGGCTGTCAATCCAGCCGTAGCCCTTTTCTTCGAGCTCGAGGGCAAGGTCTTTACCGCCTGACTTGACGATTCCGCCATCTGAGAGGACATGCACCCGGTCGGGAACGATGTAGTTCAGCAGCCGCTGATAGTGGGTGATGACGAGGGTGGCCCGTTCGGGCGACCGAAGTGCGTTCACGCCGCGCGACACGATCCGGAGAGCGTCGATGTCCAATCCGGAGTCCGTTTCGTCCATGATGGCCAGTCGTGGCTCGAGCACGACCATCTGAAAGATCTCGTTTCGCTTCTTCTCTCCGCCGGAAAAGCCCTGGTTGACTGGTCGATTGAGGAGACCCGCGTCGATATCGAGCACCTTCATCCGCTCCTTGACGAAGGTCATGAAGTCCATGGCATCGAGCTCGGTCTCACCCCGATGCTTGCGAACCTCGTTGAGCGCCGCCTTGAGGAGGTAGGCGTTGTTCACGCCTGGGATCTCGACCGGGTATTGGAAGGCGAGAAACAGGCCGTCGCGAGCGCGCTCTTCGGGCTCCATCTCGAGAAGATCGTGCCCCTCGTAGGTCACGGTGCCTGCCGTCACGACGTAGTCGTCCCGGCCGGCCAGTACGCTCGCCAACGTGCTCTTGCCTGAACCGTTCGGGCCCATGATGGCGTGCACCTCGCCGGCGTTGATCGTCAGGTCGATGCCTCGCAGGATCTCTCGATCTCCGATACTGGCATGGAGGTTCTTGATTTCAAGCATTTAACCGACACTGCCCTCGAGGCTCACGCCAAGGAGCTTCTGGGCCTCGACGGCGAACTCCATGGGCAGCTCGCGGAAGACCTCTTTGCAGAACCCGTTGACGATCATGTTGACCGCATCCTCAGTCGAGAGCCCGCGTTGGCGACAGTAGAAGATCTGGTCCTCGCCGATCTTCGACGTCGACGCTTCGTGCTCGACCTGGGAGGACGTGTTCCGCACCTCGAGGTACGGGAACGTGTGCGCACCGCACTGATCGCCGATCAGCAGTGAGTCGCACTGCGAGTAGTTTCTCGCGTTCTTGGCGTTCTTGCCGATCCGAACGAGCCCGCGATAGGTGTTTTGCCCGTGCCCGGCCGAGATCCCCTTTGACACGATCGTGCTCGTGGTGTTCTTGCCGAGATGGATCATCTTCGTGCCGGTATCGGCCTGCTGCCGGTTGTTCGTGACGGCGACCGAGTAGAACTCCCCAACCGAATTGTCACCCTGGAGAATGCAGCTCGGGTACTTCCACGTAATCGCCGAACCCGTCTCCACCTGTGTCCAGGTGATCTTCGCGTTCTCCAAGGCTCGACCGCGTTTGGTCACGAAGTTGTAGATGCCACCCTTTCCGTTCTCGTCACCGGGATACCAGTTCTGAACCGTCGAATACTTGATGGTGGCCGCATCCAGCGCTACCAATTCGACCACTGCCGCGTGCAGCTGATTTTCGTCGCGCTTGGGCGCCGTGCAGCCTTCGAGATAACTCACGGTGGCCCCCTCGTCGGCAACGAGAAGCGTCCGTTCGAACTGTCCGGTCTGCGCGGCGTTGATCCGGAAATAGGTCGACAACTCCATGGGACATCGCACGCCCTTCGGGATGTACGCGAACGAGCCGTCGGTGAACACGGCTGAGTTCAGCGCCGCGTAGAAGTTGTCGGTCGCCGGCACAACCGATCCGAGGTACTGCCGGACCAGCTCGGGGTGCTCCTGAACCGCTTCCGAAAACGAGCAGAAGATGATGCCGAGCTCGGCGAGCTTCCCCTTGAAGGTCGTCGCGACCGAGACACTGTCGAAGACGGCATCAACCGCGACTCCTGACAGCATCTTTTGTTCTTCGAGCGGAATGCCAAGCTTGTCGAAGGTCGCCCTCACCTCGGGGTCGACCTCATCCATGCTCTCGAGCTGGGGTCTCGCCTTGGGTGCCGAGTAGTAGATGATGTTTTGATAGTCGACCTTGTCGACCTTGACGTTATGCCACTGCGGCTCCGTCATCTCGGTCCAGAGCCGGTAGGCGTTCAGGCGCCACTCGAGCAGCCATTCCGGCTCGTTCTTCTTCGCCGAGATCACGCGAATCACATCCTCGCTCAGGCCGGGCGGGATCTGATCTTCCTCGACGTCGGTCACAAAGCCGTACTTGTAGTCCTTCGTCGCGAGCTGTTCGATTGTCTCTTGCGAAGTGGTCATAAGATTCGCTGCCTGGACGGCAGACCCCTAGCGGTCTATCTCCGACCAATTTAGTCGTATATCGAACACCATCCTACCTGATCTCACAGCCTGCGTCACTCATCAGCCCCAGTTTCCTGGGGGCGGCTGAGCATCCTCCCGACCACGAACACGGCAACGGCCCCAACCACGTTCAGCCACAGATACGAGATCGAGGTCGTCACGGCCACGGCCGTCACGGCGACCATCCCGCCAATCAGGCCCCAGAAGGCCCCCGCGGAGGTCGCTCGGGGCACCCCAACCGCCAGGATGAACACGCCCAACAACGATCCGTAGAAGAATGAGCCGAAGCGGTTCACGACCTCGATGAGCGACCCGAGGTTTGTGGCGAACAACGCCGATATCGAGGCGAACAGGCCCCAAAAACCGGTCGCCACCTTCGAGACTCGGAGGTAGTGCTGGTCGGAGGCCTCCTTGTTGACATGCCGCCGGTAGAAGTCGATCACCGTCGAGGTCGACAACGAGTTCAGCTCCGACGAGATACTCGACATTGCCGCGGCGAAGATCGCCGCAATCATCAGGCCGACCAAGCCCACAGGCAACTCGGTCGTGACGAACGTCGGAAAGACGTAGTTCACATCGTTATAGCCATCGTCTCCCGTGACGCGCTTGACGATGTTCGACGCCCGTTCGCGGACCCCGACCATGTGCCGGTCGCTCTCGAGGAACGCGCGCACGGCGGCGGCCTCGCCCGTTAGATCGTGGCCCTGCCTGACCTGAACGAGGGTATCGGCGGCGCGCTGACGGCGGACGTGCGCCTCATGGAACTCACCCTCCAGGGCCGCATACTCGTCGGCCAGATTGCTCGCTTGGACCTGCCTTTCGTACGCCGGATTGAAGAGCATCGGCGGTTTGTTGAAGAGGTAGAACGTGAAGACGAGCACGCCGGTTAGCAGAATCAGCAGCTGGAGTGGAATCTTGGCGAACGCGCTCATCATCAATGAATAGCGGCCTGCCTCCACCGACCTGGCCGTCAGATACCGCTGAACCTGACTTTGGTCGCAGCCGAAGTAGCCGAGCATCAGGAAGAGCCCGCCAACGAGACCCGACCAGAACGTGTAGGTCTCGTTCATATCGAATGTGAAGTCGATCGTCTGGAGACGTCCGGTCACCCCCGCAACGTGAAGCGCCGGCTCGAGGCCCACGTCATCCGGCAACCCGAGCACGAGCGCCACGACGGCCGCGGTCACGCCCACCAGGATCACGACCATCTGCTTGACGTCGGCCCAGGTCACGGCCTGAACCCCGCCAAACATGGTGTACACGGTTGTCGGAATCCCGATCGCGAGAATCGTGAGCGGGAGGCTCCACCCGAGGACGATCGACAAGATCACGGCCGGCGCTGCAATAATGACCCCGGCGCTGAGGCCCCGCGATGTCAAGAACAGCAGGCTGGCGAGCACCCGCGTCCTGGCGTCAAAGCGTCGTTCCAGATACTCATAGGCCGTGAAGACTCGGGCCTGGTAAAAGAACGGCACGAGCGTCACCGACAAGATGATCATCGCCACCGGCAGCCCGAAATAGAGCTGCACCAATCGGGCGCCATCAGCGTACCCTTGCCCGGTCGTGCCGACCAACGTGATGGCGCTCATCTGGGTGGCCATGACCGACAAGCCGACCGCCCACCACGGCAGCGACCGCGAGGCCAAAAAGTAGTGTTCGATCGCGCTGGCCCCGCGAGATCGCCGCAGCCCGTCATACAGGATCCAGGCGAGGTAGCCGACGATGATGAGCCAGTCGAGGGGATGCATCGGGAACCTCAGGCTCCGAAATGCCGCGAGAGAAGCCACATCGCCAGCAGCACGACGACCTGCACGACGACCACAGAGGCGTAGGTGAGGTTCACGTGGCCGAGTATAGCGCTGAGATCCTTGCGCCCGTTCCTCGGCCCAGATAGAATTCCGGAGCCGCGAACGGCCTCACTGGTTTGGGACTCGAGTGCGGGGGCCACGGACAGTGTCGCCGAGACACGAGCCGTCCCTCGCGGCGCATTGAGAAGCAACACACGGACGAAAGGAGTCACGAGTTGGATCACGTGACGACAGCTGACGAAACAGCCCACGCCGGGCACGCCCACGAGCACCACGACGAGGGGTTCCTGAGAACCTACGTGTTCTCGGTGGACCACAAAGTGATCGGGATTCAATACGCGGTCACGGGGTTGCTATTCCTGCTATTCGGCTTCTGCCTGATGATGATCATGCGGTGGCAGATCGCCTATCCAACCGATCCGATTCCGATCATCGGCGACTGGCTGGGCGACACGCGCGCGTCGGGAGGCATCATCCTGCCCGAGTTCTACAACCAGCTGGGCGCCATGCACGGCACCATCATGGTCTTCCTCGGCGTCGTTCCGCTGGCCGTCGGCGGGTTTGGCAACTTCGTCCTGCCGCTCCAGATTGGTGCGCCCGACATGGCGTTCCCCAAGCTCAACATGGCGAGCTACTGGGCCTTCTTCATGGGCGGCGTCGTGATGCTCGCCAGCTTCTTCGCGCCGGGCGGAGCCGCGAACTCCGGCTGGACATCGTATGCCCCGCTGTCGGTCATCGGGGCCACCACGGGTCAGACCATGTGGCTCATTGGGATGATCTTCCTCATCACATCGTCGCTGCTCGGCTCCGTCAACTTCATCGTGACCACCATCCAGTTGCGAGCACCGGGCCTTGGCTTCATGCGCCTCCCGTTCTTCGTCTGGGCACAGCTCGTGACGGCGTTCTTACTGCTGCTGGCGTTTCCACCGCTGGAAGCAGCTGGCGTGTTGCAGTTGATGGACCGCGTGGTCGGCACGAGCTTTTTCCTCCCGAGCGGCCTGTACATCGGCGATTCGGCTGTTGAAGTGAGCGGGGGAGGGAGCCCATTGCTCTGGCAGCACCTCTTCTGGTTCCTGGCGCATCCAGAGGTATACGTGCTGATTCTGCCGGCGATGGGTATCGTCGCGGAGATCATCGCCAACAACACGCGCAAGCCAATCTGGGGCTACCGGGTGCTGGTCGCCTCGGTGGTCTTCCTTGGCTTCATGTCGTTCGTCGTGTGGGCCCATCACATGTTCATGACGGGAATGGGGACCACGATGAGCTCGTTCTTCCAGACGACCACGATGATCATTTCGATTCCTTCGGTCGTGATCTTGTCGTCGTTGCTCCTGTCACTCTACGGCGCATCAATCCGGTTCACGACGCCGATGCTATTCGCGCTGGCGTTCCTCCCGATGTTCGCGATCGGGGGGCTGACGGGTCTGCCGCTTGGACTCAACGCACCAGACATCCACCTGCACGACACGTATTACGTGATCGGGCACTTCCACTATGTCGTCGCGCCCGGAACGGTGCTCGCGCTACTGGGTGGGGTGTACTACTGGTTCCCGAAGGCCACCGGTCGGAAGATGAACGACCTGCTTGGCAAGATTCACTTCTGGGGCTCGTTCGCCAGCATCAACGTGGTGTTCATGCCGATGTTCATCCAGGGGCTGTCGGGCATGAACCGACGCATGTATGACGGCGGAGCGCAGTACTCCATGAATCAGGACGTTCTGGTCTGGAACACCGTCATCTCGATGGGCGCGTGGACGCTTGGCTTGTTCCAGCTGTTCTTCATTTTCAACTTCTTCTGGAGCATCAAGAAGGGCGAACAGGTCGGCACCAACCCATGGCAGGCCACGACGCTCGAGTGGACGGCGCCGTCGCCGCCTCCGCACGGCAACTTCTCGTCTCCACCTCGCGTGCACCGAGGGCCGTACGAGTACAGCGTCCCTGGCGCCGACACTGACTTCATCATGCAAGCCGACCCGAGCGGGCCCCAGGCTGAACCAGCGAAAGTGTAGCTCTGATGGAAATCCCGTATGTCGTCGACGAACGCCCCGATACCGGACTGACCAACGTCAAGCTTGGCATCTGGCTCTTCCTGGCTTCCGAAGTCATGCTGTTCGGTGCGTTGTTCTCAACTTATATCCTGCTTCGCATCAACGCAGTCGAGTGGCCGATGGGGTCGAGCATCCTCAGCGTCCCCATCGGAGCGTTCAACACCGTCGTGCTGATCCTGTCAAGCGTGACCATGGTGCTCTGCTACGCGGCACTGAAGCTCGACAACCTGGCCGGCTACAAGAAATACATGGGCCTGACGATCGGTTTGTCACTCCTCTTCCTGTTGGTAAAAAGCTACGAGTACTCCGAAAAGTTCTCGCACGGTGACCTCCCGAGCAAGAGCACCTTTCTCGCCATCTACTTCACCTTGACCGGTCTCCACGCGATGCACATCATCGGGGGAGTCGTCGTCAACGGATACTTTCTCGGCCCGGGCAGCGCACTCTGGCAGAAGAACAAGGAACAGTTCATTAATCGCATTGAGGCTGCGGGCCTGTATTGGCACTTTGTTGACCTCGTGTGGATCTTTCTGTTCCCTGTGTTGTATCTACTGTAGTCAGCCCAATCACCAATCAATGGTAGGAGACGCGCAGAATGAGTGAGAGCGCTGAGCACGTCAGAGAGCACATCAAGCTGTATTGGAAGATCGGGGGCACGCTGTTGGTGCTGACCCTCGTCACGGTGGCGGCCTCGTATCTGCAGATCGGGGTCACGCTGGGTATTGTGCTTGCTCTTGCCATCGCAATCACGAAGGGCTCGCTCGTCGCCAGCTACTTCATGCACCTGATTGGAGAGCGAAGGAGCATCTACGCCGCGCTCGCGCTGACGGCATTCTTTTTCATGGTCCTGCTCCTGATTCCGATTCTCAGCCACACCAATACGTTCGGCGAGCACAAGACCATACCGAACGCCAATGCACCGGTCGCCGCACACGACGAGGCCCACTGATCGCTGATGATGTCGCTCCGGTCGATCCATCTCGTGTTCATCGCAGCGTCAATCGCGCTGACGGTAATGGTGACAGTGTGGGGCAGTGGCATGTACGCCTCCGGCCAAGGCGGGATAGGGCATCTCGCGTTCGCGATTGGCTCCGCGGTGTCAGGCGTGGCGATGGCCGTCTATCTCATCGTGTTCGTCCGCAAGAGCAAACAGATCGGAATGGAATGATGCGCATGGCACCCCGAATCGCGAGCGTGATCGCGGTGACTACTACACTGATCGCGCTTCTCCCAAGCGAGTCGTTCGCCTGCCCGATTTGTTTTGGTGGCGACCCCGACTCCCAGATCGCGCGATCCATGAACTGGGCGGTGTTCACGCTGCTGGGCGTCACAGGTGGTGTCTTGAGCGGGTTCATTGGGTTCATCTTTCATTTGATCAAGCGATCGCGACAGGCGCTCGGTCACGAAGGCCACACAGACGGTCCGCAGGACTGAAGGAGATCCGTAGATGGGTGAATGGTTGGGACTGCCGGTCCAGGCTTCCGCGCACGCCGGTGAGATCGATCAGATGATCGTTCTGATCCACTACCTGATGTTCATCATGTTCATCGGTTGGGGGATTTACTTCGTCTGGGTGTTGTTCAGATTCCGGGCAGCCGCGAACCCACGCGCCGACTACGCCGGCGTCAAGAGCCATACATCGAGCTACTTGGAGATCGCGGTGGGCGTCATCGAGGCCGTCCTGCTGATTGGTTTTGCAATCCCAGCCTGGGCCAGTCGGGTCAACGAGTTCCCACCGGAAGGCGAGGCGACGGTCATCCACATGATCGCCAAGCAGTTCGAGTGGCACGCGGTGTACACGGGCCCTGATGGTCGGTTTGGTCGGCGGGACCTCAGCCTGATCACCCCAACGAACGCCATTGGCTTGGACCGGAACGACCCGGCTGGCGCGGATGACATTTACACGATCAACGACGTCGCCATCCCTGTCGACAAACCGGTCATCGTCTACCTGTCCTCGCTAGATGTCATCCACAGCCTCGGCATTGCCGAAATGCGTGTGAAGCAGGATGCCGTTCCCGGGATGGAGATCCCGGTATGGTGGGTACCCACCCTCACCGGTGAGTTCGAGATCAACTGCTCGCAGCTGTGCGGCTTGGGGCACTACAGGATGCGCGCAGCGTTGCACTCGCAGACGCAGGCCGAGTTCGACGCGTGGCTCGTCGAACAGGCGAGCTTCCAGTAGACGACCGTTCGTCCTCGACCTGACGCACACCCTAGTGCCGCGGTAGGGTAGTCAGCGTGTCTCGTGTCGCCCCCCGCCGCCTGCCAAGGGTCATCGCGCATCGCGGCGCTTCCGCAAGCCGTCCCGAAAACACGATAGCGGCGTTCGACGCCGCGCTCGACGAGGGGTGCGACGGGATCGAGCTGGACCTGCAGCTCACCCGTGACGGCGTCCCTGTCGTTTACCACAACCGCACGCTGCACAAGATTGGTGGCGGCAGACATGCCGTCCGCCAGCGCGAGTGGGACGAGATCCGGACGCTCGATGCGGGCGGTTGGCTGGACCGCCGGTACAAGGCCCAACGCGTGCCGACCCTCGACGACGTGCTCGAACGCTACGGGCGTCGTACTCAGCTCCTGCTCGAGATCAAGGTTCGACCCCAGGACAAACGAGCGGGCACCCACGCGAGATTGGCTGAGCTGGTCGCGCAACACGTCCGGGCGCGCCGCCTGCAGCGCCGCGTCATGATCTTGTGCTTCGACCTGGACACGCTCCAGATGGTTGCCGGCGGTCTTCGCACCGTACTCAACCTCAAAGTACCGAGCCGGATGACACGATCCCTCGACAAGGCCATCAGCCACGTGTGGGCCCTCTCCGTTGATGTGCGCACGATCTCCCCACAGATCGTTGCCGCTATCCACAACCGGAGCACGCCGGTCCTGGCCTACACGTGCAACAGCTCGAAGACCGTCCAACGAGCCCTGCTCGCGGGTGCGGACGGATTGATGTCCGACCGGCCTGGCTGGCTACGCGCGGAGCTGAAGAATGCCGGCCGTGCGGTGCGCGCTCGACCGGGGCAATGATGCAGCGGGACTTTTCGGCGCTGGCCCGTAGTGCGTTCGACCTGCTCGTCATCGGAGGCGGCATCTACGGCGCGTGGATTGCCTACGACGCGGCGCTGCGCGGTCTTCGCGTCGCGCTAGTCGAGCGCACGGACTGGGGAGCCGGCACATCGTCGGCCTCCTCGAAGCTAATCCACGGCGGCCTTCGCTACCTCGAGCACTTACGCCTACGCCTGGTCCGAACGTCGCTCCGCGAACGTCGGCTACTGACCCGACTCGCGCCACACCGCGTGCGACCTCTTCGATTCGTCATTCCCGTGCGTCGTGGCGCGCGTGTCGGACGAGTGCGGTGGACGCTCGGACTCACGCTGTACGACTGGCTGTCCGGCGCCGATCAACCAGTCGCGCCGCATGAGGCGCTGTCCGCGACAACCCTGACTCGGCGTCTGCCGTTTCTGGACCGGGCTGGCCTGCTGGGAGGTCTCAGCTACGGCGACTGCCAGATGGACGACGCACGCTTCACGCTGGAGATCGTGGATGGGGCGCACGCCGCCGGCGTTGCCGCCGTGAATCATGCGGACGTCACTCGCCTTGTCCGGAGCGACACGCGCGTGAGCGGAGCCGAGGTGCACGACCAAACCGCCGACACCACGCTGCAGGTCGCCGCCGACGTGACGGTCGACTGCCGCGGCCCATGGGGCCTCAAGCCGCTTTCGCACGATCCAAGCAACGCTCCTGTTGGGCGGCTGACAAAGGGCGTCCATCTCGTGATGCCCTCACTCGGGACGCCGCACGCCCTCCTGCTTCAGGTACCCTCAGATAGACGCGTCCTGTTTCTGATCCCGTGGCACGGGCGCACGCTGCTCGGGACAACCGACACGCCATATGACGGGGATCCCGACGCGACCAGCGTCGGCGATGCTGATATCACGTACCTTCTCGAGGGAGCCAACGCGTATCTCGAAAAGCCCTGGTCGAGGACGGACATCCTTGCCAGCTTTGCAGGGCTGCGGATGCTGCGGAATGAGCCTGACGTCGATCCATCTGATATCACGCGCGAGTGGTCGCTGGCGCAGCCGGCACCAGGCCTTTTGATGTCGGTCGGCGGGAAGTACACGACGGCCCGGGCCGACGCAGCCACCGTCGTCGATCGGGCGATGGAGCTCCTGGGTCGGACACCTGGCACGAGTGCGACGGGCGATCGCATGTTGCCCTGGGCGCCGTCCGGCGCCTTTGAAGCGTGGCTCAACGCCGTGGCCGGCCGGGGCATCGCCCTGGGACTCGATGACGAAACGGCGCAGTCCGCGGCACTTCGATTTGGTACTCACGTCGATGCGCTGCACGACAGCATCTCGCAACAGCCTGCGCTTGCAGACCGGCTACACCCGGAGCTGCCCTTCTGTCGTGCGGAGGTCTTGCGCGCCGTCGAGGCCGAAATGGCGTGCACGCTCGAAGACATCCTGCGTCGCCGGGTACCCCTGTCGATACTGGCGCGACCCGACGACCGAGTCGCTGCTGATGCCGCGGCGATCGCCGGCACAGAGCTCGGATGGTCCATCCAAGAGCAGCGCGACCGCGCTGAATCATTCGTCGCGCGCGCGTCCGAGGCGAACCCGTGAAGCGCGTGATCGCCCTGGACCTCGGGACGACGCGGATCAAGGGCGGGTGCCTGGATGCCAGCGGCGCGCTCGGCAAGATGATCGCCCGGGATGCGCCGGCGCTCACAGGAGAGGGCGATCGACGCGAGTCCGCGGCCGACTCCTATCTCGAGTCAGCGACCGCCGTGCTTGACACGCTGCTCGAAGCCGTCGACGGAGACGTAAGCCTCGGTCTCGCCAGCCAGCGATCCAGTTTCACCATCTGGAACGCGCAGTCAGGCGCGGCGATGTGCCCGCTGATCTCCTGGCAAGACCGCCGAGCCGCCACGTGGTGCGCTCGTCACGCCGAAGACGGGCCGATGGTCCGCCGGGTGACAGGACTCCCGCTCTCGCCGCACTATGCGGGACCGAAGCTGCACGCGCTGTGCGAGGAGCGCCCGAAGCTGTTGGAAGGACTCGCGGGCGGCACGTTGAAGTTCGGCACACTGGAGAGCTGGGTGATCTCGCGCTGGTCGAGCCACGGGGCGCACGAAACCGACGGCACGATGGCGGGGCGCACGTTGTTGGCGGACCCAAGACGGCGACAGTGGGATCCGACGCTACTGGCCCTCTTTGGCGCGCCCGCTGCGAGCCTGCCAACGATACGCCCGACCTACGGACGCGACACGATCATTGGGCAGCGGATCACGTTGGCGGCAAGTATCGCCGACCAGCCAGCCGCCGCGCTTGCCGCGCTCGGCGACAAGTCTGCCGACATACTCATCAATCTCGGCACGGGCGGATTCGTGCTGCGACCGACGGGATCCGTCATGGTCAATCTAGCCGGATACCTCAGCGGCCCGCTCGTCTCCGCGCCGGATAGCCAACTGTTCGCGGTCGAGGGAACGATCAACGGCGCCGGCCATGCCGTGGATCGCTTTGCCGAAGGTCCCACCGATCTCCCGGGGTCTGACCCAGCACCGGAAGCCTTCGCGCTGCCCGATGATGCCGGCGTTGGCGCGCCACACTGGCGGCCTGATCGCTCGCTGACGCTGTCAGCGGCAGCCGAGCGTCTGGACAGCATCGACCAGCGTCGGGTCGTCGCTGAAGGCGTCGTATTCCGCGTCCGCGAGATCTCCGATGCGTTGAGTCATCCCCGTCCTCCGCGGCTTGTGTGCCTTTCCGGAGGTCTGGCCCGAGACCCGTTTTTCGCGCCGGCGCTTGCGGCCTGTCTCGACCGACCGATCGAGGTGCTTTCGCAGGGTGAGCAGACCCTCCGGGGCGCCGCGTGGCTTGCGGGAGATCGCACTGTTGATTCGCGACCGCGATCGCAACGCGTCACGCCACACGCGGAGCATCGGTGGCTCCGCGAGAAGTATCCGCGCTGGCGGCGCTGGCTCGACGGCGTCCTCGCTCGTTGACCTCGTGTCCGTGGTAATCTGCACGTCGACGCCATGAGCTGGCGGGACGACCTGTACAGGCTTCACTCACTCGGATGGAACGCCGAGGACATCGACGACGCGTGCGAAGCGTTGCACGAGGCATGCGCCGACGGCCCGCTCGAACACACAACTGTCTCTGAGCTTCACCCCCATCCAGATGCGATCTGTCCTCGGCATCGCGCTCGACGACACGCTGGCGGCCATCGTCAATCGGATCGCCACACTGCGTAGTCGGCAGGACTCCGACGCTGACGACCTGCGCCACGCGTTGTACGACCTCGACGCCTTCGCCTACGAGTTCAGCGGCGACGACTAGGCGACCCGGACCCGAGGGATCCTGACCGGGTCCGCTCCCCCCCGGTACAATGAATTCCGTGACAGTCCCTGCGCGACGTTGGCTCATCGCAACGCTGATGTTGGTGATGGGGACCGGATTGTTGCTCGCCCTGATCCACACGCCGATCGTTCGTGCTCGACTGTTGACGTACGTGGCGCGTACCCTTGATGACAGCTTCCACATCCATCTCGAAGCCGACAGGCTCGATTTCAACCTGCTCACGCTGGACTTCGAGCTCGAGCAGGTTTCGTTGGCCCGGTCGGATCGGCTAGATGCCCCGTTCCTAACCGCAGAACGCGCTCGCGTGGACCTACCGTGGTCGGCGGCGACCGGAACCGTGTCGTTCACAACGATCGAAGTCAATCGGTCAATGGTTCTTCTTGTTCAGTTTCCCGACGCGACGTGGAACCTTCCAGTGATCACCAGCGGCGACGACGCACCGCCAAGCGACGACTCGTTTTCGTTTCCCGCCATCGAGCACCTGGTGCTGGTCGATGTCGGTCTCGACGTGCACACACCCGGATATGAAGTCCAGGCTACCGAGATCAGTCTGGAGATGGCGGTCGCGCCAAGCGATTCCCGGCGCGTCACCGGTCCGCTGCGCATGTCGCAGCCCGCACGAATCACGTGGGGTGAGCGGCAAACCGCGATCGAGGCGTTGGACGCACGCCTCGCTTTCGATGAAGACAGTCTCGAGATCGATTCGTTGGTGGCTCGGTTGCCCGAGGGTCGGTTCACGATCGACGGTTGGGTGCGCTGGGTCTCGGGTGATCCGACGCTCGACTTGGCCTACGACGGGACCATCGCCCTGGCTTCCGCGGTGGACTGGTGGCGTGCCGACCGTGCCGACAACAACGTCACCGGCGAAGCCATCGTGACCGGTACCGTGACCGGACCGGTTCGCGAACCGCGTGTCTCATCCCACATCGAAGCGGGGGCTGTTCGATGGGGCGACGTGTCCGGCCTGGATCTCCGCGCGGATGTCCTGGTCGACTCCGGTGGAGTCAGCATCGAACAGGCGCATGCGAGATACGGTGGTGGAACCGTTGATGCGGCTGGCCGCGTGAGCATCGGCGAGATGGCAAGACCCAGTCGGGTCGAGGCAACATGGCGAGACATCGACACGGGGTCGCTGCTATCTCAGCTCACTCCCGAGCTCTCGTCGATACCGGCCGGGATCGTCTCGGGCCGCGGCGCACTCGCGTGGGATGCCTGGCACCCCAGCGCCGTCGAGCTCACAGCCGACATGCGCAGCCGCGCGGCGGCGGCGCGAGCCGGGTGGGTACCGTTTGCCGGGGCCGTGTTGCTTGAGTTGGACTCCGGTCACTGGCGCGTCGATCTCGACGGTCTCGCCGTGCCCGGGATGACGGTTCGGGGCCAGGTTGACGGGAGCCTCGCCGGCAGCGACGAGCCGCTTGGCGAGACCACGGTCGCCGGAGCGGTGACCGCTGATGTCACAGACGTGACACGTGTAGCCAGCACGTTCGGTCTCGTGGGGAATGGCGGCAGCGTGCCGATCGGCATCCAAGGCACCGGGGCCATTGATCTCACGCTCAGCGGAACGCTGCGGGAACCTGTCGCTCATGGGCACATTCGCGGCGCGCAGGTTGGCATGCCCAGCATGGACAACATTGGACTGGAGGCTGCCTTCGTCGTGGACCGCAATCGCATCGAGTTCGACGAGCTAACAGGAGAGCTGGGAGTGAATCTGTTCGAGGGTGACCTCTCGTTCGGGTTCGAAGACGCCCGGATCGGCGGCACCCTCGACGTCACCCTGTCCGAGATCGCCCGGCTTGCCGCCACACTGCCCGAGGCCATCGCACCGAAGGGACACGTCGCGGGGCAGATCGTCCTCGGCGGCCGCTTGACCGAACCGAAGCTGCAAGCCGCATTCGAGGGTCGTGACATCACGATTGCCGGGCGCGACATTGAAAGGTTCACGACGACTCTTGGGATCGATGGCGACGTCGTGTCGGTCGAGGCGGAGGTACCGGCTCTCAACGCCACAGCCCGCGCGAAGGTTGGGGTGAGCAGGGACACCTCGTTTGAGCTCACCGCTGAGCTCCAGCAAACAGACCTTCGAGCGATCGGCCTCGGCTTCCCGGATGCGAGTGGCATTGCGTCGCTCGCCCTCAGAGCCACCGGCGACCACCGTTCGCTGGCCGAGGCTCGGATCGAGGCAGAGCTGACCGAGCTCGATGGTGCGCTCGGGCCGACCCGCGTGCGATTGATCGCACCTGGCGGCGTCGAGTACCGCGCGGGACGAGTCACGACCGAACGGATCGAGCTGCTCTTGAACGACTCACGCCTCACGCTGGCAGGTGGTCTGGGCTCCGGTCCGGATAGTCGGCTGACCGCAACCTTGTCCGGCGATCTCTCGGACATGGAGTCCGTCGCGGGATGGCTTGCCTCACCCAGTGCGCCGCCTGCCGTGAAGCTGGACGGCGCCGTCGAGACCAATGTGGTCGTGACCGGGTCGTTCCTCGAGCCAGAAGTGTCCGCTCAGGTCAACGTCCGAGATGGCACCGTGGCAATCGCGAGCTTCCCGCCCGTGCAGTCCCTCAATCTCGACGCGAGCTACGACTCACAGATGATCACCCTGAACGAGCTCGCTGCGACCTGGCAAGGGGCCAGCGTGGGCGGTGAAGGCGAGCTTCCGGCGATACTGCTGGACGCCCAACTGCCGGCCTTCCTCACCGGCCCCCCGCAGGACAGCCCTCAGGGCCACGTCAGACTGGCGTTCGATGAGATCACATCCGACGCCCTCGAACCGTTTCTCGATCCAGAAACACTGGGCGATCTGGAGACCCACGCCTCCGCCCGGCTCGAGATCGAGATCGATGGTCTTGCGTTGGAAGACGCTCGCGCCGTCCTGAGCTTCGGCCGCCTTGAATTGACCGCCGCGGCTGTTCCGCTGAGCCAGCGCCAAGAGACTCGTCTCGAGCTGCGCGAAGGCACACTGAACGTTCGCGTCGACCTGGGAAACGAAGACGACTATTTCACCCTCGGTGGAGACATAGACCTTCGGGGGCCCCCCTTGGCTGACCTGACGGTCACGGCCGATCTCGACCTCCGAGCCGCCTCGGCCTTCATCCCCGACGCGGTGACCGATGGCGACGCCTTCCTTATCGCCAACATCGTCGGCCCGGTGAGCGATCCGGACGTCAATGGCACGCTCGAGCTGACCGATGCCGGAATCCGGATGCAAGAGCCGCAGCTCATCGTCTCGGATGTGAACGGCGCGCTGTTGCTGACCCGAGACACGATTCAGTTTCACGAGCTCACCGGAGATGCGAACGGCGGTCCACTCGCCGTCAGCGGAGCCCTCGATCTGATCGGGTTGAGGCCGGAGGGTGAGGTTCTCATTGTCGGGCGCGGAGTCGCGATGGAGCTTCCGGAAGGGGTGCGAACGGAGCTGGACACCGACCTGACCTTCGTCCTCTCGGCGGACGAGCTCTCGCTGCGGGGCGACGTGACCGTGACCCGCGGCGAGTACCGCGAGGCACTCTTGCTCACTGGCGGGCTGCTGGCCGCTCTGCAAGAGCGGGAAGCCGTGACGGTCGTCGGCCTCGAGGACGAGTCGCCCTTTGAAGCCATCAGCCTGAACGTTCGGATCGCGACGGCTGAGGACATCGTCATCGACAACAACTACGCCGACGCGTTGGTTGGCTTCGACCTGCGAGTCCTGGGCACGGCGGAATCCCCGGCGCTCACAGGCCGCGCGGCGGTGGCCGAAGGTGGTCGGATTCGACTCGGAAACCGTGTGTACGAGATCGAAAACGGCTCCGTCGATTTCGTGGACCCCATCGGAATCGAGCCAGATCTGAACATCACGGCCCGGACCCGAGTGTCTGGGCGAGACATCACCCTGAGCATCTCAGGTGTCCCCGATGCCTTGAGCACCTCGTTTCAGTCTGACGGGGGAGAATCAGAGAGTGACATCGTCTCGCTCCTGCTAACGGGCCGGACGGTCGAGGAGGTGGGGTTGGCGCCGGAAATGGCTGCGGCCGATCAAGCGCTCGGCCTGGTGTCCACGGAGGTCCTCGGCACCGCCGGTCGATCGGTCGGGCTGGACACGCTTCGAGTCGAGCAGGAAGTGAGTAGCGGTCAGATCAGATTTGACGCGAGTCTCATCGCAAGCGAAACCGACCCGAGCACGCGACTGACGGTCGGGAAGAATCTGAGCGACCAGGTGCAGCTGATCGCCTCGCAAGACCTGCAAGAAAGCGGACGGCTGACCTGGATCATCGAGTACTTGCCGCGTCGAAACATCGAGTTGCGCCTCGTGCTGGATGATGTGAACGACAAGGCCTACGAGTTCCGGCACGCACTGTCGCTGGGAGGCCGACGGCAGACCACGCCCGTGCCACGCCGCGAGTTGCGGGTTGGCACCGTCCAGCTAGTGGGGAACCTCGGCGTCCCGGATGCCGACCTCCGCAGTCGCCTCCGTCTGCGGGAGGGCGATCGGTTCGACTTCTACCGCTGGCAACAAGATCGAGACGAGCTCGAGCGGTTCTACGCCGTCCGCGGCTTTCTGGAATCGCGGGTGCGTCCCCGGCGCGCCGAGTCGGACGATGGCACGGTGACCCTCACCTACGAGGTATCGCGCGGCCCGCAATCGATTCTGACATTTGAGCGCTACACGCCCCCGGACGAGGTTGTCCGGCAGATGCGAGACGCTTGGAACCGGGCCGTGTTCGACGGGTTCCTCCTCGAAGAGCTGCAACGGGTATCTCGCGAGCATCTGAGCCGCAATGGCTTCCTGCACGCGCAGATCGAGGCGGAGGTAACGGACGCGAGCGGCGACGACCGCAAAGAGATCGTGCTCCGAATCGACGAGGGTCCCCAGACATCCGAACGTCGAATTGCGTTCCGCGGCAACGAACGTCTACCGGTCGCGGAGCTTCACTCCTTCATCGAGCGTCGGGGCCTCGACCAGACGGTTTGGTCTGATCCCGAGCCTCTCACACGGTCTCTGCTCACCCTGTACCAATCCAGGGGCATGCTTGAAGCCAAGATCACCGTTGATCCCCCGGAGATCGACGGCCACGCGGCGACGCTGCCAATCCGGGTCGACGAGGGAGCACCCTTCACGGTGTCGGAGATCTCCATCGAAGGTGTTCATGCCCGGCCAATCGAGACGATTCAGAGGCTGGTCGGGTCTCAAGAGGGCGACCTCTACTCGGGTTCCGACGTGACACAGGCCCGAGCCCGCATCGACCGGAGCTACCGCCAGGCAGGCTTCAACCAGGCCCAGATCTCCGCCCAATCGAACGTCGATCCGGACCGCAGCGCCGTTTCCCTTGTGCTCGAGATCAACGAAGGGCCGCGGCAGGTGGTGGAAGAGGTGGAAGTGGTGGGCGGTGACCATACGCATGACGGGCTGATCGCGCACGCGTTGGAAATCTCGCCCGGTCAGCCCGTCGACTTGGGGGCGTGGAATCGTGCTCGACGACGTCTGTACGACACTGGAGCGTTCCGCAGCGTCGACATCGACGCCGAACCGATCGCGACGGAAGATACCGACGTGGACGCAACCGAGGAGCGGGTGCGCGCACGGGTGCGTCTGGAAGAGTGGCCAGCGTATCGCCTGCGCTACGGACTCCAGCTCAAGGACGAAGAGGCGCCGCTCGGCGACCGGAGCAGGCAGAACGTCGACCTCGGCGTCGTGGGCGACCTGACCCGGCAGAACTTCGCCGGTCGTGCCGTGACCCTCGGCACTGCGTTTCGATGGGATACGGACCAGCGGATCATGCGAAGCTTTGGGCGAATCCCAAGGTTCTTCGGTCTCCCGATCACGTCGAACCTCTTCGTGGCACGGCAACACAGAACGTTCGGCGCGCAGGGTTTTCGGACCGTGGAGGACGTGACGCTGCTGACGCTCGAGCAACGGTTACGGCCCCGGCCCGCACTGACCGTTGCGTACAGTTACAACTTCGACTGGAATCACTCCTTCGATCCCGAGCCCGATCCAGACGATCTGTTTGGGGGATTCGACGCGACCGTCAGGATTGCGCGTCTCGCCGGGGGCATCGTCATCGACACGCGTGACGATTTGTTTGATGCCTCCCGCGGGTGGTTTCACTCGTCCAACGTCGAGTACGCACCTGACGGCCTCGGGTCAGAGTTTCGCTTCGCCAAATACACCGGTCAGCAGTTTCACTACTGGTCGGTCGGCCGAGGAATCGTGCTCGCAGCAGCGGCGCGTATTGGTCTCGCAGCGGCGTTCGACCAGGACTTGATCCTGAGCGAGCGATTCTTCGCGGGAGGCGGCAACACGGTTCGCGGGTACCGACAAGACACGCTTGGACCGCTGTTCTTGGGGAGCCCCGATGGCGGCAACGCGTTGATCGTGCTGAATCAGGAAGTGCGTTTTCCAATCATCGGTTTCGTGCGCGGCGTCGGGTTCCTCGATGCGGGAAACGTGTTCCCGCTGCTCGAAGACTTCACCTTTCGGGACCTCAAGGTCGGAGCTGGTCTCGGGCTCCGGTTTGACACGCCGTTCGGCCTCTTTCGATTGGACGTTGCAGCACCGCTCACCGAGATCGAAGACGACCGCAAGAGTCGGTACTTCTTCTCGATCGGGCAGGTGTTCTAGTTGCGCACTACCGACCCCGCACGCTTCGCAACAACGACTGCACGCGCGGCGCTTCTGGCGCTTCCGGAGCCAGCTGCAGGAAACGCTCGAAGTTAATCGCCATCTGGTCGGGTCGATCGATGCGCGAGTTCGCCTGCCCGCCGTAGTAGTACCCGTAGGCGAACGCGGGAGCGTACGTCGTGACCTGCTCGAACGCGGCCGCGGCAGCAGCGTAATCTTCACGACGCACCTGTACGATGCCCATCTGGAAGTGCGCGATCGCGGCGGCCGGGCCAGTCAGGGGCTCGAGTCCGCTTTGCGGATCAGGAGTGACCACGGCGACCGCTCGTTGTGCGGCCACGAAGGCGGTCTCGACCGCCTCGGTCATCGGAGGCCCGCCGTCCGTCACCAGCGCGCTTGCCGAACGACCGATGAGCGCCCACGGATCATCCTCACCTCGCCCGACAAGCTGCTGATAGATTCCTCGGGCTTCGTCGGTCTGATCGAGCTTCTCGTGGCTCATTGCGGCGAGATACTGCGCCTCTGGAGCCGGCACGTGCGGCGCGGCGTCAACGACTTCCTGGTACTGTCCCGCCTCGAACCATGTCTGAACATCATCCGCAGTCGGTGCCTCGCCTTGACCCGGCAGACCAAGCTGCATCGCGAGTATCGGAGCGGCAGCAGCAGCAATGATACGCATCGTTGACTCCTTTCGAGGACAGCCAGAGGCCGTTGGTACTCGTTCAGCGCCTGGCTAGGCCCTGTTCCTGGCCCCGTGCACCTCTAGAGTGCAACTCCTGGACCGGATTGCAGCGTGCTCGGCTTTGGGCGTCAGGGACCAGAAGCGGCGAGCTCTTCTTGGATGATCGCGTCGAACGTCTCTATTGGAACGGCACCCGTGACGATACGGCCGTTGATGAACACGGTGGGCGTCGAGGATACGCCATACTGCCGGCCAATCCGCAGGTCTTGCTGCACTCGATCCGCGTGGCGATCCTCATCAAGGCAGCCAGCGAAACGCTCGCCGTCGAGACCGAGCTCAGCGGCATAGGCCTTCAGTGATTCCACGTCGAGCGACTCCTGACTCGCGAACAACTTGTCGTGGAACTCCCAAAACATCCCCTGCTCGTGCGCACAATTACCGGCCTCGGCGGCCTTGAAGGCTTCGGTGTGACTCGGTAGCGGATAGTCCTTGTACACGAACCGAATCTGCCCGTCGTATCGCTCGGCCAGCTCGTCCAGCGAGTCGGTTGCGCGGCGGCAGAACGGACACTGAAAGTCTGAGAACTCCACCATCACCACCGATGCGTCCTCGGGGCCACGCGATGGATCCTCTGGAAGGACCTCGATCGTCTGACGCGGAGCGGCGAGCGTCACCGACACATCGACGGCGCTGTCGCGAAGCTCCCGCATGAACTGATGCAGCGCCTGAGACGGGCGCTGCTGCTCCATCGCTGCACGTATCTCGGGTCGCATTTGATCCAGGGTTCGATCCTGGAATGCGTTTCGGTTGCGTTCGTAGATCTGATTGATCTCCGCGTCGGTGATCGGGGGCATCCGCGATGGCAGCTCGGCCTCGAGCAGCTCTTCTCGAGTCATGCCACGCTGGGCCGCCTCACGCTCGATCAGGTGCTCGCCAATGACGATGTCCAGTGCGCGGCGGCGTGTCTCGTAGATTTGCTGGAGCAGGCGCATCCGCGAAGCCGCGTCGCTTTGTTGCCAGGCCTCGTCAAGATCGCCAAGCGTAACGACGATGTCGCCAATCCGCGCGACCTCCTTGTCGCCGTCGGGGCCCTGGGCCCAGACGGGCGAGGCCAGGCCCAGCCACACGACAGCCATTCCGACCGACAGCCCCAGACTTCCTGCGGGCCGCCGCCAAGTCTTTGCTGATGTCACGTTACCTACTTTCCTGTGTATCGACTCTATTGCGAAGTCCACGCCTTTGACCAGCCGCCGAAGGCCCAGATAATGGGAAGGTGAGGTTTCGACCGACGACCGGGGGAAGGGCGCGAGGCGTCCAACTCGTCGTGGTTGCAGGCTGCTGGGTTGGCGTCTCGGTCAGCGTCTGGCTTGCAGCCTCTCAATTGGCAGCGGCGCAGGACGGACAGCCTCCAGCGGGGTATCCGGTCGTGCTACGGAATGTTCAACTAGCTTTCCCGACGCAGGACGGCGTCTCGATCAGGCCGGTGGAGAACTACCTGAAGTTGATTGGTCTCCCTAAAACGAGCCCCCTTCACCAGGGACCGGTGTGGACGTTCTACAGTCGCGTCGAATCGTTGGTGCTCGACGGAGCGCAGCGCCTCTGGTCGTCCGGGCACTTTCATAGCGTCTGGGTCGACGTCACCGATCAGCCGTTCGAGAACGGGGCGCTCGGAAGGACCGTGATTTTCAACGTCGTGGAACGCGCAAGGCCCGGCCCGCCCCCGGCTGGGCTCCCCACGCCGCCGCCCGGGTTCGAGCAACCGCAACCATCCTACGACCGGGTGTACCCGCCCCGGTAGCGAGCCCATGTCGTCGCACAGGGTCCACACGAGACCGGCGCATCGGGCCGGCAACACCGCAGCCCCAACATCGGTCGTCTCCGCCGACGTGGCGTCATTTCTCGAAGACGCGGCTCACTTTCCCGGAGGACATGCTCCACGGGTCGTACAACCTCAATCCGAAGGCGACGTCGCGGGACTCTTATTGACGGAACGCTGCCTGCTCGCGGTCGGCGCGCAATCATCGCTCACTGGTGGCGCGACTCCGATGGGCGAAACGGTCGTGTCGACCGACCGCATGAACCAAGTCCTCGCGGTCGGCCCGTCGAGCATCACGGTGCAGGCTGGCGTGTCGCTCCGTGACCTGCAGGAGCGCGCGGCCGCGCAGGGGGCGCACTATCCCCCCGTGCCCACGTTCGACGGGGCGGCCGCCGGAGGCGTCGTCGCCACGAACGCCGCGGGCGCCGCGACGTTCAAGTACGGGAGCACTCGGGACTGGGTCCGGGGCCTGACGGTCGTGTTGCCAGCCGGCGGCGTCTTGGAGCTTGAACGCGGCGAGGTGACGGCCCACCCGGACGGCTATTTTGAGCTCGTCGGCGAGACCACGACGTGCCGAGTCCCGATCCCGACGTATCGCATGCCTGACGTCGTCAAGCACTCGGCGGGCTACTTCGCAAGACCGGGGATGGACCTGATCGACCTGTTCATCGGATCGGAAGGCACCCTCGGCATCGTCACATCGGTCACGTTCAAACTGGTGCCGCACGTGCCGAACACCTGCCTTCTGTGGGTGACCTTCCCGGACGAGCGGACCGCAATCGACCTCGTCGTGACCCTTCGCAACGAAGCGCGCGAGACCTGGCGCACGGCCGACCCGCGGGGCATCGACGTTGCCGCGATCGAGCACCTAGACCGACGCAGTCTCGAGCTTCTGCGAGAGGATGGCGCCGACCAGCGGCATGGCGTGTCCGTCCCCAAAGATGCGGTGGTGGCGTTGCTCGCTCAGGTCGAGCTTCCGGGTGGGACCCCATTCTCCACCCAGGACGCGTACGACCAGATCGCCAATGCCCTCGGCGGAGACGCACCCGACACGCCGCTGACACGACTCAGCCGACTCATCGCACGCTTTGGAGCGCTCGAACGGGTTGAGCTCGTCCTCCCCGAGGACCGCAGGCGCCAGCGTCAGTTCGTCGATCTCCGCGAGGCCGTGCCCGAGGCCGTCAACAGTCGGGTGCGCGCAGCGCAACGGCAATCGAGCCGCATCTACAAGACCGCGGCGGATATGATCGTACCGTTCGACAGATTCGAAGACAGCCTTCGCGCGTATCGAGGCGCGTTCGATCAGCACGCTCTGGACTATGCGATTTGGGGACACATCTCGGATGGAAACGTGCATCCGAACGTGATTCCCCGCACATCGGATGACGTACGCCTTGGGCAACAGGCCATCCTCGAGTGCGGTCGCCAGATCATCGCGATGGGGGGGTGTCCGCTGGCCGAGCACGGCGTCGGCCGAAGCCCGGTGAAACAAGCGCTCTTGCGGGAGCTCTACGGGGAAACCGGCATTCAACAGATGCGTCAACTCAAGTCGGCGCTTGACCCCGACTGTCGCCTGGCTCCGGGTGTACTCTTTCCAAAGCGAGATCCATCATGATTCGATTCCTTACGCACTGGTTGACCACCGCTGTCGCACTCGGCGCGGCGTCGTGGATCTTGCCCGGCGTCACAGTGTCGTCCGTGACCGCACTCCTGGTCGCGGCCCTGGTCCTCGGATTTGTCAACGCCGTGGTCAGACCGGTGCTGGTGCTGATGACCCTGCCGTTCACCCTCGTGACCCTCGGGCTCTTCTATTTTGTCGTGAACGGACTGGCCTTCGGGCTCGCAGCGTGGTTGGTGCCGGGGTTCGGCGTCCGGTCGTTCGTGTGGGCGATACTCGGCGCGTTCATCGTTGGCATGGTGTCTTGGTTTATCGGCGGATTCGGGCAGGTGCGCCCGGGCCAGGGCGTCGAAATCCGACGGCTGTAGCGACTGCGGTCAGCGCCGTCCGCGTCGGCGTCGGCGTCGTTAAAGCCGCACTCGGCGCAAACGCAACGCGTTGGCAATGACCGACAGCGAGCTCATGGTCATCGCGACGCTTGCCCACATCGGACTGACGAGCAGGCCGGCCACCGGATAAAGCAGACCGGCCGCGACCGGCACTCCAACGGTGTTGTAGACAAAGGCCAGGAACAGGTTCTGGCGGATGTTTCGCATCGTGACCCGACTGAGCATGCGTGCTCTGGCGATCGCGCGAAGATCGCCCTTGACCAGGGTCACTCCCGCACTCTCCATGGCCACGTCGGTCCCAGTGCCCATCGCGATCCCTACCGCGGCCTCGGCAAGGGCCGGCGCGTCGTTGATCCCATCGCCCGCCATCGCCACGACGCCGCCGGCTGCCTGACGCTCGGCCACGATCGTGCGCTTATCAGCGGGAAGGACCTCCGCGATGACGTCACCGCTATCGAGGCCGATCTCTTTGGCGACCGCGTCGGCGGTGGCCCGACTATCCCCGGTCACCATGATGATGCGGAGCCCATCCTGTCGTAGGAGGTGAATGGCCTCCGGCGTGGAGGCCTTCACCGAATCGGCGATCCCGAGCAGCCCAGCGATCCGTCCATCGACGCCAACGAGCACAACGGTCTCACCTCGAGAAGACGCCGCCTGCAGCCCTCCATCCAGCGCCCCGACAGGCATGCCGTAGCTTTCGAGCATCGGAGCCGTTCCGATCACTACCTGGCGGTCCTCGACTTGCCCCCTCACGCCCCGTCCGGTCTCCGAACGAAAGTCACTGACCGGGGGAATCGGCACACCACGCGCCTGGGCCGCTCGGACGACCGCTTCGGCAAGCGGGTGCTCGCTGGCGCGTTCGAGACCCGCGGCGAGGCGCAGCAGCTCGTCTTCGTCACCCCGTTCGTCATTGCTATTGCCATTGCCAGCCGTCGTGATGATCGTACGCAGACTGGGCCGGCCTTCGGTGAGGGTGCCCGTCTTGTCGACGATGAGCGTATCGACTTTCTCGAGTGTTTCCAGCGCCTCGGCATTCCTAATAAGGACGCCCGCCATCGCACCGCGACCGGTCCCCACCATGATCGCCATCGGCGTGGCCAGCCCGAGCGCGCAGGGGCAGGCGATGATCAATACGGCGACCGCGCTGACCAGCGCCATCGCCAACCTGGGCTCCGGCCCCCACAGACTCCAGACGATGAACGACGCGATGGCAACCGCCACGACGTTGGGAACGAAGTACCGCGCGAGCTGGTCGGCGAGCCGTTGTATCGGGGCGCGACTGCGCTGTGCCTCACTCACCATGCGAACAATCTGCGCCAGCATCGTCTCGCTGCCCACCCGCTCGGCACGCATCACGAGACTCCCGGTGCCGTTCACCGTAGCTCCGATGACCGGATCGTCGACCGCCTTCTCGACCGGGATCGATTCGCCGGTGA
Source organism: Vicinamibacterales bacterium (assembly GCA_965216615.1). GTDB lineage: Bacteria > Acidobacteriota > Vicinamibacteria > Vicinamibacterales > UBA8438 > CAUZIB01. The sequence continues at coordinate 359,372 of OZ244182.1, read as the reverse complement.
TCATCGATTCGTCGACAGCGCTCCGTCCGTCGACCACGACGCCGTCTACCGGAATCCGATCGCCCGGGCGCACGCGCAGCGTGTCACCGACCTGAATCAACGACAGTGGGACATCCATCTCCTGGCCGTCACTCCCGATTCGGTGGGCGATGTCGGGGGCAAGGCGAAGAAGCGACCGCAAGGCCGCGCCGGTTCGATGCCGCGCCCGGAGCTCGAGAACCTGCCCGAGCAGGACCAGCACGATGATCACCACCGACGTGTCGAAGTACGGCTCAACTCCGCCGCCCTCGCTTCGAAAACCTTCCGGAAACACCCCGGGCACGAGGGTCGCGGCGACGCTGTAGAGGTACGCCGAACCGACGCCGAGACCAATCAACGTGAACATGTTCGGGCTGCGGTTGCCGATCGAGGCCCAGCACCGTTCGAAAAAGGGCCGACCCGCCCACAAGACCACCGGAGTCGCACACAGGAGCTGCACCCAGTTTGAAACCTGGCGCGAGACAACCCCACCGATGACCATCTCCGCCATGGCCAGGACAAACACCGGAGACCCGATCGCCGCGCCGACCCAGAACCGACGGGTCATGTCCACGAGCTCCGAGTTCGGCGGCTCGTCCAGCGTCACCGCCCGCGGCTCCAGCGCCATTCCGCACGTCGGGCATGCGCCAGGCGCAGATCGGACCACATCCGGGTGCATCGGGCAGGTATATTCCACTGCCGTCACCGGCGCCGCCGGCAGCTCGGGCTCGAGCGCCATTCCGCAGCTCGGACAGGGCACCGGCTCGGCTTCGCTCACGTCCGGACACATCGGACACACATAGGCCGTGGCAGGTGACGACGGCGGCGGGTGCGTGGTGGTGGGTGTCTCCACTCGGCGGCCGGCGGCATCAAGAAACGGCTGTGGCGTCTTCTCGAACGCGGTTTTGCACCCGCTGCAGCAGAAAAGGTAGGTCGTGTCCTCGTATTCGAACCGATGCTTGGCCCTTTCGGGGCTCACCCGCATCCCACAGACCGGGTCGCGAGTCTCAATTGACATCCTTCTACCTTACCGCCCGCTGTCCAGCCAGGCAGCGCGGAAGGCCGCCTGCTCGGCTGAGAGTCGCGCGCCCGTCGACTCGAGGCTGACGAGCTCGAGCCTCGGATCGGGATCGAGCGTCACCGTGGTATCAACGGGGACGCCGCGTCGCACGAACCGGACGGCGATCATGTCACCCGGCGCCTTGGTCGACAGCATCTTGTTCAGATCGCGCAGGGAGACCAGCCGTTGTCCGTCCAGCATCGCCAGCACGTCCCCCTGAGCAAGACCTGCCTTGTGAAGCGGAGACCCAAACGGAGTCGGTTCGGCGACCGCCATATTCGATCCGATGCGAACCCGACCCAATGAGACCCGGTCGGGATCGACCCGTCGCAGAACGAGTCCTGCCCGATCGAAGAGTGCGGCGTAGTCCACAACGTCGCGACCCTCGATGAATCGCTCAAAGAACTCACGCGCAAATTCTGCATCCCCGGCAACTTCGGCGAGTACCGCCTCGGCGTCTGCGGCGCTGTAGGGAAGATCAACGCTTCCAGGCGAGGATCCGCCGGGGCGACCGAACCGGACCCAGAGTCGGCGCATGTAATCATCGAGCGTGATCGCGCCTTGCGACCGGCCTCGAAGCGTCAAGTCGAGGCCCAGGCCAATCGCCGAACCCCACGTGTAATACGAGACGAAGGTGTTCCCAAGGTTCGTCGGGTCGATGGACCTGGCTGCATCCGTGAACGGCGCGAGTCGACTCATGGCGGCGACGCTGTTGAGACGGCGGCCCGGCGCGGCGATGATGGTGTTGAGCGTTTGGGTCCACCGCGCCAGTGTGCTCGACAGATCGGCAAGACCCGAACGATGCATGATGAGCGTGGCGTAGTAGTCGGTGAAACCCTCCGCTAGCCACAACTCGGAAGACATGTTGGCGTCGGTGAAATCGAATGGTTCCAGCGAACGCGGACGAATCCGTTCGACGTTCCACGCGTGAAAGAACTCGTGGGCCACGGCTTGGTGAAGCTGGGTGCGCTGCGCCGGCGCGTCGAGACGCGCACTTGATGTCAGGACGGAACTGTTCCGATGCTCCATGGCATCGCGACTCGCGTCCGGCAGGTAGTCGGCGATAAACGTGTAGGTCCCCGTTTCGAAGGACGGAAACTCTCCGAACACCGTCACCGTCTCACGAACGACGGCTTCAACTCCAGCGACGTATGGGTCGACTGCCATCGCATCCCCGCCATGATGCACGGCCACTCGGAACGTCGGACGGGCCGACGACCGGGGGTCACGTACCGAGAACGTGCGGAGCTCGAAGTTGCTCACCTCAACCGGACTATCCATCAGGTATTGAAGACTCGGTGCTGTAAACAGCTCTGGATCATCCGAGGGATAGAGCTGAGTCGCGACTCTCCAAGACGACCCTTCGGGCGGCACGACCCTCACTCGTACCGGCCGATCTTCGAGGCCGCGGGCCCACATCAGCGAGGCGGGCATGTTGACATGGGCATGCGTGGAATCAATCGCGAGGTAGGTCCCATCGGTTCGATCGCCGAAAAGGCGGTAGCGCAGGTGAACCGTGCCTCCATGCTCCGCTACCGACCACGTGCTCGGACCCAGCCGCTCGAGCTGTAGCACCCGAGAGGATCCGTCTACGGCCGACATATCGATCAGATTCTTCGCAAACTCGTGTCGCGCGTATCGCCCCGGGGATGCCGTGCTCATCACGAGCTGCAACGGCGCCTCATCGAGGGCCGGAAAGACCGCGTCGACCTGCATCCATCGGTGCTCAGGCGCGGGAAAGGAGAGTCGATAGTCGACAGGCGCGTCGTCGACGGACTGGCCGAGCACGCCCCACGAGGCAACACCTATCGCCAGTGCCGTCGAGGCCCAGACGGACGGCTGACGGCTCACCCCGACGGGGCCTCTTGAACGGCTTCGAGGACGTGGGAGAGGTACTCGTGTTCGGGCTGCGAACCCAGAATCTCAACCGTCTTGTTGACGACTGTCTTGGGCACACCCGAAACCTGATACTCACGCGTCAGATCGGGGAACTCGGTCGCTTCGATCGTAGTCGCCGTGACCAGGGGACTCGCGGCAGCGAATCGGTACGCGAGGCTGACCGCCTGCGGGCAGTACGCACAGGTTGGCGTCACGAACACCTTGATATCGACCGGCTGTTCGAGCGCACTCAGCAGCTCGAGACTCTCCGCCGTGAGCCCAAGGTCGCCGGACCCTGCCAGCAGCACGGCATCGACCAGCGACGCTAGCTCATACCCTGAAGGCGCTCCGTAGTACCGAATCCCGAGGTCCGTTTCTCCGATGACCGCAATCGCTGGCGCACGGTCGACGCCGTACTGTGCCACTCGGTCCTTGTCGAGGACCAGATTGACCTCCTCGACGGACACCTGTGCCGATAGTGCGGCAACCTGATCGACTACCTGCCGGGCGACGAGGCAGCTATCGCAACCGAAGGTCTGGGTGAAGAAGACCAACCGAACCGGGCTGGCCAGGCTCGCAAGCCGAGCTTCAACATCCCCCGGATTCGAGGGCAAGGACATAAGCGAATCCTATTTAAAGAGATCATCGAATGCCTGACGCGCGCCACCGCCATCGCTTTGGGGCTCGGCATTCGGAACCGATGAGCGGGTCTCGCGCTCGACTGTCACGCGAGCTTCGTAGTGGGTGCACGTGTTCCGCGCATCCTTTGGCGAGACCCGAGCGGAAATGGGTTGATTGCATTCGAACCGGCTGCCGGTGTCGAACCACGTGCACTGCGCACAACTGTGGAGGTCGCTCGAGCACTTAGGGCAGGTGGAGTCGAGGGCGATGGGAGCGACGATCGCCTGCCCACACCGGGCGCATTTCAGCACATCACGAAACCCCGGCATGTTGACCTTGCGAGGCTCTCGCGGGCCGTAGCCCTGACGCGGACCACGCTCGCGGTTTTCTTCGCGCCTGGGTTCCCGACCCGCAGACGACTCGGGATCGTCTTGATAGCCGCGCTGACGATACTTCTTAGTCATCTCGGTCAGCGAAGACGCTCGATGGCTTGTCGAACTTCCGCGTTGTCCGGCAACGTCGGGATGTCGTACACCTTCGAAAACGCGATAACACCCTGCTTATCGACGACAAACACGGCACGCTCAGAGATCCCGTCGTCGCGCGCAACCCCGAACTTCGCGGCCACCGCGCCCTGAGGATGGAAATCGCTCAGCAAGTCGAACGAGATGCCTCCGAGGCTCTTTGCCCATTCGATCTTGGTCGGACCGGCGTCCACACTGATCCCAAGGACGTGCGCATCGTGGGCCTCGAACCACTCGCGGTCCCGCTCGTAATTGGTCATCTGATTCGCGCACACCGGCGTCCATGCTAGCGGATGAAACGCAATGACCAGGTTGCGCTGTCCCCGGAGGCTCGAGAGGCTGACAGCGCCACCGCGATGGCTCGCGAGCTCGAAGTCGGGAGCCACGTCTCCAACGCTGAGTGCCACTGAAGGAAGCATACTGCAGCGGCTCCGTCCACGCCTATAATCACTCGGTCTCGATGATCCCTCCCCTTGGCCGACTGATCCACGTCACAGTGCTCGCGGCCATTGTCCTCGCCTTGTCGCCCGGACGCGTGGCCGCGCAACCGAGGTCGACGCTCGACCTTACGGCCGGGGTAACCGTGTTACGGAATCGCAATGTGTTCGAGGGCAACCGCGCTGGGTGGTTGCTCGCGGCGGACTGGAACTTCACCGAACGCCTCGGGGTCGGATTCGAGATGGGGCGGAGCGGCGGGGCGCAAACCCTGGGTTTCCTGAGCGCTGACACGCACACGACCACGATCATGGCGGGACCGCGAGTATCGTGGACCCTTGGACCGGTCCGTGTGTTCGCGCGAGTGTCCGGCGGCGCCGCGCGCCTCGATGTCGAGATCGTGACCAACGCTCCGATCACGTCGGCGGGGAGCTTCACGTCGACGCATCGGGTCGTTGCGGTGGGTGCCGGGGTCGACCTTCCCGTGCTCGACAGGATCTCCGTCCGAACCGCCTATGACCTGCGGCGGGTGTCTGTCAGCGATCCGTACTCGGAGCACAGGCTACTGGTCGGCGTCGTCTACGCCATCCACTGAGGATGCGACGACGAGCACAGCGAGTCCCCCGACCGCTCGGCGTCTCCGCGCAGCTAGAGACGACCGAGCAGTTCTGTAACGAGCCGGATCCGGTACGCTCCGTCCTCAGGATTGTGGTACCCCAGCGCGCGCTCGTCGGCTGACAGCAGCGCTCGGTCCTTCATCGGCTCGAACTGGTGCCCTTCGTGCCACTCGTTGAACGACGTCAGGTAGACCAGAAAGAAACCGGCGTCGAGGTTGCCGAGCCAGGGATGGGTCTGTAGGTACAACGACCATTCGAGGGTCTGACGTATGTGCGCGGCCGAGAGGGCATGCGCCTCCGCCACATGGTCCTCGCGTGTCCAGTCGATCTCGGCCATCGTTGGCAGGAAGGGTCGGGGTGAATAGCAGGAATCGGGGAGTACCTTTCGGCGATCGATCTCGTCCAGGCCCGGGTTGGCGCTGAATGAAAACGCCAAACCCAACCGAGACGCGGTCAGCGCGTGGTCGAGCCAGGTCTCCGGCTCAACGGCAGGATCGTAGACGGCGATCCCGTCGAGGCCGGCCTGTTTGGCTCGGCCCGCATCCCACGTGTCGGTCAACAGCGTCACGCGGTCGAACTGGCCCAGCTGATCCTCGCGCACCTGATCGATCGCGCACCTCCAGCGGGTGTCTGGGATGTACAGTGGCACGTCCTGGAGCGCACCGCGACAGTCTGTGATTTGTTCGGGAAGCGTCGTCGCAAAGATCTTGAACACCGGTCCGCGGCTCCCGTCGGCGCGCTCATGCAGAAAGAAGCAATCCCACTGGCGTTTGTCGCCGTACTCCGTCAGGAGATAGCGGATGTCGGCGCTCAGCAGGTCGACGCGTTCGGGACCGTAGGGCTCCAGATGGAAGGTGACTTGGATGTCATGGTCGCGCATGACGTCCATGACCGTGTGCACGGCCTGGTCGCTGAAACTCTCCGGCCGCCACCAGCTCAGGTTGACGACCCCGACGCCGGACTCCGCGATCCACCGCGCGTGCTGCTCGATCACGGCGGTGGCGCGAGAGTCGTACGCCCCAAGCAGCGGAACGGTGTTGGCCGCAAGGTCGGTCGGTGGCTCGCGTCCCCACTGCTGCCAGTGGCGAAACGGGTCGTTGGCATACCAGGGGTAGTACTCGAAGACGAAATGCCGTCGGAGGTCGCGATAGCGGCTCCGGAGGACGCCTCCGACCTCCCTCCAGGGGAATTCACTAGGGGCGGGGGCCGAAGACGAAGGCCGTGCTATCGTGGTGGCCCCTGGCCAAGCCCGCGAGGGTGCCGCGGTAGCCGCGAGACACGCGGACAGGAACGCACGTCTGGACAGGTTCAACGCAACATCTTAACCTTCGGGTGACTTTCGGAGAAGCTTGAGGAACTAATGCCAACACGACTTGTCTTCGCGCTGCTGGCCTTTCTGATACTGGTCATGCTGCCATCAGTTGCGGAGCTCTACACGGAGTGGCTGTGGTTCGACGAAGTTGGCTTTCGTGCCGTGTTCGTCAAGAGCCTCACCGCAAAGGCTCTTCTCGGCGCGGCCACGTTCGTCGTGGCGTTCGCAGTCCTGTTCTCCAACCTCGGACTAGCGGTGCAGGGTCCGAACCGACCGTACATGGTCTTTCCGGGCGGCGGTGATATTCAACCGATCGTGCTCGAGCGGCGGCACCTGGCGATGCTGGCCGCCGGCGTGTCTGCCCTCGCGTCGCTCTTCGTGGCTGGCGTGGCATCGGGTCAGTGGATGGTCGTGCTGCAGTACTTGAACGCCACCCCGTTCGGCGCCAGCGACCCCATCTTCGGCTGGGATGTGGGCTTCTATGTCTTCACACTGCCCTTCCTCGATATTGCGCGCTACCTGGCGTTGGGTATCGTCGTGCTGGCCTTCGCCGGCTCGACCGGTGCCTACATCATCACCGGCCAGCTCGCGCTCACGCCGACCGGACTGCAGGTGGGCGCCAAGCCTCGGCAGCACCTCGCGATGCTCGTCGCCGTCATCTTCGTGCTGCTGGCCGCCGGTGCGTATCTGCAGATGCCCCGCACGCTGGCGACGCCGGCCGGCATCATTCACGGAGTCTCGTACGCCGACGACGCCGTTCGGCTGCCGGCGCTCCTGATTCTCACGATCGTCGCGGCAATTGGCGCCCTGGCTGCGGCCTACGCATCGCTGTCGTCCACGATGTGGCCGGTCGGCGGCGCCGTCGCCGTCTACGGTCTCGTGCTCGTTGGGGGTAACGGCGTCGGAGCGCTGTTCCAGCAGTTCGTGGTCACGCCGGACGAGCAGTCCAAGGAAGCGCCCTACATCACCCATAACATCGCGGCCACCCGGGCGGCGTTCGATCTGGACAGCATCGAAGAGCGAGAGCTCTCAGGTAACGCCACCCTGACGATGTCCGACATCGAGAGCAACGCCGAGACGCTCAACAACGTCAGGCTCTGGGACCACCAGCCCCTGCTCGACACGTTCGGGCAGATTCAGGAGATTCGCACCTACTACGAGTTTGCGTCGGTCGACAACGACCGATATGTGGTCGATGGCGAGTACCGCCAGACGATGCTCTCGGCCCGAGAGCTCAACTCGAACAGCCTCCCGAACCGCTCGTGGATCAACGAACACCTGCAGTACACGCACGGGTTCGGCGTGGCGATGGGCCCGGTCAACGAGGTCACGCAGGAAGGTCTCCCGGTGCTCTTTCTCAAAGACCTGCCGCCCCGTTCGGAAACCACGCTGTCTGTCGATCAGCCAAGTGTGTACTTCGGGGAGCTCTCAAACGACTACGTCGTCGTCAATACCAACACCGACGAGTTCCACTATCCCGAGGGTGATGACAACGTCTCCACGCGATATGACGGCACCGGCGGTCTTCCGCTCGGCAACATCTTGAGGCGCATGCTCTTCAGCCTGCGGTTCCGGTCGTACGAGATGCTCGTGAGTGGGCAGGTGACGCCTGAGAGCCGCGTCCTATTCCATCGCAACATCTCGGATCGGCTCAGCACGATCGCGCCGTTTCTGCAGTACGACGCCGACCCGTATCTCGTCGTGTCGGATGGAGGGCTGTACTGGATTCGCGACGCCTACACCCTCACCGCGGACTATCCCTACTCATCGCCCGTCGCTCAAGGCATTAACTACATCCGCAACTCTGTGAAGGTCGTCATCGACGCGTACAACGGCACCACGACCTTCTATCTGGCAGACCTCGAGGATCCGATTGCGCTGACGCTGAGCAAGGTGTTCCCGGGGTTCTTACAGCCGCTGGACACCATGCCGGCGGATCTGCGGACGCATCTCCGCTATCCGGAGGGAATCTTCACGCTGCAGACCGCGATGTACTCCACGTATCACATGACCAATCCGTCGGTCTTCTACAACCGGGAAGACCAGTGGGAAGTGCCGGTCGTCGACGGCGAGCAGATGGAACCCTACTACACCATCATGAGACTGCCAGGTGAGGAGCGAGGCGAGTTCATCCAGATGTTGCCGTTCACGCCACGAGGTCGGAATAACCTCGCAGCCTGGATGGTGGCCCGGAGCGATGGTGAGCAGTATGGGAAGCTGCTGAGGTTTCAGTTTCCCAAGCAGAAGCTAATCTTCGGCCCGGCTCAAATCGTCGCGCGGATGAACCAAGATCAGGTCATCTCTCCGCAACTTACGTTGTGGAACCAGCAGGGATCCGAAGTGATCCAAGGCACGCTGTTGGTCATCCCGATCGAAGAAGCCCTGCTGTATATTCGACCCATGTACCTGCGCGCGTCTGGCGGCCGCATCCCGGAGCTCAAGCAGGTCGTGGTCGCGTATCAGAATCAGATCGTGATGGCCGCGACACTCGAACGCGCGCTCGACGGCATTTTCGGAGACGGTGCGCCGGGGACGGAACAGGCAGCCGAGACGCTCCTGGCCAGCACCGCCCCGTCCGGCGCGGATCCGGCGGGCGCCGACCCACCCGTGTCGAGCGCCGACGTGTCGGGCACGCTTGCGGAGCAGGCCCGCACCCACTACTCGCGGGCGCTTCAGGCCCAGCGGGAGGGCAACTGGGGACGCTACGGCGAAGAGATCGAGCGACTGGGCGAAGTCCTGGAACGCATGGAACGCACCCGGTGAATCAGATGGAGGAACAATCGATGAACTCAGATACACGACGGGGTTTGATCCTTGCGCTGTCGCTGGCGCTGGTCAGCTGTGGAGGCGCGGCGCCAGAGATTCAGCTCACGCCTGGCTTGACGGCGTTCACCGGGGCGCGACTCGTCCTCGGTCACGCCGACGACGGCGCGGTCGTCGATAACGGAATCCTGATCGTCCGGGATGGCCGCATCGAGGCGGCGGGTGCGAGTGACGGGATCGAGGTCCCGGCCGACGCGCACACGGTCGACGTCGCTGGAAAGACGATTATTCCGGGGCTCATCAACGCGCATGGTCACGTGAGCAGCGTACGGGGTATGGAGTCGGATCCATCGTTCTATACAGAGGATCACGTCGAGCACCAGCTGGGGCTATATGCGCGGTATGGGGTGACCACGGTCTTCAGCCTCGGTGGCGACGGACCGGAGGGGATCGCGGTCCGTGACAGGCAGGGCGCCGACCTCGATCATGCGCGTCTCTATGTCGCGGGTCCGGTAATTCTGGCCGACTCGCCTGAGCAAGCGGCTGAGCGCGTGAACGCGGCCGCCGACATGGGCGCGGACGTCATCAAGATCAGGGTCGACGACAACCTCGACCACGCGAACATGAAGATGCCGCCAGACATCTACAAAGCGGTCATCGACACGGCGCACGAACGTGGGCTTCGTCTCGCGGCTCACCTCTACTATCTCGAGGATGCCAAGGGCTTGCTCGAGGCCGGAGCGGACCTGCTTGCCCACAGCGTCCGAGACGCCCCCGTCGACGACGAGGTCGTTCAACTCCTCCTCGACAGCGGGGTCTGCTACTGCCCCACCCTGATGCGAGAGGTGTCGACGTTTGTCTACGAATCGCGACCGGACTTCTTCGACGACCCGTTCTTCTTGAAAGAGGTCGATCCGGCGATGATCGAGGCCCTCAGCGCTCCAGAGTACCAAGAACGGATTCAGAACAGCGCGTCGGCGCAGACGTACAAGGCAGGGCTCGAGACCGCGAAGTCCAATCTCAAAGTGGTGTCAGACGCCGGAGTCGGCATTGCGATGGGCACCGACACCGGACCCGCGGCCCGCTTCCAAGGCTACTTTGAACACGGAGAGCTTGCGCTCATGGTCGAGTCTGGTCTGACACCGCTCCAGGCAATTGCCGCCTCGACCGGCGAGGCCGCGCGCTGCATGCAGGTTGACGACGATCTTGGGACGCTCGAAGCAGGCAAGTGGGCAGATTTCGTCGTGCTCGGCGCCAACCCGCTCGACGACATCAGCAACACGACGACGATCGAGTCGGTCTGGATCGCCGGCAACGAGGTGCCGGGAGTCTGACGAGTACTCTCGGCCGCCAGTGGAGCTGCCGGCCATGTGAACAGTCGAACCGAGCGGTAGCGTCGGCGGAGCAAACCGTCTGCCCGGTTTGCGGAGCCCGACGCTACCGTTCGGCTCGGCGGGAACCTCGTCAACTGGCCGCGCGTGGCCTCCTCAGCTAGCGCGCTTTCTCCAGTATCGAGCCAGCCCGAGCCAGCACATCGTGAGGGGAGCGGCGTAGTCGTATAGCGCCACTTCAGACGCCGGCATGTGGCGCTGGAGATGGACGCGCATGTCGTCGGCGAACGCGCGCATGCGCTCGTCATCGTCGCGGTCGCCTTCGAGACTCCGACGCGCGATCCCAGTCATCGCATCCAGATGATCGAGCAGCGAGTCCAGGTGTGCGTCGACGTCCGTGTGCGGCCCGAAGTGCGTGACAAAGAGCGTCGATGGCCGCCACGCGCGGATCGCCGCGATGCTCTGTTTCCAGAGGTCAATATCGATGTCCGGCGGGGGCGTCGGCGCCATCGCGAACACGCTGTCGCCCGTGCGCACCCCTGCCGTGTCGCCCACGAACGCGATCTCGCTCGAGCGATCGAAGTATCCGACGTGGTGTGACGCGTGTCCGGGAATGTAGGCAACCTCCAGTTCCCGGTCGCCGGCCGCGACCCGCTCGCCACCGCTCAGGCGTCTGACTCGCTCTTCGGGCACCGGCAGCACATCGCCCCAAAGCCGCTCCATATCGTCACCGTAGAGTCGCGTGGCACTCGCCAGCAGCTTCGTCGGGTCGACCAAGTGGGCGGCGCCCCGTTCATGGACGAAAACGTCGATGTCGGGGTTCTCATTCAGGAGAGAACCCGTGGCCCCCGCATGGTCGAGATGAATGTGGGTCAGCAGTACCGATGTGATATCGCCCGCGCCGATGCCACGCATGTCGAGCGCAGCCCGTAGGTTGTCCAGGCAGCTCGTCGGGCCCGGGTCAATGAGTGCAACCCTCCCGGCGCCCTGAATGATGGCCGTCGCTATGACTCGCTTCGAGCCGAGGAAATCGAGGTCGGTGTAGGTGATCCCGCGGGCAATCGTCTCCATAGGTGGGGCGATTCTACTACGCAGCCTCGAAGCGCCTTGACCTGTCGAAAGGCGTCTCATTACCCTGGTGGGAGGTCGTTGCATACGTATGTCCGGTGACTCGTTGCGCCCTGATGGCGTCGTCCTCGAACGGCATGAACACAAGACCAAGACGCCGAAGATGTACCGAGTCGTCCTGATCAACGACGACTACACGACAATGGAGTTCGTCGTCAGCGTGCTTGAAGGGGTGTTTCAGAAGGGCCCGGCGGAGGCGTTCAGGCTCATGATGCAGGTGCACAACGAAGGTCAGGCCACCTGCGGCAGCTACACATATGAGGTTGCCGAGACCAAGGTCGACACCGTACAAGAGCTGGCCAGGCAGGAGGGCTTTCCGCTCCAAGCGAGCATCGCAGAAGGGTGATAGGCATTCATGTTCAGCGCATCGCTAGAGCTCATTCTTAACGTCGCGTACCGCGAGGCCGCGTCCCGGCGCCACACGCATCTGACCTTGGAGCATCTGCTCTACGCGTTGGCCCACGATCCGGAAGGCGAGCGCATCCTGGCTGCGTGCGGAACCGATCTGTCCGCCCTGCGCCGAGCCCTCGACGAGTTCCTGGGCACCCAGGAAACGTTCGGCAAGAACGAGCGAACCCGCGAGCCGGCCCAGACGCTCGGCTTCCGACGTGTCCTGCAGACGGCCGTGCTACATGTCCAGAGCGCGGGCAAAGACGAGGTCCGCTCGGGCGACGTGCTGGCAGCCATCCTCCAACAGCCTAAAGCGTATGCGGCGCAGTTGCTCGAAGCGCAGGGCATCACTCGCCTCGACGTCTTGAACTTCATCTCGCACGGCATCTCGAAGGTTCCGCTCATCACTGGCGACAGCGAGTCGGGGACCAACGGCGCCGAGGCGGGGATCGGCGACGAAGGGCCAGCCACGGCTCACGACCCGCTTTCTGCGTATGCGGTGAACCTGACGGAGCGGGCGAAGGCCAATCAGCTCGACCCGGTAATCGGCCGCACCGCCGAGCTCCGACGAACGATGCAGATCCTCTGCCGTCGGCGCAAGAACAACCCGGTCTTCGTCGGCGACGCCGGAGTGGGGAAGACCGCGCTAGCCGAGGGACTCGCGGCGCGGCTCCTGGACGACGATGTCCCGGCGCGGCTGAAGGGGGCCGAGGTCTTTTCGCTCGATACAGCCGCGCTGCTGGCTGGAACCCGTTTTCGTGGAGATTTCGAAGAACGCTTCAAGGCCGTGGTCGCGGCGTTGGCTGACCGTCCCCTGCCGATCCTGTTTATCGACGAGGTCCACGCCACGGTCGGCGCCGGCGCGACGACCGGGGGGACGATGGACCTCGCCACGCTCATCAAACCGCTGCTCGCTGCCGGCGAGCTCCGCGTGATCGGATCGACGACATTCGAGGAATACAAGCACGTCGAGAAGGATCGGGCGCTCGCTCGGCGCCTTCAGAAGATCGTGGTCGAAGAGCCTTCGGTCGAGGAAACGACGAAGATTCTCCAGGGCCTCCGCGATCGGTACGAGTCGCACCATGCAGTGACCTACACCGATGAAGCGCTCGCGACAGCGGCCAAGCTCGCCAGCCGACACCTGCGCGAGGCGCGCCTTCCCGACAGTGCGATCGACGTCATCGACGAAGCCGGCGTGGCGCTGGCGCTCACACGTTCAGACGACGAGCAGACCGACCCTCCGGCCGACCGTCCCGTTGTCACGGTGTCGGGAATCGAGCGGGTGGTGGCAAAGATGGCTCGCGTTCCAGAAAAGCAGGCCTCGTCGTCCGACAAGGAGCGGTTGCGAACGCTCGAAGAATCGCTCGAGCGAGTGGTGTTCGGACAGTCTGAAGCCGTGGCGTCGGTGGTCACCGCGATCAAGCGTGCCCGGGCAGGGCTCGGACACCCAGACCACCCGGCAGGTTGCTTTTTGTTCACAGGCCCGACCGGCGTTGGAAAGACCGAGCTGGCGAAACAGCTAGCCGTTCACCTTGGCAACGAGTTCATTCGCTACGACATGAGCGAGTACATGGAAAAACATGCCGTGGCGCGGCTTATTGGCGCACCACCGGGCTACGTCGGTTTCGAGCAGGGTGGCCTGCTCGTGGACGCGGTGCGGGCACATCCGTACAGCGTCGTGTTGCTTGACGAAATCGAGAAGGCCCATCCCGACGTCTATAACATCCTGCTCCAAGTCATGGACCACGCGACGTTGACCGACAACAACGGCAGAGAGGCCGACTTCCGTCACGTCGTCCTCATCATGACGTCGAACGCCGGATCGCGCGAGGCCAGCGCGACGGCGATTGGATTTACCGAGGACCAGACGGGCTCGGCTGCCGGGCGCACGAAATCCGCGGTTGAACGCGTCTTCAGCCCGGAATTCCGCAACCGACTCGACGCGATCGTACCGTTCGGCACCCTGACCCCGGCCGTGATGGAGATGATCGTCGAAAAGTTCATCCTGCAGCTCGAGGCGCAGCTCGGTGAGCAACGCGTCGCGATCACGCTCGCACCCGATGCACGCGAGTGGCTCGCCGCGAAAGGCTTCGACTCGACGTTCGGCGCAAGGCCGCTCACCCGAATCATCCAGGCCGACGTCAGGAATCCCCTGACCGACGAGATACTGTTCGGTCGGTTGGAGCACGGCGGCACGGTGCAGATCGGCATGAACGACGAGCGAGACGGACTCGCGTTCACCTACGAGTCGGCTGAGGGCGGCGGTCCGCCTCCCGACGCGGCGACGCCTGCGCCAGAAAAGAACACCGTGGAGGAGGCGGCCAGTGATTGATGACTGAACAGGCGCCCGACTCCGAGCCCGACACGCCGGACGCCACGGACACGGACGTCCGCGTTGTCGACCGCCGCTGGTGGGCTCGGTCCGCGGATGCCGAAAAGGCAGACAGCGTACGCTCGGACAAGCCATCGTATGTCGCGGAGCTCGAGAAGCAGCTGGCGGACAAGGACGCGCAGCTGACGACCTATGCGGCGAAGTACAGGGCGGCGGCGGGCGAGTTCGAGGAAACGCGCGTTCGGTTACGCCGGGAGATCGGCAAGGATGTCGAGCGCGAGAAACGGGGCGTGTTGGCGGCGTTTCTCGACATCGTCGACAACCTCGAGCGGGCGATCGACGCGGCCCGATCTTCGGCCGACGACAACCCGACCGCCGGACGTCTCGTCGAGGGAGTCGAGCTGGTGAGACAGCAGTGCCTCTCGACGCTGCAAGGTTTCGGCGTCACCCCGATCCTCGCGACCGGTCAGCCGTTCGACCCGAATCTCCACGACGCCGTCTCGACCGTCCCTGTCGAGCAGCCGAGTCAGGCCGACGTGGTGATCGACGTGATCAAGGTCGGGTACGTGATTGGGGATGAGGTGCTGCGTCCGGCAACGGTGACGGTTGGCAAGCTCGCTCCAGGACCTCGATGAGATCACGGAGCTCGGCGACCTCGCTCTCAGCGGCGTAGAGGAGAGCGCGCCGCTCCTGGAGCGTCGGCGCGCTCCAGTCCTCGCCATCGAACCGCACCCGACCTCCGTCGTCGAACTCGACCAGCACCGCGTCCATCGGGCCAACGTAGAGGCGCATGCGGTTCGTCCCTTTCAGAGTCCGGCCGACATGGCTGCCCGCTGTGCGTCATCGACCCCAATCACGACCGCGGCCATGCCCTCATGCTCGCTCTGTCCGTCGAGCGACGAACCATACGCGTACCCCACGTTGACGCCGGTGCCCGATATCATCCGAGTCGCCGTAAAGAGCGCGCCTGGCGCGTTGGGAAGCGACAGAAACAACACGTCGCGCTGCTCGACGGCGTAGTGTTGGTCCTGCAGGATCCCGGCGGCATTCAGCGGGTTGTCAACCACGAGTCGCAGCGTGCCGGATACGTCTAGCGACATCGCTTGGATACCGACCTTGCCGTCCCCGAGGAGCTGACAGACACGTCCGAGTGCCCCAGGACTGTTCTGTAATCTCAGGGCGAGCTCCGTACGTATCGCCATGCTGTGGCAGCTTACAACATCCGATACACTAGGGGTGATGCCCGTGAAAACGGCCGCGCCGATCCCGATTGCCTCCCGGCTTCAAGGCTTTGACTATGCCATCCGCAACATCGTGGTGGAGGCCAAGAAGGTCGAGGCGACGGGCCGTCCGGTGCACTATCTGAACATCGGCGATCCCGTGTTGTTCGGGTTCGAGACCCCACCGCACCTCGTGGAGGCGGTCGAGCGGGCGATGCGCGACGGCAACAACGGGTACACGGCCGCCGCCGGCATCGCCTCGGCGCGCGAGGCGGTGGCGCACGAGTACACGTCATGTGGGATCGACATGTCGCCCGACCGCGTGGTCCTCACATCCGGCACATCCGAGGGCATCGAGCTGGCGCTCAGCGTGCTCGTGGATCGGGACGACGAGGTCTTGATTCCAGTACCCACCTACCCGTTCTACACGGCCGTGCTCACCAAACTGGGCGCCAAGCCGGTTTACTACCGAACGAATCCGACTCGCGGGTGGGAGCCTGACCTTGATCACGTCCGCGACCTGGTGTCAGAACGCACTCGTGCTTTGGTCGTGATCGATCCGAATAATCCAACCGGCGCGGTGTACGCGGAGGAAACGAGGAAAGCGCTCCTCGACATCGCTGACCGTCACAATCTTGTGGTGCTGTCCGACGAGGTGTACACCGACCTCGCGTATGCCGGTCCGGTTCCGCCCATTGGCGTGCTCGACCCAGAGGCACCCGTGATTTCGTTCTCTTCAGCGTCGAAGGCGTACATGGCGCCAGGCTGGCGAACCGGCTGGATGGCCGTCGGGGCGACGTCGCGCCTCGATCATGTGCTCTCGGCGATCCTGGAGCTCGCCGACGGACGGCTCTGCACGAATGGGCCGATGCAGTACGCGGTCGAGGCGGCGCTGGCGGGTGATCGAACCCACCAGGGCGAGTTTCGCCAGCAGCTTCAGGCGAGGGCGGAGCTGACGTCGCGGCGCCTGAATGCTATCGAGGGAATCTCGTGCGTGCCACCCGCGGCGGCGTTCTACGCCATGCCGCAGGTGGATCTCCCGGCGGGCCGCACGGATCAAGACTTCGTGCTGGAGCTGCTTCGGGCGACCGGCGTCCTGTGTGTCTACGGTTCCGGTTTTGGCACCGAGCCGAGGGACGGCTTTTTCCGGATCGTCTTCCTGGCCGGCCTGACCGAGCTCGACGAGTACTTCGACGCCATCGAAGCCTTCACGGCGGAGTTTCGCGCCGACCGCAGCGTCGCCGCCGGTTGACGGACCGCCAAACCGAGCGAAGGTGTTCGGCGTGCCAGTCCGTACCTATCATGAAAGCGCAGTGATGAACGGATCTGTTCGGCCCGGGCACTCGTCTAATCGATGTACACGTCGCCATGCCTAGCAACAGCCACGCCGCCGCCGCGATCTGTCTGGCGCTCGTTGGCGCTCCGTCTCAGGTGCGCGCCCAACCGCCGAGCGATATTCAGGTAACGGCGATCTTCGAGGCCGACGGGGCGAGGGCCGGCGCCACCTACCAGGCCGCCGTCGACGCCAAGCTCGACGCCGGGTTCCATGTCAACTCAAACGAGCCTTTGGACGAGGGTCTGATCGCGACAAGCCTGACGATCGATCCACCTGACGGCATCGTGCTCGGCGCGGTGGCGTGGCCAGAGTCATTCATGTTCACCGTGGGTCAGGATGAGCTGGCAGTGTTCGGGGAAACGTTCGTCATCGGGATCGCCCTCAACCTCGCCAAAGACCTTGCAGTGGGTCAGCACGTGGTCACAGGAACGCTCCTGTACCAGGCGTGCAACGACACAATGTGCTTCTTCCCGAAGACCGCTCCGCTGTCGTTCCCGATTAACGTCGTCGACGAGGCTCAGCCGGTCGTCCCGACCCACACGGACGTGTTCGAGGGACTGAGCTTTGCCCCGATCGCCGATCCCGGCTCGGCCAGCGCCGATCCGCGCGCGACACCCTCAGCCAGTGACGATGCCGAGGTCATGACCCGGCTGGCCAGCTTCGAGCTCCTTGGCACCACCGGCGGGTATCTCGGCACCGATGACTTTCTGGACTTCATCGACCGGGCCGAGTCCGGACGCGCCGAGGAAGGCTGGTTCGCGGGTCGGGGCCCGCTTGCCATCCTCCTGCTGATCCTGGTCGGTGGGCTCGCGCTGAACCTGACGCCGTGCGTGCTGCCGATGATCCCTATTAACCTGGCGATCATCGGCGCCGGGGCGAAGGCCGGCTCACGCACGCGAGGGTTCGCGCTAGGTTCCGCCTATGGACTGGCGATGGCGCTCGTCTACGGAGTGCTTGGCCTCGTCGTCATTCTCACGGCTGGGACGTTCGGCACCATCAATGCCTCTCCCTGGTTCAACCTGGGCATCGCCACACTCTTCGTCGTGCTCGGGCTGGCGATGTTCGATGTCCTGACGATCGACTTCTCGAGCCTCCAGAACAAGTTCAACATTGGCGGCTCGGCCGGAGGCGGATCGTTTCTCCTCGCATTTGGAATGGGCGCCGTGGCAGCACTGCTCGCCGGGGCCTGTGTTGCACCGGTGGTCATTCAAGTCATCGTGTTCTCGAGCAATCTCTACGCCACGGGCACGGCCATCGCGCTGCTGCTGCCGTTCGTTCTCGGGATCGGAATGGCCCTGCCCTGGCCGATCGCCGGGGCCGGCCTGACCCTCATGCCAAAACCTGGCGCTTGGATGGTCAGGGTCAAGCAGGCGTTTGGGGTGTTCATTCTGGGGACGGCGGTGTACTACGGCTATCTGTCGTACGGACTCTTCAGCCAGCGATGGGTCGACCCCGAGGAGGTGGCGACGAGCGTGCAAGAGCTCCTCGACGAAGGCTGGTATGCGTCGCTAGATCACGGACTTCAGATTGCGGGGGCGGCCGGCAAGCCGGTGCTCGTAGACGTCTGGGCCACGTGGTGTAAGAACTGCCTGACCATGGATCGCACCACGCTGAAGGATCCGGCCGTCCAGGCAGCACTTGATGACTACGTCAAGATCAAGTTTCAGGCGGAGGACCTCAGCGTGGCGCCTGCGCGCGACGTCATGGAGCACTTCGAAGCGTTTGGCCTCCCGGCATACGCCATCCTGAGACCTGTCAGCTGACGACCCGAACCCGTAGCGCTTGTGGATGGACGCGCGCCGTGACGCTGTCAGCCGCCTCGACGACCTCACCGTCGACGTGAAAGACGGGGAGCGCGTCGCTGGCAATCTCGAGGTCGCGGAACGACTGCATCGTGACGCCCGGCACCTGATGGAGCGTGCCGGAAAACAGGCGTCGTACGTGCCAGAGCACTGACAGCAGTGACATCGGCGGAACCACGACCAGCTCGAGCAAGCCGTCGTCGGGTCGTGCCAGTGGCGCGATCTGAGCATTCAAGCCATATTGCCGGGAGTTGGCCAGCGCCACGATCAGCGCGGTCCGACTGATCGCCACGTCGCTGGATCGGAGCCGGTAGTAGCTGGGCTCATAGCCCAAGATCCCACGAATCGTTGTCGCCACGTACCGAAGACCGCCGCGCGAGCTCGACCTATTGAAGAGCGCGGCAAGATGGGCGTCGAACCCGATCCCCGCGACGTTGAAGAACAATCGCCCGCCGAGCTCGCCTGCATCGATGGTCCTCGTCGCTCCGGTCAACGCGGTTCTCAGTGCACCGCCTGGGTCTCGCGGCACGTTCAGCTCACGTGCCAGGCCGTTCCCGGAGCCGCTTGGCACGATACCAAGCGCCGTTCCTCCAAAGGCCAGTGCGGACGCGACCTCGTTTATCGTTCCGTCGCCTCCCCACGCCACCACCGTTTCGACATCCCGCTCAACGAAGCCTTTGGTCAACTCCGCACCGTGACCCGGATGCGTCGTCACAGCCACCTCCCCGCTCCGATCACAGGCACGGAGGGCGTTGTGAGCAAGCTCCACCTTCTGTGTGATGGTCGGCCGACGCCTCGACCCTGCGATGGGGTTGATGATGATTGCTGCGTTCATCCGCTTGCGTCAGCCCAGGTCCATGCCAGTGCTATAGTAGGGTCTCATGAGCCGCCAGTGGGTGAGATTGGGCTGCCTCATCATCATGCTGGCCGTGGCCATTCCCTCCGGATATCGACTGCTTCGCTCGGAGCAGCACAACGACGCCAGCCAGGAAGCCGCCGCTGCCTTTGAGGATCTCACCTGGACGCTGTCGCTGGAGGTGGCGAAGCTTGAGGCGGCTCAGCGAGCCTACGTTGCCGGCGGCCAAGATGGCGAGCGATGGTACGCTGTGGTCGATCGGCAGCTCGAGACCGTCTTCGGCGGTCTGAAGGAGCTGTCCACGATGGCGCGCAGCGCCCATGCGCTGGACTCGATCGCGGCCGCCGAGATCACGGTCGATCACCTACGAGGAATCGACCAGATCGCGCGTGAACACGCGGTGAGCGGGGAGACGTTGATGGCCTCGGACGTTGTGTTCGCCGATGCTCGAGAGCTCGCGCTTCGAGCGACCACGGAGCTCGCCGCGGCACGCTCCGCCGAACAGGCGGCCCTGACGGACTTTGAGAAGCAGCGTCGGCAAAACCAGATCGCAACCTGGTCAATTGCGACGGCTGTCTCGATCGCCATTGTCCTGCTGCTCGTACCGGTCGTCACGCGCGCCCGTCCGCAGGACCCGCTGACTCTGACCACGACGGACGGATCCGACGACGAGCTCAACCCGGCCGCCGACATCGCCGTAATGGCCGCGCCGCACGCGTTGGAGTTCGACATCGAGCCGCTCGATCCGGGTGACGATCCGTCGCCCGCGCCCCTGGCTGCCGAAGAAGGCCGGACCGAGCCGCCCCCGGCCGTGGCAGCGCCCATCGCCCCTGAGCTCTCCGAGCTCGCGCGAGTGTGTACCGAGCTCGGATGCGTCTCAGAAGAAACAGCGCTGCAGGACGCGCTGGGCCGCGTCTCGGCGCTCCTGAACGCCACCGCGCTCGCGATCTGGATCGGTGATGCGCGCGGCGACGAGCTGCGACCGGTCGCGGGTCACGGGTTTGCAACCGACGTGCTTCGACGGCTCGGAACCCTCTCGAGCGACGATGACAACATCACAGCCGCGGCGTACCGAACCCATGAGGTCCAGGTCGCCTCGGCCCAGGGTGACCACCTTGGCGCGATCGCGGCGCCCCTCATCACGACCTCCGCGCGCGGCGTCGCCTGCAACGGCGTTCTGTCCGTCGAGATCCGAGACGGGTGGGAAACCCGTGCAGCGGTGCAATCGACAGCGGCTATTCTCGCCGCTCAGCTGGGCACGCTGATCGGCGCCAGTTCGGCTGTCCGACATGGTCGCGCAGACCTTCCATCACAAGCCGCTCGGCTAGCGTGATCGATGTGTCGTCACCTGGACTCGGCGATGGGGCGCCGTCGGAGGAGCGTCATCGATCTGCCCTTCCAGCGCAATCTCCCGACGGTCGCGCATGATTTCGATGCTAAAGGTGGCGGGCGAATCAAGACGGCCCACGCGACGTCTGAGTGAACGGATATCGTTCACGGGCTCGTCACCGATGGCCAGAACGACATCGCCCGCGCGGAGCGTCGCGGCATCCGCCACCGACCCTGGCTCGACCGACGTCACCAACACGCCCGCCTCGACCCCGAAGTACGCGGCCAGTTGAGGGCTCAGCTCACTGACTTCCACACCAAGCCTCGGACCGCGCCGCCGGAGACCGAAGTCAGAGGAAAAATGCCCGATGTCGGGCCAGTACTCGCGAATGGTACCCATCACGCTTGAACCCGTCTCCGGCGTGACGTTCAGCCGGACGCGTTGACCGTCTCGGACGACGACCGCCGTGACCTCACGTCCCGCCGGGGTCTCACGAACGAGTCGCGATAGCTGGCTGGCGCCCCGTACACGTTCCTCATCGAACTCGACGACGACGTCCCCCTCTTGTAACCCCGCATCGGCCGCCGGGCCTTGGTCGTAGACCGTCTGGACGGACGCGCCTTCGTCAGGCATCCCGATTGCCCCGGATTTGACGTCATCGACACGCACGCCGATTCGGCTCCCCGCCCCAGACAGCATGTCGAATACTCCGGCCTGAACGGGCCTCTCCTCGGCCCGCTGTGCGGCGGCTTCGGGAGACGCTGCGGTGGCGATTCCCTGCAGTACGACAGCCCCTATGACAATGACAGCCCCAACGAGAAGCAGGAGCGCCCACTGCCTGTTGCCCTGATATCGCGACACCTCAGTCATCGATTCGCCCTCCATAGTGTTAGGACGGCAGGCGCGGGCAATTGGTCGGGGGTCCCCTTCTGAGGTCAGAGAGCGACATCCTCGCAGGACGACGAGATCGACATACTCAAGAAAACATGGCTTTGCGGGCCCTTTTCGGCCGGCACAGGATTTGATTGTGTACGTGAGCGGTCGCGCGGAATCAACGGGATGCGTTAACTCAGGCAGGCGCTGGCATCGCCGCATTCCGTCACGTGGGAAGAGGCGATTCCGCGCGACCGATTCAAAAACCGCGTTTGCCGCTCTTCGTTATACTGAGCGTCGTGGAAGCCCACCTTAGTCTCCCTCTCGACAACGCCGCGATCGAGCGCATCCTACCGCACCGCTATCCGTTCCTCCTCGTCGACAAGATCACGGAGTTCGAGGAAGACAAGCGCATCGTCGGCATCAAGAATGTCTCGATGAACGAGCGGTATCTCGCCCACCGCCCCGGTGAGCTGCCCGCTCTGCCCCCGACCATCTTGACCGAGGCTGTCGCACAGGTTGGGGCGATCCTGATCCTAGCCAAGCCGGAAAATCGCAAGAGACTGCCGTATTTCCTGGGCATCGAACATGTTCGTTACATCAAGCCGGTGTACGCAGGCGACGTCGTCGTCATCGAGGCAACGGTGGACCGTTTGCGTAGTCGCATGGGACGACTCAAGGGGTTCGCCAGAGTCGGTGATGAGGTCGTCGTCGAAGGAACGATGGCTTTTGCTCTCAGCCCCAGAAAAGACGGGGATGAGGAGTAGCAACACGGGCTACGAGATGGCCTGAGTTTCGCGACGACGTCCGGCAGCAGCTGCAACGGCTTGGGGTTCTGAACCTTCGCCAACAGATCGGTCGTCTGGTTCGGACCGCCCATCTACACAGACACGGTTGCGACCCGTGTCCTTCGCTCGGT
Source organism: Vicinamibacterales bacterium (assembly GCA_965216615.1). GTDB lineage: Bacteria > Acidobacteriota > Vicinamibacteria > Vicinamibacterales > UBA8438 > CAUZIB01. The sequence continues at coordinate 336,627 of OZ244182.1, read as the reverse complement.
AGAGCGCAGTGTCAGCCCGGGCGATGGTGTCATTCCCATCAAGGTCGCCTTTCCGGACGGACGCCACCCCGGCGCTGGCTGTGCGGGAAATCTGTTGTCCCTTCCAATCCACCGCGACCGCCCCTATTTCCCTGCGGGCGATCTCGGCCACATTGGCCGCACCGTCTAGGTTGGTGTCTGGAAGCAAAATCATGAACTCCTCACCGCCGTAGCGCACGCGAATATCGCTGTTCCGGAACAGCGTTGTGAGCCGCTTGCCGACCGCGGCAAGGAGCGCATCCCCACAGAGATGTCCGTACTCGTCGTTGACCGACTTGAAGAAGTCGAGGTCGAACATGACCAGGGAAAAGTCGGTCCTGGCCCGCTTCGCACGCTTGAGCTCGGCGACCAACAGCTTCATGCCGTGGGTCCGATTGAAGCATCGTGTGAGACCATCGTAAACACCGTGCTCTTCGATCTCGGTCAGCAGATGCATGTTTCGAGCTGCGAGTCCGACGAGCGTTGCGACCACGGCAAGCCGGCGCTCTAGGTCGGCGCGATCCTCTGCGGGCGTAGGCGCCCCCAGAACCCCAACGTAGCCGTCCCCGCAGACCACCGGAAAACAGAGATGTCCGTCGATCTCGTGGCCGCGTACCGAATCGAGCTCGCCCATGTCACCCGCAAACATCTGGTCGGCCCGTGCCTCGTTGTTCGCCGTAACCTGCGGCGTCCCGCCGAGCCCCCCGGTCAGTGATTCCCACGGGCCGCCGTTGGGGCGGAGCAAGGCCCATGCGCCTTCCGCGCCCGCGACATCGGCGAGGTGCTGCCGCAACAGCTCCCGAAGATGACCGATTCCGGTCGCCTCGGTCAAACCGTGACTCAGCGTGACGAATCGTGACGTCTCCCCAGCGAGCCGTCTGGTCGATATGCGATGCACGCGTTTTAATGCGTAGTGGCCGAGCCCCGCGGCTGCGATCGCGACCAGACCGGGGATCACGGCCAGCCCGGAACGTGCCTCGATCTCGAGTCCGAACTGCACAAGAGACAGAATGGGCTGCCGGAACATCATCACCAGGGCGATGCACCCTCCAGTCAGGAGTACGAGGTTGTGTCGGCGTGCCATTCAGATTCCCAATCAGAGAATCGGCATTTGGCCGAGAACCTTCGATTCTCTCGTCCCCAGTGGGCTGCTTTTGGCGGCAGCTTTTGCGATAAGATGCCTTGGTGGGCTCTAAGAAGAAGATTCGCCAAACAGAGATGGTCCGGAACACCGGGCCGAAAGGTGGGCCGCCGTGGGTCCTGATTGCCGGGGTCGTCGGGGTCGTTGCGCTAGCAGCATTCGTGTTGTTCCCCGCCTCTCCGCCGGCTCCCGAACCGGCCAGTGACTCCGCTCGAGCGGGGTCGGATTCGACCGACGAGACGTCGCCCCGATCCGACGCTCCCGTGATTCCGACACGACCCGCATCGCCGAAGCCGCCGCCTGACGCTCCACTTCCGGCGCTGCCGCTTGTGCCCAACCTCGTGCCTCGGCCGCCAGAGGTCATTCGCGGGTCCTACGCGTTCGCCGCCAACAACCCTGACGTCTCAGAGTACATCCCGTGTTTCTGCGGATGCGAAACCGCCGGTCACTCCGCCAACGCGGACTGTTTCGTCGAATCGAGGAATGCCGATGGTAGCGTACGAGAGTGGGATACCCACGGCATGGCATGCATCATCTGCGTCGACGTCGCGCACCAGTCACAGCAGCTCCACGCGTCCGGCGCATCGGTTCGGGATATCCGAGCGGCCGTCGAGGCGCAATACTCGAGCTCGCCCCGCCAGACGCCGACACCGGCTCCGCCGTCGGAGTAGTCGGACGACGCCGGCAACCGATTCCACGCGGTATAATCGAGCGTGTCAGCTCGCGCTGCACGCGTCCCTACTTCTGCCCCGCCCTCACCTGTGGCGCTTGCCCGTTTCTTCGATTCTCTCCACGAGGGCATCTACTTTGGCACGCTCCAAGGAGACATCGACGCCACGACAGCGGCGAATCCGCATCTCAAGCTGATGTTCGGCCATCCGCCGGACGCGGATGCAATTGCCGTGCGCCCGTTCGAACCCGAGCGATTCGTCGATCCTGATGCTCGTAACGCGTTCCTTGACCGGTTGGCACGGGATGGCACGGTATCCGACTATCTGCTCCGCCTTCGTCGCGCCGACGACACGCCCTTCTGGGTCGAGGTCACGGTGCATGTTGACATCCAACCGGGCAACGACCCCCGCCAGTTTCGAGCGCTGCTCCGTGACGTCAGCGAACGTCGTCGCCTCGAGGATCAAGGCCGGGACCTGTATCACCAACTGCTACAGGCCGAGAAGCTTGCGGCATTGGGACAAACCGTGTCGGGTGTCGCGCACGAACTCAACAACCCGCTTGCGACCATTCTGACCTGGTCCGAGCGGCTCTCGAGTCGTCCGCTCGACGACGTGACGAAGCGAGGCATCAACGCGATCCTGAGCGAATCGGAACGCGCGGCGAAGATTGTCAGGAATCTTCTCACCTTTGCTCGGAAGCATCACACGACTCGAGGGCAGGTCGATCTGAACCAGGTGGTTCGCGAAACACTGTCGCTCCGTGCCTACGATCAACGCGTGTCGAACGTCCAGACCATCAAGGCGCTGGCGACCGGTCTACCCCAGGTGTTCGCCGATCCGCACCATGTCAAACAGGTGCTGCTCAACCTGATCATCAATGCAGAGCAAGCGATGCTCGGCGAGCACGGTCGCGGAACACTCGTGATGCGGACCTGGCACGATGAGCTGCGCCGGACGGTCGTGCTGGAAATCAACGATGACGGACCCGGGATCCCGCCGGACGTTCAAGCGAAGATCTTCGACCCCTTCTTCACGACCAAGGCCGTCGGGAAGGGAACAGGCCTGGGGCTGACCGTGGCCTATGCGCTCGTGCAAGAGCACGGCGGGCGTATACGGATCGAGTCCGCGCTTGGGCAAGGAGCCTCGTTCTTTGTCGAGTTCCCCACCGACGGCACCATCAGCAACGCCGAGCCAGCGCGCCCAGCGCAAGCGCCGACGAGCGATGCGGATGGGTTGCGCGTCTTGGTCGTCGAGGACGAACCTGCGTTGGCGACTGCGGTCTCGGAAGCCCTGACGGACGCCGGCTTCCTAGCGGATCGGGCATCCGACGGACAGGAGGCGCTGGAGCGCATCGCGAGTCAGGCCTATGACCTGCTCATCTGCGATCTCAAGATGCCTAGGATGAACGGACCCGAGCTCTACCGGAGAATCCTAGATGCGGCGCCGGCACTCGCGCGGCGGATGGTCTTCGTCACCGGCGATGTCGCGGGAACCGAGGCCGAGACATTTCTCGAACAGACCCACTGTCGCTGGCTCGCCAAACCGTTCCGCCTTGGAGAGTTGCTTCGCGTCGCCCGTGAAGTCGTTGACTCGTGATCTGCCCGTTCGGATCACTGAACGAGCTATCGCGCAGCCGCAACGGCGGGACGCGGCGCTGCCCGGCGAACAGCCTTCAGCTGGGCTTTCGCCATTTTCAGCGGCGTCGCCTTGGTCAAGGCTGACGTCAGCTGCTCCGGCGCAAGATCGGGCCCGAGCAGTTTCCGCAAACGCTGAACGGCTCGCGCATGAAGCTGAGACACGCGAGACTCGTTGACGCCGATGGCTTGCCCAATCTTCTTCATGGTGACATCGCCAAAGTAGTACATGCCGATGACCTTCCGCTCGCGCGGGGGCAGCGCCGCTACGGCACCGCGTACGCGATCCTGCACCTCACCCATCTCGCACGCCTTGTCGGGCGCGAGCGGTTCTGAGGGTACGAGGACGGGGGGCAGGCTTGCCTCATCGATGTCATCCGCGGACGCGAGCGGCGAGGTCGATTCGATCGTGTTGATGCGGACGATCGTGCGACTCAGCCGCGCCTCGTCTGCGCCGAGGTGCTTGGCGATGTCGGAGAGCGACGGCTCGGAACCCATCTCGTGCCGCAGGTGCTCGCGGGCAGCTTCCAGCTCGCGACGAACGCGACGAATGCCTCTCGGCCACGCGTCTCGTCGCAGCGCATCGATCATCGAGCCCCGCACCCGTCGCTCGGCGAACGTCTCAAACTTGATGCCCCGCTTCTCATCGAATCGATTCGCAGCATCAATGAGGCCGATCATGCCATCCTGGACCAAATCGCCGATGTTAATCGAGTGCGGCATCGAGGCAGCCAAGCGGCGCGCCAGGGCCTGGACGAACGGCACACTCGCCGCGATGCGATCTTGTTGTGCATCCGCTGTTCGCTGCTCTTGCATGACTCCGAACTCCCTTCGGTAGCTCTTGTGTCCCCAAGCGACCCGTTGCCTGGGACCGTCTAAAGGGCAAGCGAAGTGCCAGCGCGTCGGAGTCCAGGGGCTGCCGTTCCAAGAGAGGCCAAACACAAAGTAATTCCTTCTATTTCAGCTATTTACAAAGATGAAGGTCTGTGCAGGCAGAAGCAGATTGTGGCTGTGCTGGGCATAACCAGTGTCAGTATCCTGACGCTGGTGTCGGCTAACCGTCAGCGATCCGACGGTCTGGAGATCGTTGTCAGGTACGGCTCGTGTCGGCCCGAGGAATCTGGGGAGGCCGGGTCCGCCTGGCCGAAGGGGGAACCCAAAGACCCTCGCGGGCCCTTGGCATTGGCCAGGCTGTCCGGTACGGCTCTGAGCTCGCTTCTAGTCTGGTAAGTCCGTGGATTCCGTCGTCCGGCGCCGGATGTCTCTGGCGGAGCCGATCGCGTCTACCGCGCTGGTGACGATCTGACTCGCACGCGCGCGCGGTGCGCCGTCCTCCAGTTTCGCTTCCAGTAACTCAGCGTTTGCGAGAATGATTCCGAGCTGATTGTTCAGTTGGTGCAACAACGTGCGCAGCTCGGGCCTCTCGCCCACCAGGACCGGAAGGACGCTGGGGTAGGGAACCTGCGACTGGCCGGCCATTAGCCCAGCCGTCGCTGCTCGCCTACTGGCTGGCGCCGGCTTGCATCCTCAGGCTTGCGCCAAAGTGTATCCACGAAGATACGCACTGAACCGCCGGCTGTGCGAACGTATTCGACCTTACCGCTGGCGATCCAGTTGTAGATCGTTCGTCGGCTCACGCCGACGAGCTCACACGCCTTCATGATCGAGATGGTTTTTCTGTCGACAATCATCGCTTCGCTCGTCATCTAACCTAAGTGAATTCGCGACCACGCTCGGCAGGCCGTTGCGAAGCGACCCGCTGACTCTCACCTCGAGAAGTCGTATCGGCACGCTTCCGCACAACCTGTAGCGCCGCGTCACATCCTCCACGTTCGGCTTGGGCGTCTTGACGTGGGTCGGGGCGAGCGTCAGAATACTGGCGCTCCTGTAAATGACTGAAAAAGAAGTACATCTTCTGCTCGTCGAAGACGAGTTGGCGCTCCGAGAAGTGACGGCCGAGCGCCTGGCGGAGCACGGATACGACGTCGTGCAATGTGGATCCGGCGAAGAGGCGCTCGAGCATTTGGCGGATTTCGCATTCGATGTGCTCGTCACCGACCTGCGGCTTCCCGGAATTGACGGCGGCGCGGTCATGCAAACGGCGCTCGAGCAGTACCCGGACATCGTCGGGGTCGTCGTCACCGGCTACGGCACCGTAAAAGACGCCGTGGACGCCATCAAGCGCGGCGCCAGTGACTTCATTACGAAGCCTTTTCAGTTCGATCACCTTCTGCACATCTTGTCCTCGGCCCTCGAGCAGCGTCGTCTCAGGTCTGAGAACGCCTATCTCCGATCGCAGCTGCAGGATCGGTATCGTTTCGAAGGAATCGTTGGACGGAGCGACGCGATGCGTCGGCTGTTTGGGATGCTCGAGACCGTGGCCGGAACGTCGAGCACCATTCTCGTCACCGGCGAGACCGGGACGGGCAAGGAGTTGGTTGCCCGAGCGATTCATCACAACAGCCCGCGACGGAATCACCGGTTCGTCGCGTTGAACTGCGGTGCGATTCCGGAGACCCTGCTGGAGGCTGAGCTGTTCGGCCATGTCCGGGGCGCGTTCACCGGCGCCGTCAGCACCCGGCAGGGACGTCTCGAGCAGGCCGATCGCGGCACGCTGTTCCTCGACGAGGTTGGAACGATGAGTGCCGGCCTCCAAGCCAAGCTACTTCGAGCGCTGCAGGAGCGGGCATTTGAACGGATCGGTGACAACCAGTCCGTTCGCGTCGATGTGCGGGTCATCGCGGCAACGAACTCCGACCTCGAACAGATGGTCGAAGAGGGCACATTCCGTGAAGACCTCTTCTACCGGCTGAACGTCATACCCATCCGCCTTCCGCCGCTTCGGGAACGGCGCGAGGACATCCCGCTTCTGGTGCAGGACTTCCTACACAAGCTCGGTTCGGAGTTGGACCCGGCCCGGAGTGACGTGATTTTCTCTCAAGAGGCGATGCGTCGGATGATGGCGTTTCGGTGGCCTGGGAACGTCCGGCAGCTCGAGAACATGATCGAGCGGATGCTGATCCTGACGTCGGGACGTCCCCAGATCGACATCGAGGACCTACCACCGGAGCTCAACGGAGATCAGGCGGAGATCGGGAACGCCCCGACCGTGTTGCCGGAAGCCGGACTCGACCTGACGCAGCATCTGCGGGATACCGAGCGCTCGCTGATTCGTAGCTCGCTCGAGCGGACTGGAGGCAACAAGCAGCAAGCTGCCCGCCTACTGAACATCAAACGCACGACGCTCCTCGAGAAGGCGAAGAGACTAGGGCTCGAAGGAGAGATAGGAAACAAGGGACAGGAGACAGGAGACAGGTAGAGGCGCGACGATCACGCGAACATGTCGAACGTCTCGAACGACCCCTTCAGAATCGATGCGGGGTCGCGGTAACCGAGCCATTCGTCAACCATCGTCGCATACACCCGGCGGAAGTCGGTCGTCATCTTCAAGTTTCCGTCGTCCAGATCCACCAGGCTGGGATGCCGACCGTACATTCCCCCCTTCACGCCAGCGCCGAACACGAACATCGGGGTCGCTGTGCCGTGGTCGGTGCCTAGGCTGGCATTCTCCTCGACCCGACGCCCGAACTCGGTAAACATCATCACCGACACCTGGTCACCCCGATCGATGCGCTGTAGATCCTCGATAAACCCATGCACGGCGTCTGCGGTGTAGGCGAGCAGACGGGCGTGCGGATCAGCTTGGTGGACATGCGTATCGAATGAGTTCCCCTGATAGCTCACGTAGTAGAGTCTGGTCGGCAGGTCTGCTGCAATTAGCGACGCAACGCGACGCAGCGGATCTGAGAGTCCTCCGATCCCATAGTCAACCGGTGTGTGGTACGCAGCGGACGCCTGCCGAACGATCTCGCCGCTCTCGGCCGCATTTTGCGCAGTCGCCGTCAGGAACTCGAGCGTCGAGTTGTCGCCGGAGGTGGAAGCACCCAGGCCGGATAGCGCCGTGGTTTCGGCCATCGTTCCCGTGCGTCGAAGCCCATCCGGATTGTTGAACACCAGCGGCGGATGGTGTCGGCTCTGGACCGCCAGTGCCTGGCGTGACCCGATGTTGACGATGACGTTGCCTTGGGCATCGTGCTCATAGGCGCCGTCTGCGAGCCGACCCAGCCACCCGTAGGGATCGCCGCCGTTTGGGACACCGGTGTGCCAGTAGCCCATTGATGAGAAGTGTGAAAGACTCGGATTGTCGTATCCACAACCGTGGATGACCGCCATCTGCCCATCTTCATAGAGCCGCTCGAACCCGACCAGGGACGGATGAAAGCCTATACCTGACTCGACGCGAATGACCTCGGACTCTCGAATACCGAGGTTCGGACGGACCCGGTAGTACTCGGCATCGCCATAGGGCACCACGGTATTCAGTCCGTCGTTTCCACCTGAGAGCTCGACGACCACCAGGATCCGCTCGGGGTGGGCCTCCATGCTGGTCCCGCGCAGCGCTTCGGCGGACAGGGCCGTCGAGGTTCGATGCAAAATCGTGGGCAGACCCGCGCCGACTCCGATGCCGTAGAGCCCGCGGCGAAGAAAATCGCGTCGTGAACAGCCACATCGTAGGATCATGGGAGGCTCCCGCTACGCCAGCTGATACTCCGGCGTACTCAGAACAAGATACAGCAGCGAGCGTAAGGCGGCCTCGGTCCGGGAGTCGCGCGCCTCGATTGGATCTCCGTCAAGCTCAGACTCGAGGAACTCCACTAGCACCCGGCGATCATCGGCAGCAAGCTCCACACGTAGGAAGCGATCGATGAAGTGATCCACCACCGCCGCAGCCTCCGTGGCGCCGGCGTCGTTGACGAGCGTCGCCAGATCCAGATTCGGCGTGCTGCGCGATATCGGCTTGAGCTTTTCGAAGGCCATGACGTAGCCCATGTACCCCCCGAACCGGGTGTTGTAGTCCTCGTCGCGGTCGGCGAGCAAGCTCGACTCGGCATCGCCCTCCTGCGTCGCCGCGGTGATGTTCATACCCGCCTCGAGACGACGCGCCACGCGCGCATATATCCCCGGCACCCTGCGGTCTGGCGGGCGAAACGAGTCGGCCTCGGCAAACAGGATGAACCGAAAGACGTTACCCCGTTGCAGGAGGGACCCGGGGGTAATCCAGGCCCGTCCGCCGGCCCAGCCGGCCACGTTCGGGGGGTTGAACAGCGTCTGACCCAAGCCAGCGGTGAGCTGATTGAAGTCCGGAATTGTCGGAAGCTCCTGCAGCCCCAACTTGCGATAGGTCGACACCACGAGTTGGACGGGGCTCTTGATCTGGGTCGCGACCGAAGGCGGACTGTAGAAGTCCCGGGACAGAAAGATCCGCGTCAAGAGTGGCTCGACCTCGTAGTCTTGGTCCTTCAGGATCGTCCCGAGCTCGGCGCGCAGCTCGTCCGGGAGATCCGCTCTGGCAAAAAACCGATACACCTTCGCGGCGATGAACTCAGCGGCGGCGGGCTGCTCGAGGATGATATCGATGATGTCAGTGCCGTCGAACAGACCCGTCCGGCCAAGGAAGGTTTTCGACCCATAGTCGTGCTGGACTTGATCGAAGCGAAACTCGAGCACATCGTTGGTCCATCCGGTGAACGCACGCGAGGCCTCGCGGATGTCGTGCTCGGTGTAATTGCCGACGCCAAGCGTGAACAGCTCGAGCAGCTCGCGGCCGAAGTTCTCGTTCGGATGGTCTTTGATGTTCTCACCGTTGTCCAAATACACCAGCATTGCGGGATCTTTGAGGATGCCCAGAAGCAGATCACGGAAGTCCCCGCTGGCGTTGGCACGGAGCATTTCGTTCTGACGGTCCATCATCCGCGCGTCCCGAACCTTGGTGCTACCAGTCGCGAAGTGGCCATGCCAGAACAGCGTGAGTTTCTCTTCCAGAGGCCGCTGGCTGAGCAGCATCCGGCGTCCCCACCATGTCGCGAGACGCTGAGTCTCGATTGCGTTGGACCGGAGGCCGAAGAAGAACGTGTTGACGACCGGCTGCAGTCGGCGGGATTCCCCGTCCGGAAGCACCCGCACGCCCATTGACTGACCCGTCTCGCGGGCGATTTTTACCGCCTCGGCCCGGCTCTTGGGAAACGGATCCATCGCCGGGTCCCAGATCGGGGACGGGTCGAACGGTGGCAGGTCATCTGGGAGGCGGCCGTACTCGACCAAACTGGCCACGGCCTCCTCCGGGGTCATGGCGGCAAGGCGCCCGATGTCACCGGGTGTGCCTCCGAACCCGGCGCGTTCGAGCAGATGGGCCGCTTTGTCTCGGTCCCAGTCCTGGGCGCTGATCGGCGTCAGGTCTCCGACCCATCCGTCCGGACCGGCCTGACCACCCTCGGCCCGAGCGGTGCAGGCCACCATGACGATCGTGCCCACGCAAAGCGCTCTAAGCATCTCGAAACGCATCATATCGCTAGCTGTGCCAATCGGCCAACACGTCAGTCGAGTACGTCTAGCCGATGGTCGAGCATGGTGTCGCCATCGAAAATCCAGTAGCCAGAGAACCGGCGCCCCTGAAGGACAAGCGGCAGCCAGTACTGATCGTCCTGCCACATCTCCTCGAACGGTATGGCGTCGACATCACACCAAAACGGGGAGGCTTCGTCCGTTTCGACGGGAGTGCCCTCGAAATCGGAGGTCCAATACACGTGGACGTGGATGGAATAGCCGTCGATGAACTGGAACCGGTGGTCGCCCAGACGCGTGAGCGGCCCAGCGCGGACACCGACCTCCTCCTGCAGCTCGCGAGCCGCACCGACTTCAGGTCGCTCGCCGGGCTCAACGCGCCCGCCGGGGCCGTTGACCTTGCCCGCCCCTAGACCGCGCTTCTTTCGGATCAGCAGGATCCGCCCATCACGAACGACGAAGACGAGGGTCGCAGGGTCGACCGGTGTCCAACGCTTCCAATCGACGTCGCAGATTCGCCGAGCAATCGAGGTCTCGTGCTGGGTCACAACGCGGCTCTCGGCAGTATGCGTACGAGTATCATGATCATAGAGCATCGGCTACATGGGCGCCTCACACTCGCACGAGACGACAGCGAATCTCCGGCTGGCGTTCGTCCTGAACACCGGCTTCGCCATTCTGGAGATCTTTGGAGGCATCTGGACGAACAGTGTCGCCATCCTCTCTGACGCCGTCCACGATCTTGGTGACAGTCTCGCGCTCGGCGCCGCCTGGTCCCTCGACCGGTACGCGCAGAAGGGACGCGACCGACGATTCTCGTACGGCTACCTGCGCTTCTCTCTGCTCGGAGCCTGGACCAACACGACGGTGTTGGTCCTGGGATCAATCCTGGTCCTGACGGAAGCCATCCCTCGTTTGTTTCAGCCGGAGGCGCCGAACGTCGGCGGGATGATCGTCTTTGCCATGATCGGGATCATCGTAAACGGTGTCGGTGCGTGGCGACTCCGCGGTGGTGCGGCGCTCAATACCTCCGTGGCCTCGTGGCACCTGGTCGAGGATGTGCTCGGCTGGATTGCGGTCTTGATCGCCAGCGTGACGATGCTGTTCGTCGACCTCCCGATTCTCGACCCCATCCTCTCCATCGCGATCACCTGCTTCATCCTGTTCAACGTGCTACGCAAGCTCCGCCAGACGCTACTCCTGTTTCTGCAGGCGGTTCCGGATGACATCGATCTTCGTGAGCTCGAACGGCGTCTCGGCGCCCTGGAGCACGTGCAGTCGACGCATCACACTCACGTCTGGTCAATGGACGGCGCACACCATGTGCTGTCGACACATATCGTCGTGGATGGCGAGACGAGCAGGGAATCGGTCAGCCGTCTTCGTCTGGACATCGCGCACCTATGTGAGGAGTACCGGTTCGCACACACGACCGTTGAAATCGAGTGGGGGGACGACGAGTGCCGCATGGGCGAGCGGCGGACGGGAACCTGATCCGCCTTGCTTCGATCGCCAGATCGGAGACAGACGTTCAGGACACGGGAGACAGGAAGAAACCCTCGATGGTGTCGCGAAGCTCGTCAATCGACTCTGCCGAGTTGATCCGCGTGCGCAGTTGTGAGCCTCCGCGCAGTCCCTTCGTGTACCACGATCCGAGGGCCCGAAGCTTGTTGACGACCCAACGCTCGCGCGACCGAGGGGGCCGCACGTTGCGGCGACGGTTTTCCCTCGACGGCGCCGCGTGGCGAAACCCGGCTGGCTCCTCGAGCGCGTCGCGCTGCAGCAGCTCAATGTAGTCCAGGAGGAATTGGCCCCGGTCGGTATCTGGCACGTCCTGGGCGCACCCACCGCTGCTCAGCGCTTCGGCCTGTTTGAAGATCCAGGGGTTGCGCAACGCGCCCCGTCCGACGAGTACGCCGTCCACTCGAGTTCCGGCAATCCGCGCGACCAGCTGCTCCGGCGTGACGCAGTCCCCGCTGCCGAACACGGGTATCTCGACGCCCGCGGCGACGCGATCGATGAGATCCCAGTCCGAGACGCCTTTGTACGATTGCCGGGCGGTCCGCCCATGCACGGCAACCGCAGCAGCGCCTGAATCCTCCATTCGCTTCGCGAGCTCGGGCGCGTTGATTGCGTCGTCGTCCCAACCTGCCCGCATCTTGACGGTGACCGGTACCCGGACCGCGTCTACCATCGACCGAACGATGCGCGCGGCGCGGGTAGGCTCGCGCATGAGGCTGCAACCAGCGTTGTGTTTGGCAATTTTAGGCACCGGACACCCCATGTTGATGTCCACGATGTCCGCACCCATGCCCTCGACGATCTTTGCCGCGTCAGCCATCTTCTGCGGGTCGCCGCCGAAGATCTGAATCGACACTGGCCGTTCCTCCTCGGTGTACTCGGCATACTCCAGCGTCCGGTCGATCCCACGTACCAACCCCTCGGAGCTCACCATTTCGGTGACGACCAACCCGCACCCCCCACGACGCTTCACGAGGCGTCGGAAGGCAGAGTCCGTCATCCCGGCCATCGGCGCCAAGGCGTAGGGCCGGTTCAGTTTCAGGGATCCGATCTGCATCGCGGCTCGGGCAGCTGGTTGAGCGGGCGAGATGGTTTGGGCCCGACCCTACCGGACCGGCCCAACCTCGACATTGGGATTAGCAGCGCGATAGGTCTCGTACGCCTGCTTGAGCTCGTCGCTCTTCCATTCGAGGACGGCCTGGCTTCGCAGCCGCTTGATCAGTTCGTTATACGCCGCGTTCCTCCGGTCGCCAAAGACGCTACTCGATATATCGCTACGCACTTCATCGAATGGGCGAACATAGGGTTCGACGCGCAAATCAAGCATCACGATCTGATAGCCCTGTGCGGTTCGGATCGGATCGGCGACCTCGCCATTCTCCAGCCCGGCAATGAGCTCCTGAATGGCCTCAACGTATTCGGTCACCATCAACGGACCGATCCGGCCACCATTCGCCTTCGATGGAGAATCCGACAGCTCGGCCGCCAGCACCGCAAAGTCTTCGCCGTCGCGAAGCCGCGCGACCGTCGTCCCAGCCACTGTTCTCGCTTCTTCCTCGGCTGCAGGAGATGCGTCGGCACCCACCCCAATAAGAATCTCGCGAAGCGCCGCGGTGGCCGGTGTGGTGTACTCGTCGAGGTTCTCTTCGTAGTACTCTCGGGATTCAGTATCGGTGATGCTGACCTTGTTCAAGATCTCAATTTGCATGGCTTGCCGGGAAAGCATCTGGCGCTCGATCGTTCGGCGCAGCTCCAGCCGGGTGATACCTTCCGACTCCTCGAAGGCTTGCAACACCTCTTCGTTACTCTCGAAATCTCCCTCCTGGTCCGGTAGGCGGAAGACACCTCTTGCGTTCGTCAGGAACTCGTCGAATATCTCGTCGGTGAAGTTGAAGCCCAGTCCGCGCGCCGCCTGAACCATGAGCAGTTCGTCGACCTCTTTCGCGAGGATTCCTGGAGTGATTTCGTTGAGGATGCGCATCAGCTGTGCATCGTTCGTCGGTCGAAGGCCGCGAAGTTGAACCTCGTTGACCTGCTTGTTTTCGAGATCGCTCTGTGTGAGGATCTCGCCGTTGACCTTGACCAGCACGCGCTCGATGACGATCGGTCTGTTCTCGTCCGGCGCGCCCTCCTGGGCGACGACAACGAGCGTCGTCGTCATGGCGGTCACGGCGGTCATGGCCACGCCCATCGCAAGGGCGATTCCAGGGATCGTGCGACGGAACGTCTTCGGTACTGTCATACGGATCTCCACCTCTTCCCCATACTAGTTGACTATCCCGGCGGTGCGCTAGTGCTCGGCACCGAGTTGATCGAGGAGCTCGCTGACCCGCCCAATGAGCTCGTCGTCGGCCCCCGGCCGGGATGCCTTTGAGAGCTCGTTCTTCGAGAACCCAGACGTCACGTCCCCAGTCGTTGCCAGGCTAGTCCACCATGATGTTGACTCGATCTCCAGCCGGCGCCGGGGTCCCCGGGCCGTCGAGCCAGACCCGGGCGACGCGTCCAGGTCGACGCGAATGACGCCCGGGGGCGTGAGCGTCAGGTCGTGTCGACTCTGCACCAGCGCGATCAAGCGGTTGGGGTCGACGCGAGCATCGGGCCGGAATCGCAGGACCAACAGGTGCTTCTCGCGATCAATCGACTCCACGCCCAGCTGGTCGGCCAGCACCCGGAGTCGACCAAAACGAACCAATCGCAGGACCGGCGGAGGCACCGGCCCATATCGATCAGCTAGCTCCTCCAAGAGAGCGGCGAGCTCCGCCTCACTCTCAGCGGCCGCCACTCGCCGATAGAGCGCCAGCCGCTGGTTGGTCTCCGCCACGTACCCCTCGTCGACACGCAGCTGCACCCCGAGGTTGACGGTTGCCCGACGCTGGTCAGCGACGACCTCGCCCTTGAGCTCCTGCACCGTTTGCTCGAGGAGCTTCACGTACATGTCGAAACCAATCGCCTCGATGTGGCCACTCTGTTCGGCGCCCAGCAAGTTCCCGGCGCCGCGAATCTCGAGGTCCAATGCAGCCACTCTGAAACCACTGCCGAGATCGCTGAACTCTTTGATCGCCGCGAGCCGCTGCTTGGCGACCGGAGATAGATTGTCCTCAGGGGGGATTAAGAGGTACGCATACGCGCGCCGCTCCGATCGTCCGACCCGCCCGCGGAGTTGATATAGCTGAGACAGACCGTACCGCTGGGCGTGGTTGACGACGATCGTGTTGACGTTGGGAATGTCAAGGCCGTTCTCGATAATCGTGGTCGAGAGCAGCACATCGTGCTCGTGGGCGACGAAGGCGATCATCACCCGCTCCAGCTCCGCTTCCGTCGATTGACCGTGAGCGACCGCTAGACGGGCTTCGGGGACAAGCCGTCGCACCATGTCGGCGACGGAGTCGATCGAGTGGATCCGATTGTGGACGAAATAGACTTGTCCGCCGCGTTCCAGCTCGGTCCTGATCGCCCTGGCCACAACGGCCGGATCGAACTTGACCACGTTCGTCTGAATCGACAGGCGATCCTTGGGCGGGGTCTCAATCACTGACATGTCGCGTATCCCCATGAGTGACATGTTCAGGGTCCGCGGGATCGGCGTCGCGGTGAGCGTCAACACATCGACCTTTTGCCGGAGCTGCTTCAACCGCTCTTTGTGAGTCACCCCGAACCGCTGCTCTTCGTCGACGATCAGAAGGCCTAGATCGCGAAACAACACGTCCTTGGATAGCAGCCGATGGGTGCCGACGATCACGTCGATCCGCCCGCTGGTGACCTCTGACAGAATCCCCTTTTGCTCCGGCCGGGTTCGAAAACGGCTGATCATGTCGATGCGAACCGGGAATCCGGCGAATCGCTCTTCGATCGTCCTGAGGTGCTGGAACGCAAGAACGGTGGTCGGAGCAAGGAACGCGACCTGCTTGCCGTCCATCACCGCCTTGAACGCGGCACGCAGGGCGACTTCCGTCTTGCCGTACCCCACGTCGCCGCACAGCAGGCGATCCATCGGTGTCGGTGCCTCCATGTCACCCTTGATGTCGCGAACGGCGGACTTCTGATCGGGTGTGAGCTCGAACTCGAAAGCCGCGTCGAACTCCTCCTGCCAGTGGGTATCTGGGCTAAAGGCGTGACCTGCGACCGCCTGACGCGAGGCGTACAGCTTCAGCAGGTCGCCCGCCATGTCGCGCATCGCGCGCTTGACCCGCGTCTTCGCCCGTTCCCAGGTCGCGCCGCCGAGCCGATCGACAGCGGCCTGCTGCGCGCCCGTGTACTTCTGAACGAGATCGAGATGCTCAACCGGCACGAACAGCTTGTCCCCATCCGCATAGCGCAGCTCCACCAGCTCGTGGGAGGTGTCCCCAACGGCGAGCTGCGTGAGCGCCACGAATGCGCCGATCCCGTGGTCGATGTGAACCACATGGTCACCGACCTTCAGGTCTCGCAAATCGGACAGGAACGATCGGGCGACTGACTTCCGGCGGTCTCTCGCGTGCCGCTCCTCGTCGAAGAGGTCGGTCTCGGTGTACACCTGCAGGGCCGCGGCTGGAAGTCGGAAGCCGTCGGAGAGCCGACCAGTAACAACGAGCAGCGCCGCACCCTGCGTCGTCTCGCCAGGGCGCACGGCGGCAGCGGTGACCTCTTCCTCGGTCAGGAGCTCGATAATGCGCTCGGCCCGTCCTGGCGTTGCCGCCACGAGTAGCTGGGTCTCGCCCGCAGCCCGACTGCGACGCACCGTTTCAACCCAGGCCGACAGTCGGCCGTGGTACTTCTGGGCTGGCTGGCAGGAAATGGTTCGCGGATTGCGCGTGGCCGCGGATTTGGTGTCCTCGCCGTCGGTGAGGGCCAGCAACTCGAATCCGCCGCCGGGCGCCAGCCATCGGTGAATGCTTGGCCAGTCCACGGCCAGCGCCTCGGGGGCTGGAACTCTTTCGCCTCGGTGTTCAGCCGCGGCGTAGCTTTCCGCCACCTGCTCAGAGACCATCGTGGCCCGACGTTCGCACTCCGCCACGTCGCTCACGAAGGTCCGCACCGAGCCAACCCCCGCTACGTAATCGCCCACGGTCGCACCCCGGTCGAGGGCATCCGGGTCATCGCCATGACCCACCAATTCGAACGTTTCACGGAGGGGAACAACCGTGGCGCGGTCGAGGGTCGCTACCGAGCGCTGACTTCCGGGATCGAACTGGCGGAGCGACTCGACCAAGTCACCCACGAACTCGGCGCGCATCGGGTAGCTGTCGCCAGCCGGAAAAAAGTCGACGACGCCACCCCGCACACAGAACTCGCCATGCGCCTCGACCGGGTCCCCCGGCATGAAACCCGCGTCGGCGAGGAGATCACCGAGGTCAGAGGGCGAGAGCTCGCCTCCTACGACCACCTCCCGAGTGGCAAGCAAGAGCCGACCGCGGGGAGACACCCGCGGCAGCAGGGCCGCGGCAGACGCGATCACCAGGCGGGCGGCACGCTGGCCCAGCGCCGTCAACGCCCGTGCCCGGGCGGAGGCGACATCGAGATGCGGAACAATTGCGCGATAGGGATCGACCTCAAGGGACGGAAAGGGCAGCACGACCCGAGCCGCCTCGGCCTCGGTCATACCCTCGAGCGCCGCATAGAAAAAGCGGGCGTCGGCGCTCACGACCTCCACCGCGGCATCAGTCGGCACGACCAGGAGAGTGGGAGACGAGGTCGCTACCGTCGCCACGGCCAGCGCCTGCGCGGGCGGCGAGAGGCCATGAATGACTTCACCTTCGACGCGCAATCCAGCGCGCGCCGCGCCCGTCGTGAGTAGTGCGCGCAGGGTCAGCGAAGGAGTCGCGAGTGGCACTGACGGAGCTCGTGGCGGTGACAACTCACCCGGCGCGTGGTTTCAGAAACCGAATGTTTGGCGTAAACGTCCACTGGTGGCGCGGGCGATAGATCCCGACATCAGTCGTATCGGACTTGACGCGAAACGTGTAAAGCAATCGGTGGTAGTCGTACGGGCGCCCTTCGCGAGTGTGGACCGCAACGTCGAGCTTGTAGGTCCCGTCCACCAAGTCCAGCTGTTCGATCTCGAAGACGACCTCTCCCTCGCCGAGCATGGTATCCGGTCGGAGCTCCGCGATCTCCGTGTTCGTGCCATAGCAGCACACACCCTCGGCGTTGAAGATGCTGACGCCGAACACGAAATCCTGCAACGCCTCCGCGGCCGCGACCTGGATTCGCACGCTGACCCGCTCGCCTGACCGAAACACGTGCGACGGCCCGCTTGCACCCTCGAGTGTCACACCTGTAATCGTCGCCTCTCCCGATCCCCACCGGCCCTCGCTGGCCCGGAACATGTCCGCGGGCGGTTCTTCATCCGTCAGTTCCGCGTCTCCCGGCTCCGCCGCCGCATGCTCCCGCGACGTCGCCTCGATCTTGCGCTGGTCGTCCTCGGACAGGAAGCGCTCCTCGGACTCCGCCACGTCGTTCAAGTACGCATGGATGACGCGCGGCGGGTCCCCGCGACCGGCGATGTGACCCTGGTCGAGCCATACGGCCTCGTCGCAAAACCGCTGAACCGTCCCGAGGCTGTGGGTCACGAGCACAATCGTCTTGCCGCGGCGCTTGAACTCAGCAAACTTGTCAAGGCACTTCAGGCTGAAACCCTCGTCGCCAACTGCCAGCACCTCGTCCACGATCAGGATGTCCGGATTGACGTGCACGGCAACCGCGAACCCGAGCCGCATGTACATGCCAGACGAGTAGTTCTTGACCGGCGCGTCGATGAACTCTTTGAGCTCCGCAAACTCCACGATCTCATCGAAGCGCTTGGCAATCTCACGCTTCGTCAGCCCCAGCATGACGCCATTGATGAACACGTTCTCGCGGCCAGATATCTCCGGGTGAAAGCCGGCGCCCAGCTCAATGAGGGCCGAGATCCGGCCGTGGACCGACACGCGGCCACTCGTCGGCTTCGTGATGCCCGAGACGAGCTTCAGCAGCGTGCTCTTGCCCGACCCGTTCCTGCCAATGATCCCGAAGGCCGATCCTTCCGGAATCTGCAGCGACACATCATCGACGGCTGTGAAGGTCTCCTCGGGACTGAGGTCGCTCACGAGACTCCGGTGAACCAGGGCGCTCTTCAGCGTCGCAAACTGTCGACGGTGCGCGAACCGTCGGTAGCGTTTCGTGACCGCCTCGAGCGCAATCGCCGGCCTCATACTTCCTCCGCAAAGGAGTCGCGCAGACGGTCGAACAGCGCGTACCCGGCGAGGAACGTGGCCACCGACGCGACACTCAGGGCGATCAGCCACTTCCAATGCCCGAACGGACCATCGTAGAACAGGATCTCTTGATACGAGATGGCGAGGTGGGCGAACGGGTTGAAGTCCATGAAGAACTTGCCGAGCTCAGGCAACATGCTCATGGGATACAGGATGGGCGTCGCGAAGAACCAAAGCGTCAGGAGGTTGTTGAGCAGGTCCTTCAGGTCGCGGAAATGCACGGTCAAGGCCGACAGGGCCAACGCCAACCCGAGCGTGAGCACAAGCTGCACCAGCACAAGCACCGGGAACCAGATGAGCTCGAGGGGCTCGAGCGGCCGAGCATAGAAGACCAGGAACCCAGCCAGGATCGGGAGCGCGAACAGAAAGTGGAACAGGTTCGCCAAGACCGACACGATCGGCAAGATCTCGGCTGGAAACAGGACTTTCTTGATCAGGTTCCCGCCCGCGATCAGTGAGTTGGAGGATTCGAGGAGCGAGGAGGAGAACCAGGTCCAGGGCAGCAGGCCGCAAAACAGAAACAGCGCATACGGCTCCAGGTCACCCCGAAAGCCCGGCAGCACGACCGAGAACACGAAGGTGTAGACCAGCAGCAGCAGCAGGGGATTGACCAGCGACCAGAAGTACCCCAGCACCGACCCTCGATACCGAGCCTTGAGCTCTCGGCTGACTAGCGTCTGGATGAGGCCGCGATATCGGAGCAGTCTGCGCAGGTTCTGCAGCATCTACCTTAGACGGGGCTAGCGGGGCGCCACCACATCGATGAGCAGCGCGGTCACGTTGTCGGGCCCCCCGGCGGCGTTCGCGTGCTCAACGAGCGCGTCGCAGCCCGCCTGCAAGTTCGTCGATGCCGCCTCAGCCACGATCGTGCCGATCTCGCTGTCGGGAACAACCGAAGACAGGCCATCCGAGCAGAGGAGCAACCGATCCCCGACGGCGAGCGATAGCTCGCCAACTTCGACCTCGAGACCCGGACCACCAGAGAGCGCGCGGGTCACGATGTTCCGCCACGGGTGCTCGAGCGCGGCCTCCTCGGTCAACATCCCGGCACGCACCTGTTCTTCAACCCACGAATGATCGGCGGTGAGACGACTCAGCTCCTTAGCCTGATACCGGTACGCTCGGCTATCACCGACATGCGCCAGCGCGGCCGTGTGATCGGTGAACAACAGGGCAACCGCTGTGGTGGCCATGCCGCGGAGGGCGTCGTCCTCGCTCACGCGCCGCGCGATCTGGCGATTCGCCAGGTCGAATCCCGCCCGCAAACGGTTTCCATCGACGCCGCACGTGGGGTCGAAGGGCACGGGCCAGGTATCCTGGGGTCCGAGGGTGTTCGTGGACTTGACGATGCTCTCGATCTCCGTGACGGCGAGATCCGAGGCGACCTCACCGCCGGCGTGTCCTCCCATGCCGTCGGCCACCACGAACAGGCCGAGCTCGGGACGCGCGCAGTAGCTGTCTTCATTATTTGAGCGACGTCGCCCAGGATCGCTGGCCACGGCCCACTTGATTTGCATTGGCGCTCACCGCCGGCGCCGCATGACGCTCAAAGCGAGCGGGTTCGCACCCGCTCCGCAACCTGCAACCGAATTAACGACTTCATCAACGAGATGCGCGCGCGTTCGAAGTCGATCTCGACGGCGCTCTTCGCCATTCGGTCGCGGGCCCGGCGCTCGGCTTCTTTCGCCCGCTCGATATCGATCTCCTCTGCGCGCTCGGCTATGTGGGCGAGCACGGTCACGCGATCCGGAAGAATCTCCGCAAACCCGAATGCCACCGCCAGGAACGTCGTTGCGTCGCCTTGCCGAAACCACAGCTCGCCAACCTGCAAGGCGGTGAACAGGGGAGTGTGCCCCGGAAGCACGCCAAGGTAGCCCTCAGAACCAGGTAACTGGACCTCGTCGACGGCCTCTCGGACAACAGCCCGGTCGGGCGTCACGAGCTCGAACGTAAGATGGGACGGAATCGCCATGTGTCATCCGGTGATGTTCTAGGCCGTCGCCTTCATCTTCTCCGCGTTCTCGAGAGCTTCCTCGATCGTCCCGACCATCAGGAACGACTGCTCCGGAATCTCGTCGTGCTTGCCCTCGACGATCTCCTTGAAGCCTCGCACGGTATCGGCGATCGCCACATACTTGCCAGGCGAACCGGTGAACTGCTCGGCCACGTGGAAAGGCTGCGACAGAAAGCGCTGAATCTTTCGAGCGCGCGTCACGGCGAGCTTGTCGTCCTCGGACAGCTCGTCAATGCCGAGAATCGCGATGATGTCCTGAAGGTCCTTGTAGCGCTGGAGCACCTGCTTGACTTCGCGGGCTACCGCGTAGTGCTCCTCACCGACGATCCGCGGGTCGAGAATCCGAGAGGTCGACGCCAGCGGGTCGACCGCCGGATAGAGCCCTTGGGCGGCAATCGAGCGAGAGAGCTCGGTGGTGGCATCAAGGTGGGCGAATGTCGTCGCTGGCGCCGGATCGGTGTAGTCGTCTGCGGGAACGTAGATCGCCTGGACAGAGGTGATCGATCCCTTTTTGGTTGACGTGATCCGCTCCTGCAGCTCGCCCATCTCCGTCATCAGCGTCGGCTGGTAGCCGACGGCCGACGGCATCCTTCCGAGCAATGCCGACACCTCCGACCCCGCCTGCGTAAACCGGAAGATGTTGTCGATGAAGAGCAGAACGTCCTTGTTCTCGGCGTCGCGGAAGTACTCGGCGACGGTCAAGGCGCTCAGCGCCACACGGAGCCGCGCGCCGGGT
This sequence comes from Vicinamibacterales bacterium, assembly GCA_965216615.1. Taxonomy (GTDB): domain Bacteria; phylum Acidobacteriota; class Vicinamibacteria; order Vicinamibacterales; family UBA8438; genus CAUZIB01. Next base: position 315,258 of record OZ244182.1, on the reverse strand, counting down.
GGCTCGGTCATCTGACCGTAGACGAGCGCGGCACGAGACTTTTCAGGCTCCTCGATGTTGATGACACCGCTTTCCTGCATCTCGAGCCACAGGTCGTTGCCTTCGCGCGTCCGCTCACCGACGCCGCCAAACACCGACACACCGCCGTGCTTGAGCGCAATGTTGTGAATCAGCTCCTGAATGATGACTGTCTTGCCGACGCCGGCGCCGCCGAACAAGCCGATCTTCCCGCCACGGAGATATGGCTCGAGCAGATCGACCACCTTGATGCCGGTCTCGAACATCTCGAGCTCGGTCGATTGATCTTCGAGAGAAGGCGCGGGCCTGTGTATCGGCCACCGCTCCGCGCTTTCGACTGGACGATCGGGGAAGTCGACCGGATCGCCAAGCACGTTCAGCACACGTCCCAGCGTCTTCGGCCCCACCGGAACCGAAATGGGGCCACCCGTGTCGACGACCGGCATACCGCGCTGCATGCCATCGGTGGCGGTCATCGCCACCGCGCGGACGCGGCTCTCCCCGAGGTGCTGCTCGACCTCGGCGATGACATCTTCAGACTGCTCACCGCCGGAAATACGCAACGCGTTGTAAATCGAGGGAAGATTCCCACCCTCGAACTCGACGTCGAGGACGGGACCGATGATCTGAACAATCTTGCCAACCTTGGAGTCTATATCTGACATTCGTCTCGTTCCCGATTACAGAGATCGTGTGTGCTGATCTAGAGCGCCTGTGCGCCTGAGACCACCTCGATAAGCTCACGGGTGATCGTCGCTTGCCGAACTTTGTTCATGTGCAGCGTGAGAGCCTCAATCATGTCACCCGCATTCCGTGTCGCCGCGTCCATCGCGGTCATCCGCGCGGCGTGTTCGGCGGCCGCAGACTCGAGCAACGTGCGGAAAATCTGAATCTCTACGTGGCGCGGCAGCAGCGACTCGAAAATCTCATCCGGATTCGGCTCGAACAGATAGTCTGCGAGCACCTCCGCTTCCACGTCACTCGGCGCGATCTGTGGAATTGGCAGCAGCTGGTCGACCACGACGTCCTGCTGCATGACGCTCTTGAACTCGTTATAGAGGAGGTGCACGCTAGACACGGAGCCCTCTATGAACTGCTGAATCGCAACCTCGGCCACGCCCTGCGCATGGATGTACTTCAGATCGTTAAAAATGTTGATGTCCTCGTACCGTACCTCGAAGCTATGACGCCTAAAGAAATCGCGACCCTTCCGACCGATCAGGGCGAGCGCCACCTGGCCGTCAGCCTCCCGAATATACCCGCCCGCTCTTCGCAACAACGCCGAGTTGAAGCCACCGCACAGACCCTTGTCCGCCGTGACGACGACGAGCAGCGATGGCTTCGTCGTATCCCTTCCCTCGGACTCGAGTAGGGGGTGCGCCGTCGAATCGACTCGCGACGCGAGGCCATTCAACACGCGCAGCATTTCGCGAGCGAACGGGCGCGCACCGATGATCCGACCCTGAGCGCGACGCAGCTTGGATGCCGAGACGGTCTTCATCGCCTTCGTAATCTGCTGCGTGTTCTTGACGGCGCGTATCCGCCGTCTGAGATCGATGAGGGACGGCATGACGCTTAGGCGGCCGCTCCCTTACGCGCGTCCACAAACTGCGTGGTGAACTCGGCCACGGCCTCCGTGATCTTGGCCTTGAGCTCGTCGTCCATCTTCTTCTGCTCGTTGAGAGCCTGGATGAGCTCGGGGTGACGGACGTCGAAAAACTCGTACAGTTGTTGCTCGTACGCGGCTACATCAGACTCCTGGATCCCGTTGAGGTATCCGTTGGCTCCGGCGAACAGAATCAGCACCTGCCGCTCGACCGACAGCGGCTGGTATTGCGGCTGCTTGAGAATCTCAACCAACCGGCGGCCAAGGTTGAGCTGGTTCTGCGTCGCCTTGTCGAGGTCACTGCCGAACTGCGCGAAGGCCTCCAGCTCTCTAAACTGCGCCAGGTCGATTCGCAGCGTCCCGGCGACCTGCCTCATCGCGCGCACCTGCGCCGAGCCACCCACTCGGGACACTGAGTTGCCCACGTTGATCGCCGGCCTGATCCCCTGATGGAAGAGGTCGCTCTCGAGAAAAATCTGTCCGTCTGTAATCGAGATTACGTTGGTCGGGATGTACGCCGAGAGGTCACCGGCCTGGGTCTCGATAATCGGCAGCGCGGTCAGCGAACCGCCGCCGAGCTCATCGTTGAGCTTGGCCGCTCGCTCCAGCAACCGAGAGTGCAGGTAGAAGACATCGCCTGGATACGCCTCACGACCCGGCGGACGGCGTAGCAGCAACGAGATCTCACGATACGCCTGCGCATGTTTCGACAAGTCGTCGTAAACGCAGAGGGCGTGACGGCCACTATCCCGAAAATACTCGCCGATCGCGCACGCCGAGTACGGACTGATGTACAGCTGCGGCGCAGGATCCGATGCGGCGGCGGCAACGACGATCGTGTATTCCATCGCGCCGTTCTCTTCGAGAGTTCGCACGACTTGGGCAATGGTCGATTGTTTCTGCCCGATCGCGTTGTAGACACAGATGACGTCCAGCCCCTTCTGGTTGATGATCGCGTCGACCGCCACGGCCGTCTTGCCCGTTTGGCGGTCGCCGATGATCAACTCGCGCTGGCCCCGACCGATCGGCACCATCGCATCAATGGCTTTGAGGCCAGTCTGCAGGGGCTCCTTGACCGGTTGTCGGTCGACGACCCCAGGGGCGATCCTCTCGATTGGGGCTTGTTGGCTGCCGGCAATCGGCCCCTTTCCGTCGACTGGCTGGCCGAGCGCGTTCACGACGCGCCCCAACATCTCGTCGCCGACCGGCACCGAAATGACCCGGCCCGTTCGTTTGACGGTGTCGCCCTCCTTGATCGCCGTCGTCTCGCCGAGGAGGACCGCGCCAACGCTCGATTCCTCGAGGTTCAGGGCGATACCGAAGACGCCGTGTGGAAACTCCAGCATCTCGGTGGCCATCGCACCCTCAATCCCATGGATGCGTGCAATGCCATCGCCCACGGACATGACGGTGCCGACCTCGGCAACGTCAACGTCCAAGGCGTAATCGCCGAGCTGGTCTTTGATGATCTTCGAGATTTCGTCTGCTTTGATGCTCATGGCTTGTGAAAAGTCAGTATCTGATTCGTGGTCGGTTAGGCCCTCGCGAGGAACCGTCGGCGCAGGCGCTCCAAGTGCTGCGCAATGCTCCCGTCATACACGGTGCTTCCGACCTGGGTCACGATGCCGCCCAGCAGCGCCGAGTCGACGCTTGTCTCGATCTCGACCTGCTTGCCGGTGGCGCTGGCGAGTGTGCCCGCGATGGCGCCCACGCGATCCGGCGACAGCGGGGTTGCAGTCGTGATACGTGCCCGTACGACGCCGTTCAGCTCTCGCACGCGCTCGCGATACACGTGCACGACTTCGGCAAGGATCGCCAGGCGGTCCCGATCGGCCATCATCAGCACCAAGCGGCGGGTGACATCTGAGATCTCGCCGAGCCTTGGGATCAACTCCGCGAGGACGGCCCGCTTGCGGGCCGGAGGCACGCTGGGGTTGACGAGCGTCTCACGCAGTAACGAATGGCTGTCCATTAGGTCGACGACACTGGACAGCTCTCGCTCGACGCCCTCGACAGAGCCTTCCTGCTCGCTGACCTCGAGCAATGCGCGGGCGTACCTGGCCGCGGCTACGCGATTCGACATGTCGTGTTCGTCAGTTCGTCAGTTCAGTTCGACAGTTCGACAGTTCGTCACAGTCTCCGACGACGTTGCCGATCACGCGGACCGAGGTGTGTCTGTCGGTTGAGGAGGCCGCCGGTTCGGGTGTCCTGAGGCGGGCCAAACAGGCATTTATACCACTCCGGGCCGAAGGCGGGCAAGATATGGAGCCATGGAATCACGACGCCGTCAGCTGCTCGTACAGGCGTTGGAGTTCTTCTTCCGAGCCGAATCGGATGTCAATCGTTCCGCCTCGCCGACGACGTACGATCCGCACCCGGGTTCCTAGCGATTTGCGGAGCTGCTCTTCGGCGGCTCTGGTGTGAACGTCCGGAGGCGGCGATACCTTTGGCGGCGACGGTGTCACGATCGTACGGACGAGCGCCTCGGTTTCCCTGACCGACAGGTCCCGCAGCCGTATGTCCCGGGCGACCCGGCGTTGGAGCGCCTCATCGGACAGACCCGCGAGCGTGCGCGCATGCCCCATCGTGAGCGCACCCGCGGCGACCTCGGCTTGTACCTCACGGGGCAGATTGAGCAGACGTATGTAGTTGGCGACAGTGGTTCGGTCCTTCCCAACCGCGGTTGAGATGGCCTCTTGGGTAAGCCCAAAGTCATCGGCTAGACGCTGGTACGCGCGCGCCTCCTCGATCGGATTGAGGTTCTCCCGCTGGATGTTTTCGACCAGCGCCAGCTCAAGACGTTTTTCAGGGGGAACGTCTCTCACAACCACCGGAACTCTCATGAGACCGGCCCGCTGTGCGGCGCGCCACCGCCGCTCGCCGGCGACGATCTCGTACGAACCGCCGGTCAACGGCCGCACGAGGATAGGTTGGATGATTCCGCTGGAGCCGATCGACCGGGCCAGCTCCTCGAGCCTGCCGTCATCCATAACTTCCCGAGGCTGCTCTTCGTTCGGTCTGAGCAGATCGAGGTCAACTTCCGTCGGAGGCTGGTCAGCTGGCAGCGGCGCCGCTGGGGCTTCGGGAATCAGGGCGCTCAACCCTCGGCCGAGCGCAGGGCGTTTTCGCATGGCACGTCCTCCCTCTACAGGACCCTATGGCCCTGGTGTAACAGGTAGCGGCGATACCGGCGGAGACAGAATCTCACGGGCAAGGGCGACGTAGGCCTTCGCACCTTTTGAGCGCACGTCGTAGAGAATCGCCGGCAGGCCGTGACTCGGCGCCTCCCCGAGTCTGATGTTTCGTGGGATGACAGTCTGGAACACCTTGTCCCTGAAGAACGTTCGAACCTCCCGAGCCACTTGTTGCCCCAGGTTCGTTCGCGAGTCCGCCATCGTCAGCAAGACTCCAGCGATCGCAAGCTCGCGGTTGAAGGTCGCTCGCACCCGGTCCAGCGTTGACATCAACTCAGCAACACCCTCGAGGGCGAAGTACTCACACGTGAGCGGTACAAGGACATCGTCGGCCGCGACCAGCGCATTGAGTGTGAGCAAGCCCAACGACGGCGGGCTGTCGATGAAGATGAAGTCATAGCTCTCGCGGGCCTGTTCCAAGAGGGGACGCAGCCGTGACTCTCGGTTTGGAAGATCCACGAGCTCTACTTCAGCGCCTGTGAGGTTTCGATCCGCAGGAATCAGCGACAGACCTGGCACCGTCGTCGACATGACAAAGGATCGGAGCTCGGGTGAGGTCTCGCCCGTCTCCGTCAAGGCGTCGTAAATCGTCCCGCCTGTGCCCTTACCGCCCTTGAGGCCGACTCCGCTCGTCAGATTGGCCTGAGGATCCATGTCGACCAGCAGGACCGTCTGATCGGCGAGGGCAAGGGACGCTGCGAGATTGATGGCCGTCGTTGTTTTGCCAACGCCGCCCTTTTGGTTCGCGATGGCAACGATTTTCCGCACTAGGGTTGATAACCGAATCAAGTTTTAGGTTTAAAGACCTAAAACGTTAGATAGATGTTATGTTACTACGAATGGTATGGCCGGTCAATATTCACGAGTATTGTTCCACGTGGAACAATACCGAACAGCCATACCACTGCTTCGTCCGCACAAGATGGAATCGTATCAGGACTGGCATGTACTCGCCCGGCGAATGAGACCCCGGCGATCGGGTACGTGATCGAGCTGGTTGGGGCCAGTTGATCTGAGGAATCTGCTCGATAGAAAGCCCCGGGACTTCTCGCTGACTTCGGTGCGCTTGATATTCTCAGACTTCCTTCGCTTCTGGCTACTTTTGCTCTCGAGACGAACCCGACCTTATGGTAATAACATACTTGGACGCTCTGGGGTACGATCAACTTATGGTTGACACCCCTAGGACGCTACAAGAAGCCATCCGATTCTACTCGGATCACTCCGTTTGCCAAGACGTTCTAGCTGCAGCCCGCTGGCCGAATGGCGTCTGCTGCCCGCACTGTGGAAGTCTGGAAGTCGGCTACCTGAGACTCAGCGCCGCTGGCAGTGCCGCGAAAAGCATCCGCGCCGCCAGTTCTCGGTCAAGGTTGGGACGATCTTCGAGGATTCCCCGCTCGGACTCGACAAGTGGTTCATCGCTCTCTGGCTACTCGCCAGCGCAAAGAACGGCATCAGCAGCTACGAACTCCATCGCGCCATCGGAGTGACCCAAAAGACCGCGTGGTTCATGCTCCACCGTCTCCGTCTCGTCATGCAGACTGGATCGTTCGAGAAGATGGACGGCACGGTCGAGGTCGACGAGACGTTCGTCGGAGGGAAAGCTCGCAACATGCACGCTAAACGTCGGCGTCGAGCACTCGCAATCGGCATCCCAGTCATGGGACTGGAACGCCACGGCCCGAAGGGCCACAGTCGCGTCAAGACTCGTTCCGAACACGCGCAAGTACCGAACGCCGAGGTTCACGACGCCGTACGGCACGGCGCGACGGTCTACTCAGACGACCCGGGTTCCTAGCGATTTGCGGAGCTGCTCGAAGGTGTGCCACACGTCGCGGAGGCGGCGATACCTTTGGCGGCGATCGGTGTCCGATCGTACGGACGAGCGCCTTCACGCCCTGACCGACAGGTCCCGAACAGCCGTATGGACACGGCGCGACCCGTCGTTGGAGCGCCTCAGACGAACTCAACACGACGATCTGGACGCTACCTACGTCCGACACGTGATCGGCCAAGACCTACGTGCGCGGGTCGGTACATACCAATGGCGTGGAAAACTTCTGGTCGCTCCTGAAACGGACTCTCAAGGGGACGTACAGCGTCGAACCATTCCACTTGTTTCGCTACCTCGACGAGCAGGTTCTTCCGCTTCGAACAGCCGGAAGATGACCGACGGGAAGCGCTTCCAAGACCTACTCAGCCGACTCGTTGGGCGGCGGCTCACCTACAACCACCTGACCGGAAAGCGCGGCTATACGCCAGCGTGAACAGACGTAAACCTCGCCAACGACTCGGATCGGCTAGTCTGTTGTTGACAGTGCGTCCCATTCAGATCTAGGGTCTGTTTGTCAGGCGATGCCGGTTTGATCTATTTGACGTCTTGACTTTAACGTTATTTTGTGAGTTGAAAACACCTTCTTAATCGTTTACACTTGGTATACGACATTGTATTTTGTTGCCAACGTGAGTTTAAACTGAGATACGGGGTGGGTATGTCAGTGGCGCTCTCAAGGTCGCGTTTGGTTGGGCCATCGTTCTCTTCGCGAATATCCCGAGAAAGACGATCGATTCTGGAGGCTCTGTGAAGAACCTGAAGGTCGAGGAACGTCTCATTGCGTTGGACGTTGCCAGTGTGACGGTGGCTCTCGACTTAGTAGACGAGTTAACAAACGTAAACTTCTTCAAGATCGGCTGGAGGCTTCTTATGGCCGGTTTTCGGACAAAGGATCTTGGAGAGTTTTGGGCGAGTCTTGAAAGAAACCACAAAGAGATTTTCATCGATCTCAAGATGCCCGACATCGGCAACACTTTGGCCAATGTCGTCGGTGATTTGCGTGACGACCCACACGTGCGGTTTTTGACGCTTCACGAAGATACGCAGGTGTCTGAAATTCAGCTGGCCTGCAATGCTAGGGGAGACAGCGAGAACCCGAAGTTGCTCACTGTTCCTTTCCGTTCGAGTCTAGACGAATCAGATTATCCACAAGTTGCTGCTGCTGCGGCGGATCATGGCGTCACAATGAGCCAATGGATTCTTGCAAGGGCGAAGGTGGCGCTGGATGCAGGGTGTGACGGAATCATCGCCTCTGGAGACGCCATTAGCCTGTGTCGCCAGGAATGGCCTAGAGGCGATGGCGTCGTTATTGTCAGTCCTGGTATCAGGCCCATCGGTTCGTCGGCCGATGACCATAAGCGCTCAACGACTCCGACCAGGGCGATCGAGCTAGGGGCTGATTTTCTCGTGGTCGGCCGTCCTATTTTGAATGCCAAGCCCCGCGAAGGCCGCTGGCGACATTATCGACGAGATGGGTTCAGCCTTCGCCTTACTGGGTGAGAAAGCCTCAGCTCCAGTAGAGAGTGATGTTTCTGGAGTGGGCTTTCGTGATGACCAAAACGAGTTCTTTTTAACAAGCTGCTGAAGAGCCGTACATGGTTGACGCTAGCCACACACCTCCTGGAATACTCGAATCTATTAACCAACAGCAGTCCCCTATGGATCAACCGGATGAGCGGTTCCGCTCCCTCCTGGGCCGCATTGCCCGCGTCCCCAAGGCCGAGGTAGAGCGCGAGGATAAGAAGTACCAAGCGTCCCGCCGTAAGGCCAAACGCCAAGCCACCAGCCTTTCAGAGTAGACGCCCAGTCCGTATTAGGCAAGTATGTTATTGCCGACCTTATCGGTGCGGGTCGACTTATCTCTCGCATGGCTGATCTTTGGAGAGTCAAGACGAACTCCACAAGCAGATCGCTCAATCATTACTACATTGGTTTTTTATTCGCTGCCGATCGGCCTACCCCTCGCTTCTGTAGCACAACCAAGCGACTTCCCAGTATATCGACCAGAGGGTGTGTCTCGAGCCATGCAAGCGGAGGTCGTAGGTCGTCTGGAATGTCCGGCCCGCTCCCTCCCCGAAACAGAAACACGAATCCGCCTGGTCGTACGAACGCCTGGAGCCCGTTCAGTACGCGAGACTCGACACGAACGGCCCGCAACGTCAGCACGTCGTGCGCTTCGTGCAGCTCCGCCCGCGTTAGGAGAGATTCGAATCGTGCCGTCTCTACCTCTGCGCCCTCGACCTCGAGGTGCCGGCAGGCCTCGCGCAGAAACGCGGCCCGTCGAACCTTCGACTCCACCATGAGCAAAGGGGCCTCCAGAAGCGCGAACTTCATCGGTATGGCCGGCGACCCCGCACCCGACCCGATGTCGACGATGCGCTTCCGTCCAGCGGGTAGATGAGTGGCGGCTATCAGCGGCTCGATCAGCAGCCGGTCCAGTCCCCGATCCCCATCGTCGAGTGCGGTGAGATTCATGCGCTGGTTCCAGCGTCTGAGAAGCTCGACGTAGGACCAGAGGCGCTCCACTAGCCCGTCGGCTAGGTCCAGCCCGACACGCTTGGCGCGGCGGCGAATTCGATTCTTGACGGTAGTGCGCTGTCTCGACACGGCGTGTCTGGCGACACGCCCACCTTACACCCGTTGCCGCGTTCGCCGCGCGACGTAGGCCCCGATGACGGCGACCGCAGCGGGCGTGACACCCGGTACGCGCAGTGCCTGCCCGAGGGTGCTCGGTCGGACATCCCCGAGTCGCTCGACAATCTCGTGTGAGAGTCCAGGAATACCTACGTACTCGAACCCGACCGGAATCCGACGATGCTCGTGGCGGCGTGCCTTGTCGACGGCCGCTGACTGGCGCTCCAGATACCCTGCGTACTTGAACTCCGTTTCCACAGAAGCCATGTCTACGTCGCCTCCTATCCCGTCGCTCTCAAGGTCAACCTGCCCCTGCGCAACGAGCGCGGCCAGACGCACCGCGGGCTGCCGCAACGCCTGTTCTGCCGGCACTCGCTTACCGCCAGGAAGCGAGACACGTGCCTGCCGCACGCGGGTCATGTTCCGGCCAAAGCGCGCCCGCCGCGTCTGAAATCGGTGCCATCGTGCATCGTCAACGAGTCCAACCCGTCGGCCAGTCTCCGTGAGCCTCAAGTCGGCGTTATCGATTCGCAGCAACAGCCGGTGCTCCGCTCTCGATGTAAAGATTCGATATGGCTCGAGGCAGCCCTTGGTCGCGAGGTCATCCACTAGCACACCGATATACGCCTCGTCGCGCCCCAGAACGATTGGATGGCGTCGCTGAACCCGCCGAGCGGCATTGATCCCCGCAAGAAGGCCTTGGGCAGCCGCCTCTTCGTAGCCTGAGCTGCCGTTCAGCTGACCCGCGAAGAACAAACCCTCGACTCGTTTTGTCTCGAGCGTCGGATGCAGCTCCGTTGGCTGAACAAAGTCGTACTCGACGGCATAGCCGGGTCGCAGCATGACGGCTTCCTCGAGGCCAGGCAACGCATGAACGAGCTGCTGCTGGATCTCTCGGGGAAGGCTCATGGAGAAGCCGTTGACGTAGATCTCGTCGACATCGTGGCCTTCTGGCTCAAGGAAGATCTGGTGCCGCTCCTTGTCCGGAAACCGCATGACCTTGTCTTCGAGCGACGGACAGTAACGAGGACCGATGCCTGTGATCTGCCCGTTGTAGAGCGGCGAGTCGGCAATGTGATTGCGCACGATCGCATGCACGTCGTCGGTGGTGTGCAGGAGATGACACTTGATCTGTGGCTGCTCGATCCGCTCGGTCATAAGCGAGAAGGGCACAGGCACGCGGTCACCAGGATCCGGCTCGAATCGGTCGAAGTCGATACTGCGCCGGTCGAGCCGCGGCGGGGTGCCAGTCTTGAGACGACCCCACCGGAACCCGAAAGACTTGAGCGAATGTGCCAACTCGTGGGTGGCACGCTCGCCCAGGCGACCGGCTGCACGAGTCTCGGGGCCGATGTGAATCAAGCCATTGAGGAACGTCCCGGTCGTCACGATCAAGGCGTTGCACTCGAAGACGTCCCCGGAGCTCACCCCGTCTTCCAGCGCCATCGCAACAATGGCCGCGTCGCGCACGATGAGCCGTCCAGCCCGCCCGATGATCCACTCGACGCCTGGCTCTCGGTCCAACGCATTCTGCACCCACGCGCCGTAGCGCCGCTTGTCCGCTTGCGCGCGCGGCGACCACACGGCCGGGCCGCGACTCCGATTCAGTAGCTTGAACTGGATTCCGGTCGCGTCGATCGCTTGGCCCATGAGCCCACCCAGCGCATCGACTTCGCGGACGAGATGCCCCTTCGCAGTCCCACCAATCGCTGGGTTGCACGGCATGTGCGCGACCGTGTCCCTCGACAGGGTGCACAGGCCGACATGCAGGCCCATTCGCGCGGCGGCGTACGCCGCCTCACACCCTGCGTGACCCGCGCCGATGACGATGACGTCGAACTTGGGCACTGTTACTTGCCGATGCAGAATTCTGAGAAAATCTTGTTGAGCACGTCGTCTGGTGTGCGGGCACCCGTGACCTCCGCGAGGGCCTGCTGCGCGTCGCCGAGATCCGCGAGCACAAACTCTTCAGGGGAGGCGACCTGAGCCGCGGTTGCGGCGCGGCTCAACGCGACCTGCGCCCGCTCCAACAGTTCGATGTGACGCACGTTCGTCACCGCGGGAGGGTCACGCAAGTCATCACTGCCCAAGAGCCCAGCCATCACGGCGCGGCTGGCCGCTGTCACCTGGGCTGGGTCACCTCCGAGCAAGCTGACCTCCACGACCGCGTCGGGCATCAGACGACCAGCATCACCCTCAGCCAGCTGGTCGAGCTTCCATGACGGCGGGCGATCGGTCTTGTTGACGACCACGACACGTTGAAGCGTCGCGGTGTCCTGCAGGAGCGCTAGGTCCTCTTCATCCAGGGGCCGCGAGCGGTCGAGGACGAGCACCACCATCCGCGCGACACCAATTGCTGCGCGCGCGCGGTTTACACCCTCGGTCTCGATGGCATCGTCCGTTGTCCTAATTCCAGCCGTGTCGACCAACGTGACCGGAACACCCTCGAGGTCGACCGTTTCCGTCAACAGGTCGCGCGTTGTGCCGGCTACCCGCGTGACGATCGCCCGCGGCGCTCCGAGCAGCTGGTTGAACAACGTCGACTTGCCGACGTTGGGTTTTCCCAGGATCACCACCTGACTGCCCTCGCGAATGAGTCGTCCGCGCCGAGCGTCGACGAGAAGCGCGGCCACTCGGTCGACCAGGCCCTGAGTGTCTGCACTGACCGACTGTGGCTCGACGAAATGGTAGCCCTCGTCTGGGAAGTCGACCGACGCTTCGAGTCGGGCGACGAGATCGAATAGCACGCCCTCGATCTCAGCGATGTGAGTCGTGACCGTGCCCTCGAGCTGGTCGAACGCCGCCCGAGCCTGGAGTGGCGTGACAGCGTTGACGAGGTCGCCGACAGCTTCGGCCTGTACGAGATCGACCTGGCCGTTGAGAAACGCGCGTAGCGTGAACTCGCCAGGCTCGGCCAAACGGGCACCAGCGCTCAACGCCGCATCAACAATCTGGGACAGCAGGACTGGACTGCCGTGGGCGCTGATCTCGACGACGTTTTCACCTGTGTAGGATTCCGGAGCGGGAAACGAAGTGGCGAGCACTTTGTCGAGCCCTCGCCCGTAACCCGACGGATCGACCACTGCGCTCACGGTCGCGCGGCGCGGCTCCAACTCGGGCGTGGCTGGGAGAAGACGTCGTGCGACGGCCGCTGCCTCGGTGCCGCTGATTCGGATGACGCCAATCCCACCGTGACCGGGTGGCGTCGCGATCGCGACGATCGTGTCGTCGGGGGAAAACATGGGGTGGGACCCCTCACTCCCCCGAGATGACCACCGTTTTCATGAACGCGTCGCCGATGCTCTCGGATGAAACCGTCGGGTCTTCGGCGATGACCAGATGCACGATTCGCCGCTGGTAGGGGTTGAGCGGACCAATCTCCTGTGGCTCACCGGTCTCGCGAGCCCGGTCGGCAAGAAGCGTGGCGGTCTCGCGCAGCTCGGCGTCCTTGCCCTTCCGATAGTCGAGACAGTCGACGACAATGTGCCCCTGCGGGTGCTCGCGTCGAAACGCTGCGTTGACGAGATGCTGCAGAGCGTCAAGGCCGGCGGCCTTCCGGCGGACCAGCGCCTCACAGTCGTCGCCGTCAATCGTGACCCGCGTGCCGTCCTCAATCGGTTCGACCGACACCTGAGCCGAGAATCCCATCGCCGTCGTCACCGACGTCAGGAATTCGACCATCCGCGTATTGAGATCGTCAGCCACGTCGTTCCTCGCTTCCCCTTGGGTCTTGACCGCGCGTGAGATGCGTTCTCAGCCCTTCTTCGTTGAACCCTTCGCCGATTTCGCCGCCTTGGTCCGTCGCTCTGCGGGCGGGCGCACGGTGTGCGCGCGGGGCGGGCCCATGATCTTGTTCGTCGCCAGGGTCTGACCGATATGAATCAGGTTGCTGGTCAGCCAATAGATCACGAGGCCACTCGGTGCCCAGAGAAACATGAACGTGAACATGACCGGCATCAGCATCATGATGCGCTGCTGCATGGGATCGGCCTGGCTCGGCGTCATCTTCTGTTGGACAAACATCGAGACGCCCATGATGAGCGGCGTCACGTACAACGGATCATGGGCGGACAGGTCGGTAATCCAGCCGATAAACGGCGCGTTCCGAAGCTCGATCGCCATCGACAGCAGTCGGTAGAACGCGAACAGAATCGGCATGGTCAGAACCATCGGGAGGCAGCCGCTCACGGGATTCGCGCCGCGATCCCGATAGAGCGCCATGACTTCCTGGTTCATCTTTTGCTTGTCGGGATCGGTTGCCTTGAGGTGCTTGTACCGGTCTTGGATCGCCTTCATCTCCGGCTGGATCTCCTGCATCTTCCGCATCGACGTGATGCTCTTGTATCGCAGCGGGAAGATGAGCAGGTTGACGATCACGGTGACGGCGATGATCGAGAACCCCCAGTTGCCGATCCAGGCTTGGACCCACGAGAGCGTCAGATGAAGGGGGACCACCAATACCGCGAGCCATCCGAATTCGATCGATTCCACCAGTGGCGGCGACGCCGCCTTCAGGATGTCAAAATCCTTGGGTCCTATGTAGAACTGAAGATCGGCGATCCCCGTCGGCATCGAGAGGTCGAATGCCATGAGCTCGCGAGGATTTCCATCTGGCACGGCAGATAGGAGCGGCACAGAGCGATAGCGAACCGACGTCTCGGCCTGACTGGGAAGCGCAACCGCGATGAAGTAGTGGTTGTCGACGCCCACGAAATCCAGTGCGCCCGTGTACGAGGGCAGGACCGCGACATCATCGGCATCGGGACGGGTCACCTCGACATCGGACAGCACGCCGCCTTCCAGGACACGACCCATCAGCAGGCCGCGTGGCCCTTGCCGGTATGCGAACCCAGAGGTGGTGCTCTCAACGCCGCCAAGGGCCGGACCCCACCGAATCGTGGGGTTGAGCGCCTGGCCGCCGAGCGTCGCGTCCACGGTCAGGCGGAAGAGATACGGGCTGGCGTACGGATCAAATGAGAATGCCTTGCGAATGCGGAGACCGGTCTGGTCCTCGAAATCAAATGTCAGCGTCTGCGTCCGACGCTCGGTCAACCGAATGCTCGAGGCGCTCGACCGAAACAGGGCGGCGTCGGCCAACGCCGTGATGCCTTCATCCTCGAACGCGACCGAGAACGGCCATGGCTCTTCAGGCGGCAGGTCGCGGGGTACCAGCTCGACTGGGCGGCCCTCCTCGAGGTAGTCCTTGAGTGTCCAGCTGACTAGCTCGGCGCCGCGGTTCGAGAAGACGGCTCGAAAGACATCGCTCTCGACGACGATATCCCTGGGTGCCGTGTCACCAACGATTGGGTCCGGATCCGCGGGCGGTACTGCGGTGAGCCGGCCAGGACCTGGTGCGGTGGGCGCAGACGGAGCAGCCGGCGTCGTATTGCCGGCAAGCGGGGCCGCCTGCGGCTCCACGCCAGCATCGCGAGCGCCGGGCTCGCCCGCCTGAGTCTGGACATCGGTCAGGGGCGGGGGCGCAGGAGGAACCACCAGTGCCTGCCAGGCATAGAGCACCAGGAAGGACAGAAGAACGGCTATAAAAACCTGGCGTTCCATCGTTACGCCCTACCGATACGACCGCCGAGCTCGCCGCGGCACTGGCACTTGGTCCAGGCCTCCACGGCACAGGGGGTGACAGCGCGCGAGTCGCTTGGCCGCGAGCCAGCTGCCCACGACCGCTCCATGAAGCGCCACGGCCTCGGTGGCATACGACGAGCACGAGGGCACGAACCGACAAGAACCTGTAAGTAGCGGTGAAATAAGACTTTTGTAGCCTGCAAGGAGGGCGATTAAGACCCTCGCTGAGCGGCTCAAGGGAGGATCGACGAGCCTAGCGCAGTCCAGCATGGCGTCGAAGGGTCGCAAGGTAGTCGGCCTGGACTGTATCGAATGAGATGTCACCGAATCCGGGACGCGGCATCACGACGACATCCAAGCCGGGCCCGACGATCTGACTCTTGTTGTGCCGGAAGATTTCTCGCACCAGCCGCTTGGCGCGGTTTCGCTGAACGGCCCCACCTAGTCGGCGCGTGGCGATAATCCCCAGGCGCGTGACATCCAACTGATTCGGAAGCACAAACAAGGTGAGAAACCGACCGCGGATTCTGGTCCCGGTCCGCTGAACCCGAAGGTAGTCGGGCCTGCGTCGAATCCGCTCCAGGCGAGACAAGGCCCGCTTCAAATTTCTGTAAATGGCTCCGTGGCTCTGTTTAGAGGCCTACGACACGGTCAAGCGCTTCCGTCCCTTAGCCCGCCGGTTGCTGAGAATGCGTCGGCCATTCTTCGTGCTCATCCGCTTGCGAAACCCATGCGTCTTCTTACGACGACGCTCGTTGGGTTGATAGGTACGCTTCATTCTGCCCGCACTCCCGAAAACGCGTTAATCTAGCGGTGAATACTTTGTACAGGACGCGAACTTAATATGATATCCGGCAGTCTGAAGGGTGTCAACGATGCTCATGTTTACTGATTGTCACACCCGGCCAGGTGTGCTAAATTCGCCGCCCTGCGGCCATCCGAAATGAGGTTCTTTCCAGGCAGTTTTCCACAGCTGTGGAAAAAAATGTGGAAATTCAGGGTCTTCGCCCAAAAGTGTCTCTTGATGTCCGTAACGAGCAGAATGGAGGGCGAAGTCTCCCTTCGCCGCGGGCGGTGATGGTAACCAATATATGGACCGAGATCCTTGGCCGCGTCGAGGCTAAAGTCAATCGTCACAGCTTTTACACCTGGTTCAAGCCCACGCTCTTCGTCGATCAGGACCAGCAAGACGTGACGGTACGTGTCCCAAACGGACTCTTTCGAGATTGGCTGACCAAGCACTACTCAGGCGTTATTGCGGAGGCCGTTCGCGAGCTCGACCAAGAAGGTCTTCAGATTTCCTTCGTTATCGACGGGGAGCAATCGGCTAAACCGGCTCCGAAGGCTCTACCGCCCTCCACCCAGGTCGCAGAGACCAAGTTACCGCCTCCGCGCCCCCGCGGCCTCAACCCCCGCTATGTGTTTGATTCGTTTGTCGTGGGCCCTTCCAATCAGTTCGCGCACGCCGCCTCTTTGGCGGTGGCCGAAGCCCCCTCTCGCTCATATAACCCGCTGTTCCTGTATGGCGGGGTGGGGTTGGGGAAGACCCACCTCATGCACGCGATCGGCCAGTATTTGCTCGATCAAACACCCGATCTAAAGCTCACATACATCTCATCCGAGCGGTTCATGAACGAGATGATCAACGCCGTTCGGTACGATCGAATCCTTGAATTCCGCGAGCGCTACCGAACCATCGACATTCTTCTGGTCGACGACATCCAGTTTCTCGCCGGGAAGGAGGGTACCCAAACGGAGTTCTTTCATACGTTTAATTCCCTCTACGACGCGCAGAAACAGATCGTGATTAGTAGCGACTGCCCCCCCAACGAGATTCCATCGCTCGAAGAGCGGCTTCGATCGCGGTTTAAGTGGGGACTCATCGCCGACATTCAACCGCCAGATCTCGAAACGAAGGTCGCCATCCTTAAGAAGAAGGCCGAAGGTGAGGCCGTCCCCCTTCCGGACGACGTTGCGCTGTACATCGCAGGAAAGATCAAGTCCAATGTCCGCGAGCTTGAGGGATCTCTTATTCGCCTGATTGCCTACGCGTCGCTGACCGGCACGGCTATCTCCCTACCACTGGCCCAGGAGGTACTGCGCGACATCCTTGGTGGCGATGATCAAAACGTCACCATCGAGATGGTTCAGAAATTCATCGCAAACTACTACCAGCTTAAAATCGTCGACTTAAAGTCTCGGAATAACTCGAAAGCGATCACCCTCCCGCGGCAGATAGCTATGTATCTATCCAAGTCGCTGACCAACCACTCGCTGCCACAGATTGGAAAGAGCTTCGGAGGAAAACACCATTCAACAGTCATTCATTCGATAAAGAAAATTGAAAATCTCTGTAAACGCGATCGTGAATTCCACACACTTATTAACAGTTTTCTTGAGTCGTTCCACTAGAAAACGCGATCTTACGAACCACGCATCCACGTCCTCAACAGCGTCCCTCACCCTATTTAGATGTGGGGGCGTGATACTCAACAGGAAAAAAAGAGAGGGCCTCTATTAACCCACAGCCTTCCGCGCCTATAAGTGGTTGATAATAAAGTTACTTATAACTCGTTACAGACTTTTAAACAGACCTATTCTTCTGTTATAATTTTACTGTTTTTTACGATCACTTACATAGTGTGATCGCGCCGTTCCAACCCTCCAACCGAGGTCATCAGCAACATGGAACTGACAGTCCGCAAGAGTGATCTACTGCGCGAGTTGCAGTTGTTTCAGGGAATAGTGGAGCGGAAGAACACGATACCAATCCTTGCCAATGTCCTCATCCAAGCCAATGGGGATGGACAGATGAATTTGGCCGCCACAGACTTGGAAGTTGGGCTGCGGAGCCATTGCAGCGCGTCCGTGGCAAAAGGCGGATCACTGACCATTCCGGCCAAGAAGCTGTATGAGATTGTTCGCGCGCTGCCCGACACTGACATCAAGATCAAGGAGGGGGCAAAGGGCGCCGTTCGAGTTGCGGCTGATAAGTTCGATTCCCGCATGCAAACCCTCCCGCGAGACGATTTTCCGACGCTTCCAGAGTCTGGCGACCAAGCAACATCCGTCGTCCTCCCTCGTGCTGGACTACGGGAAATGGTTAATAAAACCCAGTTTGCTATTACAGGCGAAGATACCCGCTATTTCTTAAACGGGGCGCTGCTTGTGCTGAAGCCGGGTGAGATGAGCCTGGTCGCCACGGATGGTCATCGACTGGCGCTCGTGTCCACGACTAGGGAGAAGAGCGAAGGGGAAGAAGCGAAACTCGAGGCCATCCTGCCAAAGAAGACGTTGTGGGAGTTGGCCCGGTTGCTTGGTGATGGGGAGGACGGCATTCGGTATACCAGTAGTGAAAATCATCTCTTCTTTGATGTTGATGGTCGCCAGCTTATCTCTCGGGTCATCGACGCCCAGTTTCCCGCGTATGACCGTGTGATTCCAAAAGGTAACGACAAGACCATCGAGTTTGAGAGAGACCGACTCACGAGTGCGATCAAGCGTGTGGCACTGCTGTCGAGCGAGCGTTCGCGAGTCGTGAAATTCCAGATTGAGGCCAACAAGGTTGACATCACATCGAGTAGTCCGGAAGTAGGCGAGGCGACCGAGGCCCTGGCGGTCGAATACACCGGTCCAGCTCTGGAGATTTGTTTTAACGCACAGTATGTCTTGGACTTTCTTGGCGTTGTGGATTCAGACAGCGTCGCGCTCGAGTTCAAGGACGAGATGAGTCAGGCCGTCATGAAGCCGGCCGGTGCGGATGGGTACGAGTATACCTACGTGATCATGCCCATGCGCGTCTGAGCGAGACAGGATGACACAAGTCGAAAACGAGGATCTTCGTAACGGCGGCGAGGCGGCGGCTCCACCGGTGGATGTACCCAGCCAGGAATCAAGCGAGTATCGCGCAGACAAGATCAAAGTCCTTGAAGGTCTGGAGGCCGTCCGGAAGCGGCCTGCGATGTACATCGGGTCGACCGGCGCCCCTGGTCTTCACCACCTTGTCTACGAGGTCGTCGACAACTCGATTGATGAAGCGCTCGGCGGGTACTGCGACACCATTAGCGTCACGGTACACATTGACAACTCGGTGACGATTATCGACAACGGCCGAGGGATTCCAGTCGACCAGCATGCGAGTGGGAAGACCGCCGCTGAAGTGGTCATGACCGTTCTGCACGCGGGCGGCAAGTTTGACAATAAGAGCTACAAGGTATCGGGAGGGCTCCACGGGGTTGGCGTTTCCGTGGTGAACGCGCTGTCGGAACTACTTGGGCTCGAGATCTGGCGAGATGGACAGGTGTACGCGCAAACTTATGAGCGCGGCAAGTCCACGACTCCGCTCGAGGTCACCGGGACGACGAAGCGGCGCGGAACGAAGATCACCTTCAAGCCTGATCAACAGATTTTCGAAACAGTCGAGTTCAGCTTTGACATTCTTGCGCACCGGTTGCGTGAGCTGGCGTTTCTCAATGCTGGAGTCACCATTGAGCTCGAGGACGAGCGAACAGAGAAGAGCCATCGGTTTCAATACGAGGGCGGGATCATCTCCTTTGTCGAGTTCCTCAACAAGAACAAGACAGCGGTGAACGCCGAGCCGATCTACATGGAGGGCGAGCGCGACGGCATCGCGGCAGAGATCGCCCTTCAATGGAACGATGGCTACGCTGATACGGTGTACTCGTTCGCCAACAACATCAATACCCAAGAGGGTGGCACCCACTTGTCGGGTTTTCGCTCCGCGTTGACGCGGACGCTGAATGCCTACGCCAACAGAAACAACCTGGCCAAAGATCTCAAGGAAAGCATCAGCGGTGACGACATCCGCGAGGGTCTCGTCGCGGTCGTGAGCGTGAAGATTCCCCGACCGCAGTTCGAAGGGCAAACCAAGACCAAGCTCGGGAATACCGAAGTCAAGGGGATCGTCGAAGCAATTCTCAATGACAAGCTCGGCGCGTTCCTCGAGGAACATCCGGCCGTGGCGAAGCGGATCGTTAACAAGGCGATTGAGGCTGCCCGGGCGCGGGAGGCTGCGCGCAATGCGCGCGACTTGGTCCGCCGGAAGGGCGCGCTCGACAACAGCTCGCTGCCGGGCAAGCTCGCAGACTGTCAGGAACGCGATCCATCAAAGAGCGAGCTGTACATCGTCGAGGGCGAATCCGCGGGTGGATCGGCCAAGCAGGGGCGAGACCGGCGATTCCAGGCGGTGTTGCCGATCAAGGGCAAGATTCTCAATGTCGAGCGGGCGCGCTTCGACAAGATGCTGGGTAGCGACGAGATCAAGACGATGATCGCCGCACTCGGGTGCGGGATTGGCAAGGAGGACTTCAACCTCGCCAAGCTCCGGTACCACCGGGTCATTATCATGACCGATGCCGACGTCGATGGCTCGCACATCCGGACCTTGCTGTTGACCTTCTTCTACCGGCAGATGCGAGAGCTCATCGAGCACGGCTACGTCTACATCGCGCAACCGCCGCTTTACCGCGCCAAGCGCGGTCGATCAGAAACGTACATTAAGGACGACAGAGAGCTCGAGGCGTGGTTGATACGCCGGGCGAGTGAGTCCCGTTCCGTGCGGTTCCCGGAAACAGATATCGCGCTCACGGGCCGTCGTCTTGAGGAGGCGCTTCACAAGGCGCTGGCGTTTCGAAAGCTGCTTCAGGTCGTCGAACGACGCGGAATCAGTCAGGAGGTCGTCTCCGCTATCCTGACCCACGGCGCCGGGGGCCGGGGCTTCCTGGCCGACCGCTCCGTGCTGGATGGCCTGGCCGAAGAGCTAGCCACGTCGACTCGGACGCTAGCGGTCGACCGTGACGAGGAGCACAACGCGTTCGTCTTGAACATCGAAGATCGGACCGGGGGCTATCGTCGGCGTTACGCGATCGGCGTCGACTTCGTGACGTCCCCTGAGTACCGCGCGTTGCTGGCGAGCCTCCAGGACGAAGACGTCCGTCGACTACGGGGGACGGTCTTTGTTTCCACGGTAAAGTCTGCGCCGAAGGCCGACCCAACCGAGGGCTCCGAAGAAATCGACACCGAGGGCGGCGCCGTCGCGGATGCGACGAACATCGGTGGCGCGCCAATCGATCGAGCCACGCAGCTTGCGGCAGAGGCTCGCGCGAGTGAAGCACGCGACAAAGTAAAGGACGTTCGTCTTGAGTCTCTCGACGAGGTGGTCGAATTCTTCATCGCCGCAGGCAAGAAGGGTGTCGCCGTCAACCGGTACAAAGGCCTCGGCGAGATGAACCCCGATCAGCTATGGGAGACCACTATGAAACCCGAAACCCGGACGCTGCTGCAGGTTCGGGCCGAAGATGACGCGGAGGCCGACCTCATGTTCACCACGCTGATGGGAGACCACGTGGAGCCTCGCCGAAAGTTCATTGAGGACAACGCCCTCGACGACGTGAAGAATCTCGACGTCTAGGGAAGGCTTTTCGAGAAGCAATGGCCGAAACCACCGACCACCCTACGATTCCCGTCAACATCGAAGACGAGATGCGCCGCTCCTACATGGATTACGCGATGAGCGTGATCATTGGGCGCGCACTGCCTGATGTTCGGGACGGCTTGAAACCGGCTCACCGTCGCGTGATCTACGGCATGCGGCTCATGGGTCTCGCCTCGAATCGAGCGTATCGCAAGTGCGCCAAGATCGTCGGCGAGGTGATGGGAAACTTCCATCCCCATGGCGACGCCTCGATCTACGACACGCTGGTGCGCATGGCGCAAGACTTCAACATGCGGTACACGCTCGTCGACGGCCAGGGGAACTTTGGCTCCGTCGACGGCGATCCGCCGGCGGCGATGCGGTACACCGAAGCGAAGCTGGAAGCGTTGGCGGACGATCTGATGGCCGACCTCGACAAGGAGACGGTCGACTTCGTTCCCAACTACGACGAAACAACCGAGGAGCCCACCGTTCTTCCCGCGCCGTACCCCAACCTCCTGGTCAATGGCTCAGCCGGGATCGCGGTGGGGATGGCGACCAATATCCCGCCGCACAACCTGCGCGAGGTGATCGACGCAGTCGTGTGGGTATGTGAGCATGCCGAGGAGAGCCGCGACGAGAAGACCCGCGCGGTGCTCGGCTTGGTGCATGGTCCTGATTTTCCAACCGCAGGATTCATCGTCGGACGTGCGGGGATTGCGCAGGCCTACCGGACGGGCCGAGGCTCGGTGCTCATGCGCGCCCGAACCGAGATCGAGACGGCAAAGAAGGGCAACAAACAGTCGATCATCGTCACCGAGATTCCGTATCAGGTCAACAAGGCACGGTTGCTCGAGAAGATCGCCGACTTGACTCGAGAGAAGGTCATCGAGGGTATTTCGGATCTCCGCGATGAATCCGATCGCCAGGGAATGCGCATCGTCATCGAGCTGAAGCGGGGCGAGGTTCCCGAGGTCGTGCTGAACAATCTCTACAAGCACACCCAGCTCCAGACCTCGTTCGGCATCATCATGCTGGCGATCGTCGGCGGTCGGCCGCGCGTGCTGACGCTTCTCGAGGTGGTCGAGCACTTCGTCGAGTTCCGCCGCGAAGTGGTGCGGCGTCGAACCGAGTTCGAGCTGCGCAAGGCCGTGGTCCGCGCCCACATTCTCGAAGGGCTCAAGATCGCCCTCGATCACCTGGATGCGGTGATCAAGCTGATCCGCGCGGCGACGAGTCCAAGCGAAGCGCGCGGCGGGTTGATGACCCAGTTTTCGCTCACGCAGATCCAGGCCCAGGCGATCCTTGATATGCAGCTTCAACGCCTGACGGGCTTGGAGCGGCAGAAGATCGTCGTCGAGCTGACCGAGTTACTGACGACGATCGAACGGCTGCGAGCGATTCTCGAAAGCGACACGTTGCTGAACGAGATCGTCGTCGCGGAGCTCCACGATATCCAGCAACGCTACGGTGACGACCGGCGCACCGAGATGCTCGAGGCGGTTGGTGATCTGAGCATCGAGGATCTGATCGCCGAGGAAGACATGGCCATTACGGTCAGCAATACCGGGTACGTCAAACGGACGGCCATCACCGAGTACCGGAATCAGCGGCGCGGAGGAAAGGGTCGCATTGGGATGCGCACCCGCGACGAAGACTTCCTGACACAGCTGTTCGTGGCATCCACCCACGCGTACATCTTGATCTTCTCCGACCGAGGCCGGGTGTATTGGCTCAAGGTTCACGAGATTCCAGACGTGGGCCCGGCCGGCCGCGGGAAGGCGATCGCCAACCTCGTGAGGATGGAGCCGGACGAACGTGTTGCAACGCTGCAGGCCGTGCGAGAATGGCCGGCGGCGGACGGCGAGCGGTTCGTGGTGATGGGTACCCGCCGGGGCGTGGTCAAGAAGACCGACCTGCGCGCATACCGCCGTCCGAGAGCCGACGGCATCATCGCGATGACCGTTGGATCCGACGATGCCGTGATCGGGGCCGAGATCACCGATGGCGCCGGCGAGATCTTCATCGCGACGCGGGATGGCCGGGCCATTCGATTCCCGGAATCGCACGCACGACCCATTGGACGAACGGCCCAGGGCGTCAGGGGCGTGTCGCTTCGCGCCGGCGACCAAGTCGTATCAATGGCCGTCGTCACGCCGGGCGGCACCGTTCTCACGGTGACAGAGCGCGGGTATGGAAAGCGCACCGAGCTGGACGAGTACCGCGTACAGTCGCGGGGCGGCATTGGTCTGATTAACATCCAGACAAGCAAGAGAAACGGTCGTGTCACCGGCGTCGCGTACGTCGAAGGGGATGACGAGCTGATGCTCATCACAGAGCAAGGCAAGATCCTGCGAATGGTGGCAAGTGGTATTCGGACGATCGGTCGTTCGACGCAAGGTGTGAGGCTGATAGAGATTGATGAAGAGGACCGGGTCGTCGCGCTGGCTCGGATTTCGGAGAAGGATCTCGCCGAGAAGAACGGCGCTGAGGGTGTCGACGTCGACACCAGCGAGTCGGAATCGTCTTGAGGCTTACTAGTTCGCTCCGATCACGGAGTCGAGCAGATCCATCACGAGCCGGGGAAACATCCCCATGACGATCGAGACGAGCGCCACAATGGCGAGCGGAACGGTCATCGTCCACGAGGGATCCGACGGCGGGTGGGCTTCGAGGGCCGGGCCGAGTGGGCCGAAGAAAATCTGACGTGCCGCCCGGAACGTGTAGGCGACTGTGAGCATGATCGTGAGCACCCCCCCCAGCGCCACCGCGATGACGAACGGTCCGTCCAACACGCCGCGCTGAAAAATGCCGGTGAACATGATCCACTCCGCCGTAAAGCTACTGAAGGGTGGAAAGCCCGAGAGCATCATGCAGCCCACGACCCAGAGCCCCGCCGTGATCGGCATCCGTTGCGCGAGTCCGCCCATCTCGCGCATGTCGCGAAGACCGGTCGCGTAGACGACGATGCCCGCTGTCGAGAAGAACACCGTCTTTCCCATGATGTGGCTCAGGAAGAAGAACATCCCGCCTTCGATCCCCGCCGTGGTGAGGGCACCCAGGCCGAGCACCGAGTAGGCGATCTGGCTGATGGTCGAGCACGCCGCGAGCCGCTTGATGTCGGTCTGGGCAAGCGTCAGCAGCGAGCCGTAGATCATCGTGGCGAGCGCGAGCAGCATGAGCGGTCGCCCGAACATCGCGAAGTCCTCAGGTAGGGGGATCACGCTGACGCGAATCAGGATGTAGACGGCGAGGTTGGCATACACCGCCAAGAGACCGGCGATGCACGTTGGGTGTTCGGCATGTACTGAGGGCATCCAGACGTGGAACGGTAGCAGCGCGAGCTTCATCATCAAGCTGACGAGAAACACCCCGATCGTCAGCGCAACCAGCGGACTGCCTGCCATCCGGTGCAGATCGGAGATCTCCAGACTGCCGATCTCGCTGTACACCATGAGCGCGGCGACGAGAAACAGGAGTGCCCCGATGATGCCCCACGACAGGCTGATGAACGCGACGCGAACACGTTCGCGGTACCCGAAGAAGGCCATCAGGAAGAACAGGGCGACCGTGAGGACCTCCAGGAAAAAGTAGAGCGACACCAGGTTCGTACTCAAGATCGTGCCGATGAAGCCGGCTGGGAAGAACGGCAGCAGATAGAAGAACCGTGCGTAGTAGCTGGTCTGCACCTCGGGTGGCCGGTCGCCGTAGAGCGTCTCCACCCGGTGGTCGACATACCGAATCGAGTACATCGACAGTGCCGTGCACAGCAGGAGGACGACCGCCAGCGTCGGGAGGCTGAGCCCGTCGGCATGCAGGCCGAGCTGAATGGCGGGGGCCATCACCCAGTACTCCTCCGTGACGGCCTGCCCACTCGCGACCGCGACGCCGACCCAGCCGACCAGCCCGGTCGTGTAGAGGAGCGTACCGGTTGCAATCCACCCCACGGTATGACCTGAACGCCGGCGGAGCGCGAAGTTCAGCGCAGCTGAGACCACCGGAGCGAGAAGGATATGCAGGAGCACGCCCGGCACCATCAGCTCCCGTCGGCTCCTACGAACAGGTACGTCAACAAGACGACGAACAAGATCAGGACGTAGGAAACGTTGAAGAGAAGCTCTTCAGTGTCGGCCCGCAGCCGTTGAACCAATCGCTGAGAGCGGCGAGTAAACGACTGGGGCAATGTCTCGTGCACCGCTGTGTTGAACCGCCTTTCGAGCCCGTCGGCGACGAACGTGGCGACTCCGGCAGTGCCGTCGACAAAGAGGCGCGTATACAGCGCGTCGATGCCCCAGCGATTCCATAGAAACCCACGAATGCGCTCGAGCTGGGGGTAGCGATCGAGCAGCGCACCGGGAGAGCTGCGCCCGGAGACATAGAGGCGATACGCGGGCAACGCCCCACAGGCGACGAACAAGACCGAGAGCACCGGTACCAGGAGGTGACCACCTGCATCGCTCGATGTCGCGCTGGGCAGCGCGAGCGCACCGGAGTGGATGGCGGCAAGGTCTCCCGCCAACCCGGTCTCAAAGCCGTGACGCAGGACGTGCTCGAGACTCAGGCCCGCGAGGCTCGCCAGGACGATGCCGGCTGCGAGCAATCCCGAGGCGACCCGCATGGACAGGTACCCGTCGTCGACGTGCGCGGCCGAGCGCAACGTGTCCGTAAACTCCGGGCTAGCGGCGCCGTGAAAGACGAGGCCGACGAACCGAACGGTGTAGAACGCGGTGATGCCCGCTGTGATGAGGCCGAGGAGTAAGAGCGGTGTGCTGGCTTGGGCGGTCGCGAGCAGCACGGCGTCCTTACTCCAGAACCCCGACAAGAATGGGACGCCCATGAGCGACAGCGAGGCCACCCAGGTAAACACCCATGTCAGCCGGAGATGCTTCCGGACGCCGCCCATCTCGCTGATGTAGATCGAATGCACCGCGTGGATGACCGTGCCGGCGCAGAGAAAGAGACATGCCTTGAACAACGCGTGGCTCACGAGATGAAAGATGCCGGCGGTATACCCGTCGAGCAACAGCCCGGGCGCCAGACCGGCGGCGCCGAGGCCCAGGAGCATGTAGCCGATCTGGCTCACGGTCGAGTAGGCGAGGACTTTCTTGAGTTCCAGCGCGACGGCCCCCTGTGTCGCGGCGAGGAAGGCGGTAAAGGCGCCGAGCCAGGCTGTGAGGTGGAAGAACCAGCCAGCCGCCTCGATGTCGGCAACCCAATACCCGTAGTAGAACAGCGGCACAAGGCGGGCCACGAGGTAGACACCGCTCTTCACCATCGTCGCGGCGTGAATCAGCGCCGAGACTGGGCCGGGGCCGGCCATCGCTTCAGGCAGCCACTCGTGGAACGGGAACTGCGCCGACTTCCCGAGCGGTCCGGCCAAGAGCAGCAAGCTGACGAGGATGATCATGCCTGGCGTCGCCGCCATCGCCGCCAGCCATGTCGGGGCGGTGGCATACAGCTCGAGGAAGTTCAACGTCCCCGCGTAGAAGTAGAGCAACAAGATGCCGCCCAGCATGAGCATGTCACCTACGCCGGTCACCACGAGTGCCTTGGTGCAGGCTTCCGATGGCTTGACGAATGGGGTCGGGGGCGGCCCGCCAATCCAGTGCTTGCGTTGGTCCTGGTGGTAGAAACCAATCAAGCCGTAGCTGCACACGCCGACGAGCTTCCAACCAATGAAGAGGAAGAGCAGGTTGCTCGCAAAGACCAGGAGCAGCATGCTGCCGATGAACCCGTTCATCCACATCCAGAAGCGGGTCTGCCCCGGATCCCCCTTCATGTAGCCGACGCAGTAGACCATGATGATGAAGCTGATCACGGCGACCACATTGGCCAGGACGATGCTCAGCGGATCGACCATCACGCCGACGCCGATATACAGGGGGCGTGCGAGCCAGGTCACTTCGTGCTCGACCGGAAGCGCCTCCGGGTGGACGAGCGCCGGCAGAAGGCTCACCGCGGCTGCCGCGCCAATCCCCGAGAATGCGACGGCACCGATATCCCGGGCCCTGGGTCCGAGGCGATGCAGGATGGGCGTGAGGGCCGAGCCTACGAGCGGCGCGACGATACAGAGCCAGGCCGCCGACGTCACTCCGCTCACCTCAGGAATCCCTCAGGGATCATCGGATCGATGAAGCGCGTCACGATCTCGCCATTGAAGAGACCCAGTAGCACGACGCTCAGCGCCGTGATCAGCATCGGGGCCAGCATCGACCAGGGGGCGTCGTTCGGGACGGCGGGCGCTGACAGTGCCGACGCCGCAGTCTGTTCCGGGAAGTACATGTACCTGACGACATTCATCAGGTACGCCAGGGCCAGCACGCTACTCAACACGATGACGACGACAAACACCCACTTACCTGCGTCGACCGCGCCGAGAATCAGGTAGAGCTTGCTAAAGAATCCGCCGGCCGGAGGGATGCCGATCATCGCGAACGCACAGACCACGAAGGCGCCGGTAGTCCATGGCATCTTGACCGACAGGTTGGAGAAATCGCGGATATCCCTCAACCCCGTTTGGTAGACGATCGCACCCGCGATGAGAAAGAGTCCGCCCTTCATGAAGGCGTGATTTACCAGATGGAGCACGCTGCCGGTAAAGCCAGCGCCGTTCGCGAGCCCGATACCGAGGACGATATAGCCGATCTGCGCGACCGACGAGTACGCCAGAATGCGCTTGAGGTCGGTCTGGGCGATGGCCATGACCGATCCGACAACCATCGCGATGGCCCCCAACCAACCCAGCAGCGCCGTCACCGGAAACAGGTCGACCGAAAACGTCGGTTCGAACACGAAGAACATGATTCGGATGAGCACGTACGCTGCCACCTTGGTCGTCGTTGCCGCGATGAGGGCACTGACGGCAGAGGGCGCGTTCGAGTACGCCCCTGGCAGCCAGGCGTGCATGGGAAACAGCGCCATCTTGGTCGAGATCCCGATGACGAAGAAGGCGAATCCGACCAGAACCGCATTCGAATCGTAGAGGTCCGGCAGAATGACGGCGAGGTCCGCCATGTTCAGGGAACCGGTCACACTGTAAAGGTAGGCGACCGCGAGCAGATAGAAGGCCGCGCCAACGGTCCCCAGTATGACGTAGCGGAACGCCGAAACGACCGCCGCGCCGCCGCCGATCGACACGAGCGCGTAGCTCGTGAGCGAGGTGATCTCGAGGAACACGTACAGGTTGAACATGTCGGCCGTCGAGACCAACCCAGTCAGCCCACCGACCAACAGGAGATAGATGCTGTAGAAGGGAACTTCTCGCGTCGGGATCTCCTTGAGGACGCTGCGCTTCGAGTAGACCCCAACCACCAGCGTGACGAATCCGAGCAGCAAGAGCATCAGCGCGCTCAGCCCATCGATTCGGAATTCGATGCCCCAGGGGGGTGCCCATCCACCCATGTAGTAGTGAACCGGTCCCCCCACCACGACCTGCTGCGCCACCGCGATGGAGACGGCAAAGGAGCCCGCAAGCGCCGCCAGGGTGACCGGGAACACAACAGATCGGTTCCACCAGCCCAGGACGGGGAGCACGAACGACGCGAGGAGTGGCACGACGACGACGAGAACCGGAAGGGAAGACTGCTGGATGTTCATCCGCGGATTCGCTCGAGCAGCTCGTCTTCTTCCAGCGTCCCGTATTGTTTGTGGATGCGGAGGAGCAGTGCCAAGGCGACGCCGGTGATGGCGACGCCGACGACAATGGCCGTCAGCATCAAGACCTGTGGCAGTGGGTTGACGTATTGCGACGCCTCGATGATTGGTGCCGTCTCCTGGTCATGACCGCCGACCACGATTGGTATGGTCGCCCCGCGCTTGGCCGAGAGCGACACGACGAACAGAATGATCGACCATTGAAAAATGTTCATGCCGACCAGTTTCTTGACGAGGTTGCTTTTCCCAGTCATGGCGTAGAAGCCAATCATCATCAGGGTGATGTACGTGACGTTGTTGAAGTGCCCGATGACGAAATCAACCACGCTGCGCTCCTATTCGTATGACAGCAGATCGTGAAAGATCGACACGATTGCCGCCATGACGGTGATGCCAACGCCAATCTCGATGAGCAGTATGCCTGTGCTGCGGGCGTTGGCCACGGGAAGCACGCCGTAGTCCAGGTAGTTCGCGCCGAGCGCGAGGCAGATGACGCCGACGCCAGCATAGAGAAGCACCCCCGTGCTCGTGAGCGCGGTCAGCGCTTTCAGCGAGAGCCGACGCTGCACCTCCTCGATGCCGTCCGCCAGGGCGAGCAAGATGAAACTGGAGGCGATGATCACACCACCCTGAAAGCCCCCGCCCGGGCTGCTGTGACCGTGCATGATGACGTAGAGTCCGAAGAGCTGGACGAACGGAGCCAGCTGCCGGCAGACGGTTCGGATGATGGTGTCCTGCTTCTCGGTCCTCATTCGTCATCCTCCGATCCCTCGGGCCGTGAGCCGCGTAGTATCAGCAAGACGGCCATGGCCGCCGTGAAGATAACGGTGACTTCGCCCAGCGTATCGAAGCCCCGATAGTCGGCGAGGACAAAGGTCACCATGTTAGGCACATGGGTCTCCGTTGGACCCTGCTCGATGTATCGCGGCGACACATGTTGGGCCGGCGGTGACCCCGGATCACCGGTTTCGGGCATGTCGAACGATCCGAGCAGCAGCAGCAGCCCGGTCACGCCCGTCGCCACGAGGTGGAGATACCTCAATCTTTGCTCAGCCTCTCGGTCTTGTAGACGACAAAGACGAAGAACACCGTCGTCACCCCTGCGCCGACGGCAGCCTCCGTGAAGGCAACGTCGACCGCGCCCATTTCGATCCACAGCAGGCACATGAACAAGCTGAACGTCGCTAGTAGCACGACCGACGTCAGCAGGTCCTTCACGCTGACCGCGGCGAACGCGCACACCACGGTCAAAACGAGCAGGATGAGGTCAAGTTGCCAGATCACGTCTGATCCTCACCGTCCCACGCGCGAATGCCGTTCCGATAGGCGGCGCGGGCGATGGCATGGGTGGCCGTCGGGCTGGTCACGAAGACGAAACCGGCCACGACGACGAGCTTCAAGCTGGTGAGCTCGAGGCCCTGGTGGATGGCCAAACCCGTGAGCAGCAACAGTTGGCCGAGCGTGTCGCATTTCCCCGCCGCGTGCATGCGCGAATAGACGTCGGGGAACCTCGCGAGACCGAGCGCGCCAGTGAGTAAGAAGAACACACCGGCCCCGACGAGCGTTGTCGCGACCACCGTCACGGCGTCGGCTCCGGGTATTCGACACCTTTGCGTTCGAAGTATCGTGACAGCGCCAGCGCGCCGACGAAGTTGATGAGCGCGTACAGGAACGCGATGTCGATGAAGAACTCCACGCGGTCGAACAGATAGCCGGTGAGTACAGTGACCGCTATCGTCTTCGTGCCGATGACGTTCATGCCGACGATCCGATCGACAATCGACGGCCCCCTCACCACCCGATACAGCGAAATCAGGACGGCCACCAGAATCGTCAGTGCGCACGCTAGGAAGAAGTCAGCCGACACGCTCAGTCCCCGGGTCTCTCCGACCGTCCGGATGGCCTTGTAGACGCAGTGGACTCACCGAAGACTCGCTCGACCCGGCGTGTCATGTCGCCGGTGAGCAGCGCCGCCGCGGCCTTGTCACTCAGCGCGTGCACGTAGAACTCATCGTCGTCGATGTCCATCGTGATCGTGCCTGGCGTGAGGGTGATGGAGTTGCCCAGGAGCACCTTCGACAGCTCCTGAGTGAGCCCGGTGCGAAACCGAACGACCTGCGGTCGAATCTGACCGGGACGGAACACGAGATAGAGCACGTGAAAGTTGGCCTTGACCACTTCCCAGACCAACCACGGAACGTAGAGGCAGAACCGCCAGACACTCAGCATCGGGCGAGCCGATGGCGGATCCGGAAACATGAGATCGTACGAGAAGCCGGCCACGAGCGCGGAGCACAGGATTCCGAGGCCGATGTGGAGCGGATCGAAGTGGCCGGAGAAGACGATCCAGAAGACCAGCAAGATGAAGAATACCGAAAGACGTCTCACCTAGAGTGGGATTCTAAAGGAAACGCAGGAGTGAACGAAATCCGTGCCGCGTCTAAACTGGCTCAAGCTTCGCGTAGCGGCCCAGGAGCTTCTTCGGTCCGACACTTGCGAAGCGCACGATCAGCTTGACATCACCCTGAAGCGGCTCAATCGACTCGACCGTCCCGATGCCGAAGGTCCGGTGCCGCACGCGCATGCCTGGTCGAACCTGCGTGGCCGACTGGTCTTCGTCGGAATCGTCGAAGGGGACAGATTCGATGTCCGCATCCGGCACGGGCTTCCGGCGATTGCTCCAGCCACCGTACCCGCCCCGCGCAGCAGACTGGGCCACATACATGGGCGGCCCGTCGGGCTCGATTTCCTCCGCGAGATGGCCTGGCACCTCGGCTAAGAACCTCGAGGGCTCGGACGCCTGATATTCGCCGAACACGCGTCGTCGCGCCGCGCTGGTGAGAACCAGGCGTGATTGGGCGCGAGTCATTCCGACGTAGCAGAGGCGGCGCTCTTCCTCGAGCTCTTCTTCGTCGTCTGCGGAGCGCGCGTGCGGAAACAAACCCTCTTCCATGCCGGCAATCACCACCAGCGGGAACTCGAGACCCTTGGCCGCGTGGATCGTCATCAACCAAACGTGCGCGTCGCGCGCGCCGTCTTCTTCGTCGGTCTCGGACAGAAGCGACAGTCGATCGACGAAGCCGGCCATCGTCGCGTCGGCCTCCCGGACTTCGTAGTCTCGAGCCGCGGAGACGAGCTCTTGTAGATTGCCGAGCCGATTCTCGGCTTCCTCGGTCCCGGCCTCACGGAGGGCCGTGATGTACCCGGTCTGGTCGAGCATCTTAGCAAGCGCGACCGACCCGGCCTCATTCTTGGCCACTGCCGTAAGCGAGGTGATGAGCTCCCGAAACCGGGCCAGCGCCGTTCTTGCTCGTGTCGGCACGAGATTCTCGTCGACGGCGCGTCCCAGACGCGTCCAGAGTGAGGCGCTCGGCGGCGGCGGCTCGACGTCGTCGTTGGAGAACAGAGGCGCGTCGTCGAGGGCGGCCGGCGCCGTTCCGAGCTCGACGCGGCCCAGTGCCTCCATGACGCCCTTGCCGATCCCCCGCGCTGGCACGTTGATGACGCGTCTGAGGCTGACGTCGTCGTGCGGGTTGAGGATCAGCTTGAGGTAGCACAGCGCATCCTTGACCTCTTTGCGCTCGTAGAAACGGACGTTGCCCACGATGCGGTACGGGATCGCCTCACGGGTCAGCGCATCCTCGACAGCGCGCGACTGCGCGTTGGTCCGATAGAGCACGGCGACGGTCGCATCGGACCGATCGAGCGCCTGCTTGATTTGCCGGACGATGAAGTCGGCTTCTTCGAGCTCGTCGTGGGCGCGGTGACAGAGAATCGGTTCCCCGCCCGCCCGGTCGGTCCAGAGGCGTTTCTCGCCGCGGCCCCGATTCCGTTGGATGACGCCCGATGCCGCATCGAGGATGACCTGGGTAGACCGGTAGTTGCGCTCGAGTCGGATGACGGTGGCATCCTCGAAATCTCGCTCGAAATCCAGGATGTTGGCCACGTCGGCACCACGCCACTTGTAGATGGACTGGTCGGGGTCTCCGACGACGCACAGGTTGCGGTGCGCGGCCAGGTGACGAATGAGTAAGTACTGCGGACGATTGGTGTCCTGGTACTCGTCCACCATGATGTATCGAAAGCGGTCGTTATAGCGCCGCCGCGCTGACTCCGAGCCCTCGAACAGCGCAACGGCCTTGATCAGCAGGTCGTCGAAGTCGAGGGCATTGGCGTCCGCTAGCGCGCGTGTGTACCGCTCGAACACATCGGCGAGCTGCTCGTCCCGAAAGCTCCAGCCCGAGGCACGGATCGCGGCCGCGTCCTGCATTTGGTTCTTGGCATGGCTGATTCGACTCAGCATCGATCGTGGCGACGTGATCCGATCATCGACGTCGAGCGACTTCATGACGCGCTTGACGACGCTCAGCTGGTCGGACGAGTCGTAGATCACGAAGTCTCGTGTGAGCCTGACGAGCGGTGCCTCGCGGCGTAGCAACCGGGCGCAGAACGAGTGAAAGGTCGAGAGCCACAATCGAGGAAACTCCGACTCGAGCAGCGCTTCGACCCGCGACCGCATTTCCTGGGCAGCCTTGTTGGTGAAGGTAACGGCGAGCACTTGATCGGGTTCGGCGTGTCCGTCGCCGATCAGATAGGCGGTGCGAAACGAAATGACCCGGGTCTTGCCTGATCCGGCTCCCGCGAGAATCAGGAGCGGACCATCGACATGCAAAACGGCCCGACGCTGCTCGGGGTTGAGATCCTGAAGGAACTGCACGGTCGGGTTCTAGCTTCGAAGTTCGGAGCTAAAGCCTACTCGACCGTTACGCTCTTGGCGAGGTTTCGCGGTTGGTCGACGTCGCAGCCCCGGAGGACAGCGATGTGATATGCGAGCAACTGAAGTGGAACGACCATCAGCAGGGGGTTGAGGAGCGGGTGCGCGGGTGGTACCGGTACCACGCAGTCTGCCTCAGGGTCGAGGACCGCCGACAAGGTCTCTGGGTCGGCGTCTGTCAGGGCGATGATCGAGCCGCCGCGGGTCTTGGCTTCCTGCAGGTTCCCCATCATCTTCTCGAAGACCGGGCCGCTCGGGACGAGCGCCACGACTGGCATGTTCTCATCGATCAGTGCGATTGGACCGTGCTTCATCTCACCTGCCGGGTACCCCTCCGCGTGGATGTAGGAGACCTCCTTCAGCTTGAGCGCGCCTTCCAGCGCGATCGGGTAGTTGACCCCACGTCCGAGATACAGGAAGTTGCTGCGCCGGTAGAACTTCTTGGCAATTCGGGCCATGTCATCGTCGCATCGGAGCGTGTGCTGAAGCAGGCCCGGGAGCTGGGTGAGTCCTTCGATCTGGAGCCGAATGTCGTCGGGCGATGTCGTTCCGCGGATCTGAGCGAGATGGAGCGCGAGCAGGTTCAGCGCAACGAGTTGTGACGTAAATGCCTTCGTGGAGGCGACGCCGATCTCTGGACCGGCGTGCGTATAGACCGTGCCGTCCGCTTCTCGAGTTGCCATGCTCCCGACGACGTTGCAGATGGCGACGCTCGTTGCGCCCTTCGACTGAGCCTCTCGCAGGGCGGCCAGGGAATCCGCGGTTTCACCCGATTGCGTGATGACGACCGCCAAGGTCTTCTTGTCTGCGATCGGGTCGCGATACCGGAACTCCGACCCATAGTCCACGTCGACGCGAAGCTTGGCCAACTGCTCGATGAGAAACTTTCCCACGAGTCCCGAGTGCCAGGACGTACCACATCCAAGAATCACGACCCGTTCGATTCGACGCAGATCGTCGTCCGGGATCCCGAGCTCGCCGAGCATGATCGTGCCCTGCTCCTCGGAGATCCGTCCTAGCACCGTCTCCTGTACGGCCCAGGGTTGCTCGAAGATTTCCTTGCGCATGAAGTGCTTGTATCCGGCCTTTTCGGCCATGACCGGATCCCACTGGACGCGCTCTGTTGCTTTCGAGACCGCCCGACCCGAGAAGTCGGTGAACTCGACCTGCGATCGGGTGATGACCGCCATTTCCTCGTCGCCCAAGAACACGACGTCTCGGGTGTGGCTGAGCACGGCCGGAATGTCCGATGCGACGAGGAATTCCTTGTCACCCATGCCGACGACGATCGGCGGGCCGTTACGCACCGCGACGATCTTCTCCGGGTCATCAGCCGCGACGAGCACGAGTCCAAAGAGCCCGCGGAGTTGGAGCAGCGACCGCCTCACGGCCCCTTCGAGGCCATCGTCGCGCATCTCGCGTTCGACGAGGTGGGCGACCACCTCCGTATCGGTCTCGGTCTCGAACTGGTGGCCTTCAGCCTCGAGCTGGTGCTTGAGGTCGAGGTAGTTCTCGATGATTCCGTTGTGAACGACGACGATCTGGCCGGTGCAATCTCGGTGCGGGTGGGCGTTCTCTTCGGTCGGTCGACCGTGGGTGGCCCAGCGCGTATGACCGACGCCGTATGACCCGCTGACCGGCTGGGTGCGAACGACGTCTTCAAGACGCGACAGCTTACCGGCGCTCCGGCGAATCTCGACTTGGCCATCTTGGATGAGGGCGATGCCGGCGGAGTCGTATCCCCGATACTCGAGCCGCCGCAGTCCGTCGATCAAGACCGGAACCACGTCCTTCGCTCCGATGTAGCCGATGATCCCGCACATAGTTCCGTATGCCTCGCCCACTAGTGTGGTGCGGGCGAGGGTGTCGGCGCAACGCCACTGCCGGCTCCCGCTTTGCGTTTACTCAGTCCTGCGCTTCTTTTCCACCCAGTCGAGTTTGTTCTCCTGTTTTCCCCGAGCGATGGCCATCGCTCCCGGTGGCACGTCGTCGGTGATACACGATCCCGCGGCGACATACCCTTCTTTTCCGACGGTGACGGGCGCGACCAACTGCGTGCCACTCCCGATGAACACGCCGTCATCGAGCGTCGTGTGATGCTTCTTCGTGCCGTCGTAGTTGCAGGTGATGGTGCCGGCCCCGACGTTGACGCCGCGCCCGATTGTCGCGTCTCCCACATAGCTCAGGTGGTTGATCTTGGAGTTGGGGCCCAGCGTGGTCTTCTTGAGCTCCACGAAGTTGCCGACCTTTGCCCTCGTGTCGATCGCTGAGCCCGGCCGAAGGTGGGCGAATGGTCCAACCCTCGCGCCATGTCCAAGCTGCGCCTCGGTCATGAGACAGCAGTCCAAGACTGTCACGTCGTTTCCGATACTCGAGTCGACCACGCGGACTCCAGAATGAAGCTCGCACCGCTCACCGACCGTGGTGCGTCCAGAGAGCGTGACGCCAGGGTGGATCACCGTGTCGGCTCCGACATCGACGTCGTCATCGATGTAGGTCGTCGCTGGGTCCTCGATCGTCACCCCCGCGGCCATCAGTTCTTCGTTCTTCTTCTGTCTCACCATTTTGCCCACTTCCGCCAGCTCGGTCTGGCAATTGATTCCTCGAATCTCGTTCGGATCCTCCGCGGTGAATGTCGCGACCGTTAGCCCGCGTCTCCGGTACAGTGGGACCATCGCCGGGAGATACCGTTCGTGCTTCGGTCCGGCCTCTGGAACTTGCTTGAGCGCCTCGAACAGGGGGCCGAGGTTGAATACATAGATGCCCCCGTTGACCTCTCGGATACGCCGCTGGTCAGGCGTGGCGTCGGTTTCCTCGACGATGCCGACCATGTCACCGCCGTTCCGAAGGATTCGCCCGTAGCCAAAAGGCCGTTGCAGGGTCATCGTCAGTACCGTGGCGGCGGCACCCCTCGCTTCATGGGTCTCGACGAGCGCCGCCAGCGTTGATGGGCGAAGGCGCGGCACATCACCAGACAACACGATGAGATGGCCGGCATGACCGTGGAACGCTGCTTCGGCTTGGAGCAGCGCGTGCGCGGTGCCAAGCTGGGATTCCTGCGCGACGAATCGCAGTTCGGGCTGGGCCGCGAGCGACTCCTGAAGCGCCTTCGCCTGGTGTCCCACGACGATCGTGGTGGTCTCAGGTGTGAGCGGCGCGGCGCTCCGCAGCGCGCGCTCGATTAGGCTGAACCCTCCAAGCTGGTGCAGAACCTTGGGGCGCGCTGCCCGCATCCGGGTACCCTTCCCGGCGGCGAGCACAATGACATGGCGACTGGCCATTCACGAGAGTGTAGATCGGTGCGGGACGTTGGAACGGGCGCGTTACTCGGCCAGCGGCGTAGATCCCACCGCCTGCCGAAACGTTTCTTCATCCTGCAGCGCCTCGAAGCCCGGTTCGTTGCGAGCGAGGAAGCGGTTGTCCGGGTTAAGCTCGATCGCTCGCCGTAGGTGCGAGACTGCGGCCGAATTCTCTCCATCCACCGCGCGTGTCACGGCCAACATGTATTGCACGTGGTCGCTATCTGGCTGCTCAGCCAGGGCCTCCTCGAGGTGTCGGAGGGCATCGTCCGGAGACCCGGCGTTGAGGGCGATCGTGGCCGCGTAGACTCGTTCCTCGAAGCTCTTGGGTGTGGGTTCAGGAATCAACTCCCGGCGGCACACTTCCAGGTACCGCCGACTGCGTTCGTGCAGCTCACGCTCCGCTGGGAAGTCGTCGATGACCCGCTGAAACAGATCCGAGGCCGTCGACATTTTCCGTCGCTGCAGGGCCTTGAGAGCCTTCTCATAGAGCCCAACCGCCTCGAGAGACCGTTTCCGCCGGGCCTCGGCGGCACGATTGACCGATTCGGCCCTTGGAGCCTTCTTCTTGGTGGTCTTCCGATTGGCGGTCTTCCGAGCCGTGGCCTTTCCTGCTCTGGCCTTCTTCTTGGCCACGCCTGGAGATTTGCGCGCACCGGCAGTCTTCTTCGCTTTAGCCTTCTTTGGCATCGGTTAAGGGTCCGCACGATAGCAGAATGCGACCGCCGGATCAACATTGATCACAAGACCTAATCAAGCTTCTCTTCTTCGAGAATCTTGTAGATGCTTCGGTTGGACAGACCGTACTTGCCGGACAGAATCCGAATTGCTTCTCGTCTCGACGACACCTTATCTATCACTTGATCAAACTCCATGGGCAAGCAGAGCCGGATCTATTTTGTCTTTTAACCTATTATAGCTGGCCCTGGCAGGCTCAATGACAACTGTAAACTCGCCCTTCTTCGAAGAAAGTTTGTCGAGGACACGAGAAATAGGTCCTACGACCAATTCTTCGTGAACCTTTGTCATCTCTCTGCAGACGGCAACCCGTCGATCTCCTAGTACCTCGAGCATGTCGCTCAGAGACCGGCTGATCCTGTGCGGGGCCTCGAAAATGACCAGCGGCCTCGGCTCGTCAGACAGAGCTAGCAGCCAAGCCTTTCGGCTATTTGACCGAGGGGGTGGAAATCCGAGGAACGTGAACTCCGTTTCCGCTAGTCCGGACGCAACGAGGGCGGTAAGGACTGCGCTCGGTCCGGGAATGGCCGTGACCTGTATCCCTCGCTCGAGCGCTTTGTTGACAAGCGTCCGTCCCGGATCTGACAGCAAAGGCGTGCCGGCATCGGTGACGAGCGCGACCGACCTACCAGTCTCCAGCGCGCGGATCAGGCTGGGCGTTCTTTGGCGCTCGTTGTGGGCATGGTAACTCCGCGTGGCTGTCCGAATCCCGTAGTGGCGCAGCAGTACTCCCGTTCGGCGCGTGTCCTCCGCCGCAATGAGTGCGACTTCCTTGAGCACTCGGATGCACCGAAAGGTAGCGTCCTCGAGGTTCCCGATCGGAGTAGCGACAACATACAGGACACCGCGCGGCTCAGTCGACACAGCATCCACAGAGGAGGCCTAGGAGAAGC
Organism: Vicinamibacterales bacterium; assembly: GCA_965216615.1. Classification (GTDB taxonomy): domain Bacteria; phylum Acidobacteriota; class Vicinamibacteria; order Vicinamibacterales; family UBA8438; genus CAUZIB01. The sequence continues at coordinate 276,602 of OZ244182.1, read as the reverse complement.
GGAATAGAATAGATTGTACCATTGACGATTTGCGTGACGATCCAGGCAAACGCTATCAAGAACGAGATATCAGACGACGTCCATGAGCCGATCTCGAACGGGCTACTCAGTTGAGCCCCTGTCACATTATGTCGACGAGTACCTCGCATATCTTCATGAAACGTATCCCACCGAGGCCGCCTTCGACGGTGTTCACCTCCATGACGATCTGCTCGAGGACTACTCGCGCGAGGGTGTTGAGCGGCAGGCTCAAGAGCTTGGCGGATGGGCGCGGCGCCTCGATGGGATCGATGCCAGCACGCTGACGGCTGAAGAGCGTCTCGACCGGCGGATCCTGTCGAACAGCATCCACGCGCGGATCTATAGCCTCGATGAGCTGAGGCCCTGGCAGAGAAACCCGCTGTACTACGCGGAGACCCTTGCCGGCAGCCTCTCGGCTCAAGTGCTCTTCGCGTATGCCCCCCTTCCCGATCGCGCTCGACGAATTGTGTCCAAGCTGCGCCAGACCCCCCGGTTTGTTGAGGCGGCGCGCACGAACGTGACGGATCCGCCAGGGCTCTTCACGAAGGTCGGCATCGAGTCGTTCGAGGGCGTTCTGGGTTTCGTCGAGCGCGACCTCCCGCGGGCGTTTCGCGCCCTGGACGACATGCACCTCCTGGGCGATCTGGCCGATGCCTCGACGGTCGCGATCGATGCGCTCCGCGGGTACATCGGGCATCTCAAGGATTCCGTGGCTCCGCGCAGCCGAGCCTCGTTTCGGCTGGGGTCGGAAAAGTTCTCCCAGATGCTTCGGCGTAACGAGGGCATTAACGTTCCTGTCGACCAGCTCCTGGCGATCGCCGAGCGTGAGCTACGTCGGACCCAGACAGAGTTCGAAGAAGTCGCGCGTAAGCTCGGTGGGAATGTCCGCGAGGTCTGGGACGACGTGAAGACGCGCCACCCGACAGCCGACGAACTTCTCGGGGCGGTGGGTGGCCAGCTGGATGACCTCGCCACGTTCATCCGGCGGCGCAAGCTCGTGACGATACCCGAGCACGAGCCGGTACGGGTGGCGGCGACGCCGGAGTTTTACCGGTGGACGTTCGCGAGCCTGTGGCCAGCCGGGGCGTTCGAACAGCAGGCGCTGCCCTCCTACTACTACATCACGAACGTCGATCCATCCTGGTCCGCGGAGCGGCAGGAGGAGCATCTCCGCGACTTCAACGTCGCCACCCTCCCTTCAATCTCGATCCACGAAGTGTTTCCGGGACACTTCCTGCACTTTGAGCATCTTCGGCGCCTCGCCAAACCTCTTAGAAAGACGTCCTTTCTCATGCCGGTATCCTTTGTTGAAGGATGGGCGCACTACAGTGAACAGCTCATGTTCGACGAGGGATACGAGAAAGGGAACGCCGAAGCCAAGCTGGGCCAGCTTGCGGAGTCGCTCGTTCGACTCGCTCGCACGGTGGTTGGGATCCGCCTGCACACCGAGGACATTTCAGTCGAACAGGGCGTCCGGCTCTTTCGGGACGAAGCGTTTCTGGAGGAAGCCACCGCGCGCCGGGAGGCGGAACGAGGCACGTTCGATCCGGGCTACGTACTCTACGCGCTCGGGAAGCGCATCCTCCTGCAGCTCCGCGCCGATTTCGAAGCCAAGGAAGGCGACAGTTTTTCACTGCAGCGTTTTCATGACCAACTTCTGGGACAGGGCGCGCTTCCGCTGTGGGCCCACCGGGAGCTCATGTTGGGTGAGCCCGGGGTTCTACTCGACTGATTGCGGTGCACGGACCTAAAGAGGCAGCTGAGTATCATGCCGCTCTATGAATACGAGTGCGATGACTGCGGCCATCGCTTCGAGCTGATTCAGAAGTTTTCGGACGAGCTCGCGACGACGTGCCCTGAGTGCAGCGGCGCGCTGCGCAAGCTGGTGTCCTCACCGGCCATTCAGTTCAAAGGCACCGGATGGTACATCACCGATTACGCTCGGAAAGGGGACGATCAAGGCTCCCCGGCCAAAACGGACGAGTCCAGCAAAGAGTCGAAGAGCACGAAGGAGTCCGATTCGTCGTCGTCGTCGTCTTCTTCTTCGTCGACAGAGACGAAGACCGGGTCCGACGGCAAGAGCGACAAGAAACCGAGTACCGGCTCGTCGTCGAGCACCTCTACGCGCCGAACGTCTTGAGGTAGTCGCCGAGCGCGGGCGCGACGTCCGGTCGCTTCATGGCGAAGTACACCGACGCTCTGATGAAGCCCAACCGGTTGCCGACGTCGTGACGGACGGCGCCGGTCAGCTCGCAGGCGTAGAGCGGCCGACGATCGAGAAGCTTCCGAAGGGCGTCGGTCAGCTGAATCTCTCCCCCACCGTCTGCTTCCGTTTCCGCCAGCACCTCAAAGAGATCAGGGGTCAGGATGTAGCGTCCGACGATTGCCAGATCGGAGGGGGCGTCCTCGGGCGACGGCTTTTCCACTAGGTCGCGGATCGTATACACACCGTTCCGGAGCGGCTCGGCGTCGATGATGCCGTACCGCTGGACGGCCGACCGCGGGACCCGTTCAACCAAGATGACTGGCCCGTCGACTGCGGCGAAGACCTCGGCCATCTGGCGCAGAGCCGGCGGATCGGCATCGATCACATCGTCTGGCAGCACGACGGCGAACGGTTCATTGCCGACCCGACCCTCGGCCATCAGGATCGCGTGACCGAGACCGCGAGGGTCGTGCTGGTGGACGGTCGTGACCGTGGCCATGGCTGTGACCGCCCGTACCGCGGCCAACTCGCGGGTCTTGGCTCGCTCGGCGAGAATCTGCTCGAGCTCAGGGTTCTCGGCAAAGTGGGCCGCAGTGAGCGTGTTGCCCGGGCTGGTCACCAAGACCACGTCTCGGATGCCCGACCGAACGGCCTCCTCGACGCCGTACTGAATGATCGGACGGTCGACGAGTGGAAGGAGCTCTTTTGGAAAGGCCTTGGTTGCCGGCAAGATCCGGGTGCCGAGGCCAGCCGCCGGAAACACAACCGTTTTCACCGATGGCGACATGCGCGGAGATCGTATCCTAGAACCGCCATTGGCCGTTCTGCTTCTCTGGCGGCCGTTCTAGAATGAAGCGCGACCAGAACCACCGAGAGGAAGCAGTCAGTCATGCTTGACCCGGCCTTGCTCAGAGAACAGCCAGACGTCGTCCGTACTCGGCTGGAACAGCGGGGTATCGATGTCGCGGATCAGCTCGACTTCCTCGGGCGACTCGATTCCGAACGGCGAGAAATCCTGCCTATGCTCGAGCACGCGCGACACGAGCGGAAGGAGCTCGGCGGCAAGATCGCCCGCGCCAAGAAGGATGGTCTTTCCGCCGACGAGCTGCTCACGGCCGGGCAGCTGTTCGGGGAGCAAATCAAGGAACAGGAAGCCGCGCTCGAGAAGGTCGAACACGAACAGCACCACTTGGCGCTAACGCTGCCCAACCTACCCCACGAGAGCGTGCCGGTTGGGCATAGCGAGGCTGATAACACCGAGGTTCGCAGACATGGCGATCCACCGCAGTTCGACTTCGAGCCGAAGTCGCACTGGGACCTCGGTCCAGCGCTCGGGATCCTGGATTTCGAGCGGGCTGCGAAGATCGCCCGGTCGCGTTTTGCCCTCCTGACCGGCGCCGGCGCGCGTCTGGAGCGGGCGCTGATCGACTTCATGCTCGACCTTCACACGCGCGAGCATGGATACACCGAGGTCGCCCCGCCGTTTCTCGCCAACGCCGACGCGCTCACCGGCACCGGAAACCTGCCGAAATTCGAGGAAGACCTCTTCAAGGTACGCGGGGACTGGGACCTCTACCTCATTCCAACGGCTGAGGTGCCGCTCTGCAATGTGCACCGGGACGAGATCTTGAGCGGAGACGCGCTCCCGATTCGGTACGTCGCCTACACGCCATGCTTTCGCAGCGAAGCCGGATCCTACGGCAAGGACGTCCGTGGACTGATCCGCCAGCACCAGTTCGATAAGGTCGAGCTCGTCGCGTACGCGGATCCAGACCGCTCATACGAGATTCACGAGGAGCTCACGGGGCACGCCGAGGAAGTGCTGCGGCGGCTTGGTCTGCCGTTCCGGACGGTCACGCTGTGCACGGGGGACATGGGGTTCGCGTCAGCCAAGACCTACGACATCGAAGTGTGGCTCCCTGGCCAGGGTGCCTACCGAGAGATCTCATCGTGCAGCAACACCGAGGCATTCCAGGCGCGCCGGGCGAACATCAAGTTCCGATCCGAGACCCGCGCCAAGCCGCGGCATGTGCACACGTTGAACGGATCGGGCGTGGCCGTCGGTCGTGCGCTGATTGCGGTCCTCGAGAATTACCAGCGGGCGGATGGATCAGTGGTGATCCCTGAAGCGATTCGCTCGTATATGCACGACCAAGAAGTCATCGAGCCGCGATAGATCGGGTTTGGAGGGATGGCCGAGCGGTTGAAGGCGGCGGTCTTGAAAACCGTTAGCGGGGAAACTCGCTCCTGGGTTCGAATCCCAGTCCCTCCGCCAATACACAAGATGTAACTAACTGCAAATAAGCAACTTACAAAACGTTCATTGGCCTAGAACCCACTATCTATCCCACAATACGCGCTGGATTCTGCCGGCCCTCGCTGGACTTGTTCGCCCGTGGGGGTGCGATGACAACGGCTAGGACCAGCGGCCGGCACCGTCGTGGTGTCGGGTGTCGCGCCGTCACGCTGATCCGTCCGCGAAGTGCACCGCGTCCACGATCTGCACACCGTTTGCTAGCGTCTTGTGGACCGGGCAGCGCTCGGCCACCTGCGCAAGACGAATCCGCTGGGCGTCGGTGAACGTCCCGTGAAGCGTGACTCGAGTGTGTATCCGGTCGATCCACCCGCCGGCCCGCTCGTCGCAATCCAAGCAGTCATCTGCATGGACCCGGCCGAATTCGAGCCTGACGTCGACCCCGGACAGGCTGATGGCCTTGTGGCTTGCGTACAACCGCAGGGTGACCGCGATACAGGCTGCCAGCCCTCCGAGGAGGAGTTCATACGGTGTGGATCCGGTGTCCGTCCCGCCCGCGGGCCGAGGCTCATCCCCTCGCCAGGAGAACTGACGAGCCTGCATGTCTACCACTGTGCCCGTACTGAGTCGCGCTGTGACGACGGCCATCTTGGATTCCTCCTCTGGGCGGCGTTCTTCCTTAACGCTGACGCGATTTAAAGCATAGATCGCACGCTACCGACCACGGGCTAGGAGTCTGCGCCGCAGAAACGGTGCGACAATTGTAGGCGAGCCGAGGAGGATAAGGACCTGATGTCGACGACGTTCCGTCCCTACGCACCGGATCAGATGCTGCTGTTGCCGGCGGACCTGCGGGCGTGGTTGCCGGAGGGCCACGTGGCGCACCACGTCAGCGACCTGGCGGACGGTGTGGATTTGACGGCGTTCTACGCGCCGTATGCGGGGGACGGTCGGCGCAACGCGCCCGATGCACCGCGGATGATGGTGAAGGTGCTGCTGTATGCGTATGCGACGGGGGTGTTTTCGTCGCGCGGGATCGCGCGGAAGCTGGAAGAGGACGGGGCGTTCCGGGTGTTGGGGGCGGGCAACTTCCCGCAACATCGGACGCTGTGCGAGTTCCGGCGGCGGCACGTGTCGGACTTCAAGGAGCTGTTTGTAGCGGTGGTGCGTCTGGCGCGGGAATTGGGTCTGGCGCGCTTCGGGAAGCTGTCGATTGACGGCACGAAGGGGCGGGCGAACGCGAGCCAACGGAAGGCGATGAGCTCCGGGCGGATGGCAAAGGAGGAGCGGCGGCTGCGGGGGGAGATTGAGGCGCGGCTGGCGGCGGCTGGCGGGGCCGAGGACGCGCGGTTGGGGGCGGACGTGCGGGGCGACGAGTTGCCGGCGGAGTGGCGCCGCCGGGAAGACCGTCTGGCGGCGATCCGGGCGGCGAAGTCGCGGTTGGAGGCGCAGCAGCGGGCAGCGGACGACGCCCGCGGTCGGCAGCCGGACCAAGACCGGAACCCGAAGGGCGGGCCGCCCTACACGCGGTCGTATGGCGAGCCGGACGCGAAGGCGCAGAGCCACTTCACGGACCCGGAGAGCGGGATCATGAAGACGAGCAACGACGGGTTCCAGCAGTGCGACAACGCGCAGGTGGCGGTCGATGGTGCGCACCAGTTGGTGGTGGCGACGGAGGTGACGGCGAACGCGAGCGACCAGGGTGGTGTGCCGGCGCTGCTCGACGCGCTGGCGGAGACGGTCGGCGAGCAGCCGGAGACGGTGCTGGCGGACGCCGGCTACAGCAACGAGCGGGACTTGGCGGACCTGGAAACGCGAGGCATCGACGGGTATGTGTCCTGGGGCCGGGAGGGGAAGGCGGCCAGGCCCCGCGACCCGGAGCAGTATCCCGCGACGAGTCGCATGGCCGAGAAGCTGTCGAGGCCGGCGGGCCGTGCGGCGTAGGCAGAACGCACGTGGCTGTCGGAGGCTCCCAACGGCTGGATCAAGCACGTGCTGGGATTCCGACGCTTCAGCCTGCGGGGGCTGGCGACGGTGCAGGGCGAGTGGGACTTGGTGTGCCTGGCGTTGAACACCAAGCGCCTGCACGCCCTGATGGCGGCGTAACACGCGGGGAATGAGGCTCGCAACGACGACCGATCGGCGCGCATCGGGCTCTGTGGCGGGCCAGGCGGCCCCGCAAGGCCGAATCTTGCAATCTGGTTCGCCCTTCGCCGAGGAGCTCCCTCGTCGGCCGACCGCCGAAGTCGCTCCGGCACAATGACGCACAGCATGGGCCGACGACCCATTTCACGCCGCCGCACCTCCTGCGGCGCAGACTCCTAGCCACCCGGCAGGTATCGTTCCCCTTCATGCGGTCGATTCTACGCCCACACTCCTCGTGTCTTCGGGATCACGCCCAGCGCACTCAACCGTCAGCGTGAACGCCGTGAGGAGGACGACGTTCAGCAGGCGTCGAGAAAGTCGACGACTCCCGTCTCCAGCGAGTACTGGGAGCCATCGACGACGAGGCCTTCACTCTGAATCAGTCGACCAAGCGTCTGTCCCGCACGGCGCCGCACCCGGTGTGGCCGAGCGTCGTTCGATGATCATGGCCAAAAGTACAGCACGCCCAAGGGCAGATATCGCAATCTGGAATGACTGACGGTGAAGCGTGTGTTGACAGGCTTGGCGTTAGGTACCAGAGTGAGCTTACCAGCATGAACGTCATCTCCGTCAACGTTGGACTTCCAAAGGAAGTCGAGTGGAAGGGCAAGCATGTCACGACCGGAATCTTCAAGACGCCACTCTCTGGTGTGCTGAGCGTCCGCACGCTCAACATCGAGGGCGACGGTCAGGCCGACTTGTCCGTGCACGGTGGTCCCACGAAGGCCATCTACGTCTACCCGTCAGAGCATTACGAGTTTTGGCAAACGGAACTACCAGGCACACCACTGCCCTGGGGGATGTTCGGCGAGAACCTGTCGACTCAAGGACTCATCGAAGACGAGGTTCAAATCGGGGACGAGTTTCGCATTGGGACCGTGCGGGTTCGAACCACTGAGCCACGCATGCCGTGCTACAAGTTGGGCATTCGCTTTGGGCGGGACGATATCGTGAAACGCTTTCTCGCGAGTGGGCGGTCCGGTTTCTACCTCTCGGTGCGACAGGAGGGTCGTCTACAGGAAGGCGACTCAATCGAACCACTCAAGAGACGAAGTCAGAGCGTAACGGTGGCTGACGTTACACGTCTGTACACCACCGATAGGGAGAACGTCGAACTTCTGCGGCGTGTCGTCGCTCTGGATGCGTTGGGTGAAAGCTGGCGTCAGTACTTTCTGCATCGATTGACCAAGCTCACGGCGTAGCGCTAATCCCAGCTGTCGAGCTCGTTCGGCCTCACGCCGCAGGCCGAAAATCGGCCAGGTCGACCCCCACCGGAGGCGGCAGAGGGAATCGGAATCGTGGACAAGATCAAGAAGGGAGTCAGTTCGGCCACCTGACCGGACGACGCTTTTCTCTAGCCGACTCCTGCAATCGGTCGATACAGATAAGAGAACGCACGAGCGTTGTCCTATCGATCGGCCTGTCCATGGAAACCTCTCTTCACCGGCAGCTCAAGCAGCTCTATGCCGATCCGGGAGCTCGTGTTGAAGCGCCGCTAGACAACTATCGGATCGACGTGATCTGCGATGGCGAGCTGATCGAAATCCAACACGGCTCGCTCGCCGCGATCCGGCGGAAAGTCCAGGATCTGCTACAAGACCACCGCGTCCTGGTGGTCAAACCGATTGTTCGTCAGAAACGGCTGGTCAAGCAGCAGACTAAGGGTGGCAGAATCCTCGGCAGGCGAATGAGCCCTAAACGGGGCAGCGTGATTGATCTGTTCGACGAACTGATCTACTTCACCCGTGTCTTCCCGCATCAAAACCTGGCACTCGACGTGCCGCTGGTTGACGTTGAGGAGTGGCGGTATCCGGGGCACGGCCGACGGAGACGGCGCCGCGGAAACGACCATCAGGTTGAGGATCAAAAACTACTCAAACTACACCAGGTTTATCGGTTCCGCACGTCTGGCGATCTCCTGCAACTCTTACCGCCTGGGCTTCCAAACCCGTTTCACACCGGGCACCTCGCGGCCACGATGGATGTGCCACGCTGGACGGCACAACGGATCGCGTATTGTCTGCGCCACATGGGCGGACTCGCAGAGGTGGGCAAGGAAGGCAACGCGTGGCTCTACCGCAGGGATTAACGCGAGGGGTGAGAGCACACCTCGTGTCGCGATGCGTGCTCAGGGGATGTGTGCGATCTTCGGGTTTCCAATCTTGTACGCGCGATAGACATCGTAGGTGCCAAGCGCGAACGCAACCGCCGTGAAGATGGCTAGGTTGATTTCAGCCCAGCGTTCGAAGTTGTGGTCAAATGGCCCACACAGGTCGGTTTCCCCGCAGAAGCCGATGGCCCGACTGACGCCCATCCCTGCCATCGCAAAGACAAGGGCAAAGAGATAGCACCCGGCAGCACTGAAGATGCGCTTCGTGCGCGACCAGTAGGGCGAGAACAGGAACGTGGCTGTGATCGCGAACGAGCCGATCGCATGGATCTTGAGCCACAGGAGCAAGCCCGCACCCCGGTACCCCGCGCCGAACGTGAGCGCGTCCCATGAATACAAAGCGGATCGTTCGTACCCCGCCAATGTAGCAACGTGCCCGACCCAGCTGAGGAGCGCGAACCAACCGACAATCATGACGAGCGCGACAAGGCTCTCTGTCAGCGAGACGATTGAGTCGTCAGGCGGTTCGGGAGGCAGCGACCTGGGATTCCATGTACTGAAGAAGTCACTGCGCTCGAGGTGGCGGCCCCAGACGTGGAATGCGACAGTCACGCCCACGAGACTCAGCAGGCAAACGTTGGCCAACGTAGCGCCCGAGATGTCGGGCCAGGCCGCGACCGCCCCGCTCGCGCCAATCGCGATCCAGAGCAGATAGAACACAACAAAGAGTAGGGCGACCAACTTCAACACCTGGAGGTAGATGGGAAACAGCGACTCGCTGATCAACGCCCCGCGATTCTGATAGCGTGAAGCCACTTCGAGGGGATGGCCGAAGTCCTTGAGGATCGAGATGACATCGGCTTCCTCGAGTGGCCCTCCACGGGCTTCCCGCGCTTCCTCGATCTTGTCGTCGAGGATAGAGCGCAGTTCATCGCCAATGTCATCGCGTGTTTTCCGGGGCAGGTAGCGCCTGACTCCGCTTACGTATCGATTCACCCAAGTCATGTTCCGTCCTCCAAAAGCTTGCCAAGGGACTGACTCAGTGCGCTCCACTCCTTGCGCAGCCCGGTCAGCAGCGACCGCCCCTCTGCCGAGATCGTGTAGAAGCGACGCTTGCGTCCGCCGTCTGCGCTCCATCGGCTCGAGAGCAGCCCCTGGCTTTCGAGGCGGCGGATGAGCGGATAGAGCGTCCCTTCCTCGAGGTCGATGGCGGAGGCGGCCAGTCGCTTGCGAAGGGCGTATCCGTACTGCTCCTCCCGCAAGGCGGCCAGAACAGCTAGGACGACAATTCCCCTCCTCAATTCCATGCGCATCAGGCCGAGTCGGCCGCTATTACTGTGTGCCACACACTATGTGTAACATAGTTATTGGCCGCGCGCAACCTAAGATTGCTGCCGAGATTGTCCACATCTGAACGCGTCGCAGGTTGGCGACGGACGTCTATCGAGCTTGAGCTGCGGCTGGGCGGGCCAGGCGGTCCTGCGCCGTAGACTCAGCCTCTGCGGGTTGCGATCTGCCAGGTGTTACCCCAGGCGTCTCTCACCATTCCCCGCCGGTCGCCGTATGGCGTATCCACCGGTTCCTCGAGGGGCGGTCGCGCCTGAGTCGACGGCCCGCGCATATGTGGCGTCCGCGTCCTCCACGTAGACGTACAGGAACGCGGGCATCAGGCGTCGCCCAGCATCCCCGCTCACCATGACGACGGAATCGCCAATCCGCATCTCCGTAGGTCGTTCGGAACGGAACTCGCCGGACGCGCCGAAGACGTCCTTGAGGAACTGGACCAACTCATCGGGTGAGTTCGTCACAATCCGGGGCGTAACCGCGTGCCACCCATCCGGTTGTACCGATGCTGACCCACCTGGCTCTTTGCGCTCCCCGATCCTCAAGCGGTTTCCATCGGGATCGGTGAGCTGCACTTCACGTGCCCACGGCTGGTCCTCGATTGTGGCGTTGAACTCAAGAGCAATCTCCTCTACATCGCGGACGTAGAAATAGAGTAGTGTGCCCGGCCGCGCGTCGCCTCGATGTTCTGACAGGTGGAGAGCGCTGGTTCCACGCCGCAGGAACAGGTAGAGCGGCAGCCCCGGCGCAAAACGGTGTTCGCCTTCGACGGCGAAGCCGAGTCGAGCATACCAACCCGCGCTCAACTGCCCGTCTCGGACATAAAGAATCGGGACCAGCTCTTCGAGCATGGCAGTCTAGAACAGCCGGATGCCGACGTCGGCGAAGAGGTAGGGGACCAGGACGCGCTTCCGACTGGACGCCTGGCTGAGCAGGTCGGTCGGGCTAACCTCGAAGTCGTCGAAGTTGAACCTCGTGATGCCGATGCGCATCCCTATCTCGAAGAGCAGGAACCCCGGCCGCTGCACGATGCTCGCTTCGACGAACGGGTAGACCGCTCCGTCGGTCGTGGTCCCAATGAAGGGTACGTCTGCGTTCCGATGCATGTACGTGTGTCGATAGCGAACAACCCCGTCATCGGCAAACGCGAACTCCGTTTGGTCGAAGCTGAGCGAGGGCATGCCCCACTCCACACCGGCGCCAACCTTCACGGCGAACAGCTTGGCGTCAAAATCTCGGAACAAGCTGCCGCTGAACATGTGACCCCACTCGGCCCGGCGCATGCCGTCCTTGCGGTAGCCGACCGAGAAGCCCGAAAGCTGCAGGAAGGTGTCGCGGAAGTAGCTTTCGAACTCCAACTTTGCGCTGACGAGGTCGTAGTTGGTCCCAAACAGCGCCACGTCCCACTGGGTCAAACTGCTGGGGTTGAACAGGTCCCCTTGTCCGTGGGCAACACCTGCTTGGAGATATGTGCCCGACTTCCGCTTGCTGTCCAGGCCGCCTGCCGATAGCTCCTGTGCTCCACTGACCGCTGGCAGACTGAGACAGGCGATCAACGTCAGCGTGCTGCGGAAACACGTTCTGCTTCGCATGGTCGTCACCGCGTCGTCAACAGCTCGAACAGCGGGCTCCTCCAGTAGTTCGGGAAGAGGCCCGGGTTCTTGATCAGGCTGAAGTCAGTGTCGGCTCCCGAGTCCCCCCCCCACATGACGTACCAGTACACCCGTTCGGCACGTACGAGGTTGCGTAGGCGCGGGTACTGGTCTCTCACCCAGGTCATGTGCAGGCTTGGATCGCGTGTTCCGGACTCCGTGACCCACAGGCGAAACCGACGAAGCGGCCCCCCCAGCAGGCCGAGAAATTGCCCGGCGTGGCCCAGGTCGTACATGTTGATCGCGATGATCACCTGATTAGGATCGACCCGCGTCAGCCCAAGATTGACCATGGCTTCCAGCTCTGTCGGCCCATGCAGGCCGGAACCCAGCGTGGACTGGGTCAAGAGGATGGCTCGGCCAGGGTGACGACTCTGCACGTGGTCGTAGATCCGCAGAAAAATATCCATGTACTGGTCGATGGTGAGCGTCGGCCCAGTACTGGGCAGAATCGTCGTGACTTCGTTGCCGATTTGAAAGTGGCGGATCTCGGGAAAGGCCCCGAAGATGCGGTCGATCTCCTGCTCGATGTTCTCTGAGAAGAAGTACTCGTTACTGATGACGCCGAGCAGCTCCACGCCCGTACCGCTGATGGCCCTGAAGGCAGGGTCGCCCGGACTCAGGCTTCGGCCCAACTCGACCCGTACGCCGTCTAGCCGGCCGGCGGCTCTCAAGGCCAAGATTGCATCGCGATACGCATCCGACGCCTCCCCCGTTAGGTGAACAACGGCGTAAGGAGACCATTGCGCGAGCACATCGCCTGCCAGTCTCGGATCGGACAGAACGTCGCTCGGGCTGATCGGCGAGAGGGTCCGGTCGCTACTGCAGGCAGAGAAGGTCGACAGAAGAAGGATGAGGAGCACCCATACGAGTGCGCGGGACGAGCTCATAAGTGTGTGCGAAGCGCGAACGCGCTGGGACGAGTGCCCCAGCCCCGCTCACTTTGACGTTACAGCAGAACTCGGCCGGGTGGCGAGTGGTGCTGGAGTCCCTATCGGCCTCGCGTGCCTCCAGGCCGTTCGGGTGGTGCCGGTCGATCCCGCCCTTGAGGTCGTTCGGGACGGTCTGTCGGCTCGGGTCGGATATCCGTAGGCTCAGGGCGCGTCACCGCATGGTCCGGGCGCGTTGGGTCGGGCCGCTCGATGATCGCGGGACGCGCGTCGTGAAACAATCGATCTGGACGCTCTCCGCGCACGATCGCCTCGCGCAGCGCGAGCAAACTCGCGCGCCCTTCCCGGAAGTCGTGCTCTCGTCGTTTGATCTCCCGTCCGAGGTCGAGCATCTCGGGCGGCCGGAATCCCTGCCTCATCGCTTCGGCCATGACCGCCGTGCCCTCCGTGATCGGCAGGCCGGCTCCTATGATGAGTGACAGCCCCTTGGCCGCGCTCCCCAGTCCGTCGGCCGACATCGGTGGCTGATCGGGTGACTGCGCCTGTCGGTGGAGGACATCTACCTCTTCCGGCGTGACACCACCGCCCAGCGCCTCAGCCAGCAACAGCACAGGCGTTTCACGGCCTGAGGCGGCCGTGGTCGGTTGCAGCTCACGAAGCAACCGATCAGCCGTCTCCAGATCGAGCGCCATCTGACGGACGACCACTTCGATTCGGTTCGGCGCCGCGCCCTTGGCCAGCCCCTCCCGGATCTTGTTGGTCAACGGACCGACAGGCAGACCCTTCTTCGCCGCCTCGTCGGCATGCCGCACGAGGGGGTCGACCTCTTCGGCCCGGCCGCCTTGACTGACCCGTAGTCGCGCGAGCGCTTCGCGTTCCGACGGCGACATAGCCTGAGCGGCGGCCGTTCCGGGTATCACGGCGCCGGCCGCGACGACCAGCAGCATGGCCGCCACCCGCTGGACCACCCTACCGGACCACCACGACGCCATTCGATGCTCCAAAACCATCGTCAACATAATCCTCTGCAGCCGGCGGACTGAGCCACTCGGTACCGTCCACGACATACATGAAGAGATGCTCGCCCGGCGCCAACGGCACAAGCCCTGTCCAGCTTCCGGATGACGGATCTCGCGACAGCGGGTGCGATGAGGTCGACCACTGATTGAAGGTGCCAGCCACCGCCACTGCGCCGGCGTCTGGCCGAATGAGCACGAATCGAACCCCGTCCCTGGTCGAGATTGGTGCCGACGGCGCCAGCGTTACCGCACACGCCAGACCCATGCTCGCCGCGACTATCGCTGCCGCCGCGATCCCCAGCTGCAGACGCATCCCAGCGGGAGACTAGACGACCTCCAATGCTCATGCAACGTCTCACAGCGAGGCCTCTGCCGGCGACCGGACATCGAGCACGGCATTGCGCGATCCGAAGCCGTCATCGTGCTGCTCCTCGGCGAAGGGATCGACGATCCACTGCGTGCCGTCGACGACGAACATGTACTCATAGCGTCCCGGCTCGAGCGGGAGAGTGACGGTCCAGGCACCACTCGCCGTCGGCTCGAGCGGAGTCTGAATCGGATCCCATCCGTTGAAGTCGCCCGCTACGCCGACCGTCTGCGCGCCGGGCTGCAGCACGACGAGCCGCACCAACACGCGTTGCGACGCAGTTGCGGTCGTGGCAGTCGATGTGGGGATAGTCGGTCCGGACCGCCCGAGGGTAGCCGCCGCTCCGGCGATGAAGAGCGTCACGCACGCGGCACCTAGCGCGCCTGCGAGGTTCCACCTGAAGGCATGTGGCGTCCAGAGCATGTCTTGCAGTCGGCGTCCGAAGGAGGGTGGCGGGGTCGTCTGCTCCATCACTCGCGCCACGAAGTCGGCGGGCACGGTCGGTCTCGGTAGCTGGCTGGCGTCAGCCGCGAGCTGTTCGAGCTCGATGAGCTGTTCCCGCAGGGGGCCGTCGTGGCCAAGCCGCGTTAGCAGCTGCACGCGCTCCGCGCTGGTCAGCTCGTTGTCAATGAACCGCTGCACGAGTTGCTCAAGACCCGGGTTGCCCGCTTCGCTGTTTCTCATGTGCAGACTCCGTTCAGATGTGCCAGCGACTGGCACAAGATGTTTCGAGCCTTGTAGACACGCATCTTGAGCGCATCTCGATTGACGCCCAAGATCGTGCTCATCTCGTCGTATCCTAGGCCTTCGACGTGTCGAAGCACGAACGATTCGCGGTAGATCGGCGGCAGCTCCTGGACAGCCCGGTCGAGCTCATGCCCCAGCTCGCTTTGCTCGAGCTCCCAGTGAGGCGTTTCCCCGCCGGCAGGCTCCTCGACCAAGGGGCCGCTCTCGTCGGATGCATCGAGCGACTCTGTGGGATGACGCCGAGCGCGTAGCGCGTCGGTGCATTTATTCACGGCGATCCGATAGAGCCAGGTCGAGAACTTCGACCCGAACTGAAAGCCAGAGAGTGCCCGGTAAGCTGACACGAATGTCTCCTGCGCCGCGTCCTCTGCATCGGCGGTGGGCCCGAGCATCCTCGTCGTCACGCTGAGAATCGACCCGGCGTGGCGGGACACGAGGACGCTAAAAGCCTCCCGATCGCCGCGCTGTGACGCTCGGACGAGCACGACGTCGTCGGCAGCCTCATCCGCTGCCATGGGCTCGGTCAACTAGCTCACACCACGTTTCGGCACGACAACATCAGAAGCGCCGGCTCGCTCCAACGATAAAGCCGAGATCAGGGGCGCCGTTCGAGATCCCGAACTCTCCCAAGAGCTGCACTCGCCACCCGCTGGCGCTCTTGAGACTCAACACTGCAAGGATGTCTCGGGGATTCTCGAAGCCGGGAACGATGGTGCGGTACTCCTCGAAGAACACACTCACGTTGGCCACCCCGTTCGCCAGACTCTTGGCGGCGCCGACGTTGTACCACCAGCGGTTGTTGAACTCGAAGCCCTCCGGTTTGCCGATGAGCGTGTACCCACCGTCGACCATGGCCATGAAGCCGCCCCCGATCATGCGGCTGACTTCGACGCCGATTCCTTCATCTGGCCGCCCCGTACCGAGGCCCGCGTCGGCGCTCGCCGTCGGCGCTTTGAAGTGTGCGCGAACGGCAATCGTCGGCCGCCAGCCTCGCTCATCCAGGACGTAGTAGCGACCCCGTACGATGATGTCGCCCATGCCACAGGTGCTAACGTCCTGCGCGAGCGCCCCGCTCCCCTGTGTCGTTGGCAACCCATCGGTTGTATGAGTGGATTCTGGTCCGGCTCCGGCGCGGTCGCCCCTGCCGCCGGTCGGGCCCTCACTCCGGCCATCGCCGGCGGGGCCGGGCCCTCTGGTGTCACGGTTCAAGTCAGTTCGCACAGGGGTCCCGTCGACGACGGTCACGTCGCCGCTCCCTCTGATGCATGTATAGGGAAGCACGACCGTGAGGTCACCATCCGTAAACAAACGACGTGCGGTGAATGGCGTGTAGACGATGTCCGTCCGCGTGTCGGTTCCGTACTTCCCGCTCGAAAAGCTCGGTGTAATACCCAGCTGCCATTGTTCGTCGGCATACCCGACGTCCGGAGCGGCTGCCAGCCACGCCATCATCGTTAGCGCGAAGGCGATCGCCGCTTTCGGAATGTGTCCCCGACGACGCGAACGAGAGGACCGGAGGGGCCGGCCGGCCCCCCCTATCCGAAACGCGAACGACGACGGTCGTTTCTCAGCGAACCGCATTCGGCCTTTCCGGACGTTGCGGCCGATCTGGGAGTGCCGGCCGGTCAGGACGATGTGGACGATCCGGCCGATCGGGTCTTACGCGATCGGGTCGGTCGGGACGATCCGGTCGGTCGGGCCGGTCTGGACGATGTGGCCGATCGGGCCTGTGCCGACGATCGGGCCGATGCCTGCGTCTGTCGCGAGGACCGGAGCGGTGCCAGCCAGGGTGAGGCATCCCGCCGCGAATAGCGCCAGGATCATGCGTAGTTTCTTCATGTCTCCTCCTTTATCAATCGGTGTTGCCAACTCGGCCTGCACGCCGCCGCGGGAACCGCGATGCAACAACGAGCAGGTCGACGCAATCCTCTCCGCCCCGACATGGGGCGGATCGTGTGCGTCATTTAGTTAGACGGGCTGGTCGGCGCAGCGTAAACGGCAAAACTGGTCCTGCGCGCCAAAATGCTAAGCTCGCGCGGCATGGCCGAGACGATGCGAGCGATGGCTGCGCTCGGCGGCGGAGTCGAGATAACCGAGATACCCAAGCCGATGCCCGGCCAGCGCGAGGTGCGCGTCAGGGTGACTGCGTCAGCGGTTAACGCGGGGGAGGAAAAGGTCATCAGTGGAGACTTCGTGGGGCGATTCCTGCACGCGAAGACCTCGCCGCTCGTGCTCGGGTGGGACTTCGCCGGTACTGTCGATGCGCTGGGTGACGGAGTGACCGACATCGATGAAGGGGTCGCCGTGTGGGGCCACCTGGCATACTCCCCGTCCACAAAGCAGGGCGCGTTCGCCGAGTACGTCACGCTGCCTCGCGAGGCGCTTGCCGCCAAGCCCAACGACGTTCCGTACCACGTCGTCGCCGCGACACCTACCGTCGCGATGACGGGCCTGCAGGCGCTGCGCGACCTCGGCAGGCTGGCAGAGGGCGGCAAGGCGCTGATCATCGGGGCGGGTGGTGGCATCGGCTCGGTCGCAGTCGGGATCGGCAAGCGCCTCGGAGGCCACGTCACCGGCGTCTGTAGCACCAGGGACGTCGCGCGCGTCGAGGCTCTTGGAGCCGATGCCGTCGTCGACCGACAACGGTCTGACCCGTTCGCAGCGGAATCGGCCTACGACGTGGTCTTCGACACCCCGGCCGCGCAGTCATTCGGCCGCTGCGCGAAGATGTTGCAAGCCGGCGGCACCTATGTCACCACGTTGCCGAGTATGGCCCTGGTCACTGGTATGGCGCGCGCACTCTTCTCCTCAAAGCGCTGTCGCTTCGTCCAGGTGGCCTCCAAACGTGCCGACCTCGAGCTGGTCGGTGGCTGGCTGAGCGACGGACTTGAAGTGCCGATCGACTCGCGTCACACGATCACCGACCTCGCCGATGGGTGGCGAGGATTCTGAAACTACTCTACTCAGTAGGAGGAGCGCGAGATGCCAAGCACGTCCTTTCAGGTTTCGACCTACCACTACTACGACTGGTCGTCCCGGCGCGCTGGAAAGACGAATCTCATTCTCAAGGGTGCCGGTGGAGAAACCTGCTCCGTGTGGTTCGTGGAAGACAATTCGGACGAGCTTCCCAGGGCTCACGAGGTTTCACCCAACAAGTACAACTTCTACTATCACCAGAACCTGGTCGAGCATTTCCTTGACATGCTCAGGATCGAGAAGCCGGTTTTCGTGTTCTTCGACGACGGGTCCGGAAACAACTCTCGCATTTCGACCGTGCTCGCACCGGCAGACGACGGAGAAGAGCGCTGAAGGCGTAGCAGGCTGCACTCAAGAAGCCGCCAATAGATGACGATTCTGTGAGTGCGGGCTGCTTCCGCTCCTACCGCGAGGGTGCGAGCGGGAGGCGCGTCTTCACAATGTTGCTCATCGTTGGGGCCATCGTCGTCCTGGGTGCCGTGATCGGCGGGTTCGTCTTCGAAGGCGGTCACGTTCTCGCACTCAACCAACCGGCCGAGTACATCATCATCGGCGGTTCCGCCATCGGCACGCTGATCATGGCGACCCCGGTCCATGTCCTCAAAAAGCTCGTCGGACAGGCAATGGGCTTGCTGAAGTCTGCGCTCAGCAAAGACGACTACCTCGACCTCCTGTCCCTGCTCAACAAGCTGTTCAAGCAGGTACAGCAAGGTGGAATGCTCGTCCTGGAATCTCACTTCGAGAAGCCCACTGAGAGTGCGATCTTGTCAGAGCATCCGAAGCTCCTGGCGAACCACCACGCCCTCCACTTTCTCAGTGATTCGGTAAAGGTCCTCATCATGGGCGGTATTTCGGCGATGGATCTCGAGGTGCTCATGGACGAGGATCTGGAAGTGCACCATGAGGACGAAGAGCAACCGGCGGCGGCCGTCTCCAAGATTGCCGACGCCCTCCCGGCCCTCGGAATCGTCGCGGCCGTTCTCGGGGTCGTCCTCACGATGGAAGCCATCGACGGTCCTATTGAGGAGATCGGGCATAAGGTTGGGGCCGCACTGGTGGGAACATTTCTCGGCATCCTGCTCTCGTATGGCTTCGCCCAGCCGCTCGCAACGGCTCTTGAGCATCGGGTCGGCCACGACGGCCACTACATCCGCTGCATTCGAGCCGGTGTGCTGGCGCTTCACAAGGGTCTCGCTCCCCAGATTTCGATCGAGTTCGCCAGGCGGGTGATACCGAATGAGGTCAGACCGACCTTTGAGGAAGCTGAAGAGTACTGTCGAGGAGAGAAGGCAGACGTCAAGAAAGCCGCCTAGGTTGCGATGTCGGACCAGCCGATCATTGTCATCAAGAAAGTCAAGAAGGTACACGGCGGCCACCACGGAGGCGCGTGGAAGGTCGCCTATGCTGACTTTGTGACGGTCATAATGGCCTTCTTTCTCGTCATGTGGTTGGTTGGGCAGAGCCAGGAGGTCAAGGCGGGGGTGGCCAGCTATTTTCGCGATCCCGGCGGAGAGCAGTTCGAAGGCGGACCGTCGGCAGAACCCGGCTTTCTGACTGAGCCCGGCGAGGCTTCGGATTCAGAGCCCCTTCAAACCGTCGAGATCGAGCACGTCGCGGAGCGCATTCGCCGGGCGATCGACGCGCTGCCTGAGATCGCACGACTTCAGGAACAGATCGAAGTCGAAATATCGGGCCAGGGTCTTCGAGTGGAGCTAATCGAATCCTCGAAAGCCAGCTTTTTTGACTCGGGGAGCACCTCGCTCCAGGGCGACAGCATCGGGATCCTCGCCGTGATCGCGGACGAGCTTGCGGGCACGGACTACGAAGTCATCGTCGAAGGACACACGGACAGCGCGCCTTTCTCAGGGTCGGGCGAATACACCAACTGGGAGCTCTCGACCGAACGTGCCAATGCCGCGAGGCGCGTGATGGTGGGGAGAGGACTGCGCTCGTCCGAGTTGCGCGGGGTGCGCGGCTACGCCGCTACACTGCCACGAGTCGCCGCCGATCCGGCCGACCCGAGAAACCGCCGCGTGTCGATTGTGGTGCAAGACGCCGCAGTTCACCCTGAGGAGCCGAGCGACCAGGATGGGCCGCCAGACAGCCCCGAGTCCGAGGTCCCGGCCAGCTCCTCCGCAGAGCCGACACGTTCTCATTGACGCGACGCCTGGCCCATATCGGATTCGTCACGCGTCGACCGAGGCCTCGCACGAGTCGCAGATACCGTGAGTGATCCACGGCATGGCGGGCAATGAGAAGAGGCGCAGCGTCCGCACCGCCTCTTCGAGCTCAAGCCAGCTCCCCTCGGGATCTTGAACCCGCTTGCACCAGCTACACATCAGAATGAACGCATCGCTTCGGGGCTCCCCCGTATCGAGCAAGCCGACGGGGCCTTCGGCCCTTGGTTCCACGCGGAGAACGCGACCCACGAACTTGATTCGAGCCCGCGCCCTAGTTCAGAACCTGAATCTCAGGCCCAGAGTCGCGACCTGCGCCTCCAAGAAGTTCTGGTAGACCGCGGTAAAGCCCTGGCCGTCGATCTCACGCTCTACAGCGAAGTCGTTGAAGATGTCGGTAAAGGTGAACAGCAGCTCAGCGCGCTCGTTCATGATCGGCCGCTTGGCGGCAAGGTCTACCGAGGAGCGCGCCCGCTCCCTGCCCTGGGGAACGTTACGCGCGCCGTAGTAGATGTAGCTCAGCTGGAGCTCGATCGCACTGGGTAGCTGGATCTGGTTGTTGAGCGTGACGTCCCAGGTGTCGTCCTTCGAGGCGGCCAGGGCGAAGGGTCGCCGCGTGGGGAAGAGCAGGGTTGTCTCGAAGGCGTCGATGGCGTTTTGGTGCCAATTGACACCGCCGGACACACGCCAGGGGTCGCCAATCTTGTGTTCGAGCAGGACCTCCAAGCCGGTCTGAGTGGAGTTGCCGGCATTCTCGAAGATCCGATTGACGATGTCGTAGTTCGGGTTCGAGTCGTCGACGGCGAAAACGCGGAAGAACGAATCTTCAATGTCTCGGTAGTACAGCGCTGCACTGACCGATCCGCTATCCCAGGAGCGACCAAACTCGATCTCGAGCGCGTTGGTGAACTGCGGCCTGAGAAACGGATTACCCACTTTGAGCAGCTCCGGGTCGTCGTACTTGGGAAAGATCCGCAGCTCGGGCTCGCCCGGACGATCCACCCGCCGGTTGTAGGCGGCAATCACCCGGTTCGCGTGGTTCAGCCGGTAGGTGAGTTTGACGTTGGGAAAGATCTCGAAGTAGTCGTACGCGTCACTGCCCTCGTAGTAGATGTTCTCCTCCGGAATCGTGTACGAGACATCGGTCTGCTCAATGCGTACCCCGGCTTCCAACGAGTAGTTGCCCTTCTCGCGGACGAGGTTGCCGTAGAACGCCACGATGTTCTCGTCCCAGTCGGAGAAATCACCGAGACCCTCGTAGATCACGCTCTGCATGCCGCGATTCACCGTATAGGTGATCGGCAACCAGCGCCGCTGGACCCTGGCACCGAGCTCCAGCCGACCGGTGCGCAACGGTCGTGTGTAGTCGATGCTCAGCGGGAGCGTGTTCTCCTCGGCATCGAGGCGAGTCATATCGGTGCCTTCACGAACCCGAGAGACTTCGTTGAGAAAGTAGGACTCGTCCTCCCAGCCACGCGTGTACTGGAGGTTGACGCCGAGTTCGTGGCCGGATGTGCTGAATTGATGCTTCAGATCGAAGCTGATGTTGGCGAAGCCGGTATCCTCAGTCTCCCGCCAAAACCAGAAGCGCTCACGCTCCCCGGTTGCTGCCAGGATGAAGGGGACCTGCGCACGGTCCGTATGCGTTTCGAAATCGTAGATCCCAGAGACCGAGACCATGTTGTCGTCGTCGATGTTCCAGTCGGAGCCGAGCCTAACAATGTAGTGCGTCTGCTCGCGGTTCTCGGGAACCTGTGACTCGATGACGCGCCCGTCGTCATAGACACGAGTCGTGAACTCGTTGTTAGGCAGATCGTCCTGAACGAGCAGCTCTCCTTGGACGAAGCTGCGCACCGCCTCGGTGTTGTAGTTGAGGTTCAAGCTGGGAATAACCTTTTGGTTGTTGGAGAAGCTTCCAAGCTCGGTCGGCAGATCATCGCGTTGTTTGGAGAACTGACCGTTGCCGATGGCGAGCCCCACGTCTCCGGAAAGGCCCAGCTCCTTCTCCTGCTTGTAGATGATGTTGATGATGCCAGCCATGCCGGCAGCGTCAAAGCGAGCCGAGGGATTGTGGATGATCTCGATCGCCTCGACGTTGGCAGCGGACACGCTGTCGAGTCCGCGCTGGCTGCCGAAGCCGGTCAGGCTCGATTGCCGACCGTCGATCAGGATGGCGACCTGGTCACTGCCGCGAAGCGAAACTCTGCCTTCTTGATCGACGGTCACGCCCGGCAGGCTCTTCATGGCGTCGAGTAGCGATCCGGTGGACTGCGCCGGTCCGTGGTCGAGCCGGAACACTCGAGTGTCGAGCCCGGCTGCTCGGATTGCCTCTGCGGTGACCGTGATCTCCTCCTCGAAGCTCTCGAGGCGGACCAAGCGGATGTCGCCGAGGTCGTACGACTGGTTGAGCTCGCCCACGAGCAGGTCGGTTTCCGCCGGGAGGAACCCAGGAAACGAAGCCCAGATCGTGTACTCGGCCGGTGCCAGACCCTGCACGAGGAAGCGACCGTTTTCGCCCGTGAGCGTGCCGGTCAGCCGCTCTCCAGAACCGGCATGCTCGACAACCACCGATGCGAAGCCGATCGGCGCACCGTCCGCGAGATCCAGCACGCGCCCGGACAGTGTTGCTGTTTCCTCCTGGGCCCAGGAAGCCGCTGGCATCAGCAGGAGGATGAGCGTCGCCCACCCGAGACGCAGGAGCGGCATTGGAGGGCGGCTAGGCATACGCACCAAGAAGTCTACCGGTTCGCCGCGATCGCTTGGCGGCCGGCTTGGGTCGCCGAGCTTTGGCGCACTAGTGGATCGGTTTGGCATACCGTGGGAGATCAGCAGTCAGGGTCCGATGTAGCAAAGGAGCCTCCCCGCCTGGAGCTACTCGCCGGCTGGCCCTGTCCTGAACGTCAGCTTGAAGGGATGAGCGGAGTTTCCGGCTTCGTCTCGAAAGTTCGTGAACTCCGCTGAATTTAGCCAGACGACGTTCTCCTTGTTCGGCTCGAGGCGAACCGGGAGTACGTTCTTCTGGCTGTCCACGAACCGTGGGTGGCCCAGCATCTGCGGAAACGAATTCTCGTCTTCGTACACCCAAGACCAGTTCCCGTCCCGCATCGGTTCGCTGAAAGTGACGGAGAGCTCAGAGAGGGCAGGATCGACTGTGCGGTCCCCGTTCGCAGGCACGGTCCGCAAAACGGTCGGAGCAAGGTCGTCCGCGGCGCAACCGGAAAGAGTCCAGATCGCGGATGCGACGAGGAGTGCGGCGCGGAATTCTTTTGGCCTCAGACTACCCATGCTACTGCCCACCTCCGTAATCGGTTGAGGGCTGCTGCGGCTTGAGCCTGGGCGGGTCCCGCCTTGGTCTAATCGCGTACGGCGGGCGGCGGGACCTGTCTGGCCCCGAAGCGCTGCTCAATCTCCGGATAGTTCGGAATGCGTCGCAAGGTGTCGGCGGTGTTCAACTTCCCCCCAGCCCCAAGCAGGGTCGCGACTCGCACACGATCGAAATGATGCGCCGCACGTGGATACCCTAGGAAGTCCAAGATTTCGCCATAGATATCCAGAGGGTCTCGAGACCGAGACGGTCCGAAGACGTCTTCATAGTCGAGATCGAGGCACGGGTTGACTGCCGCTGCTTGACGGAGGCGTCGTACCATCGGCGGGAGGCGGGTCAGGTACCAGTCCACCAGGCCGACGTCGATCGGCCCGACAGTCGACTTCGCAAGTTCCGCGCGATACGATGCTCCCTCGTCGCCATGAACATCCCCGTCCCAACGCGGACCCCAGATATTCGTCTGCTGTCCCAAGAGATCGGAGACGGTCCGGGATAGCTCGTCCCTTCGTCGTAGAAAGATGAGCCGCTGACTCGGCCGCATGAGGAGCGCCTCTTGCAGCGAGAGCCATCGTTCTGCGTTTCGATTCATGTTGTCGATCCGCGCCGAGTGGTCGGGTCGGAACGGAAAGCCAGAAGGGTCCCAGGTGTACTTGACTCCGGCGTACGTCGCGCGGATCTCGTCAAGCCGGGTGAAGAAGGACTCCTTGGGCGAATCCGTCAGCTGGAATTCGGGTTCAAAGAGACACCGGATCTCGGAATGGCAGTTGAGCGCACGATGGATGGCGGTACTCCCGCAGCGCGATAGAGAAAAGATGACGAAGAAATCGTGCTGCACCTTGGGAGGGTACTGCATGTGCGAGGAGCCACGGGTTCGCTACGCCACCCCACGCCGCTTCTTTCCGTTGAGCATGGTCCCAATCGGCGTGTAGCGGATGCCAACCTCGTAGACGACGAGAGCGATCGCGATCGCGGCCAGTGACGAGATCGCAAACTTCAGCCAAACGTGCAGGTCGACCCGGGTCAGCAGCCCCTGGATGCCGAATAGCAGCGGCAGGTGGACGAGGTAGATCCAGTACGACGCGTCCGATATGTAGCGTAAGACTCGGTTCCTGGAGTTGAGCAGTCGGCGACCGAGGATCAGCATGACGAGTGTGAGATAGACGGACAGGTAAGCCTCGACGCCGGCGTCGAGCAGATGGCCCCAACCCGCCTCCACGGGCGGCGCATCGGCGTACGCCCTTAGCACTTCCAGTGAGATGGGCTCGTTCGGCAGCCGAAGAAAGTACACGACGTACCCTATCGTCGACACGGCGACGAGCGGCGCCATGCGTCTCGCGACCAGGTCGATGTAGGCCGTTCGTCGAAACAAGTGCCAGCCCAGGAGGAAGAACAACCCGTAGTAACCGAACGGAAAAAACTGGGGGACGAAGCTCTCGGGCGCGGGCACCGGGACGAGCGTCGAGTAGAGCGCGGGCACGAGCAGGAAGGGTGTCCAGAGCAGATGCCGCGTAGAGCTAAAGAAGCCGTCAGCCAACCGCGTTGCCCACCGCCACCTAAACTTTGCGAGTACTGCGGCGATCAGGGAAAAGTACGTCAGGTAGTACAGAAACCAGAGGTGCCCGGTCGTGGGGCTTGGCGGGTCGCCACCCTGCTCGACCGCCTCGGCAACAAGCTGCAAGATCGGCGGCAGCTCCTGGATATAGGTGAGCGCCCACACGATCAGCAGGAGCATCGTCACCGAGATCACCGGCCAGAAGATGACGAACGGGAGCACGATGCGAATCGCGCGGTTTCTGAGGAAGCCTCCGACGCCGCGTCGCTCGATCAGGAGGTTGGCGAAGAACCCCGCGATCAGAAAGAACAGCGACATGCGGAAGAGGTGGCTGAACCAGACGAATACCTCCATTGCCCTCGACGAGGCGTTCATGTCGCCAACTGGCCACAAACCCTGGAACGCGGCCGCGTACGTGATCCCGGCGTGAAAGAAGACGCCGAGCAGCATCGCAAGCGCCCGGACCGCGTCCATGTAGTGGATTCGCTCGCGCGCGTGTGGCGGCATGCCCTCGATCATTCGTATCTTCCCTGGTGAGGGGTACTACGCAGATGAGCCCGGTATGTGACACGTGTGCTCTGTGAGCCGTCCACAACCAGAGGCGCGCTAGCTGGCCGGCGCATGCTGAGCAGACCAGGTGGTCCAGTTCCCGTTGACGATCTCGACCTTCCCATGTCCATCGAACACGACGAGCCGATTGGCCACCTTGTCGATGAAGAAGCGATCGTGACTGACTACCACGATCGCCCCAGGAAAGTGGGCGAGTGCGCGCTCCATCACCTGTGTACTCCGCATATCAAGGTGGTTGGTCGGCTCGTCCAGAAGCACGACGGGCGAGCCGGAAAGAAGAGAGAGCGCGAGGGCGACCCTGGCCTTCTGTCCTCCAGAGAGCGTGCCGATTCTCTGCTTCAGGTCCATCTCGGAGAACTGCATCAATTGAAGGAACCGATTCACATGTTTTCGTGGGGCACGATGTCCCAGCCCTTCGACGTTCACCTTGTGGGTCACGGTGTCCTGCGGGTCGAGCTCGTCAAGGACGCGGTTGTAGTCCACGTAGGCGTCTCCGATCTTCCAGTTGACCCGGCCATCATCCGGCCGAATCTCGCCACGTAACACCTTCATCAGCGTCGTCTTCCCACACCCGTTAGGACCCACCACGGCTATCCGCTCACCCTTGTGGATCTCGACTGACAGACGCTGGAACAGCGCATGGTCCCCATAGCTCTTCGAGATCTGTCCGACCTCGCACAGGTCATTCACGGATCGCAGACCGCTATAGATTCCTGTGACGATCTTGTCCACCTCACGCGGGGCGATCTCCTTCTTGATGTTCGCGAGACGCCGTTTGAGCGAGCCGGTGGGGTCCGTCGCCGCTTCTCGGCGGTCGTGGATGGCCTCGGCCTCGAAGGCAAGAAGCTCCTGCTCAAACTGAAACTGCCGCTCAAGTTGCTTCGTCCGGAGACGCTTCTTTTGGATGTACTCGACGAAACCGCCTGCGTAGTCCTGGAAGCGGTAGTTCTCGATCTCCACAACGCGGGTGACGACCTTGTCCAGGAAGTCACGATCGTGCGAGACGAGGATCACGGCACCCCCAAATTGACCGAGCCATCCCTCCAGCCACGACAGTCCTTCGAGATCGAGAAAGTTGGTCGGCTCGTCCAGGAGAAGCACGTCGGGTGCTTCGAGAAGGATTTTCGCGAGCGCGGCCCGGTTGCGCCACCCGCCCGAGAGCTGCCCGATCGGGCGGCTCCGGTACACATCGCTGAATCCCAGCTTACTCAGCACCGTGTCGATGCGATGCTGGTAGGTCCAGCCATCCTGGGCCTCCATGCGGGCCATCAACGATTCGTAGTCCTTGAGCAGGCGGTCGAGCTTGCTCCCTCCCGGGTTTCGTGACAGGGCGTCTTCGGTCTGTCGCAGCGCGTCCTCGGTCGCCTTGATAGAAGCGAGGAGATCCGCCAGGACGTGTTCGATAGATACGTCGCCGCTGAGCTCGGAGAACTGGGAGAAGTACCCGATCCGCAGCTCGTTCTCTTTGTCGATCTGACCCTCCGAGGGTTCTTCTCGTCCGAGGATCATCCGGAGAACGGTCGTTTTGCCGGAACCGTTGTTCCCGACCAGGCCGACCCGGTCGCCCTTCTCCAGCCGGAAGAACACCTTGCGCAGAACCTGCCGGCGGTCGAACCGTTTCGAGACTTCGTCGAGACGAATCAGGCTCATATGAAATAGGACTCCGGCTGGACGGGCTCTTCAGCTTACCGCCTCTCAGGGGTCCGAACAGGATCGCAGAGTTGACAACACTCAGACTATGCACGTTGACTGTGTGTGGGGTGGGAAAGGAACCGATCGAGATGAGTGATCAACCACGTATCGTCGCACTTGCGGGAAGCGCGCGGAAGGACTCTTGGAATCAGAGGTTGGTGACGGTGGCGGCAGAAGGCGCAAGAAGCGCCGGAGCGGAGGTTACGGTCCTGGACATGCGGGACTACCCGATGCCGCTGTTCGATCAAGATCTCGAAGCGGCCGAAGGCCCACCTGAGAACGCTCTGACGTTGAGGGCGATCATGCTCGAGCACGACGGGCTCTTGATCGCCTCGCCCGAGTACAACAGCTCGATCACTCCACTCCTCAAGAACACCATCGACTGGGTGTCCCGCGCTGGCGACGGGCAGAAGGCACTGGCTGCCTACGAAGGAAAAGTCGCCGCTGTGATGAGCGCGTCACCCGGTCGGCTGGGCGGACTTCGGGGGCTCGTGCACTTGCGGTCCATTCTCTCCAACATCGGGGTGCTGGTCATTCCCGATCAAGTCGCGGTCGGGCAGGCCCATATGGCGTTTGACGATGCTGGAGGCTTGGTTGACCAAAAACAGCGGGTGTCGATCGAAGGGTTGGGCCAGAGTGTGACGAAACTGCTCAGCTGGAACCGTTGCCCCGATCCGCTGGCGACCGGAATCAGCAGCGCCGACTGCAAGCCGTTCGAAGCGTCGTGATCGGAGGCCGAGGCCGTGCGACGCGCGACTCACGTTTGACATCGTTCCGCTGACCTGGATATCGTCCTTCGTTTCCTGCACCTGGCTAGCAATGACGGAGCGCAACGTGCGATATCGCTGACATCAACTTCCGCTCGACGGGATCGAGCGCCGATGCGGTGCCGCGCTCCGACAGGGATCACCCTCCTGAGGTAGACCCCTGCGGTGGCCCAGCACCCGAGGTCATCCGGAGGGATCATTGAAAACCACGTGGCCCAGCACCCGAGGTCATCCGGAGGGATCATTGAAAACCCCCGACAACTATCGAAACGTACTCGACGAGGTGTGCGGCGATGTTATCGCCGCGGAAGCACCTGCGGTTGACCAGAACGCGCTCTTCCCAGCCAAATCGCTGGCGGCGCTCAAGGATGCTGGCCTGCTGGGGGCTGTCAGCGCGGTCGATGTGGGAGGGCTTGGCGTCGGCCCGCGCGGTGCAGCAGACATCGTGGAGCGTGTCGCCACGGAGTGCGGCTCGACCGCGATGGTCACGTGCATGCACTTCTGTGGCACGGCGGTGCTCGAAGCCCACGCCGACGAAGCGACCAGGCGCGCAGCGGCGTGTGGGGATCACCTCAGCACCCTGGCGTTCAGCGAAGCCGGTTCGCGCAGCCATTTCTGGGCGCCAACAAGCACGGCCACACGCGAGGGCGACAAAGTGATGCTCAACGCCCAGAAGAGTTGGATCACGTCGGCGTCGCACGCAACCGCCTACGTGTGGTCATCGAGGCCTTACGAAGCCGATGGCATGAGCACGCTGTGGCTCGTGCCGGCGGGCACCGATGGACTGAAGATTGAGGGCCCATTCGATGGTCTCGGCCTTCGCGGAAACGACTCGTCTCCGGTTACGGCTGAGGCCGTCAGAATCCCGTTGTCGGCGCGCCTTGGCGAGGACGGCAAGGGATTCGACGTGATGCTCAGCTCCGTCTTACCACTCTTCAATGTGCTCACCACGGCCTGCTCGGTCGGCATGATGGAGGCAGCGGTGACTCGGACGGCTCATCACGCCAGCCGCACCCGATTCGAGAACATGGACTCAGCCCTGGCCGATCTGCCGACAATTCGACACTACATCGGTCAGATCCGGGTGAGTACCGATTCAGTCCGAAGCTTGCTTCGGGATACGCTCAGCGCTGTGGAAGGCAGCCGTCCGGACGCGACACTCAGGGTGCTTGAGTGTAAGGCCGCGGCCGGCGAAGCAGCGACCCAGGTCTTGGATACGGCCATGCGGGTGTGCGGCGGCGCCGCATTTCGCAAGGAAGAGGGCATCGAGCGGTACTTTCGCGACTGCCGCGCCGCCACCGTCATGGGACCTACGACCGACGTGCTTTACGATCTCATCGGCAAGGCCGTCTGCGGACGGGAGCTGTTCTGATGGCTAGCGATCAAATCTTACTGATGGGTGCGGTGGCTTACGACCCGAAGGTCGTCACGATCTGGGACGGCTTCAAGCGTTACTTTGCCGATCACGTGCTCGATTTCGACTACGTGCTGTATTCGAACTACGAGCGACAGGTCGAAGCTCATCTTCAGGGGCACATCGACGTCGCGTGGAACTCGCCGCTGGCATGGCTACAGACCGACCGCGTTGCCACCATGCTGGGCCGAACAGCAAGCGCGATCTGCATGCGCGACACGGACCAAGACCTCACGTCGGTCATCGTGGTCAAGTCGGATTCTCCCGTTCAGCGTCTGGAGGACGTGCGAGGTAAGCGCGTCGGGGTCGGGGCTCACGATTCCCCGCAGGCGACGCTGATCCCCCTCCACCATCTGGAGACCGTCGGGCTTCGGCCGCGGGAGGACTTCGAG
Organism: Vicinamibacterales bacterium; assembly: GCA_965216615.1. GTDB lineage: Bacteria > Acidobacteriota > Vicinamibacteria > Vicinamibacterales > UBA8438 > CAUZIB01. The sequence continues at coordinate 246,982 of OZ244182.1, read as the reverse complement.
GTCGTACCGTTCGACGTGCTCGTGGGCAAGCACGGCGACCACACCGGCGGCGAACGCGACGCCGTCAACGCGCTCAAGACCGGGGACGTGGATGCCGCGTGTCTGATCGACAGCAATCTGCTCGGGTTCGCGGGGGAGGGAACGCTGCCATCCGGCACGGTCAGGGTACTCGCGCGAACGCCGACCTACGACCATTGCAACTTCACGGTTCTCGACGATGCGCCTGCCGAACTCGTGGAGCGATTCCGGACACTGCTGCTCGGCATGTCGTATGCCGACCCCGCCGTTCGGCCGCTGTTGGATCTGGAGGGCCTCAAGGCCTGGAAGCCCGGCCGAACCGAGGGATACAGCGCGCTCACGGGTGCCATCGATTCGTTCGGCACGATCGACACGTTCGCGGAGGCGCTGAGCGCCAGATGCAGATGAAGCTAGACCTCGGCGATCTGGGATTCGACGAGGGAGGGCACGTGCTCGTGAAGCGAGCGCTGCGCCAGGTAGCCGTCGGCGAGGAGGTCGAAGTCCGCGGTCGGGCGGAAGCGCTTGATGTCCATCTCGATGCTTGGGTACGGATCGAGGGCCATGAGCTGCGCTGGGACGACGCCAGCAGCAATGGCAGACGCGCGCTCATCAGACGCGGCGCGGCCGAGACAGCGCGCTGGTCGGGTGCCGAGCGCGCCGGTCACGTCGACCCCCTCCAGCCGGATGCCGTGAAGGAAGCCCCATCTCAGCGGTGGGGACTGGCCGCTCGTGGCGCGACGGTTGAAGCCGGCACGCCCGAGTTTGGCTTCCAGCTGGCGACGAAGTCGGAAGTCTGGTCGAACGATGCCATGCAGTTGTACGCGCAGGCCGTCGCCGCTCAGTGGGATCCGAACACGGCAGTTCCATGGGACGCCGAGTTCGAGCTCCCGGATGAAGTGGAAGACGCCATTGTTCAGGTCATGACCTATCTGATCGAGAACGAGACGGCGGCGCTCGTTGTGCCGAGCCGTTTCATCGCCCAGCTGCATCCACACTTTCGGGAGGTCATGCAATTGCTGGCCATTCAAGCAGCCGATGAGGCGCGGCATGTCGAGGTGTTCACACGGCGCGCGCATCTCAAGCGCGATGTGCTCGGACTCTCCACGGCCGGAGGTCAACACTCGCTCAAGACGCTCGTCGACGAACCGAACTTCGCCGTCGCGTCATTCTTGTTATCTGTGCTCGGCGAGGGAACATTCTTGACGCTGCTGTGGTTCCTGGAGCGCCATGCCCCTGATCCGGTCACGAAGACCGTTACTCGTCTGGCCGCGCAGGACGAGGCCAGACACGTCGCGTTCGGCGTGGCGCACCTGCGAGAGCAGGCCGCGCACGATCCCAGTCTGACCGCCCGCTTGGCGCAGGCGGTTCGTGGCCGGCATGACGAGCTGCAGCATACCGTCGGGCTCAATGCCGAGGTGTTCGACGCGCTGATCCTCTTGGCGGCCGGAAGCTGGGAGCGGGAGGCCGTGCGCAGGGGAAGCCGGGCTGTGACCAAGCTCCTCCGCGACATGGACGAGGGACGCCAGAGCCAGCTGAAGAGGCTCGGCTTCAGCAGTGAGGAAGCGGCTGAGCTGTCGGCCCTGCACACCCGCAACTTCATGTAGGTTACCTTACGGACATGACGCGTATCTGTTTCGTTGCTGGCTGCGTGTGTGTCGCTGTCTTGGGCGGCGAGCGCCCGTGGGCTGGGCAGGCCGACACCGTCCTGCCCGCACCCTACCAGGTCGAGGCGATCGCTCGTGTCTGGGACAAGTACGACGCGTCGTCAGGTTTGGATCAGCCTCGTGTCGTGATCGATCTCGGGTCAGCAGAGGGCACGCCGTGGCCGGATCGGGATGCGTCCAACATGATGACGCTGATCGGCACGGCCGGCGCCATGTCGGCGAGCTTGGACGAGATCGTCAAGACCTGCGAGACGCTGTGCGGCGATGAGGCGGAAGAGTGTCACTACGTCGCTCGACTCGTGCCGGCGGGCGACCCCCGAACGCTGGGCGATCCAGTGGCCGCGTTTGCCGGCCTTCACGCTCTGTCCGGTTACACCCCAACACCAGAGAGCGTTCCACGACTGCCACCCGGCGCGGGCACCCTCTCGTCGCAGTTGGTCGAACCGGCCTGGCCCACCTCTGAGCAGGGCGTGCCGAGCTACCGGTTCCGTCGCCACGATGGGTCGCTCATTCTCGATTCAAAGTACGGCGCCTCCGACATTCAGGAGGTGTCACTCGGTGATTGCGAGTCCTACGAGATGGGCCCGCTTGTGCGGATGGTCTGTGACGGCGCCGAAGCTCTGATTGCGGATGGGCTCCCGGTTCTCGTGTCGTTTCCAGACTACAACCTCGCGAGCGCCGATCTCCTCGCGTCATTTGGGCACGGGGGGCGCACGTACCACGTGGTGCGCCTCGGCATCAAGGCGCAGACGATCTATGGCGTGATCTATCAAGATGGAGGGCGCTGGCACGCGAGACTGCGTCCACGGGACTACGCGCTGTTGTGCTAAGACGGAGACCAAGAATATGTCCGCAGCTGATGGATTCGTGAAAGAGCTCGAGTCGACCTTGAAGTTCTTCAAGACGACGATTGCGACATTTGAGCCCGCTGATGAGGGGTTTGCCCCGCATTCCGATCTCTACAGCGTCGCTGGGCACATCGCCCACGCGGCAGACTCCGTCGACTGGTTCATCGAGGGCGGATTCGGTAAGGGTTGGGATATGGAGTTCGACGCACTCATTGCAAAAGCCAAGGCGGTGACGTCGCTCGAGGAAGCGACGGCCTGGCTGGAGAAGTCGTTTGCGAACGCGATCGCAATCGTGGGTGCGGCCTCGGACGAGACGCTGTTTGAGCCTATGCCGGACACGCGGATTATGGGACCCGCGCCACGGTGCTCGGTGATCTCAGGGGTCGTGGATCACACCGCGCATCACCGCGGCTCTCTCGCGGTCTACGCGCGATTGATTGGGAAAGTACCGGCGATGCCGTACTCGTGACGCGACACGCGGATGGCGCTCACTTACCGGTAGCTGGTCCCGCCAGCTCATCCGCCCGTGCGCCGCGCAGGATGTTCAGCAGCCCGTAGTTGCCTTCGTGGCATGCGTACTCGAACATCGCTTCGTCTGAACGCCGCATCGGAATCGCCGCGGTGAAGGTCTGCGTGAAATACGTCGGATCGTTCACCGTGAACTCGTACAGCAGGGTTCCCTCATCCAACCGCCGAAATCGCTCCGTGAGATGCAGTGTCTCGCCTGTTCCGATCGCTGTGGTCGCGCCAGGGTCGAAGCTCGCGGTCTTGGAGCTTAAGTTGGCAGTTTCGACCACGAGGGTGTCTCCCTCCCAGCGGCCTCGCGACGCACCGGACCACAGGCGGATCGTGTTGGGCGGACCGGCTCGTCCATCGAGCGGGATGATCCGCGCGTCGTGCACCATCTCGTTGAGGATCACGACGGTGTCTGGCGTCTGGAAGAGCTGCATGTTGTTGTTGTAGGCGCTCGGCATCATAGGGGGACCGTTGTTGAACCCCACAAGGCAACGCTCGGCGAGCCCGCGATCTTCCGGATGGTCAGCCCCAGTGCCCGCGCTTCTCACGCGCACCGGAGCGGCGATTGGTAGGTCCTCCCACAATGAGCCGACCTGCCGGAGTGCCTCGCCTTTCGGCGTCAGAGGAGGCAGACGGCCATCTCGCGGATCGATGATCAGCGACGTCCGCCGGTCGCCAATGACGTTGGTTCCATAGTCGAGCCAGAAATCGTTATAGCCGCCAACGGCGAGGCCGCCGCCCCCTGCGGGCAGCGGCTCTGTTCGCACTTCACTGGGTTCCAGTTGACGGGCGCGGCGCGCCTTAATGCCGGCTTCGAGGGCGGTCGCTTCGTCCTCGGTTAGAAACGCCTTGTCCGGCTGACCCTCGGGCCGTTCGAAGGGAGTCATGGTTCTGAAGTCCCAGATGCCTTGGAGGTCTGGGGCTCCCCAGGCCGTGACCGGCGCAGACGCCCCCCCCCCACTGGTCTGAGCGAGAACGCTGCTTGGGTCTATCGAGAGAACGCCTATCAAGACCACCACGTAAACTCGGGACATGTCCACCCTCCGTTGGATGCGGCAATCTTACGAGTTCGAAACAGCCGATCAAAGCCCCGGAGCCAGCTTAACAGACGAGTTGACATAATACTGTCAATATGACAGCATTATGTCTTTAGATGAAGCAGACGCGCGCCTCGGCGGCGCTTCGCGGGCTCGTTCTCGAGGTTTTCCGGCTCAACGGGGCACTGCTGCGGCACGGGGCCGCGCTGACCGCCGCGGTGGGTCAAACCCAGGCGCGCTGGCAGGTCATCGGCGCCGTGGCCGAGGCGACATGCACGGTGCCCCAGATCGCTCGTCGGATGGGCATGACGCGCCAGAGTGTGCAACGGGTTGTCGACCTGTTGGTTGACGACGGGATACTTGCGCTGACTTCGAACCCCGACCACGCCCGGTCACCGATCGTTCGGCTTACCCACGAGGGCAAGCGTCTGGAAAGACAGCTGTCGGAAGCCGGCGTGAAGTGGTCCGAGTCAATCGCCCAGGGACTGAAGGCGGCCGACCTCGAGCAAACCGTGACAGTCATTCGCAACATTGTTAGCCGGCTCGACGAGGTTCCCATGCGTGCGGCTTCGAATCGCCGCGCGAAGTGAGGTTGCGATCATGCTGCAATTGCTGATTCTTGTTGTGGGCATTCTGCTGATATGGATCGAGCAGCGGACGCGTCTCTTGACCAATCGACTCGGCGCATTGGAGGACCAGGTTGGCAACTATTCGCGCCGGTTGCTGGCGTCGGAGGGAGAGGTCGCCCATCTGCGTCAGTTAGTTCACACTGGAGCCGACTCGCCGGCACCGAGTCCAGCGGTCCGACCGGAAACCGCGCCCCCTCCTGCTGCCCCACCCGCGGCCCAGGAAGCACCTCCGAAGCACTCGGTCCCGCCGATTGTTCGTCAGCCGGCGCGGCCGGCCAAGCCTGTGGCCCCGCCAGAGGTTGTGACCAGGCCTTCGTCGTTGATTACGCCGGTCACGCCGGTCACACCGGCCTCGCCGCCTTCGGCATTCTCGGCGTGGGTCGAGGCCGCTCGGGCGTGGCTGGTCGGCGGCAACACCGTCGTTCGGGTCGGCGTGGTCGTCCTCTTTTTTGGCGTGGCCTTCTTCCTCAACTACGTCGTCGACCGCGGCTGGCTTCCGATCGAGCTCCGGTTGATCGCCGCTGCCCTTGTGGGCCTCGGGTTACTAGGAACTGGATGGAAGCTCCGAGACTCGCGGCGTGACTATGGGTTGGTGCTGCAGGGCGGCGGTGTCGGTATCGTCTACCTCACGACCTTCGCCGCCGTGACGGTGTATGACGTCATCGGCGTTGGGGTCGGGCTCGGGGCGATGGTCGTGCTGGTTCTGCTCGGCGCGGTCCTCGCTGTCACCCAAGACGCGCGAAGCCTGGCGGTCTTGGCCACGCTGGGCGGGTTTCTCGGCCCGGTGCTCGTGTCTAGCGACGGCAGCCACGTGGCGCTCTTTTCCTACTATGCCGCACTCGACGTGGGCATCGTCGCGATCGCCTGGTTTCGAGCGTGGCGAGTCCTCAATGTGCTGGGGTTCGTCTTCACGTTCATCGTCGGCGCGGCCTGGGGGTTTGAGTTCTACGAGCCGCAGTACTTCGCCACCACCGAACCGTTCCTCGCGTTCTTCTCCGTCCTCTTTGTCGCGGTCCCGGTGTTGTTTGCCTGGCGTCAGCCGCCGCGTCGGATGGGGTACGTCGATGGGACCCTCGTCTTCGGTGTGCCGCTCGCGGCGTTCGCGCTTCAGCACCGGCTGGCGAGTGGTTTCGAGTACGGACCGGCGTGGAGCGCCCTGGTACTCTTCGCGTTCTACGCGGTCGTCGCGATTGCAATCCGCAGGCGTCAACCCGAGTCGATGCGGTTGCTCGTGGAATCGTTTGCCGCGCTGTCCATCGTCTTCGGCATGCTGATGGTCCCGCTCGCGGTAGACGGGCGATGGACCGGGGCTGCCTGGGCGCTCGAGGGGGCGGCTCTGGTGTGGATCGGCGTTCGCCAGAACCGATCTCTGGCGCTGACGTCGGGTCTCGCGCTTCAGTTCCTGGCCGGTAGCGTGTTCATGGAAGAGGGCGGACGCGCCTCGAGCGATCTGCCGCTGTTCAACATCGTGTACCTGGGAAGCCTCATGGTCAGCCTGTCCGGTCTCCTCTCGAGCCGGTATCTGTACCAACATCGCGACAAAGACCTGGGGTATTCACCTTTGTCGGCCGGGGCGCTCGGGTGGGGCATGCTCTGGTGGGTCGGCGGTGGAGTCGGCGAGATCTCGCGACACTTGTCGTCATTCGACCAGCACAGCGCCATCCTCGGGTTCGTGGCCGCCAGCGTCGCGACGATCGCCCTTCTTCGACAGCGCCTCGACTGGAAGCACCTCGCGTATCCGCCGTTCCTCCTGTTGCCGGCGATGCTGGTGCTCACGCTCACGTGGCTGTTCACGGCGGCGCATCCGCCGTTCCTCCTGTTGCCGGCGATGCTGGTGCTCACGCTCACGTGGCTGTTCACGGCGGCGCATCCGCTGGCGCGCTGGCGCGCTCTCGCGTGGCCGCTCAGTTTCGTCGCGCAGTACTGGGTCCTTCGGCGGCTCGAGGCAGACTGGAAGCGCTCGGCCCCCGTGTATCACTGCGGTGCGCTGTGGCTCGGCGTGTTCTTCCTGTGCTGGGAGAGCCTGTGGATCATCGAGCAGCTGGTACCCAGCGGTCCGACCTGGCCGTTTGTGGTGTGGGCCGTCGTCCCGCTGGCGGTCGCCTTGTGCCTGACGCGATTCGGCCACCGAGTCTCGTGGCCCGTCAGACGTTTTTCGGACGTCTATCTTGGTATCGGCCAGCTTCCTCTGGTGATGGTCGCGGCCGGATGGGTGGTGATTGCGAACTTCCATCGTGGGGACCCGCAACCACTAGCCTACGTTCTACGTTCCGCTCCTCAATCCGGTAGAGCTCGTGCAGGTCGGTGCGCTCGGAGCCCTGCTCTGGTGGAGCGTTCAGAGCCGCGTCAGAATGGGAAGCCGCGAGCGCTCGATCGCGCTTGGCCTCCTCGGGTTCGCGACATTGAACGGGATCATCGCACGCGCGACCCATTTTCTCGGCGGCGTGCCGTTCCGGGCGGACGCGCTGTGGGCGTCGGGAGTAGTACAGACCTCGGCGTCGATCGCGTGGACGGCGGTGGCGTTCTTGGTGATGTTCTTCGCGACACGCCTGGCGCTCCGGCGACTCTGGTGGGTAGGGACGGCGCTCCTGGGGGTGGTCGTGATCAAGCTGTTCTCCGTCGATCTCGCGGACATCGGAACCGTCGCGCGAATTGTGTCATTTGTGGTCGTTGGCGGGCTGATTCTGGTTATTGGTTATGTTTCACCCATGCCACCGAAGGAGCCGGCTCGTTCTGACTGAGAACAGTCGCCCGTGTAGTTCGGCGGGACGAGTCGTCTTCGCCGTCGTGATCGTGGCGACGTCGTCCGGGCACGCTCAGCCGCCCCAGAGGCTTGCGTGTCGAGAGACGACCGTCACCGGTCGGGTGGAACGAGGTCAGGCATTCGAAGCCCCGCTCGGGAACGACCTTGTGTTCCGCCTCGATCCTGAGATGCAGTCTGCAAACCCTCCAGGCTGGACCATTCAGATCACACCGGCCAGTGATCCGGAGGCCGACTACCTGATGGTGGCCACGCCACCCTACCGATTCTCCAATCCCCGTTATGTGAGCACGGCCTATGGCATCACGGCTGACGCGGCGCTCGCCTGGACTCCGCGTGAGTTCGCGTTCGTCGCCGGGGCCCGAGACTTCGAAGGGGCACGACAAGCGCTCGGTGTGCTGCTGTGGTCTGGAAACCACACGCAGGTCGAGATCGCCGAAGCCCAGGCGGTGCTGGATCGACTGCCGACCTATCCCGGTTCGCTTCGGCTCGAGGCGGGCGCAACGAGCGCACCGGATGCCGCGGGATCCGATGCGGCCATTGGCTGGATCGAGTTCACGGCCGAGCTCTGTGTGCCCGACCGGCCGGTTCGATAGAGCTGGCGAGGCTACTGCTGCCTGAGTTGGCGGAGCTGTATCTCGTTGAGGAGCTGCTGAGGGCCCGGCGCCGTGGGATTCAGCTCGAGCAGTGAGCGGGCGTATTCGCGCGCCCTGGTGAGCTCGCCACGGTCCATCAAGAGTTGAGTGAGAGCCAGCAATACGTCCGGATCACGGGGGTTGCCCTCGTTCGCCTCGATCAACGCGGCCTCGGCGTCATCGAGGCGGCCAAGACGATGCAGCACGAGCCCATAGTTGTAGCGGACTCTCGCCCGCGGGATCAGCTCGACTGCGCGCCGCAAGCTATCCGCTGCCTCCTCGAGCCGGTTCCCTTCAGCTAAGAGCAGCGCGAGCGAGTAATGAAGCTCGCCTTCCTCTGGCGCCCAGTCGATCCCTTCGCGGAGGACGGCCTCCGCCTCGTCGTTGCGCTCCAATTCGTTGTACAGGTTGGCCAGATTGAACCGAACAGGGACGAAGCTCGGATCGAGGTGGAGGGCTTGCTGGTACTCGCGTTCGGCCTCGTCAGGTTGCCCCGCGCGTAGCCGCAGAATGCCCAGGTTCAGCCGGGCCGCCGGCATGTCGGCCGACGCCATCTGCGCGTCGACGAACTCCGACAGCGCCGCCTGAAGAAGCTCGGCCTGCCGCGCATCGAGATCCTCGATGGGGACAGACGTCAGGACGCGTGCCGCCTCGATGCGAACGGCGCGGACGGGATCGTCGAGGAGTGGCGTGACCGTCGTGATCCGCCGTCGTGGCGGCAGACGCTCGAGGCCGCCGGCAGCCACCGTTCTGACGAATGGGTCTGTATCCGTCGTCGCCGCCTCAAGCGTATCGAGCGCCCGAGGGCCGTACTGGCGGAGGTGCTCGAGCGCGGTTGCTCGAACGATGGCGGGCTGGGCCGGGTCAGCGGCCAGCTGGACGAGCGGCGCTTCGGCAGCGCTGTCGCCATCCTGCGCGGCGGCGAACGTGGCCGCAAAGTGCGGAGTCTCCGGCGCCCCCCACCAGTTGTCGATCTGGGCCGCCGCCCAGCCGGCCGCATGATCGGAGTGGCACATCGTGCACGCGTTCGGCGTACCTAGTTGAACGGAAATGTCCGGACGCGGAATCCGGAAGCTGTGGTCCCGACGCGGGTCGACGCCCATGTACGTCTGCGCGGGCATGTGGCAGTTGACGCACTGCGCGCCATCAGAGCCGACGGTGTGGAAGTGATGCTCGGGTGTCTCGTAGCTCTTCAGCTGCAGCGTTGGGAACTCCGCGACCGGTGTTTCGCGGTGGCACTGAACGCAGACCGCGTTGCCCTCGAATTCAGTATCCAGCCCGTGGGGGTCGTGACAGTTCGAGCATCTGACGCCGGCGTCGTACATCTTGCTTTGCGCAAACGAGCCCCAGACATAGACCTCGTCTCGGATCTGGCCATCCGCGTGATAGAGCCCATCCCGAAGCGTTGATGGGCGAAAATCGTCGAGGAACGGCCGCGCGTGCCGGTCGATATGATTAATTCGCTGCCGGCGCGAGTGGCATCCCGCGCACGACTCGATTTCGTCGAGCGCGTTTGCCGAACCGAGGTCGACGACGAGACCGACGTCGTCCGCATCGGCCGGCGAAGCGGGCTTTTCCGCGCGGGCCCACGCGACGTGCGCCTCACCTGGCCCGTGGCAGGCCTGGCAGCCCACATCGATCTCGTCCCAGACCGTCCGATACGTCTCGGTGTCGGGGTCGTAGTTCTTGCGCAGGTTCGTCGAATGACACTCCGCACACATGACGTTCCAGGTTTGGTACCGACCCGTCCAGTGCAACGGATCGTTTGGAGGGATCCGCTTGTCGGGATAGAGATGAAACCATTCGGCTCGCGCCGCGTCCCACGCGATCGTGAGACTCTGCAGCCGACCGCCCGGGAACGGCGCGAGATACTGTTGCAGCGGTTCGACCCCGAACGTGTAGGTGAGCTCGAAGTCCGTAGGCTCGCCGTCAGGGCCTTCGGTGTTGACGAAGAAGCGACCGTCCCGCCTAAAGAACCGCGACGTGACACCAAAATGGGTGAACGTCGCGTCATCAAAGTCGCCGCGGACCGTCTCCGATGTGGCCTCCTGCATGGCGAGGTCGTGGTGCGAGGCGGACCATGCGTCATGCTCCGCCGCATGGCACTCGGCGCACGCCAGGCTGTCAACGTAGGCCACACCGGTCTCGCCGGTCCCGCGCTCTCGCCGGGGAGGCTCGCCCGAATCCCCTGTCCACAGGGTGCAGGCCGCTGTGGTGCACAGCACGGCGGCAGCCCCCCAGACTGCCACGGCTGGCGACCAACGACGCGGGTTCACGCTAGGCACGCGACTCACTTTCGCTTTGAAGCCCCATCAAGTAGACGGCTGGCACGACGAACATGTTGAGCGCCGTCGAGGAACACAGCCCGCAGACGATCACCATCGCGAGCGGAGCCTGAATCTCGCTTCCCGGTTCACCGAATCCAAGGGCGACCGGCATCAGCGCCAACCCCGTCGACAACGCAGTCATCAGAATCGGGACGAGTCGGTTAACCGACCCCTGCACCACAGCCTCTCGTGCGCCGGTCACGCCCTCGTGCTCGCGCAGGCGACGGATGTGGGAAACCAGCATGATGCCGAAGAGCGAGATGAAGCCGATGAGTGCGGCGATCGACAACACGCCGTCCCCCAGGAAGACGCCTACGACGCCACCGATCAGCGCCAAGGGGAGATTGATCATGACGATCGTCGCATCGCGGAGCGACCGCAGCGCGGTGACGAGGACAAGCAGGATGCCGATGACAGCCGCTAGCCCCAGGCCCAGCAGTAGACGCGACGCGGAAGCTTCCGCTTCAAACTGGCCCCCATATTCGACGCGATAGCCGCTGGGAAGCGCAACGTTCTCAGCTACGCGCGCGCGGACGTCACCGACCACGGTGCCCAGGTCGCGACCTGCCACGTTTGCCGAGACGACGATACGTCGTTGGCCGTTCTCGCGACCGATGAAGTTCGGCCCGCGGTCCTCCACGATGTCCGCAAGGCTGCCGAGCGGTACGCGAGTTCCTGAGGGCATGTCGATCCGCGTCTGCCATATCGTGTCCAGGTCGGCCATGTCCGTCGGGGCGTAGCGCAAGATCAAGGGGAACATCATCTGACCGTTGACAATCTGTCCGACTTCTCGGCCGAGCAAGGCCGTTTCCAGCGCCAGCGCGGCTTGCCCTGCCGGCAAGCCGTGGCGCGCGAGCCCGGCCCGATCGAAGTCGACTCTGACGGTCGGGATGTCGGCCTGCGGTTCGAGCGCCACGTCAACGAGCCCCGGGATGCCGACGACCGCTTGGACGATCTGGTTGCCGAGCCCCCGCAGCACGATCAGATCGTTGCCAAAGATCTTGATGGCGATGTTGGCGCGTGACCCGGACAGCATGTGATCGATCCGGTGCGAGATCGGCTGTCCCACGGTGATGTTGGTGCCGGGAACCAGTGACAGGCGGTCCCGAATCTCTTGCAACACGATCGGCCGAGGGCGGCCGGTGGAAGCGAGACGGACGTCGATCTCCGAGGACTCGACCCCCTGGACATGCTCGTCGAGCTCTGCTCGCCCGGTTCGGCGCGCCGTCGCGGTCACTTCAGGAATCTCGAGCAGAAGGCGTTCGATGGCACTGCCCAGGACGTTCGACTCGGCCAGACTCGTGCCCGGTAGCGTGACGGCGCTGATGACCAGGGAGCCTTCGTTAAACGCGGGCAGGAACGACCGCCCCATGAACGGGAGCGACGCGAGCGCACCGATGAACAAGAGACCGGCCAGACCGGCAACTATCCGCGGGCGGTCCAGAGCCCAGGGTAGTAACCTCTGATATCGGCGTTTCATGGCCGTGGTCAGGGCGGGCTCGCGGCCTTCGACGATCGTCGTCATGCGTGGAAGCAGGTACGAGCACAACGCCGGTGTGAGCGTCAGCGCGACCACACTCGAGGCGATCAAAGAGGTCAGATAGGCAAAGCCGAGCGGTTGCAGCAGACGCCCCTCGACTCCCGCCAGAAAGAACAGAGGCAGGAAGACCAGGACGACGATCACGGTCGTGAAGGCGATCGTGCTCCGGATCTCCCGGCTGGCGTCGTACACAACATCGAGCGTCGGCCGACGCTGGGGCGGCGGCAGACCGGCGTTCTCCCGGAGACGACGCGTCACGTTCTCCACGTCCACGATCGCGTCATCGACCAGCAGGCCGACGGCGATGGCCATCCCACCTAGCGTCATGCTGTTGATCGAGAGACCGGCGAACCGAAGACCGGCGACCGCCGCGAGCAGTGACAGTGGGATGGCGAGCAGCGTAATCGCACCCGCGCGCAGATTGGCCAAAAAGACCAGGGTCACGATCACGACGAGAATGGTTCCGTCGCGGAGCGCCTCCGTCAGATTGCCGAGCGCGAGCTCGATGAACTCCGCCTGGCGAAAGAGCCGTGTCTCCAGGCGCATGCCGGACGGGAGCTGAGCTTGAATCTCTTCGACGACACCATCCAGTACCCGAGTCAGCGCTAGCGTGTTCACGTTCGGTTGCCGGTTGATCCCGAGGATCACGGCCGGCCGGCCGTTGTGAGAACCGTCACCTCGTTTCAGCGATTCGCCGACGCGAAGCTCGGCGACGTCTCGGACGCGGATTGGCCGCGTGTCGCGAGAACCGATGACGGTCGCCCCGAGGGCATCGAGGTCGCGCAGACGTCCAATGCCCTGGATCAGGTACTCCTGTCCGCCAGCCACTCGAAAGCCGGCAGACGTATTCCGATTCTCGGCCCGCAGCCCGGCCTCGACCGCGCTCAACGCGACGCCGTAGTCGGCCAGCCGCTCGGGGTCCACGAGCACCTCGAACTGTCTCCGCTCGCCACCAATGACCGTGACCTGGGAGACGCCAGGCGTCGCGAGGAGACGGCGTCGGACCAGGGTGTCCGCGGTGGTGCGCAGCTCGAGCGGCGTGTGTGTATCGGACTCGAGCGCGACAAACATGATCTCGCCCATGATCGACGACAGGGGTGCCAGCACCGGCGGGTCGACCTCGGCCGGTAGCGTCGATGCGACGGCCGTCAGCTTCTCGGTGACCGTCTGCCGCGCGCGATAGATATCCTCACCCCAGTCGAAATCGACCCAGACGACGGCGAGGCCGACTGCGGTTGCCGAGCGCACGCGTCGCACGCCGGATGCTCCGTTGAGCACTGCCTCGATCGGAAAGGTGACCAGGGCCTCCATGTCGGTTGGCGTCATGCCGTGGCCCTCCACCAGCACGGTCACGGTCGGTGCGGTGAGGTCTGGCAAGACGTCGACCGGCACCTGTGACGCCGTGTAGCTGCCGCCGACGAGGAAGGCCGCGGCCAGCGCGACGACGACGAGTCTGTTTCCGAGCGACCACCGAATGAGAAGGTCGAGCATGACTCGGTCCTAGTGGGTGTGCCCGTGCGCGGGGACTTGGGGCGATAGGGCAGCCAGACGGATAAGCGGTGCACCGCGGATGACTACTCGTTCGCCGGCCGCAAGATCGCCGGAGATCTGCACGAGACCGGACTCGCGATTGCCGAGCTGAACTGGACGCCGCTCGAAACTCTCGCCTCCAACTTGCACGAAGACGACCGGCTGGCCTGCGTCGTCGACGACCGCGCCTTCGGGTACGGTCACGCCGGTTGTCGCGGCCGACACGAAGACCCGAAGCGACACCGCCTGCCCGATCGCCACCCGCCGGTCGGGGTTGCGCAGCTCGTAGATGATCGGAACCGTTCTCGACTCGCGGTCGAGTACGCGGCCAACTGCTACCAGGCTGTCGAGCGGTACCGGCGCGTCGAATCCCGGCACCTCCAGCTCCGCGCCGACCAGCTCGTCCAGTCGCGGCAAGTCGGCTTCTGGGAGGGCGCCGACGACGTGCACCCGATCGAGTGCCACGAGGCGAAACAGCCGGCTGCCTTGCTCGACGCTGGCGCCCGGTGTCGCGTCAGACTCCGCCACCACCCCGCCGATGGGTGAGCGCACGGCAAATCGAGTGTCACTCGTGGCGTTGCCTTCCCCGGACCGCGTCGCATCGAGTTGCGCCAGGTGCGCTGTGGCCGCGGTCACGCGGGCTTCGGCCGTCTGCTCGGCTAGCCGTGCCTCGAGCTGGCGCCTGGCAGGTAGAGCCCCCACCGTCACCAGTCGATCGACGCGCGCGCGTGGCAGTTGCCAGCTCGAGCGCGTCGCGCGCCTCCGCGACGTCCAGCTCGAGCGCCGGCCGGTCGTCGCCGTGTCCACTGTTCGGGACGACTTCCGCGAGCGTCTCGCCTTTGGTCACCCTCGCGCCAATTGGACGAGGGGCCCGGTCGCCGGCGAGGCGGCCCGTCACCGGCGTGACCACTTCGACCTGGCCGCCCGTTCGCGGTTCGATCTCGGCAGCGATTACGAGGCTCTCGGCGATCTCCCGCTCGACCGCGGGAGCCGTGGCGAAGTCCAGCGCCCACTGCTGTTCCTTGAGAAAGGGAATCGAGCCGTCGTCCGGCTCCTCTGACACGGACGGCGCCGCCTGGTCGGGTGTCAGCACCAGTACCTCGCCGAGGTCATGACGATCAGTGAGACCGGGCGCGTCGAGGAGGAGCTCGAGTTGGTAACGGCCGGCTCGCGCAGGCGTGACGTCGATACCGAAGATTCCAGGTCGGCCAGGCGAGTCCGCTGAGAACTCGGCCGGCTCGGGCCCGGTGAGACGAACGACGAGGCGGCCGGTTCGAATCGGTTCGAACGTGGCGAGGTCCGTCAGATGAGCCGCGAAACGGCTGACCTGGCCTTCGACGAAGGGGGGATACTCCAGGAATAGCTCCGTGCGCGCGGTCCATCGCGTCTCGACGACGGGCACGGTTTCATCGCCTGCGCCAGCGCCGACCGCCACTGATTCGGGCGCGCCACACGCCGCGAGCAGCAGTGTCGCTCCGAGCGGCCCGATCGCCCGACGTGGTGCATCGGCCAGCGTGTTCATGGCGTAATCCTCCGTCCGACCGCATGATCGAGATGTATGGAGGCTCGGCGAGCCGCGGCCGCTAACTCCTCCAGACGCCGTTCGGCGTTGAGCTTCCCTCGATGCGCATCGAGGAGCTCGAGGATTCCGTACTCGCCCTCCTCATACGCGGCCGTCGCGATCGACACGAGCTCGCCGGCTCGAGCGACCGACTCCGCTCGATATCGCACCACGAGTTCCGCATACCTCGAGGCCGCCGCGTGAGTCGCTCGAACCTCACTTTCGATCTGGGTGCCCAGGAGTAGGCGTTCGCTGCTGCTTCTTGCTCGGGCTGCCTCGGCTCGGGCAACCTGTGCCTGGCCTCGATTGAAGAGCGGCACCGACAGCGCCGCTGTCAGCGCGTACCCTGAACCGCTCGAGACCGGTGTATTGGCTCGTTTCAACCCCGCGCTCAGTGTCGCACCCGGAAGCCGTAGCCGTTCTGCAGCACGTCGTTCGGTTTCCCACCTCGATTGCGCCAGCTCGAGCGCGCGGTAGTCCGATCGCCGGGAACGCGCTTCCGGGAGGAGCGCGTCGAGGCCAGAGACTGGCTCGGGATCCATCGGCGGCCCGTCCGCCCGCAAGCCGGTGGCATCGGTGCCTGGTCCAAAGAACGCGGCGAGTCGCGCCTGCCCACTCAGGCGATCGATCTCGGCCGCTTCCAGGTCGGCATCGACATCGGCGATCTCGCGATCGACGCGCAGACGGTCGAAGCGTGAGCCTTCGCCTTCTTCTTCCAGTGTGCGCAGCACGTCGGCCAGCTGATTCAGCTCGGACAGCCCGGAGCTCAGCACCTCCAGGCGCGCTTGAGCGAGAGAGAGGTCGGCGAAGGCCAACCGGAGCGACGTTTCAAACATCAGCAGGTCTGCGTCGGCGCGCGATCGAGCCGCCGTCGCTGCTTGCCCGGCAGCCTTCTTGAGCAATCCCAGTCGTCCTCGGACCGGAAGCTCCTGGGTCACCGTGAGGAAATCATCGGCGCCGAGAGAGGTGTCTTCCCTCGTATAGCTCACCGTTGGGTTGGCGAGCAGGCCGCGTTCTCGGAGGTCGGCCTCGAGCTCGCGCACAGTCAGCTCGAGCACACGGACCTGCGGATGTTCGGCGCGCATCCGAACCAGCGCCTGCTCTTCGGATAGGCTCTGCGCCGACACACCGGTCGCTGCCAAGGCGCTAAGGCCGGCTATCAGCACGATTCGTCGCCCTCGACACATGTCGTGGCCTCCCGACGGGTCGCCCGCACACGACGGACCGGACCCGAGTTACACAACGATCACAATGGAACGCGAGAAGGAAATCGGCGAACGGGCTGCTAGGCCGGAGGAGCGCGATCGGAGGTGGTGACGCAGGGTGGTGGGTTCGGACGAGCCTCGACAGAGGCTCCCAGAGGTCGGCTCGCCGGGCGCGTAGAAACCAGACGCGGTGCTCGAGCCGCGGGAAGCGCGAGGGGCGCTCTGCTGGCATCACCCGCTGGCTTGACCGCGAGCACACTCGTCGCGACTGAAACGTGGTGACCGGATTCGTCGGTGAATCCCGCCGGATCGGATGGAGGGGTCGCCGGCTGTGCAAGATGCCAGTGGGCGCCTTGGTGGTGATGGTGCGAGGACGCGCCGGCCTCAGCGTGTTGGTGTTTGGACGCGGTCAGGACGTCGACATCCGGGTGGATGTGCGCGAACGGCGCGACTACGCTGGTCGATGCGAACGCCATCGTTAGCAACACGCGTCCGATACATCGAGTCATCACTGCTATCGTGACCAGCCATCCAGGCTCTGTCAACCCACCGTTCACGTTGTGTCACCTTCGTGTTGAGACACGAGCTTGCGGCCAGCAGCGGAAGCCAGCGGGGCAGCCGGGGCCCTTCGCCGACTGGATCGGGCAGGAGAGCGTAGAATCCGCCGCCCACCATTGTGCCGAGCCCGTAGAAGATCAGCGGGGTGAGGCCGATGGACCGCCCGAGCTGCGGAGTGTCCGACACACGCGCACTCTAGAAAGAGAAGCGCAGCGTCGTATAGAGATTATCGTTCCGCGCGAACTGCCCGAAAGGGCTTCATCCGAGATCGTGTACCGCAGCTCCGGGTTGACAAAATAGTCCCGCTCGTTGGGGCTGACCCAGGCAAAGACAGAAATCTGGCTGAAAGCCGACCAGGAACCGCAGCTGACTGTTCTCGATACCGGGATTCACACCGTCGCGGTCTTCGCGAGAATCGTAGAACCCGAACTCCGTGCTCAGCACACCGGTCGCGAAGCCCCCCTGTGCTCATGGGTCTTGCGGTTTCCCGGCGCTTTTCCCGTGCAGCCCACGGCTCAGGACACAGGCGCCGCGAAGAAGATGCCGATCATCCCGAACATGAGCAACACGAGCAGCCATCCGACTATGCACACCGCCAGCGCTCGTCCCGTGCTCGAATAGTCGAGCGCTTGCCGTACCGCCACCACCATGGTGGCGAGCGTCCAGACCGCGACCACGATAGTCACAATTGGCCCGAGTCCAGAGATCAGGCCGAGGGCGCGCAGGATTCCCGGTGACTGCGCAAACCCGAGCGTGCGGAGCAGCTCTCCAGCATCGGACTGGGTCTGGCTCTCAGGGAACCAACGTGTGCCAATGAGATAGGTGATCAACGCCCAGGCGACCCATCCCGCGATGGCGACCAGAGTCAGGACGGCGATGGCCCACAAGCGTGTGGGATCGAGACCAATCCATCCAAGCCCAGCGCCGACGCTCGACAGCAGTACGACGACGAGCGCCTGACCCGTTGCGCCGCGGTCCGCCTCGACCTCCTCATAGACTTGTCGGTCGAACGATGCCGCGCCGACCATTCGTCGAATGAGCGCTGACATGACAGGACAACCCTACCGGAATTCCCGCAGTCTGGCATGATGTCAGAAGAATGATCGGACGACGCTTTCGTATCGGTGCGGTTCACGCGCTGATGAACTCGATCGAGCCGACCCAGGCGGCGTTTGATCGCTACTGGCCGGTTGCTGACGTCGCGCACCTGCTGGACGGATCGCTCTATCTCGACCGAAGTCGAGGAACGGCCGATGCCGCAGCGCTCGCGGATCGCATTGATCGACTGATCCGGTATAGCGTGGCTACTGGGGCCGAGGCGGTTCTGTTTACCGGCTCTTTCTTTGGGGCCGCCGTCCGGCAGGCTCAAGGCCACGTCGACGTGCCGGTCCTGACGTCCTTCGATGGTCTGGTCGAGCGCGCGCTGAGCCTCGACCGTCCACTTTGGGTGATGTCGACCGCGGCGGAATCAGTGCGGCTGCTGGTAGCGGAGCTCGAGCATGAAGCTGCACGCCGCTCCCGTCATGTCTCGCTTTCCTCACAGGTCGTGACGGGGGCCATGGACGCGCTGGTTCAGGGCGATGCAGAACGTCACGACCGGCTCGTCATCGAGGCGATTGAAGCCATTGAAGCCAACCGAGGGACTGAAGCGGTCACCGTTTTCGCACAGTTCTCGATGGAGCGCGTGCTTGATCGATGCGCAGCGCTGGGGGTTGGGCCGGTGATCGGCCCGGCTACGGAAGGGACGACGTGGTTACGTCAGCTGGTCATGGGCTCGGGACGCTGACGCCGACGCCGTAGGCGTAGACGAGTCGGGCGCCCCGTTCAGCGGTTGCCGCCAATAGGACCACGCCCCCACCACCCGCCAGGAGAAACAGGCCCCAGAGTGCCGAGTGCTGGCCGTCGAGCCGCCGATGTGCCACCACTCGCCCGATCGTCAGGCTGCCGAAGTACAGCAGCGTCCACATCGCCCAGGTCCAATGCTCGTCGACCAGGCCATGCGCCATGCCTGGGGTGAAGACCAATGCTGCTGCCTCGCGCCCACTGAGATAGGTTGCGGCCATCAGCCCGGTTCCCAGGACGTAGAGGCCCGCTGCGCCGTTCCGCCAGGTGGGTTGGCGCCTCAGAACGAAGGCCAGGCCATCACACAGCGCCGCCGTGACCAAGAGGGCGATAGGGAAGTGCACGAGCATTGGATGCAGATTGGGGACGCCGTCGGGGAGGAGCCATCCCGTGTCCATCAGCGTCATGACTACTGGGCGACCCGCCACGGCGAAACGTGCGGCCAAGTCCGCAAGTCGTCTATGGCCCATTGATTCGTTTCTTCCGTGTGACAGGTCGTACACGGGTTCGGGATGCCGTCCCGCTCGGTCAGCGCCGGCGAGATGAACGTGAAGGTGTGGCTGCGGACGTTGACCGCGCCGACGGTTCGGGCGATCTGCGGCATGTGGCAGCTCACGCACTGACTGCCCTCCGAATCTTCGGCATGGCGGGTGTGGGCCTCGACCGAACCAGCGGGTCCCGGTTGCAGCTGAGGCTGGTGGCAGGTCAGACACACCTCATTGTTAGGAGCGATGAGGTCGGCATCGTGCTCGGTGCCGTGGACGTCGTGGCAGCCCGAGCACGTCACGCCTTTCACGTACATCTGACTTTGGACGTAGTCGTTGCCCTGCATCCGGTTCTTGTGGGCCGACCCGTCGGGCCAGTGGGTGAACGTCTCTTCTCCAGGGTGAGCCGGATCGAGTGCCCAGTATTCGCTAAGCCGCGCACCCGGCCGATATCCTACCGGCCAGTCGAAATACGATCCTTCGATCGGGTTCGTGTGCGGCTGGCCTTGAGAGTGGCACTGGATACAGACATCGGTCGCGCGAATGGCATCCAGACGGGATGGGTTCACGATGTTGCCCTCGACGGGTTCTGCCAGGTGTGTGCTTCCTGGGCCGTGGCACGCCTCACAACCCACATTCCACTCGGTCGGCTGCTTGGTTTGCAGGTCGTAGTTGACTGAATGACAGCCGTCGCACAGTGGGCCGGTCGGACGCTGCATGGGATCGAGGGGATAGTGGGCGGTCCACCAATCACGGCCCGGCTGCGGGTGGTAGCGTCGCCACTCCCGGTTCTGCACGTCCCACTGCGCCGGAAAGACGAAGAGGTCGTCCCCGACCCGGGTGAAGTAGCGCTGCTTCCACTTGCTGCCGTACGTGAACGTCACCTCTTCCGGGCGGAAGGTCACCAGTGGATTCTCGGTCTCGAAATCGGCGAGAATCGCCGACGGGCGCTCGCGAGGGTCCTGGAGCACGTTGGCCATCAGCGTGTCCTGCCATCGGGAGTAAATGTCCAGGTGACAGTCTTGACACGCCGCCGATCCAACGAATGTGCCCGTACTATCGGGCACGACCGGCGGAGGCGGTTCGCTCGTGCACCCCGCCGCCCAGAGAAAGGCGAGCGCAAGACCAGCTGACTGGGTCAGGGAACGCAGCATACGATGCATCCTAACACCAGTACTCGTATTCTGATGGCGACGCGAGTCGGCGTGCTCGCCCTCGCTCTTGCAATCGGCTCAGCGGTACCGGTGGCGGCCCAGGAAGAGAATCGCGCCTGCTTCTTTCTGTGCGCGCCCGATGTGAAGATCGAGCCGACGTTTACGTTCGAGCCCATCTTCCGACGTCCAAGAATCGGGGAGCTGGTCGACGGCGAGGTGCCGAGAACGTGGGAGCCCGAGACCGAGCACGTGTTCGAGCTCATTCTCGCGGTGGGTATTCCCACCGTGATCCCGCGCGTCGGCTTCACCGTCGAAACCATCTTCATCCCCTCAGGCTCTGCCGACGTCAACCCGTTTACCGGAGTGTCGGCCGATCAGCTCGGGCGCCCGTCGTTCCGGGGCAACGAGATCGAGGTAGAGCTCGAGCTCAACCTCGGTGTGATCGAGCCGGAGCAAACCGGAGGATGGATCGAATCGCACTTCGACATCGTCGACAAGATCAGTGCCGCCGAGCGTCCGAGCGACACGAGCAGCTACACGCACAAGCTGAACTTCGAATGGGACACCGCGTTTCTTTTGTTCAGATGGCTACCCGAAGGGAACTGGCTGCGGAATGTCGAGCTCGAGGGATCCCTCGACTATGTGGCCACCGGTCTGCCCAAGGCCGGAGACGTTCTGGGCACTGAGCGTTTTCTGACCGACGAGAGCCCCTGGTCGTTCTCCCTTGTGTTCGTTTTCCCGCTCGCTCCGCTGGTTCCCTAGGAGCCCACGAAGACTACAGTTTTGTAGAGGTATTCGCGCCGTTCTACATTTTTGTGTGCCCGTCAGCGACCGCTGACGAGCCAGTATCTCTCGGCGTTCACCGCCTATATCTGAATTGAACTCCGCGGTTTGGTCGGTGCCATGCGGATGCCGCGACAGCCTCGGTGCGTCCCACACAAGTGTGGGCCAATCAGGATGTGTCTACATTTATGTAGATTACTGGCTCTTTGCCGGTTCTGCCGAACGGATAGTTCGCCCAGCGTTTATAGGGGTGTTCAGAGTCCCGCGCAGCTTGACCGGATGGCGCAGGTCTTGCTCAGCGAATGGTGTCGACGTCTGACGACGAATCGGGCGGGTGTCCTTGAGAGACGGACGGACGGAGGGACAGGATGACAGAAGCGGTCTCGCAAGAGTTGTTCACCATAAACAACACCTGGATGCTCGTGGCGACTTTCCTGGTCTTCATCATGCACCTTGGGTTCGCATGTCTCGAGTCGGGACTGACACGTGCGAAGAACACGGTGAACATCCTATTCAAGAACACGGCGATCGTCGCCATTGGTCTATTGACCTACGCCGTGGTTGGTTTCAACTTGATGTATCCAGGTGAGTTCAGCCTCGGCGGAGTGTTTGGGTTCGCCGGGTTCGGGCTCGATCCGGGCGTGGACGGCAACACGGTGGCGTACGCAGACGGGGCGTACACATACTGGACCGACTTCATCTTCCAGGCCATGTTCGCCGCAACCGCAGCCACGATCGTGTCTGGTGCCGTGGCTGAGCGGATCAAGCTTGGTGCCTTCCTGGGTTTCACCACGGTCTACGTTGCCATCATCTACACGGTCGCCGGCTCCTGGAAGTGGGGCGGCGGATGGCTGGACGGGATGGGCGACGCTGGTGCACTACGTTGGGGGCTGGGGTGCGCTGGCCGGGATTTCGCGGGATCGACGCTGGTGCACTCCGTTGGGGGCTGGGGTGCGCTGGCCGGGATCATTGTTCTGGGCCCGCGAATGGGCAAGTACGTCGGGGGCCAGATCAAAGCGATTGCCGGGCATAGCATGCCGCTCGCCACGATCGGCGTTTTTCTCCTGTGGCTGGGTTGGTTCGGGTTCAACGGCGGCTCTGTGCTGAGCGCCGATCCAGAGCTCGTGTCGCTGGTCTTCGTCACGACGTGCATGGCGGCCGCGACCGGCATTCTCGGTGCGATGCTGGCCTCGTGGACTCTGCAGCGCAAGCCTGACCTGAGCATGGTGCTGAACGGCTCGCTGGCGGGCCTTGTCGGCATCACGGCCGGCGCCGACGTCGTGAGCGTGAATGCGGCAATGCTGATCGGCTTCATCGCGGGACTGATCGTCGTGGCAGCCGTGCTGCTCATCGATCGCGTTCGTCTGGATGATCCGGTGGGCGCGGTATCCGTCCACCTTGTTTGCGGAATCTGGGGCACGATGGCGGTCGGCATCTTCAGTGCTGACCACTCGTTCCTCATTCAGGCCATCGGCGTGCTGGCGTACGGAGCGATTTCCTTCCCCGCGGCGCTGCTCATCTTCTACGCGCTCAAGGTCACTGTGGGTCTTCGCGTCAGTGCCGACGAAGAAGCCATGGGTCTCGACATTGGTGAGCACGGGATGGAGGCCTACAGCGGAGGGTTCGCGATTGGAGTGAGCCCCGCGGCTCGCCCGGTCGAGTCTGCGCCCGTGTCGGTTGGTCTTCCATCGCCAGTGGAGCAGTAGGCTCGCGCGATTCTGTGAACAGATCAGAGGAGCAGTTGCGAGAGAGAGGTACTTGGACATGGTGAGAACGATGAAGGCTGACGCGTGGCGATCACTCAAGGTGCTTATGGCCGTGGTTGCGGTCAGTGGGCTGATGCTGGGAAGCGCCGCAGCTCAGGACGAGGGTCCGAACAGTGGCGCCATATCCCTTGGAGCGGGGATCGATTTCACGACCGACTACTACTTCCGCGGTATCATTCAGGAGACGGATGGCTTCATCGCACAGCCCTTCCTCGAGGGCGGTATCTCGCTGTATGAGTCAGATGATCCAGGTCTCCAGAGTGTTTCGTTCACTGCCGGCACCTGGAGTAGCTTGCACTCCAAGGATGTTGAGGGTTTCGACGGCGCTCCCGGAATCTGGTACGAGACCGACTTCTACACCTCTCTAGGTTTTGGCTTTGCGGATGCGTGGTCGGCTGACGTCACCTACACGGCCTATATGAGCCCGCGGGGCAGCTTCGGGACGGTCAAGGAGTTGGCGTTCGGACTGGCCTACGACGACGGAAGCATCGGACCGTACGTGACCCTTGCCGTCGAAACCGATGGCCAGGCTGACGGGGGGTTGAACGAGGGCACCTATTTCGAGTTTGGCATCGAGCCTGGCGTGGCAATCCCGGACTCCGAAGTGGGTGTGTCGTTTCCGGTGGCCGTGGGCCTGAGTCTGAGCGACTACTACGAGGGTGCCAGTGGAGACGAGACGTTCGGCTTCTTCACCCTGGGTGCGATGTTCAGCATTCCGCTGTCCGGCATCCCGGCCGAGTTCGGATCGTGGGAATTCGGTGCTGGCGTGAACTTCTTGGTGTTCGGTGACGCGCTGAAGTCGATCAATGGAAGCGAAGATGACGTGGAGCCGATCGCCGTGTTCTCGCTCAGCTTAGGTTACTAACGACAACGACGAGCCCAGCCCGTCCGGGCGGAGCGGAGACCCCGGATCGGCAAGGTTCGTTCCCGCTATTCTGGGGAGGCCCATGCGCTCTGCCTCTCCGCCCCATCCGGATGCGATTCATGGTCATCTCGTCAGGATCGCTGACGATGTGTCGGCGCGCCTCGCCGATGCGCTCCGTATCGTGGGCCCGGTGACGCTGGACGATCGGTCACGGGACGGGATCGGCTATTTCCTATCGCGCGCCGTCGTCGGACAACAGCTATCGACGAAGGCCGCGCGCAGCATTTGGCGGCGCGTGATCAGCACCGCGTCCGCGGATGGCCTGTCCGTGACGGCCCTCTTCACCTCAACGAACGCCGACCGACTGCGGCAATGTGGGGTCTCGCGCGCCAAGGTTCGGGCGTTGTGTGGCATTCGCGATGCAGAGCAGGCAGGTCGCCTGTCGTCCACGTCCCTGTCCGCGCTCGATCAGGCCGAGCGTACGCGTCAGCTACGCGCCCTGTTCGGCGTCGGTCCCTGGACGTGCGACATGGCTTCCATCTTCTACTACCGTTACCCTGACATCTGGCCGGAGGGCGACGTGGCGGTACAGCGCACGTTTCGGCGACTCATCGGTCCGCGGAAGCCCGAACCACTAGCCCGGCGCTTCACGCCCTACCGGTCGTATCTCGCGCTTTCCATGTGGCGGTTGGTCGACCGAACACCCGAGGTGTCCGACTAACCGTGGTGTAGGATCCTCCGAGGGATTCCGGCCCGAATGACGGTCACTTATCGCGACAGGTGGGGGAATGAGTATGTGTCGGTTCCCCTCCCGACTCACGAAGTTACGCACGCCGTGCCTCTTGACGCCCGGGTCGTGAGCCGCCGCGTCGCGAAGAAGACGAACACTCCCTTCTATGACGGGATCGACGGGGCCGAGCTGGCCGCGCAGCCTCGCGCGCATCGCCGTCGATGGTCCGATGCACAATGGGGCTCCTTCCAGGAATACGCGCGGCTAGTAGACGAAGAGTCGCGAGGGATCGCGCCGGTGGCCAGTGCGATCGTAATCAAGCACCCGTAGGATTCTGCGGCTTCTAGAGTTCCGGCGTCAGCCCATCCACGAACGTGCGCCACGCTTGCTGTGTGTCAGGCGAGCCGGCCACGGACAACCCATACGTATCCCCGCCGTCCTCGGACTGATGCCATACCGGGGTGGCTCGAATGGTCAGGTCGGAGGTGGGCACGGGCAGCTGAATCGCGCGAGCGAGAGGCATGTCTGCACCCTGCGGAAAGCGCAGCCGACAGCCAGCGTAGCTGACGTCCACGAACGTCGCCGGACCTTCCGCAAGGACGAGCCCGAGCTCGGACTCCACGCGCGATCGGTGCCAGTGCCGCTTCTCCGGCAGGCCGTCGCGATGGAGTCCGGGCAGCGAGTCTACAACCGCGATGAGCGCTTCGGGATCGACGGGCGCGATGAGAAACGGCGCACCAAGACGACGCGCTTCGGCTTCGAGCACGGCATCGGCATATCCGTTCATCACGATCGATGGACGATTGGGTTGCTCGAGGTGCCGCTGCCAGACGAGGTGCAGCCCGTTGTAGGCGCCGAGCTGGATGTCAGTGATCAGGAGGTCTGGATCGAGCGAGAACATCACGGTTCGCGCCTGCTCGAAGCTGGTGGCCTCCGCAACTTCGCATCCTGCAGCGCGCAGAATCTCCGCTGTCGCGGATACCTTGGATGCCTCACATCCAACCACGAGCACCAAGATCGTATCGGTCCCCGACACCGTGGCGATAGGGTAGGAGTGATCGCACGGTCCGTCAACGAGAAGATTCGAGAAAATGCGCGGACGCGATGAACGCCGCCTTTTGTCGGTTGTCCGGAGAACAATTGTCCGCTGGATGGATGACGTAACGCGAAATACCACGTAAAACCAGGCAGGCCCCAGAGTATTGGACTTGATCTCTCCGTGCAGCAGAGATAATTTTCGCAATGTCGATGACCGCACAGCGCATACCCGACCCCTTCGATCGCCAGTCTGGCGGATGGTCGCAGCTCGCGGCGGACGTTAGGGCGGCGATCTCATCAGACGCACCCGTTCTCATCACAGGTAGCTCCGAGGCACGACGAATCATCGCACGCGTGATACACGACCAGGACGCGCACCGCGCACTCAGCCGATTCGTCGATGTCGATCATGAGTCGCTGTACGACACCCTAGCGTCGCTCGCCGCAGAGTCGCTCACTGCTGACGCGCAGCCGTTGACGTCGGGAGAGATCACGCGGACGCTGTTCATCGATCACGTTGATCTACTCACGCCCGCTGCGCAGGAAATGTTGGTCTACTTCCTCGACGTCAGCCACGCGGCTCCGCCCGCGTCCCGCGGGAGCGCCGGCGGCGTTCGCCTGGTCACGGCGTCGACGACGGACTTGACGGAGCGCATCGCGGCTGGGAGCTTCCGTTCGGATCTGTACTATCGGCTGAATGTGATTCACCTCGCGGTGCCTTTGGCATCCGACGTTGACGAATCACGTCACCTGCAGATGCTCTTCTCGTCTCTCTAGCACGCGCGGTCCCGCGCGCGCATCAGAACGAGTACCCCACCAACAGCTTGAGATCTGGGCTGTCGAGCGCACCGACCTTAAACTCGCCGAAGAGGCCGCCGTCATGTGCGACACCTACCATGATGTTGAACCCACCTTCGACATCGGTACCATCTCGACCCGGCCGACTCTCGCTGCGATCGATGACATTGAGCGCCGGTCCGCCGCCAAGGTAGGGGGTCCACGACTTGTCGTCGAGCGGAATCTTGTAGGCGAACTCGAAGTTCAGCCCGATCAGAACGAGGTCGCTGCCGATGCCGATCTCGGCGTTCGGTCGAAATACGAGCCGGTCCAACAGGGGCGATGTGTATTGGTCTGGTCAGCATGAATCGCCACTCTCCCATCGTTCTCTACGGGTTCTTGCTAGTCACCGTGTTGGCCCTGGCCGGCTGCGACTCGGATCCGAATAGTCCGACCAAACCCAGCCAGCCACTTACGGTGATGTCGTCGTCCACGGCGACCCAGGGTGATCTGATTGCGTGGCGGGTGCAGCTCCGTCTGCGGGTCACCGAGGGCCAAACGGATCTGGCAGAAGCCGTTCAGGCCGGCGCTGCTCGCGCCGAGGTGTGCGTGCAGGGGTCGTGCGCAGAGCAGTCGCTCACGTCAACCCGGACAGAGGGCCTGTGCCTGACAGCCGTTGGAGTCGGAACGGTCGAGATAGAAGCGGCCTGGCTGGACGGCGATCAAGCGGGCATCGACTTCTGCGTGTCGTCGCTCACGACCGCGGCCACGTACGAGACGACGCTCGGCGACGGCGTTCAGCAGTCGAATACGATCGACACGGAGTGTTCGCTGTCCGGCGGTTTCCTCGCGTGTGTGTCGAGCTAAAGCGAATTGCACTTGTACGTAGTACGCGGGCGTGGTACTCCTGTGGCACAGGAGGTAGCTATGGCCGCGTACTCGATGGATCTACGACTCCGGGTGCTGCGCGATGCGGACGCGGGGTTACCGTCGGACGAACTCGCCGAGAAGTACTCCGTCAGTCGCGCGTGGGTCGATCGGCTGAAGCAGCGTCGACGCGAAACCGGCGAGGTGGCGCCCCGCAAGCAAATTCGCTGGCGCCCGCGGATCCTCCACGCCCAGCTCACGGAGCTGGCGGCCCTGATCCGCGAGCGGCCGGATCGCACGCTGGCCGAATGACAGGAGGCCCTGCGCACGCCGGCGAGTCTCCCCACGCTGTGCCGCACGATCAAACGGCTCGGCTTTCGGTTTAAAAAAAAACGGTACACGCGTCGGAACACGATCGCGCTGACGTCCGCCTCGCCCGCACGGTCTGGCGCGCCTCGGCGCCGACGCTCGATCCCGCGCGCCTCGTGTTTCTCGATGAGAGTGGTGTGCGGACCGATCTGATTCGCCGCTATGGCCGCGGGCTGTCCGGCGCCCGGGTCCCCGACCACACGCCGGATGGCCGCTGGCACACCACGACGTTTCTCGGGGCGTTGCGCGTGACAGGCCTCACCGCGCCGGCCGTGTTTGATGGCCCGATCGACGGCGCCAGTTTTCTGGCCTACATCGAGCAGGTCCTGACGCCAACGCTCGCGCCTGGCGACATCGTCATCATGGACAACCTCTCGTGTCACAAGAGCCCCGCGGTGCGACGAGCGATCGAAGCCGTCGGCGCGCAACTCTGGTTTCTGCCGAAATACAGTCCTGACTTCAATCCGATTGAGCTGGCGTTTGCGAAGCTGAAGGCGATCTTGCGCAAGGCCCGCTGTCGCACACGGGAGGTCCTGTGGAACACCATTGGCGCCGCCGTGCCCGGCTATGATCCAGCCGAATGCCGCAACTACTTTCGACATTGCGGCTATTCGGTCGCTACGACCTCATGAAATCCGCTCTAGTGCACTAGGTCGCAGGCGGTCAACGAGGGAGTCCTTTGATCGTCTCGATCACACTCGCGATGTCGTCGTCGCCCTTCCCCTCGCTCAGCCGTGAGCGAAACACCTTGTGGGCCTCGATGCCAAGCGGCAGCGTCAGCTGGGCCTCATCGGCGAGCGCGGTAATGATATCGAGATCCTTGTGGAGGGTGCGGACCGGCGTCCGAGACTCCGCGAAGGCCTGCGCATGCGTGACCGGTGCGTTCCGATCGATCATTCGGCTGGCGCCCCAGCTGACGTGCAGGATCTCCGCCGCCACCTGGAGATCGACGCCAGCCCAGTTCGCTAGCGCAAACGCCTCGGCCGCCGCCACGGTGTGAACGCCGACCAGCAGCTGGTTGATCAGCTTCATCGCGGTTCCTGCGCCGCTGGCACCGAGGCGGACCACACGCGCCCCCATCATGTCGAAGTAGGGCCGCGCCGTGTCATACGGATGCTGTTCGCCACCGACCATGATCGTCAGCGTGCCCGCGGACGCCCCGTCGGGTCCCCCGGAAATCGGCGCGTCAAGAAAGAACGCCCCCCTCTGCTCCGCTGCCTCCGCACACAGACGTGAGGTGGCAATATCGACGGTGCTGTGATCGACGAAGATCTGTCCTCGCCGAGCGTTGGCGAGAACCCCGCGCTCTCCGAGAAACACGTCACGCGAGGCCGGCACGTCGGGTAGACACGCCAGCACGATATCAGCAGCAGCCGCGAGCTCGTTTGCCGAGGACGCACCCGTGGCCCCCTCCGCGGTCATCGCGTCAATCCTGGCCCGGGTGCGCGTGTAGACCGTGACGGTCGCGCCTTCCGCCAGCAGGTTGCGGACCATGCCCTGGCCCATGTTTCCGAGTCCAATGAATCCGATCGGAGGTTTCATCGTGCGGGAATGAGGCAGGCAGCATACCTGTCTTGCCCAGAGCCCTTCAAGGCGCACTGGATATCATTCGTCATTGTGAGCGGCATACTGCGGAACAGCACGCTGGTCGGCGCCCTGCTGACGGGATTGCTCGCAGGCGGTCCGCTCGGCGCCCAGGAGCCGTCAGCGACGGCGGCGGCCCGATCGGCTGGCGTGCTTGCTGGCCGGCCCACGATCCGCCCGATACGCACCGAGATCCCACCTGAGATTGACGGTCGACTAAACGACCCGGTCTGGCAGACCGCTACCGCGGTGACAGATTTCGTGCAGTACGAGCCGGTCGATGGTGCAGTCCCGACCGAGACGACCGAGATGTACGTGGCATTCGACCGGAACCACATCTACTTCGCGTTCTACGCGCACTACACCGATCCGAGCATCCTGCGCGCCAACCGTGCCGATCGTGACCAAGCGTTCGAGGATGACCTGTTGACGGTCTACTTCGACACGTTCATGGACCAGCAGCGATCGTTCGACTTCGACCTCAACGCTTACAACGTCCAGGGCGACGGCATCATCAATTTGAGTTCCATCGTCGAACGCGGCGCCGGGATCCCGCGCGCCGACCGGTCGTGGGACGCCCTGTTCGAATCGGGCGCCGAGATTGTCGAGGACGGCTTCACGGCGGAGATGGCGATTCCGTTCAAGAGCCTTCGGTATCCGCAACTGCCCCCAGGCGTTCCGCATCGGTGGGGATTCCAGTTCGTGCGCGAAATCAAGGAGCGCGATCGCGAGCGCATCGTGTGGGCGCCGATGACGCGCGACGTTCGAAGCTTCATGGGACAGATGGGTGTCTTGGAGGGCATGACGGATCTGTCCACGAGCCACAATCTGGAGATCATGCCGACCGTGACCGGCATTCGGTTCGGGTCGCTCGATACCCCGACGGGCACCTTCAGCGCGTCCAACCAGCCCGAGGCCGGTGTCAACCTCAAGTACGGCGTGACCTCGAACCTGACGGCCGACTTCACGTTCAACCCAGACTTCTCGCAGATCGAGAGCGATCTTCCTCAGATCGAGGTCAATCGGCGCTTCCCGTTGTTCTTCCCGGAGCTGCGACCGTTCTTCATCGAGGGCAACGAGATCTTTGCGGTGAGCGGTCCGGTGCCGCTGGTGCACACGCGTACCATTGTCGATCCGTTGTTTGGGGCGAAGCTTACCGGGAAGGTTGGCAGGTTCACCGTCGGCGTCCTCACGGCGAACGACGAAGCGCCCGGCAACCTCGACGATGAGAGCGATCCCGCCTTCGGCCATGGCGCGCAGACGTTCATCGGTCGCGCCAAGTACGATCTCTACTCCGAGTCGCACATCGGCGCGATCGTGACCAACCGGAACTTCCTGGACAGCCGCAGCACGCTGAGTGGCGTTGATGGCGGTTTTCGTCTGTCCCGGATTCACCGCTTCAGCGCAGTCGCCGCGCGGTCCACCCAAGTCGACACAGATGGTCTCGAGCGGCTTGGGCACATGGTTGATCTTCAGCTGAGACGCAACGGGCGAAACTTCGACTGGTCGCTTGGGGGCTATGAGATCTCCCCACACTTCGATACCGAGGTGGGGTTTGTCCGGCGGCAGGATCAGCGGCGGGTAGTCGGGAATGTGTCGTTTCGCTGGTTTCCGCAGAACTGGATCATCGACTGGGGCCCGAGGGTGTCGTACGGGCGGAACTGGAACTTCGACGGCGTGCTCGACGACGTGAACCTCAGGGAAGCGGTGACCTTCTCGCTCGCTCGGAACCTGCGCGCCGGTGCCGCTCACACTCGCGACATGGAGCGGTTCAGCGGGGTTGAGTTTCTCAAGCATCGCTATTCGTTCGTCGGGGGGGTGAACAATCGCACGTTCGCGGCGAACGTCGGCTGGACCGCCGGGGACGAGATCTTCTTTGACGCAGACGACCCCTATCTCGGGCGCGAGGTCGCGACCTCGATTGGCCTCGACCTGCGGCCGACGGCCCTGGCTGCAGTCCCGGGTCAGCCTAACCACCAGGCTGCAGTCCCGGGTCAGCCTAACCACCAGCCGGTTCAACGACAGTCTAAGAGGCGGCTCCGAAGTCTTCGACATCAAGATTATCCGTGGCCTCACGACGTTTCAGTTCACTGAACGATTCCTCGTGCGCAACATCGCGGAGTACAACACGTTTGACAAAAAGGTCGACCTCAACGTGTTGTTCGCGTATCGAGTGAACGGCGGGACCGTGTTCTATGTCGGGTACGACGACCACTACCAGCAGGAGGATCTCATCGAGGACTTCGAGAAGCAGCGTTTTGGTTCAGGTCGTTATCGGCGAACGAACCGCGCATTGTTCACCAAATCCCAGATTTTATTCCGGCCGTAAGACAGGTTTTCTTCCGTTCGTCTGCAAATGTGTAACCTTGGCAGTGACTTCCTTGCCAGAACTGCACGAAATGTGGGGCTTGTGCCCTGGAACTTGCCTTGCAGGAGGTATAACTGGAACAACTCGATTATGGGAGACACAGCAGAAGCATTGCACACGGAAGGCTGGCGTCGCATGCAAAAAACTTTCGTTCGCTTGTTCTCTGAGACCGATGGGCAGGATCTCATCGAGTACGCGCTGTTGGCTGGGTTTATCTCGTTGGTCTCATTGACATGGCTGATCAATCTCGGATCGACGACCAACGGCCTCTATGGCAACCTGAACAGCACCGTTGGCAGCATTCCGTAGCGTCGTCAGCACTCTTGCCTGAAGCGAGCGATCAGCCTGCCCGAGACGAGCGGTCTCGGGTGTGGTGCTAGACCAAGGTCAACGCTGCAGCACGCACACGTTCGCGGTCGATCGGGGAGATCTCGCTGAACTCGATCCCGATGCCGCGGCCGGGCACGAACTCCCGCACCACACCGTCACACGCGATTTCCTCGCGGGTACCAGGAAGCAGAAACCTGAGTCCGACGGTACTACCCACCTCGTAGACCTCGCTGACCTCGACGAAGGCGCCACCGGCGCCGAGGACGGTCACGACCCCGCCCACTGGGTTCGCTCCACCGATTTCCCCCTGCCAGACCTCTGACCAGATCGCAGAGTCCACACCAAGACCCACCCGAGGATACTTTCTCACCTTTGCCTTCTCTGACATCGTCCCCTACCCCGCTTCCGCAAGACTGACGGTCACCCCCAACGTGTCGTAAAGCAAGGAACGCACCATCTTTCTGCTTGCACCGAAAGGGCTGCGTACTGTGTAGAATGGGCCAAAGAGCAGGTCCCACCGTGGCCAGTGGTGCTGCGGGCAGGCTAATTTGACCGACCACCCTGACACTTCGACCGTCGATTCGTCGACACCCCCGACCGACCTCGCGCCACAGCTTCTTCCGGAGTCGTTGCAGGCCGCGGTCGCCCGTGCCGGCTGGACCGAGCTCATGCCGGTGCAGGCGCGGGCGATACCAGCGCTTCTGGACGGCCGCGACGTCATGGTCCAGGCGCGCACAGGCAGCGGCAAGACGGGCGCGTTCATCCTGCCGATGCTCGATCGGCTCGATGCGGCGACCGCAGCGTGCCAGGCACTCGTGTTGGTGCCCACGCGCGAGCTAGCCAAACAGGTGGCTCAGCAGGCGGAGCTGCTATGCGGGGAGAGCGGGCTGCGTACGGTCGCCGTCTACGGCGGCGTGGGATATGGCCCGCAGGTCGAGGCGCTCCGAGGCGGCGCACACATCGTCGTCGGCACGCCGGGACGGGTCCTTGACCATCTGTTGCGCGGCACCTTCACGCTGCGCTCGCTCAGCATGCGGGTCTTTGACGAAGCCGACCGAATGCTATCGATGGGCTTCTACCCAGACATGCAGGAGGTCCAGCGGCACCTCCCCGCATCGACGCGCGAGCACCTGCACAACAGCATGTTCTCGGCAACGTTTCCGCCGTTCGTCATGCACACCTCGAAGGAGTTTCTGCGCGATCCAGAGTTCATCTCGCTGAGCGGCTCGCAAGTGCACGTGACGGACACCGAGCACTCCTTCTGCATCGTTCCGGCCATGGACAAAGATCGCTGCCTGATTCGGGTCATCGAGGTCGAGAATCCGGCTTCCGCGATCGTCTTTTGTAATACGAAAGCCGCGGTCCACTACGTGACGGTGGTGCTCCAGCGGTTCGGGTACGATGCGGACGAGCTCAGTGCAGATCGGTCGCAGTCAGACCGTGAGTTGATTCTGAAGCGGCTGCGGCAAGGCGAACTGCGATTTCTGGTGGCGACCGACGTGGCCGCGCGCGGGCTCGACATTCCCGAGCTGTCGCACGTGCTTCAGTATGAGCCTCCCGATGATCCTGAGGGATACATCCATCGCGCAGGTCGAACGGGTCGAGCGGGGGCCGCGGGCGTCGCGATCTCGCTGGTGACCGAATCCGAGTCGCTGACGCTCGACGGCATTGCGAAGCGATACGAGATTGACTTCCGCCAGTTTGCGGCCCCCACCGATGCGGACGTGCAGGGTGTCGTGGCGGAGCGGGTGACCACGCTCCTCGAGGCCAACTTCCGCGAGCGCGACAAGTTGCAGGCCGAGCGCAGTCAGCGATTCGTGCCCCTGGCGCGGGCGCTGGCCGAGAACGAAGACGAGTCAGCGCTGATCGCGATGCTGGTGGACGACTACTACCAGCAGACCTTGCACGCCCCGTTGTCGAAACCGGTTCCCGCCGCGACCCGGGGGGCGGGGGACACCGCGAAAAAGCCCCCGCGTCGGCGCGATCGATCGCGATCGCCTCGCGCCTCGAGACCACGGTCCCGCTAGCCGCAGGGCCGGTCCATTCTTCCCGGGCGGAGCGCGGTAGAATGGTCGTCATCTGTCAGTTGTCAGTTGTTAGAGGAGACGTTCATGAGTACACCTTCGGTCGAGACGATGCATCCATTTGATGAAGCAGCCCAGCGCGGGCGTCCGTCACACAAGGTGGCCGACCTGTCGCTGGCCACCCGTGGCCGGGATGAGATTCGGCTGGCCGAGCAGGAGATGCCAGGCTTGATGGCCCTGCGGCACGCAAACGCTGGTAAGAGGCCGC
The DNA here is from genome assembly GCA_965216615.1 of Vicinamibacterales bacterium. GTDB lineage: Bacteria > Acidobacteriota > Vicinamibacteria > Vicinamibacterales > UBA8438 > CAUZIB01. The sequence goes on along the minus strand of OZ244182.1, from coordinate 212,903 downwards.
TCGCCGGTGCCAAGGTCATGGGCAGTCTTCACATGACGGTGCAAACCGCGGTGCTCATCGAAACGCTCACTGATCTCGGGGCCGATGTGCGCTGGGCCTCTTGCAATATCTTCTCGACCCAGGATCACGCCGCCAGTGCTGTCGTCGTTGGTCGGCCCGAGTCGGAGGGGACACCGGACCATCCGCGGGGAACGCCGGTCTTTGCCTGGAAGGGGGAGACGCTTCCCGAGTATTGGTGGTGCACCAACGAAGCACTCGTCTGGCCGGATGGGTCCGGTCCAGACCTGGTCGTGGACGACGGTGGCGATGCCACGCTTCTCATCCACAAGGGCTACGAATTCGAAAAGGCAGGGACGGTTCCTGCTTTCGATCCGGAGAAGGATCCTGAGGAATGGGGAGTCATCCTCGACCTCCTTCGGGAGCTCCAGGGCCGGGCCCCCCAACAATGGCAGCGGATTAGTCCTGCGATTCGCGGCGTCAGCGAAGAGACGACGACCGGTGTGCATCGCCTCTACGAGATGATGCGCGACGGGAGCCTCCTCTTCCCCGCCATCAACGTCAATGACTCGGTGACCAAGAGTAAGTTCGACAATGTGTATGGGTGCCGGCATTCGCTCCCGGATGGGTTGGCGCGGGCGACGGACGTCATGCTCGGCGGTAAGGTGGCCGTGGTCTGCGGGTTTGGCGAGGTGGGCAAAGGGTGCGCCCAATCGCTCCGTGGGCAGGGATGTCGGGTCGTCGTAACGGAGGTTGATCCGATTTGTGCGCTTCAAGCCGCGATGGAGGGCTACGAAGTCAACACCCTCGAGAACATGCTGGCGAGGGCCGACATCTTTGTCACCGCGACCGGCAACAAGGACGTCATTACGGCTGCCCAAATGGGCCGAATGAAAGACAAAGCCATCGTTGGCAACATCGGCCATTTTGATAACGAAATCGACATGGCTGGCCTCAAGAACGTGTCGGGCATCGAGCGAATCAACATCAAGCCGCAGTACGACGAATGGCGCTTTGCGGACGGGCATAGCGTGCTGGTGCTGGCGGAGGGACGGTTGCTCAACCTGGGCTGCGCGACGGGGCACCCCAGCTTCGTCATGTCGGCGTCCTTCACGAATCAGGTGCTCGCGCAGCTCGCGCTCCATGCGAACACCGGCGAGTACGAGAAGAAGGTCTACATGCTGCCCAAGAACCTGGATGAGAAGGTCGCGCGCCTGCACCTGGATCACCTGGGCGTCAAGCTAACTGAGCTTAGCCAGGAGCAGGCCGACTACCTAGGCGTGCCGGTCGAGGGGCCGTACAAGCCCGAGCACTATCGGTACTAGTGTGGCGAGTTCAACTCGTCGCGTGCGGCGTGGTGTAACCGCACGAACTCTTCGTGGGCGCTGATGACGACCGATCGGACGGGCGTCTCAGCCGCGCGGTAGCTTCCGTCGGCGTCCAGCTCCATGGCTCGGTCGTTGTCTGCCAGGAGCACCTCCAACAGATCCTCCCGCAACGCGTCGCGGATCGTCTTGTCGCGTACGAAGCACAGGGTTTCGACCCGCCGGTCCAGGTTCCGTTCCATGAGGTCGGCGCTGCCGATCACGACCTCGGGGTCGCCGCCATTCTCGAACGAGTAGAGCCGCGAGTGCTCGAGGAAGCGACCGACAATCGAGCGCACGCGGATGTTGTCGCTCACGCCTGGGATTCCGGGTCGCAGGCAGCAGACGCCCCGCACGATCATGTCGATGCGCACACCAGCCTGTGACGCGCGGTATAGCACGCGAATCAGCTCCGGGTCTGCCACCGAGTTGTTCTTGATGATGATGCGGGCGGGTCGCCCCGCACGCGCGTGCTCCGCCTCGCGTTCAACCAGGTGCGTGAATGCCGATCGGAGATTGAGCGGCGCGACCAGCAGCGCGCGGTAGTCGGCCTTGCTCGAGTAGCCGGTGAGGTAGTTGAAGACTTCCGTCACCTCATCGACGACTCCAGGTTCGGCGGTGAACAAGCCGAGGTCCGTATAGACCTGCGCCGTGACGCGGTTGTAGTTGCCGGTACCGATGTGCGCGTACCGGACGATTCCGTCTGGCTCCTTTCGCACGACCAAGCACAGCTTGCAGTGCGTCTTGAGGTTCAGCAGGCCGTAGACGACGTGGATGCCCGCCGACTCCAATCGATGCGCCCATACGATGTTGTTACGCTCGTCGAATCGAGCCTTGAGCTCGACGAGGACCGCCACTTGCTTACCGGCCTCGGCTGCTCGGATCAGCATGTCGATCAGCGGTGAGTTGGATCCGATTCGATACAACGTGATCTTGATTCCGATCACGTTGGGATCTTCCACTGCGGCACCCAGGAAGACCTCGACCGACGAGAACGAATCGAACGGGTGGTGTACCCAGTAATCACGACTCTTGATCTGGTCGAAGATCGTGTCGAGGTCGTCGTCGGACCACTGATGCCGCGGGGAGAACGGGGGATCCTTGAGTTGGGGAAGATGCAATCGCGTGAGCGCCGCCCAATCACCAAAGCCCATCCGTTCCGGAGTTTCAACGAGGACGTCGTCACTGACCTCGAAGTTCTCGAGCAAGATGCTGATCACCCGCGCGGGCATCGAGGATTCGGTGATGAGCTGGGACAGGTCTCCGTACCGTAGCTCCTTGAGCGACCGGTCGACCGATTCCAGCAGGTCGTCTGCCTCATCTTCCTGTATCACCATGTCCGTATCCCGGACGATGCGAAACAGATGAGCGCTTTTCACGGCGGCACCGGGAAAGAGGATGCCGATGTTCTCTTTGACGACGTCTTCAAGGAAGACGAACGTATGCCCAGGCTTGCCTGACACCTCTTCGGGCAATGGAATGAACCTCGGCAGCACGTCCGGAAGCTTGACTCTGGCGAATCGTGTCCGCTGCTGGTGCCGCACCACCACCGCCAGGTTCATGCTCAAGTTGGAGATGAACGGGAACGGATGACCTGGATCGAATGCGAGTGGCGTGAGGACCGGGTGAATGTTGCGACGAAAGTAGTCAGCGAGATAGCTGCGCACCCGCTCCGAATAGTCGGGCGGTTCGAGAACGAGCACGTCGTGCTCCTCGAGCAGGGGGCGCAACACGGCCGCCCAGCACGACGCCATGTCATCCATCATCGCGCCCGCCCGTCGGCGAATAGCCTCCAGTTGTTGCACGGTGTCGAGGCCATCGGGCGAGACATCCTCGACGTTACTGCGGAACTTTCGAAGCAGCGTGGCGACGCGCACCATGAAGAACTCGTCGAGGTTGGTCGCCACGATCGAAAGAAACTTGACGCGCTCCAGCAACGGGTGCCGCGGGTCGAGAGCCTGCTGCAAGACCCGTTGGTTGAATTCCAGCCAGCTCAGCTCGCGGTTGATGTAGAGCCCGGGGCTCGCAAGGTCGGTTGGCTCTGCGTCACCCGGCACTGGCTGATTCGGCGGGCTTGGGCCAGGGCGGGTCTGCACACCATCGGCGATCTGGGCTTTCTGGGGTGCGCCGTCGAAGGGAGCAGACATGGTAGCGATGGTCGATCATAGCAGTCAGACGTGGCGGCCTCCGTGCACGTTTTGGCACGGCTTGTCGCGTCCTACACACCCGCTGCTCTATGGTTCCTTATCGGACGAAGTCGGACTCGTCCCATCAGCGACCTGCGACTCGTCTCCGTCCTCGCTTCCGGGATCGGCGGTGTCTTCGTCAGGCGTCAGCTTGACGTCGCCCGATGCCGCGACCATCGCGACTACCGGCAGGGTATCGAACAGCTCATGTACGGGACCACCCGCCGGATGTAGTGTGTTCATGCCTTCGAGGCGGAGAGGCAGGAGAACAAAATTGGCGTCGGCGGACTGCTGGTACATCGTGGGTCCATCCTCTGCCGCCACGATGCGTACGGCCGCATCGATCCGAAGCTCCTCCAGACGGCGCTGCAGGCTGGACTCCGTCTTGAGGGTTGCATCGGCGGGTGAAGGTGCGACGACCTGGATAGTGGCGTCGTCCCAGTCGTCGGTCCGTGTCATGAGGTAGGCGAACAAGAGCGCGAGCCGGGACGAGGCGCCGTCGAACCACCAGACGTCGATCCGCCGTCCCTCGGTCGGCGATTCCCGGAGCGCCTGCCAATCGGCTTCGTCCGCATCGAGCACGACGACATGCTGGCCTAGGCGGGCCGCCCGCTGCAGGAGTCGCGCATACCAGAGCGAAAGTGTCGGCTGTTCTTCCGAGGCCCGACTGTCGTACCAGTTGAGCAGCACCGTGTTCGAGCGGATGGGTCCGACCCCCCAGGCCTGTAGCAGCGTCGTTGCGCCGACGCGAAGATCAGGCGCGGCGACAACGAGGGGAAACGCGTCCACCGCCTGCTCGTCCAGCTCCTGACGCAGCTCGAGCTCTGCGGCGGCGGCCGACTTTCTCACCGCCGGTGACGCTCCGTCGCCCTCGATCAGTTGAACCGCCGTCAGAATGCCCGACCCGCCAGTGACCCAGCTGGCCACCTTCAGCAGGCGTTCCCGGCGCTCCCGGGTCTCGGTAAACACGAGGACGTGCGGCTGCCAGTCAGTCGGCCCCTCGATATCGGAGGACAGGTCTCGCAGGCCGTCCTTCACGCGCTTGAGCCGGTACGCGCGACGGCTGTCATGCCAGCTCGCTGGGCCGGCGGTCCGCCGGAGGTAGTGGTATAACGCTCCAAGGATGCCGAGCGCGACGGCGCTGGCCAGCGGGTCGATCATGAGCATCACGAACCCACAGAGTGCTGTGCCCGCCAGACTCGTCCGAGCGTGGAAGAACCGGAACCGTGGCCTGAACGCCGGGCTTGCTCCGACCGCCTCCACATACGTCGCGTAGTTCAGCAGGCCGTACGACACCAAGAAGAACATCGAGACGAGCGCGGCGATCGTGTTGAGGTCGCCCATTGCGATGGCGACCAGCGAGATCCCGCCCGTCAGCATGACGCCCCTGCGAGGGTTATCGTTGGGACCGTCACCCGCTGCGAAGAACGTCAGCGGCTTGAACAGTCGGTCGCGGGCCAGCGCTTGGAGGATGCGCGGCGCGCCGAGAAGCGACGCGAGTGCGGACGAGAGCGTTGCCGAGAGCACACCCAGATCGATGAGCCACGGAGGAACCGCGACTTTTCTGAGGCTGTCGTAGTCGCTTGCAAGGACCGAGGTGGGGAGCGTAGCCGCGAGTGCGACCATCGCGGCAGCGTACACCGCCGTTGAGACGCCAACCGCCAGGAACGTGCCGCGCGGGAGGCTTCGCGCCGGGTTCTCGAGGTCGCCCGACATGCTGACGCCCTGCGTGAAACCAGTGACCGCTGGAAAGAAGATCGCGAACACCACCCAGAAGGGCAATGCGTCGGCGGTTCCCGCCCAGCCCGCCCAGCTCTGCCGCAATGTCTCGGGGTCCCAGGCCCCATACGCGCCAACGAAGAGTGCACCAATGGCTGCGAGGAGGATCGCCATGATGCCGAACTGGAAGCGGGTGGCCAGATCAGCGCCAGCGTACGCGACGCCAAAGAGACAGATTGATGCGAGGACGGCGGACAGGCGAACGACCCAGTCCGACCCGCCCACGAGCGACGCGCGATCCCTTCCCCGAAGCCGACCGCATAGAACGCAACTGACACCGCTTGCGCGGCGAAGAGGATGAGCCCAAGCGCTCCTCCGAACTCGACACCGAGGGTTCTCGAAATAAGGTAGTAGTCGCCTCCGCCCTTGACCTTCCGGTTTGTTGCGACTGCAGAGAGGGAAATGCTGGTGAGGACCGATATCAGCGTCGCGAGGCCGAGCATGAACAGGGCCTGGGGAAGGCCTACGCTGCCGACCACGAAGCCGAGACGCCGGAAGAAGATGATGCCAAGAATCGTGAGCACGCTCGGCGTGAAGACCCCGCCGAACCAACCTAGCCCAGCATTTTCTCCGCCGCCGCCCCGGGCTGAACGGCCAGTTCTGTCGCGCACCACTCGCATATTCCACTTATGTCGAGCCAACGTTAAATAGTTGACCGGTTGACTATACGGACTGGCTCCTGAGAGCCAGGTCTCCTAGTCGGTTTTCGTCAAACCCCCCAATAATTGATGCACACGAGGACAAAAATGTGAAGAATTTTTATCGGATTGTTGATAGAATAACCTGCTGTTCACCGAAACTATCCACTCCAGGTGGGCGTCTAACTCTATATAGGTCTGCAGATACGCGTGGCGTTCACCCAGCCGACGGTGACCTGCCCGGCGCACGCAGACCAGAGCGAGAGGAGCCATCGATTTGCTACTGCAGGAAAAACAGGAGATCGTGCGCGATCTGGTCACACTCGGTCAAGAGCGTGGTTTCGTCACGCTTGATCAGGTGCTCGAGCACGTCTCTCAGGAGCTTGATTCCGAGGATCTCAGCTCGTTGCTTCAAGAGGTAGAGGCTGCAGGCGTCGAGGTCGAGGGCAACACCGATTCGATCGACGTTCCCGCCCGCCGCCGACCCGCGCTTCGCGTCACTCCGGAACCCGAAGTTCACGCGCCGGGGGAAGACTCCGACCAAGGTCAGGATCTGGTCCGAACCTATCTGCGCCAGATGAGCCGTGTGCCGTTGCTGACGCGTGAGGGTGAGGTGGCGATTGCCAAACGGATCGAGCGCGGCGAGAACCGAGTCTGGACCGCGCTGTCGCGCAGTTTGATCATTGCGCGGCACGTCGTCGATCTGGGCGAGCAGCTGAGACAGGGTGATTGCCAGCTGAACGACTTGGTCGCGCTGCCGGACACCGACTTGTCCGATCGCCAACGTGCCAACCGAGCGAAGCGGCTGCTCGGTGAGATCGATGCCGTAGCGGCAGCGCTGAAGGAGTTGGCCCGGCGTGAGTCGCGCGCCGTCGCAGCGAAGAAGCGGTATCGACGTACGTCGGTGAAGACGAAGTGGAAAGTGATTCGCGCGCGCATCGAGGTGTCGCGCACGATCCGAGGCATCGATTTCACTCCGGCGGTGCGTCAGTCGTTCGTCGAAAAGGTCGATCAAGCCGCATTGGTGTTGCGGCGGGCCCAGCGAAAGGTCGAGCGGCTGGTTCGCCAGTCGACCCCCCCGGCTCGTGGTCGACGGAAGTCTACGAAGCGGGTGGAAGTGCCCGGCCTGCGCGATGCGCGGCGGGCCCTGCGGGAGCGTCACCAGGAAGTCGGCGAGAGCTTTCGGACACTCAACCGCGTCCAGGAGATCATCTTTGCGGGGTCGGCGCAAGCTGAGCGGGCGCGCAAGGAGCTCACGGAAGCCAACTTGCGGCTGGTCGTGTCGGTTGCGAAGAAGTATGCCAACCGCGGACTGGCCTTCTTGGATCTGATCCAGGAGGGCAACATCGGGTTGATGCGTGCGGTCGACAAGTTCGACTACCGGCGCGGCTTCAAGTTCTCGACGTACGCCACGTGGTGGATTCGTCAGGCTATCACGCGAGCGATCGCCGACCAGGCGCGCACGATTCGCATCCCGGTGCACATGATCGAGACGCTCAACAAGCTGAACCGCGCAACCCAGACGCTGACCCGAGACCTAGGTCGCGAGCCGACGACGAAGGAGCTGGCGGAGCGCGCCGATCTTCCGATCGCCGTGGTTCGAAAAGCCCGGCGGATTGCCCAGACCGTCGTGTCGCTCGATTCTCCCATTGGCGACGGCGAGGAGAGCCAGTTTGGCGACTTCATCGAAGACCGCCAGGCCGTCAATCCGGCCGAATCGACGATCGCGTACGACCTGCGCCGGCAGACCGAGTCGGTTCTCGAAACGCTGAGCCCGAAGGAGCGAGAAGTGATTCGGATGCGCTTCGGCTTGACCGACGGCGCGGAACCGACGCTCGCGGAGCTTGGCGAGAAGTTCTCGTTGACCCGTGAACGCATCCGCCAGATCGAAGCCGCTGCACTCAGGAAGCTTCGCGAGCCGTCGCGGAGCCGGAGACTGAGCACGTTCGTCGAGCCAAGAGAGCCGGCACCTTCGAGGCGTGGCGGCCGAGATCCCGGCGGGGTCGAAGGAGCGGCGTGATCTGAACGTTTTCCTCCTGGACGGCACCTACGAGCTGTTCCGGCATTTCTTTGCCGTGCCGTCTCTCGAGGACGCCCGCGGAAGCGAGGCGGGTGCCGTGCGCGGCGTCCTCGGCTCGGTCATCGGGATGCTCGAGGACGACGTGACGCACCTCGGCGTCGCGACCGATCACACGGTCGAGTCATTTCGGAACGAACTCTATTCCGGCTACAAGACAGGCGAGGGCATCGATCCCGATCTCCTCAGCCAGTTTCACCCGCTGGAGGACACGCTCCGCGCACTGGGGGTGGTCGTGTGGCCGATGGTCGAGTGCGAAGCGGACGACGCTTTGGCCTCAGCGGCGGCTCGGGCCGCGAACGACGCTCGCGTGGAGCAAGTCTTCATCTGTACCCCTGACAAAGACCTCTCGCAGTGTGTGCGAGATCGGCGGGTCGTGCAGTTCGACCGGCGCGCGGGCGAGGTGCGTGACGCCGACGGTGTGCGCCAGCGATTCGGCGTGGGTCCGGAGTCGATCATCGACTACCTGGCGTTGGTGGGAGATACCGCTGACGGCTACCCTGGCGTTCCCGGCTGGGGTGCCAAATCTGCCTCGATGCTGCTCGCGCGGTACGGCCATATCGAGGAGATTCCGGCGGATGCCGCAAACTGGGACGTCAAGGTGCGGGGCGCGGCGCGGCTAGCCGGGAACCTTGCAGCTGCCCGCGACGACGCCGCGCTGTTTCGTGAGCTAGCGACGCTTCGCACGACGGCGCCCGTTTTCGATGCCGTCGACGAGCTGGAATGGAAGAGGCCGACACCGGCCTTCTTCGATATCTGCGCGAGCCTGCGCGCTCCCGGATACTTCAAGCGGGCGCGGACACTCGCCGACGCACGCCGCTAGAATATGCCCATGGGACGAACCCTGCTCGAGAAGGTTTGGGACGCGCACACGATTCGGACGCTGCCCACCGGTCAGACCCAGGTGTTCATCGGTCTGCACCTCATCCATGAGGTGACGACGCCACAGGCATTCGACATGCTGAGGGCGCGCGGCTCGGGAGTCGCATTCCCGGAGCGAACCTATGCCACAGTCGACCACATCGTGCCCACACTCGACCAGTCCCGTCCGTTCGCGGACGAGCTCGCCGAGAAGATGATGGCCGCCCTGGAACGAAACGTTCGCGAGTACGGGATACGGTTCTCGGACCTGAGCGCCGACGGCCAGGGCATCGTTCATGTAATCGGTCCAGAGCTCGGATTGACGCAGCCGGGGATCACGATCGCGTGCGGCGACAGCCACACGTCGACCCACGGTGCCTTCGGATCAGTGGCGTTTGGCATCGGCACGTCTCAGGTGCGCGACGTGCTGGCGTCTCAGTGCTTGGCCATGGACCCGCTGAAGGTCCGCCGCATCACGGTAACCGGATCGCTGGGACCGGGCGTGTACGCCAAAGACGTGATCCTCGAGATCATCGCGCGGTTGGGTGTCAAAGGGGGCGTCGGCTACGCCTATGAGTACGGCGGGGCAGTGGTCGATCAGATGTCAATGGACGAGCGGATGACGCTCTGCAACATGTCGATCGAGGGCGGCGCCAGGGCGGGATACGTCAACCCGGATCAGACAACGTTCGACTACCTCGAAGGGCGGCCATTCGCGCCGGCGGGTGAGGCATTCGCGAAGGCGGTTGGTTGGTGGGCGTCAATGGCCTCCGATCCTGACGCGATGTACGACGACGAGGTGGTCATTGACGGATCGCTGATCGAGCCGCGGGTGACCTGGGGAATCAATCCCGGCCAATCGGTTGGCGTCGGCGAGCGCGTACCCGAGTTGGCGGCTCTTCCTTCGAATGACTCGGCGGGAGTGACTGAGGCGCTCGAGTTCATGGGCTTCGATCCTGGCGCGCCGATCCGCGGCACGAGAATCGATGTGGCGTTTGTTGGCTCCTGCACGAACTCGCGGCTGTCGGACCTTCGTGAGGCTGCCCGCGTTGCAAAGGGACAGCACGTCGCCGGTCACGTAAAGGCGCTGGTCGTGCCCGGGTCGAAGTCGGTGCGGCAGGCGGCGGAGGCAGAAGGGCTACACCAGATTTTTCTCGATGCCGGGTTCGAATGGCGGGGTGCCGGGTGCTCGATGTGCTTGGCGATGAACCCCGACCGTCTCCACGGTCGTGAAGTGTGCGCCTCGTCCTCCAACCGGAACTTCAAGGGTCGCCAAGGCAGCCCGACGGGACGAACCCTGCTGATGAGTCCGGCGATGGTCGCCGCTGCCGCCATCACTGGCGAGGTGTCCGATGTCAGAGAGCTGATCGGAGAGGATGGGACGTCCGGATGAGTGACGCGCGGCGAATTAACACGATCGAAGGCCCCGGCCTCCCGATACGCGGGGCCAACATCGACACCGACCGAATCATTCCCGCGAGGTTCCTCAAGGCAATCACCTTCGAAGGGCTGGGCGATCACGTCTTCGAGGACGATCGCGGGTCGATGCCGGATCATCCGTTTTCGAACCCACGGTATCGGCAGGCGACCATCCTACTGAGCAACGAAAACTTCGGCTCGGGGTCATCTAGAGAGCACGCTCCACAAGCGCTCAAGCGCTGGGGCATTGGTGCGTGCGTCGGCGAGTCGTTTTCCGAGATCTTTCGTGGCAACTCACTGACGATCGGGCTGCCGTGCGCGACGGCCGCTGCCGACGATGTCGAGCGTCTGATGCGGATGGTCGAAGCGGCGCCCGACACTGAGCTCGTCGTCTCGGTGTCTGAGCAATCACTGCGTGCCGGCGACGAGCGATTTGCGTTGGAGTTCCCGAGCGCGACCCGCGAGGCGCTGCTCAACGGTCACTGGGATGCGATGGGGCTTCTGCTCGATAACTTCGATGAGGTTCGCGCCGTGGCGAACCGATTGCCGTACGTTAGTGGCTTCGAAGGCTAGAGGATTCGCCGGCGATCTCTTTGGCCGCTTCGAGGAACGCTTCAGCGGCGTGGGTCATCTCGCCTGACGCGCGGTACACGAGCCGAACGTCCCGCGGCTCGCGAAGCTGAGGCACGTTCACGGCGGCAAGCTGACCGGTGTTGAGCTCTGACAACGCGCATCGGCGCGGCAGCAGCGCCACCCCGAGACCCAGCTCGATTGCGCGCTTGATGCCGTCGAGGCTGGGCAATCCAATCTGGATGTTGATCGACGCGTGACGCTGTTCGTACAGTCTGAGCACGCGCTCCCGCGCCGGCGATGGGTCGTTGTGCGCGATGACGGTTTGCCGGCCGAACTCCTCCATGGTGATCTGTCGCCGCTTGGCCAGGGGATGATCCGGGCGGGTAAGCATCACGAGGTCGTCCTCCTCCAGGGCGACGCTGTCGAGGCCCCGGTCCCGAGGCGCGAACGTCAGCACGCCGAAGTCCAGCGATCGATTGAGCACTTCGGCGGCGATCTGCCTCGCTGGCGTGCGGTTGACCTCGACCTGCGCTTGAGGGTGCGCCTGGCGGAACCGCTCGATCACCGACAACAGCACGTGAACCGCCGCCTCGTTGGCGCCGATCAAGACCCGCCCGCGACGCAGGTCCTGCAGCTCTCGGACTGCCCCTTCTGCTTCTTCTTTGAGTCGGGTAAGTTGTCTCGCGTAGTCCAGCAGGATAGTGCCGGCTTCGGTCAGTTGCCCCCCCTTCGAGGACCGGTCGAACAGCCGCTCACCCAGCTCCTCCTCCAGTCGCTTGACGGCTTGGCTCACCGCGGGCTGGGTCCGATGGAGCTTTGCGGCGGCGCGGGAGAAGCTCCGTTCGGTTGCAACCGTCAGAAAGACCCGGAGCTCGGACAGATCCACTGCATAATGATATCTTATGTAATCGTAATATTTATAACTTTGACTGCGGTTTCAAAACGACGTTTACTGTGAGGAGAACCCCCGGCCAAGTGGTCGCGTGGAGGAGGCATCCGTGGCAGCCGAAAAGCTGACAATCTTTGACACGACGCTCCGGGATGGCGAGCAGTCTCCCGGGTTCTCCATGAACACGGCGGAGAAGCTCGAGTTGGCCCGCCAGCTCGAAGTGCTCGGGGTCGACATCCTTGAAGCGGGTTTTCCCATCGCGTCCGACGATGACGCGCACGCGGTCAGCCTCATTGCCACCGAGATCCGAAAGCCAGTCATCGCGGCGCTGGCGCGGTGCAACCCCGCTGACATCGAGCGCGCCGGCGAGTCACTAGCGCCGGCCGAGCGCTCGCGGATCCATACATTCATAGCCACGTCAGACCTCCATCTCGAACGCAAGCTCCACCTGACCCGCGAGCAGTGTATGGACGCCATGACGGCAGGCGTCAAGCAAGCACGCGGCTACACGGACGACGTCGAGTTTTCTGCCGAAGATGCGACGCGGACCGACTTGGATTTTCTGTGCCAGGTCGTTGAACGTGCGATTGACACCGGCGCGACGACGATCAACCTGCCTGATACGGTGGGCTACTGCACGCCGGAAGATATCGAAGAGTTCTTCAGCGAAGTGCGCGCCCGGGTCCCGAACGCTGACAAAGCCGTGTTCAGCGCGCATTGTCACGACGATCTCGGGTTAGCCGTGGCGAATTCACTAGCGGCGGTTCGGGCCGGCGTTCGACAGATCGAATGCACGATCAACGGGATCGGTGAGCGCGCCGGCAACGCGTCGCTCGAAGAGATCGTGATGGCGACCCACGTGCGACCCGACCGACTCCCGTACGAAACGACGGTGCACACCCAGGAGCTGTTCCGGACCAGCCAGCTGCTTACGTCGTTGACCCACGAAGCCGTTCAGGCGAACAAGGCGATTGTCGGACGCAACGCGTTTGCGCACGAGGCCGGCATCCATCAGGACGGCGTCATCAAAGATCGGCGGACCTACGAGATCATGAAGCCGGAGGACATTGGCGTAGAGTCCACGCTCGTGCTCGGGAAACACTCGGGTCGACATGCCGTCAAGCAGCGTTGCGTGGAGATGGGGCACGAGCTGACGCGCTTCGAGCTCGACCGCGTGTATCGCGAAGTCATTGAACTGGCCGATCGACAGAAGAGCGTGAGTGACGATGATGTAGCTGCGATCGTCAAGCACGTCCGCCGCGCCGGAGAGCAGGGTCACTCCGAGCCCGCTACTCGTACCGCCTATGTCGAAACTGCTCACCCGCTGACTCGCTCGGACATCTCATGAACGCGACGATTGCCCTCCTCCCCGGCGACGGGATCGGTCCTGAAGTCATTGCCGCCGCTGAAAAGGTGCTCGGCTCGGTTGCGACCCGCTATCAGCATTCGTTCGGGCTCAGCCGACACTCGGTGGGCGGCGTCGCCTTACGCAGCGAGGGCCGGGCGCTGCCGGAGGCCACGCTCGAGGCCTGTCTGTCCGCCGATGCGGTGTTGCTGGGGGCCGTGGGCGACCCAGAGTTTGACCAAGCTCCGGCCGACCGTCGCCCAGAAACCGCGTTGCTCCAGCTGAGGCAGGAGCTCGGCGTGTTCGCGAACCTCCGACCCGCCAAGGTCTGGCCGGGGATGGAGAACGGGAGCTCGCTCAAGGCAGAGTTGATCGACGGTCTGGATCTGTTGATTGTGCGCGAACTGACCGGGGGGATCTACTATGCCGAGCCGCGGGGACGCACCGACGACGGTGACTCCGCATTCAACACCATGCGCTACAGTCGGGAGGAGATCGAACGGATTGCGACCGTTGCGTTCGAAAGCGCCCGGCATCGGCAGAAGCGCGTCACGTCGGTCGATAAGGCTAACGTTCTCGAGGTGTCGCGGTTCTGGCGCGAGGTCGTCATCGAGGTCGGCAAGCGATTTCCCGATGTCACGCTTGAGCATCAGCTCGTCGACTCGTGTGCGTTGCTGCTGGTGTCCAATCCCCGCAAGTTCGACGTGCTCCTCGCCGGCAATCTCTTCGGGGACATCTTGTCGGACGAGGCCGGCGCCGTCGTCGGATCGCTCGGGCTTCTCCCGTCGGCGAGCATCGGTGGCAAAGGCGGTCTGTTCGAGCCGGTCCATGGTTCCGCACCCGACATCGCCGGTCAGGACGTCGCCAACCCGATCGCCGCGATCGCATCGGCGGCGATGCTGCTGCGCCACGCTTGCTCGCTCGAAGACGAGGCGCGAGCGGTCGAGAGCGCCATCGAAGCGGTGCTGCGCGCTGGGATGCGAACCGTCGACATGGGCGGCGCCGAAGAGCCGCTGTCCTGCTCCCGCATGACGCAGGCGGTCATCGACCACTTGCCGGCGGTGTGACTGTTGCTGCATCCCGTTGACTGCGTGACTCATCGCTCACATACTCCCGGCATTCTCGCTCTTCGCGCCTTGTCAGCCGGGCGCATCGACGGCCTCGGTCACGGGTCTGTCGTACTCACCTCACTACCGCGACACTCCAGGAACAGTGTCGCAGTATGATCGCTCCTTCTCCCTTCGTCTTTGAGGACAACAGAATGAAGAGGACAACAGAATGAATGTGACGCATCGATGGGTCGCGGCGGCGGTGGTGGTTGGACTAGCTGCCGGTGCGGCTCCTATGGCTCAGGAGCTTCCGCTCGAACGGCTGACGCTGCCTGACGGTTTCCGCATCGAGGTCTACGCCACCGGCGTGGAAAACGCGCGGCAGATGGTGCTGACGCCGGACGGGACGCTGTTCGTCGGCACGCGCGAAGCCGGCAACGTGTATGCGGTCGTCGACGACGATGACGATCTCAGCGCCGACCGGGTGGTCACGATCGCAACGGACTTGCGCATGCCGAGTGGCGTCGCCTTCCGAGACGGGAGCCTGTACGTAGGGGCGATCAGCCAGATTCTGCGCTTCGACGACATCGAGTCGCATCTAGACAACCCCCCCGAACCGGTGGTGATCAATGATGGCCTACCGACGGATCGGTCGCATGGGTGGAAGCACCTCGGGTTCGGTCCAGACGGGATGCTGTACGCGCCAGTGGGCGGCCCGTGCAACGTCTGCGATCGGACGGACGAGGATCCGCGCTATGGCACCATCCTCAGGATGAATCCAGATGGCAGCGGTGAGGAGATCTTTGCTCACGGGATCCGAAACTCGGTCGGGTTCGACTGGCAACCCCGCACCAACGAACTCTGGCTTACCAGCAACGGCCGCGACCGGCTCGGCGATGACCTGCCGCCCGATACACTGAATCACGCGCCCGAGGCGGGACTGCACTTCGGATTCCCCTATTGTCACGGTGGCGATTTGCAAGATCCAGAGTTTTCGAGTCGGCCGTGCAGCGAGTTCCGACCGCCGGCGCAGAAGTTGGGACCGCACGTTGCCGCCATCGGGATGACGTTCTACACCGGTTCGATGTTTCCCGAGTCCTACCACAACCAGATCATCATCGCCGAGCACGGATCGTGGAACCGCACGCCCGAGGCGGGCCACATCGGTTACCGCTTGACGCTGGTACGCGTTGAGGGTGATCGAGCCGTCAAGTACGAAACGTTCGCCGAGGGATGGCTGAACGACGACAACACATGGTGGGGCCGCCCGGCCGACGTCCTCGTCATGCCTGATGGCTCATTGCTGGTTGCGGACGATGAAGCCGACGCGATCTATCGCGTCACCTACGAGGGCTGAGCATGCGTAGGCATCCACGCGCCCCGATCCTGTCGTCTCTCGTCCCGGTGGTTGTGTTAATGACGTCGGCGTGCGCGTCTGACACCGGTTCCGATCCAGAAGCTCTGGGCCCGACCGCTGATGACCGCCCGAACATCATTCTGATGATGGGTGACGATCACGGCTGGGAGGAAACCGGCTACAACGGACACTCGATGGTGCAGACGCCGGTGCTGGACACCATGGCCGCCGAAGGTCTGCGGCTTGACCGTTTCTACGCGGGGCATCCGTCCTGCTCGCCGACGCGGGGGAGCCTGTTGACCGGGCGCCACCCGAATCGCTACGGCACGTTCACCCCCAACTGGTCGATGCGTCCGGAGGAGATCACCATTGCTCATGTGTTGGGCGAAGCCGGTTACGCGACGGGCCATTTCGGCAAGTGGCACGTCGGTCCCGTCAAAGCCGATTCGCCGACGAGTCCAGGCGCGATGGGATTCGATGAGTGGGTGTCGCACGACAACTTCTTCGAATTGAACCCGATGCTATCGCTCAACGGAGCACCACCGACTCAATTCGAAGGCGAGGGCTCGGCGATCATCATCGACGAGACTATTCGGTTCATCGAGAAGTCGAAGCAGAGCGGCAAGCCGTTCTTGGCGGTTGTGTGGTTCGGCTCTCCGCACGAGCCGTATAGCGGGTTGGACGAAGACCTCGCGCTGTACGACGATCTACCGGAGCAGTACGCGGAAGCGATGGTCACGTTGACCTCGATGGAGGACGGCCTTCCGACGGAGCGACCGCTTCGCGACGTGTTGCGCGAGCGCTACGCTGAGATCACGGCGATGGACCGCTCCATCGGTACGTTGCGGACCTATCTCGAAGAAGCCGGCCTGCGCGAGAACACCGTGCTCTGGTACAACGGCGACAACGGGACGCCGAGCAGTGGAGTGGCAGAGCAGCCTTTGCGCGGTCAGAAGGGAGCGATGTACGAGGGCGGGATCCGCGTGCCGGGCGTTGTCGAATGGCCGGCGCGCATTCGCACGCCTCGGGTGAGCCAGATCCCCGCGGTGACCAGTGACTTCCTGCCGACGGTTGCCGCCCTGGCCGGTCAGCCACTTCCAGATCGTCCTATTGACGGCGTCAATCTAGAAGGGTTGCTCGACGGAACAATGATGACGCGAGCAGAACCGATTTTCTTCTGGGGGTTCAACTTCGAGGGGCTGGCTGGGCGCCACGGCGACCCTTACATCGAGCCCGAGCTTCAGAAAGGCACAACGCCGCTGGTCAAGTACATGGACGGCATTCTGACCCGCACGTTCCAGAACTACCACTACCCTGCGATCGACGAGCGCGACTTTGCCGGCCGGCGCGTCATCATGGACAACGACCACAAACTGGTGGTCGATGGCTCCTCCGGCTCGGGGACGGAGCTCTTCAACCTGCGCGACGATCCCGCGGAGACGAACAATCTCGCCACAAGCTCACCAGACGTCGTGGAGGAGATGGGAAGACAGCTTCGCGAATGGCAGCAGTCCGCGCTGACCAGCCTGACTGGCGCCGACTATCGGTAGCGCGTCCGGCCGCGAACCAGGCCCGGTTCGCGTTTGGGCGTTACAATAGGAATCCCATTCCGGTGAGGTGGCCGAGAGGCTGAAGGCGGCGGTTTGCTAAACCGTTGTAGGGTTTATAGCTCTACCCAGGGTTCGAATCCCTGCCTCACCGCCACTTAACCTGTTCTACTATTTGAGGTTAACGGACTCTGTCGATCTCGTTGCCAACATGTTGCCACACGCCGTGCCGGTGCTCGGCGCATCGAGGAGCCGAATGGCCCCCTCAATGGCCGCCGGGCTCAGGTGCATGTACCGCTGCGTCGTCGTCAGATCCTGATGCCCGGCAAGTTCCTGAATCGCCCGCGCGGGGGCGCCTCGCATGGCGAGATGCGAACAGAACGTGTGCCGGAGCATATGGACGCCGTTGCCCGTGATCCTCGCGTGTCGAGTCACACGCCGCATCCAGTTCTGCACCGTCTTGCGAGTGAGCGGGCTGCCATCCTGCTGGTAGAGCACCCGTGAACTGCTCAAGTGCCGATGCGCTCGAAGGGCCTTCGCCAATCGAATCGTGAGTGGCACATAGCGTTGTCGCCCACCCTTCGGCACGGTGACGTGCCCTTCCCAATCTGATCGCCGTACGCAGAGCTGTCGTGCGGTGAGATTCACATCCGCCCATTCCAGCGCCAGCATCTCGCCGCACCGTAATCCCGCCTCGCCGCCCAGCAACACGATGAGGTAGATCTGCCAGTCCGAGCGGCGAGCCGTGTCCACGAGCTGCTCGTAGTCGTCGAAGTCGTGAAACGTCGCCGATGTCTTTGGTACCGGCAGTAGTCGAATCGTGCACGGCATCTGCTTGAGAATCGCCCACTCGACCGCGGTCTTGAGCAGGATGTTCAAGACCGTCAACACGTTGTTCACGCTCTTCGCGGCTTTCGCGCTGAGCGCTCGCTTGAGTTGTTGCACCTGCTCGTTCGTGATGGTATCCAACCGTCGCGATCCCAGCCGTGGGACCAAGTGGACGCGGAGGATCATCTCCTTGGCGGCGATAGTGCTGGGCTTCTGGCGATTCGCCCGGGCGTGGCCCTCCAAGAACGTCGGCGCGAACATTTCTAACGTGGGCACCTCCTTTGTGGGTGTGGGGGAGCCGCTCCGGAGCAGATGTCGCTCTCGCTCCTGGCCCCACCGCTGCGCGGCTGATTTGGAGGCGGTCTTGAAGACTTTCCGCTCACGAAACCGCTTCCCGTCCGGCAGCACGAGACGGATATCGACGTGCCATCCGCCCCGCCTGTATGGTCTGACTCCTACGCTCATCGTTGCCTACCTTTCCAACGATGGCGCGGACTTCTGGCGGAGGAAGTCTAGCATGGCGTCCTGGCGGAACAGGACCCGGCGCCCAAGCCGGACGACGCCAGGAAGCTGCTCGCGCTCCACCATGGCGTACACCGCTCTCCTCGTCGTGCGGAGCAACGCCGCCACCTCGCCACTCGTGAGCAGGGCGGGGAGACTCTGCGGCGTCACGAGATCACGCCGAGTCCGGTGTGGTCGCTCGTCCATGCTCCGATCCCTCAGTCCGCCAGCAGCCTCTGCGATCTAACGCGCCCACCGGTGCCGGGTGCGGTCGGCCAGCTCGGCCCCGCGTCGGTACTGGTCGGCGTGTGCTGCGGCCTGGGTCGCCAGCGCGTCCCATGCCTCGGTCGCGGAGGTCACGACCTGGGCGGCGCGCGCGTGCATGCGGTCGAGGGCTTTGCCCGCTTTGGTGCTGAGTGTGCCGGCGTCAGCGATCTCCTTCGTCATCATCGACTCCTTTTCCGGGTCGGCCCGTCGCCCGCAGCGCGCGGCGCGCGCTTAGGTGTCGAGCTGTGAACATTCACGGCAGTGAAGCGAGCCCCATCACGGCGCACCCTGATGGTGTCGCCGTCGATCACCCGGTCCACCTGCGCGGATCCGGTCTGCGCGAGGACTGGCGCGACAGCCAGCCGCGCGAGGACCGCGAGGGCGACGACGGACGGCCAGATGCGACACGCCGCTACAGTGGTATGCGGTCGAGTCGTTCGATGTTCCATGCGTTGCTCCCGGCGTCGTAGCCACGGACGTACGCGGCTTCTTCCACGAAGCGCCGGCCATCGGCGCGGGTCATGTGGATCACCATCGCGATGCCGTCCACGACACCCCGGCACGTCACCTCCCACGGAAGATCGCCGCTGCCCTGCATGGCGCAGCTCGCCAGCCGCGAGAGGGCGCTCTCGGCGTTGTTGGCGTGGACGGTGGTGAGCGATCCGCCGTGGCCGGTGTTGAGGGCTTGCAACAGGTCGGCCGCTTCGCCGCCGCGCACTTCACCGACGACGATGTGATCGGGTCGGTGGCGCAAGGCATGCCGCACCAGGTCGCGGATCGTGACGGCGCCCTGCTGCAGCCCACACGCCTCGAACCGGACGCAGTTCGGGGAGTCGATTCGCAGCTCTAGCGTGTCCTCGATGGCGACGATCCGATCGTCGTCGGGGATGAGTGCAATGAGGGCATTGAGCAGCGTCGTCTTGCCGCTCCCGGTGCCGCCGCTCACCAGAATATTGCGGCGCGTGTGGAGGGTCCGCTGGGCCGCAGCGCGGATGTGTTCGGGCAGCGCGCCTTGTTCGACAAGCTGCGCCGCCGAAAAGGATCGTGTGCCGAACCGCCGGACGGTGATCGCCACGTGCGGGCTGGCCGGCGGGACACAGATCGCCACGCGCGACCCGTCGCCCAGGCGCGCATCGAGGACCGGCGTCGTGGCCGGGTCCAGACCCAACGGCCGGGCGATATGAATCGCCGCGCGTTCGAGCGCCGCCGCGTCCAGCGCGGGCGCGTCGATCTGGCTCAAGCGGCCGTGGCCTTCAAGCCAGACGTTGCCCGGCCCGTTGATCATGATCTCGCTCACGTTCGGGTCTTCGAGCGCCGCCTCAAGGCCCGGTAAAAACGGTTTCAGCAGGTCCAGCCCGTCGCCACTGTTCATAGCTGGCCTGTCTGCTTCGCGGTCCAGTACGGTAGGTCGGCCGGGAGGTAATGGGGCTTCAAATACACCCGGCGCGGCGGGAGCGATTGCACGCCGTCGTATGGGAGACAGATCGCCTGACAGTTGCCAAGCAAGGCGAAGTCGCGCGGATGAAAGAGCGCCTCGCGCTGCTCCCGAAAGCTCTTGCTGGCGCCCACGCTGCCCCGTCCGCCGCCGGCCTGGGCGGACATGAGATTGATGCCGCTCGATTTCGCGCTTTCGTTGATGGTGTACGAGCTTTTGATTTTGGCCACCTGCCCGCACAGCTTCGAGGCAATCTCGGCGCTGGCCTCGTCGCTGAGGCTCAAAAATATCCGCGTGCGGAGCGTCTGCAGGAGCGTCCGCCACGCCTCGGAGCTGC
The DNA here is from genome assembly GCA_965216615.1 of Vicinamibacterales bacterium. Taxonomy (GTDB): domain Bacteria; phylum Acidobacteriota; class Vicinamibacteria; order Vicinamibacterales; family UBA8438; genus CAUZIB01. The sequence goes on along the minus strand of OZ244182.1, from coordinate 192,454 downwards.
CGAGCACAGAGCGGAGCGAGCTGATGGACTGGGTGGCGACGATGGGGATCACGCGGCACTGCCGGGTGAGGGCAAACGCCTTCTCGTCGCCGCTCGGATCGTCTTCGCCGACGCTGGCGAACGCTTGATATTCGTCGCAGATAAAGACGGCCGGCCGGACGTAGCGGCCGGGCTCGGCCTTCATCGTCGCCGGCCGGCGTAACAGCGATTGGAGCCACGCATTTTTGAGCATGACGCCGATCGCGCGGGACAGCGCCGGGTTGGTGCCGGCGGGCATGTTGAGGGCCAGCACCTTGCCGCTCTCAATCAGTTGATCGAGGGGCGGTAGGTCGCCGGTCATCCCTCCCGACGCAAGGATGGTGGTGTCGCTGTCGGTCGGGTCGTAGCCGGCCGCTCCAGGGAGGCCCGCCACGCCGGGCGCGGGCGGGCAGAACACGCGCGCGACATCCGGCAAGTTGAACATGCTGAGGAACACGGAGACGCCTTCCACGATGCTCGAACGAATCTTGTTGTCGAGGGTGTTCCAGTCGTGAACATACCAGCGGTTCACCGCTTCGACGCGGAGCCGGATCTCCGTCGCGTGGGCACTCTCGAACCGCTCACACTCGTGCGTGATCGCGTGGTCTTTGAGGTAGTCGAAGACGGCGGGCGTCGGGCGCGCACGAAAGCGGTCAGCGTCGGCCGGGTGCGGCTGAAACCCGACAGCTCGAAGCGGCTTGTAGCGATCGCGGGTGAGCGCCGCCGCCGGGACGGTGATCCACTCGCCGCCTAGCTCCTTGGCGGAGGTTTGCGCCTGTTCGATCTTCTTGGCGAACAGCGCCTTGTCGATGGCGCAGTGGTACACGTCTCGCAGCGTCACCCATCCGCCGGGCAGGACGCGGTACAGCTCGATGATCCAGCGGACGAGGTTGGTGTACGCCTGTTGCCAGAAGGGTTCTTTGCCCTTCCCGAACAGTTGATTCAAGAGGGACGCGACCGTGTACGCGAGCGAGTACGAATCGAGCCATGTCGCGCTCAGCGGATTCCACGTCAGCCGGCCATCGAGACTCAGCTCGATGTAGTCCTCGGCGCGGCCCAGCTCGGTCAGCATCCGGCGGATGTCGTGGCAAAAATCGCCCTTGACTTCAAGGACGAGTGCGGCCGGTCGCCGCTCGGGACTGTTCGCTTGCCAGCTCAAGAGTTGACGCGCGAACGGGTGCATACACGCCGAGGTCTTCCCGGACCCGACCGCGCCGAAAATCGCGACGCCGGTATAGAGGCCACGCTCCGGGATCGTCAGCCATTCCGGGGTCTGGCTTTCGGCGAGTTTGACCGGGTGATGCACTTCGCCGATGACGATGGCCGGGCCGTCCGCCGTAGGCGAAAGCGGCCACGTGGGAAGGCGGGACCGGAGCCCCAAACTCACGCCCATCCGGGCGAACCAGATCCGCGATGTGCTGATGAGAAATTGCCCGGCGAGGAACGCGGCCACGCCGGGCGCGATGTAGTACCACGCGACGACGGCGCGGTAAAAGGTCGGCGTGTGATAGCGGACGAGCACGGCCACGGGATCAGCCTCGGGGAACGCGCCCGGCCACGTCCAGGCGCACGCGGCACTGACGCCGCCGATGACGAGAACGGCGCGGATGAGTGCGTCAAGCATCGCGTCGCTCGGTGCGCCTCGTCGTCCGGCCCGCGTGCGGGCCGGGGAGCCTTCCCGCAGGGATACATGAGGACGGGAGCGACCCCCCCGACGGCGGGGGGGCGTGTTGACACTGGCGTTGACGCCGGGGTTGACACCCCCCCCACGCCGAACCGCGCCAGCGGTGAAAAAGGGGGGGGTCGCTCCCGTCCTCTCCCTCTCCGCTGGCGCGGTTCGGGTCGTCCGGTCTAGGACGACAAACCCGAACGGCGACGGCGGAAAATGGAAGGGTGTCTGTTGACACCCACCTCTCTCTGTTTGTTGACACCCCCCCCCCCCCCCCCCCATTTGCGCGTCAACTCTTGCTCGCCCCCGGACTCGCCCCCCGCATCGACCCCGGAGGGGTCCAGACGACGGCGCAGCATCAGATCGCCACCTCGGGGGTGGTCAGCCGAACAGTGGACCAGATTGAGAAGCGGTCAATCGCCCCGCGCGCCGTCGTCTTGGTGGGCGTGCCGTCGGGAAGTTCTAGCAGTTCCGTGAGCCGATCAGCCGCCGTGTCGAATCCGCCGAAGGCGCGCAGCAAGGGACGATTGCCGCCGCTGATGGCGTCCTCAAGCCGGGCGATTTCTTGGCGGATTTCCGGGTCGGCTTTGGTCGGCCCCGAGGGGTCCGCTGCGCCCTGCCCGTCGCCGTCCTGGGTCCAGCGTGTCAGCACGGGCGCGGCGCGGTCTGCCGCCTCTGCGCCCGTGCCGACGGCGACGACGTGCACGGCGAAAGTCCGCGCCCGGAGCGCGGCCCAGAGCGGCGCGTGGGCCGCGCCCCACGCGCGCAGCTCGCTATCGGTCGACTGGCCCGCATCGACGTACACGAAGGTTGCCGCCTTCTCGTCTACCGCTATCGAAAGTTTCAGGGCAAAATAGCGGGGCTGCCCCTTCTCCCCCTCGCCATATTTCCGGTACGGCAACACGGCGCGGTCGATGCCGAGCGCCTCGAACCGCTGCACCTTTTCATCCTCAGTGGGGAGCCATCCGAGGCTCGGCCGCTCGATGAGGTAATCGAGCGAGAGGAGCCGACGCATGAGTAATTGCGTGGTCGCGTCCTTGCCCCGACGGTGGCGCACGTCGGGGATGCCAAGCGCCCGATAGAGGGTCTTGCCGGTGAGGAGGACGGCACGCGCGCCGCCGGGGAAGATGGCCCGCTCGTCCTCGATGGCGAGCTTCTTCTCGACGAGCGCGCGGACGAAGCGGCTCACCATTTCGCGGTGAGGGTCATTGAAAAAATGCCGCCATTGCGAGCGCGTAAAGACGCCGCTGTGCAAGGCGACCAGGGCGAGCCATTCGGCCTCGCGGCCGGTCCATCCGAGGGCCGCAAGCTGGCCGGCGCGGCCCTGCACCGTCGGGACCGTGGCGGGGCTCTCGGGGCTCGTCTCGACCTGGGCCGGGCCGCTGGTCATCCTGTCACCAGCGCGCGATCGCCGCGCAAGTAGGTGATGATGATCCCCATCGGATTCACAATCATCAGCTCGGGCTCGACCGTCTCGATAAACGTGAATTGGAGTGAGAGCGTCCAGCGGTCGCGGCCCACTTCCGCGCCGCCGACCAGGCGCACCAGGTCGAAGTCCGCCGCCGCCGCGTGCGGGGGTTCCGGGCTCGCCTGAATCCGCAGCGTCACCCGCTCAACCTGCAACTCATCGCGGGCGGCGCCGGCCGCGAGCATGGCGACGTTCTCGCCCTCAAGCCGGAACGCTTCATTCGCCAGGGACGTGGTGAGAAAGCGGAGCGCGCGCGGCCACGCCTGTTCGACCGTCGCCCCGCGCCGGCTGTAGTAGTCGTCAATGAAGCGGTTGAGAAAATACTTGGTGGTCGGGTCCAGTGGGTCGGCCTGGGCTTCGACGGTGTCATAGGCCAGCGCCTCGGCGCGGCCCACGTCGTCAACCCTCACAACAATCGGCTTGGGGAGTTCCACGGACGACAGCCGGATGATGATCACCACGAGCAACAGCACCAGCCCGGCGAGCGCCATCGACAGGACGCGCAAGTGCCGATTACTGTGCACGGCCTCGCCCCACATATCGGCGTACGTCTTCCCGCTGTCCTGTTCGGTCTGCGCCATCATTTCACTCCTGCCGCGCGTGCGGCTTTGCCGGCGAGCATCGCTTTTCCGCCGGTCGCGGCCGTCATCAGCGCGCCGGGCATGCCCGCGCCGCCGCCGCCGCTCACCAGCATCCCGGCCAGCTCGCCCACTTTCAGCGACGCGATCACGCCGGCCACCATCAAGGGCAACAGAATCAACAGCCAGGTGACCATCTGCACGGGATTGTCCACGTCGGCCGTCGAAAGGAACGTGGTGAGAAACCCGAGGGACACGCTCATAAAGACACGCATGATCGCGCCCGCGATCGCGCCGTAGAGCGCGAAGGTGATCATCGACCGAAACCAGCCCCAAAAGAGAAACGACATCGGCTCAAAGACGAGCCAGGGGATCATCATCGGCCCGACGAACGTCAGGATCATGATCGCCATCTGCGCCCAAATCACTTGGGCGTAGGTGACGGCGTAGATGACGACCAAACAGAGAAAAATGAACAGCATCATGGACGTACCGATCACGAGCGTGCTGATCACGTCGCCGAGGGCGCTGTACAGCTCAAAGTAGCTCGTGCCGGACCACGCATCGGAGAGGGCGGTGGTCTGCTGGTTGACGAGTTTCGCGAGCTCGATCTGCACGGCGGGCACAATGTCGGACAGAAAAAAACTGTGCAGCCAGTTGCCGCCGCCGGCAATCATGCCGGGGAAGGTAAAGCCCACGCCGGGGATCGGCGTGGCGTAGAACAAGAGCATGACCCACGGGATCCACAGCCCGATCACCAGCTCGATGAGCGCCCACATGGAGAAGGTGCCGGACATGGCGATCTTGATGCCGGTCCACACGACGACGACGGCCGCGAGCCCTCGCCACAGGGTGTTGCCGGCGGCGAGTACGGTCGGCCCGTTCGTCCGCTGAATCTCCTCCATCACCTGATCGAGAAAACCTTTGAAGTCGTGCAGGTCTTCGGCGGGGATCGTGGTCGGGACGAGCGGATCGATCTGGTTCGGGGGCGTCTGCGCCAGGGCGGGCGCCGCGCACAAGAGGAGCGCGGCCAGCGCGACGCATCCAGTGCGCCTCGCGGCACGCCCGCCGCGCCGACGATGGCCCGGCCGTCCGTTCGATGCTGCGGTCACGGCCACGGTGAGGCTCCGGGCTACTGGGCAAGGCTGAACAAGAGCGAGTCGCCGCCGTCGCGGCGGCTCTCGATGCCGGCCACGCGCCGGTGATGGTCGGCGCGCGCGGTGCGGAGCGTGTCACGGCGCGCGGCCTCGCGTTCGCGCCGTCGTTCCTCGGCGGCAAGTTCTTCCGCGGCGCGGCGTGCCGCCTCGTGCGCGTGGAGCTGGAGGAGTGACGCGGACACTTCGCCGCTCGTGATGGTTCCCGTGACCTGCGCCTGTTGGAGCGCGGTGCCGGATTGGTTGGTTTGCCCTCGCAGCTTGGCGTACGACGCGCGCGCCGATTGGACGGTGGTGATGGCCGACGACGCGGCCGTGTTGACGGTGTGACTCAGCGCCGTCCGCTGGTCGCCCTCGTCGCGCAGCCGGCGGTAGTTCGCCGCCGCGCGGTCGGCGAGCGACACGGGGAGCGTGCTGTAGTCGGCGATCACGTCGGCTTCGGTCACGACGGGCGCGGCGTCCAGCCGATCGCGCCAATAGTCGGTGAGGGGCGTACCGCTCGCACTGAACCGCTCGAACGCATCGATCAGCCCGGCCGTGTCGGTGCCGGCGTAGTCAGCGCGCCACGCGAGCCCGTCAGAGACGAACGTCCCGGGCAGCGCGGCCAAATCGATCAACGGCGACGTCAGCGCGCCCACGTGCCCGAGGGCTTCGTCTTTCAGGTGTTCGTACTGGTTTTTGATCTCGGTCATTTGCTCGGTGATCTTCGAGATTTGCGTCACGCTGTGCGCGATCTGGATGCCCTGATTGGCGATGATCGTCACGCGCTGCGCGAGCGCCGCCACGTCGGGAATCCCGAAAATGGCCTGGACGCTGGTGGTCCAGAGTAGCGGGGTGAAAAGTACAACCGTCCAGAGGATCGTTTTCTTCATCGGTCAGCTCCTTCGGTGAACGGGGCGCGCGCTCAAGGAAAATCCTCGAGCCGCGTCCAAAAGCCCGGATAGCCTTCGGGTTCCGGGCGTGTCAACGGCTGCGCCGTCCTCCGCTACGGCAGGGCGGCAGTTAGGGGCCGGCGGTATTCCGCCGGCCCGGTCCTGGTCAGACCGGACGGGGCACAAGCACATCGGAGGTCAGCCAGATCCGGAGCCGGTGGCCGGCGCGGATCGTGATGGTCGGGAGTCGATTCAAAAAGCGGTCGAGGATGTTCGTCGCGCCCTGGGCGAGCCCTTGCCCTGCGCCCGCGCGAACGCCCTCCGCGCCGCCGGCATACGGGTTGGACCCGCGCAACGTCAAACCGCTGATGATGCCGACCGCGCCGACGCTGGCGAACATCGAGAAGTAGTGGCGATTGACCTGGTCTTTGAGCGCGCCCTCGCCGATCTGATTCAAGCCGTGAAACTCAAGAGACACCCATCGCCCATCGGGGAAGATGAGTCGGTGAAACCCGACGGCGAGGCGTTCTTGATCCTGGCCGGCGACGGCCGACGCGGCCCCGACGACGCGCGCGCCGCGCGGGATCACAATCCGCTGCCGGTCGGCCGAATAGAACGGCACGGCCACGGCCGCGAGGACGGGGCCGGGAAAGTCGCCGTTGAGCTGGTTGACGAGTACGGCTTCGATAAACGTCCCTTCATAAATCCGCTCCCATCCGTCCGGGTCGTCGGGGGTCCGCACGATGGCGGGGTTGAACGGGTCGCCCTGCGGCACGCGCGCGCTGCCGGTGGACCCCAAGGGGGACACGGCCGGGGGCTGGATCTGTAGCCCCGTCGGAAGCGTGCGGCCCGCGTCGAGTTCCGCTCCAGCGGTCTGTTGAGCATCGAGAGCTTGGAGGGCGCTGATGGTGTCAAGCAAGCTCACGGGCTGCGGCGGGATAGGAGTACTCGCGCGGTCGTCAGTCGGCGCGGTGGCCTCGGCCGCGGCGGTCGCCGCTGCCGGTGCCAGCCCGCCGCTATCCGGTCGTCGGTACGTCATGACGACGGGCGCGGACCGGAGCGAGCGCGTGCGCCGCTCGATGGCTTCAAGGCGCAGCACTTCGCGGAGCTGCGCCTCGTCCTCGGTCAAGGCCGCGATGGGGCCGGCCGCGCCGTCGGGCAACGTCTCGCCGGTCGTCGGGTCAAAGGCGGGCGTGACGTGCGCGCCGGTCAGTTGCGCGCCCGTGGCGGCAAGTTCCCGCTCGGCCACTGCGGCGTCGAGCGCGGCGCGGTTCTCGATGTCCTGCACGCGCTGCCCGAGTTGCCGCGTGGCGCGGTCCCCGGCGATCCCCTCGGGCTCAAGCAGGGATTCCCCGTCGGTGGGCACCGTCGAAAAGCATGAGTTGATGAGGAACGCGCCGCCGAGAATCAGGGCGAACAGCAGCCCGCCGATCCGCGTGATCCACGTCGCGGAAAATGCGCCGGCAGCGGGGGCGGTGAGTCGGGTCCAGTTCGGCATGGGTTAGTCCAGATCGTCAAGGTCGATTTTCCAGCCCGCGCGTTCCCGGCCGATCTGGAGCCAGCCGCGCCCGACAAGCCGGCGCACAATAAACAGGCCGTCTTGCTGGAGGTCGTACGGGATGAGGGACGGCTCGCCGTCGCGGTTTTCGTAGAGCGCGGGCGTTTCCTGGGCGGTGGATCGGACATACGTAAACTGCCCGTCGTGCCACATGCCTTCGACGAGGAACGGCCAGCGCGCGGCCTTGTCGTCCAGCTCATAGGGAAACTGCAACCGCGTGGGATAGGTCGAACGAAACTCGTTGACCTGGGCGGTCACGTCCTGGCGCATGGCGGCGATCTGCGCCTCGACGTCGAGCTGCGCCGCGTGCACGGCGGCGCGGCTTTCCTCGGCCATGAGCTGGTACTCGGCCACGCGCGATCGCGCGACGAAGGCGGGGACCGCCGCGCCGGCCGGCGTCGCGGTGTCCTCGTCGGCTCCGACGCGAACGATCACGTGCGGCGGGGCGGCTCGTTCGGTGACGAGGAACGCGTAGATCCGGCCGCTCTCGCACACGAGCGCGACGTTGGTGGTGACGCCTTCCCCGAGGGGTTTCAGAAAGGCGAGGTTCGCGGCGCCGGTCAGGTGCCAGTACTCGGAGTCGCCGACAATGAAATCGAGGATGTTCTCGCGCGGCGGGAGCTGAATCACGGTGGTGTGCCGGATGCGGGTGGTGACGCTGATGATCTGATCGGGCGCGTCTTGCGCGAGGACCGGCCCGGGGACGATCCAGAGCAGCGCGAGCAGGGCAACGATCGGACGTCGAAGGGTCATAGGTTCCTCTCTTGTGTGCGTGGGCCTCAGCCTCCGGCGGCCAGGTGCGCGAGCGCCGCCTCTAGGCCGTGCTGTGCCACCGCCTCGGCGCGGCGCGCACTGTCGCGCGCCGATGACGTGTACAACCAGTACGATTCGGGATCGACTTCCAGCCGCACGGTCGCGGCCATGTTCGGGCGTCTCAGATACAGCTCTTGTTTACTGACGAGCCCCCGGATGGTCGCCACTTCGGACGGATTCAATCGGAAGATCTCAGCGGCCTTTTCGGGCAGCTCGGGGTTGGCGAGAAAGAGCTTGGTCGGCATGGATTCGAGGAGCGCCTCGGCCCCAGCCGTGCCGGTCACGTCCACGGCGCTTTGGGTCGCCATGATGAGCGCCGCGTTTTTCTTCCGCCACGTCTTCGCGGCTTCCGCGAGGTACGCGAGGACGGCGGGATCGCGCAGGTAGCGCCACGCTTCATCGACGACCATCAATTTCACCCGCGCGGTTTCGTCGGGGTTCTCCAGCGACAGGCGCAAGCGTTCCAAGAGATAGAACAGCGCCGCCTCGCACAAGTCCTCATGCTCGGCCGCGCCCGCGAGGTCGATCACGTGCCAGTCGGCCAGGTCGAGGTCGTCGCCGTCGGCGGGGTTGTCGAAGTACTTGCCCCATACGCCGCTGCCGTACCAGCGCCCCATCGTCGGCCACATGGCGGCCGGAAGGGAGTGCACAAAGACGGTCATCGTCCGGCGGGTCTGCGGGAAGGCATAGAGGTCTTCGATGCGCGCGCGGATTTCGGACGGGTCCGACCCGCTCACGGTCCAGCCGCCGATCCGCAGCAAGCGGATGATCCAGCCCGTCAAAAATTGCACGCTCCGCTCGGACGGGGGCAGTGAGAACGGCCGCAGTCGAAACCCGCCGTGCCCAGTCGCGTCGTCGGGGGACAGCTCCAAGTAGCCGCCCCCGAGGTCGAGGATGAGGACGCGCGGGTTGTACTGCAGGGCTTGGACGAGCAAAAAGTTGAGCGTGAAACTCTTGCCGGCGCCGGTCGCCCCGAGGACGAGCGTGTGGCCGACGTCGCCGTGAAACAGGTTGTAGTGAAAGGGGGTCTGCCACTGGGTTTCGAGGATGGCGAGCGCGGCCCGGTCAAGGTGTCGGCTGCGCGCGGTGCCGGTCGGCGGGCCGTAGATCGGCGCGAGGCACGCCGCCGCGCCGGCCGACACGAACACGGATCGGACCTGCCGCTTCCGCGGTTGCGCCGGCAGTCGGCAAAACCACGCGGGGAGCTTGGCCGTACCCTTCCCGGATGGCCTTCGCGTCGTGCGCCGCGAAGATGCGAAGCACGTCGCCGTCCAGTCGTTCGGTCTGTTCCAGCTCGCCGTGGAGGGCGATGGTCAGCGCGAGATCGCCGTAGGCGACCCCTTCGGTTTCCAGCTCGACCAACGCATCCCCCAAGCGGCCGGATTCCACGTCGGCCGCGCTGTCGACCATCGCGCTGGCCGTGCCTTCCGTCTCCGTACGTGGGCCATCATCGAGTACCGCTTGGACGTGCGCGCCGCGGATCATCGGTCGCCATTCGAGCGTACCGCTTGGAGCCGGTAAGTAGTGCCGTCGCTGCGGCGGGGACAACGCGGTATCTTCCGCCGCCGCGTTCGGCGTTCCAGGTGGCGAGTCCCACGCCGTCGCCCCATTCGAGCTCGGCGAGGAAACGCGAGCTGGCGGTCAACCGGGGTGCGGCGACGAGCGTGCCGGCGTCAAGCGGAAGCGCCGCCGCGTCCTCGCTCGCGGATCGCTTCGCTCCGCCGCGGATCCACGTCTGTAGTATCTTCCACCACGCTTGTGCGCCGGCTTCGAGGAGTCGTCGCCGCGAACCGCTGCGCTGCCGATCCGACGTCGGCGTGTAAGAGATAAAAGTACGTAGTGCCGCTTCCACGGCACGGCGTCAAGCTGCTCGGGGGTGTGGCCGTCGACGACAGTCGGCGACAGCCGGGCAAGCGTCACCAGCTCGCCGCGCCGGGTGAGACACGTCCGGTCGTCGGGGAGCCAGCCCCAGTACGGCAGCTCGTCGGCCAGCGCGCCGGCTGCGTGGTGGTCGGCGACTTCACGATCGGTCGTCGTCATGATCGGCCGCGTCCTCGCGCCTGGGTGATGAGGATGTACCAAGGCTGCTCGGCCCACTTCGCCGGGTCGTACCGGGTCTTGAACCGGACGGATTCACGGAGGATGGTGAGCATGTGCGGGTCCACGCGCCATGCCCACCACCCGACGCCGTACAGGACGGAAAAGGTCGCCGCGCCGATCATGATGCTGTTGATGGCGTTCCACATCGCCATACCGATCGTCGCGCTGAGCAGGAACCAGCGCCGTTCAACCCCCATCATGGTGAGGGGGGCCGACAGCGCGGGGTAGGCGCACCAGGGGCGCGCGCCGTGGCCGATGATCATGAAAACAGCCAGGTGAGGAAGTTCGCCGCGCCCATCGCCATCCCCAAGCCGAAGATGATCCCGGCGAGCGCCTTCTTGCTCCCGCCTTCCCCGAAGGCGAACATCAGCCCGCCGATGACAATGGCGATCAGCGACAGGCCACGCGCGAGCGGGCCGGTAAACGCGTCCTCCAGCACGTCAACGGCGTTCAGCCACGGGCTCACGCCCTGGGCGAACACGGTGGCCTCAGCAAACCCCACGGCGAACAGAACCGCGAGGGCGGTGATGATGTGTGAGCGGTGCGGGTGCATGGTGGTCTCCTTGTGGTGGTGTGTGTTGGGCGCGGGCTCAAGAACGTTTCTCGAGCCGCGTCCCGTGCCTGCCTCGTGCCCGTGCGTCATTCGTCAAAGTCTCCCCGGTCCTGCTGCTGCATCTGTCCGGCCAGCTCCGGATCGCCGCCCGCGCCTCTCCGGATCGACCGTTCCACGAGATCGACCTTGCGCCCAAGGTCCGCGAGCCCGGCCGCGCGCGCGGTCGCATAGAGCGCGACGATAAGCGACAGGACGGCCAACGCGCCGTAGGCCGTCAGCACCGGCCAGTACTGCGAGACAAGGACGCGGGTGTGCGGGGCCAGGTAGACAAAGTGCGGGCCGGCCAGGAGCGCGGTCAGCGCGAGGATCGTGATGGTCAGCCCGACGGCCACGGTGATCGGCTGCATGGGTTACAGCTCCACCGATCCGTCGCGGCCGGCGTGTGCCTCGCCGCCGCCCGGCCCGCTGTCGGCTTCGCGCGCCAGCGCGCGGGCGATCTTCCGGGTGGCGGAGCGGCTGCTGCCATGCATCGCAAACCCGGCCCCGGCCTTCGCCGCGATCGCCGCTGCGTGGTAATGGTCTGACGCGATCTCCACGTTCACCCGGCCGCTCATCCCGTCGCCATCTTCGATGTCGAGCTGGGCATCGGGGTACAGCACGCGGTTGTCCTCGACGGGGAGCCCGAGCGCGTACGCGGCGGTGACGCGCGCGGCCTCGGCGCGCGCCTTCTCCGTGGCGGTGGCGACGATGGCTTTCAGTTCGGCGTCGATGCGCACGCGCACGACGCGCCCGCCCTCGGCCTCGATGCGCGCCCGCTCGTCCAGCGCGGCGCGATACACGGCCGTGTCGTGCGACAGCTCGGCCGGCTTCACGATGCCGCTCCACGTCCGCTGCTCGGCCGCGTGGCCGGCGTCGACCGCCGCTCGGTGTGCGGCGTCTCGGCCGCGCTTGGTGGCGGTCAGCACTTTGAAGGTGTTGCCCGCCGGCCCCCTCGCCTCGTGCTCCTCGATCAGCCCGGCGTGCTTCATCTGCGTCACCAGTCGCCGGGTCGTGAATGGGTGGCCGTCAAAATGTTGTGCGGACAGGTCTGTGTAGGACACGGCTCGATACAGCCCTACGTCGGCGATGGCGTCGCGGGTGCGTTCGGTACGGGTGCGGCTCGCCCGGTGGCGCGCCTCGGGTGCCTGCGCGCGGGCGTCGTGTGCCCGACGATGGCCGGCCCGCTGGTCGCGGGCCCGGTCCTCGCGGGCGGGGCCGTCCTGGCGCGATGCACCTGGCCGCGCCTGGTCATCGGGTGCCGTGGCCGCGCGCGCCGGCCTGGGCGTTGGCGTGTCCTCACGCAAGAGATCCCGTGGATCAAACATGGCGACCCCCTAGGAGTCTGCGCCGCAGGAGGTGCGGCGGCGTGAAGGGCGAAGCAGATAGCAAGATTCGGCCTTGAGGGGCCGCCTGGCCCGCCACAGAGCCCGATGCGCGCCGATCGGTCGTCGTTGCGAGCCTCATTCCCCGCGTGTTACGCCGCCATCAGGGCGTGCAGGCGCTTGGTGTTCAACGCCAGGCACACCAAGTCCCACTCGCCCTGCACCGTCGCCAGCCCCCGCAGGCTGAAGCGTCGGAATCCCAGCACGTGCTTGATCCAGCCGTTGGGAGCCTCCGACAGCCACGTGCGTTCTGCCTACGCCGCACGGCCCGCCGGCCTCGACAGCTTCTCGGCCATGCGACTCGTCGCGGGATACTGCTCCGGGTCGCGGGGCCTGGCCGCCTTCCCCTCCCGGCCCCAGGACACATACCCGTCGATGCCTCGCGTTTCCAGGTCCGCCAAGTCCCGCTCGTTGCTGTAGCCGGCGTCCGCCAGCACCGTCTCCGGCTGCTCGCCGACCGTCTCCGCCAGCGCGTCGAGCAGCGCCGGCACACCACCCTGGTCGCTCGCGTTCGCCGTCACCTCCGTCGCCACCACCAACTGGTGCGCACCATCGACCGCCACCTGCGCGTTGTCGCACTGCTGGAACCCGTCGTTGCTCGTCTTCATGATCCCGCTCTCCGGGTCCGTGAAGTGGCTCTGCGCCTTCGCGTCCGGCTCGCCATACGACCGCGTGTAGGGCGGCCCGCCCTTCGGGTTCCGGTCTTGGTCCGGCTGCCGACCGCGGGCGTCGTCCGCTGCCCGCTGCTGCGCCTCCAACCGCGACTTCGCCGCCCGGATCGCCGCCAGACGGTCTTCCCGGCGGCGCAACTCCGCCGGCAACTCGTCGCCCCGCACGTCCTCGGCCGCGCCAGCCGCCGCCAGCCGCGCCTCAATCTCCCCCCGCCGCCGCCGCTCCTCCTTTGCCATCCGCCCGGAGCTCATCGCCTTCCGTTGGCTCGCGTTCGCCCGCCCCTTCGTGCCGTCAATCGACAGCTTCCCGAAGCGCGCCAGACCCAATTCCCGCGCCAGCCGCACCACCGCTACAAACAGCTCCTTGAAGTCCGACACGTGCCGCCGCCGGAACTCGCACAGCGTCCGATGTTGCGGGAAGTTGCCCGCCCCCAACACCCGGAACGCCCCGTCCTCTTCCAGCTTCCGCGCGATCCCGCGCGACGAGAACACCCCCGTCGCATACGCATACAGCAGCACCTTCACCATCATCCGCGCCCGCAGGTCCGCCGGCAACAGCAGCATCTGATCCGGTGCGTAGGGACGGAACGTCGTCGACATCAGGTCCTTGCCTCCTCGGCTCGCCTACAATTGTCGCACCGTTTCTGCGGCGCAGACTCCTAGCGGCTGATGCCGGACTCCCGCTCGGGTGGCTCCGCCTGGGGCGTCGGCGCGTGGCTGATCTGCGGACTGCGCGCGGCCGAGTACTTCTCGGCCAGCGCGGCGTGTTCCTGCTCTGTCTCCTGTTCCCGCTCCCGGATGGGACGCAAGAGGTAATCGGAGATTTTTTGGGCGTCGGCGGCAGCCTTGTAGATTTCCTTCGGGTCTTGGTCCAGCGCCTTGAGCCACCCCTCGACGTACGCCGCGCCGCGGCTGCCGTCGTGGCCGACGCCGACCCGTTCGCCGGTCATCATTGCGGACATTTCCGCGCGGAGTTCTTCGCGGGCGTACTCCACGCTGCCGAAGTTGCCGGCGCCGGCCTTCAGGGTGTCGTGGTCCATCCGGGCGGGGTGGCCGGTGGCGTGTCCGAGCTCGTGCAACGCGGTTTGGTAGTAGCTGTTCGCCGAGGCGAACAGCTCGCGTTCCGGGAGCGTCACCTTGTCGGTCTGGAGGTTGTAAAAGGCACGGTCGCCGCGAATGTGCGCGACGTGAATCCCGCTCTCCTGGATCACCCGCTCGGCCGTCTGGTGGGCCTTCCACTCGGGCTCGTTCTCGCGGTCGTCGCGCCCGTGCGTTCCAGCTTCACGCCGTCGGCCTGTTCGACGTTAAAGACGGCGTAGCAGCGGACCATCGGCGGGCGTGTGCTGTCCCGCTCGGCCTTGCCCTCGGGCGCGCCGGGGCCGGCTGGTCGGGCGCGCCGGCCTGGGTCTTCGCCCGCTCGTCGTCAAACTTGTAAAAGAGTACGTGGGTGGCCTTCTCGCCCTTGCGAACCTGCTCGCCCATGTCCTTGATCTGCTTGTAGGTGGCCCAGCGGTTATCGCTGTAGCCCTTCGCGGTTTGGGTGACGCTGAGGTAGACCGAATTCCCGCCCCGGTACGGCTTGTCGGTCTGGATGTTTTTGGGGAGGCGGCGCTCGCCGGGCTTCCACGGTTTCTGCCACGGCGCGACGCCCTGCGCGATCTGCTCTTTGAGCGTGCCGGCAAATTCGCGGTGATAGTCGTCCTGGTTCCAGCGCGGCGTGTCAGCCGGCGGCTTTCTTTTGCCCCATGCCATCGCTCAGCTCCTTCTCGGGCGCGGCGCGGCCGGCCGCGTCGTGTTGAGGGGTTCCACGGGGACGTGCGTGCCGGGCGTCCACGGCGTCTGCCACGGCGCGAGGCCCTGTGCGGGCTGGTCTTTCTGCTTCGCGGCACACTCGCGGTGTCGCTCGGCGAGGGTGTGACGGTGGCCGCGCGGCGCGGGCATGGCTACTCGCCGCCCTCGGCGATCCACGTGTCGTCGCGCCAGTCGGCCGCGTTCACGATGTCTTGTGGATCGGAGTTCTCGGTGTCGGTCCACCCGCACTCGGCGAGAACGGCGCGCGAGGCGCGCACGTACACGCCGGGGATGAGCACCTGCGTCAGTTCCTCGGCGGTGTCCACTTCACACGTCGGGCGCCCGTTGATGTTCGGTAGGTCACGAATCGCCATCGTTGCGGTCCTTTCATCGTCCCGCCCCGCCCGGTCTCTCTGAGTGGCCCCTCGTCGTCCCGCCACACGCGCCCACACACGAGGCACACGGGCCGACGGGCCGCGTGCCCGACGGGGAGTGCGATGGTTTCGTGGATCGAGGGGGGCCAGTGGAAGGTGCATCCGTCACGCGCCGGAGGCGACACCGCGCGCGGTAGGCCCGTTGGCGGTCCCGGTGATCGAGCCGGCCTTCCAGGCTGCGCTGATGCCGCGCGGTCGCCTGCCGCCGTTGTTCCCGCTGCGCGGTCGCGCGGCAGCGATCCCCACAGTAGGCCTGCCCCCGGTAGCAGGACCCACAGAGGTAGAACACCGTCCCGCACCCCGCCCCGCGGCACCGCACCGTGCGCCACAGCCCGGCTCTGGCGCTCACGCCTGCCTGCCGCGACGCCGGCGCAGGGTGAGGAGGCGACGTGGCGTGACGGGGGAGACCGACCGAACGGCGGGGGAGGACGGAGGCGCGAGTCCCCCGGGGTTGCGATCACGCGGGCACGGATCCCGACGCCGGCGCGATCGCACGCAATTGCGACCCTCGGGAGAGGCTCGTGTCGGTGTGAAGATCTCGGCTCGCGCGGGCGTGGAGTCAGGCCACGGCGGCCGGCTCATCCCGTGCCTTCCCGGCGCTCACGGCGCCGCCGCCGCGACCGGGCTCATCAAGCCGAAGAACGGCAGGCGCGATGTGCCGGTGGCGGACGGCTAGAGGGGTGCCCGACCAGCGGTCGCGCCCCACGGGGTATTTTCGAGCCCGAGACGGGCGACAATCACGCCCCCGCGTCCCGGGTCGCTGGGCGGCGCGACACGGTTCCTCATGCCCGGGTGCGCCGCGAGCCACGCCTGCGTGCGGCGTTCCGCCTCACGCACGTCTGTCGGCGTCATCCGAGAGGCGACGGCGGCGCGCGCCGTCACCATATGCTCACGCTCGGCGCCGGTTGACCGAGCGGCGGCGATGGTCAATCACATGAGCGCCTCGACGGCGTCCGGTGGCACGCCGAGGTCCTCGGCATACATGCCCCCGAGGTTGTACTGCGCGCGCACGTGGCCCTGTTCAGCGGCGCGGCGGTACCACGCGACGGCCCCGGCGGCATCCGGCGGCACGCCTCGGCCCTGGTCGTACATCCCCCCGAGGTTGCTCTGCGCCGTGGCGTCGCCCTGCTCGGCAGCGCGGCGGTACCACGCGACCGCGGCGGCGGCATCCTGCGGCACACCGAAGCCCTCGGCGTACATCGCCCCGAGGTTGTACTGCGCGCGCGCGTGGCCCTGCGCGGCGGCGCGGCGGTACCACGCGACCGCTTCGGCGTCATCCTGCGGCACACCGACGCCGGTGACATACATGCCGCCGAGGATGACCTGCGCCCCGGCGTCGCCCGCCTCGGCGCGGGCGCGGAGGTCGGCGAGGGCTTGTGCGGCTGGGCTGTGTGCATCCTGTCCCTGTGCCTGCACACAGGCCGCACTGCACACCGCGAGGGGGGCGACCACGAGGGCGATGCACGCAACGTGGCCACGCATGACGTCTACTCCAAGGCACTGGCTGACGGCGCTTCCACGAGGCGTCGGTGCGACGGCGCGATGGGACCCGCTCCCGGCGGGCTGGCACACGACACCCGCCTCGGCTCGTCTCCCGATTTGCGTCAAACCTGTCCCGGGAGAAGCCTATGGAGTCGAGCGTTTCCTGTCGCCACCCAATAGGGGGGGGCTGAGGGCAGGCGACGCGTGTCGGACACCCGTACGTCAGCAGCCGAAATCGGCGAACGGGGACATCGGTCTCCATCGCGCGGCGACCACCGACGGCCCAGCGGCGGGCGCGGTCGGCACGGACGACGGCCAGCCGGTGTCGCACGGGCTTCCGGGGCCGCGCGGCGTGAGTAGCGGCGGGGCCAGGCACGCACGCACCGCCGGCCGTGCGCGAACGATCGCACGCCCCCAGGCGGGGTCGATGCGTCTGCTAGCCGAAGAAGAGACGCTCAAGCGCTCTACGGCTGACCTGCCATATCTCGACTGGGACGCGGTCCATTTCTAGCTTGCCACTGATGTCGTCCAGTAAGCGAGGGATCGCCTCAAACAGTGGGGTGTGGTGGCCATGACGATCGGGGCGTGTGATCACAATGGCTTCCTGTGACAGCCTGAAGACGATAGAAGCGTCCGGGATGTTCTCACGACATCTCGCAACAATGATCTCGTGCAGCTTCCCGTTCAGCTTCCGGTTGAAGGTCACGGTGAAGATCACGTCCCCGTTTCGTGAGTCCGATTGATTGATGTATGCAACGTTTGATGTCACCTCTTCGGCTAAGAGATCAAACTGCAGTGTGGGGGTGCACATGCTGCGGGCTTCAACCCAGTTAAATGACGCCATCAGTTTCTCCCTCTCTGAGTCCCTCGTCGCGCCAACCCTGTCCGGGAGAAGCCTATGGAGGCGAGCGGTGCTTGTCGCCACCCAAGTGGGGGTTGGCAGAGGGCAGGCGACGCGTGTCGGACACCCGTAGGTCAGCAGCCGCATCGGCGACCGGGCCATCGGCCTCCCTCGCGCGGCGACCACCGACGGCCCAGCGGCGGGCGCGGTCGGCACGGCCGACGGCCGACCGGTGTCGCACGGGCGCTCGGCGACCAGCGGCGGGCCGGTGGGGATCGCGTTTTGCCCTCAGCGCCGAGGGCGGGGCATGTCGGCCACCGACAGCACCAGCCGTACCAGGTCCACTTGGCGTGAGACGCCGACCTTGCTGAAGACGTGCTTCTTGTGCCAGCGAACCGTGTCCTCCTCGCGGCCCGTCGCCCGCGCGATGTCGCGGATGGTCCGGCCCTCGGCGAGCAGGGCCGCCACGACAGACTCTGCCGGCGTGAGTCCCAGGGTCGCCGCCACCAGATCCGGTTCGATTTTCCGCACCGGCCTCGTCGGGTCGAGGTCGAGGATGAGCACGAGCGCCGCCACGCGCGGGCTCCTGAAGGACATGGCCGCATCGTCCACGGGGATGACGTGCAGCACGGTCGGCGGCGCACCGTTCGGGCGCGTGATCACCATTGAGCCGCTCACTCCCCGGTCGCCGTAGCACGGAAGCGCGCGACCGAGCAGCTGCTGCAACGTCGTGTTCTCCGCGGACGACGGGGTGCACAGGGCCCCGTCCCGATCCGACAACCGATCGCCCAGGCGCAACAGATCACGGGCCCGGTCGTTCGCCGCCGCCATCCGCCCGTGCCGGTCCAACTGGATGACGCCGGCACGCCTGTTGTCGAGCAGCGTGCCGAGCGTGGTGCCGAGCGCACCGGCCGCGGCCAGCGCGTGACGGACCCGCACGAACTGGCGCAGATGCGGCAGCAGACGCGCGATCAAGTCGACCTGGTCCGACGACCAGTCGCTCGCGTCCACCGGATTGGCGATCATCCAGAAGATCTGCGAGTGATCGGAGCCCGTCAGGCGGACATACACGCTGTTCTGACACTGGGCCTTGGCCATCCCCTCGTTGTAGACCGGCGACGTCTTCAGTTCCTGTTGGGAAAAGAGGTCCGTGGCGTGGACAATCCGGCCCTCGGCGAGCTGCCGCATTCGCGGGAAGCGCTCGTCCACCGGGTAGTAGTCGCGAAAGTACTCGCGCTCCCAGTCCTGACGGCGCTGGCCGCGATAGCAGAAATTCGCAAACAACGTCCCCTCGATCCTGGCAGAGTCGTCGCCGACGCCCAGCACGCTGCCCTCCGTCCGGCAGGCCTCGTCGATCAAGCCGGAGGTCGCAACCCAGTGGGTCTCGTCAAGCATCGCGTCGTACAGCGACGCGAGGATGCGCTCGAACGCGTCTCGTTCGCTCATGGCGGTGTCGTCCTTCGGTGCTGGTGGACCGCGACCGGCGTGTCCGAACACGCTCGTGTTCGAATCACGAGGTCATCTCCGCGGGCGGCGCGGGCACGCCGCGTCGGCCCCGGCCGGTACCGACTCGTCTCCACGCGCCGGCGCTCGTGGAACCCGTCGATCCATGCGCGGATCGCGAACGCCACCGGCACCAGACACGCCGATCCTGTCCACGCTGATGTTGGGCAGACTACAGGGTCGGGCCGGTCCAGGCGACCCCTAAACAGGGGGGGTCCCGCCATTCGCACAGGGCGTGGTCCTGTGCGTCTGGATCCGCGATCGACCGTCTCGATCCGGCACCGCGCGGATGGACTGCGCTCGGCGACGATGGAGCGCGCGCGTCACCTGGCGCAACTGAACGAAATAGACGTGACGGGGCAACGCCCGACAGGGCGAGGCCGAACGGAATCAACGCGACCATGGAAGCCGTCCTCGGACCGCCCCGAAGGACCGGGCGTCCCACGTCGTGGACGCACGATGCGTGTCGCCGCCGCTGATCGATCCAGACACGCGCACGGACCCTCCGGCCCGACGACGATGCGTGCGTCGACCATCGCGTCTCCGGAGAGTGCGGCCGTGATCACGACGACGCGGTCCTCGTGCACGCGCCCGCCAGCGACGGCGTCCCCCAAGGACGAGCAGCGGGAGCGCCTGATCGGCTCGGCGTGCCCACGCCGCGGCGGCGTCCTTCCGTTTCCGACTGTCTTCGTCCTACACCCCCCCCTTATTGGGTGGCGACAAGAACCGCTCGACCCCATAGGCTTCTACCGGTTTGGCGCGATATGGGGAGACGGGCCGAGACGGGTGCCGTGTGCCAGCCCGCCGGGAGAGGTTCCAACCGAGACGAATCGGGCTGGCCGGGCCTGAACGACGAGCCGGTGACGGGCGGGCTCCTGCGCTCGCTGTCGCCGTGGCGCATCCCGTCGGCACAACTCCGGCTCATCGAGTCGTCACGGTGGCTCGCCGGACACCGTTGCCAACTGTCGGCAGGGAATCGCGAAACCGTCACAGAGGTACTTCAACGTGTTGCGAACGTTTCCTGTGTCTCCTCGACGGGTCGGTACGGTAACCGCTCCTTGCAGGGTCAGGGGACGGGGGCGGAAGAGGGGATCGGCTGTGCCGGCCGGCGACGGACCTTGGGAGGACCACGCTGTGGAAGCCATGCGCGAACCGGATGCCGGGGCGGCGTTCCCATCTGACACCCGTGACGAACGGGCCCGGTGTTCCGGGACCCTTCGGGCGCCTCGCCGCCTGCGGGGCACGGCGCGCCGGTGGGTCGTTGGGGTGAGCGTTGCAGCCACAGTGGTCATCAGCGGGGGCCACACGGTGTTCGCACAGCGTTCGCCGGGTGTGGGACAGGATGTGTGCGATCGCACCTACCAGGTGAGCGATGCGATTGTGACCGCGAGCGGCGCCACAACCTGCCGGCAGGTCACGCTCCGCCACATGCGGGACATCACGGCCCTGGATCTGTCGGACCAGGCCATCTCGAGCCTGCGCGTGGGCGATTTCGATGGTCTGGTTCGCCTGGACACCCTCGACCTGTCGAGCAACTACCTCACGGCATTCCCGCAGGGTGTGTTCGATGAGTTGTTGCTCTTGAAGACGCTCCGCCTCGACAACAACCTTCTGCAGAGCGTGCCCGTGTACCTGTTCGACGAATTGCTGCTGCTGGAGGAGCTGACGCTGCACGGCAACCTGCAACTGCGCCTGCCCAACGGCATGTTCGGTGCATTTTCTCGGTTCGATGGGATGCACGCCAACGGGGATCCACCCGACGAGTCGGGGTCTTACCCCAAGATCCAACGTTTTCTCGACCGGCACAGCGTGACCAGTCCCGAAGCGTTCATCACGGCGCTGCCCGCCGTCTACCGGCAGCGTTTCGCGATGGTCTACGCCTCGGAGTCGCCGGCGCAGCCTCATGTATCCGGAGGCTTTCCAAGAATCGTCTCCTGGGGAGGAGACGGACGGTTCACCTTTGCGTGGAACACGGACCCTTCAGCGCCGGCCGCACTCGGCAACGTGGTCGAGTTCCTCCGGCAGGGCGATGACCGGTGGTCGGCCGGCGTCATCGACTTCTCCGGGCGAACGCCATCGATCACGGAGCCCAGTTCGTGCCAGGTGTGCCACGGCTCCCTTAACAAACCGCTGTGGGGCGCGTGGAACACATGGGACGGAACCGAATTTGTCAGTCCGGGCGACACCAACTATGACTCCGTGGCCGCGAGCACGGCGGCGGCGACGGAATCAACGCATCCGCGGATCGAGCCGCTTAATTTTTCCGTATCTGAGGATTTGGACGGCAACTGGGCGCGCAGGCACCTGAAAGCGCCTGGCCACGGGGCTGTGGCGTTGGTGGTTCAGGAAGCCGGGACCGTCTGGTCGTGGCGGCATGCGGAGGTGCTGCATCGTAGGCTGAAGGCGGGCGAGGACGACTACTGGCGCTTCGCCGAGACGGTGATGTGCGAGGCGAAGAGAGGACCGGAATTCGCGCGGCACAAGGTCACCGTGGACCGCTTCCCGCTGAGTGACCACAACCTCGCCGTGCCGGCCACCCCCGGCAGCGGACCCATCCACACGGATGAAACACTTTATGACGCTCTGAGCAACCCCTACGCCCTTCCCGACTACCACTACGACCCGGGCGGAGAGATGGGATCCGCGGTCTCCTTCCTGATCGCCGTCGATCTGTGGCAGCGCGAGCCCATCATCAGGAAGCTGTACCGGGACGTGTCGAACGCGGACACGCTGCTTCCCGAACAATCAGCTTACGTGGGTAATTTGCTGTACTACCCATCCGGTTCCGCGACCGCGGAAGACGAGCTGCTCCAGAAGCTCCGTGTCCATTTCGGAGAGGGCGGCCGGGGGGCCCTCGCGGCTCGCGGGCGCTGGAATTCGCGCAGTCGTTCCGATCCCAAATACTGGAGCGCGTCTTTCTTCGACGGTCTGCTCGAGGTCATGGCGCCGCGCATGTGCGACGCCCTGACGCAGACGAGGCCGACGAATCTGGAGGTCGCGCTCACCGAGGGCGACGCCGTGCTGAGCTGGGACCCGGCCGAGGACGCCGGTGCGCTCGCCGGTTACCGGATTCTCCGGGGAGTGGGCGGCGAGACGCCGACGGTCTACGTCGCGGACACCGGCGCGACCTATACGACCTGGACGGACAACGGTCCGGCGCCGGGTGACTATGTCTGGATCGTCCAGGCGCTCTTCGACGGCTACCCGAGCCCGGAATCGAATCCGGCGCGCGCGCGCGTTTCAGGAGTGCCCGGGCCGGTTCGGAATCTGTCGGCGGTCATGGCGTCCGGAAGTGTGACGCTGCGCTGGGAGCCGCCGGACGGCGAGGCGCCGGTCACCGGATACCGCATACGGCGGGGAGAGGCCATCGAGTCCCTGCAGGTGCTTGTCGCCGACACCGGCAATACGGCGACGAGCCATATCGACACGACGGTGACAGCCGGCGACACATATGTCTACAGCGTGGCGGCGCTAGACGGCCAGGCGTTCGCGGCGGCGAGGGACTACGAGCCGCCGGACGACGCCGGGGCTGACGGCACCTACCACCTGACGGTGCAGGTCAGCGACGGCACGGACGACGCCGTGCTGACGTTCGCCCTGCGGGTGACCGACGCTGACGGCCTGTCCGGCGAGGACGGGGCGACGGTGACGGTCGTGGCGGCCGAGGCGCCGCAGGAGCCAGCGCTGACGGCGAGCTTCCACGCGATGCCGGCGTCGCACGACGGGACGCCGTTCACCTTCGAGTTGCGGTTCAGCGAGGAGCTGAATCTGAGCTACGTGACGCTGCGCGACAGCGCCTTCACGGTGACGAACGGGCGGGTTTTGACCGTGGCGCAGCGGTACCTGCGCATGCCCAGCAACCTGCGTTGGGAGATCACGGTCCAGCCGACCTCGGCCGGGGATATCACCATCGTCCTGCCGGGAGGCCGGGCCTGCGATGCCCGCGGGGCGATATGCACGTTGGACGGACGCCGGTTGACGGGCTCGGTGCAGGCCACGGTACGGCTCGCACGCCGTTGAGGGCGAGCTTCCATGGGTCCGACGAGGCACGACGGCGAGACCCCGTTCATCGTCGAGGTGCGGTTCAGCGAGGAGCTGGATCTGAGTACGTGACGCTGCAGGACAGCACCTTCACGGTGACACAACCCCTGGCCGGGCGCATGACCAAGGTGACGAGGCGCAGAACCAAGACCGACTGGGCGCACTTCCCCAACGACATCGCCGAGCGCCACCCCGGCGCCACGAGGATCAGGCAACGTACAACATTATGAGCTACACGTAGCGGATGCACCCGATCCGGGACGCGGCGGGCAACGAGGCGTTGGGACTGCTCAACTGGTCGGTCGGGAACGACACGCCGGACACGACACCTCCAGCGGTGAGGACGATCGAGATCACCTCGGATCCGGGAACAGATGCGACCTATGCGGCGGGGGATGACGGGTAACGGTGAGGTTCAGCGAGACGGTGGTGGTGACGGGGTCGCCGCAGTTGAGGCTGGAGCTGGGGGGAGGGAGGCGAACGGCGACCTATGAAGGCGGCTCGGGAACGGCGGCACCGAGTTGACGACCTCTCAGTACTGAGGGACACCGAAGCAGGAGAGCGGGGAGCCGGTGCCGGCCCTCCCGCTGCTCGGGCAACTGCTCCTGGCGCTGGGCCTGCTCCGGCTGGGCGTGCGGTATCGCCTCGATTAGGATCGCGTGTGGCCGGTCGGCGCCGTCCGGCGAGCCGTTTCGGCCGAGCGTCTGCGCGTTGAAGTTGCCTACAAGTAGTTAGGTTGTCGAGGGGAACAGGATGTTCGCAAACGCCAAACGTAGGAGACGAGCGCGTCAAGTCCTTGTCGTTGGGGAAATCGCGGCAGTGGGGTCCCTTGTTTCACTCTTGGACCGGTTGCCGGCGATGACGGATCTACTCAAGGGGAGGGAAGCTGCGACGTGGGACTTCTTCGGAACCGTTGCGACTGTAGGTTCAGGAATGTACTTGGCCTACTCGCGGTGCATCCCAAGGGAAGAGGTGTCAGCAACAGAGAAAGCAGTCGCAAGAGTGCTGAACGAATGGGACAGTCAGGGATATCAGGCCTACTCGGACTTCTTGAGGTTCGTCGCCCGCAGCATCAAGGGAGGTTTGAAACCGGAGCTAGCGGCCGGCGCGTGGGTGATGTGGAATATCAAGGGTTCGGAGCCAAGCAAGAGAGAACTTGAAGCAGGAGCGGTCATTGGATCGATGTTATTTAGCAGTATGGATGGTGCTTGGGCGTAGCCGTAGTTCGCGCGTCTTTGGTGAGGCCATCACCTGGTGAGTCATGGTCAGCTAGGCGTCGTCTGCGCGGCCCTGTTCCTCGGCGGGTGCGCCACCCCCCTGACGGTGTCGACGGCACCGACGCCCGAGCTCCCCGTTGAGCGGTGGCGCGGATTGCTAGTCGCCGCGGAGCATCGGTGCGCTCCGTATCGCAGTGATGAGTACGCGTATCCGCAGGCCGTCGAAGACGACATCATCCAGCGGCTCGGCGGCCTCTTCAGTCCCTATACGAACGAGGTGTTTCATTCGAAGAGGGACACCGATATCGAACACGTCGTGGCGCGGTCCGAGGCGCACGACAGCGGACTGTGCCGCGCCGATGCCGCGACTAAACGGAGGTTCTCACGCGACCTGCTAAATCTCACGCTGGCGAGTCCACGCGTGAACCGCAACCAAAAGGGCGCGAAGGATGCGGCCGAGTGGCAGCCAGAGGCGAATCAGTGCTGGTTCGCGCAGACCGTCGTGACGATGGTGCCGTCACGCGAGTGGCCTGAGGCGTCGGCCGATGAATGGCTCCGCCTGTTTACTCGTGGTGGTGGCCGCGAAAGCCTGACGACCCAGAGGACCGCGCAACCCACCATGGCCCGGTCGACGCTAAGCTGCCGATCAAGGAGCTCGACCCTCAGCATCGCCACATTCACTGCTACTACTGTCCCGATGTAGCGGTGGCCGTCAATTTTCTCGACCAGACCGAGCAGCGCAAGTTCTCTCCGGTCACGACGGTCGGTGTGGTCACGACTTGGGCATGCAGGAAGCTTCGCCTCGATGACGCCGCTGCCGCCGACTGCGTGCTCCGCATTTGCGGCACCAGCGAGCAGCCGCGGCCCGATAAGTACTTGGGCGAGCTCGTGCAGAAGGGCTGCTCCCTCTGCTTTGACTTAGTCAAGGAACTCACACCGCAGGGTTAGCCGATGGACGCTCCTGACAACCGTCTCTTCGACGCGGATATCCGGGGCGCCGACTTCCGCAACGGGGTTCTCGCTGGGCGGTGGGGTCTTCCCGAAGAAGGTATCCTTCCGGCCCAACCGGCTTGGCCGACCAGGATCCTTTGGCTCGCCGCACTGTCGCGTGACCGGTCCTCGGACCGCTTCTACGTCTCGTTGGATCTCTCCGGCTACAGAGCCGTCCCACCAACGGGCACGTTTTGGGATCCAGCCACCAAGTCCGTGCTGGAGTCGCCGAAGCGCCCGAAGGGCAGGAAGGGGAGCCGTTTCGCGCGAGTGTTCCGGACGGACTGGAAAAAGGGCCGCGCGTTTTACCACCCGTACGACCGCGTAGCAGTGACGGGACACTCGAACTGGACGGCCCAACATCCCAATCTCGTTTGGACGGCCAATCACACCATCGTGGACTACCTCTGGGAGTTCCATTCGCTGCTCAATTCCGGAGACTACCTTGGTGTCTGACACAGTCACGACGACTGTAGGCGTGCCGATCTGTCTTTGGGTATGCCTTCTTCGACAGTTGCGGTGGCGCGGCGCTGGTTGCCGGGAAAGCGGTGCCTTCCTATTGGGCCGTCGGCTCGAAGGGCAAGCCCGCACCACGGCATTTGTATGCTACGACGACCTGGATCCCAACGCCTGTCAATCTGGGGCAATCACTTTTCATGCTCGTGGCTACGCGGCCCTGTGGGAGCACTGTAGGAGCCACGGGCTTCAGGTGGTTGTAGACGTTCACACCCATCCGGGAAGCCACGTCGGGCAGAGTGAAGTCGACAGGCATCACCCCATGATTCCCGTGACGGGTCACATAGCAATTATTGTTCCGCGCTTCGCACGTACGCCTTGGTGGTCACTCCGGTCAGTTGGGGTGTACGAGTACCTGGGCAACTTCGAGTGGCGCTCCCACCGTCCCTCCCGCTACCGCCCAGTCAAGTTGACTCTGTGGTGAGAGAAGGAGCGGCACCGTGCGTCTTTCCCGTATTTCCAAGTTGTTTGTCGACAGGGACGACATCACAGTCAGCGAGGCGCTCGCGCGCCGCAAGGCTTACGCCGTTTCGCTCATCTGCGGTACGGACGTCGGCACGTCCTACACTCTTCAACTCGCTGTGCTGACAGCGGCCGCGCTTGCCACACGGTGTTTTCCGGGCGCGGTGCGCGTCGCTCTCGACGAGCGGCTACTCAATTCGCCGCTCTTGGTGTGGTCGTCCCTGCGTCGCACTTTCGGGCAGACTCTCTCACGGATCGTAGGAGCGGATGCCTTGACGACCTCCCACCCGGGGCGTGGCTACGTCGGAGAAGCCGTCGTCTTTGGAAATGTAGCCGCCGCTCCCAGCGAAGCCCTGCGCGTCACGTTCGACGGTTGGATCGCCGCGGCCGGCCCAACAAGGACCGTTGACCGGTTGCCAGAGCGTGACTATTGCCCGCTTTCCGGGATTCTCGCTGCGTCAATCGCGGTGTCAGAGATCTTCATGTCATTCGCAGGCGTCAGCGTCGAGGCGACTCGACGTGACGTTTCGGTGTCCCTCTGGCGTCCAGACATTGACGTACATGACCCGGCGGCGCGTGGCCTGCCGATCGAGTACCTTCCGAAGGAACTGTGGGTGTTAGGTTTGGGGCATCTGGGGAACGCATACCTTTGGACGTTGGCGGGCTTGCGGTACCGCGATCCTGGTGAAGTTGAGGTTGTCCTTAATGACTTCGACCGTGTAGAACCGGACAACGTCGAGACGGGTCTGCTGCTCACGGACGCCGCACGCGGGCGGTTTAAGACGCGGGTGTGCAGTGCTTGGCTAGAGAGCCGCGGGTTTCAATCCCGGATTGTCGAGCGGTGTTTTGATGCGCACTTTTTCTGTCGGTCCGACGAGCCGCAACTGGCGTTGTGTGGGTTTGACGAGAACTCCGCACGGCGACCTCTGGCGGCGGCTAACTTTTCTCGCGTGGTCGAGTGCGGCCTCGGCGGAACGGCTGACAATTTTGACACTCTCAGTATCCACGCGCTTCCTAATCCTCGATCCGCTTCCGAGTTGTGGCCAGATACTCCCTCTGCGGAAAGGGAAGCAGAGAGCAAGCGACGGGAGATGGTGGCGCAACGCAGCCGAGGCTATGCCGCACTCCAATACGATGAGTGTGGCCGCGTCAAGTTGGCAGGAAAGTCAGTGGCTGTACCCTTTGTCGGAACGGCTGCCGCAAGTTTCGTGCTCGCCGAGGCGGTTCGGCTGTTCCATGGTGGCTCGGCCTATACGGATCTCAAGCTGAGGCTGTCCGTTCCAAGTGACCTGCGAGTGATGTCAAGGGGTGTATACGGCGCTCAGGATGCGACGTTGCCGTTCTCCTGTTCGCAGTGACTCCCACCGAGTGAGCTTTGTGTCTGTCGGCCGAGCAGGGAGCCCGAAGACAAGCGAAGCGCCCCGGCGTCCCCTGACAGAGCTGGTCGGCTTCGGCCTCGAGCATGGCGTTCAGCGTGTCCTCGACGCTCGACTACACTACCCATGATCTTCAAGCCTCGCCTCACCTGGGACGAAATTGACGAGACCGGCGGCGTCATCCGGCTCTCGCCCGCGCGCTCGAAGACGTTGGTGGGACGCATCCTCCCGATCTCGCCACCCATCGCCGACGCGCTGGACCGACGGCAGGCACGCAGCGGGCTACCTCCGCAGCGCATCAGTGATCAAACGGCGAGGGAAAACAGCCCTGCCCTATTCAGCAACTTCCAAAAGCGCCGGGTCCAAATCTATGATGTGCTCACGTCCTACGAGCGGGCGACGCGATATTACGGTGGTCAACCTTAGCCGAGCATTGGACCCTACGCGCAGCGATCCGGGTTCGGGAGACCGGATTAAGCTCCGGGGTTCTCCGCGACAATCTTCCGCCACCAGCATGCAGCATCAGAATCATCTGCCGGTACGAATCTCGCTAAGGTTTCAATGCGTCTGAGGGCGTCCGCGATCTGCGCTTCTGAATACTCGGTCCCGGCGGCCCACCGCTGGACAAGTTCAGGCGTCGTCACTATGGCGACTCCGACGCTTTGCGCCTTCACTCGTGCCTTGCGATCGTCGGTTGCAAGCTTCCACCTCCGATTCTTTGCGATTGCAAGGGCCATTGCCTCGCCATCATCGAGACTAAGCACAAACTCGACGTACAGCCCGTACTCCTTTTCGCCTATCAGGGAGCAGATTTGGACGATTCCCGTCGACACAGCCGCTTCGAGATTGATTCGGTGGACCTCCCCACCGTCTGGGTCGATGCGGATATATATCCCTTCGGCCTGCACCAGTGTCGGTACGTACCAAGTCAACCCAACCGCGGCGATACACTCAAGTGTCCCGTCGATCGCGGCTAAATTGACTAGACAACAGGTGTCGAGTACGACATCCGGCGACGTTGCGACCTCTCTGGCACCCTGCTCATTGGGCATTGGCCAACAGTGATCGCTCAAACGGGATTTCGACGACCTTATGACCGTCGTCGGACTGGGTCTCGTAACGAATTAGGCAGCTCTCGACAACGCCGCGAGCCGTTACGCGATCCGTCCTCAAGAATCGCGCAAGTTGGCCTTCGCTGATTACTTGCTGTTGAAAGGCTTGAACCGCTAGGAACAGATATCGTTCTGGATAGTCGTCCTGTCGCTCTGGAGCCTGACCCTGAAGACCAAGTTGGTGCCTAATAGCGTGCGGCCGGAATCCGGCCTCGGCCAGATGCTCCCACCACCCCTTTCCAATTAAACCCAGTTGCTCGAGGCGCAACACGGCGGCTTGGGCAGACACGAAGTAGTAGTGAATTAGTCTCACGAGATCGGCGACCAGAAAATCTCCCGTCGTGTCAACGATGTCATTAAAGTAGCGCCTCATACTGACGCGAGGCATAAGAAACGCCACACCAAAGGCCTCCGCGAACCGTTCGTTCGTCGGCTTGCGAGCGTGACGCTCAAGGTGATCGATGCCAGGCCGGTACCGATCAACGAGGAAGTGCGCGTACTCGTGCGCCATCGACATGCGCTGGCGCTCCGGTGGATGACTCTTGTTGATGAATACACAGTAGCCAAGTTCCGACGCGTAGGAGTACATTCCAGCAATCCACGAGGGGAGTCGGCCCAAAAACACACGAACGCCGACTTCTTGCTCGAGGACACGTCGAAGGTTCAAGATCGGCTGGTCGCCGAGTTGCAACCTGTCGCGTTCACGCGCCACAGCATCTTCGGCGAACTCCATAACGCTACCGCGCGTTGGGAGTCGTACTTCCGGAGGAGGATTCGACACGAGCGGCGCGTTCAGCACGCGCTCCAGCTCACGATAGTCTTCGGCAAACCGCTCGAAGTCGGCAATGGCAGCGATGAGCTCTGGCGAGTCGGGACGAGATTGATCGACGGCGGCCCGAAGATGCGGTTCCAGCGCAACCGGCTTGGACGGCCGAACGAGTTCGCTCACGGTTCTGCCAAAGAACGCGGCCAGCCTTACTAGTTCTTGGGGCTGTGCCGGCCGAAGGCCCTTCTCGATAGCAATGTAAGTTGGACGACTTAATTCGAGTAGCGTCGCTGCATCTTCCTGAGTCTTGCCGGCCGACTTTCGCGCGGCAGCGATCCGCTCAGCAAGCGCCTTTGGATCCAAGCTGACTTCTGGCATGGTGTCCCTCATTACGCCGCTTTCGGCGTGTTAACAAGTCCTGCCCATTTGAGGCGTCGCTTCCGTCCGTACTCAATCCAACGCAACCACTCTGCCTGAATCGTACCGGGAATCCCGGAGGGCAAATTAATTGAGTCAGGCCACTGCGGCCTGCTCATAGTAGCGCGCTTCGAATTCCGCTGGCGGCACGTAGCCGATCGGCTCGAGCAGCCGGCGCGTGTTGAACCAATCGACCCACGCCAAGGTGGCGAATTCAACCATCTCCAGATTCCGCCAGGGACCTTGCCGCCGAATCACCTCCGTCTTGAAGAGCCCAATCACCGACTCGGCGAGAGCATTGTCATACGAGTCGCCGCGGCTGCCGACCGACGGGGCGATGCCTGCGTCCAGGAGTCGGTCCGTGTACCACATCGACAGGTACTGCGTGCCTCGGTCACTGTGATGAACCAGGCCGCTGGCGCGACCGGCGCCTCGTTCGCAGACCGCTTGCTCGAGCGCGTCGAGTACGAAGTCCGTGCGCAGTGATGCCGATACGCGCCAGCCGACGATGCGTCGAGCAAAGACATCGATCACGAAGGCCACATAGACGAAACCCCGCCAGGTCGCGACGTAGGTGCAGTCTGAGACCCAGAGCTGGTTCGGCCGTGTTGCGGCGAATTCGCGATCCACCAGATCCGGCGGATGCGAGACGGCGGACGCCGAGTCAGTGGTCGTGATCCACGCGCGGCCGCGCACGGCGCCGGCCAAGCCCATCGCGCCCATCAACCGCTCGACCGTACACCGGGCGACCTCGACGTCTTCGCGGCCCAGTTGCTGCCAGACCTTCCGCGGTCCATAGACCTGATAATTTGCGTCCCAGACCCGCTGAATGTCGATCCGCAATTCGTCGTCGCGCTTGGCGCGCGCAGGCCGCTGTGTCGGATTCCCCTGCCGCGCGTGGTGCAGAAAGTAGGTCGACGGGGCGATCGGCAACACCGCGCAGATCGGCTCAACCCCATACGTCGCCCGGTGGTCATCAATAAACCGGACCATCACTTCACTCGGCGGTCGAGCTCCGCCTGGGCAAAATACGCGGACGCCTTGCGCAAGATGTCGTTTGCGCGTTTCAGCTCGCGATTGTCGCGCTCCAGCTCCTTCAAGCGCTGGCGCTCGTCGGTCGTCAAGCCGCTGCGCTGACCCGTGTCGCGCTCGGCCTGTCGCACCCAATTCCGCAGCGTCTCAGCCGTACAGCCGAACTTGCTCGCGATCGACGTGATCGCCGCCCACTGCGACGGATGCTCGGGGCCATGCTCGCGGACCATCCTAATAGCCCGCTCTCGTACCTCAGGTGAATACTTCCTCGGTCTTGCCATGGGCTCCATCCTCTCAAGGAATGAGCCCTCCGAGAAACCCGGTACGATTCAGCCCTGTATCTGAGCATCAATTCACACCACGGCTCCGCAAGATCTTCCGGTTGGGCAACATGCGACCCGTACAAATGTCTTGAGAACCATCTCGGTAGTTCGGGCGAAGCCAACTCTGCAAGCCGAGCGATCTGGAACAGGTCGGCTCGCAGGTTTTCGAGATCGGTCGGCGTCGGGTCGAACTGAGCATCGACAATATCCCGGTGGTATTGACTCCCGGGATCATCGACGCTTGCAGCGAAGAGCGCTTGACGACGACCGATACAAGCGAAACAGAGACCGCAGTGCTTGGCGCTTCCCCGAATTCGAACCGGATAGTGCACACATGACGCTGTCAACGGAACTATTGTCTGGAGGCTCGCATCAGCAAATACTCGGACGACTTCAGACTTCGTGTGGTGGACGAACGGTGCTGAAAACGCGACCCGTCGACCCGCAGCGGCGGTCACAAGTTCGGTCATCAGACGCAGCAGCTCGGGATGGCAGGATCTCGTTACCCTGGCGCCCACCAGCATCCCGGTCATCGCCGGAAGATTGAGTACCCCAACACCGCTTTCGTAAATCTCGACGTCACTCGCGCCAACAGTGGCCGCAACGGCACCGCCGATGGCAAGGAACAGGAACGAACGACAGCGCTGGCTAAGCTCCTGATGCTTCAGTAACGGAGCACGCCTCAGAGTCGTTCGGACCATGATCGGGATGATTTGTGCGTGGTACTGTCGTCGAAACGCGTCAAGCTGCCGAAGGACACGCCGACGCTGCCCAGGTTGATGGCAGACGGTCACTGCTACGACTGAACGCACGCCATCCCGAAGGCGATTGAGCAACCCACCGGCCGAGTCGAGGCCACCGCTGTACAGACACACGAGCGGCATTGGATCTCCTTCGTCGAACAGTCCGGCCTGTGCGGGCTCGGCTACGCTGGCCCCGAACTGGAGATTCCAGACATCATTGCTGACGACGCTGAGGGTTCGGGCAATCAAATCCACATGATTGGTCCAGAACTCAGGCGAAGCCACGTCAACGCGAACGTCGATCTGCCTGCCGGTACCGTGGCTTTGTTGCGGGCGTCTCACTAGCCTGTCCGCTACGTAGATGGCGGTGCCTACGCGAGCGAGATCGCGTAACAACGGGGGAAAATAGCCACGCCAAGCTTCTGGGATGCGATCCTCATCTAGGCGAAAATTTACGCCATTCACGAGATCGCGCCATTGGCGATCTGCGGAGTTAGCGAGGCGAATCCTGCACTTGGCTTCGGGCACCATGACGATTCCCCTGAACGTGACCGGTCAAAATAGAGAGAGCCATCAGCTCCTCCCGCTCAGCGGCACGTATCGCCGCTGGTTGTGCGGGTACTCGAGGGGCGTGGCCAGATTCGAGCTGAGAGGCAAGTCGCTTTAAAGCTGGCTCCATTCGCAACTTTCATGTATGCGCCCGAGCACAGAAGGTGTCGAACGTCGGAAATGGCCCCTCGCCAACTAATTTGAGACCAATCTGGTCGAGGTAGCGATCGAAGATTGCGTCGACGTATCGTTGGGCGATCGTTGGCGCACCATCGGCCACCGGCTCGTTGGTTACTCGTTCGATCATTTCCGCAAAGTCGTGGTGGTACAGCGCTACTTCAGCCGAGAGATCTGGTCGTCGATTCGCGGCGGCTTTAAGGAGATCTTCGAGTGGAATCTGCTTCCCGACGCTCCGTAGCGTCCGGTACATTGCCTCCGTGAGCCTCCGCACGATGTCAGGTTCCTGTGGGCTTGATGCGATGTGTCGCATCACCCGCAACCACCGCTGGCTCTTCAGTACATCCAGCCGTTCATTTTCAGCCATTGGTTGCCTACCTCGCGTCGACGATGATAACCACCAAACTTAACAATGTCAAGATGATATCATGTAAATACATAGATATGTAAATAAACGTAACAGCTCAAATGGTTCCTTGTCTTGATGGAGCCTGTATTTGAAGAGCGTCTTTCAGATCGCCAGCTTGGCCTCTCACTCGCCGGCGTGGGTGCTCTGCCAGCCGTCGAAGCGGACGATCGAACGCGGGTGCAAACCCGGCTCTGCAGCCGCTCTGTCACGCATTGCCGGAGCCCTTGGGACGACGATTGACGCCTTGGTAATACTCAGGTGGCGTCCTGCACTAGGACGCCACGGCGCCCGCCGCCGTTGTCCACGCTAATGTCTACCGGCGTGAGCGCCACTTTCCGGCACACACCCCGCTGCGAGACCAATTTGGGGGTAGTAGGATGCTTGGCCCGAACGGCGCGAATACCTCATGGTCAAGGACCACAGGGGACCCGAGGCGATCACGCAAGGCCCTCGGTTCGATTACGATCGGGATATCACTGAACAGGCAGGTGCTCCTAGCGAGGAGCGTTGCCACAATGTTGCCAAGACTGGGGTCGACTCGGGGAGACTCCAGGAGACTGGAGAGCACGTCCGCATGGCTGGAACGTGATGACCGACAAAGACTTGTTGCCAGAAGTCCTTTACCATCATTAACTTAACAAATCACGTGGTTCGGGTTCGACTCCTGGTGCCACCTCATGAACGCGTGGGCGGCGTATGTGACCGGCGCTGGCGCACAGGCCGTCCCGTGCCGACGGTGAGACCGGGCGTGCCGCCCGCACCGACACACCCGCGCGCGTGGCGCCGCTACGCGCACGGCCACGCGGAGCCGCCGCGGGGCCGGCTGGCGATGAAGTCGAGCACCTCCACCGGTGCTTGCGTGTGCGTCTCGAATTC
This sequence comes from Vicinamibacterales bacterium, assembly GCA_965216615.1. GTDB lineage: Bacteria > Acidobacteriota > Vicinamibacteria > Vicinamibacterales > UBA8438 > CAUZIB01. Next base: position 158,522 of record OZ244182.1, on the reverse strand, counting down.
CCAATTCTCTCGCTGCATCCAGGATTGAGGCAACGTTGCGTGGCGCCTGACGTCTGGCCTACGCTGTTTCGCGCATGAAGGACCTCCTGCTCACCCTGCTTCACTGGCCCGTCATGACCGCGACACTGTGTGGCCCGGGTGGCGTGCGAGCGGTGATCGCGGAGAATCTTCTGCTCAAGCAGCAACTGATCGTCTTGCGCCGTCCTCGCCGGCGGGCGCCACGCCTAACAGCGAGTGACCGGCTGCTGTTCGGATTCGGGTCACTCTTCCTCAGTCGAGGACGAATCCGAAAGGTCGCCATCGGCGTACGCCCCTCGACGCTCCTGGCGTTTCATCAGGCGTTGGTGCGTCGCAAGTACCGCCGATTGTTCTCGTCGAGCGAGTGCCCGAAGAAACCCGGACCGAAGGGGCCGAGCGAGGCACTCATCCAGGCCATCGTCGAGCTCAAGTCGCGTAATCCTCGATTCGGCTGTCCACGGATTGCGCGCATCATCTCGCGAACGTTCGCGGCCAACATCGATAAGAACGTCGTGTACCGCGTGCTGTCGAAACACTATCGCCCCATCCCGGGCGGCACCGGGCCCTCGTGGTTGTCGTTCATCGGACACACGACAGACAGCCTGTGGAGCGTGGATCTCTTTCGATGCGAGTCCATCGTGCTCCGGAGCTACTGGGTGCTCGTGGTCATGGACCAATTCACGCGTCGCCTCGTCGGAGTCGGCGTGCACCGCGGTCCGGTCAATGGCACCGACCTCTGCCGCATGTTCAACGCCGCCATTTATGGTCGGGGCGCACCGCGACATCTCAGCACCGATCATGATCCGCTGTTCGAGGCGCACCGTTGGACGGCGAACCTGCGGATTTTGGAGATCGACGAAATCAAGACCGTGCCTCATGTGCCCAGGTCCCACCCATTCGTGGAGCGCCTGATCGGAACGACGCGGCGAGAATTTCTCGACCATGTGCTGTTCTGGAATGCCCATGATCTTGAACGGAAACTTGCCGACTTCCAGGCCTACTACAACGAGGTACGCAGCCACGCGTCGTTGAAGGGCCACACGCCGTCGACCTTCGTTGGCGGACACATGGTGGCCCATGCCGAACTGAACAATGTCCGTTGGGTCTCCCACTGCCGGGACTTGGTTCAGCTCCCAGTGGCGGCCTGACAACGAATTCGAGACGGACAGGCGGCGGACCGCCGTTATCGCCCAGGTCTGGAGTAGGGATCCGATTTAAATCCGGCACACCAGGGGATCGCCTTCCGTGCGTTGAGGGCGGCAGAACGGAATGCCACGGTACGCTCCCCCATTCGGTCTCCTTGAGATGGAGGTGGAAGGTGTGCGTCCCGGACTGCTCGAAGCCCACCCTCCAGGGCATCATCCGCGGCCGGGTCGACCCGCGCACCGTCATCAACGCCGATGGCTGGCGCGGCTACCACGGCCTGGTCGACCTCGGCTATGGCCACGTCCGCGTCGACCATGCCCGCGACGAGTTCACCAAAGGCACAGTCCATATCAACGGCATCGAAGGCTTCTGGGGCCTGGCCAAGGTCCGGCTGACCCAATTCAAAGGCCTGCCGAAACATTTTTCTCAAGCGCTTTTTGCACACAAGACAGCACACTACCTCGTAGAGGAGTAAGATGGCCGCCCTGGGCCCCGGTACTCCGGCGCCGCTTCCGCCCCAGGGCGCCACCCTGGCGGTGTGCGTGGCGTGTGGGGGCGGGGTTGGTCTGGTGTGGCCAAGTCGACGGGATCGCGCGCTGTGGGTCTGGCGGGCGACGGCCCTCGCGGCGGGCCCGGTGAGGCCAGGGAGATCCTCGCCGGGACATGACGGCGTCACGCCGGAGTACCTGGAGCGTACTCGCCGGAGGTTCGCACGTCGTGCAACAGCCAGCACCATCCCGAAACCAGATGCCAACGACACGCGTATGTCGGTCTCGGCGATTGCGAGCCCGTGTCTCGCCGGTGATCCCGTGATGACGTGGCGCACCTGGGGGGTTCCTGTGCGGTGCGGGGTGGGCATGGTGGCCCTGCAAACCCTCCTCGCGCTCTACCGCTTTGGAGACACCACGGCCTGGCTGCAGTTGGTGAATCCGCTGATGTGGATCGGGCTGGGTCTATTTTTCGTCACGGGCTGGGTCATTGGCTGGGTGGTGGAACGCCTCCTCCGCGGCACGACCGGCCGGTTCCGCACATTGCTGCTGGGGGCGACGGTCCTGGCCACCCCCGTGGCGGTCGCCGGGAGCCTCGTGGGGGGGCTGTTCGGCCCTCCCGGGGTCCTGCTCTATGGCCTGATCCCGTATCTCCTCCTGGTGGGGATTCCCAGACTGATTGGGAAGGGGTGGGCAGTGTGGACCAGGCACGGCTCCTGAGTCCTTGCGCCGCAAGGAACAAGGGCCTCCCACGAACCCGGGGCGGTTCGCCCGCAGCCTGACCCGCGCCGGGGTGCCCGAGCGGGTCGCCATGCTCATCACCGGCCACAAGATCGCCAGTGGGTGAACGTGATTTTGAAGCCGCTTTGAGAAAGCGTTCGTGAGCCGCGTGAAGCACCGGACGCCCATTCTCAGGTTGAGATTCTGGCGCTCCACGTAGCCTGTGGAGACGTGCTTGGGCTCACGATTTCCGGCGACGGGACGAATGATGTCAAGGGCGGAGTAAAACTAGACCACGGTGGCGGAGGAAAACTAGACCATCCGGCAGCGGGTCGAAGTTCCTGACAGCGGCGTGGCGGCGATGTCCTTCGTGGTTAGGCCGCGCATCACTAGATGCGCGACGTCGACTTCGGTCGCGGTCAAGGCCTGGAACACGCGCGCCATCCTCGATGACAGCGACGAGGTGAGGGTCGTGAGGTTGGTCTCGATCAGGCTCACGTACTCCACGGCCGCGCTCCACGAGCCGCGCGAGCTTCGCCACATGCGGCATCACCAGCGTATTGATCTGGTGCAGCAGCTGCTCGTTGCGCGCCTCGTTGGACTGCTCGACATTGCCGAGCAGCACGCGCAGCGCCGTGTTGGCGTCCTGCAGTTCGCTGGTGCGTTCGACCACGTGCCGTGCGGTCTGGTCGAGCGATTGCTGCAGGGCGGTTTCGAGCCGCCGGCGTTCGGCGATCTCGACCAGCGACCGCAGGTTCGCCTCGACCACGCCGGCGAACGCCTGCAGCCCCTCGCGGAACAGCAGCGCGTGGTCGTTGCGCTCGCGGTCGAGCACGCAGATCGTGCCGAACACCTCGCCGCTGGGCCATTTCAGGGGATAGCCGATGTAGAAGCGCATCCCGTCGGCCAGATCCTCGTTACCCGCCCAGACCGGGTCGTGGGTCGCGTCCTCGACCACCAGCTCGCCGTCGTTGTCGAACACGCCCTGGCAATAGAGCAATGCGTTCAGATCGTACTCGCGCCCGACATCGTAGGGGTTGCCCTCGGTGCGGCTACTCACCAGGACCGTGTGCGTCGGACGCTCGGTGCGCATGATCAGGCTCGCCGGCACCCGGGCGAGCCGTGCCGTCAGGTCGCCCGCGCGCTGCCACTCGGCCAGCGTCTCGGGCGGGATCTCGGGCAGCACGGTCGTCACGGCCGCCGCTGCCCGCGGGTGGCCCGGCGCCTGCAGCGCGCCGGGACCGATCGGGAACGGGGACGCCTCGTTAACGGCATACGCACTCGTGCCTCGGCCTGGACACAGGGGGATTCCATGCCGTCGCACGATCGAGGGGCATGTGGGAAGAATACCTGAATCGATATGGGGCACGGCCCCATATTGTTCGGGACGTGGCGGCGGCCTTTCGCGGGGGCCGGGCACCGCGCGGCCGGGGCCCACGGGTCGGGCAGTTGCCGCAGGCGCGGCACACGTTCGTCGATGGGATGGTAGACCTCGAGGTACTCTCGTTCCAGGTTTCGCGGCGCTGTTCCCGGTAGTAGAGCCCGGCGAAGAGCACCCGGAGGTCGTCCTTCGGGCCTTCGCCGACCAGGAGTGCATTGCTCGTCAGGCCGCAGGCCTCGTCAATCAGGGCCGTGGTGGTCGGCCAGTGAACATCGTCGAGCATGGCTTCGTGCAACGATGTCAGGATGCGCTCGAATGCGTCGTGGCCGCTCATGGCGATGTCTTCCTTCAGTCATAAGAAGGTCAACTGAAGAATGTCAACTGACCGCCGCGGAGTCGAGCCGACATCGAACTGGAGTCCAGAGAGTGGAGCGTTGCGGTGGAATGGATGGAGCACACGCGGGAGTACCGGGTGCCGGGACTGATCAACGCCAAGACAGAGGAGAAGGTCGAATGATCAATCAGCCGGAGGAACGCCCGCTATCTATCGGGTCTGCCGTACAGTTCACTCACAAGGGGAAAACAATCCACGGACATCTCCTCCAAAGGCAGGGCCGGCGCCGTTTCGCGAAGGTCGTCGACACCGCAGAGCGGACCTGGAACGTTCCCGAGTCAATGTTAAAGCCCTCGGGAGGAGCGCGACGAGCCACGATCCTCACGCGGCACGACAACGCACGCGCTGACTACCGCGTGGGGGACAAGGTGACGTTCACAAGTCCCGACGGACCAAGGCGTGGCGAGATCGTGAAGTTCAACCCGAAGAGCGCCAAGGTACGCTGCGAAGAGACAGGCTGGAACGTCTCCTATGGCTTACTCCACAGGGCGGGAAAGGAAAGCGCGAGGAACGGTGCGGAGAGGCTGAACGGCGTCGCGGGAATGGCGAGGCGGTTGATGGACGAGCAGGGGCTCACGGGCTGGACGCTCGCGTTCGGCGAGGCCAGGAAACGCCTTGGCGCCTGTCATTTCCGACACCACGTGATCTGGATCAGCCGCACCCATGCCCTGGAGGGAAGCGAGGAGCAGATCCGGGACACCGTGCTACACGAGATCGCACACGCGATCGCGGGACACGAGGCTGGCCATGGACCGCTGTGGAAGGCAACAGCACGGCGAATCGGGGCAACACCGAGGGCGAAGACCTATGAGAGCCAAACGAGCTAAGGCGAGATGATGTCTCTCCCAGCGATGACGAACCAATCAGCGTCGCATAGAGGCATCGCCAATCAAATCGATACTACAACACGGTTTTGCAACGCCCAAGCCATCAAAACATGTCGGGAGCCGGACCGTTGCGTAACCGGTCGTTTAGGACAGGCGGGCAACGCCGACGGCCAGCGCGCGCCGCCGTGTGTCGTATCCCGTGTCGGATTCTCTGTCTTGCAGACGTCCAGGGACAGGCGAGAAGGATGAGCGGTTCGGATGTTCGGCGACAGATTCAGTTCATCCACAGGCTGTTCGTGTGATCGGTACGACCTCGGTGGACACTGAAACTGTCGTTCATGCGAGCTTGTCACGGAGGGCTTCATAGGGCGTTTTGCCGTGAAAGGCTCCGTGCGGTCTGTGGTAGTTGTAGAAGTTCTCCCATTCGTTGAGCTTCGCGTTGAGGTCGACGTCCCCGGTGTAGGTGAGGAGCTGATAGAACTCCTGCTTGTCGGTGCGATGTGACCGTTCGACCTTGCCGTTGAGCCTGGGCGTGCGTGGCTTGATATAGACGTGACGAATGCCCCGGTCGGCAAGATGCCAATGAAACTGGGCCTGGAACTCATGGCCCCGGTCGGTTCGCACCGTGTGAATCCGAAACGGAAATCTCTTGATGACGTGATCGAGGAAGTGGATGGCGTTCTTCTGCGTATGTCGCGTGTAAACCGTGAGGGCCCGGATGCGCGTGGCATCGTCGATGGCCGTGTACTGATACCGCCGCGTGGCCTTCCCGTCTTTCCCGACGAGCTTCAGGAACGTGACATCGACCTGCACGTGGTGCCCCGGCACTTGCTTTTCGTAGCGATGCGTCTTCACGGAGCGTCGACCCACCCGGCTCGGTAGGCGGTTGAGGCCGTGGCGCCGACAGATGCGATAGACGGTCGCGTCACACATCGTGATCCCGTGATACCGCTCGAGATACCAGACAATGCGGATCGGACCGAGGTGGTAGGTCCGGCGGAGGTGGAGAACCTTCTCGACGATGTCGGGGGGCGTGCGGAGTCGCGGGTTGTACGGGCACGGCTTCTTATTGATCAGGCCCTCGTCCCCATCGGTCTCATACGCCTTCTTCCACCGGTAGAACCCTGACCGGGCGACGCCGAAGTAGCGGCAGGTCTTCCGGACATTGCCGATGCGTGCGGCGTGCTCCAATACCCGTTTCTTTCGTCGAATGTCCCGCTGAGCCTTGTTCATGAATGACCTCCCCATTCTGGACACCGGTACTGTCAAGTTAACTAGCCTGGACCAGGATGAGGCGAACTAATCAGAGGATCAGGCCGCGGTCACCTCGGCCCACACGGTGAATGATCGTGCTCGCAGCATCCGATGATGAACCGACCTGAGCAGGTGCCGACCCACTCGAAACAGATTCTGAATGACACCGTGAACGTGCAAGAACCGCTGGGCGTGGGCAGGTGAGGTGAAGCCGCGCATCTGACGCTCCTGTTGGCGCGTAGGCTGATGGGAGACTTCGGCGCGATTGTTCGCGTATTGGGTCGTGTCGTGGGTGACACAGGGCATGACGTCCCGCTGGGCAACTCGGTAGCTGCCGAGCTTGTCGGTCACGAGACGACACGGTTCCTGGCGCTGACTCTTCAAGAGTGTTCGGAAGCATCTCCGCGCCGCCCGCCCGTCCCGACGGGGTTGGACGAGAAGGTCAATCAGGTCACCGTCTTGGTCCACGGCGCGCCACAGATACTGGCGCTGACCGTTGATCGCGACGAAGACTTCGTCCAGAAACCACGTCTCTCCGAGTCGACCTTGACGTCGCTTCAACCGCCGGGCGTAATCGGGGCCGAACTTCCCGCACCATGGCCGAATCGTTTCGTACGACACGATGATGCCGCGTTCGGCCAGCAGATCCTCGACATCCCGGAAGCTCAGGCAGTATCGGTGATACAACCAGACGGCGTGGCTGATGATTTCAGGCGGAAAGCGATGCCGAAGGTAGCGGGATCGTCGAATGTGCATCCCGGCATTGTGCCGCGCGGAGAGTTAACCTGACAAAGCCCTATCGGGGTCGCTCTGCGGCACGGTGGGTGCCGGTGGGCGATGGCCTGACCCACAAGTTGACTGATCTACGGTCCTGGCTACTGAACTGTCGGTCATCGTCCGTCGGCGATTGACACGGCAACCCGTCTGACCGGATGGGCAGTGACCCAAGAGGGGCCTGCTGCAACGTCGACCCATCACAGTCCTGTCCGCCCATCCGGCCGACGCACGAGTCAAGCCCATTCTTAGTTGAAACTCTCTACGGCTCCTGATTCATCACGCGACTTTCTTCTTCGACGTCGTCGTGTCGATCTTCAGTTCTCGCTTCAGCGCGGCCCGGAGCGCGGGCAGGTGACGGTAGCCCATCACCTTCCGCAAGCGCGGTTCGATGTCCAGGAGCGCGGTTGCCAGCCAGCGGTGCCGATGGCTCGAGTTCTGCCAGTGATCGACCTTCGCACAGCGTTCCTCGACGAGCGCATTGATGGACTCGAGACAGTTCGTCGTCTTCAACGACCGGCCCAGCACCCCGTACAGCCCGAGGCGATGCAGCGTCAGGGTTTCGTCCTGTGGGTCTCGAATTCCGAATTCGGTCGCTAAATCGAGGCCTGGGACACCATTGCGTGGCGCCTGAGTTCTGACCTACGCTGTCTCGCGCATGAAGGATCTCCTGCTCCCCCTGCTTCACCTGGCCGTCACAGCCGCGAAGCTCGGCAGACCCGGCGGCGTGCGAGCCGTCATCGCTGAGAATCTCCTGCTCAAGCAGCAGCTGATCGTGCTGCGCCGTTCGCGCCAGCGTGCGCCGAACCTCAGAGTGGGCGATCGGCTCCTATGCGGATTCGGGGCGCTTTTTCTGAGTCCGGGACGGATTCGCAAGGTCGCCATCGGACTGCGCCCGTCCACGTTGCTGACCTTCCATCAGGCGCTGGTGCGCGGCCAGTACCGCCGATTGTTTTCCTCAAGCGCGCGACCGAAGAAGCCGGGCCCCAAGGGGCCGAGCGAGTCGCTCATCCGCGCCATCGTCGAGCTCACATCGCGCAATCCTCGATTCGGGTGCCCGCGGATTGCGCGCATCATCTCGCAGCCGTTCGGGGTCGACATCGCCAAGAACGTCGTGCACCGCGTGCTGGCGAAACGCTCTCGTCCCGCCCCGGGCGGAACCGGGCCCTCGTGGTTGTCGTTCGTCGGACACACGACAGACAGTCTGTGGAGCGTGGACCTCTGGCGCGGTGCGTCCATCGTGCTCCAGAGCGACTGGGTGCGCGTGGGCATGGACCAGTTCACGCGGCGCCTCGTGGGATGCGGTGTGCATCGCGGACCGGTCGATGCACCCAGCCTCTGCCGCATGTGCAACGCCGCCATTCATGGGCGGGGCGCGCCGCGACATCTCAGTACGGATCATGATCCGTTGTTCGAGGCGCATCGGTGGACCGCGCACCTTCGGCTTCTGGAGATCGACGAAATCAAGACGGTGCCCCATGTGCCCCTGTCACACCCCTTGGTGGAACGGCTGATCGGGACGATGCGGCGAGAATGCCTGGATCATGTGTTGTGCTGGAATGCCGGTGATCTGGAGCGGAAGCTCGCCGACTTCCAGGCCTCCTACAACGCGGCACGGAGCCATGCGTCGTGGGAAGGCTACACGCCGTTAGGCTTCGCGGGCGAACGCACGGCGGCCCGTGCCGAATTCAACCATGTGCGTTGGATCTCCCACTGCCGGGGCATGGTCCAGCTTCCAGCGGCGGCCTGATGACGAATTCGAGACCGACACGCGGCTGTAGCTGGCTTCGAACTCGGCATGGTCGGTATCGGAGAAACGGGCCATTACCTTCACCATATGCGGGCGGATCTCCAATCCACCTTCCGTGAGAATCGGCCCGACGACCTCCTGGCTGAAGATGCGCTCCCAGGTCTCCGACAGATCCCCTGCCCAGACAGCCACGGCGTCCTCGTACGTCTTCTGATCCCAGCTAGTGTTTTCCTTCTTGATTCGAGCCAATTCTCTTCCAAGCGTGTCCAGGCGCTCGGGCACGTCCTTGGCCTTCCACGGATGGCTGGTGCTACACGCGCCAGGCTTTCGCTCGTCGGCCCAACTTCGCGTCACCGACCGCTCCGCAACCGGAACTCCTAGACCGCTGGCCTCACGCTTGAGTTCCGCAACAAAGGCCACGTCGTGCGTGAACATAATGACTTGGCGATCAGCGGCGAGGGCCGCCAAGCGTACAGCCACCAGACCACGACGGATGTGGTCGAGGGAGGTCACAGGGTCGTCCAGGATGAAAGCCGACTTCGAGCCGTCGAGGTGGGCTTCGGTAATGCATGCTGCGAGGCCGAGGGCTGTCCGCTCGCCTTCGCTGAACACCCGCGGCAGCTTCACCTCCTGACGCGCGCCAACCAGTTTGGGCTGATGGAGCAATGCCCCTTGTCAGCGCGGGTGCGGGCAATAGTGACGCGTTCGATCCGGAGCCGATCCGTTTCCCGCGTGAAAGTATCCCGGACTACATCGGTGATGCTCTCCTCGGAGAGTTCCAGGACCTTTTTCGTGATTGGTCCGGTCGCGGCGGCGGTCTTGGCTGCTTCAAGAGCTTCCCGCTCTTTCAAACGTGCGATCTCCTTGACGATCGCCTCGCGGGAGTTCTTAATCTGTCGCAGAAGCTCGAGTTCTTGCCGCTTGGCCGTAGCCTTCGCGAGTCGTTGTCGAACAACGTCCGGATCGCCAAGGCCTTCGACAAATTCCCACGCCCTATTCTTCGCTTCAGTGAGTTCGGCCAGGATGGCGGTGGAATCGATGCTGGGCAGTGCAAGCCGTTCCGTGTCCGAGAGAGCGTCAAGCGTCTGCTCTCTAAGAGTCTGCGCCGCAGGAGGTGCGGCGGCGTGAAATGGGTCGTCGGCCCATGCTGTGCGTCATTGTGCCGGAGCGACTTCGGCGGTCGGCCGACGAGGGAGCTCCTCGGCGAAGGGCGAAGCAGATAGCAAGATTCGGCCTTGCGGGGCCGCCTGGCCCGCCACAGAGCCCGATGCGCGCCGATCGGTCGTCGTTGCGAGCCTCATTCCCCGCGTGTTACGCCGCCATCAGGGCGTGCAGGCGCTTGGTGTTCAACGCCAGGCACACCAAGTCCCACTCGCCCTGCACCGTCGCCAGCCCCCGCAGGCTGAAGCGTCGGAATCCCAGCACGTGCTTGATCCAGCCGTTGGGAGCCTCCGACAGCCACGTGCGTTCTGCCTACGCCGCACGGCCCGCCGGCCTCGACAGCTTCTCGGCCATGCGACTCGTCGCGGGATACTGCTCCGGGTCGCGGGGCCTGGCCGCCTTTCCCTCCCGGCCCCAGGACACATACCCGTCGATGCCTCGCGTTTCCAGGTCCGCCAAGTCCCGCTCGTTGCTGTAGCCGGCGTCCGCCAGCACCGTCTCCGGCTGCTCGCCGACCGTCTCCGCCAGCGCGTCGAGCAGCGCCGGCACACCACCCTGGTCGCTCGCGTTCGCCGTCACCTCCGTCGCCACCACCAACTGGTGCGCACCATCGACCGCCACCTGCGCGTTGTCGCACTGCTGGAACCCGTCGTTGCTCGTCTTCATGATCCCGCTCTCCGGGTCCGTGAAGTGGCTCTGCGCCTTCGCGTCCGGCTCGCCATACGACCGCGTGTAGGGCGGCCCGCCCTTCGGGTTCCGGTCTTGGTCCGGCTGCCGACCGCGGGCGTCGTCCGCTGCCCGCTGCTGCGCCTCCAACCGCGACTTCGCCGCCCGGATCGCCGCCAGACGGTCTTCCCGGCGGCGCCACTCCGCCGGCAACTCGTCGCCCCGCACGGCCGCCCCCAACCGCGCGTCCTCGGCCGCGCCAGCCGCCGCCAGCCGCGCCTCCATCTCCCCCCGCAGCCGCCGCTCCTCCTTTGCCATCCGCCCGGAGCTCATCGCCTTCCGTTGGCTCGCGTTCGCCCGCCCCTTCGTGCCGTCAATCGACAGCTTCCCGAAGCGCGCCAGACCCAATTCCCGCGCCAGACGCACCACCGCTACAAACAGCTCCTTGAAGTCCGACACGTGCCGCCGCCGGAACTCGCACAGCGTCCGATGTTGCGGGAAGTTGCCCGCCCCCAACACCCGGAACGCCCCGTCCTCTTCCAGCTTCCGCGCGATCCCGCGCGACGAAAACACCCCCGTCGCATACGCATACAGCAGCACCTTCACCATCATCCGCGGTGCATCGGGCGCGTTGCGCCGACCGTCCCCCGCATACGGCGCGTAGAACGCCGTCAAATCCACACCGTCCCCCAGGTCGCTGACGTGGTGCGCCACGTGGCCCTCCGGCAACCACGCCCGCAGGTCCGCCGGCAACAGCAGCATCTGATCCGGTGCGTAGGGACGGAACGTCGTCGACATCAGGTCCTTTCCTCCTCGGCTCGCCTACAATTGTCGCACCGTTTCTGCGGCGCAGACTCCTAGCTCCGATTCGTGCAACAACGCGTGTGCCGGGAAAGCCCGGTCAAGGGGGACAAGATGCCGTGATGTGATCTTTGAAACCTTGTTCGAAACCCTGTGGGTATCCAATCCCATCCGGCCAAGGTCGGCCGCCAGCCGGAACCGAGTGATGCGTGGGCCTGGGGTGACCCCGGGCGCGAAGCGTTCACAGGGAGCCCGTAGGCCGCGTGATTGAGCCCCGACATGCATGGAGTGCGAGGGCCGACGTCGTGCGTTGGACGGAAGGTTATCTCGCCGCATCTCAGAGGCCGTGGAGGCGGCGACCTTGCCGGGGTCGGAGCGCGTGGCATGCGTGCGGGTGGGTTTCCCGGGAACCCGGGAGGCCTCGTCGTCTCCATCTTAAAGGTTGCCGGGGGGCGGGCACCGGCTCACCAAGCCCGAGGCCGTGGACGCAGCACCTGGCGTCCGACGGAGCGAAGCCGCAGGTGCTCGGATGGTACCGCCGGGCGAAGGCAACGAAGCGCGGGGGGATGGACGGCGAGGAGTCGGCGTGTCTCAGAGTACCGCCGAAGCGGGGGAATTGAGCCCACGAGACCCCGTGGAGGGAAGGGGGCACCGGCAGGTGGCACCGGTGGAGGGAAAGACGGCCAACACACCGAGGTTGGGTCCCGTCTCCACGTCACGACAACGGATAGCCGAACTGGCCAGATAAGCCTTGGGGATGGCGGTGGCCATCGCCTGGTTTCCTGGACCAGCGGGTACGCGACGGCGCGTAGCGAAGCCATCTGTCGAGGAGCCGGATGCGGCAGAACCCGCACGTCCGGATCTGTGGGGGGCCAGGGTCAGCAACGACCCTGGTCTACCCGACCTGAATACGTCTTCGTCAGCCGCGATAACCAGCGTCCGTTGATGGATGTCATCTGCAAGCGCCTCACCAACGGTGAAGGCGTCGACGGTCGATTCTAATGGCAGATCGTCCACCTATCTATTCATCGGCGAGTACAAGTACTGGGTCATGACCCCCTGCGCCGAGATGGACTTCGACTCAGGGGACGACTACATCATCAACCGGGCGCGTTTGTACCGGGATCGGCGGGACTTCGTCGTCGAATAGGGAGTATCAGCCATGAGTCTGCTTGGGTACCTCGTTCCCCGCATCGCGTCGAATGGCGAGGAGCCGGCTGCGACACAGGCACTCGCCTACCTCCTCAACGCCTCCCCGGACATCGCCAACGCGTTCGTCGACGTGGTGGGACGGACCGGCATTGCGGCCTTCACGCCAGGACGGATGGCGGCCGAAGAAAAACATGGGGACGACTACCCTGACGTGACGATCCGTGACACGGACGGAGTGGTCCGGATCCTCGTCGAGAACAAGTTCTGGGCCGGACTGACTGACGCACAGCCGCTCGCCTATCTCGAAGCGTTGCCCGGCGAAGCTTCTTGTGCGCTCGTCTTCATCGTGCCGCACCAGCGCAAATACGGTCTCTGGGGCGAGCTTAGGGAGAAGTGCCGCCGCAACGGGGTCGAGCTCGAGAGTGAATCCACGGCGGACAACATCACCTGGGCGCGGGCCGGACATCGTACGCTAGCGATCACCAGCTGGAAGCACGTCTTGGGAACGCTGGAGCAAGCCGCCGGGGCCGAAGGGCACTCGGCTCTTCAGCAGGACATCGTTCAGCTTCGCGGACTGACTGACCAGATGAACGCCGGCGAGTTCCTGCCGTTGCGCGAGGGCGAGGTCACCGACGTGAACGTGGCGCGCCGCCTAACGAACTACAGCGAGTTGATCGAAGACATCGCCGGTCGCCTCCGAACGGATGGAATCGCCGACATGGAGGGTTTGCGCCCGTCGCATGGCTACACCTCGGCGGGTCGCTGGCTGCGCCTGCATGCGAAGTTCGGCCTCTGGCTGGGCGTCGATCTCATCGCGTGGCGCGACCGGGGCATCACACCGATCTGGTCGGAGCACAACACCAATGCTTCCTTTTCCGGCGTCGAGGGAAGGGTCCGGCAGGCCGAGAAGCTGTTCGATGATGCGCAGGAAACCGACGGCTGGCTATACATTCCCATTCGTCTTGCGACCCGGGCCGAACGGGACCGCGTGATCGACGACGCGGTCCGACAGATGCGCAGTATCGCCGATAGGCTGCTGGAAGCGTTTCCGGACGGATAGAGCACAGGCCTCAACCGTGATCGGGAGTTGCTGAGGAATTCGAGACAGGGGCGCGGACGACACCGAAGTGTCAAACTGAGACCCGCACGAGGGCATCGAGGCGGCACTGGCGCACGTGGTGCCGAACAAGGTGGAGGCGGCCTACGCCTGTGGGTCTCGAATTCCGAATTCGGTCGCTAAATCGAGGCCTGGGACACCATTGCGTGGCGCCTGAGTTCTGACCTACGCTGTCTCGCGCATGAAGGATCTCCTGCTCCCCCTGCTTCACCTGGCCGTCACAGCCGCGAAGCTCTGCAGACCCGGCGGCGTGCGAGCCGTCATCGCTGAGAATCTCCTGCTCAAGCAGCAGCTGATCGTGCTACGTCGTTCGCGCCAGCGTGCGCCGAACCTCAGAGTGGGCGATCGGCTCCTATGCGGATTCGGGGTGCCTTGGTGCACAACTCGCGATCTCGGTCAATAATTGCCCTCCACCCCGAGATCCGAGGTCCCGCATGACGAGTTTCAAGCGCACCCAGCGGAAGTACGTCCAGAAGGCCTACCGTGTCCGGAATTGGCGGGAGTACGAGACGGGTCTCCGCGCTCGCGGGAGTCTGACCGTCTGGCTCGGACTCACCGATGGCAAGCTCGCCAACTGGAACTCGCCGAGGCCGACGCGCAGGAAGCCAGGCCGACAACGCAAGTACTCGAACCACGCCATCGAGACGACGGTCACCTTGGGCTTGGTGTTTGGCCTGGCGTCCAGGCAGACTGAGGGCTTCCTGCGCTCGCTGCTGACGCTCCTGAATCTGGACAACGACGTGCCCGACCACAGCACGATCTCGAGGCGCAAGGCGAGGCTGGGGAAGGTTGCTTCCTACGAGAGGCGAACCGTGAAGCCCGTCCACCTCCGCATCGACAGCAGCGGTCTTTCAGTGCACGTCGGCCAGTTGCGCACTCCGCCGAAAGCCAGGGACTACCGCAAGCTGCACCTCGCTGTGGATGAGCAAACCAGTGACGTGGTCGCCTGCGAGCTCACGAGCAAGCGGGCTCGAGACGCTTCCCGGGTGGCGTCACTCGTCGGCCAGATCGAGCGTCCCATCGCCTCGGCCAAGGCCGACGCCGCGTATGACACCGGCGACGTCTAGAAGACGCTGGAGAATCACCGTGCTCATCGATCGCCGAAGGTGCTGATACCGCCACGAAAGGGCGCTCAGCTCGCGCTCGACTCCGCGGGCACGCGACAGCGGAATCGTAACATCCGAGCACGATCACGTGTTGGGAAACGGAAGTGGTACGTCGCATCGGGCTACAGCAGGCGAAGCAAGGTGGAGACGACGTTCCACCGCTACAAGGCCATCCTGGGCTCAGCGATGCGAGCGAGGGGACTGGCGTCCCAGAGAGTCGAGGTGAGGTTGGGGTGCAAGATCCTGAACACCATGACGGCGCTCGGGATACCCGATGGCGAGATGATCGGATGACCGGCAGGCGGAGTCACGGGAGACTCTCAGCCCTCAATGGAGTTGTGCACCAAGGCACTGGATTCGGCAATGCTTCACCAACAGGGCCAAACAGAAAGTCGAACCGCCTATCGGCTAGCAAGCGATCGATGCGGAGCAGCATCGTTCCGGAAAAATCCCGCGCCCGTGCGCCTCCCGACTCCTCACGGCGAAGGACCTGTGGCGTTGTTGCGTAAATCGAAACTGGCACCGAGCGCTCCCACGCGTAGGTTCGTCACCGATCGATCGCGAACGACTCTGGTCGACCAAGCTCGGTCATTCGATTGAGCACGTTGCACGCAAGCACCGATTCGACAGCTTGCGCTGCGCGAGTCCGACTTCGAAGTCGATCGCCGAGAATCGACGTGTACCGGAAGAACGCGTTCTCGCCGCGGGCCTGTCGATGATAGCCGACCTCCTTCTTCCATCGACGGCGCCCAATCTTGCTGATCCTTCTGATCGTCCCCTCGCGAGCGCTCGACCGCGGGTTGCGTCGGGACAGCTTGGCTGTCTTCGCCGGCGGCACCACGACGGTCGTGCCCCGAGTGTTGGCTGTCTCGTAGAAGGCGAGCGTGTCGTAGGCAGCGTCCGCCGTGACCGTCCGCGCGCTGCTGGCAATGGTCTCGATCAGATCGATGCCCGTACTCGCGTCATCCACCGCGGAATCGGTCAACGCCTGAGCGACGATCACTCCCGCTTGGTCGACTCCCAGATGAAGCTTCTTCCACCCACGCCGCCCGCGTCGTCCGTGTTTCGCCGCCGCCCACTCACCCTCGCCGACCATCGACAGGCCAGTGCTGTCGATGAAGAGGTGCAGGGCGGCGCGCCTGGGAACGCGTCGGAGTGTGAGGTTGAGATGCTGCCCGCGCCGGGACAGCGTCGTGTGGTCGGGCGACCGCAGGTCAAGGCCCATCAGATGGAAGAGTGAGGTGAGAAAGCCTTCCGCCTGACGGAGCGGCAGATGGAAGAGGAGACGCAGCGTCAGGGCGGTTTCGATCGCGAGGTCCGAGTACTTCGGTGGCGCGCCCCGCGTGCGCGTTCCCTCAGGTTTCCAGGCTGCGATGGCCGCCCTGGACAACCAGATTGTGATGTTGCCCCGACCGATCAGGGCTCGCTCGTAGGACGCCCAGTTTCGGACGCGGTATTTCGTCTTGTATTTCGGATGGACTCTCGACTTCATCCCTCCAGTCTCGTCTGGGTCCCTCTCAACCTCACACTTGATTTGTGCAACAACGCGTGTGCCGGGAAAGCCCGGTCAAGGGGGACAAGATGCCGTGATGTGATCTTTGAAACCTTGTTCGAAACCCTGTGGGTAACCAATCCCATCCGGCCAAGGTCGGCCGCCAGCCGGAACCGAGTGAAGCGTGGGCCTGGGGTGACCCAGGGCGCGAAGCGTTCACAGGGAGCCCGTAGGCCGCGTGATTGAGCCCCGACATGCATTGTTTGTGAGGGCCGACGTCGTGCGTTGGACGGAAGGTTATCTCGCCGCATCTCAGAGGCCGTGGAGGCGGCGACCTTGCCGGGGTCGGAGCGCGTGGCATGCGTGCGGGTGGGTTTCCCGGGAACCCGGGAGGCCTCGTCGTCTCCATCTTAAAGGTTGCCGGGGGGCGGGCACCGGCTCACCAAGCCCGAGGCCGTGGACGCAGCACCTGGCGTCCGACGGAGCGAAGCCGCAGGTGCTCGGATGGTACCGCCGGGCGAAGGCAACGAAGCGCGGGGGGATGGACGGCGAGGAGTCGGCGTGTCTCAGAGTACCGCCGAAGCGGGGGAATTGAGCCCACGAGACCCCGTGGAGGGAAGGGGGCACCGGCAGGTGGCACCGGTGGAGGGAAAGACGGCCAACACACCGAGGGTGGGTCCCGTCTCCACGTCACGACAACGGATAGCCGAACTGGCCAGATAAGCCTTGGGGATGGCGGTGGCCATCGCCTGGCTTCCTGGACCAGCGGGTACGCGACGGCGCGTAGCGAAGCCATCTGTCGAGGAGCCGGATGCGGCAGAACCCGCACGTCCGGATCTGTGGGGGGCCAGGGTCAGCAACGACCCTGGTCTACCCGACCCCGAACTTGCGGCGTACGGCGACCACCCGGTCCGCGAACCAGCACTGATTCAGATCCGGCAGCCACTCGGCCGCGTCCTTGTCGTTCTTGTGGGTGCGGTTCACGGCCGGACTCGCCAGCGTGAGGTTCAGGAGGTCGGACGCAAAGCGTCTCTGACTCGCGGCATCCGCCGCACACAGCCCGCTGTCATGGGCCTCGGACCGGGCCACGATGTGTTCGATGTCGGTGTCGCGCGGGCTCGCGAACCAGCGGCCGGTATAGGGCCCGTACACACCGCCCAGGGCAGCAACGATCCGAGCCTCGACAGATTGTGGATACCGATAGGCGTCTGCGTCATACGGCGCGCAGCGCACTTCGGGGGCCACCACCAGGCCCCGCCACAGCGTTTGGGCGGCGCCGTGGTCGTTCCCCCCAACCATGGCGAGCACGACAACCAGGACCACCCTGACCGTCACGCCTCGCTGCGCGAGGAGATCTTCGGCATCGTGGAAGCTGAGGCAGAACCGGTGAGTAGGCCGGGGGAATTGCACCCCCAGCCTCTCGTAGAACGGTACGTGAACCTCTCGGCTCATACCGCTCCCATCAGGCGAACACACCTGTCATCCCGCAGTGCCTGCTTGGAGATGACAAATGGTTGTGCCTTCATCCGCATCTCCTCCTGGAGAGCCCAGTTGGATACGGACAAGACCGCCCGACGTCGCCCCTTCGCTCCATCGCCATTACAGCGACTTCATCACGACTACGGGTGCTTCCGTCATCAAGTGTTGGTGAAGAGAGCTTAAGCCCTAATCATCCAGATACTTCCAGCCGATTTTGACGCTGGCACCTCTCTGGCACTGAATATCTAGTCTAAGCGGTTTGGTTAGAACGAGATAAGGGCGGGGTAGCAACAGTTGATGGCGGAAGCACTCGATACAGATCCGACGCCGGGTAGTAGGGGCGCAGAATGGTGGCGCCGAGTCCACGCGCCACCGCCTTCAACTTCGACAGATTCCTCGCGGTCTTCCGAAACAGGAAGTCGAAGTCGACCGTAGTCACCGGCGCTCCATGCAGCGCGGCCGCGGCGTTGCCGATCAGGACCGCCTCGAGGCGGGCCTCGTGTAACTGGCGTCCGACCTCACCGAGCAGCGGGGCGGCGTCCATCCACGCAGTATAGAGGTTCTCCCCGCCGCTCTACGGGACGAACCCGACGAACGCCCCGCGGGCCGCAACCGCCTTGTGGACCCCGGCGTCGGGGTCGTCACGACTGCCGAGGTGGCCGATCGCCACGCGATCGAGCGGCACGCCGAGTGATTCCAGGATGTCGACCTGCGTCATCGCTTCTTCACCGTTCGCGGTGTGAGTGAAGATCGGGAGTTTCGTGGCGAGGGATGCCTTTCCCACCGCGTGCAGGACCTTCCGCTCGGACGGCGTCATCTCGGCTGAGCTACCTCGCACTACCGGCTCCGAAACAGGTCGCTTTGCACGACCCGGTGGACCATCGCTCGGACGGGATGTCCGTTCTCCCGTCCCTGTTCGACGATCCGCTCGACTGCGTCCCCGTCCGCAAACTCGATCTCGCCGCCGGTCGAAAAAACGATCAACTGCGAGGCGATATGTCGGGCGACCTGATCGACCTCGCGACGGAGCAAGACCTTCTTGTACTCCTCGATTCCCGAGAAGGCGTCGCCGTCCGTCGTGACCCCGCTGGCGTCAACCGGCAACCCTTCGGTGTACGGCCCCGGTCTCGTCCGACCGTCGACCTCGATCTCGTCGCCGGAGACTCGGTAGTTCGTCCGGAAGCCCCCGATCGGATCGAACGACTCGAGCGCGAATCCGGGCGGATCGATCGTCCGGTGACACGCTGCACACGCCGGACTGGAGCGGTGTGCATCCAGTTGCTCGCGAATCGTCGTGGTCCCACGCGTGTCTGGCTCAGGAATGTCGACCGCCGCTGGGGGGGGCGGCGCCGGTTGTCCCAGGAGATTCGCCAGCACGAAGTTGCCGCGGGGGATCGGTGAGGTCGTCGTGCCGTTCGCGGTGATCTTGTGGATGCTCGCCTGTGTGAGGAGACCGCCGCGTGGGCTGTCGGCTGGCACCGAAACCCTGCGCAACTGCTGCCCTTCGACGCCGCCGATCGCGTAGTGTTCGGCCAGGCGACGATTCACGAAGGTGAAGTCGGCATCGATCAAGCTTCCGACGCTCAGGTCCTCAGCGATCAGCTCGGCGAGGAACAGCTGTGTCTCTGCCTCCATCGCCCGCGCCAGGCCGTCGTCGAACTCGGGGTAGAGCCCGGGATCGGGCGCGGTCGCTCGCAGCTCGTAGAGCCGGAACGCCTGCCCCGTGAAGTCCTTCACGAACCGCTCGGTCTTGGCATCGTCGAGCATGCGGTCGACCTGCTGAGCGAGCACCGTCGGATCAGACAGCGTGCCCTGACGGGCGACGTCGAAGAGCTCCGCGTCGGGTATGCTGCGCCAGAGGAAGTACGACAGTCGCGTGGCGAGCGCGAAGTCGTCGAGCGTCCCTGGCTTGCCCGCGTGATACAGGAACGCTGGTGCGCCCAGAATCGCACGCAGCGAGACGCGGACTGCATCGATGAACGGGCGGCTGTCGTCGAGCAGCGGCTTCGCCAGACCCGCGTAGGCGTCGAGCTCGGTCTCGTCGATCGGCCGTCGGAACGCACGTGGAGCAAACGCCGCGACGACGTCGACGATGTGTTCGTACGGGTCTTTGGAAAGTTGGACCTCACCGTCCTCGTCGAACCCGACGCCGGGCAGCAGCTGCCGCGTGTTGGACGGGGGCCACATGTCACCTTCAAAAAGCGGCCCATCAATCGTCATCGTCTTGAGCGCGATGCCTTCGCCTTTGTAGTCCCGGACGTTTCTGCCTGGTCGGGAGTAGCGGCCTGGGTTGTCACCGGGTGGTGCGTCGTTGTCAGCCAGCGACGGGCTCACCAAGTCGCTCGGACGCAGGAACGGCGTGATCTCCACGGTCCGGGGCTCGTCACCCACCAGATCAAAGGTGCCGAGCAGCCTTGTCAGCGACGCGGCCAGCCCCGACATGCGGCCCCGATACAAGGTCAGTGTGACGGGGCTGTGGGCCTGGTACGGATACGCGGTGACGGTCACCCGGTAGCGGCCCGGATAGGGGACTGCAAAGCCCTGGGACTCGCTGTGGAGGATGCAGCAGAACGTCGAGGCACCGGAGAGAAACGTTGCGTACGCATCGTCCAGTTGCAGGACGATGCCAGCGCCCGCCTGCTCTCCCAGCGAGTTCGTGTACATACTCTCGGATTCCGCATAGTGGACCTCGAATGATTCGACCGGTGGGGGTGGCCCGACCGGAAGCGCCACATCGAGCGCCTGATCGGCTGCCGCGAGATAGCTCCGAACGTGCAGCGGCGACATGCTCTGATTGGCGGCGACCGTGTCGAACCCGCCCGAGTCGGCTTCTGCCGGCAAGGTGAGGCTGAGCTCGGTCGCGATCTCTTCGTCGATCCCCAGCAGGTCCTGAAGGGTGTAGGCGTATTCGAGCCGCGTGAGCCGGCGGAGCGGGGTCCGGTGCTCGCCGCGCGCTGCGAGGTTCGCGTCCACGAGCGCGCGCTTCAGCGACCCGAGCGCCGTCTCGACTACAGCCGCATCCGGCTGGGGAGCGGCGGCGGGCGGCATCTCACCCTTCTCGAGCCGCTCGTACACCTTCTCCCACGTGCGGAACGTTTCGTGCTCGGTGAGGTCGAACCCGAGACGCACGAGGTTCAAGGGCGTAACCGTACGGTCGCCGTGACAGGCGAGACACGACGTCTCGACGAGCGCCGTCATGTCGGCTTCGAGCGACTGGGCCGACGCGACGCCTGACGTTGCCCACAGCCCCACTAGTAAGGCTGCATACGTCCGACAAGCACGCCGCCGCGAATGGGAGAAAGTGCTCAGGCCCATGTCAACGTCCCCGTGCTTTGTCCGAACGAGTCAGTCTCCACACCCATACTCTGGAGCATGGTGACGAACAGATTGCAGAGCGGCTCGTTCTCCTCGCCCTCGTGGACGAAGTGCTTCCCGTGCGAGAAACCACCCCCGGCTACGAGAATCGGTAGATCGACCGGCGTGTGCGCGTTGGCATTACCGAGGTTGCTGCCGAGTAGCACGGTCGTCTGGTCGATGAGCGACCCGTTCGGATCGCTCCGCTCACCGAGCTGGGTCATCAGGCCGCCAAAGGCCTTGACGATCTCGACTTCGATCTTCCTTAGCTGGGCGATCTTGGCCTCGTCCTGGCCGTGGTGCGACAGGCCGTGCTGATCGGACGACACGTCTCCGACCTTCACCACCACCCCGTGATCTTGGACCATCATGCTGACCACGCGAGACGAGTCGGTTTCGAGGATCAGGGGAATCAGGCTGAACATCGCCTTGATCCGTCCGATGAGATCGCCCGGGTCCGGGATGTCGGTCGGCACGTCCGCGTCAACGACCGGCTTCGGCCTCCGCTGCCACGCCTTGACCTCTCCCAGCTCCTGCTCGGCTGTCCGGAGCGCGTCGAAGTAAGCGTCCAGCTTCTGCTGGTCGTCCCTGCCGACACGCCCCCGTAGGGCATCAATCTGCGACTTGAGCTTGTCGAGGATGCTGCCACCGTCGTTGAGACTCTGCGCCTCGCGCTCGACCTCCTCCGGCGAACCCTGCAAGAACAGCTGTTTGAACAGCCTGGCTGGGTTGGTCTCCGCCGGCACCATCGCACCGCTCGTCGTGTACGACTGGCTCTGCGCGGTCGCCGTCCCGAGCACGATCGACGGAAAGCGCGTCACGTACCCGAGGTGGTTGGCCGCCACCTGATCGAGCGAGATCGTATTCCGGAATCCATCGAGCCCGGGGCGCCGGGCTGCCGTCAGCCAGGTGATCTCGGAGTTGTGTGCCTGGCGTCCAGCCTGCTCTTCGTGCGACAGCCCCGAGAACAACGTGTACCGGGATCGGTGCTGGTCCATGAGCTTCAGGTACTCGGTCGCCTCGTAGCCGGCGCCTGCGGTCTTCGGGAACCAGGAATCCGAGTAGAGGCCGAGCGTGCAGCAGATGTTCACCATCCGCCTGGGCGATTCGACGGCCGAGCGTGCCAGCGTCGGAGCCATCGACTCCAACATCGGCAGCGCCAGCGCCACGCCGGACGCGCGCAGAAACGTCCGGCGATCCAGCACCGGCCTGAGATGGAACGCCGCCGCCGCTCCTGTCTCCTGTCTCCCGTCTTTTGTCTCCTGAGAACGCTTCCGAGTAGTCATCGCTGGCACCCCATGAGAAACCCCTGTGTACGTCCTCAGAGAGCATATTCCGAATCACGTGCCTATCGGCTTCTGAACAGGCCACTCTGCACGACCTGATGGATCATCGTGCGGACCGGATACCCCTCCTCGCGTCCCTGCTCGACGATTTGCTCAACCGCGGCGCGGTCCGCAAACTCGACCTCGGCACCCGTTGAAAACACCAGCAGGTTGGAAGCGAGGTGACGCGCCACCTGATCGAGCTCCTGCTGGAGCAGGAGGCGCTTGTACGTCCTCGGGCTTCGCGCTCCGGAGCCAGGTCGTCTGGGCCGCGGAGCGTGATTCGGCGCCGCGAGCACCAGGTCATCACCTTGACCGAGCAAGGCTGGCGGCAGGAGGCGATCGCGGACCACCTCGGGATCACCCAAGCGGCGGTCCTCGAAGATCCTGCGCCGGGTCGACGAGCGCCCCCTGCGGGTCGTGGCCGACCAGGTTGCGTACCTCAAGATGCGAGGCACGCGCCACCTGGAATACCTCAGCCGCGAGGGACGATGGGGCTGGGAGCAGAGCAAACAGGGGCGGGTCCGGCGGCGCCAGACCAAGGGCGCCCGGGCTGACGGCACCCCGGTCGTCACACAAGACGTCGTCATCGACGAACATCCCGATCCCCGGATGCTCGATCAGGCCCGCAAGGCCGAAGAGGCCCTCGCGGACCTGCTCGGGCTGACCGGGTCGACGTCGTCCGCCGGGCGATCGGATCCACGGCCGCAGACGGACCTGCCGCCACTCCTCCAACTCAGTGACGCAACCCTGGAGCGCATCGATGCCGACCTTACACCACCGCGAGATCCTCAGGATGATCCTCAGTAACCCGGCGGCCGTCCGCGCCGAACGCCACCGCCGACGCGTCCGGTCGGGGACCGACCGCGACCTCCTCGCCTTTGTCGAAGAGACGTTTGGCGTCCGCATTCCTGCGGTGGCCTGCTGCCCCGGGCACGTGGCGCCGGCGCAGGCCTTCTGTGATGCCTACCGACATGAACGCGTCGATCGAGCGGGCACTCGAGCAGCTTCGCACGACCACCCGCGACGATCTGCGGAGGCGTTGGTGCGCTGATTCAGCGCGGTGGGCGAGCAGTGGCCGGCATGTTGACCATCGCGACCGCCGGCGGGGCATGATCTCGATGTGACGTCGAGCGTGCATCCGACGTACACGACAACGTATCGCGTCGGGAACTGGGCCGAGTACGACCGAGCCCTCGTGCGGCGAGGCGACGTCACCCTCTGGCTCACGCCCGACGCGATCGCCACGTGGGCAGCGGCTGGCGTCGGCAGGCGGAGCGGGCCACTCCAGTATTCCGATCTCGCCATCGAAACCGCCCTGACGCTCAGTCTCCTCTTCCACTGACCGTTGCGTCAGACCGAGGGCGTCTTGACCTCGATCGTCGGGAGGCTGGGCGTCGATCTCACGGCCCCCGATCACACCACGCTCTCGCGACGCGGTCCGCATCGCGCCCTCGCGCGTCGGCGCGCCCGCCCGGGCACCAGCCGGCCCCTCATCGTTGCCAGCACCGGACTGTCCATCGTCGGCGCAGGTGAGTGGGCCGCGGCGACACATGGGGGCCGCGGGCGACGCGGCTGGAGGAAGCTCCATCTCGGCGTGGACGGGTCCCGTGTGATCGTGGCCTGCGCGCTGCCTGAGCCGACGGCCGAGGACGCGATGACGGGGATCAGTCTGGTCGACGAGGTGGATGGACACCTCACCAGAGTGCCGGCGGATCCGGCCTCCGACACGCTCGCGTGCTAGGGTGCGGCCGGTGCGCGAGGGGCGCGGGGCGTGGTGCCGCCGACCAAGACCGCGTCGTTGTCTCGACGGGGCGCCCGATCAGGTGCCCGCGATCGGACGATCAGGAGGGTGAAGGCGCTCGGACGGCGACGGTGGAAGAAGGCGTCTGGTGATCATCAGCACGCGCGCGTGGAGCATGCGTTCTTCCGGTACACGTCGATCGTCGGCGACTGTCTTCGGGCACGCCGTTCATCGGGGCCACGGCGTGAGGCCGTGCTCGCGTGTCACGTTCTGAACCGGATGACCGAGCTTGGCAGACCCGTCTCGTACCGCATCGGGAGGGGACGGGCTCGACGGTGTGAAGCGCGTAGGTCTGCCCGCATCCGCGCACCAACGCCCCGAACAGGCGTCGGGTCAGGTCGCTCTCGGCCAGCAGGAGCCAGTAGTAGCGCGCGTGCTTCACCAACCGCCCACCCGTTTAGACAAGGCGCTGCTGGAGGATGGTCAACGACCACGTGTCGAGCCGCGTCGGGAGCACCAGCCGCCGCCATCACACGGCTGAAATCGGTGTGGCCGAACATTATCCCTCGATCGGATCGGATGGACGACTACATGCAGGCTTTCGGTTACGGGCGGGCGGCGTGTGCGCCATCGAAGCTCGAGGGATGACCCGGGGCGCTCGGTTCTCCGAGCGCACATTGGGCTGACGCCACCCAGGATCAACACGCACGGACACCGAAAGCGGCCCCTTCACGAATAATGCGGGTGAGGCGTCATGCGGATCTAGCTTGCTTGGCCGAACCGAATTTGCTTCCCAAGGCTCGACGGATGGCGATGTCCACATGGTATCTAGGCATGACCGCCGATGTAAGGGCTTCCTCTGACAGGGCGTGTCCGATGGGCACTGTCAAGTTAACGAGTCCGGGACATACGAAGGCAGGCTAATCAGAGATCAGGCTGCCGTCACCGCGGTCCACACGGTGAACGCTCGTGCCCGCAACATTCGATGATGAACCGATCTCAGCCGGTGCCGACCCACGCGAAACAGATTTTGAATGATGCCGTGACCGTGCAAGAAACACTGCGCGTGGGCGGATGACGTGAAGCCGCGCATCTGACGCTCCCGTTGTCGCGTGGGTTGGTGCGACACTTCGGCCCGATTGTTCGCGTATCGCGTCGTGTCATGGGTGACCAAAGGCATGACGTCCCGATGGGCGACACGGTAGCTGCCCAACTTGTCGGTCACGAGCCGCACGGGTTCCTGTCGCTGACTGTTCAACAGTCGGCGGAAGAATCTCCGCGCTGCCCGCGCGTCCCGACGGGGTTGTACGAGGATGTCGATCAGATCACCGTCTTGATCCAGCGCGCGCCAGAGATACTGGCGCTCACCGTTGATCGTCACGAAGACTTCATCCAGGAACCACGTATCTCCGAGTCGACCCTGTCGGCGCTTCAACTGCCGAGCGTAGTCGGGGCCGAATTTCCCGCACCACTGCCGAATGGTTTCGTACGACACGATGATTCCTCGTTCGGCAAGCAGATCCTCAACATCCCGGAAGCTCATGCAGTATCTGTGGTAGAGCCAGACGGCATGGCTGATGATTTCGGGCGGAAAGCGATGCCGAAGGTAGCGGGGCCGGCGAGTGTTCATCCTGGCATTGTGCTGGGCGGAGAGTTAACTTGACAATATCCTCCAGGAACCCAGTGCCGAAGGACGCGCCATCGACCCGCCCGCCGTGGAGCGGATGTTCGACGCCACGCTCGGGACACACATCCCCGCGGGCGATCTCGAACACACCTGGCGCGGCCAGCCGGGTCCCCCCGCCGAGCGGGCCTGTCCTGATCCGGCCGGGGCGTGGTACTGCATCGGCGTCGACTGGGCCCAGAAGCGCCACTACACCGTCGCCGTCGTCGTGCGCTGCGATACCATGCCGCTCCAGGTCGTCGCTGTCTACCGCATCCAACGGCGACCGTGGCCGGAAATGACCGAGCGAGTCGGCGCGCTGCTGGATGAGTTTCCGGGACCCGCGGTGCACGATGCCACCGGTGCCGGGTCGGCAATCGGGGAATTCCCGGCGCTCGAAGCGCACCGTCAGCTCCAGGGCGTCACCATGGTCGGCCGTGACCGGGTCGACCTCTTCCGCAACTACATCGCGGCGATCGAGCGGGACGAGATCGTCTGTCCTCGGATCGACGTGTTCTATACCGAGCACCTGTACTGCGGGGAAGACGATCTGTTCGGGAGCGGGCATCCCCCCGATACGGTCGTCGCCATGGCGTTGGCCTATCACGCCTTCAAGACGGGCCGGCGGCCCGGCGACTACGGCGTCACGATCTGACGGTGGGAGGCCCGGAGGCCGACATCGGGTCGCCGGTCCCGGGTCTCGTCCGATCGCGCGACACGCCGCCCGTGCCGCCTCATCGCTCGCGTGGCACCACGCACACCGTTCGGGGGCGGGCGGTACCGACATCGACACGACGCCAGGGACGGCCGGGGCGGTGATCGCGGGAGAGGGGGGCCACGAGCCTCGGCCACGAGCACCGGCGGCGTCTCGGCCGTCGCACTCGCGCCCCGGTGGCCGCGTCCCACGGCCGTGCCGCCTCGCCACCTGCCAGGAAGGCCGGGTGGCGCGCATCGTCGATGACACGGGCCTGATCGCCATCGACGTCGACCGGTCCGTCTGGCTCGACGCACGCGGCGAGGACGGTCCTGGCCAGTTGGTCGGTCCCGTCCAGCGGGCAGGGGTTCATGGTCCGGTCCGCACGGTGGGGCGGGAGCACCGGCCGAATTCGCGCTCCGTACAGGTGCACTCGGTCGCCACTCGTGGCTCCCCACACATCGCCGTCCCGTCGCCGCCGCACATTTCCCTTCCCTGTGCGGCCCACCAGAGCGAATGTGGACGGACGCCGCTTGCCCGCGGCCACCACCAAGGAGGGACCCAGCCCATGACACCGCACAAGACCGGCTCGACCACCACGCCCGGTGACTCACTTGCGACGGCACCGCCCACGCGCACGTTCGGCCTCCAGGGGCCGACCCTGGGGGCCCTCATCGACGCCTATCTCCAGGACTATCAGGTTCGGCAGTTCCGGTCCGTCAGCACCGCCCGCGGCCGGGTTGCTCATCTCACCGCGTTCTTCGGCCGCGCCGCACGAGCCGCCGCGCTGACCACCTACCAGATCCGCCAGTATCAACTCGCCCGGCGCGCCGCCGGGGCGGCCACCGGCACCATCAACCGGGAGACCTCGGCCCTCCATCGCATGGGCACGCTCGCTGTCCACTGGGGCTGGCTCGACACCGTGCCCGGCTTCCCCGACCGCCTCCGCGAGAATCCCCCCCGCCAGGGCTTCTTCGAGCACCCCGAATACCTCGCCGTCCGCGCCCACCTGCCCGCCCCGTGGCAGGACATCCTCGACCTTGCCTACTACTCCGGCTGGCGCAAGCAGGAACTCCTCGGCCTCACGTGGGACGAGATCGACAGGGCCGGCGGCGTCATCCGGCTCTCGCCCGTGCGCTCGAAGACGCTGGTCGGGCGGATTCTCCCCATCTCACAACCCATCGCCGAGGCCCTGGCGCGGCGGGCACGGCGCGACCCCGGCAGCCCGCTGGTCTTCCACCGCGACGGGATCACGATCCGGCGCTGGCGCACGGCGTGGCGCACCGCTTGCCAGGCGGCCGGGGTGCCGACCCGCTTCCTCCACGATTGCCGGCGCACCGCCGCCCGCAACCTGATCCGCGCCAGCGTTCCCGAGCGGGTCGCCATGCTCCTGACCGGGCACAAGAGCCGCGCCATCTTCGACCGCTACAACATTATTAACGAGCAGGAACTGCTCGACGCCGGCGACCAACTCGTCGAGTATCTCGCGCAGCAGGCGCAGGCGGTGCCAGCCCGCCGGCGGCCCCACACGGCCGGCCCCGCCGCCCCGCGCACCGCGCGCCGGCCCTCCGCCTCGTGCGACGCACCACCGCGTAAGGGCGCGCGGCACGCCCGCGAGCCGGGCGGCGGGGGCCGGACACCGCCTGTCTGTGCGCCGCAGGTCGCGTACAGGCCACCGCACGGGCTGGCCAGCGATCGCGGCACACGCGGCGACGGGGCGGGCCGACGCGGCCGAACGCGGCCACGCGCCGGACCAGACCGAGCCTCCAAGCCCAGAGGCCCGGATGCTCTTCTCGGCGATACGCAATCTGATCGTCTTGGGGGCGGTTCACCCAACCAGCGCCGGTGAGATACGAGCAAGTGCAGCGCAGCAGGCATGTCCTGAGGCGACGTTAAGCACCCTCGGCCAGTAACCGACCCGGCCTCGGCGATTCGCTCAACTCGCCTCGGCCGCTTTGTTGCACCATACGACGTCGCCCGCCCGCCGGACGGCTGGCGGCCGGACCAGATGCGAGATCATCCGCTGCCTCAAACACTTCCTCGCCCGTGAAATCTACCAGCGGGCATTGTCAACTTGTTGAGGGTAGTGCGCTCTTGCTCCGTGAAATCGACGCCCCCGATCGTTCTCAGCAGGCGCACGTCACCGCATCCCATTCAACGAACGCGCGAGTGCGGAGCAGACGGTGGTGAGCCGATCGCAGGAGGTGGCGACCGACGCGAAACAGAGTCTGCACGATACCGTGAGCCGATGCGAACCGTTAGAGCTGACCGGCCGACTTAAAACGCCGCATCTGGCGCTCACGCTGTCGGGTCGGTTGATGGGAGACCGCCGCGCGGTTGTTCGCGTACTGATCGGTGCAGTGAGGCACCGACGGCATCACCGTGCGACAGGCAGCCGAGTAGCTACGCAGCTTGTCGGTGATCAGGCGTCGAGGTACTTGCCGCTGGTTTTTCAGCAACTTGCGAAAGAAGCGCACCGCGGCGTGCCGATTCCGTCGCGGTGGCACGAGGATGTCGAGGACGTCACCGTCCTCATCCACAGCGCGCCACACGTACTGCTGGCGACCCTGGATCGTGACGAACACCTCGTCGAGAGGCCAGAGGTCGCCGAGCCGACCACGGCGTCGCCGCAATCGGCCCGCATACTCAGGACCGAACCGCCGACACCACTTCCGGATGGCCTCATAGGTGACGTCGACACCCCGGCGGGCCAGCACGTCCTCCACGTCTCGGAAGCTGAGCGCGAAGCGATGAGAGAGCCACACCGCGTGGCTGATGATTTCAGGGGGAAACCGATATCCGCGGTAGCTGGGCATGCGGTAACTCTGCCCTTCGGGGTCGTATATCAGGAGTCCGAGTTTGTGATGGTGCCCGATCCAATTAGTACTTGTCGTTGTAAAGCAGCTTCCTCATCGGCCCGACCTGGCACTCGTGCGATGCTCTCGGTCAGTCTACCCTCTGGCGACCACGGTTCGCGCTTTGCCGACATAGAGGGTCGGAACTTCTTTCACGAGAATGGGGCCGGCGACGTTTCCGGGGGCGAGGTGGCCTTCATGATCGAGGGCCGTCGCGAGGAAGCGGTCGAGGTCTGCGGCATTGCGTTCGCGTCTCTCTGGGAGCGTCAATGGAGTCACGAATTCGTGCACGATAAGCTCGGCCCGTTCTGAAGAGCGACGGTCGGCCTCCGCAAGCACTGCAGCGGTCGCGGTGAGAAGCTGATAACGCAGCTGCGGTACGTGGCGTTGCTCGATATCGAGGGCAAATCGGTCGAGCAGAGCTTCGATCCGGGTGACTGCCTTCGAGCGGGGATTCGACGCGCGTGCGGCTCGCGCACACAGGCACTGGTCGGCGAGCGTTTTGCCGAAGGTTTCGTCCGCCTTGGCTTCGATGGCGATCACTATGGGAGCGTGGTCGTCCTCGGCGACGAGGAGGAGATCGATGTTCGGTTGTTCACCACGGAACCTGTCTATCGCGATGCGGGCTTCGGGCTCGGCGCACCACTGGCGCAGAGGCCCAATGTCGCGACAGGCGGCGAGGATTTGTGCGATGTCCGGCTGTAGGCCAGGCGCGGCATCGATCCAGGCGCGGGCGTTCTCTTTGGCGCTACGCCCGTCTTTCCAGTGGATATCGCATTTTGGTGGGGCGAAGCGATGCCACTGGTCGATAGTGGTCAACGGGCGGTCACCCTTGTGGACGGTGCCGACGGCGTGGAAGTCAGGCATCCGGCGAGCCTTGGCAAAGGGAATGGCGACCATACGAAGAGGATCGGCAACGACCACGGGCCGGGCGGCGGAGGAGGACAGCGGGCGACTCCTGTCCCGACACGGAAGCAGGGTGGCTGGCGCGGCGTAGATCCGAAATCGATTTGTCTTTCATGGGGTTGGTTTAGCCGCCGGCTGATGGCCCGTAGGCCGTCACTCGCCGATCATAGCCGCTGGTGGCCGATACGGTCTCGGGCTCGGGTTCTCCGCGACAACGGAGCGGCGCATGCGCTGCACTTATTCGTGGCGTTGGTGCACAACCCTTCGGCTGCGACGAGGCAGCTGTAGGCTCTCTGGCCACGGTGACCGCTGCGGGTGCACGATCTCGACATGAGATCACAGGTCCATCCGAAGTACAAGACGAAGTATCGCGTGGGGAATTGGTCAGCGTACGAGCAGGCCTTGGTCCAGCGAGGGGACGTGACGCTATGGCTCTCTGCCGACGCCACGGACGCGTGGCGCCCGTCGCCGTCCGGTCGACCAGGCGCGCCGAAGACGTTCTCGGACTGTGCGATCGAGACGGCGGTGACGCTCCGCCTTGTCTTCCGGGTGCCCTTGCGCCACGCGGAAGGCTTCTTGCGGTCGGTCTTGTCGTTGATGGGTGTCGATCTCGCAGCCCCCGACCACACCACGCTCTCCCGACGAAGTCAGTCTCTCGCGGTTGCATTCCGCCGCATCCCCTCGAGAGGACCCATCCATCTCATCGTCGACAGCACGGGACTGTCGATTGTGGGCGAAGGCGAATGGGCGGCGGTGCAACACGGTGGACGCGGCCACCGAGGCGGGAAGACGCGGCATCGTGCTGTTGATCGAGGGGGCGTGATCGTCGCTCACGCGCTGACCGAGCCGACGGTGGATGACGCGACCATTGGCATCGACCTCATTGAGACGGTCGACGATGAGATCGCACGGGTGACCGCTGACGCGGCCTACGAGACGGTCGCGTTCTACGCAGCGGCGGAGATGCGTGACGCGACTGTCGTGGTTCCACCGTCCAAGACCGCGAGGGTGTCTCGGCGTCGGCCGCGGTCGCGCGCGCGAGATCGCACGATCACGGACGTGAGGACGCTCGGCCGGCGCCGCTGGAAGAAGGAGGCCGGCTACCCTCTCCAGGCGCGGGTGGAGAATGCGTTTTTTCGGTACAAATCAATTCTCGGGGATCGGCTTCGCGCCCGGTCCCGAGGCGGGCGAGTGGCCGAGTCCGTGGTCGCGTGTCACGTCCTGAACCAGATGACCGAGCTCGGTCGGCCAGAGTCGTACAGTATGGGTCGGTGACTTGCCTCTGGGTTGGGATCGTTGACGGTCAGTTTCGAGTCATGCACCAGCGCGTGTGCCGGGAAAGCCCGGTCAAGGGGGACAAGATGCCGTGATGTGATCTTTGAAACCTTGTTCGAAACCCTGTGGGTATCCAATCCCATCCGGCCAAGGTCGGCCGCCAGCCGGAACCGAGTGATGCGTGGGCCTGGGGTGACCCCGGGCGCGAAGCGTTCACAGGGAGCCCGTAGGCCGCGTGATTGAGCCCCGACATGCATGGAGTGCGAGGGCCGACGTCGTGCGTTGGACGGAAGGCCACATCGCCGCTTCTGAGAGGCCGTGGAGGCGGCGACCTTGCCGGGGTCGGCGCGCGTGGCATGCGTGCGGGTGGGTTTCCCGGGAACCCGGGAGGCCTCGTCGACTCCATCGTACAGACCGCCGGGGCGCGGGCACCGGCTCACCAAGCCCGAGGCCGTGGACGCAGCACCTGGCGTCCGACGGAGCGAAGCCGCAGGTGCTCGGATGGTACCGCCGGGCGAAGGCAACGAAGCGCGGGGGGATGGACGGCGAGGAGTCGGCGTGTCTCAGAGTACCGCCGAAGCGGGGGAATTGAGCCCACGAGACCCCGTGGAGGGAAGGGGGCACCGGCAGGTGGCACCGGTGGAGGGAAAGACGGCCAACACACCGAGGTTGGGTCCCGTCTCCACGTCACGACAACGGATAGCCGAACTGGCCAGATAAGCCTTGGGGATGGCGGTGGCCATCGCCTGGTTTCCTGGACCAGCGGGTACGCGACGGCGCGTAGCGAAGCCATCTGTCGAGGAGCCGGATGCGGCAGAACCCGCACGTCCGGATCTGTGGGGGGCCAGGGTCAGCAACGACCCTGGTCTACCCGACCGCGACGAGCTGACACTGACCGACCATGCCTACGGTGCGATCGCGAACACCGCCGCATTCGTTGCCCGAGCCCGCGGAGCCGTCGTACGCACGATCCCGGTACTCTATCCCCGCTTCGATCCCGATGCGCTGGTGGATCGTATCGCTGAGGCAATCGGCCCGCATACCCGTCTCGTCATCGTCGATCACATCGCCGCCGAGAGCGCGCTGGTGTTTCCGGTGGCCGCCATCGCGGAACGATGCCACGCCTGGGGCGTGCCGGTTCTGGTGGACGGTGCGCACGCGCCGGGCGGAATCGCGCTCGACGTCCCGGCCATCGGCGCCGACTACTACGTCGCGAACCTGCATAAGTGGGCATGCGCGTCGAGAAGCTGTGGGTTCTTGTGGGCAGCCCCCAGATCGCCAGGCGGATCCTAGGGCGCAGGAGCATGCATCTAAAGCGCAGCATTAAACACCCTATTCGGGAGTTCGTCGACATGGACCACCGGTGGCGAGGTCTGTAGCGCCCCAGGGTTCTTGGACAGTGGTTTGAAGGTAATCACTTCTACGCGGCCGCGTCCAGCCCGTCGAAATCGCGTCGCACTTGGGCTGGACTCCGATAGTCGTACTTCGCCAGCATCCACTGTTCGTTGTACGTCCGCTTGAACGCGAGCAAGGCCAGGCGGAGGTCTTCGATGGTCTCGAAGCTCCGCACCCACAAGAGATTCTCCTTTCACGTACGGATGAAACGCTCCGCGACCCCATTGCCTTCGGGCGCTCGCACGAAGCTCGGGGAACTCTCAATCCCGAAGAACGCGACCTCCTGTTGGAAATCGTCAGCCAGGTAGTTCGAGCCGTGGTCGTGGCGCAGACGCAGCCCATCGGCGACCCCGTCGCCGATGGGGCCGAAGCGTTCGCGGACACCTTGGCGAATCGGCTCCAGGGCCTCAAACCGGGTGCCACGCTTGGCCGCATGGAGACCGATGCACTCGACCGTACAGTGATCGACGGCCACGAAGACGCAGGCCGCCCCCTCGCCGACCGTCACCGTGGACGTCATGTCCGTCCCCCACATCACGTTGGGGGCCGCCGTGGTGATCGTTCCATCATGTGCCTTCGGGCCGTGTGCATGACCCGCGCGGTACGGGGCCTGGAGGCCGTGCTCCCGCATCAACCGTCGCACCCGTTCCTGCGAGGTGCGGATCCTCTCGACCCGCAGCTTCGCCCACGCTTTCCGGTACCCTTCGCCATGAAACGGTGAGGCTTCGAGCACCCGGCGGATGTGGCCGACCAGCACCTCGTCCGTGGCGGCACCGACCGGCCCGCGGCGCCGTGAGGCGCGCGACCGCGTCGCGTGCCGTCGCACGTAGACGCTGGACCGCGCCCGTCCCCACACGCGGCAGACCCGTTGTACGCCGTACGCCCGACGGGCGGAGATCGACTGGGCGCCACTCATCGCGTCGACCTCCGCCGCGCCAAAGGGCCGCCGGCCTCCAGGTGGTCCACCTTCGCGTAGAGCAGCTCGTTCTCCATGAGCAGCTCGCCGACCTTGGCGTGCAGTCGCTGGTGCTCCTCATCCCGGGCATCCGGCGCGCGGCTCTTCAGCCCCGCCTGGCCCGCGGCCAGGAACTGGTCACGCCATTGGGAGGCCCGCGCCGCCGTGATCCCCAATGCCCGCGACACCGACTCGAGATTCTCGCCTCGCAGCAGGCGGAGTACCGTCGCGCGTTTACGCCGGGCCGAAAACCGCCCCTTCGGGTCACGCTCGGCGGCCGGTCCAGTCGCCCTCCGGGCGCTCTCCGCCGCCGTCGATTCTTCAACCTGCTTCCTCATCTCGACACTCCTCCTGCGAGAACTCTCTCGCAATCAAGTGTCCAAGAAAACTCTAGGGCGCAGGAGGTCCTGACGCCGGGCTCATCTGGTGTTGGGAACTTGGGAGGCAAAGAGCCGACAAAGAGCCCGAATTGGCCGAAAGAGGTAGAGAAGGGGCTTTGGTGCCACTCGGTTGGAAAGGTGGCGTCGCCAACGGCACAAAAAGCAAAAAGAAGGGATCTCTTTTTTATTTGGCAGAGTGGCAAGGTCTTGCTGGCAAAGATCTCGACATTGACGCCGAAGGTGATACTCGTTTGGTTTGTTTAGCTACAGGGGTAGAAGTCACCTATTCGCGCAAACGTGGTTAAAAACACTGGTGTGAATTCGTTCGTCGTCATCGATTGCGAAACCACCGGCCTTGGCCGGCATGATCGCATTGTCGAGATCGCTGCACTCACGCTTGATCCCAAGACGTGGGAACCGGTCGATAAGTACGACACGCTGATCAACCCCGAACGAGATCTCGGGCCGGTCGGCTTGCACGGGATCACAGCGTCCATGGTCGAGGCTGCGCCCGTGTTCAGCGAAGTCGCCGCAGCGTTAGCGGGCCGGATTCATCACGCGATCTTGGTCGCGCACAACCTCCCCTTCGATTCACGGATGCTGGCGTACGAGTTCGCACGGCTTGGGGTGCCATTTGATGTCGGTTCTGGGCTGTGTACCTACAGGGCGACCGGCGCGAAACTCAGTGTCGCATGCGACCGGTTTAGAATCACGCTTGACATCCAGCACCGGGCACTCGCCGACGCCCGCGCGACGGCTGAGCTCGCTCACAAGGTCGCCGTCGGCGAACAATGCGATCTGAACGCAGCAACGGTTGGACACCTTCCCCACACTCTGAATCCACGCACCCTGCGCCGGGGAGCGGCGGATGCCGGGATCAGCGAACTGGCCCGTGTCGTCTCTCGCGCTTATTATCCGTGCTCCGATGAAACACTGCTTCAGTACCTTGATGCACTGGATTGGGTCCTCGACGATCACCACATTGACGAGCAGGAGCGCACAGCGATTAACGAACTGGCCGATAGCCTCGGTATTTCCAGTGCGCGTCGCGACGAGGCGCACCACTCCTATCTGGCGTCGATTATTGCCGCAGCCAAACGTGATGGAGTCATCACCGAGTCCGAGCATCGGCTCATCAACCAGGTCATGGATGCCCTGGATATCACCGATGTGGTCATGCCCGATGTGACCAAACTTCAGGCCACAGGCAATCTTTGTAAAGGGATGCGTGTCTGTTTCACTGGCGAGGCGATTGTGGACGGTGAATCGATTGCCAGACACGTACTGGAGAAACGTGCGGCATGTACCGGGATGCAGCCGGTGGCATCGGTCACGAAAAAAGGGTGCGATCTCTTGGTTGCGTCCGATCTCTCAAGTCAGTCTGGGAAAGCACACAAGGCGCGCAGGTACGGAATTCCGGTAATGGACGTAATGAGAACGGCGGAGCAAAAACAGACCACAGCGCGGCGGTGTGAAGCTGCCTGCGGGCGGCGGAAAACCAGACCGCTCGAGTGGTCCACCGAGCATGCCGACGGTGTTCTGTGGAACACAGGAGGGATGTATCGAGTGGAGTTCTATGCGGCGGTGCGGCGCAGCGTCTATGTGGAGGGATTGAGCGAGCGGGCGGCGGCCCGGCGCTTCGGGCTGGCCCGGGAGACGGTGCGCAAGATGCTGCGCTACCGCCTGCCGCCCGGGTATCGTCGGGCGAAACCGATCCGGTGTCCGAAACTGGACGCCTTCACCGGGGTCATTGATCAAATCCTCACCGACGATCAGCAGCGCCCGAAGAAACAACGGCACACGGCCAAGCGCATCTGGGAGCGCTTATGCGTCGAGCACGCCTTCACGGGCGGCGACACGATTGTCAAAGACTACGTGCGCAGGCAGAAGCTGGGCGGGCAAGAGATGTTCGTGCCGCTCGCGCATCCGCCGGGCGACGCCCAGGCCGACGTCGGCGAAGCCCTGGTGGTCATCGACGGCGTCGAATGCAAGGCGCACTACTTGGTCGTGGATCTGCCGCACAGCGACGACGCGTTCGTGCAGGCGTTGCCGGCCGAGACGACGGAGGCGTTTTGCGAAGGACACAACGCCGCGTTCCGCTACGTCGGCGGCGTGCCGCGTGGCATCGTCTACGACAACACCACGCTGGCGGTGGCGAAGATTCTCGGGGACGGCACGCGGCAGCGAACGCAGAGCTTCAGCGAGCTCCACTCGCACGACGTGTTCGACGATCGCTTCGGACGGCCGGGGAAGGGCAACGACAAAGGCACGGTGGAAGGGCTGGTCGGCTACGCCCGCCGCAACTTCTTCGTGCCGGTCCCGCGCGTCGCTAGTTGGGACGCGTTGAACGCCGACTTGGCGCGCCGGTGCCGCGCGCGGCGCGGGCAGCGGTGACGGCGGCACACCGAGACGATCGGGGAGCGCTTCGCGCGCGACCGCGCCGCGTTGTTGCCGTTGCCGCCGGTCCCGTATGACGCCTGCGACACGCGCCCGACGCGGGTCACGTCGTTGTCGCTGGTGCGCGACCGCCGCAACGACGACTCGGTGCCAACCGCCTACGGCCACCGCGACGTGGTGGTGAAGGGCGACGTGGACGTCGTCGTGATCGTCTGCGGGAGTGAGGAGATCGCCCGTCATCGTCGCAGCGACGGGCGTGAGGAGCTGATCTTCGATCCGCTGCACGACGTGGCTTTGTTGGAGCGCAAGACGGGCGCGCTCGATCAAGCGGCGCCGCTGACCGGGTGGGCGCTGCCAGACGAGTTTCTCCGGCTGCGGCGGCTCTTGGAGACCCGGCTGGGCAAAGCCGGGACCCGCGAGTATGTGCAGGTCTTGCGGCTCCTCGAGGACGTTCGGCTGGCCCACGTCCGCGGCGCTATCCAGGACGCCCTGCGACTGGGCGCGATCGGGTTCGACGCCGTCACGCATCTCGTTCTGTGCCGCCTCGACCACCGGCCGCCCCGCCTCGACCTGGCGCAGTATCCGCATCTCCCGGCCCCGCGGGTGACGACGACCATGGCGGCCGACTACGTGATGCTGCTGGGGGCAGGGGCCGAGTGATGGCCAAGTCGACCCTGCTGCTCGACGCCCATCTCAAGGCCCTCCGCTTGCCGACCTTCCTGCGCGAGTACGACAAGGTGGCGCGGCACTGCGCGCAGGAAGGGCTGGACTGTCCACGCGACCTGTTCCGCCTCTGCGAGCTGGAGCTGCTCGACCGCGAGCAGCGCGCCATCGAACGCCGCATCAAGGCCGCCACGTTCCCGGTCGTGAAGAGTCTCGAGACCTTCGCGTTCCGCGCGATCCCGTCGTTGAACAAACGGCTCGTGCTCGAGCTGACCCGCGCGGAGTATCTCGACCGGCGAGAGAACGTCTTAGCGTTGGGCAACTCCGGCACAGGCAAGACGCATCTGGCGCTGGCCTTGGGGTTGACCGCCTGTCAGAAAGGCTATCGGGTGCGCTTCACCACCGCCGCCGCGCTGGTGAACGAGCTGCTCGAAGCTCGGGATGACAAGCGCCTGCTCCGCTTCCAGAAACAGTTGGCCAAGCAGGATTTGTTGATCGTGGACGAGCTCGGCTACGTGCCGTTGGCGAAGACCGGCGCCGAGCTGCTGTTCGAGATCTTCTCCCAGCGCTACGAGCAAGCGTCGACGCTGGTGACCTCGAATCTGCCCTTCAACGAATGGACCGAGATATCTTTGGCTCTGAACGGCTCACCGGCGCGCTGCTCGACCGGCTGACCCATCACGTCCACATCCTCGAGCTGAACGGCGACAGCTATCGCCTCGCACACAGTAAGCACGCTCGCAAAGACGCTGCCGCCCCGGCGTCCTGACCCCTCCCCCTGCAACGCCGCTGGCTGTGCAGCCGGGCCTCCACTGCGTCCGGGCCCGCCCCGGGGGCGGGCCAGACTCCGCTTCAGCCCACCCGCACAGCCACCTTCAAACACGCCACCGGGCGGCCGGATGGTCTAATTTTCCTCCGCCACTCTGGTCTAGTTTTGGTCCGCCCTTGACACTTTCTTCTTCGCGATTTCGATCATCGGGATTCCCTGGGCGCGCGCCGCCTTTAATCTGGCACTTTTTCATTTATGGCCCTTTGGCCAGGAAATCGTCGACCGCGAGGAGATGACCGGCCACGAAGACCTCGGGACGGGTGCTTTTGGCTTGTTGGGCAACATCGTCTGGTTCGTCGTTGCTGGCTGGTGGCTGGCACTCGGGCACCTCTTTTTCGCCGCTCTCCTTGCGGTAACGGTCATCGGTATTCCCTTCGCCTGGCAGCACGTGAAACTTGCCGGCATGGCGGTGGCACCGATCGGAAAAACGGTGGTCGCCAGAAACGCGGTGGTTCATGCGAGCTAGCGCTCCCTACCAGCCCGTGGCAGAAATGCGTCCTTTCTATGCGGCCTCCGGGATGAGTGATCGATCGTGATCGCCGACCCACATCGTAGAAAGTGCGGGGTACGCGGTCTCACGAACCGTCCAGACACGCACGATGCGCAGCCAGTAGCAAGAAAAGACCGTCACTCCGGCGACACGGCGCCCCTGCAGGCTGCGGGGCGTGCCGACCCCGATCAGATGACGGAACAGCACGCCGAGGTTGAAGCCTGCGATGTGAATCAAGAGGCGCTTCAAGATATTCCGATGCCCGCGGAGATGCGTGCGCCGCAGGCCGCCGGTCTCGTAGGCGTGCGCAAACGATCGCTCGATCAGTTCGCCCCGGCGGCGCAGCAAGCGCTTGCCACGGTTCCCCCGAATACGCCGGCGATTCGCATAGACCGGCGCTTGGGCCTCCGGCGCCTTGGACCAATCGCGGTGGCCCCGGTCCGGCTCGGACACATACGACCGCACGCCGACGGCCTGCAGATCCACCAGCACCTCGTTACTGTGATAGCCCTTGTCCGCGACGATCTCGCGTACCTCCGGGGGCTCGTCGGCCGTGGGCTGGCTCGCTTCGACCTGCTCAGCGGCCGCGGTCACCGTTTCGATCAGCGTCGTCGTATCGCCGGTATCGGCGCCCTGCACCGTCACAGCGACGATCGCGCCCGAATCGAGATCGACCGCATGCTCGGCTTTGTGGGCCAAGTGTGTCCGCCCGTCCTTCATCTTCGTCACCTTCGCGTCGGGGTCCGCCGGACTCGTCCAGTCCGTGTTCGACGTCTTCTTCTTCCGTGTCCGATCCAGGCGGGCGAGCTCGGCGCGGGTCGGGGTCGTGATACCCGACGCCTCCGCCAAGCCGGTCAAATAGGCCTGGTAGCCCTCACCGGTGTCCCGGCGCACGATGCTCCGCCTCGCTGCGTTCGCCTCCAGCGTCGTGGCGTCAATACCGATCGTGGCGCCCGTGAGCAGCCCCGACGTCGCGAGGCGCTGTTGCACCCAGGTGAACACCGCGCGATGCGTCTCGACGTCGATCAAGCGCCGGGTCCGGGAGATGGTCGAGTGGTCCGGCGCCGCCTCGTCCACGGCGATGCGCAGAAAGCTCCGGATCGCCAGCGAGTCCCCCGCGCGCCAGGCAATCCCCCGCTCCGAGTCAATCCCCTCAAAGTACCCGACCAACAACGCGCGGAAATAGATCCCCGGGGCGAGACTCGGCCGCCCACGCGTGGCGGCGTAGAACCGTTGGCACAGCCGTTCGACGAACGCATCGAACCCGTGTTCGTCCAGCAGCGTGTTCACCCGGCGATAGAACGGGTGGGCGACCGTCTGTGGCAAGTCGGTCGTGGCGACCCACAGTGCGTGTTGTCGTCGTCGTTTGCGACGTGTACCCATCGACATGCGAACGAGTGTACAGACCACGATCGATTCTGGCGATCGATCTAATCGAACGTGTTACCGACTTTCACCACAGGCTGCTAAGAGATCCGTCACCCCGCCCCAACTTCCTACCGAAAGCCAGGCAGTTGGTAAACACAACGGCGGTACACAGGAGTAGTCGGATCGCCAGCTGCGCCGATCCCTACCTCGGCGCCCGGAGCGCCCGCAGCTGCTCTTCAAGAGTTTCGCGCCACGACCGCCGGCGATGCCCCTCATTTGCATCCAGCCCACACCGAGGGCGAGGGCCGTAACCACTTAGGAGGCGAGACGCGGAACCCAAGTTATCCGCCCGATCTCCATAGCGTTTGTTCAGGAGGTTATGTTTCGTACTGTGTGCAAAACCGCTTGAGGAAGACGAGCGGTCATGGCAAAAGGTTGATTGCTGAAATCGACCTACTCACAAAAGGAGCACCGCCATGACCACTCGAGCCAAGCGTAGCGCGAAGTCCTCTCGAATCGAAGCCCTGGTGGGCGACGACCGCGAGCTGTTGAAGGGCCTGCTGAAGGAATCCCTCCAAGAGGTGCTGGAAGCGGAAATGACCGAAGCCGTGGGGGCGGGCTCCGGGGAGCGCACGCCGGACCGGGTCGGGTACCGATCCGGGTAGTACAGCCGCGGCTTGGTGACGCGGATTGGGAAGTTGGAGCTCCGGGTGCCGCGGGATCGGGAGGGGCGGTTCTCGACCGAGCTGTTTGACCGGTTCCAACGGTCGGAGAAGGCCCTGGTGAGCGCGCTGGCCGAGATGTACGTGCAAGGCGTGTCGACGCGGAAGGTCAAGGCGGTCACCGAGGAGCTGTGCGGGCACACGTTCTCGGCGAGTACGGTCAGTCGGATCAACAAGAGCCTCGATGGCCTGCTCCGGCGCTTTGCCCAGCGCCGGCTCGACGAGGCGTATCCGTATGTGATCCTCGATGCGCGCTATGAGAAGGTCCGCCTCGACGGGGTGATCCAGTCCCAGGCGGTGTTGATTGCGCTCGGGATCAACGGGGAAGGCCGGCGCCAGGTGCTCGGCGTGGAGCTCTCGAATCGGGAGTCGCGGTCGAGCTGGACGACGTTCGTGACGGGCTTGAAGACGCGTGGGCTCCACGGCGTCGAGTTTGTGGTGTCGGACGATCACGCCGGGATCAAGCGCGCGGTTCGGGAGCTGCTGCCCGACGCCGTGTGGCAACGGTGCTACGTCCACTTCTTGCGCAACGCGCTCGACTATCTGCCGCGGAAAGCCGACGACGACTGCCGCCAGGAGCTGCGGTGGCTTTACGACCGGCGCAATCTCAAAGAAGCCCAGCAAGACCTCCAGGCGTGGCTCACGCGCTGGCAGCAGCGGTACCCGAAGCTCACGGACTGGGTCGAAGCCCACATCGGCGAGACGTTGAACTTCTACAGCTTGCCCCGCCAACATCACAAGCATCTGAAGTCGACCAACATGCTCGAGCGACTCAACGAGGAGATCAAGCGCCGCACGCGCGTCGTCCGGATCTTTCCGAACGCGGCCAGTTGCCTCCGGCTGGTCCGCGCCTTGTGCGCCGAAGTCCACGAAGGCTGGCTCGAGGATCACCGCTACCTGAACATGGAGTACCTGAAGGAGCAGAAAAAAGAACTGCGGACCGCCGCCTAACCGATCACAGCCTCAGCCATGAACCTGCAATTGCACAACTTGACGTACACAACCTGTTCAGGAACGGCCACTATAGGGTTCTTGCAGGGCGCCGTCTAGACTTGCACAGTGGTTCTCGACCGGTGACGCCCTGCCGGGGATGGCCAATGCACACCCGGAAAGTCAGAAGAGAGATGGCTCCTGCCTGGTCGCCTAGGGTTTAGTAATCCTCTCGACCCATGGATAGCTAACCGCTACGGCGTAATGGAATGGTCTGCCCCTCCTCTCTCAGACGTGGGAGGCTTGGGTATTTGAGAGGAGCAGCCATGACGCCAGCGCCTACGATTCTCGGGATCGACCTCGGCAAGAACTGGTTTCACCTCATCGGGCTGGACGACCGTGGTGCAACCGTGCTGCGTAAGAAACTGAATCGCGGCCAGCTCGCCGCGTACGCCGCCACGGCGCCGAGAGGCGTTGTGGCGACGGAAGCGTGTCCGGGTTCCCAGTACTGGGGCCGGGTCTTTGCGCAGGCGGGTCATGACGTGCGGATTGTGCCGGCGCAGTTCGTGAAGCCGTACGTGAAGGCGAACAAGAACGACTTTCACGATGCGGCCGCGATCGCCGAAGCCGCCAGCCGCGCGAGTATGCGGTGTGTACCGTTGAAGACCATGGAGCAACTCGAGCTC
This sequence comes from Vicinamibacterales bacterium, assembly GCA_965216615.1. Lineage (GTDB taxonomy): Bacteria > Acidobacteriota > Vicinamibacteria > Vicinamibacterales > UBA8438 > CAUZIB01. The sequence goes on along the minus strand of OZ244182.1, from coordinate 116,165 downwards.
CAGGCACTCCACCGGATGCGCCAGCGCGCCGTCCAGGAACGCACGGCCGTGGTGAACCAGATGCGCGCGCTGTTGCTCGAGCACGGGATCGTCGTGCCGTTGGGCCGCAGCCTCTTCGAACGTCGCTTACCTGCGGTGTTCACGGACGCCGAGTCGCGCCTGTCGCCTCGCCTACTCGACGTCCTCCATCGCATGCGCCAGCGCTGGCTCGCCATTGACAGGGAGATCGAGTCTGCCACCCACGAGCTGACCGTCTGGGCGGCCCACTCGGATCAGTGCCAGCGGCTCGTGACGATTCCGGGCATCGGCCCTCTCATTGCCACCGCCACCGTGGCGGCCGTCGGCAATGGGCACATGTTCACGCGCGGGCGGGACATGGCCGCGTGGCTCGGGATCGTCCCGCGCCAATCCACGACGGGCGGCAAGCCCACCCTCGGAGGGATCAGCAAGCGCGGGAACACGTACCTCCGACAGCTCTTTATCCAGGGTGCGCAATCCTCGTTCCACCACCTGAAGCGCGATCAGTCTGCGCTCGGCATGTGGCTACGGCAGGTCGAGGTGCGGCGGCACCGACAGGTCGCCGTGATCGCGCTCGCCAACAAGATGGTCCGGATCGGCTGGAAGGTACTCACGAGCGAAGAGGCGTACGAGCCGTATCCGGCCTGCGTCGCGTAGGAGGCTTTGACCCCACCGTCGGATTGCGAGGGTTCTTTCGATGTGATGGCCCAACCGTTAATCGGCGCACCGCCAGCCTGAGCGATAAACCGGTCTCTCGTGACCGTCGGCGTTATAAGGATCGGTGCGCGCGCATTCCATCAAGGCCAGGAGCCCATGGGCTCCACCAGTAGGCCGGATACATTGACGCAATCGGTTTTGGCGATCACTCGGAAAGTTACTCTTGCAACGGAGGGGCAGACCATACATTTATCGCGATTAATCCTAGGTCGCGTCTTACGTTCGGTGCTGGGGTGCAAGGGGCATATGATCTAGCTATGGCCCAAAAACAGCCGCCTGCGGCACCTGCTGAAGATGATGTGAGAATTTTCGAACACCGCACTTTAGATGGCGACGTGGGGCACGGCTGGGACGTGTTTTTCGGGCGTAGCTCAATGCCGATGCACAGCACACGAAAGGAAACAGCCTGTCGGGCCGCTCAACAACATGCAAGGGGGTATCAGGTGGCTGTCTGGCTCATCATCAAAGACCACCCGAAGAGTCGAGAACTGCTGTTCGACCATCGAAAGGCAGTTGCTCATAGGTCCTGACTTGTCGTGCCGATTCAATCGGTCGATGCAACAGTCTCCGCGAGTATATCCGCCGGCGTCCGGTAGCTGAGCGTCTTGCGGGGCCGGGTGTTGAGTTCGCGCGTAATCGCATTCAACTGAGCCTGGGTGTAGCCGGCGAGGTCGGTTCCCTTCGGCAGATACTGGCGCAGTAGGCCATTCGTGTTCTCGTTGGTCCCGCGCTGCCACGGACTGTACGGGTCGCAGAAATAGACCTGCACCCCGGTGGCGATCGAGAAGGTGCGATGGGCCGCCAGTTCCAGCCCGCGATCCCACGTCAGGGTGGCCATCAGCCCCGCGGGGAGTCGCTGGACGTGCCGCGTGAGTGCCCGCACGACCGTCTGCGTTTCTTTCCCGGTGACCCGGACCAGGCAGACGTAGCGCGAGCGCCGCTCGACCAGGGTCGCGATATAGGAATTGCGCGAGCCCACGAGCAGGTCACCTTCCCAGTGCCCCGGCACCGCGCGGTCCTCGACGGTGGCCGGGCGTTCCCGAATCGAGACGGCATCGACGATATGCCCGCCGGGATGAGCCGCCGCGCTCTTCGGCCGTCGATAGGTCCGCCGCTGCCGGAGGTGGGCCAGCAGCGCCTTCTTGAGCACGCCGCGGCTCTGCACAAACAGGCTGAGATAGATCGTCTCGTGCGACACGCGCATGGTCGGATCATCAGGATACGCCTCGCGCAGCCAGCCGGCGATCTGCTGCGGCGACCTCATTTTCACCCCCCTGGGGATGTTGTTTGCCGAATCGAGCCCGGTCCCTGCCGGTCCCCGCATCCTTCTCGGCACCAGCGAAGACAACGACCAGGTGATGTTGGGTGCTGGTGTGTTGAACTCCATTCCCGACTCTTCTTGCTTCACGGACCCGCCGCTTGGTCCCGTGAACTTTGGAGGCAGCGTGCGTGATTTCGGCCCAGGGGTAGAGCTGTTTTTCGGCTTCCACGCGCCTGACAAAAAGGGGAAGCACCGACAATACGAGTTCCGCGCACAGGAGAGTTCTTTCATCCCCTCAACTCTCCCGCCGCCCACGGACGGTATGACGACCTATTTCTTCAACAGCGGCTTCACTGTGACGTCCCAATCGAAGTGGGGTTGCGTCGGTGGCGGGAGTGCGAGCATCTCAATAACCTTTGTTCATCCGTGAAACAGCATCTCGCCACGGTGTGACTTCTCCAAGGGCGACCTCTCTTGGTTGGCCATGATCCGATTCAGTGGACGGTTTCGTTGAGTTGATCGTTCTTCGTTGTCTGTTCTTTTCTCATTGAAAAAGACAACGGGTGTGGAGCCTGTGGGAAACCGCGTCCTTGGCGGTTTTCCATAGGCTCCACGCCCTCTTCGTTCGCGCGTCGTTCACATGCCGCTGGACTGATCTGGCCAAGCGTCGAGTGCCGGCGTCGTTGGTTATAGAACACTTCGATGTCGTCGAACAACTCCATCTTCGCGTCTCCGTACGTGTCGAACCGATTGGCGAGCTCACTCTTCACGGTGGAGAAGAAGCTCTCCATGACGGCGTTGTCATGGCAGTTACCCCGGCGGCTCATGCTGCAGACGATCCCGCGCGCATCCAGGAGCGCCTGGTCGTCCGCGCTCGCGTACGTGCAGCCCTGGTCGGAGTGGTGCAACAGGCCGATCTCCGGGCACCGTCGTTTCAGCGCCATCTCCAGCGCCTTGATGGTCAGGTGGCGATCGTTGACGGCGCTCACGGCCCAGCCGACCACAAACCGCGAGAACAGGTCGAGGACGACGGCGAGAGAGAGCGTGCCGCTCGAGCCGATGACACACTCGGTCGTGTCCCCGACCCAGCGCTGATTCGGCGCGGCGGCTTCAAACTGCCGGTCGAGGAGATTCGCGGCCACCGGCTGGTCGTGATCGCTCATCGTGGTCAACGTGAACCGTTTGCGGGTGCGCGCCTTCAGGCCGTCTTCCTGCATCAACCGGATCACGCGCTTCCGGCTGACCTGCTCGTCTTGCTCGATCAGATCCGCGTGAATACGGGGACTGCCATACCGCTGCTTGCTCTCGGCGAATGACGCCTGGACCAGCACCTTCAGGCGGCGGTCCTCCCGCGCGTGCGTCGATGCCGGGCGCTGCCGCCAGGCGTAGAAGCCACTCGGCGTGACGCCCAGCCAGCGACACAGTTTCGTGAGGGGATAGCTGGCCTTCTCCGTCTGGATCCACGCGAATTTCACAGGTGGTCCCTCGCGAAGAAGGCCGCGGCTTTTTTTAGGACGTCGCGCTCCATGCGCAGCTCGCGCACGTCCTTGCGCAGCCGCGCCAGCTCCTCACGCTCCGCCGTCGTGAGGCCGGTCTTGCCCTTCGTCCGATCCGCGCGGGCCTGCTCGACCCAGTTGCGGAGCGACGACTCCGTCAAGCCCAGATCGCGCGCCGCGGACGCGACCGTTTTGCCCTCATCGAGGACCAGTCGTACCGCCCCCGTCTTGTAGTCATCCGTGAAGCTCCGCCGCCCCCGCCTGCCCTGCGTGTCCGTCATGGTCGACATCGTATTCCCCTTTCGGAAGATGTCCGCCAAACCGGATCAAGCCCACTATCGGATTGCGCAAAGAAAGAGGGCTGCGACATAGAGGGAAGTCCTGCGACACAAGGAGACACTAGCGACCCATGCTCGATTTGGGTGTTTGAGCGCCACTTCCATGGGTGATAGGTTGAGCTCAAGCTGCCTTGGAGCCGTGGATGCTGCCTGAACCAAGGGCCGAAGGACAAGCGAGAACCGAGACTGGAGATCGGCCATACGGCATCTGGACTGACTCTGCAGTTACACAGGACAAGCGCCGGCGTGTGTCCGTCGTTTTGGAAAAGGAGTCAAACAATGAAACCCCTTTTACTAGGACTGTCTGTTTCGATCGGTGTGCTCGAGGGTGAGCGAAACTTAGTTGGAAATTGAAACGGCTCCCACACCCTGAATCGTACCGGGTTTCTCGGAGGGCTCATTCCTTGAGAGGATGGAGCCCATGGCAAGACCGAGGAAGTATTCACCTGAGGTACGAGAGCGGGCTATTAGGATGGTCCGCGAGCATGGCCCCGAGCATCCGTCGCAGTGGGCGGCGATCACGTCGATCGCGAGCAAGTTCGGCTGTACGGCTGAGACGCTGCGGAATTGGGTGCGACAGGCCGAGCGCGACACGGGTCAGCGCAGCGGCTTGACGACCGACGAGCGCCAGCGCTTGAAGGAGCTGGAGCGCGACAATCGCGAGCTGAAACGCGCAAACGACATCTTGCGCAAGGCGTCCGCGTATTTTGCCCAGGCGGAGCTCGACCGCCGAGTGAAGTGATGGTCCGGTTTATTGATGACCACCGGGCGACGTATGGGGTTGAGCCGATCTGCGCGGTGTTGCCGATCGCCCCGTCGACCTACTTTCTGCACCACGCGCGGCAGGGGAATCCGACACAGCGGCCTGCGCGCGCCAAGCGCGACGACGAATTGCGGATCGACATTCAGCGGGTCTGGGACGCAAATTATCAGGTCTATGGACCGCGGAAGGTCTGGCAGCAACTGGGCCGCGAAGACGTCGAGGTCGCCCGGTGTACGGTCGAGCGGTTGATGGGCGCGATGGGCTTGGCCGGCGCCGTGCGCGGCCGCGCGTGGATCACGACCACTGACTCGGCGTCCGCCGTCTCGCATCCGCCGGATCTGGTGGATCGCGAATTCGCCGCAACACGGCCGAACCAGCTCTGGGTCTCAGACTGCACCTACGTCGCGACCTGGCGGGGTTTCGTCTATGTGGCCTTCGTGATCGATGTCTTTGCTCGACGCATCGTCGGCTGGCGCGTATCGGCATCACTGCGCACGGACTTCGTACTCGACGCGCTCGAGCAAGCGGTCTGCGAACGAGGCGCCGGTCGCGCCAGCGGCCTGGTTCATCACAGTGACCGAGGCACGCAGTACCTGTCGATGTGGTACACGGACCGACTCCTGGACGCAGGCATCGCCCCGTCGGTCGGCAGCCGCGGCGACTCGTATGACAATGCTCTCGCCGAGTCGGTGATTGGGCTCTTCAAGACGGAGGTGATTCGGCGGCAAGGTCCCTGGCGGAATCTGGAGATGGTTGAATTCGCCACCTTGGCGTGGGTCGATTGGTTCAACACGCGCCGGCTGCTCGAGCCGATCGGCTACGTGCCGCCAGCGGAATTCGAAGCGCGCTACTATGAGCAGGCCGCAGTGGCCTGACTCAATTAATTTGCCCTCCGGGATTCCCGGTACGATTCAGTAAGTACATAACAGGAAGTAAGTACAGGATCTCTTTTTCGACATACGCAGCGTTACGCTGAGCACTCGGTACCCGCTTCGTTGCGGTTCAACTGCATCTTCTTCCTGCGTTGCCCTTCTCTGTACTTGCGTTGTCTGTTGCGGTTCATCAATCTCTCTCGTTCAATGCGAGATTGCTCGAGTTTTTCGGGGTCGAAAAACGAGGTGGCGTCAAGCAGTTCTCGCAGGTCGTCGGCTGAGTGACCAGCATCTAGCCAATTGACCACATCGCCACCATGCGGGAGATCGGGCAGTTCGACCAGCTTCACGTGGAGCGGTGCGACTTCTGGATCATCTGGCTCCGCGCATGGCCAATCGCACCACGGCGGTTCTGGATTCGGGTCGGTTAGGAGCGTTTCGAGCGGCGGACGATACTTAAATAGCGATCTAGCCACGCGATTCGCATGAGTGCGTCCGGCTTTGTCGTTGTCGATCAGGACACACACGACGAACGCTCCGGCCTGCCAGAGCATTCGTGAGTACTCCTCGGGCCACCTGCTTGCTCCAGTGGGTGGACACGTCGCGGCGAAACCCAACGCCCGGAGGCGCTCCACAGCCTTTTCGCCTTCGACGAGAAGGATGTGCCTAGACTCGATGAAGTTGGGCCACCGGTATAGGGGTAGCTTCAACCCACGGAGTCCCCAGCGTCCTGTGTGTGTCATTTCTTCGACCGCTGCCAAGCGAAGCCCTTCGGCTCGAAGCGGACCTTCTCAGCGAGAGGACGGCCATCCTCGTCTTCATACGGATACACAGCCGTGATGCGCTTTGGTTGCGAGTTGACCGACGAAGGCTTCCGGCTGGCGTAGAGATCCTTCATTTCGAGTTCAAGTCGTCCCAACACGTTTTCGGTCGGGCACCCGCCGAAGCAGTGCATCAGCACCCGGTCTCCAGTGAGAGTGAACGATAGGCTTGGGCGCACGTCGGGATGCGCGGGACACAGCGAGCGATAGGAGTCTTCTCGGACTCGCTTCGGTCTACAGCCCAGCGCGATCAGTTTGGCAATGACGCGCTCAAGGAGGTCTCCACCTGAACGAGTCGTCGAACTGCCCATGGGATCGTCATTTCTGCCTGAGCGGCGGGACGAACCCGACCTCGAGAAGTCGCTCGATCTCGGACCGGGGCACTCGAATCGCTCGACCCAGCCGAACGTGTCCAATCCGACGCTGAGCGATCCAGGTGCGAACTGTGTGGATTGACACCCCCAACTCCTCAGCAGCACGAGCAACCCGTAGGGGACCGATTTCGGCCTCGGGTCGCGAATTGTGACGCATTTGCCTAACCCATCTTTTGACGGTATATGGATTAGTTTCCGTAACGGTACTAGCGCATAGCGCCTCACTACTTAACGTTAAGTGATATTATTATCGTCAATGTTTGCGTTAGCCCCGATTCGGCTGTCTTCGTCGTTCGAGTGGCGCGTGGCGGTTGGGGGATACCGTCTTCAAACCCTCCGAATACCCGACTGGTTGCGGACTTCGGAGGGCTATTTGGGACACCCGGGCGAGGAATTCGTGAACTATCCCTATCGCCACGGTGAACGAATCATCGAGCCTGCTCGAGTCGATTGCAGTTTCGAGATGCGCCGCCCATTGGAGAACTCAGCACTATTCCTTGAATTCGCACACCTGGAATGCAGCGAATCGTCCGTGGTCCAGTTCGTTTCACGCTACGGACTACTGTCGTACCCTGCGGTATCTCGGCGTCCTACCCACACCGACGAGAATCCCTACGACTTCTACCGGCCAGAAGGTGAAAGCCTGGGCGAGTGGTATGACGCGATTCGAGCCCTGAAGCTAGGCATTGCGCTATGGGAGGCGAGTCGAAACGACTCTGACGAAATCGTGCAACAACTCGTCGCGGACCCACTTCACGCGGGAGCATGGACCTCCATGACGGACGCCGCGTCTGCTGAACTCCGCCCGACTGAGTCAGACTCAGAACATTCCGTTGGCTTCCGTCTCGGCGGCACTCGACTAAGCCGATTGACCCGGCTCCCATGGCCTCAACCTCAGCAAGTGCGGACGCGAGAGGACGCCCTCCATGCCGCGCACGCCATCGCGCTGAGGGAGATCGATGCGAGCGCATGGACGTTTGCGAGAACACTTCCGAAGAATCGCTACGTCTTGGAGGTCGCGCCGACGACTCTCCGAGCTGGACTGTCGATGCAGTTCGCCGTTGCGATTGCTGCCGATTCACACTACAGACGCTGCCAGTACGAGGGGTGCGGAGGTTTCCTCGATGCCGATGCGTATAGGAAGAGTCGCCGGTATTGCTCCGACTCGTGCAGGACCCGAGCGTACAACCAGCGAAAGGCCAAGGAGGCCGAATCACGCGGTCACCGCCACGACGATTCGGGAGGAAAGTCACGGAAGGGAGCAGAGTAGTGCTGTATCGACGAGGGAACGTCTGGTGGTTCGAGTTCACGATCGGAGGTCGTCGTTACCGCGAAACGACTCGCACGGCGAACCGAGCTTTGGCCGCGAGTGTCGAGCGTAAGCGCCGGCGCGAGATCGAGGAGAACATCAATGGGGTTCGTCCTCGGGTACTCCCTCCGCTCTTCTCGGACGCCGCTGATGACTACCTCGCGCGAAAGCAGCCGAGCTGGGCTCCAAAGACCTACGTGATCGAGACGACGAACCTCGAACACCTCAAGCCTCACTTCGGGCGACTGCTCGTCACCGACATCACGGACCGCGACATTGCTGAGTACCAACAGGCGCGCCAAGACGGGGGAACTGCCCCAAAGACAGTCAATAACGAAGTCGGCACGCTGCGAGCAATTCTCCGTCGCCACAGACTGTGGGGGCAGCTCGCTCCCGATGTGCGAATGCTTCCCGTCCGCACTGACCTTGGTGTCGCCCTGACGCCTGACCAGGAAGAGAAGCTGCTCAAGGCGTGCGCGGCGAGCCGGTCGCGGTCCTTGCTTCCGGCAGTCACGCTGCTCATTCACACAGGGCTGCGAAATGACGAACTGCGGTCGGCACGTTGGAACCAAGTGGATCTCCTGAGCAAGGCGCTGAGAGTGGGCAAGTCAAAAACACCCCACGGCGAAGGCCGAGTCATTCCCCTGAATAAGACAGCGGCTCGGGTGCTGTCGACCTGGGCGCAGCAGTTTCCAGACCGCAAACCTGAGCATTGCGTATTTCCAAGCGAAAAGGTTGGTTTCAGCGGGAGCGACGAGATTCCGCAGGTATATGAATCGTACCGGGAATCCCGGAGGGCAAATTAATTGAGTCAGGCCACTGCGGCCTGCTCATAGTAGCGCGCTTCGAATTCCGCTGGCGGCACGTAGCCGATCGGCTCGAGCAGCCGGCGCGTGTTGAACCAATCGACCCACGCCAAGGTGGCGAATTCAACCATCTCCAGATTCCGCCAGGGACCTTGCCGCCGAATCACCTCCGTCTTGAAGAGCCCAATCACCGACTCGGCGAGAGCATTGTCATACGAGTCGCCGCGGCTGCCGACCGACGGGGCGATGCCTGCGTCCAGGAGTCGGTCCGTGTACCACATCGACAGGTACTGCGTGCCTCGGTCACTGTGATGAACCAGGCCGCTGGCGCGACCGGCGCCTCGTTCGCAGACCGCTTGCTCGAGCGCGTCGAGTACGAAGTCCGTGCGCAGTGATGCCGATACGCGCCAGCCGACGATGCGTCGAGCAAAGACATCGATCACGAAGGCCACATAGACGAAACCCCGCCAGGTCGCGACGTAGGTGCAGTCTGAGACCCAGAGCTGGTTCGGCCGTGTTGCGGCGAATTCGCGATCCACCAGATCCGGCGGATGCGAGACGGCGGACGCCGAGTCAGTGGTCGTGATCCACGCGCGGCCGCGCACGGCGCCGGCCAAGCCCATCGCGCCCATCAACCGCTCGACCGTACACCGGGCGACCTCGACGTCTTCGCGGCCCAGTTGCTGCCAGACCTTCCGCGGTCCATAGACCTGATAATTTGCGTCCCAGACCCGCTGAATGTCGATCCGCAATTCGTCGTCGCGCTTGGCGCGCGCAGGCCGCTGTGTCGGATTCCCCTGCCGCGCGTGGTGCAGAAAGTAGGTCGACGGGGCGATCGGCAACACCGCGCAGATCGGCTCAACCCCATACGTCGCCCGGTGGTCATCAATAAACCGGACCATCACTTCACTCGGCGGTCGAGCTCCGCCTGGGCAAAATACGCGGACGCCTTGCGCAAGATGTCGTTTGCGCGTTTCAGCTCGCGATTGTCGCGCTCCAGCTCCTTCAAGCGCTGGCGCTCGTCGGTCGTCAAGCCGCTGCGCTGACCCGTGTCGCGCTCGGCCTGTCGCACCCAATTCCGCAGCGTCTCAGCCGTACAGCCGAACTTGCTCGCGATCGACGTGATCGCCGCCCACTGCGACGGATGCTCGGGGCCATGCTCGCGGACCATCCTAATAGCCCGCTCTCGTACCTCAGGTGAATACTTCCTCGGTCTTGCCATGGGCTCCATCCTCTCAAGGAATGAGCCCTCCGAGAAACCCGGTACGATTCAATACGGCACCGACCCGGCGACGCCCATCACATCGTGGAAGGTGGCATGGACTTCCGCTCGCAAGGCAGCCGGGGTCCAGTGCCGGTTCCATGACCTCCGACACACCTGTGTCACCCGACTACTCGAGCGAGGCGTGCCACTATCGGTCGTGGCGTCGCTGATGGGTTGGAGTCCAGCGACGACGACACGGATGGCGAAGCGATACGCGCATTTCGGAGATTCAGCTCAGCGACGAGCTATGGAGACGCTGGACCCACCGGCTGCACCCGCGAGCGCGGCGCCCGACGAACAGGAAACTGTTCAGTAGTGGGAAGAGGGTCGACCCAAGGCCCGAACAGACTGAATAGCGGAGATAGGTAAACGCTGGGCGACAAGGGAGGAGCTATTGTCGCCGCAGTGGCTCGTTCCGGGTTGTGTGCAAACGTGTGTCGCTAGAGCAGCACCGGGTCGAGGAACTCACGGACGAGCGGACCTACGATGTCTGGCCGTGCGCCCAGTTCGTGACCGAACCCCTCCACCAGGCGCACCGTCCAACCCATCCCCTCGAGTTCGTTGCGATGCTCGGCTAGGAGCGGTCCGATTCGCATGGCGTGCCCGCCAGCGACGAACTCGTCCTGGCTGCCAGCGAACGCGAACCGCGGACACGACAGCCGTGAGACCGCCTCACGCTCTGGCCACCCCTGAAGACTGCGATAGAAGGTCGCGAACTGTTCCCCTGGACCTTGTGCTGCTTCAGTAACCGCGAGCGTCTCCCGGTACTGGCCGCCGAGCGGGGGCCAACCGCCGCAAATAAGAGCGGACAACCGATCGGTTCGGGCCGCGAGCTGTAACCCAACGACGGCGCCGAATGAGAACCCGTACCAGGCAAAGCGTTCGACACCGGCCGCATCCGCGATCGCTAGAATGTCAGCGCACCAGCGGTCGGCAGTGAACGATTCGGCAGCACCCTGGAACGCATCCGGGAGCACGACGCGATAGCTGTCAGTGAACCGGTCCATGAGGGCGCCGTCGCCAAAGATCAGGGCGGGCCCCGTGCCCTTCTCGCGGTAGGCGCCGCGGGTTTGACCGCTGGCTATCCACATCCACTTTCCGCAGGTGCCGAGAGCCGTGGCCGACGCTACGGCACGGAGCATGTCGCGACGATTCACCGTGTTCCCTGTCTTCCTCATCCTCCGAACAGATTACTCCTGCTTGACGCCGCAGTGTAGACCGATGCAGGGGCCGACCCCCTGAGCCGGATCACTCCACACTTGGCGACAAGCCAGGACCTATCCGTGGACCACAGGGGGGCAGGCGCCCGCTCTCCCTGCAACCTGATCCGCTCTGGGTCGAGGGATCGCCCTATCGGCCTGTTCTGGGCGCTGTAGTCACCAGCGGGAGGTCCGGTCGGACGATCTTCCCGCTCTCGTACTTGTTCTAGTCCGGGACGGAGTCGGCTAACCAGTGGAGGATCTGCCGCCAGAAGCTCGTATGGATGTGGTCGAGGTCTGGAGTGATGTCAGAGTGCATCTGCGCCGGCAGCGCCAGGACCGTGCCCAAGCGATAGGGCTGATAGGCCAGCACCGTCTTGTTGCCCTCGGGGCTCGCGCCGACCAGGAGCGTCAGGCCGGTGCCCTTCACCGGTCCTATCTGGTTCACAACGCTCAGGGGCGGCAGCGCGGCGAAGAGTCGCTGCGTTTCGCCAGAGTCCGCGCCGATCTGGGTCGCCGGGTGGGTGAGGCCGAGGGGTGTCGGTGAGACCTGGACCTTGACGGCCGCCGGTGGCGCGGTCCTGGGTGCGTGGGGAAGGATCTCGACAGGCAGCAGATCGGCGATCTCGGTGTCAGCCCAGCCGCCTTCACCGAACGATCGGCGCGAACCCAACATGAGGAGGCCACCTCCAGTTTCCACGAACTCGACGATGAGCTGGAGCTGGGTGTCGGAGAACGCGCTCGCCTCGATGCTGCCAAGGATCAGGATCCGGTAACGACCCAGATCTTCTCGGGTGGCGGGAAAGCCATCTCGGAGGTCGTTTGCGTCATCGACATTCCTGCGGAGGAATCGATTCTCGGCCGTTCGTTGCAGCAGCGAGACCTGAAGCCGCTCATCGTCGGCCACGGCCCGGAGCAAGAACTTGATCTCCCAGCGCGGCTCGCCCTCGTAGTAGAGAATCTTCGAGATCGGCTGAATTCCGGCCTTGCGCGCTTCCAGCGGGAGGGCCGCGCCGACGGCCCCAACGGACGGGACTACTCCGGGTCCACTTGACAGCCCCCAGAGACCGAGGAGAAGGGCCACGGTCACGCACTGGCCTGGCCGCATCTCGCTATTTAACACCAAGACCGACGGTCTGGGCTATCGGTCTTTGGCTCGCACCCGGAGGCGGCGGGCAGAGCTGTTGGGGGGGCTCCTGCCGGAGGATCCAGAGCGAGCGACACGATCGACCAACCGACAGCGGCAACATCGCTGAAGAAAGCCCCGGCGTCGATCCAATGCTGGACCGCGACCACCGTCCCCTACGGGACACGCACTCTTGCGGACGCCGAAGGTAGCGTGGATGTCCTGCGTGGGATAGGTCACGATCAACGCCGTAGCGGTTAGCAATCCACGTAACGACCGACCGGATCTGTGCTGGGATCGCACCGCAGTCGACTCTTTTTGCCCACTCCTCTCGAACGCGTCTGGCCAGCTCGTCTTCAAACGCGCCGTTTGGGGGGATGACTGATGCGGAGTACAGGTTCCTCGACGTCAAGGAGTGGAAAGCGCCTGCACCTCTCGCTGGAACGGCGAGCCGATCAGGATCAGTGAGCTGGTGACATGCTAGCCCGGAAGACCGGATGTACCGCCGACCCCGACGCTAGCGAGATCGGAACGCGTCGCGGGCCTTGACCGCCGCGTCGTAGACGGCGGCTGGCACAATCGGGCCTCGCATCGAGGCGTTCATGGCGTCGGCCGCCTGACGGAACTCGGCGATGGCCTCCTCATCCAACCCGATGACCTGAAGACCGCGTTTCTTCATCTCGACCACAGCTTTAGCGTCCTGCCGGGGCACATCCTTGAACAGGTCGTCCTCCAGTTGCCGACTGGCGGCCGTGACGGCGGCACGGTCCTCGTCACTGAGGCGGTCCCAGAACCGCTTGTGCATGACGGTCGCTCCAAGGACCGGTCCGAGCGGCAAATCGAGCATGTTCGGTGCCGGCTTGTAGTACGAAAGCAGCATGGCGGCGTATGGCGGAAAAGGATAGGCGTTGATCATCCCTGTGTTGAGTCCGACCGGGACATCGCTGAGCTCGAGCGGAACCGGATCGAATCCGTTTGCCGTGTACCAGCTGACCATTTCCGAGTCACCGGAGGAGGTATAGAGTTTGGCCTTCTTGAGCTCGGCGAGACTCGCGATCGGCTCCGCCGAGAAGATGTGCGCCCATCCGGTGTGTCCCCAGCTGAGCAGGACGAGCTTCTGCTCGGCCAGCCCGCGCTCGAATGTAGGCTGAAGCGCCCCGAGCACATGCCTGGCCTCGGCATCCGAATCGAAGAAGAACGGCATCCCCAGCACCCCGAACGAATCGTGAAGCTCCTCGAGACCGATCTGGGTCAGCGATGCGGCCTGGGTCGTTCCCAGGCCCAGCCTTCGGACGATAGCCGACTCATCGCCCTGTGACCTGGAGTCGACGCGGATTTTCACCCGGCGACTGGTCGCCGTCTGGATCTCGGTGGCCATCTGCTTCAGCGCCCGATCCCACAGCGAGTTCGGCGGCGCGATCGAGCCAAGGCGAGCTGTTTGGGCAGTCACTACAACCGGCGTCGCCATCAACGTCACCGCGATGGCGAGACCCAGCAAACGGAACGACCGGGGCGACGTACTCATCATCTGACCTCTTCCTGTTCTTCTTCTACCGGGTCGAACACTTCGTCGATATGGTCGAGGAGTAGCTCAGCTCTGCGCTGCGCCACGATGTTCGCGAGACGGATACTCTCGTCGGCGTCGGAGTCGATCGCCAACGCGCTCTCGAGCAACGACTCGAACTCGGCACGATTCTGGGGCGCCACCGCCACACCGCTAGCCAGCGACACATAGGGCGATAGATCGAGCCCACCGGATAGCTCCCCGACCTGGTGAAAATGCTCACGCGCCTGAAGGGGCGACCCACCAAGCGCCTCGGGCAGAATCTTCAGCGCCACCTGGCGGTTCAGCTTCGTATCGGCGACTTGATAGACCTGCCCCATCCCGCCCGCGCCGATGAGGGCGGTGACGTTGTAGTGGCCGAGTCGGGAGCCGACGCTCAAGGCCATGGTCTTCCGTTGCTAAACGGTGAGAGAAGCGAACAGCCGGATTATAGAGGCGATGAAGCGGTAGATGCCGCGATTGGGTCGCAGCGAACTCCGGGGAAGGACAAGACGCCGGCGAGCCCTGGACTGAGCTTCGTCTGGGTCGAAAAGAAGACAACGAGAAAACGCAGCCCCACAAAATCCCCCACAGTCGAGGGCGGTTGGATAAGAGAGAAACTGTAACTGACTGAAAGGATTGGCTCCTCAGGTAAGACTCGAACTTACAACCCTCCGGTTAACAGCCGGATGCTCTGCCAATTGAGCTACTGAGGAACACTGAGCACTCTGTCGGCCACTCGACCAACAAAGAATAGTAGCGAAAGGGGTTTAGACGGGTCAAACGAACGTGCACCTACTTGCGTGCGAGCTTCTCTTCAATTCGCTGCCTTCGAAGTCTCCGTCGCCCTACGTCACGGAGCTGCACCAGCACGGCGAGCGCACCGAGCACGATCCATCCCGCGATGAACTCTCTGTTCAAGCTGGGATCGGCGACCGGGGGCAGGCGCTGCAGGTCACCGCCAGCCGCCGCCACACCGGCACTGTTGCCGGCCAGTGCAAGCCCCCCAACGATCGCGGTCCAGGCCCCGCCGAACGCGGTCGCAAAAATCAGCACGTAGCGTCGAACGGCCAGCGCGAGGAGCGCACCGACGAGACACGCGACCAGGACGAGCCACACGTTCGGATCGACCTCAGGTCCCCACGATCTGTTGAGCAGCATGACCGCCAACGCGGCTCCCAGCAGCGCCACGCCGGCCAGATACGCTGCAACCGCGAGAACCGCGCCAGCGAGACCCGCAGCTACGTTTAGGAGCACGGCGACCCACGGCTCGAACTCGCCGACGAAGTACGTCGCCAACACAACGCCCGCGATCAACCCGTAGAGAGCGAGCAGGGTGCGCAGCAGTCGGTACCCAAGGAAACAAGCCAGCAGTCCACCGCCAAGTAGAATAATGGCCACGGGGACATGCACCGACACCCAATTCATGGCAGCTGATTATGCAGGCTGACCTCAGCCGCCGTCCAACCGTCGGCGGTGTTCTGGCCGCCGGTGTCGGGCTGGCGCTGTTCGCCTACTTTCTGCACCGTGCGGGTGTCGGCGAAGTGCTCGGCGGCATCCGGCGCGTCGGATTGGTGTTTATCGTGGTCCTGGCGCTTGGTGGCGTGCGGTTTCTCATTCGGTCCGCCGCATGGATCCAGTGCCTGGACGGCCCACACCGCCTTACCCTGTCTCACGTATTCAGGGCAGTCGTCGTCGGAGATTCACTGAGCAATCTGACGCCGCTTAACATCATCGTGGGCGAACCGGCCAAAGGGATGTTCCTCCGAGAGCGGGAACCCTTGAATCGGACGCTGCCGGCACTCGCCGTCGAGAACCTCTTCTATACGCTCAGCGCGATGCTCATCATCGCCGGCGGACTCGTCGTGGTCGTGCTGATGTTCCAGACCACCGCGCAGCTGTGGGTCACGACCACCGTCATGGTCAGTGCCATGATGCTCATTGTCGGCACCGTGCACCTCGTCATCTGGAATCGCTGGTCCGCTGGGAGCGGCACACTCAATTGGTTGCGCGACCGAGGCGTTGCCCCCCATTTCCTCGGACGGCTCTCCGCCAAGGTCTCGAGTGTCGAACATCACATTCAGGCGCTCTATCCTCGAGACAGGCGTAAGCTCGTCCCGCTCGGGTTGCTGCACCTCACGTTTCACCTCGTGTCCATCCTCGAGATCTTTGTCGTGTTGTCGGTCGTCGCCGACCAGCCACCGACGGTGCTGCATGCCTTCGTCTTCGACTCAACAAACCGGTTCATATCGTTCGCGTTTCGCTTCGTCCCGCTTCGCGTGGGCGTGGACGAGGCAGGCAGCGGGATCTTCGCCGATCTACTGGCATTTGGGACGGCCACCGGTGTGACGCTCGCGATCGTGCGCAAGGGGCGCATGCTCGTCTGGATCGCGGTGGGCATCGTGATACTCGTCCGGCGTGGCTTGTCGGTGAGACAAGCGCTCGAGAGCGCGGCGGGTAAGGTCGCGGTGGTCGTCATGGCCCGATCACCGGTCGCTGGTCGACCGCCCAAGACACGGTTGGCACAGGTCATTCCGGACGACGACACGCGGCGGCGCTTGTACTCCGCGTTCGTGGATGACACGATCACTACGTGTCGCAGCGTGCCGTGTGCATCGCTGCGCGTTGCCTACACTCCTGACGGCGACGCCGCAGAATTTCGCCAGCTTGGTGTCGCTGATGACGAGCTCATCGCTCAGGACGGTAGCGACCTCGGCGCCCGCGAACGTTCGGTCTTCACGGCGCTCTTCAGCGCCGGATTCACGAAGGTTGTCATGATCGGATCAGATCTGCCGACGATCCCTGTGTTCCACATTCGTGACGCCATTCGACAAGTCGAAGCCGGCAACGTCGTACTGGGACCGGCCGAAGACGGCGGGTACTACCTCATCGCGCTTGAAGGAGGAAGCGCCGAACAGAACGGTGTCCCAGATCTCTTCTCCGATGTCCGTTGGAGTACGCCGCATGCGTTCGACGACACGCGGGCAGCAGCGGAGCGACTCGGGCTTCAGGTGGAGTTGGTACCGACGTGGTACGACGTGGACGACGAGACGGGACTCACGCGCCTACGCGCAGAGCTCGATCACCGCTCGGCGCGCAAGCGAGCCCCATCGACGGCGAGGGAGCTGAGGCGGATCTTTGATCCGCGGGCCGCCCAGGCTCAGTAGCCGCCTGTCTCCTGCCTCCTACGGCCCCGACCCTACATCTCCTGCCGGCCTGACATGGCCTTGTGCATCGTGACGTCGTCGGCGTATTCGAGGTCGCTGCCAACGGGGAGCCCCATCGCGATTCGGGTCACCCGCACGCCGAGGGGTTTGAGCAACCTGGCAAGATAGATGGCCGTGGCTTCGCCCTCGACGTTGGGGTTGGTGGCAAGAATGACCTCTTGGACCTCCTCGCTGCCAATGCGCTCGAGCAAACTCTTGATTTTGAGCTCACCCGGGCCGATCCCCTGCAGCGGCGACAGCGCGCCCATCAGCACGTGATACGTGCCTTTGAACTCCTTGGTCTTCTCGACAACGGCAACGTTGTGTGGATCTTCAACCACGCAGATCGCTCGACGGTCGCGTCGCGGGTCAGTACAGAAGAAGCACGGATCGGTGTCGGTGATGTTCGAGCAGATCGAGCAGTACGTGATGTGTTCCTTGACGTCACGCACGGCATCCAGCAGCGCGTCGACTTCATCTCTGGGCTGTCGGAGCAGATGAAACGCTAGGCGCTGCGCTCCCTTCTGGCCGATGCCCGGCAGGCGTCGTAGCTGGTCGACCAGCCTGACCAGGGGACCAACTTCGGTCATCCTGTGAGCCCGGGAATCTTGAATCCGTCCATCATCCCGCCCATCTTGCCGGCCACGGTCTCATCGACCTTGCGCTGCGCGTCGTTAATGGCGGCGACAATCAGGTCCTGAAGCATCTCGACGTCGTCGCCGGAGACAACCTCCGGGTCTATGGTCAATTGTCGGATCTGTTTCTGACCGTTCATGACAACGGTGACCATGCCGCCGCCCGACGTCGCTTCGACTTCCGTCTGGGCCAGCTCGGTTTGCAGCCGTTCCTGCATCTGCTGCGCCTGCTTCATCATCTGCTGAATGTTCATGATTGTTCGTCCGTTGCCGTTGGGGCCACCGTTCACCGATAGTCGGCGTTAGTCGAGCTTCTCGACTTCACCGATCTTCGCAGGAAACACGTCGAGCATCGTTTGAACGAGCGGGTCCTCCATCGCCTGCTCGCGGAGACGCGCCTGCTCACTGCTCAACGCAGGTCCGTCAAGCGCTGCCGCCGTACTTGACGGCTCGGGGTCGCCCAATCCCTGCTCAGTTGCCACCCGAATCGGGCGCCCGACAACCTTCGCCGCCAACTCTTCGAGCCATCCACGGTTTTGACGCAGCTGGCCGGCAAGGGTGCGTTGACTCGGTGTGAACTCGAACACGAGACGGTCGCCAGCCAGATCGATCCGCTGAGCCTGGGCGACCACAGTGCCGTGAAAGAACTTCTTCGTCTTCTTGATCTCGGCCAGGATCTCGCTCCTGCCGGCGGTATCGGCAACCGCATCGGATGCCGGCGACGTCGCCGTGGTCGGAGGCGGAGTTTGCGGCGCAGGCTGACGAGGCGTCTGGCTCGCGGCAGGCTCCGTCTTGCGCCGCATCGGCTGGGGTGCGGCTGTCTCCGTCTTGCGAGGCTTCGGCCGCGGGACCGTCCCTGACTTCGCCTGCGACAACTGGGCAGGCCCAACCTGCGCCCCAGAGAGCAGCTCGGTGAGCGGGACGAGCTTCTGCAGGTGGATCCACCTGAGAATCGCCATCTCGAAGTGGTACCTGGGCTGCGCGGCGCCTCGGATGTCGAACTCGGCCCTGGCCAGGACGTCGAAGGCGCGCATGAGGTCCTCTCGCGAGAACCGCTGTGACAACTCGATCAGCCGATCCCGTTCAGCGTCACCCGCGATCTCCGGATCGTCAGCCCGCGCCGGGTCGATCATGACGACGAGCATGTCGCGGACAACTCGTGTCAACTCGCGGCAGACGAGACGTAGGTCGTAGCCCGCCTCCACGAACCGGCCCGCGATCTCGAACACGGCGCTCGGATCCTCGTTGGCGACGACCTCTGCGACATCCAGGACAGGCTCGCGTCCAATGAGGCCCAGCACCATTGAGACGTCGTCCGCCACGATGGTTTTCCCAGCGAAGGCGATCACCTGATCGAACGCACTCTCGGCATCCCGCATGCTGCCCTCGGCGGCCCGGGCAATCAATGCGATCGCGTCATCGTCGATCGTGATGGACTCCGCGTCGGCAATCGTCCGAAGCGTCTCGCCAATAACCGGAGTGCCGATGGTCCTCAGCTCGTAGACCTGAGAGCGCGAGCGGATCGTGTCAGGAATCTTCTGGAGCTCCGTGGTCGCCATCATGAACACCACGTGAGCTGGCGGCTCCTCGAGCGACTTCAGCAGAGCGTTGAACGAGTGCGAGGACAGTTGGTGAAACTCATCGATGATAAAAATCTTGTACCGGTCGCGGACCGGAGCCATCGCCAGACCGGCGATGATCACTTCGCGCACGTTCTCGACTTGAGTGTGGGTCGCGGCGTCGATCTCGAGGACGTCGATATCTCGACCCTCGGCGATCTCCACGCAGGCGTCGCAGGTTCCACAGGGCTCGGGGGTGGGTCCATTCTCGCAGTTGAGCGCCCGCGCCAGGATGCGAGCCGTCGTCGTCTTGCCGACGCCACGCGGACCCGCAAACACGAACGCCTGGGCGAGCCGGCCGAGCTCGAGCGCGTTGCGCAGGGTCTGGGTTACACCGCGCTGACCGACCACGTCTTCGAATCGCTGTGGTCGATACTTTCTGGCGAGAACCTGATAGGACATCGGCTGTCTGTACCGCGCTGTCGGTAGGTGGCGGGGCCCACCGCGACTCGGAAGAGCCTGCGGCACATGTCAGTGACTACTTAGCGCTGCTGCCTTCCGGCCCTGACGCGGTTCGTAGGCTGAGATTGCACAGGATCCGAGCCGCGGCGCGACCCGTCACCACGCGCGGGGAACGTTCAGTCTATCCGCCGTCGATCGACGTGGCAAGACGGCCCGAACCGAGCCTACCTACGTAGAGGGATGCCTTTGGCTTCTTGAACTCGGGCCCCCGACAGGATACCCGCCAGCCCGATGTTGCCTTCGTGGCATGCGTACTCGAACAGCGGTCCGTCGGTCCGACGGAATGGGATCATGACGGTATACGGGGCCGTATACACAGTCGGATCGGTGACCGTGAACTCATAAGCGACGGTGTCCGGATCGATTCGGGCGAATCGCTCGACCAGGTGCAAGTTCGGACCCGTGCCCCCGCTCTGTCCGCCGCGGAAATGGGTGGTCTCGACGACCAGCGTTTTATCCTCCCAGTGTCCCCGGGACACCCCCGCGAGCTGGGGAAACGGCGGCTTCGTGCGATCGTCGAGCGGAATGATCCGAGCGTTGTGCACCATCTCGTTGAGGATCGCGACGTACCCCGGAGCCTGAAAAATCATCACGTTGTTGTTGTAGGCGCTCGACCGCATCGGCGGCCCGGAGTTGAACCCCATGACGCACCGGTCGGACAAACTGCGGTTCTCATGCGAATCGTAGCGGTGCGCCTCGACGTAGGCGGTCCGCTCCTGCGCCGCACGCCGAGATTCCTCCGTCCGGGCCGGCAGTCTCCCATTCGGTGGATCAACGATGAGCGATGTCCGCTTGTCCGAGGTGAGCTCGATGCCCCGCTCGTACCAGAACTCGTTGTACGACAGCACGCCGCCCTCGGCCCGAGATTGATAGCCGGCGCTCGGTTGCCCCTTGGTCGGGTCGAACAAATCGCGGTTCTGTCGCCGACGCTCCGACGCTTCGAACTCTCGGGCCTCCTCGGCGGAGAGGCTCTCTTTTCCATCGAACTTCTGGGGCCGCTGGAACGGTGTCAGGGTCCGGAAGGTGTAGGTACCGGAGATGTCCGGCTGGCCTTCCGCGGTGCGCATGGGCGTCGTGTTTTCAGTGGTCTGCGCTACCACCGGCGACGACACGAGCAAGACCCCGAGGGTCGCACCGAACAGCATTGTCGAACGAGTCCAATCCATTGCAGTCTCCTGTCGGGGCGCCGAAGCGCCCCGGCTCAGCATCAATCGATCTACCGGTTCGCCCCAGATCTCTCGGTGGTGCGTGACCCGGCCAGGATGTTCGTCAACCCGTAGTTGCCCTCGTGGCACGCGTACTCAAACATCGGCCCGGCGCTCCGAGCCATCGGCAGCGCGCCCTTCCACGGTCTCGTCCAGATGTTCGGATCGTCGACCGTGAACTGATAGTCAAGCGTATCAGGCCCGATGCGCGTGAAGCGCTCGACCACGTGCAAGGCCTCGGTGAGGTCCAGATTGAAGCGTCGAATGAAAGCCCGGTTGCTGAAATTCGTCGTTTCGACAACAAGGCTCTCACCCTCCCAGTGGCCGCGCGAATCGCCCCCGTACTGACGGATGCCCGCATCGGAATGCGGACGGCCATCCAAGGGGATGAAACGGACGTCGTGGATGTGCTCCTGGAGAATGGCGACGTACTCCGGCGTCTGAACGATGTGATAGTTGTTGTTGTAACCGGTCGGGAATGACGGGATCCCTCGGTACCAAATGCACCGATCGCCCAGGTCGAGTTGGTGATACGAGTCGGTCGGCACACGACCCTGACGCACATCGTCGAGTCGTGCCAGCTCAGGCGACGTAATCCGACGTTCGGCATCTGGCGTCAATGGCGGTAACCGGCCATCCGGCGGATCGATAATCAGCGACGTGCGCCGCGTGGGGACGGCTTTCGTCCCGCGCTCCATCCAGAAGTTGTTGTACCCGCCCACATTCCCGCCTACGGGCAGCGGCTCGGTACGGACGACGCTGGGCTCGTTCGCCCGGTTGTTCCGCTCGACCACCTGCCGTTCGAGAGCTCCGGCCTCGTCGGGGCTGAGAAACTCCTTGTCAGCTTGATCCTCGGGACGCTCTAACGGTGTCAGCGTCGAGTTGTTCCAGATTCCCCCAATATCTGGATCGCCCCAGGACGTCCGCGGTGGCATTGATTCCTCCGTCTGGGCCCACGAGGGCGCGACCAGGACGGCCGACAGTACGAATATCAGGGCGGCGAACGCTCCCCGCGCGAACAATCTCGTGAAACATCGACGGCTCATTTACTCCCCCTCTCTCAATCCTAACGCCCCACCGCCGCCGGTTCAAACCCAGACCGGTTCTAGTAACCTAGTAGGCCACGAACGCGGAGAGATGTCCGAGTGGTTGAAGGAGCACGCTTGGAAAGCGTGTGTAGGGGAAACTCTACCGTGGGTTCGAATCCCACTCTCTCCGCCATTTTTCCGTCCTAAACGGCGTCACGCGAAAAAACACCGACGGCCGCCCAAACTAGGGTCGCCGGACCAGCCCGTAAATGGCGCGGAGCGGTGCCATCCATCGCCAGCTCTTCGAGGCATGGAGCGCCTGCAACTCGTTGTCGAGCCGTGAGATCTCTACCTGGTGAGCCGCGAGCGCGGCTTCCAGATGCTCGTTCTGTTCCTCTGCCCGCGCAAGCTGCTCGTGGCGCTGACCGAGCTCGGCGCGCAGCGCGCGGAGACTGTCGTCTCGCCTGGCCAATTGCTGCGTCAGGCTGTCGATCCGATCTGCCAGGTCGTCGACGCCTCGGTGTCGAGAGAGGGCGTGAAGCCGCGCTCGCCGTGAGTCGTACTCGATGAGGGTGGCGGGATCCTTCACGAACTGTGCCTTCTCGTCGAACGCGTCGTACTGCACGTGCCATCCCGTGGCCCGCTCGTCCGCGACAAAGCGCGGCCGACGATCCGTGAAGACCTTCTGTTCGCCGTGGCTCTGGCTCCGCACGGGATAGTGCCGAAGGAGGAAACGCAGCGGAAAAACCTGTCGGCCTGGAAACATCACGTCATGTCCCCCGCTCGAGTGCAGATCCGGCGACGCCGTCGTTTTCTTCCAGCACTTCACCTGGAGTTTGTCCCATGGGTTCTTCGCAGCGTAGTAAGGTAAGGCTGAACGGGGATCGGTGCCAGGCTCGAATTCGTTGTCCGTCGGCCAGAAGTTGAACACCTCGAAATCGATGGCGTTGTAGCCGAGCGCGTCGACACGCCTTCCCAGATGCTCTCCCGAAACTCATCGGCGTCGTGATGAATGAACCAGTCCGCGTCCAGTTCCATGCTCAGTTCGCGCTTGCGCTCGAGAATCGCTGACCATGAGAAAGCCTCCTGTGCCTGGGGAAAGCGTTCGCCAGGGAACGGCTCGATGGCGAGGAGCCCCTGGCCGAGAAACGGCTCGAGCACCTGGCGCGTGTCGTCGGTCGACCCGTGATCCAAGAGGTAAACACCGACGCCCTCTGCGACGAGCGCCCGGATGACCGCCGGCAGGATATCGGCCTCATTGTACGCGGCAACCAGGGCGACCACGGAGAAGTCCCGCGTCATTTTTTGAGTCTAGCAGCTAGCGGACCAGCGGCCCGGGCCTCGAGTCGCGGCACGAGCAAGCGGTGCGCTGTGGAGGTCACCGGCGCGGCGTCGACGGTCACCGCATAGTCGAAACCCGCTAAGGCGGCCGCAGACCGACTTCGACCGTCGTACTCGCCGAACGGGTACGCGAAACTGTTCACGCCCCGGCCAAGGAGCGATTCGAGCGACTCTCGACTGTCGTTGATCTCACGCCACACCGTCCGATCATCTTGCCCGGGCAAGCGAAGATGATGGTGGGTGTGCGCGCCGACCGTCATGCCGGGTACGGCTGAGAGCGTCCGTACATCGTCGCCCGTCAGGCGCCGGTGCGTCGACCGTGGCTCGAGGGCGCGGCCGCACCACCCGGCGAGCCGCCTCACGACATCCGCCCGGACGACCTCCGACGCATCGTAGAGCAGCTCCACCAGGGCTCTATGGGCAGCGCGACGCTCGCGCTCGGTAGCCGTGGGCCGCGTCCACGAGCCATCCTCGAACAGATCCAGGCCGTCCGGCACTGTGCCGTGGTCGCCGTCAAGCAGGACGCGGTCCAGTGTGTCCCAGTAGAACTCGACCTCGGTGTCGAGCTGAGCCGTTGTCACATAGAACGTCGCCGGCAAACCGAGGTCGGCCAGGACTGGGGCAACGAGCGTCAAGTGCTGCAGATAGCCATCGTCGAACGTCAAGGCGACCGCCCGATCGGGAAGAGCCGAGGCACGCGCGCCCTCAGCCAGGCCGTCGAGTGACATCGGGTGCCATTCGTTCTTGAGATGCTGCATCTGCTCCCGAAAATCCGCTTCGTCAATGGCGGCTGGGTGCGTCGTATCGGTGTCGTTTATCCGGTGGTACAAGAGCACGGTGGCGTCGCTCGCGGGGCGACTGGCCACCAGGCTCGGCCCAGTCGGCGTGGCCGCCGTGGCCGGCGTAAAGGAAGACCACGGCTTGGTCGCCCGGACGACACAGACCAGGGAGTGCCACGGATCGTCACGTTGCAGCTCCGGGTCGGGCACTTCGTGCGCGGCCAGGCCAAGAAGGAACGCGGCGCAGGTCATGAGATTACCGCGGCTCCGAACCTCGAGGTGGTCCAGCGGGAAGACTGCCGAGAAGAGATACCGCGCTCCTGCTTCAGTAAAGCGCCAGAAGTCTCCGGCGTCGTGATCGATGTCCTCGGTGGATACCCCGGCTCACACATGGGAGTGTGCAGAGCAGTACGCCGCCGGGGCGCAGCGCTCGGTAGACGCTTTCGACCACGCGGTGGCTGTCGTAAATGATGTGCGTGGTTTGCGTCAGCACGATGCAGTCGTACCGGTCGGCTGGCATCTCCTCCGGCACGGCCAAGTCGACGACGAGCGTCGCATCCGGATTTTTCGCGTCGATGTCCAGGACATCGCGCGTCGTGACCCGACCTTCGCCGAAGCGTTTCGTATAGCCAGCATCCTTGACCTCGAGCACGCGTCCCTGGATGTCGTTGCGATGCTCGTCGAGGAAACGTTCGATGTAGATCCGATCAACGGGCGTGCCTCGCTCCAGACCCCAATTGGCACTCACCGGCTCGGTTCGGCGTAGGTCACCCCAATCGATCGTGGCGCGACCCCGGCTCGCGAGCTCCGCCCGCACGGAAGCGATCTCCCAGCGGGTCGCGTCGAGCTGGTGCTGAAGTTCGCTCCGCTTGAGGACCAAGTCCCGCTGGTGGGCGCGCTGCTCTTCGAGAAACGCCTCCTTGTCGAGCAACACGTCGACGGGTGTGATCCCCGCCGGAGGCGGCCAGTGCCGTCCGTAGATGGACGCCATCGTCTGGCGGTGGGTCTCCGGGTCGAGGGCCTTCTCGTACCGAGATCCCGAGCGGACCCGATAGCGAAGCAGCACGTCCGGCAGGACCTCGCCGCGGAATCCCTGCCGTAGGGCCTCTAGCCAGAAGTCGGTGTCCTCATACGCCAGCAGATCCGCGCGGAACCCGCCGACTCCCGTCCAAACGGTGCGCCGCATCATCGTCGAGACGTGAGGCCCGCCACGCGTGAGTACTCCTGGCCACGCACACGGAGGCGGATGCCAGATGTACTCAGCCTCTTCGAAGGCCTCCATGCCGCAGGTGACGAAGTCGACCTCCGACCTGGTATCCAACACCCCGGCGAGCCGTTCGATGGCGGCCGGCGCGAGCATGTCGTCAGCGTCAAGCAGGAGGACATAGGCCGACGCCGTCGCGTCGACACCCGTCGACCTGGCCCTCGCCACACCCTGGTTCGACGTGTGAATCACGGCCACGCCGGTCGCGTGAACCTCGGCAAGCGCGTGGCGTGTGTGGAGTTCGGTCGAACCGTCATCGACCACGACGAGCTCCGAGGCGGGTCGGGTTTGAACCTGGACGCTCCCGACTGCGTCGAGAAGTGTCCGACCGAGGTTGAAACAGGGAATGACGACCGCAACGCCACTCATCGCCGACGCGTCTCCGGCACCGCATGCTGATAGCTCCGGCAACGCACGCTGATGATCAACGGCACAGCCGGGTCAGTGGCATCGAACTCGGCTGGATCGAGATCTTCAACGGCCAAGCCGTAGAGATAGGCAACGCCGACGAGGACGTTGCCGTGGGCTTGGACTTCAAGCTGACTCGGGTCGAAGCGTTCGCTGAACAGCCGTCGGGCCGCTGCCGCGGTAAACCGCCAGTAGTCACCATCGAGACCCTGTTCTGGTGCGACGCGACCGAGGCACGGCAGCGTCGCCAGCAGTACGCCGCCCGGTTTGAGGACGCGTTCCATCTCGGACAGCACCGCGCGCATGTCGTCGATGACATGAAGCGTCTGCGTCAAGATCACGCAATCGTAGGTACGGTCCCGGATCTCAACCGCCCGGCGCAGGTCGGCGGAAATGGTCGCACGTGGATTGTCCGGGTCGATATCGACGACATCAGCGTGCGTCACTCGGCTACCGCCGAACTGTTTGGTGTAGTCGTCGTCGTGAACCTCGAGCACGCGCCCGGCGATGTCCTCGCGGTGCCTATCGAGAAAGCGCTCGATATAGAGGCGGTCGACGCACCGCCCCCGGTCGGCGCCCCAGAACGGACTGAATGGCTCGACGCGCTCCAGATCGCCCCACCGAAGTGCATCGCCCGCGATGGGCCCCGGTCGGCGGCGGAGGACAGCCAGGGTCTTTTCCGCGACGTCGAGCTCGACCTGGAGCCGCGATCCAATCTCGCGCTCGAGCCGATGGTTCGAACGTAGTACGTCAGCCCCCGCGGCTTCTTTGAGCCGTAGGAGTTCAGGCAGGTGTTCGCTATAGCTGGGTCCGTGCTTGGCGATCAGGTAGCGCGTCAGCCTCAAGTGCGACTCACCGACGTTGCTGCTGGTGCTCATCGAACCGGCGGTTCGCCTGTAGTAGAAAAGCACCTCCGGCACGATGGTGCCGACGTAGCCCTGGGCAACCAGACTGATCCAAAGGTCCCAGTCCTCATACCCCTGCTGGGGCATCTGCTCGTCGTACCCGCCGACCGCCATGACCGCATCGCGTCTCACCAGCGCGGCCGTGCACACCGTGCACTCGGCGAGCAGGGTCGGAAAGTCGCAGCGTTGCTGGCGCCAGGTCCACTCCTCATCACCGAAGGTCTCGAGCCAGAACGACACAAAGGTGAGATCGTCGCGATCGTCGAGGAGCCTGGTCGTCCGATCGAAGTAGCCCGGCGCAAGGCGGTCGTCCGCATCCAACGTGCAGAGGTAGCGGCCGCGTGCTTCACGCAGACCACGATTGCGCGCCGCGGCGAGGCCCCGATGTTCTGTCTCGACCACCCTTGTGTGAGGCCGATCGTAGCGTCGCAACCGCTCGTTGGTACCTGGATCCGTGGAGCCGTCGTTGATGATGATGATCTCGACGTCGTCCCGGTTCTGCGCGAGTACGCTGTCGACGGCGTCGTCCACGTACGGGCCGTGATTGAAGCACGGCATCAGGACGGAGATCACGGCCAATTATTCACCGAACGGGCCGGAGTGCCGTTCCTGCGGCGGCGGTCGGCGGGCGCTGGGACGACGCGGGCCGAATCGACCCGTCACATAGTCCCGAGTGCCTTGGGCGACCGCAAGCAGCCGTCCGGGGAGTGAATTGCCCTGAGCGCGGACCGCATGCGCGAGGTTCAGAGCCACGACACTGATTCCGCGTGCGAGCGCCCGGACCGGCCCAGCAGGGTCCGCGCGACTCGCCGCGCGCAGATGGTTACGCGCCGCGTAGTACAAGCGGTCCGTCGACGTTGGGCCGATGGCGAGCGACCCCTCGTGATAGGCCGTGGCCGAGCTAGCCATGACAGTTCTGAAGCCAGCCCTCCGCGCGCGCAGACACAGATCGAGATCCTCAAATCCGAAGAAGTACTCGTTGTCGAGAAGGCCGACCTTCTGGAGAACGCGCCTCTCGACGAGCATGACGCAGCCGCTGACCGCGTCGACCATGGTGTCGGACAATGGGGCGGCCGTCGACCCATGCCTCATGTGACGCATGCGACCGGTCGTCGACACGTAGGACATCCCCAGCGACGCCACCTGGTCGGGATCTGACCGCACGCGAATGACCGGCCCGGCGATTCCATTTACGGCGTCGGCGCTCAGTGCATCTTCAAGCTTGTTCAAACAATCCGGCGGCACGAAGACGTCGTTGTTGACGAGTAGGATCCGAGTCGCGCCACGCGCGAGCGCGTGCTCGATCCCGAGGTTCATGCCACCGGAAAAGCCGAGGTTGGTGTCGGACGAAAGGTAGGTAATCCGGTCCCTCACCGGAGTCAGGTGCTCGCGACAACGGTTGAGGGGATCGTTGTCGACGACAATGACCTCGTCGAACGGCTTGGCGGACGGCAGCAATGAGCGCACGGTGAGAACGGTTTGGTCAGGCGAACCGAAGGCCAACACGACGGCAGCAACCCGAGGCGGCCCTGGTTCCGACTGGGAAGCGGCGTACAACGATCGCGTGAACGCGACATCCTCTTCTATCGAGCGGGACGCTGGAGGGAGCCCTCGTCGAAGCGACTGCATGAGATCGGGCTCCAAGAGCAGTCGCGTGAGTGCGCGGTGCAGGTCGTCGGCGTCACCCGGGGTGAACAGCAGACCATTCTTCTCGTCGCTTACGACCTCGGGAATCCCTCCGATCCGCGAGGCCACCACCGGTGCTCCCGCCAGGAAGGCTTCCTGGATCACGAGCGGGCTGTTCTCCGGCCAGATAGACGGGACCACCAGAACGTCGATGCCGGCAAGCGCCTGCGGCACCTCACGATGTGGAATGGGCCCGTGGATGCGGACACCGTCTTGGGCCAGAAGGGGTTCGAGTCGACGCCGATAGGACGCATCGCCGTGATAGTCGACGTGACGACCGAACAGATCGACCGACGCCGAACCGGCCGGAAGGCTCCGATAGGCCTCAAGCAGGACGTGCGGGGCTTTCGAAACCATGAGGCTTCCAAGGAAGCCGATCCGGAGGCGATCAGACGCGGTGCGCCGTAGATCGCGAAACGGACGATGGTCGAACCCGTAGGGGGCACGGATAATGCGATCCGGCGCAATCCCAAATTCGATGAACCGGCTGCGGAAATGATCCGAAGGCGCTAGGAACTGCGTCACCTTCGACGAGACATTTCGCATGTGCTGAAGGCGTCGTGACGCCTCGTTCGTCGCTCCTGGTTGTCGAGCCGTGAGTTGCACCGCGCGGCGGGTCGTCTTGCGGAGCAGCTCGCCGGCGCCAGTCGGCAGTCGACGTTCAGCGGCTCGGACGACTTCTGCCGCCGCGTACCCGAGCGTGCCCACACCGGCTGCATCGTCCAAACAGACATCGCAACCGGATGGCTCAGGCCCACGACAAGGCTCCAGATTCCGGTCGAGTAGCTGACCGCGATGACAGAGTAGCCAGAAGTCGTGCAGCGTGAAGAAGCACGGCACTCGGCGCTGGACGAGCGCGTCTACGATCCGGGTCGACAGGCAGGTCAAGTGGTGGATGTGCGCGACGTCTGGCGCGAACTCGTCGATCACCTGCGCGGCACGCTCCCCCAGCGCGGGGTTCTCATAGGTGTCGGCGAACGAGCGGGTCGCCTTGAACGTATTGTTGACCCAGACGATGGAGAGGGGGCCTCGCGTCTCGGGGCGCAGACTGTACTCCGGCTTCGTGGAATCGTGCTCCCGCGTCAGCACCAGCACGTCGTCGCCGTACTGCTGGCTCAGCGTCCAAGCCTGAAGCTCGGCGTAGATCTCGCTCCCGCCCTGAGACGCGGGCGGGAAGCCGTGAACGACGATGAGAACTCTCAACTCAGTTCCGGGAGATGACGGGCTGCATCGCGTGCCCCAAGATACTGACCCAGCGGCCAGACCACCCCAAGCGCCACGGCGCGGGCCAGACGGGCTGGGTGCGATCGCTCCAATCCGACATGTAACGCAATCGACGTGATCATCGCTTGAATGAGCGCGAGCACCGACGGTATCGTTCGGAGCTCGAACAGCTCGTACAGCGTGCGATGCAGCTGCCGGGTGCGGGTGAGCTCGTACGTGGCTGACCGATCGTGCGAGTGCACGATGACCGCATCCGGTGCATAGGCGACACGGTGTCCGGCCAGTAGCACGGCCTTCGCCCACGCGACATCCTCGCCAATTGGGGTCTCACGAAACGGGATGACCTGCCAGACGGAACGGCGAAGACACGAGCCGACGTTGTCGAACGCACACGTCCGCAGGCGATCCATTGGCTCGAGCGCCTGCCACTCGCTCGGGTCATCCACGTGCACCGTTCGCCCGTCCGGTTCGGCAGCAACCCAACGGGCGAGGTAGTGGGCGGCGATCGCGCTCGCGTCCGGCCGGGCTTGCTGTCTGGCGAACGTCCCGGCTATGCGCGGGTCCGCCCGAAGCGGCGCAGTAAGCCGTTGTAGAAAATCCTCGCATGCCGGGATAGCATCTTGGACCAGGAGCACGACGAGGTCACCGCGAGAGGCCTCGATCCCGCGATTGCGAGTCAACCCATGATTGAACTCACCTGGGGGAATGGTGATCAGACGGTGCGCTCGTTCCCGAGCCAGCGCGACGGTGCCGTCGGTCGAACCTGAGTCGACGACCACCAGCTCGACCTCAACGTCGACCCGCTGCCGCTCGAGCGCGTCCAGCAGCGCCGGAAGTGTCGCGGCACCGTCTTTCGTCGGGATCACGACTGACAGCACCGATACATCTCCTCCCACCACGATGCGTCCTCGACCATGCTCCTCACTTCCGGTGCCGCGGCCCCGAGCTCTCGCAGACGATCCGGAGCGCGAACGAGCTGTGTGACCGCGGCGCCCAGCGCACCCGCATCGGTCGGCTCGTAGAGGACGCCGTCCACACCGTGGCGAATCAAATCCGCGACACCGCCGATCCGCGCCCCAACGACCGGCACGCCAGCCATGAACGCCTCGTGAATGACAAGCGGAGAGTTTTCGATCCAGAGCGACGGCACGACGAGCAGGTCGAGCTGAGAGAACACCTCGGCAGCGCGATCTCGGGCGAACGCTCCGTGGAATCGAACGGGCAAACCGGCCGCCATCGTCCTGAGACGGTCCACGTAATCGGGCGCGACGGCCGGATCACCGAAGACCTCCAGGCTCCAACCTGATTCCGGAAAAGACCTGGCGGCGTCGAGAAGGACGTGCACGCCCTTGTGCCAAACCAGCGAACCGACATAGCCAATCCTCATGGGCCCAGATGGCGATGTCGCCTTCGCCCGAGCCAGCGGCTGGAAACCGTAGTCGCAGATCTTCAATTTGGCCGGATCCACGCCGAGCTGCTCGTACTCGCGTGCGATCGATGCCGACGGCGCCACGAACACGTCGACCTGCTCAAACACCTCTCGAGCCGCGTCGAGTCGCGTGAAGATGTCCCGGGGCGTCACGCTCGGGCTCGCCCCGCGACCCAGGGCACCGGCAACTCGACCGACCAGCTTCGACGGCAGCGTTCGAACCGCCGCTTTCGCGACACCTGGCAGGACGCTGGACGAGCGGGTCGACGTTGCAAGTCGCCCAACCGCCATCTGCTGCGAGAACGGGGATTCGGGAAAGCATCGGGCGCACCGGTCGACGTCGATCCGGTGGCACACGTGTTCCTCGGCCCGATGGATACGCTGGCCTCCAGAGGGGCAGACCAACGTGTAGTCGTGAAGCGTCGCGGTCACCGGAATCCCGCGCCGTCGTGCCAGCGCCGGTAGGTCGAACGATAGGCTCAGCAGGTTGTGCACGTGCACGACGTCCGGGCGTACAGCGTCGAGCACCTGTTCGATCCGACGTCCGATCAGCGGCGAACGATACGTGTCGGCGAACGAATCACAGACCCAGTTGTTCGCAACCTCGACGACTGGGATTCCCTCCTCCATCCGCCAGTCCAAGGAACCATGAGCGCGGGACGGGTCGTATTCCGCGCACAGAACGGCGACGTGATGACGAATCTGCAGCTGCCGGCAGAGTGCCAGCGCATAGAGTTCTGAGCCCGCCTGGTGCCGAGGCAGGAAGTCGTGAATCGCGTGGAGGATGTTGAGTTGCGGGTTGCTTGCCACCGGGATGGCGGTCCGGCCTACGCGGTTGCGACCCCAGTCTCCTCGCAGACGCCGTCCAGCAGACCCCAGTACGCGTCGAGCGTATCCGTCGCCGCGCCGAGGACGCGTGTGTGCGCGTTGGATACGTCGTCTTCGCGATCAAGGCAGCGCGCTAGCACGTCGCGCTCACCTTGACGGTGCGCCACGTCGGCTTCGGCGTGAACGACAAAGTACTCGAGACCCGCGGCGCTCTCGACACCGTAGCGCCGACGCAGTCCATCCTGTTTCTCGCGAGCCACCTCGGGCTGCTGCGCCTCGTACGCGTAGAGGGACGCGACCCCTTCGACCACCGAAGACCGTGTGTACTTCGTCACCGTATCGACCATCGTCGTCGCGCACGCACGAGGACTTGCGGCGCGTACGCTCTCGGGTGTCTCACCGAGCTCCGCCGCAAAGTCCAGCCACATCTCAGGGTGAGGTCGAGGCCGAGAGCGTTCGTCATCCAAATTGCGTCCGAGCTCGGATCGAACAAACGGATCGTCCGCCAGGGCGATCACCGACTCTAGATAGGCGGGAAACGCTTCGACGTGCGGCCAGTAGACGCGCGCGTAGGTGGCCACTTGCTGACGGTTCAGCTGCCCCTCTCGCCAGGCTACGTAAAACGGATGGCGGAGAATCGAGCGGCTCTGGATCAGCTCATCAAGCTCACGGAGTGTGTCGGAACTATGCATCTGATAATCATACCGCCGACTACGGCTCCGATGTGGCGTCCGCGACGAAGCAATAGCCAACCCCCCGAACCGTCCGCAGGTGCCGCGGGCTCGATGGCTCATCTTCGATGGCCCGGCGAAGTCGCGCAACGAAATTGTCGACGGTTCGGGTGTCGGTGTCCTCCCTGACGCCCCACACCTCCTCCAGGAGGACCCGCCTCGAAACCGGGCGGCCCTCGTGCTCGATGAGGTAGCGCAGCAGCGTCGTCTCCATGAGCGTCAGTGGCTGATCCGTACCGCCTCGCTGCAGCACCTGGCGGGGAAAGTCGATGCGGCACTCGCCGAACCGGTATTCCTCCAGGACGTCCTCAGGTTCGGACCCGTGGGTGTGGAGCCAGTCCTTCCTGCGCAACAGTCCCTGAATGCGGGCGACGAGAATCGAGAGATCGAACGGCTTGGTCAGATAGTCGTCGGCGCCGAGCTCGAAACCGCGCAGCACGTCGTCGGTGTGCCCCCGGGCCGTCAGCATCATGACCGGCACGAAGTTGCCGGCATCGCGAAGCGTGTGAACCACCTCGAATCCGTCGATGCCTGGGAGCATCACATCGAGCAACAGCAGATCGAACCCGTTCGCGCGCCCGACGAGTCGCTCGAGCGCCGCTTCGCCAGTCTCTTCGACGTCGACGGTGTAGCCTTCCGCCTCCAGGTTGAACTTGAGTCCGGCCGCCAGATGCTCTTCGTCCTCGACGATCAGTAGGTGCGTCATGACGGCTTGAGCGGCAGTTCGAGCGTAAACTGGCTGCCCCTTCCGGTGCCATCGCTCTCGGCGTAGGCCTTGCCGCCGTGACGACGCGCCACCGATCGCACGATCGACAGCCCAAGTCCCGTGCCGCGCACGCGCCTCGTCAGAGCACCCGGGATACGGTAGAAGCGTCGGAATACATGTTTGAGCTCATCCCGCGTGATGCCCATGCCCTGGTCTCTCACGGTGATAGCGACTCTTCGGGCTCCGAGCCGCACGAGCTCGACGGCCACCTTGACCTGCTCGCCGGAGTACTTCACGGCGTTGTCGATCAAGTTGGTCACCGCTGCCTGGAGCTCTTCCCGGTCGCCCATGACGACCACCTCGGCCCCGGCCGGTAAGCTGTCCACCACCCGCACCTCTCCGTTCTCCAAGTGATGGCGCTTGCCTGCCACCGTGACGCACTCGTCGATCACCTCCGAAAGGTCGACGTCGGTCGGATTGACCACGCGCCGTGCGGTGCTCGTCTTGCCGGCCAGCAGGACCTGATCGATGGTCGACTGCAACCGCTCCGAATCGGCCAGCATCGTGTCGATGAATTCCTGCCGCTTCTCCTCGCCGACGTCGCGCTGGCGGAGCGTCTGGAGATAGAGGGTAATCGAGGCCAGGGGCGTCTTGAGCTCGTGGGTGACCGCATGGATGAAGGCGTCGTGCTGCTCGGTGCGCTTGATCTCACGGATGAGAAAGGCGGTGTTGAGAACCAGCCCGGCAATGAGCACGGCGAAGCTGATGATGCCAAACAGCAGCAGGAGGCCGGTGCGCCAGTTCACGACGATCCAGCCGATGTTCAACGCAATTGCGACGGCAATCAGCAGGGCGCCAAGCAGCCAGACGAAAACCACCTTGCGGCGGCGGACGTCGCCAGGAACCATCGCCTTATCTTATTGGATACGGCGGGTCGAACTTGTCGAGGGGTGGGTGCCTAGGCGGCGGCGTCGAACGGGGTTTCGCTTCGCGCGATCTGGGTCTTCGATGGAACCCGGAGATCCCACGCCAGGCCAATCTTTTCGAGCAGCTTGATCTGCAGCCACGTCATGTCGAGCTGGAACCTGAAGAGCCCATGGCGTGGAGATGACGGGAGAGCGTGGTGATTGTTGTGCCAGCCTTCACCGAAGGTCAGCAGCGCAACCCACCACGAATTACGTGAATCGTCACTGGTATCGAAATCCCGCGACCCCCACAAGTGGGTCGCCGAGTTGACCAGCCACGTGCAGTGCAGCCCAAAGACCACGCGTGCGAAGAGACCCCACAGTAGCCACGGCAGCCCGCCGAGCGCCAGGAGCACCAGGCCAAGCACCACGAGCGGAACCCAGTGATACGAGCTGAGCGCCCGGTAGAATCGGTCCTTCATGAGATCCGGCGCGTACTTGCCCATCACCTCGGTGTTGGCGTGGAGCGGCTCGCCGAACATCGTCCACAGCATGTGTGACCACCAACGACCGTCGCGGGGCGTGTGCGGGTCGCCATCGTGATCCGAATGCTGGTGATGGACCCGATGTAGCGCGGCCCAGAAGATCGGTCCGCCTTGCAGCGTCAGCGTGCCGCAGACCGCGAAGAAGTACTCGAGGAGCTTGGGAACCTGGTATGACCGGTGAGTGTGCAGCCGGTGATACCCCATTCCGATCCCCCAGCCGACGCAGATCCAGTGAAGGGTGGCGGCAACGGCAACGGCCTGCCAAGTGGTGTAGAACAACGCCGCGACCGCGAGGACGTGAAAAGCACCCATGGCAACCAGCGTGCCCCAGTTGATCTTCGATCGATCTCCGAAATTGACTGCGCTTGCCGTCAAGAGTCGCTCCCCTGTGTTATTCGTACCGAGCACACAGCCTATCAATGAAAATCGGCAGCTTGGGGCGGGAGAATGTAATAGTTGTGTAATTTCAGGCTTGCGCAGCCTACAGCTCCCCCACCAAGCTCAGCGCGCTCAGGAAGAAGCCACCCAAGAATAGCCACGGTAGCCATGTTTGGGCCCTGAACTTGGGCATCTCCGGGAGTTCCGGCCGGTTGGCTCCCTGGGCGAGCCAGCCCGCGAGATGCTGATGGGTCAGGAACGCAGCGGCAACCGCCGCGCTCAGCGAGAGCCATCCGAGAGCGAGGCACCACTTACTCGCGAGACCGAGCGGGGCGAGCCAGCCAGCGGCGGCGGCCGACGCCATCCAGACGACCACGCTGAGAGCGACGAGGTGCCGAGTCTGGTTCAGCGCCTGAGTCCCCGATTGTCGCAGCCACTCCAGGCGAAGGGCGCGCTCCTGTCGGAGCTGTTCGGCCTGATGAAAATCACGCTCCAGATCGAGACGAGTGCGGTCGCGATCGAACGCCTCGCGGAGCGCCGCCACGACCACGTTGGCCAAGCGGGTCTCGAGCGCGCCGGCATCGTCGGCCGGGGCAGGCGGCGAATCGACCGCATCACGTCCCCGAAATATCCGCGTCGCATCGGCCACCGTGCCAACCGCGTTGAGCGCGCGTAACCAGGTGACAAAGGCCATGACGTCTGGCTATCACCGACTGGCCGCGTCTGAGCTGCTGCGGCCGCCGAAGCTGCGAAGGAGGCTGGCGGTATCTGGCTCGAGGGGTCGAGCGACTGTCCCGACGTCCAGCGGTGTGAGCCCGTTCGCGTCGGCGATGCTGACGTCGGCACCGTGCTCCACGAGCACCGGAATCAAGGTGTTCCTGGCCAATCGCGCCGCACCATGCATCGCCGACCGGCCGCTGCTGTCCACCGCGTTCACGTCGATATCACGCTCGACCAGAAACCTCACGATGCCGAGCGCCTCGCTCTCCGAAGACAGTCTCGCTTCGTTTCGGACCATTCCCACCGCAGCCATGAGCGGCGTCGTCCCGTCATCTGCGGGAAGATCCGGATCGGCCCCGGCGGCGACGAGGCGGCGCAGGATGTCGACGAGTGGAACCCGCGCCGCGGCCGCCAGCCACAAGGGGGTCGCGCCCACGAACCGGCTGTATGACACGAAATCACCCAGGAACGGATAGGGTGCCTCGACGAGCCGGGCATTCGCGTCTGCTCCGTTCGCCAACAGGGCCTGCACGAGCCTTACCTTGCCGGTCTCGACCGCCGCGTGTAGAGGGGTTCGCCCGATGCTGTCCGGCAGGTTCGGATCGGCGCCCTGCCCCAACAGAAAGATCGCAAGGTCTTCGTGCTGACTCGGCTTGACCTCGAGGTGGTACTCGCGCCCGCTCGTCGCCACCACGCTGGCGGCTGCCACGAGCAGTGGACTTCGGCCAGAGGTCTGCGATTCCTCCTGGTCCACGCGCGCATCGAACGCCAGCACGGGCTCGGTGGCATTCACGTCAGCTCCAGACTCCAGCAGGATCCGAGCGGTCTCGGGATCGCCTAGTCGAGCCGCCAGAAGCAACGCCGTGATCCCAAACTTCGAGCGGGCATGGACGTTCGCGCCGCCCTCGAGGAGGGTGCGCACCACGTCTGAGTGGCCTTCCGCGGCCGCCCACATCAGCGCCGTCTGACCCCGATAATGCGCGTCCGCGTTTACCTCGGCACCGCTGTCCAGCAGGGTGCGAACGAGCTCGACCGACCCGGTTCGGGCGCCGGTCATCAGCGCCGTTTCGCCGCTGGGCCGGGCGACGTTCGGATCCGCACCGGCGCGCAGCAGCGCCGCGGCCATCTCCGGGCTCGCGTTGAGGGAAGCCAATGCCAGCGGAGCCACCCCCAGCTCGTTCAAGGCATTCGGATCGGCGCCAGCACCGATCAGGAGGGTGGCGGTTTCGAAGTCGTTCCAGTGGACCGCCCAGTGGAGGGCCGTGGCTCCGTCGGCCTGGGCGGCATTGACCTCAGCCCGCTGCGCCAGCAGAAGCCGGGTGGCTTCACGGTCCTGTTGTTCGACCGCATCGACGATCCGGAGATCCTGAGCCCAAACCGCGACGCCAATCGCCGACACCACCGTGATCGTCGAGACCGTCGTCCGCACAGCGCCCGCGATCCCCCTCCGCACCGTGAGCCGCATGAGACTAGACGGACAGGGTTGCCAACTTGCCGGTGCTGTCACCAAGGGCCTCGACGGGAACGCCGAGCCTATCCAGTATGGTCAAGAAGAGGTTCGTGTTCGGCGTATCGGGGGCCACCCGGACATGACGCCCGCCGTCGATCGTGCCTCCCCCACCGCCGACCAGGAGCGCGGGCAAGTCATGATGATTGTGCCGATTGCCGTCGCTCATTCCGCTGCCGTAGAGGATCATTACGGAGTCGAGCAGCGTGCCGTCGCCATCGGGCGTCGACGCCAGTCTGTCGACGTAGTGGGCGAACATCGTCGCGAGGTGGGCATCGACCTTCTTCAGCTTCTCGATGAGCGCGTCGTCACCACCGTGGTGCGACAACGCGTGGTGCGCGTCCGGAACCCCGATCTCCGGATAGGCTCTGACGCTGGTCTCCTGCCCGACCATGAACGTGATGACGCGGGTCAGATCGGCCTGGTAGGCCAGCACCTGCAAATCAAACATGAGCTTTGCGTGCTCGTCGAATGTGTCGGGAACCCCGGCCGGCTGGACAACCGCCGGCAGCTCACGCGCCGTCTGCTGCTCGGCCTTCTGGATGCGCCGCTCGACGTCGCGAACGGCCTCGAGATACTCGTTCAGCTTGACCCGGTCGCGCGGGCCGAGCTCGCTCTTGAGCCGCCCCACCTTGGCCGCCACCATGTCCAGCAGGCTGCGGTCGTGCTGTCGCGCCGCCAGCCAGGCGGCCGGGTCGGTGGTGCCGCTCGTGCCGAACAGGCGCTCGAACACGCTGCGCGGGTTACTCGCCATCGGCAGCGGCGTGGTGTCGCTGCTCCAGCAGAGCGTGTTCGCGTAGGCGCAGCTGTACCCGGGATCACACGACCCCGCACGCTCGGCCGACTCGAGCGACAACTCGAGCGACGCCAGTTGGGTCTCCTCACCGAGGGTGCGCGCGGCGATCTGGTCCATCGAGATGCCGGCCCTGATGTCATGCCCCTCGGTCTTCTTTGGGTGAACGCCGGTCAGGAACGCCCCTGCTGCCCGCGCATGGTCGCCCGCGCCCTCGCCGGGCCGAGCAATCCCCTCCTCGCTGCACAGACCACTCACCATGAGCATCCGGTCCCGAAACGGCGCCAGCGGCTGTAGCGTCGGCGTGATCTCGAGAGGGCCGTTCTCGATGGCGGGGGTCCAGTTCGGCATGAAGATGCCGTTCGGTGTGTAGACGATGCCCAGACGACGGATCATTTGCGCCGCCTTCGCGTGAGCACCGCCGAACGCCGGCACCATGCTGTCCAGCATCGGTAGCGCGAGCGTCACGCCGAGCCCACGCAGGAACGTACGCCGCGGAAGGTGTCTCTTCGTGATGATCATGGCTCTCGCGATCTCCTCATCTGAAACGGCGTGCTCTTGACGATGCCAAGGATGACTGACGACCAGCGATAGTCGTGGTCCGCCGCACGCCTAGCGATCTGCCGAGCCGCCGGCGCGTCGTAGTACTCGACACCTCGCCCAAGCGCGTACGTGAGGAGCTTTTCGGTCACGGTCTCGACGAATCGCTCCTCTTGGCCGAGCAGCACGTCTCGCAGTCCGGATGGGCCCTCGAACGGGTCCGTGTGGGGCAGGGTCCCCGACGCATCAATCGGGGTGCCGCCCTCGTCGGCCCGCCACGTCCCGATGCCATCGTAGTTCTCCAACGAGAAACCCAACGGGTCCATCTGGACGTGACAGCTGGCGCAGATCGGGCTCGTCCGATGCAGCTCCATCCGCTCTCGCATCGACAGTGGCCGTGATGCTTCGGGGTGGTCGGCATCGGGCAGCCCCGGCACGTCGGGGGGAGGAGGCGGTGGTGAGGCGCCAAGGAGATGCTCCAGCACCCACAAGCCACGCTTGGTCGGCGAAGTCCGGTTGGGGTACGACGTGACCGTCAAGATGCTGCCCTGGCCCAGCAACCCGCCTCGCTGACGGCTGCCGAGCGTCACCCGCCGGAAGTGGTTGCCGTACACGTTCGGGACTCCGTAGTGCCGGGCCAGACGCGCGTTGAGAAACGTGTAGTCGGCCGTCAAGAGATCCAGCACGCCGCGGTCCTCGCGCACCTGGCTCTCCACGAAGAGCTCGGTCTCGCGCCCCATGGCCTCGCGTAAGTTCTCGTCGAAATCGAGAAAGATCTGCGGGTCCGGCGAGGCCGTCTGCATGTTGCGCGACAGCAGCCATTGTCCGAAGAAGTTGTCGAGCAGCGCGTCGGAACGCGCATCGCGCATCATGCGCGACACCTGTTGCTCAAGTACGTCCGGATCGCCGAGCCTCCCCTCGACCGCGAGGTCGAGCAACTCGTCGTCGGGGATGCTGCTCCACAAGAAGAAAGACAGCCGCGAGGCGAGCTCCAGGTCGGTCAATCGATACGCCGTCGCGGGCGCCACGCTGGCTGGATCATGTTCGATGCGGAACAAGAATTCCGGATCGATCAGCACGCCTCTCAAGGCGAACTCGATTCCCGCATCGAAGCCGCTTTCAACCCGACCAGACCGATAGAGCGCCAGGAGCGGCTCGACATCATCATCGGAAACTGGGCGACGAAACGCACGCCGGGCGAGGGTCGAGAGAATCTCCTCGGCGCAGCCCTCGGCTTCAACATCGCTGAGCCCCGCTGGGTCGCAGACAAACACGCGCCGGCGGCTGGGGCTGTCGTCAGGAACCCGGCCGTTGTACGGACCGCTAATCTGGAGGCTTCCCAGTGCCATCGGCGCGTTGCGATCTCGCGCATACGCCAAGCTGGAGACGCTCGGATGTGGATCGAGCTCACCTTCGTCAACTGCGCGCTTCTCGAGAAATGCCGCACTCACGAACCGCGCCCCGGCCTTGACCTCGATGCGGACGTCGAGATCCTTGTCTGCGATCTGCTCGTAAAGCGATGGCCTCGACACCCCATCCCACGGGGCACGCTCACCGTCGCCCCCGATCGTGAACTGCGTGATCCGTTTTCGATCGAGTCGAACCTCGACATCAGTGGGCTCCTGCAGGCCGCGGATGTGGTTTCCATACGCGCGCTGCAGGGAGAGCTTGATCTCGTACTCGCCGTCCAAGGGGAAGTGGTGCTTCACGGCGAGGCCGCCGCGAGACCCGAACGGCAAATCCTCGCTCATGCGGTCGTCCTGCCACATCGTGTAGGGAACCGTGTATGTCTCGACGCTCGGGCGGGTGGAGGGATTGCCGAGAGCCAGGCGGCTGATCTTCTCGGCCGCCACCATGTAGCGGTCGAGCAGTACCGGCGAGAGCGAGAGTACATCCGCGATGTTGTCGAACCCGTAGCCAGATTCGTCCGGCGGCAGCAGCTTGCGCTCATCAATCTCGAGCGTCAGTAGATCTCGGATTGCGTTGCGGTATTCAACACGATTGAGGCGATGGATCGGCGGTCGACCAGGATTCGGGTTGGCCGCGGCGGCGCTGTCGAGCGCGGTTTCGAGCGACGTCGCCAGGGCGTCATACACGGCATCATCGGGTCGCGGCCGATTGGGAGGAGGCATCGCGCGTGCCCGGAGCTTGCGGACGACCTTCTCCCAAACTTCAACGTCTTCTTCGACCAGACCGATCCGATCAGTATCGATGGTCTGGAGGGTGACGTCAGCCTGGCGCCGACGGTCGTTGTGACAGGCGACGCAATACTGATCCAAGACCGCGCGCGGGGAATGAAGCGCGGAGGAGGACGTCTGCGCAACGCTCGTCTCGGATGACGCGCCCACCACCGACGCGACGCCCAACCCGACCGCCGCGACCATTCCTCGAATCGTCATGCCAGCAACCGCAGGAGTCCTGGTACCCCTGCCTAATCGTAGTCCAGAACCCCCGGCCGTCATGCAGAGGCTTGAGGTGGTCCCGGTTCCGCTCGAGCCCGGCGCGCTCCTGCCAGGAGGTCCATACCCTCCAGCACCGCCCATACGGCAACGAGCGGCCCAACGAGCGTCGGGGCGTTTTCTTTGAGGATCCAGAGCGATAGATGCTGCCAAACGTAGACCAGAGTGAGGATCAGTCCGATGCCTCGCCATGAAACCGGCGACACATATGTCGCCCGGCACCACCACCAGACCAGGGCCGGCAGGACCAGCAGGAGCCCGTCATAAAAGTGGCAGTAGGGGTTGGCAGCAACGCCGACCAGACAGACGACCCCGACGAGCCGCGGCCGTGACATCTCCGAGCGAACCGTGATCCAGACGGTGGCTCCCAGGAGCACGAGCGGTGCGGCTGTCGCGAGCCACACTCCACGAAGCGCCAGGGAGTCAGCTGACCAACCGGTGATCGTTCGCCAGAAGGCGTAGAGCGTGAAGTGTCGCCATAGCTGCATGTGTTCCTGAACGACGTCCGGGTAACTCACGACCGTCCGCACCCAATCCGACCACAACTCTGGACCCAACGGCAGGGACACCACGGCTAACGTCGCCCCACCTGCGACACCGCCCGCCAGGACCCGCCAGTAGCCAGACAGCGCAACGAGCGCAAGGAGTGGGACCCCCCCAGTTCGGCTTGACCAGCAAACACGCCCACGCGAGGCCAGCCCAAAAGGCGCGGCCCTGGCGCCAGGCCCAGAGCCCAGCCGTAAAACAGAGCAAGAGGGTCGCGGAAATCTGCCCGATGACGAGGACGGCTTGAAGGACCGCTGATCCGGCTGCCAGCATCGCGGGGGTCATCAGGTCGTCTCGAGACGCCCCGACAACGCGGTGCAGCAAGATCAGCGCAGCCGCAAACGATCCGAGCTGGACGCCAGCAGAGCGCCCACGCGACGAAGGGCGGAAGCGCTCCGAGCGGCAGCGTGAGATAGAGCGAGAACGGGGGGTACAGGTAGGCGAGGTTGTTCGGGAGGCGCGGATTCGGCCAGGTGCTGAAGTCGACTGGGTAGACCTCGCTGGAGCGCCCGGACAGCATCTTCTCGCCGGCAACGGAGAACGCCGACCAGTCCCTTCCCAGGAGCTCGGCGGTCGGATCGGACGCATTGACGAGCGTCGCGATCCACCCGCCCTGCAGCACCAGGAACAGAGCCAGCCCGATCGCTCGACCAAGAGCGTGTGCATCCTTCCGGCTCATCGGACCGCTCATGTGGTCGACACCACCCTCTCTCGACGAAGCTCCTCAGCTGGCCGGGTAACGACCGCGATCAGAATCGCAACACGTCGGAACTCGTGGGGGTTGTGTGGGCAGCTGGGTGTGTGCCGGCGGCCTAAGTATAGTGGCGGAGAGGGTGGGATTCGAACCCACGTGCCGGTTTCCCGACAAGACGCTTTCGAGGCGCCCCCGTTACGACCACTTCGGTACCTCTCCGTGTGTTGTGTTGTCTAAGCCTAGAATCGGTGCCTCGGTTCAAGCGGTCTCAGCGCCGGCAGCTGCGGCCTCGCGTCGCGCCCGAAAGAACCGTTGCATCAGCGCTCGTGACTCGTCTGCGAGCACGCCGTCTACGACCTCCACGCGATGATTGAGCGACGGATGATCGAGTGCGCGCATCACCGAGCGCACGGCACCGGCGCGTGGTTCGACGGTCCCGAACACCAACGTGGCCAATCGCGCGTGAATGAGCGCCCCGGCGCACATGAGACACGGCTCTATGGTCACGTACAGTGTGGCACCCGTCAGCCGATAGTTTCCGATCGTCAGAGCCGCGGCGCGTATCGCCACGATCTCGGCGTGCGCCGTCGGATCCCCAGAAGCGAGGGGCTGATTGAACCCCGTGCCGATGACGACGCCGTCACGGACGACGACCGCCCCAACCGGCACCTCGCCTGATTCGAGCCCGCGGACCGCCTGACGATAGGCCGCGTCCATCCAGGCTTCGTGCCCGGACGGGTCAGCAGAGTCAGCCACGACCTATCCTACCTGATCCGCTTCAGATGCCCTGGACCCTGCGGTCTTGTTTCTCGGACGCGCGATCACTGCGTGTTGCGGTCGTCGATCCAAACGCGGATGTTCTGTCGAGGACTCGTCATGCGCACGACGTCACCCTGCAGCTCGCTCAGCTCGTCGAGGGCGGCCGAGACGTCCAGCGTATCGCCGTCGCCCGACAGGAGTGCGTTCACGACGACCACCGGCATGTCGAGCCGAACGTCTTCCGCCCCGTCCGTCTCATTCTCGACGCGCAGCTCAACCAGGCTGCCGGCTCGACCGATTCGGACCGTCTCGGTACCATGCTGCATCGAGATGAACTCGGTGTCGTCTACGCCCTGAAACTCGCCCCACATCCGGCGCAGGCCGCTTACCGACAGGCCGTGGCGTTCGGCCACCGTGAGCTGTCCGTCGTCCGTGAGGATGCCGGTCGGAATCATGGACAAGACCGCGGCGACGGCGCTCACAGGCACGTTGAGCGCGAAGTCGCTGGCAGCGTCTTCCGGGTCGGCAACCCGCACGTGCAACCAGCTCTGTGCATCCTGAGCGGCCAGGACCGGCAGTACCGTCAGCATCCCGACTGTCGTGAGAGCGAGCATCCACAGTCGTCTGACCGGCATCATGAGTCGCTTCCTTGGCCCCGGAGGCAGGTGGCGGCTGTAGAATGGTCGCTCGCTGCCGAGGAGAGTCGACGTGCACCCATTAGGCAATCTTACCGAACTCATCTACTCGCTGACCCGAATCGTCGTCGGCTTCAGTTTCGCGCTCCATGGTGCCCAGAAGCTATTCGGTGTACTGGGGCGTGATGCAGTTGAGCTGTTCTCCAGGGCTGGTGTCGCGGGCATCGTCGAGTTCTTCGGCGGGGCGCTGATCTCGCTAGGGCTCTACACCCCCTGGATCGCGTTGGTTGCGAGCGGCCAGATGGCGTTTGCGTACTTTATCGCCCACTACCCTCAGGGGATATGGCCAGTGACGAACGGGGGTGAGCCGGCCGTGCTGTACTGCTTTGTATTTCTGTACTTCGCGTCGCGGGGCTCGGGGCCCTTGAGCTTGGATCGCATCATCAGGAGGCAACGGTCGTAGACCTCGAGCACGGTGACACGGTCGGCGTTAGTGCCGTGATCGAGCCCGCAGACGAGGCCGAGCGTGCCCTCGATCCGCGCTCGGTGGTGGCGGGTCGCTTGAGCGGCGCCGTCTTCCTGGTCGCGCTCTGGCTGCCCGCATCGGTCAGTGTCGCGGTGGCCATGATCGCGGCGCCGTGGCACATCGGCTTGAAGCTTGGCCTCCTCATCGCGTACGTCGGGCTCAGCGGACTGGGCGCGACGTGGTGCTATTACTGGCCGGCTCTCCGATACCGCTACACGCGTTACCGGGTCGACCCGCTGGGACTCACAATCCGCCGGGGGGTTTATTGGCGCTCAGTGACATCCGTC
Source organism: Vicinamibacterales bacterium (assembly GCA_965216615.1). Classification (GTDB taxonomy): domain Bacteria; phylum Acidobacteriota; class Vicinamibacteria; order Vicinamibacterales; family UBA8438; genus CAUZIB01. Next base: position 71,508 of record OZ244182.1, on the reverse strand, counting down.
CCGAAGTCCCGCGTCCAGCACACCGACGTGCTGCAAGGTCCACTGCAGCGACGCTTCGAGCTTGCGACGCTGGTCGTGCATACGGCCGGTACTCAGGACGCGTCGGTATCGCTCAGTGGGCTCTCTCACGCTGACGCGCTGCCGCTGCGCGACTTCCTCATAGACAGGCGTGGCGGCGATGGCGTCTGAGGACCGCCGGCTGCACCCGCTGTCGTGGCTCTTCGCAGCCGCACAATCTGCCAAGGGGTTCATCGTTCCCCTGCTGGTCGTGTTTTTCGCATCCGGGGGAAATGCCTACGAGCTCTGGGCGGCCATCTTCGTCATTCCGGTCGCGGCCGGGGCCGTCGTTCAGTACGTCGTCTTTCGCTATCGACTCGGCCCTGACGAGCTCGTGGTACGCGACGGAATCCTCACACGCACCGAGCGCCATATTCCCTACGACCGGATCCAGAACATCGACCTCGTTCAGAACCCCTTCCACCGGCTCATGAACGTCGCCCTCGTCCGCGTCGAGACGGCGAGTGGAACGAAACCCGAGGCGGTCATTCGAGTGCTCTCCCTAGACGCGATCGACGAGATGCGCACCAGGGTGTTCGCCGGCCGCCAGCAGGCGGACGCAGACGATGACTCGTCTGCGCCTCCGCAGGACGCGCTGCTGCAGCTATCGACGGCGGAGATCGCCAGACTGGGAGTCGTCTCGAACAAAGGGCTCGTGGTGGTCGGTGCGGTTGTCGGACTGCTCTTTCAGCAGGGCCGGACCTTCCCTCAGGACGCGGACGCCCAAGAGGCCTTCATCAAGGAGTATCTGGGCGCAGCGCCAGACTGGCTTGGAGGGCTGGGTATCGCGTCGCCGGTTGGCGTAGCCGTTCTTGCGCTGGCCGTTCTCGTCCTTGCGATTATTGTCCTTCGCTTTCTGTCGATCGGATGGTTCTTGGTGCAGCTCCACGGGTTCACACTCACGAAGCGCGACGATGAGCTGCGGGCCCAGTACGGACTGTTCACGCGAATCACCCGTACGATTCCCACACCACGGATTCAGACGCTCACGGCGACCGAGACCACGGTTCATCGTTGGTTCGGACGGCAGACCGTCGAGCTGAGGACCGTTGGTGGCGGTGGGGACGACCTCGGGTCGGGCGCGGCACCCAAGGCCCGAAACCAATGGCTGGCACCCATGATCAAAACGTCCCGCGTGCCGGCGCTCGTCAGACAGGTCCTTCCGGACGTCTCGATCGAGACGCTGACGTGGGAACCACTGGATCGTCGTGCCCGGCGCCGAATCCTCCGGCGACTCTGGGCCGGAGTGGGTGCCGTCACAGTTGGGGCTGGGCTCGCGCTCGACCTTCTCGTCGTGTTGGTTGCCTTTACGCTGCCGGCGGCTATCGCAGGCTACCTCCATGCTCGGCTCTACGTGAAACACACCGGCTATTCGATCGCACCGTGGGGCCTCGCGTTCAAGAGCGGATGGTTACACCGAACCGTGAAGCTCGTGCGATACAGCAAGATCCAGACGGTGGAACGCGGCGAGACCCCCTTCGACCGGCGACACGGAATGGCGTCCGTCCGGGTCGACACCGCTGGCGCGCCATCAATGGGCCACAGCATCGAGATTCCCTACCTCGACCTCGGGGTGGCCGCCAACATCACGGAGCACGTGTATCGCGAAGCCAGTCAACGCGCGTTCCGGTGGTAGTCCGCGATCACTTAGTCGAGATGCCCACGCTCCGAGTCGCCCATCTCGACGCCGCCGTCCGGAAAATACTCGCCCCATCGCGTTGAGACCTTCGCGGCCACGTCGGGCCGGCACGACAGCTCGGCGGGATAGGACGGCTTCAGGCGGGCATCGATGACCACCGGTGCCGAGTACGCGAGATGATTCCGCACGACGCGCGTTTCGGCAGCGTAGATGTCGGCCGCCGGCTCGAAGCGGGTGAAGGTTGTCCAGAGGAAGTTGATCGCGCTCTTGACGGCGCGCTCCGGCTCATCGGTGACGACGATCAGCGGCCAGCCCGCGAACGCGGGGTGGCGCGCAATTCGCGCTGGTGCATTTGTATCCTCGGTATAGGCAGGCGCGCCCACGACGAGACACCCGCCGCAGAACACCCGGACGTCGGTCAGACCAGACGGCAGCTCGCCGGCCGAGAAGTCACGTGGCAGATCTCGCACCGGGTCACCCAGACCGAGCCATATCCCTTTTGAACCCTCGTTCACGGTCGGACCGGTGTAGTCGAGCGTATCCATCGAGAGGTTGGAGAACACATACAAGTCGGTTTCGGGACGTGTCCGCGCCAACACGTGCTCGAGCGTCGCGGGAAAGTTCTTGAGGTCGACGGCCTGATCGGTCACGAGCAAGAACTTGGTCAGAGACAGTTGACCCTCACCGAGAATCCGGAAGGCGCTGGCCATCGCCTCGCGCGCGTAGCGTTGCTTCACGACTGCAGCCGAGAGCGCATGATACCCGGTCTCCCCGTACGACCACAATCGCTCGACGGCCGGCATGACCAGCGGAAACAGCGGTGAGAGCAACTCCTGCAGCAAGTCGCCAATGAAGAAGTCTTCCTGCCTGGGCTTTCCGACGACCGTAGCCGGAAAGATCGCGTTGCGGCGTCGGGCCACCGTCGTAACGCGGAACACCGGATACTCGTGCTGCAGCGAGTAGTAGCCGTAGTGGTCACCAAACGGGCCCTCTGGCTTGCGTTCTTGCGGGCGCACTTCACCGATCAGCGCGAACTCGGCGGACGAGACGAGCGGGTGCGGCCCGATGCCCTCCGCCATGCGAAGGCGCTCACCGGCTATGAGCGACGCCAGAACCAGCTCCGGCACGTTCTCGGGCAACGGCGCAATCGCGGCAAGTATCAGCGCCGGTGGACCGCCCAAGAACACCGTCACCGGCAGCGGCTGGTTCTTTGCCTCGGCCGCTGCGTAATGAAACCCGCCGCCCTTGCCGATCTGCCAGTGCATGCCGGTGGACACGGGATCGTGAACCTGTAGTCGGTACATGCCGAGGTTGTGCCCGCGACCGTCGGGATGCTCGGTGAAGACCAGCGGCAGTGTGATGAAGGGGCCGGCGTCGTCCGGCCACGACGTCAGTACCGGTAGTCTGTCGAGCCGGACGTCGCGAGTGACGACCTCCGTGACGGGTCCCGCTGCCCCCCGCCGTAAGCCGACCTTCAGAGCCTCGAAGCCAAGATCCCGAGCTCCCCACAGAGTCGACACCGTAGGTGGAAGAGCCGTCTCGACGAGCTCGACGATCCGCCGAATCAGGCGCTGAGGCCGATCACCGAAGGCCATCTCCGCCCGGCGTGCGGTGCCGAACAGATTTGTCACGAGCGGGACGCCCGATCCGACGGTGTTGGTGAACAGCAACGCCGGCCCATTTGCCGCGATCACCCGCCGATGAATCTCCGCGGCCTCGAGCGCGGGGTCGACCGGCACACGGATCTCGACAAGGTCCTGGTTGCGCCTCAGCTGTTCGAGAAATGCGCGAAGATCGGGAAAGGTCATCGTTGCCGTGGCGACTCTATCACTCCCGTCCGTGATCCCTGCGACACCGGGCGCCATAAACCGCCGCTTGCGGTAAGATTGGGCCCCGGAACTCTGGGGCGAGTCCGGACCTTCAATGTAAGAGGCTGGGAATGCGCAGGGTCACGGTCACCTCCTGCACGACGACATCGTTGGCCGTCGCAGTCTGTCTGGCGCTGCTGGCCGGGCAGGGGGCTGCGCAGCCCGCGCGTCGAGAACAGCCGTCCTCGGTCGCCATCGTTGGTAGCCCCGCGTCGCTGCTTCGCTCCGTCGGTCTCGAGACGGCACGCATCGAGCGGGCACGGCTGCCACTCGACGTCATCCGCCACGCCTACGACTCGGCAGATCCCAAACACTCGGCCGCTGAAGCGATGCAGCACCACGTCCAAACCCTCAGCGCGTTCGTCACCGCGTGGCGACAGGTCGCTGCCGCGGACACAACCGCGAAGCTCGGGCGAGGGGCAGATCGCCTGAGTCGGGCGAGGCTCGAACCCCTACTGGAAGCCGCCGGGTTTCGCCTGCCCCGCCGAAACGGACACTACGTCGTCGAGCGAGATCTCGGAGAGAAGGCCGCACACCGCCATGCCGCTCTACTCGACGCCGGCTTTGACATCGGTCGGCTGGACGAACGGCTTAACGGGGGAGCGGCGATCCGTTTCGAGGTCCCGTCGTTTGACGTCCCGCTTCCACTGACGCCCAATGTGTGGCTCGACAACATCTATCAAGGCAGCGAAAGCCCGGAGCTGCTCGGGTTGCGGATCCTCGGCGATCGTCGCGGGGCCCTGCTCTACTTTGGCCTGATGGGCACCAGCCCGTCGACAAGGACCTTCCTCGGGGCGAACCCAGGAGTGCTCCGGCAGCTCTACGAGGGTCATGCCAATGCGATGGCTCTGTACGCGCGAGGTCTGGTTATCGATCAGGACCAGGACCAGATGCTCGTCCCCGGAGGCGCGAATGCGGAGAAGTTGTGGGGAGCGCTATCCGCGTCGGGCGTCGAAGATCCCGCGGACTTCCTCATCGCCGTCCTGGGTGGCACCGAGCAACGGCTCGGGTTCTTCTACGACGCGGTCGCCCAGCTCGACCCGCCGCATCAACGTTTTGCGCTGGGCTTGTGGCTCGATGAAGACCAACGGATGCCGCGGCTGCGGAGACTCTATGACGCGTTCCTGGGATGGGCGAACCCACTCGACCCCGAGCAACCGTTCGCTCGAAGGTCTCCGGATCCGTCGCACATGTTGTCGGTGGTTCAGGTACATGCGTCGGGCAAACCAGTTGCGCCGGCGGGGCGAGCGCTCTGGGAGCGGGTGTTAGGCGGCGACGCCACCGTCGATTCGGAACCGGCTGTCCAGGGTCTCCACGACGCGGATCTGGTCGATGCCGCATGGCTCGCCGTGCGGATCTTCGAAACCCCCGACAAGGTCCGGGATCGACTCGATGCGTTTCTCTTCGGCCAGCGGGTGTTCTCCGATATCGATGACACGTCGATACCCGACGTGTTGACGGCTTTGCGAGGATTCGCATCCCATCCCTCGCTCCTCCTCACGTTGGAACGCCTCGGGATTCAAGAGCCTCGCCTGTACGCGGGAGCCGTTCGGCACGCGACGCGGCTCGACGGCATTGCCGATCCCCATCAGTGGGCCATCAATCTCTCGCAGTTCCAAGGCGCGCTCGGGATCATCGAACGGGCACGGCACACGCGGGTGCTGAGCGTGCGTGACACCGCGACCCTGGTTCGGACCCTGTCAGCACTCAGCGTCAATCACCAGGGCTACGAGGGGAAGATTGGCGGGTGGCTACTTCAGCACCTATTGCCAACACTGCGCCGAGCCGGCTGTGCGTCGGATTCGGCCGAAGGCGTCCTCGTCGAGGCGTTGACCGGCACGGCTTCTGCCGACGGAGCGGAAGACCTCCCGATCATCAATTGGGAGGGGTGGCCCTATCTCGTCGACGTCCGCGGCGCCGTTCTGTCTGACGTACGGGCGGCACGACAAACGGCTTCAGGAAACACGCTTGATGCGGTATTGGAGCTCCGTGCCGCGTCCGAAGGGCTCGTGGCCAGGACGACGTCGGTTGAGCGTGCAGGGTTCTATGCTCGAAACCTGGCGACAGTGGCGGAGCAGCTCGTCGAACGATCCAACCCGATCGGCATCACGGTCTCCGAGACCATTGCGCGAGCCGAACGCGACATCCAACGCATCACCCAGACAGGTGACCTGGCGCGAGCGCCGCAGATCGGCGCAGAACTCATGCTCCTCGCCGATGCGCTCCTCGGCGATGTCCTTCGCTCTCTCGTGTATGCGCCTCAGGTCGGTGATCCTCGCGGCGGCGTCCTCAACGGAGTCAATGTCGCGGATCGTCATGACTTCGGCTTCGACCTGACCCACGGCAGCGCGCGCCGGCAGGCGGCCTGGATGCTGCCCGAGGCACGCATGATGGTCGAGCGACCGTGGTTCGTGTCCGGTTCACTCCTCTCTCTCGACCTGGCGACCGCCAACCTCCGGCTGGCGCAGATTCCGACCAGCATGCCGCCGGCCCGGACGATCTTGATGCAGAGCGACCTCGCCGTCGTCATCAAGGGCTCGTCGCTGTTCAATCAGTTTGCCCGTACCCAAGCCGAAGTGGAACGCATCGCGGGCGCACTCGATCGGGGCCGGAGTCGAGCGGCGCGGCTGCGGCACACATCCACCGAGATCGAGTCCGTCGCGGAATTCGCTCGTCTTAGCGAATGGCGCAAGACACAACTCGCCTGGATGTTGACGAACGATCGAGGCTCGTTGGACGGTTGGTTCACCATACGAGAGTTGTACTGGCTCGGCGAGGATGGCGCTGACGACACGATCGGGGACGCAAAGCCAGACACATGGGGAGCGGCTGCGTTTCCGGCGAACGGGTGCTTGTGTCTTTCGGTATCGGCTGGCCAGCCCTGGGAGAACTGGAGGGGCCGCCCCGGCAGTGGACTGGTGCCATCGGTGTTTCCAGATCTCAGCCTCTGGGTTGCCGAGGGGCTGGCCGCTCGACAGTTGCCAGTCGAGCTCGCAGGCGAAATCCTCCGGGTTGCCGTGCGGCACTTCGTCGACCGGGTGCGACCGCAGTTTCCCGACGACTGGGACACCGTGTTGCGATATCCGGCAAAGCTCACGCTGGTGGATTTCGACGAGTACGTCTCGTCGCTGACCGGGGCAGGGGCCCTCAAGCCGATGCAGAGCCCGAGCCCGAGATGAGTGCACCGGGGTGTTGGCTCCGCCGGGCGACCCTTGGCGCAGTCGTCGCGATACTCAGTGCGGCCTCCGCGTCCGCGCAAGGTGAGGAACCGTCGCTCCGCATCACCTCCCCGGACGGCACCCGCGCGCTGGCGGGTCCGAGACGCTAGCGGTGGAGCTCTCTCCCGACACGACCGACGCCACGGTTGAGTTCTTCGTCGACGGCACGCGTGTGTGCGTGCGAGACCGGGCCCCCTTCAGCTGCGGATGGAAAGACGGTGATCCGGGACGGGCGCACGTCGTGCGCGTCGTGGCCACCCTGACGAGCGGCGAGCGACTCGTGCAGCGAGTCCACACGCCCACGCGCGCAACACCGGCACCGACCTTGTCCGCATCCACGGATGTCGTGCTGGTTCCGGTGATTGTCCGGGATCAGTTTGGACGATACGTGGACCGTCTGCCGGTCGACGCGTTCAGGGTGCTCGAGGATGGCGTCGAGCAGTCGGTGAGCTTCTTCGAGCCACCCCCCTCCACCGCGCTGGACATCGCCATCGCGATCGACATCAGTCGCAGCATCGCGGACAAGATGCCGTCTGTGAAAGAGGGGGTCCAGAGCATGCTCGGAACCTTCGAAGGAAGCGAGCGCGTCTCGCTGATCGCCTTCAACGAACGGTTCTTCGTGCTCGCGCGGCAGGAATCCCCTCAGGGCCTCGGGTCGCTCGTCGATCAGCTGGAGCCATCCGGCTACACCTCTCTCTATGACACGATCGTGCGCGCGCTGGGTGTGCTGGGCTCGGAGCGGGCCCGAAAGGCCCTGCTGGTCTTTACCGACGGCGACGACAGCTCCAGCTTGTCGAGTGTCGAGTCGGTTCAGCGTCGCATCGAGGAGCATGACGTGCCGGTCTATGTCGTGACGCTGGGCAACGAGATCGCGTTGCGGCGACTCAACAAGATCGTGAAGCGTCTCGCAGCCGTGAGTGGCGGGCAGGTATTCGCGGTCGATCGGCTCGACGGTCTGCAGGGTGTCCTCGACGAGATTCGCGAGGAGCTCCGACAAGAGTACCTGCTGGGATACGAGCCGGTGAACGCCGTCCGCGACGGCGCGCTACGGCACATCACCGTTCAAGTTCCCGGTCGGCCGTATCAGCTTCGCGCGCGCGAGGGGTACCGGCTGAGCCCCTGAACGAACGAGCGGACTAGGCGGATGTGGAGCCAGACGTACGCACCGGTCTTCGATAGCGTTGGGGTTTCAGCCGCCATCGCGCTGGTCCCGATTGCGCTCGTATTCGTACTGCTAGGCGTGTTCAAGCGGCCCGCGCACGTGGCGACGTTCGCCGGACTAATCGCGGCGTCCGTGCTTGCCGTCGTACTGTGGGCCCTTCCGGTCCGACTCCTGCTGCCCGCCATACTGCTCGGGACCGCCGTCGCGCTCGTTCCACTGCTCTGGACGCTCGTCGGCGCAGTCTGGTTCATCAATCTCCTGGTCCACAGCGGTCATTTCGATGTCATTAGGCGATCGTTAACTGCGCTCACCCCGGATCGGCGGCTTCAGACACTGCTCATGGGTTTCGGGTTCCTCGGCTTGCTCGAAGGGCTCGTGGCCATCGGATCTCCGGTGGCGATCGGGACGGCGATGCTCGTCGGATTTGGTTTTCCCCCGGTCACCGCAGCCGTCGTGGCACTCGTTGGGTTCTCGCATCCCGGCGTATGGGGACCGATGGGACTGCCAGTCGTCGTGCTGCAGTCGGTGACGACCGGCATTGACCTCGACGCGCTCGGGATGATGGTCGGCCGCCAGGTTCCGCTGCTGACGCTCGTGTGCGCGCCGGTGATGGTCGGCGTAGTCGCCGGATGGCGGGGGCTCCGCGACGTGTGGCCGATCACCATGGCGACCGGCCTGGCCTTTGCCGTGACGACCTTTACGATGTCCAACTACGGGACGCTGTACCTCGCGGGAAGCGCGGGCGCGCTCGCGGCCATCTTGACCACCGTGGTCTGCCTGAGCACGTGGAAACCCGCGTCGGTCTGGCGCTTTCCCGGCGAGCCGGACGTCGATGACATCGAGGGCGACGGTCCGCCAACGTGGAGTGCAATCATCCGCGCGTGGGCGCCCGTTGGCTTACTGATCGTGATTATGGGCGGCATCAGCGGAAGCCCAGCCCGCGAAGCACTTGCGGCCCTCTCGACCATGAGTCTCCCGTGGCCGGGGCTCCACGACCTGGTCATGCGTACGCCGCCCGTCGTGCCAGTGCCGACCCCGTACGCGGCGGTCTACACCCAGGCCTTTCTCGTCGTGCCGGGAACGCTTGTGATGATGACTGGAATCCTGTCGCTGCCCCTGCTTCGCATTTCGCCGCGCGAGGCGGCTGTAATCTACGGCAAGACGGTGCGCCAACTCTGGGGAACGATCCGAACGACGGTCAGCATCATCGCGCTTGGGTACGTGATGAACTATGCAGGCCTCAGCTTCACAATCGGTGTGGCGCTCGCGGTGTCTGGATTCTGGTTCCCGGCGATTGCTGTGCTGTTGGGGCTCCTCGGTAATGCGGTCGCAGGCACCAACACGGCGTCGAACGCGCTGTTCGGCAACCTGGTTGCGGTTGCGGGGGAACAGACCGGCGCACCTCCGGTCTTCGCGGCATCGAGCTTGGCGGCCGGAGGGTCAATGGGCAAGGCGATTGCGCCTCAGTCGCTGGCGCTCGCCACGGGCGCCGCCAGTATCAGCGGACGCGAAGGCGACCTCCTGCGGCGCGTACTTCCCATCACCCTTATCCTGACGGCGGGATTCGCCGTCTACGCGATGGCGCTGTACTACCTGCTCCCCTGGATGATTCCCGGAGCCTGATTGGGCCCTATTCGACTTGCGAGCAGCGCTACTCCCGGTAGGATTGACGACACGCATGCGTTGTCTCGCTCCGCTCGTCTCGCTGCTTCTCGTCTCGCTGTGTGAGCCTGCGCTGCTGGCACAGACGCTGACGTACACGGTCGACGGCCTAGTGACCTCTGTCCCCCGGTGTGTCACGGACGTGTTCTCGGAAGGGGACCGGTGGACGCTGGAGCAGATCATCGACCTCTCTCCGCCCGTGGAAGAAACCGAGACGCCCGCGGCGGATGCCGATGCCGATGACGATGCTGATGACGATGCTGATGTCGAGGGCGAAGGCGAAGGCGATGACGCCACCACACCCGACGCCGAAGTCGAACCCGAGGATGCCGAGTCGGCGCCGGACGATGATGCCTCTCTGACCGACGCGGAAGCCCCGATTCAAGAAGAGTTCACGCTCACGAAACACCATCCCGCTATCGCGTTCTCGTGGACTATCGGTGACGTGTCAGGTACGGCAACGGGCGTGTCGCGAGTCTTCGTGAGCAACGACCATTTCGGTCAAGACAGCATTACGTGGCAGGCACTCGACTACAGCGCGGCGTTCGAGCCTTCGAGGCTTGGTGACACCGGAATCCGCGGTATCCAGGCGGGTCTCGCAGATACCACCAGCTCAGTGTTTGAATCGACCGACTTGCCCGAGGGGCTCGAGCGAACCCGGTTCGCGGGCGAGGGATTCTTTCAGATCTTCTTCCGAACGAAGTGCGGTTACTTTCGAAACAACCCGCTCACCGGCTCGGTGTCGTCGGTGCAGGTGCGCTGGGCACCTGACGAGAGCGAGGGTCTGCCTGAAATCGACCGGGTCTTAGGAAGTGCTCGTCGCCAACGTTAGAACCGTCCCCTCGCTCGTAACGCTGACGACGAAAACTCGGAGGTCGTTGTCCCCGCTCAGGAGTACCTCCTCAGGAATCATGCTGGCGAATACCCATTGGTCGTGTTCCAGGTAGGACTGCGTCGTCGCGACTACCGTGCCGTTGACGGCTATTGCGATGCTGACGTGATTCTCGGCGACCTCCGTCATTGCGCCACTCACGAAGAGCGGCAGCCGGTCTCCATCGAGGTCGACGTTGTCAAAGACCAAGGGATCCTCGAGGCGGATCGCAGATTTCGTGCTCGTACGCACATCAAGCGATGAGAGCGGTCGTCCGACCAGCAACGCGTGCGGGCCGAGGGCATACAACCCCGATTCGAAGCGTAAGAGCTTCTCCCTCAGGCCCGCATACCGATCACCCAGCATCGGCTCATGTTTCTGGATGATGGCGTTGGTCGCGTTGCGGTGGACATACGATTTGTCCACTCTCTCGGGTTTGGTCACGTCCAGCACCGATCGCCCATCGACGTCGTATGGGACCGTCGTCGACAGGACCTCGGCAATCGTCGGCACAATGTCAACCGTTTCGACATTCTGGTCGCTGATGAGTCCGGCGACTTGCCCCGGGTACTTCACGATGAGCGGCACAAGCATCACGTCCGCACGCGTCCCGTCCCTGGCCGCACGACGGGGCAGCCCATGCTGAAAGCTGACCCCGTGATCGGCGGTGATGATGATGAGCGCGTCGTTGTAGACGCCCTGCGTCTCGAGACGTTCCAGGAGCTGTCCGATGAACCGATCCACGAAACCAACCTGCAGAAGATGTTGTTGCTGCAGAAGGCGTGGGAGCCAAGGATCACTCTGGAGAAACAGCCCTTTCCCGCCCTCACGGTGATGTTGATAGCCAGGAGCGCTGTAGCGGTGACCGGACGGTACATACTCGAACGGCATGTGGGGTGTCAGTGTGTGCAGGAAGTACAGACTCCCCTCTGGCTCTGGCGTAATCCTCCTCAGAAAGCGATCGAACTCTGAAGCCCGGTCGTTCCGGCGACTGGCACCTTCCTCGTCGCGGAACCGACGCCGAGCCGCGAAATCCCTCCAGTCCCCGACGATCGGAGGCAGGTTGGTTGCGATCTGCTCCGGCGGCGAGATGATGTGAAGATAGACGATCGCGAGGTCGGCCACGAGCGACTCGAGGCTATCGTGCACTTCGAGATCGTAGTCGCAGCGATTGGCCGGACAGAGCTGGAGAAAACGTCCGAAGACAGTCATCCGATAGCTTCCGCTCAGCATCGTAAAGAGATTGTTTGGGAAGTACCGTCGCGTTGGAACGGCGTGCGGTTCGATCGGGTACTTGCCGCTGACAATGGCCGGAACCGCCCAGGCGGTCTGGGAGGACACGGTAGTCGCGTTACGGTACCAGGTTGCGGTCGAGGCCAAGCGTGCGAAATTGGGGTAGCGCACCGCATCAATCTCGTAGTTGGCGTCCATTAACGAGCTGACCGGAAACTCGTCGAAGACGACGACCACGATCGGCGGTCTGTCCGTCACCTCTGCGGCCGAGAACATGAGGTCTGTTCTCACAACTGAGTCACGGACGTCAGCATTCATCAGGAATGCCGCAGGAACGACGATTACAGCCGGGCTCAGTGCCGTCACAAACGTTTGAACAACACCGTATCGCCAATACGCCAGTGCCGCCGCACAAGCGAGCGTAACCGCAAGACCGATTGACTGGCCGGCACCCAACCCATCTAATCGCTTCAAGAGCGGCATCAGCGCCGCCGCGCCCAGCGCCGTCAGTACCAGCCCGCGCGCGACTTTGGCCGCAACGGCACCGAACCTGGTCAGGGCGATTTCGATCGAGACCAGCACCCCCGGAACGACGATGCACACGATGCTCACGAGAGCTACCAGGTGGGTGGCGGTCGTGTTCCGAGCGACGAAAAACGCTGGCTCCCGAGACACAACATCGAAGAGCGGCTGCGCCACGACGACCGCCGTCAGCGCAAACGGATGGAGTGTCCGCGCAATCGTCATCCCGGTCGTACGTTCGAACGCGCCCCGGGCGGTTTGCCAACGGTTCAGGTTCCGGCGGCCAGCCGGCGAACGGTCGATGCGTAGCGCAACCCACAAACATGCCCGCACGACGACCGCCAGGCACAGCGCAATCGTGGCAACGAGCCAGAAGACCGACGTCAAGCCGACCACCCAAAATGTCAGATTGGCCAACAGGTAATCTGCCGTGTCCGCCCGATGGGGGAATACCTCCCTAGGCGTGAACGGGGCGCGGCCTCCGCCTTCGTGTGCACGCGCAACACTGAGCCCTGCGTCTCCACCCTCTTGCTGATATCGGACGACGATCTGATGCGCGCCCTCGGCAAGGGTGATTGTCTTACCCACCGAATGCATGCCCACGAAAGGATCGCGTCGGAGGAGAAGCTGGCCGTCTACGAAGATGTCGACCTTGTCGTCTGCACCGGCGAACACCTCGACGGTTTCCGTCGTTGGCAGAAACCAGTAGCCGCTCCACTCCACGTTGAGGAACCGACGCGGCAACGCGGGGTCAGCATCAAGAAAGGCGAGACTGATGTCGGTGGTACGTTCCCGGAACAGCGGCTCACCGGCGAAGTCGTTGCTGGAGTAGAGGGTGCGAACGAAACCGGTCGGCGGGGCGACCAGCGTGTACATCGCTCCGCTGAGGACCGTCAGCGTGGCGGCGACACACAGAAACCAGCGAACGTAACGTCCCTTCGTAACCTTCATGATCCGCGCGTTTCAACGCTGCCGACCACGGCCTGTAGCCGTTGCCCAATCAGATACAGCCCGACGAATCCGAAGTACAGCGCGACCGCCAGTTGGGGCGAACTGAGCGTCTTGGCTTCGACGAACGGCCGGAACAGCACGCTGAACTCCGGGACGTACCAGCAGAGGAACTCCAGTGCGTAGTGGTCCGCGGAACAGACACCGAGCCCATACTGCCGGTAGACCAGCCCGTTGAGGCCCACCCACAACGACCACCCCAGACACGCGAGCCCAGCGAGCTCCAGCCCAATCGTTCGGGGTTTCGAGACGCTCCAGGATGCGAGGGCAAGCGCCGCGGGGATCGACGCGACCAGAAAGAAGCGCGGCCCCCAGAACTCGCCTCCGTACCAACTCCACCACTTCGCATAGACGATCACGAGCCCAAGCAGGAGCGCGCTCCAGAGTACGAGCAGATGACGCCTCGACGCCTGGGACGGGTCGGCTGTCTGATTCGGTACGAGGAGCAGACCGGGCGCGAACAGCAGCAGGCCCTTGCCGAAAGAGAACAGAATCGAGACCACCCCGAACACGAAGGGATAGCTGAAGCCCGGCATTGCGGAAAACGGCATTGCCGTCTGGGCGCCGCGAATGCCCTCGTAGCCGGTCAGGAACGGATCGCCACGGCGCAGCCACGACTCGCCCAGCACAACGGCGGCGGCCACGACGACCGGGACTAGGTGTCGGACGTCGCGCGTACGCCAGCTCCACCCGAGTGCGACGAGGCCGAGACCTGGGAGCGTCGCCGGCGAGTTCGCTGCACCCAACACAGCCAGCAGCCAACCCCAATACACCCCTTTTACCGCGACCAACGCCAAGCCGAGCGTGATCGCGAGCGCCGTGAACACCTCGCTGTAGTACCGGCCGAGGTGATGCGGAAACATCGAGGCAAGCGTGAGAAGCAGCAGGAACCGGACGGTTGTACGCCGATCAATCTCGGGTGTGAGGGCCCGATAGAGCCCTCCCAGACAGAGGACAAAGAAGACGAAGTTGAAGCGAGCCGTCCACCATTCCGGGGCTGACGTTGCCGTCCCCAATAGCCACAGCGGTGCGGATGCCAGCGGACCGATCAGCGAGTAGGGCGTGCGGCTGAAACTGCCGTCCGCGAGCAGCCGAGACAGTGCCTCGAAGCGCGCGATGCCATCGCCCTCAATCGCGAACGGGCTGACGCTGTAGACGGCCACGCAGCCGACGCACAACAGGATGACATCGAGCCGGAGGACACGCTTCTCCATGGCCGCCTAGATTCTAGGCGTTTCCAGGGGTGGAGCTGGATAGGGCGCTTGGATTTTGTGCACAATACTCGGGCGCGCACCACACGATTCGCAAACGGAGCCGACTATGACCACGAGCGCTGAAACCGTAGCCAAGGTGACGCCCCGGAAGTGGGGTCAGTTTCAATGGCAAGACCCACTGCTTCTGGACAGCCAGCTCAGCGAAGACGAGCGGCTGGTACGTGACACGGCGCGGCAGTACGCCCAGGAGAAGTTGCTGCCTCGGATCGTCGAGGCTTACAACAAGGAGAAGGCCGACCGCGCGATCATCGACGAGATGGGCGAGCTTGGCTTCCTCGGCTCGACCATTCACGGTTACGGCTGCGCCGGCGTGAACTACGTCTGCTACGGACTGATCGCGCGCGAGATCGAGGCCGTCGATGCCTCCTACCGCTCGACGCTCTCGGTCCAGTCGAGCCTGGTCATGTGGCCAATCTACAACTACGGCACCGAGGCGCAGCGCGAAAAGTACCTGTCCAAGCTCGCCTCGGGCGAGTCGGTCGGTTGCTTCGCGCTCACCGAGCCCGACTACGGCTCCGATGCTGGCGGGATGAAGACCCGCGCGAAGTCGGTCGACGGCGGCTATTTGCTCAAGGGCTCGAAGATGTGGATCTCGAACTCGCCGATCGCCGACGTCTTCATCGTCTGGGCTAAGGACGACGAGGACGTGATCCGCGGTTTCATTCTCGAAAAGGGCATGGAGGGCCTGTCCACGCCCAAGATGAAAGGCAAGCTCAGCTTGCGCGCGTCGATTACCGGCGAGGTGGTCATGGACGACGTGTTCGTGCCGGAGGAGAACAAGCTGCCGAACGCCCGCGGGCTCGGCGGGCCGTTCGGCTGCCTCAACAACGCGCGCTACGGCATTGCCTGGGGGGCGCTGGGCTCGGCCGAGGCGTGCTGGCACGCCGCTCGGAAGTACACGCTCGAGCGCACTCAGTTCAACCGGCCGCTCGCGGCCAACCAGCTCATCCAGAAGAAGCTCGCCGACATGCAGACTGAGATCGCCATCGGTCTGCAGGCCTGCCTCCAGCTGGGCCGCCTGATGGACGACGGGCGGTGTGCGCCGGAGATGATCTCGATGCTCAAGCGCAACTCGACGCTGAAGGCACGCGACATCATCCGCGACGCGCGCGACATGCACGGCGGCAACGGCATCATGGACGAGTATCATGTGATGCGGCACCTGATGAACATTGAGAGCGTGACCACCTACGAGGGCACGCACGACATCCACGCGCTGATCTTAGGTCGGGCGCAAACCGGCCTGCAGGCATTTATGTAGGCCGTCCGCCGAGACACGCCGAAGGCGATCTCGAGTGGCCGCCCTCCATCAAAAACTCTGAGCCGATTCCTTCCTGCTTTTCGCATTACATGGAGAAAGGCTCACCGAGATGAAGATGATGCGCTTCTTGACGACGCACTGCCTCGCGCTACTGGCCCTTTCGTACAGCGCAACGGCCGCGGAGTTGAAACCGGAGGCTGTGGCCGCGTTCGACCGCTACGTCAAGGCAACGGAAGCTCGCATGAAGACCGAAGTCAGCGGCGACGCGCCGTTGCTCTGGCTGGATCGTCTTGCCGAGGACAAGCGCGCAGACGTTCTCGCGAAGCTCGAGATGAGTGAGGTCGTGATCGAGCGCCTCGAGACGCGTGATGGCGGCGGCGAGATCGACATCCCGTCCGGCATGGTCCACCACTGGGTTGGCACGGTCCTACTCCCCGGGGTTACGGTCGAACAAACGATTGCAATGGTCCAGGATTACGGCCGCTACCCGGACATCTATGCACCCGAGGTAGCGGCGTCGGAGGTACGGGAGCAAGACGGGAATCGCTATCATGTCTACCTCAGGCTTTATACGAAGAAGATCGTGACTTGGGTGGCCAATACCGAACATGACGTCGAGTACATGCATCTCGACGAGAAGCGCGTGCATGTGCCGAGCCGAAGTACCCGAATTCTGGAGATTGAACATCCGGATTCACCGCGGGAACGTGAAAAACCCGAGGGTAACGACCGCGGCTTCGCGTGGCGGCTCAACAATTACTGTTCCTTCGAAGAGCGCAGCGATGACACGATCATGCAGTGTGAGTCGATTACACTCACGCGCGGGATCCCGTTCCTACTAGGCATGATCGTCCGACCATTCGTGACGAGCGTACCGAAGGACAAACTGACCTTTACGTTGGAAGCCGCGCGGCGACATCTGGCTGGAGAGTGACAGGAGCTCCGCATTCGGAATTGCCGAGTGCTATGCTTTGACGGAGGATCGGGTTGGGCGAACACCGTTTCCCCATCAACGTTCTCGTCTTTCTTGCTCTTGCGGCGTGTCTTTTACTGGCCGCACCCACCTCCGCGCAAGCGCCTCCTGTTGAAACCGCGGCCGAAAATCAGACGGACGAACCAGCTGACTCAGAAGCACGGATCGTCACTCCGGCGGAGGTCGCCGAAGCGACGAGCTCTGCCGGCACGAAAACTCTCGGGATCATTGGGTGGCCGGTGCACCAGCTCTTGCGCGGCATGAACAGCGGGCTGATTGCCTTTGAGAAACATAAGATTCAGCAAAAGATCTCGGAGTTCCAGGCCAGCCTAAACGCACGAGGTATCGGGCTGCTCTATGGCGGGCTCGGCGAAGGATCAGGATTTGGTCTCGGAATCGCAAAGGAGATCCCCCCACGCCCGGGGGCCCAAGCAACCGACTACCTGAAAGAAGAGCGGATCGTCGGGACGCGCTTGACGGCGCGGATGAGTCCTCTGAGCGGCTACCAAGAGCTTGCGGCCAGCTTTGAGACGTCACCCTTCGCCGGATCGAGCGTGATCGTCCATACCGACTATCAGTGGAGACCGTTCGAGCAGTTTTACGGGTTCGGACAGGACTCAAGGCAAATCGACCAATCGAGCTTCGCCTTGAGGCAATGGTCCACCGGGGCGCTGTGGAAGACCGAATCGTCCGAGCACTTCCATTTCGGCTCAGAGTACCGAGCCGCCGTACTCAAAGCAATTCCCTCAGGTGGAGGACCCAGTCCGTCCATCGACGCCGTCTTCAGCCTATCAGTGCCTGGCTTGAATGAGCGCACCGATCTGCATAGCGTCGGCGTCTTTCTCGACGCGGATTTTCTCCAGGGCGACTACGGCCTGGGTGGATACGGACACGTCAGCGCCTCGTGGCAAGACAGCTTCAGCGGGGTTGACCTGCGCTACGCCCGATACGACATGCGCCTCGAGGGTCGGCTTCCCATCGTTCGGGAGCGCAGCGCCCTGGTCGGTCAGGCCGCCGCCGAGCTCAGTCGGGAGGCGGAGGGAAGTGCCCCGCTACCGTTTTATCTTCGTCCGCGAATCGGCGGGTCATCGACACTGCGAGGATTCGCGCTTGACCGCTTCTATGGCCGCAACATGATCTTCCTGTCCCTCGAGTACCGCTACGCGATCCACCCAAATTTCGAGGTGCAGTTGCTCCACGATGCTGGACAGATCTTCGATCGCACGCGTGAGCTCGGTTTCTTCGACTGGCACCGGATGTATGGCGCCGGACTTCGATTCCGGACCGCGGCTGGGACGGCATTTCGCCTGGAGTTCGCCCGCAGCGTCGAAGGCGTCTCGTTTCACATCAGTTTCGGCGACCGCGTGCCCAGACCGCTCGGAGGGCCCGTGCGTTACCCCGTGTACCGACCATGAGATTGTGGGCCTCGATTGCGGTGGGCGTGTCTTGGCTGTTGCTGTTCCCGCTGAACGGCGACGCGCAGGTCGCTCTGGCACGACCACTCTGGACTGATGCCGACACCCGTGACATCCCGGAACCAGCAGAACGGGATATCTCAGAGCTGTTCGGCATCCTGTACAACAGTTGGCTTCGCCACTTGGATCTCGCAGCGATGCACGGGCACCGCCGATCGCTCAACGTCAACGCCTGGGACGAGGTACCGAATTCGTCATGGTTCACGAATCGGATCGGACGACACGCGATCAGCGTGGAAGACCTGCTCCAGGGGGCACCGGGCCAGCGTCCTCAGCCAGGACGCTGGGAGGTCCACGAACTCAAGACGGAAGGGTACACAGTCGGGTTCGAAGTCGTGGACACGGCCGATCGACGATACGTACTGAAGTTTGATCGACCCGAAGCTCCCGAGCGCAACTCGGCGGCTGAAAAGATCGGCTCGCTCATCATGTACGCGGCTGGCTACAACGTCCCGCACTACTCGATTGTTCACTTCCGCCCGGAAGACCTCTCTGTCGCGGCCGACGCGACGTTCGAGGACGAGACCGGCCAAGAACGTCCGATGGAGGAGTCCGATCTCGAAGCAGCACTCGACAGCTTGCTGGCGCGGCCGGACGGGAGCTATCGCAGCATCACCAGCCTGTTTCTGAGTGGGGTGCCCCTTGGCCCGTTCTCGTACTCAGGCACACGAGAGGACGACCCGAACGACATCATCCCGCACGAGCTTCGCCGCGAGATCCGAGGTTTCCAGGTCCTCGCTTCGTGGTTCAACCACGTCGACGTCAAAGAGGCCAACACCTTCGATGCGTACGTGAGTGAGGGCGATCGGCAGTTCGTCCGTCATCATTTCATTGATTTCGGCTCCACGATGGGTAGCGGCGACTTCGTGAACGGTCCGTGCCGCGTGGGCTACGAGTACATGTTCGACGGGCCAGCCATCGCCAAGTCCTTTCTCTCGCTGGGAGGCTGGAATCGGCCCTGGGAAGCCTCCTGTGACGTTCCCTATCGTGAGGTTGGGCGTTTCGAAGGTGAGCTCTTTGACGCAGCGAATTGGAAGCCGAATTACCCCAATCTCGCGTTCCGAGGAATGGGCGCGGCCGACGGCTACTGGGGTGCCAAGATCGTGACGGCCTTCGACGACGATCTCGTGGGTGCTCTAGCCGACGCCGGGGCGTATACGCGACCTGAAGTCACACAGTTCGTCGAGGAGACGTTTCGCATGCGTCGAGACAAAATCGGCCGCTACTGGTTCGACCGGGTGACACCGCTCGAAGCGTTCGAGCTCGACACAACGGGTGAGGCCGTCGTCCTTCGTTTCCGCGACCTCGCGGTGGAGCGCGGTGTCGCGCAGCCTGGCGACCGAAGGTATGTCGTTCAGGTCAAAGATCCGGTTCGGCTGGCAACTCAGGAATCCTCTGAATCGCACGAGGTGGGCGAGGTCACCATCGCCCTTGCTCCCGCCACGTCTATTCCGCCGGAGCGCTGGGGGCGCTCACCGATCAACGTCGTCGACATCCACACCGAGCGTAGCGACGGTGCCCTTGCTCTCCCGGTTCGTGTGTTCATCGGATATCAAGATGAGGAACCGGAGCTTCGCATCCTAGGCTGGGCGCACGCCCCGCTTGATTGACCTGCCGGCCCAGGGACCCTCACCTCACGCCTTCTGACGACCAGATCTGACGACCAGATTTAGACGGTTTTCCCTTGGGTCGTCGACGGGAAGACCTCGACTTTGTACGTTCTACGAACGCCGCACGGGCCGTCGCAGGTTCGATGACCAGGAAGGCGATGAAGCTGCCCACGGCAATACCGAGAAGGAGCGACGTGAGTGCGACCTGCGAATTGGCAATTGCGCCGCTGGCCCCCAGAAGTAGCACGACAAAGAGGCCGTCGGACACTCTGATCAGCCAAAACACCCGATCTCGCTGGGCCGCGAGCTCCGTGCGATAGAAACGCGACGTAAACCAGAGATGAAATCTGAGTGTTGCCGCAACGCCGACGACGGCTACAGTGGAGAAGAACAACAAGGCTCCCCAGGGACTGGGTATTTGACTCCGGACGCTCCAGATCGGTATCAGCGTCAGGTAGTACACGAGACCAACCGTGACCTGATGGAACTGCCACCACCAGATGGGGCTCAGCCGCAATTTCGCGGGAGATCGGTCCGCCCGCTTCGGGGTCGCGGCGGCAGGTCTGGACCCGGTTTCAATCAGGTCTCGCCGTACCACCGCGAGAGCTTCGACGAGTTCTCGAGTCGAGCCGTAGCGAAGCCGAGGGTCCTTCTGTAAGCATGTGCGAATGATCTGCTCAAGCGCCGGCGGACAATCCGGACTCAGCTCGATCACGTTCGGCGGCTCCGCCTCGAGGACGCGGGCGATGGTGGAGGCCGCGTTCGAGCTCGAGAAAGGATGAGCGCCGGACACCAACTCGTAGAGCAAGACCCCGAAGGAAAACAGATCGGTTCGAGCGTCAACGTTGCTGCCGCGAAGTTGCTCGGGCGAAATGTACCCAGGGGTTCCCAGGACGGAGCCAGGCTCCGTCAGCCGAGTGCTCGTCGCGTCCTGGCCACCGCTGACGTATGCCAGGCCGAAATCGAGCACCTTGATCTTGCCGTCGGAAGCACGGATGACGTTCTCCGGCTTGAGGTCCCGATGAATGACTCCTTGATCATGGGCAGCGGCGAGCGCCTGGGCGATCTCCACAGCTGTGGTGAGTAGCTCCTTCGTCGGTAACGGGCCGGCCGCCACTTCGTCCCGCAACGTCCTGCCTGGCACATACTCCGACGCGATATACAGTTGGTCGTCGATCTCCTCTAAGGCGTAGACAGTGGCAATTCCGGGATGCGAGAGCCCGGCCGCGGCTCGCGCTTCTCGACGCAAACGCTCGCGCCGTTCGTCGTTTCGACTGAAGTGAGCTCCGAGAGCTTTCAAAGCCACTTGGCGTCCCAGCCTAGTGTCCTCGGCCAGATAGACGACGCCCATGCCTCCCTCGCCCAGCTTCTTCGTCACGCTGTACTGGTTGAGTGTGTGGCCAACCAGCGCGTTGCCGGGCGCCCCGTTTGATTGGCCGCCGGCGGCGAGGTGCGTTGGCGTGTCCATTAGACCGTGCGACTGCTCATGGAAGGCCAGCAGCGACACAACCTCATTTCGCAGGGCTGGATCGCCTCGGCACGCCTCATCGAGCAAGAGATCACGGCGATCCGGGTCGCATTCCAGCGCCTGGTGGAAGAGGTCGCTTAGCCGGTGCCAACGGTCAGGATCCCCTCGGTCGGGCATCGCTCATTTCTCGTTGTAGCCACGCTCTCGCTATGGTCCAGCCACGCTTGACGGTTGCCGGTGAGACCTCGAGAGCCTCCGCCGTCTCTTCAATAGTCAGACCGCCGAAGAATCGGAGCTCGACAATTCGGGCACGCTGCGGAGCAATCTCGGCCAGCCTCGTAAGGGCCGAATCGAGCGCGAGGAGCTCGCTGGGCTGGTCGTCGTCGGCAACGAGCGCCTCATTGAGGGTGACCCGAACGTGTGAGCCTCCGCGCTTGGACGCCGCCCGGGCCCTCGCCCGCTCCACGAGAATGCGCCGCATGGCGATGGCGGCAATCGCGTGAAAATGGGTTCGTCCGTGCCACTGTTGTGCCTTGTCTCGCGCAAGTCTCAGATAGGCCTCGTGAACGAGAGCCGTGGCTTGAATGGAGCGGGGGGCGTGTTCGCGCGCCAGGTAGTGTCGCGCGAGCCGGCGAAGCTCGTCATAGACGACCGGCATGAGGTGGACACCGTCATTGGGGCTGGGTCTCTCGCTTGGCGCGGCTTGATTATGCCGGCTGGTCCGCGGGACCCGCAAGCACGACGATCAGACTAGCTCACCATGCGAAGCACGCTCTCCGCGTGTTGCCTGTTGCAGTGTGGCACGAACACGACACGATCATTGACGACAAAGTTCAGCAGCGAGCACGACGCGATCGCCCAGATGCTCGCCGACAGGTAGTGGACGCCGAGGATCTCTACGTACAGGCTCGTGAAGAGCAGCTGGCCGGTCATCGAGAGCGCGATGCTCACAAGGTTGAATCGTGCCAATCGCTTCCAACGTTCGTGGGGCTTGCCCGACGTGTGAGCCCGCCACGTCCATCGGTCGTGCCAGAAGAAGTTGTGCAGGATCGCGGCCTCCACCGCGATGCTCGCACCAGCGAGATAGTGGAGATGCACGTACTCCGTCAACCCAACGAGAATGCCGAGTTGGAGTACGAATCCCAGAGCACCGACGGTGTTGAACGTCGCCCACCGAACAGCCATATTTCGAGCCTCGGCGAAGCGACCCGCACGACTCATTGCCGTGGCTCGAGGTTCAAGCTGGGTAATGGCTCGGCGCGATAGAGGGCGCGTGTGTTCCTTGAGGCAGACCACAATAGGGCAACCGACATACCGATCACCGCCACGATGCCAGCGACGTCGAACAAGAGGTACGAGTTGCCACCAAAGCCCACCCACGGCTTGTCTCTCACGTACAGCGTGCCAAACGCCAATAGCAGGCGAAGCTCAGTCGGACCGATCCTGAACAGCGATACGCGAAAAATACCGCACGCGTGTGTCGCAAGGTACACCTCTGCCGACAGCATCAAGTAAGCGACCAGAAGCATCAGAGCCGGAGTCGGGCTCATGTAGGGAGACAGGCCGAGGCCAGCGAACAGGAACAGCGCCCCCACGATGTCAATCACGTGGTCGACATAAAAGCCGTACATGGGTCGCTGCTGGTTTCGGACGCGCGCGACCGTACCGTCGAGGCTATCGCCAAACCAGTTCACGGCGAGAGCTCCAACGACGACGAACAGACCGGCGTCATGCCAGCGCGATGCCCAGAATGCCACGCTCGCGACCGCCATTGCGGACAGGCCTAGGATGGAGAGATGGTCTGAACCGATCCACCGCGGGAGCCGCCGCGCGGTCCAGATCAGGACTCGCTTCTCGGCCTGCGCCAGCAGGCTGTCGTGCTTGCGTGTGTGGTTCTGTGTAGACCTTTGGTCCATGGTCCTTCCTCCTGACACGTAATGCGCGTTAGAGCCCTGGATCGGCTCAGGAGATCGAAGGTCTCGCTTTCGCCTGCGAAGCGTTCGGGCACGAGCGGCGAGCGCTGATCCGATTCCTGCTCACTTCTCGCATTACCGAGAAAGGGAGGAACACATGGGAAGAATCTTCGGAATCCTTGTTGCAGTGCTGATGTCGGCGTCACCGGCCATGGCCCAAGAGACCGTTGAGGCCGTCTCCGCGGTCGGAACGGTGTTCGGGTCTCTGGGAGGCATGAGTGATGGCAGTTCAGGCCTCCTGCACTTTGGGGCGGGCGAGGAAGTCATCTGGCCGAACGGGCTAGGTCTTGGTGCTGACCTTGGCTACATCGGCGCGACCACCGGGTTTGGGGATGGCTTCATGATGCTGGCCGGCGGGCCAATCTACAAATTCCGGACGAGAAGCAGCTTCAAGCCCTTTGTCCGCGGCGGGCTGACCGTCGCCTTCAATGGCGACGGCGCTCTCTCACTGATGCACGTCGGAGGCGGGGTCGACAAGTGGATCAACGAACGCTGGGGCCTCAGGCTCGAGGTTCGCGATCACCTCCATCCTCGGTACCCAGGATTCCAAGTAGTGGAGTTCACGATCGGGCTGACTTTCAAGCAATAGCGGGGAAACAAGCACTCACACCTGTCCCTATCGAGGTACCCCATGACCCGCCTATCTTCATTCCGACGAGTCGTCGTACCCGTTCTCATAGGCTTGACGGTCGCTTGCGGAAGCGACGGTGACGGCGGCAACCCGATGGCCCCGAGCGCAAACCCGATAACCGCGAGCTTGGATCCGGTGGCTCCCGGCGCCTCCTCCGCCAATGTCACCTTCGCCGTTCGTGGCGTCGTCGGCCGCGATTGTCACGTCTGCGGCGTGGGAAGCGCGCAGTTCGGCACGGGCATTCCGGCTGGCACACCGCTGGCCGCGACCTTTACGTTTGATCCGAGGACTCCGCCGACACCAACCTTCGAGCCCAACAGGGTGGACTACTTTGGTGTCTCCGTTCTAGTGACGGTGGGATCTGCGTCATTGAGCGGCAACGACCCGTCGATGGCCAAGATACAAATCGCCGATGGACCACCGTACGGGGATAGTTACAGTCTGATCGTGGATGGTGGATTTCGTACCGGCAGCATCGCCGGAGTCAGCATCGACCACTTCATATGGGTCGTCAGCGGACCATCGTCGCTCTTCTTGGGCACAGACTTACCGGTGGAACCGTTCGCATTGACGCGACTCGGAAGCCGGGTGTGCATAGGGAACTGTTTTCGGGGACGGATCTTGGAGGGCCGAATCGACAGCTTGACCGACCGCGAACGAAACGCCCCTTTTCCGATCTCGGGTGACAGTTTCGACGCTGGATCGGGAACGGTACCTGCAACGAACGCCCGCACACCGAGGCTTCCTGTCGGGGAACGCGACTTGCACACGCAGTCTGCGTGGCACATCAGGGGAGTCGTGCGGTCACCTTCCCGACGACGGTCGTGGACCTTCGGCCCGTCGCTGCCGGATACGACAATGCCTTGGCCTGGCTGGCGAAGTACCGATGGCTCAAGCCCCTCGGCATCCCGGTGGCCCGGTGGACCCGCCGGCTCGTGGTTCACGTCCAGCGAATTCACCGACAGACGTTCGGAGAGCGAACACCCAACGAGCACGAGTTGGTCTGTCTCTGGGTGCGAAACGGAGGCAACGAGGATTCCCATGGGGTCCGGTTTCAAACACGTTGGAACGCGGACAGCGCCCTCCTTAATGTCAAGACCGCCGAGGGGCTCTGGTTCGGTGTGCGCGCCGGCGACCCGGGTCAGACCCTTGACCGCACGTCCTCAGAGGTCAGTCTCCCCGCGGGTGGCGCCTCGGAATTCGTCGGCCAGTACGTGGCGCTGGCCGTCAAATACAAGGACGACGAGCACGCGTACATCGTCACGCCGGAGAACCACCAGCACTATCAGAACCAGGGGCACACGTGGCGGGCACCGTCTGACGCAATCGCTCCCGGCCTTCACGTAGTGGACGTCGCCTTCCGATCCCACGAAGGGGGCGCGTCGCTGCTCCGCCTCACCGTCATGAATCCAGGGCGTGGAGCCGAACTCGTGGTCCAGATGCAGGCCGGACAGATGGCGCCCTAGCGCCCCTTGTAGTTCGGCGGGCGTTTCTCGGCAAAGGCACGGGGGCCTTCCTTGCCGTCTTCGGTGGAAAGCAGGCGGTCCTGGATGACTTGCTCGAAGCGAAGACCCTCGTTCAGCGGCAGATATTGGCCGCGTACGGCTAGCTCCTTGATGGCGCGAACGGCGAGTGGAGCCATCGACGCGAGCTCGCCGGCGCGCTCCATCGCCACGTCCACGATGCGGTCGTGCGGCACAACCTCGTTAATGAGGCCGAAATGTGCTGCACGCTCGGCACTCAAACGCCGGGCGAGCAGCAGCATTTCCATGGCAATCGGATAGGGCAATTGACGGATGGTGCGATGCGTCCCGCCATTCCCGGGGAGAATGCCGCGCTTGACCTCGGACAAGTCGAACGACGCATGTTCGGAGGCCACGCGGATGTCCGTTGCCAACAGCAGGGTCATCCCGCCTGCCAGGCAGAGGCCGTTGACCGCAGCAACCACCGGCTTCCACACTTCCAGCCCTCGGTTCAGGATCTGGTCGCTCTGGGTCTGCCAGAACTCATAGGCTTCGCGCTCTCGGAACATGCTCTTGAGATCGGCGCCGGCGGAAAAGACTTGGCGCTCCGGTGGACGGTTAGGTTGTGGCGCGCCCGTCACCACCGCGACCCAGATGTCCGGGTTGTCACGCACCTCGATCCAGGATTCGGACAGCTGCGTGTACATCGACGAGGTCATCGAATTCAGCGCATCCGGCCGGTTGATCGTGATCTTGGCAATCCGGTCCGAAACATCGAAGTCAATACTCATGCTCTCGTGTTTCTCCTCAGCAGGCTTCGAACAGGCCGGCCGCCCCCATCCCTTTCCCGATACACATCGACACGAGCCCCAGCCTCTTGTCTCGTCGCTTCAGCTCACGCAGGAGAAGTCCCGTCAGCCGCGCACCCGTCATGCCAAAGGGATGGCCAATGGCGATCGAGCCGCCATTGACGTTGTAGATCTCGTTATCGATGCCGAGCTGATCGCGGCAATACAGACACTGAGAGGCGAACGCCTCGTTCAACTCCACCAGGTCGATATCGTCGAGCGACAGATTCTTGTATTTGAGCAACTTCGGGACGGCGAATACCGGACCAATACCCATTTCATCGGGCTCGCATCCGGCGACGGCGAATCCGCGGAAATATGCCAGCGGCTCTACACCGAGCTGCTGGGCCCGTTGCTCGGACATGAGCAACGCCATGGATGCGCCGTCCGACAGCTGCGACGAATTCCCGGCCGTGACACTGCCGGCTTCCTCGAATGCGGGCGGCAGCTTCGCCAGCCCTTCCAACGTCGTCGTCGGGCGGTTACATTCGTCGCGGTCTACGGTGCCTTCAACGATTTCAGTTTCTTTCGTTTCCTTGTTGACGACCTTGCGCCACTTCACGGTCATCGGCGTGATCTCTTCGCTGATCTTTCCGGCTTCCTGCGCGGCGGCGTAGCGTTGCTGGCTCTGCAGGGCATACTCGTCCTGCGCTTCGCGGCTGACGTTGTAGCGACGCGCGACGACCTCGGCCGTGTTACCCATCGCCATGTAGATGTCCGGCTTTTCCTCGAGCAATCGGGGATTCTCGTCGAACTCAGCGGGCTTGCCGCGCCCGAGTCCGGTAATCGATTCGACGCCGCCGGCGATGGCGATCTCGGCGCAGCCACTCGCGATCTGCGTGGCCGCCACGGCGATTGAATTCAGGCCCGATGAACAGGCGCGACTGATGGTGCTGGCCGGGACCGTGATCGGCAGTTTCGACAGCGCTACGGCGTAGCGCCCGAGGTTTGCAGACTGCTCGCCTGTCTGGCGGCCTGCGCCAACAATGACGTCTTCGACCTCGCCCGGACCGACTTCCGGATTGCGATCGAGCAGGGCATCGATACAGTGCGCGACGAGGTCGTCCGCGCGTGTGAGGTTGAACGTTCCCCGGTGTGCCTTGGCAAGACCGGTGCGGATACTGTCTACAACAACGACCTGACTCATGTGATTCCTCAATTTCAACTCGGGGCTGCGCCCCGAACCCCCGCGGCTCCTCCGCGGGGACCCCCCCGCCCCACTCCGGAGCCGCGAGGCTCGCTGTGCGCGCCTTTCTACTTCCCTCGGGGCTGCGCCCGTTGACCTAT
Organism: Vicinamibacterales bacterium; assembly: GCA_965216615.1. Taxonomy (GTDB): domain Bacteria; phylum Acidobacteriota; class Vicinamibacteria; order Vicinamibacterales; family UBA8438; genus CAUZIB01. The sequence goes on along the minus strand of OZ244182.1, from coordinate 44,005 downwards.
TATGTCCCGGGGTCGCGAAATATCATGACCCACGATTAGGATACCGACGGAGGAGCAAACATAGATGTCGTCTCGTGAAAACCGCTGCGTGGTGCTCAATGCAAGACCAACCGGCGTGCCCGGCCCTGAGTTCTTCGATATTGTGACCCGGCCCGTCGCCGGTCTGCAGGACGGCGAGTTTCTGCTGCAAAACGCTTATCTTTCCGTCGATCCCGCGCAGCGGGGTTGGGCCAACGATGCGCCAAATTACTCTGCACCGGTACCGATCGGCGATGTGATGCGCGCGAACGCGGTCGGCACAGTCGTCGAATCACGTCATGCGGATTATGCCGTCGGCGATACCGTATCCGGCAGGTTCGGCTGGCAGCGCTTTGTGGTTAGCGACGGCGGCAATGTCCTGCGGAAGCTGGCCCCTGCGGAGGAGAGCCTATCTCGGGCGGTCGGCGTACTGGGCGTGACCTCGACGGGATAACAGCCTACTTCGGCCTGCTCGATCTGTGCACGCCGCAGGCCGGAGAAACCGTGGTGGTGTCCACAGCGGCCGGCTCTGTGGGCTCCTGCGTCGGGCAGATCGCCAAACTCAAGGGCTGCCGGACCCTCGGCATTACGGGCGGCCCCGACAAGGTTCGCCAATGCCTGGAAGAATTCGGGTACGAGCATGCCATCGACTACAAAAATTCAGCGGATATCGGCGCCGAGCTTGCCGCGGTCTGCCCGGGTGGAATCGATGTCTATTTCGACAATACCTGCGGGCCGATCAGCGATGCCGTGTTTCGCCATCTGGCGGTCGGCGCGCGGATCACGGTCTGCGGCACAGCAAGTATTCAGGAATGGGACCCGCTGCCGATCGGCCCGCGCATCCACCGCCAGCTCCTGGTCGCTCGCGCGCGGATGACCGGATTTCTGGTGCATGATTTCAAGGCCAGATTCCCCGAGGCGGTCGCGCAACTCAATACCTGGATCGGGGAAGGCAAGATCGTCAGTCGCGAGCACATCCTCGATGGCATGGAGCAGGCGCCCGGCGCGCTGCAGATGCTGTACCGCGGCGAGAACCGAGGCAAGCTGGTGATTAAGATTGATTGACATGAAACCAACCAAGAAGCTTCGCTCTGACATCGCCTGGAGTACCCACGACCAGATCGGCGTGTTGGGTTACGACCTGTGCCGCGACCTGATCGGCAAGGTCAGTCTTGGCGACATGGGTTTTCTCGAGATGACCGGACGGCTCCCGAAGAAGCACGAGTCGGACATGTTCAACGCCTTGCTGGTCACGCTGGCAGAACACGGAATTGTTCCGTCGACCCTGGCAACCCGCATGACGTACACGGGTGCACCCGAGTCCATGCAAGGGTCCGTCGCCGCCGGACTGCTTGGCCTTGGGAGCGTGTTTGTGGGTTCGACGGAGAACGCGGCTCGCATGCTCACTGACGCGCTGCCGGACCCGGACAAAGAGGTTGATCTGCGCGCCCTCGCCAACGGCCTCGTCGATGAGTACCGATCGGCAAAGCGCATGCTTCCTGGCCTCGGGCATCCGATACACAAGCCGATCGATCCACGTACGCGACGATTGTTCCTAATCGCACGCCGGACGGGCTTTAACGGTCACTACATTGCGTTGATGAAGTTGATATCAAAGCGCGCACAAGAAGTCTTCAATCGCGAGCTGCCGATCAATGCCACAGGCGCCATCGGCGCCATCGCCTGCGAAATGGGCATTCCCTGGCAGGCCTGTCGGGGAATTGGCGTGATGGCGCGCGCCGTCGGACTGGTCGGGCACGTTCTCGAAGAAAGTCGGCAACCGATCGCGGTCGAGGTGTGGCAGCGCACCGAACACGAAGCGAGCTCGCGCGGGCGCCGCAAACCACCCCGCAAGTGAAGGCGCGCGAGCACCAGCAGAGCGAGGGAAAGCGTTGTCAGATCGACTCAAGGAAAAGGTCGCGATCGTCACCGGCGCGGGGTCCAGGGGACCCGGCGTCGGCAACGGCAAGGCTGCGGCGATCCTGTTCGCCCGCGAAGGCGCCAGTGTCCTCTGCGTGGACATGATCGAGGAGCGTGCTCAGGAGACTGTGAGCATCATCGAGGACGAGGGCGGCGCGGCATCGGCGTGGGTGTGGCGGATGTCAGCAAGCAGGCCGACTGCAAGGCGATGGCAACGGCGGCCTTTGAGCGCTACGGCCGCATCGACATTCTGCAGAACAACGTCGGCATCCCTTCGCGTCAGAAGCTCGAGGACATCACCGAGGACGAATGGGACCAGCACTTCAAGATCAACCTCCGCAGCATGGTGATGGCCGCGCAGGCTGTGGTGCCCTACATGGAGCAGGCCGGTGGCGGTTCGATCATCAATCTCTCCTCGATCGCCGCGGTGCGCGCGTACCCGGCGACTTCAACGGCCTACACCGCGAGCAAGTCGGGGGCGATCGGTCTGACGGTCGCGCTGGCGGGACAGCTGGGCGACCGACTGATTCGGGTCAACGCCGTTGCGGCCGGGCAGGTCTACACGCCGCTGACCGCCGCCCGGATGACTCCCGAGCTTCGGACAACGCGCGCCACGTTAGGGATCATCAAGGAGGAGGGGACGGCGTGGGACATCGGCTGGGCGTCGGTCTTTCTGGCCAGCGATGAGGCTCGCTGGATAACGGGCCAGACCTTACACGTCGATGCTGGAATGTCGATCCAGGTACCCGGCGGGCAGACGCTACCGCCTCCTTCAGGGTAAGCGCATCTCCGGCGGGTCACCCTCAGCTCGCAACGCGCCGTCAGTCAGCGACGCCACGGTCGCCAGGTCCACGCCCGGCGCAAGCTCCCGCACGACAAAGGCCTCGTCAGCCACGTCGACCACAGCCAGGTTCGTATAGATACGAGTCACCACACCAACGCCCGTGAGCGGATACGTACACCGCTCGACCAACTTGGGTGTGCCGTCGCGGGTGGTGTGCTCGGTAATGACCAGCACGTTCGGCACACCGGCCACGAGATCCATCGCGCCTCCCACTGCCGGTATCGCACCCTTCGCTCCCGTGGACCAGTTGGCGAGATCGCCGTTCGCCCCGACCTGCATCGCTCCGAGAATGGTGAAGTCTACGTGTCCACCGCGGATCATCGCGAAGCTGTCTCCGTGGTGGAAGAACGCGGCACCCGGCAGCAACGTCACTGGCCTCTTGCCGGCGTTGATGAGATCCGGGTCACGATCGTCCGGGTCTGGCGGCGGCCCAAACCCGAGAATGCCGTTCTCGCTGTGGTACACGACCTCCCGACCGCCCGGAACATGCGTGGCTACCTTCCTCGGGAATGCCGATCCCGAGATTCACATAGGCACCGTCCGGGATGTCCTGCGCACAGCGCCAGGCCATGTGGTCCCTCGATAACCCGAGCCGGGTGGCGTTCCCCGTCGCGCTCATGGATATCGGGCCCCACTTGCGATCAGATCGGACTCGTGCACAGCATCAGCCATTTCGACAACCCGATCGACGAAGATTCCGGGCGTGACAACGTGTTCCGGGTCGATATCACCGGCGACTACGAGCTCACGCACCTGCGCGATGGTGGTTCGCGCGGCCATGCACATCAGGGGCCCGAAATTGCGCGCCGCCCGGTTGTACGTCAGATTCCCGAGTCGGTCCGCTCGATCGGCCTTGACGAGTGCGACGTCGCCAGAAAGGGCGTGCTCCATCACGTAAGGGCGTCCATTGAACTCGTGAATCTTTTTGTCTTTCGCGAGCGGTGTGCCAACGCTCGTGGGTGTAAAGAATGCCGGAATGCCCGCACCGGCCGCGCGAATGCGCTCGGCGAGCGTACCCTGAGGGACAACGTCGAGCTCGATTGCTCCCTTTCGGTAGGCGTCAACAAAAACGCCGGCGTCCGATGAACGCGGAAATGAGCACACGATTCGCCGCACCCTGCCGGCCTCGATGAGTGCCGCAAGCCCGACGTGACCGTTTCCGGCGTTGTTGCTGACGACGGTTAGGTCTCGCACGCCGAGATCGATCATCGCGTGCATGAGATCGGTGGGACTGCCCGCCTCGCCGAAGCCAGAGACCAAGACAGTCGCGCTGTCCGCGATTCCGGAAACGGCCTCTGCTGCGTTGCTGGCCCTCTTGTCAATCATGACTAGCGTCCGACGAAACTCGGAGCTCGTTTCTCGACGAACGCCCTCGCTGCCTGTCTGTGATCGTCGGTCATGAACGTACGGACCATGTGCAGGGCTTCCAGATCCATGACGTCAGCCAGGGAACCCTGTGCGGCGTTGAGGTTCTTCTTCATGTATCCGACGGCGACGGTGGGGAGCGCGGAGAGCTTGGTAGCGAACGCCGCCGCCTCGGCCTCCAGTCGAGCGTCTGGCGCCACCCGGTTGACGATTCCGAGCTCGAACGCCTGCTGGCCAGAGATCACGTCAGCCGTGAAGTAGAGCTCACGCGCCTTGGCCGCCCCGACGAGATGAGATAGGAAGTACGAACCACCCCAGTCGCCCGACAGGCCGACACGGGCAAACCCAGTGGTGAGCTTGGCGGTTTCCGCCGCGATGCGCAGGTCGCATGCAAGGGCCAGCGACAGCCCAGCACCCGCCGCGGCCCCAGGGATGGCCGCCAGCGTTGGTTTCGGCATCTCGTGGAGGTGCCGACTCATTTCCATCCGACTTCGCAGGGCGTGGACCCGATCCTCGAGATCGAACCCCTCGCGACCCGATTCGGCGCTGGGCGACGCCTCGGACGCGAATCTCTTGACGTCACCGCCGGAACAGAACGCCCCGCCGGCGCCGGTGATGACGACCACCCGGATCGACCGGTCGGCAGCCAGCCGCGGCAATGCCTCGGTGAGGGCGGCGATCATCTGCGGTGACAGAGCGTTGCGCGATTCGGGCCGGTTCAACGTGAGCGTGGTGATGCCGTCCCGGTGAGTTTCGACGAGATGGTCGGTCATGGCGCCAAGAGCCTACCGCGCGGCTAGCGACCTGGCAAGCAGTCGACAACCGTGGTGCGCTAGTCTATTGGGCAACTTTGAAAGCTGGAATGTGATGGCCACGCACGATTCCGACAACACGTGGAGCCGGCGGCGAGTCCTGGCCTCTCTGGCTGGAGTCGCCGCAGTCGCGCCATTCGTCCGGGGTGAGCGGCGTCAACCGGGCGACTCGTGGGTCTTGCGCCACACGTCGCACCTCCCCAGCTCTCACGGACTCCTCACCAAAGTATTCCCGCCCTGGGCGGAGATGGTCGCCGCGCGGACGGAGGGCCGGATCCGGTGGGAGCACTACGTCGACGGTCTGCTTCACGGTCCGCTCGACGGGTTCAAGGCCGCGACTGCCGACGTGACCGATTACACGCACGGATACGCCACCTACCAGCCAGGGAGCTTTCATCTGACCCACGGGCTGCAACTGCCCTTTCTCTTCCCGAACTCCGGCGTGGCCTCGCTCGTGTCGGAGGAGCTGTACCCCACATACCTCAAGGGCGAGTACGAGCGGATGCAGCTGTACCCCACATACCTCAAGGGCGAGTACGAGCGGATGCAGGTCTATCTGGCTCACTGCACGGCGACGACAGCCTACGACATCCTCTCGAAGACGCCGGTCCGCACACCATCGGATCTTCGCGGCCTCAAGGTCCGATCGACGGGCGGCCTGATGGCAGAGATTCTGCGGCAGGTCGGTGCCATTCCCGTCGTCTTGGCCGCGGTTGAAATCTACACCGCGTTCCAGCGGGGCATCATCGATGCGGTGGCCCATGGCACCCCCGACATGGCTGCCTATCGGCTCTACGAGATCGGTAGCTACCTCCTGCCGATCAGACTCAGCCACACGGTCATCCAGTGGTGTCTGAATCCGCGCACGTTCGACAGCCTCCCGGCCGATCTCCGGCAATCGCTCCACGACAGCTTTCGGCTGGTTGGACAGATGGCGAACCGTGATTTCTACGGCGGCCAAGGGCTGAAGACGGCCATCGAGACTCTCGAGGCGGGGGGCGTCGAAGTCCTGATCCCCACCCGCGATGAGCGCCAGGCGTGGATCGATGCCACCCTCCCGCTCGAACAACGGTTCATTGCCGAGAACGAAAGGCTCGGGCTGCCGGCGGCCGCGTTCGTCCAAGAGGCCAAAGCTCGGTCCGCTCGCTATGAGGGATGGAGCGACCAGCAGCTGTGGGACCACGTCTCGGCTCACCCGGTCCAGGGTGTCATCGACATCTGACGGCCGCCCTACAGGTCGGAGAATCCACGGTTGTCGCGAGCGAGCTCAACCAGGAGTGATGCCGGTTTCAACCAATCGCCGTGCTCGTCGTGCAGCTGTTTCATCGTCTCGTGAATTTTTCTGGGCCCCACGAGGTCGGCCCAGAACATCGGTCCTCCTCGGTACCGTGGGAACCCGTAGCCGTAGATCCAGATGATGTCGATATCGCTCGCACGCTGGGCCAGGCCTTCCTCGAGGATCTTGGCGCCTTCATTGACGAGTGGATAGAGACACCTGGGGATGATCTCGTCGTCCGAGACGGTTCGCCGTGTGATCCCGAGCTCGTCCGAGACGGTGACGATGAGATGCTCGACGATGGGGTCGGGAATGGGCGCCCGACTCCCGTCCTCGTACCGATACCATCCCGCACCGGTCTTTTGCCCGAAGCGACCCATCTCGCAGAGACGGTCGGCGACCGGGGAGTAACGGAGGTGTGCCGGGCGCCTGGCCGCCTGGCTCTTCCGTACCCGCCACCCGACGTCCAAACCGGCCAGGTCAGACATCTGGAACGGCCCCATCGGCATACCGAAGTCGAAGATGACCTTGTCCAGCTGCTGGGGGAGCGCGCCCTCCTCCAGCAGGAAATCGGCCTGGCGGCGATAGGCATGGAGCATCCGATTGCCGACGAACCCGTCACAAACACCCACGAGAACCCCGACCTTGCCGAGCCGTTTGGACAGCGCCATGACGGTCGCGATCGTTTCGGCAGACGTCGCCTGTCCTCGCACGTTCTCCATGAGCCGCATGACGTTCGCGGGGCTAAAGAAGTGGGTCCCGATCACCTTGTCCGGTCGACTCGTGGCGGCGGCGATCTCGTTGACGTCGAGGGTCGACGTGTTCGTGGCGAGAATCGTATCCGCCTTGCACGTTGCGTCTAGCGTTTCGAACACGCGCTTCTTCAGTTCCATCTCCTCTAGGACAGCCTCGATGGCGACGTCAGCCTGTGCGACGTCGTCGTAGCTCAACGTCGGCGTGATCAGAGACACGCGCCGATCCATATCAGCCTGTGCGAGTCGCCCCTTCGAGACCGTCGCGGCGTAGTTCTTGCGAATTGTGGCCATGCCCCGGTCCAGCGCGTCTTGCGACACTTCGAAGACCGTCACCGGCACACCGGCATTGGCGAAGTTCATGGCTATCCCGCCACCCATGGTGCCGCACCCGATGACGGCGCCGGTCTCGACGACAAGGGTCGGGGTGTCCTTCGGCACGTCGGGAATCTTCGCGACCTCTCGCTCCGCGAAGAACACGTGGCGCTGCGCCTTCGATTGGTCGGACGCGACGAGTGTGCTGAAGATCTCTCGTTCCCTGGCCAGTCCGGCCGCGAAGGGGAGTGCGACCGCCGCTTCAATGCATTCGACGCACGCATACGGCGCGTCGAATCCACGAGCTCGACGGGCCATCTTCTTGCGGAAGTCGTCGAAGAGTGCGGGATTCGATCTGGCGTCCTCGAGGCCCTCCTCCCGCTCGCTCACTTTTCGCACCGCACCTGACTGGCCGACAAGCCCGCGCGCAAACTCAATGGCCCGGGCGAGGAGGTCGCCTTCCACGATCTCGTCGACGATCCCCAGCGCGTGTGCGCGGTCCGAGGGAAGCAGTTGGCCACCGACGATCACGTCCAGCACGTTCTGCACCCCGATCAAGCGGGGAAGACGTTGAGTGCCACCGGCGCCCGGCACAAAGCCCAGTGTCACTTCTGGCAGCCCGAGCCGGGTCCGAGGCGCGGCCAGGCGATGGTGACACCCCAGAGCCACTTCCAAGCCGCCACCCGCGGCCACACCGTGGATGGCAGCCACCACCGGTTTTGGCGAGTCTTCGAGTCGATTGATCGCGTCCGGAAGATTCACAGCGTTGGCTGGAGGTGTCTGCCCGAACTGACGGATGTCGGCGCCCCCGCAAAACATCTTGCCTGCGCCTCTGACGACGACCGCCTCGATCGCATCGTCCGAGAGAGCCGTCTCGATCTGGTCGGCTAGACCGCGCCTCACCGCGAAGCTCAGCCCGTTCACCGGCGGGTTGTCGAGCGTGATGATTCCGATATTCTCGTCTCTGGTCAGCGTGACTCCGTCAGCCATCGTCGTGGGGCCCCCTCGCGCCCTGTGCTACTCCACCGTCCAAGCCATCAACGCGATCCGTCGCGTATCCGATATCGTCACTCGCGCGTTCGCGTGATGACGACGGCGTCAAGCCCCACGACGCCCTGGCCATCGGGGAGCACACGGAGCGGGTTAATCTCTGCGCTTTCGAGATCGCCTCCGTAGCACGAGGCAAGCTTCGAGAGATCCACGAGAGCGGTCGCCAAGGCATCGACGTCGTTGGGTGACGCTCCACGAGTCCCGGAGAGGATTGGGAACCCCCGCAACTCGCCGATCATGCGCCGGGCTTCCTCGGCGTCAATCGGCGGTAGTCGGAAGCTGACATCGTTGAGCACCTCGACCAGAGTGCCCCCGAACCCAACCATCAGCACAGGACCGAAGGTCGGATCTCGGCTGATTCCTACGACTGTGTCGACACCAGGCTGGGCCATCCGTCCGACCAGGATGCCTTCGAAGGTGCGTTCGGCATGCGCGCGGCCCGTGCGGGCGAGGCGTTGAAAGGTCGTCCTGACCCCATCGTTGTCACCGACGTCCAGCGCGACTCCGCCGATCTCCGTCTTGTGCAGGACCTCGGCCGAGCAGACCTTCATGACCACCGGGAATCCGAGGGCGGCGGCGGCCTCTTCCGCGCGCTCCGGGGTCGTGACAAGCGTCATCTCCGCCATCGGCAGTCCAGCACGCGCGAGCACCTGACCAGCCCCATGTTCACTGAGGGGCCCGGCCGGAAGCGGTGGGATCAATCCGCTCGTCTCCGTATGCGTTCGCGGCCGTCGGTCGAACGATTCCTGCAGATACGCCAGCGCCGCGACCGCTCTGACCGCCCGCGCCGGGTCCTCGAAGACCGGCCACCCGGCCCCTTCGTACCGCCGCACTACCTCGGCCGGTCCCACGATGGAGAGGACGAGAAGGGAGTCGGGATGCCGTTGCTTCGCGTCGCGAAGGCTCGCGAAAATCGGTTCGACCATCGACTTGGATGACGCGACGTATGAGAAGAATGCAATCACCGAATCGTAACGCCCGTCATCGAGAATGAGCTGGAGGTTACTCGACACGAGTCCGATGTCGTTGAAGGCCTGCGCCGTAATGTCGATCGGGTTGCGCGAAGCCGCGAACGGCAAATGCCGTTTGAGCGTCGCCTGCGCTTCATCGGTCATCGGAGCCACGTCGAGCCCTGCCTGGACGGCCGCGTCGGCCATATGCACACCGACTCCGCCCGAGATCGTCATCAATGCCACCCGCCGACTCCGAGGGAACACCCCGAACGCAGCCGCATATGCGACATCCAGCATCTCCTCGGTGCTGTGGACCCGATAGGCGCCGAACTGACGCAAGACCGCGTCGTAGACCTCATCGGAACCGGCAAGTGACGCCGTGTGCGAACGGACGGCCTCAGCGCCGACCTCGGTCGTCCCGACCTTCATGAAGATGACGGGTTTGCCATGCGCTCGGGCCTTTTCGAGTGCGCGCAGCAGTGTCGAGGCGTTCGTCAGCCCCTCCAAGTAGGCCACGATGACCGACACTCCGGAGCAGTCAGCGTACCAGTCGATGACCTCGGGCACGTTGACGTCCGACTCGTTTCCGGTGGTGACCCAGTAGCTGACCCCCATACTTCGCTGCCCAGCGAGGAGCGACAGATGAGTGCCGTACGCGCCACTCTGGCTGACGAGTCCGATCGGTCCAGGCTGTGGGAAGCGATCCTCGAAGGTGCTCGTGAAGGTCCCGAAGAACCCGATGTCAGCGTTGTAGAGGCCAATGCAGTTCGGTCCAAGCACGCGAATACCATGTTCATGCGCTGTTGTCGTGATCCGCGCCTGGGCGGCCTGGCCCTCGGCACCGGTCTCGGCGAAACCGGCGCTGAAGATCACGGCGCTCGTCACACCCTTGCGGGCACACGCCTCGAGCGTCTCGGGCACGAGACGCGCCGGAACGGCCACGATCGCCAGGTCGACATCGCCCTCCACCGAGGCGATGTTGGGATAGGCTCGAATCCCCTGAACGTCGCCGTATCGTGGGTTCACCGGATAGATCGCACCCTTGAAGCCCGCCAGGCGCATCCAGTGGATCGGGCGGCCACCAATCCGCCTGGGATCGTCCGAGGCTCCGACCACCGCGACGGAGCGTGGATTGAGCAGGGCGTCGAGACTGGGGCTGCGTTCAGAGCGTTCGGTGTCCACGTCGCGATAGTATTGCCAGCGAAACGCTGTGCCCGGGGAGAGGTATCATATCGCGTTCGGGCTGAGACGGTGTGATGGTCACACACGATTCCGCGACCACGTGGAGCCGGCGACGTGTTCTTGCCGCCCTGGCGGGGGTCGCAGCCGTCGCTCCGTTCATGCGCGCGGATCGACGCGGTTCCGGCGACTCGGTGCTGCTGCGCTACACGTCGCACGTGCCCAACTCTCACGGGCTCTACGCCAAGGTGTTCCTGCCGTGGGAGGAGATCGTCACCGCACAAACGGAGGGCCGGATCCGGTGGGAGCACTTCGTCGACGGACTGCTTCACGGGTCGCTCGACGGATTCAAGGCCTTGGCCGGCGATGTGACCGACTACACCCACGGCTACGCCACCTACCAGCCCGGGAGCTTTCACCTGACCCACGGGCTTCAGTTGCCCTTCCTCTTTCCGAACTCTGGAGTGGCCTCACTCGTGTCCGAGGAGCTGTATCCCGAGTACCTGAAGGGCGAGTACGAGCGCATGGGTGTCTTTCTCGCGCACTGCAACTCAGCGACGGCCTATGACATCCTCGCGAGGACCCCGGTTCGCACGCCCGCGGACCTGCACGGACTGAAAGTCCGGTCGACCGGCGGATTCATGGCCGAGACGCTCCGGCAGGTCGGGGCAATTCCCGTGGTTCTGGCCGCAGCCGAAGCGTACACGGCGTTTCAGAGAGGCATCGTCGATGCGGTCGCGCTGGCCGCCCCGGACATGGCGGCCTATCGGCTCTACGAGATCGGCAGCTACTACCTGCCGATCAGACTTACCCACACGGTCATCCAGTACTGTCTGAATCCACGCACCTTCGACAACCTCCCGACCGATCTGCGTCTGCCGCTCTACAACCTCTTCAGGCTGGTGGGGCAAGTGGCGAATCGTAATTTCTACGGTGGCGACGCGCTGGGCACGGCCGTCCAAACCATCGCTGCGGGCGGCGTTGAAGTTCTGGACCCCACGCCCGCGGAGCACCAGACGTGGGTCGACGCCGTCCGACCGCTCGAGCAACGGTTCATTGCCGAGAACGAGAAACTCGGGTTGCCAGCGGCCGCGTTCATACGCGAGGTGAAGGCTCGCTCGGCCCACTACTAGGGGTGGAGCGACCAGGCGCTCTGGGACCACGTGTCGGCTCACCCGGTCCAAGGTGTCATCGACCTATGACTATCGGTGAAGTTTGGACGGCGCGCATATGACAGCCCTAGGAGTCTGCGCCGCAGGAGGTGCGGCGGCGTGAAATGGGTCGTCGGCCCATGCTGTGCGTCATTGTGCCGGAGCGACTTCGGCGGTCGGCCGACGAGGGAGCTCCTCGGCGAAGGGCGAAGCAGATAGCAAGATTCGGCCTTGCGGGGCCGCCTGGCCCGCCACAGAGCCCGATGCGCGCCGATCGGTCGTCGTTGCGAGCCTCATTCCCCGCGTGTTACGCCGCCATCAGGGCGTGCAGGCGCTTGGTGTTCAACGCCAGGCACACCAAGTCCCACTCGCCCTGCACCGTCGCCAGCCCCCGCAGGCTGAAGCGTCGGAATCCCAGCACGTGCTTGATCCAGCCGTTGGGAGCCTCCGACAGCCACGTGCGTTCTGCCTACGCCGCACGGCCCGCCGGCCTCGACAGCTTCTCGGCCATGCGACTCGTCGCGGGATACTGCTCCGGGTCGCGGGGCCTGGCCGCCTTTCCCTCCCGGCCCAAGGACACATACCCGTCGATGCCTCGCGTTTCCAGGTCCGCCAAGTCCCGCTCGTTGCTGTAGCCGGCGTCCGCCAGCACCGTCTCCGGCTGCTCGCCGACCGTCTCCGCCAGCGCGTCGAGCAGCGCCGGCACACCACCCTGGTCGCTCGCGTTCGCCGTCACCTCCGTCGCCACCACCAACTGGTGCGCACCATCGACCGCCACCTGCGCGTTGTCGCACTGCTGGAACCCGTCGTTGCTCGTCTTCATGATCCCGCTCTCCGGGTCCGTGAAGTGGCTCTGCGCCTTCGCGTCCGGCTCGCCATACGACCGCGTGTAGGGCGGCCCGCCCTTCGGGTTCCGGTCTTGGTCCGGCTGCCGACCGCGGGCGTCGTCCGCTGCCCGCTGCTGCGCCTCCAACCGCGACTTCGCCGCCCGGATCGCCGCCAGACGGTCTTCCCGGCGGCGCCACTCCGCCGGCAACTCGTCGCCCCGCACGTCCTCGGCCGCGCCAGCCGCCGCCAGCCGCGCCTCCATCTCCCCCCCCGCCGCCGCTCCTCCTTTGCCATCCGCCCGGAGCTCATCGCCTTCCGTTGGCTCGCGTTCGCCCGCCCCTTCGTGCCGTCAATCGACAGCTTCCCGAAGCGCGCCAGACCCAATTCCCGCGCCAGCCGCACCACCGCTACAAACAGCTCCTTGAAGTCCGACACGTGCCGCCGCCGGAACTCGCACAGCGTCCGATGTTGCGGGAAGTTGCCCGCCCCCAACACCCGGAACGCCCCGTCCTCTTCCAGCTTCCGCGCGATCCCGCGCGACGAAAACACCCCCGTCGCATACGCATACAGCAGCACCTTCACCATCATCCGCGGTGCATCGGGCGCGTTGCGCCGACCGTCCCCCGCATACGGCGCGTAGAACGCCGTCAAATCCACACCGTCCGCCAGGTCGCTGACGTGGTGCGCCACGTGGCCCTCCGGCAACCACGCCCGCAGGTCCGCCGGCAACAGCAGCATCTGATCCGGTGCGTAGGGACGGAACGTCGTCGACATCAGGTCCTTGCCTCCTCGGCTCGCCTACAATTGTCGCACCGTTTCTGCGGCGCAGACTCCTAGGTCGGCTCGTCCACGAACGAACCGGCCTCGGCGATCCCAAGCTTGGGCCGTTGTCGAGGCGGCCAATGCGGTGAAGCTCCCAATCTATATGGACCACCACGCGACGACCCCGGTGGATCAGCGGGTGCTCGAAGCGATGACACCGTTCTTCAGCGAGACGTTTGGGAACGCAGCCAGCCGGCACCATGCGTTTGGATGGCCGGCCCGCGATGCGGTCGAAACGGCCCGCGCACAAGTCTCGGAGCTCGTCGGCTGCCGTGCGCGAGAGCTGTACTTCACGAGTGGTGCGACCGAGTCGAACAACCTTGCCGTCAAGGGGTCGGTCGCGGCCGGCTCGCGGCGAGAAGTCCACCTGGTGACTGTCGCGACCGAGCACCGTTCGGTGTTCGACCCGTGTCGCCGTCTCGAGGCGGCCGGCGTCCGAGTTACCTACATACGACCGGACGCCGATGGCCGTGTCGACCTCGAAGAGGTCGGCCGCACGCTCACCGACCAGACGACGCTCGTGTCGGTCATGACCGCCAACAACGAGATCGGGGTGCTGCAGCCTGTTGCGGAGCTCTGCGCGCTCGCGCATCAGCGCGGGGTGCTTTTCCACACGGACGCGACCCAGGAGGTTGGGAAGGTGCCGTTCTCTGCAGACGCCGACCTGGTGTCTCTCAGCGCCCACAAGCTGTATGGGCCGAAGGGAATCGGGGCGCTCGTTGTTCGCCGCCGCCGGCCGAAGATCGAGATCGAGCCGCTGATTGACGGCGGTGGACACGAGCGAGGTCTGCGCTCGGGAACCCTCAACGTGCCCGCCATCGTCGGGTTTGGCCGCGCGGCGGAGATTTGCCGGGCCGAGATGGAAGCCGATGCTACTAGGCTCGGCGCGCTGCGCGACCGGCTGTGGAAGCGGCTCTCCGACCGACTGAGCGGGCTGCGTATCAAAGGTGAGACGCTTCTCGTCGGTCTCGACGACGTGGCCGTCTCGACGGGCGCCGCCTGCACGACCGTCAATCCAGAGCCCTCGCATGTGTTGAGAGCCCTTGGGCTCTCGGACGAGCTGGCCAGGGCATCCGTTCGCTTCGGGCTGGGCCGAGGCAACACGGAGGCTGAGGTCGACTATGTGAGCGATAAATTCGTGGCCCTGGTCACGCGATTGCGAGAGCTGTCGCCGGTCGACTACACTGGATGAAACCGATGATCGAAGTAACCGATGCTGCGGCGAAGCGAATCCGCGAGGCGATGGCGGCCGAGGGCGTCGCCGAAGGCGGACTGCGAGTCGGTGTCAAGGCGGGTGGCTGCAACGGGATGAGTTACGTCTTTCGTTGGGAGACCGAGTCTCGACCCGATGACGAGGTATTCGTGAGCGCTCAGGGCACGCGCATCTTCGTCGACAAGAAGAGCTACAAGTTCCTGGATGGTACGGTCCTCGATTGCGACCCGAACATGCTGGGGCAGTCCCTCGTATTCCGTAATCCAAACGCCACCAGCGAGTGTGGCTGTGGTCTCTCGTTCAACGTCTGACGGCTCAGGCGTGGACTCGGAACCCCGCCCGAACCGCCCACTCGTGGTTGTCTCGAACCGCGAGCCCTACCAGCACGTCAAGCAGTCGGATGGCACGACCGGTTGGATTCCCTCAACCGGCGGTGTGGCGGTCGCGCTCGACGCGCTCATGAGGGATCGCGGTGGGGTGTGGGTAGCGCATGGCTCGGGCGATGCGGATCGTACCGTGGTCGATCGGTACGATCGGGTGTTGGTCCCGCCCGACGATCCCTCCTACGCCCTGCGACGCGTGTGGCTGACGCCCGAGGAAGCGCAGCGCTACTACGAGGGATTCGCGAACGAAGGACTGTGGCCGCTCTGCCATGAGGCCCACGTGCGGCCCGTTTTTCGCGCGAAGGACTGGGAGTGCTACCGCACGGTCAACGCTCGGTTTGCCGACGCCATTGACGACGAGCTTCCAGACGTTGCCGCACCGGTGTTCATCCAGGACTATCACCTCGCGCTGGTGGCGCCGTCGCTTCGGCGAGCCCGTCCCCAGGTGAAGACGGCCTTCTTCTGGCACATTCCCTGGCCAAATCCCGACCGACTACGCATTTGCCCCTGGCGCCGCGAGATCCTGTCGGGTCTGCTCGCCAATGATCTGATCGCGTTTCAGCTTGAGCGCGACCGACGCAACTTCGTGGCTGCCGCCCGCGACGAGCTTGGCGCCGACGTGACGCGGAGCACGGTCCGTTACGAACAACGGACGACGGCGGTTCTGGCGGTGCCGATTGGTGTCGACTACGACCGGATTCAAAGGATCGCCAGCGATGCGTCAGTCGGGTCGGACATGGAGCGTCTGATCGCTGAGTTTCGGATCACGACCCCGATTATCGGCGTCGGTGTTGACCGGCTGGACTATACGAAGGGTATTCCGGAGCGTCTCGATGCGATCGACATGCTGCTGTCTCGTCGCCCAGACCTGCGCGGGCGGTTCACGTTCGTCCAGATCGGCGTGCCGTCGCGCTCGGCGCTGCAGAGCTATCAGGACGTCGAGGCCGAGATTGACCGTCGTGTCGAGGCTATCAACGGGCGATACAGCGAGGCGGGCGGACCAATCCGCTACCGGAAGTCGGCGCTGAAGATGCGGCGTCTCGTGGCCCTGTTTCGGCTCGCTGATTTCTGCATCGTGAGCTCGCTGCATGACGGGATGAACTTGGTGGCCAAGGAGTTCGTCGCGGCTCGAGATGACCTCGATGGTGTGTTGGTGCTGAGTGAGCTGGCCGGCGCCGTGCAGGAGCTCCACGATGCCGTCATCATCAATCCCTACGACGTCGAAGGGTTCGCGGACGCGCTGGAGCGTGCGGTGGACATGCCACTCGATGAGCGACAGCACCGAATGGGTGCGATGCGACGGGTCGTCGCGGGTCGGGACATCTTTAGCTGGGCGTCGGACATCCTCGAGGGTCTCGAGGGCCTGGATCCCAAGGCGCTACCTCCTGTGCCCGGTCGTGTCCGCGGCGGCTGGCGTCGTCCGGTTGCGGGTCCGCTGCTCTGACGCACCGGCGACCAACAGGGCACGCCTGGAGTGTTGGACTGATGTACCGAGTCCTATAGACTGCCGTCGATGTTGCCGCGCCAGATTCACGGCATCGCTCACCACAGCATGCGCGCGTACTATCTCCCGGCATTGTGTGGGCTGGCTCTCGCCGTCAGTGCCTTCTTGCCCTGGATGACCATGGACGGCCGCGGCCTTGGCGGCGTACCGAGCGTGGCTGGGCTCTGGGTGTTCGGGCTCGGTCTCCTTGCCGTCGTTCTCGCGCTGGCCAGCATCATCACACGACGAAACTCACGGCATCCACTGCTACTTGTGGGCTTGGCGGCCTTCGCGATTCTGCTGCTTGGCGAGAGGTACTTGGAGCGCTCAGCGCAGGATCAGAGCTGGGCACGCGCTCAGGCGCAGTCCATCGTGGGGGGGACGTCGCCGGCCGATGTTCCGCCGCCGCTGATGGGAGTGGGTGCCTACCTTGGTTTGGCCGCCTCATCGCTCATCACATTGTTCGGCCTGACGATCGTCGTAAGGCAAGTCGCAAAGCCCTATGCGGAGTCTGACGACGACGACGCCTAGCCCGCGGCGCATCCCTGGATATACCGAATGGTATGAAGATTACGATCGCCCATAGCCCAGATTCTGACGACGCGTTCATGTTCTACGGCCTTGCGTCCGGAGCCGTCGCAATGGACGGCTTCGAGGTCGAGCAGGTGCTTGCCGACATCGAGACGCTGAACCAAGCAGCATTCGAGGGAACGTACGAAGTGACGGCTGTCTCGTTTCATGCGTACGCGCACCTCTTCGACCGCTACGCGTTGCTGCCGCACGGCGCGAGCATGGGCGATCGATACGGCCCGGTGCTCGTGACTCGCCAGGAGGGCCCCACCGATCTGACCGGCGTCACGGTCGCGATTCCAGGTACCCTGACGACGGCCTACCTCGCGCTCCAGCTCTATCATCCTGGCGTCGCGTACCAAGTCATGCCGTTCGACGAGATCCAGCCGGCCGTCCACGAGGGCAAGGTGGAGGCTGGGCTACTCATCCACGAAGGCCAACTGACGTACGCCGCAGAGGGACTCCGATCGATTGTCGACCTCGGCGTCTGGTGGGCAGATCGCACCGACGGGTTGCCGCTGCCGCTGGGCTGCAACGTCATCCGTCGTGACCTGGGTGCTGACGTGATGCGACGCGCGTCGCGCGTGCTTCACGGCAGCATCGCGTACGCACTGGAGCATCGTTCCGACGGCATCGACTATGCGCGGCAGTATGGACGCGGCCTCGACGAGGACGAGACCAATCGGTTCGTTGGGATGTACGTCAACGAGCTCACGCTCGATTACGGCGACCGGGGCCGTGCCGCTGTCGAGCGTTTGTTCGACGAGTGCTACAAGAAGCAGCTCATTCCGCAGCAAGTCCCGGTCGAGTTCGTGGGATCCTGATTCACAAGAGTCACTGGCATCCGCCAGCGACACACATACCAGGAAGGGAACGCCTGCCTCTGGATACGCTGTGTCTTCACGTTCGCCGACTATTGACATCATAGAGTCAATATGACAATATACTGTCGTTATGCAAGTATTCAGGGACATGCATCAGGACAATCGTCTGGCAGGGCCGCAATGAGGGGCGTTGCTGCAGGAGCAGCGCTTCGGGAGCTGATGCTTGAGGTATTCCGTCTCAACGGCGCGCTCCTCCGTCATGGCGCAGGGTTGACGGCGCCGCTGGGGCAGACACAGGCTCGATGGCAGGTCATTGGAGCCGTGGCCGAAGCGACGCGTACCGTACCGCAGATTGCCCGGCGAATGGGCATGACCCGTCAGGGAGTACAGCGGGTCGCGGACCTTCTCGTGGACGAAGGGATCGTCACCCTCACACGTAATCCCGACCACGCTCGGTCGCCGCTGCTGCTGCTGACGCCGAAAGGTCGCCGGTTGGAGCGGCAGCTCGGCGACGTCGGGGCCCAGTGGTCAGAGTCGATGGCCGTCGGAATGAACCCCCGTGATTTCGAGAGGGCCGTGAGGGTCATCCGCGACCTCGTCCGGCGGCTCGACGAGCCCTCATAGAAACGAAGAAGGAGGCGAGATGGCAGCGAACGAAGAGCTTCGGAGCTTTGTCAAAGATGGACTTGCGCGTGGCGTCCCAAGGACCGAGCTGGAGGATGTGCTGGGTCGAGCAGGCTGGGCGGCGACTGACGTGCATGGCGCCTTGGGGAGCTTTGCGGAGGTCCAGTTTCCCATTCCTGTGCCACGTCCACAACCGTATCTCTCCGCCCGCGATGCCTTCATGTATCTCCTCATGTTCACCACCCTGTATGTCAGTGCCTTTAACCTGGGCAACCTGGTGTTCCAGTTCATCAACCAGTCGTTCCCCGACCCCGCGGCAGCCTCGTCGGCGGCGGAGTACACCCGCCAGGCGATGCGCTGGTCGGTCTCGTATCTTGTCGTGGCGTCTCCGGTGTTCCTTGGTGTGTCGTGGCTGATCGGCCGGGACCTCTCAGCGGATCCGTCCAAGAGGGCATCCAGGGTGAGACGCTGGCTGACCTATCTGACCCTCTTTGTGGCGGCGGCCGTGTTGATCGGCGATACGACGACCCTGGTCTACAACCTCCTTGGCGGTGACGTGACCGCTCGGTTCCTACTGAAAGTGCTCACGGTCGGGAGCATCGCGGGCACCGCCTTCTGGTATTACCTGTCGGACCTCAGAGCCGACGAACGGGAGTCCAGGTCGTGACCGCTCTGTCTCCGAGGAACTTGGTCGGCGTCCTTGCCATCGCGGTGGTTGCAGTTGCGGTGGTCTACGGCCTTATGCGGGTCGGTCCACCGAGTATCGAGCGTGAGCGCCGCCTGGACGAGCGACGCGACGAGGACCTGCGTGAGATCGCCGACGCGGTCGACCTTCATTGGACGCGCCGCGGGAGCCTTCCCGAGGCGCTGGATTCGCTGCCCGATACCGTGGCGTCGGACGCCAGCTTCAGCGATCCCGCCACCGGGCAATCGTACGAATATCGGGTCCTGACGGAGTCGACCTTCGAGCTCTGCGCGACCTTCGGGACCGACTGGTTACGGCCGTCAATGGACGTGTTCTGGTCTCATCCGACGGGTCGCCACTGTTTCGATCTAGAGGTGCGCGAAGTGCAACGCGAGGAGGACGACCGGGATCGTTCTGCGGTCAAGCGGCCCGCGAGGCCGTGATCGGGGTGATTACGCTCTAGAACGCCTCGGGGTGGAGCAGTCGCGCGAGTTGCTCCACGGCCTCGAGGACGCGTGGGCCAGGCACGACGAATTGCCCGCCGCTGAGGAAGTTGACGCGACCGGTTCGAACGGCCGGCAGGGTCGTGAGCCGCTCCCACACGGCGCGCTCAACCGCCAGCGTGTCTGCGCCAAACGGGCCGTCGTTGCGAATCTCGATCACGACGTCCGGCGCGGCGGTCAAGATGGCTTCGGAGTTCACCTGCGCGACGTTCTCGCCGTCGACGTTGGCGAAGACGTTGTCGCCACCAGCCATCGTGAGCATGTCGTGGAGAAACCCCCTGCCGCCGCTGGCGTAGACGCCACGCAGGGCGGCAGGCTCGCGCGCGAAGACGAGTAGGGTGCGCGGACGGTGCCGTCCGGCAAGACGCGCGCTGACAGCCTCGAGTCCAGACTCAAGCCGGGTGGCGAGTGCCTCGCCCTGCGGTCCGCGCCCCGCACGTTGCCCGATCATGCGGATCATCGATATGACGTCATCGAGTCCGCCGTGCCTGTATGTGACGACCGAGATGCCCGCTCGCTCCAGTTGCTCGCGGGGATCGACTTGACTCGCATACAGAAAGACCAGGTCGGGCCGAAGCGTGAGCATGCGTTCCGTATCTGGATCCATGAGCGCCCCGACGCGGGCCACGTCGGTATCCGCGCCCAAAGGAAGCTCGTCGAAGCTCCCGATACCCACGACCTGCGGTCCCGCTCCAATGGCAAACAGCGTTTCGGTCACGGCGGGAATCACGGACACGATGCGTTGCGGCGGCTCCGCGGACTGTGCCGGGCCCACTGATCCGAGAACCACCGCCCAACCGACGGCGGCGACGAGCGAGGGCCAGCGTCGTGTCTTCATCGGCTTTATCGGCGTCGAATGAGCAGCCACAAGAAGAAGGGGCCTCCCAGCATCGCGGTGATGATGCCAACCGGAAGCTCGACAGGTGCCATGAGCGTGCGTGCACCGACGTCGCACGTCACAAGGAAGGCGGCGCCGAGAAACGCCGACGCGGGCAGTACGATTCGATGATCGGAGCCCACGAGCAAGCGGACCATGTGCGGCACGATGATCCCGACGAATCCAATCGGTCCACCCAACGAGACAGCAGCACCTGTGGCCAGCGACGCCGAGACAAAGGCGAGCCGCTGCGCGCGGAGCACGTCGACGCCTCGCATGGCGGCGTGCTCCGTCCCAAGCGCGAGCAGGTTCAGCGACCGAGGAAGCAGGGCAAATGCCACGAACGCAGCTCCTAGCAGTGGTAGTGCCGACACGATTGGTTCGTAGCTACTGATGTCGAGGTTCCCCATCAGCCAGCGAATGGCCTGAAAGCTCTCAGCCATGTTGGCGAGGTACTGCACGAACAGAATGATCGCGGAGAAGAGCGAGTTGAGTGTCACCCCCGCGAGCAAGAGTACATAGGTGGACAGTCCCCGCCCTCGAGCTCTCGACAGCCCATACACGACGCCAACGGCAACGAGCGAACCGCCGAAACTGGCCAGAGGGACGGCCGGCACTCCCCCTAGCGAGAGTGGCACACCCAACACAATCACGATCATGGCGCCCAGCGAAGCACCGGCCGAAACGCCGAGCGTGAAGGGAGTCGCCAAAGGGTTGCGCAGCAGGGCCTGGAGCACGACGCCCGCCGACGCCAGCGCCGCGCCTACCAAGGCGCCTGCAACCGCCCTCGGCAACCGCGCGATAAAAAAGATCTGCGCATCGATGTTGTCCGTGAATGGGATCGAGCTATCAAACACCCGCGCCAGACTGATCGGCGTGGGACCCACGAGTGGGGCAAGCAGACAGACGAGAAGCGCGGCGCCGCCAAAGATCGCCTGCGTGACGAAGAAGCGCCGGCGCAAGCTATTCGTGCGGGGGAGAGGCGTGGTCACCGAATCGGTCGTCGTCGTCATCGTCAGGATCACGGACGGATCACAACTGCGGCGCGCGGTCGATGGGCACGACGAGTCGATGTCCGGCCACCTCGTCATAGCCGACACGCGCTTCCACGTCGAAGAGCTGCGCGACCGCATCCGCGTCGAGGACGTCTTCCGTCGGTCCGGCTGCGAGAACTCGTCCATTCCGTAGCAGCACCAGGTGTTGGCACACGCGGGCCGCGAAGTTCAGGTCGTGGGTCGACACGATGATCGTGATGCCCTGGTCACCGAGTGAGCGAATGAGCCGTGAGACCTCCAGTTGATAGCCAAGATCGAGGGATGCGGTGGGCTCGTCGAGCAGCAGGATCTGCGATTGACCTGTCGGATCCACCCCGCCGGAGAGCTGGGTCAGTGCGCTCGCAATCACGACGCGCTGCTTCTCCCCGCCGCTCAGTGTCGCGAACCTTCGCATGGACAGGTGAGCGGTTCCAGTTGCATCGAGCGCCTCATGTGCGTACCGGAGGTCAGCGCTGCCTTCGACCTGAAACGCCTTGAGGTGTGGGTACCGACCCATCAGTACCACCTCGAGCACGTCATAATCGAATGCCGCATGGGTCTCCTGAGGCACCATGGCCATCCGCTTCGCGAGGGCGCGCCGAGAGAAGGCGGCGAGGGGATCGCCACTGAGGGTCACGTGCCCTGAAGATGGCGATAAAAGGCCGGCGAGGACGCCAAGCAGCGTCGTCTTGCCCGATCCGTTAGGCCCGAGCACGCCGACCAGTCCGCCTGAAGGAACCGCAAGCGAGACGTCACGCAAGACAGCGTTGGCGTCGTACTCGAAAGAAACTGCGTCTGCTCGGAGCACCGTACCTCCTTCGGCGTAGCCGCGCGCCGTTGCCTACCGCCAGATGGTCCGGCGGTAGCTCAGAGGACACCCGATGAGCCGGTCTCCTGACTCGCGGATCTCGACCGAACGGCGAGCCTTCCCATGCATCGCGTTAGCACGCATCGCAGCACAGTGGCTGGTGCCGGTGGGCACCCTACCGCCGTCCGACTCCCCGCTTACAGTGGCGGGACCGTGTGGGATTCCCACCCACTTCCCTGGCCCGTCGGGACGTCGAATTACGGTTGGAGTATACCGAAGCCGTCCGGCCTCGGCCATGTCCCACGGCGGGCCCGGTTGATTGGAGCGCTCGCGGTGGAATAGATTACGGATCGTGATGCGGGATCGGTTGGCCGCCGGTGGGCTCCAGGACATCGTCGAGAAGCTCGACACCAATGTCCGCTTGACCGCCGACGACGGGGTCCAACTGTTCGAATGCGCTGACCTATTCGCGGTCGGTTGGCTAGCAAACCGGGAGCGCGAGAAGCGACACGGCGCACGAACGTATTTCAATCACAACATCAGGCTCGAGGCGACGAATGTGTGCGTGGCCAGCTGCCTATTCTGCGCGTTCGCGCGCCTCAAGCCGGGCGACACGGGCGCCTACACCATGTCGCTCGAAGAGGCGTGGGACAAGCTACGCCAGCGAGCCAACCAACCGCTTACCGAGGTGCACGTCGTCAACGGCCTTCACCCCGACTTGCCGTTCGAGTACTACACAGAGCTGCTGCGTGGCTTCAAGGCCATCAGGCCCGATATCCAACTGAAGTGCTTCACGGCCGTCGAGATCGCTTTCTTCGCCGACCTGTACGGCAAGACCGACGAGGGCGTGCTGCGGGAACTGATGGATGCCGGGCTCGACTCACTGCCGGGTGGCGGCGCCGAAGTCTTCTCTGAGCGCGTGCGCCGCAAGATTTGTCACGACAAGTGTGGGACGGAGCGATGGCTCGACATTCACAGGACGGCGCATCGCTTGGGTATGCGATCCAACGTGACGATGTTGTACGGACACATCGAGACGCTCAGGGAGCGCGTTGAACACATGCTGCAGGCGCGGACACTGCAAGATGAGACAGGTGGGTTTCAGGCGTTCATTCCGCTGGCGTTTCATCCCGACAACAATCAGATGCAGAAGTTGCCGGCGCCAACCGCAACCGACACGCTCCGCGTGCATGCCGTCGCGCGGCTGATGCTTGACAACATTCCGCACGTTAAGGCCTTCTGGATCGCGACGGGTGTCGAAGTCGCGCAAACGGCGCTCTGGTTTGGAGTAGACGATCTGGACGGAACAGTGCAAGGGGAGCGGATCTACCACATGGCCGGCGCGTCGACGCCGGAGGCGATGACACCGGACGAGATCGGCGGTTTGATCGTCGAAGCGGGCCGGCAGCCGGTCGAGCGGGACACCTTCTACAACGTGGTCTCGGTACCGTCCGAACACCCTGCTGGCCAAGCCACGGCGTGATAGAATTGGATTGAGTCAAGTCTCCCGCCGGCGGGTCCGGCTCGTGGGATTTGGCTTTTTAACGACCCAGGCTTGAGAAAAGTTTCACAAGCTGTGACGGGCAACAGCCGATGAGCGTTGAGCTACTAACCGAATTCGAGCAGACGCAGATCGGGGAGCGGCAGCTGCTCCCCGACCGGTATCTGGGTCTGTCGGACGACGTCATGGAGGCGCGGATTGCAGCCGCTCGGGCGGCGCTTGGCGAGCGCCTCCTCATCCTTGGTCACCATTACCAGAGAGACGAGGTCATCAAGTTTGCCGACTGCACCGGTGACTCGTTCAAGCTCGCCGGCAAAGCGGCGCGGCAGCGGGAAGCTGAGTACATCGTGTTCTGCGGCGTGCACTTCATGGCCGAGAGCGCCGATGTCCTGAGCCGTCCCGATCAGCAGGTCATACTCCCTGACCTGGCGGCCGGGTGTTCAATGGCCGACATGGCCGCGGCGGACCAGCTCGAGACCTGCTGGGACGAGCTTCAACAGCTGGGTGCGTCGAGCGTCGTTCCCGTGACGTACATCAACTCAGCGGCGTCGATCAAAGCGTTCTGCGGCGAGCGGGGTGGAGTCGTGTGCACGTCGAGCAACGCCCAGGCGACGCTCACGTGGGCATGGGAGCAGGGCGAGCAGGTGCTCTTCTTGCCGGATCAGCATCTCGGTCGGAATACGGCGTATGCCATGGGCGTGCCGCTCGACCAAATGGTCGTCTGGGATCCGGACGTGCTGAATGGTGGAGTGGACGTCGAGGCGCTACGCCGGGCGCGCATCATTCTCTGGAAGGGACACTGCTCGGTACACACTCGCTTCAGTGTCCAGCAGGTCGATCTGGTCCGTCGCCAGCATCCCGGCGTTCGGGTCATCGTGCATCCCGAGTGCACCTGGGATGTGGTCCAGGCCGCTGACGACTCCGGGTCAACTGAGTACATCATCCGCCAGATCACGGAGAGCCCCGAAGGGTCGATCTGGGCCGTCGGCACCGAGATCCACATGGTCAACCGCCTGGCGGCAACGTTGGCGCCTGGGCGAACGGTGATGACGCTCGATCCGATTGGATGTCTCTGCTCCACGATGTTTCGTGTCTCTCCAAATCACCTGCTCTGGGTGCTCGAGGGACTAGTCGAGGGTCGGGTGCACAACCGGATCGTGGTCCCCGATCGGGACAGGCACTGGACTCGCGTGGCGCTCGACCGGATGCTGAGCATCCACTAAACTCATCTACTCGCGGTCTTCCACATCGTCAACCAGTAAGGAGAGTTCATTCGATGGCTCACGAGTTGCCACCCCTACCGTATGATTTCAGCGCTCTCGAACCACACATCGATGAGCAAACGATGCAGATTCACCACGGGAAGCACCATGCTGCCTACGTGGCAAAGCTGAACGCCGCACTGGCGAAGCATCCCGAGCTCGAGGGCAAGAGCATCGAGGAGCTGGTTGCTGACCTCAAGGCTGTTCCGGAAGACCTTCGCGGGGCAGTCCGCAACAATGGCGGAGGTCATGCGAACCACTCGATGTTCTGGCAGGTGATGGGTCCCGGCGGGGGCGGCGCACCGACCGGTAAGATTGCCGACGCGATTGGCGGCGCGTTCGGGTCGTACGATGCCTTCAAGGAGCAACTCAGCAACGCCGGCGCGACTCGCTTCGGCAGCGGGTGGGCTTGGCTCGTCGAGGCCGGCGGGAGCCTCGAGATCGTTAGCACACCTAATCAGGACACACCGCTCACAGATGGGAAGCGGCCGATACTCGGCGTCGACGTCTGGGAGCACGCGTACTATCTGAAGTACCAGAATCGCCGCCCCGACTACCTCGCTGCCTGGTTCAACACGATTAACTGGGATGAGGTAAATCGGCGGTTGGGATAGTTGTCCTCCGTCCTCTTTCTCTTCTTCGCCCACCTGGGCATCGGAATCGCGGGAACGCTGCTGCTGGTTGGTGATGGGGCCGGGGCGAAGTTCTTTCGTTTCAATGCCGGCCTCGCGGCGACTCTGCTGCTGATCGCGTTGGCCTTTCGGCCGGAGCCAGGGACAGCAGCGGGATTGGATCCCATCGGCGTGGCGGCTCTGGTCGCCGCGACCGGCGCAATCCTCGTGTACTGGGCCTCGATTGGTCGGGCGCTCGCGGCATGGCGTCGGTGGTTGCTGTGGGCGACGATCCTCGGTGGCGTCATCGCCATGGTGATGCAAGGTTTCGACATGTCCACCGGAGACATGGCGCCGAGGCCCGCCCTCACGATTCTCAGCTTTCTCTCGTCGTCGGCGCTGCTCGGAGGGGCGTGCACGGCGATGATTCTCGGCCACTGGTATCTGGTCCTGCCGTCCATGGATGTCTCGCTTCTACAGTCGATCGTGAAGTTCCACATTGCGTCGACCGTGGCGAGGATTCTGGTCGTGGGAGCCGTCGTGGGTGTCGCGCTGGCCAGCTGGCATTCGCCGTCCGGAGCGGGGTACGACCAGTATGTGCTGTCGCTCGACGGCGTGTTTCTTTGGCAGCGGGTGCTGTTTGGCCTGGGATCACCGGCGCTGTTGTCGTATCTGACCTGGGAGACCGCGAAGATCCGTTCGACTCAGTCAGCCACCGGAATCCTCTATGTCGACTTCTTCACCGTTGTCGTCGGTGAGGTGCTGGCAAAGTACCTCCTGCTCTCGACGAGGGTGCCTTTGTGAGTACTCCAATGAAGATCACCCTGAAGTGTCCGGAGTGCGACAGCGGTCTTCCGTTCGAGGCGGACAGTCCGCCAGATCGTGTGACGTGCGGCGGCTGTCAGCGAGTCATCCCGCTGAACGTGACGGACGCCCTGCGCGCCGATCGAACGGTCGATGCGTGTCCCCAATGCGAGGGCACAGACTTTTACATCCGGAAAGACTTCGACCCGAAGCTCGGCCTGACCGTCGTGATCATCGGTGGGCTGATCAGTGCGACGTTCTACTGGTTTGGGCTCGACCTGATTGCCTACGGGGTGCTGGGCTTTGCCGCCCTGATCGATCTCGTCGTCTATGGAAGGCTCAAGGACCTCACCGTTTGTTACCGGTGCCATACGGAGTTCCGGGGGGCCTACACGCCCACCGCACCAATTTTCGATCTCGCGACCGCCGATGAACTCGAGTTGGAGTGGGCGAGGGAGGTGGAAAAAGTGGGGAAGAAGAATGCGGAAGTCAGAAGTACTTGACCTCTACCATCTCCCCCTCCTCCACGATGTCGGTTTGGGCTGGTATCTCGATGTAGCCGTCGGCCTGCGACATACTCGTGATGTCGCCCGAGGCCTTGAACGCGGCGACGGCGGTCCCATCAATGACGCGCACGGTATAGAACTGGTGGCGTCCGGTCGTCGACACGAAGCGCTGCGCCGCAGGAACCGAGACGGTGACCACGCGATGCGGCGGCAGATTGGCCATCTTTCGAAGCAAAGGCACCAGGAGCATGTAGGCGTTCGATAGGCACGACGTCGGGTAGCCAGGCATCCCGAGCACGGGGGTCGAGCCGATACGACCGAATACGGTTGGCTTGCCCGGTTTGACGGCAATCCCGTGGAACAACACCTCTCCCAAACGTTCAAGCACGTCGATCGTCAGGTCGCGTTCGCCAACCGAGCTCCCTCCCGAGAACACGAGGACATCGTGCGCGAGACAGGTGTCGACAGCGGCTTCGAGCGCATCGATCGAATCGCCAGTGGTGGGATGAGCCACGGCAACGCCACCATGCGCGGCAATGACCGACGTCAGGGTGTACCGATTGATGTCGTAGATCTGTCCCGGACCGAGCGGCTGGCCCGGATCGATGATCTCGTTCCCAGTCGACAGGATCGCCACCGTCGGCCGTTCGAAGACCTCAGCGTCGCTCATACCCAAAGCCGCGATCGCGCCGACCCGACTCGGCGTCAAGACGTCACCGCGGTCCAAGACCACGTCCCCCGAACAGATGTCGGCCCCGCGGCGTCCGACGTGTTGCTTGGGATAGACAGGGGTCAGGACACGGATGTCATCACCCACCCCTCGCTCCGTTTCCTCCACCATGACGACCGCGTTGGCGCCATCTGGCATTGGTGCGCCGGTGGCGATTTCGGTGCACTGTCCGGATGTGAGTGAAAGAGTCGGTACGCTTCCCGTATGCACGGTCTCGACGCGGCGCAGTGTGCGCGGGTCGTGCCGGCTTGCACCGAACGTGTCTTCGGCGATGACCGCGTAGCCATCCATCGCCGCCCGGTTGAAGGGCGGAACGTCTTGGTTTGCCGTCACGGTCGAGGCCAGCACGCGCCCGCCCGCAACGCTCAGCTCAACTCGGGTCGTTCGAGTGAGCGGAGCGACCGCGCCGTCGATGACGGCGCGCGCGTTGTCGAGCGGGATGGTTTCCCGGATGGGCCGCATCTTTGTCGTCTTTGTCACCTTGGTCACCGGGATGCCTCTCTGACGAGATGGCCGATCTCGGGGAGCACGAGCTTTGAAATGGCGAGTCGAACGGCATGCTCGGATCCTGGCACGCTGATGACGATCTTTCCCTGCGCGGTCCCGGCGATCGCCCGGCTCAGCATCGCCGCGGTTCCGATCTCCTGATAGCTCAGCGCTCGAAACAGCTCACCGAACCCGTCGATGCGCTTGTCGAGCAGGCCGTTGATCGCCTCGTACGTTCTATCGCGAGAGCTGATGCCGGTGCCACCAGTCGTAATCACCACTTGCACATCATGTCGGGCCAACTGGGCTTCGACTGCCTGTCGCACACGCGCCGGCTCGTCAGGGACGATCGACTTGCCAACGACCTGATGCCCGCCGTCCGTCATTAAATCGACGATGGCACGCCCGCCGGTGTCATCGGATTCGGTTCGCGTATCACTGATCGTCAGCACATAGCACTGTGTCGTCTTCACCGCAGCCTGGCGGTGCGCCGTATGGCTCATCCCGCGATTATAGCCACCGGCGTTTGCTTGCGCGGGTCGGGGTGTGACCCTAACCTCAGAGCTCACTCGGGTTGACGCGTCTGGCTTGGTCTGGACAACGCAGGCGGCGTTGCTCCTCCGTCATTTGGACCCACCAAACTCCATCGTCGCGCCTGGCCCGCGCCGCCCAGTCCGTCGCCACACGTCGTCCACTCAAGTGAGCTCTGGGGTTAGTATCCAACCGTGAGGCTCGTAACCATGTACCGCGGCATCGTCGCATCGCTTGCGGTGGCCTGCCTGATCAGCGCGCCGCTGCTCTTATCGATGTCCGCTCAGGAAGGTGAACTGGATGGCGAGATGCGGCGCTGGGTCGACGGCACGCTCGCGCAGATGACACTCGAGGAAAAGATCGGGCAGCTGCTCGTTCCCTCCTTCTATTCCGTCTATACCAGCAGCGACAGTGAGACCTACGACGAGCTGGTGACACTCATCCACGAGTATCGTGTAGGCGGTTTTCTGGTGTTCGGAGCGCGTCAGGAGCGTCCAGACGCGTTGCCTAATCAAGGCGCCGCTCGGGTGTCGCTGGGGCAGCCGCTGAACGCCGCGTCGCTCATCAACCGCCTGCAGGCCATCGCGTCGGTGCCGCTGCTGATGGCGGCCGATTTCGAGACTGGACTCGGCTTCAGAATGAGCGGTGGGACAGCGTTTCCGCGCGCGATGGCATTCGGCGCAGCGGGTGACACGCGGCTCGCGTACGAAGCTGGTCGCATCACCGCTATTGAGGCGCGGGCTATCGGCGTTCACATGAACCTGGCGCCGGTCGTCGATGTCAACAACAACCCCAAGAACCCGGTCATCAACACGCGATCGTTCGGTCAGGACCCGGAGGCCGTCAGCACTCTCGCCGCCGCCTACGTCGAGGGTTTGAAGGCCGAAGGCATGCTGGCGACGATCAAGCACTTTCCAGGTCACGGCGACACCGATGTCGATTCGCACCGAGGGCTGCCGTTAATCGCGCACCCCCGCGAGCGACTCGACCGGATTGAGCTGCCGCCGTTTCGAGCGGGCATCCGGGCTGGTGCCGATGCTGTCATGACCGCGCATATCCAGTGGCCAAACCTCGAGTCGTCGGCATCGACGCCGGCAACGTTCAGCCGGCGCATCGTGGAGGGCGTCCTTCGAGCGGAGCTCGGATTCGACGGGCTCGTGGTGACCGACTCGATGCGGATGCAGGCGGTGAACCATGTTGGGCCGGGCGATGCTGCCGCGCGCGCGATCAGCGCCGGGCACGATCTCGTGCTGCACTCCCCCGACGATGTGGCGGCCTTCGACGGCCTCCGTGACGCCGTGCGTCACGGCGAGATCAGCGAGTCGCGGCTCGACGAGTCCGTCCGTCGAATTCTTTCGGCCAAGGCGAGGCTTGGCTTGCACCGGTCGCGTAGCATCAACCTCGAAACGCTACCGCTCGTCGTGGGCACCAGGGCAAGCCGTAAAATCGCGCGGGAGGTCAGCGAGCGTTCGATCACGCTTCTCCGAGACGAGGGCGACAGTGTTCCGCTTCGCGTGAGCCAATCCGATTCGGTGCTGTATCTCTCGGTGCTGGACCACACCCTCGGTTGGGGCGTGACCGAGCCTAGCCGCATGTTCGTCCTGGAGCTCCAGAAGCGTTGGCCGAATGTGACCGCGGTAGAGCTGTCCGATCGCACACCCGCCTCTGAGATCGCGCTCGTCAGCGAGCGTGCGTCCCAGTACGACGCGGTGGTCGCGGGGGTGTTCGTCCGCGCCACGCCGATTGGCGGCCGCCTTGGTCTGTCGACAGAGCTTGTGTCCGCACTTCGCGGAATCGCGCGAGAAGCGAAGGCCGTCGGCCGGCCGTTCATCACCGTGTTCTTCGGCAATCCCTACACGGCGACAACTCTCGGTGAGCTGTCCACGATGATCCTGACCTACGACGTTCATGACCTCGCCCAAGCGTCCACGGTTCGCGCCATTGCCGGGGAGACCGCGATCGGCGGCAGATTGCCAATCTCCTTGGGCGAGGGGTTCCCCCTCGGCCACGGCCTCGTTCGCGAGGGTTGGCAGTCTCCCTGATATACTCTTGATTCCTATGGCCGCCCAATCTTCACGCGGGCGGCGCTCTGGCGCCCTTAGCTCAGCTGGATAGAGCGTCTGGCTACGAACCAGGAGGCCGCAGGTTCGAGTCCTGCAGGGCGCGCCATTCTTTTCGCAACCCCCTTACTGCATCTGTCGTGGTAGCCACAGGGCGATCTCCGGAAAGGCGATCACCAGTGCGATGACGATGAGTTCGCCGATCACGAACGGGAGCACACCCATAAAGATGTCGCCCATCGAAACCTCGGGCGCCGTCCGTCGCATCACGAAGATGTTGGCGCCAATCGGCGGCGTCACGAGAGCGAGCTCGGCCATCATCACCACGAAGACGCCGAACCAGACGGCGTCGATCCCGAGCTCGACGACCACGGGCATGACGAACGGGATCGTGAGCACGAGCATCCCGAACACATCCACCATCGCACCCAGCACCAGGTAGATCAGCACCAGCAGCAAGAGAAACGGCACGCGTCCCAGATCCAGCCCGACCAGCATCGCCACCAGGTTCTCGGTAATCCCGGTGATGGCCAGGAAGCGAGCCACTAAGTAACCGCCGACGATGATGGCGAAGATCATCGCGCTCACCAGAGCCGTTTCCTCGAGGGCCTTGCTCATGGCCTGCGAGGTCAGCCGGCGTCCAATCGCTGCCGCCACCAGCACCCCGGTGCACCCTGCCCCGGCCGCCTCGGTGGGCGTGAAGATTCCACCGTAGATGCCGCCGATCACCAGAAGGAACAGCAACAGGATGGGCAGGAGACCGACCGTCGAGGCCCATCGTTCGGCCCATGTCGCCCCCGGCCCGGGCGGCCCGAGCGAAGGGGTCACGACACACCGGACCAGAATGATCGCCGAGAACATCGCCACGGTCAGAATGCCCGGAACGATGCCAGCAATGAAGAGCGCACCGATCGACGTCTCGGTCATCACCCCGTAGAAGATGAAGATGAGGCTGGGCGGGATCAGGATGCCAAGCGTGCCAGACGCCGCAAGAGAACCGGTCGCCAGACGAGGATGGTACTTGTAGCGCCGCATCTCCGGCATCACGATCGCGCCCATCGTCGCCACGGTGGCAATGCTGGAGCCGGTGACCGCACCAAAGGCGCCGCACGCCACCACCGACGTGATCGCCATGCCACCGGGCACCCTGCTGATCCACGCGCGAATGCCGGCATAGAGGTCGGTGGCCAGACCGGTATGAAAGACGAGCTGTCCCATCAACACGAAGAGTGGGATGGTGACGAGGACGAAGCTTCGGCCCTCATGCCACGGAATGAGGACGGTGTGGGCCAGGGCTGGACCTGGACCCTCGAGGATCCACAGGCCAACCGCTCCCGTCACCGCCATCGCGAAGGCAATCGGTACTCCCAGAACGAGGAGCACCACCATCGCCGCGACGCCGATGAGGCCAACCAGCGTGACGCTCACGAGTCGGCGGAGCCTTTCTCAGCCCGCGCACCAGCAGGGTCGGAGAATACCCGTACGGCCATCACACCCGCACAGGCGGCGAGGATTCCCATGAAGGGCCATAGCGGCTGGTCAAGATCCTCGCCCGTCTCGCCGGTGCTCATCATGAATGGCACGAAACGCGCCCCCTGTACGGCCATCAACCCGAAGACGATGATCCCGGCAACCGAGGCCAGCACATCCACGGTGCGTCGGCGTGCATCAGACAATCGCACATACAAGACCTCCATGCGGATGTGATACGAGCGGTCCCAGGCGTGGGGAAGCGCGCCGAAGATCGTCATGAGCAAGAGGAGCCCGTTGACGTCGCGTCCCCACTGCAGGGGCGCGTTGAACAGGTAGCGAAGGGCCACGTCCAGCGTCACCAGCGCGACGAGCGCCGGCATCATCACGTAGATGCTCACGGCGAACATCCGACGCGCGAGCTTCTCGGACCATCGATCGACGATCTCGAGGGCCGCGTCAAACCAGCCTAGGAGTCTGCGCCGCAGAAACGGTGCGACAATTGTAGGCGAGCCGAGGAGGCAAGGACCTGATGTCGACGACGTTCCGTCCCTACGCACCGGATCAGATGCTGCTGTTGCCGGCGGACCTGCGGGCGTGGTTGCCGGAGGGCCACGTGGCGCACCACGTCAGCGACCTGGCGGACGGTGTGGATTTGACGGCGTTCTACGCGCCGTATGCGGGGGACGGTCGGCGCAACGCGCCCGATGCACCGCGGATGATGGTGAAGGTGCTGCTGTATGCGTATGCGACGGGGGTGTTCTCGTCGCGCGGGATCGCGCGGAAGCTGGAAGAGGACGGGGCGTTCCGGGTGTTGGGGGCGGGCAACTTCCCGCAACATCGGACGCTGTGCGAGTTCCGGCGGCGGCACGTGTCGGACTTCAAGGAGCTGTTTGTAGCGGTGGTGCGTCTGGCGCGGGAATTGGGTCTGGCGCGCTTCGGGAAGCTGTCGATTGACGGCACGAAGGGGCGGGCGAACGCGAGCCAACGGAAGGCGATGAGCTCCGGGCGGATGGCAAAGGAGGAGCGGCGGCTGTGGGGGGAGATTGAGGCGCGGCTGGCGGCGGCTGGCGCGGCCGACGCGGCCGAGGACGTGCGGGGCGACGAGTTGCCGGCGGAGTGGCGCCGCCGGGAAGACCGTCTGGCGGCGATCCGGGCGGCGAAGTCGCGGTTGGAGGCGCAGCAGCGGGCAGCGGACGACGCCCGCGGTCGGCAGCCGGACCAAGACCGGAACCCGAAGGGCGGGCCGCCCTACACGCGGTCGTATGGCGAGCCGGACGCGAAGGCGCAGAGCCACTTCACGGACCCGGAGAGCGGGATCATGAAGACGAGCAACGACGGGTTCCAGCAGTGCGACAACGCGCAGGTGGCGGTCGATGGTGCGCACCAGTTGGTGGTGGCGACGGAGGTGACGGCGAACGCGAGCGACCAGGGTGGTGTGCCGGCGCTGCTCGACGCGCTGGCGGAGACGGTCGGCGAGCAGCCGGAGACGGTGCTGGCGGACGCCGGCTACAGCAACGAGCGGGACTTGGCGGACCTGGAAACGCGAGGCATCGACGGGTATGTGTCCTTGGGCCGGGAGGGGAAGGCGGCCAGGCCCCGCGACCCGGAGCAGTATCCCGCGACGAGTCGCATGGCCGAGAAGCTGTCGAGGCCGGCGGGCCGTGCGGCGTAGGCAGAACGCACGTGGCTGTCGGAGGCTCCCAACGGCTGGATCAAGCACGTGCTGGGATTCCGACGCTTCAGCCTGCGGGGGCTGGCGACGGTGCAGGGCGAGTGGGACTTGGTGTGCCTGGCGTTGAACACCAAGCGCCTGCACGCCCTGATGGCGGCGTAACACGCGGGGAATGAGGCTCGCAACGACGACCGATCGGCGCGCATCGGGCTCTGTGGCGGGCCAGGCGGCCCCGCAAGGCCGAATCTTGCTATCTGCTTCGCCCTTCGCCGAGGAGCTCCCTCGTCGGCCGACCGCCGAAGTCGCTCCGGCACAATGACGCACAGCATGGGCCGACGACCCATTTCACGCCGCCGCACCTCCTGCGGCGCAGACTCCTAGTGGACGGGCTCGGGCACGTGACGGGTGCGGGCAAAGACGACGGGGGAGGCCGTCGCTCGGTCGTTGGCGAGCTCGTGCAACGAAAACGACTCGAGCGAGCTGACGATCCGGTTCTTCAGCTGCCATAGCGGATCCCGGATGTTGCACTTCGCGTACTGATCACAGCTCTCGTCGACGTCGGAGCAAGCCGTCACCATCACCGGTCCGTCGATGGCCACGATGACGTCGGCAACCGATATCCGGTCGGCCGATCGCGAGAGCCGGTACCCCCCACGCGTGCCCTGATGAGAGACCAGTAACCCCTGCTTCGATAGGCGCTGCAGCACCTTGGCCATCAACTCGATCGGAATGTCGAACCGGGCTGCGATCTCGCGGGCACTCGACGACGTACCCTCGGGCTTCGAAGCGAGATCCTTCAGCGCGATCAGCGCATAGTCGGCCTTTTTTGACAGTCGCAACATGTGGTCACTCGCGTCGGCGCTCACCCGACCCTATGAGTATACCGTTCTCGTCAGTACTTCGGCAGCGTTGGATCGACGCGGTCAATCCACGCGAGTATGCCACCGCGCAGGTTCTTGGCCCTTGAAAACCCCGCTTCACGCAGGAGCTTCACGGCCTTCGCGCTCCGGACCCCTGACTTGCAGTGCACGATCATGTCGTCGCGCCCCTCCAGCTCGGTCAACCGCTGCGGCAGGTCACCCAACGGGATGAGTGTGGACCCGGGAATACGGCAAATATCGAACTCCTGCGGTTCTCGGACGTCGAGCAGGAAGACACCGTCGTTGGCGTCAAGGCGAGCTTTGAGATCCTCCACCGTCGCGTCGTCTCCGTCAGATGTGTCGGCGGCGACCGCAGGTGTGATCCCACAGAACTGCTCGTAGTCGATCAACTCGGTGACCGTCGGGCTCTCACCGCACACCGGGCACTCGGGATCTTTCTTGAGCTTCAGCTCGCGGAAGCGCATGCGGAGGGCGTCGTAGATCATGAAACGGTCGATTAAGGGCTCACCGGTACCGATGATCAGCTTGACGGCCTCCGTCGCTTGAATCGTGCCGATGACGCCCGGCAAGATCCCGAGGACCCCGCCTTCCGCACAGCTCGGCACGAGGCCCGGCGGCGGCGGTTCGGGATAGAGGCACCGATAGCACGGGCCATCCTTCGTCGCAAACACCGACACCTGTCCTTCGAACCGAAAGATGCTGCCGTATACATTCGGTTTCCCGAGGATGACGCAGGCATCGTTGACGAGATACCGCGTAGGGAAGTTGTCCGTGCCGTCAACGATGATGTCGTAGCCGGACAGAAGATCGAGCGCGTTCGCCGACGACAGCGCGGCATCGTGCGTCACGACTCTGATCTCGGGATTGATCGCCGTCAGCCGGTCACGCGCCGAGTCGAGCTTCGGGCGTCCAACGTCCGGCGTGCCATGAATGATTTGCCGCTGCAGGTTGCTGTAGTCCACAACATCGAAGTCGACAATGCCGATCCGCCCCACGCCGGCCGCGGCGAGATACAGCGCGACAGGCGACCCGAGGCCACCCGCCCCGATGCAGAGGACGCTGGCCGCCTTGAGTTTGAGCTGCCCCTCCATGCCGACCTCCGGCATGATGAGGTGGCGGCTGTAGCGAGCGACCTCAACGTTGCTCAGCGACGTCGGATCGAACTCCGATTCACTCACGCCGACCCACCACCAGCGACGGACGGGACGATGCTGATCGTGTCGCCTTCAGAGACCGGTGTGTCCTCTTTTTCCAGATAGCGGATGTCGTCGTCGTTGAGATACACGTTGACGAACGACCGAAGCCGTCCGTCTTCCGTGTACAGGTGGTTCCGCAAGTCGGCATACTGAGATGTCAGGTTCCGCAGCAACTCGCCGACCGTCTTGCCCTCAGCGCGCACGGTATCCTGCTTGCCCGCATACACGCGCAGGGGGGTTGGTATCAGTACGTCATTGGCCATGTCGATTCGTCCTATTTGTCTTCTGCTTCAGTGTTGCTCGATCCGTTCTTCGTCGAACGCCGAGCGATCTTCACGCAGCCGCCATGAGGTCATCGCGCGCGGCTCGCCCTTCTCAATCGCAATGATCACGTACGAAAACACCGGCCAGGCATGATCCAGATCATACTGGGACGGCCGTGCCGGATGGTCGGGATGCGAATGATAGAAGCCGAGCAACTCGTGTCCCAGTTCCGTGGCACGCCGCTCAGCGGCACGATAGTCATCGGGTCTCACCAAGAAGCGCCGCCGCGGCCCCTCTTCCGTAGTATTGGGTAACGAGAAGCAATCCGCCACGACCTGGTCGGTCCCGATCAGAGCGCCACAGCACTCGTTCGGGTAGGTTTCGCGCCCGTGGTTCTGTATGTGAACGGCGATCTCGTCGCCGACGATGAGCACAGAATCTCCAACGCTGGACATGGGTTCGTTTCCGCCCTCTACGATTCGTCCCAGAACCGCTGGGTCAGATACTTCTCGCCGCCATCGCAGAAGATCGTCACCACGACACCCTCCCGCAGCCGTCTGGCGACTTGCACGCTCGCCGTCAGTGCCGCGCCGCTCGATGGACCGACGAGCAGGCCTTCGTCGGCGGCAAGTTGCCTGACGGCCTGATACGAATCTTCGGTCCCGATGCGGAGGTCTTCGTCGGCGAGCGCGGAGTCATAGATACCCGGAACGATCGCCGTCTTCATGTGCTTCAGCCCTTCCAAGCCGTGTAGTGGGCTATCGGGTTGCACCGAGACGAGATGCACACTCCGGTGCTCCGACTCGGCGAACTCACGGAGTCGACGCCCCACCCCCATGAACGTTCCGCTCGTGCCCAATCCGGCCACGAAGTGCGTGATCCGCCCGTCGGTCTGCTCGATGATTTCCCGACCGGTCCCCTCGTAATGAGCGGTACAGTTCGCGTCGTTGTTGTATTGATCGGGGTAGAAGTACACATCCGGAGACTCGGCGTAGAGCCGCCGTGCTTCCCGAATGGCCCCATCGGAACCGTCCATCGGGTCGGTGTAGACCAGCTCCGCGCCGTATGCGTGCAGGATCTTCTTACGTTCGGGCGTGACGTTCGTCGGCATGCAGAGCTTGATGCGGTAGCCCGATGCCGCCCCTATCATGGCGTAGGCAATTCCGGTGTTGCCGGAGGTGGCGTCGAGCAGGGTGGTGTCCTGGTTCAGCGCACCGCTGGCGACACCTGCAGCAATCATGCGGGCCGCGGGACGATCCTTCACGGATCCACCAGGGTTTTGCCATTCGGCCTTCGCGTACAGCTCGACCCCAGGGCAGTACCGCTCGAAGCGACGCAGTCGAATCAGCGGTGTGTTTCCGATGAGGTCGGTGACCGTCGAGGCCCCCTTCTGTTGCACCTCCTGAGACATCGATATCATTGGATCGTAGCATTCCTACAGACGCCGGTGGAACGCAGGTGGTCCCGGTTGTGTGGGCTCCTCGGTTCGCTTATCCTCAGTTGGCACCATCGGTTTGCCCGTCGGTATGGAACCATTCTCGACCATCGCCGCTCTCGTCACCCTCCTCGTGGGGCTCGGCCTCGGTTTCGTTGTGGGATCGATGCTCGGGCGAGCTCGGAGCACCCGCGAAACCGCCGAGCGGCACGCGCACCTGGCTGCAGAAACCGCGTCCGCGCGGGCCGCCCTCGAAGCCGAGCGGCAGGCAATGGCCGATCGTGAGACGCTCCTCGCCCAGACCGACGATCATCTACGTCAGACGTTCGCGGCGCTGTCGGCAGAGGCGCTTCGGACCAACAACCAGTCGTTTCTCGAGCTCGCACGCAACTCGCTCGGCGAGTATCAACGACAGGCCTCAACCGACCTTCAGCATCGCCAGCAGAAGATCGGCGAGCTGGTCAAACCGCTTCACGAGTCGCTCGCGCGGGTCGACGCCAAGCTCCACGACGCGGAGAAGGAACGTGTCGGCTCCTACTCGCAGCTTTCGGAGCAGCTGCGCACGCTCGCGGTCACCACCACCAACCTCGAGCGCGCCCTACGCACCCCGAACGTTCGGGGCGGCTGGGGCGAAGTTCAGCTCAGGCGAGTCGTGGAGATGGCGGGAATGCTGAACCACTGTCACTTCGTCGAGAAGAAAGCGGCGACATCTGACGACGGACGGTTCATCCCGGACCTGATTATCAAGCTACCCGGAGGGCGCAACATCATCGTCGACGCCAAGGTGCCGTACATCGCGTACCGAGAAGCGGTCGAAGCGCCCGACGAATCGACGCGTGTGGCCAAGCTGAAAGACCACGCGCGTCAGCTCCGGGAGCATATCGTGCAGCTCAGCAGCAAGAAGTACTGGGACCAGTTCCAGCCGGCCCCCGAGTTCGTGTTCATGTTCCTACCGGGCGAGGGCTACTTCAGCGCGGCGCTGCAACACGACCCGGCGCTGATCGAGTTCGGCGTTGACAAGCGGGTTATTCCGTCAAGCCCGCTCACGCTGATCGCCCTGCTACGAGCGGTCGCCTACGGATGGCAACAGGAGACGGTGACGCGAAACGCCAGAAGCGTCAGCGAGCTGGGTCGCGAGCTCTACGAGCGGGTACGCGTGCTCGGCGCACATTTCGACGACTTGGCGCGGGGACTCACGCGGACCGTCGATGCCTACAACAGCAGCGTTGGCACGCTGGAATCGCGGGTACTGGTGACCGCACGCAAATTCAAGGATCTCGGCGTCGCGGCGAACGACCCGATCCCTGAGCTCTCGCCCGTCGACCACACCCCTCGCGCGCTCCAAGCCCCGGAGCACGCCGACCTGTTCGGCGATCTCACCGAGGCCGAGGTCGTCGAGGAGTAGCTCGACTCACCCACCCACACGAGATTGGACCGGCTATGACAACAAGCGCGACCGAAGGCCCGCTGGCGGGCATCACTGTCCTGGACCTCACCCGAGTGCTTTCCGGACCGTACTGCACGATGATGCTCGCCGACATGGGCGCGCGCGTGATCAAGGTCGAGCAGCCAGGCCGCGGCGATGACACCCGCGGATGGGGCCCGCCGTTCCAGAACGGCGAGAGCTCCTATTTCATGAGCATCAACCGAAACAAGGAGAGCCTGACGCTCAATCTCAAGCATGCCGATGGTCGCCGCGTGTTGGAACAGCTGCTCGAGCAGACTGACGTGCTGGTCGAGAACTTTCGACCCGGCACCCTCGACCGTCTGCAGCTCGGATATGGCGACGTGGCGGACCGTTGGCCGAGGATGATCTACTGCTCGGTATCAGGATTCGGCCAAACCGGCCCGCGGCGCACGGAGCCTGGCTACGACGCGGTGATGCAAGGCGAAGGCGGGCTGATGAGCATCACGGGACCCGGCGACGGTCCGGCGTATCGACTGGGCATCGCGATCGCCGACATTACGTCCGGCATGTTCGCGGCCTATGGGGTCGCGATGGGGCTGCTGGCCCGCCACCGCACCGGGCGGGGACAGTACATCGACGTCGGCATGCTCGACTCGGTCGCCGCGCTGCTGTCGTACCAGGCCGGAATCTATTTCACGACCGGTGTCGCCCCGAAGCGCATGGGCAACCGGCACCCGACGATCGTGCCCTACGAGACCCTCGAAGCCGCCGACGGCGAGTTTGTCGTGGCGGTGGGCAACGACCAGATCTGGCGGAAGTTCTGCGGCCTGTTGGATC
Organism: Vicinamibacterales bacterium; assembly: GCA_965216615.1. GTDB lineage: Bacteria > Acidobacteriota > Vicinamibacteria > Vicinamibacterales > UBA8438 > CAUZIB01. The sequence continues at coordinate 4,059 of OZ244182.1, read as the reverse complement.
TCGACACGCTCGCGGACGATCCGCGGTTCGCCACAAACAAAGAGCGAGTCGAGCATCGTGATGAGCTGCGAACGATTCTCGTCGACCGCCTCAAGACGCGGGCGGTCGCGCAGTGTATCGAGTCGCTGAAGGGGGCCGGTATTCCGTGCGGAGCCGTCCGCGATCTCGAGCAGGTGCTTACCGATCCACAGATCGTCGAGCGGGCGATGGTCGTGGCGATGGACCACCCCGTGGCCGGAGCCATTCGCACGCTGGGTGTGCCGATCAAGCTCGCCGATACCCCAGGTGACGTTCGCACCCCACCGCCCACCCTTGGGCAGCATACCGACCAAATCTTGGGGAATGACCTCGGCTACTCGGCAGAGGACATCGCCAGACTCAAGGGCGACGGGGCGATCTGAATCTACCTCTCGACGAACGGCCCCAGTTTCGCCACCAGGCACGTGACGACGTCGTCTTCGGTCAGCGACGTGAGCGCCGCGGCCGCGCACATCACGTCTTCGTCGACCAGCACGCGTCGGCCTCTCGCGCGGCTGACCCGCACACGCAACGCGGGCGGGTCCTGGTCGGCATCGAGATCAACCTCGACGAAGTTGTCGGGGGTCGCCTGCGCCTGGAGCCTGACCGCGCCGGTTGGTGTCGCGACCTGGAAAGGGAACCCCTCACCGGTGAGGATTCCCGCAATCGTTTTGACGACCGGCGCCACGACCTGACGCAACGCCCGCTCCGCGGCCAGCGAAGCCGACGCCGCGCGCTCCCGGCGCTCTTGGGCAGCCCCCCGCGACTGCTCGATGACGCGCATCACGCGCTTGCGAACTTCCGCAGTCTCCATCGTTAACTGTTCCGTTTGAGCGTGCCGACTTCGTAGATTCGCACGAGCTCGATCAACTTGTAGCCCTTCGTTTGATACGGCGGAATGATCCGTTGGGCATGCAGAAACTGGATCATGCCGTCATCCGCATAGTCGGGTGATGGCAGCTCGGAGTCGTCGTTCAACGCCGACTCTAGCTCAGCGATCGTCATGAGCTTGTCGGTGATCGTCCGGCGCCGCGGAAACAAGCCCCATAGGCGCTCGCGCTCGACGCGGTCCCGGGTTTGAAATCCGAGAAAGATCTCGTTGCTGATGAAGTTGTACTCCACATCGCTCCGCGTCGATGGCGCGTCTTCGACCCGCACGAGGGCCACTGTTTCCTGCTCGCTGAGCCAGTCGATGAGCGTCTGGGTGAAGTCGCCTTCGCCGGACCACTCGTCGCGGTGGATGTCTGGGGCCATCGGAGGGGAGAGGATATCAGGAGAACGGAGTCAGCATTCTCCACACCTGCGTCAACAGGAAGCAGACCGTCACACCCATCGCGACGGGCATCAATGCCGCCAGCGTGGTCCATTTCGCGCTTCGAGTTTCCCGATAGATGGTGTAAATCGTGGTCGAGCACGGGTTGTGGAGCAAGCTGAACAGCATCAGGTTGACAGCCGTCAGCAAGGTCCAGCCGCCCGCGCGTAAGAGCTGACCGGTCGCATCGACGTTGTCCAACTCGAACATCACCCCCGTACCGGCGCCAGCTCCGGCGACGTCGGCAGTCAGGACGGTCAACATCAGCACGGTTGGAATGACAATCTCGTTGGCCGGTATCGCGACGACGTAGGCGAGCAGGATCACGCCGTTCAGGCCGATCAGAACTCCCATGGGGTTCAGCCACGACACCGCGTGCTCGGCGACGCTTGCTCCGCCAATCCCGATATTCGAGATGAGCCAGATGACAGCGCCTGCTGGAATCGCAAAGACCACCGCGCGCCACAAGACAATCAACGTGCGATCGATCATGGAGGTGTACAGCGTCTGCAGAATCCGCGGAGGTCGATACGGCGGCAGCTCGAGACTGAAGCTGGTCGCCTCGCCTCGAAGCACCGTCCGCGACAGCAGCCACGAGGCCAGGAACATCATCGCGATGCCAAGCAGGGCGATTCCAACCACCGACGCGGCCGAGACGGCACCTGCCAGGTGTGGGGGCGCCAGCGCCCCGATAAAGATCGTCGCTACCAAGATTTGAGTTGGCCACCGCCCGTTGCACAACGAAAAGTTGTTCGTGATGATCGCGATGAGTCGCTCGCGAGGGCTGTCAATGACGCGCGTGGCGACGACGCCCGCTGCGTTGCACCCGAAGCCCATACACATCGTCAGCGCCTGCTTGCCATGCGCGCCGGCCTTCCTGAAGAGCGCATCCAGATTGAACGCGACCCGAGGGAGGTATCCGAAGTCCTCGAGCAGCGTGAAGATCGGAAAGAAGATGGCCATCGGCGGCAGCATGACCGCGACGACCCAGGCTGTGGCCAGGTAGACGCCGTCGAACAGAAACCCGCCCATCCACCAGGGCATTCCGACGGCATCGCCCAGACCCTTGAGCCACGGATGGACCGTGTCGATGAGCAAAGCCGCCAGCAGGCCTGAAGGGACGTTGGCGCCCTCGATCGTGATCCAAAACACCGCCGCCAGGATGGCCAGCATGACGGGAAACCCGAGCCACCGGCTCGTCAACAACCGATCGAGCCCGCGATCAAGATTAAAGCCCACGCGCTTGACGCCGCGCATCCGCACCTTCTCGCTGATTGCCTGCGCGGCCTGGTAGGTGCGCTCGGTCACGGTATCCTGAAAGTTCGGAGGCAGCTGCCATCGAAGCTGTTTCGCCATGTCGAGAACACGCGCTCGTGTGGCTTCCGGTACAGTGGCGGGCGCAGGCACTTCGGATTCCTCACTCAGCTGCCCGAGCTCGCCTGATCGCACGGCCTCAACGACGGCGTCGTCGGCATTGAGCAGCCGCTGCGCCACCCACCGACTGTTCGGCAGCGACGGGAACGCCTGTTCGACGGCGTCGGCCAGCGACCCAAAGACCTCTTCGACCTCCGCGGCATGTTGCGCCAGGCGGTAGGGACGAGGCGTAACCTCGCCGACAGCCACGCGATGAGCGACCGCGAGCAGCTCGTCAATCCCGACCCTCGACCGGGCGACCCCTGGCACGACGGGAACACCAAGCTCACGCTCGAGCCGACTGGCGTCGATGGCAATCCCGTGGCGTCGAGCCTCGTCAATGAGGTTGAGATACACGACGACGCGGTCGGTAATCTCGAGAATCTGCAGAACGAGATTGAGATTGCGCTCGAGCCGGGTGGCATCAACGACAACGACCGTGACGTCGGGGCGTCCAAACAACACGAAATCACGTGCGATCTCTTCGTCCGCGCTGCCCGCCTGGAGAGAGTAGGTGCCCGGCAGATCGACGACCTTCACACGCTGACCTTCGTAGCCGAAGGCACCTTCGGCCCGCGCGATCGTCTTGCCCGGCCAATTGCCCGTGTGCTGGCGAAGACCAGTCAGGACATTGAACACCGTGCTCTTGCCGACGTTCGGATTTCCGGCAAGCGCAAGGAGGACATCCCACTTATCCGGGCTCAACCCAAGCCGGATCAGGTTCTGTGTCCGGTGCTCGGCACATCCGCCGCACGCGGCTGCCGGCATTGCCATCAGGCGACCTCCTTGGTGTGGCTCTTGGTCCGATCAACCAGGACCTGGGCCGCCTGCGCTCGTCGAAGCGCGATCAGCGCGCCACGGACTCGGTACGCGACCGGGTCTCCGGCAGCGCTGACGAGCTCGGGTGTAATCTCGGCGCCGCGTACGACACCAAGGTCCAGGAGCCGGCACCGCTGCGTACCGCGGCAAGACGACACGATGCCAACGACAGCCGCGGTCTCCAGCGGGGCAAGATCGAGCAACGTGGCCTGAAGGGCATCTGGACGCTCGCCTTCGGGCAGCACACGCACCGTCACATTGGCCGCGCGGACCGAGTCCAGCGTCCACTCGCGGCCGCCGGCCCGCACGCCGACTCCCCGGCCGGTGCGGTCCACTACTTCGAGTCGACCGCCCAGCACGAGCCCATCCTCGAGAAGGGCGTCGTAGATCTCACGCGGCTCGTCCTCGAGGTGCACGACTTCGACCGTTCGACCTGGCCCGGCTGCAGTCAGCAAGATCCCCCGCGCCGGAGGGATCTCACCCGATGACGTCGGAAT